>NZ_LMMT01000040.1 GCF_001422365.1 Pseudorhodoferax sp. Leaf265 | reverse complement strand
CCACTTGGCGTTGATGGCATCGGCCAGCTTGCCGCTGGGCTCGCCACCGCCGGCGGGCTTCATGCAGTTCCAGAAGAAGGTGTGGTTCCAGATCTGGGCTGCGTTGTTGTAGATGCCGCCGCTGGACTTCTTGACGATCTGTTCCAGCGTCAGGTTCTCGAACTCCGTGCCTTTCTGCAGGTTGTTCAGGTTCACGACGTAGGCGTTGTGGTGCTTGCCGTGGTGGAACTCCAGCGTTTCCTTGGAGTAGTAGGGCGCCAGCGCATCGATGGCGTACGGCAGAGGGGGAAGTTGGTGTTCCATGGGGTTTCCTTTCAGGGTGGTGGGACAAGGGATTCAGGAAGGGACCGCGGCCTGCCAGCCGCCGCCCAGCGCGCGGAACAGCGTGGCCAGCGCGACCTGGTGCGCGGTGTGCACCGCGATCCAGTCCATCTGCGCCGCGAGCGCGCTGCGCTGGGCATCGAGGTAGCGCAGGTGGTCGTCGGCGCCGGTCTGCCAGCGCGCCTGCGCCAGGCGCAGGGCTTCGCGGCTGGTGTCGGCCAGCGCGCGCTGCGCGGCCTCCTCGCGCCGCAGCGTCTCGGTGGCCGCCAGCGCGTCGGCCACCTCGCGGAAGGCCGTCTGGATGCTCAGCTCGTAGGCGGCCACGGCCTGGTCCTTGCGCAGCAGCGCGAGGTCCAGGTTGGCGGCGTTGCGGCCGCCGTCGAAGAGCGGCAGCACGAGCTGCGGCGCGAACGACCAGCTGCGCTGCCCCGCGCCGAACAGGCCGGACAGGTCCGCGCTCGCGCTGCCGAACAGGCCGGTCAGCGCGATGCGTGGGAAGAAGGCCGCGCGCGCCGCGCCGATGTGGGCATTGCGCGCACGCAGGTGGTGCTCGGCCGCGCGGATGTCGGGCCGCTGCGCGAGCAGCTCCGAGGGCAGGCCCGCGCATAGATCCTGCCGCAGCAGCGGGCCGTCGCCGGTGGCCGGCACGCCGCCCGGATCGCCCACGAGCAGCGCGAGCGCGTGGCCGGCCTGGCGTTCCTCGCGCGCGATGCGCTCGTGCTGGGCTGCCACCGCATGCACGAGGCCCCGGGCCTCCTGCACGTCGAGCGCGGTGGCCGCGCCCGCCGCCTGCCGCTGCAGCACGAGGTCCAGCGCGCGCTCGCGCGCCTGCAGCGTCTGGCGGGCTAGCTGCAGGCGCTGTTGCGCGCCCTGGCGCGCCACAGCGGCCTGGACGACTTCGGCCACGAGGCTCACGCGCGCGCCGAGCGCGGCCTCCTCGGTGGCCAGGACCTCCTGCAGCGCAGCGTCGGACAGCGCACGCACGCGGCCGAACAGGTCCAGCTCGAACGCGGCCAGGCCCACGCCGGCCTGCAGGCTGCTGTGCACGGCGGGCGAGCCCGGCGCGCGCAGCTCCTCGCTCTGGCGCTGGCGCAGGCCCCCGGCCTCGGCCTGCAGGCCGGGCAGCTGCTCGGCGCGTTGCACGCGGTACAGCGCGCGGGCCGCCTGCACGTCCAGCAGGGTCTGGCGCAGGCTGCGGTTGTTCGCGAGCGCCCGCGCCACCAGCGCGCGCAGCTGCGGGTCGACCACGAAATCCTGCCAGGTGGGCGTGGCTGCACGGGAGGGCGGCGCGGAGGTCGCGGCCGCAGCCTGCCTGTCCCAGTGCGCGGGCAGTGGCGTGGCTGGGCGCTCGTAGGCCGGCGCGAAGGAGCAGCCGGCGGCCAGCAACGCGATGGCCAGGGCGGCGGAACGCAGCAACGGGTGCTCAGACATGGCGCATCTCCGCCTGCGTTGCTGCCAGCGCGAGCGCGCGGGCGCGCGGCGAGGCCGCCTGCACGCCATGGTCGCGCGCCAGCAGCGCGTAGACCGCGGGCAGAACGAACAGCGTGAACAGCGTGCCGACCAGCATGCCGGACACCACGACCACGCCGATCGCGAAGCGGCTCGCCGCGCCGGCGCCGCTGGCCACGAGCAGCGGCAGCAGGCCGGCCACCATCGCGGCCGTGGTCATGAGCACGGGCCGCATGCGGATCACGGCCGCCTTGTGCATGGCCGCCAGCGGCCCGAGACCGTCCTGGCGCTGGATGTCGTTGGCGAACGAGACCATCAGGATGCCGTGCTTGGAGATCAGGCCGATCAGCGTGACCATGCCGATCTGCGTGTAGATGTTCATCGTGGCGTAGCCCAGCCACAGCGGCAGCAGCGCGCCGCAGATGGCCAGCGGCACCGTGACCAGGATCACGAGCGCGTCGCGCAGGCTCTCGTACTGCGCGGCCAGCACGAGGAAGATCACCACGAGCGCGAAGCCGAAGGACACCAGCAGCCGGTTGCCTTCCTGCACGAACTGCCGGCTGTCGGACAGCCAGTCGATCTGCGCGCCCGCGGGGAGCGGCTGCTTGCGCAGAAAGTCCACGGCCTGGCCCATGGTCACACCGGGCATGGGCACGGCCGACAGTGTGACGGCGTTCATCTGGTTGAACTGCGGCAGCCGGTTGGCCTGGGGCCGGACCTGCACCTGCACCAGCGTGGCCAGCGGCACGAGCTGGCCCGACGCCGCGCGCACGTAGTAGCCCGTGAGGTCGCCAGGGGTGCGGCGCTGCGCGCGCGGCACCTGCGCGATCACGTCGTAGGAGCGGTCGAACCAGTTGAAGCGGTTGATGACGTTCTCGCCGACCAGCACGGCCAGCGTGTCGGCGATGTCGCCCATGGTCACGCCCATCTCGCCGGCTTTGGCCGCGTCCACCGTCAGGCGCGCCTGCGCGCTGTCGAAGGCCAGGTCGCTGTCCACGTAGGCGAACAGACCGCTGCCGCGGGCCGCGGCCTGGAGCGTCTGCAGGGCCTGGTGCAGCTCGGTGAACGCGACCGGCGCGCGCAGCACCATCTGCACGGGCAGGCCGTCGCTGCCGGCCGGCAGCGGCGCGGGTTGGAAGGCCGTGACGGCCGCCGCCGTGATGCTGCCGGCCTGCGCGTTGAGCTGTGCCTCGACCTGGCTGGCCGCCATCTCGCGCTGCGCCCAGGGCTTGAGCACCACGCCACCGAAGCCGTTGTTCTGCCCGTTCGTGCCGCTCGTGAAGAAGCTGTTCTGGTAGTCCGGCAGCTGGCGGAACAGGGCCTCGACCGCATGGCCCGCGCGCTCGGTGTAGTCCTTGCTGGCGTACTGCGGCGCGCGCGCCGCGACGAACACATAGCCCTGGTCCTCGGCCGGCGCGAGTTCGCGCTGCACGCCCAGGAACATCACCACGATGCCGCCGCACACGAGCACGCAGGCCAGCAGCACCGCCGCGCGCGCCGCCAGCGCATGGCCCAGCAGGCGCCCGTAGCGGTCAGCCAGCGCCTGCATGGCCTGCTCGATCCGGTGCGCGAGCCGGCCTCCCGACAGATCACGGCGCAGCAGAAAGCTGCTCATCATCGGCGACAGCGTGAGCGCCACCACGCCCGACACGATGACCGCGCAGGCCAGCGTGAACGCGAACTCCTTGAACAGCGCGCCGGTCAGCCCGTCCATGAGGCCGATGGGGGCGTAGACGGCGGCCAGCGTGACCGTCATGCCGACCACGGGCCAGACGATCTCGCGCGCGCCGACCAGCGCCGCGTGGGCGGGCGACAGTCCGTCCTCGATGTGGCGGTGGATGTTCTCCACCACGACGATGGCGTCGTCCACGACCAGCCCGATCGCCAGCACCATGGCCAGCAGCGTGAGCAGGTTCAGCGAGAAGCCGAAGGCCAGCATCAGCGCGGCCGTGCCGACCAGCGACAGCGGGATTGTGACCACGGGGATGGCGACCGCGCGCAGCGAACCGAGGAACAGGAAGATCACGACGACCACGATGAGCACGGCCTCCAGCAGCGTCTGCAGGACCTCGTCGATCGAGGCGTTGACGAAGCGCGCCGTGCCGAACACGTTGCCGACCGTGAGCCCGGGCGGCGCGGCGCGCTGCAGGTCGGGCAGCAGCGCGTTGACGCCGCGCACGATCTCGAGCGGGTTGCCGTCGGGCGTGGGGGCGATGCCGAGCGAGACCGAGCGTTGGCCGTCGCCCAGGAAGCTGCTGTCGTCGTTCTGGCCGCCGAGTTCCACGGTGGCCACGTCGGCCAGGCGCACCACGCTGGCAGGGCCGCGCTTGAGCACCATGTCGCGGAAGTCCTGCACGCTGCGCAGGTCGGTCGCGGCCGTGATCGGCACCAGCGTGTCGGCGCCGCGCAATGCGCCTGGCGCGGCCTGCACGTTGTTGGCGCGCAGCGCGGAGGCCAGGTCTGCGGCCGTGAGCCCGCGCGCGGCCAGCCGCACGGGGTCCACCCACAGCCGCATGGCATAGGTTTGGCCGCCCAGGATCTCGGCCGAGGCCACGCCTGGCACGGCCGTGACCATGGGCTGCACCACGCGCGCGATGAAGTCCGTGATCTCGGGGATGCTTTGCCGCTGGCTCGCGAAGTCCAGGTATTGCACGGCCGAGACGCCGTCCGTGATCTTGCGGATCTCCGGGTCGAAGGCGCCCTGGGGCAGTCGGTACTTGACCTGCTGCACCTTGGCCAGCACCTCGGTCATGGCGCGGTCGGCGTTGGCGTTGAGCACCAGCTTGGCCTTGACCTCGCTGCGCCCTGGTGTGGAGGTGGACGACAGGTACTCGATGCCGTTCGCGCTCGCGATGGCCTGGGCCAGCGGCGTCGTGACGAAGCCCTGCATGACCTCCTGCGAGGCGCCCGGGTAGCTGGTCGCCACGACGATGGTGGCGCTCTCCATCTGCGGGTACTGGCGGATCGGCAGCGAGAACAGCGCGGCCAGGCCGGTCAGCAGGATCAGGGCCGAGAGCGTGACCGACAGGATGGGTCGGCGGATGAACAGGTCGGTGAAGCCTGTGGATGAACCTTCGCGCCGCGCGCTGCGGTGCTGAGCACCTTGGGGCGGCCCGGCGGTGCTCATGGCTGGCCTCCGCCATGCGCGGCCGGGGCGGCCTGAGCTGACGCAGCCGCCACCACGCGCAGCGCGCTGCCGGGCTGCACGCGCAGCTGGCCCTCGGTCACGACCACGTCGCCGGCCGCCAGGCCCTGGGCCACGACCACGCGTTCGCCGATGCGCCGGCCCAGCGTGATGGGCACGAACTCGGCCTGGCCGATGCCGTCGGCCGACAGCGTGCGCACGCGCAGCGCCTGGTCGCCCGAGGAGGAGGTCATGACGGCGGTGGCCGGCAGCAGCAGCGCGCCGGCCTCGGGCGGCAGCTCCAGCGCCACCGTGACGTACATGCCGGGCCGCAGGCGGTGCTGTGCAGCGGACGCAGGGAACATGGTCGCCTGCACGGTCGCGCTGCGCGTGTCGCGGCCGACCTGGGGCTCGACCGCGCTGACGCGGGCCCGCACGGGCGCGGTGTCCGACGCGCCGCTGTGCAGCAGCAGCGACTGGCCCACGCGCACGTGTGCCAGCTCCTGCTGCGGCAGGTCGAAGTTCACCTGCAGGCTGGACAGATCGGTCAGGCTTGCGGCGGCGTCGCCGGGCTGCAGGTACTGGCCCAGGTCGATGCGGCGCAGGCCGAGCTCGCCCGCAAACGGCGCCTCGATGCGCTTTTGGCGGATGCGTGCCAGCAGCTGCAGCACCCGGGCCGCGCTCTGGTCGTGCTCGGCCTGGCGCTGCTGCAGAACCTCCTGCGCGAGCGCGCCCGTGGCCGCCAGCGCCTGGGCCCGCGCGAGCTGCTGGCGTGCGAAGACTTCCTGGGCCTGGGCCGCGGCGAGGTCGGCCTGCTCGGTCGCGTCGTCCAGCTGCACGAGCAGCTGGCCGGCCTGCACCGTGCGGCCGGCCTCGAAGCGGATCGCGGCCACGCGGCCCGCCACCTCGGCCGGCAACATGACCTGGCGCACGGCGCGCAGCTCGCCCAGGGCCTGCAGCGTGCGGGGCGCGACCTCGGCCTGCAGCGTGGTGGCCGCCACGTCGACCGGGGCGCCGCCGGACCAGGCGGGTGGGGTGGGTCGGCTGGCGCGCCAGGCGGCCAGCGCGGCGGCCACGAGCGCCGCCGCGACCGCGACGGTGGCCAGCGCCCTCCACGCGGCCGGCTTGCGGACGCGTGCGGCGTCCGGCAATGGTTCTTGCATGCGTTTCTCCCTGCCGCTGCAGGCGGGGCAACGGGCCCGGCACCTGGCGGTCGACCGCGTTTGTAAGACCTCAAGTGAACTTGAGGTCAAGCGACAAGGTTATTCGCTGTGGTGCCGTCGCGCCAGTGGCGCGTCGCCCAACGGATTGGCGCGACTCAACGCAGAGGGCGCTCCAGGATGCGCGGCCCCGGCCCCTGCTGGGCCAGCGCGTCGCCCGGGTTGCGCAGCGGGCAGTCCTTGAGCGAGAGGCAGCCGCAGCCGATGCAGCTGTCCAGCTCGTCGCGCAGACGCTGCAGTTGGAGGATGCGTTCGTCCATGGCACGGCGCCAGCGCGAGGCCACGGCGCGCCATTGCGCGGCCGTCACACGCACCTCGGGCCGGTACTCGCCCAGGGCCTGGCGCACCTCCTCCAGCGCAATGCCCGCGCGCTGCGCGACCTTGACGATGGCGATGTAGCGCAGCACGCCGGGCGTGAAGCGGCGCTGGTTGCCCTCGGTGCGCACGCTGCTGATGAGCCCCTTGGATTCATAGAAGTGCAGCGTGGACACCGCCACGCCGCTGCGCAGTGCGACCTCGCCCACGCTGAGGTAGCGCGGCTGGTCGGTGTGGGTTGTGGGCATGCCGTCGGTTCTCGGATCGGGCCCGCAGTGTAGGGCGCGGCCCGCGTGCCGCGCGGCACCTGCATGTCGCTTGACTTGCATCAAAGCGACCCTGCAGGCCCCGTCCGACACTGCCCCGCAGTGCTGAAAAAGCGTTCAAGAGAGGCAGCGATGAATCAATCGAGAAGCCCGGCCACGGTCTACAACGACGCCGTCGTGCGCCAGTTTTCCGTCATGGCCGTGGTCTGGGGGGTGGTGGGCATGCTGGTGGGGGTCGTCATTGCCGCCCAGCTGACCTGGCCGGAGCTGAACCTGGGCATTCCATGGCTCAGCTATGGCCGGCTGCGGCCGCTGCACACCAACGCGGTGATCTTCGCATTCGGCGGTTCCGCGCTGTTCGGCACGGCCTACTACGTGGTGCAGCGCACCTGCCAGACACGGCTGTTCGGCGGCTGGCTCGCATCGTTCACGTTCTGGGGCTGGCAGGCCGTGATCGTGGCCGCGGCCATCACGCTGCCGCTGGGCTACACCACGGGCAAGGAATACGCCGAGCTGGAGTGGCCCATCGACGTGCTGATTGCCGTGGTCTGGGTGTCCTACGCCATCGTGTTCTTCGGCACCATCGCCACGCGCAAGGTGCGCCACATCTACGTGGCCAACTGGTTCTACGGCGCCTTCATCATCGCCGTGGCGCTGCTGCACATCGTCAACAGCGCGGCCATGCCCGCGGGGTTCTGGAAGAGCTACTCGGCCTATGCCGGCGTGCAGGACGCCATGGTGCAGTGGTGGTACGGCCACAACGCCGTGGGCTTCTTCCTCACGGCCGGCTTCCTCGGGATGATGTACTACTTCATCCCCAAGCAGGCCGAGCGCCCGGTCTACAGCTACCGGCTGTCCATCGTCCACTTCTGGGCGCTGATCTTCACCTACATGTGGGCCGGCCCGCACCACCTGCACTACACGGCCCTGCCGGACTGGACGCAGTCGGTCGGCATGGTGTTCTCGCTGATCCTGCTGGCGCCTTCCTGGGGCGGCATGATCAACGGCGTGATGACGCTGTCGGGCGCCTGGCACAAGCTGCGCGACGACCCCATCCTGCGCTTTCTGATCGTGGCCCTGTCGTTCTACGGCATGAGCACCTTCGAGGGCCCGATGATGTCGATCAAGACCGTCAACGCGCTCAGCCACTACACCGACTGGACCGTGGGCCATGTGCACTCGGGCGCGCTGGGCTGGGTCGGGCTCATCACCATGGGCTCGCTGTACTACCTGATCCCGCGGCTGTTCGGCCAGAAGCAGATGTACAGCGTGAAGGCCATCGAGCTGCACTTCTGGACCGCCACCATCGGCATCGTGCTGTACATCGCCGCGATGTGGATCGCCGGCGTGATGCAGGGTCTGATGTGGCGCGCCGTGAACGCCGACGGTACGCTGACCTACACCTTCGCCGAGTCCGTCAAGGCCACGTACCCGTTCTACGCGGTGCGGCTGCTGGGCGGCCTGCTGTACCTGGGCGGCATGCTGGTGATGGCCTGGAACATGGTCATGACCATGCTCAACGCGCGGCCCGCCACAGTCGTGATTCCGCAGCCTGCGGCGGCCCACTGATCCCCACGCACGAGAACAACCATGTCGCAGAACCTCGACAAGCCCGGTGCGCACGAGCGCATCGAGACCAACAACTTCCTGATGATCGTGCTGATCCTGCTGGTGCTGCTGGTCGGCGGCCTCGTGGAGATCGTGCCGCTGTTCTTCCAGCGCACCACCACGGTGGCCATCGAAGGCGTCAAGCCCTACGCCGCGCTGCAGCTGGCCGGCCGCGACGTCTACCTGCGCGAGGGTTGCTACAACTGCCACTCGCAGATGATCCGTCCGCTGCAGGCCGAGACGCTGCGCTACGGCCACCATTCGCTGGCCGGCGAGTTCGTCTACGACCACCCGTTCCAGTGGGGCAGCAAGCGCACCGGCCCCGACCTGCACCGCGTGGGCGGCAAGTACAACGACGAGTGGCACCGCATCCACCTGATGAACCCGCGCGACGTGGTGCCAGAGTCCAACATGCCGGCCTACGCCTGGTTGGACAAGGCCGCCATCGACGGCGCGCAGCTGGCCGCCAACATGCGCGCCCTGCGCCGCCTGGGCGTGCCCTACACCGACGAGGAGATCGCCAAGGCGCCCGCGGACGTGAAGGGCCGGACCGAGATGGAGGCCACGATCGCCTACCTGCAATCGCTCGGCCTGGCCGTCAAGTGAGGAGCTGGACCATGGACATCAACACCCTGCGTGCCGTGGCCACCGTGGCCTCGTTCGTCGCCTTCGTCGCGATCTGGGCCTGGGCCTGGTCGCGCGCCAACCAGCAGTCGTTCGAAGAGGCGGCGCAGCTGCCTTTCGACCAGGAGTAAGAGGACACCATGAGCGATTTCACAAGCGGCTTCTGGTCCATCGCGATCATTGCCGTGACCCTGGGCGGCATCCTCGGCTGCATGCTGCTGCTGTGGGGCGCCGGCAAGGCGCGCGTCTCGCCGACCGGCGACAACACCACCGGCCATGTCTGGGACGGCGACCTGCGCGAGATGAACAACCCGCTGCCGCGCTGGTGGGTCTGGATGTTCGTCATCACCGTGGTCTTCAGCCTGGTCTACCTGGTGCTGTACCCCGGCCTGGGCGACAAGCCCGGCACGCTGAACTGGAGCTCGGTGGGCGAGCACGCGGCCGACGTGGCCAAGCACAAGGAGGTCACGGCGCAGGTCTACGCGAAGTACGCCGGGATGCCGGTGCCCGAGATCGCCAAGGACCCTCAGGCCCGGGCCATCGGCGAGCGCCTGTTCATGAACAACTGCGCCCAGTGCCACGGCTCGGACGCACGCGGCAGCAAGGGTTTCCCGAACCTCGCGGACGGTGACTGGCTGTGGGGCGGCGAGCCCGACAAGATCGCCGAGACCATCGCCAAGGGCCGCATCGGCACGATGCCGCCCATGGCCGCGGCGGTGGGCACGCCCGACGACGTGCGCAACGTGGCGCACTACGTGCTGAGCCTGTCCAATGGCCCGCACGACTCGGTGCGCGCCGCCTTGGGCAAGGCCAAGTTCACCGTCTGCGCCGCCTGCCATGGCAGCAACGGCAAGGGCAATCCGTTGCTGGGCGCGCCCAACCTGACCGACAACATCTGGCTGCACGGTTGGGGCGAGGAGGCCATCGTCGCGATGGTCAACAACGGCAAGACCAACCAGATGCCGGCGCAGGAAGGCAAGTTCAGCGCGGAGCAGATCCGCGTGCTGGCGTCCTACGTCTGGGGCCTGTCGAGCCGATGACCACCCCCAGTCTGCGCGCTGCGTGCTCCGCCAACCCCCTCAAGGGGGCGCCGCCAGCGGCCTGGCAGAGCCAGTTCCGCGGCGGCCGCTGGCACGGCCTGCTCCGCGGCCTTCTGCCCTGTGCATGGCACCCCTGGCCCGTGGCTGACAGACGGCGCTGCCTGGCATGACGACACCACGCAAGGTCATCCCCATCCAGCCCGAGCCCGAACTGGGCCCGCTGTTCGAGGCCCAGAAGACGGTCTACCCGCGCACCGTCGCGGGCTTCTTCCAGAACTGGCGCTGGGCCCTGGTCTGGTTCACGCAGCTGGCCTTCTACGGCACCGCCTGGCTGCAGTGGGGCGAGCGGCAGGCGCTGCTGTTCGACCTGCAGGCGCGGCGCTTCTACATCTTCGGCCTGGTGCTGTACCCGCAGGACTTCATCTACCTGGCGGGCCTCTTGGTGATCTCTGCACTGGCGCTGTTCCTGTTCACGGCCGTGGCCGGCCGGCTGTGGTGCGGCTTTTCGTGCCCGCAGACGGTCTACACCGAGATCTTCCTGTGGATCGAACGGCGCATCGAGGGCGACCGCGGCGCGCGCATGAAGCTCGATGCGGCCCCCCTGTCGATGGAGAAGTTGGTCAAGAAGTGGTTCAAGCACATCGCCTGGGTCGTCTTCGCGCTGTGGACCGGCTTCACCTTCGTGGGCTACTTCACGCCGATCCGTGAGCTGGCGATGTCCTTCATCACCACGACCATGGGGCCGTGGGAGGTCTTCTGGGTGCTGTTCTACGGCCTGGCCACCTACGGCAATGCGGGTTTCCTGCGCGAGCAGGTGTGCAAGTACATGTGCCCCTATGCGCGCTTCCAGAGCGCGATGTTCGACCGCGACACGCTGATCGTGAGCTACGACAGCGCGCGCGGTGAGCCGCGCGGCAGCCGCCCGCGCAACGCCGACGCGGCGGCGCGCGGCCTGGGTGCCTGCATCGACTGCACGCTGTGCGTGCAGGTCTGCCCGACCGGCATCGACATCCGCAAGGGCCTGCAGTACGAATGCATCGGCTGCGGCGCCTGCGCCGACGTCTGCGACGGCGTGATGGACAAGATGGGCTACGCGCGCGGCCTCGTCAAGTTCACCACGCAGCAAGGCCTGGCCCGGGGTTGGAGCCGGGCGCAGATCTGGCGCAGGGTGCTGCGCCCGCGCGTGCTGGTCTATGCCGGCGTGCTGCTCGCGATCTCGCTGGGCCTGGCCATGAGCCTGGCGTTGCGCACACCGTTCAAGGTGGACGTGGTGCGCGACCGCGGCGCCATGGCCCGGATCGTGGCTGGCGGTGCGGTCGAGAACGTCTACCGCCTGCAGATCATGAACGCCACCGAATCGCACCAGCGCTTCGCCATCGGTGCGAGCGGCCTGCCTGGCCTCGTCGTCACCTCCGAGCCCGAGGTCGACGTGGACGCCACCGCCTCGCGCTGGGTCGCCGTGCGGCTGCAGATCCCGCAGCAAGGAGCGGTCGCGGGCGGCTCGCACCCCATCCGTTTCGAGTTGCGCATGCTGGACGGCGGTGCCCGTGTCAGCGAGAAGTCCGTGTTTTTGATTCCCCGGTGAAGGAGACCTCGATGCAGGAACAACACGCCCCGGTCGCGCGCCCCTGGTGGCGCTACGGCATGGTCTGGATGGTGATCGGCGGCCCGCTCGCGGTCGTCGTGGCCGGCATCGCGACGGCCGTGATCGCGTTCCATGGCGCCGACCCGGTGGTCGCGCCGGCGCCCGCCCAGGTGGCCGCCGAAGAGGCCTTCGACCTGCAGCCCGCGATGGCCGGGCGCAACCACGCGGCGACCGGCACCGTGCCGGCGCGGCGCTGAGGAGGGGGGCTGTGGCGGCGCGCCGCCTGATGTGGATCGCCTGGCCGGCCTTCCTGGCCGCCGGCGTACTGGAAATGCTGGTGTTCGCGCTGGTCGACCCGCACGACCTGCACTGGCTGGGCCGCGCGCTGGACTGGTCGGCGATGTCGGTCTACACCGCGAGCTTCTTCGCGTTCTGGGCGGTGGCCATGGCGGGCAGCGCGCTCACGCTGCTGCTGGCCACGCCGGAGGCGCTCAGTGGCAGACCTGGGGATTGACGATGCGCTGCAGCGCGTCGGCGTCGACGATGCGCAGGTGCCGCTGCTTGACCTCGACGATGCCTTCCTCGACGAACTTGGAGAAGGTGCGGCTCACGGTCTCGAGCTTGAGGCCCAGGTAGCTGCCGATCTCCTCGCGCGTCATGCGCAGCACGAGTTCGCTGCGCGAGAACCCACGCGCATGCAGGCGCTTGACCAGGTTCAGCAGAAAGGCGGCCACGCGCTCCTCGGCGCGCATGCTGCCCAAGAGCAGCATGACGCCGTGCTCGCGCACGATCTCGCGGCTCATGATCTTGTGCACGTGGTGCTGCAGCGCGTTGACCTCGCGCGAGAGCTCCTCGAGCCGGTCGAAGGGCATCACGCAGACCTCGGCGTCTTCCAGCGCCACGGCGTCGCAGCTGTGCTTGTCGTTGACGATGCCGTCCAGGCCGATGATCTCGCCGGCCATCTGGAAGCCCGTGACCTGCTCGCGGCCGTCGTCGGTGGCAACCAGGGTCTTGAAGAAGCCGGTGCGGATCGCGTAGAGCGAAGTGAACTTCTCGCCACTGTGGAACAGGGTGGCGCCGCGCTTCACGGACTTGCGCGTCGCCACCACTTCGTCAATGCGCTCCAGCGCCTGCTGGTCGAGCTGCATGGGCATGCAGAGCTCACGCAGGTTGCAGTTGGAACAGGCGACTTTGATGGTGTGCGGGTGCATGGCGTCCTTTCATGACGTGGCGCAAATTGTCTCAAACCTTCGCGAGCAAAGGCTTGATCTGGGTCAAGGTCTGGACGGGTCGTCGCAGGCAAAGTCCAGATCCAAGGATTTCCCCATGACGATTTCTCTGGCTTGCCCCGCCGCATCCGCGATTCCCACCGACGTGCTGCAGCGCTTCGACCGGCCTGGCCCACGTTACACCTCCTACCCCACGGCCGACCGCTTCGTCGAGGCTTTCGGCCCCGACAACCTGCAGCAGGCGCTCCTGCAGCGCCGCCATGGCGGGCCAGGGTGGGCGCTGCCGCTGTCGCTGTATGTGCACATCCCGTTCTGCGAGTCGCTGTGCTACTACTGCGCATGCAACAAGATCATCACCAAGCGCCATGAGAAGGCTGCGCCCTACCTGGACTATCTGGCGCGCGAGATCGATCTGTACGTGGCCGCGCTCGGCGAAGGCCAGCCGGTCTCGCAGCTGCACCTGGGCGGGGGCAGCCCGACCTTCCTGAACGACGACGAGCTGGCCCGGCTCATGGACCTGCTGCGCCGCCGCTTCGCGCTGGCGCCGGGGGGCGAATACGCCATCGAGATCGACCCGCGCACCGTGGATGCCGGCAGGCTGCAGCGCCTGGCCGGCCTGGGCTTCAACCGGCTCTCGTTCGGTGTGCAGGACTTCGATCCCGCCGTGCAGAAGGCCGTGCACCGCGTGCAGCCCTATGCACAGGTGGAGCAGCTCGTGCACAGCGCGCGCGGGCTGGGCTTCGAGTCGCTCAACGTGGACTTGATCTACGGCCTGCCGCTGCAGACCCCGGCCTCGTTCGCGCAGACGCTGGAGCAGGTCGTCACGCTGCGGCCCGAGCGCATTGCGCTGTATGGTTATGCGCACCTGCCCGAGCGCTTCAAGCCGCAGCGCCGCATCCATGCCGAACAGTTGCCCGATGGCGCAGCGCGGCTGGCCATGCTGGGCGCGGCGCTGGCACGCTTCGAGGCGGCCGGCTATGTCTATGTGGGCATGGACCACTTCGCGCTGCCTGGCGATGCGCTGGCCGTGGCGAAGCGCCAGGGCCGGCTGCACCGCAACTTCCAGGGCTACAGCACGCAGCCCGATTGCGACCTGATCGCGCTGGGCGTGTCGGGCATCGGCAAGATCGGCGCCAGCTACACGCAGAACGCCAAAACCATGGAGCAGTACTGCGACCTGCTGGACCAGGGTGCGCTCCCCGTGGTGCGCGGGCTGGCGCTCACGCGCGACGACCTGTTGCGCCGCAGCGTGATCATGGCGCTGATGTGCCAGGGCGCGCTGCAGTTCGAACCCGTCGAGCTGGCCTGGCTGATCGACTTTCGCCAGTACTTCGCGGCCGAACTCGCGCAGCTGCAGGCGCTGCAGGACGACGGCCTGGTGCAGATCGACGCACAGGGCCTGCAGGTCACGGCCACGGGCTGGTACCTGGTGCGCGCGGTGGCCATGGTGTTCGACCGCTACGTGCAGGCCGACCGCACGCGCGCACGCTTCTCGCGCATCCTCTGAGCCCCCCATGGCCGCCAACCTCGGCATGACCGCGTTGCTGATGGGCCTGGCCGGCGGACCGCACTGCGCGCTGATGTGTGGCGCGGCCTGCGCCGGCGTAGCCCGCGCCGGGGAGCCGCACGGCAGCCGTGCGCTGGCGCAGTTCCATGCCGGCCGGGCCGCCGGCTATGCGGCCATGGGCGCGCTGGCCGCCTGGTCCATGCAGGGCCTGGGCTGGCTGGGCGGCGCCAGCGTGGCCTTGCGGCCGCTCTGGAGCTTCGTGCACCTGGCCGCGATCGCGCTGGGGCTGGTGCTGTTGCTGCAGGCACGCCAGCCGGCCTGGCTGGAACGCCAGGGCCGGGCGCTGTGGCAACGTGCACGGGCGCTGGCGCCGCGGCGCGGCGGCAGTTTCCTCGTGGGCCTGGCCTGGGCGCTGATGCCGTGTGGCTTGCTGCAGGCGGCGCTGCTGACGGCGGCGCTCGCGGGCGATGTGGCCCATGGTGCGGGCGCCATGCTGGCCTTCGCGGCCGGTTCGGCGCTGTCGCTGTGGGCCGCGCCCTGGCTGGTGCTACGCCTGCCGGCCCTGGCAGGCGGGCCGCGCGGCGTGCTGGCCGGCCGCGCCGAGGTGCTCTCGGCCTGGGGCACGCGCCTGGCTGGCCTGGCCTTGCTGGGCAGTTCGTCCTGGGCACTGTGGCACGGCCTCGTGCACGCCCAGGCGCCCTGGTGCCTGCCGCGCTGAGCGGCTGCGTTCCCCCGCGTCCCTTCCCCGGCAGTTGGGCCGGCACGACCGCCCCCACATGGCATGCACGGGCCGGCTTGCGCGGCTCGTACGCATTCTGTCTACGACCGGCATGGTGGAGGCGACAGCCGGCCGGTGGATGCGTGTCCGCGATCGGCGATCCACTTCTAGGATGCATGCACGAAGGGAATTCCAAGAAACAGAACACACACGATCTGCTGCCTTCCGTCGAACGCGCCGGCCGGCGCCCGCCTGTTCCACAGCGCCCGCCGGACTGCGGGAGCGGTGCCCACCGGGCACCGACCACCGCTCCCGGTGCTGCCTGCAGAGCCTGGTGCATGCCGTGCAGCGCCCAGTCCATCGAAGGAGTTCGCCATGAGATTTCAGCTTCGGGTGGCCGCGGCCGCCGCGCTCGCGAGCCTGGCCACCAGTGCCCAGGCGCAGTCCGAGTCGATCTTCAGCCTGTCCGGTTTCGGCACCGTGGGCGTGGTCGGCACCGACAGGGACGGTGCCGAGTACGTGATCCCCAGCCAGATCCGCGGCGCCGACAAGTCCTGGAGCGGTGAGGTCGACAGCAAGCTGGGGGTGCAGCTGGGCGCCAAATTCAACAACCAGTTCTCGGCCACGGTGCAGGTGCTCAGCAAGCAGAACGGCCAGGGCAGCTTCACACCGGGCATCGAATGGGCCTTCGCCAAGTGGCAGGCCACCCCCGCACTGGCATTGCGCGTCGGCCGCATGGGCGGGCCCTTCTTCGCGGTGTCGGACTTCCGTGACGTGGGCTATGCCAACACCTGGCTGCGCCCGCCCATCGATGTCTACGGCCAGGTGCCCGTAAGCCACTTCGACGGTGTCGACCTGAGCTGGCAGACCAGCGTCGCCGGCAAGGCGCTGACGCTGCAGGTCTTCGGTGGCAAGAGCTCCTCGCATGTCGAGCACACCAAGGTCGAGATCGATGCGCTGGTCGGCGTCAACGCGACCATCGAGCTGCTGGACGGCCTGAGTCTGCGGCTGGGCCATGCGACGGGCAAGCTGACGGTGCACTCGGACCCGCTCAACGACCTGGTGGGTGTGCTGCGCCGCACGCCGTTCGCCGGCGTCGGTGACCAGCTCGATCCGAACGACAAACGGGCCAGCTTCAGCGGCGTGGGGCTGACCTACGACCAGGGCAACTGGATCGTGCTGGCCGAGTACACGATGCGCAGGATGCAGACCTTCATCCCCGACACCACCGGCTGGTACACGACGGTGGGCTACCGCGTCGGCAAGTTCACGCCCTATGCCACGCTGTCGCGCCTGAAGACCGACGACAGCAACGTCGACAACACCATTCCGGCCTCTGTGGTGCTGCCCGGCATGCAGGCACCGCTGCGGGTCTATGTCGATGGCGCGACGGCGGCCCAGAGCACGCCGCAAAAGACCATCGCACTGGGTGTGCGCTGGGATGCGATGCGCAACGTGGCCGTGAAGGCGCAGTTCGACCGCATCAAGACCACGGGCGCCGGCCAGTTCTACAACGCCGATCCGAGCTTCGTGAACAAGCGCGTCAACGTCTACAGCCTGGCTGTGGACTTCGTGTTTTGAGGAGGGCGCAGCATGAACTGCATCAAGGTCTTCGCCCTGCTCACGCTGTCGGTGGCGGCCGGTGTCGCTCAGGCCCAGGTGGCCGTGGTGGTGGGCGCCAAGAGCGCCACGGCGGCCATGACGGCCGACCAGGTCGCAAGCATCTTCCTGGGCAAGAGCAACCAGCTGCCCAGCGGCGCGGCCGCGGCTGCGGCCGACCTGCCTGAGAGTGCCGCGGTGCGCGAGCAGTTCTACACCAAGGTCACGGGCAAGTCCTCGGCCCAGGTCAAGGCCGGCTGGTCGCGGCTGGTGTTCTCGGGCAAGGCCACGCCGCCCAAGGAACTGGCCAGCGCGGCCGATGTGAAGAGCTTCGTGGCGGCCAATCCGGACGCCATCGGCTACATCGAGAAATCGGCCGTCGATGGGTCGGTGAAAGTGGTGTTGAACGTCGATTGACGGTGCCCAGCGGTGGTCCGTCCTGGAGGTTGGCATGAATCTGAAGACCCGCATCGCATTGCTGCCCGTCATGGCGGCCTTGCTGTTCGGACTGGGCATCGCCGTGGTGCTGTTCTTCGCGACGCGCACACAGGAGGCGATCGACCACGTGAGCGAGGTGGCCTATCCCTACCTGGATGCCTCCAACCGCTTCGCCAGCCAGCTCGAAGGCCTGGGCAACACCGTGCAGAGCGCGGTGGCCGAAGGCGAGAAAAGGCGGCTGGAGGAAGCGGCCGAGCGCGCCACGGCCATGCGCAAGACGCTGCGGCAGATCCAGTCCATCGCCGGCAAGGCCGAGCCGGGGGCGCAGCTGGAGCGCGACTTCGAGGTCTACTACGCCGCGGCGGTGGAGACGGCGCAGCTGTTCCTGGGCATGAAGCAGGGCGACCAAGCCGGCGCCATCCCGCGCATGCAGGCGGCCCTCAAGCGGCTGGAGGCCGAACTGGGCCAGATGCAGGGCGAAGCGCGCTCCAGCTTCGATGCCGACCTGGCGCGGGCCGAGGTGGGCGTGCGATCCGGCGTGCTGGCCACCGTGGCCAGCGGCCTGGTGGTGGTGGCGGTGCTGGCCCTGGGCTCGTGGCTGCTGATCGCCAGCATCTGGCGTCAGCTCGGCGGCGAGCCGCAGTACGCGTGCGATGTCATGCGCCAGATGGCCGAGGGCGACCTGTCGCAGCCCATCGACGTGGCGCCCGGTGCCGAGGCCAGCCTGCTGGCCGCGGTGCGCGACATGGCGCAGGGCCTGGCCGCCATCGTGGCCAACGTGCGCGGCGGCACCGATGCGATGACGATCGCCTCGCGCGAGATCGCGGCCGGCAACCAGAACCTGTCCGAGCGCACCGAGCGCCAGGCCGGCTCGCTGGAGCAGACCTCCGCGCACATGCAGCAGCTGACCGAGACCGTGCGCCAGAGCGCCGATGCGGCGCGCCAGGCCAACCAGCTGGCCGGCTCGGCCGCCAGCGTGGCGCAAAAGGGCGGCGCGCTGGTGGGCCAGGTGGTCAGCACGATGGAGGAGATCAGTGCCAGCTCGCGCAAGATCGGCGACATCATCGGCGTGATCGACTCCATCGCGTTCCAGACCAACATCCTGGCGCTGAACGCGGCGGTGGAGGCGGCGCGCGCCGGCGAGCAGGGCCGCGGCTTCGCAGTGGTGGCCAGCGAGGTGCGTTCGCTGGCGCAGCGCAGCGCAGCGGCGGCGCGCGAGATCAAGGCCTTGATCGGCACCAACGTGGCCCGCGTGGGCTCGGGCGCGGTGCTGGTCCAGGACGCCGGCGCCACCATGGGCGAGATCGTGGCCAGCGTCCAGCGCGTGTCTGACATCATCGGCGAGGTCACGGCGGCGTCGAACGAGCAGAGCCAGGGCATCGCCGACGTGAACCAGTCCATCGTGCAGCTGGACCAGATGACGCAGCAGAACGCCGCGCTCGTGGAGCAGGCTGCCGCGGCGGCCGGCAGCATGGAGTCGCAGGCAGGCAAGCTGCAGCATGCGGTCGAACGCTTTCGGCTCGGGGCGATGGCGGCACCTGTGGCGCAGACCGCGCAAGCCGTGTCGACCTATGCCATGGCCACGACATAATGTTCTGATGCCAGGCCGCGTGCTGTTTCGCCATGGATGACAAGGGCTCGCAGTTGATCGATGTCGGTCAACTCCGGCGCGGCCTGTTCATCCAGCTCGACCTGGGCTGGATGGACCATCCCTTCCCGCGCGGCAGCTTCAAGATCACGTCGAGCAACCAGATCCGCACCATCCGTGCGCTGGGCTTGACGCAGGTGCGCTACTTCCCCGACCGCAGCGATCCCGAGGAGCCGCCTTCGGATTTCGGCGGTCTCTCCGGCACCGGCGATGTGCGCTCCGAGGACGCGGTGCAGGACCGGCTGCAGGCCGAGGCCCGCGCCCTGCAGGCGCAGCGGCAGCAGCAGCTCGCGGCCCAGCAGGCCAACCTGCAGCAGTGCGAGCAGCGCTTCGGCGAAGTGGTGCAGCTGTACCAGCGCGTGGTCGAGGAACTGCCCGCACGGCCCGTCGCCATGCGCGAGCAGTGCGAAGCGCTGGTGGCCCGCTGCGTGGCCGAGATCCTGGTCGATGGCGAGGCCACGATCCGCCTGTTGTCCGAGGGCACGGGCGAGAGCCAGGCCACGCACCCGGCCAACACCATGGTGCTGGCCCTGCTGCTGGGCCGGGCCCTGGGCCTGCCCGCGCATGGCCTGACCGAACTGGGCATCGCCGCGCTGCTGCACGACGTGGGCAAGCAGCAACTGCCGGCGCGCCTGCGCATGCGCGACGAGCGCTACACGCCCGAAGACATGGCCATCTACCGCAGCCACGTGCGCGAGAGCGTGAAGACCGGCCGGCGCATGGGCTTGTCGGCCTGGGCGCTGCAGGCCATCGGGCAGCACCACGAGATGGCCGATGGCAGCGGCTTTCCCGCCGGTGTGCAGCGCGAGGACATGAGCACGGGTGGCAAGGTGCTCGCGCTCGTGAACCGCTACGACCGCCTGTGCAATCCACCCGCCCTGGCGCCGGTGCAGGCGCTGACGCCGCACGAGGCGCTGGCGCTGATTTTCGCGCGCCACAAGGCCTGCTTCGACGCCGAGGTGCTGGGCGCCTTCATCCGCATGATGGGCGTGTACCCGCCGGGCTCGGTGGTGCAGCTGGCCAACGAGCGTTATGCGCTGGTGGTGTCGGTCAATTCCACGCGCCCGCTCAAGCCGCGCGTGCTTGTGCACGACCCGGCCGTGCCGCCCGACCAGGCTCTCATCCTCGACCTGGAATCGGTGCCGGAGCAAGGCATCCGCCGCAGCCTCAAGCCCGCGCAACTGCCCGCGAGCGCGCGTGCCTACCTGGCGCCGGTCGCGCGCGTGCGCTGCTTCTACGAACACCAGCCGCCGACGCGGTCCCCCGTGGCGGCCTGAGGCCCCACATGCCGATGCGGCCCTGGCCCACACGGCGGCGGGGCGCAGCGGTGCACCCTTCCTCCATGCGCTGCCATGTGGCCACTGTTGTCCTGCTCGCCCCGCTCGTGGGTGCGGGATGGGCCTGGGCCCAGGCCAACGCGGTCGAGCAGATCTACCAGAGCGACCTGGCGATCTGCAACAGCGGCCAGTTGTCGGCCCCGGCGCGCGAGGCCTGCGTGCGCGAGGCGGGCCGTCGGCGCGACGCCGCGCGCGGCGGGCCGCCGCCGGAGATTCCGCAGCCCACGCCGGATGGCCGCGCCACCGTGGTGACGCCCGAAGGCGCGGCGCCACCGCCGACCTCGTCCGACGCCGTGCCTTCGCGCGATGGCCGGGCCAATGTCGTGCCGGCCCGCTGAGAGCGTGTGAAGAGATCGCTTGATCTCACGCAAGGCCCCGGTGCACGCAGTGTCAGCAACCCAGCATTTCTCGCGGGATCTCGCCGTGCGGGCCGGGGCGCCCAACCAACCCCTTCACAAGCGCAGCGGCACCGCAGCGCCTGCGCTGCGCACGCGGCAGTCGGGCACGCTGCGGATCCAGGGCGTTGTCAGGCAGCCATCCGGCCGAAACGGCCGGCGTTGAAGTCGGCCATGGCCTGCTGGATCTCGGCCTGGCTGTTCATCACGAACGGGCCGTAGCCCACGATGGGCTCGTCGATCGGTTCGCCCGACAGCCACAGCAGGCTGGCGTCGCCGTTGGCTTCGATGGCCATGCCGCTGCCGGCGCGGTCCAGGTGCACCAGCTGCCCTTCACGGGCGATGGTGTCGCCGTTGACCTGCACCGTGCCATGCAGCACCACCAGCGCGAGCGTGTGGCCCGGCTGGGCGTCGAAGCGGGCCATGCCCCCCTGGACGAGGCGGATGTCCCGCACGTCCATCGGCGTGAAGGTGCGCGCCGGGCCGCGTTGCCCCTCGAAAGCGCCGGCGATCACCCGCACCCGGCCCGCGCCGTCCGGCAGCGCCACCGAGGGGATCTGTGCATCCAGCAGAGTCTGGTAGTGCGCGTCGGTCATCTTGTCCCTGGCGGGCAGGTTGACCCAGAGCTGCACCATCTCGATGGTGCCGCCGCGCGCGGTGAAGGCGCGCGAGTGGAACTCCTCGTGCAGGATGCCGCCGCCGGCCGTCATCCACTGCACGTCGCCCGGGCCGATCAGGCCGCCGGCGCCGGTGGAGTCGCGGTGCTCCACCTCGCCCTGGTAGACGATGGTCACGGTCTCGAAGCCGCGGTGCGGGTGCTGGCCCACGCCGCGCGGCTGCGTGGCCGGCGGGAAGGGTGTCGGGGCTGCTTGGTCCAGCAGCAGGAACGGGCTCAGGTGCTTGCCCAGGCCGTCGTAGCCGAACAGCGAACGCACCGGAAAACCATCGCCCACCCAGTGCGGGCGGGGAGCGCTGTAGACACCAAGAACCTTCTTCATCTGCAACTCCTTGCATGCTTCGCCAGGACACCGGTCCTGGCCGATGAAGAGAGAATAGGATTCGAACACTGGTCTCGGTAGTGGCCAATATTTGCCATCAGCGTTCTATTTGGTGAACGATGCAAGACCTCAACGATCTTTACTACTACGTGCAGGTGGTGGACCACGGCGGCTTCGCGCCGGCAGGCCGGGCGCTGGGCATGCCCAAGTCCAGGCTGAGCCGGCGCATTGCGCTGCTCGAGGAGCGCCTGGGCACGCGCCTGCTGCAGCGCTCGACGCGGCGCTTCGCGGTCACCGAGACCGGCCAGACCTACTACGGCCACTGCAAGGCGATGCTGGTGGAGGCCGAGGCCGCCGACGAGGCCATCGCGCTGACACATGCGGAGCCGCGCGGCGTGGTGCGCATGAGCTGCCCGGTGGCGCTGCTGGACCTGCACGTGGCCGACATGGTGGCGGCCTTCCTGGCCGCGCATCCGCGCGTGGAGCTGCACCTGGAGGAAACCAACCGCCGCGTGGATGTGGTGGGCGAAGGCATCGACGTGGCCATCCGCGTGCGCCCGCCGCCGATCGAGGACAGCGAGCTGGTGATGCGCGTGCTGGCCGAGCGCGGCCAATGCCTGGTGGCTTGCCCGCGGCTGCTGGCCGGCACGGTTCCCGCGGTGCCGGCCGACCTGGCGGGCCTGCCGAGCATGGACCTGGGGCTGCCGCAGCACGAGCACGTGTGGAACCTGATCGGGCCCGACGGCGCGCAGGCGGCCATCCGCCACCGGCCACGCCTGGTCACGCGCGGCATGGTGGCGCTGCGCGCGGCGGCGATCGCCGGCGTGGGCGTGGTGCAGCTGCCCTCGACGATGGTGCGCGAACAGATCGCGCGCGGCGCGCTGGTCCACGTGATCCCGGGCTGGGCGCCGCGGCGCGAGATCATCCACGCGGTGTTCGCCTCGCGGCGCGGGCTGTTGCCTGCCGTCCGGGCGCTGGTGGATTTCCTGGCAGACCGGTTCCAGGCGCTGGACGAGGACTGAAGCGGGGCTGCCAGGCGCGCGCTGGCGGGCGTTTCAGAAGACGCCCAGCGCCAGGCCCGCGGCCAGCCCTGCGCCCAGTTCCTCGGCGCGCTGCAGGTCGGCCGCGCCGATCTGCTTTGGCGCGAGGATCTGCGCGGGCGTCTGCGCATGGGTGCAGACGATCAGCGGCTCGGCCGCGGCCTTGAGCCGCCAGCCCGTCGCGATGCGCGCAATCTGCCGCGCCGCGTTGCTGCCGTCGCTGCCGGCGCAGACGAGCGTGGCATAGGGCCGGCCCTGGATGCGGTCCAGCACCGGGTAGTAGCAGCGGTCGAAGAAGTCCTTCATGAGGCCGGCGATGGCGGCCAGGTTCTCGGGCGTGGCGAACAGGTAGCCGTCGGCCGCCAGCAGGTCGTCGGGGCCGGCGTCCACGGCCTTGAGCAATCGGGTCTGCACACCTTCTTCGGTCTGCGCGCCCCGCAGCGCCGCCTGTGCCAGCTGCGCCGTGCCGCCGGTCAGGCTGTGGTGGACGATCAGCAGCGTCTTCTTCATGGGGCGGCCATGATAGGCGCGGCCGCGCGCAGGTCGGCCAGCCAGTCGGCGAAGGCGGACTCGGGGTCGGGCGCGTCCATGCGCAGCAGTGCAGCCGGGTGCAGGGTGACCAGGACGGGCAGGCCATCGGCACGGTGCAGCCATTGGCCGCGCGTCTCGCCGATGGGCACGGCACGGCCCAGCAGCGCGCGCGCGGCGGTGGCGCCCAGCGCCACGGCCGCGCGCGGGCGCACCAGGCCGATCTCGCGCTCCAGCCACTGGCTGCAGATGGCGACCTCCTTCTGCCCGGCGGTCTTGTGCAGCCTGCGCTTGCCGCGCAGTTCGTACTTGAAGTGCTTGACGGCATTGGTGAGGTACAGCGCCCCGGACGGCCAGCCCAGCTGCTCCAGCGCACGCCGCAGCAACTGGCCGGCCGGGCCGACGAAGGGCTGGCCGCGCAGGTCTTCCTGGTCGCCCGGCTGCTCGCCCACCAGCATGAGGGCCGCGCCCGGCTGCCCTTCGCCGTGCACGGCCTGGGTCGCGTGCTGGCCGATCGGGCAGGCGCGGCACTGGGCCGTGGCCAGGCGCAGCGCGGCCAGCGTGTCCGGCGCGGCGGTCTGCGGCGGGCGCTGGTCCAGGCGCAGCGCGATGGAGGCGACCGGCCGGCGGTGTTGCGGGTCGCTGGCCGCTTCTTCGACCATGCGGCCGCTGCGTTGCGCCGCCGCGTGCATGAGCGGGGAGATCAGCTGGGCTTCGGGCAGGTTCTTCCAGTAGCGGCGCGGCATCTCCTTTTGCATCATCGCGGGCTTGAGCCGGGCCGGGTTGAAGATGTGGGCGTAGTAGGTCAGCCACAGCTGTTCGCCGGCATCGGGGCCGGGCGCGTCCTCGCGTCGCGCGCCGGGCCCGAAGGCCAGTGTCTGGCCGTCCCACTGGGCGCTGCGCTCGGGCGTCAGGATGGCCCAGTGCATCTGCGCGAAGCGGCGCGCGAAGAAGGGCGCCGTGGCGCACAGGGTGTGGTGCTCGGGTTCGAACCAGGCCACGTGCCGGCCACCGTGCAGCGGACGAAAGCGCACGAAGGCCGTCATCTTGTGCATATCGCGCCGCACCGCGCGGGCCATGCGTTCGGCCAGCAGGCGGTCGGCGTCGAGCGGGTCCTCGCGCAGGCCGGGTTCGGCCAGCAGGCGCCAGACGAGGCGGTACAGCAGCGCGAAGCGGCCTGGGTCGCGGTGCAGTGCGGCGTTCTCGAGCAGCGCGACCATGTCGGCCGGGAGGCGCAATGGGGCGGCAGGGGCGGCGTCGGGCGCGTGCGGGCCGTCGTCAAACAGGTCGCCTGCGTCGGCCAGCTGCCATTGCACGGCCTCGGGCGGCAGCTGCTGCGCAACGAGGCGGCGCACCGCGGCCTTGAAGCTGGCCAGGTCGTCGGGCGCGGCCAGCCGCACCGTGTGCACCCGTTCAAGTGTCCGCATGGGCATCGAACAGCGAGGCCTGGCGCGGTGGGGGCCGCAGTCGGGCCGCCAGCTGCGCACTGTCCAGCCCGCGCGCGGTGGCGCCCGGCACGCTCACGAAGGGCAGCAGCTTGCGCAGCGGCACGCCCAGGCGGCCCAGGTCGTCCACGCGCAGCACGCGCAGGCGGCGTGCCGCGAGCAGGCGGTCGACCGACTTCACGCCCAGGCCCGGCACGCGCAGCAGCAGCTCGCGCGGCGCGCGGTTCAGGTCGACCGGGAAGCGCTCGCGGTGCGCCAGCGCCCACGCCAGCTTGGGGTCGATGTCCAGCGCCAGCATGCCGTCGCTGCCGCCGGCGATCTCGTCGTGCGCGAAGCCGTAGAAGCGCATCAGCCAGTCGGCCTGGTAGAGCCGGTGCTCGCGCACCAGCGGCGGCGCGGCCGGCGGCAGCTGGCGCGAGGCGTCGGGGATGGGGCTGAAGGCGGAGTAGTAGACGCGGCGCAGCCGGTAGGACCCGTAGAGCGTGGCGCTGGTGGCGAGGATGCTGCTGTCGGTGGCGGCGTCGGCGCCGACGATCATCTGCGTGCTCTGGCCGGCCGGCGCGAAGCGCGGCGCCTCGGCCGGCCGGGGCCGCGCCGCGGGCAGGGTGGTGGGCCGCGCGGCCGCCTGCTCGCCCCTGGCGTCGTCGATGTGCACGCGCAGCCGCGCCATCGAGCGGCGGATGGCCCGGCCGTCCTTCTCGGGCGCCAGCGCCACCAGGCCTTCGTTGGTCGGCAGCTCGATGTTGATGCTCAGGCGGTCGGCGTAGCGGCCGGCGCGGGCCAGCAGCTCAGGATGGGCCTCGGGAATGGTCTTGAGGTGGATGTAGCCGCGAAAGTCGTGGTCCTCGCGCAGGCTGCGGGCCACCTCGACCACGAGTTCCATGGTGCGGTCCGGGCTGTGGATGATGCCGGAAGACAGGAACAGGCCCTCGATGCAGTTGCGCCGGTAGAAATCCAGCGTGAGCTGCACCACCTCCGCGGTGGTGAAGCGCGCGCGCGGCACATTGCTGCTGACGCGGTTGACGCAGTACAGGCAGTCGTACAGGCACCAGTTGGTCAGCAGCACCTTGAGCAGCGAGATGCAGCGGCCGTCCGGCGCGTAGCTGTGGCAGATGCCTGCGCCCTCGGTGGAGCCGATGCCGCGCCCGCCCACCGAGTCGCGCGTGGTCGTGCCGCTGGACGCGCAGGAAGCGTCGTACTTGGCGGCGTCGGCGAGGATGGCGAGCTTGCGGTCCAGTTCCATGGCAGCGCCATGATACTGGGTAAAAAAACAGTATCAACGGAAGTGGCTTTCCGCCGCACGCGCCCGCAGCGCGAGGTCGGGGTAGTTGCTGAACACGCCGTCCATGCCCCAGCCCATGAACTTGCGGTACTCGGGCAGGGCGCTGGCCGCACGCGCCTCGTTGAAGGTGTAGCCGTGCACCGTGAGGCCGGCCGCGTGCGCCATCGCGATGAAGCTGCGCGACATGCCTTCGCCGCGGATGTTCACGCCGACGCCGCTTGCGAAGCCGGCGATCTGGGCCAGGTCCATGGCCAGCAGGCGGTTGGCCGAACCGCTGAGCAGCACCAGGCGATAGCCCAGGCCCAACGCCTGCTGGCGCCGGCCGAGCCCGCGCACCGTGTCGGCGTCGAAGGACTGCAGGAAGACCTTGTCGCTGCCCACGTAGCCCGCCGCAGACAGCACGTTGAGCAGGTGGCTGGCCAGGCGCGGGCCGGCCTGCTTGGCTTCGGGATACAGACCGATGGCGCGCGCGCCTTCGGCCTCCAGCCGGCGCGCCAGCCCGATGATCTCCTCCAGTGTGGGCACGCGTAGCGGATGGGCGCTGCTGGGCCTGAAGCCGGCCACGCTCAGTGCGGCGCTGCCCTGCGGCCGCATGGTCAACTGGCGGATTTCTTCCAGGGAGAAGTCGGCCACGCGCCAGCCGCCGTTGCGCGCCTCGAAGCGGGTGGCGGCGTCGGTGGTGCGCTCCAGCGTCGCGTCGTGCATGGCCACCAACTGGCCATCGCGTGTGAGGTGCAGGTCGGGTTCGATGCAGTCGGCGCCCATGCGCACGGCCAGCTCGTAGGCGGCCAGCGTGTGTTCAGGCAGGTAGCCGGAGGCGCCGCGGTGGGCGATGACCAGGGGCGCGGCACCGTCGCGCGTGGGCCAGCGCTTCGTGCGCTCGGCATGCACCGGCAGGCAGCTGGCCGCGGCCAGCGCCAGCGCGGTGCGGCGGGAAACCAGGGGAGTTCGCATGGCCCCATGTTAGGGCACGGCCTGCGGCGCCCCCGCCAAGGGCTTCAAGCCACCAGCTTGCGCCGGCGCGTGGCGACGCAGAGCATGCCCAGGCCGACCGCGAACAGGGCCAACTGGCTGGGCTCGGGCACCTCGGCCACGGCTTCGCCTGGCAGTGCGGCCCCCGGTGTCAGATCGGGGCGCTCGGGCTGGAGTGGCTCGGGCAGCTTGTAGGCGGCCACCTCGGTGGCCTGGAAGCTGCGCGTGCCCGGCAGCGTCAGCTGCGCCTGCCAGTCGCCGACCACCACGTTGCCGCCGATGGTGCCGTTGCCACCCTTCACCGTGGCGTTGGGCGCCAGGATGCTCGCGTCCAGCGCGATGCCGGCGAAGGTGATGCTCTGGGCCTCGTAGAAGTTCAGCAGCACGTTGTAGCCGGACAGGCCGCCCAGCATGCCGTTGGACAGCGTCAGGTGGCTGCCGCCGATGTTGAAGATGAGGGTGCTGCCGTACGCCAGGTTGGCCAGGTTGCTCCAGCCGTTGCCGGTGAAGTCGCTGGCCGTGAGCTGGAACACCTCGACGGCGCTCTGCGTGCCGGACAGGTGCAGGCCACCCCACTGGCTCTGGCTGCTGCCGGTGGCGCTAAGGCCCGCCAGGCCGCTGGACAGGCTGCCCATCTGCTGGGCCAGGGCTGCGAAGCCCAGCGGCGCCTCGCCGGACAGCCATTGGCCGTTGATGCTCATGCCCTTGGTGTCGCGCGTGCCGCCGACATAGGCGTTGCCGGCGATGGAGCCATTGCGGTAGCTGAGGTCGCCGCCGACGACCAGGCTCTTGCCGTTCAGCGCGAAGCCATTGGCCGCGAAATCGCCCGCGACGGCGACGCTGCCGCCAATGCTGTTGTTGTTGCTCTTGAAGTCGCCGAAGCTGACCAGGCTGTAGGCGTTGGCCAGACCCAGGTCGACCGGCGCGGCGAAGACCGTCGAGGCACCGAGGAGGGCGGCGGAACCGAGCAGAAGGCGAGACGATTTGAACATTCTGAATCCTGAAACCCGTGCCGAAACCGGCGTAAAACTGAGCGAGTGAGCAGGATTGTGTTCAGCAATTCAAACAATTTCTGTTGCCGCCGGAGGGGCCGCGGGCAAACTGCCGAGTAGTTCACGGCGCCATGCGAATGGCCTGCGTTTTGCGCAACTACGTCACACCCGAGGCTGCGGCTGCGGCGCAACAGCGGGGGCGGTTCGCCCAGGGATCAGTCCGCGCAGCCTGCGCCGCTGGCGCGCGTGAGCGCTGCGCCCTTGAGCAGGCCCAGTGCGCCATCGGCCTGCGCCAGCACCAGCTGGTCGCCCTGCAGACGCAGCTGCATCTGCGTGCGCGCGCTCGGCAGCGAATGCAACGTATCGCCCTGGATGCGGCCCTCGTATGCGCGCACGCGCTGGCCGCGCGTCATCGTCGCCGTGAACTCCTGGAACTTCTGCTGCACGGCGAACTGCGTGCCCTGCAGCATGCCAGCGCCGCACCACAGGCCGTCCACCTGGGCCGGCACCGTCCACAGCTGTACCTTGCTGGTCTTGTCCAGGCCCACCTTCTTGTCCGGCACGGGCAGCACCGTGGTCTGGTCGGGCTTCCAGTCGCCCATGTCCCAGTCGTGCGAGACGATGCGCGTGCCGGGCTGGAGCGCCAGCAGGCGCGGGCGCAACGCCAGGTTCACATCGGGCAACAGGTACATGGTGATGACGCTGGCGCCGGACAGGTCGGTCTGGAAGATGTCTTCCACGCGGAACTGCGCGCGCCCGGCCACGCCGGCGATGCGGGCGTTCTCCTGGCTCTGGCGCACCAGGTCGGGCACGATCTCCACGCCCAGGCCGCTGGCGCCGAAGCGCTGCGCGGCCACGATCACGATGCGGCCATCGCCCGAACCCAGGTCGATCAGACGGTCCTGCGGGCCGACCTGCGCGATGCGCAGCATCTCCAGCGTGACGTTGTCGGGCGAGGTGACGAAGGGAACTTCTTCGAGTGCCTGGGCGGGCGCGCCGAACAGGGCGGCGGCGGACAGGCCGATGGCGGCGATGCGTGAGCGGAGCAGTGCGTTCAAGCGGTCAGACCTTTGTAGAGCATGTAGGCGGCCAGCAGATACAGCATGCCGGCGAACACGCGCTTGAGCATGGCCACAGGCAGCGCATGCGCGGCGCGCGCGCCGTAGGGCGCGGTGAAGAAGCTCGCCAGCGCGATCACGGCCAGCGCGGGCAGCCAGACATAGCCCAGCGCGCCGGGCGGCAGCTCGGCCACACCCTGGCCGGCCACCAGGTAGCCCGCCACGTTGGCCACGGCGATCGGAAAGCCCAGCGCCGCGCTGGTGGCCACCGCGTTGTGGATGGCGACGTTGCACCAGGTCATGAAGGGCACGCTGACAAAGCCGCCGCCTGCGCCCACCAGGCCCGACAGGAAGCCGATGGCACTGCCGGCGGCGAGCCGGCCCGCCGTGCCGGGCAGCTGGCGCGTGGGCTTGGGTTTCTTGTCCAGGAACATCTGCGTGGCCGAGAAGCCCACGAACAGGCCGAAGAAGATCGCCAGGTAGGCGCCCTTGAGCAACGCGAACACTCCCAGGCTGGCCACCAGACTGCCCAGCACGATGCCGGGTGCGAGCGTTTTGACGATGTCCCAGCGCACCGCGCCGCGCTTGTGGTGCGCGCGCACGCTGGCAATCGCCGTGAACATGATGGTGGCCATCGAGGTGGCGATCGCCATCTTCACGGCGAGGTCGGCCTGCACGCCCTGCCTGGACAGCAGGAAGGTCAAGAACGGCACCATCAGCATGCCGCCGCCGATTCCCAGCAGGCCCGCCAGAAAGCCACTGCCCACGCCCAGCAGCACGAGCTCGATCACCAGCACCAGCGACATGGAAAGGGGGGCGGGGAGGGAGAGGAAAAAGGTGTCTGCAGATGCCAGCAAACAGGCAACAAGCAGACGCTACAGAAAAAATAGCGCCGCGCTGAGCGCCATGGCGCCTCGGCGGCGCTATTTTGTCACGAGCGTCGGATTCGTTTAAAACCCGTTCAAAATTTGTCCAAAACGGTTTGCGATTCGGGGACCGGGACCATGACGCGGACTGACTGCCGGCTGCGTTCGTCGGAATACAGGTCGGTCATCTTCACGTCCTTGTGCCCGGCCAGCGCCTGGGCGAACTCCTTTCCGTACTGCTCGGTGTAGAGGCGGATCGCCAGGCTCCGGATCTCGTGGAAGGTGGGCGGAGTTCGCCCTTCGGCCGTCTTGATCCCTGCGGCGTCGCGCGCGGCCGCGAACGCCTCGCTGAGCGTGTCGTCGTCCACCGGGTCGCCGGCGTCGTGCCGGCCGCCCTTGGTCCGGTGATGCAAGAGGTAATGGCTGAGCAGGCCCGGCGTTCTGCAGCTCTTGATGACCTCTGAAAGCGTCCAGCCGACCGCGTCCAGCCGCAGGGAGATGGGGATGCCCAACTTCGTCTTGCCGCCGGATTTGCCTTGGTCAACCTGAAGGTGACCGTCAACCACGTCGGATCGCTTCATGGCTGCCACGTCCTGCCGTCGCTGGGCGGTCAGCAAGGCCAGTTCCATTGAGCGCTTGCCCCAAGGCTTCTTCTGCGCCGCGTGGATGGCCATGAAGGTCTCAAGCGTCAACCGTTCGCGCCTCACCTCAGACTTTTTGGCCCGGGTGGCGGTGACCGGGTTCTGCCCGACCTTGAGGTGCCCGCGGGTCTCGGCTGCCCGGAACAGCTCCATGCACGACGCGCGGATCAGGACCGCCATGCGAGCCCTGCCGGAGTCGGTGTAGACCTCCAGAACGTCGGCGATCATCTTCGGCGTGATGTCGCACACCGGCAGGTGTCCCGCCCGCGCGCGCAGCTCGCGGAATGCCGCCTTGTGATTCGACATCGTGGACTTCGACAGACCCGGCGAGATCCGCTCAAGCCACTCGTCCATCCAGGCGGCCAAGCTTGGTGCGTCGCTGGTGGCAAGGCGCTCGAGCAGCGACTTCGACTGTTCGGCCGCGCGTTTGGCGAAGGCTGCGCGTGCTTCTGTGATGGCGTGCGCCCTGTCGCGACCCAAGCCGAAGGTCTTCCCGCTGTCGCCGTCCCGGTAGTAGAAGTACCCGGCCGCGTTCTGGTAGAGACCCTCTGGCCAGTTGCGCCGGGTCGCAGATCGCGGCCGGCCCATCAGGCGGATGCCTTGCGGCGACGGCGAACCGGTGCGACGTAGCGCGCGTCCGGATCGACGTAGTAGGAGCGGCCGTGGCGCTGCGGCGCGGGCTGAATCAGGGCATCCCGGGCCCACTTGCGGAGAGTGTTGATGCACGGCTTCATGGCGGCGCTGTAGGTCTGTTCGGCCCACTCGGTCAGGGGCACCAGGGGTTTCTTCATGGGATTCTCCGGTCGAAAAAAAGCCCGCACGGGGCGGGCTCGGGGTTCATCGGAAAGAGACCACGCGCGCCAACTCGGTGTTGACGCCGCCGGCCGCTCGATAGGCCTCCCACATGCTCCGGTGGGTGGCGCAGTAGTGCGTGTTGGGGCCGATCTCGGTCGAGTGCGCTGGGCACATCGGCCGATCGCACGTCGCGCCTTCGCCGACCGGGAAGTCGCAGAGGAAATCGCCGAAGTCGGCGCAGTCCGCGCAGTGGTCGCCCAGGTCTCCGCAGATGTGCATGACCTGGCCGGCCGTGTGCGACTTGGCATGTTGGTAGTCGGCCCATGTCCCCGTAAAGCCGATCCGCTGCCAAAGCTCGTAGTCGGCTTGGGACGGCCCGGACACGCGGTGCAGATAGCACGGCATCTTCGCCTCCAAAAAGAAAGCCCGCTATCTGCGGGCTCGGGCTCATCTGGCCTGGGAGCGCTTACGGCGCCCACAGCGCGCGCACGCGCTCCCAGGTCTTGCGGTCGCAGTCATGGCCGAGCGGCTTGTATTCGCGGCCTTCTGCGCGGGCCTCATCGTCTCGTTTGAACTCCTCCTCAAGGTCGCGCTGCACGATGGTCCGCACGCGCTGCGGGAATTCGTGCCAGTGCCGGATCAGCCAGCCCGCGCACACATCGGGCATGTACGTCATCCGGCCGCAGCTGTAGCGGAATGCGGCCACGGCGAGCAGTCCTTCGTCCTCGGTCCATGCTGGGTTCATGGAGAATCCGTTGCGGCGAGGGAGAGGGTGGGACGGGCCAGGGCACGGATGGCTGCCCTGGCGCGATCCCCGAAGTGCATGGCCGCCACGTACTCGCCGTTGATGGGCGAATCCGATCTGGCCAGTTCCGACTGGAGATCGGAGATGGCGTGCCCGGCTAACTTCAGCGCCTCCCGCTCCCGCTCATCTGCCACGGCCTGGGCGTAGGAGTGGATCTCGGCGGTGATGTAGGCCATCTGGGCATCCTCGGCTGGGCCCGAGCACTGCGCGGCGCCGCGGATGAGCGGTAGCAGGGCGCCTGGCAGGGGCGGCATGCTGGGGGTCTGGTCAGCGGTGCTCATGGCTTTTCTCCAGAGGTGGCGGCCTCCCGTGTGTGCCACGCGGTTGCGTCCGGGCCGATGTAGAGGTGGTAGTCGATCAGGTCTGTCTGACCCAGCAGCATTGCCGCCAGATGGAACAGCCCGAAAATGGCAAGCGCACGATCCAGCATCACGCACCTTCCTTTCCATGTGGCTGCTCTGGGGGTAGAAATCCCGCGCGGGCCTCATCGACCTTCGCACGCAGGTCACTCGTTGGCTGTTCGTCGCCTTCGGCCAGCGGGGGCGCCGCGCAGAAGAGATCGCCGGAACCGTAGCGCCTTGGAACGCGCACCATGACCACCATCTGTTCAAGCCAGTTCAGGCGTTCGGTGTCCGGGTTTGGAGCGCCCCATTTGCGCATGGCGGTCTTCTGGATGGAATCCCACTGTTCCACCGGATAGTGCCTCGTGTCGTCTTTGTCAACGGTGGCGTAGGTCATCCGGGTGCCGGGTTTCCTGCATTCGACGAACCACGCATCGGCATCGGCCTCTGCCACCACCTGTGCCTGGGGATCGAAAACCGGGGCGGTGTAGAGGATTCGCGTCTTGTGGATCGCGTCGGCCGCGCACCGCTCGAACGCCTCCAGATCCACATCGAACCACGCAACCGCGCCGCTTGCTGGAAGCGACACCAGCACCTGCCGAACCGGCGCTGCCACTGGCGCAGATGCGAGCGCATTCCAGCGCGCGACCGCTTCGTCCTTCGTATCGTGCTCCACGAGGATGCCGCAGCTGTTGCAGCCGACGCGGAAGATGTCGGTCATGTCGCGGCGCCTGGACTTGTGCAGGTTCTCGCTGCCGCACACCCGACAGGGGATGAGGTCACGTTGCATGGGAATCTCCTGGGGTGGCGACGTACGCCAGTTCCCACTTGGGGTGGAACGGCATGGTGTGCTTGATGCCGTCGAGCTGGATGTTGAGTCGGCCGCCGCTGGCCGACCGGATGGTGCCGAATTCGCGCTCCCCGCAACCGGTGTAGAGCACGCGGCCGCCGCGCTTGGCCGGGACGCCATAGGTGCGCCGGACGTAGGCCATGCTCATGGCTTGTCCTTTGCTGTAGCTGCGGCGACCGGCAGTGGCATCCAGCGCAGCGGCTTGGCGCTGACGGACCAGTGCCGTTCCTCGTGTTCGTTCCATTCGTACCAGCCAGCGGGGCAGTACCACTCGTCGTCGTCCTCAGCGTACTCGCCGAAATCGTCGTCATCGCCGCCGCCGACCGGGAGCGTCTTGGCGGCCACCCACATCGCGCGGATGGGGTACTTGCGGCCGATGTCCAGCAGGACGGGCATCTGGGGCTCGGGCAGGCCCTGGGCCACGTCGGTCCAAGCGGCCGATGTGTAGCCCTCGGGGGTCGAAACGGCGGCGGGCTGGTCGTCGTCCGGGTCGAACGAAGACTGCGGAAGGCCGTAGCCGACGAAAGAGAGCAGGTGCTGCGCGGCGCCGACGACGGCTTGCGTCTCGGGCTCGTTCAACTCGCCCTTGCCAGACACCCACTGGTCCCCGATAGACAGCGCTTCCTCGCCGTCGATGAGAACGACGACCGCCCAGCGCGCCGGCATCTCGGGGTACTCCGGTGGTGCGGACAGCAGCCGCGTCTCGGTGAAGTATGCGGCATCGAGGTCGGGCCGCCGCACCTCGCTGAACATCTTGTGGCCATAGCGCTTGCTGGCGTAAATCCAGCCGGCTGCGCCTTGTTCTGTTTGGTTGGTCATGGTGTCAGCTTTCGCGCTTGAAGTAGCCCGGCTCGCCGCGGCACCACGGGCAGGTGTTGAGCATCAAGCCCTTGTCCTTTCGGCCGGTGGCGTAGGCCACGCCCAGGAACCGCTGTTCGGTGGTGTCGCGGCTCACGGTCCAGACGGACCGCAGGCCCTTGGCGTTGTACGGGTCCGCGCGCTGGGCCATGGTGCCGCACATGGTGGTGGCGGTGCAGGTGCTGGTGGTCATGGTGTTTTTGATGGGGGTCGGCAGAGGATGGGAATCAGGAGCCCGCGCGGCGCACGACGGTGCCCAGGGCCGCCAGCGGCGACAGGTCGACACCGAAGCCGATCAGCGCGGAGCCGTGGCTGGCGGCCTCCTGCCTGCCGTTGTCACGCAGCACGCCGAAGCGAAGCCGCGCACGTACGAACAGCACGCTGGTGCTGGAGGCCATCGCCTGCTGGAACAGCCGCGTGTCCGTGTGCGACGGAATCAGCAGCACGACCTTGGCGCCGGCTGCGCCTGCCTCAATGCAGCGCGCGATCCAGCGGCCACGCGTCTCGCCATAGGGCGGGTTGCACCAGATCGTGGCTGCATCCCACGGCAGCGCTGCACCGTCCATCGGCAGGTGGTAGTGCATGGCGGCTCCGGTTGGGTTGTCAGGCTCGGTGCAAGGGTCCAGGCCGATGCCGCCCAGCAGCTCCCGCACCGGCTCCAGCACGTAGGGTGGCGTCAGCATGGCTTGGCGGGCGTGGTGGTCCGGCCGGCGGCGCTTGGCGTTGTCGAAGCGGTGCGATGCGACCGACCGGGGTTGTTCAGTGTTTTCCATGTGTCAGCGGATCAGTCGTTGCCGCCCCACGACGCAATCTCTGCGTCTGCGGCGGTTTCGGGGTTCCTGGACTGGTGGGCGGGCCAGGCAGTCGAGGCCACGTCCACCGCAGCGTCGTCGTCAAGATCGGAGCGCTGCATGAGGCGGTCTGCGAAGCGGCGCAGCCATTCGCGGTTGGTGAGCATTTCGATCCTTCAGCGGGGAGGGTGTGTCAGCCGGTGCCCTGGCCGCTCGCCTTGGCGATCAGACGGTCTGCCTTGCGGAGAAGTGGGTTGGCGCGGACCTCGGCCATCAGGTCGTCATGTGGCTGGTCGGGGTTCTTTGCGTCGGCCGCGTTCGTGAGCAGGTCGCGCAGCTCCGACCTCGCCTCGATCATCCAGTCGTACATCTCGGCGGCAGTGGACAGCAAGCGGCCGTTGGCGATCTCCTCTGCGTCGTTTTTGCCGCACGGCCATGCAATGGCCTGGCCGGTGTGATCGGACTTGACGCCGACGGTCAGCTCGCCATTGGCGCAGCGGAAGTCGGTCACGAAGGCCCAAGGGCCGCGGGTGTGTGGGGTGCTCATATGGATCACAGATGAACGATGCGAGCGGGGGTGTTCTGAATGCAGACACCAGCGGAGCCGGCCCAGTAGCTCAGCGTGGCGTGGTTCTTGGCCAGCGAGCCCTCTGCTTCGGCCTGGGTGCGGTAGGAGGCGAGGACGGCAACGCCCGCGAGGATCACGAAGCGGCGGCCTTGCTTGGCGATGGTGAGGCTGTGGGCTTGGGACATGTCGATCTCCGGTTCGTTGCGTTGAATTGATTGTCGGGCAAACAATTCAACGGCGCAAGTGTTTTCTGTCGGGCAAACAAATCACCTAGAATTCGGCATGGACGAACCAGAGCAACCCCGCAAGCGAGGCCGCCCGGCCGGCTCGACGACCTCAGACCGAACGGCACGCATTGACGCGCGCGTGTCAGAGGAGCAGCTGGCCAAGTACAAAGAAGCAGGCGGCACGCCGTGGCTCGTCGCGCTGCTCGACCGGTACACGCCAGCCAAGCTGCGCTCCCTGGTTAAGGCCAAGGACTGATCAGCCATTCCCAGCACCCTCCGCTGGTGATGGGACGGCCGGCAGGAGGCCGATGCGGCCGTCGAGGATCGCGGCCTTGATGGTGTTCAGCTCCCAGCTGTAGCAGGTGCAGTCCACGTAGACCCGCAGGCCGTCGCGGTAGTCATGGCCCTTGCGCTTGATGAAGGCGTCGGCCGCGTCGCGGGTGAAGTGCTGGCAGACGAACTCCCAGTCCTCCACAACGTGCAGCAGGTGCGCTTCGGGGATGAGCTTCGCCAGCGCCTCGCGCATCTCGTAGCTGTCCGCTTCAAGGAACGAGCCGCCAGCCGCCTCGTTGTACTTGGCCTGGGTCTCTTCATCCTTGTCGGCGAAGAAGTCCGCGGGCGTCTCGGTGTGGCCGTCGCAGTAGATCTGCCGAATGTCCGAGTTCTCCTCGGGCACCTCGCGCCACACCCGCTTCTCTACCAGAAACGTGGCGTCGGCGGTGTAGTGCCGGCTCACGCCTTCGCCCTTTACGTCGTGGTGCAGGCGGGCGACGAAGTCGGCCCAGGTCTCGGCCGTGAGCCCCGCGCCGTTTGCCAAGGTAGTCTTCTTGTCAGCCATGTGCACCTCCCGAGGGTGGGAATTGATCGGCCCGCTCCAAACGACGGGCGCGCTTCTCGGCCCGACGCGCGCTCTTGCCGCGGACGCGCGGCACGTCGTTGCGGATGGGCTCGGGCCGCTGGCCCTCAAGCATGGGCCGCCGCAGCGGGGCGTGCATCGAGGACGCGACCAGCAGCGCCGCAGCGGCGCCGGACAGCAGTGAGGTTCTGCGCATCACGCACCTCCCTGTGCCTGGGCGGCGCGGGCAGCGTCGATCTCACGCTCGAATCGCTCCGCCACGATCCCGTTGAACTCTGCGGGGTCATCGGGGTGCACGACGTAGCCGCCGAAGTTGTCCATGCGGACGCAGCGCTTCGCGTGGCGCCAGCGCGGTGCATCCTCGGCATCCTGGCTGGGCGCAGCCGCAGCAGCACCAGGGGCTCCGAGACGCTTCCAGTGAGTCACCGTGCACGGCGAGGTCACATGGCCGTTGTACTGCTCGTATGAGCTGTACTGCCACCCGGACCGAGTGAGATGGGCCTCGCAGCAGTAGTCGGTCGGCCTGGGATGGACGAGAACATCCTCGTACATGTCAGGCACCTGCTGCTCTACGCTGACCCAGCCATCACCTGCCTGGTGATCTCCTGCCATCGGAGGAGCGGCAAGCGCGGCGGCCATGCGGCGTGCGATGGTCTGGCATTCGGCATCGCTCACGCGCTGGTCGTTGTCGTCAAAGCCAGGCTGCACCTGAGCCGACCAGCGATTGACGCCGTCAATGTTCAGGGCATAGACGGTGGCGCCGGCGACGCGCACCTCGCCATTCCCACCATCTTCCTCAGCGGGTCTTGTCGTGGTGGTCATGCGGATGCTCCCTCGACCAGCGACAGGACTGCACGCGCCGCTTCAGCCGCCTCGTTGAACGACAGATGGAACATGGTCCAGTCCTTGTCCGCCTTGTGCTCGGCCGCTTCCTTGATCAACTCCGCGATGCGCAGCAGCTCGGGCGTCGCGGCGATCTTCCGCGCGTGCTCGTCGCTGATCTCGACCCAGGCCGATCCGGCGTATTCATCGGCACGCAGAATGTCTTCGCCGCCGCAGGACAGCGCCTTGTGGTAGCCGGATCCGGAGCGGGACTTCTCCCACTCCCACGTCGCGTGATGTGTGCTCATGCTTTCGATCCTCAATCGGTGCGGGTAGAAATGGCTGCGGCAAGGGTGGCGAGGGGCATCACGCGGCCTCTGCCAGGGTGCTGGCGTTGGCGGCGGCCGTCATCAGGTGGCGATGCGTTCTCGGAGCAAGTCCGTTCCACACATTGACCGCAGGCATCGCCGTGGGGTCTGCGGCCTTCAATCTCGCCTTCTTGATCCGCTTTTTGGCTGCTTCCGCTGCGCCGTTGCGCTCCCGATACCTGCGGTTGGATGCGCGCCTGCGAGCGGCGGCGTCAACCCTTGGTTTCTTCGCGTCCTCTCCACCCTTATCCGAGTAGATCGGGAGGTCCGGCATGCGCCTGCCTACGGAGACGCGGTAGCCTGTGATTCGAAGAAGCTTGCCGGGGTAGCGTTCGCGCGCCTTGCCGATGCATGCGGTGATGCCACGTCCATCAATGCCCATGTGCTCGGCCAGTTCGCTGGTGGTCATCGGGCCGACATCGGACAGGGCGGCCAGGATTGCGGCGCGCAGTGGAGCGGGTTGATTGCTCAGCTTCATCACGCCACCGCCTTTGCCTGCTGGTCGTTGGCGGCGCGCAAGCGGGCCTCGTTCTGCATGACCAGGCCACGGAAGGCCAGCAGGTCCGGCTCCATGGCCTCGATGTAGGCATCGTCGCGCTCGATCCGGCGCCAGTACAGCTGCCGGCCGATAGACTCCAGGGCCGGGCAGTACAGGCAGAAGTGCCAGAACTTGCGGCCCGTGATCCACATGCAGCCCTGCACCTGGTCGATGAACTCGCTGATGTCGTCGGCCAGCAGCACATCGCGCAGGCCTTCGGGGGACACCAGGCACTTGTACTCGCTGCCCCCTTCGCTGCCGATCAGCCCGTCGGCGCTGGCGCCGAACCAGCGGTCATCGGTCATCACGAACCCGGCGCGTTGCACCAGCACACCGACCTGCGTCTCGTGCTCCGTGCGCGCGGCCGGCTCCAGCTCGTGGCCGCGGCGCATCTGCCACGTCTCAAAGCCTTCATCCAGGGGCTGGCCGCTGATGCGCTCCACCGCCAGGCGGAAGGCGTAGTTCTTGGCCTTCTCGGTGAAGTCGCCCTTGTTTGGGCCGGACTTCAAGCGCTCGCGCGCCACCTTGAACATGCTCGCAGTGATTGCGCCGGCCCGCGCCGCATGCCAGGCCTCTGACCCTTGTTCGCAGTTGACGATGAGCATCACTCGGCTCCTTCCTGTTCGGGTGGGTTCTTGGGCTCCACATCCACCGTGCGGGCGTCTGCGGTAGTGGCCGCCGCCTTGAGCCGTTCGTGGTGCGCGGCCAGGGCCTTGCGGCTGACGGGGCCGGCTTCTTCCCAGAACTGCTGGTAAGCCTGCACTCCACGTGCGGCGGCAGCTTCGGCCGCGCTCACCAGTTCGGGCGCAGCCACGGGGGCGGGCTTCTGCGCCGGCTTGATCTCGCCCGTGTCGGCGTCGATGATCCGTTCGGCCTCGTCCTGGTCGTAGATGCCGCCGTAGCCGAACGCCAGGCGAGCGCACTGGATCATTGCCTTGTGCCGCAGCATCCGGCGCGGGTGGCTCTTCCAAGGGCCGACGCCATCGCGCCGGCACTCGGCCATGAACTCGGTCACGCAGATCGGGTGCTTGCGGTCCTTGCGGTGAATGCGGCAGGTGCAGCCCTCGTCGTCCTGCTCGAAGTCCATCCCGTCGAACTCGGGGTGGCTGTTGATGATCCGGCTCCAGCCGTCCACACCGACCACCGGCACGATGCCGTTGTTGCGGTCGGGGAAGGCGTAGATTTCCTTCGTCCAGGGGTTCAGGCCGTACTGGTTGGCGACGATCAGCAGCGCAGTCATCTGCGCGTCGCTGACCTGGCCCTTGAAGGCAGTGGCCTTGAGCGTTTCCATCAAGCCGGCGCCATCGCCCATGTCCAGGCGGGCCGCCAGCTTGCTGGTCAGTGTTACGAGTGCAGTGGTCATGTCGTCCTCAAGAGAACAGGCTTGCGATCAGCCAGGGCAGTTCGGGCACGGCCACGAGCACGCCAGTTGCCAGCAGAGAGCCGGCTGCGATCAGCATGTAGGCGGTGCGGCCGGTGGAGATGGGCAGACGGGGCTCATCCGGGATGCGGCAGGCCTCGGGGCAGGGGCACTGCGCCTTACCCTGCTGGCACGCGCCGGCAGTGCATGCCGGCTCGATGTGGGCGCGGTGCAGGGAGGTGAGGGGGATGGTCGGGGTGGTCATGGCTGGGGCTCCTTGGTCGTCCGCATGAGGTCGATGAGGCGCTTGGTGCGCAGTTCGTTGGCTGCTGCCACGTCCTGGCCAAGATCGCGAAACTGCAGGCGCGTCCGCGTCTTCTGCAGCGTGTAGCCCCGCTTCGCCATCCACCACAGGAAGATGTCGATCACGTAGCACTGGCCGGCAACCCAATCCACCGTCTTGGCATACTCATGGCCCTCCACGTTCACCGTCGCATGGATCGCCTTGAACACGTCTTTCTGGTCGTGGAAGTCGCGCAGAGGTTCGGGCAGGTACTTGCCGCTCTTGAGCCATCCGTCCATCCCTCACTCCCTCGCCGCAACCGCGGCATTGATTGCATCGTTGTGGGAATCGGCAGATGCCTGGGCGGCGTCCACCTCGTCATATTCCGGATCGACTGAAGCGGCACCGATGGCCACGCAGACGGCAGCGGCGATGAGCCAGATGCGGAAGGTGGTCATGCGGCCTCCTTGATCTGCTCCAGCAGCAGCGCGCGGGCTGCGGGCTTCATGCACTCCAGCGCCGTGGCTGCGGTGTCGCGCAGCTGGGCCTCGGTCATTTGGAAGCTGGTTTCAAGACGGTTGTTGTGGGCGTACGTGCGGCCCTGCTCGATGGCCTGGATCGGCAGCACTACGACTTGGGGGATGTCCATCTCGTGCTCCTTTTTCTTGCGCGCCCAGAACCGGTCGCGCTCGTCGTTGTGGAAATTGCGGGGTAGGGACTGCATCAGGGCATCGCCATCCACCGAATGAGCGCATGCGATGCGGCGCCGTCCAGTTCCGTCTTGGCCTGGGCCACAAGCTCACCAAGCCGGTCGTATCGGAAGCGCGCGCGGTCGCCGTCGATCAGGTCGAGCAAGCGCTGAGCGCGCTGCACGCAGGCCTGCAGTTCGTCCTCTTCCTCGTCGTCAAGGTCGAGCTCGTGGAGGAGCTGGCCGGGAATGCGGGCGTTCATGGCTCGGCCTTGGAGCGCGCGGCTCTGACTGCGCTCAGCAGCACCTTCACTGCCGGCTGGATCTCGGCGTCGTGGTCGTCGGTGTACTTCGTGCCTGCAATCACCGCGATCTGCTTGCCGTGCATGAGCGGGTCTTGCACTCGGAGCACATCCCGCTCAACCAGATCCAGCACCGGCCCAGCGCTCTCGGGCGTATCGGTAAGGCCTGCGCCCGGCTCGGCGGTCTGCATGAACGCGAGGGCTTTGTTCCGCTCGCAGGTGGCGAAGGTGAAGTGCATTGCTTGCTCCAGGCGTGAAAAAGCCACCGCATGGGTGGCTTGGTTGAGGTGGGGGAGGGGTTAGAGGCCCGCTGCGTACTCGGTGGGGCTCCACCACTCTTCGGACATGTACTCTTGCTGGTCTTCGGTTTCCCGCCAGCATTCGCGCGTCCAGTCGGTGCCGTCGTGCCATGTCCAGGCTTCTTGCCCGTCAGCATCCTTGGCATAGACGCGGCTACCTTTCGGCGCTTGATCCATGGGCTTCCAGTCCATGCGCTCTCCTTGATTGGTTGATGCCCGCCTGCCGCCGATCCGCACAACTGGTTGCCCGAAGGCGCTGGACCAGAGGCGGCAAAGGTCTCGGCTGGTTTCGATCCTTTTTCCCAACTCATCGACAGGTTGCTGTCAGAGGTTGTTTTGCCCACGGGGACCTAAGGTCGTGGGCTCAGGTGGACATCAGGTAGAGGGGCCGGTGCTGATCTCCGGCTTGCTGTCGCGGTGATGTGAGTCCGGTCTGCCGTGGCCCCGGCGCGGGGGTTTGTGCCACTGTTCTCTCGCCTCAATCGGGGTTGCCTGTTTCCCGGTTTTTGACAGAAGGCCGGAACCTTCCTTGCCTTGGCGGATACCTCCGCTTGGCCGCAACCCAGTGTCTCTGACACCTTGCGCATCAGCCTGCGCATTCCCTCTACCTGATGGCCCTCTCTTGGTAGAGGGCGGGGTGGGTTAGGCCGCCAAGGCCACGAGGTAGCCGCGGCGCTTGGTCGGCAACATGCTGGTGCCCTTGTTCTTCGATGCGTTCCAGGTGTAGTCCGCAACACGGACTTGCGCGCCTTTGAACACACCAACCAGCAGCTGCGACCACTTCTCGGCGGCGTCGATGCTCAGGCAGGTGATATGCACGTTGCAGCAGATCGCGCCGAACACCTGGATTGACTCATACGGGATGCCGGCCGACTCCAGCTTCGACTTCATGTCGGCCAGCAGCTTTTGCTTGTCCATGGTGTTCCTCCTATTGGTGGTTGAAGCCCGAGGGGGCGGGGTGGTTAGAAGGGGTACATGGGGTCTTCCATGGCGTCTTCGGGCAGTCGTCTGTTCAGTTGCATCCAGACTTGGACAGCTGTCGGCGGCATGCCGTGGTCATGGGTCCAGTTAGCAGCCCATGCGGCGTAGTCCCTTAGGACCTGAGGGTCAACTTCTGGCACTTCGGACAGGTCAGCCCCAAGCGCATCACGAAGCGCGGCGAGCGTTACTTCGTCGTGTGAGTCTGTCCACCCGCAGAGGTCGCCGTCCGTGAGCATGGCGATGGCCTGTCGGATGCATCGAACACGCGCTGGCTCGCGGCTCGCCGGTTGACCGCTATCGGTGTTGTGGGTCATCGCTTCCACCTTTTGCCGACCTTGGCGTTCGTGATCGCCGAGATGGCCGCTACGAATGCTTCTAGGGATTCGGCGCACAAGTCGGCGACTCCCTTGGGGTCCATGCGGCCGATCAGGCCGCCGGGCGGGCGGCTGGGTCTAGATGGCTCGTCCTTGACCAACGTCATCAGCTCTACGCCGAGTGCATCAGCGATGGCCATTGCTGAACGCATCGGCGCCGTCTCGAACATGCCGTTCAAGTAGCGGCTCACCGTGGACTGGGTGACCTGAGCGCGCCGGGCCAGCTCAGCGGAGCTGATTCCCTTGGCTCTCATCAGGCGCCTCAGCTGCTCGGGATCAATCCGCATTACCCGGCTCCGGAGGGACCGGCATCCAGTGGGTGATCGTGTGCCGCACGTACCCGTCAGAGGATGAGGATGTCCAGCCGCCAGCAGTGATCGAGGCAACCTCAAATGCAGCGCTGCCATCGTTGCGACGGCACAGGCACAAGACTTCAACGTTGCGGCCGGGCTGCACGTCTTCGATGCTGAGCCAAGTGGGCTTCGCTTCGGTCAGCTGGATGAGGGTTGCGTTTGTCTTGTCAGACGCCAGCAGCGCCGCGACGTTGTTTGCGGCCTTCAGGCTGCGGAATAGCCCGATGCTGTCCGATCCCGCAAACCGGGAATCGCTCATGTCGTGCCGCACCTCGTAGCGAACGACTTCGCGCACGCGGAATGTGTCCTGTCTCATGTGCTCTCCTTGAAAACCACAGCCCTGCACGCAAGGCTCTGGTTTGCGCCCTGTTGCCAGGGCCATCGGTCGTTGTTGCTATTGGCCTCCCGGAATGCCTCACCGCCGTATAGAACCCAGCGGATGGATTTCGCGGTACTGTGGTTGCTCGCCTGCTGCCGGCTCAAGTCCGGCATGCATGCGGCGCCCTATCTCGTTCGCGTTGCCTGATCCCATCTAGGGGCAGAGCGCTACTAGCCTTCGCACCGACGACCTCTTCTATCCCGCTGCCGCCCGCGGTGCCCTGCGTTTACCCAGCCGTGCGTGCTGCATGAACTTGAGCGGCTCGGACGATCCCGTGGCGCCAACACAGACCGGCCGGAGGGCTTGGGTGTGCGTTGGACCACACGATACCCTTAGGTATTGTTTTTGTAAATACCCTCAGGTACTTTCCGTACAATTTTTTTTGCGGACGCCATGTCGCGCGACCGTATGGCTTCACCCGGCAAAAAAAAGCCACCTGAAGGTGGCTTGAATTTGGCGTGGAGGGTGGCTACTGCGTTCGCGCGCCCTTGCGTCGGCGCGCCCAGAGCAAACCGGCGAGGCCGGCGCCGATGAGGGCTGCTGGAGAGGGCTCCGGGACGCTCTGGCGAACTGACGTCAGCTCCATCGACGAAAAGGCCGGGTTGCCACTACTGCCAATTACGTAGAACTGGATGCCTGGAGTGAACGTGTACGTAGTGAAGGCGCGATCCCATGCCGCGAGCTGCGATTCAAAAGGCCCAGCAGACGCGATGTCTACCGCGGCGGAGATCGATAGGGACAGCGCGCAATCTGTGGCTGGCTCGATCCCGGCTATGTGAACGGATCGCGCGGTCGTATGCAGGGTCGCGATCCCCCGGCCGCTGCATCCGCCCACCGCGGGCACCCGCCACCTGAACGTGGCCGCAGTGGTCGAATATCCATAGCCTTCTTCCCAGCGATCTGGGGCAAGTCTCTGAGTGTCTATGCCGATCCATGCGGAGAAGGGGATCTTGTCACCGGTCTCCGGATGGTCGGTAAGCCCGTTAATTGTCCAGGCGATGTAGTTGGGCACATATCCCGCTTGCGCGCCGATGCACGCCCCAGCGAGCGCAAGCGCTGCCGCAATCTTTTTCATTCCGTCTCCTTGTGCGCGGCGTCGTGGCCCGCCGGCTTGGCGAGCAAGTGTGTTGCGGAATGTAAGCCTGGGACGTCATAGCCTTCCACAGAATGGTGGACGTTTGGCGGTACGGCGTGCTGTGCGCGGATCGCGAGAGCTCAGGAGCGCGCAGACCCACAAAGGCTGATCACGCCCAGCAGGGCGGGGACCATGCCGTCTTGCGGTGCCCGCGCATACCTGCCAGCGCTCGCGCACATGTGGTTTCCCTCGTCGTCAAGCGTGACGTACATGAGCCCAGTCAATTCCCCGGCGATCGCCCGCAGTCGCAGGCGGTCAAGCTTTTCCACTACGTCGAGCTGATCGGCCCTCTTCGACAGCCCCAGCTCCAGCACTTGTCCCATGTGTCTGCCCCTCATCGTGTAATTCGCGAGGAATCGTATCCAAATGTTTCTGGATATCCAGTCGGGTTTCGTACGGTTCTGGGGTCAAGCGGCCAGCAATGGGCATGGAGTTGTCCGAAAGCAACGGCAGAAATTGACGTAGGTCAAGTTTTCTTAGGACGTCGGGATCGCTAAACATCACTCGGAGCAGTGTTCGCAACACGGTGGCCTGCTCTGCGTTCAGGCTGCTCGCCAATTCGCCCACCAATTGGCCCACATCCTCGACATATGCAGCGACGTATTCACTTGACAGGGCTGGCGGCTGCTGCGTGATGTGTCGCAAGGGAACCGGGCCGGTCGACTCAGCGCCGATGGCAAGGCGGGCCTCGGTCTCCTCCATTTCCCAGAAGCCTCTCGGCAAGCCGAACGCACGAACGCAGGCGGCCTGAATGTCGGGGCCGATGCCCTTAGCTCCCTTCTTGTCGCGTGGATAGAAGAGGCGCCGCACGTAGGTGGCGTCCTTGTTGATCTGGTCGGCCAAGCGCGTCGAATTGCCAGCGCAGTAGACCTGGCGAAGCAGTAGCAGCAACGCCTGAAAGCGCTCGTAGTTCTCCATTGCGTGATGGTGCCGAGGCACTACCTACAGGTAAACGACCCAGGGGTATTGACCAAGACAATACCTTGGGGTATCTTCTCGCCATGGACAACCTCAAGACTCGCATCCTGGGCATGAAGACCGAGGAGCGCGACCAACTCGCCAGTTCTGCCGGCACCACGCGCGGGCTGCTGAACCAGATCGCGTTCGGAGGAAAGCAGATCGAGCTGGGCCTCGCCGACTGCTTCGTCGCCCTCTTGCCGGGTCTCACGCTGGACGGGATTCCGCTCACCGAGCGCGCCCGACGTCAGGCCAAGGTCCGAGCATCCGCGAAGAGGCGTCGACCCGCGGTCGCCGAAGCAGAGCAGGGCGTCTGAGCTATGTGGTCCGCTGCCGCGTCCTGCGCCGTCTTCTCTTTCGCAGGCGCCTGCTGCGCCGTCAGCGAGAGGCCCACCGCTGCATGCGTTCTCGTCGGCGTTGCTGCCGACGCGCTGGTCTCGGGCCATCCATTCGGGTAACGCATCCAGTACGTGCACCCACTCACCAACCGAATCACAAGAACCCAGGGAGTTTGACAGATGGCCTACCGCAACCGTGACCTTGTCCGTGAGCCGCTCGCGTTGATTCGTGGCAGCTGCGACGAGCAGGAGGAGATGGATTTCCTCATCGAGGAATACGGCGGTGTTTCTCGGGCCGAGGCGTATCGGCTGGCTCTGCTGGACATGGCGCGGATGAAAAGACATGCGAGGAATTCTTTGTCGCCGTCCCGAATTGGCCAATCTCTTGACAAGAGCTCGTTCGGCGGACTCGTCGCGGCGTAGCGCCTTATCCATTCATTCAAGGTCGCAAATGAAGGCAGACAACGAGCAACACGACATCGCGACCGTATCCGGCGAAGGCTTTGATGCGCAAGACATTCAAGCTATCAAAGATGAAGCAACGCGGCTTGGCATCTCATTCGATGAGGCCTGCAAGCAGATTCTGCTCGAGCGCGCCCGCCAAATCCGCCGGACCCCTCGCATGAGCGTGCTCGGGAAACTGATCCGTAACTGTTCAGTTCATTAAGAGTTACTCAATAGTTACTCCGAGTGATTTTTCTCACGAAATCAGGAGGCCGCATGCACACGGACCTGTTCGGCTACACCCCCCCCCTGAGCCCATTCAAGGACATCCGCAATCAGCGCAGTGGCGTGGCCGAGGAGAAGGCCATGCTGTGTAAGCGCCTCAACGCGATGCTCCGCCGCATCCCGCAGTCCGTCGCGCACGGCTCCATTCAGAAAGTCCGCGACTACCAGGCCAGCCACAAGGCTGCCAAGAAGACGCTCGAGGACAAGCGCGCCAGCGTGCAGCAGCTGATGTCCGCCATCAACAGCATGGAGCGCTTCGAGTGAACCCCCTGCACCTCGTCCGCGCGACTGACCCGCTGTCGTCCATCCTGGCGGCAGAGCAGGTGCCCAACTTCGCCGAGCACCAACACCGGCAAATCCTGGCCGCTCTGGAATTTCTTTGCGCCGGCCCGCAGCTCGGAGCAACCGCGCGTGAGATTGCCGAGCACTCCGGCCTGACTATGGAGCAGGTGGCCAGGCGCATGCCGGATCTGAAGGCGGCGGGCAAGGCCGCGGTGCTGCAGTACGAAGGCGGCGACCTGATGCGTGGCCGCTGCCGCGTCTGGGCGCTGGCAAAGGCGGCCTTGTGAAGCGCCCCTCCTTCCAGTTCTACCCGGCCGATTGGACGACCGACCTGGCGCTGCGCCGCTGCTCTCCCGCGGCCCGCGGCGTGTGGATGGATGTGCTCTGCGCCCTCCACAACTCCGACGATCAGTATGGCCTGTTGCGCTGGCCCCTCAAGGAGATCGCCAGCACCATCGGTGCGTCGATGGCAGCAATGCGTGAGCTGGTGGAGAAGGGGGTTCTGAAGGGATCCGACAAGCGCATTGATGAGGCCTTGGTGTACGTTCCGAGGCACGGCCGCAAGGATGGCGAACCCGTCACTTTGATCGACACCCAAGCCGGCCCGCTTTGGTACTCCAAGCGCCTCGTGAAGGATGAATACATCCGCACCATTCGCGGCGAATCCTCGCGCTTCGTTGCTGCCGATGGTGACGGGGCAAAGGCAACACCAAAGACTGCACCAAAGCCCCCCTTTGGTGACGGCACTACATCTTCATCTTCATCTTCCCCTTCGGGTAATTCAGAAGCTGACGCTTCTGGCGGCAAGCCGCCGATGACCCACGACGAGATCATCTTCGGCTACGGGCTGGCCATGCTGGTCAACGCCGGCACCCCGGACAAGAACGCTCGATCGTTCCTCGGCGGACTGCGTAAGGCCCATGGCGACGAAGCCTTGATCGACAAGCTGCGCGACTGCGCCAAGGCCAAGGTGCTGCAGCCGCTCGAGTGGCTGGCTGCGGCCTTGCCGCCGGGTGGACACAAGGCCAAGCCAAGGCCTGAGCTCGTTTCCTTTGCCGAACAGGAGCGCCGGGCAGGTTGGGCGCGCTGGGAGGAGATGAGCGGGCAGCGCCACCCCGAGCTGGAGAGGCTCCGCAACGCGGGCGACGTGATCGACGTTCTGCCGGCCAACACCACCACGAGGATCGAACATGTCCCTGCCTAACAAGGCCATCGACCATCTTTTCCAGCGGCTGTCCGGCGTCTACATGGCCGCCTGGGATCGCGAACTTGGCAACTCGCCGTTGAACGACGTGAAGTCGGCCTGGGCGCACGAACTCGCGGAATTCGGCCGTTCGCATGAAGCCATGACCCGCATCGCCTGGGCGCTGGACAACCTGCCAGACCGCCCGCCGAGCGCGCCTGCGTTCAAGCGCTTGTGCCGCCAGGCGCCCGCGGCCGAGACGCCGCAGCTGCCGATGCCCAAGGCCGACCCGGAGCGCGTGAAGGCCGAGTTGGCGAAGATGGGGCATCTGCGCAAGCCCGCCGAGTCCAGCAGCGCCGGCTACCACAAGCAATGGGCGCACCGCATCCTGGGCCGCCATGCACAGGGCGACAAGATCCTTCCGTACACGCTCAAGTGCGCTCAGGATGCCGTGCGCTCGCACCTGCAGCCGGAGGTCGCTTGAGTGCCGCCGCCATGCCCAGCCTGCGAGCTTGTCGCACACAAGCCGCTGTGCGGCTCGTGCCGGATGCAGTGCCTGGAGTGCTGCACGCGCCTCGTGCTCAGCACGCACCCGGACAAGAACCTTGCCGAAGCCATGCTTGCGGCCATCGCGAGGGTGACGGGTTCGCCTTCTCGGGCGGACGTGCTTGCGTGCGTCGGCCAGACATTGACGAGACGCCGCTCAGCAGCGACGAAATCTGGCACGGCCTCGTGCGAGGCCTGATCGCGGAGGCCGCATGCTGACCGTCTCCATCCCACTGCGCACGACCAACGGCCAGAACGCGCGCGAGCACCACATGGCGCGCGCACGCCGCGTGAAGGCCGAGCGCAGCGCTGTCGGCTGGCTCATGCGCCGCCACAAGGCCCCGGTCGGCCCGGTAACGGTGCTGCTGCGTCGCGTGTCGCCGCCCGGCGCCACTGGCCGTTGGGTTCCTCTCGACGAGCACGACAACCTGCGGGGCGCGCTCAAGGCGCCGGTCGATGCCGTGGCCGCCTGGCTCGGCCGCGACGACGCCGACGCGTCCATTCAATGGAAGTACGCCCAGCGCCCGGGCGAAAAGGGCGAATGGGCTATCGAGATCGAGGTGACCGCATGAAAGTCCTGCTGGATCCGAAGTACGAGGAGCGCACCATCGTGTTGGACGCAACGCGCGCGGCCAAGATGGGCGATGCCGTCGAGAAGGCCTGCAGCCACGACCGAGGATCCTGGCAGCGCCAGTTCTGGCTGAACGCCTATGCCAGCGAAAAGCTCCGGGCCAAGTTGGAGGCCAAGCGGTCATGAAGGCCATCCTCATCAAGACTCCGAAGGGCCTGCGCGGCAGTACGCAGCTCGACCAGGACGCCTGGGCCAAATTCCGCCGCAAGCTGGAGACGATGCAGCCGGGCAAGTGGCTCCGCTTCGAGTGGTCCAGCCCGCGCAACGGCAAGCACCACCGCAAGCTGATGGCGCTGCTGCAACTGGTGGCCGAGAACAGCGAGGTCTACCCGACCGTCGAGAAGGCGCTGATCGCCGTCAAGCTGGTCACGGGCCACTTCGACCTCATGGTCGATCCGAAGACCGGCGAGATCGTCCAGATCCCCAAGTCCATCAGCTACGAGGCGATGGGCCAGGAGGACTTCGACTCCTGGTACAGCCAGGCCATCGACGGCGTGCTGCAGCACATCCTGGCCACCATGCCGCGCGAGACGGCCGAGCGGTTGCTGGACCACATTGTTGAGGGCTGGGCCTGATGCTCGCGGCCCGCAACCCCAGCAAGCGCGAGCAGCGCCGCCGCGACGAGCACGACGCTGAGAAGCAGCGCCGCAAGGATGGGCTCCGTGCTGCACTCGTGGCCACGCAGGGCAGAGCGGCCAGCATGGGCCCAGCCCAGCTGACCCCTGCCGCCAAGGACGTGCCGGCACGCAACCCGGCGCTACTGGAGATGGCCCAGGGCCGCCCGTGCCTGCTGATCGCCGTCCCGGACTGCCACGGCATGCGTGAGGACACCAGCACCACGGTGGCCTGCCACCAGAACCAGGGCAAGGGCACCAGCCAGAGGCGCCCGGACCAGTACAGCGTGTGGGGCTGCCGCGCCTGCCACACCTGGTACGACCAGTCCGGCGCGCCGCGCGAGACCAAGCGCGCCCGCTTCCTGACCGCCCACATCCGCCAGGTCGACCACTGGCGCTACATCGCCACCAGCAAGGCCGAGCCGGAGCGCGCCCGCCGTGCCGCGCAGTGGGCACTGGACCGGCTGAACGCGACGCCGGTGTTTGACCTGGAGGCCGCGCCTTGAACGCCGCCGTCATCGAACTCCGCGCCATGCGCGACGAGCTGCGCAGAGCCGGCCGCGGCATCGAAGCCATGGTCATCCAGCGGGCGGTCGACCGCCTGCTGCGCCGGATCGGCAAAGCCAACGCCTCGGGCGCAGCCGAAAGCACGCCGCCCGCCGCGCCAGAGGTGGTCGTAGTCCAGCAAGAGGGAGCCCGCATGCAAGAACCGAACGCCCAAGCCGTGTCGCCCATCCAGGCGCCAGAGGATGCCGACGACTTCGACAGCCCGGTCATCCGCACGCTGGTCGCGGCCGACGGCCTGCCCATCCCGCCCGCCGCCGCCAAGTCCCCGGCCTCCATCTTCCAGCTGGCAGACCGCCCGATCCGCGTGCGCGCGCCCAAGAACGAGGAGCCGATCAGCGCCTGCTACGCGCACCTGTCCGTAGCATCGGGCGTCACCAGGGTTGCCGGCGCGGCGTACCCGATCCGGTGGACGCAGGCCGACCACCAGCGCGAGGTCGAGCGGCGCCAGCGCCAGCGCCCGCCGCGGCCCACCAAGGGCGCGCGCACCAAGAGCAAGAAGCTCCGCAACCTGATCGGGGATGACGATGAAGCGTGAGGCCGCCAAGGCATTGCCGGGCCGGCCCCTACCGCCCGCCGAGCTGTTCGAGGGCGAGTACGCCGCCTTCGCTCCGGCGCCCGAGGTGCTGGAGTGGATCCAGGCCGAGGTGATCGCCGAGGACGGCCGCATCCACAACCCAGACCACATGCACCTGGAGGACTGCGGCCTACAGGTGCTGTGGGCCAGCAGCGGCTTCATCAAGCAGGGACGCACGGTCATCGGCCAGGCCGAGCAGGTCGCCTTCCGCTGCGGAGCCTGGCAGAAGGGCCGGCAGGAGCAGCAGATGCGCGCATGGTTCGGCGAGGTGCCCGCCTTCCTCATCACGCTGGACGCCCGCTACTGCGCCACGTGCACCGACGTCGAGTTCTGCGCGCTGGTCGAGCACGAGCTTTACCACCTCTCGCACAAGGCTGACCCGTTCGGCGCGCCGAGCTTCACCAAGGAGGGCGACCCCAAGATCGAGATCCGCGGCCACGACGTGGAGGAGTTCACCGGCGTGGTCCGGCGCTACGGCGTGGGCTCGCCCGACGGCAACCTCGCCCAGATGATCCGGGCCGCCCAGAAGTCGCCAGAGGTTGCGCCCATCCGCATCGCCCAGGCCTGCGGCACCTGCCTCCTGCGTGTTGCGTAATCCCGACAGGCCCCATACATGGCAAAACTCACTGAACCGATGAAGCTGGCGATCGTCCAGGCGCTGGCCTGCTACGACACGCCGTCCGAAGTGGCCGAGGCCGTAAAGGAGCAGTTCGGGGTGGTCATCACTCGCCAGCAGGTGGCTGGATACGACCCCACGAAGGGATCCTGTAAGGGGATGGCCAGGAAGCTGCGCGACGTGTTCGACCAGACCCGCAAGGCGTTCCTGGCCGACGTCTCGACCATCCCGATCGCACAGCAGGCCGTGCGCCTGCGTGCCCTCCAGCGGGAGTTCGAGCGGGCCAAGATGCGGGGCAACACGGCCATGGTGGCGCAGCTGCTCGAGCAGGCGGCAAAGGAATGCGGCGGCGTGCTGACCAACCGGCGCGAGCTGACCGGCAAGGGCGGCGGCCCGATCCAGCAGGCGAACCTGTCCTCTGAGGAGTTCGCGGAGGCGGCGCGCCGCATCGCCGCGGAAGTGTGAGGCGGGAGTTCACAGCCGGCGAGGCCCTGGCCGCCCAGGAGATGGCGCGCCAGGATCTGTACTTCTTCAGCCGCTGGATGTTCCTGCAGCGCAAGGGCTTCACCTGGCAGCGCGCGCGGCATCACAAGCTGATCTGCGACGCGCTGATGCGGGTCTACCGGGGCGAGTGCAAGCGGCTGATCATCAACATCCCGCCGCGGTACTCCAAGACCGAGCTGGCGGTCGTGAACTTCATCGCCTGGTGCATGGGCAAGGTGCCCGACTGCGAGTTCATCCACACCAGCTACTCCGGCGCGCTGGCGGTCAACAACAGCACTGCGGTGCGTGGCGTGGTGCAGCACGAGGCGTTCGGCGGCATCTTCCCTGGCCTGCAGTTGGCCAGCGACGCGCAACACCACTGGAAGTCCACCAAGGGCGGCGTGCTGTACGCCACGGGCACGGGCGGAACGATCACGGGGTTCGGCGCCGGGAAGCACCGCGAGGGGTTCGGCGGCGCCATCGTCATCGACGACCCGCACAAGGCCGACGAGGCCAGCTCGGATGTGATCCGCCAGGGCGTGATCGACTGGTTCCAGAACACCCTGGAGAGCCGCAAGAACAGCCCGGACACGCCCATCATCGTCATCATGCAGCGGCTGCACGAGAAGGACTTGGCCGGCTGGCTGCTGGGCGACCGCGGCAAGGATGGGACGGGGCCAGCGGTGGCTGGCGGCAATGGCGAAGTCTGGGAGAACCTGCGGCTGTCCGCCTGGAACGACGACGACACGCCGCTGTGGCCCGAGAAGCACAGCGCCGAAGACCTTCGCCGCATGGAGAGGGCCGCGCCGTACGTGTTCGCCGGCCAGTACCGGCAGCTGCCCGCGCCGCCCGAGGGTGGGGTGATCAAGCCGGACATGCTGGTCGAGGTCGACGCCGTGCCGCACAACGTGGTCGAGTGGTGCCGGGGCTGGGACTTGGGCGCCTCAGCTAAGGGCGACTTCACCGCAGGCGCGCGCATGGGCCGCCTGGCTGATGGCCGCTACGTCATCGCTGGAATGGTGCGCGAACAGTTCGAGACCAACAAGCGCGACACGCTGATCAAGACCACGGCCGACAACGACGGCCGCGGCCGCGTGAAGCAGTCACTGCCGCAAGACCCTGGCCAGGCCGGCAAGAGTCAGGTGCTGGCCTTTGCGCAACTGCTGGCCGGGCACGCCGTGCACTTCAGCCCCGAGACCGGCGACAAGGTCACGCGCGCGACACCGCTGGCAAGCCAGATCAACGCCGGCAACGTGCTGATCGTGAAGGGCGCATGGAACGACCCGTTCAAGGAGGAGTGCCGACTGTTCCCGAATGGCAGCTATGACGACCAGGTGGACGCGGCGTCGCGCTCGTTCAACCAGCTGCTGCATACTTCGGCCGGCATATTCACATAGGTCGGAAGATGGACAAGAAAGAAGAAAAAGAGGCGAAGGATTTCTCAACGGCTGCGCTGTGCATCGCATTGGGCTTCGCTCTCGGAGGGGTGCTATTCGTGCCAATCTCGAAGTTTTTGCCTGAAGCGTTTCAAACCTCAATCGAGGTGAATGGGCAGTTTGGAGACTTCATAGGCGGCCTGCTTAATCCCGTTATTGCCCTCTTGGCATTCGTCTGGCTGCGTAAAGGGGTAATCGCCCAGCGCGAAGAACTGTCGGCAACTAAAACGGCGCTGGATTCTTCAGCTACCGCCCAGTCAACTCAAGTCCAGATTGGTGCCGTGACAGCAATGCTTCAGGTGTTGACTGTGCGGATGAATGTGTTGGATACGAACCTGGACAGAATTCGTGGCGCGATGGAGAGAACTCAGCAACTCCAAGCTAGCGAGCCACGGGAGAACGTGCTAGGGGCAGCCATGAGGGGTGAGCAGACCTATTTGGAGAAAAAGCAGGCGCAGCTGCGTCGGGATTACCAACTCACTCAAGCCCGACTGATAGAGGCGCACGATCAGCAGGTTTTCTACTTTGACTTTCTAAAAACTCTGGCCCCGGAATTTGCAAAGCAGAAGGAAGACGAGAAGCAGAAGCCGTCTGAGGGGCATGCTCCCTAGCATGGGCGCATGCCCGATCAGCTCGCCGTCAACACCTACGAACTAGCCCGCGCCCGCGAGGACTTCGCTCGGGCCTTCGGCGCACTGGACGCCAAGCGCCCGACGGCCTGGGCGCAGTACGGTTACCCCGAGCACATTAGCTTTCCGCAGTACCTGCAGGCCTACTCGCGCGGCGGCCCCGGCCACGGCGCCGTGCACCGGCTGCTCGACAAGTGCTGGCAGGGCAACCCTCGCATCAAGTCGCCGACCAGCGACGAGGAGACGCCGTGGGAAGTCGGCGTCAAGAAGCTGCTGGACGGCATCCTGGCCTGGAAGAAGTTCAAGGATCTGGACCGCCGCAACATGGTCGGGCGCTACGCCGCGCTGATCTACCGTGTCGGCGACGGGAAGGCGCTGCGTGAGCCCATGGAGACGGCGCAGCGCCTTGTCAACATCGTCCCGCTGTACGAGGACCAGATCAAGGTCACGCAGTGGCACAACGATCCGAACCAGGAGAACTTCGGCCAGCCGGCCATGTTCCAGTACCGGATGCGCAGCCCTAGTAATCTGGCCATCGATACGCAGGGCCGGCCGGACGAGTGGGCGGATGTGCACCCAAGCCGCGTGCAGATCCTGGCCGAGGGCAGCGCGGGCGACATGTTCGACGGCGTGCCGCTGCTGCAGGCCGGCTTCAACGACCTGGTCGACCTGGAGAAGATCACGGGCGGCTCGGCCGAGAGCTTCCTGAAGAACTCGGCCCGCACGCTGGTTTTCGAGTACGAGAAGGACGCGGCAGTCTCCACCATCGCCCAGCCCGGCGCCGACGGCACGCCGGCCAAGACCGTCCGGCAGGTGCACAGCGACCAGACGCGCGAGCTGAACCGCAACCAGGACAGCAGCATCGTCATCCAGGGCGGCAAGGCCAACACGCTGCAGACGTCGATCAGCGACCCGCGCGGGGCGTTCGAGGTGGCCGCGTGCTCGTTCGCGGCCTCGGTCCAGATCCCGTTCACGATCCTGTTCGGCCAGCAGACTGGGCGCCTGGCTAGCGACGAGGACAAGGAAGACATGGCCGCCCGGTGCACCGCGCGGCAGAAGAACGAGCTGACGCCCATGCTGACCGAGTTCGTCGCGCGCATGCAGGCGGCTGGGATCATCGAGAAGGGCGAGTTCGAGATCGAGTGGCCGGCCGTCAATGCCCCCAGCGACAAGGACAAACAGGAGATCCTGGAGAAGGCCACGTCCTCCATGCAGAAGGCCTTCCAGGCTGGGCTGACCGAGCCGCTGTTCGACGCCAACGAACTGCGCGCCATCGTGGAGTACGAGCCGCGCGCCGATGACGGCATGCCGGAAGAGGGCGACCCCGAGGAAGACGCGCAAGCTGACCCGGACGCCCAGCGCCAGGCCAAAGCGCAGAAGGGCGCCGCGCCATGAGGATCAGTCGGGACAAGTCGCACCCTGCGTTCAATTCGCGATGCAGAGGCTCGCGTGTGCTGCTCGACGGTGTCGAGCAAACCGGCGTGCTCACGGCCGACGAGGAGCGGGGTTACATCGTCCGCTACTGCAGGGACGCGGCGGGAAGATTCTTCCTCAACGAAGACCGCACGGAGGTCGTGCGCGAGCAGGTCTCCGGCGCGGTCCGCGTCGACCTGCCGGCGCGGTTCTGGGCGTGACGCCGGTCCGCACGCCGAACCCGATCGTTCCCGGCACGACGCGGGACCGCACCGGCGCCGCCGGCATCCTGCACCGTGCGGTGGCGGACATCAACGCCCGCTTCCGAGGCCTGCAGGTGGATGTCCTGGCCATCTTCTCGCGCGTGCCGATCTACGCCGCCAACGACGTCGGCGACATCACGCTGTACGGCCTCACGCCGGAGCAGATGCAGGCCATCTCGGCCGAACTGCTGGCGGCCGTCGAGCGCTGGATCGCATCCGGCCGCGACCCGGCCTACAGCTTCTGGTGGGGCGCCTACGACCAACAGGCCGCGCAGCTCGGCGCAGCGCAGAGCGCTGCCAACCTGGCCAACCTGTCGGCCTCCTACGCGGCCAGCCGGTCGCTCGAGCAGATCATCTACAGCACGCCTTACAAAACCCGCCTGGGCATGGCGCAGGTGCGCAGCTACGAGTACTGGACGGGCCTGGCTGTCGCTCAGAAGACCGAGCTGGCCCAGATCATCGGCCGCGCCGTGGTGGACGGCAAGAACCCGAAGGCCGTGCGGACCGAGATCATGGAGCGCCTGGGCGTGGGCCGCGCGCGCGCCGCGCTCTACGCGCAGACCGACATCACCAACACGCTGCGCGAGGCGCGCCAGGCCGAGGCCGACTACGCCGAGGCCGAGCTGGGGCTGAAGACCGGCCTGTTGTGGACGTCGGCCCTGCTGCCCACAACGCGCGCGTGGCATGCGTCGCGCAACGGCAAGGTCTACACGACCGATGAGGTGCGGGACTTCTACTCCAAGAACGGCAACCGCTTCCGGTGCCACTGCGCGCAGACCGAGTGCCTGCTGGACGCCGAAGGCAAGCCCATCCTGACGAAGAAGCTGAAGTCCACGATGGCCAACGAGTTGGCCGCCTGGAAGAGGGCGAACCCGGAATAGTCGGTCGGAGGCAGATGCTGCGCAGCCTTCTCCGCAGCCTCTGCGGCGGCCTGCTCGGCGGCCAAGCGCTTCTCCTTGGTCACGTACGCGCCAAGTATCTGGAAGGCGGTGTCGTCGTGGTCCGGGATCACGGGGGGCTGCGGTGACGGCGTCATCCCGGCAGTGTAAGTGGCCTCCCTAGCATGGCTCGCATGTCCAAACGCGTCCACATCCTCTCGGCCGTCAACGCTGCCAACGTCAGCAAGGAAGGATCGATCTACACGATCCGAGACGTGTGCGGCGCCGTCGACGACATTGTCATGAACCGCCGCCTGTACCCGGCTGATCAGCTGGCGGCCGGCGCTCTCACGTTGGAGGGCAAGCCGGCACCGGCCGGCCATCCGAAGAACGCGGCGGGCCAGCACATCAGCGCGCTCAACGGCGAGGCCCTGGCCAACGCATGGATTGGCAGCTATGTGCGCAACGCGCGCCACGCCGCCGGCCGCACGCTGGTCGACGTGGTCGTGAACGAGGCGCAGGCCCGCGCGCACCCCGACGGGGCAAAGCTGATCGAGCGCCTGGACGCGGCCATCGCCGGAACCAATTCCGAGCCGATCCACGTGTCCACCGGTTTGATGCTGGACGAGATCAAGGCCAACGGCGAAAGCCACGGCAAGGCCTACGACACGATCGCCACGAACCTGCGCTACGACCACCTGGCCATTCTGCTGAACGAGCAGGGCGCGGGCACGCCTCAGGAGGGTGTTGGCATGTTCCTGAACAGCGCCGGCCAGCCAGAGGAGGTCGAGACCGTCACGGTCAACGCTGGCCCCGAGGACAAGCGCCACGCCGGCCTCATGGGGCTGATTCGCAAGCTGATCACGAATGGCGGCGACGTCTCGTTCGACCAGATCGTCGATGGCATCCGCCTGCTGTTGCCCAAGGACGCCTACCCCCGCGAGGTGTTCCAGCGCTACGTGGTGTGGGCCGACTACTCCACCGACAAGCTGTTCCGCCAGGACTATGCGGTCGGTTCTGACGGCTCCGTAGCATTTATTTCTGACCCCGTCGAGGTCACTCGAAAGGTCGAGTACGAGCCCGTCACCAACACGCAAAAGGACGATCCAGTGAAAGAACAAATCCTCGCCGCGCTGAATGCAGCAGGCATCCACACGGCAGGCCTGGACGACCCCCAGCTGCTGACCGCCTACAACTCGCTCGTGGCCAAGCCGCACCAGGACGCGCTCACGGCCACGAACAGCAAACTCGCCGCCCTGGAGCTTGCGGCCAACGCCACGAAGGACGCAGAGCTGACAGCCCTGGCGACCGAGCTGGCCGCCAACACCTCGCTCAAGCCCGAGGACTTCAAGGCCATGGGCCTGGAGCGCTGCAAGGAGCTCAAGGCCAACGCCAAGGCCGCGCCTGTCGTTGTCGGCACGACCACTGCCACGAACGCCGCCGCCGAGTTCGAAGGCTACGACCTCAACGCGCTGTAAGGAGCACGATCCATGAACCGCATCTTCCGCAGCGGCAGCGGCGTCCCGCGCCCCCGCACCATCTCCGACAAGACCGTCTCGGGCGCACTGCTGCCCGGCACCTTCGTCCAGATCGGCGCCACCCAGCTGACGCAGGCAACCTCCGCCAGCGGTGGCCGTCTGGCCATCCTGGGTGACCGCGACTTCTACAGCACGCAAGGTGTCGGCACGAACACCGATCCCCTGATGACGCCCTACGCCTCGGGCGAAACGGGCATCGCCTACCTGCCCAAGCCCGACGACGAGTTCGCCGTCGCCTTGGCTGCCGGCACCTACACCACCGGTCAAGAGCTGACGGTCGGTGCTGCCGGCCGCCTGACCGCCGCTGCGTCCGGCGGCATCGTCGTCGCCCACTACGACCAGGGGGGCAAGACCGTCATCGCTGGCGAGCTGGCCGACGTGGTCATCGCCAACTTCTACACCAAGGCCTGACATGCTGAAGTTCACCCAGACCCAAACGGCCACGATCATGGCCGCGCGCGCCGCCTTCAACGAGCGCGCGGCCGCCATGGCCGCCAACTCGGCTGGCGTGATCGAGGGCAACTCGCTCGCGATCCCGCTGGACGCGTGGCGTCGCATCGACACGCGCGCGCAGCTGCTGGCGCGCACCCGCCTGCCGATCTTCAACCGCCTGGCCCAAGCCAACACCATCCCGGTCAGCATCGCCGACCTGGTGAACTTCTACCCGCGCGTCGGCGACAGCGGCGAGGTGCTGGTGTCGATGGACGGCCGCAATGCTGCCAAGGCCGATGCGCCTGCGCTGGACTACGCCGGCACGCCCGTGCCGATTCTCACGTCCAACTCGCGTCTGGGCTGGCGTCAGATGGAGGTCATGCGCAAGGGCGGCAGCATGCTGGACACCACGGCCATCGGCAACAACCAGCGGAAGATCGCCGAGAAGATGGAAGACATGGTCCTGAACGGCCTGTCCTCGATCAACGTCGGCGGCAACACCATCTACGGCCTGCGCAACCTGCCGGCGCGCAACACCTTCGTCCACGGCTTCGACCTGGCGTCGGCCACGGGTGCGCAGTGGCTGTCGGTCGTGAAGGCGGCCATCGCCCAGGCCATGGGTGACAACCAATACGGCCAGATCACGCTGTTCGTGAACCAGGGCGACTACACCGCCGCTGACACGACCGACTACGCGGCCAACTACCCCGGCACGATCCTGACCCGCCTGAAGACCATCGGCCAGCTGAAAGAGATCATCCCGGCCTCCTCGCTGCCGATCAACGAGGTCATCGGCATCGTCGACCTGGACGCGGGCGAGTGGGGCGGCATCCTGTCCGCGATGCCGCTGGCCACGCGGCCCAAGACCCGCATCGAGCCGGAAGACGACTACGTGTTCGGCGTGATCGCCGCGGCTGCTCCGCAGTTCCGCAGCGACTATGCCGGCCAGTCGGCCTTCATCCACGGCACCAAGGCCTAAGGACGGGCGCCATGCTGTACGAGATCAAGGCGCTCAAGGCGCCCTGGCCGGCCGGCGCCAAGGTCGGCGACGTTGTGGAGATGCCCAGCGTGCCGACCTGGGCTGTGGGCAAGTGCACCCCCGCCCCGGAGGGTGCCGACGCCACCGTCGAGTTCGTCGAGCCCGTCGCTGGCGATGGCGTGAATCGCCCGCTGGAGTCGGAGAACGACCAGGCCATCCGTGCCGTCGAGCACTTCCGCGCCCAGGCGCAGGAGGCGATTCGCCGCGCCGAAGAAGCCCACGCTCTGGAACTGGCCGAGCTGCAGGCCGAGTTGGACGCAGCCACCGCAGGGGCGGCCGACCTCCGCGCCAAACTGGATGCATCGGAAGCGCGAGCCGCATCCCTTCAGACCAAGCTCGACGAGGCCGAGAGCGACGAGGGCAAGGCGGCCGCCGCACTCAAGGAGGCCGAGCAGCAGGCCGCCACCGAGCGCGCCGCATCCGAGGCAAAGGCCAAGGGCAAGAAGTGATCACGAGCACGCAGGCGCAGCAGTACCTGGATCAGGCGCTTGGCGTCAGCGTGCCGTCCTTCATCGTCGATGCCGCGGTTGCCCAGGTGGCCGCGGCAGAGCAGGCCATGGTCGATGCCGGCTACAGCGAGCAGAAGCGTCTGCTAGTGCAGACCTACGCCGTCGCGCTCATTGCCTCGGCCGGCGCACCGCGCCGCATCCAGTCCCAAGGAGCGCCATCCGGCGCGTCCCGCTCGTTCAAGAACCAGGACGACGCGATGACGCAGCTGCGTCGCTCGCTGGCCAGCCTGGACACCGCGGGCACCGTCGCGGGCCTCATCGGTCCAGATCCCGCGTCTAACACCCTATTCATGGTCGTTTGTTGACGGCCGCCGGAGAACTTAATGCCGATTCTGAGCGCAGGCGCCCACGCAGACGTGGTGCTAGCCGTCGGGGAGGTGCTACGCGTTAGCACTGCCGGCGTGGCCACTGTGGCCGCCTCCTACGGCGCGCCGGCCGGCACCACGACGGTGACCGCCAACACCCAGGACTTCGGGCCCTATTCGGTCCCAGCCAAGCTCGCTCTCACCGCGGTGAGCGGGTCCAGCAACTACTCGATGCCGGGCCAGTTCCCTGTCACTTACGACCCGTCGACGGGCGTATTCAACCCGCCCATCAGTCCGGAGGTCACAGTGCAACCCATCCGAACAGGGAGTTCCGTCGCCGCGCAGTCCGACGCGGGGACCATCATCCCCGTCTCTGGGGCGGCCAGCTACCGCATTGATGCGGGACTGATCGGCTTCAGCGCGCAGCTGCTTCGGCACGACGCTGGCACGCTCACGGTGCAATCTGGCGCTGGCGTCACGCTGTTCCACGGCGGCGTTTCGATCTCCTCGCTGAGCGTCACGCTCAAGGGCCAGTGGATCCTGTTGATGCCAGGCGCGGCGGCGAATGAGTTCTACCTGACGCGCTACGTGGGGGGCTGAGCATGCTGATGTTCGATTCCACGACGACCGCCGCACTCAACGGCGCTACTTCAAAAACACTCTGGTGCGAATTGCTGGCGCTGAGCCTCGGCAGCTCCCGCAAGATGGTGTGCGCACGAGCCGATGCCGGCGATCCATTCAACGCATCGAATGCGACTCGTCAAGTGTTCCGCGACCTGGATCTGTCTGGCGCGATCAGTACCGATGGCGCATTCATTTCGAACTTTGGGTCGACAAGAAATGCGCGCGTGAAGCTTGCCGCGGACCTGTCGGCCGGGGTGGCCGCAATTCGCATCACGAACACCGATGGGAGCAGGTGGCTGCAGGGCACTCTTGGTTTGCCGGGGTCTGGCGCTGATTTTGTGTTGTCCGCGAACCCAACGGCGACTAGTGGCGAATCCATCTCTGCAACGGTGCTCCCGCCACAAACTTTGGCAAGCGGGCTGGGCCCTGCGGCGCCCGAGTGGCATGCGCGTACGCCTAAGACTGCCGTCCTGGAGTCGTATAGCGGCGGCGTTTGGTCTGAGGTGGATCGAGTTGACTTCACCGAACGCCAGAAGGACGTGTCGCTGTCCCACCAGTTTCTGGGGTCGCAGATCGGCGACGTGGCATGGTGGAACACTTCTCGCGGTATGCGTCTCGACGGACCCGACGGCGAGGCCCACTGGTTTTACCCGCAACTGTTTCGGCACGACGCTAGCTGCGGCCGGTCGGGCACTCGTCCGTACGAAACGATTTGGGTCAGCGCTCGACCGGTAGACGACGGCCTGCCTGGAGACTGGAGCACGTTCCCTGCCATGGGCACTGGCCCACAAAGCGGCGGCACCATCGTCTACAACAAGGAGAACCCACGCCACTCAACCATCCCGCTCAACTTTCGTCTTCGTTACCTCAATGCGCAGGGGGTTGAAGAGGGTAGGAGCGACTGGTACGACCGGACTGGCGCATACCCACAGGGGCGGCCGATCAACGACCGGACAGCGGTCCAGAACCAGTTCTACGACCCGGCGACCGGCGGGAAAGCCGCGCTTACCGTCGTCACGCCGCCCGCCGTTCCGGACGGCACGGGGCCGGCCTGGGGCGATGCTGGCGTTGTGGTTGAGCCGTTCTGGAACATCGCGCAGCCGATATGGTGGGAAAGCGAGATGCCGGCTGACATGCCTGGCGTGCTGATGAACGGCTTCGCAAGCGATGTCCTGATCCCGCAGGCGCGGTACTACTCCACGACGAATCCTGCAGACTATCAATACGCTCGTTATGCCGACCAAATGCTCGGCATGAATTTCCCGTGGGTGATGACTGAATACCCGCGAAGCCGTGGCGTGCAAACTCACATGACACCGGCTGATCCGCAGTCATCCGATCCGAACAACGTCGGCGACTATCGTGGGTGGGCAATCGGCTATCGCTACGTGCCAGGCTGGCGCAATGGTCACGACATCTACCCTGGGCCTGGCGGCCAGCGATTTGACCGCGCGGCCATCCCGCATCAGGTGGCCCTGTTCTTGTCAGATCGGGAGGGCGTGCGCACGGAAGGCGCCGTGCCGAATCGAACAATCGCGTGGGAGTTCTGCAAGGGGTATGCAAACCTATCGCGCGCCTTCGTAAAGGATCGGTTTCTGGGCAGTATTCCGAAAAGCGACGGCATCGCCGGGGCCTGGAGCCTCAAGGCTGCCCACTACGGCTCTGGCAACAAGGCGCTCGACAAGCAAATCGAGATGTGCAAGATTGCGGACGCAAAGTACCAAGCCGTCGACTATGCCGGACGTCATCCCTACAGCTGGCAGCAGCCAGAAGGGATTCACCATGGCTACACGCATGCGGGCATTGGCCTGCTGGCGTTCAAGGACATCCGCTTCGCCATCCTGCAGCGCTTCCACTGGGACACGCACTGGATGTCGACGCTCGGCTACTCTGGCGCATCGGCCAACCCGGCCGGGGAAACCGAAGGTCACTTTGGCACTCGTCAAGGAGCTTGGCGCTTCCAGGCGCACCTATGCACGTGGCTTGCAGCCGGTGAGCATCCTTTGCTGCACTCCATGAGCTCGGTGGAGAACCGCTTCCAGACGGAGCTGCAGCTGATCGGTTCGAATATCTGGCAACCAGCCATGGTCGCCAATGAGCAGACGCTCTACATGCAGGGAGTCAAACGATTCGGCCAGCCAATGAAGGTGGGGGCCAATGTCAACGGTGGCGTCGAGGTTGGCGGCAACAAGGCTTACTACATGGGCCTCATCGCGTTTGTGATGAAGACATCTGGCATGTGGGACAAGATGAAAGCCAAGTCCCCCGGCTGCGCCAACGGCTTGGCGGCCACGCTGCACATGCTGGACACCGGCAGCATCGACTGGGTGATGGGAACGGATGCAAAGTGGACAGGCTACGTCTTCGCAGGCGATCCGAACGACGACACCAACGACACCGGCACAAACTCAGGCCACATGATCTGCTCTGCCGACAAGACGACGGGCACGCCCACCGTTGCTGATCTGCCTGCGGATTGGTATGGCGTCCCGGCCGTCATGTCGCTGAACAACCTGGATGCAGGCTTCCTGAAAACCCAGAATGGGGCCTTCCGCATCACTGACTGGGATCCGCCCGAGCACAACCGCGCTGCGTGGCCGGCGCTGCGCCTGGTTGCCGGCTTCGCTGCGGACTATCCGAAGGCCAACGTAGCAGCAGCCAGGGATCGTTTCGCGGCGTACTACGCCGAACGCACCGCCTGGTCCAATGAATCGACGACGGAGTTCGGCAGGATGTCGCGCAACTGCCGGTCTCGCATCGTTCCGATGGGCTTCCCCAATCCGCTGGCAGAGGTCTAAGGAATGGCAACTATCGCTTTGCACTACGGCACCGGTCAGGCGTACACGACCTGGCAGGATCTGCGCGCTGCGGCGGTGGCGATCAACCTTGCTGGGACGGACCAGCAGGGCGAGATCATCCTGCACGAGAGCATCACGATTGCGAACAACACCCTGGACTGGCTGGGCCTGGGGATCGACTTGAACCACTATTGGCGGATCAAGCCCGCGCCGGGTCTTGGCTGGAGGGATGCGGGCTTGGCCTATAGCAAGCCTGCAGCGGGCATCAAGATCACTGCAAATGCAGGCGCATCCAATGGCTTCAAGGCGTCGAACGGGTTCGTTCTGGATGGATTAATCCTAGAGGGCACGAACACCACGGCCGCAAAGCCGCAGTTCGACATCGGTCGTACTTCTGGCACCGACAGCGATGTTGCCGGCGTGGAAAACTGCTGGATGGATCTTGGCAACGGCGCCTGTTACCCGTTGATCGTGCGGCGCTCGCCGAAGACAACTGGCGCGGTTCCGACCGTGTTCGCCCGTCGCAATGTCATTGTGGTGAGCGGCGGCACGCAGCCGGCCCTGGTCACCCAAGGAAACCCGCTGGTGGAGCGGAACACCATTCGTGTGCCGACGCCAGCAGCCGTCAACGGCCTTCGTCTGATCATCGGCGCCAACAATCACGGCGGTTGGTGTCGGGACAATGCAATTGACGGGAGTATTCTTGAGGAGCACAGCGGGGCGTTCAGCGTCGAGACAGCGGCTTCCACCGCAAGCGTCAACAACCACTACTCCGGCGTGTTCACCAAGACCGGCACAGGGGCGGGCTACAACCTAGCCGGCTGGATCAACGACCTGACGTCAGCAGCGTTTGACGGCGCCGGCTACCGCCCAGCAGACGGCGGCGTGCTGATCGGAGCGGCGAGCGCGACCGCCGAGAACACGCCGGACATCAACGGAAACAACAGCGGTTTGGACCCGGATGTCGGGGCGATTCAGCGCAATGCCGCTGCGCCACTGGCCACGGGCTCCATCACCGGTGTTACAACCAGTGGACAGCAAGTCTCCGTCAGCGGCACGCAGTCGCTGGCGGTCTCCGGCTCGGCGTCTCTCACGGGGACGACGTCCGGCGGCACGGTCCCGCTAACGATTGGCTCTGGCGTTTTTAGCGCCGAGTTTGCGGACGTGCCCCCCGGGACTTACTCCTGCCAGGTGTTGCTGTACAACTCTGAAGGCGCTGTTACGTCGATCACAGGCGGGGCCGTGGTCATAAGCGACATCACCGGCTCGCCTGAAGGCCCGGCGGTTGAGGACGCCATCCCGCCGCAGATGCAGGGAACGATCAGCCTGTCGGGGCTGACGCACAACAGCTACACCACGGGTGTGGATGCCGCGACCGACAACGTCGCAGTGACGGGCTACCGCGTCAGCCAAGACGGCGGGTCGACGTGGATCGACAAGGGGGCGTCGCGGACCCACAACCACACCGGGCGCACGCCCGGCGCGACGGACCAAGTGCGCTGGAGCGCGCGCGACGAGGCTGGAAACTGGGCGACGCCATTGTCTCGCGCGGTGACGCTCGCTGCCGCGCCCGATACGACCGCGCCCGTCATGACCGGGAGCATCGCCGTCTCGGCTAAGACCCACAACAGCTACACGCTGACGTGGCCGGCCGCGAGCGATGCCGTCGGCGTGACCGGCTACGAGTACAGCCTGAACGGCGGCACGAGCTACATCGATGCCAGCGCGATCCTGACCATCAACGTCACCGGCCGGACGCCCAGCGCCACCGATCAGGTCCGCGTGCGGGCCTACGACGCGGCCGGGAACAAGGCCACGCCGCTTTCCGCCTCGGTCACCCTCGACGCCGCACCCGACACCCAGGCGCCGGTGATGACTGGCGCGATCGCGTCCTCGCTGGTGACCCAAACGAGCTACACGATCGACTGGCCGGCAGCCACTGACAATGTGGCCGTCGCCGGCTACGAGTTCAGTGTCAACGCCGGCTCGACCTACACCGACAACGGCACGACCCGCACGCGCGCCGTGACCGGCCGGACCCCGAGCAGCACCGACCAGGTGCGGGTCCGGGCCTACGATGCTGCTGGCAATCGCGCGACGCCGCTCTCGCTCAGCGTGTCGCTGTTGGCCGGCGGCGGCGTGCTGCCTCCCGGGCCTGGCGGGACGATCGCTGGCTTCTCGCCGGCGACCTTCTTCCAGATGCTGGCGATGGCCGGGGAAAGCTGACGTGAGCGCTGTTGCCAACTGGTCCTACACCGCCAGGGCCACGGTCTGGCCCTGGCTTGGGCGGGATGACTGGAGCGGGGTGGAGCAATTCGGGTTGCCCGAGGTGTTCGCCTGCGACTACAGCGCCGAGTCCAAGCGCATGACGGACGCGACGGGCGTCGAGTTCACGACGCGCCAGATCCTGTACACCGAGCGCGCAGACATCAAGCAGGGCGATCGGGTCCTGATTGGCGAGAGCCTGGAGGTCAGCCCGATCGCGGCCGGCGCGCTCGAGGTGCGAGCCGTGAAGCGCGACGCCGACACCTTCGACAGGGCGGCAGACGACTACCAAGTCATCACCTGATGGCCCGGCCGCGCATCACCAATAACTTGCCACGCTTCACCGCAGGCGTGCAAGTCAGGGCCGCGCGCGGCATGAACCAGGCTTTGATCCTGGGCGCGAGCGAGGCCAGCGTGCTGACGCCGATCGACACCAGCAACCTGCTGAACTCGCAGTACCGCAGCGTGGACAAGCAGGGCGACAGGATCGTCGGAACGGTGGGCTACACGGCCGAGTATGCGGCGGCTGTGCACGACGCCGACAACGCGCAGACCTTCCGGCGGCCGTCAGCCGAGAAGGAGTTCCTCAAGCACGGCTTTGAGCGCGCAGAGCCCAACATTCGGGCCGTCATCAAGGGCGCGATCAAGACGTAGGCCCCCTCCGTAGCATGGCCGCATGACCGCCGCCGATGCCCTGCGCACCTTCATCACCGACCTGCTGCCGGGCTGGCGCGTGCAGTTCGGACGCTGGCGCGACGACGGCGGCGCGCACAAATACGCCGTGGTCAAGCCCGTGGGCGGCCTGCCCGCGGAGCTTGTCCGCCGGCCTGAGTTCACGTTGTCGTTGGTAGGCCAGGCGAACGCCGACGCCGACCAAGTGACGGCAGCAGGGGAATCCGTCATCGAGGCCATGCGCTCCAGCAGTGGGGCGCTCGTCTTCATGCAACCGGGCGAGCCGGTTTTCTTGGCCACCAGCGACGGCCGGCCACTTCTTGAAATCGCCATCTCGGCAATCACCAACTAGGAGTCACCATGGGTGCACATGTAGGGCGCGACGTACTCGTCGAATTCGCCATCGCGGACGAGGATGCAAACCCTGCATCGCTCACCTTCATCAACCTCGGCATGATGCGCGGCAAGTCCATGAAGACGAGCTGGGACACCGCCGACACGACGGCCGACGACTCCCCGAACTTCACCAAGACTTCGCTGGTGACGTTCAAAAACGTCGAGTTCTCCGGCGACGGCGTGAGCTACGACGACGCCGTGTTCAACCAGGAGGCCCTGGAGGCGCACGTCGTCAGCCCGGGCCCTGCCACGGCCAACCAGCCCAAGGTCTGGTTCCGCTTGACCTATCCGAGCGGCAAGAAGTACGAGGGCCCGTTCATCGTGTCCGAGTGGTCCAACGACAGCCCGTACGCCGACGCCGCCACCTGGAGCATCACCGCCGCCAGCAACGGCGACGTTGCCCTGATCCCCGCCTAAGGAGCCTGAAACATGGCAGCCATCCCCTCTCTCGACGCCGGCCAGGTCGGCCCGTTCGCCGCCACCATCGCGACGCTGTCCGCCGACGACACGATCACGATCAATCCCAAGAAGAAGCAGCTGCTGGTGCTGACCAACACCACGGGCGGCTCGCTGACGGCCACCATCGACGGCACTCTCGGAACGACGGTCAGCGTGCCTGGCGTGGGCTCGGTGGACGTGTCCGCAGGCAAGGCCATCGTGGTCGCCGCCGGCCTGAGCGTGGCCGTGATGCTGAACACGATCAGCGCCTACTGCCAAGGGGTGGTTCACATCACCGGCGCGGCGACGCTCAAGGCTCAGCTGTTCGACATCTGACCCATGCTGGTCGAGTGCGGGTTTGTTCGCGCATGCACCCACGACGGCCTTGAATTCACTTTCAAGCCGTCGTTCCGGCGCATTTCCGAACTGGGCGACCCGCAGGCCATCGTGGCCACGTATGCGGGCCTGTTCGGCCCGCGCGCAGAGCTGGAGGCGGCATTCGTGCTGGCCTGCCTGTGCGAGCAGGAAGACCCGACTCCCTTGATCGGCTGGACCGATGACCTTGGCCCGCATGCCGGCGCCATGCCAGCGACCGAGCAGATCCTGATCGCTCGCCACCTCATGCAGCACGGCATCGCCGGCAAAGCCCGGCCCGGCAAGGGCGACGGCAAGTTCGCCGACCGCTTCAACTGCGCCGAGTACATCAGCGCGGCGCGCGTGCACCTCGGTTTGTCGAGCGCCGACGCCGAGGCTTTGAGCATGACCGAGTTCCAAATCATGTTTGCCATGAAGTTCCCCAGCCAGGGGAGCAAGGATCGGGACGTGCCAAGCCGCGAGGAGTACGACGCAGCCATGAAGGCCCACCAGGAGCGCAGCCGTGGCTGACAAAGTAGGCAGCATCTACTACGACGTGACCCTGGACACCCAGGGTCTTGTTGCCGGCCAGCGCCAGGTCGACCGCGAGCTCCGGAACACCACTGGGAGCCTTGACGGTTTCGAGAGGAAGTTGACGCAGGTCGCTGGCGCCATCGGCGCTTATGCCTCGGCCCTGTACCTGATCAAGCAGTCGGACGCGTTCACGAAGATGAACGCCCAGCTGAAACTTGCGACCGAGAGCACGCGCGAGCTGGCGGTAGCGCAGGCCGACGTGCGGCGCATCGCCCAGGAGGCGCAGACCGACATCTCCGGCGTGGCCGTGCTGTACGCCCGCGTCACGAACGCGACGAGGGAAATGGGGACCAGCCAAGCCCAGGTGGCCAACATCACCCGGACAGTCGCGCTGGCGCTGAAGGTTAGCGGAGCCAGCGCGCAAGAGTCGGCCAGCGCTACCCTGCAGCTGTCGCAGGCGTTCGCCTCGGGCGTTCTACGCGGCGAGGAGTTCAACTCAGTCAGCGAGGCTGCTCCGCGCCTCATGCGGGCCCTGGCGGACGGGATCGGCGTCCCCGTCGGCCAGTTGCGCGGCATGGCGGAGGCCGGCAAGCTCACCAGCGAGGTGCTCGCCAACGCACTACCCAGGGCTCTGGCAGGCCTGGAGCAGGAGGCCAAGCAGGTTCAGACCATCAGCGGCGCTTTCCAGCATTTGAACAACGAGCTGATGTTGTTCATCGGCCAACAGACCACTGCCAGCGGCTCGGCCAAGCTGGCGGCCGATGCGATCGGCGTGCTCGCCAACAACCTCGATTTGCTCGCCGCAGCGGCCATCGGCTTCGCCGCCGCCAAGCTGGCCGGCGTGTTGATCGCGGCCGGATCTGCTGCCGCATCCAACACCGTGGCCATGATCGAGAACGTGGCCGCCCAGCGCGCCGCCACCGCCGCTAGCCAGGCCGCCGCGGCTGCGACCCTGGCAGAGTCGGCTGCCAAGCTCGAGAACATCACGCTGACCCAGTCCATGCTGGTGATCTCGCGTCAGGAGTTGGCCGCGAAGCTGGTGGCAACGAATCAGACCCTGGCCCAGGCCGCCGCCCAGGCCGCCGCCGCGCGCGCAGCCGGTGCGCAGAGCTTTGCGCTGTCGATACTGCGCGAAGCCGAGATGACCACCGCTGCGGCGGAGGCCTCCCGCGCCGCGATCCTGCGCCAGATGGCGGTGCTGGGTCAGCAGCAGACGGCAGTGACGGCCGCAATGACGGCAGCAACGACTGCTCACACCGCGGCCCAGGCGGCCAACACAGCGGCCCTGGGCGCGGCGAGCGTCGCGTCGACCGTGGCCAGCCGGGCGCTGGCGGCCGTCGGCGGGCCGATCGGCCTCATCACGACCCTGCTGGGCCTGGGCGTCACAGCCTGGATGCTGTGGGGCAACTCCGCGAAGGAGGAGAGCGCCAAAGCCGCCGGCGAGGTGGAGGCCAGCAGCCGCGAGATCATCGCCAGCCTGGACCGGCAGAACGCCAAGCTGCGCGAGCGCATCGCACTGGCCAAGGCCGGTAACGCCGATGCGGCCAAGAGCGGGAGCAAAGACGCCGAGAAGCTGGCGGGCACGCTGACCGAGATCAACAAGCTCAAGGCGAAGGGCGCGGCGCTCACAGGGCCGGAGCAAATCCAGTTGATCGAACTCGAGGGCCAGTACCGGGACATCTCTGCGGCCCTGGGCACGAACCGCGATCTGACCAAGCAGCTTTCCGACATCGGCCAGCAGTCAAAGGCGGGCGAGTGGGCGACCAAGTACGCGACCGACATCGAGCGCGCGAACGCCGAGGTCGCCAAGGCCAAAAAGGAGTTGGGCGACGCATTCACGCCGGAGCTCGAGCAGCGCATCCGCCAGAAGATCAACCCGCCAAAGAAGGAAAAGAAGGTCGCCAAGACCGCTGACGAGAAGTTCGACGATGCGGCCTACCTTTCCGCCCTGCGTGTGGCTCAGGCCTCAGAGATCAACGTCGTCAACGAAACGGAGACCGAAAAGCTGCGCGTCGCCAAGAAGAACCTGGACGAGAAGAAGATCAGCGAGGCAACCTACGCAGAGGCCGTCAAGCTGATCGTGCAGACGGCAGAGGATGACCGAGTCAAGGTGATGGCCAGGGCCCAGGAGAAGATCGACAAGGACCGAGAGAAATCCGACAAGGAGGCCGCCGACGCGCGCGAGAAGAACAAGCGCGAGCAGGAAAAGGCCATCGAGTACGCGGCGAACCTCACCAGGGCGATCAACCCCGTCGACGCGCTGCGTCAGGAGTACGAAGCCAAGCTGCAGCTGGTCACCCAGTACGAAGGGCTCATGGCCCAGGCTGGCGTGGACATCACCGAGCAGGGTCTGCTGGCGCGCGCGCAACTCGAGAGCCAGTACCAGCTGCAGCGCACCGCCTTGGCGGAGCAGACGTTCCGGTCTCAGAACGAGGCGAACGCCTTCCTGATCGACTCGCTGAACGCACTGAGCTCGTCGGCGACGGGCACGATCATGGGTCTGATCGACGGCACCTTGACCGCCCAGGAGGCAATGCGCGGGCTGGCCACGACGGTCTTGAACGAGGCTGTGAGCGCCCTGGTGCAGATCGGCGTGCAGCAGATCAAGAACGCGCTGCTCGGCGACACGCTCGCGGCGGCCGACAAGGCGAAGAAGGTGGCGAACGGTGCCGTCTACGCCGCTAGCATCGGCGCACAGGTCACCGGCATGAGCGCCCTGGCGGCGCAGAACGCTTTCGCCGCGACGGCGGCAATCCCGATCATCGGCCCGGCTCTGGCGCCTGCCGCCGCTGCTGCCGCCGGTGCAGCCGCCGCAGGCCTCGGCGCGCCAGCGCTGGCGACCGCCCCTCTTGCCGGCGCGCGGCAGTACGGCGGACCGGTGTCGGCCGGCGGCATGTACCGCGTCAACGAGACCGGCGCCCCTGAGATGTTCACCGGCTCCAACGGCCAGCAGTACATGCTCCCGACCAAGTCTGGCCAGGTCACGGCGGCCGATCAGGTCGGAGGCAATCCGGAGTGGAAGATCATCATCAACCAGGCTCCGCCCGGCACAACCGCCACAGTCGACCAGACCGAGCGGACGGTCAAGATCGCCATCGGCGAGATCGCAAGCCAGTTCCGAAGCAATGAGGGAGAGGCGTGGTCCGCGCTGCGCGGTGCATCGAACGTGCGCGGCGCGCTCTGAGCGACTACTTCCGCGGCTGATCGCCCGTGGCGGGCTGGATCTGGCCGGCGGCGGCGCCCATGCCGTTGCCCGTGGCGCTTGAGGAACTGGTGGTGTCGATCAGGCGGTCGCTGGAATCGAATCGCAGGGTCGCCGTGTTCGTCGACGAGTCTGAGCCGCCCGCGAACGCGCCGGCCACCGGGATAAACGTTGCCGGCCGGACCTTGGCCTCGTAGTAGCTGTAGACGACCATGGATGTTCCGTCGGCCAGACGCATCTGCATGGTCGGCGCGCCTAGGGCGCCAATCACCTGCGCCTTGGTGGTCTCGCCGGCCTTGAAGCGGGTCAGCTGGTCGTCGGTGACTCTGACGCCGCCAGCTGCGCAGGCGACAAGGGCGGCCGACAGGGCGATGGTGGCGAGAGTTCTCATGGGGCGTCCGGCGGGCTGCGATGGGCGCGAGTCTAAGGCAGGGGCGCTCCGTAGCATGACTCCGTGCCGATCCCCGCCTACCCAGCCACCTTGCCCCCCTTGCTGCGGGCGACCAAGAGCCGAAGCCAGGCAGCGTCGTTCACCGTCGCTGAGCCCCGCCGCGGGTATGGCTACGCCCAAGCCACGGGCACAGACGTGCCGGTGTTCTGGGATGGCGAGCTGCGGTTTGACCAGTACCAAAGCATCGCTTTCCAACTGTGGCTCAAAACGGTGGTGCTTGGCGGGCTGCTCGAGTTCAGCATGCCGATTCGCACCGAGTTCGGCTTGATCGAGCACGTGTGCCGATTCCTGCCTGACGGCCTCGCCGACGCCACCGAGCAGGCGGGGATCTACACCTACAAGGTGAAGATCATGGCGCGCGCGCAGGTGGTCCCTGATGGCTACATCGAGGCGGCTGACCTCATCATCGGGTTGCCGAACTGGCCGCAATGGCTGGACCCGCTGGACCGCGCGATCAACGTCGAGATGCCGGAGGCCTGATGGACAAGGCCACCTTCTGGTCTACCAAGAACCCAGGCCCGCAGTACGAGGCGGTCACGTTCTCCAACTCCGCTTTCGCGGCGCCAATCAGGCTCGTCTCCAACGTGTTCGAGCCGGTCACACTTGGTGGCCAGGTCTACCAGCCGGCGCCGATGACGATCAAGCCACCGGACAAGACCAGCACGACAGCGAAGCTCACGCTGGCATTTCCTCGCAACGTCGTCGGACGCGAGTTCAAGCGGCAGCTGGCCTTGCTCCGCGCCGCGGGCTCGCGCGAGCCGATCGCCGTGCAGTACGCCGTCTATTTCGACGACCTGTCTGCGCCAAAGGTCGCCTGGCAGCTGTACGTGGCAGAGGAGGGCGGCGTCGCGTTCAACGCGGAGGCCGTGCAGGTCACGGCGACCGTGGACAACCCAGCGCGGCGCTCGGGCGCCATCATCTACGAGCCCGGCGTGTTCACGGGGCTGGAGCTCATCTAGCCACGCTCCCTAGCATGGGGCTGGTGCCGGACCTCCTGACCCCCTCTCAGTTCGCTCACCGCGCTGTGGGCATCCCGTGGATCCGCTGGCGGTCCGACTTCGACGGCATGGACTGCTTCGGGTGCATCGTTCTGTATCACCGGCATGTGCTCGGGATTGAGCTAGGGGAAGTGCCGGCGACAGACATTGCCACAGGCTTCCATGCCACGGCCGGCTGGCGCGAGTGCGAGCCCGAGGCCGGCGTCACCTGCTTCATGGCCTGGCGCAACGGCGCGCCGACGCATTGCGGCGTGCTGCTGACGAGCACCGAAGTTCTGCATTCCGAAGGCAGCCAGGACCACCCAGGCAGCGTCCGCGTGTCGCGGCTGGCTGTCGTGCAGCGCGCCTACGGCGAGATCAAGTTCTACCGGTACACCGATGCTCACGATACTCAATGACCCGACGGGCGCGCTGGGCCTGCACCGCCACGCATGGGACTACAGCCGCACGATCCAGCAGAACATTGAACAGCACCTGCTGAGCGGCGGCGGCGCCAAGCTGCTGTTCAATGGCATCGGGGTCGACCCGCTGACCGAGCCGCGCATGGATGCCGCGCCGTCGATCGCCGACTTCGTGACCGTCGTCCGCCGGCCAGAGGGCTTCGACCCGATCACCTGGCTCTACATCGCGGTCGCTGCTCTGGCGGTGGCAACCTACGTGCTGATGCCGAAGCCTCCCGGGGCGGGTGGCGTGGGTAAGGACAGCCCCAACAACAGCCTGACAGGGCAGACCAACGTCGCGCGGACCTACCAAGCCATCCCCGACGTCTACGGCCATCGCCGTGTGTGGCCCGACCTGATCCAGCCCAGCACGGTCGAGTACATAGACCAGATCAAGTACGTCACGGAATGGATGTGTGTGAGCCGCGGGGTAGGCACCATCTCCAACGTCCAGTACGCAGAGACGCCGCTCGGCGACATCGAAGGCGCCAGCTACGAGGTGTTCGCGCCGGCGCCGTCCGCCGGGTACGCCGAGTTCAGCACCACCACGCTCGTCGACGTACTGGAGACCTTCTCCAGCGAGGAGGTGAACGGCCAGGAGGTGGAGTACCCAGTTGCGTTCGCCGCTGTAGGGGCTGTGGGATCGTTCTCGGCCATCGAGGATGCAACGACTTTCACGGTGACTATTCCCGACTCACCATCGCTGGCGCAGCTGAAGTCCTTGGCCCCCACTGGCTTGGCGGGCGTGTCGTTCTCCTACCCGCCGGACGAGACGTTCAGTGAGGCTTGCGCCGTTCTTGGTGTCTCGGTCACATCCGGTGTCGCCACCTTCACATTCGGCTGCACTCCCTGGGTTGCAGACCAAGCTCACACGGGAGTCGTTTTCACGATAACGCCGCACGGTCAGGTAACCAGCACCCTCGGCCCTTACACCTTGCCGCTGGACGGCCAGCGCCTCCGATGGAACACAGTTTTCCTGCGCGGGCTGAAGGGCGCGGTGACGATTCGCGCGGAGTGGTGGAAGGTCGACGGCGCTGGCGTCGAAGTGCCTGGCACGCGCGAGCAGCAGGACAACACCTATACCGCCAACACCTACGACCAGAGGTTCTACACCAACGACGCCACGCCTGCGGCGGGCACGGGCCGCTACCGCGTCCAGTTCACCCGCACGACGCTGCAGATCGGTGAGAGCGGCGCCGACGTCGCGAAGCTGGAGGAGCTGTACGCCGTCCGCCACTATGCCGAGAAGGTGCTGCCCGGCGTCACAGTCCTGCGGGTGACCACGAAGGCCACCATCGAAGCAACTGGCTTCAGCGACCGAAAATTCAATCTACGCTGGCTGCGCCACGTGCGCGGCCTCAGCACCGATGCCGTGGGCGAGTCGCGCAACTTCGGGCGCGCGATCGCCCACATCTGGACGCTCGCAGGCAACAGCATCAGCGAGATCGACACCGACAAGCTTGCCGCTATCAATGCAGATCTAGGGGAGAACTCGCCGCTGTTGTCGTTCGACATGAGCATCGACGACCTGGATATGAGCCTGGGTGAGCGCCTGCAGTTGGTGGCGGACGCGGCGCGGTGCGTGGTGTGGCGCGACGGGACGAAATGGACCTTCACGCGCGACCAGGCGCGCGCATACCCCGAGTTGCAGCTGGACTACCGCAATCTTGCCGGCGACGGGGAATCAGCGATCAGCTACGCCGCACACCTGCCGGCCTCCAACGACGGGGTCGAGGTCGAGTACGTCGACGAGGCCAGCCAGTCGAAAAAGGCCTATGTGCGCCTGGACATCACGTCTGGCTCAGTGGTCTCCGGCCTCAGCGGCAACCCCAAGAAGATCAAGCAGCCCGGGTGCACCACGCTTGCCCAGGCGACGAACCGCGCCCAACTGGAGGCGCGCCGGCTGCTCTACCAGCGCGTCAGCGTCAGCGACACGGCCATGAGCGATGGCGGGTCACTCGGCCGCGGCTCACTGGTCCGCTGGGTCGACCCCAACGATTTCGCCGGCGACGACGGACTGCAGGCCGGTGAGGTGTTGGCTATCGACGGCCTGGTCATCAAGACCAGCGAACCGATCTACTGGAAGGGGCAGGCCGAGGGCCGGATGCTGTTCACTGGCGCCGATGGCGCCTACCTCGGCGCGCCGATCCGCTGCTACCCCGATGCGGCAGGCGTGCGGCTGGAGAGCGCGCCGGCCGGCGTCTATGTGGCAGGCGGAGAGCGACAGCTCGGCAGCCGCTACGCCTTCGCTGTTGGCCTGACCGCCGCAGAAATGGAGGGGGCCGGCCTGTACACGGTGACCGACATCCGCGCCGTCGGCAAGAACAGTTGCTCCCTAGCATTGGTGAGCTATGACGAACGGATCTACGGAGCTGATGCATGACCACCCCGACGGCTAGTCCGGTTCCCAGCAGCAATCCCGTGGACCTGCTGTTCAACGCGGAGAAGCTGGATGAGATCGTCAACTCGCAAGGCTTGACGTACGCAGACCGTTTCGGGCAAACCAGGACCACGGCGAGTGGAGCGGTCTATTCGATTAAAAGCATCACTCCGCGTGGCGCCTGGTCCGCATCAACAAACTACGACAGCAAAGATGTGGTGCAGGTCGCCGGGACTTGGTACATTGCAGTTGAGTCGCATTTCTCTGGCAGTACCTTTGCTTCGGATCAGGCCAAGTGGCGGGTTTACCAGGGCGTCGTGGCGGGCGATCTTGCATCCCCAACCGGAGCATCAGGAGTCGGGTCACAGCAGTCTGGCGGCGGCACTGTGGCGCGGACAGTCCAGCAAAAGCTGGACGACTTCAAGTCCGTCTCCGACTATTCGTCTCTCGCCAATGCCGCGAAGGCTGGCGCGGTGTACGTTCCGGCGGGAGCGACTGCTATTCCGTCCGGAACTCCGGCCACCGCCTACAGCACGTCGTGGATCTTCGACAGCTACCGGGCAGTTCCCGTCTATCTGGCCGAGGCTGGCGAGACGGCCCAGTTTTCTCGCCGCACGCAGTACGACAGGATGCCAGGCCCGCACGTTGGCATCATGAATCAGGCCAGCGCGCTCATCGCGCGACCGGTTGGGTCGGGTACGAACGGCCCCACGAGCGCCGACTACGGCATGACGATCAGCATGATCAAAGAGGGCTGGCCATCCAGCACCGTGGCCGGCGAGATTGACGGGCTGAACATTGTGGTACGCAACTCATCGTCCACGGGCGGGGGATACAACGGCGATTGCGCAGGCATCTTGGCAAACGTCGGAGTAACCGGAAACGGATACGCAGCAGTGCTGGAAAGCCAGTGCAGCGTGCTCTCAAATACCGGCGCCATCTTGCACCAGATCGCGGCGCAGCAGTCGGTGGTCGACCCAGTCGCTGGCAACTATCTGGGTTACTACTGCACGCCTAGCGTCGGCGACGGAACGGCGGCCTTCTACGCTGCAGCATCCAACAGCAACAGCTGGGAGTATCTATTCCGTGGTGACACGTCTCAAGGTGTGCCGGGCCGGCAGGCATTCAACATCACGGGCACCGGCCAGGCTGAGTTCTTCGACATCTTGGGAGGTGGCTCGAGACGGACTGTTCGCAATAACGCTGGCGTCCTGTCGGTGCTCAACAACGCCCGCACGGTGGAGACGCTCACCCTGAACGACGCGGGGACGCTCTCGGTTACCGGCTCCATGAACACCGGCGCCGGTGGCAATTACGCCATTGGCAACGTCCAGGTGGTTAGGGCGCGCGAAGTGGGGTACGCGGCAATGACTGGCACCGCCGATAAGGGCTCGGTCTTCAACCAAAGCACTGTGACGCTGCAGCAGCTAGCAGCTCGGGTCAAGTCCTTGCAGGACTCTCTGATGCTGCATGGCCTGATTGGGGTGTAAGCATGCAGATTGAACTCTTGGTCGAAAAACTGCACCGGGCTCGCCTGGCTGAGGAAAACATCCGGCTGAAAGGTCTCCTGCTGGGACGCGACCTGAAGGACGTGCAACACGAGATCGAGCAACTGGAGGCGCATCTGCGGTCTGCTGGCCCGATGGCTGAACAGAACGGCCGGACACCGGGAATGGCGTGATGAAAACCCACATCTCCGCAGCTCTGCGCTTCTTCGGGAGCGCGTCCGTGGTGTTCACCTCGGAGGTCGCAGCCGGTGACGATTGGAGCCAGCGCCGCATGGTCGTGGAGTTGGACATTTGCCGAGTTGCGTAGCTGCGCACAGGATTTGCCAGACACCCGCCGTGGCCGCCGCGAAAGACCATCATGACTAGCAGAAGCCGATCCATGCCTCTGGAGGCGGAGCACCACGACACCAACGAAGGGCGACGCCTCGTGAAGTTCGACCCCACAGTGAACACTGGCACGATCATCCAGATCGGCACGATCATCTTCATGGGGGCCCTGGGGTTCGCCATGCTCCAGGGCGAGCTCAAGACGCAGAAGGTCGAGTTGGAGGCGGTCAAGCTTGCTGCCGAGCGCGACAACAAGCGAAACGAAGAGGCGTTGCGCGAGATCAAGACCGACGTACGCGAGCTGCAGAAGTCGATCAACGACATCAAGGAAGGTGTCGCGATTTTGCGCGGCCGCGCGGCAGACGTGGGGTCGAAGCGATGAAGCTTCTTCAAGACTGGCCGCGCCTGGTCCGGCGCGCATGGAGTGTGCGCCTGGCCATCCTGTCGGCGGGCCTGTCCGCGGTCGAGTTCGCGCTGCCCTTCGTAGCGCCAGAGCGGCCGAGCGGCTGGTTCGCCGGCGCCGCGGTGCTGGTGTCCCTGGCGGCCGCCGGCGCGCGCATCGTCGCTCAGCCCAGGAGCCTGCCGTGAGCCCGGTGCTGCGCAAGCGCCTGCTGGCCGTTGCGGCGAGCGTGGCCGTGGCCGGCGGCGCCTTCATCGCGGGCCAGCGCCCGAGCGCCGAGGTGCTGCTGGCGATGGAGCTCGGCGCCCACTTCGAGAGCTCGGGCCGGCACATCGGCACGCCCTACGTCGACCGGCTCGGCAAGGGCCAGCCGCTGACGGTCTGCAACGGCATCACCGGCCCCGAGGTGGTTGCCGGCCGCACCTACTCGCCCGAGGACTGCCACCGCATCGAGCTGCCGCGCTACCGCGAAGCCGAGAAGCAGGCGAAGGCCCGGCTGCGGCATTGGGACACCTACAACCCGTGGGTGCGCGCGTCGTTCATCGACATGGTGTTCAACCTGGGCCCCGGATCGCTGGACGGCACCACGATCCAGCGCCTGGCCAATTCCGGTGACCTTGCCGGCGCCTGCGCGCAGATGCCGCGCTGGGTCTACGGCACCGTGGCTGGCCAGCGCACGAAGCTGCCCGGCCTGGTGGACCGGCGCAACACCACGAACGAGCTGTGCGCGGAGTGGGGCAGGAGCGGCCACTTCTCGGCCGGCCTGCTGGCGGGGGGGGCGCCATGAGGCTCGCGCTCAAGAAGACCGCTCGGCCCACGCTGTTCGGCCCGGTCTCGCACGTCATCGGCAAGCGCCTTGACCATGGCCCCTACAGCCACGTCGAGCTCATCCTGCCCAACGGGCTCAGTGCGAGCGCGGTGATGGGCGAGGGCGTCCGCATCAAGGCCATCACCTACAGCGGCGGCTCCGAAGCGTGGGACTTCTACGAACTGCCGGGCGCGCTCGGCGCGCGGGCGCACCGCTGGTTTACTGACCACGACGGCGAGGGCTACGACTACGGCGCCATGGTGCGCTTCTGGTGGGGAGTGGTGGCCGAGGAGCGAGGCCGCTGGACCTGCTGCGAGGCCGTCGGCGCTGCGCTGGGCTGGAGCCGGCCCTGGCCGTACAGCCCGAGCGGCCTGCTGGCGCGGGCGGTGGACCACTACGCCGCCCGAAAGGTGGCCGGCCCGTGGCCGGACGACATGGAGCGCATGTCGCCTGCGCTGCGCCATCTGATCGGGTCAGGCCAGGCGGCGCTGAGCGATTGGGGGCGGCTATGAGCGCGATCGCCTGGGCGATGTGGGCCTACTGGTGGCGCGCAGTACTCGGGCCGGCCGTGGTGGCCGAGCGTGGGCCAGCGCGCGCAGCGCCGACCGACCAGTGCACCAGTTGCCTGCGCTTCGGCCACGTGGCGGCCAACTGCCCCGACGAAGCCTGGAGGCTGCGATGAACTGGGTCCGCATTGCCGCGTGGGCCGGACTGGCCGCGCTCGTGCTGGCCGGCCTGCACTGGTGGACCAGCAGCATCGAGGCGCGCGGCTACGACCGCGGCCGCAACGACGCCATGGCCAAGTGGGCCCAGGCCGATCTGGCCCGCGCGCGCGCCACGCTGCGCCAGTCCGAGGTCAACCGCGAAGAGGAAACCCGGCGGGAAGCCGCCAAGCAGAAGGAGATCGACCATGCCCAAGAACAACGCCGAGCCGCGGTGGCTGCCGCTGCTCGTGCTGACCGTGCTGCTGACGGCCTGCGCGGCCAGCTCGCCACCTTCCTCGCTGACGCCAGATCCCGCGCCCGCGTGCCCGCGGATCCCGGCACTGCCGGCGGAAGCCCGCCAGTCGGCGGCGATCTCGATCTGCTCGCCGAGCTGTACCGAGGCGCTGACGCTCGAGCGGGAGAGCTCGCGAAAGCGCTTGATGTATCCCGGGCTGCCGGGCACACCTGCGAGCGGCTCTACGACGCCTTGACGGCGCACGGGCGATAAGGCGCTGCTGGGTCACACCAATCAGGCCATTACCGACCGCTACAACGACGACAGGGGGCTCACGGCCCGGGAGTTCAAGCGCGTGGCGATCGCCGTTGACACGCCAAGTTAGAACGGGCAGGGCGGCCGCGGCGCGCGCACGTAGTCGAGGAGCCATACCCAGTAGTGCCGCGTCAGCGCCTGGCCCGCGCACAGGCGTTCAAGATCATGCGGCACGGGCCAGCCATCGGCGCGCAGCTGCTCGGCCACGTCGGCCGCCCAGGCCTGTAGCTCTGGCGTCACGATGACGGTGTGCACCATCGGGTCGGTGCCCGTGGTGTCGAAGTCGTGAGCAGGGGCTTCTATCATGCGCTGGTCGCCATCTTGGAAAGCACTCCACGCGCGGCCTCTACGTTGGGTGCACAGAACCATGTCTGCTGCCACCGCGCCATGGCCTTCTCGCCCCATTCGATCCCGCTGATCTGGCGGAAGCCGCCGCGGGCCCTGGTCACGTCGATCTCGTGCATGGACATGGTCACGATCGCCATGTCCGGCACCTGGTACAAAAAGGCCGTCCAGTTCGGTTTCGTGAAGTCGTCGTTCACGATGAGCGCGCCGGCGACCGGTGTCAGGTTCAGCAGTTCGGCGATTGGACGACGCTGGCCCTTGAGTCTCATCGGGTAGACCACGCAGGGCAACGCGGCGTCCCGCAATGCCTGCACCGCAGCCGGCGTGCCGGGAGGGGTGGCCCCATTGCGATGCCACCCGCTGCCTCGCTCGAAGATCGGTGGCGTGGTCTGCTTTCGCATGTGCTGCGGCGGGCTGAAGAAGCTCGTGTTGTGGGCCCTTGCCGGGACGCCGTTGATCCAGAGCTTGCCGCTGTCAATGCGCTCGAACGCACGCGCTGTGGGCTGCTGAGCGCGGATGTCTTCCTCGGTCGCGCGGTGCCGCGTGGTGTACCTCTTGCCGGTGGCATCGGTCACCCGCCAGTAGTAGATCCAGTGGGGTTCCATCGCTGCAAAACACTGTTTGGGTAAACAGTATATGGCGACGTGCCCCACCGTCCAAAACCACCACGCAAGTAATTGATTCCAAACAGCTTGAAATGGTTGAATTTGAACGCTTCTACGCGGCGCAGAAAGCAAAAAAGCCCATTGAAATCAATGGGCTTTCGCTGGAACAAGGTGTCTGCAGATGCCACCGGACCGCAGCCTGAACCGGCGGTTCAGGTGGGCGAGGTCAGCCCGGAGTTGGGATCATCTGACGCGAGACGTTCACGCTCCCCAGGAAATGTTCCAAGCCCGTGCTCATATGAGCATTGGTTCAAGGACATAAAAGCCCGGTGCGCACCGCAGACGCCTTCATTCTAGGACGAATGCGCGGCCTCGGTTGCGCAAAGAGCGTACAGAGTGCGGTGTTGAGGCTTTACAGGAGCCTGCCGTCGTCACCCAGCGCCGCGTCAAGCTGCGCGAGGATGGCGGCCAGCTGCGCATCGGCGGGCACAGACGCGGCGGTCGCGCCACCGGCTGCGGGCGGCTCGGTCTGGTCGAACGCGAGGTTCAGCGCGGCCAGCACCGCGATGCGGTCGCGCGCGCGGATCTTGCCGGCGTCGCGGATCGCGCACATGGCACTGTCCACGCGGTGCACGGCCTCGAGCATGCGCTGCTCGCCACCGTCCGGGCAGCCCAGCAGATAGGTCTGGCCGAGGATCTTGGCTTCGATCTGCTTCATGGCAGGTCTCCCACGTCCTGGCCATCCTTGCGGTAGGCCGGGGCAGGCGCGACCGTGACCGACTCGGGCAGACGTTCGAGCAGGGCGTCGATGCGGGCACGGGCCGCGCCAAGGCGCGACTTGAGCGAATCGCGCTCGTGCGTGAGCAGCGCGACCTGCTCGGTCAGCAGCGCGTTGGTGCGCTGCAGTTCACGGTGGCGGACCAGCAGCCGCTCCGTGCGTTCGGCGATCTGCTGGATTTGCGTGGCTTGGTCCATGGCGGGGCGCATTGTAGGAGGCGTGCGGGTTGGCCGGCCCGTAGAATCCGCGCCGTTGGTGCTCGCGGCGTGGTTCACGCGCCGCGGTTCAACGGGAAGCAGGAGGGTGCCGCCCCACACGGGCCATCTAACCTGCGCTGCCCCCGCAACGGTAAGCGGCCGAAGCCCTCCACGGGCTTCTCCTCCATCACGACGTCACTGCGAGCCTTGCTCGTGGGAAGGCATTGGAGTGTGCACCGCCAGCCCGGATACCGGCCAACAAGGTGGCTGCGCGCTGCGCAGCCTGTGTGCCCATCGCCGGCGGGGAAGCTGGCGCGGGCGGTTTATTCGGGTTCCGCTTCCATGAAGTTCTCTTCGTCCCACGTGCGCCTGGCTGCGCTCCCCCTGGCCCTGTCCGCCTGCTGGCCGCTCGTTGCCACGGCGCAGAGCCAGCCTGCGTTGCAGGACACCGTGGTCACCGCCACGCGCAGCGCCCGGCCACTGGCCGACCTCGTGGCCGATGTCTCCATCATCGACCGCACGACCATCGAGCGCAGCGGCGCCATCGGCGTGGCCGACCTGCTGGCGCGCCTGCCCGGTGTGCAGTTCGCGCGCAGCGGCGGCCCGGCTGGAACCACCAGCGTGTTCGTGCGCGGCGCCGAGTCGCGCTACACCCCGGTCTACCTGGACGGCGTGCGGCTGGACTCGCAATCCACCGGCGGTGTGCAATGGGAGCAGATTCCGCTGTCGCAGCTCGACCGCATCGAGCTGCTGCGCGGCCCGGCAGCCGCGGTCTACGGCTCGGATGCCGTCGGCGGCGTGGTGCAACTGTTCACGAAGAAGGGCGAGGTCGGCAAGCCCGCGCCCTTCGTCGGCGTGGGCGGCGGCAGCCACGGCAGCTGGCGCGCCGAGGGCGGCATCAGCGGCCGTGCCGGCACCGACAGCGCGATCGACTACGCCCTGGGCGTGACCAAGGAGCGCAGCAGCGGCTTCGATGCCATGCCGGCGCGGCAGCGCGGCGCCTTCGACAGCGCCACGAACCCGGACAAGGATGGCTACGAGCGCCTGTCCGGCAATGCGCGCCTGGGCCTGCAGATCAACAAGGCGCACCGGATCGACGCCACGCTGCTGGCCAGCCAGCTGGAATCGCAGTACGACGACTCCTTCTCCTACAACCCGGCCAGCCCGCAGGACGACCGCACCCACAACCGGCTGCGCACCGCAGGCGTGACCCTGTCCAGCCAGTGGACCGAGGCGTACAGCACGCGGCTGCAGTTCACCGACTCGCACGCACGCTACGCCACCACGCCGTCCTTCTACCGCACCGAGACCGACCTGCGCGGCTACCTGTGGCAGAACGAATACCGCCTGGGCGTGCACACGTGGTCGGCCACGCTGGAGCGCCGCGAGGACGGCCTGCGCAACGACCCCATCGACCGAGACCGCAGCCAGAACGCACTGGCGCTGGGCTACGGCCTGAACGCCGGCCCGCACGCGCTGCAGCTGCACCTGCGCCGCGACGACGACAGCGAGTTCGGTGGCAAGACCACCGGCAGCGCGGCCTACGGCTACGCCATCACGCGCGCGCTGCGTGCGACCGTGTCGGCCGGCACCTCGTTCCGGGTGCCCACGCTGTACCAGCGTTTCAGTGAATATGGCTCGGCCAGCCTGCAGCCCGAAGCAGGCCGCAACATCGAAGCCGGCCTGCGCTGGACCGAGGGCGCCAGCAGCGCCAGCGTGACGGTCTACCGCAACCGCGTGCGCCACATGATCGACTACATCGACGGCGCGGGCGCCTGCGCCTCGTCCTGGGGCTGCTACCAGAACGTGAACCGCGCGCAGTACCAGGGCATCACGCTGGCGGGCCAGCACCAGATCGCCAATGTGCGGCTGCGCGCCTCCGTCGACTTCCAGGACCCCAGGGACCTGGAGAAGGATCGGCAACTGGCACGCCGGGCCAAGCGCTTCGCGACGCTGGGCGCGGACACGCAGGTCGCCGGCTGGACGCTCGGCGCCGAGGCGCAGCTGTCCAGCAAGCGCCGCGAGTACGACGACTTCGGCGGCACCGTCTACACACTGGGCGGCTACACGCTGCTCAACCTGCACGCCAGCACGTTGGTCGCACGCGACTTCACGCTGAGCGCACGCGTCGACAACCTCACCGACAAGCAATACGAGACCGCGCGGCTGTACGACACGGGTGGCCGCACGCTGTGGGTCGGACTCAAGTGGGCGCCGAACTGAGCCAGCGCTGCCCGGCCATCCTGGTCGCCGCGCCGGCCTCGGGCCAGGGCAAGACCACGGTGGCCTGCGCGCTGGCACGGCTGCATGCGCGCCAGGGCCGGCGCGTGCGCGCCTTCAAGTGCGGGCCGGACTTCCTCGACCCGTTCTGGCTCACGCAGGCCAGCGGCGCGCCCGTGCACCAGCTGGACCTCTGGATGACGGGCGAGGACGACTGTCGCGCGCGCCTGCACGCGGCGGCGGCCGGTGCCGACCTGGTCATCGTCGAAGGCGTGATGGGCCTGTTCGACGGCGAGCCCAGCGCGGCCGACCTGGCACGCCGCCTCCATCTGCCGGTGCTGGCCGTGGTCGATGCTGCGGCCATGGCTGGCACCTTCGGTGCGCTGGCCTTCGGCCTGCAGCACTACCAGCCGGGTTTGCGCTGGGCTGGCGTGCTGGCCAACCGCGTGGCCAGTGCGCGCCATGCCCAACTGCTGCAGGCCGGCCTGCGCGAGCCGGCCGACTGGCTGGGCGGCCTGCCGCGCGACAAGGGCCTGGCGCTGCCCGAGCGCCACCTGGGCCTGACCGTGGCGACCGAACTCGACGACGCCATGGCCCGGCTCGATGCCGCTGCCGATGCGCTGGCGGCCACGCCGCTGGGCCAGATGGATGGCGCAGGCCTGCAGCGCTGGGAGGTCGACTTCGCCGCGCCGCAGGACGCCGTCGCGGCTGTGCATCCGCTGGCCGGCCGCACCATCGCCATCGCGCGCGACGCGGCCTTCTGCTTCATTTATGCGGCCAACCTGGATTGCCTGCGCGCACTCGGCGCCGAACTCGTCTTCTTCTCGCCGCTGGCCGACGCGGCGCTGCCGGCCTGCGACGCGCTGTGGCTGCCCGGTGGCTACCCCGAGCTGCACGCGGCCCGCCTGTCGGCCAACACCGGTCTGCGCGCCAGTCTGCAGGCGCACGTGCTGGCCGGCAAACCGGTCTGGGCAGAATGCGGCGGCATGATGGCGCTGTTCGACACCCTGGTGGACACCCAAGGCCAGGCGCACGCGCTGTGGGGCCTCTTGCCCGGCCGCGTGCAGATGCAGCCGCGGCTCGCGGCGCTGGGGCCGCAGCAGCTGGCGCTGCCGGCCGGCACGCTGCGCGGCCACACCTTCCACTACTCCACCTGCGCGACGCCGCTGGCGCCAGTCGCGCGCACATCGCGTCCGGGCCAGGCGCCTGCGCCGGATGCCGGCGAGGCCCTGCTGCAGCAGGGCGGCATCCGCGCGAGCTACTTCCACGCCTGGTTCGCGTCCTCACCGGCCGCGACGGCTGCCCTGTTCACATGGCCGAACTGATCCTGGGCGGCCAGAAGAGCGGCAAGTCGCGCCGCGCCGAACTGCTGGCACGCGACTGGCTGGCCGGCGACACCGGGCGCAGCGCCGTGCTGATCGCCACTGCTCACGGCCATGACGCGGAGATGCGCGCACGCATCGCGCGCCACCGCAGCGACCGCGCCGCGCGCGTGCCGGGCCTCGCCACGGTGGAAGAACCGCTGCGGCTGGCCGAGACCATCACGGCACTCGGCACGCCGCACACCCTGCTGGTGGTGGACTGCCTCACGCTGTGGCTGACCAACCAGTTGATGCCCCTGGCCGGCCCGGCTTGCAGCGCCGCTGAACTCGAAGCCGCGCAGCAGGCGCTGGAGCAGGCTGTGCGGGGCGCGCGTGGCCCGCTGCTGCTGGTGGGCAACGAGATCGGGCTCGGTGTGATCCCCATGGGGCGCGAGGTGCGCGCCTTCGTGGACGCGCTGGGCACGCTGAACCAGCGCATGGCGGCCTGCTGCGCGCGCGTGACGCTGATGGCCGCGGGCCTGCCGCTGGTGTTGAAGGACGAACCCGCATGACGCTCGCCCGTTTGCTGCTGGCGCTGGCCTGCGGCTGGAGCACGCTGGCCGCGGGCCACGAGGTCACCGACGAGACCGGCACGCGCGTGCACCTGGACGCGCCGCCCGCGCGCATCGTCTCGCTGCTGCCTTCGCTGACGGAGACCGTCTGCGCGCTCGGCGCCTGCGCACGCCTGGTCGGCGTGGACCGTTTCTCCAACTGGCCGCCCGAGGTGCGCCAGCTGCCGCAGCTGGGCGGCGGCGTGGACCCCCACATCGAGGCCGTGGTGCGCACGCGGCCCGACCTGGTGCTGGTCTCGCACAGCGGCCGCGTGGCCGAGCGTTTGCGCGCCCTCGGCCTGAAGGTGGTGGTGCTGGAGCCCAAGAACCACGCCGACGTGCGCCGCGTGCTGGGCACCGTCGGCCAACTGCTGGGCCTGCCGGAGAGCGCGCCCGCGGCCGTCTGGCAGCGCATCGAGCAGGGGCTCGACGAGGCCGCCGCCATGCTGCCCGCCCAGGCCCGCCAGGCGCGCGTCTATATCGAGGTCAGCCGCGGCCCCTACGCGGCCAGCGCTGGTTCCTTCATCGGCGAGACGCTGGCCCGCCTGGGCGTGGCCAACGTGGTGCCGGCCACGCTGGGGCCATTTCCCAAGCTCAACCCCGAGTACGTGGTGCGCGCCGATCCCGACATCCTCATGCTGGCCAACCGCACCATGCAGGCCGAGATCGACTACCCGGGCTGGCGCGCCATGCGCGCGGTGCGCGAGCAGCGCATCTGCCTGTTCTCGCTGGACGACGCCGAGACCGTGGTGCGGCCCGGGCCGCGCATGGACCAGGCCGCGCGTGTGATGGCGCAATGTCTGAAAGCCAAGGCGCCGTGAACCAACGGCGTGCGACATGGCTGGCCCTTGCGCTGGCGCTGCTCTCCGCGGCCCTCGCGCTGCTCGGCGCCAGCGTGGGCAGCACCGGCTTCGACTGGCCCTGGCGGCTGCAGGACGACCCCATGGGCTGGCAGATCGTCCGGGACATCCGGCTGCCGCGCACGCTGGGCACCTGGCTGGCCGGCGCGCTGCTGGGCCTGGCCGGCGCCATCGCGCAAGGCCTGTTCCGCAACCCGCTGGCCGATCCCTACCTGCTGGGCAGCGGCTCGGGCGCGCTGCTGGGCGTGGCCACCAGCATGGCGGCGCTGGGCGGCTCGCCGTTCGCGCTGTCGTGGATCGCGCGCATGGGCCTGGCCGGCGCGGCCTTCGTCGGCGCCGTGGCCGGCGTGCTGCTCACGCTCGCGCTGGCCCAGGGCGTGCAGCACACACTGCGCCTGCTGCTGGCCGGCGTCATCGTGGGCGTGGTGCTGAGCGCATTCACCTCGCTGCTGATGCTGCTGTCGCCCGAGATCATGCAGGCGCTGCAGGCCTTCATGCTGGGCAACACCAGCACGGTCGGCTGGTCGGCCTGCGCGCTGATGGCGGCGCCGTTGGCGCTGGCCGCGCTGGTGGCCTGGGCACTGTCGCCCACGCTGGATGCGCTGGCGCTGGGCGAGGCCACCGCCACCAGCCTGGGCATCCCGCTGCCGGCGATGCGCATGGCGCTGGTCGCCACGCTGGGCCTGGCCACCGGCGCGGCCGTCGCGCAGACCGGCCTGGTGGCGTTCGTGGGCCTGGCGGCGCCGCACCTGGCGCGCTCGCTGGTCAAGGTGACGCACGGCCGGCTGATCCTGCTGGCGGCCGGCATGGGCGGCGTGCTGCTGCTGGCGGCCGACATCCTGGCGCGCTGGCTGATCGCGCCGCAGGAACTGCCCGTCGGCGTGCTGACGGCCGTGCTGGGCGGCACCTACCTGCTGTGGCGCATGCGCCAGCGCACACGTGCAGGGGGAATGCTGTGAGCATCGCGCTCGAAGCCCGCCATCTGCGCGCCTCCCAGGGCCTGGCCGAGGTGCTGCACGGCGTGGACCTGCGCCTGCCGGGCGCCTGCTGGACCGCCGTGGTCGGCCCCAACGGCGCGGGCAAGTCCACGCTGCTCAAGGCGCTCGCCGGGCTGCTGCCCAGCACAGGCCAGCTGCTGCTCGACGAACGGCCACTGGCCACTTACAGCGGGCGCGAGCGCGCCCGCCGCATCGCCTGGCTGGGCCAGAACGAGGCGGCGGCCGACGATCTCTCGGTCTATGACGTGGTCATGCTGGGTCGGCTGCCGCACCGGGCCTGGCTGGCCGCGCCGGGCGCGGCCGATCACGCCGCCGTGGAGGAGGCGCTGCGCGCCACCCATGCGCTGGCCTGGTCGGCGCGGCCGCTGGCCCGTCTGTCGGGCGGCGAGCGCCAGCGCGTGCTGCTGGCGCGCGCACTGGCCGTGCAGGCGCCCGTGCTGCTCATGGACGAGCCTCTGGCCAACCTCGACCCGCCGCACCAGGCCGACTGGCTGGCCATGGCGCGTGCGCTGGCGCGCGCCGGCCGCACGGTCGTCAGCGTGCTGCACGAGCTGCCGGCCGCGCTGCAGGCCGATGCGCTGGTCGTCGTCGAACGCGGCCGCATCGTGCACCACGGCCCCAGCGGCGACGCCGCCACCCACCGCGCGCTGGAGGCCGTGTTCGACCAGCGTGTCGCCGTCCATTGCATCGCCGGCCAATGGATCACCATCCCCCGCTGAAAACCACCCCATGCAGATCGAAACCCCACCCAGCACCAAGCCCTACGAGAAGCCCGAGGGCGAGCGCCGCGGCATCGTCATCGTCAACACCGGCGACGGCAAGGGCAAGAGCACGGCCGCGTTTGGCCTGGCGCTGCGCGCGCACGGCCGCGGCAAGCGCGTGAAGGTCTACCAGTTCATGAAGGTGCCCACGGCGCGCTTCGGCGAGCACCGCATGTTCGAGCAGTTCGGCATCCCGATCGAGGGCCTGGGCGATGGCTTCAGCTGGAAGAGCCAGGACCTGGAGCGCTCGGGCCAGCTCGCACGCGAGGGCTGGGAGAAGGCCAAGGCCGCCATCCTGTCGGGCGCGTACTTCATGGTCACGCTGGACGAGATCACCTACCCGCTGATCTACGGCTGGCTGCCGCTGGACGACGTGCTGGCCACGCTGCGCGCACGGCCCCGGGAGGTGCACGTGGTGCTGACCGGCCGGCGCTGCCCGCCCGAACTCATCGAACTGGCCGACACCGTGACCGAGATGACGCTCATCAAGCACGCGTTCAAAGCCGGCATCCCGGCCCAGCGCGGCATCGAGGATTGACGGCCGCGGCCGCCCTGTGGATCGCGCTGCTGGTGGACCGCCTGTGGGGCGAGCCGCCAGCCGCGCTGCACCCGGTCGTGGCCATGGGCCGCTACCTGGGCTGGGCCGGCCGGCGGCTGCCGCAGGCACCCCGTGCGGCCTTCACGGCCGGCGCGCTGGCCTGGTGCGCCGGCGCGCTGGTGGTCGGCGCGCTGGCGGCGGCGCTGCAATGGGCCGTGCTGGCCTGGCTGCCCGGCTGGGCCGCCGCACCGCTGCTGGGCCTGGCGCTCAAGCCCATGCTGGCCTGGCGCATGCTGCACGACGAAGTGCAGGCGGTCGAGACCGCGCTGGGCCAGTCGCTCGCAGCGGGGCGGGCCCGGCTGGCCATGCTGGTCAGCCGCGACGTGGCACTGCTGGACGCCGGCACCGTGCGCGAGAGCGCCATCGAATCCTTGGCCGAGAACCTCAACGACTCGGTCGTCGCGCCGCTGTTCTGGTTCCTCGTGGCGGGCCTGCCGGGCGCCGCCGTGTTCCGTTTCGCCAACACGGCCGACGCCATGTGGGGCTACCGCTGCGTGCGCGGCGGGCGCGACTGGGAGTGGGCCGGCAAATGGGCCGCCCGGGCCGACGACGTGCTGGGTTGGGTGCCGGCGCGCACCACGGCCGTGCTGCTGTGCCCGCTGCGCGCCCACGCTGCCCTGGCGGTGGAAGCGGGCCGCACCAGCTCGCCCAACAGCGGCTGGCCGATGGCGGCCATGGCCCTGCGCTTGGGCGTGCGGCTGCGCAAGCCCGGCGTCTACGCGCTCAACGCCCAGGGCCGGGCGCCGCAGGCTGCCGATGTGGCGCGTGCCCTGCGGCTGGCCGGGCGCGCCGTGGCCACCGTGGGCGTGTCGCTGGGCGTGCTGGCGGCGCTGCTTCGCTGATGCGCGCAGCGCAGCAAAACCCCTACCACATGGCGTTCCGCCTGAGAACTGCTGTCGATATAGGTCGAATCCTTGGACGAATTCCTTTATAAACGGTAACAACTCCACAACCGGCCCAGACTTCACGCGAGGAGCGCCCACGGATGCCTGTTCCGTCACCGACGACGTTTCCGTTGCGCGCCTGAACAAGTCCTGCCGCCATGCGCGTCGCGCCCCCCATGCAAGAGAGCGGCTCCACCGCCAACACCGTGGTCGCGCGTCCCGCGCCGCGCGCGCTGCTGGTCTGCGACGCGGCCGGTCGTGTCCAGCAGGCCAACGCCGCCTGGTTGCGCCTGTTCGCCGCGCCCGGCGGCCCGGCGCCTTCCCTGCTCGATGCCACCCTGCATGTGGATGCGCAGGCCGGTCCCCAGCAACTGTTGCGGGCGCTGGAGGCCGGGGGCGGTGCCGTGCAGGACCTGCGGCTGCCGCTACGGCGCCACGACGGATCGGTGTTCATGGCCAGCGTGCAGTGCACCAGGCTGCAGGCGGGCGACCAGACCTGGTACACGGCATGGGTCGGCGAGGAGGCCGAGCAGGGTGAGGCCGACAGGCCCTTGCAAGGGCCGGGCGGTGAAGCCGAACTGCTGCACAGCCTGCAGGTGGGCATCGTCCTCATAGGCGGCGGCAGGATCCTGCGCGCCAATGCGAAGTTCGCGCAGATCTACGGTTTCGCCGATCCGCAGGCGCCGGTCGGCCTGGACACGGCATGCCTGTACGAGGACGAGGCCGAGGCCCAGCGCGTCGGTGCCGAACTGGCCCGCACCTTCGCGCAGGAGACGAACTACAGCGTCACCTGGAGCGCCCGCCGCCAGGACGGACGCCGCTTCATGGCCTGCGGGCGGGCCCGGGCGATCGAGATTCCCGGCTGCAACGACGCCACGGTCTGGATCATCGAGGACGAGGCGGAGATTCGCGATGCGGAGGAGATCCGCAAGGAGAACGAGAGCTACAGCCGCATGTTCCAGCAGTCGCACATCGCGATCTCGATCTACGACCCCTCGACCGACTGCTATGTGGACTGCAACGAGGCGGCGCGCAAGCTCTACGGCTTCGAACGTGCCGAGGACCTGCGCGGACGCACCGTGCTGTCGATCTCCGCGCCCATGCAGGAGCGCGGCCCGACCGAGAAGATCCTGGCGGCCGGCCGGCGCAACCTCAACGAGGCCGGCCGCGAGTCGCCGAGCTTCGAGTGGCGCCACCGCCGCCCGGACGGCACGGACTGGATGGCCGAATGCCGCGGCACCACCTTCCGCTACCGCGGCAAGACGCTGATCCAGTTCACGCTGATCGACATCACCGCGGCCAAGGAGACGCAACGCCAGGTCAAGGAGATGGCGGTCTTCCTGCAGACCATGATCGACCGCATGCCCAATGCGGTGTTCTACAAGGGTCCGGACACGCGGCTGCTGGGTTGCAACGAGGCTTTCGAGCAGGCCTTGGGCGTGCAGCGCGCCGACCTGGTCGGCAAGCGTGTGGACGAGCTGGAGCAGATGCCCGAGGCGCTGCGCGACCAGTTGCAGGCCGAGGACGAGCGCGTGATCGCCGAAGCGGCGCACATGCAGCGGGAAACCACCTTCCCGTTCGCCGATGGCCGGACGCACCAGGTGCTGTACTCGGTCAGCGGCTTTCGCCAGCGCGACGGCAGCCCGGGCGGCCTGGTCGGCGTGATCGTCGATCTGGAGGCCCTGAAGGCCGCCGAGAACGCACTGGGCGTGGCGCAGAAGGAGCAGGCCGCGATGTTCGAGGCGGCGGGCGTGGGCATCGCCTTCGTGCGCGACGGCACCATGGCGCGCTGCAACCGCGAACTCGACGGCATGTTCGGCTATGCGCCAGGTGAACTGCAGGGCCAGCCCATCGGCATCTGGTACGGCGGCGATGCGGACCATGCGGCGGCCCGCGTGCGGCTGCGCGAGCTGATCGGCGCGCCGCGCGACAGCCTGCACGACCAGGAGTTCGTGCGCAAGGACGGCACGCGCTTCTGGGGCCGTGTGACCGCGCGCTACATCCACGAGGACACCACCCAGGGCAGCGTCTGGTTCATGGAAGACGTGACCGAAGAGCGCGCCATCGCGCAGGCGCTGGCCGAGGCCAAGCAGGCGGCCGAGGAATCGGCACAGGCCAAGTCCATGTTCCTGGCCAACATGAGCCACGAGATCCGCACGCCGATGAACGCCATCATCGGCTTGTCGATGCTGGCGCTGCGCACGGATTTGGACAAACGGCAGCGCGACTACGTGAGCAAGGTGCACAACGCGGGCACGGCGCTGCTGGGCATCATCAACGACATCCTGGACTTCTCGAAGGTCGAGGCCGGCAAGCTGGACATCGAGTCCGCGCCGTTCCGCCTGGACGAGGTGTTGGACAACGTGGCCGCGCTGCTGGCCCAGAAGGCCGGCGACAAGGGGCTGGAGCTCCTGTTCGATACCGAGCGCGAGGTGCCGCCGGTGTTGGTGGGTGATGCGCTGCGCATCGGCCAGGTGGTCACCAACCTGGTCAGCAACTCGGTCAAGTTCACCGAGAAGGGCCAGGTGGTGGTCTCGGTGCGGCTGCTGGAGCAGGAGGGGGAGGGAGCAGGTGCCCAGGTGCGCCTGCGCGTGGACGTGCGCGACTCGGGCATCGGCATGACGCCCGAGCAGGCCGCGCGCCTGTTCCAGGCGTTCACGCAGGCCGATGGCTCGACCACGCGCAAGTACGGCGGCACGGGCCTGGGCCTGACCATCAGCAAGCGGCTGGTCGAACTCATGGGCGGGGAGATCCATGCCGAGTCCACCGCCGGGCAGGGCAGCCTGTTCTGGTTCACGGTGCGCCTGGGCGTGGGCGAGGACAAGGGCGGGCGCGACGTTGCGGCCCTGGGGGCCATGCGCGGCATGCGTGCGCTGGTGGTGGACGACAACGACGCGGCGCGCGAACTCATGGGCGCGCAGCTCTCGGGCATGGGCTTTGCGGTGGACACGGTGGGCAGCGGCGAGGACGCATTGGCCGCGGTGGCACGGGCGCAAGGCGGCAAGCCCTATGGCCTCATGGTGGTGGACTGGCAGATGCCGGGCCTGGACGGCATCGAGACCGCGCGGCGCGTGCGCGCCCTGAACGACGGCCTGCGCATCGTGATGGCCACGGCCTACGGGCGCGACGAGGTGCGCGCACACGCCGAAGAGGCCGGCATCGAAGCCTTCGTGGTCAAGCCCGTCGGGGCCTCGGCACTGGTGGACGCACTGATGACGGCGCTGGTGCCGAACACTGCACCGTCCTCGCGCGCCGTGCAGAGCCAGGAGATCGCGGCCGACCTGCTGCGCGGCGTGCGGCTGCTGCTGGCCGAGGACAACGAGATCAACCAGCAGATCGCCATCGAGCTGCTGGAGGGTGCGGGCGCCAGCGTGCGCGTGGCAGGCAACGGCAAGGAGGCCGTGGACCTGGTGCAGTCCGGCGAGCCCTTCGACGCGGTGCTGATGGACCTGCAGATGCCGGTGATGGGCGGGCTGGAGGCCACGGGCCTGATCCGCGCGGACGCGCGCTTCAACGCGCTGCCCATCATCGCGATGACGGCGCACGCCATGGTGGAGGAGCGCGAGCGCTGCCTGGCGGCCGGCATGGTGGACCACATCACCAAGCCGCTGGACCCGCCGGCCATGTTCAAGTCGCTGCTGCGCTGGGTGCAGGCGTTGCCGGCCGAGGCCGCGGTTGCCGCATCCCGGCGGGAAGCCCAGTCTGTGCAGGACCTGCCCGACATTCCCGGCCTGGACACCGCCGCCGGTCTGCGCCGCGTGGGCGGCAACCGCGCGCTGTACCTGCGGCTGCTGCACCAGTTCGTCGACGGCCAGGCCGACGCCGTGCAGCGCATCGAGGCCGCGCTGGCCGGCGGCCGGCAGGAGGAGGCCAAGCGCGCGGCGCACACCGTGCGCGGCGTGGCCGGCAACATGGGTCTGGCGCCGCTGCAGGCTGCTGCGACCGAACTGGAGGAAGCACTGCGCCATGGCGGCGACGTGCCAGGGGCGCTGTCGGCTTTCGGTGCCGAGTTGTCGGCCCGCGTGCAGGCGCTGCGCGCGGTGTGGGGCGCGGACACCGGCATGCCGCGTGCGGCCCCGGCCAGTGCGCCGGCCATCGACGCGGCGCAGGCGGCCGGCCATGCCCAACAGTTCGCCCGGCTGCTGGCCGACTGCGATGCGCAGGCCGAGGACTACCTGGCCGCGCACCGCGCCGCGCTGGTGCAGGTCTGCGGGGCCGAGGCCGTGGCCGCCACCGCGCGGGCCGTGCAGGCCTTCGACTTCGACGCCGCGCTGCAGACCGTGCGCGATGCCGCCGTGCAACAGGGCGTTGTGATCGAGGCGACAGCTTGAAGCAGGCGCCCCGCCAGCCTCGGACCGCCGGCAGCCCTGGCCAGTCTGCAGAATGGCTACTCGTGCAGATCAAATCCGCCGCCGAATTCATTTATAAACGGCAACAAACCAACGCCACCCGTCTTTCCATGCACCACAAGCGCTTTCGGATGGTTTCGTCGACACCGCCGGCAACGCTGCACGGGTAGGTGGCCGCGTCTGCCATGCCTGCCCCGTCCATGCAGGACCGTGATGCCCCAGACGTCGCCGCTGTGCCCGGCTCTGCGTCTGCGGCGCTGATCGTGTGCGAGCGCGGCGGGCAGATCCAGCGCACCAATGCCGCCTGGACGCGCCTCTTCGGCCGGGCGGCCGGGCCGGGCCCCTCGCTGTTCGAGGCGGCGCTGTATGCCGAGGGCGATGCCGGGCTGCGCCGGCTGCAGCAGGCGCTGGCGGACACCGATGGCGCCGTGGATGCACTGGAGCTGCGCCTGCTGCGCCGGGACGGTTCGGCGTTCCTGGCCCGTCTGCAGTGTGTGGCATCGTCGGCCGGCAGCCAGACCTGGTACAGCGCCTGGGTCATCCCCTGCGATCCGCCCCCTCCGGCCGCCCAGCAGTCGGATGCGGAGCAGGCGCTGCTGCTGGGCGGCCTGCTGGCCGGCACCGCACTCGTCGGCAATGGCCGGCTGCTGCGGGCCAACGCCAGCTTCGCGCGCATGCATGGCTACGCCGATGCCGACGGCATGGTGGGCCTGGAGATCCCGGGGCTGTTCGAGGACGCCACCGAGTACGAGCGTTTTTGCACCGAGACCGCGCGCTCGTTCGCGGATGGCCCGACCTGCAGCATCACCTGGCGTGCGCGGCGCCAGGACGCCAGCGTGTTCCAGGTCTATGCGCGGGGTCGCACGGTGGAACTTCCAGGGGGCGGCAGCGCAGTGGCGTGGATCGTCGACGACGAGAGCGACCTGCGCCGCGCGCAGGAGGCGCGGCAGGACAACGAAACCTACAGCCGCATGCTGCAGGATTCGCACATCGCGATGTCGATCTACGACCCCGTCAACGACTGCTACACCGACTGCAACGAGGCCGCCCGCCGACTCTACGGCCTGGAGCGGCGCGAGGATCTGCTCGGGCGCAACGTGTTGTCGGTTTCCGCGCCGGTCCAGGAGAACGGCATGTCCTCGGCCGAGATGCTGGCCATGGGCCGCAAGAACCTGTCCAGCCGTGGCAAGGAGATGCCGACCTTCGAGTGGCTCCACCAGCGGCCCGACGGCACGCAGTGGATGGCCGAAGTCCACGGCACGCCGTTCCGCTACCGGGGCCGCACACTGGTCCAGTTCACCGTGAGCGACATCACGGCCGCGAAGGAGGCGCGCCGCCAGATGAAGGAGATGGCGGTGTTCCTGCAGACCATGATCGACCGCATGCCCAACGCGGTCTTCTACAAGGGGCCGGACACGCGCTTCCTGGGCTGCAACCATGCCTTCGAGGAGGCCTTCGGTGTGCCGCGCGAGGTGATACTGGGCAAGCGTCTGGACGAACTGGAGCACATCCCCGAGCCGCTGCGCAGCGAGTTGCAGGCCGAGGACGAGCGCGTCATCGCCGAGGCCGGCCATGTGCGCCGGGAGATGCGGTTCCGCTTCGCCGACGGCAGCGTGCACCAGGTGCTGTACTCGGTCAGCGGCTTTCGCCAGCGCAATGGCAAACCGGGCGGCCTGGTCGGCGTGGTGGTCGACCTCGAAGCCCTGAAGGCGGCCGAGAGCGCGCTGGGCGTGGCGCAGAAGGAACAGGCCGCGATGTTCGAGGCGGCAGGCGTGGGCATCGCCTTCGTGCGCGACGGCACCATGGCCCGATGCAACCGCGAGCTCGACAGCATGTTCGGCTATGCGCCGGGCGAACTGCAGGGCCGGCCGCTGGGCCTGTGGTACGGCGAGCATGCGGACCTGTCCGAGGCCCGGATGCGGCTGGAGCAACGCATCGGCATGCCGCGCGACAGCCACCACGACCAGGAGTTCGTGCGCAAGGACGGCACGCGCTTCTGGGGCCGCATCACGGCTCGCCACATCGACGCCGACACCAGCCAGGGCAGCGTGTGGTTCATGGAAGACGTGACCGAGGAGCGGGCCATCGGCCAGGCGCTGGCCGAGGCCAAGCAGGCGGCCGAGGACTCCGCGCAGGCCAAGTCCATGTTCCTGGCCAACATGAGCCACGAGATCCGCACGCCGATGAACGCCATCATCGGCCTGTCGATGTTGGCCCTGCGCACCGAGCTGGACAAGCGCCAGCGCGACTACGTGAGCAAGGTGCACAACGCGGGCACGGCGCTCTTGGGCATCATCAACGACATCCTGGACTTCTCCAAGGTGGAAGCCGGCAAGCTGGACATCGAGTCCGCGCCGTTCCGGCTGGACGAGGTGCTGGACAGCGTGGCCGCGCTGCTGGCGCAGAAAGCCGGCGACAAGGGGCTGGAGCTGCTGTTCGACGCCGCACGCGAGGTGCCGCCGGTGCTGGTGGGCGATGCGCTGCGCATCGGGCAGGTCATCACCAACCTGGTCAGCAACTCGGTCAAGTTCACCGAGAAGGGGCAGGTGGTCGTGTCGGTGCGGCTGCTGGAGCAGCAGGGTGCCGAGGTACGCCTGCGCGTGGACGTGCGCGATTCGGGCATCGGCATGACGCCCGAGCAGGCCGCGCGGCTGTTCCAGGCCTTCACGCAGGCCGATGGCTCGACCACGCGCAAGTACGGTGGCACCGGGTTGGGCCTGACCATCAGCAAGCGGCTGGTCGAGCTCATGGGCGGGGAGATCCATGCCGAGTCCACGGCCGGGCAGGGCAGCCTGTTCTGGTTCACGCTGCGCCTGGGCGTGGGCGAGGACCAAGGCGGGGTGGACATCTCGGCGCTCGGCGCCCTGCGCGGCATGCGTGCGCTGGTCGTGGACGACAACGACGCCGCACGCGAACTCATGGGCGCGCAGCTGTCGGGCATGGGCTTCGCCGTGGACACGGTGGGCAGCGGCGAGGATGCGCTGGCCGCGGTGGCCCGGGCGCAGGCCGGCAAGCCCTACGGGCTGATGGTGGTGGACTGGCAGATGCCGGGCCTGGACGGCATCGAGACCGCGCGGCGCGTGCGCACGCTGAACGACGGGCTGCGCATCGTGATGGCCACGGCCTACGGACGCGACGAGGTGCGCCAGCACGCCGAGCAGGCCGGCATCGAGGCCTTCGTTGTCAAGCCAGTCGGATCCTCGGCGCTGGTCGATGCCCTGATGACCGCGCTGGTGCCCAACGCGGCACCGTCCTCGCGCGCGGTGCAGGCGCAGGAGATCGCACCCGACCTGCTGCGCGGCGTGCGCCTGTTGCTGGCCGAGGACAACGAGATCAACCAGCAGATCGCGATCGAGCTGCTCGAGGGGGCCGGCGCCAGCGTGCGCGTGGCGGGCAACGGCAGGGAGGCGGTGGACCTGGTGCGGTCCGGCGCGGCTTTCGACGCCGTGCTGATGGACCTGCAGATGCCGGTGATGGGCGGGCTGGAGGCCACGGGCCTGATCCGTGCGGACGCGCGCTTTGCCGCGCTGCCCATCATCGCGATGACGGCGCACGCCATGGTCGAGGAGCGCGAGCGCTGCCTGGCGGCCGGCATGGTGGACCACATCACCAAGCCGCTGGACCCGCCGGCGATGTTCAAGTCGCTGCTGCGCTGGGTCCAGGCGCGGCCGGCCAGCGCCGCAGTTGCAGCCGCCGCGCCGCAGGAGCCGAACCAGGCCCTGGATCTGCCCGACATCCCCGGCCTGGACACCGCCGCCGGCCTGCGCCGCGTGGGCGGCAACCGCGGCCTGTACCTGCGGCTGCTGCAGCAGTTCGCGCAAGGGCAGGCCGACGCGGTGCAGCGCATCGAGGCCGCGCTGGCCGCGGGCCGGCCGCAGGACGCCGAGCGTGCCGCACACACCGTGCGCGGCGTGGCCGGCAACCTGGGCCTGGCGGCGTTGCACGCGGCTGCGGCCACGCTGGAGGACGCAGTGCGCCATGGCGGCGACGTGCCGGCCGCGCTGTCGGCCTTCGGGGCCGAGCTGATGGCGCGTGTGCAGGCGCTGCGCGCGGCCTGGGGCACGGATGCCGGCATGCCGGTGGTGGCGCCGGCTGGCGCGCCGGCCATCGATGCGGCCCGGGCGGCCGGCCATGTCCAACAGTTCGCCCGGCTGCTGGCCGACTGCGATGCGCAGGCCGAGGACTACCTGGCCGAGCACCGCGCCGCGCTGGCGCAGGTCTGCGGGGTCGAGGCCGTGGCCGCCATCGCACGTGCGGTGCAGGCCTTCGACTTCGATGCCGCGCTGCAGGCCTTGCGCGACGCGGCCGCGCAGCAGGGCGTGGTGGTCGAGACGACCGCCTGAAGGCAGCGTCCCGGCCTGGGGCCGGGTCTATCATGGCCCGCTCCTTTTTCCAGTGAAGTCTCCCCCCATGGACCACATCCGTTTCGGCCGTACCGGCCTGCAGGTCTCGCGCCTGTGCCTGGGCTGCATGAGCTACGGCGCGCCCGAGCAGGGCAACCATGCCTGGACCCTGCCCGAGGCCGCGAGCCGGCCCTTCCTCAAGAAGGCGCTGGACCTCGGCATCAACTTCTTCGACACCGCCAACGTCTACTCGGCGGGCACCAGCGAGGAGATCGTTGGCCGCGCCCTGGCCGACTACGCGCCGCGCGACGAGGTCGTCGTGGCGACCAAGGTGCACGGCCGGATGCGGCCCGGTCCCAACGGCGCCGGCCTGTCGCGCAAGGCCATCCTGTCGGAGATCGACAACAGCCTGAAGCGCCTCGCCATGGACCATGTGGACCTCTACCAGATCCACCGCTGGGACCACGCCACGCCGATCGAGGAGACCATGGAGGCGTTGCACGACGTGGTCAAGGCCGGCAAGGCGCGCTACATCGGCGCCTCGTCCATGTACGCGTGGCAGTTCGCCAAGGCCCAGGCCGTGGCCGAGCGCCATGGTTGGACGCGCTTCGTCTCCATGCAGAACTACCTGAACCTGCTGTACCGCGAGGAGCAGCGCGAGATGCTGCCGCTGTGCCGCGACCAGGGCGTGGCCGTGATTCCCTGGAGCCCGATGGCGCGCGGCCGCCTCACGCGCGACTGGGACAGCGCCAGCGCGCGTGCCGAGACCGACGCCTTCGGCCGCACGCTGTACGCCGCCACGGCCGAGGCCGACCGCAAGGTGGTGGAGGCCGTGGCCGCAGTCGCAGCCTCCCGTGGCGTGCCGCGTGCCCAGGTCGCGCTGGCCTGGGTGCTGCAGCAACCGGGCGTGACGGCGCCCATCGTCGGCGCGACCAAGGTCGAGCACCTGGACGACGCCGTGGCCGCGCTGTCTCTCAAGCTCACGCCCGAGGAAATCGCCACGCTCGAGGCGCCCTACGTGCCGCACGCCGTGGTCGGTTTCTCGTGACCGAAACCCTGCTGGCCGCGGCGCGCGCGGCCCAGGCCAATGCGCATGCGCCGTACTCGCGCTACAAGGTCGGCGCCGCGCTGGCCACGCCGGACGGGCGCGTGTTCTCGGGCTGCAACGTCGAGAACGCGGCCTACCCGAGCGGCACCTGCGCCGAGGCCGGCGCCATCGCGGCCATGGTCGCGGCCGGCGGGCGCACCATCGCCGAGATCCTGGTCGTGGGCGATGGCCCCGAGCCGATCACGCCCTGCGGCAACTGCCGCCAGCGCATCCGCGAGTTCGCCAACGGCGTGGCGCGCGTGCACGCGGCGGGCGCGGCCGGCGTGCTGGCCAGCTTCACCCTCGACGAACTGCTGCCGGCTTCGTTCGGCCCGCACCACCTGCCATCCGCCTAGACCGTTTCTCCATGCCCCACATCGTCATCGAATACACCCCCAACCTCGGCGCGCTGCCGTTCGACGCCATGCTGGCCTCGACCACGCAGGCGCTGTCGGAAAGCCCCGAAGTGCAGGACGAGGCCGACCTCAAGGCCCGCGTGCTGCGCGCAGACCACTTCCGCGTGGGCCTGGCCGATCACGGCCGCGGCTACCTGCATGTGCAGCTGCGCATCCTGGCCGGCCGCACGCCCGAGGCCAAGAAAGACCTGAGCCGCCGCGTGGCCGATGCGCTGCGCGGCCACCTGCATGCGCTGCCGGGCGGGCTGGAGGCCTTCCTCAGCGTGGAGGTGGTCGACATGGACCGCGGCAGCTACACCAAGGTCCGCCTGGCCTGAACGCGCCGCGCACCGTCTTCCCGTAAACTGGTCGGGCCGCGCTTACCCGCGCGGCGCCCAGGGGCCGGCCACTTACCCGTGGCCGCGTCCTGTACCAACCCAAGCACGCTACCGCGTGCGGAGACATCGATGCGCGAGCACCCAGCCCTGCGGCTGCACGTGCCGGAGCCCACCGGGCGACCTGGCTGTGCGACCGACTTTTCCTTCCTGCAGATTTCCGGCGCGGGCACCGTCCGCAAACCGCCGGTCGACACCTCCCACTTCGAGACCGCGGACCTGGCCTACGCCCTGATCGGCGTGCTCGACCGCGACGGCCAGGCCGTCGGCCCCTGGTCGCCGCAGATCGACGGCACCCAGCTGCGCCGCGGCCTGCGCGCGATGATGAAGACGCGCATCTTCGACGCGCGCATGACCATTGCCCAGCGCCAGCGCAAGACCTCGTTCTACATGCAGTGCCTGGGCGAAGAAGCCATCGCGGTCGCGCAAGGCATGGCCCTCGCCAAGGGGGACATGCACTTCCCGACCTACCGCCAGCAGGGCCTCCTGCTGAGCCGCGACGACGTGTCCATGGTCGAGCTGATCTGCCAGCTCATGAGCAACGAAGCCGACCCCATGAAGGGCCGCCAGCTGCCCGTGATGTACTCGTTCAAGCGGGCCGATTTCTTCAGCATCTCGGGCAATCTGGCCACGCAGTATCCGCAGGCCGTGGGCTGGGCCATGGCGTCTGCCATCAAGGGCGACACGCGCATCGCCTCGGCCTGGATCGGCGATGGTGCGACGGCCGAGTCGGACTTCCACACCGCGCTGACCTTCGCCCATGTCTACCGCGCGCCCGTGATCCTCAACGTGGTCAACAACCAGTGGGCGATCTCGAGCTTCCAGGCCATCGCGGGCGGGGAGTCGACCACCTTCGCCGCGCGCGGCGTGGGCTGCGGCATCGCCTCGTTGCGCGTGGACGGCAACGACTTCCTGGCGGTCTATGCCGCCTCGCAGTGGGCGGCCGAGCGCGCGCGCAGCAACCAGGGCCCCACGCTGATCGAGTGGGTGACCTACCGCGCCGGCGCGCACTCGACCTCGGACGACCCGTCCAAGTACCGGCCGGCCGACGACTGGGAGCGCTTCCCGCTCGGCGACCCGATCGAACGGCTCAAGGCCCACCTGATCGTCCTGGGCGTCTGGTCCGAACAGGAGCACGAGCAGGTGCACAAGGAGCTGGAGGCCGAGGTGGCCGCCGCGCAGAAGGAGGCCGAAAGCCACGGCAGCCTGCTGGACGGCCACATCCCGAGCGCCGCGACGATCTTCGAGGATGTCTACGAGACCATGCCCGAGCACCTGCGCCGCCAACGCCAAGAGTTGGGAGTCTGAAGATGCTGACCGAAGTCAAGAACCCGGCGGTGGAAACGGCAGAGACCACCAGCAAGCCCATGACCATGATCCAGGCCCTGCGCTCGGCGCTGGACGTGGTGATGGCGCGCGACCCCGACGTGGTCGTGTTCGGCCAGGACGTGGGCTACTTCGGCGGCGTGTTCCGCGTGACCGAAGGCCTGCAGGCCAAGTACGGCAAGACGCGCTGCTTCGACGCGCCGATCAGCGAGGGCGGCATCGTGGGCGTGGCCGTGGGCATGGGCGCCTACGGCCTGCGTCCCGTGGCCGAGATCCAGTTCGCCGACTACTTCTACCCGGCCTCCGACCAACTGGTCTCCGAAGCCGCGCGGCTGCGCTACCGTTCGGCCGGCGACTTCACCTGTCCGATCACGGTGCGCATGCCCTGCGGCGGCGGCATCTATGGCGGGCAGACGCACAGCCAGAGCCCCGAGGCGCTGTTCACGCACGTGAGCGGGCTGCGCACCGTGCTGCCCAGCAACCCCTACGACGCCAAGGGCCTGCTGATCTCGGCCATCGCGTGCAACGACCCTGTGATCTTCCTGGAGCCCAAGCGGCTCTACAACGGCCCCTTCGACGGCCACCACGACCGGCCGGTCGTGCCCTGGTCCAAGCATGCGTTGGGCATGGTGCCCGAGGGCTACTACACCGTGCCGCTGGAGTCTGCCGCCGTGTTCCGCCCCGGCAACCAGCTGACCGTGCTGACCTACGGCACCATGACCTGGGTGGCCGAGTGCGCGGCGCGCGAGACCGGCATCGACGCCGAGATCATCGACCTGCGGTCGATCTGGCCGCTGGACCTGGACACCATCGTCGCGTCCGTCAAGAAGACCGGCCGCTGCGTGATCGTGCACGAAGCGACCAAGACCAGCGGCTTCGGCGCCGAGCTCTCGGCCCTGGTGCAGGAGCATTGCTTCTACCAGCTGGAAGCGCCCATCGAGCGCGTGACCGGCTGGGACACGCCGTACCCGCACGCCCAGGAATGGGCGTACTTCCCGGGGCCCGACCGCGTCGGTGCCGCGTTCCAGCGCGCGATGGAGGCATGACCATGGGCCAGTACACCATCAAGATGCCCGACATCGGCGAAGGCATCGCCGAAGTGGAACTGGTCGAATGGCGCGTGCAGCCCGGCGACACCGTCGCCGAAGACCAGATCCTGGCCGACGTGATGACCGACAAGGCGACCGTGGAGATCCCGTCGCCGGTGGCCGGCACCGTGCTGGAACTGGGTGGCCAGCCCGGTGCGCTGCTGGCGGTCGGTGCCGAGCTGATCCGGCTGGAGGTTGCGGGCGCAGGCAATGTGGCCGCCAAGGCGCCGCAGGTGGCCGCTGTCGCAGCGCCAGTCGCTGCACCGGTCGCAGCCCCTGCAGCGGCAGCACCGGTCCCCGTGCAACGCCCGCCGGTCGCCGCTCCCGTGGCCATGCGCGCGCCCGGCGAAAAGCCTGTTGCCTCACCCGCGGTGCGCCAGCGTGCCTGGGAGCTCGGCATCGAACTGCAGTTCGTGCACGGCAGCGGCCCGGCCGGCCGGATCACGCACGAGGATCTGGACGTCTATCTGGTTTCGGGTGGCCAGCCGCGCACACCCAGCGCCGGCAGCGGCTATGCGCAGCGCCATGGCGAAGAGGCCGTGCCGCTGATCGGCCTGCGCCGCAAGATCGCGCAGAAGATGCAGGAGTCCAAGCGCCGCATCCCGCATTTCAGCTATGTGGAGGAGATCGACGTCACCGACCTCGAAGCCCTGCGCGCGCAGTTGAACGAACGCTACGGGCCTGCGCGCGGCAAGCTCACCTTGCTGCCGCTGCTGGCCCGCGCGCTGGTGTTCGCGCTGCGCGATTTCCCGCAGATGAACGCACGCTTCGACGACGATGCCGGCGTGGTCACGCGCTACGCGGCCGTGCACCTGGGCATGGCCACGCAGACCGACAACGGCTTGCTCGTGCCCGTGCTGCGCCATGCCGAGGCGCTGGACCCCTGGGCTTGCGCCAGGGAGATTGCACGCCTGGCCGAGGCCGGCCGCAGCGGGAAGGCCGGGCGCGACGAGCTGTCGGGTTCCACCATCACCATCAGCAGCCTGGGCCCGCTGGGCGGCCTGGTCACCACGCCCGTCATCAACCACCCCGAGGTGGCCATCGTCGGCGTGAACAAGATCGTCGAACGCCCGGTGTTCCGTGGTGGTGCGGTCGTGGCGCGCAAGCTCATGAACCTGTCGTCGTCCTTCGACCACCGCGTGGTCGACGGCATGGACGCGGCGCAGTTCATCCAGGCCGTGCGCGCCTTGCTCGAAACCCCGGCCCTGCTGTTCGTGGAGTGAAGATGGCATCGAAGACAACGACATTGCTCGTCATCGGCGGCGGGCCGGGCGGCTACGTGGCCGCCATCCGCGCGGCGCAGCTGGGCGTGGCCACCACGCTGGTGGAGGGCGTGGCGCCCGGCGGCACCTGCCTGAACATCGGCTGCATCCCCTCCAAGGCGTTGATCCACGCGGCCGACGAATACGACCGCGTGCGGCGCGCCACCACCATGTCGCCACTCGGCATCCGTGCCGGGGCGGCCGGCATCGACCTGGCGGTCACGCAGGCCTGGAAGGAGGGCGTGGTCGGCAAGCTCACGGGTGGCGTGGCCGCGTTGTTGCGCAAGGCCGGCGTGCAGGTGGTGGCCGGCTGGGCCCGCATCGTCGACGGTAAGACCGTGGATGTGGCGCGCGAGGACGGCGAGACACAGCGCATCCAGTGCGAGCACCTGCTGCTGGCCGCGGGTTCCGAGCCCATGGCGCTGCCGCAGTTGCCGTTTGGCGGCAAGGTGCTGTCCTCGACCGAAGCTCTGGCGCTGACCGAGGTGCCGCGGCATCTGGTCGTGGTCGGCGCCGGCTACATCGGCCTGGAACTCGGCATGGCCTGGCGCAAGCTCGGTGCCGAGGTCACGGTCGTCGACGTGGCCGAGCGCGTGCTGCCTGGCTACGACGAGGACCTGGGCAAGCCGGTGCTGGCCGCCATGAAGCGCATGGGCATCGTGCTGCACCTGGGCTGCACGGCCGAGGGCCTCACGACCGATGGCAGCGGCCTGCGCGTGCGCAGCCGGCATGCCGACGAGTTCGTGCTGCCCGCGGACCAGGTGCTGGTCGCCGCGGGCCGGCGTCCGCGCACGGCCGGCCTCGAATCGCTGCAGCTTGACATGGACGGCGGCGCCGTGAAGGTCGATGCCACGGGCCGCACCTCCATGCGCAACGTCTGGGCCATCGGCGACCTCACGGGCGAGCCCATGCTCGCGCACCGGGCCATGGCCCAGGGCGAGGTGGCGGCCGAATGCATCGCAGGCCACAAGCGCCGCTTCGCGCCACTGGCGATCCCGGCCGTGTGCTTCACCGACCCCGAGGTGGTGGCCGTGGGACTGACGCAGGCCCAGGCCGCGCAGGCCGGCATCGAGACCCTCAGCGCGCAGTTCCCGTTCGCGGCCAACGGCCGCTCCCTGACCATGGAGGGGGGCGAGGGCTTCGTGCGCGTGGTGGCGCGCCAGGACAACCACCTCGTGCTGGGCTGGCAGGCCGTGGGCCAGGGTGTGTCCGAACTGGCCGCGGCCTTCAGCTACGCGATCGAGATGGGCGCGCGGCTGGAGGACGTGGGCGGCATCGTCCACGCCCATCCCACGCTGGGCGAGGCCGTCCAGGAAGCGGCCCTGCGCGCGCTGGGGCGGGCCATCCACCTGTAGCCACGCGGCGCGGTGCCCCGGTCAGCCGATGAAGGCGAATCGGGGCTGCTCCCGGCCGTCGACCTCTACCTTGCTGACGAACATGGCGTGCGGCCGCACCCACCAGCCCGTGCCGTTGTAGAGCGGGCGGTAGACCACGAGCGGTTCCAGCGTTTCGCTGTGCCGCGCAACGGCAAGCACTTCGTACTCGCCACCCTTGTAGTGGCGCCAGCGGCCGGGCGTGACGGAGGGCAGGGGCGGCAGATCGTCCATGGGCAATGCAGTCGGCAAAGCGGGCAAGCTTGCCACAGCTGCTCAAGTCTGCGGTGCGATGGCCGGTCGCATCGGTGTCTTCAGCGGATGTTCCGATCAAATTTCTGAAAGAATTTGTGCGGAAAATAGACGAATTGATCGACTGGCCGCCATGGCCGGATCGCCGCTTTTGTCCTTTCTCCGGTTTCCTCGCATGAAGAATCTACGCATCGGTACCCGCCTGGGCGGCGGTTTCGCGCTCATCCTGGTCGTGATGGCCCTCATCACGGCGGTCGGCCTGTGGCGCCTGCAGACGGTGGCCCAGGCAACGCAGGCCATGACGCAGCAGCCGCTGGCCATGGAACGCATGATCAGCGACTGGTACCGCTATGTGTACAGCGGCGCGCGCCGCACCACGGCCATCGTCAAGAGCACCGATCCCTCGCTCGGCCAGTTCTTCGCTGCCGACGCGGCCAGCAGCACCAAGGAATCGGGCGAGCTGCAAAAGCGCATCGAGCCGCTCTTGAACAGCCCCGAGGAGCAGGCGCTGTGGGCGCAGATCCAGCAAGGGCGCCTGCTCTACCTGTCCTCGCGCGACCAGGCCGTCAAGGCCAAGAGCGATGGCCAGGCCGAAGAGGCCGAGCGCCTGCTGACCCAGGTCTATCTGCCGGCCACCGACAAGTACACCAGCCTGATCCAGCAGCTGCTGGACCTGCAGCGCACGCGCATCGACGCCACCGCCCAGCGCATCGACGGCATCTACGGCGAGAGCCGCCTGCTGATGCTGGGCCTGGGCCTGCTCGGCCTGCTGGCCGGCGGCCTGTTCGCCTGGCGCCTGACCGTGGGCATCACGCAGCCACTGGCCCAGGCCGTGCGCGTGGCGCGCGCCGTCGCCGCAAGCGACCTGACCAGCCGCGTGACCGTGCCCTCGCGCGACGAGACCGGCCAGCTGCTGCAAGCCCTGCAGGACATGAACGCCAGCCTGTCCGGGGTGGTGGCCAGCGTGCGTTCCGGCACCGACAGCATCGCCACGGCCTCCAGCGAAATCGACGCGGGCAACCAGGACCTGTCTTCGCGCACCGAGGAGCAGGCCAGCTCGCTGCAGCAGACGGCTGCTTCGATGGAGCAATTGACCAGCACCGTGCGCCAGAACGCCGACAACGCGCGCCAGGCCAACCAGTTGGCGGCCTCGGCCTCCAAGACGGCCGTGCAGGGCGGCCAGGTGGTGGCCGGCGTGGTCGGCACCATGGGCGCGATCAACGACAGCAGCCGCAAGATCGCCGACATCATCGGCGTGATCGACGGCATCGCGTTCCAGACCAACATCCTCGCGCTCAACGCGGCCGTGGAAGCCGCGCGTGCCGGCGAGCAGGGCCGCGGCTTCGCCGTGGTGGCGGGCGAGGTGCGGGCACTGGCGCAGCGCTCGGCTGCGGCGGCCAAGGACGTCAAGCAGCTCATCGGCGACTCGGTGGCCAAGGTCGAGGAGGGCAGCGCCCAGGTGGCCGAGGCCGGCCGCACCATGGACGCCATCGTGCAGAGCGTGCAGCGCGTGAGCGACCTGGTGGCCGAGATCACGGCCGCCAGCCAGGAGCAGAGCCAGGGCATCGAGCAGGTGCACCAGGCGGTCTCGCAGATGGACACGGTGACGCAACAGAACGCGGCGCTGGTCGAAGAGGCGGCCGCCGCCACCGGGGCCTTGAAGGCCCAGGCCAGCCAGCTGGCGAGCGCCGTGAGCGTGTTCCGCATCGAGGGCGGCGTGGCCCCGCAGTCGGCCGTGGGCGCAGCGCGCGCCGCCGCTGTGCCGGCACGGCGGGCGCCGCAGGCACCCCGCAAGCTGCCGCCGGCACCGGCCAGCCGCAGTCCGGCTGTGGCAGCGCCCACGCGCGTGGCCAAGGCCGCCCGCCCGGCCCCGGCCCCGGCGCCGGCACTGGCGCAGGGCGATGGCGACTGGGAATCCTTCTGAACGCCGGCGCTCCCGCGCGGGCGCCATGAAAAAACCCCGCCGCAGCGGGGTTGGTGAGGGAGCCGGGTGGGGGCTCAGGCCTTGTTCTGCCGACGGCGGCTCACGCCGGCCAGGCCCACCAGGCCGAGGCCCAGCAGTGCGACCGATGCCGGCTCGGGCACTTCGACCACCAGCGGCGTGCTGGTCACCTTCAGCAGGAAGTTGACCTCGTTCTCCTGGCCTTCGACCGTCGTGAAGCCGATGCAGCCGTTGGCTGCACCTGCGGCGGCACAGACGGTATCGGGCAGCGTGGCCAGTGCGGGCGAGGCGAAGAAGCTGAAGAAGTACTCGTCACCGCCCAGCGTGATCGACTTGTTCAGGGAACCGTCCAGCACCCAGATGTCATTGCAGGGATTGCCGACCGGGCTGGCGGCCGCGCAGGTGCCAGCGGTGTTGGGCGTTTCGGCGAACAGGATCTTGTAGGTGGCGGTCTCGTAGATGTAGGGATCGGTGGTGCCGGCTGCCCGCAGTCCCAGCGTGGCGTTGATGGTGGCGCTCCTCAGCGTCGCATAGGCACCGGACACCACGTTGTTGCTGTGCGTGTAGGTGTTCGCGCTCTCGGCCGCGCCATTGGTCGCCAGCGTACCGGTCTGGGGGTTGTTGCTGATGCCGATGCCGCTGCGGCCGGGACCGGCGGGACCGGTGGGACATGCGCCCCAGGTGATGGCCGAGCCCGAGACGCTCTGGCAGCCGCTGCCGCTCGAGAAGGTGGTGGAACCGGGGAGGACCGAGAAGGAGCTGGTGACCGTGTAGTCCCAGTTGATGGGCGCGGCGGCGGCGGTGCCGCTCGCGATGGCCAAGGCCAGGCCGATGGCTCCGAGCGCGCCGATGGATGCATGTCGCATGTGTATTCCTTTTTGCATTCAATTACTAGATAACAAAAACAAGTCGACCGCAGTCGACTTGGCACAAATAGCAGTATGCGTGCCACGAAGGTCTGAACGTTGTTTTTAAAGTTCTTTTGTATGGAATTTATGGCGGTATTGTGCTCTGTGAAAAATTTGTCGACAGAGGCTCAGCCTCGACAAACAAACGTCTCAAATCAATGGCTTAGCGTCTAGCCGAATCCTTCGCGTCATTTGCGCGGAAGCAGCCCGACTCGCGGCGATGGCGCTGCGCTCAGCGTTGCTGCGTCTGTTCCAACAGCTTGACCAGGGCCCACATGGCGCGGTTGACCGGCGTCGCGATGCCCCGCGCTTCGCCGCGCCGCACCACCAGGCCGTTAAGGTGGTCGATCTCGGTGGGCTTGCCACGTGCCAGATCCTGCGCCGTGGAGGAGCTTTGCGTGGGCATGGTCCGCGCCAGCCGCTCGACGGCCTGGTGGATGTCGGCCGGCAGCGCCACGCCCTCGGCGCCGGCCACGGCCAGGCATTCGGCCACCAGGTCCGCCATGACCTGCGGCACGCCTGCACCCTGGACCAGGCGGCCGTAGGGCAGCTGGGCAATGGCCGACAGCGCGTTGTAGGCGCAATTGAGCACGAGCTTGGACCACAGCGCCGTGCGTGCATCGTCCGACACCTCGGTCGGCACGCCGGCCGCGCGCAGCACCTCCGCCAGCGCCGCGCTGCGGGGCCCGGGTTCGATGACGAGCTCGCCGCGCCCGTGGTGGCGCATGTGGCCAGGGCCGGCCATCTCGGTGGCCACGTAGACCACGGCGGCTGCCACCTCCTGCGGCAGCACAGTGCGCAGCCGTTCGGCGTTGTCCACACCATTCTGCAGCGTGAGCACGAGCGCCTGGGCGGGCAGGTGCGCCAGCAGCTGGCGGCCCGTGGCCTCGGTGTCGGGCGACTTCACGCTGAACAGCACGAGGTCGGCGCCGGCCACGGCGGCCGGGTCGGTGCTGGCCTGCACGCGCACCAGTTCGTCGAAGCTGAGCGTCTGCATGCGCAATCCCTGCGCGTTGACGGCGTCCACATGCTGCGGCCGGCCGATCAGCGTGACGGCGTGGCCGGCACGCGCCAGCATGCCGCCGTAATAGCAGCCGACGGCGCCGGCGCCGACGACGGCGACCTGCAAGGGGGTGGGGAGCGTTGCGGACTGGGACATGGGATGGTGGTCGAAACGGGGGAGCGGCATTGTGGCGGCCCCGCCTACACTGCGGCCCCATGCCCATCGCAAGCCGTCTTTCGCTCCACCACCTGTGTCTGTGCCTGGCCGCCGCGCTGCCGCTGTCCTGGTCCGCCCATGCGCAGTCGCCCACCACGGGCGCGGCGCCCGAGATGGCGGCCCGGCCCGCGGGGCCGCCCCAGCCGGGCGGCCGCTATGTGGTGGACCCCACCCACACCTTCGTGCTGTACGAGATGGGCCATTACGGCACCAGCACCAACCGCGGCCGCTTTGGCACGCGCGACGGCCAGGTGCAGGTTGACGCCGCTGGCCAACTGGCGCGCGTGGACGTCAGCTTCGACATGGCCAGCATCAACACCGGCGTGGACCTGCTGAACCGCCACGTGCAGAGCAGCGACTTCCTGAACGTGGCCGATTTCCCGACCGGACGCTACCAGGCCGAGGACGTGCGCATCGAGGAAGGCCGCGTGCAGGTGCTGCGCGGCCGGCTCACCCTGCTGGGCCAGACCCATCCAGTGGACCTGCGCGCCGTGCGCTTCAACTGCTATGTGAGCCCGCTGCACGGGCGCCAGGTGTGCGGCGGCGATTTCGAGGCCGAGATCCTGCGCAGCCAATGGGGCATCAACTGGGGCCTGCAGTTCGGCTTCGAGGACCGCGTGCGGCTGCTGGTGCAGGTCGAGGCGGTGCTGGTGCCCGTGGCGGCACGCTGAGCTACAACAGCTGCTCGGGCGTGAACGGCGCCACCAGTTCCAGCAGCAGGTGGTCCCACCAGCTGGCGTCGGGTTCGCTGTGCAGCACGGTGGGCGCGCCGTCGTCCTCGCCGTGCCACTCCAGCGCGCCGCCCGCGCCGGCCTGCACGCGCCAGACACCTTGCTCGCGCAGCACCTGGGCCAGCCGCAGCATCTGGGCGGCCAGCGGGCGGCTGCGGATGAACAGGCCGATCTCGGTGTTGTGCAGTTCCGAGCGCGGATCGAAGTTCAGCGAGCCGACGAACAGCAGCTCGCCGTCGAGCACGGCGGTCTTGGTGTGCAGCCGCCCCGTGGCCGCGCCGAACAACGGCAGCTTGGGGCTGCCGGCCACGCGCCGGCTGCTGACCTCGTCGATCTCCACGCCCAGGGCCACGAGTTCGGCCCGGTAGCGCCGGTAGGCGGTGTGCACGAAGGGTTCGTCGCTGGCCGCCAGCGAGTTGGTGATCAACTGCACCGAGGCGCCGCGGGCGCGCGCCTCGCGCAGCACCTGCAGGCCGTGCGTGCCGGGCACGAGGTAGGGCGAGCACAGCAGCACGCTGGTGCGCGCGCGGCGGATGCCCTCCACGAGGTTGTAGCGCACGCTGTCCACGTCCTGCAGTGGCACGCCACCGTACTGCGCCTGGTAGCCGATGGCGCGTTCGGGCGTGTCGGCGTAGGCCTGGGCCGTGGCCCAGATGAGGCTGAGCCGGCCCGCCTGCAACTCCTGCGAGACCGGCGCGTAGCCCAGCATGTCGTTGGGCGGCGGCAGCCGCGGCGCGGGGGCGTGGGCCGCATCGGTCAGCGACTCGAAGCGGGCCTGCCGGGCGGTCGCATCGCCATCGGCTGCGACCAGGCGCGCCAGCGGCACCACGTGCGGGCTGTTCCAGTAGCGGTCGAACAGCTCGCCCAGGCGCGGCAGCAGCGCGCCGGCCACCAGCACGTCCAGATCCAGGAAGTTCTCGCCCGCGGTCTGGAAGAAGTAGCGCCCGCCGATGTTGCGCCCACCGGCCACGGCCAGCGCGCCGTCGGCCAACAGCAGCTTGTTGTGCATGCGGCGCTGCAGCCGGTCGAACTGCCACAGCGATGCGGCAAAGCGCAGCGCCACCTTGGCGCTGCGCAGCGGGATCGGGTTGTACAGCCGCAGCTCCAGGTTGGGTGTGGCGGCCAGCGCGTCGAGCAGCGCGCTGTCGCCGCCCGTGTACAGATCGTCGAGCAGCAGGCGCACGCGCACGCCGCGCCGGGCCGCGTCGCGCAGCGCCCGCAGGAAGAAGAGGCCGGTGGCGTCGGTCTCCAGGTGGTAGTACTGCACGTCCAGCGTGTGGCGGGCACCGGCGATCAGGGCCAGCCGGGCATCCAGGCCGTAGTCGCCGCTGGGGATCAGGCGAAAGCCGCTCAGTTCGGCGTCGGGCTGGGCAGCGCGGGCGGCGCGCACGAGCGGCGCGTCGGCCACCGCGGGAAGGGCCTGGGCGGGCGGGCCGGCGAGGTCGGGCGGCAGGCTGGCGCAGCCGGCCAGCAGGACCAGCGCGCAGCCCAACAGCCAGCCGGCCAGCCTGGCGATGGACGTGGTGCGAACGGGCAGGGGCTGGCGCGGGGGCATGGCGGGCCGTAGTGTGCCCATTCCGTGGCGCCTGACCGCGTCTGTGGTGAAAATGCCGCGATGCCCGACGTCGCCCCCGCTGCCGCCACGGTGCACGTGGAGTTCGCTGCCAGCCTGCAGCGCCACCAGGCCTGCCCGCCGCAGCGCGTGGCGCCGGGCTCCCTGCGCAGCGTGCTCGAAGCCGCCCTGGCCGGCGTGCCTGCGCTGGCTGGCTACGTGTTCGATGACCAGCGCCACGTGCGCAGGCACGTGGCGGTGTTCGTCAACGGCCAGATGGTGCACGACCGCCAGCGGCTGGACGGGGCTCTGGCCGGCGGCGACCGGGTGCTGGTGTTGCAGGCCCTGACGGGCGGCTGAAACGGAGGACGCATGCGCACGATGCTGGTGGCCACCCGCAAGGGGCTGGTCGTGGTGGAAGGCGATGGCACGCGCTGGCGCATCGCCGGCCTGCATTTCGCGGGCGAGCCCGTGAGCCAGGTGCTGGCCGACCCGCGCGACGGGGCCTGGTACTGCGCGCTGCGGCTGGGCCATTTCGGCGTCAAGCTGCACAGGAGCCTGGACGGCGGCGCGCACTGGCAGGAGATCGCCGCGCCGGCCTTTCCGCCCAAGCCGACCACCGGCCCCTGGGCCGACGACCCCACGCCCTGGAGCGTGGACCTGCTCTGGGAGCTGGCGGCCGGCGGGCCGGACGAGCCGGGCGTGCTGTGGGCCGGCTGCATCCCGGCCGGGCTGTTCCGCACCGAAGATGGCGGCGCCAGCTGGCAACTCGTGTCGGCGCTTTGGGAGCAGCCGGGCCGGCGTGACTGGATGGGCGGCGGCTACGACCATGCGGGCCTGCATTCCATCCTGGTCGATCCGCGCGACGCGCGCCACCTGACCGTGGCGATCTCCTGCGGCGGCATCTGGCAGACGCACGACGGCGGCGCCAGCTGGATGCTTGCGGCGCGCGGCATGCACGCCGACTTCATGCCGCCCGAGCGCGCCGAAGACCAGAACATCCAGGACCCGCACTGCCTGGTGCAGTGCGCGGCCGTGCCCGACGTTCTGTGGGTGCAACACCACTGCGGCATCTACCGCTCCAGCGACGGCGCGCGGCAGTGGCAGCGCATCGCGCCGCCGGCGCCTTCGGACTTCGGCTTCGCCGTGGCGGCCGATCCGACGGACCCCTTGCGCGCCTGGTTCGTGCCGGCGCGCGCCGACGCCATGCGCATGCCCGTGGACGGGCGCTTGCTGGTCACGCGCACCGACGACGGCGGTGCGCGCTTTCGCAGCTTCGGCGACGGGCTGCCACAGCAGGACGCCTTCCACCTGGTCTACCGCCATGGCCTGGCCGTCGCGCCGGACGGCCGCACGCTGGCCATGGCCTCGACCACGGGTGCGCTGTGGGCCAGCGGCGACGCCGGCGAACGCTGGCATGCCATCGCGCGCGACCTCGCGCCGGTGGCGGCCGTGCGCTTCGCCGGCTGACTACAGCGCGTGCGTCACCAGCCGGAAGTCCGGGTCTTCCGGGAACGGCTTGATCGCGAACCCGAGCGAACGCATGAGCTTGAGCATGTTGGGATTGACCGACAGCACCAGGCCCTGGATCTCCGACAGGCCCTTGTCGCGCGCCACCTGCATGATGGCGTCCATGAGCCGCGAGCCGATGCCTTTGCCGGCCATGTCGTCGGCCACCACGAGCGAGAACTCGCAGCTGGCCTGGTCCGGGTTGGTCACGTAGCGCGAGACGCCGATCACGCGCTCGGTCTCGACGATGGAGCCGTCGGTGGCGGCGCTGCGCTGCTTGAGCACGGCCACCAGCGCCATCTCGCGGTCGTAGTCGATCAGCGCGAAGCGCGCCAGCATGCCGGGCGGCAGCTGCGTCATCGAGGACACGTAGCGGAAGTAGCGGCTTTCGGGCGAGAGGGCCTGCACGAAGGTCTGCAGCATCTGGGCGTCGCCGGGGTGGATCGGCCGGATCTGGTACTCGCCGCCGCCGCGCAGCGGCAGTTGCTGCTCGTAGCGCGCGGGGTAGGGCAGGATGGCCAGATGGTCGTAGCTGCCGCCGGCCTGGCCCAGGCTTTGCGGCGCGTGGTCGACGACGATGCGCGCGTCCACGGCCACCACGCCGTTCTCGTCGACGATGAGCGGATTGATGTCCATCTCGCGCAGCTGCGGCAGCTCGCAGACCATCTCGGACACGCGCAGCAGCACGCGCTCGATGGCACCCATGTCCACGGGCGCGGCACCGCGCCATTCGGCCAGCGTCTCGGCCACGCGCGCGCGCTCGATGAGCCGGCGCGCCAGGAACTGGTTCAGCGGTGGCAGTTCCATGGCGCGGTCGCGGATCAGCTCGATCATGGTGCCGCCCGCGCCGAACACGATGACGGGGCCGAACGGGTCGTCGGTCACCATGCCGATGCAGATCTCGCGGCCGCGCTGGGCGCGCGCCATCTTCTGCACCGTCACGCCGTGGATGCGCGCACCGGGCTGCAGGCGCGCCACGCGCTCTACCATGTCCTGGTAGCTGTCGCGCACGGCGGCGCCGCTCATGATGTTGAGCGCCACGCCCTGCACGTCGCTCTTGTGGGTGATGTCGGGCGAGTCGATCTTGAGCGCCACCGGAAAGCCCAGCTGCGTGGCGATCATCATGGCCTCGTTGGCGTTGCGTGCCAGCGTGGTCTGCGTGACTGGGATGTGGAAGGCCGACAGCAAGGTCTTGCTCTCCATCTCGGTCAGCACCTTGCGGCGCTCGGCCAGCACGCTCTCGATGACCAGGCGCGCGGCCTCGATGTCGGGCTTGCCCAATGTGGACAGCGGCGCCGGCGTTTGCTGCAGCAGCTGCTGGTTCTGGTAGAAGGAGGCGATGTTGCCGAAGGCGCCGACCGCCGCCTCGGGCGTGCGGAAGTTCGGGATCGCGGCCGCGTTGAGCGCCTGGCGCGCCGCGCCGACCGAGGCGTCGCCCATCCAGCAGGCCAGCAGCGGCTTGGCGATGCCGGCCTTGGCCGCCGCCAGGGCCTGGGCCACGGCATCGGCGGGGCCGCCGGGCTTGGCCGAGTAGATGGCGAGCACGCCGTCGACCTGGCGGTCGCGTGCGGCGGCTTCCACGGCCGCGCGGTACTGCGCGGCGTCGGCGTCCTCCGAGAGGTCGATCAGCTCGGCGAGCGAGGCATGGGCCGGCAGCTGCGGCTTGAGTGCCGCCACCGTCGCGTCGGACAGCCGGCCCAGCTCCAGCCCGATCTCGTTGGCCCAGTCGGCCGCCAGCACGCCGGGCCCGCCGCCGTTGGTGACCACGGCCAGGCGCCGGCCCACGGGCCGGTAGCGCGAGGCCAGGCACTTGGCGGCCGAGAACAGCTCGACGAAGGAGCGCACGCGCACGGCGCCGGCACGGCGCAGCGCGGCATCGAACACGTCGTCGGCGCCGACGATGGCGCCGCTGTGCGTCTGCGCCGCCGCGTTGCCGGCCGGCCGCCGGCCGGCCTTGAGCACCAGCACGGGCTTGGCATTGGCGGCCGAGCGCAGCGCGCTCATGAAGCGGCGTGCGCAATGGATGCCTTCCAGGTACAGGATGATGCTGTGCGTGGCCGGGTCGTTGGCCATGTAGTCCAGCGCCTGGGCGATGTCCACGCCGGGGTTGGGCCCCAGCGCCACCACCGAGGAGAAGCCCACGGCATTGCTGCGCGCCCAGTCCAGCATGGCGGCCGTCAGCGCACCCGATTGCGCGACCAGGCCGAGCGGCCCGGGGGCGGCCAAGGCGCCGAGCGCCGAGGCATTGAGGCCCAGCGCCGGGCGCTGCAGGCCCAGCCCGTTGGGGCCCATGAGGTGGAACCCTTCCCGCGCCGCGATGCGCTGCAGTTCTGCCCCCAGGTTGGCGTCGATGCCGCTGCCCAGCACCAGCGCGGCGCGGCAGGCGATGCGGCCGACCAGCTCCAGCGCCTGGACCATCTCGCCCGGTGGCAGCGCCACGATGGCCAGGTCGGCGCGGGCCTGGGCCAGGTCGGCCAGCGTGCCGCTGGTGCGCACGTCCAGAAAGTTCAGCTGGCCCTGGAAGCGTTGTGCGCGCAGGGCCTGGTGCAGCTGGCGTGCCTGCGGTGTCAGGCTGTCGGGTGTGTCGGGGTCGCCGGCCAGCACGACGATGGCCTGCGGTGCGAAGAGCGGGGTCAGGTAGTGCTTGTCCATGGTGGATCGATTGTGAAGGCGGCGCCGGGGGTCCCGATGTCAGCCGCGAGAATCCGGTGATGCAGATCAAGCAGAACGAAGGGCCGGCGCGCTGCGTCATGGTGCTGGGCACGACCAGCGGGGCGGGCAAGAGTTGGGTGACCACGGCGCTGTGCCGCTGGTATGCGCGCCAGGGTGTCAAGGTGGCCCCGTTCAAGGCACAGAACATGAGCAACAACGCGCGCGTGGTGGAGGGCGGCGAGATCGGCAGCGCGCAGTACTTCCAGGCGCTGGCTGCGCATGCGGTGCCGGACGTGCGCATGAACCCGCTGTTGCTCAAGCCCGAGCGCGACACGCACAGCCAGGTGGTGCTGCTGGGCCGCGTGGATGCCGAGCTGACGGGGATGCCTTGGCGCGGGCGCAGCGCCAGGGTCTGGCCGCAGGTGGCGCAGGCGCTGGACGCGCTGCGTGCCGAGAACGACGTGGTGGTGATCGAGGGCGCGGGCTCGCCGGCCGAGATCAACCTCGCGGACAGCGACATCGTCAACATGCGCGTGGCCGAACATGCCGGCGCGCGCTGCCTGCTCGTGACCGACATCGACCGCGGCGGCGCCTTCGCCCACCTGTACGGCACCTGGGCGCTGCTGCCGCCGGGCCAGCGCGCGCTGATCCACGGCTTCGTGCTCAACAAGTTCCGTGGCGACGCCGCGCTGCTTGCGCCCGGCCCGCAGATGCTGGAGCAGATGACAGGCGTGCCCACCGTGGCCACGCTGCCGATGTGGTGGCAGCACGGCCTGCCCGAGGAAGATGGCGTGTTCGACGACAGGACGCACACGGCCGGCAGCGTGCAGCGCACGGTGGCCGTCATCGCCTACCCGCGCATCAGCAATCTGGACGAATTCCAGCCGCTCAAGAACGTGGCCGGGCTGCGCCTGGTGTGGGCACGTTCGCCGGCGCAGCTGGCCGGACTGTCGGTGGCGACCGACTGGATCGTGCTGCCCGGCTCCAAGCACACCAGCGGCGACCTGGCCTGGCTGCGGGCCCAGGGCCTGGATGGCGCGATCGCCCGCCACGCCCAGGCCGGCGGCGCCGTGCTGGGCATCTGCGGCGGGCTGCAGATGCTGGGCGAGGCACTGGTCGACCCGCACGGCATCGACGGCAACGCGCCCGGCCTGGGCCTGCTGCCGCTGGTCACGCAGTTCGCGCGCGACAAGACGGTGCGCGCCACGCGCACGCGCTTCGGCACCGTGCAGGGGCCCTGGCAGGGGCTGTCCGGCCTGGCGGTGCAGGGCTACGAGATCCACCATGGCCAGACCGTCGCCCACGCGGCCATGGCGCGCAGCGGCGACCTGGCGATGGCCGTGCTGCCCGGCGGGCTGGGCTGGCAGGGCGGCCAGGGCCGGGTGCTGGGGCTGTACCTGCATGGCTTGTTCGAGGATCCGGGCGTGCTGCGGGCGCTGTTCGGCGCCGCCGGCAAGACCCTGGACGAGGTGTTCGACGGCCTGGCGGATTTTCTGGACGAGCATGTCGAGGCGAAGGTGCTCGCCAAACTAGTGCGCTCATAATGCAACAAATCGGTACACTTTGCCGCTCATAAACCGAGCGGCCGAAACCTTGACCACCAGCTACAACTTCTGGCTCGTCGCGTTGTCGGTGGCCATCGCCGTCGTGGCAGCCTACGCCACACTTGGCCTGGCCGGGCGCCTGGCCTACAGCCGCGACAGCTCCTGGCGTGGCTGGTTGGCAGGCGGTTCCCTGTCCATGGGTTTCGGCATCTGGGCCATGCACTTCGTCGGCATGCTGGCCTTGCGCGTGCCGATCGAGTTCAGCTACCAGGCGCTGTGGACCGGGCTGTCCATGCTGCCGGCCACGCTGGCCTCGGCCGGCTTGCTGATGCTGATCCGCAAGGTGCCCAAGCCGCACGCCGGCCACATCCTGCTGGGCTCGGTGATCCTGGGTTCGGGCATCGGCGCCATGCACTACAGCGGCATGCTGGCGATCGAGCTGGCGCCGCCGATCCGCTTCGACTGGGGCATGGTGCTGGTGTCCGTGGGCGTGGCCGTGGGCCTGTCCATCGCCGGTGTCTGGCTGGCCTTCCGCCATGCGCGCCAGGCCGGCGCGACCTGGACGCGCGCGCTCGGCGCGCTGGTCATGGGCTGCACCGTGGCGGCGATGCACTACACGGGCATGGCCGCGGCGCGCTTCGCCGACAACTGCGTGAGCGTGCCCAGCGCCTGGGGCCTGCCGGGCACCGGCCTGGCGGCGGCCGTCAGCGTGCTGGCCTTCGTGGTGCTGGGGTTCACCATCTTGCTGACGGTGCTGGACGCCCGCATGAGCGAGCGCAACTCCGAACTCATGCACGACCTCATGGCCGCCAAGGAACAGGCCGAGCAGGCTGCGCGTGCCAAAAGCGATTTCCTGGCCAACATGAGCCACGAGATCCGCACGCCCATGAACGCCATCATCGGCATGTCGTTGCTGGCGCTGCAGACCGACCTCTCGCCGCGCCAGCGCAACTATGTGGAGAAGGCGCACCGCGCGGCCAAGGGCCTGCTGGGCATCATCAACGACATCCTGGATTTCTCGAAGATCGAGGCCGGCAAGCTGACCATCGAGCAGGTGCCGTTCCGCCTGGACCAGGTGCTGGACGACCTGGCCAACCAGGTCGGTTTCAAGGCCGACGAGAAGGACCTGGAGCTGGTGTTCGATCTGCCCAGCGAGGTGCCGACGCTGCTGGTCGGCGACCCGTTGCGCCTGGGCCAGGTGCTGCTCAACCTGGCCAACAATGCGGTCAAGTTCACCGACCGGGGCGAGGTCACGGTGGGCGTGCGCGCGCTGCGCACCGACACCGGCCACGCCGAGCTGCAGTTCCACGTCAAGGACACCGGCATCGGCATGACGCCGGCCCAGGTCGAGACGGTTTTCGAATCCTTCACGCAGGCCGACAGCTCCACCTCGCGCCGCTACGGCGGTACGGGCCTGGGGCTGGCGATCTCGCGGCACCTGGTCAGCCTCATGGACGGGCGCATCTGGGCCGACAGCCAGCCTGGCAAGGGCTCGTGCTTCCAGTTCGTGCTGCCTTTCGTGCGCCAGGCCGAGGCCACCGAGCCGGCCGCGCCGCGCATGCCGCTGGCGCAGCAGATCGAGGGCTTGCGCGCCCTGGTGGTGGACGACAACGCCATGGCCCGCGACATCACGGCTGCGCTGGCCGCCGAGATGGGCCTGAAGGTGGATGTGGCCGTCAGCGGCGAGGCCGCCGTGAAGGCTGCCGCCGCGGCCGCGCGCGACGGCACGCCGTACGAGCTGCTGCTGGTGGACTGGAAGATGCCGGGCATCAGCGGGGTGGAGGCGCTGCGCCAGCTGCAGGAGCAGCAGATCGACCATGCCCGCGCCAGCATCATGGTGACGGCCTATGCGCGCGAGGAAGTGATGGAGTCCGCGCGCACGGCCGGCGTGTCGCTGCAGGCCGTACTGACCAAGCCGGTCACGCCGTCCACGCTGTTGGAAACCATCGGCGAGGTGCTGGCGCCCAAGGCCGCGACGGCGCCGGTCGCACCCACGCTGCTGCCGGGCGCTGCCGCCACGGCGCTGGCTGGCGCGCGCGTGCTGCTGGTGGAAGACAACGCGTTGAACCAGGAACTGGCGCTGGATCTGCTGGGCCAGGCCGGCCTGCACGTGGTCGTGGCCGAGCATGGCCGCCAGGCGCTGGAGACGCTGGCGCGCGACGGCGATTTCGACGGCGTGCTGATGGATTGCCAGATGCCCGTGATGGACGGCTTCGAGGCCACGCGCGCGATCCGGGCCGAGGCGCGCTGGGCCAATCTTCCCGTGCTGGCCATGACGGCCAACGCCATGGCCGGCGACCGCGAGCGGGTGCTGGCGGCCGGCATGAACGACCACATCTCCAAACCCATCGACGTGGACGAGATGTTCGTCACCATGGCCCGCTGGATCCGGCCCAAGGTGCGGCGCCCGACGGTGGTGGCCAAAGCGGCCGCACCGGTGCCGGCCAGCGGCACGCCCGGCGCCTTGCCCGGCATCGACGTGGCAGGCGGCCTGCGCCGCACGCAGAACAACGCCCAGTTGTACCGCCGCATGCTGGACAAGTTCGCCAGCAGCAACGCCCGCTTTTCGCAGGCCTTCACGGCGGCGCTGGACGGCGGCGACCTGACCTTGGCGGCGCGGCTGGCCCACACGCTGCGCGGCACCGCCGGCACCATCGGCGCCAATGGCGTCTGGGAGGCGGCCACCGAGTTGGAGCTGGCCTGCAACCAGGGGCGGGCGCGCGCGCAGCAGATGGCTGCACTGGCCCGTGTCGGACGCGAGCTGTCGCCGGTGCTCGCCGGGCTGGCCACGCTGCTGGCGCCGGCGGACGAGCCGGTGGTGCCGGCGGTCAGCGTGGCGCCGGCGCAGGCCCAGGCCCGCCTGCTCGAGCTGGCGGGCGAGCTGCGCGCGCTGTTGCTGGAATCCGACCCCGATGCCCTGAGCCTGGGCGAGGCGCTGCGTGCGGCGGCGGCCGGCAGCACCGCGCAGCCGGTCATCGAGGAGGTGATGGAGGCCGTGGGCGACTACCGCTTCGATGAAGCACTGGACGCGCTGGACCGCTGGAGCGCCCACGTCCGCGCGTGAGCGCTGCGGCGCCCGCGCCTACGCGATGGCCGGCGAATCGGCCCCCGACGCCAGCACCTTGCCACTGGCCGAGTGCAGCGCCTTGGGCCCGGTCCTGTCGCGTGCTGCAGCCTTGCGGCTGCGGGCGGCCTCGGCTTCCTCCTTGGCGCCCTTGATCATTTCGCCGACCCAGTTGACCAGCACGTTGGTGTAGGACTGGCTCCAGGCCTTGTGCGACAGCGCGTGGTCCGCGCCCTTGATCACGCGGTAGGTCATGGAATGCGCCTTCTGGAAGGCGTCCAGGTAGTTCTTGATGACCGGGTGCGGCACCATGGTGTCGAACTCCGATTCGACCAGCAGCACGTCGCCCTCGAACTGTGCTGCCGCCGACAGCGCCCGGTTGCTGGCCGGCGCGACCACGCTGTTGCGGTATGCCACCAGTTCCTCGCGGCTCAACGCGCGCTTGGGCACCAGCCAGTCGGCATCCTTGTACAGCGCGGGCACGCGCAGGCCGAGCCAGCGTACCGGCCGCAGCGTGGACAGGATGGCCGCCAGGTAGCCGCCGTAGCTGCTGCCCACCACGGCCACCGCGGAGCCGTCCACCGAGGGGTGGCCGACCAGCACGTCGTAGGCGGCCAGCATGTCGGCCAGGTTGTCCTCGCGCGTGACGGCGTCGCGCGCGGCACGGTCCTGGGCGTGGCCGCGCAGGTCGAAGGTCAGGCAGATGCAGCCGAGGGCGGCGATCTCGTGGGCCCGCGCGATGTACTGCTCCTGGCTGCCATCCCAGCCGTGCACCAGCATCACGCCGGGCATCAGGCTGTTGGGCCCGACCAGGGTGCCGGCGATGCTGCGGTCGCCGACGGGAATGTGGATGCTGTTATGTCGGGTGGTGGTCATCGCTCGCCGTGACGGTGTACTTGGTGAGCGGGCCGACCTGGTCGTCCACGCCGCGGAAATAGACCACTGCGCCGGGCGGCAGCGCGTCGCAGGGGCCGAAGACCTCGTAGCCGCTGGCGCGCACGACGCGGCGCTGCGGGTCGGCCTGGAAGGCCTCCAGCGCGGCGATCTCCGCGCCGGTGGCGCCGCCGGCGCGCCACGACTGCTCCAGCACGCCGGAGCGCCACTGCCCGCCGGGCATCAGGCCCTGGGCCACGTCGTAGTTGATGCGCGAGGCGAAGAAGCCGGGGAACGCGGCCTGCGCGGCACTGTCGTAGAGCAGCGCCTGTTCCACCGCGGTGCGCACCTCCGGCGCCAGCGCGAGCGACAGCAGGGCCTGGAAGTCGCCGCGCACCACCGTGAGGTCGGAGCCGCCGTAGACCTCGGCGCCCTGGTGGTTGTGGGTCAGCCGCTGCTGGCCGAAGTAGGTCGCCACCATGCCGGCCACATGCACCTGGCCGACGCTGAGCGTCTGGACCTGGCGCAGGTTCTGCTCGATGACCACGCCGTCGCGGTCCAGCATCTCGTCGGCGATGCCGGCCAGGCAGGCGTCGAAGGCCGCGCGGTCCCTGGCCACGGTCTGGCCGTTGCCGCCGGTCTCGCGCACCAGCTTGATGCGGACCGGGCCGGCCTGCAGCAGCGTGTCGGCGGCCACGGCCGCGTCGGCCCGCGTGAAGGCCGTGAAGCCGGGCAGCACGGCATCGCCGACCATGCGGCTGAAGGCCGGGTTCCAGCCCTCGGGCGCCCGGGCGCCGGCCGCGACCAGCGGATGGGTGATGGCCTTGGTCGAGACGAAGGGGTAGGGGACCACGCCGCCGAAGAAGTCCTCGCGGCCATGGATGCCCAGCGCCTGCGCGCGTTCGATGCCCACCAGGGTGTCGCTGGGCACGAGGTAGACCGGGCCCAGCGGCGCCTGGGCGAACTCCTCGGACACCGCATAGCCCTTGAGCCGGGCGAGCCGGCGCACCACCTCCATGCGCGTCATCTGCTCGTGGGCGCTGGCGTAGCCGCGCAGGCCCTGGGTGTAGGCCATGGCCGTGCCCATGCTGCGTGTGCCAACCGGCGCGGCCATGTCGTCCAGGGGCCCGGCCCGGTCGGCGGCGGGCCATGCGCTCATGGCGCCGGCGGGGTACGGTGGCAGTGTCATCGGTCACCTCGTGCGGAAAAACTGGCATGACTGTCGCCAAGGTGGCGCCATGGCCGCCATCCGCCGAGGGCGTCATTGCGCGTCGGTGCCCGCCTACACCGCGGCGCGCGACAATTGCGCGGTGACCGAATCCGACATCCTTTCCCTGCTGCGCCTGCCGGCCATCGCCGATGCCGAAGACAGTGCGCGGGCCCAGCGGCTGCAGCAGTTGCTGGACAACAAGACCAAGCCGCCCGGTTCGCTGGGTCGCATCGAACAACTGGCCCAGCAGCTGGGCCTGATCCTGGCCAGCGAGGCGCCGGTGCTGCATGCACCGCAGATGCTGGTGTGCGCGGCCGACCATGGGCTGGCCGCGCAGGGCGTGTCGGCCTTCCCGCAGGAGGTGACGCGCCAGATGGTGGAGAACTTCCTGGCCGGCGGTGCCGCCGTGAGCGTGCTGGCGCGCCAGCACGGCATCGCGCTGACGGTGGTCGATTGCGGCGTGGCACACGACTTCGGCGGCGAGCGGCCGGGTCTGCGCGTGCGCAAGGCCGCGGCCGGCGCGGCCGACGCCTCGCTCGGGCCGGCGATGGGTGCGGCCGCGTGTGCCGAGGCCATCGCCCATGGCATGGACCTGGTGCGCGAACTGCCCGGCAACGCGCTGCTGCTGGGCGAGATGGGCATCGGCAACAGCTCGGCCGCGGCGCTGCTGACGGCGCGGCTGACCGGCCACGAGGTGGCCGCCTGCACCGGCTCGGGCACTGGCATGGCCGGCACCGCGCTGGCGCACAAGCTGCGCGTGCTGCAGGCCGTGTACCTGCGCCATGCCGATGCGCGCACTCCGCTGGCGGCACTGGCCGCCTTCGGCGGGCTGGAGATCGCCACACTGGTGGGCGTGCTGTTGCAGGGCGCGCGCGAACGGCGCGTGCTGGTGGTCGACGGCTTCATCACCACGGCGGCCGTGCTGGTGGCCCAGGCGCTGGCACCGGCCGTGCGCGGTTACTGCGTGTTCTCGCACCTGTCGGGCGAGCGTGGCCACGCGATCGCGCTGGCCTACCTGGGCGTGCGGCCGCTGCTGGACCTGGGCCTGCGGCTGGGCGAGGGCTCGGGCGCCGCGCTGGCCTGGCCGCTGCTGCAGTCGGCCAGCCTGTTGTTGCGCGAAATGGCCAGTTTCACGGGCGCAGGCGTGTCCAACCGCGGCGAACTGGCCGTTTAGACTTTCCCGATGACCCACGACGCTTCCCTGCAGACCCTGGCGGCGCTCGTGGTCGAGGCCAGTGACAACGCGGTCGTGGTCTGCGGCCCCGATCTGCGAACGCTGTACGTCAATCCCGGCTTCTGCCGGCTGATGGGTTACCAGCTGGATGATCTGAAGGGCAAGCGTCCAGCCGACGTCCTGGCCGGTCCCTCGACCGATCTGAAGGCCCTGGCCGCCGCGCGCGACCCCGAGCGGCCGGCCAACTTCCGGCTCGAACTGCTGGTCTACACGCGCACTGGCCAGCCGCTGTGGGTCTCGATCACGACCAATGTGGTGCGTGATGCGCAGGGCAGGCCCCAGTACATCTGCTCGATGCTCTCGGACATCACGCTGACCAAGGTGCACGAGGTGTTGCAGCACCGTGTGCTCGACGCCATGGTGCACGAGCTGTCCGTGGCCGCGCTGATGGACCTGGTCTGCGAGGAGGTCGAGCGCATCGCACCCGAACTGCTTTGCACCGTGCTGGACGTGGACGATTTCGCCCGGCTGCACCCCTTGGCCGGCCCGAGCTTGCCGGTGGCGTTGGGCGAGGCGCTGGACGGGCTGCCGGTCGGGCCGCAGGCCGGCGGCGGCGGAGCGGCCGCCTGGACCGGCGCCGCCGTGGAGGTCGTCGACATCGCCGCCGACCCGGCCTGGCAGGACCTGCTGCATCTGGTGCTGCCGCAGGGCCTCAAGGCCTGCTGGTCCTGCCCGGTGCGGGCCAGCGACGGCACCGTGGTCGGCGTGTTCGCGCTGTACTTCGCCAGCTGCCGCGGCCCCAGCGCGTTCCACCGCAGCCTCGCCGGGATCTGCGTGCGGCTGTGTGCGCTGGCGCTGGAGCGCGAGCGCGCCCGCGTGCGCATGGAGCGCCTGGTCAGCGTCGACATGCTCACCGGGCTGGCCAACCGCATGGCGCTGAAGTCGCGCGCCACGCAGCTGCTGGAGGAGCTGGCCGGCAAGGGCGCACCCATGGCCGTGCTGTGCATCGACCTGGACCGCTTCCGGCTCGTCAACGAAACACAGGGGCCGGACAGCGGCGACCAGTTGCTGCGCGAAACCGCACGCCGCTTGATGGGCTGCGTGCGCAGCATCGACCTGACCGGCCGGCTCGGCGGCGACGAGTTCGCGGTGATCCTGCCATCGTGCCCGGTGCGGCAGGCGGCCATGGCGGCCGAGCGGCTGCTGGCGGCAGTGGCGGCGCCGCTGGTGTTGCCGGGTGTGACCTTGCAGCCCACCGCCAGCATCGGCGTGGCCATGTTCCCCGACGACGGCACCGACGTGGACACCTTGCTGCACCACGCCGACATGGCGCGCACGCAGGCCAAGCTGGGCGGGCGCGGCGGCGCACGCTTCTTCAACGAGGAGATGCAGCAACGCACGCGCGAACGCGTGGCGCTGGAGGCAGCGCTGCGCCTGGGCCTGCGCGACGGTGGCCTGCGCCTGCACTACCAGCCGCAGATCGAGCGGCGCTCCGGCAGCCTGTACGGCGTGGAGGCGCTGGCGCGCTGGTCGCATCCGCAACTCGGCGAGATCCCGCCCGCGCGCTTCATCCCGCTGGCCGAGGAGGCCGGCATGGTGGCCGAGCTGGGCCGCTGGGCGCTGGCCGAGGCTTGTCGCCAGATGGCGCAGTGGCGGCGCCAGGGCTTGCCGGTGCCGCGCGTGGCCGTGAACCTGTCCACGCGCAACTTCGAGGAGGAGGGGCTGGTGCCCATGGTGGCCGGCCTGCTGGACGCCCATGGCCTGGTGGCCGGCGACCTCACGCTGGAGATGACCGAGAGCATGCTGCTGGACGCCACGCCCAGCGTGCTGGCCGCGCTGCACGCGCTGCGCGCCATGGGCGTGCACCTGTCGCTGGACGACTTCGGCACCGGCTATTCCAGCCTGAGCTACCTGCACCGCCTGCCGATCCACGAGCTCAAGCTGGACCAGAGCTTCGTGCGCGACCTGGCCGACAGCGCCACCGCGCGCGCGCTGACCAACACCATCCTGCGCATCGGCGACAGCCTGAAGCTCACCGTGGTGGCCGAGGGCGTGGAGAACGCCCAGCAGGCGCAGCTGCTGGCCGAGCGCGGCAGCACCATCGTGCAGGGTTATCTGTACGGCCGGCCGATGCCTGCACAGGCGCTGGCCATCTGGCTTGCCGGCAACCAGCAGCCCACGTGATCAGGGCGTGAGCGTCTTGGGCTGGTAATCGCACCAGCGCGCCACCCCGCAGCGCCAGCATTGGGGTTTGCGGGCCTGGCACACGTAGCGGCCGTGCAGGATCAGCCAGTGGTGGGCGTCGACCAGGTAGCGCGGCGGCACGCGCGCGAGCAGGCCTTGTTCGACCTTGTCCGGCGTCTTGCCCGGTGCCAGGCCCGTGCGGTTGGCGACGCGGAAGATGTGTGTGTCCACCGCCATGGTCGGCTCGCCGAAGGCCACGTTGAGCACCACGTTGGCGGTCTTGCGGCCAACGCCGGGCAGGGCCTGCAGTGCTTCGCGCGTGCGCGGCACCTCGCCGCCATGCTGCTCGACCAGGATGCGGCAGGTGGCCAGGAGGTTCTTCGCCTTGGTGCGGTACAGGCCGATGGTGCGGATGTGGCTCTCCAGGCCTTCCAGGCCCAGCGCGAGGATCTTTTGCGGCGTATTGGCCACCGGGTACAGGCGGCGCGTGGCCTTGTTGACGCCCACGTCGGTGGCCTGGGCGGACAGCAGCACAGCGGCCAGCAGCTCGAATACGCTGGTGTACTCGAGCTCGGTCACGGGGGTAGGGTTGGCGGCGTGCAGCGTGGCGAAGAACTGCGCGATGTCGTGGGAAGTCATGGCGCGGCAGTGTAGGAGTTCGGGCGCAGGGCGACTTCTACAATGGCCGGCTTGCCAGGAGACCGCCCGCCCATGCACTTCGATTTCAGCAATCCCTACACCTCGGTGCGCACGCCTGTGTTCGCACGCAACGTCTGCAGCACCTCGCACCCGCTGGCCGCCCAGGCCGGCCTGCGCATGCTGCAACAGGGCGGCAACGCGGTCGACGCTGCGGTCGCGGCGGCGGCGGCGATGACCATCGTCGAGCCGGTCAGCAACGGCCTGGGCTCGGATGCCTTCTGCATCCTGTGGGACGGCCGCCAGCTGCATGGGTTGAATGCTTCCGGCCGCGCGCCGGCCAGCTGGTCCTCAGGTTACTTCCAGGGCAAGTACGGCAAGGACGCCGCCACCCCGCCCAAGCGCGGCCTGGACTCCGTCACCGTGCCGGGCGCCGTGAGCGCCTGGGCCGCGCTGTCCGAGCGCTTCGGCAAGCTGCCCTTCGCCGACCTCATGCAGCCGGCCATCGAGATCGCCGAACGCGGCTACCTGCTGCCCGTGGTGGTGCAGCAGAAGTGGGAGGCCGCCACCGAGGAGCTGCGCAGCCAGCCCGGCTTCGCCGACGCCTTCCTGCCCTGGGGCCGGGCGCCGCGCGTGGGCGAGCTGTTCCAGTTCAAGGCCGCGGCACGCGGGCTGCGCGCGATCGCCGAGACGCGCGGCGCGGCCTTCTACGGCGGCGAGATCGCCGCGGCGATCGCGAAGTTCTCGGCAGCGCACGGCGGCAGCCTCACGGTGCAGGACTTCGCCGGCTACCAGCCCGAGTGGGTGACGCCCATCGCGCGCGACTACCGCGGCCACACCCTGCACGAGATTCCGCCCAACGGCCAGGGCATCGCAGCGCTGATCGCGCTGGGCATCCTGGAGAAGTTCGACATCGCCGGCATGGAACTGGACGGCGTCGATGCGCAGCACGTGCAGATCGAGGCCATGAAGCTGGCCTTCGCCGACGTCTACCGCTACGTGGGCGAGCCCGGCAGCATGGAGGTCACGGCCGAGCAACTGCTGGACGATGCCTACCTGGCCTCGCGCGCCAGGCTCATCGACCTGGGCCGCGCGCAGGACTTCGGCGCCGGCAACCCGGTCAAGGGCGGCACCATCTACCTGACCGCGGCCGACGAGAACGGCATGATGGTCAGCTTCATCCAGAGCAACTACATGGGCTTCGGCTCGGGCGCGGTGGAACCGCAGTTCGGCATCAGCCTGCAGAACCGCGGCCACGGCTTCTCGCTCGCGCCCGGCCACAACCAGGTGGCGCCGGGCAAGCGGCCGTTCCACACCATCATCCCGGCCTTCCTGACCCGGGACGGCCAGCCCGTCATGAGCTTCGGCGTGATGGGCGCCAACATGCAGCCCCAGGGCCATGTGCAGACCCTGGTGCGCATGCTGGACTACGGCCAGAACCCGCAGGCCGCCTGCGATGCGCCGCGCTGGCGCTACAACGCCGGGCTGGAGATCAACGTGGAGTCGGCCATGCGGGCCGCCACCGTGCAAGGTCTGGCCGCGCGCGGCCACCGCATGGAGGTGATCCAGGACTCCTACCAGGACTTCGGCGCCGGCCAGTTCATCTGGCGTGCCGGCGACCCCCGGGTCGAGGGCTATGTGGCCGCCAGCGATGCGCGCCGCGACGGCCTGGCCGCGGGCTTTTAGATTCCCAAGAAAGACACACATGCAATTCGCCGACCGTCTCCAGAACGTCGAAACCTCCGCCATCCGCGAGCTGTTCAAGCTGCTCGGCAAGCCCGGCATCATCAGCTTTGCCGGTGGCTTCCCCGACCCCACGCTGTTCGACGCCGAAGGCATCGCCATGTCCACGGCGGCCGTGCTGCGCGACACGCCAGGCCCGGTGCTGCAGTACGGCGCGACCGAGGGCTACGGCCCGCTGCGCGAGCAACTGGCCCAATTCATGGCCAACAAAGGCGCGCAGGTGAAGCCCGAGGGCCTGATCGTGACCACCGGCAGCCAGCAGGCGCTCGACCTGATCGGCAAGACCATGATTTCGCCGGGCGACAAGGTCATCGTCGAGGCGCCGACCTTCCTGGCCACGATCCAGTGCTTCCGGCTGTACGGTGCCCAGGTGATCGGCGCGCCCATCGACGCCGACGGCGTGCTGGTCGAGCCGCTCGAGCGCCTGATCGCCGAGCACAAGCCCAAGCTCGTGTACCTGATCCCCAACTTCGGCAACCCGCACGGCGCCATGCTGAGCCTGGAGCGGCGCCGCCGCATCCTGGAGATCGCCGCGCGCACGGGCACGCTGGTGGTCGAGGACGATCCCTATGGCGAGCTGTACTTCGATCAGCCTGCGCCGCCCTCGCTGCTGGCGCTCTCCAGCGAGGTGCCGGGCAGCCGCGACTGGCTCGCGCACTGCGGCTCCATGAGCAAGATCCTGTCGCCCGGCCTGCGCGTGGGCTGGCTCATCGCGCCGGCTGCGCTGCTGGCCAATGCCACCATGTGCAAGCAGTTCAGCGACGCCCACACCTCCAACCTGACGCAGGCCACGGCCGCCCACTACCTCACTTTGGGGCGCCTGGACGGCGCGCTGGACCAGGTGCGCAAGGTCTACGCCGAGCGCGCGCGCGTGATGGCCTCTCGACTGCGCGCCGAATTGGGCGACGCCATCACCTTCGACGCACCCAAGGGTGGCATGTTCTTCTGGGCCCGGCTCACCGGTGGCCGCGATGCGGGCGCGTTCGCGCAGCGCGCGATCGAGAAATTGGTGGCCTTCGTACCCGGTGCGCCGTTCTTCGCACACGACCCCGACCTCTCCACGCTGCGGCTGAGCTTCGCGACGGCCGACGTGGCCAAGATCGAGGAAGGCATCGCACGCCTGGGCCAGTCCCTGTGATGAAGGGCGGCGGCGGCCTGGTCTACTCGACCGAGGCCGGGCGCATGTGTCCCGTGTGCCGCCAGCCCGTGGCGCAGTGCGCCTGCAAGAAGGCTGCGGCCGCACCGCAGGTCGACGGCACGGTGCGCGTACGGCTGGAGACCAAGGGCCGCAAGGGCAAGGGCGTGACCGTGGTCTGGGGCGTGCCGGTCGACGAGGACGGCCTGCAGAAGCTCGGCAAGCAGCTCAAGGCCGCCTGCGGCACGGGCGGCACCGTCAAGGACGGGCAGATCGAGGTGCAGGGCGACCATGTCACCCAGGTGATGGAGGCTCTGCGCAAGCAAGGCTACCAGGTCAAGCGCTCGGGCGGCTGAGCTTCAGGCTGCGGCTTCCTCGGCCAGGGCCTTCTGCACGGCGGGGCGTTGCTCCATGCGCTCGCGGTGTGCGCGTGTGGCGGGCAGGCCGGCCAGGTCCACGCCATCGCCTTCGAGCCAGCCGGCGATCGTGTAGAGGTAGGCGTCGGCCACCGAATACTGTTCGCCCAGCACCCAGGGGCTGTCCAGCATCGTCGATTCGATGAGCTCGAAGCACTCGCGCATGTTGGATGCCACCTTGCGCTGCATGGATTCCTGGGCCGGCTTGTCGTCGGCCCAGCGCGCGCCGCGGAAGCGGTGGGCGTGCGCCACGTGCACGGTCGCACACAGGTAGGCGTTGACGGCCTGCATCCGCGCAAAGGCGAACGCGTCGTCCAGCGGCGCCAGCCGCGCCTGCGGGGCGCTTTGCGCGATGTAGGCCAGGATCGCAGGCGTCTCGGTCAGCGTGCCCTGCTCGGTCGTCAGCGCCGGCACCCGGCCCTTGGGATTGATCGCCAGGTAGGCCGGCTGGCGTTGCTCGCCCGCTGCGAAATCGAGCCGCTGGGTGCGGTAGGGCAGGCCGCTTTCCGCCAGGGCAATGTGGGATGCGCGCGCGCAGGTCTTGGGGGCGTAGTAGAGCGTCAGCATGGCAAGGTGGGTTGTGGAGGCAGCGGGAGTGTAGGCGTGCCCTGTTGTCCTACAGCGGTCTCGGCATTCGGGGCGCGGCCTGCGCCGGTGCCGTCCGGCGCGCCGGCCCGCGCCCCAATCCTAGACTGGAGCCATCGTCAGCACGACCCCGAGAGGTTCAACCATGTCCGTACAACCAGCTTGCAAGACTTTCCAGCGCAGCCGGCCTTTCGCATATTTCGGGCTGGCCTGCGCACTGGCCGCAAGCGCGGCCAGTGCCCAGGTCGCCACGTCTGGCAACACCGGCATCGACAACTCCGGCAGCTACGAGCGCGAGCGCGCCGCCTGCCTGAACGGCGCCACGCCCCAGGCGCAGGAAACCTGCCTGCGCGAAGCCGCCAACGCCCAGGCCGACAAGCGCAAGGGCGAATTGCAGACGCAGGGCCAGGACCAGCTTGTGGCCAATGCCATGCGCCGCTGCGATGCCCTGGGTGGCGAAGACCATGCCGCCTGCACCGCCCGCGTGCTGGGCTATGGCAACCAGAGCGGCAGCGTGGGGGGCGGCGGTGTGATCCGCGAGGTCGAGACGGTGGTCGTTCCGCCGGGCCAGACCGAGGTCACCATCGAGCCCAAGACCGACAACCCGGTCCTGGTGGTGCCGCGCTAAGCTGCGCCGCTCAGCGCCCGGCGCGCACGCGCCGGTCGTCGCGCGCCTGGGCCAGCAGGGGGGCCACGGCCTCAGGCGTCAGGCCGTACTGGTCGGCGAACTGGGCTTCGTCCACGCCACCCAGTTCGAAGGCGCGCAGCAGCGCCTCGCGGCGGGCGATCTCAGCGGCCTGGTCGTGGTCGGCTGCGTCCAGTAGCGCGGCCAATGCGTCCGCGTTGACTTTGGCTGCGGCGGCGTAGGCAGCACGGTCCAGCCCGCTTTGCACGAACAACGCGCGCACACGTGCGCGCAGCGCGGGCTGCAGGTCTTCCTTGCTGCGCGCCTGGCGGCGCTTGAACAGTTCGACCAGTGCGTGGTGGTGATGGTCCAGGGCCAGCGGCGCCACGGCCTGGCCATCCAGGTCATGGCGTTGGTCGCCGCGTGCCAGGCATTCCAGATAGCGTGAAGAGCGTGCGTGCTGTCCCAGGGCTTCCTTGAGCGCGGCCGGTTCGAACACGCCGGGGTGGCGTTCCATCAGGTCCTGGTAGGTGCCGAGCTTGAGCGGGCGAAAACGCGCGCCGAACAGCGCGGGATGCAGCTCGGCCAGCTGCTCCAGCAGCGGATGGACGGGACGGCCCTGCGGGCGCTGCTGCGGGTTGTTGCGGCCGGGTTGGCGGCGACGCTTGCGTTGCTGCGAGGGTGCGTCGGCCGGGGCCGAAGAGGTGGTGGAAGCGTCAGTCATTGCGGGGCGATTGTAGAAAGCCGGCCGTTGTCACAGCCGCTTGCAAATTTCCGGGTCGAAAACGTGCATGCGTCACGTTGTCTGCGTGCCCATGTCACGCATTGTTCATCGCCCGCTCCTTACACTTTCGTTGCCCGAACGCAACAGGAGCCGCGCCATGCCATCCCCCTACGACGCACCCCTTTCCGCCCCGTCTTTTGTCACGTCTGCACTGCACGAAGGACAGCAGTTCATGCAGCGGCTGACAGGCCGCGGCGCCGCCGCATCGGACGCTGCGGCCCAGGCGCCACAGGCCACCGATGGCCAAGGCGACTGGCCGGACCTGGACCAACGCGTGCGCGCCGTTGGCGAATGGTGAGTCAGCCCTGGTGCACCTGCGCCAGGATCTCGTAAGACCGCACGCGGGCCGCATGGTCGAAGATCTGCGTGGCGACCATCAACTCATCGGCGCCCGTGCGCGCAATGAACTCCTTCAATTGGCGACGCACCGTGTCCGGTGAACCGATGGCCGCCGCGCTCATGGTCTGGGCCAGGATGGCCTGCTCGGGCGCCGAGAGCTGTTCCAGATAGCCCGGCTTGGGCGGCTGCAGCCGCGACGGCCGGCCGCTGCGCAGGTTCACGAAGGCCTGCTGCATGGAACTGGCCAGCAACTGCGCTTCTTCGTCGGTGTCGGCGGCAAACACCCCCATCCCCAGCATCACATGCGGCTTGGCCAACTGCGCCGAGGGCTTGAAGCGCGACCGGTAGATGGCGATGGCGTCCATCATCGCAGCGGGCGCGAAGTGCGAGGCGAAGGCATAGGGCAGGCCCAGTTCGGCCGCGAGTTGGGCGCCGAACAGGCTGGAGCCGAGGATCCAGATGGGCACCTGCAGCCCGGTGCCCGGGATCGCCTGAATGCGCGCATTGGCCGCTTGCGGCGACAGGTAGTGCATGAGCTCCACCACATCCTGCGGGAACTGGTCCGGCGACTCGAAGGCGTCGCGGCGCAGCGCGCGGGCCGTGGCCTGGTCGGAACCCGGTGCGCGGCCCAGGCCCAGGTCGATGCGGCCTGGGTACAGCGAGGCCAGGGTGCCGAACTGCTCGGCGATCACGAGCGGCGAGTGGTTGGGCAGCATGATGCCGCCCGCGCCCACGCGGATGGTCTTGGTGCCGCCCGCCACATGGGCGATGACGACCGACGTCGCGGCGCTGGCGATGCCGGGCATGCCGTGGTGCTCGGCCAGCCAGAAGCGCTGGTAGCCCAGGCGTTCGGCGTGCTGGGCCAGGTCGCGGCTGTTGTGGAAGGCCTGGGCGGCGTCGCCGCCTTCCACGATGGGGCAGAGGTCGAGTACGGAGAGTGCGGTCATGGGCGGCGATCCTAGCCACACCCGCTAAACCGTGCTGGCGTGGTGCTTCAGCAGTCCAGCTGGTCGGCCAGGTCGCCGAAGTCGTGGCAGTGCAGCGTGTTCTCGGGCCGCGCGCCCACATCCTTGGGCTGGGCCGTGCCGTATTCCAGCGGTCGCTCGATGTAGGCGGTCTGCAGGCCGCAGTCGCGCGCCGCGGCCAGGTCGCTGTGGTGCGCCGCCACCAGCATGACCTGGTCGGGCGGCAGGTCGAACACGCGCGCCACGCCCAGGTATGTGGCCGGGTCGGGCTTGTAGGCCCGAAAGACCTCGGCGGACAGCACGCAATCCCAGGGCAGGCCGGCACGTTTGGCCATGTTGGTCAGCAGTCCGATGTTGCCGTTCGACAGCGTGCAGATGGTGTATCGGCGCTTGAGGCGGGCCAAGCCGGCCAGCACGTCGGGCCACGGGTCGAGCCGGTGCCATGCCTTGTTGAGCTGGCGGCGCGTCTCCTGTGGCATGGCCTGCAGGCCGAAGCGCGGCAGGATGTCGTCCAGGATCAACCGGTGCAGGTCGTCGATCAGCGTCCAGCCGAGTTCTCCCGAGCGCACGCGCTGCATGGCCGGCTGGTAGCCGGCGCGCCAGGCACTGGCAAAGGCCGCGGCATCGACCTCGGGGTGCAGTGCCTGGATTTCACGCGCGATGCCGCCGTGCCAATCCACCACCGTGCCAAAGGTGTCGAAGGCCAGAACGGCTGGTGGCTGTGGCATGCAGGATCTCCTTTTGGCTGCGCTTTACACCGGAGTCATGACGAAATGTATCAAGCCGGTGTATCGTTGCATGTTCGCCGCAGGCATCGTGCTTGCTTGCGGCTTGGGGTCTGCCATTGTGTCTGCTGTGCAAAGCTGGTCTTGGGCAGGCCGTGGATGGGAACTCGTCGGAGCCGACCCTGTCCACCGTGGCGCCCACCACTGGCCATGTCCGGAGTCGGCTGTCCGGTATTTCCAGAGATCCCACAGGTTCATCGATGCCGCTTCTGAAACTGTCCCTGCGCCCACGCGACCTGTGCGTGCCCCTGCTGATCGCGCTGCTGGCCGCCGCGGGCTGCTCCCGCAACGGCATAGCCGACAGCAAGGCCGCCGCGCCGGCCGCCGCCCCCCAGGCCAAGGACGTGGGCGTGGTGACGCTCAAGGCCGAGCGCATGCCGGTGACCACCGAGCTGGCCGGCCGCACCGTGGCGCCCGTGATTGCGCAGATCCGGCCGCAGGTCGGCGGCATCGTGCAGCAGCGCCTGTTCACCGAGGGCTCCAATGTCAAGGCCGGCCAGGTGCTGTACCAACTGGACCCGGCCAGCTTCGAGGCCACGGCTGCCAGTGCGCGCGCCAATGTGCGTCGAGCCGAGACCACCTTGGCCACGGCCCGTAGCGTGGCCAGGCGCAATGCCGAGCTGGTCAAGATCGACGCCATCAGCCAGCAGGTCAACGAGCAGACCCAGGCCGCCGCCGACCAGGCCGAGGCCGATGTGGCCGTGGCCCGCGCGGCCGAGCAGACCGCCCGCATCAACCTGGCGCGCACGCGCATCGTGGCGCCCATCAGCGGCTGGATCGAGCTGTCCAGCGTGACGGCCGGCGCGCTGGTCACGGCCGACCAGGCCACGCCGCTGACCACCGTGCAGCAACTGGACCCGATCAACGTGCACGTGACCCAGTCCAGCGCCGAGTTGCTGCGCTTGAAGCGGGAACTGGCCAGCGGCCGCCTGTCGCGCGGCCGTGCCGACGAGGCGCCGATCCGCGTGCTGCTCGAGGACGGCAGCGTCTACCCCCATGCCGGCAAGCTGACCTTCGCCGGTGTGACCGTCGACGCCGGCACCGGCAGCGTGACGCTGCGCGCGGTGGTACCCAACCCCGACCGCCTGTTGATGCCCGGCATGTACGTGCGCGCCGTGCTGGAGGAGGGCGTGGCCGAGGACGCCGTGCTGGTGCCCCAGCAGGCCGTGGTGCGCGCACCCGATGGCAGCGCCTCCTCGCTGGTCGTGGGGCCGGACGACAAGCTCGTCAAGCGCGCCGTGACGGTCGGCCGCGCCGTGGCCAACCGCTGGCAGGTGATCGACGGACTGCAGGCCGGCGACCGCGTGCTGGTCGAGGGCTCGCAGCGTGCCCGTGTCGGCGACCTGGTGCGCGCCAGCGAGGTCCAGCCCAAGCCCGCTGCCGGCCCCTTGGCGCCGGTCAACGGCAAGGGCGGCCCCGGTCCCGGCTCGGTGGCCAGTGCCGGCCCGCTGGCCAACGCCAAGATCGTGCGCTGAGCGCCAGGAGCCCCGTTCATGGCGCATTTCTTCATCGAGCGTCCCATCTTCGCGTGGGTGCTGTCCATCATCGTGATGCTCGCGGGTCTGATGTCGATCCGCACACTGCCGCTGGAGCAGTACCCCGACATCGCGCCGCCGCGCGTGTCCGTGGGTTCCACCTACACCGGCGCCTCTGCCAAGACGGTCGAGGATTCGGTCACCCAGATCATCGAGCAGCAGATGAAGGGGCTGGACAACCTGCTGTACATGCAGAGCACCAGCAACTCCTCGGGCCAGTCGCGCATCACGCTGACGTTTGCCCCGGGCACCGACATCGACGTGGCCCAGATGCAGGTGCAGAACAAGATGCAGCCGGCCATGTCGCGGCTGCCGCAGCAGGTGCAGAGCCGCGGCGTGTTCGTGACCAAGGGCGGCAACGACTTCCTGATGGTCATCGCCTTCTACTCGGGCGATGGCACGGCCTCGGCCGTGGACGTGGGCGACTACATCAACAGCAACCTTGTGGACGTGATCAGCCGCGTCGACGGCGTGGGCGACGTGCAGGTGCTGGGCACCGGCTACGCCATGCGCATCTGGCTGGACCCGGACAAGCTGCGCAAGTACGCGCTGATGCCGTCCGACATCAACACTGCGCTGCAGGCCCAGAACGCCCAGGTCTCGGCCGGCCAGCTCGGCGCGCTGCCGGCCGTGGCCGAGCAGCAACTGACGGCCACCATCACGGCGCGCAGCAAGCTCGAGACCGTGGAGCAGTTCGGCAACGTGGTGCTGCGCGTGACGCCCGACGGCGCCGTGGTGCGCCTGAAGGACGTGGCGCGTCTCGAACTCGGCGCCGAAAACCTCACCGTGCGCTCCATCCTGCGCGGCAACCCCGGCGCGGGCCTGGGCATCGTGCTGTCCGACGGCGCCAACGCCGTCAAGGTGGCCGAGGCCGTCAACGCCAAGATCGCCGAGCTGCAGCCCTTCTTCCCGAACCAGCTGCAGACCTTCGTGACCTACGACACCACGCCCTTCGTGAGCGCGTCCATCGAGGAAGTGGTCAAGGCCCTGTTCGAGGCCGTGCTGCTGGTCGTGATCGTGATGTACGTGTTCCTGCAGAACTTCCGCGCCACGCTGATCCCTGCGATCACGGTGCCGGTGGTGCTGCTGGGCACCTTCGGCGTGCTGTCGGCCGCCGGCTACTCGATCAACACGCTGACCATGTTCGCCATGGTGCTGGCCATCGGCCTCTTGGTCGACGACGCCATCGTGGTGGTCGAGAACGTCGAGCGTGTCATGAGCGAGGAGGGCTTGTCGCCCAAGGAGGCGACCAGGAAGTCCATGGCCGAGATCACGCCGGCGCTGGTCGGCATCGCGCTGGTGCTGTCGGCCGTGTTCATTCCGATGGCCTTCTTCGGCGGCTCCACGGGCGTGATCTACCGGCAGTTCTCGATCACCATCGTCTCGTCCATGGTGCTGTCGGTGCTGGTGGCGCTGTCGCTCACGCCGGCGCTGTGCGCCACGCTGCTCAAGCCCATTCCCAAGGGCGCCCACGGACCGCATGGCGCGGCGCCGCGGCGCGGGCCGCTGGGCTGGGTGGACCGCTTCTTCGTCAAGTTCAACCACGGCTTCGACCGCAGCGCCAACGCGTACCAAAGCACGGTGGGCGGCATCCTCAAGCGCGGCAAACGCACGTTGATCGTCTACGCGCTCATCATCGCGGGCGTGGTCGTGCTGTTCTCGCGCCTGCCCACGGCCTTCCTGCCCGACGAAGACCAGGGCTTCGTCACGGTGCAGATGAACCTGCCGCCGGGCGCCTCCAACGCGCGGCTGCAGCCTGTGGTGGCCGAGGTGCAGGAGTACTTCGGCAAGTTCCCCGAAGTGGTCAGCATCAACGTGCTGACCGGCCAGAACGGCGACCAGAGTTCGGCGCGCGCCTTCGTCAAGCTCAAGGACTGGGACGAGCGCACCGATGCGTCGAGCTCGGCCGCCGCCATCGCCGCGCGCGCTGGCCGCGACCTCGGCAAGATCCGCGACGCGCGCATCATCGTGCAGCTTCCACCCGCGGTGCGCGGCCTGGGCGCGGCCTCGGGCTTCAACTTCTTCCTCAAGGACATCAACGGCCTGGGCCACGAGGCCCTGGTCGCCGCGCAGCGCAAGACGCTGGAGATGCTGCAGGCCCGGCCCGAGCTGCGCAACGTGCGCATGAACGGCCTGGACGACACACCCGAGTTCCGCATCGACATCGACGATGCGCGTGCCGGCGCGCTGAGCCTGACCACGGCGGCCATCGACAGCACGCTGTCCACGGCCATGGGCGGCACCTACGTCAACGACTTCCTGAACAACGGCCGCGTCAAGCGCGTCTACATGCAGGGCGACGCCGCCTTCCGCATGCTGCCGGCCGACATCGAGCGCTGGAGCGTGCGCAACAGCCTGGGGCAGATGGTGCCCTTCCATGCCTTCTCGGGCTCCCGCTGGAGCTACGGCTCGCCGCAGCTGGCACGCTACAACGGTGCGCCGGCCTACGAGTTCACGGGCGATGCAGCGCCGGGCGTGAGTTCCGGCGCCGCCATGGCGGCCGTCGAGCAGGTCATGAAGGAGATGCCGCTGGGCATCGACTACGAATGGACCGGCGCCTCCTACCAGGAGCGGCTGTCGGGCGCGCAGGCGCCCATGCTCTACGCCATCTCCATCCTGTTCGTGTTCCTGTGCCTGGCGGCCCTGTACGAGAGCTGGTCGGTGCCGTTCTCGGTGATCCTGGTGGTGCCGCTGGGCATCATCGGCGCGCTGTTGTTCACGAGCACGCGCGGGCTGACCAACGACGTGTACTTCCAGGTCGGGCTGCTGACCACGGTGGGCCTGTCGTCCAAGAACGCGATCCTGATCGTCGAATTCGCCAAGCAGCTGCAGGAGCAGGGCAAGAGCGTGTTCGACGCCACCATGGAAGCCGTGCGCCTGCGCCTGCGCCCCATCCTGATGACCTCGCTGGCCTTCGGCTTCGGCGTGCTGCCGCTGGCCATCGGCACCGGCGCCGGCGCCGGCGGCCGGGTCGCCATCGGCACCTCGGTGCTGGGCGGCATGGCCATCGGCACGGCACTGGGCATCTTCTTCGTGCCGCTGTTCTTCGTGCTGATCCGCGGCTGGCTGGAGCGGCGCGGCCAGCGCCGGCAGACCGAGACCGCGCAGACACCATTGATCGAGCAGGGAGGCCACTGAGATGCGCCACGCCCTGATCCCGCTGGCCGCGCTGGCCCTGCTGTCCGGCTGCGCCAACCTCGCCCCCAGCTACCAGCAGCCTGCCGCGCCGATCCCCCAGGCCTGGCCCGCTGACGGCCAGGCCGCCGTGTCCGGCCAGCCCTTGGCCGGCTGGCAGGAGTTCTTCGTCGACGAGCGCCTGCGCGGCCTGCTGGCGCTTGCGCTGGACAACAACCGCGACCTGCGATCGGCCGCACTGAGCATCGAGCGCGCCCGCGCGCTGTACGGCGTGAGCAGCGCGGCCACGCTGCCCTCCGTCGACCTGGGTGGCGCCGCCAGCCGTGCGCGCACCCCCGCGGGCCTGACCACGAACGGCAATGCCAGCATTGCCGACCGCTTCAGCACCAACTTCGGCCTGACGGCGTACGAGCTCGATTTCTTTGGCCGCGTGCGCAACCTGTCCGATTCGGCGCTCCAGGAGTTCTTCCGCACCGAGGACGCACGGCGCAGCGTGCAGATCAGCCTGGTGGCATCCGTCGCGCAGGCCTGGCTGCAACTGGCGACCGACCAGCAGCGCCTGCGCCTGGCACGCGAGACGCTGCAGAGCCAGCAGCGCTCCTACGACCTGATCCGCCAGGCCCATGCGCTGGGCGCGCAGTCCGGTGTGGCGTTGGCCCAGGCCCAGACCACGGTGGAGTCCGCACGCGGCCAGGTCGCTGCCTACGACAGCCTGGTCGAGCAGGGCCGCAATGCGCTGGCGCTGCTGGCCGGCACGCAGCCGCCAGACGAGCTGCTGCCGGGCGACCAGTCCGTCTCGGTGGCGCCGCTGCCCACGCCGCCGGCCGACCTGCCATCCAGCGTGCTGCAGCAGCGCCCCGACGTGCTGGCAGCCGAGCACGCGCTGCGGGCCGCGCACCACGACATCGGCGTGGCGCGCGCCGCGCTGTACCCGCGCATCACGCTGACCGGCTCGGCCGGAGTCGCCAGCCCCAGCCTGTCCAGCCTGTTCGAGGGCGGCAGCCGGGCCTGGAGCTTCGGCCCCTCGATCAGCCTGCCGCTGTTCGACAACGGCGCGCGCCGCAACCAGCTGCGCGCCACCGAGGTGCAGCGCGACATCGTGCTGAGCAGCTACGAGCGCACGCTGCAGGTGGCTTTCCGCGAAGTGTCCGACGCGCTGGCCGAGCGCCGCACGCTGGCCGAGCGGCTGGACGCGCAACGCGCGCTGGTCGCGGCCAGCACGCGCAGCTTCGACCTCGCGCAGGCCCTGTTCAAGGGCGGCAGCGGCAGCTACCTGGAGGTGCTGGACGCGCAACGCGCGCTGTACGCGGCGCAGCAGACGCTGATCGGCCTGCAGCTGACCGACCAGGCGAACCGGGTCACGCTCTACAAGGTGCTGGGCGGCGGCTGGCAGGCCACTGCTCCGTCCGCGACAGCGGGCTGAGGCCGGGCGCAGCAGAATCGGCGCCGCCGGCGGCCAGCGGGGCCGCCTATTTCAGGAGACCGATCCCATGATCCAGGTGCTGGCCATCATCGCCACCCATCCCGGCAAGCGCAGCGAGGTGCTGGCGGCTTTCAATGCCAACCGCGCCGCCGTGCTGGCCGAAGCCGGCTGCATCGAGTACGGCGCCGTCGTCGACGCCGCCAACCTGCCACCGGGCTGGGCCACCTTCGGCGCCGACACCTTCGTCGTGGTCGAGAAGTGGGAGAGCATGGATGCACTCAAGGCCCATGCCAAAGCACCGCACATGCTGGCCTATGGCGCGCAGACCAAGGAATTGGTCGCCAGCCGTGCCATCCATGTGCTGGAGCCGGTGGGCGGCTGATCAGCCCGCGTTGCCGATCACGATTTCCACGCGCCGGTTGCGCTGACGGCCTTCGGCCGTGGCGTTGCTGGCCACCGGCGCCGCCTTGGACAGGCCCTTGGTGGCGATGCGGGCGCCTCCACGCCGCGCTGCACCAGCGCGGCGCGCACCGATTCCGCACGCTGCTGTGACAGCGCCAGGTTCCAGCTGTCCGAGCCCACCGAATCGGTGAGGCCTTCGATTTCCAGCCGGCGCTCGGGGTTGTCGCGCAGGCCGCCAAGCTGCGGCTGGAGCGTCGCCAGCACGAGGCCGATGGTGCGCGCGGACGCAGCAAGGACGACGAGCGCAGGCCGCGCGACAAGAATGGCAAGCCCAAAGGCGGGCGCTACAGCCGCGACTTCGGCGTGCCCAAGGACAGCGCCCAGGAAAGCTCCACCGGTACGCAAAGCCGATCATGAAGCGGGCCGGCGGTGGCTTTGACGACGGCTACAACGCGCACACCGCAGCGGACGAGACGGCGCGGCGCAGATCGTGGTGGCGGCCGGGCTGAGCAACAACGCATCGGACACCGCCTGCCGGTGCTGCTCGCAGCGGTCAAGGCGAATCTGGCGAGGGTGCACGGCAGGTGTTGGCCGACGCGGGATTCCGTTCGGAGGCGGTGTTTGAGCAGCTCAAGGACAGTCCGAGCGAGGTGATCCTCTTCGTGCCGCGAAGGCAAGCAGGAGCTGCAGATCGACGCGCAGCAGTACCCGCACACTGCAGCGATGGATGCCGGCAGAAGACGCCAGGGGAACAGGCGGCCTAGCGCAAAAGGAAATGCGCCCAACGGGTCGCCGTGCGCGGTGGAGGCTGAGCCGCGTCAGCGCGGCGGCGGCGTCCATAGCCCGGCCTGCGCGGCGCGCTGCTGCAGCAGGCCCAGCACGGCATCGATGAAGGGCGTGTCCACGCCCAGCAGGTCGCCGACCTCGGCCACGGCACCGACGATGCCGTCGAGCTCCAGTGCGCGGCCGGCCTCCATGTCCTGCTGCATCGAGCTTTTCACGCCGGCCAGCCGGTGCATGTCGTGCTGGCGGGTCGCCACATCCATGCCCAGGTCCAGGCCGAGCCGGCCGGCCAGCTGCGCGAACTCTTCCATCATGCGGGTGGCCAGGTTGGCCAGCAGGGGTTGCGCCAGCACCTGGTCGATGGTGGCGCCGCACAGCGCGCCAATGGGATTGGCGGCCAGGTTGCCCCAGAGCTTGACCAATGTTTCGCGGTGGATGGAGGCGGCCTGTTGCGGCGCGAAGCCGGCCGCGCCCAGCAGCGCGGCCACCGCCGGCGCGCGCGGGGCGCCGCCGGGCAGTGCATCGCCCAGCACCAGCCGCTCGCCCGGTGCCGGCGTCACGATGCCCTCGGCGTCGACATGGGCGGCCACATAGACGACGCAGCCCACGGTCTGTGCCGCCGGCAGCAGCCGGGCCAGGCGGCCGCCCGGGTCCACGCGCTGCAGGTGGCGGCCCTGCAGCGGCCCCGGCAGGCCGTCGCAGAACCACCAGGGAATGCCGTTGATCGCCGAGACCACGGTGGTCTGCGGGCCGATCAGCGGGGCGAACTGCGCTGCCGCCGCCTGCAGGCCGTGGCCCTTGACGCACAGGAACACCAGCTCCTGCGGGCCGAAGGCCGCGCCGTCGGCCGCGACCGCATGGTGGGTGGTGTGGACGCTGCCGCCCTCGCGCATGCGCAGCCCGCGCTCGGCCACGGCGGCCACCTGGCCTGGCCGCACCAGCAGGCTGACCGGTTGGCCGTGCCGCGCCAGCCGCGAGGCGATGCAGCCGCCGATGGCTCCGGCACCGACCAGCGCCACCTTCATGGCCGCATCACTCCATCGCCCAGCCGTGGCTCACGATCAGCGACTGGCCGGTCAGCGCATTGCTCGGGAACGAGGCGAACAGCAGCGCCACCTCGGCCACGTCGGCCACGGTGGTGAACTCGCCGTCCACCGTGTCCTTGAGCATGACTTTCTTGATCACGTCCTCCTCGCTGATCTTCAGCGTGGCGGCCTGCTCGGGGATCTGCTTGTCCACGAGAGGCGTGCGCACGAAGCCCGGGCAGATCACGTTGGCGCGCACGTTGTAGGGGCCGCCTTCCTTGGCCAGCACGCGGGCCAGGCCCAGCAGGCCGTGCTTGGCCGTCACGTAGGGCGCCTTCAGCACCGAGGCCAGCTTGGAGTGCACCGAGCCCATCAGGATGATGGAGCCGCTCTTTTGCTTGTACATGTGCGGGATCACGGCCTTGGTGGTCAGGAAGGCGCCGTCCAGGTGGATCGCCAGCATCTTCTTCCACTCGGCGAACGGGAAGTCCTCGATGGGGTGCACGATCTGGATGCCGGCGTTGCTGACCAGCACGTCCACCGTGCCCCAGGCCGCCACCACCTCGGCCACGCCGGCGTTGACCTGCTCCTCGCTGGTCACGTCCATGGCCACGCCCATGGCCTGGTGGCCGGCCGCGCGCAGTTCGGCGGCGGTGGCATCGGCGGCGGCCTTGTTCATGTCGGCGATGGCCACGCGTGCGCCTTCGCGCGCGTAGGTGCAGGCGATTTCCTTGCCGATGCCGCTGGCGGCGCCGGTGACGAGCGTGACTTTGTCCTTGAGCTTCATGGCGGGTCCTTTCGGGGGGGCGGGGGTGTGGAGCGGTTCAACGGCCCGAGGGCCGCGGGGCGAGGTCGAGCACCGTGATGCCGGCCTTCTTGCGCGGGCGGTCGTGCCAGCGCGGGTTGGCGAAGCTGGCCTCCACGTCCGCGCGGCCGGCGGCCCAGTGGTCGGCCACGGTCTGGCGAGAGAACTCGTAGTCCTTGGACTGGCCGGCGTGGCTCTTGCTGCGGTGGATCAGGTGCATGACGGTCACCGCGTTGCAGTTGCCGGCGTTGAGCAGGGACTGGAAATCCGGGTCGTCGCGCAGCGCCGCAGGCAGTTTGTCGGCCAGGCGCTGCGCGGCCTCGGCCAGGCGTTGCTGCGTGGCCACGAGGTCGGTGTTCATGCGCGTGCGGCTCGCGTACTGGATGTCCTTGGCGCGCTCGGCCACTTCGTCCAGGTTGCGCGGCAGCGACCCGCGCGCGCTGAACAGGTCGACCTGGAACACCAGCATGTCCTGCAGCGCGGGCTGGTCGATCACGTACTGCAGCGGCGTGTTGGAGACCACGCCCCCGTCCCAGTACCACTTGCCGTCGACCTCCACGGGCGCGAAGCCCGGCGGCAGCGCGCCGCTGGCCATCACATGCTCGGGCCCGATGGGGTGGGTGCAGGTCGGGTCGGCCGAGTCGAAGTAGACCGAGTTGCCGCTCTGCAACTCCACGGCGCCGACCGACAGCCGCACCTTGCCACGGCAGTGCGCATCGTTGATGCGGTCGAAATCGACCAGGCGCTCCAGCGTGCTCCTGAGCGGCGAGGTGTCGTACCAGCTCAGCGCCGGCACGGTGCCGGCGGGCTGCAGTGGCGCCGGCGGGATGCGTGGCATGAAGAAGCCCGGCACGCCGAAGCTGGCCACGAGCGCGGCGCTGGTGGTGTTGAACAGGCTGCGCGCTTCGTCGCCATAGCGGGCCGGCAGCGCCGGCATGGGCAGGCCTGAGGAGACCTGGGCCCAGAACGCGCGCAGCTGGTCGACGCGGCGCTCGGGCGGGTTGCCGGCGATCAGCGCAGCGTTGATCGCACCGATGGACACACCGGCCACCCAGTCGGGTGCGACTCCGCGTTCGGCCAGGGCCTCGTACACGCCGGCCTGGTAGGCGCCGAGGGCGCCGCCGCCTTGCAGCACCAGAATGCACTGTTCCGCTGACGCTGCGCTGGCGCGCACGGGGGAGGGGGGTGTAGCCAAAGGGGAGCTTTCTGGGAGGGCGGAACTTGGGGTCCGATTGCTGCGATGCAGTATAGGCCGGCGCCATGGCCCGGCGGGTGAACGGGACGGCCTGGCTGGCTCGCCATAATGGCCGGCTTTGCCCCTGGCCTCCGAGGAAACCGCATGACCATCCGCACCCCTGCCATTGTCTTCGCCGCGCTGTTCGCGGGCGCCGCCTTGGCCCAGACTGCCACCACACTCGATGCCGCCGCCAAGGAGCCCGGCGCGCAGACCACCGCCTCCGGCCTGGTCTACCGTGCGCTGCAGGAAGGCAATGGCGCCAGCCCCGGTGCCAGCGACAAGGTCAAGGTGCACTACCGCGGCACCTTCCTGGACGGCAAGGAGTTCGACAGCTCCTACAAGCGCAACGCGCCCATCGAATTTCCGCTCAATGGCGTGATCCCGTGCTGGACCGAAGGCGTGCAGAAGATGAAGGTCGGCGGCAAGGCCAGGCTGACCTGCCCGGCCGCCATCGCCTACGGCAGCCGCGGCGCCGGCGGCGTGATTCCGCCGAACGCCACGCTGCAGTTCGAGGTCGAACTGCTCGGCATCAACGGCAAATGATGCCGGCGACGGCAGCATGCGCGGCCTGCACCTGACCGCCGACCTGCACGGCTGCCGCTGCACGCCGCGTTGGCTCATCGACGCGCAGGCGCTGGGCGCCTGGTGCGTGCAGGCCGTGCGCGATGCCGGCCTGCAGCCCGTGGGGCAACTGGTCCACCGCTTTCCCGACACGGACCAGGGCCCGGGTGGTGTGACGGCCACGGTGCTGCTGGCCGAATCGCACCTGTGCGTGCACACCTGGCCCGAGCAGGCGGCCGTGACGCTGGACGTCTACGTCTGCAACTTCGGCGCCGACCACCGCAGCCAGGCCCAGGCGCTGCTCGATGCGCTGGTGGCGCGCTTCGCGCCCGAACAGGTGCTGCGCCAGGCACTGGAGCGCGGCCTCAGCCCGCCGCCAGCCCTGCCAGGTGGCCGCGCGTGAAGGCTTCCTCGAACACCGAGTAACCCGACCAGTCTGCGTGCGCGAACAGCAGCGGGCCGGCTTGCGGCATTGCCGGGTTGGCGCGCAGCCGCTGCACCAGCCCCGGCACCGGCGTGGCCATGGCATGGCCGTAGCGCGCGACCGCGATGCGCGTGGCCTTGGCGCGCAGGTCCGGGTGGGCCTCGCCGAGTTCGTCGAACATCAGCCCGGCCCAGTGCTGCCAGGGCTGTTCCAGCAGCGCGCTGCGCGCCTCGGGTGCCAGCCCCAGCGCGTGGTACCAGCTCAGCACGCGCTGGCTGTCCGGGCGGCGCTGCGCCAGGCCCTGGTGGCCGGCGTCGACATAGCCCAGTGCGTGGCTGCCGTAGACCACGTTGTCCCAGCTCGGCGCCGCGCCGCCATGGTCGGCCAGTGCGGCGCGCAGGTGCACGTTGGCCACCAGCCAGGGGGCGTAGCGCAGCGCGGCCGCAGCCTCGCGCACGAAGCCTGGCGGCGCGGCCAGCACGCGCGCGGCCACGAACACCGGCAGCGCGACGATGCAGTGCGTGGCTTCCCATTGCTCCAGCTGGCCGCTGGCCAGGTCCAGCGCCTGCACGGTCACCCCCTGCCGTTGGGTGGCGATGCGGCTCACCGCGCGTGCGCAGCGCAGCCGCTCGCCCAGCGGCTGCGCCAGCCGCTGCGTGAGCCAGCCATTGCCCTCGGGCCAGGTCAACACGGCCTCGCGTTCGGCATCGGCATCGCCAGGCGCATGGAAGCCATGCCGGCTGGCGAAGTAGTGGATGCCGGCCCAGGCCGATACGCTCGCCAGGCCCGCGCCGAAGTCATCGCGGCAGCAGTAGTCCAGGTACCAGTGCAGCTGGGCGTCGTCCAGGCCCTCGCGGCCCAGCCATTGCGCCATGGTCTGCGCGTCCAGCGCCGCATGCTCGGGGGCGAAGGCCGCCCGCTGCGCGGGCAGGGCGAACGGGGCGCTGCGCATCAGCGCGGCCACGCGCGCGGCAAAGCGCCGGTATTGCGCCAGCGTGTCGACGCCGATGTCCTGCACGGGCAGCAGGCCGTCCTGCCAGTGGCCGTTGCGGTACAGCCGCTCCTGCGGGCTGTGGCACAGGTGGCGCTCGTCGTACTCCCAGCGGCCTGCCACGCGCTGGCGCAGGCCGAACTCTTCGAGCAGGTCCTGCACCTCGTGTGCGGCATCTGTGGGCAGTGGGATGTAATGCGCACCGAGCGGGCAGGGCAGGCCGCCCAACTGCGTTGCGCGGCTGTTGCCGCCGGCCTGGTCTTCCAGTTCCAGCAGCACGAAGTCCTCGATGCCGCGCTGGCGCAGTGCGCGCGCCGCGGCCAGGCCGGCCACGCCGCCGCCGGCGATGATGACGCGCGTGCGCTGCGTGCGGACCGGTGCCTGGGGCATGGCCGCGCGCAGCAGGTGGCCGCGTTCGGGGTGGGTGCCCACGAAACCACCGGCCAGCGGCGTGGCCGGCGCGTCGCAACCCTGGGCCGCCAGCAGCGGCAGCATGGCGCCGGCCAGCCAGGCGCGCCGCGAGATCATGGCTTGGCCTTGCCCCATTCGTCCTCGTAGAGGTTCACGAGCACCTGGTTGGACAGCCGGTTCACCTCGGCCGGCACGCGCGCCATGTCGCGCGGAAAGTCGAACAGCGCCGCCACGCCGGCCAGGTCGAGAAAGCGCAGGCCTTCGGGCAACTGCGGCGGCGCGCGCCAGGGCCGGCGTCCGGCCAGCACGAAGCCCCACTCGCCGAAGCTCGGCACATGGGCGTGGTAGGGCGCGGTCCTGAGGCCGACCGACTCGATGGTCTGCACCACGGTCCAGAAGCTCTGGCGCGCCAGCAGCGGCGAAGTCGACTGCACCACCGCATAGCCGCTGGCCGCCAGGTGCCGGTCCAGCAGCGCGTAGAACGAGTTGGTGTAGAGCTTGCCGATGGAAAAATTGGTCGGGTCGGGAAAGTCCACCACGACCACGTCGTAGATCTCGCGCGTCTCTTCCAGCCAGCGGAAGGCGTCGGTGTTGACCACCTGCACCTTGGGCGAGCGCAGCGCCTGGCCGTTCAACGCGGCCAGCGCTGCGTGGTCGCGGAACAGCCGGGTCATGGCCGGGTCCAGCTCGACCAGCGTGACCTGTTCGACCGTGGGGTACTTGAGGATCTCGCGCACGGCCATCCCATCGCCGCCGCCCAACACCGCCACCTTGCGTGGTGCGCCATGGGCGGCCATGGCCGGGTGCACCAGGGCCTCGTGGTAACGGTACTCGTCGTGCTCGGCGAATTGCAGGTTACCGTTCAGGTACAGCCGGTGGCCGGCGCGCCCGTGCGTGACGACGATGCGCTGGTACGGGGTCTGCTCGCTGAACACCGCGCGGTCCTGGTAGAAGCGGTCCTCGGCCAGCGTGGTGATGTGGTCGGCGCCGACGAAGCCCGCGGCCAGCACGGCCAGCGTGAGCCCGCAGGCCAGCGCATGCGCGCCGAACTGGCGCAACTCATGGCGGAACAGCCACAGCGCCCACAGCGCCACGGCTGCGTTCATGAAGCCGAACAGCAGGCCCGTGCGCACCAGCCCCAGGTGTGGCACCAGCAGCAGCGGGAAGGCCACGGACACGGCCAGCGCGCCCAGGTAGTCGAAGGTCAGCACCTGCGAGACCAGGTCCTTGAGCGCCACGTCGCGCTTCAGGATGCGCATCACCAGCGGGATCTCCAGCCCCACCAGCGTGCCGACCAGCAGCACCAGGCCGTACAGCAGCAGCCGGAACGCGTCGGGCGTCCAGGCGTTGGCGATGAACAGCATGGCCGGCAGCGCGCCGCCCACCAGCGCCACCAGCAGCTCGATGCGCAGGAAGTGCGCCGGCAGCTGGCGCTCGAAGTAGCGCGACAGCCAGGAGCCCACGCCCATCGCGAACAGATAGCTGCCGATGATGGTGGAGAACTGCAGGATGGAGTCGCCCAGCACATAGGAGGCCAGGGCGCCCGCGGCCAGCTCGTAGACCAGCCCGCAGGCGGCCACGACGAAGACGCTGGCCAGCAGCGCGACCGCCACCGGCCGCGAAGCGGCGCTCGTCACGCGCTCAGCCGTGCACCGCGGCGGCCACGATGATGGAGATGCCCAGGCACATGGCACCGACCACGATGCCCAGCGCCACGTTCTGCTTCTCGACCAGTTCCTGCCACAGGTCGTAGGGCGTGATCTTGTCGATCACGACGAAAGCCAGCCAGAACACCACCACGCCGATGAGCGCGTACAGGATGGAGCCGAAGAAGGCGCCGGGTTTCAACCATTCCAGTCCCATGGGGAACCTCCGTCAGAAAGAGTCTTCATTTGTGGCCGCCGCCGCTGGTGTAGCCGCCGTACGAGGCACCGCTGGAGCGGCTGGAGTAGCTGCTGCCGCTGCCACTGCTGCTGCAGTTCTCACGTTGCGGATCGCAGCCATCGCAGCGCGCGACCAGCAGGATGACCAGCACCAGCAGCACGACCAGCACGATGGTGGTGCGGCTCAGGCCCGAGGCCGCGCTGAGCGGTGCCGCGTCGCTGCGCTTGAACAGGTCCTTGCGGCCTTCGAGCTTGAAGGCTTGGGCCACGGTGGCGCTGTCCAGCTGCCCGCCGCTGGACCAGGTGATCTCGCCCGCGGTCTGCTCCATGGACAGCAGCGTGCGTCCCTTGGCGAAGTCGCGGTTGCTGGTCTTGTCGCCGCGCCGCACGGGCCAGTAGAACTCGCCGGCCACGTAGTCGGTCTCGGCCGTGTAACGCTCGCGCAGGTCGTAGCGGCTGCCCAGGTAGCTTGCGCTGCGGCCATCGCCGGAGAGCTGCGGCGCGCCCGTCGTCGGCGCCACCATGCTCCAGCCGTCCTGCGCATCGACGAGGAAGGAGAAGCCGCGCTTGGCGTGGTAGAGCAGGTACTCGCTCCAGCCGAAGCTCTCGTCGGGGTCGTCGGGGTCGCGGCCCAGCCGGTGCTGGAAGCCCACCACCTGCCAATCCACGCCCTGCAGCCGGCCGATGCTGCCCAGCGCGATCAGCGGCCGATGCGGCTCGTCCTGCAGCGCGTGGCGCAGTTCGCCACCGATGCCGGCCGACAGGTCGATCACGGCATGGCATTGCGGGCAGGTGATGGTCTTGCTGCTGGCCAAGGTCGCCTGCACGGGCGCGCCGCACTGCGGGCAGGCGAACTGGCGCGCGCGCTCCTCCTTCGCGATGGCCTCGCGCAGGCCGCGCAGCTGCAGGTCTTCGAGCGACACCGCGCGGCCGCGTGTCACCAGCGGCGGCTGGCGCCCGTAGTCGATGCTGAGCACCTCGCCCTCGGCGCTGCGCAGCTCCACCATCTCGAAGGCCTGTCCCAGGGGCGGCAGGTGCGGCAGCTCGCCCGCGGCGGCGATCAGCGCGGTCTGGTCGCGGCTGGCGACGCTGTAGGCGGTGCCCGAGAGCTCCACGCGCTGGCCCACGCGCAGCGTGCCGGCCGCGGGCAGGGCCTGCTGCGGCGCACCGGGCCGGCTGAACACGTAGCTGCCGTTGTCCTCGCCCAGCGTGGCCAGTCTGCCGTCGGCCAGCAGCGCCTCCCATTCGGTCCAGGTGCCGTTGCCCGAGCGGTACTGCAGCCGGCCGATCAGCGTGAAGGACTGGCCATCCCAGATGCCGCTCGCCTGCAGCTGCAGCGGGCTGTGGTCGTCGAACAGCTCGGCCATCTTGCCCAGCCGGCGCAGCACCTCGCCGTCGCGCACCACGGTGCTCTGGCAGTAGGCGCAGATGGCGTGCGTGGACTGCGCATGCAGGAACGTGACCGGCGCGCCGCAGCCGGGGCAGGGCGCGGTGTAGCTGCGCTGTGGAGTGTCGTTGGCCATCGGCAGGCGCACGGCGGGCCCGGCCCCTCAGGCCGACGCCGCCGCGCAGTTCAGGATCAGACCAGCTTCTTGAGCAGCTCGGCCTTCTTGCTGGCGAACTCTTCGTCCGTCAGGATGCCCTTGGCCTTGAGTTCGCCCAGCCGCTCCAGCGTGGCCAGCACGTCCTCCGGCTTGAGCACCGCAGCGGCGGCCGCTGGCGCGGCCGGGGCCGGTTGCTGCAGGCCCTGCTGCAGGTTCTGCGCCAGCACCTGGCCCAGCGCCACGCCGGCCCCCAGGCCCATGGCGTCGCCGGCCACGCCGCTGCCGCCACCCGCGCCCTCGGCGAACTTCGGAATGGCCTGGGCGGTCTGGTACTGCATGAACCTGCCCATGTCGTTGCCGACCATGCCCATGCCGATCTTCTGGTCCAGGATCTTCTGCAGTTCCTCGGGCAGCGAGACGCTTTGCACGGTCATGCCGTCGAGCTTCAGGCCGATGGCGGCAAAGGCCGGCGCCAGCTCGGCCGACAGGGCCTTGGCAAACTCGATCTGGTTGGCCGCCAGATCGAGGAACGGGATGCCGCTCTGCGCGATGCCGTCCGACAGGTGCTGCAGCACCAGGCCGCGCAGCTGGCCATCGAGGTCGGCCGTGCCGTAGGCCGCGCGCGTGCCCGAGATCTCGGTGTGGAACAGCCTCGGGTCGGCGATGCGGAAGCTGTAGTTGCCGAAGGCGCGCAGCCGCACGGCGCCGAAGTCCTTGTCGCGGATCGTCACCGGCTGCGGCGTGCCCCATTTCTGGTCGACCTGCTGGCGCGTGCTGAAGAAGTAGACGTCGCTCTTGAACGGCGACTCGAACAGCTTGTCCCAGTTCTTGAGGTTGGTCAGCAGCGGGATGTTCTGCGTGGTGAGCTTGTACAGGCCCGGGCCGAACACGTCGGCCACCTTGCCCTCGTTGACGAACACCGCCATCTGCGATTCGCGCACGGTCAGCGAGGCGCCGTACTGGATCTCCATGTCCTGCATGGGAAAGCGCCACGCCAGCGTGCCGTCGCCGTCCTCCGTCCACTGGATGACGTCGATGAATTGCTTGCGGATGAAGTCCATCAAGGCCATGGTGCCCCTCCTCGTGTTCCTGTGTCGCGGGATGATAGCCCCGCGCGGCGGCGCTACTGTGCGTCGTACACGGTTGCGAGCGAGCGGAAGCCCTTGACCTCGATCGGGTTGCCGAAGGGGTCCAGGAAGAACATGGTCCATTGCTCACCGGGCTGCCCTTCGAAGCGGCCTTGTGGCTCCAGCACGAAGTCGGTGCCGGCGTCGGTCAGGCGCTTGGCCATGGCCTGCCAATCGTCCAGTTGCAGGATCAGCCCGAAGTGCGGCATGGGCACGAGCTTGTCGCCCACGTGCCCGGTGCGTGCCGTGGCGAAGGGCTCGCCCAGGTGCAGCGAGATCTGGTGGCCGAAGAAGTCGAAGTCGACCCAGGTGGCGGTGCTGCGGCCTTCGCGGCAGCCGAGCACGCCGCCGTAGAAGCGGCGTGCCGCCTCCAGGTCACGGACGTTGAAGGCGAAATGGAAGATGCTTTGCATGGGGCGCGATTGTGCGCCGCGCGCGACAGTCCACCGGCACCGCTCTGGTATGGTGCCGTGCCCATGAACGCCCCCCAGACCGCTGCGCGCGATCCTGCGCCCCATGCCGGCGTACAGCACGTCGAGTTCGGCCGCGTCTCGGTCTTCTTCGGCGCGCGCAGCGGCAAGTACCCCGATGGCAACCAGGTGCTGGTGCGCGGCACCGACACGCGTGCCGCCATGGACACGCCCATCGTCTCCAACTTCATCGGCGCGGCCTTCGACGCAAGCGAGCTCGTGGTCATGGGCCATGTGCACGAGGATCACATGGCCGGGTTGCACCGCCTGCCCCATGCCCCCGTGCACGTGCACCATGCCGACCTGCCGGCCGCGCAGAGCTGGCCCGGCCTGCTCGCGGCCATGGGCGTGGCCGACGCGGCACTCGGCGACGAGGTGCTGGCCCGCTACCGGCGCGACTTCTACTACGCGCCGCGGCCGGACGCCCAGGCCTATGCCGACGGCGCCTGCTGGGAGCTGGGCGGTTCGCGCATCCGCGCCTTCCACATGCCGGGCCACACGGCCGGCCACACGGTGCTGCTGGTCGAGCCCGAGGGCGTGGCCTTCATCGGCGACATCGACCTGAGCGGCTTCGGCCCCTATTACGCCGATGCGGGCTCCAGCCTGCGCGACTTCCGCGCCACGCTGCGGCGGTTGCCGGAGTTGCCGGCCAAGGTCTGGGTGACCTCCCACCACCGCGGCGTCTACACCGAGCGCGAACGCTTCCTGCGCGACCTGGCCGCCTTCGCGGCCAAGATCGACGAACGCAGCGCGCGGCTGTGCGCGCTGCTGGCGGAGTCGCCCAAGACACTGGCCCAGCTCGTCGCATGCCGGCTGCTGTACCCGCCGGGCCACCAGAGCTGGTGGGTCGATGCCGCCGAGGCGCGCACCATCGCCCAGCACCTGGAGGAGCTGCTGGCCGCAGGCCAGGTGCAGGTGGACGGAGAGGGCGTCTGGCGGCTCAGTACTTCTTGAAGTTGGCCGCGATGCGCTGCTGCAGGAAGTCCCCGGCCGTGATGCTCGGGTACTTGCCCGAAGGGCTGTCGATCATGACGCCGCGGTTGGCCTGGGCAAAGAAGGCCAGGCTGTAGCGCGCGCCCTGGTACTCGTGGGCCGCGGGGTTCTTCACGCGGTGGAAGTTGCTGGGCAGCTGGTCGTCGCTCCAGCGCATCAGCATGTCGCCGATGTTGCAGGTGATCAACTCGTCGGCCGGCGTGATCGAGGTCCAGGCCTGCGAATCCATGTCCTTGCCCGGCAGCAGCTGCAGGCCGCCCTGGCCGCTGCGCTGGAACAGCAGCGTGAGGCAGTCGAAGTCGGTGTGCGCACCGGCGCGCCACAGGCCCATTTGCTCGCGCAGCGCGGGATCGACCGCGAAGTAGTGCAGCATGCGCAGCGTGCTCTGGTAGTCCGGCTGGCTGGGGTCGTGCGCCGCCGTGAAGAACTCGCGCGCGAAGCCCAGCTTCACGGCGAAGCAGGACAGCACGCGCATGGCCACGCTCCAGGCCTGGGCCTCGAAGGCGAGCATGGTCTGCTCAAAGCCGGGCAGTGCCGCTTCGCCGGGCCACAAGCCCTCCATGTGCGGGCGCGTGATCTGGTAGCTCTCCTTCTGGTCGGGCGTGCCCGTGGACGGGCGCACCTGGGCGCGGCTCTCCCAACCCGCGTTGAGGCCCTTCTTGAGCGGGTGGCGCGCCTTGACGGCGTCCGGCAGCGCGAAGAAGCGCTCGGTCATCGCGAAGGCCTCGCGCACCTTCTCGAGCGCGATGCCGTGGTTGGCGAGTTGGAAGAAGCCCACATCGACGGCGGCGTCCCACAGCTGGTCGGCGATCTCGGCGTGGCGGCGCTCGAAGTCGGCCAGGTCGATCACGCGCACCTCGCGCGCGGCCTCGGTGCCGACCGCGCCCATGCGGGATTCCTTGGTCAGTTCATGCAATTCGTAACTCATCATTCCATTCCCCAGTAGGCTTGGTGCGGCGCCGTGGCTTCGGCGAGAAGCGCAGGGCCGATCACGGTGAAAGGCTCCGCGCTGTGGGCGAACACATCGCGGCAGGACATCTGCAGGTCGGCCGCGGCGGCGTCCTTGGCGCGGAAGCGCCGCAGGCGCACCGCGTCGATGCCGAACACCACGCGGCGGATGCCGCTCCAGAAGATGGCACCCGCGCACATCACGCAGGGCTCGCCCGAGGCGTAGATGGTCGCGCCGACCATGGCCTCGCGCCGCAGCTGCCGCAGCGCGTTGACCTCGGCATGGGCCGTGCAGTCGCCCGTGGCGGCGTTGTCGTTGTGGGCCTCGGCCAGCAGCTGGCCGTCGGCGGAGACGACCACTGCGCCGAACGGCCGGTTGCCGCGCGCGCTGCCGAGGGCCGACAGCGCGATGGCCTGGCGCAGGTAGCGGCCATCGGTCTCCGTGAGTTCGTCCATGCTCAGGCCTTGATGGCGCGCTCGCCGGCCGCCGGCAGGAAGCCAGCGTTGAACACGCTGGCCGCCGCCGGCGCCGTCTTGAGGCCGAAGGTCTGCGTGATCTCCTCGATCTGGCGCGCCAGCAGTTCGGGTTGCACACTCCCCAGACCATGGGCGCGGGTGTCGGCCGTCACCATGTACCGGGCCGTGAGCGCGAAGCGCTGGGCTTCGAGCTTCTCGTCGATCATCGGCTCGCGCTGCTTGACGGCAGCCATGGCGCCCAGCGGGTCGGCCAGCGTGTCCTGGATGCCGCGGTTGGTGGCGCGCAGGAAGGCGCGCACGACCTCGGGCTTCTCGCGGATGAGCTTGCTGGAACTCAGGATGGCGTTGCCGTAGAGGCTGGCGCCGATGTCTGCGTAGGAGAGCACGGCCAGCTGCGCCGGGTCCACGCGCTGGAACAGCGACAGGGCCGAGTCGTGGAAGTAGGTCGCGCCGTCCACGTCGCCACGCACGATCACGTTGTCGCGCTGCGAGAAGTCGGTCGTCACCCATTCGATGGCATCGGCCTTCAGGCCCGCATGCCGGGCCGCGATCGGCCAGGCCCGGCGCGTGGACTCCACGGCGGCCGCCGCGATGCGCTTGCCGGCCAGGCTCTTGAAGTCGGTCACGCCGCGGTCCTTGCGCGCGATGATCACGAAGGGCGCGCGGTTGTAGTACTGGTAGATCGCCTGCACCAGCGGCCCCTGCGTGGCCTGGAATTCCATCAGCGCGCTGAGGTCGCCGAAGCCCATGTCGTAGGCGCCGCTGGCCACGCGCGTGATCGCCGCCACCGAGCCGCTGCCCACGTCGAAGCTGGGCGCCAAGCCCTCCTGCGCGTAGTAGCCCGAGGCCAGCGCGACGAAGAAGGGCGCGACCTGGCCCGAGATGCGGAAGTCCAGCGTGAACTTGAGCGGCAGGGGCTTGCCGCCCTGCGCGAAGCTGAAGGCGGGCAGGGCGGCGGCGGTGGCCAGGGTGAGCAGTTGGCGGCGTTGCATCGGTGGGCTCCAGGGGAATGGCTGTCGCAGGCAGTCTAGGAACCGCAGCCCCATGGCAACAGCCACGCCCAGGCCATGCCCGGCATAACAGGCCTGTTATGGCGGCCGGGTGGTGCACGCGGCTGGACGATAATCCGCGCGGGCCGTGGCGCCCCTCCACAGGAGGGCGCCACGCCCCGGTTGCAAGGTGCCGCCGGCCGCAAGGCCGGTGGTCAAACGGGAAGCAGGTGAGATGCCTGCGCTGCCCCCGCAACGGTCAGCGGATCACGACCCCTCATGCCGGCGCTCGCGCCGGCAGCCACTGCGCCCCCAAGGCGTGGGAAGGCGAGGGGCCGGGTGCCTTTCGAGGCACCACTCCGCGAGCCCGGATACCGGCCTTGCAGTCGACTCGGACACCGCGGGCGTGCGCTGCTCCGACGCGGGTGCGCGCCCTGGCGGCGCGGCCCGGGTCGTGCTTGTGCGGCTGCGGTGTGTTCAGCAAATCGGCCTTGCGGGAGAGCGGGGCCTGAACGCAACGACGCATGCACGACCTTCAGCCACCCGGCCGCCCACGCGCGGCCGCGCTCCTCGGAGTCCTTCCCCGTTCCTCCTTCCTGGCCGCCGCACTGGCCCTGTGCGGCACCGCACAGGGCCAGACCCAGCCACCCGCGGCCGGGGCCCTGAACGAAGTCTTCGTCACGGCCACGGCCCGGCCCGAGGACCGCAGCCGCATCGCGGCCACCACGCAGACCATCGATCGCGAAACCATCGAACGCTCGAGCGCGCGCTCGGTCACCGACCTGCTGGCCGAGAACGCGGTGGGCTTCCTGAGCGAGTGGACCGCCGCGCAGACCTCGATGAACATCCGCGGCGCCGCCACCGATGGCCAGGGCCGCGACTTCCGCAGCCAGGTGCTGGTGCTCGTGAACGGCCGGCGCGCCGGCACGGCCAACCTGTCCAAGCTGAGCCCGTCCGACGTGGAGCGCATCGAGATCGTGCGCGGCCCGGGCTCGGTGGTCTACGGCAGCCAGAACATGGGCGGCGTGGTCAACATCCTCATGAAGACCGGCGCGACCCAGCCGGGCTCCAGCGTGGACCTCACGGCCGGCTCCTGGGGCCTGTGGCGCGCCCACGCGCAGACGGCCGGCGCCAGCGACAAGTTCGACTGGTACCTCGGCTTCAGTGGCGGCGAGCGCGACGACTACGACTCCGGCAAGGGCGGCACCACCATGGCCAACACCGGCTGGGAACGCCGCGGCGCCAGCGGCGCGCTGGGCTGGCAGTTGGCCGACCACCACCGCGTGCAGCTGCAGCTGCGCACCGACGGCATCTACAACGCGGGCTTCCGCGGATCCGGCGCCAACATCCACAGCCGCGACAACCGCGACAACCGCTCGCTGGACCTCACCTACGAAGGCGCCACGGCCGACCAGCGCGTGCGCTGGATGGCCCAGGCCTACGACCTCAGCGACGTGGACGAATTCAACTGGGCCTCGCCCGTGGTCCGCTCGGGCACGGCCGCGGTGCCCGGCACCTCGCGCGACTACAACAAGCGCACGCTAGACGTGAGCGGCCTGCGCCTGCAGCCGCGCTTCAAGCTCGGCCAGGGCAACGACCTGCTGCTGGGCCTGGACTGGGAGAAGAGCCGCCTGCGCTCCAACCGCGAGCGTGTGGCCATGCCCGGCGGCCCGAGTGGCCAGGTCGCGCCCTATGACAACAACCAGACCGAAGAGGTGCACGCGCTGTACTTCGAGGACGCGCAGACCCTGCTCGACGACCGGCTCACGCTGCGCGCCGGCTTGCGCAAGACCTGGGGCCAGACGCGCTTCGACGCCACGCCCAACCTGCCGCTGGCCGTGAGCACCACGCGCAAGTACGACACCCACACCTGGTCCACGGGCGCGACCTGGAAGGCCAGCGCGCTGCTGAACCTGCGCGCCGGTGCGTCCACGGGCTTCCGCGCGCCCACCGCCACGGAGCTGGCCTCGGACTTCACGGCCGTGGGCGGCGGCCGCATCTTCGGCAACGCCAACCTCCAGCCCGAGACCAGCCGGCAGGTCGAGGTGGGCGCCACGCTGCAGGCGCCGGGTTGGCGGCTGGACACGGCACTGTTCCAGAACACCATCTCCGACCGCATCGTCACGGTCTCGCGCGGGCCTTCGACCAACACCTCGGATTACGCCAACAACGCGGCCGACATCGTGGCGCGCGGCATCGAGTTCAATGGCAACCTGGACCTGGCGCGCGCGCTGCAGCTGCGCGGCCAGGTGCTCGACGCCTTCGCCAGCGGCTACTACCACTTCGACATGCGCGACAAGGGCGCGGCCGCCACGCTCAACACCGACAAGGTGCAGCGCATGTACCGCTTCGAGGGCTCGGCCGGCGTGCGCTACGGCCAGGGCGGACCGCGCGACGCGGGCGCCTGGACTGTGCAGGTCGCGGCGCTGCTGCGCGGACCGATGTGGTACGACACCGAGGAGAACCTGCTGGTGCCGCAGGGCGAGCCCAGCAGCACGTACATCCACCGCAAGGGCGCGTTCACGGTCTGGAACCTGCGCGCGGACGTCCGCGTGTCGCCGGGCGTCAAGCTCTATGCGGGCGTGAACAACCTGTTCGACCTGAACCGCCACCCGATCTTCATCGCGCTGGACCGCTCGCCCTGCACGGCGAACGCGGCCTTCCAGAACGGTGGCTGCGGCACCTCGATGCCAGGGCGCGAGCTGCTGGTCGGCCTGCACGTCGACTTCTGACATGGAGCGAACCCGGATGCCCGACGGCGGCCGAGCGCAGCGAAGGCCCGAATCCCAGGCCGAGCGCAGCGATGGCCCGAATGGCAACTTCCCCTGTGCCCCTGCCGAGGAGCGCAGTGCCATGGGCTGCGCGGGGAACCTCGCGCTTTGTGAACTGACTCATTGCGCTTGTCCGAGCGCAGTGAACGCAGTGAACGAAGCGAGTTGCGCAATGCAGCCCATGGCGCGAGCACCGCAGGTTGCCCGGAGCGCCAGCGCAGGGACAGGGGCACCGGGGTCGCCTTCTTTTGCTTACTTTTCTTGGCGAAGCAAGAAAAGTCAGTCGTCGTGCGGGGGCGAAAACCCCGCCTCCTCATCTCGATCAGACGTAGTGGTCGCACAAGCACCAGAGGCCGGGATATGCCCCCGGCAGTGCAGTCACTTTCTTTCGTTTCGCCGAAAGAAAGTAACCAAAGAAAGGGCGACCCCGGTCCCCACGTCNAGCACCAGAGGCCGGGATATGCCCCCGGCAGTGCAGTCACTTTCTTTCGTTTCGCCGAAAGAAAGTAACCAAAGAAAGGGCGACCCCGGTCCCCACGTCCCTGCGCTGGCGCTCCGGGCAACCTGCGGTGCTCGTGGCCCGGGCGCATTGCACAACTCGCACCGTTCACTGCGGGAACGAGGCTCGAACAAGTGCAATGGGTCAGATGTTGAAGCGCGAGGTTCCCCGCGCCGCCCAGGCCACTGCGCTCCTCGGCGTGGGCACAGGGGCCCCGGGCGCGGGGGCACATCCGGGCCATCGCTGCGCTCGGCCCCGTCGTTGGGCGCGCAGCGCCATGGGTGACTGAGATGGTCCAGCCCTTGATCGCGCGCCGAACCTTGCTGCGCCATGGCGCAGCAGCCGGCCTCGCGCTGGCCGGCCTGCCCGCGCAGGCCGCGCCCACGGTGCTGCACGACGCACTGGGCCGCCGCGTGGTGCTGCCCGCGCCGCCGCAGCGCATCGTGACCATCTTCTCGTCCAACACCGAGCTCGTGGTGTCGCTCGGCATGCTGGACCGCATCGTGGGCGTGGAGGACTTCACGCGCTTTCCGCCCGAGGTGCAGCGCATCGCCAAGGTGGGCGGGCGGCTCGGCTTCTCGGCCGACGCGGTGGTGGCGCAGCGGCCCGACCTCGTGGTCGTCACGCCCGCGCGCCAGGCCGCACACCAGCTGGTCGCGCCCATGGAGCGCATCGGCGTGCCCATCCTCGTGCTGCTGAGCCGCTCGCTGGACGAGGTGCTGGGCAATGTGCGCCTCATCGCGCAGGCCGGCGGCGTGCCCGAACGTGGCGAGGCGCTGGCCGGCCGGCTGGAGGCCCGGCTGAAGACCGTCGATGCGCGCGTGGCCGGCCGTGCGCTGCCGTCCATGCTCATGCTGACGGGGCGCCTGGGCAACGGCATGCTGCTCGTGGCGCGGGCCGATACCTACACGGGCGAGGCCATGCTGCGCGCCGGCGGCCGCTTCGCGCTGGCCGGGGCCGGCGCCGTGCCCCAGGTCTCGCCCGAGGCCGTGCTGGCGGCCGACCCCGACGTGCTGCTGTTCGCGGGCACGCAGGACGCGCTGCGCGACCTCGTGTCCCAGCCCGGCTGGCGCGACATGCGTGCCGTGCGGGGAGGGCGCGCCGTCACCGTCTCGCGCTCCGAATTCCTGATCCCCGGCCCGCGCACGGTCGACGGCGTGGAGAAGCTGGCCCAATGGCTGCATCCCGCGTGATCCCCTGGCGTGCCTGGGGCGCCGCCTGGGCCCTGCTGGCCGGCTGCCTGCTGCTGGGCGCCTGTGCCGGCCACCAGTGGGCGAGCCCGGCCGACGTCTGGCGCGCCGTGCTCGGCGACGAGGCGCTGCGCAGCCGGCTGCTGCTGGAATGGCGGCTGCCGCGCGTGCTGGCCTCGGCCCTGGTCGGCGCGCTGCTGGGCCTGTCGGGCACGGTGTTCCAGGGCGTGTTCCGCAACCCGCTGGCCGAGCCCTACCTGCTCGGTGCCTCGGGCGGCGCGGCGCTGGGCGCCACCATCGCGCTGCTCGTGCCCTTGGGGATGCCGCAGGCGCTCACGCTGTCGTCGCTGGCCTTCTTCGGCGCCTGGGGCGCGACCATGCTGGTGCTGGGTGTGGCGCGGGTGGCCGGTGCGCTGGATGCCGCGGGCCTGCTGCTGGCCGGCGTGGCGCTGGCGGCGGTGCTGGGCGCCGTGCGTTCCTTCCTGATGCTGGCGCTGTCCGACGAGAGCGTGAGCCTGCAGGTCGTCATGAGCTGGGTGCTGGGCGGCATCCAGACACCGAGCTGGACCGGCCTGGGCCTGCTTGCGCTGATCACCGTGGCCTGTCTCGCGGCCACGCGCGGTATCGCGCGCGGGCTGGACCTGCTGGGCCTCGGCAACCAGGCCGCCCAGGGCTTCGGGCTGGACGTGGCGCGCTTCGTGCCGCGCGCCGTGCTCGTGGGTTCGCTCGTCGTGGCGGCGGCCGTGGCCTACGGCGGCCTCGTGGCCTTCGTGGGCCTGGCGGCGCCGCACATCGCGCGCTGGATGGTCGGGCCGCTGCACAGAAGGCTGTTGCCGGCCTCGGCCCTGGTCGGCGCCATCGTCGTGACCGTGGCCGACGCCATCGCGCGCGCCGCGCTGCCGCCGGCCGAGGTGCCGCTGGGCCTCATCACGGCCGTGGCCGGCGGGCCCTTTTTCATCGTGCTGCTGGCGCGGAGGCTGCGGTCGGCATGACGGGCTCACCTCCACCGCGTCTGCAGGCGCAAGTGCTCACGCTGCGCCGGCGCGGCCGCGCCGTGGTCGATGGCGTGAGCCTCGCGCTGCCCGCGCGCGGCGCCGTGGCCCTGGTCGGCCCCAACGGCGCGGGCAAGTCCACGCTGCTGTCGCTGCTGGCCGGCCTGCTGGCGCCCGATGCGGGCCGCGTGCTGCTGGACGGCGCCGACCTGGCGGCCATGCCCGTGGCGCAGCGTGCCCGGGCCATGGGCTACATGCCCCAGCACTTCGCGCCGCACTGGGACCTGCGCGTGGACGAGCTCGTTGCCATGCGGCTCGAAGGCCAGCAGTCGGTGCAGGACGCCGGCACCGTGCTGGCGCAGGCCGGCCTGTCGGCTTTCGCCGCGCGGCTCTGGTCCACGCTCTCCGGCGGCGAGCAGGCGCGTGCCTTGCTGGCCACGGTGCTGGCGACCGACCCGCCCGTGCTGCTGGCCGACGAACCCGGCGCTGCCCTGGACGTGCGGCACCGGCTCGCGCTCGTGGAGGCGCTGGCCGCGCGCGGACGCGAGCGCCTGGTCGTGGTCGCCATGCACGACCTGGACCTCGCGTTCCAGCACTTCGGGCGCGTCGTCGTGCTGGACCAGGGGCGCGTGGCGCTGGACGGCGGTGCCGCGCTGCTGCAATCGCCTTCTCTCGATGCCGTGTTCGGCGTGCGCTTCGAGCGCGTGGCGGTGCCGCCGCACCACCTGCTGCGCGCACACCGCCTGCAGGAGGCTCCCCATGCGGATTGACTTGGCCGGCTGGACGCGCGAGGCCACCTGCGGCGACCACCGCGGCTTCATCGCGCTGTTCGAGCGCGCCGAGCAGCTCGGCTTCGACGGCGTCTGGTTCAACGAATTCCGCGTACCGGCGCAGCCCTGGCCTTACCCCTCGACGCTGCTGCTGGCCGCCGCGCTGTTCGCGCGCACCGAGCGGCTGCGCGTGGGCACCTCGGTGCTCGTGCTGCCCGTGCACCACCCGCTGATGCTGGCCGAGGAGATCGCGCAGCTGGACTTCCAGAGCGCCGGCCGGCTCGACGTGGGTGTCGGCCGCGGCACCGAACCGGCCGCACTGCAGGCGCTGCAGATCGCGCCCGAGGAAACGCGTGCGCGTTTCGAGCAATCCTGCCGGCTGCTGCGACGGGCCTTGTGCGGCGCGGCGCTGCCGGCCGAGCAGGGCGCCTGGACCATTGCGGCGCGTGGCGCCATGCCAGCGTCGGTGCAGCGTCCCCATCCGCCGCTGTACGTGGCGGGCTCCACGCCCGAGACGCTGGGCTTCGCGCTCGCGCAGGACCTGCCGCTGCTGCTGAGCCTGGAGCCGCCCGAGGCCGCGCAGCTGGCGCAGCTGCAGGCCGCGGCCGCCGCGCAGGGCCGCGACAGCGCGGCCTTGCAGCAGCGCTCCTCGCTGGCCCGCTACGTCTGCATCGGTGCGGATGAGGCCGCCGTCGCTCAGCAGCTCGCCGCGCTGTGGCCGCAGTTGTACCAGCGCCGTATTTACTTCGCCGGCAAACGCGGCGTGCCGCCCGACCAGGTGCCGCCCATCGATGCCGAACGCGTGCTGCGCGAGCAGTTCATCCACGGCACGCCGCAAGCCTGCCATGCGCAGATCGCGGCGCTGCGCGAGCGCACAGGCATCCGCCACCTGCGCTGTGTCTTCAATGCCAACGGCCTGTGGGACAACGCCCAGGCCCTGGACGCCATGGCCTTGTTCGCACGCGAGGTGCTGCCCGCACTGCGCGCCCTCTGACATCCACCTTCTGGAGAATCCACCCATGCAAAAGATCCCCGCCACCATCGTCACGGGCTTCCTGGGCAGCGGCAAGACCACGCTGCTGCGCCACATCCTGGACAACGCCCAGGGCCGGCGCATCGCCGTGATCGTCAACGAGTTCGGCGAACTCGGCATCGACGGCGAGATCCTCAAGGGCTGCGGCATCGGCTGCGACGAGGACGGCCAGGAGCAGCAGGGCGCGCTCTACGAACTGGCCAACGGCTGCATGTGCTGCACCGTGCAGGAGGAGTTCTTCCCCGTCATGCAGGCGCTGGCCGAGCGCCGCGACCGCATCGACGCGGTGCTGATCGAGACCAGCGGCCTGGCACTGCCCAAGCCGCTGGTGCAGGCCTTCCAGTGGCCGGAGATCGCCAACGTGTTCACGGTGGACGCCGTGGTCACCGTGGTCGACACGCCGGCCGCCGACGCGGGCCAGTTCGCGGCCAACCCCGTGGCCGTGGACGCGAAGCGCCGCGCGGACCCCAACCTGGACCACGAGTCGCCGCTGCACGAGCTGTTCGAGGACCAGCTGGCGGCCGCCGACCTCGTGGTGCTCAACAAGACCGACCTCGTCGATGCCGCGGCGGTCGAACGCGTGACGGCCCTGGTGCGCGAGGAATTGCCGCCCTCCGTGAAGATCCTGCAGTCCAGCCAGGGCAAGCTGCCGCTGGACGTGCTGCTGGGCCTGGCGAAGGCGTCAGAGACCACCATCGATGCGCGCGAGAGCCACCACGACCACGAGGAGGACCACGACCACGACGAGTTCGACGCCCATGTGATCGAGCTGCCGGCCGTGGACCGCGAGCGCCTGCTGGCGGCGCTGGCGCGGCTCGTGGAGCAGCAGACCATCCTGCGCGTGAAGGGCTTCGCCGAGATTCCGGGCAAGCCGATGCGCTGGCTGCTGCAGGGCGTGGGCAGGAGGTTCGACCACCATTTCGACCGCGCCTGGCGCGAAGGCGAGCGCCGCGGCACGCGCCTGGTGTTCATCGGCCAGGACCTGGACGAGGCAGCGCTGCGAACGGGCCTGGTGGGCGTAGAGGCCTGATGAAGCAACACACCCCCAGCACTCGCCGCGCGCAGCGCCGGCCGTTCGCGGCCGAGCGCAGCGATGGCCCGTGTGGGACTTCCCCCTGTGCCCCTGCCGAGGAGCGCAGCGCCATGGGCTGCGCAAGGGCACCTTGCGCTTCAACATCTGACCCATTGCGCTTGTTCGAGCTGAGTGAACGCAGTGAACGGTGCGAGTTGCGCAATGCAGCCCATGGCGCGAGCACCGCAGGTTGCCTGGAGCGAAGCGGAAGGACAGGGGCACCGGGGTCGCCTTCTTTTGCTTACTTTTCTTGGCGAGACAAGAAAAGTCAGTCGTCGTGCGGGGGCGAAAACCCCGCCTCCTCACCTCGATCAGACGTAGTGGTTCCTGCTGGCACCAGAGGCCGGGATTGCCCCCGGCAGTGCAGTCACTTTCTTTCGTTTCGCCGAAAGAAAGTAACCAAAGAAAGGGCGACCCCGGTGCCCACGTCCCTCCGCTGGCGCTCCGGGCAACCTGCGGTGCTCGCGGCCTGGGCGCATTGCACAACTCGCACCGTTCACTGCGTTCACTACGCTCGAACAAGTGCAATGGGTCAGATGTTGAAGCGCGAGGTTCCCCGCGCCGCCCAGGCCACTGCGCTCCTCGGCGTGGGCACAGGGGCCCCAACACCACACGGGCCATCGCTGCGCTCGGCCATGGGATCCCACTGATGCACCTTCTCTCCACCCGCCCTGGCGGCTTCGTCGAAGACCCCAGCGTCGTCACGCGGCTCGACCAGCAGCCCGCCGACATCGTCGTGCTGAGCTCGGCCGACACCACGCTGGCCCTGCTGTCCGCCGCTGCGCAGCAGCTCGAAGGCTTCCCCAGCCTGCGCCTGGCCAACCTGCTGTACCTGCGCCAGCCGGCCTCGCTGGACCTCTACGTGGACGAGGTGCTGCAGCACGCGCGCGTGGTGGTCGTGGACCACCTGGGTTCCGAGTCGGCCTGGCCCTATGGTGTGCAACAGATCGCAGCGCTCGCGCGTGCCAAGGGCCAGCGCCTGGCCATCTTTTCCGGTGATCTGCAGGAAGACCCGCACCTGCTCGCGCGCGGCACGCTGCCGCAGGCCGACAGCCGCCAGCTCTGGCAGTACCTGCGCGCAGGCGGACCCGCCAACGCGCGCGCCTTCCTGCAGGCCGTGGCGCACCTGGGTCTGGGGCAGGGCGAGGCCCCGCCGCCGCCGCGCACGCTGCCGCAGGCCGCGCTCTACGTGCCACCCGCGCTGTGCGCGCAGCGCCATGCCGTGCCCGGCATCGACGACCTGCGTGCGGCGTGGCTGCCCGGCGCGCCCGTGGTCGCGCTGGTGTTCTACCGCTCGCATCTGCTGGCCGGCAACACGGCCGCCTTCGACGCGCTGGCCATGGCGCTGCACGCGCGCGGCCTGAACCCGCTGCCGCTGGCGCTGGACTCGCTCAAGGACGGGCTGTGCCTGTCCACCCTGCGCACGCTGTGTGCCGAGCACGCCGTGCAGCTCGTGCTCAACACCACGGCCTTCTCGGCGCTGGAGCCGGGCCAGGCCCTGGCGGGCGACGCGCCCGTGCTGCAGGTCATCACGAGCGGCGGCAACCGCGAAGACTGGCTGGCCGATGCCCAGGGCCTGCGCCCGCGCGACATCGCCATGCAGGTCGTGCTGCCCGAGATGGACGGCCGCATCGTCACGCGCGCGGTCAGCTTCAAGGGGCTGGCGCACCGCTGCCCGGTCACCCAGGCCGACATCGTGGCCTACCAGGCCGAGCCCGACCGCGTGGACTTCGTGGCCGAACTCGCGCAGCGCTGGTGCCGGCTGCGCACGCGCCCCGCGGCCGAGAAGCGGCTCGCGCTCGTGCTGGCCAACTACCCGGGCAGCGAAGGCCGCATCGGCAGCGGCGTGGGGCTGGACACACCGGCCTCGGTGATCGCCATCCTGCAGGCGCTGGCGGCCGAGGGCTACGCATTGGGCGACGCAGCACTGCCGCAAGACGGTGACGCGCTGATGCGCCAGCTGCAGCAGGGCATCGCCAACGACCCCGCCCAATGGCCGCTGCGCCCGGCCTGGCAAAGCTACGCGCTGGCCGACCACAAGACGCGCCTGGCCGCGCTGCCCGATGGCATGGCCGCCGCCATCTCTGCGCGCTGGGGCCCGCCCGAGGCCGACCCGGCATTGCGCCAGGGCCGCTTCATGGTCGCCGGCCTGCGCCTGGGCCAGGTCTTCATCGGCATCCAGCCCGCCCGCGCGCTGAACCAGTCCGGCGCACAGGACTACGCGAGCTACCACGACGCCGAACTGGTGCCGCCGCACCACTACCTGGCCTTCTACTTCTGGCTGCGCGATGTGTTCGCCATCGACGCCATCGTCCACGTGGGCAAGCACGGCAACCTCGAATGGCTGCCCGGCAAGAGCCTGGCGCTGTCCGGCGCGTGCTGGCCCGACGCGATCCTCGGCCCGCTGCCGCACCTGTATCCCTTCATCGTCAACGACCCCGGCGAGGGCGCGCAGGCCAAGCGCCGCAGCCAGGCCGTGATCGTCGACCACCTGATGCCACCGCTCACGCGCGCCGAGAACCACGGCCCGCTGCAGGACCTGGAGCGCCTGGTCGACGAGTACTACGACGCGCTGCTGGTCGACGCGCGCCGCGCCGCGCTGCTGCGCCGCCAGATCGTCGAAGCCGTGCGGCGCCAGCACCTGGCCGGGGAGCTGGCGTTGCCGCCCGGCACCGAGAACGACGAGGACGCACTGCTCGAGCGCATCGACGCCTACCTCTGCGAGCTCAAGGAGACACAGATCCGCGACGGCCTGCACGTGTTCGGCCGCTCACCCGCCGGCCGGCAACGCCGCGATACGCTGCTGGCGCTGGCGCGTTTTCCCTCGGACGGCGATGCCGGGCTGCTGGGCGCGCTGGCGGCCGATCTGCTGCCGGACACCGGCTTCGATCCGCTGCGGCTGGAGCCGGCGCGGCCCTGGGCCGGCCCGCGTCCGGCAGTGCTGCAGGCCCTGAGCGCCGAACCCTGGCGCCACGAAGGTGACACGCGCGAGCGGCTTGAACGGTTGGCCCAGCAGCTGCTGGACGGCGAACAACACGCGGCCGGCTGGCCGCAGACCCAGGCCGTGCTGCAGCGCGTCCACGGTCAGCTGGCCCCGGACCTGGACGCCTGCGGCCCTGAAGAGCTGCGCCAGTTGTCGCGCGGCCTGCGCGGCCTGTTCGTGCCGGCCGGCCCCAGCGGTTCGCCTTCGCGCGGGCGGCCCGACGTGCTGCCCACGGGCCGCAACTTCTACACGCTGGACACGCGTGCCATCCCGACCCAGGCTGCCTGGGAACTCGGCCAGCAGGCCGCGCGCCAGCTGATCGAGCGCTACCTGCAGGAGCACGGCGAGTACCCGCGCGCGCTGGGCCTGTCGGTCTGGGGCACGGCCACCATGCGCACCGGCGGCGACGACCTGGCCCAGGCCTTCGCGCTGATCGGCGTGCGCCCGCGCTGGGCCCCTGGCAGCCAGCGCGTGCAGGACTTCGAGGTGGTGCCGCGCGCCGGCCTGCACCGCCCGCGCGTGGACGTGACGCTGCGCATCTCGGGCTTCTTCCGCGACGCGTTCCCGCTCGCGGTGCAGATGTTCGACGCCGCCGTGCAGGCGGTCGCGGAACTCGAGGAGGACGACGAGGACAACCCCATCCGCGCGCGCGTGCGGGCCGAAGCCCAGGCGTTGCAGGCCCAGGGCGCCAGTGCCGAGCAGGCGCGCCGCCAGGCCGGCTGGCGCGTGTTCGGCGCGCCGCCCGGCCACTACGGCACGGGACTGGACCCGCTGCTGCACAGCGGTGACTGGCAGGACGCCGGCGACCTGGCGCGGGCCTGGATCGGCTGGAGCGCCCACGCCTACGGCCAGGACAGCGAGGGCGAACCCGCTGGCGATGCGCTGCGCCGGCGCCTGGGCGAACTCGACATCGTGGCCCAGAACCAGGACAGCCGCGAGCACGACATCCTGGACTCGTCCGACTACCTGCAGTTCCAGGGCGGCATGGCCGCGGCCGTGCGCGAGGTGTCGGGCAAGACGCCCGCGCTCTACCACGGCGACCACGCCAATCCGCAGCAGCCGCGCGTGCGCACGCTGCACCAGGAGATCGGCCGCGTGGTGCGCGCGCGCGTGACCAACCCGAAATGGATCGCAGGCGCCATGCGCCATGGCTACAAGGGCGCGTTCGAGATGGCGGCCACGGTGGACTATCTGTTCGGCTTCGACGCCACCACGGGCCAGGTCGCCGACCACCACTACGCGCTGGTGGCCGACGCCTACCTGCGCGACGCCGCCGTGCGCGACTTCGTCGCCGAGCACAACCCCGAGGCCCTGCGCGGCATGCTGGAGCGCCTGCTCGAAGCCATGCAGCGCGGCCTGTGGGCGCAACCCGGCGACTACCGCCAGCAGCTCGAAGCCCTGCTGCTGGACCACGAACACCACCAGGAATCAACGCGATGAGCGTCACCGAAGCCCCCGAGCTGCCCCCGCTGTTTCCGTTCGCCGCCATCGCCGGCCAGCCCGCGCTGTGCCAGGCGCTGCTGCTGGCCGCCATCGATCCGCGCATCGGCGGCGTGCTGGTCGAGGGCCCGCGCGGCACGGCCAAGTCCACTGCCGCACGCGCGCTGGCCGAGCTGATCCCGGCGGCGCCCTTCGTCACGCTGCCACTGGGCGCATCGCTCGAGCACGTGGCCGGCACGCTGGACCTGCAGCAGGCCCTGGCCGGCCATGCCGTGCGCTTCGCGCCCGGCCTGCTTGCGCGCGCACACGGCGGCGTGCTCTACGTGGACGAGATCAACCTCCTGCCCGACGCCCTGGTCGACGTGCTGCTGGACGCCGCGGCCAGCGGCGTCAACGTGGTCGAGCGCGACGGCATCTCGCACCGCCATGCCGCTCGCTTCGTGCTCGTGGGCACCATGAACCCGGAGGAGGGCGCGCTGCGCCCGCAGCTGCTGGACCGCCTGGGCCTGTGCGTGCGGCTGGCCAATGTGGCCGACCCGGCGCAGCGCCAGGCCGTCGTGCGCGCGCGGCTGCAGTTCGAGGCCGATCCCGCGGCCTTCCGCGCACGGCATGCCGCCGAGCAGGCCGTACTGGCCGAGCGCCTGGGCGTGGCCCGCGCGCGCGCGTTGGCGCCCGAGGCGCTGCCCTGGTCCGACGCGGTTCTGCAGGCCGCGGGTGGCCTGTGCGTGCAGGCCCAGGTCGACGGCCTGCGCGCCGACCTCGTGCTGCTGCGCGCGGCGCGCGCGTTGGCGGCCTGGCAGGGCGACGCCGAGGTCACGCCCGCGCATGTGCAGGCCGTGGCCGAACTGGCGCTCGTGCACCGGCGCAAGCCCGGCGCGCCGCTATCCGCTGCGGCGCCGGCCACCGCGCCCAAGGCCGAGCAGCCGCAAGCCAAGGGCAGCGACAGTGGGACCCCAGGCCACAGCGATGCCGGCACGGACTGGGGCGCGCTGCCGCCCGAGCCCATGGGCACGGTGCGCCTGGCCGTGCCCGCGCTGCTGGCCTCCGACGCGGGGCCCGCCGCAAAAAAAGCCTGAGCCTTCGTGCCGATGCAGCGCCCGGCCTGGCGGCAGGGCGCATGCCCGGTGCGAAGGCCGACACCGCAAGCCACCTGCAGCGCGGCCCCGCCACGGGTGGCTGGAACTGGCCAGCCACGCTGGCCGCGCGCGGCGCCGCGCCACTCGCACCGCAGCACCTGCGGCGCCGGCCGCAGCCACCCTCCAGCCAGCGGCTGCACTGCTTCGTGCTCGACTGCTCGGGCTCGATGGCCGCCGGCGGCGCGCTTGCGCGCGCCAAGGGCGTGCTGCTCGCGCTCATGGAGCAGGCCTACCGCCGGCGCGAGCGGGTGGCGCTGCTCAGCTTCGCCGGCACGCGCGTGGAGCTGCGCCTGCCGCCACGCAAGGCCGCGGCCTGGAACGACGACTGGGTGAACGCCATCGGCGCGGGCGGCGGCACGCCGCTGGGCCCGGCCATCGCGCAGGCGGCACAGCTGCTGGCCCGGGGCGGCGGCGAGGGCTGGCTCTGGCTGCTGACCGACGGCCGTGCGCGCGACTGGCCCGCGCGTCCTGCCGAGGCTGCGCAGCTGCGCGTGGTCGATTTCGAGCAAGGCCGCCTGCGGCTGGGCCGCGCGCAGGCGCTGGCGCGGGCCTGGGGCGCAGACTGCCTGCGCGCCGAGGACTGGTCCTGAATTCCGGCCGCGCCGGCCGGCGGGAAGCCCTGGCTGCCCTGGGGCAGCAGCGGCTTCAAGCGGCCGCGTGCAGCCGCGCCGTGAACCATTGGCCACGCGTGCGGGCGGCCAGCGTCTTGGCCCCCCACAGCACCGCGAGGTCGACCAGTGGCTCCAGCAGCACCACGGCCAGGTAGGCGGTGCCGAAGCGGCCGATCTCGGCCAACTGGTCCGCGCCCACGCCATGGCCGTACAGCGCCCAGAACGCGACCCACAGCACGATGCCGCCCTGGTAAGTGAGCGACAGCGCCAGCGCCTGGCGGTAGCCGATGTCCACGTAGGCCGTGCGCGCCGGGATGACGCGCTGCGCGATTCGGGCGATGGCGTACAGCGGTACCAGCAACGTGGTCACGTTCATGCCGTACTGCGGCAGGTCGGCCGGCGCGAAGAGCAGGCCCTGGGCCAGCAGGCCCGCCGCCAGCCCGATGGCCGTGGCGCCCGCGCCGAACAGCAGCAGCAGCGTGGAGCCCAGGATCAGGTGCACCTCGGACACGCCCACGGGCGCGTGCGGGAAGACCTCGAAGAAGCAGAACACCGCCAGCGTGGTGAGCAGGCTGCGTGCCGCCAGCGCGGCCCACCCGCCCCGGTGGGCGTCGGCCCGCGCGTCCTGGCGCGCCATGAAGGCGGTGAGGCCGAAGGCGGCGGCGGCCGTGGCGTAGCTCAGGGTGATCTTGGCGGCGTCGACGACGCCGGGTTCGATGTGCATGCGGGTTTCCTTTCGGGGACAGAACCGCGCCGCCTGCTGTGACAGCAGCGCCCGCCGCGACACGCGCGTGCGCAGGCGCCGCTGTCTGCACCCCGCAGACGGCCGGCTTGTGCATGCTGGGCATGCACGAACGCGCCAGGCCGGTCTCCGGGCTCGCAAGGGGCAGAGAAGGCTCTGCCGGCGCCGCGTCTTCCCAGGACCGTCGCGCATCTGCGGTGGCAGACCACGTGCGAACCCAGTGACGGCCCGCCCGGCAGCTGGTGCCAGGGGGCGATCGGCGTTGTCGCTTGCTGACCGTTGCGGGGGCAGCCGGGGCCTGGGCTGCATCGCTGCGCCGTCACCCCGTTCCCGTTTACTCCACATGCAGGGCATGCGGACACCTGTCGCACGGATGCCCGCGGAACGCGGTTCCGAGGGCGGGCGCAGTATAGCCAGGGCCCGTGCGCCACAATCCCGGGGCGTGCAGCATCCGGTGCGCGCGCCCCCATGTCCGCTGTCCCGTTCACCCTGCGCCTTGCCGAGCCCGGCGACTGGCCCCTGTACCGGGCGGTGCGTCTGCGCGCGCTGCAGGACGCGCCGGATGCCTTCGGCAGCAGCTACGCGGCCGAAGCCGGCCGGGCCGATGCGCAGTGGGCAGAGCGTGTCGCCGCGGCCCGCAGCAGCGGCTTCGACCGGCTCGTGCTGGCCGTGCAGGACGGCACGGTCTGCGGCCTGGTCTGGTGCAAGCGCTCGGCGGCGGAGCCGGCCCGCGCCGACCTGTTCCAGATGTGGGTGGACCCTGCCGCGCGCGGGCTCGGCATCGGTGCTGCGCTGCTCGACGATGTGCTGGCCTGGGCGGCGCAAGCAGGCGCGGAACGGGTCTGCCTGGGCGTGACGACCACCAACAGCGCGGCGCTGCGCCTGTACGTGCGCCACGGCTTTCGCGCGGCCGGGCCGACCGCGCTGTTGCGCGAGGGCGCGGACCTGCGGGTGCAGCCCATGGCGCTCCAGTTGGACGTCGGCTGCGCGGGCTGAGCCTGGCGCCGCGCCACCCCCTGTCGGGCGCAACCATGCCGAAGGCTTGGCGCGGGTGGCCGTACGGTCGTGGATGCCGGTGAAGGTGGCCGGCTCGCTGCCGGAGTCCAGGGCGCCGAATGGCTCGCCGGTGGAAGCTGCGCGATGGGCGCGGCAGTGCGACGGTTCGCCCTGGGTCGATTTGCCCCACCGGTGGCCCAGGCCGGCAGCGCGCCGGCCGCCTTATGATCGCCGCCCATGCAATTGCTGCGCCGCTCCACGCTGCTGGCCCGCCTCGTCCTGGCGTGGTTCGTGCTGGCCATGGGCGTGGCGGTCGCCTCGCCCATCGTGCAGCCCCAGGCCATGGAACTGGTCTGCACGGCCAGCGGCGGCGTGAAGCTGGTGGCCTTGGGCGACGGTGGTGCGCAGGACGGTGCCGCCGTGCACCACACCCTGGACTGCCCCCTGTGCCTGGCGGCCACCTTGCCGCCGGCTCCGCAGCGGACCCCCAGCGCCGCGCCGCAGCCGCTGGCCCGTGCACTGCAGAGCCTCGTGGCCGCGCACATCGCGGCGCTGGTCGGCGCGCCGCTGCCGCCTCGCGGCCCTCCCTCCCTGGTCTGACTCTTCGCCGAGATGCGCGGCCGTGAGGCTGTGCGCTCGCGCTTTCGCGCAGGACTGCCGCACAGGCGGACGGCCTGCATGAACAGACCTGTTTGCTTGAGGGTGTGCCGTGTTCCACGCATTCCGACCGTCCCGTCGCCGCACGCCGCGGTTTCTCGCCGGCTGCGCCGCATTCGTGCTGTTGCCCCCGGCCAGCGCCCAGGACGCTGCCGACTCCGCGCTGACGCTGGGCACCGCCACCATCCACGCCAGTGCCGCCGGCCCGCTGCCGGCGCGCAGCGTGTTCAGCTCGCAGGTGGAGAACCTGACGGACCGCCAGTTCGACCACGCCTGGTACGACAGCGGCTCCTCGGGCGACTCGCCCGGCGACGGCCGCAGCGCGTATGCCAGCCTGAACCTGCGCTTCTGACATGGCCACGACCACGGACTCCACGGTGCCGGTGCAGAACGGCATCGGCGCGGGCAGCCTGTACCGCGCGGTCTGGCGCTGGCACTTCTATGCCGGGCTGTTGGTGCTGCCCTTCCTGGCCTGGCTCGCGCTCACGGGCGGCCTCTATGTGTTCAAGGACACCATCGACGACTGGTTCCACGCCGAGCTCAAGCATGTGGCGGCCGCCGCCACACCGGCGCATGCGCACGGCGAACTCGTGGCTGCGGCGCTGGCGGCAGTGCCCGGCACGCTGCGCAAGTACACCCCCGCAGCCACGGCCACCGACGCGGCCGAGGTCGGCATCACCGGCACGGGCGGCGAGCGCCTGTCGGTCTACGTCGACCCCTACCGCGCCCAGGTGCTGGGCCAGCTGCCCGAGGGCGGCAGCGTGGCCGGGACCATCCGCCGCCTGCACAGCCTCAAGTACTTCGGCACCATGGCGCGCGGCGCCATCGAGATCGCGGCCGGCTGGGCCATCCTGCTGGTGGCCACGGGCATTTACCTGTGGTGGCCGCGCGGGCGCCGCGGCGGCGTGGTCTCGGTGCGCGGCAAGCCGGGCCAGCGCCTGTTCTGGCGCGACCTGCATGCGGTGACGGGCGTGTTCGTCGCGGCCGCGCTGGTCTTCCTCGCGCTGACCGGCATGCCCTGGTCGGTGCTGTGGGGCCAGCAGGCCAACCGCTGGGCCAACGGCCACAACTTCGGCTACCCGGCCGGCGTGCGCGTGCAGGTGCCGATGTCGCAGCACAAGCTGCACGACGCCGGGCCCACGGCCTGGTCGCTGGAGCAGGCGCAGCTGCCGCAGTCGCACGATGACGGCCATGCCGCGCACCTGGGCCACGGCGCGGCGCCGGCCGCCATGGCGCACGGCGCGCTGGACCTGGACGCGGCCATGGCGATTGCCGCGCGGCTGGATCTCGCGCCCGGCTACACGCTGGCGCTGCCGCAGGGGCCGACCGGCGTCTACACGGCCTCGGTCTACCCGCACGACCTGGCGCGCCAGCGCGTGGTGCACCTGGACCAGTACAGCGGCGCCGTGCTGCTGGACATGCGCTATGCCGACTACGGCCCGCTGGGCCGCGCGCTGGAGTGGGGCATCAACGTGCACATGGGCCAGGAGTTCGGCCTGGCCAACCAGCTGCTGCTGGTGCTGGCCTGCGCGGCCACGGTGCTGCTGTGCGCCAGCGGCGCCGCCATGTGGTGGAAGCGCCGGCCGGCCGGCGGGCTCGGCGTGCCGCCGCTGCCCTCGGACCGGCGCGCGCTGCGCACGGTGGCCGGCCTGCTGGTGCTGGGCGGCATCGCGTTTCCGCTCGTGGGTGCATCGCTGCTGGTGATGCTGGGACTGGATCGGTTTCTGGTGGGAGCTTCGCAATGAACACGCGCCTCCAACCCCTGGCCTGGGCCATCGCAGCTGCCACCGCACCTGTGGCCTGGGCGCAGGCCGAGCCCGGCAGCGCCTTGCCTGCGGTGGTGGTGCGCGGGTCCGCCGTGCCCGAGATCCTGCGCGCCGGCAGCCTGGCGACGGGCAGCAGCGCCTCGACCATGGACACGCCGTTCTCGGCCTCCAGCCTGCCCGTGGACGTGCTGCGCGCCCAGGGCGGCAGCACACTGCAGGAGGCGCTGCGCAACATCCCCGGCGTGCAGGCCGATTCGGGTTTCAACGGCGCGCACACCCAGTTCTTCACGCTGCGCGGCGCCATCATGGACAGCGCCACCGGCTCCAGCCGCATCCTGCGCGACGGCGTGCGGCTGTCCAACTACCCGTTCGCCGCGGCCTTCGTCGAGTCCATCGAGGTGCTGCGCGGGCCGGGCGCGGCACTGGGCGTGCGCAGCGAACCCGGCGGCACGGTCAACCTCGTGACGAAGCAGCCGCGGCTGGCCAACTTCGGCTCGGTCAGCGCGGGCGTGGGCAGTTCCGGCGCGCTCGAACTGTCGGCGGACGTCAACCGTGTGCTGAACGCGGAGCAGGAGCTGGCCGCCCGCCTGGTGCTGACGCAATCCGATGCCAGCGCATGGCGGCATGTGCCCGACCAACTCGAAGGCCTGAAGCTGGGCATCGCCAAGAGCGACGGCAAGCGCTACCACCTGCGCCTTGGCGCCGAGCTGATCCGCCAGCGCTACCAGCCCGACTACGGCATCCCTTCGCTGGGCGACCGGCCGGTGGCCGTGCCGCGCGACCGCCAGTTCGGCGAGCCAGGGCGGGACTCAACCACGGACACGCGCATCCTCGACCTGCACGGCGATGTGGCGCTGGGCGACGACACGCGGCTGGCCGTGGACCTCACGCACCTGCGGGCGGACTCGACCTCGGTCAAGAGCTTTCTGTTCGGCAATCCGCTCGCGGCCGCGCCGGCCGGCACCTGGGCCCGCAGCGCATCGGTGGAGCCCGGCACCGACCGCCGCATCGATTCTGCGGCCGCCTCGCTGACCCACCGGCTGGCGACGGGTGCGGCCCGGCACCAGCTGTTCTTCGGCCTGGACCACTACCGCGAGACGCTGGACCAGCCGGCGCTGACGGTGCCCGCATCGGCCAGCGTGGCCATCAACGTGTTCGACCCGGTCTACGGCCAGGTCGCCATTCCGGCCTGGGGCCTGCTCGCGGCCGGCGCCTTGACCACGCAGGACCTCAAGACCCTCGCGGCCTCGGTGCAGGACCAGATCGACCTGGGCGCCTGGACCGTCGTGGCCGGCCTGCGCTATACGCAGCAGGACTTTCTCTACGGCACGGCCGGCACGCGCGGGGTGGATGAGGCCGTGTTCTCGCCCAAGCTCGGCCTGCTGCGCCGGCTCTCGGAGAGCGACAGCCTGTACGCCAACTGGGCCCGAGGCATGGCGCCGAACCAGGTGGCGTCGTCGTCGAACCAGTCGCTGCCCTCGCGCCGTTCGCGCCAGGTTGAAGTGGGCTGGAAGTCGCTCTGGCAGGGCGGCGCCCTGGCGTCCGATGTGGCGCTGTTCCAGCTGGACCAGCGCCACATGATCTCGGCCGACCAGAGCACGCCGGCCAACGCCTTCGACTTCACGGTGGACGGCACCGGGCGCTCGCGCGGCCTGGAGGCTTCGCTGACCGGGCAGATCGCCGAGCGGCTCAGCGTGCGGGCGGCCTATGCCTACACGCGTGCGGTGGTGCTGGCCAATTCCCTGCTGGCCGGAAAGACCGCGCCCAATGTGGCGCCGCATGCACTGAGCGTGTGGGGCGAATACCGGTGGGCCAGCAGCTCGGACGCGCAGTGGCGCACCGGCGCCGGCGTCTACGCCCAGAGCGCGCGCTACGCCGACCGCGCCAACACGGTCGTGCTGCCGGGCTATGCGCGCCTGGACCTCACGCAAACCTGGCGGAAGCCGCTGGGCGGTGGCCAGGCCGTGGAAGTGCAGCTGGCGCTGCGCAACCTCACCGACAAGGCCTACTACGTTTCCAGCCATCTGCACGTGGCGCGCTGGGTCGCGCCGGCGCAGGGGCGCAACGTACGGCTGTCGGCGCTTTACACCTTCTGATGCGGAGAAAAGACATGCACCCGATCGACCTCCCACGCCGCCGTCTGCTCGTGGCCGGCAGCGCCGCACTTCTGGCGGCCTGCCAGCCCGCGGCACCTGCCTTCCACGGCATCGACCTCACCGGCGCCGACTACGCCCAGGACTTCCGGCTGCGCGACCCCGCCGGCCGCACGCGCACGCTGGCCGATTTCAAGGGCCAGGCCGTGCTGCTGTTCTTCGGCTTCACGCAATGCCCCGATGTCTGCCCGACCGCGCTGGCCCGTGCGGCCCAGGCCAAGGCCCTGCTCGGCGAACTTGGCGCACGGCTGCAGGTCGTCTTCGTCACGGTGGACCCCGAGCGCGACACACCCCAGGTGCTGCAGGCCTATACCAAGGCCTTCGACGAGAGCTTCCTGGGCCTGTATGGTTCGCTGGACGAGACCGCAGAACTCGCGCGGAATTTCAAGGCCTACTACAAGAAGGTGCCGACCGGCGCCTCCTACACCATGGACCACACGGCGCTGAGCTATGTCTACGACCCCGCGGGCCAGCTGCGCGTGGTGCTGCGGCACGACCAGACGGCCGAGCAGTACGCGCAGGACCTGCGCCGGCTGCTGGCCTGACACTCCCCCCATTGCCAAAGGAAAGCTCCCATGAACAACACATTCCGCATCCTCCTCGCCGCCGCAGCCCTGGCCGCCGGCGCCGCGCAGGCCCAGGTCACCGTGCAGGACGCCTGGGTGCGCGCCACCGTGCCGCAGCAAAAGGGCACGGGTGCCTTCATGCAGCTGCGCTCGGCCAAGGACGTGCGCCTGGTGTCCGCCAGCTCGCTCACCGCGCCCATCGTCGAGGTGCACGAGATGGCGCTGCAGGACAACGTGATGCGCATGCGCCAGGTGCCCAGCCTGGAGCTGCCCGCCGGCAAGACCGTGGAACTCAAGCCCGGCGGCTACCACGTGATGCTGATGGACCTGCCCGCGCAGGTGAAGGCCGGCGACACCGTGCCGCTGACGCTGGTGTTCGAGGGCAAGGACGGCCAGCGCGAATCGGTGCAGGTGCAGGCGCCGGTGCGCGCGGTCAACGCCAGTGCGGCACCGGCCGCGCAGCACAAGCACTGATCCTGGAGGATCAGCCGCAGCGCCCGTGTTCGATGGGCCCGCGGCAGCGCTCCAGGGCCTGCTCGAAGTCCAGCGGCCGGTCCAGGTGGTAGCCCTGGGCGCAGTCCACGCCGAGCCGGGCCAGCGTCAGCAGTTCGGCCCGGGTCTCCACGCCCTCGGCCACGACCAGCGAGCCGATCTCGTGTGCGAAGCTGGTCAGGCCCTTGGCCAGGGCCTTGCGCTTGGGGTCGGCGTCGATGCCGTGCGTGAGGTCCATGTCCAGCTTGATGATGTCGGGCTCCAGGCTCAGGATGTGGCGCATGCTGGAGTAACCCGCGCCGGCGTCGTCCACGGCCAGCGTGACGCCATCGGCACGCAGCGGCTTGAGCGCCTGCGACAGTGCGGCGTAGTCGCGCACCACGGCATGTTCGGTGACCTCCAGCACCACGCGCGAGAGGTCGTGGCCACTGTCGCGCAGCGCCAGCAGCCGGTCCGACAGGATCATCTCGGGCGAGCTGTTGATGTTCATGCAGGGGCCGACCGGCATGCGGCCCAGGTAGGCCAGCGCGTTGCGGATGGCCTGGAACTCCAGCTCCAGGCCCACGCCCGCGTCGTGCGCCGCGGCGAACCAGCGGTCCGGCGTGCGGCGCGGCTCGGCATCGAAGCGCGACAGGCATTCGAAGCCGTGCAGGCGCAGGTCGGGCAGGTGGTAGACCGGCTGGAACACGATGCGTGGCGCGCCCTGCGCCATCACATCGTGCATGGCCGAGGCGATGGTGGCGCGGTTGCGCTCGTTCCGGGCCGAGGCCTCGAAATGCAGCGCGAGGAACTCGGCGCAGGCGCGCAACAGCAGCACGTCGCGCTCGTCCAGGGTCTGGTTGGGCGCGTAGCTGAAACAGCACAGCGTGCCGTAGACATGCTGGTCGGGCAGCACGATGGGCACGCTCAGGTGCGAACCGATCGGGATCTCCGCCGTGGCCGGCAGCTGGCGCGCCACGGCGTCGCGCGAGGTGTCGGGAATGAACTCGGGCAGCTCGCCGCGCACCACCTTGAGGCAATAGCCCTCGCTCAGCGGAATGCTCTGGCCCTGGTGCAGCGGGCCGGCGGATTCGTCGTCCACCAGTTCCAGCAGCCGGTCCTTGTCACGGAAGCGGGACACGAAGGCCACGTCCATGCCCAGGTAGCGCCGCACGATGCGCAGGATGGCTTCCAGGCTTTCGGCATCCTGGCGCGGTGTGGCGTCTGCTTCGGTTTCCTGGGCACGGGCTGACGCTGTCTGCATGCTGTCCATCTCCGGGTCTGGTCCCGCGGGCGGCGCCCGCGGCAAGGTGCCAGGTTCCAGTGATAGCCGATGCGGCGACGGCGCAGCATCGGCTTGGGCCGACCGGCGCTGTAGGCCAGCAGGAGGCTCAGCCGGGGGGCGGGGCAGCCTGCGCCTGCACCTGGGCGCGCAGCCAGCGGCTGGCCGCGCTGGCGTGGCTGCGCTCGTGCCAGAGCTGGTAGAAGCGCATGGGTGGCAGCTCGGCCGGTGCGGGCGCCAACACCAGGGGCAGCCGTGCCGCGTAGTGGTCGGCGAAGCGGCGGGCGGTGGTGTACACCAGGTCGCTGTCCAGCAGCGCGTAGGGCGCCAGGTTGAATTCGGGCACGGTGGCGACGATCTGGCGCTGGTAGCCGGTCTTGGCCAGTTCGCCGTCGATGGGCCCGGTGCGCGGCTGCGATCCGGTGTGCGGCGCCAGGTGGCGCATGCGCAGGTAGCGCGCCAGCGGGATGCGCCGCTCCTGCGCGAGCGGATGGCCGCGGCGCATCAGGCAGACCACCTCGTCGGAGAACAGCACGGCCATGCGCAGGTCCTCGCGCGGGCGCGGGTCGTTGTTGATGACCAGGTCCACGCTGCCGTCGTCCAGCGCCTGGGCCAGGTCGAAGGCCGCGTCGGCCGGCCGGATGTGGGCGGCGATGCGCGGGCCGGCGCCGGCCAGCCGCGCCACGATGCCCGGCAGGAAGTCGGGCGGCAGGCAGTCGGAGCAGACGATGTGGAAGGCGCGCTCGGCCTTGGCCGGATCGAAGCTGCCGCCGGCCTCCAGCCGCGCGGCCTGGGCCATGATCTCGCGCAGAGGTTCGCGCAACGCCTGGGCGCGCTCGGTCAGCACCATGCGCGCGCCGCTGCGCACCAGCAGCGGGTCGGCCAGCACCTCGCGCAGGCGCTGCAGCTTGCGGCTCACGGCCGGCTCGGCCTGGCCGCTGGCCTCGGCCACGCGCGTGATGCTGCGCTCGGCCAGCAGCAGCGCCAGCAGGCGCAGGTCGTGCAGGTTCAGGGAATGCAGGCTGTCGCTCATGGGCGTGGCGGGTGGATGGAGTTGCCGGCCGCGCGGCCGGCCATCGCAGTGTAGGGGCTGCTCAGTCGCCACCCACCACCCCCGCGCACACCTCGCGCACGCAGGCCCGCAGCCACCTGTGCGCCGGGTCGGCGTGCGCCTGAGGGTGCCACAGCAGCGCGATGGCCATGGGGGGCAGGGCCAGCGGCAGCGCAATGGTCTGCAGGCCGGCGCGCAGGCCGGCGGTGTGGCGCTCGGGCACGGTGGCCACGAGGCCGGCGGCGCGCGCCAGGGCCAACGCGGCGGAGAAGCTGTCGACCGTGGTGGCGATGTCGCGCGCAAGGCCGAGCGCACGCAGGGCTTCGTCCACCGGGCCGGCGGCTGCCGCTCGGCGCGCCACATGCACGTGGCGGCAGGCCGCGTAACGTTCGGGTGTGGCCGGCTGCGCTGCCAGCCCATGGCCGGGCGCGACCACGCCGACGAAGCGCTCACTGAACAGCGCTTGGGTGCGCACCTCGGGGCCGGCCGTGCCGTCGACCACGCCGGTGTCCAGGTCCACCGCACCGCTGCGCAGCAGGGCGCTGTCCTTGTCGTGCTTGGCGATGAAGCGCAGGCGCACGCCAGGGGCCTCGGCCGCGATGCGCGCCAGCAGGGCCGGGCCGAAGGTTTCGACAAAGCCTTCGCGGGTGCGCAGCGTGAACTGGCGCTGCAGTTGCCGCAGGTCGGGTGCGGTGCCGGGGCGCAGCAGCGCCTCGCCCTCCTGCACCAGCGGACCGACGCGGGCGCGCAGTTCCAGTGCGCGCGGCGTGGGCACCAGGGCGCGGCCGGCGCGCACCAGCAGCGCGTCGCCGGTGGCGGCGCGCAGCCGGGCCAGCGTGCGGCTCATGGCCGAGGGGCTGAGCCGCAGGCGGCGCGCGGCGCCGGCCACGCTGCCTTCGGTAAGCAGCACGTCCAGCGTGACGAGTAGGTTGAGGTCGGGCCGTGGCACGCGGGGCACCTTAGCACGCAAGACATGGCGTGGCGTGCACGGGTGGCGTGCAGGCGGCGCGCCTTCCGCCGCGGCGCTGCGGCGCCTAGGCTGCTGGCTCTTCTGGACTTCTTCGCCGACCACGCCATGCCCACCACCACGCTCGCTCCCGTCGCTTCGCATTCGCGCTTCGCCCTGGCCGGCCTGGCCACCGCGATGCTGTTGTCCGCGCTCGGCGCGGGAATCGCCAACGTCGGGTTGCCGGCGCTGGCGCATGCCTTCGGCGCGCCGTTCCAGCAGGTGCAGTGGGTGGTGCTGGCCTACCTGCTGGCGGTCACCGCGCTGGTGCTTCCGGCCGGCTGGCTGGGCGACCGGTGGGGACGGCGCAGCGTCCTGCTGGGGGGCATCGCGCTGTTCGGCGTGGCCAGCGGCTTCGGCGCGCTGGCGCCCTCGCTGGGTTGGCTGGTGGCGGCGCGTGCGACGCAGGGCGCGGGAGCGGCCGGTCTGATGGCGCTGACGCTGGCGCTCGTAGCGCAGGCCGTGCCCAGGACGCGCGTGGGCAGCGCCATGGGTCTGCTGGGCACGGTGTCTGCGCTGGGCACCGCGATGGGGCCGGCGCTGGGCGGGGTGCTGTTGGCAGTCTTCGGCTGGCGCGCACTGTTTTGGGCGCCATTGCCGCTGGCCGCCGTGGCGCTGGTGCTGGTGGGACGGCTGCCGGTGGAGTGCGGCGCTGCGGTGCCGGCGCGCTCGGCCAGCCTGGGCCTATTGCGTGGGGCGTCGGGGCTGGCGGGCGGGCTGGCCGTCAGCCTGCTGGTGTCCTGCGTGGTGATGGCCACGCTGGTGGTCGGGCCGTTCCACCTGGCCGGCGCGCTGGGGCTTGACGCCGCGCGCATCGGCGTGGCCATGGCCTGCGGTCCGCTGGTGGCGGCACTGGTCGGGCTGCCGGCGGGCCGCCTGGTCGACCAATGGGGCGCGGGCCGCGTGCTGCGCGCGGGCCTCGCGGCGATGGCCGCCGGTTGCGCCGTGCTGGCCTTGGCGCCGCTGGCCTGGGGTGTCCTGGGCTACGTGCTGCCGCTGGTGTTGATGACCGCCGGCTATGCGCTGGTGCAGGCGGCCAACAACACTGCTGTGCTGGCCGGTGCTGCAGCCGAGCGCCGGGGCCAGGTGTCCGGCCTGCTGGGTCTGTCGCGCAACCTGGGGCTGGTGGCGGGGGCATCGTTGATGGGCGCCGTGTTCCTGCTCGGCTCCGGGGTGGCCGATCCGGCCGTCGCCTCGCCGCAGGCGGTGGCGGCCGGCACGCGGGCGGCGTTCGCACTGGCCACGCTGCTGGCGCTGGCGGCGGGATTCGTCAACCGTGCAGCGAGGACAGGAACTGCTTGAGCTCGGGCGTCTGCGGGTTGGCGAACAGCTCGTTCGGCGGCCCCATCTCGTGCACGCGGCCCTGGTGCATGAAGATCAGCCTGTCGCTGACCTTGCGCGCGAAGTTCATCTCGTGCGTGACCATGAGCAGCGTCATGCCTTCCTCGGCCAGGCTCTCGACCACACGCAGCACCTCGCCCACGAGTTCGGGGTCCAGCGCGCTGGTGATCTCGTCGCACAGCAACACGGCCGGCTCCATGGCCAGCGCGCGCGCGATCGCCACGCGCTGCTGCTGGCCGCCCGAGAGCTGGTCGGGCCAGGCGTCGAACTTCTCGGCCAGGCCCACGCGGGCCAGCAGCTTCTTCGCCTGCTCGGCACCGGCTGCCGGGTCCTTCTTCTTGACCAGCGCAGGCGCCAGCATCACGTTCTTGCCGACGGTCAGGTGCGGGAACAGGTTGAAGCTCTGGAAGATCATGCCCACGCGCTGGCGCAGCGCGCGCATGGCGTTGGCATCGCCGTGCAGCAACGGTTTGCTGTCCACCGTGAGGCTGCCGCTCTGGAATTCTTCCAGCCCGTTGATGCAGCGCAGCAGCGTGCTCTTGCCCGAGCCGCTTTTGCCGATGATGGCGATGACCTCCCCGGGCTGCACCTTGAGGTCGATGCCCTTCAGGACCTCGTTGGCCCCGTAGGACTTGCGCAGGCCGTTGATCTCGACGATGGGCGCAGGCAGGGCCTCAGGCAGGGCGGACATGGAGTTTCCTTTCTAGCGTTTTGGCGTACAGGCTGATCGGGAAGCACAGCACGAAGTACAGCAGGGCCACGCAGCTGTAGACCACGAAGGGCTTGAAGGTGGCGTTGGTGATCATGGTGCCGGCCTTGGTCAGCTCGATGAAGCCGATCACCGAGGCCAGGGCCGTGCCCTTGACCACCTGCACCAGGAAGCCCACGGTGGGCGGCACGGCGATCTTGACGGCCTGCGGCAGCACCACGTGGCGCAGCTTCTCGCCGAAGCTCAGCGCCAGGCTGTCGGCGGCTTCCCACTGGCCCTTGGGGATGGCGGCCACGCAGCCGCGCCAGATCTCCGTGAGGAAGGCGCTGGTGTACAGCGTGAGCGCCACCGAGGCCGCCACCCAGGCCGAGGTCTGGATGCCGAACAGCGCGATGCCGAAATAGGCCAGGAACAGCTGCATGAGCAGCGGCGTGCCCTGGAACAGCTGCACGTAGCCGCCGACAAGGGCGTCCATGCCGCGCCTGCCCGACAGCCGCGCGACCAGCAGGCCGAGGCCCACGAGGCCGCCGCCGACGAAGGCGATCAGCGAGAGCACGACCGTCCAGCGCAGCGCGAGCAGCAGGTTGCGCAGGATGTCCCAAAGAGTGAAGTCGACCATGGGGCTACCTTCCGTAGATGAAGCGCGGGCCGGCCCAGTTCAGCAGCCGGCGCAACGCCATGGCCAGCAGCAGGTACAGCAGCGTGGCGACGATGAAGGCCTCGAACGCGCGGAAGTTGCGGCTCTGGATCAGGTTGGCGGCGTAGCTCAGCTCGGGCGTGGAGATCTGCCCGCACACGGCCGAACCCAGCATCACGATGATGGTCTGGCTGACCAGGGCCGGCCAGACCTTCTTGAGCGCGGGCGGCAGCACCACGCGCGTGAAGGTCTGCATGCGGCTGAGCGCCAGGCTGGCGGCCGCCTCGATCTGGCCCTTGGGCGTGGCGTCGATGCCGGCGCGGATGATCTCGGTGGCGTAGGCCGACAGGTTCACCACCATGGCGATGACCGAGGCGGTCTCGGCATTGAGCTTCACGCCCGCGGCCGGCAGGCCGAAGTAGATGAAGAACAGCTGCACGATGAAGGGGGTGTTGCGGATCAGCTCCACATAGGTGCCGACCACCCACTTGAGCCACGGGGCGCCGTGCGAGCGCACCCAGGCGAACACCACGCCCAGCGCCACGCCCAGCAGCGCGGAGATGGCCGTCAGCGCGATGGTCCAGAGCATCCCCGTGGCCAGCAGCGGCCACTGGGACAGCACGGCCCCGAAGTCGAATTCGATCCGCATGGCGGGTGGTTCTGCGCTGCGTTACTGGGGCAGGTCGCCGGCCGGGCGGCCGAGCCACTTCTGGGCCAGCTTGTCCAGGTCGCCCGAGGCCTTGGCCGCGACCAGGATCTCGTTGACCTTCAGGCGCAGCTTGTCCTCGCCCTTGGCCACGCCGATGAAGTTGGGCGAGTCCTTGAGCAGCAGCTTGTACTCGGTGCCCAGCTGCGGGTTCTTGGCCATCATGTTGCCGGCCACCGAGGCGCCCGTGGCGATCAGCTGCACCTGGCCCGCGACGAAGGAGGAGACCGTGGCGTTGTTGTCCTCGAAGCGCTTGATGTCGGTGCCGGCCGGGGCCAGCTTGGTCAGTTCCTGGTCTTCGATCGCGCCGCGCGTGACGCCAACGCTCTTGCCGGACAGGTCGGCGAAGCTCTTGATGGCCATGGTCTTGGGCGCGAACACGGCCTGGAAGAAGGGCGAGTACGCGGCCGTGAAGTCGATCACCTTCTCGCGCTCGGGGTTCTTGCCCAGCGTGGAGATCACCAGTTCGGCCTTGCCGCTCTGCAGGTAGGGGATGCGGTTGGCGCTGGTCACGGGCGTCAGCTCCACTTTGACGCCGAGCTTGTCGGCGATGTAACGCGCGGTGTCGATGTCCAGGCCCTGGGGCGCCATGTCGGTGCCGACGAAGCCGTAGGGCGGGAAGTCGGTCGGGATGGCGATGGTGATCTTCTTGCTGGCCATGACCTTGTCCAGTGCGTTCTGGGCATGGGCGCCGACGGCCACGCTGGCGAGGAGGGCGGCCGAAGTGGCAAGGGCGAGGCGGCGGGTCAGGTGCTTCATAGCAGGGCTCCGAGGTAGGTGGATGGTTCGTCCGGCGCCTCGCCCGAGGCTGGTGCATCGGAACGGGAGGGCCGGCGTGGCGAGGTTCTTGTACGCAAGACTTGTGCCGCAGGGGCGTCGACCGGCGCCAGTGCATCGCGCAACTGGGCCAGCGGGTCGTTCTCCACGGGCAGGCGCAGGGCGTCGTGCACGGCGCCGATGTGCTGGTGCATCAGCGCCTCGGCGGCGGCAAAGTCGCCGCGCTCCAGGGCCGCGACGATTTGCACGTGGTCCTCGCAGGAGGCCTCGGCGTTGTTCGGCGACTGGTACAGCATGGCGATCAGTGTGGTGCGCGCCGTGTAGTCGCGCAGCGTGTCGGCCAACAACGAATTGCCCAGGCATTCGGCCAGGCAGACATGGAAGTCGCCGAGCAGGAAGCTGCGCGCGCCCACATCGCTGCCCTGCAGTGCGGCCTTTTCGCGCGCCAGGTGGGCCTTGAGCTTTTTCAGTGCGGGCTTGTGCACCGCGGTGAGGCTGCGGATCAGCCCGGTCTCGATCACGCGGCGGGCCGCGAAGGCCTCGCGCGCCTCGTCCTCGGACGGCTCGATCACATACCAGCCGCGCCGCGCGCTGACCGTGACGATGCCGCGCGCCGCCAGCCGCGTGAGCGCTTCGCGCACCACGGTGCGGCTGCAGTCGAACAGCATGGCCAGCGGCTGCTCGCCCAGGCGGGCCCCGGGCGCGAGCTTTTGCGCCATGACGGCCTGGATGATGCGTTCGCTGATCTCGGATGCGGTGCTGGGCATGCACCTGCATCAGCAGGAAGCGTGCCTGCTGGTATGCAAGATGGATGCACCAGACTGGCGCGCGGTGCTGGTCAGCGCACGGGTAAAGCGTAGTGCAGGCCGCCCTTGTTCCACAGGCTGTTCAGCCCGCGGGGCAGGCCCAGGGGCGTGTTGCGGCCCAGGTGGCGCTCGAAGATCTCGCCGTAGTTGCCCGTGGTGCGGATCGCGCGCGCGAGCCAGTCGCGCTCCAGACCCAGCAGCTTGCCCAGGTCGTCGCCGGTGCCCACGATGCGCTGCACGGCCGGCTCCTGGCTGCTGGCACGCAGCTGCTCCAGGTTGGCCTGGGTCACACCGAATTCCTCGGCCTCGATGAGGCCGTAGATGACCCAGCGCACGATGGCGGTCCATTCGGCGTCGCCGCGCCGGACCATGGGCCCCAGCGGCTCCTTGGCGACGATCTCGGGCAGCAGCACATGCAGGTCGGCCGCGGTCGCCAGGCGCGCGCGCAGCGAGGCCAGCTGCGACATGTCGCCGCTGTAGGCATCGCAGCGGCCGGCGAAGTAAGCGGTGTTGACCTCGTCGAAGTCCTCGAAGGCCAGCGTCTTGAGCTCCAGCCGGTGGTTGCGCGAGTACTCGGCCAGGTTGCGCACCGTGGTGGTGGCCTGCTGCACGCAGACGGTCTTGTCCTTGAGCTGGCGCGTCGAGCGGATGCGGCTCCTGGCCGGCACCATGAAGCCCTGGGTGTCGTAGAAGGCCACGGCCGTCATGTGCAGGCCCATGGACGCTTCGCGCGCCAGCGTGATCGTGGTGTTGCGCGACAGCAGGTCGATCGCGCCACTCTGCAGCGCCACGAAGCGCTGCGGCGCCGACAGGCCCACGTACTGCACCTTCTCTGCGTTGCCCAGCACCGCGGCGGCCACGGCACGGCAGAGGTCCACGTCGAAACCCTGCCAGCGGCCCTGTGCATCGGGTGCGGCAAAACCCAGCAGCATGGTGTTGACGCCGCACACCAACTGGCCGCGGGCGCGCACGGCCTCCAGCGTGGGGCCTGCACTGCAGGGGCCGGCCAGGGCCAGCGCGAGCAGCAGCGCCCCGCGGCGCAGCAGGACGGTGGGCCGGTGCAGGCAGCGGGGCATGCCGGTGCTTCAGCGGATCGGCAGCGCGTATTGCAGGCCGCCGTGGTTCCACAGCGCGTTGAGGCCGCGCGGCAGGCCCAGCGGCGAATCGGCGCCGACGTTGCGGGCGAAGATCTCGCCGTAGTTGCCCGTGGCGCGCAGCGCGTTGAGCAGCCAGTCGCGCTCCAGGCCGATCATCTTGCCGGTGTCGCCGCTGCGCCCCAGCATGCGCTGCACCTCGGCGTTCGGGCTGCTGGCGGCCTGCTGGACCACGTTGGCACGCGTCACGCCGTGCTCCTCGGCCGCGATCAGACCCTGGATCACCCAGCTGACGACGCTGGCCCACTCGTCGTCGCCGCGGCGCACCAGCGGGCCCAGCGGCTCCTTGGAGATCAGCTCGGGCAGGATCAGGTGGTCGGCCGGCAGCGGCGTCTGTGTGCGCCGGACCACGGCGAGGCTGGTGGCGTCGGCCGAGATGGCGGCGCAACGGCCGGCCAGGTAGGCCTCGGTGGCCTCCTTGAAGCGCGCAAAGCGCAGCAGCCTGAAGTCCATCTTCTGGGCGTTGGAGTACTCCTGCAGCGTCTGCTCGGAGCTGCCCGTGGTCGTCACGCAGATCGGCTTGCCGCGCAGCTGGCGCGTGTTGCGCAGCTTGCTGGCCGTCCGCACCAGGAAGCCCTGGCCATCGTAGTAGGTGACCACCGTGGCCCGCACGCCCATGCTGGTGTCGCGCGACATGGTGTAGCTGGCGGCGAAGGCGAGGATGTCGAAGCGCCCCTCGCGCAGGGCCGGCAACCGCTCGTCGACCTGCAGGTGCACGAACGTCACCTTGTCGCTGCTGCCCAGCACGGCGGCCGCCACGGCGCGGCAGATGTCCACGTCCATGCCCTCCCAGCTGCCGGGCGCGGTGCCGGGGTGCGAGAAGCCCAGCATGCCGGGGCTGATGCCGCACAGCAGGGCATCGCGCGCGCGCACAGCCTCCAGCGTGGGGCCCGCCTGCGTGGCGCCAGGCGCCAGCGCCAGCATGCCGAGCGCGATGGCCACGCGACGCCACCAGGCCGTCGTCGACTTCGTGCGCATCGCGGTCATATGGCCTGTCGCCGCATTCGTGAAGTGCGCATATCTTGTGCCAATCCTTTCGGGAATTTGGTATTGGGCGCCGGCAAATAGTAGCGCAGCACGGTGCATGCGGTGCGAGAACCTGGGATGGCTTGCATGCCGGCGGTGGGCCGGGCGGCCTCCTAGAATGGCCGTCTCCAGCCGCACGTCACGACCCGCATGAACGCTCCCGAAGCTTCCCGCGCCCGCCTGCCCATGCTGCCGCCCTGGCTGGGCCAGGCCGCTGGCCCCTTGCTGGTCATCGTGCTGGTGCTGGCGCTGGCGGTGTTGGCGATCGCCACCGACCACGCGCGCAGCCGCGAGCGTGCCCTGGTGGGAACACAAAACCTCACGCGGCTGATCGAGGCACAGCTCTCCGACAACTTCGACAAGATCGACGTCTACCTGCAACTGGTGGCATCGCGCCATGGGGCGCTGCTGCAGGGCAGCGCCACGGGCGGGGGTGGGGCGCTGCAGGTGCAGCCGCGCCTGGCGCGGGTCGACCTGCAAGACGTCGCCATCGCCGATGCCGACGGTGCCGTGCGGCTGCACACCGCGGCCTTGCCCGCGTCCATGGCGCAGGTCGGCGCGCAGGCGTTCTTCCGGCGCGCGGTGGCCGAACCGCGCGGCGCGCTGGTGGTGGTGGTCGGGCCGGTTCAGGGCGGGCCGGCCGGCGCGCAGGACGGTGCATCCCGCGTCGTGTTCGCCAGGGCGGTGCGCGATGCTGGCGGCGCACTGCGCGGCGTGGTGTTCGCCGGCATGTCCGGCACCCAGTTCGACCAGTTGTTCGACGGGGTCGATTTCGGCGCGCATGGTGCCGCCTCGCTGCGCACCGAGGATCTGCAGGCCGTGCACTACCACCCGGCGGTGCAGGGCGCGCCCGTCGGCGTATCGGACGGCTTGCGCCAGGCCGTGCGCCTGGCACCGGCGGAAGGCTCGTACGAGGCCGCGGGAACCGTGGACGGCCACCAGCGCCTGAACGCCTACCGGCGCCTGCGCGACCACCCGTTCTATGTGGTGGTGGGGCAGTCCATGCAGGACGCCATGGCCGGCTGGCGTGCCAACACGCTGATGGTGGCGGCGCTGGCGGGCCTGACGATCGTGCTCACGCTGTGGGCCTGGATGGTGCAGGTGCGCTCGTCGCGCCGCCAGCTGCGCGCGCTGCACAACCGCTTCGAGGCCATCGTGGAAACCTCGTCGGACAGCATCGTCAGCAAGACCCTGCAGGGACGCATCACCACCTGGAACCGCGGTGCAGAGCAGATGTTCGGCTACACCGAGGCCGAGATGCTGGGCCAGTCGGCCGCGCGGCTGGCGCCGGCGGGCCGGCGCGCCGAAGACGCCATGCTGATCGCGCGCGTGCAGCGCGGCGAGAGCCTGCAGGCCTACGAGACCCAGCGCATGTGCAAGGACGGCACGGTGATCGATGTGTCGATGGCGGTCTCGCCCGTGCTCGACGCGCGTGGGCGCATCGCCGGCATCTCGGTCATTGCGCGGGACATCAGCCGGCGCAAGGCCATGGAGGCGGAGATCCGCGCCATGGCCTTCAACGACCCGCTCACGCGGCTGCCGAACCGGCGCCTGCTGATGGACCGGCTGCGCCAGGCCCAGCTGTCCAGCAGCCGCCAGCGCAGCTACTTCGGCGTGCTGTTCATCGACCTGGACGGCTTCAAGCGCGTCAACGACAGCTTCGGCCATGAGGTCGGCGACCAGCTGCTGATCGAGATCGGCCGCCGGCTGCAGGCCGCGGTGCGCCAGCACGACACCGTGTCGCGGCTGGGCGGCGACGAGTTCGTGGTGCTGCTCGAAGAGCTCGGCGTGGACGAGAAGACCGCGGCCGACCATGTCAACACCGTGGCCGACAAGATCCTCGACGCGATCGAGCGCAACGACCAGCTGCGCGGCGAGACGCACCGCTGCTCGGCCAGCATCGGCATCCGCCTGCTGGTGGGCAGCCAGGAGAGCCCGGAGCAGGTGCTGATGGACGCCGACGCCGCGATGTACAGCGTCAAGCGCCAGCGCCGCGCGCTCAAGACCTTTGCCTTCGAATAGAACAGGGAGATTGCATGGCACACGAACACCACCACCATGACGACGACGCCACGCGCTGGAAGCACGACGGCGTGCGCGTGGTGCCCGGCAACCAGCTGGACGGCAACACCGCGCAGACGCCCGGCATGGACCGCAAGGCCGCGATCAACTTCGCGCGCGTGGGCGCCAGCAAGCTGTGGGCCGGCACCGTGACCATCCACGCCAACGCCAAGACCGGCGCCCACCACCACGGCCACCTGGAAAGCGTGATCTACGTGGTGCGCGGGCGCGCGCGCATGCGTTGGGGCGAGCAGCTTGAATTCACCGCCGAAGCCGGGCCCGGCGACTTCATCTACGTACCGCCCTATGTGCCGCACCAGGAGATCAACGCCAGCGCCACCGAGGCGCTGGAGTGCGTGCTGTGCCGCAGCGACGGGGAGGCCGTGGCCGTGAACCTGGACATCGCGCCCGTGGAGAAGCCCGACACCGTGCTCTGGGTCGATCCCACGCACCCGCACGGCGGGGTCTGATGTCCGGCGCCGATCAGCGCCGCTAATGGCGGATGTGATCGGCGGCGCGGGCCGCCGCGCCAGGGTCTTCGCTCGCACAATCCCGCCACACAAATCGCGGGAGGGCGGGCATGAAAGTGGTGGTCTTGGGCAGTGGCGTGATCGGCACGACGGCGGCCTTCTATCTGGCGCGCGACGGGCACGAGGTCACGGTGGTCGACCGCCAGCCGGCACCGGCCATGGAGACCAGCTTCGCCAATGCGGGCGAGGTCTCGCCGGGCTACTCCGCACCTTGGGCCGGCCCGGGCGTGCCGGTCAAGGCCATCAAGTGGCTCCTGATGCACCACAGCCCGCTGGTGATCCAGCCGCTGCTGAGCCCGGCCATGTGGCGCTGGAGTGCTTCCATGCTGCGCAACTGCACGGCCGAGCGCTACCGCATCAACAAGGCGCGCATGGTGCGCGTGGCCGAGTACAGCCGCGACTGCCTGCAGGCGCTGCGCGCCGAGACCGGCATCGCCTACGACGAGCGCAGCCAGGGCACCTTGCAGCTGTTCCGCGAGCAAAAGCAGCTCGACGGCACGGCCGGCGACATCGAGGTGCTGAAGCAGTACGGCGTGCCCTACGAGGTGCTGGACATGGATGGCTGCGTGCGCCACGAGCCCGCGCTGCAGGCCGTGCGCCAGAAGTTCGTGGGCGGTATGCGCCTGCCCGGCGACGAGACCGGCGACTGCTTCCTGTTCACCCAACGCCTGGCCCAATTGGCCGAAGGCCTGGGCGTGCAGTTCCGCTACGGGGTCAACATCCAGGGCATGGCCCAGGCCGGCGGCGACATCACGGGTGTGCGCACCGATGCGGGCCTGTTGCAGGCCGATCGCTATCTGGTCGCGCTGGGCAGCTACTCGCCGCTGCTGCTGCAGCCCCTGGGCCTGCACCTGCCGGTCTACCCGGTCAAGGGCTACTCGCTGACGTTGCCGATCACCGACGCCAAGGGCGCGCCCGAATCCACGGTCATGGACGAGACGCACAAGGTGGCCGTCACGCGCCTGGGCGACCGCATCCGCGTGGGCGGCACGGCCGAACTGGGCGGCTTCGACCTGAGCCTGAAACCCGAGCGCCGGCGCACGCTGGACCATGTGGTCAGCGACCTGTTCCCCACGGGCGGTGATCTGTCGCAAGCCAAGTTCTGGTGCGGCCTGCGGCCCATGACGCCGGACGGCACGCCCATCCTGGGCCCCACGCGCTACCCCAAGCTGTGGCTGTCCACGGGCCACGGCACGCTGGGCTGGACCATGGCGGCCGGCACCGGCCGCCTCATGGCCGACTGGCTGGCGGGCCGCCAGCCGGCCATCGACACCGAAGGCCTGAGTCTCGCGCGCTATTGAGCTACCGAGCGGACGCGTCGCCGCTGGTGGTGTGCACCACACCGCCCTCGGCCTGCGCCGCCTTGAAGCGCATCAAGAGCGCGTGCAGCATCTCGGTCGACAGGCCGTGGATGACCAGCCGGTGCCCCGCGCGCAGCGTGGACAGCGGCACCAGCGGGTGCTTGTTGTTGACCAGCACCAGGTGCTCGGGCGCGGCCAGCAGCGTGGCGCAGTAGATGCCGATGGTCTCGTCCAGCTGCAGCGAGTTGGCCGCGCGCCAGAAGTCGTTGTCGGTCAGCAGCAACTGGTAGAGCGGCGTGAACAGCTCGATGGCGCTCTGCAGGTCCAGGAAGTTGAGCCGGCCGCGCGGCATGTCCTCGAGCTGCAGGCCCGGGTCGCGCAGCATCGTGAGGTCCAGGTGCGCGGGCTTGCGCAGCTCCAGGCCCTGGTCGCGCAGCGCCTGGTTCAGCCGGATCACGAAGTTGAACAGGTTCAGGTCGTGCTTCAAGAACAGGTCGTCGCGCAGCGCGTCGATGTCGGCTGGCTCCAGCGGGCTCGTGGGCACCGGCGCGGGCGAGTTGCGCCCGATGAAGGCCAGCACCTGCGAGCCCAGGTGGAAGTGCCGCAGGATCAGCCAGTTCGCCTCGGGTGACACGAAGCGCTTGAGCCCCCAGACCAGCAGCCCGTGCAGCGCGCCCGAGTGCGACCAGTTGCGCGGGAAGAACACCTTGAGCACCTGCAGCAGCACGATGACCGTGCGCGCCAGCGGCCGCAGGAAGGGCAGCAGGTACTGGCGCGAGGCGGAGCTGGAGTCGGCCAGCCAGGCCGTCTTCACGGGGTCGGGCAGGGGCGTGCTCTGGTCCAGCCACAGGGCCAGCCAGGGGCTGGGGTCGCGGTCGTCGTGGGCGCGGGCCAGGAAGTCGGGCAGGAGCTTCTTGCTCATGGCGAAGGGCGCCCTTCGGTGACGTGCTGGAACTGCATCAGGTACAACGCCGCCGTGTGGCGCGCGGTGGCGACGATCTGTTGCGCGGCGCGGCCGCCTTCGTCCAGTGCCATGACCATCTCGACCGCCATGAGCCAGCGCGCCAGGTGGTTCTCGTCGTTGTGGCCGTGGTATTCCAGGAAACGGAAACACGCCGGCGGCAGCGGCAAGGCAGCGCGCAGCAGCGGCAGCAGGGCCGGCACGATGCGCTGGCCCGTGCCCTCGATGATGTAGATCGCACCCAGCAGGCCGAACGGATCGGGCGTGGCGGCCAGGCGGTGCAGGTAGGCGTTGAGCGCCTCGCCGCCCGGGTTGCGGCGCAGCGCGGCGATGTCGCCGGTGGTGCCGCCGGCTTGGCGGTAGTCGTCGAACAGGATCTGGAAGTCGTTCTGCTCCTCGCCGGCATGCACGCCGATCAGTGCGGCCAGGCCCTGGTAGGGCGCGCTCAGCGAAGCCGCCCCCTCGCGCATCCACAGGCTGCCCTCGCGCACCTGGGGCACCCAGTGCTCCATCCAGTTCAGGTAGTCGGGCACGGCGAAGCGGCGTTCGCGGATCTGCCGCACGAGCGGCGTGCGCCAGACCTCCGAGCGGTAGCCGTGCCAGATGGCGGCCAGCTCGGTCAGCAGGTCGCGCAGCGGCGCGGGGGCGGTCGCCGGGTCGTGCGGCGGGGCGATGCTGATTTCGTCCGGCGCTGCCACGCGCGCGGCCGGGCGTGCCGGGACGGGCGCATCGGCCTCCTGGACCTCCAGCAGCATGTAGGCCGCCATGAAGCGGCCCGACTCGGGCACGTAGCAGAACAGCTGCTGGCCGGCCTTGATTTCGCGCGTCTGCAGGAACTCGGCCAGCATCACGAGGATGGAGGCCGCGCCCGTGTTGCCGCGCCAGGCCAGGTTGCTGTACCAGCGCTCGCGCGGGATCGCCAGGCCCGCCTTGTCCATGAGGTCCTCGACCACCGGGATGAACTTCTCCGAGGAGTAGTGGCACAGGAAGTGGTCGACCTTGGACGGATCGAGCCAGCCGCCGTGCACGAGCTGGGCGTACTCGTGGATGCCGATGTCGAACAGGTGCGGCAGCAGCCGGATGTCCTGGCGCAGCGAGAGCGCGCCGGCCGCCTCGGCATCGGTCCAGGAGTCGAAATCCAGGTGGCCGCGCGCGCGGTCTTCGGTCAGGCCCAGCTGCATGCAGACCGGGTAGTCGCCCGAGAACGCGCGCTGGTGGACCCACTTGAGCTGCAGCCGCAGGCCGGGCGCCCGGGGCAGGGCGGCCTGGCTGTCGGAGAGCAGCAGCGCGCCGGCGCCGTCGGACAGCATCCAGCGCAGAAAGTGCGAGTCGAAGTCGGTCTCGTAGCCGCGCGCTGCGAAGCGCGAGCGCTTGAACAGCCGCGAGGGCATCTCCGCCGCCACGGCCAGCGCGGCGCGGTGCGCACCCAACTGCACGCCCTGCGCGGCGGCCTGGATGGCCGAGACACCGGCTGCGCAGATGCCGTGCACCGACAGCGTCTCCATGGGCGGCGCGGCGAGTTCGCCCTGCACCATGTTGGCAAAGCCCGGCATCAGCGTGTCGCCGCCCGAGCTGCCGGTGGCCAGCAGCGAGACGTCGGAAAGCAGGCGGCCTGCGCGCTGCAGGCAGTCGCGCACGGCATGGGCCGCCATCTGGGCGTTGCTGAAGACGGTGCGGCCTTCGGTGTCGATGGCGTAGTAGCGCTGCTGGATGCCGTTCTCGGCCAGGATGCGGCGCTGGATGCGCGAGGACATCCGGTTCAGCGGCGCGATGTAGGCGTCCATCTGCGCATTGGCCACGGGCTCACCGGGCATGAAGTAGCCGGCGCTCTGGACGAAGACACGGTCGAAGGTGACGGGCATGTTGTGGGTCAATGTGTTGTGGCCGGCATCAGCGAGCGGCTGCGGTAGCGCGGCAGCACGCTGCCGAGCACGAACACACGCAGCATATAGGGCACGAGGCCGCCTTCGTTGAGGGCCGGATCGACGCGCGCGCGGTAGTGCGCATGGTGCAGGCCGCGCAGTTCGGACCAATGGGCGTGCGGGTGCTCGTGGTGGGCGGTGTGCAGGCCGATGTTGAACAGCAGCGGATTGAGCCAGCCCTCGAAGTTGCGTGCGTAGTTGAGCCGGCCCTGCGGTTGGCGCCCGCTGGCGCTGCCGTCGGCATGCGCGTGCTGCAGGTAGTTGGTGGCCAGCAGCCAGTGCAGGCCGTGCAGCTGCGGCACGATCACGAACAGCAGCGCCTTGCGCCAATCGAGCGCCAGCAGCAGCGCCCAGGATCCCAGCCACACCGCGTACTGCGCCATGCAGTAGCGGAAGGCGCCGGGCTGGTGCCGATGGAGCCGGGCCAGCCAGCGCAGGAACAGCGGGTACAGCACCCAGGCCGCCTGCAGCGGATGCAGCAGGTAGCCCAGCAGGTGGTTGGTGTCGCCGCCGAAGCGGTAGGTGCGCGCCACGTCCTCGGGCCCGTGCCGGTGGCGGTGGTGGTTGGCCACGTGGGCCGGCCAGAACACGAAGCTCGGATGGCCTTGCAGCAGCGTGATCCAGAGGTCGGTGGCGCGGTTGGTGCGGCGCCCGCGCCACATGCGCAGGTGCGTGTGGTTGTGGTGGATCACGCCGATGCCCAGCGTGAGGAACAGCATCAGCGCGTAGAGCAGCAGGTGGAAACCATGGATCCATTGCCAGGCGGCCAGCGCCGGCAGCGCCACCAGGTAGAGCAGGCTCTGCCAGTCGCTGCGGTGGCGCAGGCGCGGGAGCCGGTCAGCCCTGCGCACGCCGGGCCTGCCTGCGCCGCCAGGCGGCGATCTGCGGATCGGCGGCATCGGCAGGAAGCCGCGTGCCGAACAGGCGATCCATGAACGTGAACTGGAAGCCGTAGTTGCCCGCATGCGCCGCATGGTGCAGGTGGTGGCGCCGGCTGGCCGCGAACCAGTGGCCGTAGGACACCTGGGTGAAGAAGTCGTAGTTGGCGTGGCCGATGTTGTTGAGCACGAGGCTGAACACCGGCACCGAGGCCAGCGCCCAGAAGCTGAAGTCGTGCAGCACCATGGGCAGCAGGATCACGTTGCCCAGCATGGCCGCTTCCACCGGGTGGAAGCTGTAGGTGGACCACGGCGTGCTGACCATGGAGCGGTGGTGCGGGCCGTGGAAGCGCTTGAGCCAGCGCGTGTGCAGCAGGCGGTGGTTGATCCAGAAGTGGATGTCGTTCCAGACCACGAGCACCAGGATCTCCAGCGCGATGCGCCAGCCGCTGGGGTCGACCGCGAAGCGGGCCCAGCCCAGCTGCAGCAGGCCCCAGGGAAAGACCATGCCCAGCCCGAAGACCAGCACCGAGCCGCCTGACTGCAGCAGTTCGCGCCGCAGCTGCTCGGACGTGACCGGCCGGGGGTCGAGCACGCGGCCGATGCCCAGCGCCGGCAGCAGGCGGCGCGTGAGCAGCCAGTTCAGCGCGCCGAAGACGAGGTAGATGCCGCCGAAGAACAGCAGGCCCCAGGCCATGACGGCCGGCATCGAGAGGGATTGGAAGGCTTGGCCCATGGTTGCGGGCCGAAGGATAGCCCAGCGCCATCCCCTCCCGCGCTCAGAGCGTGCCCAGCACCTCGTCCAGCCGCTCGACCAGCAGGTCTGCATGCTCGCGCTGGAACACCAGCGGCGGGCGGATCTTGAGCACGTTGGCATCGGGTCCGGTCGCGCTCAGCAGCACCTGGCGCCGGCGCAGGCCGTTGACGACCTTGGCCGCCTCGGCCGTCGCCGGCGCGCGCGTGGCGCGGTCGCTCACGAGTTCCAGGCCCACGAACAGGCCGGCACCGCGCGCCTCGCCCACGATGGCATGGCGCTGGCCCAGCGCGGCCAGCTTCTCGCGCAGGTAATTGCCCACGTTGAGCGCATTGCGCTGCAGGTCGTTCTGCTGGATCACGTCGAGCACGGCCGAGGCCGCAGCCATCGAGACCGGGTTGCCGCCGAAGGTGTTGAAGTAGCGGCTGGCCTGGCCGAAGGCTTTCATGACCTCGGGGCGTACCGTGAGGCCCGCGACCGGGTGGCCGTTGCCCATGGGCTTGCCCATGGTCACCATGTCGGGCACTACGCCGTGGCGCTCAAAGCCCCAGAAGGCCTCGCCCGTGCGGCCGAAGCCGGGCTGCACTTCGTCGGCGATGAACACGCCGCCGGCCGCGTGGATGGCTTCCACGGCCTCGCGCAGGAAGCCGGCCGGGGCCGTGAACACGCCGTCGCTGGAGAACACGGTGTCCACGAGCAGGGCAGCGGGCTTGAGGCCATGGGCCTGCAGGTCGGCGATGGCGGCGCGCACGCCGTCGGCGAAACGCTTGCCGGTCTCGGCATCGCCGCCCGTGGGCGCATCGACCAGCCGCACGTTGTCGCCGATGCGCACGTACTGGCCCAGCGAGGGCGAGGCGCAGGCAATGGCCGAGGTCACGCCGTGGTAGGCGAAGCGCGTCACGATGAGGCCGGTGCCGCCCGTGTGGGCCGTGGCGATGCGCATGGCCAGGTCGTTGGCCTCGCTGCCCGTGCAGGTGAAGGTGGCATGGCCGAGTTCGGCCGGCATGGTGGCCAGCAGGCGCTCGGCGTAGTCGAGGATGCCTTCGTGCAGATAGCGCGTGTGCGTGTTGAGCACGGAGGCCTGGCGCGCGATGGCTTCGACCACCTCGGGCCGCGCATGGCCCAGCGGCACCACGTTGTTGTAGGCGTCCAGCCAGGGCGTGCCTGCGGCGTCGTAGAGCCACACGCCTTCGCCGCGCACGGGGTGGAAGGGCTCTTCGTAGAACAGCCGGTAGGCCGGACCCAGCAGGCGGGCGCGGCGCGCGAGCAAATCGACGGTCGATGTCTCAGGCATGGGTGGTCTCCTGGGTGCGGCAGGCCGCGTGGATGGCGTCCTGCACCTGTTCGGGCGTCAGGTCGGCGCAGGCCTGCAGCCTGGCCCACGACACGGCGTTGTTGCGCATCAGATAGGGCGCGTTTTCGGGCTGGCGTGCCGCGCGCCACCCACTGATCGCCACCACCATGGACAGGCGTGCGCGCACGAGGTCGAGCAGCGCCATGGTTTCTGCGTCGGTCAAGGGCGAGACCGCGTGGTAGTCGGCCGCGAACTGCGCGATGGTGGCCAGCGCATCGCCCTGCTCGTCGATGTGGTAAGAGGCTGCGACGGCCAGGTCGTCCACGAGCGGCGCGTGCACCATGTCGCCGAAGTCCAGGATGCCGGAGACACGGGCAGGATCGGCCGGGTCGACCAGCAGGTTGTAGAGGTTGAAGTCGTTGTGGATGGGCTGGCGGCGCAGGCCAGCCAGCTTCGGCTTGGTGCGCTGCTCGAAACCGGCCAGCGCGGCCTCGGCCAGTGCGCGGCGGGCCGGGTCGGCCACATGCACGAGCAGCGGGCGAACGCGGTCGGCGCGCTGGATGTCCCAGGGCAGCTCGCGCGCGGCGGCCGGATGCTCCAGGCCGGCCAGCGCACGGTCGAGCCGGGCCAGCATGCGGGCCACGCTGCTGCGCTGCGCGGCCGAGCGCGGCGCCTGCGGCATGGGCAGGCCTTCGAGGTAGCTGAACACGCGGGCCACGCGCGTGCGGCCTTCAGCATCCTGGATCTGCGCTGAGGGTGCGCCGTGCCGATCCGGCAGCAGGCGCTGCACGGGCAGGCCGGGGTCGGTGCGCGCGACATGCAGCAGCGCCTGGGTCTGGAAGTCCGCCACGAGCGGGTCTTCGTCCGGGTGCGAGAGCTTGAGCATGCAGCGCGCGCCGCCGCCGGCCGGCTCCAGCAGGAAGTTGGCATCGCGCTCACCCGTGAGCGGCTTGAGCTGGCCCTGCATGCCGTACAGGCGTTGCAGCAGGTCGGCCGCCCAGTCGGTGGCGACCGGGGCCGGCGGGGCGGTCAGCACGGCGGCCTCGGGCAAGGCCGCGCGGATCGCGGCGTCCAGGTCTTCCATGCTCAGGCCGCCTTCTCGAACCCGCCCAGCGCGCTCGCCAGGTTGGGCCCCAGGTCTTCCGACAGGTAGCCGCCTTCCTGCACCAGCACGGTCGGCAGGCCCAGGCGCGCGATCTCGCCCAGGATGCGGCCGAAGCCGGGCGTGCTGACGGCCAGCATCTGGTAGGGGTCGTGCTCGTGCGCGTCCAGGCCCAGGGCCACGACCAGCGCACCCGGCGCGTAGGCGCGGATGGTGGCCAGGGCCGTGGCCAGCGCCGCCAGGAAGCCTTCGTCCTGCGTGCCGCGGGCCAGTGGCAGGTTCAGGTTGTAGCCCAGGCCTTCGCCTTCGCCGACCTCGTGCGCATGGCCTGTGAAGAAGGGCGTGCAGAAATGCGGGTCGCCGTGCAGCGAGATGGTCAGCACATCCTTGCGGCGCCAGAAGATGCCCTGCGTGCCGTTGCCATGGTGCACGTCGATGTCCAGGATGGCCACGCGGTCGTGCTGCTGGCGCAGGTGCTGGGCCGCGATGGCCGCGTTGTTGAGGTAGGTGAAGCCGTTCGCGCGGTCGGCATAGGCATGGTGGCCTGGAGGGCGGCACAGCGCGTAGGCGGCGCGTTCACCGTCCAACACCAGCTGGGCCGCGTGCGTGGCCACGTGGGCCGACCAGGTCGCGGCATGCCAGGTGTGGCGGCCGATGGAGCAGGCCATGTCGCCCATGTGGTAGCCGGCCTGGCCGACCAGGCTGTCGGGGTAGGTGAAGGGCTGGCCCGGGAAGGGGTGCACGTTGGGCATCACCTCTTCGGACGCGCCTTCGAGCTGCTGCCAGCGCTCCCAGGCGGTCTCCAGGAAGCGCAGGTACTGCGGCGTGTGGATCGCGGCGCGCGGGCCGGGGCCGTGGTCCGCGGGCGCGAGGATCTCATGGCCCTGCGCGCGGGCGGCGTTCAGCAGCAGCGTGCCGCGCTCGGGCTGCTCGTTGCTGCGCTTCATGCGGCCGCGCACGATGAACTGCTGGGGGTCGTGGCCGACGTGCTGGTCGCTGTAGATGACTTTCATGTTGGGCTTTCAGTATTGGGGTTCGACGGTCCAGCTGATGGGGACCTCGGCCACGCTGGCCGAAGCGGGGAGTTCGAGCACGGTGCGCGCGATGTGGGCGATGTCCTCGGGCCGCGTGGCCTGCTGCTGCTGTTCGAGCGGCAGGCCGGCCACCATGTCGGTCGCGACGAAACCGGGGCACAGGGCTGTGCAGCGCACGCGGGCCTCGGCACCGCAATGGCGGATGCCATGCGCCAGCGAGAGCACCGCGGCCTTGCTGAGCGCGTAGAGCGAGGCGTCGGCATGGCGCACGCGCTTGCCCGCGAGCGAGGCCATCACCAGCACCTTGCCTTCGCGCGCGGCCAGCAGGTGAGGCCAGGCCTTGCGCGTGAGGCGTAGCGGCGACTTGACGTTGACCTCGAGCAGGCGGTCGACTTCGTCGTCGTCGGCCGCGACGACCGAGCGCGTGGACAGGATGCCGGCGTTGTGCACCAGCACGTCGATGCCGCCGAAGTCGCGCACGGTGGCGGCCACCCAGTCGGTCTCGCTCTGCTTGTCTTCGGCGTCGAAGCGGTAGACGCGCAGCTGGTCGGTGCTGCAGCCGGCGTAGGCGTCGGTGGCGCTGCGTGCGCCCACGCTCACGCGCCAGCCGTGGGCCAGCAGTTCGCGGGCGATGGCCAGGCCGATGCCGCGGGTGCCGCCGCTGACCATGGCGATGCGGGTGCGGTTGCTCATGTTGTTAGCCTCTCTACTGGCGTGGCCGAGCGTAGCGATGGCCCGCATGTGACCCCGCGCCCACCCCTGTGCCCACGCCGAGGAGCGCAGTGGACTGGGCGGCGCGGGGAACCTCGCGCTTCAACATCTGACTCATTGCACTTGTTCGAGCTGAGTGAACGCAGTGAACGGTGCGAGTTGTGCAATGCGCCCAGGCCGCGAGCACCGCAGGTTGCCCGGAGCGCCAGCGCAGGGACGGGGGCACCGGGGCCGCCTTCTCTTTGGTTACTTTCTCTTGGCGGAGCAAGAGAAAGTGACTGCGCTGCCGGGCGCACATCCCGGCCTCTGGTGTCTGCAAGAAACACCACGTCTGATCGAGGTGAGGAGGCGGGGATTTCGCCCCCGCACGACGACTGACTTTTCTTGTCTCGCCAAGAAAAGTAAGCAAAAGAAGGCGACCCCGGTGCCCCTGTCCCTGCGCTGGCGCTCCGGGCAACCTGCGGTGCTCGCGCCATGGGCTGCATTGCGCAACTCATGCTGTTCACTTCGTTCACTGCATTCGAACAAGCGCAATGAGTCAGTTCACAAAGCGCGAGGTTCCCCGCGCAGCCCATGGCACTGCGCTCCTCGGCAGGTGCACAGGGGGAAGTCCCACACGGGCCATCGCTGCGCTCGGCCTGGCGTTCGGGCCGTCGCTTCGCTCGGCCGATGTTCTTGGCGGGGCTGCGCATCTCAGTTCTTGAACAAGCCACTGGCATGCGCCTTGGCATCTTCGAGGTGGAAGCGCAACGCATGCTGCACCGCATCCACATCCCGCCTGGCCAGCGCATGGGCGATCGGCCGGTGCGTTTCGGCCAGTTCCTTCAGGTCGCCGTAGCTGTCTTCGCTGAGCGCCAGGAACATGCGCACCTCGGTCTGCATGTTGTCGAACAGCCGGTGCAGGTAATGGTTGCCCGAGAGCGCACTGATCGCGAAATGGAAGTCCAGGTCCAGCGCCACGCGCTCCTGCGAGGCCAGGGTCTCGGCGCGCTCCACCATGTCGTTCACGCGCGCATCCATCGCCGCCAGCTCGGCGTCGCTGGCATGCTGGCAGGCCAGCGCGGCGCCCAGCAGTTCGAGCTGGATGCGCACCTCGTAGAGGTCGTTGACCTGCTTGGCCGAGACCGTGCGCACGGCAAAGCCGTGGCGTGGCCGCGAGACCAGCAGGCCCAGGCTCTCGAGCCGGCGCGCGGCCTCGCGCACGGGTGCGCGGCTCACGCCCATCTGCCTGGCGAGCTCGGCCTCGACGATGCGCTCGCCGGGCGCGATGCGGCCCGACAGGATGGCTTCCTGCAACTGTGCCTCGACCACGCCGACCAGATCGGGCACCTGGATCGAGGAGAAGGCGGGCGGTGCGGCGGCCTCAAGCCGGCTGGTGACCATGGTGTGCTCCCTTTGTCTCGTGTGTTGGATCTAGACGGGCCTGCGCGCCCGCGCGAGGTACACCCCCGCGACGCCGATCAACGCCATGCCGACCAGTGCCAGTGCGTCCGGCGGCCGCTGGAACCACAGCGTGCTGATCAGCACGGCCAGCAGCAGCTGCACGTAGTTGAGCGGTGCCAGCGTGGCCGCGCCGACGCGCCGGAACGCGGCCAGCAACAGCAGCTGGGCGCTGCCGCTCACGGCGCCGCCGGCGATCAGCAGCGCCATCTCGGGCCAGGGCGGCAGCGTGACGTGCGGCATGAACAGCACGGGGATGTTGGTGACGATGAGGCAGGCCAGCGCCATGTGGGCGAACTGGACCGGGCCGGGCACCAGGCCCGAGAGCTTGCGCGTGAGCACCTGGAAGATGGCGTAGCAGACAGCCGAGACGGCCATCAGCAGCGTGCCGACCAGCGGCAGGCTACCGCCGGGCCGCACGATGCACAGCATGCCGGCGAAGCCCAGCAGCACGGCCGTCCACTGCGCGCGGCCCACGCGCTCGCCGAGCAGCCAGGGCGAGAGCACGACCATGATCAGCGGGGCCGTGAAGTAGATGGCCGTGGCCTCGGCCAGCGGCATGGTGACCAGCGCCGTCATGAAGCAGGTGGCCACGATGGCCAGCGACACGCTGCGCGCCATGAGCAGCTTCTGGTGCGGCTGGCGCCACAGGCGCAGGTCGCCATGGCGCAGCAGCACCAAAGCCAGCGCGCCGATGGCGGTGTAGCGGCCCAGGTTCACGACGGCCGGCGCGTAGTGCGCGACCATCTGCTTGGCGAAGGCGTCGTAGGCCGCGAACAGCACCAAGGCGCCCAGGAACAGCGCGATGCCGGTGGCCGCGCTGTCGCGTGGCACCGATGTCGAGGCCGGTACGGAACTCATGTCGCTTGAGCGAGCATCGCTCCCAGCAGCACGTTCGCCCCGGCCTCCAGGTGCTTGGGATCGGCGTCCTCCACCTCGTTGTGGCTGATGCCGTCCCTGCAAGGCACGAAGATCATCGCGGTGGGCACGCAGCGCGCCATGTAGACGGCGTCGTGGCCGGCGCCGGTCACGATGTCGCGCTGGCTCAAACCGCGCGCGATGGCCTCGCTGCGCACGCGCTCGACCAGCGTGCGGTCGAAGGGCGTGGGCGGGAATTCCTGCACGAAGGCGATGTCCACCTGCACGGGCGTGCCCGTGGTCTTGCCCGCGGAGAGCGCAGCGGCCGCTGCGCGAAAGCGCTGCTCCATCTGGTCCAGCAGCGCGGCATCTTCATGGCGCAGGTCGACGGTGAACGTGACGCGGCCCGGGATCACGTTGCGCGAGGCCGGGTGCACGTTGACCACGCCCACGGTGCCGCGGCCCAGCGGGGCGAACGCGGGATCGTTGGCGATGTCGACCACGGCCTGCATGAGGTGGGTGGCGGCGTACAGCGCGTCGCGGCGCAGCGCCATGGGCGTGGGGCCGGCATGGGCCTCCATGCCTGTGACCGTCACGTCGTACCAGCGCAGGCCCAGCGAGCCCGTGACCACGCCGATGGTGGTCTCCGCGGCCTCCAGGATCGGGCCCTGCTCGATGTGGGCCTCCAGGTAGCTGGCGGCCTGCACGGTGCCGATGGGCGCGCTGCCCGCGTAGCCAATGGCCACCAGCTCGTCGCGCACGGCCTTGCCGTCCACGTCGGTGGCCGAGAGCGCAGTCTCCAGCGGGAACACGCCGCAGTGCACGCCCGAACCCATCATGACGGGCACGAAGCGTGTGCCTTCCTCGTTGGTCCAGATGGCGAGCGCGAGCGGCGCCTCGGTCTCGATGCCCCCGTCGTTGAGCGTGCGCATGACTTCCAGCCCGGCCATCACGCCGAAGCAGCCGTCGAAGCGGCCGCCCGTGGGCTGGGTGTCGATGTGGCTGCCCGTCATGACCGGCCTGAGCGAAGCGTCGCGGCCCGGCCGCACGCCGAAGATGTTGCCCACTTCGTCGACCGTGATCGCGAGACCGGCCTCGCGCATCCAGCCGACCACGAGGTCGCGGCCCTGGCCGTCCAGGGCGCTCAGCGCGAGCCGGCAGTTGCCGCCCTTGGGCGTGGCGCCGATCTGGGCCAGATCCATGAGGCTCTGCCAGAGCCTCTCGCCGTTGACCGAGACCGTCATGCGTTCAATCCTTCCAGGAAGGCATCGAGTGCGGCACCGATGGCCTCCACCATGTAGCCGCCTTCCTGCACCACCACGGTGGGCAGGCCCAGGGCGCGCACGCGCGCACCGGCCAGGCGGAAGGCTTCCATGTCGAACTTGAGCACGCTGATCGGGTCGTCCTTGTAGGTGTCGAAGCCCAGCGGCAGCACCAGGGCCTGGGGCGCGAAGCGCTCGATGGCGGTCACGGCCTGGTCCAGCGCCTGGGCGAACTCGGCGTTGCCGCTGCCATGGGCCAGCGGCAGGTTCAGGTTGCAGCCTTCGCCGGCACCGGCGCCGCGCTCGTGCGCGTAGCCCGTGTACCAGGGGTAGTAGCCCGCGGGGTCGGCGTGCGTGGAGACGGTCAGCACGTCGCCGCGCTCGTAGAAGATCTGCTGCGTGCCATCGCCGTGGTGGGCGTCGATGTCGAGCACGGCCACGCGCGCATGCGTCTGGCGCAGCGTGGCGGCGGCGATGGCGCTGTTGTTCACGTAGCAGAAGCCACCCGCGCGTGCGTGCTGGGCATGGTGGCCCGAGGGGCGGCACAGCGCGTAGGCCAGGCCGCCGCTGGCGCGCACGGTCTCGGCCGCGGCCTGCGCGGCATGGGCGGAGCGCAGCACCGAGCGCCAGGTGTGCGGGCCGATGGGGCAGGACAGGTCGCCGATGTACCAGCCGGTCTGCGCCACCACCGAGGGCGAGGGGCAGGGTCCGCTGCGCGGGCCGTGCGGCGAGAGGTTGGGCAGCACCTCGGGGCCGGGTTGCAGGCCGAAGGCGCCGGCCTGCTGCCAGCGGGCGTAGGCCGTTTCCAGGTAGTTGAGGTAATCGGTGCTGTGCACCAGCTCCAGCGCGGCACGGCCGGCCTCGGGCGGCGCGGCGACCGTGATGCCGCGCTGGGCCAGCGTGCCCATCAGCGCCTCGGCGCGCGTGGGCAGGTCGGTGGGCTTGCAGATGACACCCAGGCGCATGTACTGCTGCGGGTCGTGCAGCAGCTGGTCGTCGGAGAAGAAGGCCTGCATGTCACATCTCCGCTTCGAAGCGGTCCATGGCGCGCGTCAGCCGTGCGAACAGGTCGGCCAGCTCGGCCGCGGTGATGATGAGCGGCGGGCACAGGCCGATGCTGTCGCCCATGGCGCGCACGATCAGGCCTTCTTCCAGCGCCAGTGCGGCGAAACGGTAGCCTGCCTTCCTGTCGGCCGCGAACGGCGTGCGCGCGGCCTTGTCGGCCATGAGTTCGATGGCGCCGATCAGGCCCACGCCGCGCACGTTGCCGACCCAGCGGCGCTCGGCGAAGCTCTTGAGGCCGGCCTGGAAGGCAGGTGCCAGCGCCTGCACATGGTCGAGCAGCTTTTCGTCCTCGTACACCTGCAGCGTCTCCAGCGCCACGGCGCAGGCGACCGGGTGGCCCGAGTAGGTGTAGCCGTGGCCGAAGCTGCCCAGCTTGCCGCTGTTGGCTGCAATCGCGCTGTGCACCTTGTCGTTGACCATGACGGCCGAGATCGGCACGTAGCCCGAGGACAGCGCCTTGGCGCAGGTCAGGATGTCGGGCCGGATGCCCAGCGTGGTCGAGCCGAACATGTTGCCCGTGCGGCCGAAGCCGCAGATCACCTCGTCGGCGATCATGAGCACGTCGTACTTGCGCAGCACGGCCTGCACCTTCTCGAAGTAGCCGGCCGGCGGCACGAGCACGCCGCCCGCGCCCATCACGGGCTCGGCGATGAAGGCGGCCACGGTCTCGGGGCCTTCGGCCAGGATGCGTTCTTCGAGCTGCTTGGCCAGGCGCGTGGAGAAGTCCTGCTCGGTCTCGCCGTCCTGGGCGTGGCGGTAGTGGTGCGGGCAGTCCACGTGCAGGAAGCGGGCTTCGGGTGCGGTGGCAATCGGCAGGTCGAAGTCGCGGTGGTTGCCGTCCAGGCCGCCTAGGCTGGCCGCGGCCACGGTCACGCCGTGGTAGGCATTGCGGCGCGCGATGATCTTTTTCTTGGCGGGTTGGCCGATGGCGTTGTGGTAGTACCAGACCATCTTGACTGCGCTGTCGTTGGCCTCGGAGCCCGAGTTGGCGAAGAACACGCGGGCCATGGGCACGGGCGCCAGCGCCAGCAGCTTCTCGGCCAGATCGGCCACGGCCACGTTGGTGCGCTGGTTGAACGTGTGGTAGTAGGGCAGGGTGTCCAGGGCCTTGGCGCCGGCTGCGGCCAGGCGCTTGTTGGAAAAGCCCAGCGAGGCGCACCACAGGCCCGACATGCCCTCGACGTAGCGCTTGCCCTGGTCGTCGACGACGTGGATGCCGTCGCCGCCCACGATGACCAGCGGCGGCGTCTGCGGCAGCGCGGCCAGGTTGGTGTAGGAGTGCAGGTGGGTGGCGACGTCTTTGGCGCCGGTGCTCAGCAGGTCTTTGGCCATGGGGCTCCTCTTGGTTTCAAACGCTCACGCGTTTCAGGTTGTCTTCGGTCTGCCGCGCGATGGCCTCGGGGCCGGTGCGCGTGGCGATGTGCGGCGTGACGGTGATGCGCGGGTGCTGCCAGAACGGGTGGGCCTGCGGCAGCGGCTCCTCGACGAAGGCGTCCAGCACGGCCGAGGCGATCTGGCCGCTGTCCAGCGCCGCGAGCAGGTCGTCCTGCACGAGCTGGGCGCCGCGGCCGGCGTTGACCAGGCGCGCACCGCGCGGCAGCTGCGCGAACAGCTCGGCGTTCAGGATGTTCTGCGTGTCCTCGGTCAGCGGCAGCAGGCAGACCAGCGTGTCGCAGCCGGCCAGGAATTCGGCGCGTGCGGCGTCGCCATGGAAGGCCTCGATGCCTTCGGGCAGCCCGCTCTTGGGACTGCGGCTCCAGCCGCGCACGCGGTAGCCGATGGCGGCCAGCGCGCGTGCGGCGGACTGTCCCAGCACGCCCAGGCCCGCGATGCCCACGCGGTGCCGTCCCGGCGGCACGACGGGAGATTCCTCCCACGCTGCGCGGCGCTGGCTCTCGATGTAGCCGTCCATGTGGCGCTGGCCGTGCACCACGGCCCAGGCCACGTAGGCGTTCATGCCGGCGGCCATCTCGGAATCGACGATGCGGCAGATCGGCACATCGGGCAGAGACGTGTCGCGCGTGATGTGGTCGGTGCCGGCGCCGACCGACTGGACCAGGCGCAGCTTCGGCATGCGGGCGAGCAGGCCGATGGGGGGTGACCAGCACACCACTGCGTCGATGTCGGCGAGGGCGTCGAGTTCCTGCACCTCGGTGTCGATGCGGTGGAGCACCGCGTGCGGGAAGCGCGCCGTGAATGCCGGGCGCAGGTAGTCCATGGCGATCTGGTCGGAAACCAGCGCGATGTTCAATGTCATGCCGCTACCGCCTCCACCGCCGCCGCCGACAGGCGCGGCTGCGCCTCGATCAGCGTGCGCGTGTAGGCATGCTGCGGGTTCGCCAGCACCTTGGCCGTTTCGCCGTACTCCACGATCTGCCCGCGCTGCATCACGGCGATGTGGTCGCACATCTCGCCGGCCACGCGCAGGTCGTGCGTGATGAAGACCATGGCCAGCTGGAAGCGCTCGCGCACCTCGGCGAACAGCTTCAAGACCTGGGCCTGCACCGACACGTCGAGCGCGGAGACCGGCTCGTCGGCCACCAGCAGCTGCGGCTCCATGGCCAGCGCGCGCGCGATGCCGATGCGCTGGCGCTGGCCGCCCGAGAACTCGTGCGGGAAGCGGTCGGCCGCGTCGGGCTTGAGGCCCACGAGCTCCAGCAGCTCCATGGCGCGGGCCATGGCCTTCTCCTTGGACAAGCCCTGGGCGATGGGCCCCTGCGCAATCGCCGAGCCCACGCGGTGGCGCGGGTTCAGCGAGGCGTAGGGGTCCTGGAACACCATCTGGATCTTGCCCTGCGTCTGCTGGCGGAACTGCGCGCCCGATTGCAGCGCGCGGCCCTTGAACAGGATGCGTCCGCTGTCGAACGGCGCCAGGCCCACGATGCAACGCCCCACGGTGGACTTGCCTGAACCGGATTCGCCCACCAGGCCCAGCGTCTCGCCGCGGCGCACGTCGAACGACAGGCCCTTGGCCGCCTCGACGCGGCGACCCTTCTTGAACAGGCTGCCGCCCGTGACGTAGGTCTTGCGCAGGTCCTGCACCTGCAGCACATGCTCCACCTCGCGCTCGTCGGCGGTGGTGCGCACCTGGCCGTTCGGGATCGCGGCGATCAGCTTGCGCGTGTAGGCGTGCTGCGGGTGCGCCAGCACGGCGGCGGCAGGGCCGGCCTCGACCACCTGGCCGGTCTGCATCACGACCACCTGGTCGGCGATCTCGGAGACCACGCCGAAGTCGTGCGTGATGAACAGCACGGCCGTGCCCTTGCGTTGCTGCAGTTCGCGGATGAGCTGGAGGATCTGCGCCTGCGTGGTCACGTCCAGCGCGGTCGTGGGTTCGTCGCAGATCAACAGGGCCGGTTCCAGCACGAGCGCGCAGGCGATCATCACGCGCTGACGCTGGCCGCCCGACAGGCGGAAGGGATAGCTGTCGATCAGCACCTCGGGCTCCGGCAGGCCCACGTCGGCCAGCGCCGCGAGGATGCGCTTGCGCTTCTCTGCAGCCGACAGGTTCACGTGCGCATCGAACACCTCGGCGATCTGCTCGCCGATGCGCATGACGGGGTTCAGCGCCGTCATGGGCTCCTGGAACACCATGCCCATGCGCCGGCCGCGCAGCTCGCGCAGCTGGGCTTCGCTGAGTTGCAGCAGGTCCTGGCCGTCGAACAGGATCTTGCCGGCCACCGGCTCCACGTGGGGGCGTGGCAAGAGGCCCATGATGGCGTTGGCGATCATGGACTTGCCCGAGCCGGATTCGCCGACCACGCACAGGGTCTGGCCTGCCAGCAGCTGCAGCGAGGCGCCCTGCACAGCCAATTCACGGTCGGCGCCGCGGGGCAGGCGGATGTCCAGGCCCTGGATGTCCAGCACGGGCAGTTCCATCTTTTCCATTTTCATTTGCCCCTCCCATCGGCGCGTGCGTTGAGTCCGTCGTTCAGGCCTTCCCCGACCAGGTTCAGCGCCAGCACCGTGAGCAGGATGGCGACGCCCGGGAACACCGCCATCCACCAGGCCTGGCGCAGCACCGTGCGGGCCGAGCCGACCATGTAGCCCCAGCTCATCTGGTTCGGATCGCCCAGGCCCAGGAAGCTCAGGCTCGATTCGAGCAGGATGGCCGTGGCCACCATCAGCGAGGCCATGACCACGATGGGCGAGGCCGCGTTGGGCAGGATCTGGGTGAGGATGATGCGCGGCGTGGACTGGCCCGCCAACTGGGCCGCGGCCACGAAGTCGCGCTGGCGCAGCGTGAGGAACTCGCTGCGCACCAGGCGCGCCACGGGCGGCCAGGAGACGACCGCGATGGCCGCCACGATGGAGCCGACCGAGGGCTCGAAGATCGCCACCAGCACGATGGCCAGCGCGAAGCTCGGGATGGCCTGGAACAGCTCGGTGAAGCGCATCAGCGTGGCGTCGACCCAGCCGCCGAAGTAGCCCGAGATGGCACCGATGGACACGCCGATCAACAGCGAGACCACGGTGGAGACCACGCCGATCAACAGCGAGACCCGGGCGCCGGCCACGATGCCCGCGAAGATGTCGCGGCCCATGGTGTCAGAGCCCAGCGGCAGGCCTTGCTCCGCCCAGGGCCGGGCGAAGGGCATGCCGACCATGTCCCAGGGGTTGTTCTGGGCGATGAAGGGGCCCAGCACGGTGACCAGGGCCACCAGCATCAGCACGATGAGGCCGAAGACCGCACCCTTGTTGCGGCAGTAGCGCCGCCAGAAACTGCTTTTCATGGTGTGTTGCTTCTCAGCCCAGTTCGATGCGGGGATCGACCAGGGTGTAGACGAAGTCGGTGATCAGGTTGAACAGCACGGCCATGGCCGCGGTGAACAGGAAGCAGCCCATCAGCAGGTTGTAGTCGCGCTGCAGCAGCGCGTCGAACATCAGGCGGCCGATGCCGGGCCAGGCGAACACGGTCTCGGTCAGCACGGCGCCGCCGATCATGCCGCCGGCCTGGATGCCGGCCAGCGTGACCACCGGCAGCAGCGCGTTGCGCAGGATGTGCTTGCGCTGGATGCGGCCGGGGTGCACGCCTTTGGCGCGGGCGGTCTTGACGAAGTCCATCTGCGCGACCTCGAGCATGGCGGCGCGCGTCATGCGGGCGTAGACCGCCATGTAGAACAGGCCCAGCGTGCCGGCGGGCAGGATCAGGTGCTTGGCGATGTCCAGCCACTTGGCCACGCCGGTGAGATCGGCGCCCACGGTGAAGAAGCCGAAGGCCGGCAGCAGGTCCATCTGCACGGTGAACAGCAGCACGGCCATCATCGCGAGCCAATACAGCGGCGTGGCGTAGAACACCAGCGCCACCACGGTGATGGCGCTGTCGACCCACTTGCCGGCGTGGCGGCTGGCCAGTGCGCCCAGGCCGATGCCCATGGCCAGCGACAGCGCGAAGGCGGTGCCGGTCAGCAGCAGCGTGGCGGGCAGGCGCTCCAGGATCAGGTCGGCCACGGGCTGCTGCTGGCGGTAGGAGTAGCCCAGGTCCAGCTTGACCACATGGCCCAGGTAGTTGGCCAGCTGCGTGGGCAGTGGCTGGTCGAGCCCGAACTGCGCGCGCAGCTGGGCCACGAACTGCGGGTCGGACGCGCCGGCCTCGCCGGCCATGATGGACACCGGGTCGCCCGGCGCGGCGCGCACCAGCATGAAGTTGGCGGTGGCGATGACCAGCAGGGCCAACAGGCCTTGCAGGACACGCACGGACATGAACTGGAGTCGTTTCATCGCAAGCTCTCTTCAGGCATGCAGCGGCCAGACCGGACCGGCCACCGCATGCGGGGAGGGAAATCAGGCCAGCTTGACGCGACCGAGGCTGTCGTTGAGTCCGATGCCGGACGTCACGATGTTCTGGATCTTGTTGCGGTACAGCGTCGGGAAGTTGATCTCGTGCAGCCAGGCCACGGGTACCTCGTCCACGAGCAGCTTCTGGGCTTCCAGGTAGATCGCCTTGCGCTTGGCCGGATCGCCTTCCTTGGCGCCGGCGGCGAACAGCTCGTCGACCTTGGCGTTGGTGTAGCCGGCCACGTTGTTGAACGGCGAGCCCTTGGCGATGTTGTCGCTGGTGTAGTTGCGGCCCACGCCCAGGGCCGGGTCACCGTACTGGTAGACGTAGGTGAAGGCCAGGTCGAAGTCCCACTCGTTGCATCGCTGGTTCCAGCCGGCCACGTCGGTGGCGACCATCTCGATCTTGACGCCGGCCTGCGTGAGGTTCTGGCGCACGATCTCGGCCTGGCGCTGCCAGGATTCGCCGTACGGCAGGGGCAGGAGGCGGATGGTCTCGCCCTTGTAGCCGGACTCGGCCAGCAGCTTCTTGGCCTTGGCCAGGTCGCGCGGGTACTTGGTCACGTCGTCGCTGGCGAAGGCGATGTGGCTGTTGAACGGGCCCGTGGCCGGCTTGGCGAAGCCGTACCAGGCGATCTTGGCCATGGCCTCGCGGTCGATCGCGGTCCAGATGGCCTGGCGGAACTTCACGTTGTCCATCGGCTTGGTGCGGTTGTTGATCCACAGCCAGCTGTGCGGCGCGAAGAACTCCCAGCCCTTGGTGGTGACGGCCGCACCCGGCAGCTTGGACAGGCGGCTCACGTCGAAGTACTCCACCGTGCCGCCCGGCGCGATGTCGACCTTGCCCGATTCGAACGCGGCGGCGCGCGCGGCGGCATCCGGGATCACGTGGAAGTACACGCTCTCGACCGTGACGGCGCCGGCCTGGTGGTAGTTCTCGTTGGCCACCAGGTGGATGTAGGAGCCCTTGGACCATTCCTTGAACTTCAGCGGGCCGGTGCCGATGGGCGTGGCGTTGGCCGGGTTGGTCAGGAAGTCCGTGCCTTCGTAGATGTGCTTGGGCACCATGGGCATGGTGCCGTTCTCGAAGATGCCCAGGAAGGGACCGAAGGGCTGCTTGAGCTTGAACTCCACCGTGAGCGGGTCCAGCGCCTTGATCGACTCCACGTGGGCCAGGCTGGCGCGAAAGCGCGCGTGCGTCTTGCGCAGGAACACGTCGCAGGAGAACACCACGTCGTCGGCCGTGAAGGGCTTGCCGTCGTGCCACTTCACATTCGGCTTGAGCTTGAAGACGTAGGTCTTGCTGTCGGGGCTCACGGTCCACGAGGTCGCCAGCTGCGGCTGGGGCGCGAGCTTCTCGTCGTAGCGCAGCAGGCCTTCGTAGATGTTGCCTGCGATCAGCTGCGTGGGGCCGTTCTGCACGATGCCCATCATCAGGCCCGGCGGTTCGGGCTGGACCAGCACGTTGACGACGCCCTTCTTGGCCTGGGCCAGGCTGTGCAATGGCACCCCGGCGATGGACAGGCCGAGGGCTGCGGGGACGGCTTGGATCAGGTGACGGCGTTTCATCGGTGCGGACCTTTCTGGAGGATGGGGAAGGGCTGGGGAGGCAGGGGATCAGGTGCGGTAGGAGGCGGTGGACGCTGGCTCCAGGCGCTGCAGCAGCGCGCGCCACTCACGGGCGTAGGGGTCGGTGGGTTGCTCTGCGAGGCGGTTGGTGTCGCCGCTTTCGTACTGGCGCGCGGTCAGCTCGCAGACTTCTTCGGGCACCGGGTGGATGGCCTGGCCCGTGCTCTGGATGGCGACCTGCACGCGGCAGGCGCGCTCCAGGTTGTGCATGAGGATGAAGGCCTCGGAGATGGTGCGGCCCAGCGTCACGAGGCCATGGTTGCGCAGGATCAGCGCGCGCGACGTGGGGCCCAGGTCGGCGACGAGGCGCTCGCGCTCGGCATGGTTGAGCGCGATGCCTTCGAATGCGTGGTAGGTCACGCGGTTGTGGAACTGCAGCGCCCACTGGTTGCAAGGCTGCAGGCCGCCGGCCAGCGAGGAGACGGCGACGCCGGCCACGGTGTGGGTGTGCAGCACGCAGGCGGCGTCGTGGCGGGCCGCGTGCACGGCGCTGTGGATCGTGAAGCCGGCCGGGTTCACGTCCCATTCGCTGGGCTCGACGATGTTCCCGTCCAGGTCGATCTTCACGAGCGAGGACGCCGTGATGTCGCGGAACAGCATGCCGAAGGGGTTGATCAGGAACTGGTCCTCGGTGCCGGGCACGCGCGCCGAGATGTGGGTGTAGATGCTGTCGTCCATGCCGTACAGGGCGACGAGCCGGTAGGCGGCGGCGAGGTCCTCGCGGACCTGGCGTTCGGCCGCCGACATGGCGGGGCGGCTGGCGGGGCGTGCGGCCGGGGCGATGCGTTCTGCTGTTTCCACGGATTCTCCGGAAGTGTTGTCTGTCATCTGTCGACAGCTGACATGATGCAGATCCCGTGCCAGGCCATGTATCGGCAAAAACCCGGGAATCGACAGTCCCGATGCGTATCAAGGCCTGGAAATGCACCAGCCGGGTGCATGGCGCGCACGGAGGACGTGCGGCCTGCCGGTTTTCCGAGTTGGCCGACAATCCGGCCCCGCCATCCGCACAGAGAGATCCGCCCGCATGTCCATCCAATGGTTTCCCGGTCACATGCACGCGACGCGCAAGGCGATTGCCGAGCGCCTGCCCGAGATCGACGTGGTGATCGAACTGCTGGATGCGCGCCTGCCGGGCTCCAGCGCCAACCCCTTGATCGCCGAGCTGACGCAGGGCAAGCCGTCGCTCAAGATCCTGACCAAGCAGGACTTGGCCGACCCGGAGCAGACCGCGCGCTGGCTGGCGCACTACCAGTCAGCGGTCGGCACCAATGCCATCGCGCTCGATTCCGGCACACCGGCGCCGATCCGCGCGCTGGCGCCGGCCTGCCGGGCGCTGGCGCCCCACCGCGGCGGCATGGCCAAGCCCATGCGCGTGCTGGTCTGCGGCATTCCCAATGTGGGCAAGTCCACGCTGATCAACAGCCTGCGCGGCCAGCGCAAGGCCAAAACGGGGGACGAGGCCGGTGTCACCAAGACCGAGCAGCGCATCGTGCTGGAAGACGACTTCTACCTGTACGACACGCCCGGCATGCTGTGGCCGCGCATCGCGGTGGCGCAGAGCGGCGAGCTGCTGGCCGCCAGCGGCGCGGTCGGCCGCAACGCCTACGACGATGTCGAAGTGGCGCTGGCCCTGCTCACGCAGATGCTGGGCCGCTATCCGGAGCGGCTGCGCGAGCGCTACAAGCTGAAAGACATGGAAGGCCTGAACGACGAGGCCGTGCTGGCCGAGATCGGGCGCCGGCGCGCGCCCTTGCTGCCGGGCGGGCGGCCCGACCTGCAGAAGGCGGCCGAGATCGCGATCCACGACTTGCGCAGCGGCGCCTGGGGCCGCGTGACGCTGGAGACGCTGGAGGAGTTCGCGGCCTGGCGCGCGCAGGCCGACGTGGCGGATGCCGAGCGCGCGGCCAAGCAGGCGGCGCGCAAGCAGAAGAAGCAGCCGCAGCGCGGCAGCGTCCCGGAACCCTAGGCCGACCGCAGCAACACGGCCAGGTCTGCGCCCTGGATCACGCGGATCGGTGCCTGCCTGGCGAACGCATCCGCGTTCTCGCTGAGCGCGCCGAGCGCCAGGAACACGGCCGCGTCCGCCTCCTTGGCGCGGCGCGCGGCATCGAGCTCGCGCAGCGGCTCCACGCCCTGGCGCGCGGCCTTCCAGCGCTTGGCGCTGACCAGCGTGGTGCGTCCGCCTTTCTCGAGCACGAAGTCGGCGCCGCCCGTGGTCTTGTGCACCGCGTAGCCGGCCTGGCGGTAGGCCGATTCCAGCGCCGCCGCGAACTCGTTCCAGGACATGCCCGCGGCGCGCGCCAGTTGGGCTTCGACCATGCCCGCGCTCGGCGCGCCCCATTGCCGCTTGAGCGCGATGGCGCCGATGACGGCGAAGGGCACGCCGCCCAGCGCCCCGGCCAGCGCGTACTCGCGCGGCAGCAGCGCGGCGCTGACCAGCACGAAGCCGCAGGCGATCGCCAGGCTGACCCACCAGCGCGAGCGCAGCAGGATCGCGAACAGCGAGTTTTCGGCCATCTTCAGTTTCATGCGGGGGCGCCTCGGGCGTCTCGGAATGCGGTTGGAAAAGGCTGGGTTTGTAGCACGTGGCGCGGTGCTGCAAAGCGCCGGGTCATCGAGGCGGTACCAGCGGGGCGGCGCCTGGTCCTCGCTGGAGGCAACGCCACATCGGCCGCGTGCAGAGGTTCTCTGGGGGGCGCCTGCAACAAGCCAGGACCCGCCGGCCCATTCCTGCATTCACAGTGTCGTCACAATCCGGGCGCTCCGTGTCCAGAGAATCCATCGGCTTTCGCGGGTCATCGAACGGCTGGCCGAAAGCGCCGCACTGCAGTGAAATACCTCATGCAGTTCTGCAACTGGAGGCCAAGATGAACAAGAGCTTCGGAATTGTAGGAAGAACATACGCCATTGCAGGGGCGCTGGCTGCTCTCATGGCATTCATTGCCATTTTTGCTCAGCAGCGGCTGAATCAGATCGTGGTGCTCGCCGAGACGACGGAGCAACTGCGTGTGCCCCAACTGCAGCATGTGTCGGCCATGGAGCTGAACGTCACGCGGGTATCGCTGCAGCTTCGACATGCCATTCTTGCGCGCACGCCGCAGGAGCGCGAGACGGCTTTGAAGGACATCGATGTCAAGCGCAAGCTCATCGCCGATGCGTTGAGTGCCTACGCAGCCCATCTGTCCGGCGCAGATGCAGCCAGCCGGGTCGCCGATCTTCGCAAGCAGTCCGACGCGTTCTGGCAGGCTGGCGAGGCCAACTTGCAGCCGATCGTGGAGGGTCGTAAGGAGGAGGCGTTCGCCTTCCTGGTGGACAAGACGATCCCTGCACGCAATGCGTTCCTGGCCGTCCTGGGAGACAACGTCAAGTTCCAGGAGGCCGCCCTGCGCGGAGACATCTCGGAGATCCGCAAGGATTCCGCCGATGTCATGCGCGCGCTGATCCCGTTGGTGATCGGTGCGACGGCGGGCCTCTTTCTGTTTGCCTGGTACCTTGCAAGAACACTTCGTCGGCGTGTTGGGCACTCCAGTGCCGTTGCCGATCGGGTGCGCGACGGCGACCTCACGCAGCCCGTGGTGGACCGCCACCGCGATGAGTTCTCTCCGCTGCTGGCCTCCCTGGCGGACATGCAGGCCTCGTTGACGCAGGTTGTCGACGGCGTGCGTGAACACGCGGACAGCGTGGCCACGGCAAGCTCCGAGATCTCCCAGGGAAATGCCGACTTGAGCACCCGCACCGAACAGCAGGCTTCGGCGGTGCAGCAGACGGCAGCGGCCATGGACGAGCTGACGGCGACCGTGCAGCAGAACGCGGCCAACGCAGCCCAGGCGAATGCGCACGCCACCGCAGCCCGCGCGGTTGCCGAACGCGGCGGCGCCGCTGTCGGGCAGGTCGTGACGACCATGAAGGCCATCAGCGACAGCAGCAAGAAGATTGCCGACATCATCGGCACCATCGACGGGATCGCCTTCCAGACCAACATCCTTGCATTGAACGCCGCGGTCGAAGCGGCACGCGCTGGCGAGCAGGGTCGAGGCTTTGCGGTCGTTGCCGGCGAGGTCCGCACACTGGCAGGCCGGTCGGCGCAGGCGGCGAAGGAAATCAGGGCCCTGATCGGAGAGAGTGTCGGACGCGTCGAGCAAGGCGCTCAGCTTGTCGATACGGCCGGCGCGACGATGCACGAAATCGTCGACTCCATTCGCCGTGTCACGGAAGTCGTGAGCGAGATCGGCAACGCAAGTTCCGAGCAAGGCATGGGCGTTGCGCAGGTGGGCGAGGCCATCACCCACATCGACCAGGCCACCCAGCAGAACGCGGCGCTCGTCGAGGAAAGTGCAGCTGCCGCGCAAAGCCTGAACAAGCAGGCCCAGGAGTTGGTCGAGTCCGTCGCGCTTTTCCGCACCGGCAAGTCCTCGCCGTCAGGTTCTGCCAACGCACGTCCTTCGCCCCAGCCACAGCCGCGGGTTCGCCGTGCTGCCTTGAACTTCAGGTCGGCATAGACGCCGGGGCCATGCTGAAGAAAATTCCGTCAGCGCAGCTGCGGTTGGGCATGTACGTGCACGAGTTCTGTGGCTCGTGGATGGACCATCCGTTCTGGCGCGCGAAGTTCCTGGTCGGGACCGAGGCGCAGCTGTCCAAGGTGCGCAGCAGCGGCGTCCAGGAGCTGTGGATCGACACCGACAAGGGCCTGGACATCGAGACCGGCATTCCCGAAGCGCAGGTCAGGGTCATGGTGGAGCAGGAGCTGGAGCATTTCGCGACCATGCCCGCTCCCCTGATGCCCACGGTGCCGGAGGGTGGCGACGATGTGGGGCAGGCGCTGGAGCTCATCCATCGCTCGCTGCCCAGGATCGCGACGATGTTCTCCGATGCGCGCTTGGGCAAGGCGCTCGATCTGCCGGGATGCGAAGGCATGGTCGATGAGATCTGCGAATCGGTCATGTCCAAGCCGCATGCCCTCATCAGCGTTGCGCGCCTGAAGCGCCACGACGAATACACCTACATGCATTCGGTGGCGGTGTGCGCCCTCATGATCGGCCTGGGGCGCCAGCTTGGCCTGAGCGACAGGCTGCTGCGCAAGGTCGGCCTGGCCGGCATGCTGCACGACGTCGGCAAGGCCGCCATGCCGCTGGACATCCTGAACCGCCCCGGCAAGCTGTCGGACGCGGAGTTTCGCGTCATGCGCAGCCATCCCGTGCGCGGGCACGAACTGCTCACGGAAGGCGGTGCGGCCGGGCCGGTGGTGCTGGACGTCTGCCTGCACCACCACGAGAAGGTCGATGGCACCGGCTACCCCCACGGCCTGGCTGGCGACCAGATCAGCACCGTCGCCAAGATGGGTGCCATTTGCGACGTGTACGACGCCATCACCTCCGACCGGCCCTACAAGCGTGCCTGGAGCCCGGCGGAATCGCTGCGCCAGATGGTGCAGTGGAAGGGCCATTTCGACCCCAAGGTGTTCCAGGCCTTCGTGCGCACGGTGGGCATCTACCCGATTGGCTCCCTGGTGCGGCTGCGCTCGGGAAGGCTTGCCGTGGTCGTGGAGCAGAACCCTGCCAACCTGCTGGCGCCGCGCGTCAAGGCCTTTTTCGACCTGGATTCCAACGTGCGGGTCTACCCGCGTGAGGTCGACCTGGCCGATGCCGCCCTGGGTGACGCCATCGAGCGCTACGAGACGCCATCCGACTGGCGTTTCCACGACCTTGACGAACTTTGCGGCCTGAAGAGGCTGCGGTCCGGCCCGCAAGAAGGGGGCCCACTGTGAAGGCACGGGAACGCGGGCGGCTGCAGGGCCCGGTCAAGTTGGCCAAGGCCAGGCCTTAACACACTTGCGCCACATTTTTGGTGCCGGTCTCGGGCCCAATGTGCCATCCCATCCCTGAAGCCTGAGCGCGCATGCCACATCCCGTCCGCACCGAAGGCCCGTTCCCCGAGTTGGCCGGGGTGCACCCGTCCGCGGCGCCGCGCCGGTTGCTGCGCGCGGCCGTGGCAGGGTGGCTGGTGGCGGCCCTGGCCTCGCTCGGGCTGGCCGCGATGGACCGTTTCCAGGCCGACCACTTCGAACAGCAGATGCGCCCGTTGCGCCAGCTTGCCGTGGTGCGGGCCGCGCTGGTGCCGCGGCTGCAGGCCGGGCCGGCCGAGGGCGGCGCACCGCACGGTGCAGCCGAACGCGCGGCCTGGCTGCATGCGCTGGAGCGCATGAATGTGCTGGGCCAGCGCGTGGCGGGCGGGCCACTCGGCCTGCCCAACACGCTGTCCCAGCAGGCCCAGGCGCTGCATGCCCAGTGGGCCGGCCTGGATCTGGCACGCTCGCCCTGGACCGGCGCGGACGCCGGCCCCAGCCGTTCAGCCCTGGTGGCGCTGTTGCAGGAGGCCGAGCGCGTGGAGACCCAGAGCGAAAACCTCCTGGCGCAGGCGCGCGCCGTGCAGCAGCGGCGCTATGCACTGGCCTGGTCGGCCCTGGCTGCATTGCTGCTGCTGGGCCTGGGTGCGGCCTGGCGCTGGGAGCGGCGCTGGCGCAAGCTCGAGACGGCCCTGCGGACCGATGCCGGCCAACACCGCCAGATGCTGGATCTGCTGCCGCAGCTGGTCTGGATTTGCGACGCCGACGCCCAGTGCGAATACCTCAACGAGCGCTGGGTCCAGTTCAGCGGCAAACCCTTGCGCGAACTGCTGGGCGCCGGCTGGCTGGACCTGATCCATCCGGACGACCGCCCGACCGTGCTGGGCGAATGGCGCGCCCTGCAGGCCAGTGGCACCGATCGCCTGTCCGACTTCCGGCTGCGCCATGCCAATGGCAGCTACCGCTGGTGCAATGTGCGCTTCGGCGCGGTGGGTGGCACAGGCGGCCGGCCCACGCGCTGGTTCGGCACCAACAGCGACGTGCACGATGCGCGCCAGGCCAGCCAGGCGTTGGCGCGCAGCGAAGAGTTCCACCGCTCGCTGCTGGCGTCCCTGAACGAAGGCGTGATCGCCTACGACGCGCGGGGCATGGCCACGGCGGTCAATCCTGCGGCCCAGCGCCTGCTGGACCTGCGCGCCGAAGACATGCTGGGCACGCACCCGGAGGGCTGGGGCTTGGTGCTGCACGACCCCCAGGGCCAGCCGCTGGCGGCCGGCCAGACACCGGTCGGCCGCGTGCTGGCCGACGGCCAGGCCCGCCGCGACGTGCTGGTCGCGCGCACCGACCGCCTGGGCCGGCGCCAGTGGCTGTGCGTGAACGCCGAACCCGTGCACGGCGGCCCTGAAGGTGCGCTCAGCGCCGTGGTCTGCTCGATCACCGACGTCACGGTGCAGCAGCAAAGCCAGCGCCAGGCGCTGGAGCAGCTCGAGCGCGAGGTGCAGTCGCGCACGCGCGAGCTGACCGGCATGCTGCAGGAGCGCACCCAGGCCGAGCAGCGCATGCAGGCCCTCAACGCCCAGTTGCAGGAGGCCGAACGCTTTGCCCACCTGGTGGCCGACAGCGTGCCGGGCCGGCTGGTCTACTGGGACAGCGGGCTGCGTTGCCGCTTCGTCAACCGCACCCAGCGCGAATGGTTCGGCGAAACCACCGAGGGCGTGATCGGCCGCACGCTGGTGGAGGTGCGCGGCGCTGCCTTCGCCGAGCGCGTGGCGCCCCGTGTGGCCGCCGCGCTGGCTGGCGAGCCCCAGGAATTCGAGCAGATCGAGTACAGCGTGCGCGGCGAGCGCGCCGACACGCGCGTGCAGTACATCCCCGACCGGCGCGAGGGCGAAGTCAAGGGCTTTGTGGTGCTGGCCACCAACATCACGCGCGACAAGCAGGCCGAGCTGTTGCTGCACGAGCGCCACGAACAGCTGAAGCAGGCCCGCGACCGCGCCCACGCGGCCAACCAGGCCAAGACCATCTTCCTGGCCAACATGAGCCACGAGATCCGCACGCCGCTCAACGCCATCCTCGGCTTCGCCCATCTGCTGCGCCGCGAGATCGACGACGCGGCCCAACAGCAGCAGCTCGGCCGCATCGTCGGCGCGGCCAGCCAGCTGCTGCATCAGCTCAACGACATCCTGGACCTGTCGCGCATCGAGTCCGGGCAGCTGCGGCTGGACCAGGCCGACTTCTCGCTCGACGCGCTGCTCGCGCGCAGCTGCGCTGCCGTGGTGGACACGGCGCGTCAGAAGGACATCGAGCTGGTGCTGCATGTCGAACCCGTGCCGGACCTGCTGCGCGGCGACGCCGCGCGCTTGCTGCAGGCGCTGCTGAACCTGTTGTTCAACGCCGTGAAGTTCACCGAGCGCGGCCTGGTGATGCTGCGCGTGGAACTGCTGAGCCAGGAAGGCGGCCAGCTGCTGCTGCGCTTTGCCGTGCAGGACACCGGCATCGGCATCGCCGCCGCAGACCTGGGCCGGTTGTTCACCCCCTTCGCCCAGGCCGACGGCACCAGCACGCGGCGCCACGGCGGCACCGGCCTGGGCCTGGCGCTCACGCGCAGCATTGCCGAGCAGATGGGCGGTGAAGTCGGCGCCGAGAGCCAGCCCGGCAGCGGCAGCCGCTTCTGGTTCACGGCGCGCCTGGGCATCGCCCAGGCGGCGCAGGTGCCGCAGCCCGTGCCGCTGCAGGGCCTGCGCGCGCTGGTGGTGGACGACCTGCCCGAGGCACGCGACACGCTGGCCGAGCTGCTGGACGGCCTAGGCATGGTGGCCGACACGGCGCCGGACGGCACCCAGGCGCTGGTCCTGGCGCAGCAGGCCCTGGACGCGGGCCGGCCCTACGAACTGCTGCTGCTGGACGAGGCCATGCCCGGCCTGGACGGCGTGCAGACCGGCACCCGGCTGGCTGCGCTGGCCACGCCGCGCGCCATGGTGCTGCTGGCCACGCGCGACCGCGCATCGCTACACCAGCAGGCGCGCGACGCCGGCTTCGGCGCCGTGCTCGCCAAGCCCGTCACGGCCGGCTTGCTGCGCGACACCTTGCTGCGGCTGGTGGCCGACGCCGGCGCCGTCGACACCCAGGCCCGGCCGCAGACGCTGCTGGCCAGCACGGCCGGCGCTCGCGTGCTGCTGGCCGAGGACAACCTCGTCAACCAGGAGGTGGCCGTGCAGCTGCTGCACGCGGCCGGCGTGCATGTGGACGTGGCTGGCGATGGCATCCAGGCCCTGGACATGGCGCGCAGCCGGCCCTACGACCTGGTGCTGATGGACATGCAGATGCCGCACCTGGACGGTCTGGAGGCGACGCGCCGCATCCGGCAGGAGCCGGCGCTGTCGCAGTTGCCCATCATCGCGATGACCGCCAACGCCTTTCCCGAGGACCGCCAGGCCTGCCTGGACGCCGGCATGAACGAGCACCTGGCCAAGCCCGTGGACCCGCGCGAGCTGCATGCCGCGCTGCTGCGCTGGCTGCCGGCCCGGCTCGGCGAAGGCCGGCCACCGGCGCCGCTGGCCGGGCAGGAGCCCGTACTGCCGGACATGCCGAGCCCTGCGCCGCAGCCGGCCACGCCGGTGGGCTCGGCCGACATCGTCGCGCGCATGGCCTCACTGATCGACCTGCCGCTGGCGCTGGAGTACGCAGCCGGACAGAGCGACATCCTGTTGCGCGTGCTGCAGCAGTTCGTCACCCACTACGCCGCGACCGGCGCCACGCTCATGCGGCTGCTCGAGGAGGGTGACCGCACGGCACTGGCGCGGGCGCTGCACGGCCTGCGCGGCGTGGTCGGCATGATCGGCGCGGGCCGGCTGCGCGAGATGAGCGCGGCCGTGGAGGCGGCGTTGGCCAAGGGCGCGCCGGCGCAGGAGCTGCAGGCCCCGCTGGAAGAACTGCGCAGCGCGCTCGACGCGCTGGTCGCTGCCGTCGCACAGCGGCTCTGATCAAGCCTCCACGCGCTCGAAGCGGTAGCCGAAGCCGTAGACCGAGACCATCTTCCAGCCGTGCGTGCCGTCCAGCTTGAGTTTGCGCCGCAGCCTGCTGACATGGGTGTCGACCGTGCGTGCGTCGACCTCGGTCGACACGCCCCAGACCTTGTCGAGCAGGAAGTCGCGCGAGAGCAGCTTGCCCATGTTCTGGAACAGGCACACCGCCAGGTCGAACTCCTTTTGCGTGAGTTCCATGGGCTGGCCGGCCATGGCCAGGCGCTGGCGCGTGATGTCGATCTCGTACTCGCCCGCGCGCAGCACCGGCAACTGGCCCGGGCGGGCGCGGCGCGAGGCGGCCGTGATGCGCGCCAGCAGTTCCAGCGGCTTGGCCGGCTTGACGATGTAGTCGTCGGCGCCGGCCTCCAGTGCCGCCACGGTCACGGGTTCCTCCTCGCGCGCGGTGATCACGATGCAGGGCAGCTGCCAGCCCAGCGTCTTGCGCACCCACTGCAGCACCTCGCCGCCGTTGCCGTCGGGCAGCATCCAGTCGATCAGCGCCAGGTCGAAGGTCTCGCCCTGCACGCCGGACTGGAACGCGGCGGCCGTCTCGAAGCCCTTGCAGGTGTGGCGGCCCTGCTGCACCAGCAGCGTCAGCAGCTCGCGCTGCACGGGGTCGTCCTCCAGGATGGCGATGTGCATGGCTTCTCCTTCTAAAACATCGAAACGGTGCCGCGGCCGGCGGCGGGGGGTGGCTGGCAATCACAATCGCGGCCCATCTGCCACCCCCGGGAGACCGTCCGCGATGCAAACCCACCACCTGAGCCTGGCCTACTGGTGCCTGCTGGCCGCCGCCTTGCTGCCCTATCTGACCGCCTGGATCGCCAAGGCCGGCGCCTTCAGGCTGGGCGACAACCACGCGCCGCGCGACTGGGCGGCACGCCAGGGTGGCTGGCGCGCCCGGGCGTTGGCGGCGCAGCACAACGGCTTCGAAGGCCTGCCGCTGTTCATGGCCGGCGTGCTGGCGGCCCACCAGTTCGGCGCCACGCAGGCGCGCATCGACGCGCTGGCCGTGGCCTATGTGCTGCTGCGCGTGGTCTATGTGTCGCTCTACATCCGCGACAGAAGCACATTGCGCAGCCTGGTGTGGACCTGCGGCCTGGCCGTCAGCGTGGCCTTGTTCTTCGTGCGCTGACATCTAGAAGCTCACGTCCACGACGACGTTGTCGGTGTAGGTGCCGGGCGCCGGATTGGCCTGGTCCTGGTAGATGCGCGCGCTGTAGGGAATGGTCTGCACGCTGTTGCCCGTGGCCGGCGCCGGGCCGGCCGCGCGGGTGGCGGTGTCGGCGCTGCCCCAGACCGTGTTGTCGGCCTTGAAGATGTCGTAGGCCAGCCGCGAGGTGCCCGAGGCCATGCGGCGGCGCCCGCCGCTGGCGTAGCTGCCGGGCGACAGGCCCACCGTGTAGACCATGTTGCGGCTGCACTGCAGGCTGATGTTCTGCGACACCGTGGGAAAGCCGGCCAGCAGCGGTGCGCTGCCGAAGCTCACCGGCGGCGCGGTGATGGTGCAGTCGTTGCTGACGGTCAGCGAGATCGTCAGGTTCCTGACGGTGGTGCCGGTGTTGGCCACGCCCACGCACAGGCCGAGCGCGCCGATCAGGCCCTCGCAGATGTTGAAGTAGGTCCAGGTCACCTGCAGCGTGTCGGTGTACACGCCCGCCGGGATGTTGGGCCCCGGCGTGGTGGCGATGTAGATCGGCACGTTGGTGCCGCTGCCGGCGGTCAACAGGCCGAGCAGGTTGGCGCCGTTCAGGTCCACCACCAGCGCGCCGCTGGCGTAGCCGGTGCTGTAGCCGGTGTTGCTGTAGATCTGGTAGGGAATCTGCAGCGTGTTGTTGAGCGTGTTCTTGAGCGTGAGGCCGGTGGTGTTGGCCTGCAGCTGGCCCTTGAGCGTGGGCGTGCCGTTGAGCAGGGCCAGCACCACGCCGGCGCAGTTGAAGTTGAAGCTGGCCGAGGTCGTCACCGTGGGGCCACCGGCCACGCGCTGGGTCGCCACGCTGGGCAGCAGGCCGCCGGTCTCGGCCATGGTGCAGGCCTGCGCGCCCAGCGGGGCCAGGCCGGCCAGCGCCAGCAACAGGGGGAGGGTGGGGCTTTGCATGGAGGGGTACACCGGGTTGAGGGCCAGCGGCCGAGCAGCGCGTTGGAAGGCAGGGGGCGGCACAGCAACGGGCCGAGCCGGGCCACGCCCGTGGCCTGTTCGTCCAATGTGAAGCGGACGCGGCAGCTCTCGAAGCCGACCCCGCGCACCAGCAGTTCGTTGTCCGGCGCCAGGCCCTCCAGGTAGACCTGGCCGTCCCAGCCCAGCGTGGCGCTGCGGCCCGAGCCCAGCAGCTGCACCGACAGGCCCACCGGCAGCGGCCGGCCGGCCAGGTCCACCAGCGTGAGGCTGGCCGCACGCACCTTCTGGATGGAAAAGCGCAGCAGCGCACCGCTGCCCGAGCCCAGCAGCACGCGCTGCTCGGACTGGGCCACCTGCATGTCCTCGGGCAGGTCCAGCAGGTCGACCTCGAAGCGCGCCGGGTAGTAGGCGTTGACGCCGGGCACCAGCAGGTGGCCGCGCGTGTTGGTGCGGCCGATCAGCTGGTTCTCGAAGCGCACCGGCACGTCGCCCACGCCGGTGGAGACCAGCGCGAAGGCGTCGTTGATGCGGTTCGCCGCGAACCAGCCGCCGTCCATGGCCACGATGGAGCCGCTGGCGCTGGCCCAGGTGGAGCTGCGCCCGCCCTGGGCGTAGGCACCGCCCTGCAGCTGCAGGGTGTCACCGCGCCAGGTCATGCTGCCCTGGCGGTAGTCGTCCGGGCCGGCGCTGTTGGCGTACGACAGGTTCCAGCCCAGGCCACCGGACGGTGGCGGCGTGCGGCTGTACTGCAGCTGGCGGCCGAAGCCGTTGCGGTCGCGCGTGCCGACCACGCTCATGGCGCCGCGGTCGCCGAGCAGCAGCGTCCATTGCAGCTGCACCAGGTAGTCCTTGCCGCTCACCGCCTTGTTCAGGTTCAGCGACAGGAAGCTGCTGCTGCCCAGCGCCCGCGAGTAGCTGGCCGTGGCGATGCGGCTGCGCGCCCCGTCCAGCGCCTGGGCGTCGAAGTAGCCGATGGCGACGGCACCGATCGCGCCCAGCGACAGGCTGGTCGTGACCTGGGTGTTGCTGCGGCCCACGGTGGCGCCTTCGCGGCGGTCCAGCCCGGCCAGGTCGCGCCAGCCACCGGTGCGCTGGGTGTGCTGCAGCGCCAGGCCGAAGCGCTGGGCGTTGTACTGGTAGCCGGCGGTCCACTGCACGCCGTCGCCGCCGTGGGCCAGCGCGCCGTTGAGCACGCCGTAGCGGCCCAGCGCCACCACCGCGCCGGCGCCGGCCACCTGCAGGCCGCGCGCCAGCTCGCCACGCGCCTCCAGCGTCACCGTGTCGCCGAGACCGTAGCGCCAGCTGCCGCTGGCGACGGCGCGGCCGTAGCCGAAGCTGTCCTGCCCGTAGCCGCGCCGCAGCGCGCCGGCCGACAGCGCGTAGTCGGAGGTCCCGGCTTTGAGCAGCGTGCTGGACACGTAGAACGGCACCGTGGTCAGCACCTGGCGGCCCAGCGCGTCGGTGGTCACCACGGCGGCCTCGCCCGCGCCCGTGATGAAGGGCATGGTGTTCAGCGTGAACGGCCCCGGCTGCACGTTCTCGCGGCCGGCGCGCTGGCCGTTGATGAACAGGTCCACGGCCGAGGGCACGGCGGCCTGGCCCGAGAAGGTGGGCAGCGGGTAGGGCACGAGGTCGGGCCGGATCGCGAAGTTGCGGGCGACCTGGATGCCGCCGATGCGCACCGCGCTGCCCCAGGGCAGCGTGGCCGTGATCAGGTCGCCGGCCGTGACCGAGCGCACGGCGTCGGTGTCCGAGTAGCGCCAGCTGGTGTCGTAGCGCAGGTAGCCCTGGCCACCTGCGATGCCGGCGCCGTCGGTGCCGCTGCTGCGGGTGTGGCGCGCGATGCCGGTGTTGGACAACAGGCCCCAGGCGCCGAACCAGCGCTGCTCGGTCCACAGCGAGGTGCTGGACTCGGCGCGGCCGGGGTTGGTGGCGTAGAGCTCGTAGTTCAGCAGGAAGCCGCGGCCTACCGTGGGGCGCAGCCGGTTGACCGGCGCGCCGCTGCCCAGCTGCTGCTCGGGCAGCCAGGCTGGCGGCAGCATGAGCTCCAGCCGCTGGGCCACGCTGTCGTAGCGCACGCCCAGGCCCTCGATGCGGTCCACCGCCACCAGCTGGGCGCCGGTGGCCGGTGTGCGCACGTGCAGCGCGCGCAGCGTGTCGGCGGCCACGTGGTAGCTGCCGTCCTTCACGAGCACAGGCACCACCTGGCCGGTGGCTTGCTGGTTGACCACCAGCTCCAGGTACAGCGTGGCGCCGGCCAGTGCCGCCGCGGCGCCGGGCTGCGGCGGCGGCGGCAGTCCCTGGGGCTGGGCGCTGGTGCTGGCCATGACTGCCATCAGGACGATGGAGGACGGCAGTGCATGCATCTCACGCCGGCTATTGGGCCGTGAACACGGTCACGGCCTCGGCGTTGTTCACACGCGCCTGTGGCACATGGCCCGGCGGCGGCGGCTGTTCCAGTTTCCAGCGCATCTCGGCTCCGGGCAGCACATAGCCGAGCAGGCCGGGGTTGACGGTCACCAGGTCGTTGCCGCGCGCCCATTGCACGGCCGTGAGCCGCGCATGGGCGCGGCCGTCGTTGCGCACGAACAGGTAGTGGCCGTCCATGCCGCGCTCGGTGCGCCAGCGCAGGTCGGGCTTGGCGGCGGTGGCGGCATCGCGCGGCTTGTCGGCGCGCGGCTTGGTCCAGTGGTCCTTGCCCGAGACGAACAGCGGCACCGAGTAGCGGATCTGCAGCTTGATGCCCATGGCGCTGCCCTGGCGCTGGCTGTCCTCGCCGCTGTCGGCGCTGGGCAGCTCGTCCACGAGGACGCGGTAGGCCACCTCGGTGCCCACGGGCGCCGGGCGGGTGCTCATGAGCCGCACCAGCTGGCGTTGGCCGGCCGGCACCACGGCCATCGGGGGGCTGGCGATGACGGCGTCCTGGTTCGCGTAGCTGTCGGTCCGGTCGCCCTGGCTCCAGGCCAGAACGCGGATCTGCAGCGACATCGGCTGCTGGCCGCGGTTCTCCAGCCACAGCGCGGCGGCGCGCTGGTCGTCCTCGATCACCGGGTCGAGCGGCCAGATCATGAGCGAGGACTGGGCCCACGCCGGGGCGCCGGCCAGGCAGGCGGCCCATGCCAGGGTGTGCAACAGGACGGTGCGCAGCATCGGCTTGTCTCCTACCAGCTGAAGACCACTTGCAGGGTGTCGGTGTAGTTGCCTGCCGGCAGGCCGGCCCCCGGCGCGGTGGCACGGCCATAGACCGGCACCAGCGTGGGGCCGGCGCTGGCGTCCACCGAGACGCCCACACCGGGCGCGACCACGGTGCCGCCGCCGGCCTGGGTGGTCAGCGTGTAGGGCAGGTAGTAGCTGCCGAAGCGCATGCGGCGCTGGCCGCCCTGGGCGTTCTGGCCGCCGTCGATGGTCATGGTCACGGTGGCACCCGGCGTGCATTGCACCTGCGCGGGGCTGGTGGCCAGGCCGATGGCGGCGTCGTAGCTGCCGGCCTGCACGGCCGGGTGGCTACCGAAATCCAGCTTGCCGAAGCCGATGCCGCTGGTCTGCGAGACGTTGCCCACCACCCAGCAGCCGGAGGAGACCGTCGCGCTGACCAGGAAGTTGGCGGTGGTCGGCACCTGCGTGTTGGCGCGCGACAGGCCGCTGCAGGCCAGCGCCAGCACCGTGGCACATCCGAGCGTCGCACACCGCACCATCTGCATGGATCTCCTTCCTTGCAACGCTCAAATTTTGAAACAGTTTTCTAAATTATTTAGCTGGGGATCGCCCGAATAAGGTGTCGTCCTACTTACCAGGTCAGCGTGACCTGCAGCACGTCGGTGTAGGTGCCGGAGGTCAGGGCGGCGGCGCTGGTCTTGTTGATGCGGCCATAGATGGGCAGCGGCAGGGCCACGCCGGTGCCGGGCAGCATGACGCCGACGGCGCTGGCGCTGGTGGGGTAGGCGTTGGTCATGCCGGGCTCGCTGTAGACCTCGTAGGGCAGGTAGCTGAAGGTGCCCAGCTTCATGGCGCGCGAACCGACGCCGACCGAGCCGCCCTGGCCGGCGTTGTTGCCGCCGCTGACGGTGATGGACAGCGAGGTGACATCGGGCGAACACAGGATCTGGGTGGCGCCGGCGCCACCGGCACCGCCGGAGGCGGTGGCGGTCAGGATGCCGGTGAAGGTGGCCGGCTGGGTGCCGAAGTCCAGGGTGCCGAAGTTCACGCCGGTGGAACCTGCGCCGGGGGCGCCGGAGACGATGCAGCCGGCTTGCAGGGTCATCTGGGCGTTGAGCTGGCCGGCCAGTGAGCCGGCCGCCATCACACTGGGCGCTGCCAGCACGGCGGCGGTGGACAGGGCGGACAGGGCGATCTGGGTGACGGTACGGCGCATGGTGGACCTCGTTGCGGTGCGTTGTCGGGGCCGGACCGCTGTGCGATCCGATGGCTTGAATTGTTCAACCCGGGGCCCCTTCAACCGTGGCGCAACGGTGGCGCATTGCGACGCGGCGCGACACAGTTGCGCCACAGTCTCCCGCTGTCAGCCCGGTGGGCCGTGGCCCAGTTCACGCGCCAGGCGGCGCACCAGCTGCACCAGCTCGCGGTGTAGCTGCAGGCCCTGGGCGGACAGCGTGGCGGGCGCGGCGCCATCGGCCAACTGCTGCTCGAAGCCACGCAAGGCCAGCAGCAGGGCGGGCGCACCCACCGTGGTCAGGGCGCCGCGCACCGAGTGGCAGACCTTGCGCCAGCGCGCGCCGAGTTCGGCCGGCGTTCCGCTGGTGTCCAGCAGCTCGGGCAGCCCCTGCGCATAGGTTTCGACGAAGCGGCCCAGCGCGCGCTCCAGGATCGGCATCTGTCCGGCCACGTGGCGCAGCGCCTGCTCCACGTCGAAACCGGGCACGCGCGCCAGCCGTGCCTGCAGCGGCTCGCCGTGCGGCGGTCCGCCGGCCGGCAGCAGCGGCTGCAGGCCCGAGGTGGCGGGTTCGTGCAGCGGCAGCCAGCGCAGCAGCTTGGCGTACAAGGCTTCGGGGTCGACGGGTTTGCCCACGTGGTCGTTCATGCCCGCGTCCAGGCAGGCCTGGCGGTCCTCGGCGAAGGCGTTGGCGGTCATGGCGATGATGGGCGTGCCCTCGCCCTCGCGCTGGCGGATCGCCCGCGTGACCTCGGTGCCGTCCATGACGGGCATCTGCACGTCCATGAGGATCAGGTCGTAGCGGCGCGACAGCGCCATCTCCACGGCGCGGCCACCGTCCCAGGCCGTTTCCACCACCAATCCGACGAGCTGCAGCAGGTCCTGCGCCACCTCGCGGTTCACGGGGTTGTCTTCGGCCAGCAGGATGCGCTGGCCGGCATGGCGCTGCTGCAACAGGCTGGCGGCATCGGAGGCGTGCAGGCCGGCCGCTTCGGCCTCGGCGTCGGTGTCAGCGCTGCGCAGCAACTCGACCAGGCGCTCCTGCAGGGCGCTGGAGGTCAGGGGCTTGAGCATCACGGCATCGAAATGGGCGGCGCGGGCGCGCTGCACCAGTGTCGGTTCGTCGAAGGCCGTCACCAGGATGCTGGGTGGGATGCCGTCGCCCAGCAGCGCGCGCAGCCGCGCCAGCGTCTCGATGCCGTCGGCCGGCTCCATGCGCCAGTCGATCAGCAGCACGTCGTAGGCCTGGCGCGCCGCCATGCGGGTCTCGATGCGGCGCGCCGCCTCGTCGCAGCTGCCGACCGCATCGACCTGCACGCCCAGCAGCTGCAGCTGCTCGCCGATCACGGCCAGGGCTTCGGGCAGGTCGTCGATGACCAGCGCGCGCAGGCCCTGCAGCGCGGGCTGGACGGCGGGCCGGAGCGCCTGCGCCGCGCGGCCCAGCCAGGCCGTGAACCAGAAGCTGCTGCCGGAGCCGGGCGCGCTCTCGACACCGGCGTCGCCGCCCATGGCGCGCGCCAGCTGGCGCGACAGGGCCAGGCCCAGGCCGGTGCCGCCATGGCGGCGCGAGAAGGAGTTGTCGGCCTGCTCGAAGGCGTTGAACAGCGCCGCCTGGCGGTCGCGCGAGATGCCCGGGCCGGTGTCCTGCACCTCCAAGCGCACCAGCTGCCGCTGTGCGTCTTCCTGGACCACCGCGCCGCGCACGCGGACCCAGCCCGTCTCGGTGAACTTGACGGCGTTGGTCAGGAGGTTGATGAGGATCTGCGACAGGCGCGTGGGGTCGCCGCACAGACGGCGCGGCAGATGGTCCTGGTCCAGGATCAGCTCCAGGCCCTTGCTGCGGGCCGGCGCGGCCACCAGCTCGATGGCGCGGGCCAGCACGCCGTCCAGCGAGAACTCGATGTTCTCCAGCGTGAGCTTGCCGGCCTCGATCTTGGAGATGTCCAGGATGTCGTTGATCACCTGCAGCAGGTGCTGGGCAGCGGCGCCCACCTTGTCCAGCCGCTCGCGCTGGGTGCGGTCGCGCGCATCGCGCGCCAGCAGGTGCGTCAGGCCGATGATGGCGTTCATCGGCGTGCGGATCTCGTGGCTCATGTTGGCCAGGAACGCCGACTTGGTGCGGCTGGCGGCATCGGCCTCCTGGCGCGCAGCCACCAGCGCCGCATTGGCCTGCTGCAGGGCCAAGGTGCGCTCCTGCACGCGCTGCTCCAGCGTGGCGGCCATCTGGCGCAGTTCGTCCTCGGCCTGCTTGCGCTTGGTGATGTCGGTGGCCACGCCCAGCAGGATGCGCTGGCGCCCGTCCAGCGACAGGATGGGGCGCTTGATGGTGCTGAACCAGCGCGTGCTGCCGTCGGCGGCGACCAGTCGTTCCTCCTCGATCAGCAGGTCGCGGCCACTCTCGATGACCTGCCGGTCGGAGGCGAAGAAGCGCTGCACCTGCGCATGGTCGGGGTTGAAGTCCAGCTCGCTGCGACCGACCAGGGTCTCCACGTCGGTGCCGTAGGCCTCGGCCAGCGCCTGGTTGGCCAGCACGAAGCGGCCCTCGGCGTCCTTGGCGAAGATCAGGTTGCGGTTCAGGTCGATCACGCGCCGCAGGAACGCCTGCTGGAACTGCAGCTCGCTGGTGCGCTCCTGCACGCGCTGCTCCAGCCCCGCGTTGAGCTGCTGCAGGTGATTCTCGGCCACGGCCCTGGCCCGCACCTCCTGCCGGATGCTGCGGAACAGCAGCACGAACAAGGCCGTCAGCAGCAGCAGCGTGATCAGCAGGGCCGCCAGCGTGGAATCGCGCTGCGACTCGGCACGGCGCAGCCGGGTTTCCAGCAGCGCGGCCTCGGCGGCGTCCATCTCGTGCACGAGTTCGCGCAGTTGCTGCAGGTTCTGGCGCGTGCTCTCGTTGCGCAGCAGATCGCGCGCGGGCGCCTCGCCCTCGCGGATCAGCGCGGAGCCCACGGTCTCGAGCAGGCGCAGGTGGGTCTCGGCCCGCGCGCTCAGGCGCGCATGGCGCGCCAGCTGCTCGGGGTTGTCGCTGACCAGGTCGCGCACGTCGTCCAGCTTGCGACGCGTCGCGACGGCCCAGCTCTCGTAGTCGACAGAGAACTGCTGCTCGCCGGTCAGCATCTGGTTGCGGCGCGCGAGTTCGGCGTCGGCGATCGCACCGTAGACGCCGGCCAGCTCGGCGCGCACCTCCTGCGTGTGCGCGATCAGGCGCGCGGTGTCGGCAAAACGCACGCCCGTCGTGTAGGTCAGCCCACCGCCCATGAGCACGAACAGCGCGGTGGGGATGAAACCCGACAGCACCAGGGTCTCGATGCGGCTGCGCACGCGCGAGCCGGGCTGGGCGTGCAGCGTGGCGGCCAGCAGGTGCGCCGCCGTGCCCGGCAGCACGAAGGCCCAGGCCGTGTGCAAGGCCACCGGTGGCGCGATGCGGTCGGTCACGATGGCGCTGACATTCCACAGGTAGCCGGTGAACGACACGATGCCGATGCCTGCCACCAGGGCGGCCGCGGTGCGGGCCAGCGTCAGCAGGCGCGGGTGCGGCATGGCGGCGATGGCGCCGGCCAGGGCCACCAGCGCGACTGCGCTGTAGGGCGACATGCGGCCGCGCGCGGGGTCGAAGGCGGTGTCGTGGTCGCGGAGCAGTGCCTCGTTCAGCCAGGGATTCCAGTCGAACAGGTATTCGGCCAGCGTCACCAGGCCCAGCAGGGCCACGGCACCGGCCAGGCCCTGGGCCCAGCGGTCGGCCGCTGGGGCGGGCCGGGTGCGCAGCCACAGCGCAGCCGAACAGGCCAGCAGGCCCAGGGCGGTGTTGGCCTTCATCTGCACCGCGCCCGGGATCACGCTGCGCAGCGCGGGCAGGTCGAACGCCCAGCCCACCAGCACCGCCAGAGCCGTGAGCGCCGACAGCGCGCAGGCCAGCTGGGCGAACCTCAGGCGCGGGCTGAGCTGGTCCGTGGGCGGCATGGCAAACCTCCGGGGGGGCTGCTGCAAAACCGCCGAGACTAAGCGCGTCGCCGGCTGGGCCGCGTAGGACAGGGCGACGAGCACGGCCTTTGGCGCGCCAGGCCGGCGTGATCTGCAGCACGTCGGCCCAGGTGCCGTAGCCCGGCAGCGGCATCGGCCTTGTGGCGGCCGTCGACCGGCAGGGGTGATGTCGGTGCGGGGACTAACGCCGCTGCGTATCCAGGGCCTGGCAGCGTGCGCAATCCACGCTGATCTCCATGCCGTGGGCATGCAGGCCCAGGCCGGCGAGCGCCTGCTCGACCTGGCTGCCCAGGGCCGGGTTGTCCCACTCGGTGGCGTCGCCGCAGCGGCCACAGACCAGGAACACCGGGTCGTTGTGCGGATGCGGGCCGTGCTTGCAGACCACGAAGCTGCTGGTGGCGGCGACCTTGTGGACCAGGCCCTGCTCGACCAGGAAATCGAGGGCGCGGTAGACCGTCATCGGCGCCACGCCCGGGTTCAGCGCGCGCATGTCGGCCAGCAGGTCGTAGGCCTTGCCCGCGCCGTCGCGCGCCAGCAGCAGCTCCAGCACCAGCGCGCGCTGCTCGGTCAGCTGCGCGCCCTGGGCGGCGCAGCGTGCCTGGGCGTCGGCCAGTGCCTGCCGGTGCCGCCGCGGCGTGGGCTGCTTGGCGGTCTGCACGGGGGCACGGGAGGCGGTCTTGCGGGGCATGGCCGGAATTCTAGGCCGGCCCCTCCCGGCGCAGCAGGGCCATCAGGCCCAACCCGCACAGCGCCAGGGCCACGCAGGCGCCGCTGGGCCAGTCGCGCGCCCAGGACAGGGCCAGGCCCAGCGCGCAGGCGAGCGCCGCCAAGGCCTGTGCCCCAACCAGGCGCAGGCCGCGCGCAAGCCACAGCGCCGGCGCGATCAGCAGCGCGAACACCAGGTACAAGCCCAGCGCCGGCACGGCGGCGCTGAGCGCGAGCGCGAACACCGGGTAGAACCAGGCGTCGCGCCGGAGCCGGCCGGCGGCCAGCGCGACCAGCAGCGCCGCGCCGGCCAGCAGCGCGGTGGCCGGCCAGGGCGCCCACAGCACGTCGGCGGCCAGCAGGGCCGTCAGCAGCTCGCGGCCGTGCGGTGCCTGGGCGGCCGCCAGCACGGCGATGCTGGCGCCGGCCACGTAGACCAGGCCGATCAGGGCTTCGCGCTGGCGCGGCGCCCGCCGCGCGATGGCCCGCACCGCGGCCGCGCCGGCCAGTGCCGCGGCGCTGGCGGCCAGGGCCGTGGCCCAGGCCGGCGGATGGTCCAGTGCCAGCGCACAGGTCAGCGCGCCGCAGGCCGCCACCTGGGCCACGGCCAGATCGATGAAGACCACGCCGCGCGCCAGCACCTGGGCGCCCAGCGGCACCAGGGCCAGGCAGGCCACGGCCAGCGCCGCCACCGGCGCGGCCAGCCAGACCAGTGCGTCCGGGCTCAACGCGGCTCCAGCAGCTGCGCGATGAGCCCGTCGAACAGCGCGGCCAGGTCCGCCGCCTGCGCGTCCTCGGTCACCGTGGAGGGCAGATGCAGCAAGCGCGTGCTGCCGCCCAGTTGCTGCGCCAGCCATTGCGCCGGCCGCACGTCCTGGTAGAGGGACACGACCACCGCACGCGGCGGCGCGGCGCGCGTGGCCTGCAGCACGCGCTGCAGGTGGCCCGGCGTGGGCGGCATGCCGGGCTGGGGCTCCAGGTCGGCCACCTGCGCCATGCCCAGCCAGTGCCACAGGTACGCGTAGGTGCTGTGCTGGGCCGCGACCTGGGTGCCGCGCAGCGGCGCCGCACGTTCGCGCCAGGCCGCCATGCGCGCACGCCAGTCGGCCTGGAAGGCCTGCCAGCGCAGTGCATGCTCGGCGGCGCGTGCCGGTTCGATCTGTTGCAGGCGCAGCGACAGCGCCTGGGCGATGGCCAGTAGCCGGTCCGGGTCCAGGTGCAAGTGCGGGTTGCCCTCGCTGTGCACGTCGCCGTCGAACGGCGTGCCGGGCGGACGCGGGTCGATCAAGGTGACATGGTCGGCCGCGTAGAACATGCCGGCCGCGCCGTCCTGCACGCGCGCATTGCCGGCGCGCTGCTGCAGCATGGGCAGCCAGCCGGCCTCCAGCGCGGCGCCGGTGCAGACCGCCAGGTCGGCGCGGCGCAGCGCAGCGATCAGGCTGGGGCGGGCCTCGATGTGGTGCGGGTCCTGCCGCGCGTGGGTGGCGCTCGTCACCTGGGCGCCGGGCGCCAGCTGGCGCACCAGCGCCGCCCATTCGGGCTCGCAGGCGAACACGGTCAGGGCCTGGCTGGCGCCTGCCGTGGCACAGAGCAGCAGGGCGGCGAGACTAGAACGCATGCGCAGCATGGGCACCGAAGGAGAGGACGTACTGGAGTTGCAGCGCATGCTTGCCGGTGTCGAAACCGACCGCATCGCGCTGGCGCGTGAACTGCAGGCGCAGGCTCTGCATGTGCGTGGGCTTGTAGGCCAGCATCACGGCGTCCTCGGCCAGCCGGGCGCCGTGGAAGTGGTCGCCATGCGGCTGGCGCACACGCAGCAGGTCGGTGCGCACACCGACTTCCCAGGTCGGCGCGAAGCGCCAGACCGCGCTGAGGTAGTGCGCCCTGTGCCTGTCGCCGTTGCTGGCGTAACGGTTCAGGTCGCGCACCTCGGCGTACTCGTAGGCCAGGCGCAGCTGCTGGCGGCTGTTGTTGCCGTCGGGCGCCCACTTGTAGGCCACATCGAGCAGGTACAGATGCTTGCCGCTGTAGGCCGCGCCGTGGGCATGCGCATGGTCGTGGTCATGCTCGTCGCCGCCGTGGTCGTGCGCGTCCTCCAGCGCGGCCTCGCGCCGGTTGTGCAGCCAGGACAGCCCGGCTTGCCAGCTGTGCGAGCGGCCGATGTCGCCACCCGTGCGCGCCGTCAGCACGAAGGCGCCGGGGCTCTGCGTGCGGCTGGCTTCCTGCACCAGCTGGCGGCCGCGGAACACCTCGGCACCCAGGCGCAGGTAGAGCTCGGTGGGGGCGGTCCAGTTCAGGCGCACGCCATCGTCGTACCAGTGGCCGCCCAGGAAGGCGCGGTACAGCAGCGGGCGCTCGACGAAATCGTCGGCATGCGGGTGCTGCTCGTTGAGGTAGCCCAGCTGCGAGGAGAAGCGGCCGGCGCGCGCCTGCAGGCCGGCCGGCAGGCTGCGCGTCTGCACGAAGGCCTCTTCGAGCTCGGCCTCCAGGTCGTCGTCGTGGCTGTGCACAGCCGTCGTGATCTGGGCCTGCAGCGCGCTGCCGATGGGACCGAACAGGCTGATGTCGCTGTGGCCCAGGCCCAGGCCCTGCACGCGCTGGCCCAGGGCCGGCACGCGCGAGGAGGCGGCCACGTCGAGCACCGCGCCGAATTGCCAGCGCTCGGCCGGTGCCGGGTCTTGCGCCTGGGCGCCGGTGGCAGCTGCCAGGGCCGCAGTCAGTGCAAGCCGCTTCACCGTGCGATCCCCAGCCAGGTGAGGTAGGAGGGCGCAAAGCCCAGCGCCACGCGCTGCTTGACCTGCAGCTGCGCCGTGTCGAGGACCAGCAGTTGCCTGCCGTTCGGGTCGCTCAGGTAGACCTCGTCGCGCGCGCCATTCGCTGCGAAAGCCGGGAAGGGCGCCGCCGCGGGCATGGACGGTACGGCGCCAGGCACCGTGGCGCGCGTGGCCCAGGCGCCGGCGCTGTACTGCAGCGCGTAGAGCGTGCCCAGGTCGTCGAGCACGAACAGCGTGCGGCCCGCGCGGTCGAAGCCGTGGGCGCGGCGCAGCCGGCCTTCGCCCCAGCCGGCGATGGCGATGGCCGTGGCGGCGTGGGTGGCCGGGTCGATGTCGTAGAAGCGCGTGGTCGAGGGCGTGCCGCTGTTGCCGATGCCGACGAAGCGCGCCATGGCGGGATGGCCGGCGATGGTGGAGATGCCCGAGGGCGCGGTGACGCGCGTGGCGCCGAAGTTGCCGCCGGCCGCGGGGCGCACCAGCAGGGCGCCGTCGCTGCAGCCGGCCACCGTGGTCTGGCCCTGGGTGTAGCTGCCGTGCATGCCGGGGCACAGCGCATCCAGCCGCTGCACGAAGCTGTAGGCGCTGCCCTGGCGGCGGTAGATCTCCACCTGCGTCGGCGCGGTGGCGCCGGCCACCAATGCGCTGGTGACCAGGTGCTCGCCGTTGGGTTCGGCGAAGCCATGCATGGGGGCCGTGAGCGCCAGCGTGGCGGCCACCTGGCCAGCGCCGATGCCGGCGTCCGTCAGCAGCAGGGCCGAGGCGTTCTGCGCGCTGGCGGCGCGGCCGTCCATGAACAGCGCGGCTTGGCCGGCGCGGTCGTCGTAGTGCGTGGGCTGGGGGCCGTCCAGGCGCAGCGTCAGCAGCCGCGGCTCCTGCTTGTAGTCGTGGTCGTGGTCGCCATGGTCTTCCTGCCAGATGCCGCCGTCGACGATCTGCGTGGTGTCCTGCGTGCGCTGCAGCGCCAGCGCATAGCGGCCGCCGGGGCTGGCGTAGACCGCGCTGGGGCTGTTGGCCAGGTTGAAGCTGGCGACCACGCTGGCGCTGTCCAGGTCGTGCAGGCGCAGGGTCGGCGAACCGCTCTCGGCGATGGCCAGGCGGCCGGCCGTGTCGATGTCGTGGTGCTCGTGGGCATGGTCGTCGTCGTCGTCGCCACCGCCGCCGCCGCAGGCGGCCAGGGCAAGGGCGGCGGCAAGGCCCAGTGCGAAACGGGTGGGACGGGAAGCGGCGTGGCTCGGCATGGTTCTCCTCTGAAGTGCCTCGTTCATTGAGTTTAGAGTTATAACATAACATGTTATGTAGTCACATCGCATGAGGGCCAGCCGCAAAGGACAAGGGCCGGATGCGCGATGCGCATCCGGCCCCGGTGGGCGGCGAAGAGGGCGGCTCAGTGCGCTTCGGCGGCCTTGGCGGCCTCGATCGCATCGGCCGTGCTGTCTCCCGTGCCGTTGAAGTAGATGTTGAGCAGCACCGCGGCGATGGCCGTCAGCAGGATGCCGGACTCCAGCAGCGGGTGCAAGCCGTGCGCCATCTGCTGCATCCAGCGCGGTGCCACCAGCGGGATCAGGCCGAAGCCGATGGCCAGCGCCACGATGTACAGGTTGTTGCGGTTGCCGCGGAAGTCCACGGCCGACAGGATGCGGATGCCGGTGGCCGCCACCATGCCGAACATCACGAGCCCGGCGCCACCGAGCACGAAGGTGGGCACGCTCTCCACCAGTGCCCCCATCTTGGGCAACAGGCCCAGCACCACCATGATCACGCCGCCGGCCACGCAGACCCAGCGGCTGCGCACGCCGGTCACGCCGACCAGGCCCACGTTCTGGCTGAAGCTGGTGTAGGGGAAGGTGTTGAAGAAGCCGCCGATCACGGTGCCCAGGCCGTCCGTGCGCAGGCCCGCAGCCAGCTCGGCCTGCGTGATCTTCTTGCCCGTGATGTCCGACAGCGCGAGGAACATGCCGGTGGACTCGATCATCACGACGACCATCACCAGCGTCATGGTCAGGATCATCACCGGGTCGAAGGTCGGCATGCCGAAGGCCAGCGGCGTGACGATGTCGAACCAGGCCGCCTCGGCCACCTTGTGGAAGTCCATCTTGCCCATGGCCACGGCCACCGCGCAGCCGGCCACGATGCCCAGCAGCACCGAGATGTTGGCCACGAAACCGCGGCCGAAGCGCACCAGCAGCAGGATGAAGACCAGCACCGCGGCGGCGATGCCCATGGTGTCGAGCGCGCCGTAGCGCGGGTTGTCCATCATCGGGATCGGGCCCAGCAACTGGCCCATGGGCACGCCCTTGGCCTGGGCCGCCGCGCGCGTGGCATCCACCAGCCGGCCCAGGGCCTCGGCATCGACGGTCTGCGCCATCGAGGACGGGCCGCCCATGGCCCAGCCCACGCCCACGCGCATCAGGCTGATGCCGATGACGGCGATGATGGTGCCCGTGACCACGGGCGGGAAGAAGCGCAGCATCTTGCTGATGGCCGGCGCGATCAGCATGGAGATCACGCCCGCGCCGATGATGGCGCCGAAGATCGCGCGCGCGCCTTCCACGCCGGGCATGGCGTTGGCGAAGGCCACCATGGGGCCGACGGCCGCGAAGGTCACGCCCATCATCACGGGCAGCTTGATGCCGAACCAGCGCGTCATGCCGAAGGACTGGATCAGCGTGACGATGCCGCAACAGAACAGGTCGGCGCTGATCAGCATGGCCACCTGGTGCGGCGAGAGCTGCAGCGCGCGGCCCACGATCAGCGGCACCGCCACGGCGCCGGCATAGATCACGAGAACATGTTGCAGGCCCAGCGCGGCCAGGCGGCCGGTGGGCAGGCGTTCGTCCACGGGGTGGACAGCGGGCGTGGTCATCGGAGGTTCTCCAGGGGCTCGGGAAAGGTGCACGCGCGCTGGGCGGCTTTCAGTGGGGGAAGCCGCGGCCAGTGCCGGCCGGTTCTTCCCCCCACCACAGCGGGTTCTGTGAGGAGCTGGGGTCGCAAAACCCCTCGGAAGAGGAGACCCGCGGCGACCTGGATATATGACTTATCGTATACACAATAGAAGGTTTTTGTCTCCGGAGAAACCCTTTGATCGCATACGAAGAAGGGTTCAGGAGCCGCGGTAGGTGCTGTAGCTGTAGGGGCTCACGAGCAGCGGCACGTGGTAGTGGCCCGCCTTGTCGGCGATACCGAAGTCCAGCTGCACGCTGTCGACGAAGGGGTACTCGGGCAGCTCCACGCCGCGTGCGCGGAAGTACGGCGCCACCTCGAACACCAGGCGCCAGCGGCCGGTTTCCATGCTGGCGGCGTCGAGCAGCGGCCCGCCGGCGTTGCGGCCGTCGGCATTCAGCGTAAGGGTCTTGACGGTCTGTGCGCTGCCGTCGGCCTGCACGCGCTGCAACGTGACCCGCATGCCGGCGGCCGGGCAGCCGTGGGCGGTGTCGAGAACGTGCGTGCTGAGGTGTCCCATGTTCGGTTTCCTTGTCAAAGAGGGTTGTCGGGTTTCGGATCGTATACGCGATGCGGCGCCTGCATCCCCTCCGCGTCGCGGAGGGCACGCAAGCGCCGTACCAGAAGGCGATGGAATGGGCGGTCGGAATCAGGCCGGCTTGTCGCCGATCTTGAACTGCGACAGGGTCTCGAGCGCGCGCACCATGCCCGAGTGGTCCCAGGCCGCGCCGCCCTGGGCCACGCAGGCCGAGAACAGCTGCTGCGCGCCGGCCGTGCCCGGCAGCGCCAGGCCGAGCTGGCGCGCGGCGCCCAGGGCGAGGTTCAGGTCCTTCTGGTGCAATGCGATGCGGAAGCCCGGCTCCACCGTGCGCGCCACCATGCGCTCGCCCAGCACCTCGAGGATGCGCGAGCTGGCCAGGCCGCCCAGCAGCGCCTCGCGCACGCGGGCCGGGTCGGCGCCGGCGCGGGCCGCGAACAGCAGGCCCTCGGCCACGGCCTGGATGGTCAGCGCCACCACGATCTGGTTGGCCACCTTGCAGGACTGGCCATCGCCGCTGCCGCCCACCCGCGTGATGTTCTTGCCCATCACGGCCAGCACGGGCCGGGCGCGCTCGAACACCTCGGGCTTGCCGCCGCACATGATGGACAGCGTGGCGTTGCGCGCGCCCACGTCGCCGCCGGAGACGGGCGCGTCCAGGTAGTCGGCGCCCAGCGCTTCGATGCGGCGCGCGAAGTCCTGCGTCTCCACGGGCGAGATCGAGGACATGTCGATCACGAGCTTGCCCTTGCCGCCGTGGGCCAGGCCCGCGGCCACACCGTCCTCGCCGAACAGCACGGCCGCCACGTCGGGCGTGTCAGGCAGCATGGTGATGACGATGTCGGCGCGCTCGGCCACACCGCGGGCCGAGGTGCATTGCGTGGCGCTGGTCTCGGCCAGCGCGGCCGGCACCTTGCCCAGCGTGTGCAGGAACAGCTGGTGGCCGGCGTTGATGAGGTGGCCCGCCATGGGCGTGCCCATGACGCCCAGGCCGATGAAACCGATCTTGAGGGAAGAGGAAGAAGTCATGTCGTGCAGGTCGTCGTTGTCAGTGTTGGGGAATCCAGGCGAGGCCGTCTTCGGTGCGGGCCGCGGGCTTGTATTCGCAGCCGATCCAGCCCTGGTAGCCGATGCGGTCCAGGTGGGCGAACAGGAACGGGTAGTTGATCTCGCCCGTGCCGGGTTCGTTGCGGCCGGGGTTGTCGGCCAGCTGGATGTGGGCGATGCGCGGCAGGTGCCTGGCGATGGTGGCCGCGAGTTCGCCCTCCATGCGCTGCATGTGGTAGATGTCGTACTGCAGGTAGGCGTTGGCCGTGCCGAGTTCGTCGAGCAGGGCCAGCGTCTGGGCACTGCGGTTCAGGTGGAAGCCCGGAATGTCGTAGCTGTTCACGGGTTCCACGAGCAGCTTGATGCCCGCATCGGCCAGCTGCAGCGCGGCATAGCGCAGGTTGTCCACCAGCGTGGCGTGGACCTGGGCCGCATCCACGCCGGCCGGCGTCTTGCCGACCAGGCAGTTGAGCTGGCGTGCGCCGAGCACGCGGGCGTACTCGATGGCCTGGCCCACGCCGGTGCGGAACTCGCGTTCGCGCCCCGGGATGCAGGCGATGCCGCGCTCGCCGGCGTCCCAGTCGCCGGCCGGCAGGTTGTGCAGCACCAGCTGCAGCTGGTGCTCCTGCAGGCGCGCCAGGATGTCGGCCGCCGAGTAGGGGTAGGGGAACATGAACTCGACGGCCTGGAAGCCGGCGTGCGCTGCGCGTTCGAAGCGGTCCAGGAACGGCACCTCGTTGAACAGCATCGTGAGATTGGCGGCGAATTGGGGCATGGGTCCGTCCTCAATCCAGCATGGCGGCCGCGATGGCCGTGGGCACGTCGGACTTGTTCGATGCCAGGTCCTCGAACTCCACCACGTTGTCGATCTCGGTGCCCATGGCGATGTTGGTCACCTGCTCGAGCAGCACCTCCACGACGACGGGCACGCGGTACTCCTCCATCCAGGCCTCGGCCTGGCGCAGGGCCGGCGCGATCTCCTCCTGCCGGTGCACGCGGATGGCTTTGCAGCCCAGGCCCTCGACCACCTTGATGTGGTCCACGCCGTAGCTGCGCACCGCCTCGTCGGCCGGCGTGTTGATGTTGTCGAAGGCCAGCTGCACGCAGTAGTCCATGCCGAAGCCGCGCTGGCTCTGGCGGATCAGGCCCAGGTAGCTGTTGTTCACGACGATGTGCAGGTAGGGCAGCTTGAACTGCGCGCCCACGGCCAGCTCCTCCAGCATGAACTGGAAGTCGTAGTCGCCCGACAGCGCGACGATCTTGCGGCTCGGGTCGGCGGCGCGCACGCCCAGGGCGGCCGGCACGGTCCAGCCCAGCGGGCCGGCCTGGCCGCAGTTGATCCACTGGCGCGGGCCGTAGACATGCAGGAACTGCGCGGCCGCGATCTGCGACAGGCCGATCGTGGAGACGTAGGTCACGTCCTTGCCGAAGGCGTTGTTCATGCACTGGTACACGCGCTGCGGCTTCATGGGCACGCTGTCGTAGTTGGTCTTGCGCAGGTACTGGATATCGCGCTTGCGGTCCTGGCATTCGGCGGCCCAAGCGGAGCGCTCGGGCAGCTTGCGCTGCGCTGCGCGCTCGCGGGCGGCCTGCACGAACAGTTCGAGCGCGGCCTTGGCGTCGGAGACGATGCCGTAGTCCGGCGCGAACACGCGGCCGATCTGCGTGGGCTCGATGTCCACGTGGATGAACTTGCGGCCCTTGCAATACACCTCAGGGCTGCCCGTGTGGCGGTTGGCCCAGCGGTTGCCGATGCCCAGCACGAAGTCCGATGCCAGCATGTTGGCGTTGCCGTAGCGGTGGCTGGTCTGCAGGCCGCACATGCCCGCCATGAGCGGGTGGTCGTCGGGGATCGTGCCCCAGCCCATCAGCGTGGGGATGACCGGGATGCCCGTGAGCTCGGCGAACTCCACCAGCAGCTCGCTCGCGTCGGCATTGATGATGCCGCCGCCGGCCACGATCAGCGGGCGCTCGGCGCTCTGCAGCATGTCCAGCGCCTTGTCGATCTGCGCGCGCGTGGCGGCCGGCTTGTAGACGGGCAGCGGCGCGTAGGTGTCGATGTCGAACTCGATCTCGGCCATCATCACGTCGAAGGGCAGGTCGATCAGCACCGGGCCCGGGCGGCCCGAGCGCATCAGGTGGAAGGCCTGCTGGAAGGCGCGCGGCACCTGGGCCGGCTCCAGCACCGTGGTGGACCACTTGGTCACGGGCTTGACGATGCTGGTGATGTCCACCGCCTGGAAGTCTTCCTTGTGCAGCCGTGCGCGCGGCGCCTGGCCCGTGATGCACAGGATCGGGATGCTGTCGGCGCTGGCCGAGTACAGGCCCGTGACCATGTCGGTGCCGGCCGGGCCCGAGGTGCCGATGCAGACACCGATGTTGCCTGCCTTGGCCCGCGTGTAGCCCTCGGCCATGTGCGAGGCGCCCTCGACGTGGCGCGCCAGCACGTGGCTGATGGTCTGGCGCTCGCGCAGCTGCGCATAGAGCGGGTTGATGGCGGCACCGGGCACGCCGAAGGCCTGGGTGATGCCTTCTTTTTCCATCACGAGCACTGCGGCCATCGCCGCCTTCATCTTCGCCATTGCAAGTCTCCTGGGTTGGTGCAACTGGCGGCAATGGTCGCGAGAGCCTCACCCGGCGTGAACGCCTGCCACCGGATATCAACTATTCCGCGCCGGAATAGACAGGCCTACACTGAATCCATGGACCGACTCATGACCATGCAGGTGTTCGTGCGCGTCGTGGAGACGGGCAGCTTCAGCAAGGCCGCGGCCGAGCTGGCCACCACCCAGCCCACGGCGACCAAGGCCGTGGCCGAGGCCGAGCGCCGGCTGGGCGCGCGCCTGCTGCACCGCAGCACGCGCGGTGTGACGCCGACCGAGGTCGGCCTGCTGTACTACGAGCGCTGCAAGGCCCTGGTGCGCGATGCCGACGAGGCCGACAGCGTGGCCGCGCTGGTGCAGGGCGGTGGCAGCGGCCTGCTGCGCATCAACTGCTCCGTGGCCTTCGGCCGCCGCGTGCTGGTGCCGCTGGTGCTGCGCTACATGCAGGCGCATCCGCAGCTGCAGGTGGAGCTGTCCTTCGACGACCGCTACGTGAACCTGGTGGAGCAGGGCGTGGACCTGGCCGTGCGCATGGGCCGGCTGGCCGATTCGGCGCTGGGCGCGCGCTACCTGGGTCGCAACCCGTGGATGCTGGCCGGCGCGCCCGCGTACCTGGCCGCGCGCGGCACGCCGCAGCAGCCGGCCGACCTCGCGGGCCATGACTGCCTGGTCTACAGCAGCGTGCAGGGCGATGCGCGCTGGCCCTTTGTCACGCCCGCGGGCGAGGAGCTGGCCGTGCCCGTGCGCGCCATGCTCAAGTCCAACAACCTGTCGGCGCTGCTGGCGGCCTGCCGCGCCGGTATGGGCCTGGCGGTGCTGCCCTGGTATGTCGCCAACACCGCGCACGCCGACGGCTCCATCGTGCAGCTGCTGGCAGACCACGCGCTGCCGTCGCAGGAGGTGCATGCGGTGTTTCCCTCGCCCAAGCTGGTGCCCGCCAAGGTCACGGCCTTCATCGCCTGGCTGCAGCAGCAGCTGCAGGGCGAGTGGTGGGGTGTGGATCTCGCGCAGGCCGAGTAGGGCCGTTTTCGCTTCCAGCCTGTATTCAGTTTTTCGCGGTTTTCAGCGCGAACCTGCCTCCAGCCCACCTGGAGGGCTGGCGTCCGGATACCCATCCGGCCCTCCGGGACTTGCGTATCCCCGAATTACTGTACACAATTAACGACATAAATCGTCTTCAATCCATCATGCCCCGCAAGCCCGCTTCTTCCCTGCGCCTGGTGGACCCGGTGCGCACGCCGCGCGATGCGCCCAGCACGACGGACCAGATCGTCGAGTCCATCACGAGCGCCATCGTCGAGCAGCGCCTGATGCCCGGCACCAAGCTCGTGGAGCAGCAGATCGCCGACGTGTTCTCGGTTTCGCGCACGGTGGTGCGCCAGGCGCTGAACCAGCTCAGCCGCAGCCGCCTGGTCACGCTGCTGCCTGCGCGCGGCGCCTTCGTGGCCACCATGTCGGCCGAGGAGGCGCGCCAGGTCTACGAGCTGCGCCGGCTGGTGGAGGGCGGCATGGCGCGCGAGCTGGCCGCCCGCATCACCGACGCGCAGATCGCCCAGCTGCGCGCCCACCTGCAGGACGAGCGCGACGCGGTCAAGCGGTCCGACGTGAGCGGCCGCACGCGCCTGCTGGCCGACTTCCACGTGATCCTGGCGCGGCTGCTCGGCAACGAGGTGCTGGCCGAACTCATCGCCGACCTGCTCTCGCGCTCGCAGCTCATCGCGCTGATGTACCAGAGCGGCCACTCGGCCGAGCACTCGCAATCCGAGCACATCGAGATCGTCGAGGCGCTGGAAAAGCGCGACGGCCGCGCCGCGGCCAAGCTCATGGAGCAGCACATCACGAGCGTGGAGCGCAACCTGCGGCTCGATCCACGCTCCCCCGACCTGGCCGCCGTGCTGCGGCCCAAGCACTGAAAGAGACAAGCCCCGAACATGGCCTCCCCGAATCCATCTTCCCGTGATCCACGCTATCCGCGCGACCTGCGTGGCTACGGCCGCAATCCCCCGCATGCGCAATGGCCGGGCCAGGCCCGTGTGGCCGTGCAGTTCGTGCTGAACTACGAGGAGGGCGGCGAGAACTCCGTGCTGCACGGCGATGCCGGCAGCGAGCAGTTTCTCTCGGAAATGTTCAACCCGGCCGCCTACCCGGACCGCCACCTCTCCATGGAAGGCATCTACGAGTACGGATCGCGCGTGGGCGTGTGGCGGCTGCTGCGCGAGTTCGAGCGCCGCGGCCTGCCGCTCACGGTGTTCGGCGTCTCGATGGCGCTGGAGCGCTGCCCCGAGGTCACGGCCGCCTTCGTCGAGCTGGGCCACGAGATCGCCTGCCACGGCTGGCGCTGGATCCACTACCAGAACCTGGCTCCCTCGGTGGAGCGCGAGCACCTGGAGCGCGGCATGGAGATCATCCAGCGCATCACGGGCAACACGCCGCTGGGCTGGTACACGGGCCGCGACAGCCCCAACACGCGCCGCATCGTCGCCGACCACGGTGGCTTCGAATACGACAGCGACTACTACGGCGACGACCTGCCGTTCTGGCTGCGCGTGAAGAAGACCGATGGCAGCCTCGCGCCGCACCTGGTCGTGCCGTACACGCTGGACTGCAACGACATGCGCTTCGCGCTGCCGCAGGGCTTCAGCCACGGCGACGAGTTCTTCGAGTACCTGCGCGACGCCTTCGACGTGCAGTACGCCGAGGGCGACGAGCGGCCCTCGATGATGAGCATCGGCATGCACTGCCGGCTGCTTGGCCGGCCGGGCCGCATGCGCGCGCTGCAGCGCTTCCTGGACCACGTGCAGTCGCACGACCAGGTCTGGGTCACGCGCCGCATCGACATCGCGCGCCATTGGAAACAGGTGCATCCCTTCGATGCCAACACCGCCTTTGTCTGGGAGTGAACATGCCGCTCACGCTGGAGCAACTCAACGCCGCCACGCAGGCCGACTTCGTCGCCCTGCTGGACGGCACCTACGAACACTCGCCCTGGGTCGCCGAAGGCGCCTGGGCTGCACGGCCCTTCGCCTCGCTGCCTGCGCTGAAAGCGGCGCTGGCCGCATCGGTGCGCCGCGCCGGCCGCGACCAGCAGATGGCGCTGGTGCGTGCCCACCCCGAGCTGGCCGGCAAGGCCATGGCCAGCAACCAGCTCACGGCCGAGTCGACCAATGAGCAGAGCAAGGCGGGCCTGACGAATTGCACGCCCGATGAGCTCGCGCTGATCGGGCGGCTCAACGCGCAGTACAACGCGCGCTTCGGCTTCCCGTTCATCATGCCCGTGCGCGGGCCCCGCGGCATCGGGCTGTCCAAGCAGCAGATCATCGCGACGGTGCAGCGCCGGCTCCATCACCACCCGGACTACGAATTCGCCGAGGCGCTGCGCGCGATCCACCGCATCGCCGAGATCCGGCTGGACGACAAGTTCGGTCAGGCGCCCGTGCTGGGCAACCTGGTCTGGGACTGGGCCGAGCAGCTGGCCCAGCACACCGACCCCGGCTACGCCGAGCGCGGCGAGCTCACCGTCACCTACCTGACCGATGCCCACCGTGCCTGCGCCGCCCAGCTGGCCGCCTGGATGCGCGAGGACTGCGGCTTCGACGAAGTCACGATCGACGCGGTCGGCAACGTGGTCGGCATCTACCACGGCACCGACCGCAGCGCGCCCCGCCTGCTCACGGGCAGCCACTACGACACCGTGCGCAACGGCGGCAAGTACGACGGCCGGCTCGGCATCCTGGTGCCCATGGCCTGCGTGCGCGAGCTGCACCGCGCGGGCAAGCGCCTGCCCTACGGTTTCGAGGTCGTCGGCTTCTCGGAAGAAGAGGGCCAGCGCTACAAGGCCGTGTTCCTGGGCTCGGGCGCGCTGACCGGCGATTTCGACCCGGCCTGGCTGGACCAGCAGGACGCCGACGGCATCACCATGCGCGCGGCCATCCAGCATGCTGGCCTGCGGGCCGAGGACATCGCAGGCCTGAAGCGCGACGCCGCCAACTACCAGGGCTTCGTCGAGGTCCACATCGAGCAAGGCCCCGTGCTCAACGATCTGGACCTGCCGCTGGGCATCGTGACCTCGATCAATGGCAGCGTGCGCTACGTCGGCGAGGTCGTTGGCATGGCCAGCCACGCCGGCACCACGCCCATGGACCGGCGCCGCGATGCGGCCGCGGCCGTGGCCGAGCTTGTGCTGTTCATGGAAAAGCGCGCGGCCGCCGAGCCGCACCTGGTCGCCACCGTGGGCATGCTCGAGGTGCCCAACGGCTCCATCAACGTGGTGCCGGGCCGCTGCAAGTTCAGCCTGGACATCCGCGCCACCACCAACGAAGCACGCGACGCCTGCGAGCGCGACGTGCTGGCCGAACTGCAGGCCATCTGCGAACGCCGCGGCGTGCACCACCAGGTCGAGCAGACCATGCGGGCCTCGGCCGCGCCCAGTGCGCCGGCCTGGCAGCAGCGCTGGGAAGCCGCCGTGCAGGCCCAGGGCCTGCCGCTGTACCGCATGCCCAGCGGGGCCGGCCACGACGCCATGAAGCTGCACGAAATCATGCCCCAGGCCATGTTGTTCGTGCGCGGCGAGAACGCCGGCATCAGCCACAACCCGCTGGAATCGACCACCAACCACGACATGGAACTCAGCGTGCGCGCGTTCCAAACCCTTCTAGCCCAACTCGCGAGCGAACAAGCATGACCACGACGAACACCACCTACGACGCCATCGACCGCTGGGTCGATGCGCACTTCGACGAGCAGGTCCGCTTCCTGCAGGCCCTGGTGCAGGTGCCCACCGACACGCCGCCCGGCAACAACACGCCGCACGCTGTGCGCACGGCCGCATTGCTCAAGGACTTCGGCTTCGAGGCGCAGGCCCACGAGGTGCCGGCCGCGACCGTGAAGGAACACGGCCTGGAGTCCATCACCAACCTCGTGGTGCAGCGCCGCTACGGCAAGGGTGGCCGCGTGGTTGCGCTCAACGCCCACGGTGACGTGGTGCCGCCCGGCGAAGGCTGGACGCAGAAGCCCTACGGCGGCGAGGTCGTCGACGGCAAGCTCTACGGCCGTGCCGCTGCCGTCAGCAAGTGCGATTTCTCGACCTTCAGCTTCGCCACGCGCGCGCTGGAAGCGGCCGGCGTGCCGCTGGCCGGTGGCGTCGACCTGCTGTTCACCTACGACGAGGAATTCGGCGGCGAACTCGGCCCGGCCTGGCTGCTCGAGAAGGGCCTGACCAAGCCCGACCTGGAGATCGCCGCCGGCTTCAGCTACCAGGTGGTGACGGCCCACAACGGCTGCCTGCAGATGGAGGTCACGGTGCACGGCAAGATGGGCCATGCGGCCGTGCCCGAGACCGCGGTGGACGCGCTGCAGGCCGCCAACCGCATCCTGAGCGCGCTGTACGCCGAGAACGGCGAGTTGCGCAAGACCAAGAGCGCGGTGGAAGGCATCAACCACGGCTACATCAATGTGGGCCAGATCCACGGTGGCACCAACACCAACGTGGTGCCCGGCAAGGTCGTGCTCAAGGTCGACCGCCGCATGATCCCCGAGGAAGACCCAGTCGCTGTGGAAGCACGGCTGCGCGGTCTGATCGAGCAGGCGGCTGCGGGCCAGGCCGGCATCAGCGTGGAGATCAAGCGCCTGCTGCTGGCCCACGCCATGAAGCCGCTGGCCGGCAATGCGCCTCTGGTCGAGTCGCTGTGCAGCCATGCCACGGCTTTGTTCGGCGAGCCCGTGAAGGCCTCGGGCACGCCGCTGTACACCGATGCGCGGCTGTTCAGCGAGCGCGGCATCCCGGCCGTGATCTACGGCGCCGGCCCGCGCACCGTGCTGGAGTCGAATGCCAAGCGCGCCGACGAGCACATCGTGCTGGAAGACCTGCGCCGCGCCACCAAGGTGGTGGCGCGCACGCTGTTCGATCTGCTCAAGGCGTGATCCACATCAAGGCCTGGGCGCTGCGTCGGTCTTAGAGTCCGCCCCATACCCTTCCAAAGAAACCCGAGAGGACAAGACATGCGCATTCGACGCGATACCCTGGCGCTGGCGGTTGCCTGCGCGATGGCCGGCCCGGTGCTGGCCGCCGGCCCCTGCGAGGCCGAGATCGACAGCACCGACGCCATGCAGTTCACCAAGGCCACGCTCGCCGTGCCGGCCAGCTGCAAGCAATTCAAGGTGACGCTCAAGCACGTGGGCAAGCTGCCCAAGGCCGCCATGGGCCACAACTGGGTGCTGGCCAAGACGGCAGACATGGCCGGCGTGGCCAGCGACGGCATCGCCGCCGGCCTGCCCAACGATTACCTCAAGCCCGGCGATGCGCGCGTGATCGCAGCCACCAAGGTCATCGGCGGCGGCGAAAGCGCCTCGGTCAGCTTCGACGTGGCCAAGCTCAAGGCCGGCGAGGCCTACAGCTACTTCTGTTCCTTCCCGGGCCACTCGGCCATCATGAAGGGCACGCTGACGCTGGCCAAGTAAGCCCAAGCGTTCCGCGTGCAAGCGGCTGTGGGCTCTGGCCCGCAGCCGCTTTTTTTCTGGCCGCGTGCCAGTGCATAAGCTTGCGCGAAAAGCTTCGTTGGGTTGGTGCGGCCGGCTCCGAACAATGGCCCGCTGCGCGCCCAAGCACCGCCGCCGGCGGTGGCGGCGCGCCAGGAGCCCGCATGTCCGATCTCTCACCGCTGTCCGATGCCGCGCTGGACCGCCTGTTCCGCCAGGCCCGCACGGTGCATGCCTTCCAACCCGTGCCCGTCTCCGACGCCACGCTGCACCAGCTCTACGACCTGCTCAAGTGGGGGCCGACGGCCTTCAACGCCCAGCCCGCGCGCTACGTGTTCGTGCGCAGCGCCGAGGCCAAGGCCCAACTGCTGCCGGCCGTCTCCAAGGGCAACCTCCAGCAGACCGCATCGGCCGCCGTGACCGTGATCGTGGCGCAAGACCGGCGCTTCCAGGACCAGTTGCCCACGCAGTTCCCGGCCTACGACGCCAAGCCGCTTTTCGACGGCAATGCGCAGCTGGCCGACACCACGGCGCTGCGCAACGGCAGCCTGCAGGGCGCCTACCTGATCCTGGCGGCCCGCGCGCTGGGCCTGGACGCCGGCCCGCAGTCGGGCTTCGATGCCAAGGCCGTGGACGCGGCCTTCTTCCCCGACGGCCGCTGGCAGAGCAACTTCCTCGTGAACCTGGGTGTGGCCGACCACGGCGCGACCTTTGCGCGCGGCCCGCGCCTGGCCTTCGACGACGCCGCGAGGATCCTCTGAATGAAACCACCCCGTTTGGCTGGCTCACTGCGTGTAGCCATCCGATACCCCTCCAGGGGCGCCCCCAGCGGCCGGGCAGAGCCCGTTCCGCGGGTGCACCGGCATGGCCTGCTGCGCGGCCACTCGACCAGCGGCTTGCGGGCCGGCTTCGTGTTCTGCCAATCGCGCGCCAGCGCAGTGGAAGGCTGAGATGACACAACGCAAACTGCGCCTGGGCGCCTTCATCATGGCCACGGGCCACCACATCGCCGCCTGGCGGCATCCGGGTTCGCAGATCGACTCGGGCGTCAACATCGACCACTACATCGAGGTGGCGCAGACGGCCGAGCGCGGCCTGTTCGACCAGGTCTTCGTGGCCGACAGCCCCGGCATCGGCTTCCGTGGCGACGAGGAGGCGCTGCGCCGCCAGGGCCGCGTGTCCTACTTCGAGCCCGTCACGCTGTGGGCCGCGCTGTCGGCCGTCACCAAGCACATCGGCTTCGTCGCCACGGCCTCGACGACCTACGAAGACCCCTACCTGCTGGCGCGCAAGTTCGCCTCGCTGGACCACATCAGCAAGGGCCGTGCGGCCTGGAACGTGGTGACCACGAGCGCCGACAACGTGCATGGCAACTTCGGCCTCGACGCGCACCCGGACCCGGCCCTGCGCTACGAGCGCGCGCACGAGTTCGTGCAGGTGGTCAAGGGCCTGTGGGACAGCTTCGAGGACGACGCCTTCGTGCGCGACGCGGGCTCGGGCGTCTACTTCGACCCGGCCAAGCTGCATGCGCTGAACCACGTGGGCAAGCACTTCAAGGTCAAGGGCCCGCTGAACCTGGAGCGCCCGCCGCAGGGCTACCCCGTGATCGTGCAGGCCGGCTCGTCCGAGGACGGCAAGGAACTGGCCGCCGCCACGGCCGAGGCCATCTTCACGGCCTGGACCAGCCTGGCCGAAGCCCAGGCCTTCTACCGCGACGTCAAGGGCCGCATGGCCAGGTACGGCCGCCGGCCCGAGCAACTGCTGGTGCTGCCCGGCATCTCGCCCGTGATCGGTCGCACCGAGGAGGAGGCGCAGGCCAAGTGGGCCGAGCTGCAATCGCTGATCCATCCGGCCGTGGGCCTGGCCGCGATCGCGCCGTTCTGGCCCGGCGAGGACCTGAGCCGTTGGGACCTGGACGCACCTCCGCCCTACATCCCCGATGCGCCCAAGGGCATCCAGAGCCGGGCCCACGTGGTGCTGGAACTGGCGCGGCGCGAGCGCTTCACGGTCCGCCAGCTCTACGAGTACCTGGCCGGCGCGCGCGGCCACTGGGTCGTGGTGGGCACGCCAGCGCAGATTGCCGACCGCATGCAGGAGTGGTTCGAGAACGGTGCGGCCGATGGCTTCAACGTGATGCCGCCGGTGCTGCCGGCCTCGCTCAACGAGTTCGTCGACCTCGTGGTGCCGGAGTTGCAGCGGCGCGGCCTGTTCCGCACCGCCTACGAAGGCCGCACGCTGCGCGAGAACCTGGGGCTGGAGCGGCCGGCCAACGCGTTCGCGCAGGCGCAGCGCGCCGCGGCCTGAGTAAGTTCAGGCGGTGATGTCCGCCGCCTGCGTGCGGATCCAGCGCCGGAACGCGGTCAGCGGCGGGTACCAGGCCCGGTTCGCGGCGCAGGCCAGGTAGTAACGGCCGGCGCTGCGGCTGCGCACGTCGACGGCCGACACGAGTTCGCCGCGCGCCAGCTCCTGCTGGAACAGGAACTCGGGCAGCAGAGCTACGCCCAGGCCGGCCGCGGCGGCCTGCATGGCGGTGGCGAACTGGTCGGTGCTCATGCCGGTGCCGCCGCCGAACACCAGGCCCTGGGCGCCGAACCAGTCGGCCCAGGCCTGTGGCCGCGATGCCAGGTGCAGCAGCGGCGCGGCCAGCAGGTCCGCCGGCGTCGCGAAGCCGTGCTGTGCCTTGAGCGCACGCGAGCAGGCCGGCACCACGGTCTCTTCGAACAGGAAGTCGAGTTCGGCGCGCGGCCATTCGGGCGTGCCGTAGTGCAGGGCGGCGTCCACGCCGTCTGTCTCCATGTTGAAGGGCTCCAGCCGCGTCACGAGGTTCAGCGTCACGCCGGGGTTCTTCTGCGTGAAGTCGGGCAGCAGGGGCGCCAGCCAGCGCGTGCCCATGGTCGGCAGGATGGCCAGCGTGAGCGTGCCGGCGCCGGGGCTGGCCTTGAGCCGCAGCGTCGCGTGCGAGATGGCGCGCAGGGCCTGGCGCAACTCCTCGGCATAGGCCTCGCCGGCGGGGGTCAGGCGCACGGTCTGGCGTTCGCGCGCGAACAGTTCCACGCCGACGATGTCCTCCAGCGCACGGATCTGCCGGCTCACGGCGCTCTGGGTCAGGCTCAGCTCCTCGGCGGCAGCCGTGAACTTCTGCAAGCGCGCGCAGGCCTCGAAGGCCACCAGCAGGCCCATGGAGGGGAGGTATTTCCGTGCATGCATGAACTCGTGGGCGGTGGGAGCACCCGCCGGAGCCCGGGACTGCGTGGCTTCTGGGAGAGAAAAACTCTCGCGGTGCGCGTGATTCTAACGATGCCCAGCCTACGTGTTTCCCGCAATGATTCATTCCATATACGAATGAACTTCTTCCGAAACATTGATTGCTCTCAAGACCGCTTGTCGGAAACATCCGTGTCTTCGCGGCGTGCTCCCCGGGGCCACGCCACCCATTCCCGAGACCCTTGCCGATGACCCGTTCCCTCCTGACCAAGACCTCCACGCGCAAGCAGTTCCTCGCCACGCTGGCACTGCTGGCCACCGGCCTCGCCACCCCGGCCTTCGCCCAGGGCGATTACCCGAACAAGCCCATCAAGCTGGTCGTGCCGTTCTCGCCGGGCGGCAACACCGACCTCATCGCGCGCATGCTGGCCCAGGGTCTGGGCGAGCAACTGGGCCAGCCCGTGATCGTGGAGAACCTGGCGGGCGCCAACGGCTCCATCGGTGCCAGCCGCGTCGCGGGCTCGCCGAACGACGGCTACACGCTGCTGTTCGGCACGGCCGGCACCCAGGCCATCAACCAGAGCCTGTACCGCAACCTGGGCGAGAAGAACCTCTCGGACTACGAGTACATCGCGCTCGTGACCAGCATCCCCAACGTGCTGGTCGTCAACGAGAGCAAGACACCCGTGCGCACGGTGGCCGATTTCGTGGCGGCCGAGCGCAAGCGCGGCGCTGGCCTGAGCTACGGCTCGCCGGGCACGGGCTCGACCGTGCACCTGTCGGGCGAGCTGTTCAAGACCGCCACCAAGCTGGATCTGCTGCACGTGCCCTACAAGGGCAGCGCACCGGCACTGACCGACCTGATGGGTGGGCAGATCGACTTCATCTTCGAGAACGTGACGCCGGCCCTGCCGTTCGTGCAGTCGGGCAAGCTGCGCGCGCTGGCCGTGACCTCGGCCGAGCGCCTGCCGGCCCTGCCCAATGTGCCGACCATGAAGGAGAGCGGCTACCCCGACTTCGTGACCGCCACCTGGAACGGCGTGCTGGCGCCCAAGGGCACGGCGCCGGCCGTGCAGAAGAAGCTGCAGGACGCCGTCCTCAAGGTGGCCGGCAGCCCCGACTTCAAGACGCGCGTGGGGGCGCTGGGCGGCGAGGTGCGCCTGATGGACACCAACGCCTTCCGCAGCTTTGCGCATGCGGAGTACCAGCACTGGGGAACCATCATCAAGAACGCCGGCGTGACAGTGCAATGAGCACGGTGATCGAGACGCTGGCCGGCATCGTCGGCGCGGCCCATGTGCTGACCGGCGAGGATGCGTCGGGCTACGAGCAGGACTGGCGCCGCCGCGCCCAGGGCCGGGCGCTGTGCGTGGTGCGGCCCGGCTCCACGCGGGAGGTCGCCGCCGTGGTGCAGGCCTGCGCCGCCGCGCGCGTGTCCATCGTGCCGCAGGGTGGCAACACGGGCCTGGTGGCCGGCTCCGTGCCCGACGATACCGGTACGCAGGTGGTGCTGAGCCTGCGCCGCATGGCGGCCGTGCGCGCCGTCGACGCGCACAACATGACCATCACGGTCGAGGCCGGCTGCATCCTGCAGACGCTGCAGGAGGCGGCCGATGCGGCCGGCTTCCTGTTCCCGCTGAGCCTGGGCGCCGAAGGCAGCTGCACCATCGGCGGCAACCTCGCGACCAATGCCGGCGGCACCCAGGTGGTGCGCTACGGCAATGCGCGCGAGCTGTGCCTGGGCGTGGAGGTCGTCACGGCCCGGGGCCAGGTCTGGGACGGCCTGGCCGGCCTGCGCAAGGACAACACGGGCTACGACCTGCGCGACCTGTTCGTGGGCAGCGAGGGCACGCTGGGCATCATCACGGCCGCCACGCTGCGCCTGTACCCCAAGCCGGCGGCGCAGCTGACGGCCTGGGCGGCCGTGCCCTCGCTGGAGGACGCCAACCGCCTGCTGGGGCTGGCGCACCAGCAGTTGGCGGCCGGCCTCACGGGTTTCGAACTCATGAACCGGTTTTCGCTGGGCCTGGTGGACCAGCACTACCCGCAGCTGCGCGTGCCGATGTGGCGTGACACCGCCTGGTGCGTGCTGCTGGAGGTCTCGGACCACGAATCGGAGGCGCATGCGCGCGGCTTGTTCGAGCGCCTGCTGGAATCCGCATTCGAGCAGGGCATCGTGGCCGACGCCATCGTCGCCGAGAGCATGAAGCAGGCGCACGACCTCTGGCACATCCGCGAGAGCATCACGCTGGCCCAGGTCGAGGAGGGCTTCAACATCAAGCACGACATCTCGATCCCGGTCTCGCGCATTCCCGACTTCGTGCGCGCGGCCGATGCCGCACTGCTGGCGGCCGTGCCGGGCGTGCGCTTCGTCAACTTCGGCCACCTGGGCGACGGCAACCTGCACTACAACATCCAGGCCCCGGCCGGCGGCGACTCCAGGGCCTTCGTGCAGCAGCACGAGGCGCAGATCACGGGCATCGTCTACGACACCGTGAGCGCGTTCGGCGGCTCGATCTCGGCCGAGCACGGCATCGGCGAGCTCAAGCGCCACAAGCTGCCGCTGCACAAGTCGCCCGTGGCGCTGGACCTCATGCGCGCGGTCAAGACCGCCTTCGATCCGCTGGACATCCTGAACCCGGGCCGCGTGCTGGCGCGCCAGGACTGAGCCCTTCCCACTCTTCTCTTTCCCTCTTCATGCCAACGTTTGCCCATGCGGACCAGATCCGCGACCAGTTCTCCCGGTCCATGTCGGCCATGTACAAGACCGAGGTGCCGCAGTACGGCACCTTGCTCGACCTGGTGGCGGACATCAATCGCACGACGCTCGCGCAGGACGCCGCCCTGCGCGGCGCGCTGGAAGCCGCCGACGAGCTGCGCCGCCTGGACGTGGAGCACCACGGCGCGATCCGCCTGGGCACGGCCCGGGAACTGGCCGACATGCGGCGCATCTTCCGTGTCATGGGCATGTTCCCGGTCGGCTACTACGACCTCTCGGTGGCCGGCGTGCCCGTGCATGCCACGGCATTCCGCCCGGTCAGCGACGACGCCCTGCGCAGCAACCCCTTCCGTGTGTTCACCTCGCTGCTGCGGCTGGAGCTGATCGCCGATGCGGCGCTGCGCGCGCAGGCCGAGGCCATCCTGGCCCGGCGCGCCATCTTCACGCCGCGCGCGCTCGAACTGACTGCGCTGGCCGAGGAAGCCGGCGGTCTGACCGAGGCCCAGGCCGCAGAGTTCGTCCAGGAGGTGACGCAGACCTTCCGCTGGCACAGCGAGGCCACCGTGCCCCATGCGACCTACCGCCAGCTGCACGGCGCCCACCGTCTGGTGGCCGACGTGGTCTCGTTCAAGGGTCCGCACATCAACCACCTGACGCCGCGCACGCTGGACATCGACGCGGCCCAGGCCGAGATGCCGCGCCGGGGCATCGCCGCCAAGGAGGTGGTGGAAGGCCCGCCGCGGCGCAAGCACGCCATCTTGTTGCGCCAGACCAGCTTCAAGGCGCTGGAAGAGCCCATCGTCTTCGCCGAGGACGGCGCCGACGGCTCGCACACCGCGCGCTTCGGCGAGATCGAGCAGCGCGGCATGGCGCTCACGCGCGCCGGCCGCGCGCTGTACGACCAGCTGCTGGCCGGCGTGCGCTCGATGCAGGGCGCGGGCAGCGCCTCGGCCGACTACGGCGAGCGCCTGGCCGCCGCATTCCAGCAGTTCCCCGACGACCTGGACGAGCTGCTGGAACGTGGCCTGGCCTTCTTCCGCTGGCGCGTGCTGGATGCCGACGGCCTGGCCCGCGTGGCCGCGAGTGGCGCCGCGTTCGACCTGCAGGCGCTGCGCGCGCAGCGCCTGGTGGCGGCCAGCCCCATCGTCTACGAGGACTTCCTGCCCGTCAGCGCGGCCGGCATCTTCCAGTCCAACCTGGGCGGGGCCGAGCAGAAGAGCTACGCCGCCAACGCCGCCCAGGAGGCCTTCGAGGCCGCGCTGGGTGCGCCGGTGGCCGATGAGATCGCGCTGTACGAACAGAGTCAACAGGCCTCGATCGACGCCGTGCGCGCGCAATACCAGGCCGTGCTCAGCCGCTGATGGCGACCTGGTTGCGGCCCTTGCGCTTGGCCTCGTAGAGTGCGGCATCGGCGGCCTTGAGCAAGGCCGGCTCGGTGTCCTGCTGGCCGGGCACCATGGCGGCCACCCCCAGGCTGATGGTGACCTTGCCGGCCACCACGGCCGCGTGCGGAATGTCCATGGCGGCCACCGCCATGCGCGCCGCTTCGGCCACCATGGTGGCGCCCAGCTGATCGGTCTGCGGCAGCAGCAGCACCATCTCCTCGCCACCGTAGCGCGCGACGAAGTCCTCGGGCCGCTGCACGGTGGCGCGCAGCGCCGCGGCCACGCGGCGCAGGCATTCGTCGCCCTCCACATGGCCGTAGTGGTCGTTGTACTTCTTGAAGTCGTCCACGTCCACCATGACCACGGCCAGCGGGCTGCCGTCGCGCTGGGCCTGGCGGAACACGCGCGCGAAGCGCCGGTCGAAATAGCGCCGGTTGGGCAATCGGGTCAGATCGTCGATGCGGGCCAGGGCCGCCAACTGCTCGTTGGCCTGGGTCAGTGCATCGCGTGCATCGCGCAGGCCGGCCTCGGCCCGCAGGCGTTGTTCCATGGTGCGGCGCGTGTAGGCGCCGGCGCGCTGCAGCAGCAGGCACAGGAACGCGACCCAGACCGTCTGCAGCGCCGAGTTGATGCGCCAGTTGGCCAGCACCTGGCTCTTGCTGGCTGCCACCGTGACCTGCAGGGGGTAGTTGCGTGCATGTTCGAAGCTGATGAGCCGCACCACGCCGTCCAGCGGCGAGCGCGCATCGACCGTGCCGGAGCGGTGCGTCGCCAGGAAGGTGGTCACGTCCGAGGGCGGGAGCGGCTTGCCGATGTCGGCATCGATGGAGGGGTTGCGCGCCACCATGCGGCCCGCCGCGGTGAGCAGGATCGCGCCTTCGCCCACGTCGAAGCGCTCCAGCACACTGCGCAGATGCGGCACGCTCAGCGTGGCCAGCGCCACGCCGGCGAATTCGCCGTCGATGCCGTTGAGCCGGCGCGAGACCGGCACGATCCACTCGCCGGACGAGCGGCTCAGGATCGGCGGGCTGATCAGCGTCGACGCGCTCGGGTTGTCCCGGTGGTGGATGAAGTAGGCGCGGTCGGCGTTGCTCCAGCCCGGATCCCATTGCGGCACCGATGTGGCGACCCAGCCGCCCCGCGCGTTGTAGACGAACAAGCCCTTGAGTTGCTCCGTGCGCGCCACGTGGTTGACGAGCAGCGGCTGCATGGGCTCTAGCGCGGTCGCAGAGAGGTCCGTGCGCTCGAGCTCGTAGACCAGGCCGTCCAGGATGTGGTCGGCCTCGGAGACCGCCGCTTCCATGCGCTCCGTCACGGCGCGCGCGAGGTTGGTGCTGGCCAGTTGCGCCTGGGCGATGGCGTGGGCGCGCGCATCGATGATGAGCCAGACGTTGGTGGCCAGCAGTGCCAGGCAGACGAAGACCACCATCCAGCGCGCACGCCGGATCGGGTCGCGTGCCGGCGCAGGGGCGTCCGGTGGCCGGCCCAGGGGGGCAAGGTCGCTGAAGCCCGATGGCGGGCCCGCGTGGACTTGCGACGGTGGCTGAACGCCTGGTGGGGTGGACATGTCCAGTGCTGCGCAAGGGAGGCACCAACGGCCGAGGGCGTAGAAGATGGCCGCCGAGGTCGGATTCGCTCAATCAGCGCGCGCTGGTTGGCATGTTATCGCACAAAAAATGTAGCAAGTGAGTGGGGTGATTCCGCGCCGACCCCTGGCGTTGGGGTGGGCGAGCGCCATTCGTCCGGCGAACGGCGCCACCTGTTCACGGATTCGCCTGCTCTTCGCAATGCGCAGATATGTCCGTGGAATAGTTGGCTTTCGTTCGGAAGGTGCAACCAGATACTGCGCGCCCATGGACATCGCGCCCGGAATCATGGCGGTCATCGCCCGCAGCAGCCACGAAGCCAATGTGGGTGTGCTGGTGCACGTGCTGCGTCGCTACCAGGCGCAGGTGCCACTGCCGCCGGGACAGGCCTCGGGCTGGTGGGTGATCACCTCGCGCACGCCGTTGATCGCGTTCACGGCCGACCTGCCCGAATTTGCGCTGTGGTCGCCCGACGGGAAGGATGTGCTGGCGCGCAGCGACGACCTGCTGGCACTGCGCGGCCACGACGGCGAGCCCATGCGCTGGCGCCGTGCCCGGCCCAGCGACAGCGATCCGTCCAAGCTGCGCAAGCCGGCGTTGCGCGGTGGCTCCAGGCTCGGGCGCTAGCCTGGGCTGCGCGGGTGCCGCGCTGGGCGACGCGGCTTCAGGCCTGCAAGGGGTCGTACCGGGAGACGACCCAGGGACGTCCTGAAAATTCCTTGGGTTCCCTGTGTCCCTCGGCCTGGGCCTGGGCGCTGGCGATCTCGGCCAGCGGCGCCAGCACAGGCGCCAGGGCCTCGACCTCCTCGAACGCCTTCATTCCCAGCAGCAGGAAGGCCGGCGTCAGGCGGTTCGCGTCGTGCAACTGGAGCAGGTGGGCGATCAGGTCGGACGCCAGGTCGTCCAGTTCGGCTGGCACGGCGATGGTGCCGAGCAGGCTTTGACAATGTTCAAGGCGGGCGCGGATGTCGGGACTCTGCATGTGGCCAGTGAATGTAGGTGCCGGCGCGCCGGGTCGTCCGGGCCGGGGCCGCCTGCGGTCGCCCGGATGCCACCGTTGGGCGAGGCATGCCGTCCGCAGGACCGTCTTCAGCGCAGCCGGACCCAGCGCAGCTCGACCATGTCGCTGGGCCACTGCACCGCATGCACCTTCCTGGCCAGCGCCCAGTTCAGCGTGCGCCGGTAGAGCGGCACCAGCGGCAGTTCCTCGTGCACCAGCCGCAACGCGGTGGCCACGAGCGTGCGGCGGTGCTCCGGGTCGGGTTCGACGCGGATCTGGTCGATCAGCGCATCGAGCTTCGGGTTGCTGTAGCGGCCGGCGTTGAAGCTGCCCAGGCCGCTCGGGTCGTGGCTGCGCAGCAGGGCGTTCAGCGACAGGTAGGGGTCCATGCCGGGCGTCCAGCCGAACTCCATGAAGCTGGCCTGGCCCTGGCTCAACTTGGGGAAGAAGACGGTCGAGACGCTGCTGCGCAGCCGGGTGCGGATGCCCACCTGCGTGAGCATCGCCGCCATGGCTTGGCAGACGTTCTCGCGCCAGGCCACGTTGACGCAGTCCAGCGTGACGGCGAAGCCATCGGGGTAGCCGGCCTCGGCCAGCCGCTGTCGCGCCAGCGCCGGGTCGTAGGGCAGGCGCCGGTCCAGTTCGGCCGGCACGCCGTCCAGCAGCGGCGACAGGAAGGCGCCGGTGGCCTGGGCCTGGCCGCGCAGCACCTTGTCGACGATCAGCGGCACGTTCAGCGCGTGGTAGACGGCCTGGCGCACGCGCAGGTCCTTGAAGGGGTTGCGGCCCTGGACGTCGCTGTCCTGCAGCTCGTCACGCGCCTGGTCGAAGGCCAGGTACTGCTGGCCCAGGTCGGCGATGCTGAGCACAGTCAGACGCGCGTCGTTCCTGAGCCGCGCAATGTCCTGGTAAGGCGGGTCCAGCACGGCGTCGACCTCGCCCGAGGTCAGCGCCGCCAGCCGCGTGGCGTCGGACTTGATCACCACGAACTGCGCCTGCTGCACGTTGCCGCTGCGGCTGTCCTGCCAGCCCCAGTAGCCGTCGAAGCGCTCCAGCGTCGTGCGGGCATCGGGCTCGTAGCGCAGCAGCCGGAACGGGCCGGTGCCGTTGGTGTTGCGGGTGGCGAAGGTCTCCTGCCTGGCGTTGAAGTCCTGCGCCGTCGTCACGCCGTGCTGCTCGCTCCAGGCCTTGTTCATCATGGCCACGCCGAACAGCTTCTCTGGCAGCAAGGCGTCGGGCGCGTCCAGTTCGATCTCGATGGCGAGCGGGTCCAGCACGCGCACGGCGCGCACGCCGCGCAACTGGAAGCTGCGCAGCGAAGGCGGTGCCATGGCACGTTCGAGCGAGAACTTGGCGTCGACGGCCGTGAACGCGCTGCCGTCGTGGAAGCGCACACCGGGCCGCAGCCGGAACTGCCAGCGTGTGGCTGCGGCGGCCCGCCAGGACAACGCCAGCGCCGGCTCCAGCCGGTAGCGCGCGTCGCGGTGGACCAGCGCGTCGTAGATCTGGGTGCTCACGCGTGCGTGGTACAGCAGCGCCAGCGCATGCGGGTCCATGGTCTGCGGGTCGAAGGCCGAAGCCACGCGCAGCGTCGCCGCCGGGGCGGTGCCCATGCACAGCAGCGTGCACAGGGCCAGCAGCCAGGTGCGCAGCCGCTGCATCCCCGGTCCGCCTTGGCGCGTGCGGTGGCCGCCTTCGAACGCCGAGGGCATGCCGACGCGGTGTCGCATCCGTGTGCGGGCCGCGCCAGACACCCGTCCGGCGCCTCGCCGGAAACCTTGCAAGTGCATGTTGAAAAGGCCTGTCTGGTGGCCTGCCCGGAGGGGATCGAACCCCCGACCCACAGCTTAGAAGGCTGTTGCTCTATCCAACTGAGCTACGGGCAGTGCTGAACATGCGCCATTCCTTGCTGCAGTTTGGTGCTGCGCTTGCGGAGCGCTGCGCAAATGGCGTTGGTGCGAAGGCCGCGATGATAGCGAAGTCGCTGGCGCGCGGCTGCGCATTGACACCCGGCGCGCCGCGCCGCTAGACTCGCCCCCGCTCCGGGGTGCACGTATGGCGTGCTGAGATGGCGAACCTGATCGCCGGAACCGCGAACTTGATCTGGGTCATACCAGCGTAAGAAGAGCTGCAGTGCTTGGGTGCCTGCGCACGTCCTCACGGTGTTCCGTGGCGTGCGTGCGTGCATTCCGGCCGATGCGGAGCAATCCATCCAACCCAAGGAGATTGCCCGCATGAACGCCCCCGACCGCCACGCCGTTCCCCTTGCCGAGCGGCTTGCGCTCACACGCGAACCGTTTCCCGGTTCGCGCAAGGTCTACCTCGAAAGTTCGCGCCCCGATCTCCAGGTGCCGCTGCGCGAAGTGCTGCTGACCAACGGCGAGTGCATCCACCTGTACGACACCTCGGGCCCCTACACCGACCCGGCGGCGGCCATCGACGTGCGCAGCGGCCTGCCGGCCCTGCGCGCGCCCTGGCTGGCCAGCCGCGCCGACACCGAGGTCTACGAGGGCCGCATCCGCCAGGCCCTGGACGATGGCGGCAAGGACGATACGCGGCTGGCCCAGCTGCGGGCGGAGGCCGCGGCCCTGCAGCGCCAGCCGCGCCGCGCCAAGTCTGGTGGCAACGTCACCCAGATGCACTACGCACGCCGCGGCATCGTCACGCCCGAGATGGAGTACGTGGCGCTGCGCGAGAACGGCCGGCGCGAATGGATGGCCGAATACCAGCGCGATGCGGGCCGCGAGCGCCGCCTGGCCGGCAACCCGCTCGGCGCGGCGCTGCCCAAGGGTCCGATCACGCCGGAGTTCGTGCGCGACGAGGTTGCACGCGGCCGCGCCATCATCCCGGCCAACATCAACCACCCCGAGGTCGAGCCCATGGCCATCGGGCGCAACTTCCTGGTCAAGATCAACGCCAACATCGGCAACTCGGCCGTCACCTCCAGCATCGAGGAGGAGGTCGACAAGCTGGTCTGGGCGATCCGCTGGGGCGCCGACAACGTGATGGACCTCAGCACGGGCCGCAACATCCACACCACGCGCGACTGGATCGTGCGCAACAGCCCGGTGCCGATCGGCACGGTGCCGATCTACCAGGCGCTGGAGAAGGTCGGCGGCGTGGCCGAAGACCTCACCTGGGCCATCTTCCGCGACACGCTGATCGAGCAGGCCGAGCAGGGCGTGGACTACTTCACCATCCACGCCGGCCTGCGCCTGCCCTTCATCCACCTCACGGCGGACCGCATGACGGGCATCGTCTCGCGCGGTGGCTCCATCATGGCCAAGTGGTGCATCGCCCACCACCAGGAGAGCTTCCTCTACACGCACTTCGAAGAGATCTGCGAGATCATGAAGGCCTACGACGTGAGCTTCTCGCTCGGCGACGGCCTGCGCCCCGGCTGCGCGGCCGACGCCAACGACGAGGCCCAGTTCGCCGAGCTGCGCACGCTGGGCGAGCTCACGACGCTTGCCTGGAAGCACGACGTGCAGACCATGATCGAAGGCCCGGGCCATGTGCCCATGCACCTGGTGCAGGCCAACATGGACGAGCAGCTCAAGCACTGCCACGAGGCGCCGTTCTACACGCTGGGCCCGTTGACCATCGACATCGCGCCGGGCTACGACCACATCGCCAGCGCCATCGGCGCGGCCATGATCGGCTGGATGGGCACGGCCATGCTGTGCTACGTGACGCCCAAGGAGCATCTGGGCCTGCCCGACCGCGAGGACGTCAAGCAGGGGATCATTGCCTACAAGATCGCCGCGCACGCGGCCGACGTGGCCAAGGGCCATCCCGGTGCGCGTGCGCGCGACGACGCGCTCAGCAAGGCGCGCTTCGAGTTCCGCTGGACCGACCAGTTCAACCTGGGCCTGGACCCCGACACCGCGCGCGAATTCCACGACGAGACCCTGCCCAAGGACGCCAGCAAGGTCGCGCATTTCTGCTCCATGTGCGGCCCCAAGTTCTGCTCGATGAAGATCACGCAGGAGGTGCGCGACTACGCGTCCAGCGGCATGGCCCAGAAGTCGGCCGAGTTCAAGGCCGGCGGTGGCGCGTTCTACATCCCGGTCGAGCGCAGTTGATGAAGCGCTTCGGCATTGCCGGCGCGGGCCTGTTGGGCCGGCTGCTGGCCTGGCGGCTGGCGCGCGCGGGTGCGCAGGTGCAGGTGTTCGACGCCGCGGCCGGCCCTGCGCCGGCCTTCGACGCGCAGGGCCCGGCCGCGTTCAGCGCGGCCGGCATGCTCTGTCCGCTGGCCGAGCGCGACCATGCGGACGCGCGCGTGGCCGCGCTGGGCTGGCGATCGATTGCGCTGTGGCGCGGCATCGTCGCGGCGCTGCCCGCGCCGCGGCCATTCTTCGCGGAGCGCGGCAGCCTGCTCGTGGCGCACCGCAGCGACCTGGCCAGCGCGCAGCGCGTGCTGGCGCGGCTGGCCGAGGAGACGCATGCCGCACCCGAAGCGCTGGACGCGGCCGCGCTCGTGCGGCTGGAGCCCGCGCTGCCGCCACCGGCCCATGCCTGGCTGCTGCCGAGCGAGGCGCAGATCGATCCGCTGGCGACCCTGGCCGCGCTGCATGCGGCGGCCGAGGGCGTCGTCTGGCATTGGCAGCGACCTGTGGCGCAGGCGCTGCCGGGGCGGCTGCAGTTTGCCGATGGCGGCCATGCCGACTTCGACTGCGTCATCGACGTGCGCGGGCTCGGCGCCGCGCCGAGCCTGCCGCTCCGCGGCGTGCGCGGCGAGACGGTCTGGCTGCACGCGCCCGGCCACGGCCTCACGCGGCCCCTGCGCCTTGTGCACCCGCGCCACCGTGTCTACCTTGTGCCGCGTCCCGACGATCTGCTGTTCCTGGGCGCGACCGAGATCGAGAGCGAGGACCGCTCGCCGGCCTCGCTCAAAAGCGCCGTGGAGCTCATGAGCGCGGCGCACAGCGTGCTGCCCATGCTGGCCGAGGCAAGAATCCTGCGGCTGGACCGGCACCTGCGGCCGGCGCTGCCGGACCACCTGCCGCGCACCGAGCACGAAGAAGGGCTGCTGCGCATCAATGGCCTGTTCCGCCACGGCTGGCTCATGGCGCCAGCGCTTGTCGACGATGCGCTGGCGCTGCTGCGCCAAGGGGCGGCCGGATGACGACGAACACCGTCTCCATCGTGCTGGACGGCCAGCCGCATGCGCTGGCCGCGGGCAGCACGCTGGCCGCGCTGGTCGACGCGCTCGGCCACCGGCCCGAGGCCGTGGGCACGGCCGTCAACGGCGTCTTCGTCGCCCGCGGCCACCGCCACGACGTCGCGCTGCATGCTGGCGATGCCGTCGTGCTGTTCCAACCCATCACCGGAGGATGAGCCATGCCTGACGCTGGAGCACCGAACGATGACCGCTGGCAGGTTGCCGGCACTTCTCTCACGAGCCGCTTCCTGCTCGGCACGGCCGGTTACCCCTCGCCCCACGTCTTGGGCGAGGCCATCGCGGCCGCGGGCGCCGAGGTCGTCACCGTGGGCCTCAAGCGCGCACTCGCGGCCGGCGGCGACAACGGTTTCGTCGCCATCGTGCGCGCGGCCGTGCAGGAACAGGGCGCGCGGCTGCTGCCGAACACAGCGGGCTGCCGCACGGCACGCGAGGCTGTGCAACTGGCGCAGATGGCACGCGAGCTCTACGACACGCCCTGGCTCAAGCTCGAGGTGGTGGGCGACGAACACACGCTGCAGCCCGACCCCTTCGAGCTGCTGCAGGCCGCGCAGCAGCTCGTGCGCGATGGCTTCGTGGTCTGGCCCTACTGCACGGACGACCTGGTGCTGTGTCGCCGCCTGCTCGACGTGGGCTGCCCCGTGCTCATGCCCTGGGGGGCGCCGATCGGTTCGGGCCAGGGCCTGTTGAATCCGTTCGCGCTGCGCACGCTGCGCGAGCGCTTGCCGGACGCCACGCTGATCGTCGATGCGGGCATCGGCGCGCCTTCGCAAGCGGCGCAGGCGCTGGAACTGGGTTTCGACGCCGTGCTGCTGAACTCGGCCGTGGCGCAGGCGCGCGACCCGGTGCGCATGGCCTGTGCTTTTCGCGCGGCCGTGCAGGCGGGCAGGGGGGCCTGGCAGGCCGGCGTGATGGCGCGCCAGGACTTCGCCGTGCCCAGCACGCCGGTGGGCGGCGCGCCGCTGCTGCTCGGAGGCGCAGCATGAAGCGCGTCTGGAGCATCGCCGGCACCGACAGCAGCGGCGGCGCTGGCCTCGCCGCCGACCAGCGTGCGCTGGATGCCTGGCCCGACACGCACTACTGCGGCGTGGTGGCCGCCGTCACGGCGCAGAACTCGCAGGCCGTGACGCGCGTGGAGGCGGTCAGCCCGCAGCTGCTGGACGCGCAACTGGCCGCGCTGGAGGCCGACATGCCGCCGGCGGCGCTCAAGACCGGGCTGCTCGCGGACGCCGCCCAGATGCGCAGTGTGGCCGTCTGGGCCGACCGCCTGCGCGAGGCGGCTCCCGGGCTGCCTCTCGTGGTCGACCCCGTGCTGGGCGCGAGCAGCGGTGCCAACTTCGCCGACGACAGAGCGGTGGCCGCCTACCGTGCGCACCTGCTGCCGCGCGCGACGCTGATCACGCCGAACCGGCGCGAGGCCGCGCGGCTGCTGGGGCGGCCCAGCCTGCGCCGCGACGAGGTGCCTGCAGCCGCCGCCGCCCTGCGTGCGCTGGGCGTGCAATCCGTCTGCATCACGGGCGGCGATCCGGCCGATGCCGGGCACGTGCCCGACGACGCCGCACCGGAGGAAGCCGGCCTGGCGCTGGACTGGCTGGACAGCCCGCAGGCCAGCGGCTGGCTCGCGCTGCCGCGCATCGGCACGGGCAACACCCATGCCACGGGCTGCACGTTCGCCAGCAGCGCCGCGGCGGCGCTGGCGCATGGCTTCGTTGCGGCCGATGCCGTGGTGCTGGCCAAGATGGCGGCCACGCACGCGCTGCGCCACGGCCATGCGGCCGGGCGTGGCCCCGGCCAGGTGCTGGCGCAGGCTGGTTTCCATGCCGATCCGGGCCTGCTGCCCACCATGGGCTGGGGCGCGGAGCCGGCCTGGGCGCCGCCAGCGGCCGTCCGCGCGGCGCCATTGGGCCTGTACGCCATCGTCGACAGCGCGGCCCGCGTGCAGGCGGTGCTGGCCAGCGGCGTGCGCAGTGTGCAGTTGCGCATCAAGCAGCCCGAGGCCGCCACGCCCGCCTGGTGGGATGCGCTCCACGCCCAGGTGGCCGAGGCCGCGGCGGCCTGCCGGTCGGTGGGCGCACGCCTGTTCGTCAACGACCACTGGCAGCTGGCTTCGCGGCATGGCGCGCACGGCGTGCACCTGGGCCAGGAAGATCTGCTGGCGCTGGAGCCGGACCAGCGCGCCGCGCTGCGTGCCAGCGGCCTGGCCTTGGGCGTCAGTTCCCACAGCCTGTGGGAGCTGGCCCGGGCACGCAGCCTGGCGCCAGCCTACATCGCCTGCGGCCCGGTCTGGCCCACGCTGACCAAGGCCATGCCCTGGCAGCCCCAGGGCCTGGGCAACCTGGCCTGGTGGTGCGCGATGGCCGGCACGCCGGTGGTGGCCATCGGCGGCGTCCTCGCGCCTGTGCAGATCAGCGCGGCGGCCGGGGCCGGGGCCGACGGCGTCTGCGTCGTGCGCATGCTCGGCGAGGACCCGGCCGTCACAGTGCCGGCCATGCGCGCCGCGCTGGCCGGCCACTGGCCCGCCACGCCACCGGCAGGCAGCACCGTGCCCTGGCCACAGCCGACCTTGAGGGCTTGAGCATCGTCAAACTGTTTCTCTGATTCAACAAATTGATCGCTTTATTTGCTTCATATTTGTTGCACTGTTAGACTTTTCGACTGCAGCGCAAGGAGCGTGCGCACGCAGAGCCACAGGGACCCCTTTCAGCGCGGATGCGCGGGATCGGGCGACTGGGTTGCATCCCGCAGGAGGCACCGGACATGGACAGCGTGTGCGCAGTCTTGCGTTGCCACGCCGAACCATCTTCCAACCTGCAGGGATTCCATGCACGAACTTGCTTCTTCCCCCGCGCGCCGCACCGCGTGCCCGGAGTGCCGACCATGAGCGGCCTGCGCAAGCTGCGCATTGGCGCCAGGCTGGGGCTGGCGTTCGGCGTGATCCTGTTGATCGTGGCCGCCAGCGCGGCCATGGGGGTCTGGCGGCTGGAGCAGTCCGACGCGGCGACCCAGCGGCTGGGCACGGTGGACAAGGAGCGCCAGGAGGTCGCGATCCGCTGGCGCCAGACCATCGACCTGAACTGGGTGCGCACCGAGGCCGCACTGCTGGATTCGGACACCAGCCGCATCCCGCGCTGGCAGGCCGACATGGACAAGACCTCGCAGATCACGGTGGCCTCGCGCGAGCGGCTGCACGCATTGGTGAACACCGACGTGGGCAAGCGCATGCTGCAGGACATCGACGCACGCCGCGAGGCCTACCGCACGCCGCGCGCGGCCCTGCTCAAGCGCCGCCAGGCTGGCGAGGACGTGTCGGCCGAACTCGAGCGCACGCTGCGCCCGCTGGCCACGGCTTACAGCGACAGCATCCTGACGCTGGAGAAGCGGCAGCAGGAGCTGTACGGGGACTCGCTGCGCAGTGCCGAAAGCGCTGCGGCGCAGGGGCAGACCATGCTGATCGTCAGCGGCATTGCTGCCGTGCTGCTGGGCGCGCTGTTCGCCTGGGCCATCTCGCGTTCGATCACGCAGCCGCTGGCCGAGGCCGGCGCGGTGGCACGCCGCATCGCCGATGGCGACCTCACGCAACCCGTGCAGGTCGAAGGCCAAGACGAGGCGGCCGCCTTGGCCGCTGCGCTGCGCGACATGCAGCAGCAGCTGGCCAGCGTGGTGGCCGGCGTGCGCCGCAATGCCGATGGCGTGGCCACGGCCAGTGCCGAGATCGCACACGGCAACAACGACCTGTCCGCCCGCACCGAGCAGCAGGCTTCGGCGCTCGAGGAGACGGCCGCGTCGATGGAGCAGCTCAGCTCCACCGTGCGGCAGAACGCCGACAACGCGCGTCAGGCCAAGAGCCTGGCCGAGAACGCCTCCAGCGTGGCCGGCCGTGGCGGCGAGGTGGTGGCGCGCGTGATCGACACCATGAAGGGCATCGACGAGAGCTCGGGCAAGATCGCCAGCATCATCGGCACGATCGATTCCATCGCCTTCCAGACCAACATCCTGGCGCTCAATGCGGCCGTGGAGGCCGCGCGCGCGGGCGACCAGGGCCGCGGCTTCGCCGTGGTGGCGACCGAGGTGCGCAGCCTGGCCGGCCGTTCGGCCGAAGCGGCGCGCGAGATCAAGGCCCTGATCGGCACCAGCGTGGAGCGTGTGCAGCAGGGCACGGTGCTGGTCGGCGAGGCCGGCAGCACCATGCAGGAGGTGGTCGGCGCCATCCAACGTGTGAGCGACCTGGTGGGCGAGATCAGCGCGGCCAGCAGCGAGCAAAGCGCAGGCGTCTCGCAGGTGGGCGAGGCGGTCACGCAGATGGACCAGGCCACGCAGCAGAACGCCGCGCTGGTGGAGGAATCGGCCGCGGCGGCCGACAGCCTGCGCAGCCAGGCCGAGCAGTTGGTGCAGGCCATGGCAGTGTTCAAGGTGCGCGCCGGTGGGGCGCACGGGGCCAACGTGGAGCCTTCCCTCGGGTACACGGGTCAGCCGGCCCTGCTGGGCGCGGCTTGAGCGCGCGGCGGCGCCGCACCGGCGGCTTCAGCGCCGCTGGTACTGCGTGGCGCCGAACAGGTTCTCGCGCGCCTTCTCGTCCGTGATGGGCTTGCGCCGGTCGGCCAGCACGGCCACGCCGCGCTGCACGGCCGGGCGCGCGGCGATGCGGTCGAACCAGGTCTTCAGGTTCGGATAGTCGGCCCAATCGATGCCCTGGTTCTGCCAGTTGCGCAGCCAGGGGAAGATGGCGATGTCGGCGATGCTGTACTCGGGCCCGGCGATGTGGGCGCTGTCGGCCAGTTGGCGGTCCATCACGCCGTACAGGCGGCGCGCTTCGTCGGTGTAGCGCTGGATCGGATAGGCGAGCTTCTCGGGCGCATAGAGCCGGAAGTGGTGGTTCTGGCCGAGCATGGGGCCGACGCCGCCCATCTGGAACATCAGCCACTGCAGCACGGCATAGCGCGCGCGGTCGCCCTCGGGCAGCAGCATGCCGGTCTTGCCGGCCAGGTACAGCAAGATGGCACCGGACTCGAACAGCGTGACCGGCTGGCCGTCCGGCCCTTCGTCGTCCACGATGGCCGGGATCTTGTTGTTCGGGCTGACGCGCAGGAATTCAGGCCGGAACTGTTCGCCCGCACCGATGTCCACCGGCACCACCTCGTAGGGCAGGCCGCACTCCTCGAGCATGATGTGGACCTTGTGGCCGTTCGGCGTGGCCCAGCTGTGGACGGTGATCATGCGCTCAGCCCTCTCAGAAGCGGGTCACGGGCATGTCGTGCTGCTGCGGCCGGTCCGAGTACCTGCCCAGCTCCATCTTGGCGATGGCGTTGCGGTGCACCTCGTCCGGGCCGTCGGCAAAGCGCAGCGTGCGCGCATGGGTGTAGGCGAAGGCCAGCGGGAAGTCGTCGCACATGCCGCCGCCGCCATGCACCTGCATGGCCCAGTCGATGACCTGGCAGGCCATGCTGGGGGCCACGACCTTGATCATCGCGATCTCGTTCTTGGCGACCTTGTTGCCGGCCTTGTCCATGAGCCAGGCGGTCTTGAGCGTGAGCAGCCGCGCCATGTCGATCTTGCAGCGCGCCTCGGCGATGCGCTCCTGCGTGACGGTCTGTTGTGCCACGGTCTTGCCGAAGGCCACGCGCGAGGCGGCGCGCCTGCACATGAGCTCCAGTGCGCGTTCGGCCAGGCCGATCAGGCGCATGCAGTGGTGGATGCGGCCCGGGCCCAGGCGCCCCTGGGCGATCTCGAAGCCGCGGCCCTGGCCCAGCAGCATGTTGGAGGCCGGCACGCGAACGTTCTCGAACACCATCTCCATGTGGCCGTGCGGCGCGTCGTCGTAGCCCATCACGTTGAGCGGGCGCAGGACCTTGATGCCGGGCGTGTCGGCCGGCACCAGGACCATGCTCTGCTGCTGGTGGCGGGCCGCGTCGGGGTCGCTCTTGCCCATGGTGATGTAGACCGCGCAGCGCGGGTCGCCCGCGCCCGAGATCCACCACTTGCGGCCGTTGATCACGTAGTCGTCGCCGTCGCGCTCGATGCGGGTGGCGATGTTGGTCGCGTCGCTGGAGGCCACGTCGGGCTCGGTCATCGCGAAGGCCGAACGGATCTGGCCTTCGAGCAGGGGCTGGAGCCAGCGCGCACGGTGCTCGTCGCTGCCGTAGCGCGCAATCGTCTCCATGTTGCCGGTGTCGGGCGCCGAGCAGTTGAAGACCTCGGAGGCGAAGGGCACGCGGCCCATGATCTCGGCCAGCGGCGCGTACTCCTCGTTGGTCAGGCCGGCGCCCTTGAAGCCGGACAACTCGGCCGTGTCTTCGGGCAGGAACAGGTTCCACAGGTCCTGCGCGCGGGCCTTGGCCTTGAGGTCTTCGATGATCTGCAGCGGTGTCCAGCGCCTGCCGGCTGCGGTGTTGGCCTGCAGTTCGGCGTGGTAGGCGGCTTCGGCCGGGTAGATGTGCTCGTCCATGAAGCGCAGCACGCGCTGGCGCAGGGCTTCGGTCTTGGGGGAGTAGTCGAAATCCATGGCGTGTCTCCTTGCGTGGACGCTCAGGCCTGCTGCGCGAACTTCCAGGCCAGTTGGGCCAGCGGCCGCGCGCCGGCGCCCGAGGTGGCGGCGCGGTCGCTGGAGGCCGTGCCGGCTTCGGCGCGCTTGGCGATGCCCTGCAGGATCGCGGCCAGGCGGAACATGTTGTAGGCCAGGTAGAAGTTCCAGTCGCGCTGCAGGTCTTGCGGCGTGGCGAAGCCGGTGCGTTCGCAGTAGCGCGCAATGTAGTCGGCCTCGGCGGGAATGCCCAGGGCCTTGAGGTCCAGCCCCGCGATGCCGCGGAACTGGCCTGGGCTGATGTGCCAGGACATGCAGTGGTAGCTGAAGTCCGCCAGCGGGTGGCCCAGCGTGGAGAGCTCCCAGTCCAGCACCGCGATGATGCGCGGCTCGCTGGCGTGGAACATGGTGTTGTCCAGCCGGTAGTCGCCGTGCACGATGCTCGTGAAGCGCTCGTCGCGCGCGCTGGCGGGCATGTTGCGCGGCAGCCAGTCGATCAGCTGGTCCATCTCGGGGATGGGCTGGGTGATGGAGGCGACGTACTGCTTGCTCCAGCGGCCGATCTGGCGCTCGAAGTAGTTGCCGGGCTTGCCGTAGTTGGCCAGGCCGCGCGTGGCGAAGTCCACGCTGTGCAGCGCGGCGATCACGCGGTTCATCTCGTCGTAGATGGCGGCGCGGCCGGCAGGGTCCATGCCGGGCAGGCCCTGATCCCACAGCACGCGGCCTTCCTTGAACTCCATGATGTAGAAGGCGCGGCCGATCACCGATTCGTCCTCGCACAGGCACAGCATGGCCGGCACGGGCACGTCGGTGCCGGCCAGGCCGCCCATCACCGCGAACTCGCGCTCGATGGCGTGGGCGGAGGGCAGCAGCTTGGCCACCGGGCCGGGCTTGGAGCGCATCACGTAGCGCTGCGTGGGCGTGGTGAGCTTGTAGGTGGGGTTGGACTGGCCGCCCTTGAACAGCGCGACCTCCAGCGGGCCGGCGAAGCCGGGCAACTGCGCGGCCAGCCAGTCGGTCAAGCGCTGGACATCGAAGGCGTGCTGGCCGCTGACTTCCTTGGTGCCTTCGAAATGGTCGAATTCGCTCATGCGGGTTGTCTCCCTGTGTCGGTGTTGTGGTTCAGCGGTCGGTCTCGACGATGCGCATCAGCGCGTCGCGGTCGCGCACGATGAGGCCGGTCGCTTCGATGCGGATGGCTTCCTCGCGCTCCATGGTCTTGAGTTCCTGGTTCACGCGCTGGCGCGAGGCCCCCAGCAATTGGGCCAGCTCTTCCTGCGCCAGCTGCAGGCTGATGCGGACCTCGTTGCCGTCTTCCAGACTGGGCACGCCGTAGCTGCGCACCAGATGCAGCAACTGCTTGGCCAGGCGTGCGCGCAGGGGCAGGGTGTTGAGGTCTTCCACCAGGCCGAACAGCAGCCGGATGCGGCGCGACTGCAGCCACATCAGCGCTTCGTAGAGCTCGCTGTGCGCGGCCAGGATCTTCTTGAAGTCGGCCCGCGCCACGCAGACGATGGTGGTCGCGCCATGTGCGTAGACGTCGTGGGTGCGGCGGTCGCTGTCGAAGAAGGCCACATCGCCGAACCAGATGCCGGGCTCCACGTAGGTCAGCGTGATCTGCTTGCCCGTGATCGAGGTGGAGCTCACGCGGGCCGCGCCCTTGGCGCAGGCGATCCACTCTTCCGCGATGTCGCCGCGGGCGGCGATCAGTTCGCCGTTCTTGTAGCGTCGAACGTAGGCGCATCGAAGAATGTCGTGCCGCAGCGAAGGGGAGAGGGATGAGAACCAGCGCCCGGCGTTGATCGCTTCGCGCTCGGCGATGTTAAGAATGGGTTCGTCCATGGTCTGTCTTTTGGGTGACTGTGGCCGGGCGGCCGGGGGCGCGGATCAAACGAGCGGTAGGGTGCCGCGCTGTTCGCGGAACGCGGCGATGGCCGTCCCGGTGCCTGCGTGGTGCAGGTTGGTGACGAAGCGGTCGCGTTCGTGCGCCAGTTGTTCGGGCAGCGTGGCGCCGGCGGCCAGGGCCAGCAGCTCCTTGCCGCTGGCGACCGCATGCGGCACGCGCGCATTGATCTGCACGGCCAGCGCCAGGGCTTCGCTGAGCGCCGTGCCCGGGCCGCAGATGCGGTTGACCACGCCCAGCGCATGCAGCCGCTCGGCGTTCATGCGCGTGCCCAGCATCAGCAGTTCGCCAGCCAGCTGGCGCGGCAGCGCGCGCGCCAGGCTCCAGCTGGCGCCCGCGTCGGGCGACAGGCCCAGTGCGCTGGCGGCCAGCGCGAACTGCGCATTGCGTGCGGCGACGATGAAGTCGCAGGCCAGCGCGAGCGCGAAGCCGGCATCGGCGGCCGCACCCTCGACCGCGGCGACCACGGGCTTGGGAAAGGCGCGGATGGCCTCGATCCAGCTGTGCAGGCCCTCGGTCAGCGCAACCTGGTGCGCGGCGCTCTCGCGCCGGCTGGCCTGCAACTGCTCCAGGTCGTGGCCCACACTGAACAGGGCGCCAGCGCCGGTGATGACGACGCTGGCCACCTCGGCGTTGGACTCGGCCACGTTCAAGGCCTCGACGCCGGCGGCCCAGAGATCCGGCCCCAGCGCGTTGTGGCGCTCCGGGTACGACAGGGTGAGCACCATGGTCGCGCCATGGCGGGTGCTGAGCAGGGCGGCGGGCATGGGGCGGGCGGATTCAGGTTTCTTCGTGCAGCAGGGACAGGCCGATGGCACCGCGGCGGCGCAGCCAGGGGCTGGGACGGTAGCGTGGGTCGCCGTAGACGGTCTGCAGGTTGAACAGCACCTCCAGCACGTTGGTCGGGCCGCAACGGTCGCCCAGGGCCAGCGGGCCGGCCGGGTAGCCCAGGCCCAGCGTGACGGCCAGTTCGAGGTCGCGCGGGCTGCAGATGGACTGTTGGCAGATGTCGGCCGCGATGTTCACGATGGTGGCCACCACGCGCTGGGTGACGAATCCACCGCTGTCGCGGATCACGCTGACGGCCTTTCCGTCGCGCGCAAACAACGCGTGCGCGGCGTCGCGCATGTCGACGCGCGTGGCCGGGTTTGTCGCAAGCACGCGACGCTTGGTCGCGGCATCGTCGAACAGCATGTCGATGCCGATGGTGCGCGCGGGGTCCAGCCGCTCGACCACGGCGACGGTGGTGATGTCGAAGCCGAGCGGCGCCACCAGGGTCAGCGCTTCCATCGAGGGTGACTGGCCGGTTTCGATGCGGGCGCCCAGGTCTTTGAGCAGCTGGAACAGTTCGGCGCGGCGCGCGGCGCGCGGCGACACCCAGACCGGCGGGATCTGGTCGACCTGTGGCACAGGGGGCTCGGCCGGCACCTGTGCGGTGCCGTCGACATAGCGGTAGAAGCCTTCCCCGGCCTTGCGGCCGACCACGCCACCGGCCACGCGCTGGGCGGCCAGCGCGCTGGGGCGGTAGCGCGGCTCCTCGTAGTACTGGCGGTAGATCGATTCCATGACCGGGTGCGACACGTCCAGTCCGGTCAGATCCATGAGCTCGAACGGCCCCAGCTTGAAGCCGGCCTGGTCCTTGAGGATGCGGTCGATGGTGGCGAAATCGGCCACCGATTCGCCAACGATGCGCAGCGCTTCCGTGCCGTAGCCGCGCCCGGCGTGGTTGACGATGAAGCCAGGCGTGTCGGCCGCCTGGACGGGCGTGTGCCCCATGGCGCGCGCGTACCGGGTCAGGCCCTGGCAGACGGCGGCATCGGTCTTGAGGCCGGCGATGACCTCGACCACTTTCATGAGCGGCACAGGGTTGAAGAAGTGGTAGCCGGCGAAGCGCCCGGGGTGCTGGAGCGCCGAGGCGATGGCGGTGATCGACAGCGAAGAGGTGTTGCTGGCCAGCACCGCGTCCGGACGGACGATTGTTTCGAGTTCCGCAAACAGGCCTTGCTTGACGTCCAACCGCTCCACGACCGCCTCGATGACCAGGTCGCAGTCGGCGAGGTCGGCCAGCGTCGCCGCTTCGACCAGCGCCGCGCGCTGCGACTGGAGTGTTTGTGTGTCCAATCTGCCTTTTTCGTGCAGCTTGGCCCACTGTGCATACACCGCATCCCTGGCCTTGGCGGCAGCGCCGGGGGCCACGTCGAAGAGTTTGACGGTACTACCTGCTTGTGCTGCAATTTGACCGATTCCGCGGCCCATTGCGCCGGCGCCGACCACGCCGACAACGCGATATGCTGTATCCATCGAGCAATTATGACGCGCCGACCTGCGTGGTAAGGTGCGCGAAAGACGCATAAGCACTCACTGTGAAACTACAACACAAGCTGGTGGGGCTGGGGCTGCTGGGGGTGGCGGTCGGCAGTTCGGCATTGAGTCTTGGGCGGGCACGCGGCAACGTGGTTCTCGGCCAGCCGCTGAGCCTGGCGGTGGAGGTGCGAGTCGACCAGCCTGAAGATGCCACGGCGCAGTGTTTTCGCATCGAGGTGTTCCACGGCGACACGCTGGTGGAGTCGTCTCGGGTGCGCCTCGTGGTGCAGGCGCCGGCCGCCGGCTCCCAGGAAGCCGTGCTGCGTATCCGTTCCAACGCCGTCATCGACGAGCCTGTCGTGGGCCTGGTGCTGCATGCGTTGTGCGGCCAGGGCGGCGTACGGCGCTATGACTTTCTGCCTGAATTTCCGGCGGAGCTGAAGACGGCCGCCGGGCCGGTGGATCTGGCGAGCCCGGTTCCCGCGGTGGCTCCTGCGCCGCCTCCTGTTGCGGCCACGCCACTGCCCCCGGCCGAATCGGTGCGGCCGGCACCCGCGCCTGCACCCCGTACAGCGGCCGCGCCAGCGCCGCGCCCGGCGCAGCGCCCGGCCCGACCGCCCGCACCTGCGCGTGCACCGGCCCAGGCCTCCGCGCCGAAATCCACCCCCGCGCCGCGGCCAGCCCCCGCCAAGGCCCAGACAGTGGCTTCGGCGCCAGCCACGGGCGTGCCGCGCCTGACGCTGGATGCACCGGCCACGCCCGTGGCCGGCATGCAGCCCAGTCCGGCGCTGAGCTCGCAACTCATCGACGACGCCGCGCAGCGTGAGGCCGTAGCCGCCATCTGGCGCGCACTGCGCACCACGCCGGAAGAGATCGTGCGCGACAAGCAGCGCCTCGAAGCGCTGGAGGCGCAACAGGCCGTGCAGCGCAAGCAGGCGGCCGAGCCGAGCGCGGCCGAGCGCGAGCTCCGTGCCCGGCTGGAGCGTGCGGAGCGGCGGCTCGACGAGGCCGAGAGTGGCCGCATCGACATCCTGTTCGTCTACGGGCTGCTGGCATTGCTGGCCTTCATGGTCGGCCTGGCGGCGTACTTCTGGCAACGCGCCCGCCAGGCCGCGCTGGCTGCGGCGCATTGGAGCGGTGAGGCCGCCCCGCGCGCCACCGCAGGCGTGCCGGTGCCCGCCGCTGTCCCGCCGCCCGTGACGCGGCCACCCGTCGTGTCCCGGCCATCGCTGGCCGATGAATTCCTGGACAGCGAGCCAGCCTCTGCGCTCGGCGTCGGGCGGCCGTCGACGGTGGACACGGGTGCCGTGGCAGCGGCGGTCTTTGCGCACGACCGGGTGCAGCCGGTGGACGCATCGCGGCCCGTGCGTCCGGACGAATTCGTCGACGTGCAGCAACATGCCGATTTCTTCGTCTCGTTGGGCCAGTACGAGCAAGCCATCGAAGTGCTGCAGCAGCACCTGGAGGAGCACCAGGACATGAGTCCGCTGGCCTTCCTGGAACTGTTCGGCATCTACCACCAGCAGGGCCGCAAGGACGACTTCAACGCCCTGCGTGCACGCTTCGAGCGGCGCTTCAACGCCCATGTGCCCAACTTCGCCGCCTTTGCCGACGAAGGCCTGGGGCTGGAGGACTATCCGGCGACGCTGCTCAGCATCGAGACAGCCTGGGGCCACGTGCGCGTGCTGGACACGATCGAGGCCAACCTGCTGCGCCATCCGGACGACACCGGTCGTCCGCTCGACCTGGCCGCCTACCGGGATCTGCTGATGCTGTATGGCGTGGCGCAGGACGTGTTCGTGCCCGCTGGCGGCACGCGCTCGCCTTCCGGCTTCGGGGTGATCGCTCCGCCCGCACCGGCGGTGGGGGGGCAGCGTGGACTGGGAACTGGGCTGCAGACCGGTGCGCCGCTCATGGCCAGCGCCGCCACGGATTCGATGCTGGATCTCGTGCCGGATTCCGGGCAGGCTCCGCTGCCAACGGTGCACGACGGCACCGGGCTGGAGCTGGACATCGACCTGTCGACGAGCACGGGCGAAGTCGCGGCGCTTCCGGAGTTGTCGCTGGTCGACATCGACCTGCCCCTGCTGGACGATGACGCGTTCGCCGAGGCACCGGCATCGGCGCCCACCCCGATGGCGCCGGCCGCCGGCACGCCGGCCAGGTCCGACAAGCCCGAGATCGACAGCGGCCTGATCGACTTCGACCTGTTCGATCCGAACACCGAGGCGCGCATCGCGCCCAAGTCCACGCGCTGAGGTGCCGGGGGCTGCCGCCCCCCCCAGACCTTCAGCGGCGTACCTGCAGCGAGCCCGGGTTGACGATGTTGGTGGGCGTGCCGCGGATGTAGTTCAGCACGTTGTCGAACGCTGCGTTGAAGTACATCTCGTAGCTCTGCAGTTCCACATAGCCGATGTGCGGTGTGCAGATGCAGTTCTCCAAACGCAGCAGCGCATGCCCCTGCAGGATGGGCTCGCTTTCGAACACATCGACGGCGGCCATGCCGGGGCGGCCGCGGTTCAGGCCGGCCAGCAGTGCATCGGGCTCGATGAGTTCGGCACGCGAGGTGTTGACCAGCAGCGAGGTCGGCTTCATGCGCGCCAGGTCGTCGAGCTTGACGATGCCGCGCGTCTCCTCGTTGAGGCGCAGGTGCAGCGACAGCACGTCGCTGTTGGCGAACAGCTCCTCCTGGCTGGCCGCGATCTGGTGGCCGTCGGCCAGTGCGCGCTCGCAGGAGCCGGCCCGCCCCCAGACCAGCACGCGCATGCCGAAGGCGCGCGCATAGGTGCTGACGATCTGGCCGATGCGGCCGTAGCCGAAGATGCCCATGGTGCGCTCGCGCAGCACCGTGCCCAACCCGAAGTTGGGCGGCATGGAGGCGGTCTTCATGCCCGACTGCTGCCAGGCCCCGTGCTTGAGGTTGCCGATGTACTGCGGCAGGCGGCGCGTGGCCGCCATGATCAAGGCCCAGGTCAGTTCGGCGGGTGCCACGGGCGAGCCCACGCCTTCGGCCACGGCCACGCCGCGTTCGGTGCAGGCGGCGACATCGATGTGCGGGCCGACGCGCCCGGTCTGCGCGATCAGCTTGAGGCGCGGAAGTTTCTCGATCAGCGCCCGGTTCAGGTGGGTGCGCTCGCGGATCAGCACGAGGATGTCCGCGTCGCGCAGTCGGACCGACAACTGTCCCAGGCCCTTGACGGTGTTGGTGTAGACCTTGGCCGCATAGGGTTCGAGCTTGACTGCGCATTCGAGCTTGCGCACCGCATCCTGGTAGTCGTCGAGGATCACAATGTTCATGCGGCCATTGTGCCTCGCGCACCCAAGGCGCCAGGGCGCCAGCGGGTATGGCGCCCGTGCTGGGCGCTGCCCTTATGCCGCGCTGTCAGTGCCGGGCGGACGCCGATTCCACTGCGGCCAAGCGGTCCAGTTCGGCGCACACATCGGCCATGCGGCCGGAGATGACCATGCGGCCTGCCGCCGTGCGGGGTTGGTGCGGCTCCAGCACGCGCAACACGCGCAGGGCCGGGGTGGGGCGGGCCACGGCAGGCACCGCCTGCAAGGACCGGCGGCGCAGCCGCTGCTGCAGGCGGCCCGCCAGCCGCGGACCGAACTCCTCAAACCACTGCGGCAACCGGGCCACGCGCACGGCAGTCAGCATTGCGATTCCCATGTCAAACTCCTTCCGTCCATCGGGCGGATTGGGGCAGGATTGGATGAAAGGCACAGCACCAGGGTTGCCGCGCGCTGCGCGGCGGACGCCCGCCACCTGGCACTGTGCGAACAGGCTTGCGGCCTACATCAGCATGGTGTTGCGGATCAGCCCCACGGCGAGGCCTTCGATCTCGAAGGGATCGCCGGGCTCCACGAAGATGGTGGGGTAGTCAGGGTTTTCGGGGTGCAATTCGATGCTCTCGGCGGTGCGCTTGTAGCGCTTGACGGTGACGTCGTCGCCCAGCCGGGCCACGACGATCTGTCCGTTCTTGGCATCCTTGGTGGCGCGCACGGCGAGCAGGTCGCCATCCATGATGCCGGCGTCGCGCATGGACATGCCACGCACACGCAGCAGGTAGTCGGGCTTGTGCTGGAACAGGCTGCTTTCCACATAGTAGGTCTGGTCCACGTGCTCCTGCGCGAGGATGGGCGAGCCCGCTGCCACGCGGCCGATCAGCGGCAGGGCCAGTTGCGCCAATTCCTGCAAGGGCAGCGTGAACTGCTTGCTGCGGCGTTCGTTGACCGAGCGCAGCATGTCGCTGCGCAGGCGGATGCCGCGCGAGGTGCCGCTCACGAGTTCGATGACGCCCTTGCGCGCCAGGGCCTGCAGGTGTTCTTCTGCGGCGTTGGCGGATTTGAAGCCCAGTTCGGCAGCAATCTCTGCACGCGTGGGCGGGGCGCCAGTGTTCGCGATGGCGGCCTGGATCAGTTCCAGGATCTGTTGCTGGCGTGCCGTGAGCTTGGCCGGAAATGCAGAAGAGGCGTCTGGCATGGCAGTTCCTTGTGCGACGTGGTACAGCTACCCTGTAGGCTGGAGCGACACAGTGGTCTGTGTAAATTTCCAGTACCTGTATTTTCAATCAGTTTCTACAAGCATGCAAGCACCAGACGTATTTCCAGGGGCATCCCCGCGCACGCTGCTCGTCCTGGGCTCGGGCGGAACCATCGCGGGCCTGGCGCCGCGTGCGGGCGACACGCTGGGCTACCAGGCGGCCCAGGTCGGCGTCGCGCAGCTGTTGGCGGGCTTCGATGCGCCACCCGGCTGTGTGCTGCAGGTCGAGCAGGTGGCGCAGATCGACAGCAAGGACATGGATGCCGCGGTGTGGCTGCAGCTGGCGCAGCGCTGCGCCGAGGCACTCGCGCGCGACGATGTGCAGGGCATCGTGATCACGCACGGCACCGACACGCTGGAGGAAACGGCCTACTTCCTGCAGGCGGTGCTGGCGCCGGCGAAGCCGGTGGTGCTGGCCTGCGCGATGCGGCCTGCCAACGCGGCCATGCCGGACGGGCCGCAGAACCTGCGCGACGCGCTCGCCGTGGCGGCGCAGCCGGGTGCGCACGGCGTGGTGGCCGTCTGTGCCGGCGTGGTGCATGCGGCGTTCGACGTGCGCAAGGTGCACGGCTATCGGCTGGACGCCTTCGGCTCGGGGGACGCCGGCCCGCTGGGCTATGTGGAGGCGGGTGCCTTGCGCCGGTTGCGGGACTGGCCGCAGACCGTGCCCACGGCCGGACTGCTGGCACGGCTGCCGGCAGTGCCGCAGGCCTGGCCGCGGGTGGAAATCGTGTTCAGCCACGCGGGCGCGAGCGGCGCCGGCGTCGATGCGCTGGTGCGCGACGGCGCGCGCGGCATCGTGGTCGCCGCGACCGGCAATGGCAGCGTGCACAAGGCATTGGAAGCGGCTTTGCTGCGCGCGCAGGCAACCGGCGTACGCGTTCTGCGCGCCAGCCGCTGCGAGCAGGGGCGGGTGATGGGAGGAGAGGGCGACGCGCTGCCCGGAGCCGGGGCGCTGTCGCCGGTCAAGGCGCGGATCCAGCTGCAGCTGGACCTGCTGGGCGCCTGACTCAGGCGGCCAGGGCGGCGAGTGCGCGCGCGGTGATCTCGTCCACGCTGCCGGTGCCGTCGATCTTGCGGTACTTGGGCGCGTGGGCCGGGTCGTCCTTGGACCACTGGGTGTAGTAGTCGATCAGCGGGCGCGTCTGCGCGCTGTAGACGTCCAGGCGCTTGGTCACGGTGGCCTCGCTGTCGTCCTCGCGCTGCACCAGCGCCTCGCCCGTCACGTCGTCCCGGCCTTCGACCTTGGGCGGGTTGAAGCGCACGTGGTAGACGCGGCCCGATGCCGGGTGCGAGCGGCGGCCGCTCATGCGTTCGATGATGGCGTCGAAGGGCACGTCGATCTCGAGCACGAAGTCCAGCTTGACGCCGGCCGCCTTCATGGCGTCGGCCTGGGGGATGGTGCGCGGGAAGCCGTCGAACAGGAAGCCCTTGGCGCAGTCGGGCTGGGCGATGCGCTCCTTGACCAGACCGATGATGATGTCGTCGCTGACCAACGCGCCCGAATCCATGACCGACTTGGCCTGCAGGCCCAGTGGCGTGCCGGCCTTGACGGCGGCGCGCAGCATGTCGCCTGTGGAAATCTGGGGAATCCCGAACTGCTTGCAGATGAACGTGGCTTGCGTGCCTTTGCCTGCGCCTGGCGCGCCCAACAGAATCAGTCTCATGGATGTCCTCGGATTGCTTGTAGATGTTGACGGCAGCGCTGACAGCGCGCAGGCTGTCGCAGTGCTTCTCCGTCAAAGGATAGCATGCACCTCGGGGCCGTCAGTCCCCGGCGCAACAGTTCGTCAAAACAGCTGGCGAACCCGTTCCAGGTCTTGTGCCGTGTCCACGCCCGGGCCGGGCGCGTGCTCGGTGACGTGCACGGCGATCTGGTGGCCGTGCCACATGGCACGCAGCTGTTCGAGCGCCTCGGTCTGCTCGATCGGTGCCTGGGCCAGCATCGGGAAGCTGCGCAGGAAGCCGGCGCGGTAGCCGTAGATGCCCACGTGGCGCAGCGGCGCCGGCTGGGGCAGGGAGTTGATGCCTTCGGCGAAACCGTCGCGCCACCACGGGATCGGGGCGCGGCTGAAGTACAGAGCCCGGCCGCGCGCATCGCACACGACCTTGACCACGTTGGGATTGCGCAGGTCTTCCACGCTGTCGATGGCGTGACCGGCCGTGCTCATGCTGGCCTCGGGATGCTGGTCCAGCAGCGCGGCAACGGCGTCGATCAGCGGCGGTGCGATCAGCGGTTCGTCGCCCTGCACGTTGACGACCAAATCGTCGCCGTCCAGGCCCAGCAGCGCGCAGGCCTCGGCCAGGCGGTCGCTGCCGGAAGCGTGGTCGTCGCGCGTCAAGATGGCTTCCACGCCGTGGGCGGCGCAGGCCTGCATGATCTTGTCGCTGTCACAGGCGACCACGGTGCGGGCGGCCTGCGAGCGCATCGCGCGCTGCGCCACACGCACCACCATGGGCGCGTCGCCCAGCGCCGCGAGCGGCTTGTTCGGCAGGCGCGTGGAGGCCAGGCGCGCCGGGATCAGCACCGTAAAACGGGTCACAGCCCCAGTTCCTCGTCGCTCAGCGTGCGGGCTTCGTTCTCCAGCAGGATGGGAATGCCGTCGCGCACGGGGTAGGCCAGCCGCGCACTGCGCGACACCAGTTCCTGGCGTTCGCGTTCGTACTGCAGCGGGCCCTTGGTGACGGGGCAGACGAGCAGTTCCAGTAGCTTGCTGTCCATGGGATCGAAGAGAGGGGTGTCGAAAGGGCGCTATGGTACCCGGGGCGGCCGCAGCGCCGCGAGCCGTGCATCCAGCGTCTGCCAGGCGCCGGCATCGAGTTCCACCTGCAGCGGCACGGCCCAGGCGCCCGGATGGCGCCCCCACAGCTTGACGGCGTCCTTCTCGGTGCAGAGCCAGACGGCCGGCGCATCGGCAGGCGGCTGCCAGCCTGCGAAGTCCTGGTGGTCGGCCAGCGGCAACTCCTGCAGCCGGCGCAGGCCGGCGGCGCGCAGCATGGCGAAGAAGCGCTCGGGCCGGGCGATGCCGGCCAGTGCCAGCACGGGCGTATCGGCCAGGTCGGCCAGGGCCAGGCGCTGGCCATCGGCCCGCAGCGCCTGCGCGGCCAGGCTGCGGCGTGCGCACCAGCCCGCGAAGGCCGGCCGCTCGCCGCTGTGCAGCACGAGGTCGGCGGCGCGCGGCCAGGGCTCGCGCAACGGCCCCGCCGGCAACAGCCAGCCGTTGCCGACGCCGCGGTCGTCGAACACGCAGACCTCCAGGTCGCGCGCCAGCGCCAGGTGCTGCAGGCCGTCGTCGCAGAGCAGCAGATCGGTTCCGGGATGCCGGGCCAGCAGCGCCTGGCCGGCCTCGGCCCGGCGCGCCGCCACGAACACGGGCACGCCGCAGTGCCGCCGGATCAGCGCGGGTTCGTCGCCGACCTCCCGCGCCGGGCTGTCGGGCAGCACCTCGCGGCAGTCGCGCGTGCTGCGGCCATAGCCGCGCGAGAGCACGCCCACGCGCCAGCCCTGCGATTGCAGGCGCTGCACCAACGCCATAGTCACCGGCGTCTTGCCCGAGCCGCCGGCCACCACGTTGCCGACCACCAGCACCGGTACCGGCAGCCGGGTGCTGCGCCGCAGCCCTGTGCGGTAGAGCAGGCGACGCAGGCCGGTCACTGCCGCGTAGAGCAGCGACAGGGGCCACAGGGGCCAGGCCAGGGCGCGGGACAGCCACAGCCGCGGCAGCAACGCAGAGAGCCAGCCACGCATGTGCGAGCCGGCTTCAGCGTCCGCTGGCGGAACGCTGCGTGGCGAAGGTGAGTTGCTGCAGGCCGGCGCGGCGGGCCGCGTCCATGGCCGTGATCACAGCCTGGTGCGGCGTGCTGGCATCGGCGCTGATGACGACGAGGGGCTCCTGCACGCCCTTGGTGGCACCCAGCAGCGCCTGCACCAGCAGCTCCACGCTGCGGCCGTCCAGCGGCTGGCGGTCGACGGCGTAGCGGCCGTCGGCAGCGATGGACACCACCACCTCGCGCGGACGCTCGCGCTGCGCCTCGGCATTGGCCAGGGGCAGGCGAACCTGCAGTTCGGCGTACTTGCTGTAGGTCGTGGACAGCATCAGGAAGATCAGCACGACCAGCAACACGTCGATGAACGGGATCAGGTTGATCTCGGGCTCTTCCGTCCCGCGGCGGCGGAAGTTCATGCGCTCTTGCGCAGGCCGTTCAGGTGCCGTGCGAAGCGCTCGCCCGACAATTCCAGCGTCAGCAGGTAGCCGTCGACGCGGGCGCGGAAGTAGCGCCAGAAGATCAGCGAGGGGATCGCCACGATCAGCCCGAAGGCCGTGTTGTACAGCGCGATCGAAATGCCCTGCGCCAGTTGGGCCGGGTTGCCGGCAGCACCCGCGGCGGCGCCAGGCTGGGAGCCGAAGATCTCGATCATGCCGATCACCGTGCCCAACAGGCCCAGCAGCGGCGCTGCCGAGGCGATGGTGGCCAGCGCCGTCAGGTACTTCTCCAGCCGGTGCGCCACGGCACGGCCGGTGTTCTCGATGGTGGCGCGCAAGTCGTCCTCGGTGCAGCGTGGATTGCTGTGCAGCGCACGCAGCCCGCTGGCCAACACCTCGCCCAGCGCCGAGTTCTGTGCCAGCTGCGTCACGATGCCCGGCTCGGGCACGGACTTCTGCGACACCGTGATGGCCTCGTCCAGCAGCTTGGGCGGGACGATGCGGCGGGCATCGAGGTTGATGAACCGTTCGATGACGAGGGCCAAGGCCAGTACCGAGCACGCGATCAGAGGCCAGATGGGCCAACCGGCGGCTTGTATGATCGAAAACAAGAGCAAATCTCCCCTGGCAATGGAACGCCGCGCGGATTATGGCGCAGTGTTTTTCGGGCGCCATGCGCAGCCGCCCACGCCAGCCTTGTCTGTCGGCGTCCGTCGGACAGTACCCACAGGAGATGTGGATAACTTTGTGAAGAACTCTGTTCCGTGCGGCTGAAACCCAGCACTGGCGCGGTTCTTTGACAGTTTGATTAAAACGCAGGCACAAAAAATTCCAATGAAATCAAGGCGCTTCCACATGAGTGCTGGGCGTATCGGGTGCCTTAAGGGGGCTGCGGCACCCACAGGCGGCGCTGTGGAGTATTCGTCCGCCGAATGCTGTACTGCAGCAAAGGCCAGCCCATGCACGCGCCGCTGAATCCAGCAACGGCGCCGCTTGTCTGGCAGGTTGGGGCGCTGTGCCGCGCCATTGCTGGAGCCTTGGAGCAGAAGTTCAATCCCGTCGCGGTCCGCGGCGAGATTTCGGGCTTCTCGCGCGCATCCAGCGGGCATTGCTACTTCCAGATCAAGGATGGTCAAGGCCAGATCCGCTGCGCAATGTTCCGCCGTGCCGCCGCGCTGGTCGATTTTTCGCCGCGCGATGGTGACCTGGTGGAATTGCGTGGCCGGCTGTCGGTCTACGAGGCGCGTGGCGACCTGCAACTGGTCGTCGAGAGCCTGCAGCGCGCCGGCGCTGGCGCGCTCATGGAGCAGTTCCTGCGCCTGAAGACCCGGCTGGAGGCCGAAGGCCTGTTCGACGCGGCGCGCAAGCGGCCACTGCCGGCCCTGCCGCGCGGCATCGGCCTCGTGACTTCCCCAGGCGCGGCGGCCCTGCACGACGTGGTCACGGCGTTGCGGCGGCGCCTGCCGCATGTGCCCGTACTGCTGGCACCGGCCCTGGTGCAGGGCGCCGACGCGCCGGCCGATCTGGTGCGCGCGCTGCAGCGGCTCTACGTGCATGCGCGCGCCGGCGAGGGCCAGCCGATCGACTTGATCCTGCTGGTGCGCGGCGGTGGCTCGGTCGAAGACCTCTGGGCCTTCAACGACGAGGCGCTGGCGCGCTGCATCGTGCAGAGCCCGGTGCCGCTGGTCAGCGGCGTAGGCCACGAGACCGACTTCAGCATCGCCGACTTCGTGGCCGACCTGCGCGCGCCCACGCCCACGGCGGCCGCGGAACTGGCGGCGCAGCCACGCGAGGTCTGGCTGGCGGTGCTGGACGGCATGGCCACGCGCCTGCACGACGCCGCCATGCGCCAGCTGGACCAGCGCGCACAGCGGCTCGACCAGGCCGCGGCCCGGCTCGGCCGCCCATCCCAGGGGGCGGGCCGCCAGCGCCTGCACCTGGCCCAGCTCGAACAACGCCTGCAGCACGGCCTGGCCACGCAGCTGGCGCAGCGGCGCCACCGCCTCGATGTGCAGCAGCCGCGGCTGCAGGCCGCCGTGCAGGGCCGCACGCAGCAGGCGCGCCAGGCCCTGGCCCATGCGGCCCGCGGGCTGGAGTTGCTGGACCCGCGCGTGGTGCTGCAGCGCGGCTACGCCTGGCTCACGGACGCCGGCGGCAGCACCGTCACCAGCGTGGTGCAGCTGCCCGCAGGCGCAGCCGTGCGCGCTACCCTGGCCGACGGCGAGGCCGATCTGCAAGTGACGAAGACCACTCGCGTTTAATTCCTACAATGCCGCGTCCCACCAGACCCCATCATTTCTCCAACCCACCCACGAGGAAAAAACATGGAACACAAGCTGCCTGAACTGCCGTACGCGATCGACGCGTTGGCCCCCCATTACTCCAAGGAGACCCTGGAGTTCCACCACGGCAAGCACCACAACGCCTACGTGGTGAACCTGAACAACCTGCAGAAAGGCACGGAGTTCGAGAACCTGACGCTGGAAGAGATCGTCAAGAAGTCCAGCGGCGGCATCTACAACAACGCGGCCCAGATCTGGAACCACACCTTCTTCTGGAACTGCATGAAGCCCGCCGGCGGTGGCGAGCCCAGCGGCAAGCTGGCCGATGCCATCAACGCCAAGTGGNGCCCAGATCTGGAACCACACCTTCTTCTGGAACTGCATGAAGCCCGCCGGCGGTGGCGAGCCCAGCGGCAAGCTGGCCGATGCCATCAACGCCAAGTGGGGCAGCTACGCCGCGTTCAAGGAAGCCTTCGTCAAGTCCGCCGTGGGCAACTTCGGTTCGGGCTGGACCTGGCTGGTCAAGAAGGCCGACGGCTCGGTCGACATCGTCAACACCGGCGCTGCCGGCACGCCGCTGACCACNCGTGGGCAACTTCGGTTCGGGCTGGACCTGGCTGGTCAAGAAGGCCGACGGCTCGGTCGACATCGTCAACACCGGCGCTGCCGGCACGCCGCTGACCACSGCCGACAAGGCGCTGCTGACGGTCGACGTCTGGGARCACGCCTACTACATCGACTACCGCAACCTGCGTCCGAAGTTCGTCGAGACCTTCCTCGACAAGCTCGTGAACTGGGAGTTCGCGCAGGCCAACTTCGCCTGAGCGCCCAGCCCACCCGGCACGCACAGAAGCCCCGCTCAGCGGGGCTTCTTTTTTGCTTGCGTGCAGCCATCCCAGCCACCAGCGTTTCACCATGAGCGAACTGCAACCCGCCGACATCTACACCGAACCCCATCCGGTCGACCTCGACACACTCGCCAACCTGGGCCCGCTGCGCGCCATGGCCGGCGTCTGGGAGGGAGCGCGCGGCCTGGACGTCAAGCCCAAGGCCGAAGGTCCGAAGAAGCAGGCCTACGTCGAGCACATCAGCCTGCAGCCGATCGACCCTGTGACCAACGGGCCGCAGCTTCTGTATGGGCTGCGCTACCACACGCACATCACCAAGCCCGACCAGGTCAAGACCTACCACGAGCAGGTCGGCTACTGGCTGTGGGAACCGGCCACCGGGGCCGTGGTGCACACGCTCACGATCCCTCGCGGACAGACCGCCATGGCGGCCGGCACCGCAGCGCCCGACGCCACCCGCTTCACGCTGCAGTCCACGCAGGGGCACGAACATTGGGGCATCTGCTCGACGCCCTTCCTGGAGAACAACTTCCGCACCGTGGGGTTCACGATCACGGTGCAGGTCCACGAGGACGGCAGCTGGGGCTACGAGGAGGACACGGTGCTCATGATCCGCGGCCAGGACCAGCCCTTCCACCACACCGACCGCAACCTGCTGCGCCGCGTGGCCGCCGCCACGCCGAACCCGCTCGTGCGGCCGGCGTGAAACACTAGATCCTGCCCATCAGCAGCAGGATCACGACGACCAGCACCACCAGGCCCAGGCCGCCGCTCGGGACGTAGCCCCAGTTGCGGCTGTGCGGCCACGAGGGCAGCGCACCGATCAGGAGCAGGATCAACACGATCAGGAGAATCGTCGATAACGTCATGGCCATCCCTCAGGCTTGTTGTGATGGCGCCATCGTCCATGCAGCGACGCGCGGCGTCGGCAGGTGCCGGGCGCGACAGGCGGTGAGGGTTTTCCTACGGTGGGTGCAGCCTCTTCTTCCCTAGAGTGCGGCGACTTCCACTGCCCGACGAGGAGAGCCCATGACCGACCGCCGCCTGTTCCTGGCCCGCTCCGCGGGCGCCCTGGCCGCCGTGGCTGCACCGGCCCTGGTGCGTGCCCAGGCTTATCCGGCCCGGCCGATCCGCTACATCTGCCCGTGGCCCGCGGGCGGCTCCACCGACGCCGTGATCCGCTCGCTCGCCGAGAGTGCCGGCCGCACCCTGGGCACCAGCATCATCGTGGACAACAAGCCCGGCGCCGGCGGCACGATCGGCGCGATCGAACTGGCCAATGCCAAACCCGATGGCTACGTGGTGTCGCAGTTGCCGCATGGCGTGTTCCGCATCCCTCACATGCAGAAGGTCTCGTTCGACGTGCTCAAGGACTTCACCTGGATCGCCTGCCTGACGGGCTACACCTTCGGCCTCGTGGTGCCGTCCACGTCGCCGATCAAGAGCATCCAGGACTACGTGGCCTACGCCAAGGCCAACCCCGGCAAGCTGACCTACGGCCACACCGGCGCCGGCACCAGCCCGCACCTGGCGATGGAGGAGTTCGCGCAGCGCGCCGGCATCCAGCTCGTGAACGTGCCGTTCAAGGGCAACGCCGACAACATGCAGGCCGTGCTCGGCGAGCACGTGATGTCGGCCAGCGATGCCACGGGCTGGGGTCCGCATGTGGAGGCCGGCAAGCTGCGCCTCCTGGCCACCTACGGCAGCCAGCGCACCAAGCGCTGGCCCCACGTGCCCACGCTGGACGAGCTCGGCTACAAGACGGTGTCGGACTCGCCCTTCGGTGTCTGCGGCCCCAGGGGCATGGACCCGGCCGTCGTGCGCGTGCTGCACGACGCCTTCCGCAAGACGCTGGACGACCCGGCCGTGCTCGCCACTTTCGACAAGTTCGATCAGACCGTCATCTACAAGAACACCGAGGACTACACGCGCTTCGCGCGCGAGAGCTTTGCCTCGGAGAAGGCCACCATCGAGCGGCTCGGCCTCGCGGCCAAGAGCTGATCAGAGCTTGGCCAGCCGGTCCAGCGCCGTGCGCAGCGTGGCGTCTTCCTTGGCGTAGCAAAAGCGCACCACGCGCTGGTCGAAGTTGTCGGCGTAGAAGGCCGACAGCGGGATCGCGGCCACGCCGATCTCGGTGGTCAGCCACTGGCAGAACTCGGCCTCGGGCAGGTCGCTCACAGCCGAGATGTCCACGCACTGGAAGAAGCTGCCCTCGCTGGGCAGCAGCTGGAAGCGGGTCTTGGCCTGCAGCCCCGCGCGGAACAGGTCGCGCTTGGCCTGGTAGAAGGCCGGCAGTGCCAGGTAGCGTTGCGCATCGGCCATGTAGCGTGCCAGGCCATGCTGCACCGGCGTGTTGACCGTGAACACGTTGAACTGGTGCACCTTGCGGAACTCCGCCGTCAGCGCCGCGGGCGCGGCCACCACGCCGACCTTCCAGCCCGTCACGTGGTAGGTCTTGCCGAAGCTGGAGACCACGAAGGCGCGCGCCGCCAGGCCCGGGAAGCGCGCCGCGCTCTCATGGGCGCGGCCGTCGTAGACCATGTGCTCGTAGACCTCGTCGCTGATCAGGAACACGTCGGTCGGCGCCAGCAGCTCCTCGAGCTTGCGCATGTCGTCTGCCGACCAGATCGTTGCGCTCGGGTTGTGCGGCGAATTGACAAGGATGGCGCGCGTGCGCGGCGTGATCGCGGCGGCGATCTTGTCGAAGTCGGGCCGGAACGTTCCCGGTACCAGCGGCACGCGCACGACCGTGCCGCCCGCCAGCTCGATGTTCGGGATATAGCTGTCGTAGCAGGGCTCCAGCACGATGACCTCGTCGCCGGGCCGCACGATGGCCAGGATGGCGGTCAGGATCGCCTGGGTGGCGCCGGCCGTGATGGTGATCTCATCCAACGCGCTGTAGCGCTTGCCGTGCAGCGCTTCGATCTTGCCGGCCACGGCCTCGCGCAGCGGCAGTACGCCGGCCATGGGCGGGTACTGGTTCAGGCCTTCGCGCATGGCCTGGTCCACGGCATCCACCAGCAGCGGGTCGCAGGCGAAGTCGGGAAAGCCCTGGCCCAGGTTCACGGCGTTCTTCTCGGTCGCCAACGCGGACATGACGGTGAAGATGGTGGTGCCGACCTTGGGCAGCTTGCTCTGGATCGTGGGGGTACGGGGTGCGATCGACATGGGGGTGGACAGAAGAAGGGTCAAAGCTCGTAGTCGTTGGCCTGGCCGGTCATGGCTCTTGCGACCAGGTTGCGGTCCAGCCGGTCGCTCAGCAGTTCGGCGAAGCGGTAGACGAAGTTGCGCAGGTAGGCGCCACGCTTGAAGGCCACGCGCGCCACGTTCATGCCGAACAGCTGGCCCATGGGGCGCGACACGAGTTCGCTGCCGGGGTCGTCGCGCACGGCCATCTCGGCCACGATCCCGAGGCCCAGGCCCAGGCGCACATAGGTCTTGATGACGTCCGAGTCGATCGCCTCCAGCGCGATGCGCGGCGTCAGGTGGCGCTGCGCGAAGGCGTGGTCCACGCGCGTGCGGCCCGTGAACGAGGGGTGGTAGGTGATGATGGGCTCGGCCGCGATGTCTTCCAGCGTCAGGCGCTCCTTGGTCGCCAGCGGGTGGTCCTTGGGCAGCACCAGCACGTGCTGCCATTCGTAGCAGGGCAGGGTGAGCAGCTCGGTGTAGTTGGACAGCGATTCGGTGGCGATGCCGATCTCGGCAACCTCGTCGATCAGCATGCGCGCCACCTGGTCGGGCGCGCCCTGGTGCAGGCTCACGTTGACCTTGGGGTAGGCCTCGCGCAGCCTGGCCACGGGCACAGGCAACACATAGCGGGCCTGGGTGTGGGTGGTGGCGATCGACAGCGTGCCGCTGTCCTCGGCGCTGAACTGCTCGCCGATGCGCTTCAAGTTGCCGACCTCGCGCATGATCAGCTCGATGCTGCGCAGCACATGCTGGCCGGGCTCGGTGATGCGCTTGAGGCGTTTGCCGTGGCGCGCGAAGATCTCGATGCCCAGTTCCTCTTCCAGTTCGATGATGGCCTTGGACACCCCTGGCTGCGAGGTGTGCAGGGCCTTGGCCGCCTCCGTGAGGTTGAGGTTGCGGCGCGCGGCCTCCTGGACAAAGCGGAACTGGTGCAAATTCATAATGATTTCGCCTAACGACGAAGATCATTATGTCGCAATCGTCTAAAGGCTCGCCAACTGGGCGAACAGGTCCAGCGCGCTGGGATGCTCTCCCACGGGCGGAAGCAGCTGAATGCTGAGATGGGGGCAGCGTTTCTGCAGTGCGTGCACCAAAGCGGGGAGATCCTCGCGCGCATGGCGCCCCATGCCCAGGAACATGGGCAGCACGCGCAACTCGGTCACGCCCAGCGCCACGAGCTCTGCACTGGCCGTGGCGAAATCGGGCGTGCACAGCTCCAGGTAGGCGCAACGCACTGCGGGGGCATCGGCTTGCGCCGTGATGCGCGCGGCCACCGCCTCCATGGGGGCGCGCCAGGCCGCGTCGCGCGAGCCATGGCCGAACAGCACGATGCCCTTCATCGCCGCAGCACCAGCCAACCGAAGGCCCCGAGCGAGATCGCGCTGTAGATCAGCCCCGGTGCCGCCGCCGTCAGCCAGGGCTGCCAGTTCTGCAGGTTGCCGATGTAGCCGAACACGTTGTTGAGCAGGAAGAAGCTGATGCCGGCCATCACACCGCCGAATACGTAGCCCGCGATGCCGGTGTTGCGAAAGTGCAGGTACGCGAAGGGCAGGGCCAGCACCACCATCACCACGCAGCTGATCGGGTAGAACACCTTGCGCCAGAACTCGATCTCGAAGCGCTGGGCCGACTGCTGGTTGGCGTTCAGGTGCTGGATGTACTGGAACAGGTCGATGGTGCGCATGCGGTCGGGCTTGAGCAGCGCGGTGGTGACCATCTCGTAGGTGATGCCGGTGGGCCATTGCACGGTGGGCAGACGCTCGCGCTGCACGCTGGCCTCGTCGCCGGCGTGGCGGTAGATCGTGCGCTGCACGCCGTCCAGCTCCCAGCCGCCGCTGGCGAAGCGGGCACCATTGGCCTGCAGGGCCGAGCGCAGTGTGTTGCGGCCGTCGAACTCGAAGATGCGCACGCCCTGCATCTGCCCGTCCGGCGTCAGCGCCGCGACGTTGACGGCGTAGGAGTGCTCGCGCTGCCCCTCCTTGAGCCAGGCGCCGGTCTGGCCGATCGTGATGCGGCCCTGGTAGCGGGCCTTGAGCAGCTGCGCCATGCGGTCGGAGGCCGGGGCCACGTAGTCGCCCACGGCGAAGGTCAGCAGCACGAAGCCCAGGCCCAGCGTCACCAGCGTGCCCAGCGCCCGCCACGGACCCAGGCCGCTGGTGCGCAGGATGGTGTATTCGGAGCTCTGGGCGAAGCGCGCCATCACGAAGATGGTGCCGATCAGCAGCGTGATGGGCAGCAGCTCGTAAAGGTGGTTGGGCACCAGCAGCGTCACGTACAGCAGCGCGTGCGTGAGCTGGTAGCCGGCGGCGCCGTACTTGCCGATGTCCGACAGCTCGTCGACGAAGTCGAAGAAGAAGAACAGCGCCAGGAAGCCCAGCGTGACGAAGCCCACGGCCGTCAGCTGCTCGCGGTAGATCAGGCGGCGGATGGTTTTCATGTGGCTTGCGCGGAGTCGGGCAGGGCGCGGCCGCGGCGCAGCCAGGCACGCAGGCTGAAGCGGTGGTGGCGCTGCGCCAGCGCCAGCAGCGCCAGCAGCAGCACGCCGCCATGCACCAGCACGACAAAGGCCGCGAAGCCGACGCGGCCGCTGGCGATCCAGCTCTGCCCCAGGTTGATCAGGTTGTAGTAGACGACGAAGGCGAACAGCGACAGCACCAGGTTGCCGCTGCGCGCCGAGCGCGGGTTGCCGCTGGCCAGCGCCAGCGAGAGCAACAGGAAATTGAATGCCGCGATCGCGAAGCCGATGCGCCAGGACAGCTCGGCCTGGTTCACGGGCGTGGGTTCGGCCAGCAGTGCCATGGTCGACAGCGTGCGCGGGTTCACGCGCTGCGCACCACCGGCGTTGCTGTCGCCGATGCGCGTGCCGTACTCCTGGAACTCGGTGATGCGCAGCGACTCCTTGCCGGCGATGGTCTCCAGCCGCTGGCCATCGGTCAGCAGCACGAAGCGGTCGTCACCGCGGATCTCGGTGCGGGCCGCACGTGCCGAGGTGACCGACTCCTTGCCCGCGTCCTGGGCCGACATGAACACGTTGTTCACGTTCATCGCGTCCGGCGAATCCTTGTCGACGAAGAACACGCGGCTGCCGTCGGCCGATTCCTGGAACTGGCCCGGCGTCACGCGCTCCACGTCGCTGCGCTGCTCGAAGCGCGAGCGCAGCTCCTGGATCTGCTGGTTCGACCATGGCCAGACCACCAGCGCCATGCTGGCCACCACCAGCAGCATCGGCCAGGCGAAGCGCAGCAGCGGCACGAACAGCCGCGCCGGCCCCTGGCCCGCGGTGAACCAGATCACCATCTCGCTGTCGCGGTACATGCGCGAGAGCGTGGCCACGCAGGCCACGAACAGGCTCAGCGTGAGGATGGTGGGCAGGTGGCCCAGGATGGTGTAGCCCAGCACCTGCAGCACGTCCGAGGGATTGACGCGCCCGCGCGAGGCGAGCCGCAAGGTGCTGATCAGCAGCATGGTCATCACGATGGTGATGAGGGCGACGAAGGTCGCGCCAAAGCCCCTGGCCAGCTCCTTGCGTAGGGAGGAATGGAATAACATGGCCGGCCAAAAAAAGGCTGGATTATGAACTTCGAACTCAAGTCCCTCGACGCGGCAGGCTGTGCCAGCGCCAGGTGCGATGCTCTGCTGGTACTGGTGCCCGAAACCGCGGCAACGGGCAAGGACGCACTGTCCGGCTGGATCGCGCAGGCGCGCAAATCCGGCGATCTCGACGGCAAGGCCGGCAAGACGCTGGCGCTGTACCAGCCGCAGGGCGTGGCGGCCACGCGGGTGGTGCTGGCCGGCAGCGGCGACGGCAGCGCGCGCACCGTGCGCCAGGCCGTGCTGGCCGGCATGGGCACGCTGCGCCAGGCCAAGCGCCTGGTGCTGTGCTGCGCCGGGACCTGGACCGAGTCCGCGCTGCACGCCGCCATCGCCGCCGTGGCCGATGCCAGCTATGTCTACACCGCCACCAAGTCCAAGGCCGAGCCGCGCAAGCTGGCCCAAGTCGTCGTTGCCGTGGCCGAGGTTGCCAAGGCCCGCGCCGCGTTCGACCAGGCCGTGGGCCTGGTGGCCGGCGTGGAGTTCGCCAAGGAATGGGGCAACCGGCCTGGCAACCATGCCACGCCCACGCTGATCGCCAACGCCGCCAAGTCGCTGGCCCGCCATCCCGGCATCAGCTGCGAGGTGCTGGGCCCGCGCGAGGTCGCCAAGCTCGGCATGGGTGCCTTCATGGCCGTGGCCCAAGGTTCCGAGGAGCCGCTGCGCTTCGCCGTGCTGCGCTACAACGGCGCGGCGCGCGGTGTGGCGCCCACGGTGCTGGTCGGCAAGGGCATCAGCTTCGACACCGGCGGCATCTCCATCAAGCCCGCCGGCGAAATGGACGAGATGAAGTTCGACATGTGCGGCGCCGCCAGCGTGCTGGGCGTGTTCCGCGCGCTGGCCGAGATCCGGCCCGCCATCAACGTGGTCGGGTTGATTGCCAGCTGCGAGAACATGCCCGACGGCCGCGCCATCAAGCCCGGCGACGTGGTCACGAGCATGAGCGGACAGACCATCGAGATTCTCAACACCGATGCCGAGGGCCGGCTGATCCTGTGCGATGCACTGACCTACGCCGAGCGCTTCAAGCCCGCGGCCGTCGTCGACATCGCCACCTTGACGGGCGCCTGCGTGGTCGCGCTCGGCGGCGTGCGCAGCGGCCTGTTCTCCAACGACGAGGCGCTGGCCACCGCGCTGCTGGCGGCCGGCGAGAGCGCGCTCGATCCCTGCTGGCGCCTTCCGCTGGACGACGATTACGCCGACGGCCTGAAGACCAACTTCGCCGACGTGGCCAACGTGGCGGGCCGCGCGGGCGGTGCGGTCACGGCCGCCAAGTTCCTGCAGCGCTTCGTCGGCACGCGCGCCTGGGCGCACCTGGACATCGCCGGCACGGCCTGGAAGGGCGGTGCCGCCAAGGGCTCGACCGGTCGCCCGGTCGGCCTGCTGTTGGCCTACCTGCTGGGCCAGGCGGCCGCCGCTGCGCCCAAGGCTGCCGCCCGCAAGCGCAGCGTCAAGACCTGACAGGCCGTGAGCGGGAGCCATCCGCGGGCATGACCGAGATCGCGTTCCACTTCAACGCCCCGGACAAACTGGCCTACGCCTGCCGGCTGCTGCGCAAGGCCGTGGCGGGTGGCGCGCGCGCCGTCGTGAGCGGCCCGGACGACATGCTGGCCCGGCTCGACCAGCAGTTGTGGACCTTCTCGCCGCTGGACTTCGTGCCGCACGCCATGCTGGGCAGCAGCCCGGAGCGCGTGCTGGCCGCCTCGCCCGTGGTGCTGGCGGTGGACGTGCTGCAGGCACCGGCGCTGCCCGTGCTCGTGAACCTGGGCGGCCTGGTGCCGGCCGGCTTCGAACGCTTCGAGCGCCTGATCGAGGTGGTCAGCAACGACGAGGAAGACCGCTCGCTCGCGCGCGGGCGCTGGAAGCACTACGTGGCGCGCGGCTACGACATCGTGCGGCACGACCTGGAACTCAAGGAGTGATCCCATGAGCGAGCTGCCCCGCGTGCCGCCGCGTTACGTGCCGGTGCTGACCGAGGTGGTCGGCGCCGCGGCGCGCGTGGAGCCCGTGCCGCCGCCCTTGGCGCCACCCACTCCGGTGGCAGCGCCGCGCGATGCGCAGGCGATCGAAGACCAGCTGCTGCACCGTGTCATGCAGCGTGTGGACCTGGCGCTCGAACAGCAACTGCACGACGCCGTCGCCAGCATGGTGCTGCAGCACACGCACGCGCTGGTGCCGCGCCTGCGCGAGGAGATCGAGTTCGTCGTGCGCCAGGCCGTGGCCGAGGCCGTCGCGGCCGAACTGGCCCAGCGTCCACCTGCGTGAAACCCCTAGTGGCGTTTGTGCCGATCGGCGCAGCCGGGCCCGCAAATTGCATACCGGCAGATGTATAAACCTGATCTCTCGTTTTTCCCTGTCTGGAGGATTCTTATGCAGTTGAAATGGACCGCTGTCGCCCTGGCCGCCATGGTGCTCGTTGCGTGCGGCAAGAAGGAAGAACCGGCGCCAGCGCCCGCATCTGCGCCCGCCGCTGCCGCCCCCGCCGCGGCCCCCGCTGGCGAGACGGTCACCGTCCGCATCGGCCACGTCGGCCCCACCAGCGGCCCGATCGCCCACCTGGGCAAGGACAACGAACTCGGTGCCCGCATGGCCATCGAGGAACTCAATGCCGCTGGCTTCAAGATCGGCGACAAGACCGCCAAGTTCGAGCTGCTGGCCGAAGACGATGCTGCCGATCCGAAGCAGGGCACCTCGGTCGCCCAGAAGCTCGTGGACAGCAAGGTCCACGGCGTGGTCGGCCACCTGAACTCGGGCACCACCATCCCCGCCTCCAAGATCTACAGCGACGCCGGCATTCCGCAGATCTCGCCGTCCGCCACCAACCCCAAGTACACGCGCCAGGGCTTCAAGACCGCCTTCCGCGTGGTGGCCGATGACGTGCACCTGGGCAGCACGCTGGGCAAGTACGCCGTGGGCGAGCTGGCCGGCAAGTCGGTCGCCGTGATCGACGACCGCACGGCCTACGGCCAGGGTGTGGCCGAGGAGTTCGAGAAGGCCGTCAAGGCCGCCAACGGCAACCTGATCGGCCATGAGTTCACGACCGACAAGTCGACCGACTTCAACGCCATCCTGACCAAGCTCAAGGCCGGCAAGCCCGACGTGCTGTTCTACGGCGGCATGGACGCCGTGGCCGGCCCGATGCTGCGCCAGGCCAAGCAGCTGGGCCTGACGGTCAAGTTCATGGGTGGCGATGGCATCTGCACGAACGAGCTGTCCAAGCTGGCCGGCGACGCCATGGCCGACAGCCAGGTCGTGTGCGCCGAAGCGGGTGGCGTGGACGGCGACCTGAAGCCAGGCCTGGACAAGTTCAAGGCCGACTTCCAGACCAAGTACAACGTCGACGTGAAGCTGTACGCCCCCTACGTCTACGACGCGGTGAAGGTGCTGGCCACGGCCATGCAGAAGGCCGGTTCGCCCGAGCCCGAGAAGTACCTGCCCGAGCTCGCCAAGATCGAATACAAGGGCATCACCGGCAACATCGCCTTCGACGAGAAGGGCGACATCAAGAACGGCGCGCTGACGCTGTACACCTACAAGGGGGGCCAGCGCGAACAACTCGCCGTCGTGCGTTGAGTCTTTCCGCGGCATGAGCGACAAGGGGCCTTCGGGCCCCTTGTCTTTTGGAGGCTAGGCGGCGGGCCGCAACCGGCGCGGATCGAGCGCCGCGACGAGCCGCGCGGGCAGCGGCAACGGTTCGCCATGCAGGCGTGCGGCGATGAGCTCGGCGGCCAGTGGCGCCAGCGTGAGGCCGCGCGCCCCCAGGGCCGTCAGTACCCACAGGCCGGTGGCCCAGGGGCCGGCCAGCGGCAGCCGGTCCGGCGAGGTGCAGCGCACACCGGCCCAGCCCTCGGGCGCAGGCCCCTGGGCGATGGCCTGGCCGGTGGCTGGCAGCAGCGTCTGCAGCCGTTCGAGGTTGTAGCGCTGCTCTGCCTCGCGCAGGTCGGTGGCCGTGTCGCCGCGCTCGAAGCTCGAGCCGCTGAGCCAGACCGAGCCCTGTGCGCCAGGCACGCCGGGGATGAAGTGGCCATGGCCGTTGACCGGCGTGGCCGGCACCGGCAGCGTGGGCGGGCAGGGTCCCATGCTGACCTGGCCGCGCACGTTCTGCAGCCCCTGCATCTGCAGCAGGGCCGCGCTGCCGATGCCGGCCGTCACCACCAGCAGCGGCGTGGCGTGCAGTTCACGGTCGTCGGCATCGCGCAACGACCAGCCCTGGGGCGTGGCCTGCACCCTGGTGGTGCGGCAGCCGCCCTGGAAGCGGATCGCGGGATGGGCGAGCAGGGCCTCGACGAGCCGGGCCGGGCGCACCCAGCCAGCCAGCGCATGCCATTGCGCGGGCGGGTCCGCGGGCAGGCCCGCGGCCCGCAGCTGCTCGGCATCGGCGGCCGCGCTGAACGCATCGCCTGGCGTGGCCAGCGGGCGCGCGCCGCGCAGGCGCCGCTCCAGCACGCCGGTCAGCGCGTAGTCCTCGCCTGCGCGCAGCAGTGCCTGCAGCAACTGTGCGGTGCAGCGCGCACCCGCACGCGAGAGCTGCGTGGGCAAGGTGTCGCTGGCGGCGTCGTGCGGCGAGAACAGGCCCGCGGGCAGGCCGGAAGCGCCGGCGGCCGGCGCCGCGCCGGCGTCCAGCACCCGCACCTGCCAGCCGCGCTCGGCCAGCTGGCGCGCCACGCAGGCGCCGGCCAGGCCGGCGCCCAGCACGGTGCAGTGGCCGGGCTGGGCGGGCGGGCCGTCGTCCTGCCAGGGCTGCTGGCGCAGCCGGGGCGTCCAGGCTGGCGCATAGGTGGCCTCCAGCCGGTCGCGCTTGGGCGGTACGCCGGCCACGCGCTGCACCGTGAAGCCGCACGGCGCGAGGTTGTCGCGCACGGCGCGTGCGATGGTCCAGGTGGCCAGCCGGGTGCCGTTGCGGCAGCAGCGCGACACGGCCTTGAGCGTGTCCAGGCTCCAGATGTCGGGGTTGCGGGCCGGGCTGAAGCCGTCCAGGAACACGGCGTCGGCCTGGCACACGAGTTCGCGCAGCATGGGCTGGGCCTCGCCGATGGCCAGCGTCAGCAGCACGCGGCCCTGGTCCAGCCGCAGGCGGTGCACGCCGGGCCGCAGGCCCCAGCACTGCGCGGTCAGTTCGTCGGCCAGCGGCCGCAGTTCGGGGAAGGCCTGCGTGCTGCGGCGCAGGTCCTCGGCCGACGCGGGGTAGGCCTCGACTGAGACGAAGTGCAGCCGCGCGGGGCGCTCCGGGTCGGCGCGCCAGGCGGCCCAGGCCACCAGGAAATTCAGGCCCAGGCCGAAGCCGGTCTCCAGGATGGTCCAGTGCGGCTGTCCGGCCCAGGCCTGCGGCAGGCCGCAGCCGTGCAGGAACACGCCGCGGGCCTGCGCCAGCGCGGCTTCGGAGCGGTAGCGGTCACCGAAGCGCGGGTTGTAGGGAGCGCCATCGGCCAGCCATTCGATGGGCTCGGCCACCGGTGCTCAGGCGGCAGGCGGCACGTAGCCCTGGACGGCGTCGGCACCAGCGCCGAAGAAGTGGTTCTCCATCTGGCGCGTGAGGTACTGGCGCGCGCGCTGGTCGGCCATGTTGAGCTTGTTCTCGTTGATCAGCATGGTCTGCTGCTTGAGCCAGGCGGCCCAGGCTTCCTTGCTGACGCTCTGCCAGATGCGCTTGCCCAGCTCGCCCGGGTAGGGCGGCAGGTCCAGGCCTTCGGCTTCGCGGCCCAGTTTGATGCAGTTCACCATGCGTGCCATGTCGGTCTTCCTTGAGGGTGCGGGCCGTGGGCGGCCTCGTGGGATGCGGATTGCGGGCGCGGATTATCGGCCGCCCAGCAAGCCATCGACGATCAGGGCCCAATGCGTGGGTTCCACCGGCGTGATCGACAGCCGGCTGCCACGCTGCAGCACCACCATCGCGGCCAGGTCCGGATGCGCGCGCAGCGCGGCCAGCGGCAGCAGCCGGGTCTTGCGCAGCGCTTGCACGTCGCGCAGCAGCCAGCGCGGCGCCTCGGGCCTGGACGCCGGGTCGTGGTAGGGCGAGGCCGGGTCGAACTGCGTCGGGTCGGGCCGCACTTCGGAGGCCACGCGCGCGATGCCGGCGATGCCGGGCTCCGGGCAGCTGGAGTGGTAGAACAGCACGCCATCGCCGACCTGCATGCCATCGCGCATGAAGTTGCGCGCCTGGTAGTTGCGCACGCCGGTCCAGGGCACGGTCTGCCCGGGCGCGGCCAGCGCGTCGTCGATCGAGCATTCGTCGGGCTCGGACTTCATGAGCCAGTAGTGGGGCGCGCGGGCGGTGGCTGCGTTCATGGTGGAAGTGGGGGTGAAAGGCCGCACGAGGATGCCACAGCGGGCCGCGCCGTTCTCCTACAGGCCCGGCCGGCGCACGGTGGCACAATTTTCCCGCCAAAACGTTTGCTTCCCAGCCCATACACCCGCTCATGACAGCGGACGCACTTCCCTCCGACCTTGCCGCCTGCGATCTCGAACCGATCCGCTGGCCCGGCGCGATCCAGCCGCATGGCCGCATGCTGGTGCTGGACGCCCAGACGCTGCAACCCGTGGCCGCCAGTGCGGGCTGGCCTGCGTCCGAACGCGCGGCCATGTTGGCAGCGCTCGACCGCACGGCGCTGTCCTCATTGCCGGCCGCGGGCGTCGGTACGTCGCCGATCGGTCTGGGCCGGCTGCAGTTGCCGGGCGGGGGCGCGCAGGAAGTGTCGGCGCACCGCACGCCCACCCACGTGATCGTCGAGTGCGAGGACGCCTGCGCGATGGACCACGGCCCGGCACCCTTCTACGCGTTGGCGCGCAACTTCCTGGCGCGGCTGAACGAGGCGCGCGACCTGCCGGCGCTGTGCCTGCTCGCAGCCGAGGAGATGCGCCGGGTGAGCGGCTTCGGCCGCGCCCTGGTCTACCGCTTCGACGAAGACGGCCACGGCGAGGTGCTCGCCGAATCGCTGGAGCCGGACTACGACAGCTATCTCGGCCACCACTTCCCGGCCTCCGACATTCCGCGCCAGGCGCGCGCGCTGTACCTGCTGAACCACTTCCGGCTGATCCCCGATGCACGCTATGCGCCGGTGCCGCTGCTGGGCCTGGGGGGCTGCGCTGCGTCGGAGATCGACCTGTCCCAGGCCCTGTTGCGCAGCGTCTCGCCCGTGCACCTGGAGTACATGCGCAACATGGGCACGCTGGCCTCGATGTCGGTGTCCATCGTCGTCGACGGCCAGCTCTGGGGCCTGGTGTCCTGCCACAACCATGCGCCGCGCACACTGGCGTCCAACGCACGCGCAGCCTGCGAACACCTGGGCCAGTTGCTGTCGCTGCAGATCGGCGCCCTGCAGGCCGCCGAGGAGGCGGCCGCGCGGCTGGAACTGCGCCAGCTCACGCTGTCCCTCGTGGCACAGCTGGCCGAAAGCGACGGCACGCTGAGCCGCCTGGTGGACACCAGCGGCCTGCTGCGGCTGGCACGCGCCAGCGGCGCGGCCGTGGTGCTGGACGAAGCGGTCTGGACTGTCGGTATCACCCCGCCTGCGGACGCGATCGGGGCCCTGGCGCGCTGGGTTGTCGGCCGCGGCGAGGAGGTCTACGCCAGCGACGAACTGGCGCGCGACTTCGACGGCCACCCGGCGCTGCGCGAGAGCGCCGCCGGCGTGCTGGCGGTGTCGATCTCGCAAGTCCACCGCCACGTCATCCTGTGGTTCAGGCCCGAGGTCGTGCGCACCGTGCGCTGGGCCGGCAACCCGCGCAAGACGGTGGACGAGGCCGGCCGCATCCATCCGCGCAAGAGCTTCGACAGCTGGGTCGAGCACCTGGGCGGACGCTCGGCGCGCTGGCTGCCGTCCGAACTGGCCGCGGTGCGCGAGTTGCGTGACGCGCTGATCGGCATCGTGCTGCGCCGCGCCCAGGAGATGGCCGACGCCGCCACGGCGCTGGGCCGCGTCAACAAGGAACTGGAAGCCTTCTCCTACACGGTCTCGCACGACCTGCGCGCGCCCATGCGGCACATCGCCGGCTACGCCGACCTGGTGCTGGAGATGGACGGCGCGCATGTCAGCGAGCGCGGCCGACGCTACCTCGGCCATGTGAAGGAGGCCGCGGCATACGCCGGCCAGCTGGTCGATGCGTTGCTGGACTTCTCGCGCCTGGGCCGTGCCGCGCTCAAGCCGCGCAGCGTGGACACCGCCGCCATGGTGGCGGACCTCGTGCGCGAACTGCAGCGCGAGGACCCTGGCCGCCGCGTGCACTGGGAAGTGGCACCCGACCTGCCGGCGCTCTACGGCGACCCCTTGCTGCTGCAGGTGGCCACGCGCAACCTGCTGGCCAACGCGCAGAAGTACACGCGCCGGCAGGCCGCTCCGCACATCGCCGTGCGCGCCGTCGTGCGTGCCGCAGGCACCGGCCTGGAGGTCGAGGACAACGGCGTGGGCTTCGAGATGAAGTACGCCGACAAGCTGTTCGGCGTGTTCCAGCGCCTGCATGCGGCCGAGGAATTCGAAGGCACGGGCATCGGCCTGGCCAACGTCAAGCGCATTGTCGAACGCCACGGCGGCGAGGTCTGGGCCCGCGGCGTGCCGCAGCAGGGCGCGGCCTTCGGTTTCCTGCTGCCGGGCGCCCTTACCGATTGAACTGCAACACCACCATGCTCAAGCCCATCCTGCTCGTCGAGGACGACACCCGCGACCTCGAGCTCACCCTGCTGGCGCTCGAGCGCAGCCAACTGGCCAACGACGTCGTCGTGCTGCGCGACGGTGCCCAGGCGCTGTCCTACCTGCGCCGCGAGGACGCGTATGCCGACCGCCGCGAAGGCAACCCCACCGTGATCCTGCTGGACTTGAAGCTGCCCAAGGTCAACGGACTGGAGGTGTTGCAGGCCGTGCGCGCCGACCCCGGACTGCGCAGCATCCCGGTGGTCATGCTGACCTCCTCGGAGCAGGAGACCGACGTGGTCCGCAGCTACGAGTTGGGCGTGAACGCCTACGTGGTCAAACCCGTGGAGTTCAAGCAGTTCGTCGCGGCCATCGCCGACCTGGGCATCTTCTGGGCGGTCCTCAACGAGCCGCCGCCGGGCTCGCTCAAGGTCAGCAGGCGCTACGCGCATGACTGAACCGCTGGCGCTGCTGCTGCTGGAGGATTCCACGTTCGACGCGGAACTGGTGCAGGAAGCTGTCCGCGTCAGCCATCCCCAGGCCCAGTGCACGCTGGTGCGCGACGAAGCCGGCTTCGTGCAGGCCCTGGCCTCGCAGCGCTTCGACGCGGTGTTGTCCGACTACCAGCTGCCCGGCTTCGGCGGCGACCACGCCCTGGCCATCACCCGGGGCAGGGCGCCGCAGCTGCCGTTCATCTTCGTATCCGGCGTGATCGGCGAGGACAACGCGGTCGAGCTGCTCAAGCGTGGCGCGACCGACTACGTCAGCAAGGGTCGGCTGGAACGGCTGCCGCTGGTGCTGGAGCGCGCGCTGCGCGAGGTGCGCGAGCGCGCCGCGCGCGACGCGGCCGAGACACGCTTGCGCGAAGCCGACAGCCTGTACGCCCACATCGTCGAATCCCTGCGCGACTACGCCGTGCTGCTGCTCGATGCCGAGCAGCGCATCACCAACTGGAACCGCGGCGCCCAGGCCATCTTCGGCTTCGAGCGGGCCGAGGCCGTGGGCCACAACGCCACGCTGCTGCTGCCAGAGGGCGAGGACGCACGCGAGGCCTGGCGCCGCGACCTGCGCCTGGCCGCCACCGCACAGCGCGCCGCCACCCAGCGCTGGATGCGCCGGCGCGATGGTTCGCTCCTGTGGGCCGAAGGCGTGCTGATGCCGCTGCATGGCGCGGATGGCGCCGTGGTCGGCTGGTGCAGCATCGCGCGCGACACCACGGCCGAGCACCTGGCGGCGCAGGCCCTGCGCGAGGCCAAGGAGCAGGCCGAGGCCGCGCGGCGCGAGGCCGAGCGTGCCAGCCAGGCCAAGGACCGCTTCATCGCCATGCTCTCGCACGAGCTGCGCGCGCCGCTGTCGGCCGTCTCGGCGGCCGTGCACCTGCTGGAGCGCCACGCCAGCGTGCCGGCGACGCACAAGGACCTGGTGCCGCTGGTGCGCCGCAACGTGGCCGTGGAGACGCGGCTGATCGACGACCTGCTCGACATCTCCGCCATCTCCAGCGGCAAGCTGGGCATCAAGCCCGAGATGGTGGACATGCACGTCGTCCTGCGCGAGGCGTTGGCCATGCTGGCCGACGCCATCGCCGAGCGCGGCATGCGCGTGGAGCTGGCCCTGGCCGAGCGGCCGGCCTGGGTGCATGCCGACCCGGTGCGCATGCAGCAGGTGATGGCCAACCTCGTGCGCAACGCCATCAAGTTCAGTGAACCCGGAGGCGCCGTGCAGTTGCAGACGGCGCTGGAGGCCGGTGCGTTTGTCTTCTCGTGCTGCGACCAGGGCATCGGCATCGCGCCCGATGCGCTGGAACGCATCTTCACGGCCTTCGAGCAGGCCGACCGCGACACCGCGCGCGAGCGCGGCGGCCTGGGGCTGGGCCTGGCCATCGCGCGCCACCTGGTCCTGGCCCACGGCGGCGTGCTGCTCGCCGACAGCCCGGGCCTGGGCAAGGGCGCGCGCTTCACGCTGCGCATGCCGCTGCGCGAGGGCGTCGTGCCGCCACCGCCGCCACCGTCGCAGCTGGTGGCCGAGCCGGCGCAGGCCCAGCATGCGCGCGTGCTGATGGTGGAAGACCACCCGGGCGCGGCGATGGCGCTGCGCATGTGCCTGGAGGAGTACGGCTACGCCGTCGAGCACGCCGCCAGCGTGGCCGAGGCACTGCAGCTGGCGCAGACCCACGCCTTCGACATCGTGCTGACCGACCTGGGCCTGCCCGATGGCAGCGGCGTGGACATCGGCCGCGCGCTCGGCACCCGCCTGCCGGTGCTCGCCCTGAGCGGCTACGGCGCCGAGAGCGACCTGCGCAGCACCGCTGCCGCGGGCTTCGCCGGCCATCTGGTCAAGCCCGTCGACCCGCCGCAGGTGCACGCGGTGCTGCAAAAGCTGCTGGCACGGCCGGCGGCGTGACGCTGGCGCAGGCGGGATGCGGCGGCGGGCGGCTTCCGTAGTGCGCGTTCGGTGTCTAGACTCGGCGCACCACCACGATGGCGCCGTCCGAGCGCTGGAGCGAGACAACCATGATCGATCTGCACGACATCCGCTACGTGCGCCTGGGCACGCGCGACCTGGAGGGCGCCGTGCGTTACGCCCACGACATCCTGGGCCTGGCCGAAGGCGGGCGCAGCGGCAATGCCAAGAACGGCCAGGCCGTCTACCTGCGCAGCGATGCACGCGACCACACGCTGGTCTACTTCGACGGCGACCCGCGCGACCACACGGTCGGATTCGACCTGCGCGCAGGCGTGGCGCTGGACACCGCCGCGGCCGAACTGGAACGCCTGGGCCATCCGGTGCACTGCGGCAGCGGTGCTGAGTGCGCGCAGCGCCGCGTGGAGGCCTTCATCCAGTTCCGCGACCCGAGCGGCAACCGCATCGAGCTGCTGGCGCCCACGGCGCAGGCCGGCCGGCCCTTCACACCGACGCGGCCCGTGGCCAACACCGGCTTCTCGCACGTGGGCCTGCGCAGCACCGACCCCGCGCGCGACGAGGCCTTCTGGACCGGCGTGCTGTCGGCCAAGGTCAGCGACCGCATCGGCGCCGCGCCCTTGCTGCGCATCGACACGGTGCACCACAAGATCGCGCTGTTCCCCTCGGCCTTCGCCGGCGTGCAGCACATCAACCACCAGGTGGCGTCCATCGACGACATCATGCAGTCGTGGTACTTCCTGCAGCAGCGCGGGGTGCGCACCGTGTTCGGGCCGGGCCGGCACCCGACCTCCGGCGCGATGTTCCTGTACTTCGAGGGCCCGGACGGCATGGTCTACGAGTACTCCAGCGGGGTCAGCCAGATCAGCGATCCGGCGCACCAGCCGCGCCAGTTCCCGTTCGAGCCGGCCTCGTTCTGCATGTGGGGCGCGCGGCCGGACATTGCCGAATTCCGCAACTGACCGCGGACCGCGTCGCGCGACGGGGCGGCCGCGTGGTGGGCCCTGGCCTTGCCGCACAATCCGGCCCCATGTTGGAGACGAAGACACCTTCTGCGGCCCCCGTCCTGATCGCCGGCGGCGGCATCGGCGGCATGGCCATGGCGCTCACGCTGCACCAGATCGGCGTGCCCTGCGTGGTCTACGAGGCCGTGCCGGAGCTGCAACCGCTGGGCGTGGGCATCAACCTGCAGCCCAATGCCGTGCGCGAGCTGTACGAGCTGGGGCTCGACGACCGCGTGCTCGACCGCATCGGCATCCAGGCGCGCGAGTGGGCGCTGGTCGGCCGCAACGGACGCGAAATCTATGCCGAGCCGCGCGGCCTGGCAGCCGGCTACCGCTGGCCGCAGTATGCGGTGCACCGTGGCGAACTGCAGATGCTGCTGTACCGCGCGGTGCTGGAGCGCCTGGGCCCCGGTGCGGTGCAACTGGGCCAGCGCGTGACGGGTTACCGCAACGGCGAGGATGGCGTCACGGCGCAGATCGAGACGCGCGATGGCCAGCGGCGCGAAGTGCAGGGCGCCCTGCTGGTCGCCGCCGATGGCCTGCACTCGGCCGTGCGCGCACAGATGCACCCGCAGCAGCCGCCGATCCACTGGGGCGGCGCCATCATGTGGCGCGGCACCACCCCGGGCGTGCCGATCCGCACGGGCGCGTCCTTCGTCGGCCTGGGCAGCCTCAAGCACCGTGTGGTCTGCTACCCGATCTCCAAGCCGGACCCTGCCACGGGCCTGGCTACCATCAACTGGATCGCCGAGATCACGGTCGACAACTCCCAGGGCTGGACCCAGGGGGACTGGAACCGGCGTGTGGCGATCGACGAATTCATCCACCGCTTCGCAGGCTGGGACTACGGCTGGATCGACGTGCCGGCCCTGCTGCGCGGCGCCAGCCAGGTGTACGAGTACCCCATGATCGACCGCGACCCGGTGCCGACCTGGGTCGATGGCCGGGTGGCCTTGCTGGGCGATGCCGCGCACGTGATGTACCCGGTGGGCTCCAACGGCGCGAGCCAGGCCATCGTGGACGCGCGCGTGCTGGGCGCTGCGCTGCAGGACCACGGCCTGGGCGTCGCCGCGCTGCGCGCCTACGACGACAAGCTCTGCGCCGACATCTCGGCGCTGGTGCTGCGCAACCGCGGCGCCGGCCCGTTCGGCCTGCTGGGCCTGGTGGACGAGCGCTGCAGTGGTGTCTTCGACGACATCGACCAGGTGGTGCCCAAGACCGAGCGCGAAGCCTTCATGGCGCGCTACAAGGCGGCCGCGGGCTTCGCGATCGAGACGCTCAACGCGGCGCCGCCGACGGTGCGCGTTTAACCCCCCAGCTTGTCGAGCGTCTTCGTGTCGAAGTCGCTCGCATCGTGGCGTTCGCGCAGCTGGCTCTCGGGCTTGCCCTGCACGCGGTTGACCATGCGGCCGCGGCGCGCGCCGGGGCGCTGGGCGATCTCCTCGGTCCAGCGCTGCACGTGGGTGTACTCCTGCACCTGCAGGAAGGTGCCCGACTCGCCGTAGAGCTGGCCCTTGGCCAGCGCACCGTACCAGGGCCAGATCGCCATGTCGGCGATGGTGTAGTCGTCGCCGGCGACGAAGCGGCTTTCGGCCAGGCGCCGGTTCAGCACGTCGAGCTGGCGCTTGACCTCCATCGCGTAGCGGTCGATCGCGTACTCGATCTTGCTCGGCGCATAGGCGTAGAAGTGGCCGAAGCCGCCGCCGAGGAAAGGCGCGCTGCCCATCTGCCAGAACAGCCAGGACAGGCACTCGGCGCGCGCCGCGCCGCCGCTGGGCAGGAAAGCGCCGAACTTCTCGGCCAGGTACAGCAGGATGGCGCCGGACTCGAACACGCGCACGGGCTCCGCGCCGCTGCGGTCCACCAGCGCCGGGATCTTGGAGTTGGGGTTGACGGCCACGAAGCCGCTGCCGAACTGGTCGCCCTCGCCGATGTTGATGAGCCAGGCGTCGTACTCCGCGCCGCTGTGGCCCAGGGCCAGCAGTTCCTCCAGCATCACCGTGACCTTGACGCCGTTCGGCGTGCCCAGCGAGTACAGCTGCAGCGGATGCTTGCCGACCGGCAGTTCCTTGTCGTGCGTGGCGCCAGCCACGGGGCGGTTGATGTTGGCGAAGCGGCCGCCGCTGGCCTTGTTCCAGGTCCAGACGGCGGGTGGGGTGTAGTTGGGTTCGTCAGGCATCGATCCAGTCTATCGGGATCAGCCAGGCGATGCAGAGCTTGCCTGGGCGGCCCCGACCTCGAGCAGGAATTCGGTGACCTCGTCGGAGAAGCGCGCGCGCTGGCCCTGGATGAGCACGCTGTCCGGGTCCTGCGGATCGGGCCGCGCCCCGGGCATGCCGTGCGCCACCAGGGCCTGGGCGCAGCCCAGCCAGTCGCCTTCGGCGGCATCGGGCTGGTTGCTCGAAGCCCACTGCAGCGTGCCGCAGCAGTTGTCGCCGTAACCGTGGCGCTCGGTCCATTGCGCGCCATGGTCCAGCAGCAGGCGCGCCATGGCCGCGTCGCCGCGGAACACGGCCTGGTTCAGCGCCGAGGCGTCCCAGTCGCCGCCGCGCACGGCCACCGGCCAGCCCAGCTGCAGCATGCATTGCACGGCCGGCAGCAGGCCCTGGGCCGCCAGTTCGGGCAGCAGGCGCAGGTGCTCGGCAGGCAGTTCCGCGGGCCAGCCGGGCTGCTGCAACTGCCGCGCCGCGGCCTCGTCGCCGCGTGCGCAGGCGGCCAGGAAGCGCTCCAACGGCGCGGCCGGCGCGGGCACGCCGGCCGCGACCAGCAGCGCGGCGACCTCGGGCAGGCCGTAGCGCAGCGCGAGCGTGGCGGCGTCGGTGCCGTCCGGCATGCGCGCCTGCGGATCGGCACCGGCCTGCAGCAGCGCCTGGGCATGCTCGGCCGAGCGGCGCCGGCGGATCGCCCACAGCAAGGGTCGCCCCCAGCTGACCGTGGGTGCGCCGGGCGCGGGCTCGTTCGGATCGGCCCCGTGCGCCAGCAGCAGGCGCAGCTGCGGCAGGGCATCGAGGTCGAGCACGCGGTACAGCGCGTTGCTGCCCGTCACGCGCGCGCCGGCCTGCAGCAGCAGCCGGGTGCATTCCACGCTCTCCAGCGCGTGGTAGAGCGATTCGCCGTTGTCGGGGTCCGCGCCCGCGGCCAGCAGCCATCGCGTGAGTTCCGGGTCGCGGTTCTGGCCGGCCGCGCCGTACAGCGCGGACAGCCGCTCGTTGCTGGAAGGCGACTGCAGCGAGGCCGGCGGCCAGCGGTTGCCGACGGACTGGTTCGCATCGGCCCCGGCGTCCAGCAACAGCCGCGCGCAGGCCAGCAGTCCGGGACGGTGGGCCGGCAGCTGCCACAGGCTGGAGTGGGCCACGGCGACGAGCGGCGGCAGCTGCAGCGCACCGCCGGGCCGGTGCAGCCAGGCCGGGTCGCGCGCGAGGGCCGCGCGCAGCCGCGCCACGTCGCCGGTGGCACAGGCCATGGTCAGGTCGTCACCCGCCAGTGCGGGCTGCTCGGCCAGCAGGCGCGCGGCCACGGCCGGCTGGGCGCGGCTGGTGCCGCCCGCCACGTCGCCGGCATAGGCCAGCTGCAGCCAGCGCAGGCGCGCGCGGGCCGGGTCGGCGATGGCCTCGGCATGGGCGAGGCGCGCGGCCACGAAGCCCATGAGTTCGGACCAGGAGACGAAACCGTGTTCGCGCGCGATGCAGGATTGCGCGTCGTGCAGCCGCAGGTCCATGGCCGCGATCGCCGCATCGCTGGCACCCCGCGCTGCTGGCAGGGCGGCGCGCATGCGGCCAAAGGCCTCGGCCGCGCCGGCGCGCAGGGCGGCCAGCAACTGTTTGGCCTGCTTCTTCAGGTGGGCGGCGTCGGGCCGCGTGGGGACGTGCTTCAAGGAAACCTCCGTGCGTGGAAGGCCGGGGACCCGCAGCATCGGCCGCACAAAGGTGGAGACAAACCTCGGGCGCACGCGTGGCCGCGTGCGTGGGGCAAGTGGGTTCAACCCTTCCCGCGGGTCCGGGCGCGGCTTGCTCCGCGGCCGGCATGTTAGCTCAGCGCCGGAGCAGCAGGGCGCGCATCTCGGCGACGGTGAGGGGCCCCTGGCCCGGCAGGGCTGCGGGCCGCGGCAGGCCGGCCAGCACGGGAAACTGCCCGTCGGGCTGCGCCACCTCGTACAACTGCGCAATGGCGTGTTGCACGGCGCGCAGCGGCGCGTCCTGGCCGGCCTTCAGCGGCCCGCGCAGCGCCTGGCGCAGCAGGCGCTCGGCCAGCTCCAGGCTGTCGGCGAAGTAGGGCAGGCCGCGCTGCTGCAGGCTGGCCAGCGCCGCCACGCACGCGGCCTGCGGGGCGGACTCGCCGAAGGGCTTCTTCTTGCCGTGGTCCAGCGCATGGCGCAGCGAGGCGGCCCAGAGCACGGCCGCATCGGGCGACTCCGGCACGCGCAGCAGCAGGCTGCGCGGGAAGGCCTGCAGCTGGTCGACGTGGCCGGTGCGGGCCTGCAGCAGCAGGCCGGCTGTGAGCGCGACCTGGCCGTTGGGTTCATCCTGCGCGGCGGCGCGCAGGCGCTCGGGGTCGATGCGTTCGGCGGCCTTGCGCGGGCTGCCGAGTTCGGCCTCGCGCAGCAGCTGCCAGGCGCACTGGTAGTGCGGGTTGTGCGCGGATGGTCCCAGGCGCGCCTGCAGCTTGAGCAGCCGCGGCGGCTCCCCGGGCAGGGCGGAGCCGAACTGGAGCGACAGGCGGATCGGCACCGGCCCGCCGGCATCGGTCGGCAGCGCCACGGCCAGGCGCTCGCGCTGCACGTACTGCGTGCCCTCGAACACCAAGAGCACGCCGCCCGCGCGGGCGGGCAGTTCCAGGTCGACCTGCACCTGGCTGCTCGGGTCGTCGCGCTCGACAGCCTGCAGCACCAGCCCCGCGCCGAGCGGGCGGCCGTCGTCCAGGCCGAAGGCGTGCACGCCTTCGCGCCACAGGTGCGAGGTGTATTCGTGGCCCATGCGGCGGTGGATCTCGCCGAAGTCCTGCGTCAGCAGCTCGAAGGCGATGGCGTCGTGCACCGCGAGCGCGGGGTCGAAGCGTTCGGCGCTCGCGCGCAGCGCCTCGGTCAGCGCGTCGGGGCGGGGGCGGCCAGCGCCCACGCGCGGCAATCCACCCGGCACTGGCGGCGGCATGGCGCCGGCCAGCAGCTCGGTGACGACGAGCGCATCGTCACCCTCCACGCGCGGCCGCACGGCCTGCTCCAGCTGCCCTTGGCTGGCGGCCCTGAGCAGCGCGTTCACGTCCTTGCGCACGGCCACCACGAGCTCGCGGAACTCCAGCCGTGCATCGCCGCCGCCGTCGCCGCGCACGGCGTTGAGCACGGCCTGGCCGAACAGCGTGTGCGGCTGGCCCGGCACCTGGTAGGCCTGCGTGCCGGGCGAGGTGGCGGCCAGCGAGGCGGCCGTGCGCGGCACCTGGGTGCCGGCCTGCAACAGCGGAAAGCAGGTGTTGGCCGTGGCCCCGCGCGAGGCCAGCGGCGAGAACTCGTTGCGGCAGGCGTCGATCAGCGCGAGATGCTCGGCCACGGGGCTTTGCTCCATCCAATCCTGCAGCTCACGCGTGCTGATGCAGTTCTGCAGCTGCGGCGCGCCGGGGTCCGGGTCCAGGTAGTCGCTGGGCAGCAGCAGCGCGCGCCAGTTCGATTGCACGCCGTGGCCGCTGAAGAAGAACAGCGTGCGGCTCTGGCGCGCGGCCGCCGGCGCGCTGGGCACCTGGCCGGTCCAGCGCTGGATGGCCTTGACCAGCGTGGCATGGTCGGCCGGCGCGTAGTGCACGAGGCCGCGCGTGGCGAAGCCGGCCTTCTCCTCGGGCGTGGGCGACAGCAGCAGCTGGCACCAGACCAGCGGCAGGCCGTCGTGGCGGAAGTCGGCACGCAGCCACTCGAACAGGCTGGCCGCGGTGTTGGCCGAGGCGCCCAGCTGGCCCAGGCCGAAGGCATCGGGCGCGGGCGCGCTGCCGCCTTCCAGGTGTGGATAGGCGCTCACGCCGGCCAGCAGCGCGTACAGGCCCGGCATGCCGGCCTGCCACTGCGGGTCGCGCCACAGGCCGGGCGTGTTGGCGACGGGTTCCAGGGCCATGGCGTCTCCTAGCCGTAGCGGGGTGGAGGAGGGGGCGGGCCGCCCAAGGCAGCAGGTGCGGCGCGGCCAGCAGCCTGCGCCCATTCGCGCGGCGGCTGCAGCTGCAGCATGAGCAGGCAGCGTGCACCGCCCGTGGACAGCGCGAGTTCGTAGTGCGCCGCTGGTGGCGCGATCGGCTGCGCCGCACCGTCGGCACTGCGCAGCGCGGTGAGCTGGAAGTCGGGCGGCAGCACGATGCGGGCAGCGCTTGCGCGCGCGCGATCGTGCAGCTCCACCGTGGCGCCGGGGCCGTCCTCTTCGTCCTGCCAGAAGCCCAGCCACAGGGCCTCGTGCGCGCCACAGGGCACCAGCAACTGCTCGCCACTGCGGTGCAGTGGCGCGACGCCCCAGCTGCGCAGCCGCGCGCCGGGCCGCCAGTGGGCCAGCCCGATGCGGTGCACGCGCATGCGCAGGCCCTGGAAGGCCAGCAGATCAGGCGTAGAGCTTGCGGATGGTGGCGGCATCGCCGGCCGACAGCTTCCACGAGGGCATGAAGCTCTTGCCGTTGGTGGTCCAGTGGGCCGGGATGGTGTAGATCATGACCGAGGCGCTGTCGAAGTCGGTCGTGATCGTGGTCGACGCGTCGAACTTGGCGAACACGTTGTGGGAGATGGTCGCGTCGTCCCAGAAGTTGGGCGAGCCACCCAGGTCGGCCTTGACAGCGGCCTTGTCCCACTGCACGAGCGCGCCGGGGTGGTTGTGCTCGTGCAGCAGGCCCAGCGCATGGCCGAACTCGTGGATCACCACGCTGGAGAAGTCCTGCTCGGGCGTGTCCAGCGCAGCCCAGCCCAGGTTCATGGTGGCCTGCGAACTGCGGATGCCTTTGGCGTCCGTGCCCACGTAGGACCAGGAACCGGCGGCAGGGTCGAAGCTGATGCGGATGTCGCCGGCCTCGTTGGGTTGGGCCTGTTCCAGCTTGAGGTGCACGCCGTCCAGCATCCAGGCCTGTGCGGTCTTCAGCGTGCGTTCGTGCAGCGCGGCGCTGCCCTGCAGGAAGCGCACCCTGAGCACCTTGTCGCGCGGCCAGAGCTTGTTCCTGGCCGCCACGCCCATGGGCGTGAGCTGCATGGGGTTGCCCGCCACGCGCTGGCCGCCGTCGATGTCGACGGCCGTGCAGATCCATTGCTTGCGTTCTTCGCTCATCGTGGGCTCCTTGCACGGCATCGGTGGCCGTGCCGCGATTGTGCGGCGCCCACGCGCGAGCGCAATCCTCAGGTCGGTGGAGGATTGCCCTGCAGCAGCCGCATCACGCGCAGCATGTGGGCGTCGCGCTGCCCGGCCATGGCCTCGGTGCTGCGGCCGGCAGCGGCCTCCTGCATCTGCGCGACGAGCTTGGCGCGCGTGTCCGCGTCCAGGCTGGGCTGGCCCAGGTCGGCCCACCAGCTTTCCACGGCCGGGCCCAGCCGCTCCAGGAAGGCTTCCATGCCGCGCGGGCCGCCCGAAAGGTGGAAGATCGTGTGCGGGCCGCAGACGGTCCAGCGCGCGCCCAGGCCCTCGGTCACGGCGCGGTCCACGTCGGCCACGCTGGCGTAGCCGCCGGCGACCAGGTGCACGGCCTCGCGCCACAGCGCGGCCTGCAGGCGGTTGACGAGGTGGCCCGTGGCCTCGCGCTGCAGGCGCACGGTCTGTTTGCCCAGCGCGCGGTAGAAGGCCTCGGCCCGGTCCATGGCCTCGGCGCTGGTGGCCTGGCCGCCGACCAGTTCCACCAGCGGCATCAGGTAGGCCGGGTTGCAGGGATGGGCGACCAGCAGGCGCTCCGGATGCGCCAGGCCCTGCTGCAGCAACGTGGGCATCAGGCCCGAGGAACTGGACATCAGCAAGGCATCTGCCGGCGCCGCAGCCTCCACGGCGCAGTAGGCGGCGCGCTTGAGCTCCAGCTGTTCCGGCAGGGCCTCCTGGATGGCACCGACGCCTTGCACGGCCTCCTCGATGCCGGCGCACAGGCGCGGCAGCGTGGGTTGGTCGTGCAGCAGGCCCAGCGCCTGCATGGCGGGGCGGGCGCGCGCGAGCATGTCGTCCAGGCGCTGCTGTGCGTCGGGTGCGGGGTCGGCCACGCGCACCGTACGGCCGGCCAGCGCGAAGAAGGCCGCCCAGGCGGCGCCGATGACGCCTGCGCCGAGCACGGCGATGGGGGTTGGGTCTGTGGTGTTCAAACTTCGGGATCTCCGTGCGAAAGGTGGTCCCACATGCGTTCGAAGATGCGGCCGGCGCGCGTGGCGCGGCGCGTGGCTTCGTCGGCGGTGAGCTCGACAGGCGTGCCGCCTGCGGCAGCGCAGTCCAGTTCGATGCGGGCGGCGTCCTCCAGGTACCAGGTCAGCACCACGGCGTCGGGCAGGCTGGGGCCGGCCACCACCACGCCATTGCCGCGCATGACGACGGCCGGTGCATTGCCCATCTGCGTCACCAGGGCCTCGGCCTGGGCGTCCGAGCGCAGCAGCTGCACGTCGTCCCAGAGCGGTGTGCCGGGATGGAAGTAGCTGCCCATGCCGTGCAGCACGCGCGGCGTGCGTCGCAGCGTGGACAGCGACATGGTCTTGGGCGGCATGGCGCGCACCACGCCGCCGATGTCGGGTCGGCGGCGGTAGATGGCGCGGTGGATGCGCACCTCGCCCAGCAGGTCGTCGGGGAACTCGCCGGCCAGCGGCACCACCGTGCCCGGCACGCCGAAACCGATGGTGCCAGGCGGCTGGCTGGCGCAGACCAGGAAGTGGTCGGCATCGAGCCGCATGCTGCAGTGGCCGTAGGCGTGCAGCAGGCCGTGCCGGGCCAGCGCGCGGCCGGCGCGGCGCACCAGCAGTTGCGCGGATTCGAGCGCGTCGGGTTCCATGGTGTTTCCTTCGGAAGATTCGTGGGTGCGTCGTGCGTTACGACAGCGTCAGAACCGGGCTCGTCTCCAGAGGTTCCGAAGGCCGCGGAGCAGGCCACGCCAGGGGTGGGCTCATGTCTAGCGGATGGCGCGCAGGCGCCGGCGGATGAACTGGCTGGCGATGAACAGGTCGCGCTCCACGGCCAGGCGCACGCCCACGGGGTCGTGGCGCGCCAGCGCGGCGAGCGTGGGCTCGTGCGCGTCCTTGAGCGCCACGGCGGCTTCGGGCGCCTCGAACAGGCGATTGGACACCGGGCCGGCCTTGAGCCACAGCGTCTCGATGAGGTCGAACAGCAGCGGCGAGCCGGCGGCGCGGTACAGCCGCACCTGGAAATCCTCGTTGGCGGCCAGGTAGCCGGCCGCGTTGTTCTGCGCCAGCGCCTCGCGCATGCTTGCGCCCAGCGCCACGAGCGCGGCGCGGCCGGGCTCGTCGATGCGCAGCGCGCCGCGCTCGGCGGCCTCGCCCTCCAGCAGCATGCGCATCTGCACGAGGTCGTCGAACTCGGCCGGCGAGAGCTTGGGCACGACCACGCCGGCATTGGGCACGTTGCGCAGCGCGCCTTCGGCCGCCAGGCGCTGCAGCGCAGCGCGCACCGGCATGAGGCCGCAGCCCAGGCGCTCGGCCAGCTCGCGGATCTTGAGCCGCTCGCCGGGCTGGAAGCGGCCGACCGTGACCCATTGGCGCAGCTGCGCGTAGATGGTGTCCTGCTGGGTGGCGGGGGCAGCGGGCTCTGGGGGCATCGTCAGGGGGCGATGAGTTCGGCCAGCACGGCGTCGAAGGCCTCGACGAGGCGCGCGACGTCGGCTGTGCTGGTCTCGGGGCAGACCAGCATCATGTTGTGGAAGGGCGTGATCAGCACGCCGCGGTTCAATAGCGCCAGGTGCAGCAGGTGTTCGAGCGCGTCGTCCATGGCGGCTGCGGCTTCGCTGCCGTTGCGCGGCGGCCGGGCGCAGAACTGGAATTCGGCACGCGCACCGACCTGGCTCACGCACCAGGGCAGGCCGTGCCGTGCGATGGCGCCGCGCAGGCCTTGCGCCAGTTCGCCGGCCAGCGCCAGCATGGGTTGGTAGACGGCGTCCGTCATCAGCGTGGACAGCGTGGCGCGCATCGCGGCCATGGCCAGCAGGTTGGCCGTGAGCGTGGTGCCGATGCCCGAGTGGCCGGGCGGCGCGGCGCGCTTGGCAGCCTCGCAGCGCGCCGCCAGTTCGGCCGTGAAGCCATAGGCCGCGCAGGGCATGCCGCCGCCCAGCGGCTTGCCGAGCACCAGCGCGTCGGGCGCCAGGCCGTGGGCACGCGCGTAGCCGCCGGGGCCGCTGCTGATGGTGTGGGTCTCGTCCAGCACCAGCAGGCTGCCGTGGCGGCGGACCAGTTCGGCCGCAGCCGGCCAGAAGCCGGGCTCGGGCAGCACCATGCCGATGTTGGTCATGACGGGCTCGGCCAGCACGCAGGCCACGTCGCCGGGCGCGAGCGCCGCCTCCAGTGCGGCCAGGTCGTTGAACTCGACCACGCGCGTGGTCTGCGTGAGATCGTGCACCTGGCCGAGCAGGCTTGCGCGTTGCACCGGTTGGCCGTCCACGAGGTCGACGAAGACGTCGTCCACGGTGCCGTGGTAGCAGCCGTTGAACACCAGCAGCACGGAGCGGCCGGTCACGGCGCGCAGCCAGCGCAGCAGGAAGCGGTTGGCATCGGTGGCCGTCATCGCGAACTGCCAGCGCGGCAGGCCGAAGCGCGTGGCCAGCAGCTCGCCGACGGCGGCCGCGTCTTCGCTGGCCAGCATGGCCGTCAGGCCGCGCGCGGCCTGGGCCTGCAGCGCCGTGACCACGGGCGCCGGGGAATGGCCGAACATGGCGCCGGTGTCGCCCAGGCAGAAGTCCACGAGCCGGTGGCCATCCACGTCGGTCAGCTGCGCGCCGCGGGCCTCGGCCACGTGCAAAGCGAAGGGCGTGCCCCAGTCGCTCATCCAGTGCAGCGGCACGCCGAACAGCAGGTGCTCGGCGTTGCGCGCGGCGAGCGCGGCGCTGCGCGGGCGCGCGGCGGCGAAGCGCGCGCGCTCGCGGGCCGTGAGTTGGGCGATGCGGTCGGGGGAAATGGCGCTGCTGGACATGCTAATGAGTGACGAGGTGGCAGTGCTTTTGATCATAAGCAGCTGTTCACCCCTATGGTGCTAATGTTACATGCGCCATTGTGATCAAGCGACTCAGATGCCCAGGTGGCCCTGGACGGTGGCGCGGTCCGCCTGCAGCGCGGCGCCGTCGCCCTGCCAGACGATGCGGCCCTTTTCCAGCACCACATGCTGGTCGGCCAGCGCCAGCAGCGCGCCCAGGTTCTTGTCCACCACCAGCATGGCCATGCCGGTGGCGCGCAGCGCGGCCAGCACGCGCCAGATCTCGGCGCGCACCAGCGGTGCCAGGCCTTCGGTGGCCTCGTCCAGGATCAGCAGCCGGGGGTTGGTCATCAGCGCGCGGCCGATGGCGAGCATCTGCTGCTCGCCGCCCGAGAGCTGGTTGCCCAGGTTGCCGGCGCGCTCGGCCAGGCGCGGAAAGAAATCGTAGACGCGCTGCAAGGTGAAGGGCTCGGCCGCGCCATGCCGGTTGGCGGCCGTGGCCACGAGGTTCTCCTGCACCGTGAGCGTGGGGAAGACCTGGCGGCCTTCGGGCACCCAGCCCAGCCCCAGGCGCGCGGCCTCGAAGGCGGCCATGCGCGTGGTGTCGCGCCCGGCGAACTGCACGCTGCCGGCCTGCTTGGGCACGAGGCCCATCACGCTCTTGAGCGTGGTGGTCTTGCCCATGCCGTTCTTGCCCAGCAGCGTGACGATGCACCCGTCGCCGACGGTGAGGTCGATGCCGTGCAGCACGCGGCTGGCGCCGTAACCGGCCTGCAGGCCCTGGACTTGGAGCAGCGCCATCAATCGTCCCCGAGGTAGGCCTGGCGCACCGCCGGATCGGCCTGCACCTCGCCCGGCGTACCGCAGGCGATGGCGCGGCCGTAGACCAGCACGCTCACGCGGTCGGCGAGGCTGAACACGGCCTGCATGTCGTGCTCCACGAGCAGCATGGTGTAGCGGCCCTTGAGGCCTTGCAGCAGTGCGACCATGCGGGCCGACTCGCCCTGGCTCATGCCGGCCAGCGGTTCGTCCAGCAGCAGCAGGCGCGGCTGCATGGCCAGGGCCATGGCCAGTTCCAGCTGACGGTGCTCGCCATGGGCCAAGGCCATCACGTCGTCCTGCGCGCGCTCGGCCAGGCCGGCCTGGGCCAGGGCCTGCAGGGCGGGTTCGGTCAGCGCGCGCTGGCGGCGCACGGGCGTCCAGGCGCCGAAGGAATGGCCGCTGCGGGCCTGCACCACGAGCATCACGTTCTCCAGGACCGAGAAGCCGTGCAGCAGCTGCGTGATCTGGTAGCTGCGCGCGATGCCGGCCAGCGCGCGCCGGGGCACGGGCCAGCGCGTGATGTCCTGGCCGTCGTAGAGCACGCGGCCGGCGTCGGGCAGCAGCTCGCCGGTCAGCTGGCCCATGACCGTGGTCTTGCCGGCGCCGTTCGGGCCGATCAGCGCATGGGTCTCGCCCGGCGCCAGGGACAGCGCCAGCCGGTCGGTCGCGGTGAGGCCGCCGAAGCGCTTGACCAGGCCTTCCACGCGCAGCAGCGGCGTGCTCATGCGCGCTTCTCCCACTGCATGACCACGCCCCAGATGCCGCGCCGCGACACCAGCGCGACGAGCAGGATCAACGGTCCCAGGATGGCCATCCAGTGCTGCGTCCAACCCGACAACATCTCTTCGAGGACCAGCAGCACCACGGCGCCGACCAGCGGCCCCATGACCGTGCCCATCCCGCCCAGCACCACGATCAGGATCAGCTCGCCCGAGGCCTGCCAGGACAGGTAGGAGGGCGAGGCGAAGGCCGTGAGGTTGCCCTGCAGCACGCCGGCCAGCGTGCAGACCAGGGCCGACAGCACATAGGCCGTGAGCTGGTAGCGCAGCCGCGGATGGCCGGCCGCCAGCATGCGCCGCTCGTTGGCATGGAAGCCGCGCAGCACCATGCCGAAGCGGCTGTGCACGGCGCGCCAGACCAGCAGCATCACCGTGAACAGCACGGCCAGTGCGAGGTAGTACAGCGCCACCTTGCCGTCCAGCGCGGGCAGCGGCGTGAGCTGGCTGCGCTCGGCGAGCGGCAGGCCGTCGTCGCCGCCGTAGGGCTTGAGGCTCACGGCCAGGAAATAGAACATCTGGCCGAAGGCCAGCGTGATCATGATGAAGCCGATGCCGCGCGTGCGCAGCGACACCAGGCCGGTGATGGCCGCCACGCCGGCCGCCAGCACCAGCGCGATGCCGAGCTGAGCCCAGCCGTTCGCAAGCCCATGGAAGGCCGCGATGCCGACCACGTAGGCGCCCAGGCCCACGTACAGCGCATGGCCCAGGCTGACCATGCCGCCATAACCCAGCACCAGGTTGAGCCCGCTGGCCGCAATGGCGAACACCACGATGCGCGTGGCGAAGCCGAGGTAGAAGCTGGAGCCGGCCCATTGCGCGAACAGCGGCACGAGCAGCATCAGCAGCACGATGGCGCAGGCCAGCCAGGCGCGTGGCGAGCGCCACGACAGGTTTTCGGGAAACATCGTCAACGCTTCACCGGGAACAGGCCGGTCGGCTTGACGGCGAGGATCAGCGCCATGAACAGGTAGATCAGCATGGAGGCCAACGCCGGCCCGGCCGCATCGGCCACGCTGCGCTCGAAGAACTGCCGCGTGATCTGCGGCATGTACGCCCGGCCCATGGTGTCGACCAGGCCCACCAGCAGCGCCGCATGGAAGGCGCCGCGGATGGAGCCGATGCCGCCGATCACGATGACCACCAGCGCGAGGATCAGCACGTTGTCGCCCATGCCCGACTGCACCGACACGATGGGACCGACCAGCCAGCCGGCCAGCGCCGCCAGGCCCGCGCCGACCGAAAACAGCAAGGTGTTGAGCAGCCGCGCGTTGACGCCCAGCGCGGCCACGGTATCGGGGTGCGTGGAACTGGCGCGCACCAGCATGCCCACGCGCGTGCGGTGGATCAGCAGGTGGATGCCGGCCGCCACCAGCAGCCCGGCCACGATGATCATGAGCCGGTAGGCCGGGTAGCTGAAGTCGCCGAACTGCAGCGAGCCGTTGAGCCAGGCCGGTTGCGCCGTGAACACGGGCTGCGAGCCCCAGACCATGCGCACCACCTCGTTGAAGAACATGATCAGGCCCAGCGTGGCCAGCACCTGGTCCAGGTGGTCGCGCGTGTAGAGCCGGCGCAGCGCCAGCCGCTCGATCGCGAAGGCGAGCGCCATGGCGCCGCCGATGCCGGCCAGGCCGGCAAGGAGGAACGAATCCGTGCGCGCCAGCGCAGCCGCCGCGAAGTAGGCGCCCAGCATGTAGAACGAGCCGTGCGCGAGGTTGATGAAGTTCATGATGCCGAACACCAGCGTGAGGCCGGCCGACAGCAGGAACAACAGCATCCCGAGCTGCACCCCGTTCAGCAGCTGGGAGAAGAACAGGCTCCAGATCAAGCCCGGCTCACTTCATGGGGCATTCGCCGACATAGGCATCCTTGTGCGCCGTGAGCTGCTTGCTGACCGTCTTGAGGTTGGCGTTGCCCTTGGCGTCCTTGGCCACCTCGAAGACGTAGAAATCCTGCACCGGGAAGTTGTTGGCGCCGAAGCTGAAAGTGCCGCGCACGGACTTGAAGTCCGCGGCCTTGAGCGCCGTCTGCAGCGTGGCCTTGTCGGTGCTGCCCTTGGTCTTGCGCAGGGCCGAGTCGATCAAGAGTGCGGCGTCGTAGGACTGGGCGGCGTACTCGGACGGCGTGCGCTTGTACTTGGCTTCGAAGTCGGCCACGAACTTCTGGTTGGCCGGCGTCGGCAAGTCCGGGCCCCAGGCGGAGGCCGACATCACGCCCAGCGCGCTGTCCTTGAGCGCGGGCAGCGTGGTGCCGTCGGCCGTGGACACGGTCAGCAGCGGGATCTTGGCTGTCAGCCCGGCCTGCTGGTAGGCGCGCACGAAGGCCACGCCCAGGCCGCCGGGATAGAAGGCGTAGACCGCGTCGGGCTTCTCGGCCGCGATGCGCGAAAGCTCGGCCGAAAAGTCGAGCTGGTTCAGCGGGGTGTAAATCTCGTCGGCCAGCGCGGTCTTGTAGACGCGCTTGAAGCCGGCCACGTAGTCCTTGCCGGCCTGGTAGTTGGGCGTCATCGCGATGATGCGCTTGTAGCCCTTGTCGGTGGCGTACTTGCCCATGGCCTCGGCGAACTGGTCGTTCTGCTTGGAGACGACGAACAGGTTGGCCGCGCACTGCGCGCCGGCCAGCGGCGCCGGTCCGGCGTTGCCGCCGACCACGATGACGCCGGCCGAGGTCAGCTTCTTGCTGACGGCCATCATGATGTTGGAGAAGGTGATGCCGGCCACGATGGGCACCTTCTCCTTCTCGATGAGTTCGTCGGCGATCTGGTTGGCGACCTCGGGCTTGAGCTGGCTGTCGCGGCGCAGCACGTTGACGGGCACATCGCCGAGCTTGCCGCCGTTCTGCTCCACGACCAGCATGAAGGCGTCCAGCATGTCCTGCCCCAGCGCGGCCTGCGGACCCGACAGCTCCGCCATGAAGCCGATCTTGACCGGGGTCTGGGCCTGGGCAGGGGCCGACAGGCCGAAGGCGAGGGCCGCGAGCGCGCTGGCGAGAAGCGTTGGTTTCAAGTCGATCTCCTAGTCGTTGGTCTGGCCGACGGACTGGAGCACCCAGCGCGCCATCGGCGGGCCGCATTGTTCACCAAAAGAGTGCAGCCACCTTGGTGGCTAACCCGGAGGGGCACCATGGTTGCTGCGTTCACAAATGCGCGCGACGCGGCCCTGCGCGATCAGGCTTGGAGCGCTGGGTCTCTGTGGCCGGCGCCCCGTGGTGGCAGGGTTCGGGCCGGGGCCGGTCATGCCGCTCGGCTATCGTCGGCGCCATGACTTCCTCGACTGTGCGCGCGCACTGGGCTGCGCGTTTTTTGTTTTTCGCGGCCGGTTTCATGTTCGCGACCTGGGGTGTGCAGATCCCCACGGTGAAGACCGTCTACGGACTGGGCGTGGGCGCCATCGGCGGCCTGGTGCTGGCGGCCGGCGTGGGCTCGGTGCTGGGGCTCACCCAGGCCGGCTGGCTGATCGCGCGGCACGGTGCGCGCCGCGTGGCCTGGTGGGGCGCGCTGCTGTCGGCCGTGGCCCTGGTGCTGCTGCTGCACATGCCGCACCCTGTGCTGTTGTGGGGCCTGCTGGGCCTGTTCGGACTGGCGACGGGCCTGCTGGACGTGGCCATGAACGCCGATGCCTCGGAGCTCGAACGCCACGCCGGCCGGCCGCTCATGAGCGCCTTCCATGGCATGTTCAGCCTGGGCGGCATGGTGGGGGCGGGCGTGGGCGGGCTGCTGTTCACGGCCGGCGTGGCGCCGAAGCTGCAGCTGCTCGCAGTGGCCGTCTTCAGCATGCTGCTGGTGGGCTGGAGCGTGCGGCAGATGGCGCCGGCGCCGGTTGCGGCCGAGGAAGCACACGGGCGTTTCGTGCTGCCGCGCGGGCGGCTGGCGCTGCTGGGCCTGCTGGCGGCGCTGGGCTTCGTGGTCGAGGGCGCGATCTACGACTGGAGCGTGCTGTTCCTGGCCAGCGAGCGCGGCGCGCCGCAGCAGCAGGCCGCGCTGGCCTATGCCAGCTTCTCGGCCGCGATGGCGGCCACGCGCTTCGTGGGCGACCGGCTGCGCGCGCGCTGGTCGGCTGTGGGCCTGCTGCGCGCCAGCGCCTGCCTGGCGGCCGTGGCGCTGGCGCTCGTGCTGTTGTCGCCCAATGTGCCACTCGCACTGGCGGGCTTCGCACTGGTCGGTGTGGGCCTGGCCAACGTGGTGCCGGTGCTGTTCAGTGCCGCCGCCCAGGTGCCGGGCGTGGCGCCGGCGCACGGCATCTCGGCCGTGGCTTCCGTGGGCTACTGCGGTTTCATGGTCGGGCCGTCCATCATCGGCTTCGTGGCCCATGGGAGTTCGCTGACGGCGGCATTGGCGCTGGTCGTGGGCTGCGCACTGCTGCAGGCGGCACTGGCGCGGCGCGCATTGCGCGATTGAGCCGGCGCTCGACCAGCGCCACGGCGATGCCGGCACCGCAGATGCAGGCGATGCCCAGGGCCGTTGTGGCGTCGGGCAGCTGGCCGAAGACCGCCCAGCCGAGCGCCACTGCACTCAGGATCTGCAGGTAGCTGTAAGGCGCGAGCAGTGTGGCCGGCGTGCGTGCATAGGCAGCAGACTGCAGGCCGTGGCCGATCGCACCCGTGACGCCGGTGGACAACAGCAGCAGCCACTGCCCCGTGCCGAGCGCGGGCAGCTCCCAGACCCAGGGCAGCAGCGGCGTCAACGCCACGGTGCCCACCAGGCCGCCGTAATAGTTGGTCGTCAGCGGATCGTCGCCGGCCAGCCGGCGCGTGGCGATCTGGAAGGCCGCGAAGGTCAGGGCCGTGGCCAGGCCCAGCAGCACGCCCACGGTGTCCAGCCCCGCGCCCGGCCGGACCACGAGCAGCATGCCGGCAAAGCCGAGCGCCACGCCCAGCCAGCGGTGCAGCCGGTGCGGTTCGTGGAGCAGCCAGGGCGCCAGCGCGAGCAGGAAGACCGGCGCCATGAAGTTCATGGCCGTGGCTTCGGCCAGCGGCACGCGCTTGAGAACGGAGAAGAACAGCAGCGTCGACGCGATCATGAGCACGCCGCGCAGCAGCTGCCCGCGCAGCGAATGCGTGCGCAGCAGCGCGCGGCCGCGGCGCGGCAGCAGGATGGCGCTGGACAGCGCCGTGTGCACGGCATAGCGCACCCAGGCCACGAGCAGCACCGGCACACCCACCAGCGCCAGGTACTTGCCGCTCGCATCCAGCCCCGACAGCACCCACAGACCGACCACGTGGAGCAGGATCCCGTTTGCCTTCATATAAGCAATGAACTTTATATTCTTATGAGTTTTATGAAAAAGAGCGTAGATTCCCGCCCCTTGCATTGAATAAGGGTTTCCCCGATGGCGGAGCCCATGGTGAGCAATGATCGAGTTGAGGGGTATCACCCAAACCTACCAGGGTAGCAGCGGACCGGTACAGGCGCTGCGCGGCATCGACCTGCAGGTGGCGGCCGGCGAGGTGTTCGGCATCATCGGCCGCAGCGGCGCGGGCAAAAGCTCGCTGGTGCGCGTGATCAACCTGTTGAACCGGCCCACGTCGGGGCAGGTGCTGGTCGACGGCCGCGAGATGACGGCACTGGACGATGCGGCGCTGCGCATCGCGCGGCGCGACATCGGCATCGTGTTCCAGCATTTCAATGTGCTGAGCTCGCGCACGGTCTACGACAACGTGGCCTTGCCGCTGGAGATCGCCGGTCTGTCCGACGGCGAGATCAAGAAGCGTGTGGAGCCGCTGCTGGACCTGGTCGGCCTGTCGGCACTGGCCAGGCGCCATCCCTCGCAGATCAGCGGCGGGCAGAAGCAGCGCGTGGGCATTGCCCGGGCGCTGGCCAACCGGCCCAAGGTGCTGCTGTCCGACGAGGCGACCTCGGCGCTGGATCCGGAGACGACGCGCTCCATCCTGGGTCTGTTGCGCCAGATCAACCAGGAGTTCGGCCTGACCATCGTGCTGATCACGCACCAGATGCAGGTCATCAAGCAGGTGGCCGAGCGCGTGGCCGTGATCGACGCAGGCCGCATCGTCGAGCAGGGCCGCGTGATCGACGTGTTCTCCCACCCGCAGCACGCCACCACGCGCAGCCTGATCGAGGAGATCGTGCCGCAGGAATTGCCGGACTCCGTGCTGGCGCGCTTGCGCACGCTGATGGGCGCGAGCCCGGCGGGCCAGGGGCAGGGGCTGCGCCTGGCCTTCGCCGGCGATGGTGCCGACCAGCCGCTGCTGACCGAGCTGGTGCGCCGGTTCGGCCTGGACCTGTCCATCCTGCACGGCCAGATCGACGAGGTGCAGGGCCAGCCTTTCGGCCAGCTGGCGGTGTTCGCTCGCGGCGCGGCCGACCAGCTGCAGGCCGGCATCGCGCACCTGCGCCAGGCCGGTGTGCGTGTCCAACCCCTGGTGCCGGAGGCCGCCCATGTTTGATTTCCTCGAGACCTTCAACGGCCCGCTGCTGGACCTGTTCGCCACCTCGCTGTGGGAGACGATGGTGATGGTCGGCATCTCGGGCCTGGCCGGTGCGCTGATCGGCGTGCCGCTGGGCGTGCTGCTGCGCCTGACCGACCGCGGTGGCGTGCGCGAGAACGCGCCCGTCAACCGCATCGTGGGCGGCATCGTCAACGCCGTGCGTTCCACGCCCTTCATCATCCTGCTGGTGGCCATCATCCCGTTCACGCGCTTCGTGACGGGCTCGTCCATCGGCACGGCCGCGGCCGTGGTGCCGCTCACGCTGGCGGCCGCGCCCTTCGTGGCAAGGCTCGTGGAGACGGCGCTGCGCGAGGTCGACCATGGCCTCGTGGAAGCGGCCCAGGCCATGGGCGCCACCACGTCGCAGATCGTCTGGAAGGTCCTGCTGCCCGAGGCGCTGCCCGGCATCGTGGCCGCGCTCACGATCACGCTGGTGAGCCTGACGGGCTTCTCGGCCATGGCCGGCGCCATCGGCGGCGGCGGCCTGGGCGACCTGGGCATCCGCTACGGCTACCAGCGCTTCCTGCCCGAGGTCATGGCCGCCGTGGTCCTCGTGCTGATTGTTTTCGTGCAGCTGGTGCAGAGCGCCGGCGACTGGCTGGTGCGCCGCATCCGCCGTTGATTGTTTTCTTCAGGAGTTCCTCATGCAAAAACGTACATTCATTTCCACCATCGCGCTGGCCCTGCTGGCCTCCACCGCCATCGCCCAGGACAAGCCGCTCAAGATCGGCGTCACGGCTGGCCCGCACGCGCAGATCTTCGAGCAGGTCAAGCGCATCGCCGAGAAGGACGGTCTGAAGATCCAGATCGTCGAGTTCAGCGACTACATCCAGCCCAATGCCGCGCTGGCCGCCGGCGACCTGGACGCCAACAGCTACCAGCACCAGCCCTTCCTGGACCTGCAGGTCAAGGACCGCGGCTACAAGCTGGTCTCGGTCGCGCAGACGGTCAACTATCCGATCGGCCTGTACTCCAAGAAGGTCAAGGACCTGAAGGACCTCAAGGAGGGCGCGCGCTTCGGCATCCCGAACGACCCGACCAACGGCGGCCGCGTGCTGCTGGTGTTGCAGGACAAGGGCCTGATCAAGATCAAGCCGTCCGCGGGCCTCAAAGCCACACCGCTGGACGTGGTGGAGAACCCCAAGAAGCTGAAGTTCGTCGAACTCGAGGCTGCGCAACTGGCGCGTTCGCTGGACGACCTGGATGCCGCGGCCGTCAACACCAACTTCGCGCTGTCGGCCGGGCTGAACCCCGGCAAGGACGCCATCGCGCAGGAAAGCGCCAAGTCGCCCTACGTGAACGTGCTGGTCGTGCGCGAGCAGGACAAGGCCCAACCCTGGGTCGGCAAGCTGGTGAAGGCCTACCACTCCGACGAGGTCCGCAAGTTCATCCAGACCGAGTTCAAGGGCGCGGTGCTGGCGGGTTTCTGAATCTGGGCTAAGGTGGGCGCCCCTTCACCACTTCTGAAAGGACAGCCCCATGGCCCAGACCAAGATCGCCGTCATCGTCGGCAGCCTGCGCAAGGACTCGTTCAACCGCAAGCTGGCCGTCGCGCTGGCCAAGCTCGCGCCCGCCGATGTGACGTTCGAGCAGCTGCGCATCGACGACCTGCCGCTGTACAACCAGGACGACGACGGCAGCCCCGCCGCCAGCGTCACGCGGCTGAAGGCGGAGATCCAGTCGGCGCAGGGCCTGCTGTTCGTGACGCCCGAGTACAACCGCTCGATCCCGGGCGTGCTCAAGAACGCGCTGGACCACGGTTCGCGGCCTCATGGCAAAAGCGCGTTTCCGGGCAAGCCCGCAGGCGTGATCGGCGTGTCGGTGGGTGCCATCGGCACGGCGCTGGCGCAGCAGCACCTGCGCAATGTGCTGGCCTACCTGGACGTGCCCACGTTGGGCCAGCCCGAGGCCTTCGTGCAGGCCAAGGACGGCCTGTTCAATGCCGACGGCAGCATCGGCGAGGCCAGCCGCGCCTTCCTGCAGGGCTGGCTCGACAAGTACCTGGCCTGGGTGCGGCTGCACGCCGCGGCCTGAGCCATCAGCCGCGCGGCCGGTCCTGCGGACGCGCAAACCAGGGCCAGGCGTTCAGCAGCGCATAGAACGCCAGTGCCGCGACCATGATCGCCAGCAGCGTGGGCAGGCCTGCCCCCAGCCGCAGCGCCAGATGGCCCGCCAGGTAGACCACCAGCAGCCGCGCCGCGCCGGCCACGATGCTCCAGCCCATGCGCCGCGCGCCTTGCGAGGCGAAATAAAGCGACAAGCCCAGTCCGAACAGCCCGTAGGCAGGCCCTACCGCGCGCAGGTACTGCGTGCCGACGCGGATCGCCTCCTGGTCGTGCGTGAACAGCCCGAGCCAGGCGGCGGGGAACAGCGCCGCAGCCAAGCCCACGAATGAGGTGACGGCGGCGGCGAGCAGCGCCCCGGTCCAGGCGACGCGACGTGCGCGCACGAGCTGGCCGGCGCCGGTGTTCATGCCGACCATGGCGACCATGGCAGCGCCAAAGCCGAACACGATGGGAATCTGCAGGTACTCGAGTCGGATGCCGAGGCCGAAGCCTGCCAACGCTTCGCTTCCCAGAGGACTGACCAGGGCCGTGGCCGTCAGCACCGAGAGGTTCAACGTGATGTTGTTGACGATGGCCGGCGCGCCCACGCCCAAGATGTCGCGGAACAGCGGCCAGCGCAGCGTGTGGTTCAGGCGCAGCTGCACGCCGCCGTTGCCACGCCACACCGACACCAGCATCACCGCGGCCGCGGCGACGTAGTAGACGACCAGGGCCAGCCCCGCGCCCGTGATGCCCAGGGCCGGCACCGGGCCCCAGCCGAAGATCAGCACGGGCGAGGCGAGCAGCAGGAGCAGCACGCCGCCGGACAGCACCATCGCCGGCAGCGCCATGTTGCCGCTGCCGCGCAACACGCTGGCCATGCCGTTGGCCAGCCACAGGAACACGGCGCCGACGAAGATCGCGTTGGAGTAGGCGAGGGCGGCCTCTTGCACAGCCGGCGTGGCGCCCATGGCGCGGTACAGCAGCGGCCCGCCCAGCAACCCGCCCAGCATGCAGGCCATGCCGAACGCCAGCGCGATGACCAGCGCGTGCAGCGCCAGCGCCTGCGCCTTGTGCGTGTCGCCAGCGCCGATGGCGCGCGCAATGGCCGAGGAGATGCCCCCGCCCATGCCGCCGGCCGACATGGTCTGCATCAGCATGACCAGCGGGAACACCAGCGCCGCGCCGGCCAGTGCGTCCACGCCGAGCAGGCCGACGAAGTAGCTCTCCAGGAAGTTGGCGGCGGCCTGCGCCAGCATCACGACGAGGTTGGGCGCGGCCAGCAGCAGCAAGGTGGCCAGCACCGGGCCGTGCAGCAGGCGCTGGGAGCGGGCCTGGGCGGCGACTGCGGCCTTGCCGGGTGCGGCTGCCGGGGTGGTGGGAACGGCGCTCATGGCTGCGCGCCTTCCTGCAGCAGGCGCGTGCGTGCGCTGGACAGCAGCGCTTCGGAGATCGGGTCGCCCTTGGTGGCGCGCGACAACAGCAGCGCGCCGACCAGCGTGGCCACGTCGGCCAGCGCGCGCTGCTCGGCTTCGGACGTGCCGGCGTCGGGCTGCAGGCTGGCCAGGCGCGCGGCCATGGATTTCACGCCGTCCAGGTAGGCCGCGCGCACGGGCGCGTCGGCACCGGCGCGCGCCACGTCGCCGGCCAGCGCGGCGGCCGTGCAGCTGTTGCCGGGGCGGTCGCGTGTGGCCGTGGACAGATAGCCTTCGACATAAGCCTGGCGGCGGTCCTTGCGCTCGGGCAGTTCGGCGAAATGCTGGTCCCAGCGCGCACCGGAATGCTCGAAGGCCTTGGCGCACGCCACGGCGGCCAAGCCTTCCTTGGAGGAGAAATGGCCATAGAAGCCGCCATGCGTGAGGCCGGCCGCGGCCATCACCTCGGCGACGCTGACGCCGTGCAGGCCCTTTTCGCGGAACAGGCGCGCGGAGGCCTTCTCGATGGCGATGCGGTTCTGGTCGGTCTGTTGCTGGGATACGCGTGGCATGCGACGCTCCATTTCCGATAAATGACAGGCATCATAAATCGAACAGGAAAATAGATGTTGGCCATCATGTTTTTGGGCGAACGCGCGGCTACCGCTCTTTACAGAACTTCATGCGCTGGATGTCGGCCGGGCGGGCGCCGGGCCGTTGAATGCGCATCTCGTTCCGCTCTGTTGGAGATCCGCATGAAACGTCTGTCCCTGCTTGCCGTGCTGGCCGCTGCCGCGCTGAGCGGCTGCGTGGTGGCGCCCGTTGGCCCGGGCTACTACGGCCATCGCCGCCCGGTGGTGGTGGCGCCCCCCGTGGTCGGGCCGCCGGTCGTGATCGTGCGCCCGGGCTACGAGGGCCGGCCCCGCTACGACGACGACCGCGGCTACGGCTACCGCGACGGTCGGCGCTGGCGCCGCGACGATTGAAGCCCGGGCCGGGAACCAAAGCCTGGCCGCCGCAATCCCATCGCCGACAATACCGTGATGCCCTCCGCCGGAGGGCGCGCGCCACAAGAAGCGTCGCAAGAAAGGGTGGGAATGCTGCTGCGAATGTTGGACCAGGCACCGCGTACCGTGCTGGCCCTGGTGAGTCTGTTCTGTATCGCCTTGCTGGGCTTTGGCCTGTACCTGCAGCATGGCCTGGGCCTGGAGCCCTGTCCCATGTGCATTGTGCAACGGTACGCACTCGTGCTCGTGGCCGTCGTGGCGGGGCTCACCGCCATGCTGCGTTCGCGCGGCGCCCACCTGGCCGGCGGCCTGCTGACCTTGCTGATCGCCGGTTTCGGCGCCTTCGTCGCAGCGCGGCAGACCTGGCTGCAGTGGTATCCGCCAGAGATCGCGAGCTGTGGCCGCGACTTCTACGGCATGATCGAAACCTTCCCCCTCAAGCGCGCCGTGCCCATGATCTTCGCTGGCGGCGGCGATTGCGCGGCGGTCGACTGGACTTTCCTGGGCGGCTCGATCGCCAATTGGTCTTTCCTGTGCTTTGTCGCCATCGGCGTGGCGATGCTGGCACTCCTGTGGCGCCGTAGCGTGGCCCGCTGAACCTCCACATCTGTTGCAAGAGGTGTCGGCGTCGGCCTACAGAGGCTCGTGCCCAAACCTGACCGCAACTGCCGGGTCATGCGCTACCGTAGCCGCATCGATTCAAATGGGGAGTGTTGGTTCATGTCATCAGCCGCGTTGCATGCTCTCGAAGCCGTGCCACCAGTCAGCCTGGCGGACGACAACGCGCTGTCCATGGCCCAGGAAGCAGCCCGCTACGCAGTGCTGCGCCGGATGGGTTCGGCCATCCGGCACCAGATCGCAGGATCGCTGCAGCCGGTCAGCATGATCGCTTCTCTGGTGGAGCGGCGCGTGCAGGCGCCGGCGCCCAACCTGGAAGCCCTGCGGCGCAATTGCAGCGAGATGAACACGCTGGCCCGCTCGGCCAGCAGCGAATGCGTGGCCTTGATGGGCTGGCTGGCGCCGCACGAGGGCGAGCAGGTGGCATTGAACGAAGGTGTCGCCGACTGCCTGCACCTGCTGACCACCGAGTTGTCGTTCCGCGGCTTCACGGTGGTGGACGCGACCCAGGCCGAGAACGCGCGTGTTGCGCGCCTGGGCCTGCGCACGCTGGTGCCAGCTTGCCTGATGGCGCTGACGGACGCCGCGGCCACGCCAGCCCAGGTGCGCATCGAGGCCGGCATCGACGGCACGGTGGCGAATCTCTCGATGTCGCTGCAGCCCACGCCCGATGCCGAAGACCCGGTACAACCCGCCAAGGCCTACCGGCCGCTGACCTGGTCGGATGTGAAGGCGCTGGCGCAAGCTGAGGGCGTGCGCTTGCAATGGGGTCCGCAGACCGTGCGCTTGCAGTTCGACGTGCAGCCGGCCGCACAGGACGCTGACGTGCGCTGGGGCTGAGCCTGCGGTTCGCCGTGGCATGAAAAAAGGGGCTCGGTGTACGAGCCCCTTCTTCTTTGGCGTGGTCGCCGATCAATCGATCAGCTTGTTCTTGAGCGCGTAGTAGGTCAGGTCGCTGTTGGAACTCAGGTTGAGCTTTTCCATCAGCCGCGTGCGGTAGGTGCTGACCGTCTTCACGCTCAGCGACAGGGTCTTGGCGATGTCGCCCGCGGTCTCGCCCTTGGCCAACTTCAGGAACACCTGGAACTCGCGTTCGGACAGCTGCTCGTGCGGCGCCTCGTCGCCCTTGCGGTTGATCTGTTGGGCCAGCAGTTCGGCCACGGCAGGGGTGATGTAGCGCCGCCCCATGGCGACCGTGCGGATCGCATTGACGATCTCCATCGGATCGCATTCCTTGTTCAGGTAGCCACTGGCGCCCTGGCGGATCAGGTTCATCGCGTAGTGTTCCTCCGGATAACCCGAGAGGATCAGGATGCCGAGGTCCGGCGCCTTGGCGCGGATCATGGCGAGCACGTCGATGCCGGTTTGTCCGGGCATGGACAGGTCCATCAGCAGCACATCCATCTCTGTGTTGCGGACCAGGTCGATGGCTTCGCGACCGCTGGCAGCTTCGCCGACCACGCGCAGATCCACGTGGTCCGAGAAGAACTGCCGCAGACCTGAACGCACGATGGCGTGGTCATCCACGATGCCGACTTTGATCATCTGGCTCCTTCCGGTGAAGCGTGTTGTTGCTATGGAGGGAGTTGTACTTTGGCCGCCCTGGGGCGTCTGTAGGACAGCGGCCAAATCAGGGCTGCGCAGGGGTGCGCAGCGGAATCTGGCGACGGCGTCGGCACGTTGGACTGCCAATCTGTCTGGTGCGGGCACTGGCCGCACCGCCGTCGCCGTGAATGTAGGCCGCGCCCATGGCAGCCACAAGACATCGCGCTGCAATCCGTCGGGCCAGACGTGACATTTGTCGTGTTCGCCCGCGCCGTTCTCAGCCTGCCCGGGCCTGCCTGCCGACCACGGGATAGGACGGGTCGGTGTAGCCTGGCGTGGAGGGGTGACCGGGTGGAACGAGCCGGTTGACGATGGCCTCGTCCTCGGCAGTAAGCGCATAGTCCAGGGCGGGCAGGTAGTCCTTCCACTGAGCCAGCGTGCGCGGTCCGGCGATGACCGAGGACACTGTGCCACTGCCCAGCACCCAGGCCGTCGCAAACTGCGCGAGCGTGATGCCGCGGTCCTGCACATGGGCTTGCAGCGTCTGCGCGACCTGCAGCGATTCATCGCGGAACTCGGTTTCCATCACACGCTTTTCGCCGCGGCCCACGCGGCTGTCCGCAGCCGGCGCGGTGCCCGGCAGGTACTTGCCCGACAGGATGCCGCGCGCGATCGGGCTGTAGGGCACGACGCCGAGCCCGTGCTGGCGGCAGGCCGGCAGGATCTCGACCTCGGGCATGCGGTTGAGCAGGTTGTAGTAGGGTTGGCAGACGGCGGGGCCGGGCATGTTCAGGCGTTGCGCGAGGTGCGTGGCTTCGGCGATGCGCCAGCCGCGGAAGTTCGACAGGCCCCAGTACCGGATCTTGCCGGCGCGCAGCAGGGTGTCGATGGCGCGCAGCGGCTCTTCCAGGTCCAGCCCGTCGAAGTCGCGGTGCAGGTAGTAAATGTCGATGTGGTCGGTGCACAGCCGGCGCAGGCTGTTCTCCACCTCGGTCAGCACCCAGTGACGCGAGTAGTGGCTGTGGTTGGGCGCATCGGCCATCTTGTTGCCGAGCTTGGTCGCCACGATCCACTGGTGACGCCGGCCCGCCAGGACCTGGCCCAGCATCTCTTCGGACGCACCCTGCTTGTAGACATCGGCCGTGTCGAGGAAGTTGACGCCATGCTCCTGGGCGTGCGCGACGATGTCGCTGGCCTCGGCCAGTGCCGTCTGGTCGCCGAACATCATCGTGCCGAGGCACAGGGTGGAAACGCGCAGGGGACTCTTGCCGAGGGGGCGGTAGTGCATGGGTGCTCCGGTATCACGCAGGGGGAATGGCGCATGCTCGCCGGGCCGTCACCATAATGACGCTTCCGTTCCGAGGGCCTGGCCCTGGAGTTGCCGCGATGAACAAGCGTTGGATCTGCATGGTACTGGGGGCTTCGGTCGGGCCGGCCGCGCCCGCCATCGCACAGGAGCAGGCCCGGGTGCTGTCGGCCGTGCCCGTGGTGCAGCAGCGCACCGTCGCGCAGCAGGTATGCCAAGTCGCGCAGGAGGTCGCGCCGCAAGCCGACACCGGCGGCGGTGCCTTGCTGGGTTCGGTGGCAGGCGGTGTCGTCGGCAACCGCTTCGGCAGTGGCGAGGGGCGCGCGCTGGCGACCCTGTTCGGCGTGGTGCTCGGTGCTCTGTGGGGCGAGCGCATCGAAGGCCGGCCCGCGCCACAGATGCAGCAGGTGCGGCACTGCACGCTGCAGGGCGTGCTGCAGCCGCAGGTGGTCGCCTACGACGTGCATTACGCCTACGCCGGCAGGTCATACCGCGTTCAGTTGCCGCAGGATCCCGGGCCGACGCTGGCAGTGCAGGTCGTGCCCACGCCACTACAGCCCGGCATCACCATGCAGGCGCAGCCAAGCCCGCCACCAAAGGGTGGCGAAGGTCATTTCGAACATTGAAACGAACAAGCGGCGCGGGCGCCGCCGGGCTCAACGGGCGAGCAGTTCGTCCAGTTCCTTGCAGGACGGTGCGCAGACGGCTTGCGACTTGCCGATCACCTTGCGCGTGCCCAGTTGGGAACGCAGGCGGTGCTTGCCGCACAGAAAGCACGACATCGTGGAGCCGCCCATCGACGTACCTGCGGTGAAGGGCGAACCGGAGACCTTGGTCTTGTAGCGTAACCCGTCAGCCAAGATTGCGGTTTTCACTTCAGCTTTGGCCATTGGCGGAACTCTCCCTGGGTATTTGCATTGCGCGCTGGATCACGGTCCTGGCCTGCTGTTCGGCCGCCACAGATGACTCCAGTGGCGAGCGGCACAGTCCAGCGACCTCGTAATGCGCATTTTCGTACAACTCTGAGGCTGCTGGATGTTCGGCCAGCAAATCCCGCAGTGCATCGCTCGGTTTCACCGTGCGCAACGCTGCATCCAACCGTGCCACCACGGCCTGGTACTGGGCTGCATCGACGGGAATGGCGCTGTGTTCGAGCCGCTCCAGCAATGCAGCCAGGACGCGGACCGGTGCGAGTTCGGAAAGGGTGGAGTGCGTGGTCTTCATGTTCTGGTACATGGGGCCGGACACTGCCGATGCAAGCATTGCAGCAAAGCGAAAGGCCCCGCATCCTGCGACGCGGGGCCTTGGCCTTCTGGCTCCTCAACCTGGGCTCGAACCAGGGACCTACGGATTAACAGTCCGGCGCTCTACCAACTGAGCTATTGAGGAAAAGATCGGTGAATTTTTGGCTCCTCAACCTGGGCTCGAACCAGGGACCTACGGATTAACAGTCCGGCGCTCTACCAACTGAGCTATTGAGGAACGGTAGCCCACGATTATAGCGTCTTTTTTGGGACTTTCTTAGAAGTCAGCCTGCACTGCCAGGCGCGCCGTACGTGGTGTGCCCGTGAACAGGTAGACATGGCCGAACTGGGTAGGGGATTCCTTGTAGTAGCTGCGGTCGAGCAGGTTCTCGACACCCAGCGTCCAGCGCGTGGCCACGCCACCGACCTTGGTCGCATAGCGCAGCGCGGCGTCGAAACGAGTCCACGAGGCCAGTTCGATCGAGGCATCGGGCAGCACGGAGCGGCGGCCTTCGTGCACCACCGTGCCGTCCAGCGTGAGGCCGGGGATGCTGGCGACGTTGTGCGAGGCCCGGCCGCGCAGCACCAGCTTGGGCACGTTGACGGGGCGCGTGCCGTTGAGCGAAGCATCTGCGCTGCCGCGGCGCTTGGCGTCGAGCACGGTGGCGCCGCCGTCCAGCTGCAACGGACCACCGCGCCAGCCCAGCGTGCCTTCCAGGCCCTGGTGGACGGCTTCGCCGTCGTAGGAGCCAGTGCAACTGGTGCCACAGGCGTCGATGTTCGTCATCGGTCGCACGATGCGAAACCAAGCCAATTGCCAGTTCCAAGCGTTGTCGCCGCCCTTGGCACCGATTTCCTGTTGGCGCGATTTGCGCACCGGCAGCACATCTCCACCGTTGCCGTACTCCGGCCGGTTCGGCACTTGCACCGATTCAACGCCTTGACCGTAGCTGGCGTAGAGCAGAGGGCCTTGGACGATCTGGTAACCCAACCCGAGCCAGGGGGTCGTGATGCTGCTGTCGTATGGGGGAGGACCTGAGCCGTCGGTGCCAATACTTTTCCTGTGCAAGCGCGTATGGCGCATGCCCAGCCAAGTCGTCCATTGCGACGTCCACCGAATCGTGTCCTGCAGCGACAACTCCAAGGCGCGTTCGTCGCGGTTGGTATTGGCGTAGAGTGCCTCCGGGTTGGCTTGCGTGATGGCCGTGCCGTCCACGTTGCCGATGCCCACCCCGTTGTAGGTCTGGCCCTCGAAACGATTGCGCACGCGCGAGGAGAGCAGGCCGACCGACAGGTCGTGCGCAACACCGCCCGTCGTGAGCTTGCCCTTGAGCTTTAGTTGCGCAGCGGTCAAGCGGCGTCGCTCGTTCTCGCTGCGGAAGTCGTACATGTCGTAGGTACCGTCACTGCAGTAACGATAGGGCGGTCCGATGGACTCCGCGCTGCAGCCGAAGGCATACGCCAGCCGGTCATCCGTCTTCAAGCGCTGCTGCCCCAGCTGCGCCGACCAGCGCCAGTCCGCATTCAGCGCCTGCTCGATGCGCAGCGTGCCCGTCAATGCGCCGAACACCGAAGGCTGCGACCACGGCTGGTTGTTCAGGTTCAGGTGCGGGCTGGGCACGGGCGCCAGCCGGTTGCCCAGCAGGCTGTAGCCGGCCTGGCTGGGCTGCGACTTGTGGCTCCATTCCAGCTCTGCCTCGACCAGCGTGTCGCGGCCCACGCGCCAATCGGTCGCGAGCGCCACCAGGCTGCGTTCACCCTTCAGGTCGTCGATGCGCGGGCGCAGCGTCTCGTGCGCCACATTGAAGCGGTAGCCGAACACGCGGTCCACGCCGAAGCGGCCGCCCAGGTCGATGGCGCCCAGCACGCCGCCGCGGCCGGAGACTTCCACGGTGGCGCTGCGCAGATCCTTCTCGGTTGGCCGCTTGACCACGTAGTTCACGAGTCCGCCTGGCGCGCTGGTGCCGGCCTGGATGCCGCTCGTGCCCCTGAGGATCTCGACGCGCTCCTTGTTGTCCAGCGGAATCGAGGTCTCCGCGCTGATCGGCAGGCCTTCGCGCCGGTAGTTGAAGCGGTTGTCCAGCGTGAAGCCGCGGATGCTCAGGTAGTCCCAGTAGCCGGGCGAGTTGTAGCTGTCGGTGACCGAGGCGTCGAACTGCGTCAGGTCGGCCAGCCTGCGTGCGCCGCTGGCCTGCAGCAGTTGCGCATCGACCACCGTGGCCGAAATCGGCAGTTCCTTGAGCGGCTGGTCGCCGAAGCCCGTCACGTCGGCCTGGGGCGCCTGCTTGCTGGCGTCCACGCGCACGGTGGGCAGCGTGGGCGCGGTGGTCTGTGCGCCCGTCGCCGAGGCGAACAGCACCGCCACGGCGCCCGCCAGGGCATGCGGTCTGAAGGAAAAACGGTTCATTGCCACAACGCTTTCGACGTCATAGCAGGTCGGCCTGCCGGATCTTCTGGCGGCCGTGCGAGAAGCCACTTTGGCGGTGGCGCGGCCCAATCTGGTCAATGCTTCCCTGCGCGAGGATTACCTCAATCAGGTTCAAAGGGACTTTCTCAGTCACACGCTGCATTTGCAGCGCACGACACCCCTAGCGAGGCGCCCCTGCGGGCGCGGGCCGGATTCTAGGTCAGCTATTTCGGTTTGGTGACGGCCATGGTTTCCAGGATGGCCTCGAGCTGCGGGCTCATCGGCAGGTTGATGCTGGTGCCCGAGGGCAGGCGGCGCAGGAACCAGCGCGTGTACTGGCGTTCGATCTCGCCGTCCTCGGCCAGCCGCTGAAAACTGTCCTGGACGACGCGGGCCAGCTGCGGATCGTCCTTGCGGAACATGATGCCGTAGGGGTCGTAGGAGAGGAATTCGCCGACCACCTGGTACTTGCCCCCACTACCTTGTCCGGCCTGGTCCGCGATCAGGCCGTAGAGCAGCACGTCGTCGGTGGCGAAGGCATCGACCGCGCCGCTGGCCACCTGGGCGAAGCTGGCGGCATGGTCGGGCTGCACGACGACCTGCGTGTCGAGCTTGAACCTTTGCACGAGGTCGCGCAGCGTTTTCTCGTTCGTGGTGCCGGCCGTGACGGCGACCTTGCGACCCGCCAGGTCGCGGAACGAGCGCACGGGCGAGCCTGCCTTGACCATGAGCTTGGTGCCCGAGACGAAGATGATGGGCGAGAAGGCCACGCGCTGCTGGCGCTCCAGGTTGCTCGTGGTCGAGCCGCATTCCAGGTCGGCCTGGCCGCTCACGATCGCATCGAAGCGCGATGCCGAAGTCACGGGCACCCAGGTGATCGTGAGCGTACGGTTCACGGCATCGGCGATGGAGTCCACGAGCGCCTTGCACAGCTCGACCGAGTAGCCGATGGGCTCCTTGCGTGCATTGAGGTAGGAGAAGGGCACGGAGGATTCGCGGTGCGCGAGCGCGATGGTCCCGCTGGCGCGCACCTTGGCCAGCGTGCCGCTCAGCTGCACTTCCTGCGCGAGCGCGCTGCCTGTCAGGGCGATGCACAGCCAGGCCGCATGCCATCCCGTTCTTGCGGTGTGCATGTGCCTGGCCTCAGGCATGCGCGGGCTGGGCCAACGTGGCGGCGGCTTCGCGGTCCAGCGCCTTCGCATTGGCTTCGGCCTCCGCCTCGGGCAGCAGTTCGCCTTCCCACTTGGCGACAACGGCCGTGGCGATCGAGTTGCCCACGGCATTGGTGGCCGAGCGGCCCATGTCCAGGAAGGTGTCCACGCCCAGGATCAGCAGCAGGCCGGCCTCGGGAATGTTGAATTGGTTCAGCGTGGCGGCGATCACGACGAGCGAGGCGCGCGGCACGCCGGCCATGCCCTTGGAGGTCAGCATCAGGATCAGCAGCATCGTGATCTGCGTGCCCAGCGACAGCTCGATGCTGTAGGCCTGGGCGATGAACAGCACGGCGAAGGTGCAGTACATCATCGAGCCGTCCAGGTTGAACGAGTAGCCCATGGGCATCACGAAGCTGGAGATCTTGCGCTTGACGCCGAAGCGGTCCAGCGCGTCGAGGATCTTGGGATAGGCCGCCTCGGAACTCGCCGTGGCGAAGGACAGCAGGAAGGCTTCCTTGATCAGCACCAGCAGCTTGCGCACGCGTGGCCCCAGGAACACGAAGCCCGCGAAGACCAGGACGGCCCACAGCACGAACAGCCCCAGGTAGAAGTCGCGCATGAACACCGCGAACTTGAGCAGGATCTCCAGCCCGTTCACGGCCACGGTGGCAGCCATGGCCGCCATCACTGCCAGCGGCGCGAGCTTCATCACGTAGCCCGTGATCTTGAGCATGGCGTGCGAGAGCTCGTCGATCGCGGCCACCAGCGTCTTGCCCTTCTCCCCGAGTGCGGCCAGGGCCACACCGAAGAACATCGAGAACACCACGATCTGCAGGATCTCGTTGTGGGCCATGGCCTCGGCGAAGGACTTGGGCACGAGGTGGCTCACGAAGTCCTTGAGCGTGAACTTGGACGTGGCCAGGTTGGCCGAGGCGCCGATGTCCGGCAGCGGCAGGCCCAGGTTCACGCCCGGCTTGAGCAGGTTGGCCATGATGAGGCCCAGCACCAGCGAGACCAGCGAGGCCGTGACGAACCAGCCCAGCGCCTTGCCGAACACGCGGCCGACGGACGATGCGTCGCCCATGTGGGCGATGCCCACGACCAAGGTGGAAAACACCAGCGGGCCAATCAGCATCTTGATGAGCCGCAGGAACACGTCCGACATGATGGAGATGTAGCCGGCGATCTCGGCGGCGGACTTCTTGTCGGGGAAGTTGGTGAACACCATGTAGCCAAGGACGATGCCGATCACCATGGCGATCAGGATCCAGACGGCGGGAGGGAGTCTCTTCTTCATGGAAAGCCTTCGTGCAAGTTGTGTTGGTTCTTTGCTGCGCGATGCGGGTGGCGGCCCCGCAGGACTTGGTGGCGTGGAGAAGGTGTCGTCGTGGCTGGTGCGTGCTCCCGGTGTGTTGGACAGGAGCGCTACCGCGACGCCGTGCGGGCGGTGCGGAGTTGAGGCGAGGGCGCGCGAAGGCACATGGTGGACAGGCGGGCCCGCACAGGGGATGAACGGTGGGCCGCAGCGTAGTCTGCGCGACTTCGGGGCTGTCGCGCAAGCCCGGTAGCAATCGGAGACACGGCCCGTCGCCGCCCCGCGCATCGCGCGCGCGGCGGCGTGGTTTGCGAACTTACTTGTCGAGCCCGCCGAGGCAGACGTACTTGGTCTCGAGGAACTCCTCGATGCCGTACTTGGAGCCCTCGCGGCCCAGGCCGGATTGCTTGACGCCGCCGAAGGGCGCCTCCGCAGTGGAGATCAGCCCGGTGTTCACGCCCACCATGCCCGACTCCAGCCGTTCGGCCACGCGCATGATGCGGCCGATGTCGCGGCTGTAGAAGTAGGCGGCCAGGCCGAACTCGGTGTCGTTGGCCTGGGCGATGACCTCCTCCTCGCTGTCGAAGGCGAAGATCGGCGCCAGCGGGCCGAAGGTCTCTTCCTTGGCGAACAGCATCTCGGCCGTGGCATTGCCGACCACGGTGGGTTCGTAGAACTGGCCACCCAGCGCATGGCGCTTGCCACCGGTCAGCACCCGACCACCCTTGGCCACGGCATCGGCCACGTGCTCCTCGATCTTGGCCACGGCCTTGGCGTCGATCAGCGGGCCTTGGGTCACGCCAGCTTCCAGGCCGTTGCCGACCTTCAGCGCCTGCACCTTGGCCACGAGCTTCTGCGTGAACTGCTCCAGCACGCCGCGCTGCACGTACAGGCGGTTGGCGCAGACGCAGGTCTGGCCGGTGTTGCGGTACTTGGAGACCATCGCGCCCTCGACAGCGGCGTCGATGTCGGCATCGTCGAACACGATGAAGGGCGCATTGCCGCCCAGCTCCAGCGAGAGCTTCTTGATGGTGTCGGCCGACTGGCGCATCAGCGTGCGGCCCACCTCGGTCGAGCCCGTGAAGGTCAGCTTGCGCACCACCGGGCTGCGCGTCATCTCGCCGCCGATCTCGGACGCCGAGCCGGTCAGCACCGACAGCAAGCCCTTGGGCACACCGGCGCGCGCCGCCAGTTCGGCGAAGGCCAGCGCCGAGTAGGGCGTCTGCGTGGCCGGCTTGACCACCATGGAGCAGCCAGCCGCCAGCGCCGGACCGGCCTTGCGCGTGAGCATGGCGGTCGGGAAGTTCCAGGGCGTGATGGCGGCCGTGACACCGATGGGCTGCTTGAGCGCGAGGATGCGCTTGTCGCCGCTGGTGGCCGGGATGGTGTCGCCATAGACACGGCGTGCCTCTTCGGCGAACCAGTCGATGAACGAGGCCGCATAGACGATCTCGCCCTTGGCCTCGGCCAGCGGCTTGCCCTGCTCGGTGGTCATGATCTGCGCCAGGTCGTCCTGGTTGGCCAGCATGAGGTCGTTGAGCCTGCGCAACACGGCGGCGCGCTCCTTGGCCGGCACCTCGCGCCAGGCGCGCTGGGCCACCGCCGCAACGGCGATCGCGCGCTCGGTCTCGGCCGTGCCGCACATGGGGATGGTGCCGATGGTCTTGCCGTTGGCGGGGTTGACCACCGGCGTGGTCTTGCCGCTGTCGGCGTCCTTCCATTCTCCGGCGATGAAGGCCTGCTGGCGCAGCAGGCTGGGGTCTTTGAGCTGCAGCATGGTCGCGTCCTTTGCGTCAGGCCTTCAGGGCCGCGGCCAGGATGTCCAGGCCTTCGTCCAGCAGCGCATCTTCGATGGTGAGCGGGAACAGGAAGCGGATCACGTTGGCGTGCACGCCGCAGGTCAGCAGCAGCAAGCCGGCATCGCGGGCACGCTCCTGCACCTGCTTGGTGAAGGCTGCATCGGGCGTGCCGTCGGGCTGCGCGAACTCCATGGCCACCATGGCGCCCAGGCCGCGCACGTCGCTGATCTGCGGCACGGTCTTGCGCAGGGCGTTCAGGCGTGACTTCAGATGCTGGCCCAGGCGCTCGGCGCGGGCACTGAGCTGCTCGTCGGCGATCACGTCCAGCACGGCATGGGCCGCCGCGATGGCCAGCGCATTGCCGGCGTAGGTGCCGCCCAGGCCGCCGGGGGCCGGCGTGTCCATGATCTCGGCACGGCCGACCACGCCCGACAGCGGCAGGCCGCCAGCCAGGCTCTTGGCCACGGTCATGAGGTCCGGCAGCACGTCGTAGTGTTCCATCGCGAACAGCTTGCCGGTGCGGCCGAAGCCGGTCTGGATCTCGTCGGCGATCAGCACGATGCCGTGGCGGTCGCAGACCTCGCGCAGCGCCCGCATGAATTCGGGCGGCTGCACGTAGAAGCCGCCTTCGCCCTGCACCGGCTCCACGATGATGGCGGCCACCTGCTCGGGATCGATGTCGGCCTTGAACAGTTGCGCCAGCGCGGCCAGCGACTGCTTGACCGTGGTGCCGTGCAGTGCAACGGGCGCCGGCACGTGGTAGATGCTGCCCGGGAAGGGGCCGAAGCCGGTCTTGTAGGGCACGACCTTGCCGGTCAGTGCCATGCCCATGAAGGTGCGGCCATGGAAGGCGCCGCTCAAGGCGATGACGCCGGGGCGGCGCGTGTGGGCGCGCGCGATCTTGATGGCGTTCTCCACGGCTTCGGCGCCGGTGGTGAAGAAGGCCGTCTTCTTGGCGTGCTGGCCTGGCGTCAGCGCGTTCAGGCGTTCCGCGAGCGCGACCGAACTCTCGTATGGCACGACCTGGTAGGCCGTGTGCGTGAAATGCTCGAGCTGGTCCTTCACGGCCTGCATCACGCGCGGATGGCGGTGGCCGGTGTTGAGCACCGCGATGCCGGAACCGAAGTCGATGTAGCGGCGGCCCTCCACATCCCAGATCTGCGCGTTCTCGGCGCGTTCGGCGTAGATCTGGAAGCCGATGCCCACGCCGCGCGGCGTGGCGGCGACGCGGCGCGCGTCGATCTGCTGGTTGGTGCTGGTTTCAAGGGCGGTGGTCATGACGGGATGCTGGCCTGCAAGGCCCGGGTTGGCTGGACACGGGCGCAGTCTACGAATACATTGATTCCAACAAAAGAACCAATTTATTCATATCCGATGGAGCCAATTTCAGGCCAGGAGGCGCAGGCGCTGCCAGACTTCGTGCTGCAGCAGTTCGCGCCCGGCAACGGCGAGTACAACCACCAGCAGCTGTACCGCATCCTGCAGGGCGGCATCCGGCAGTCCACGCTGCCCGCCGGGCACAAGCTGCCGCCCACGCGGGCCATGGCCGAGGCCCTGGGCATTGCGCGCAACACCGTCGTGCAGGTCTACGAGCAGCTCGTGCTGGAAGGCCTGGCGCAGGCCGGCGTGGGCCGCGGCACCTATGTGGCCGAGGCCGCGCCAGGCTTCGTCGGCCGTGTGCGCGCCGCGCCGCGCGGCGGCGGTGTCGCCGCCTCGCCGCTCTCGCAGCGCGGTGCCGACCTGGTGCAGGGCGCGCTGGCCAGCCCCATGCAATGGGGCGCGTTCACGCCCGGTGTGCCCGAGGTGCGCATGTTCCCCGCCAAGGTCTGGAGCCGCCTGCAGAGCCAGGCCTGGCGCGAGGTGCAGCCGGCCCACCTGAGCTACGCCACGGGCGCCGGCCACCCGGCCCTGCGCGAGGCCATCGCCGACTACCTGGGCGGCACGCGCGGCGTGGCCTGCGATGCCACGCAGGTGGTGGTGACCAGCGGCACGCAGCAGGCGCTGCACCTCGTGGCCCATCTGCTGGCCGACAACGGCGACCGGGTCTGGCTCGAAGACCCGGGCTACTGGGGCGCGCGCGCCATGTTCCGCGCGGCCGGGCTGGCGCTGGAGCCCGTGGACCTGGATGCCGAGGGCCTGGCGCCGAGCGCGCAGCAGCTGGAGAAGCCGCCGCGGCTGATGTTCGTCTCGCCGGCCCACCAGTACCCCACCGGCGTGCTCATGAGCCACGGCCGGCGCCGCCAGCTGCTGGACTACGCGGCGCGCCACCGTGTCTGGATCGTCGAAGACGACTACGACAGCGAGTTCCGCTTCGCCGCCCGGCCGCTGCCGGCGCTGCAGGGCCTGGACGAGCAGGGCCGCGTGCTCTACCTGGGCACCTTCTCCAAGACGCTGTATCCCTCGCTGCGGCTGGCCTACCTGGTGCTGCCGCGCGACCTGGTGGAGAGCTTCTCGCGGGCCCTCAACGAGCTCTACCGCGAGGGCCAGACGCTGCAGCAGGTGGTGTTGGCGCGCTTCCTGCGCGAAGGCCACTACGCGCGCCACATCCGGCGCATGCGCGGCGTCTATGCAGCGCGCCGGGCCGCGTTGATCGAGGCCGTCACGGCGCGCTTCGGAACGCGTTTGCCCTTGCTGGGCAGCGATGCCGGGCTCCACCTGGTGCTGGGCCTGCCCGACGCGGCCGATGACGCCGCCGTGGCGGACGAAGCCCTGGCCGCTGGCGTGATGACGCGGCCGCTGTCGATGTACAGCCTGCACCGCCCCGCAGCCCACAAGGGCCTGGTGCTGGGTTACGGCGCCGTGACCGAACCCGAGATCCGCGCCGGCTTTGACCGGCTCGCGGCCGTGCTCGAGCGGCATGCCTGAGGCCGGCAGGTCGGCATGCAAACTCGGCATGCCATGGCCGTAGGCGCTCTCCTACACTGCCGCCACCACCACCCAAGGAGACCCAGATGAGCAGCCCCGCCTTCCGCATCGAGCACGACCTGTTGGGCGATCGTGAGGTGCCGGCCGAGGTCTACTACGGCGTGCACACGCTGCGCGCCGTCGAGAACTTCCCGATCACCGGAACCGCGATCTCCATCTATCCCGAACTCATCAAGGCCCTGGCCTGTGTCAAGCAGGCCGCCGCCCATGCCAACCACGAACTGGGCCTGCTCGACGAGAAGCGCTGCAATGCCATCTCGGCCGCCTGCGACGAGCTGCTGGCCGGCAAGCTGCACGAGCAGTTCGTCGTCGACGTGATCCAGGGCGGTGCCGGCACCTCGACCAACATGAACGCCAACGAGGTCATCGCCAACCGCGCGCTGGAGCTGCTGGGCCATGCCAAGGGCCAATACCAGCACCTGCACCCGAACGAGCAGGTCAACATCGGCCAGAGCACCAACGACGTCTACCCCTCGTCGCTCAAGATCGCCACCTGGTTCGGCATCGCCGGGCTGGTCGATGCCATGGAGGTGCTGCGCCAGTCCTTCGCGCGCAAGGCCGACGAGTTCAAGGACATCCTCAAGATGGGCCGCACCCAGTTGCAGGACGCCGTGCCCATGACGCTGGGCCAGGAGTTCGGCACCTATGCGGTGATGCTCGAGGAAGACCAGCAGCGCCTGCGCGAGGCCGTGCTGCTGATCTGCGAGATCAACATGGGCGCCACCGCCATCGGCACCGGCATCACGGCGCACCCCGACTACGCGCCGCTGGTCTTGAAGCACCTGCAGCGCATCACGGGCATCCCGCTGGTCACCGCGCCCAACCTGATCGAGGCCACGCAGGACTGCGGCGCCTTCGTGCAGCTGTCGGGCGTGCTCAAGCGCGTGGCGGTCAAGCTGTCCAAGATCTGCAACGACCTGCGCCTCCTGTCCAGCGGGCCGCGCGCCGGCTTCAACGAGATCAACCTGCCGCCCATGCAGGCCGGCTCCAGCATCATGCCGGGCAAGGTCAACCCGGTGATCCCGGAGGTGGTGAACCAGGTCGCGTTCGAGGTGATCGGCAACGACATCACGGTCAGCTTCGCGGCCGAGGCCGGTCAGCTGCAGCTCAACGCTTTTGAACCCATCATCGCGCACAGCCTGTTCAAGAGCGTGGCGCACCTGCGCAGCGCCTGCCTCACGCTGTCCTCGCGCTGCGTGGACGGCATCACGGCCAATGCCGAGCACCTGCGCGGTCTGGTCGCCAACTCCATCGGCATCGTCACCGCACTGAACCCCTACATCGGCTACGCCAACGCCACGGCCGTGGCGCAGGAGGCGCACGCCACGGGCGGCAGCGTCTACGCCATCGTGCTGGCCAAGGGGCTGCTGACCAAGCAGCAGCTCGACGAGATCCTGCGGCCCGAGGTGCTGACGCAGCCGACACCCTTGAGCCGGCCCTGACGCGGTCCTGAGGAAAGAGGCGGGCAGGGTGTGCGGCGCCACACCTGCCCGAAGGTGCTGTTCCCGCACGGAGCGCACCAGGCCACCATGCCGGTAGCAATTGCGACATCTCAACTCCGCATCTACCGACAGGAACATTCCATGGCCCGCCTCCCGCATCCGCCCGTGCATTCCGCACGCCTTCTCGCACACTTTTCCGCACGCCGCTCCTGCCTGCTGCTTGCCGCGTTGCCGCTCGTGCTGGCCGCTTGCGGCGGCGGCGGCGACGACGACGATCCCGCCGGCGCGGCCGGGTTCAAGATCTCCGCCACCGTCACGGGCCTGGACAGCGGCAAGACGCTGGTGCTGCAGAACAACGGCGGCGACGATCTCAGCGTGGGCGCCAACGGCAGCCTGGTGTTCGCAACGGCCGTGGGCGCGGGTGCGGCCTATGCCGTCACGGTCAAGACCCCGCCCGCAGGCCAGCAATGCGCCGTCGCCAATGGCAGCGGTACGGCGTCTGCGGATGTCAGCGATGTCACCGTCACCTGCAGCGCGGCCCTGGCCGGCGGCGTGCAGGCGCTGGCCGGCGACTGGGAACTGCGCCGCTGCACGCGGCTCGGGGCGGCCAGCTCGGCACGCACGCTGGTGCGCGTGACGCCGACCTCCGACACCGGCTTCACCTGGGGCAGCGGCCTGGTGCAGTACGGCTCGGCCGATTGCACGGGCACGGGCGCACCGTTGCCGCCCACCACCATCGGCCAGGGCGAGATCACGTCCGCGCAGTCGGCCGCCGGTATCGCGGCGCACTGGACCCGCATGGCGCTGGTCACCGGCATCGTGAACCACATGGTCTGGTCGAAGACCAGCGCCACCGAGCTGTGCGTGATCGGCGACCAGAACCCGAGCCTGTTCGCCAACGCCGGCGCAGTGCTGCAGTCGATCAATGTGACGCCCGACGGCGTCTGCTACGTCAAGCGCTGACCGCTGCCTGGCCGGTCCCGTCCGCGAAGGCCTGGCCCAGGAAGGCGCGCAGCTGCACCGGGCGCACCGGCTTGACGCAGACCTGCAGGCCCGCCGCCCGCGCGCGCTCCAGATGCTCGCTGCCGGCATCGCCGGTCACGATGAGCGCAGGCAGCAGCCGGCCGGCGGTGGCCCGCAGGGCCTGTACGGCGTCGATGCCGCTGGCGCCTTCGGCCAGGCGCAGGTCGACCACCAGGGCATCGGGCATGAAACCTTCAGCCAGCATGCCGGCACCATCTGGCGCGCTGGCCGCGCCGCGCGCTGCGCAGGCCCACGAGGCCAACAGGTGGACCATGGCGTCGCGTGAATCCGCGTCGTCGTCCACCACCAGCACGCGCCGTCCGCGCAGCAGCGATGGCGCGTCCGCACTGGCGACGCCGCCGCTGTCTTCCGTCTCCGAGGCGGCCAGCGACAGCGTCAGCGCGAAGACGCTGCCCTGGTCCGGCTGCGAGCGCACGGCCAGGTCCAGCGACAGCAGCGCACCGATGCGCTGCACCGTCGACAGGCCCAGCCCGAGGCCGAGTCGGCGGTCCCGGCCAGGATTGCCGACCTGGTAGAACGCATCGAAGATCCTGGGAAGGTGCTCCGGCGCGATGCCGATGCCGGTGTCTTCCACCGCCAGGCGCACCTGTCCGCCGTCCACCCGCGTCACCACGCGCACCGCGCCCGTGTGGGTGTAGCGGATGGCATTGGAGACCAGGTTGGCCAGCAACCGCGCCAGCAGCACGCGGTCGCTGCGCACGCTCACCGGCACGGTCTCGGTGGTGAACGCCAGGCCCTGGGCCTGCGCCACGATGCGCAGCGGCGCGCAGCATTCGCGCACCAGTTCGTCGAGCGCGAACACCGACCACTGCGGCGCCATCTCGCCCGCGTCCATGCGGCTCATGTCGAGCAGGCCATCGATCACCAGCGTCATGCCGTCCACGCAGTCGGCCAGGCGCCCGGCCATGTCGGGCAGCGGCGCGGCGCCCGTGTTCGGCGTGCGCAGTGTGTGCACCAACAGGCCCATGGCGTGCAGCGGCTGGCGCAGGTCATGGTTGGCGGCGGCGAAGAAGCGCGTCTTGGCTTCGCCGGCCTGCACCACCTGCTGGTGCGCCGCGGCGCTGCGTTCGGCTTCCTGGCGCAGTTGCTCCACCAGCTCGGCGTTGCGCTTGCGCTGGGTTTGCACCTCGCGCAGCGCGCGCGAGATGCTGGCGCAATTGAGCAGGCCGTAGACGCCGATCAGGAACAGCAGAAGGGCCATCAGCCAGTGGTAGCCGCCCCCGATCAGCAGGTCGCGCACCACCGTGGGCCCGAGGATCAGCACCACATAGCCGAACAGCGCGCGGTCGAAGCAGGCCATGCGCGCGGTGCCGCCCAGCGCCACGCAGGCCAGTGTGATGTGCAGGATGGCCTCGGCCTGCGGGCTGCCCTGCACGTCCAGCAGGATGCACAGCATCCCCCAGAGCGCACCCATGGCCAGCGTGGTGGCCAGCGCCGGCAACACCCAGAAGGCGATCTGCGTGCGCCGGTGCATCCAGGCGGCCCAGAGCGTCAGGCGCACCGCCACCAGCACCGCGTAGGCTGCGAACCACCAGCGCACGGCGCCGCCCGCGGGGTGGTCGGCGTACTGCAGGTAGCAGATCAGCGCGGCCATGGTGCTCAGCAGCCAGGACCTCGGCGTGGTGCGGACCATGCGTTCGAGCTGCTCGGCCTCGACCTCGGTGGGAACGAGCTGCAGCGACAGGCTGCGCCAGCGCGGCAGCAGCGGCGTCAGCGGGGCGCTGGTGCTCACAGCAATCCGCGCTCGCGCGCCAGCACCAGCAGGTGGGTGCGGTTGTGGGCGCCAAAGCTGTCCAGCAGCGCCGTCACGTGCAGCTTGACGGTGCGCTCGGCGATGCCCAGCGCGTCTGCGATCTGCTTGTTCTGCTGGCCGGTGGCGACCAGGGCCAGCACCTCCAGCTGGCGGGCGGTGGGCGCCCCCGGTCCCGCGATGTCGGCGAACGCCGCCAGCGCACGGGGGCCGAACCACTCCTGGCCGGCGCACACGGTGTCCAGCGCGTGCAGGATCTGGTCGATGGCCAGCGACTTGCCGATGAAGCCCGCTGCACCGGCCGCCCGCGCACGCGCGGCCAGGGCCGTGGTCTCGTCACCGGAGATCAGCACGCGCGCCACCAGCGGGTGGGCCGCGCCGAAGCGGCGCAGGCCCTCCAGCCCGTCGATGGCGGCCAGCCGGTAGTCGATCAGGGCGATGTCCAGCTCGGCGCATCCGCCGGCCAGCGCCAGGCCGTCCTCGACACCGGCCGCCGTCAGCACCTGGACGCCCGCGCGGGCGTGCGACAGCGCATGCGCGAAGCCGACGCTGAACAGCGGGTGGTCGTCGATCAGCAGCAGCTTCATCGGGGGGACGCGGTCAGGCGGCAATGAACAGCGCAGGGTCCACCATGGCCCGGTTCAGCATCACCGACCAGTGCAGGTGCGGCCCGGTCACGCGGCCCGTCGCGCCCACCTTGCAGAACGCCTCGCCCGCGCGCAGCTGGTCGCCCGGCTTCACGTCCATCGCGCTCAGGTGGCAGTACATGCTGAGCAATCCCGCGCCATGGTCCAGCCAGACCGTGCCGCCGTTGAAGAAGTAGTCGCCGACATCGACCACGCGGCCGTCCAGCGGCGCCCGCACGCGCGTGCCGGTGGCGGCCGCGATGTCCATGCCGCTGTGCGGGTTGCGCGCCTGGCCGTTGAACACGCGGCGCAGGCCGAAGGAACTGGAGCGCCGGCCCGGCGCGGGCACCTGCATCTGCAGCCGCGGCGGCACCGCCGGGCTGAAGGTGGCCATCACCCCGGCCAGGTGCTCGCGCTCGCGTTCGTAGCGGGCCTGGTCTTCGGGAGAGAGATCCACGGTGCGCGGCGAGACCGTCAGCCGCTGCTCCTGGTACTTCTTGGGCAGGACCCGGTAAGGCACACGGCGCGGCACCTCGCCCGGCGCGGTGACGGTGATCGTGGCGTCGCCGGGCCGGGCCGCCAGCGCGATGCCGACCAGGGCAGTCCATTCGATGGCGTCGCCCACGACCAGCAGGGGCACCTCGCCGGCATGGGCCTGCGGGCGGGTGGCGGCCGGGCCGAGCGACAGGCGGGCCACGCCGCCGGGGACGACCGCTGCCCGCGGCCAGACATCGGGCGGCGGCGGGAGCTTCTTGGCGGGTGCGGCCTGCAGGCGCGGCAGGGCGAGCAGGCTGGCGGTGCAGAGCAGGGCGGTTCGGCGGGAGGGGCAGGAAGGCATGGGTCGATTGTGGCCGCCGTGCCCATCCCCTCTCAGCCCGGGGTGCCGGTTTCCGCCAGCCGCCGTGCGTAGACCGCCAGCACGATGCGCTCGGAGTGCACCAGGTAGTCCTGCAGGGCCGCGGCCGCCTCCGCGTAGCGGCCAGCTTCGGTCAGCTCCAGGATCTTCACGTTCATGTCCACATAGGGCGCGTGCAGGAACTCGGCGTCCTGCAACATGCCGAAGGCCAGCCGCAGTTCGGCCAGGATGGGCGTGAACATGCCATTCAGGCGCTCGCTGTCGGCCAGCTCGACCACCGCCATGTGGAAGTCCATGTTGGCCGTGCCGACGCCGGACCAGTCGGCCGCAGTGCGCCGGGCCAGCGCCGTTTCCACCGCCGCGCGCATGCGCTTCTTGGCCGGATGCCGCGGATAGGCCTGGGCCAGGGCCTGGCATTCGATGAGCCGGCGCACGCGGTAGATGTCGATGATGGTCGCGATGCTCGGCACGGCCACGCAGACGCCGCGGTTGGGCGCGTGCGTGACCAGGCCGTCGTGCGTGAGCATCCGGAAGGCCTCGCGCAGCGTGTTGCGCGAGACGCCCAGGCTCTCGCTCAGGCTTTGCTCGGGCAGGCGTTGGCCGGGGGCGAGCTCACCTGCGGCGATCTGCTGGCGCAGCCGGGCCGCCAGGCGTTCGGCAAGGTTCGGCTCGGAAGAGGAGGCGAGGGCAGGTGTCGGCATAGGCAGGCCTTTTAGCAGAAACCACAACCAGCCAGCATGTGGAACACCCCAGGGCATTTTTTGGGGATGAAGCTTGATTTGTGTGACCAGGCAAATTACGATTGTTCAACAATTAGTTTGCATGTGTTCCATCATTTGCCGCGATTGTTGCCACCATCCCAGTCCCTGTTCTGCCCGGAGCCACCGATGTTCAACCGCCGTCCCTTGCTTGCCGCCGCTGCCTTGCTGGCCTGGTTGCCCCTGTCCGCCAGTGCGGCCGACTATCCCGCCAAGCCGATCCGCATCGTCGTGCCCTATGCGGCGGGTGGATCCACCGACACGCTGGCCCGGCTGGTGGCCGAGCGGCTGGGCAAGCAGCTGGGCCAGCCGGTGGTGGTGGACAACCGACCCGGCGCCAGCGAGCAGATCGCGATCACGCACGTGGCCAAGTCGGCACCGGACGGCTACACGCTGCTGCTGTCCACGCTGAGCGGCCTGGCCGTGAACCCGGGCCTGTACCCCAAGCTGCCCTACGACGTGCAGAAGGACCTGGTGCCCATCGTGCTGGCGGCCACGGTGCCCAGCGTGGTGGTGGTGAATGCCTCGGTGCCCGTGAAGACCATGGCCGAGCTGGGCAGCTACCTCAAGAGCAAGCCCGGCAGCGTGAGCTACGCCTCGGCCGGTGCCGGCACGCCCAGCCACCTGGGCATGGAGTACTACAAGCGCGCCAACGGCGTCGACCCGGTGCACGTGCCCTACAAGGGCGGTGCGCCGGCGCTGCAGGAGGTCATGGGCGGGCAGGTGCAGCTGATGATCGCGCTGGTGCCCGAGGCCATGCCCATGGTCAAGGGTGGCCGCCTGCGCGCGCTGGCGGTCACGAGCAACAAGCGCCTGGCCAGCTACCCCGACCTGCCCACCGTGGCCGAGTCCGGCGGGCAGGACCTGGACGTGACCTTCTGGTACGGCTTCGTCGCGCCCACGGGCACGCCGCCAGCCATCGTCACGAAGCTGAACCAGGTCATCAACCAGATCCTGGTCGAGAAGGACGTGCAGGCCAAGCTCGCCGAGATGAACCTCGATGTGGTGGGCGGCGCACCCGCACAATTGGCCGCCCTGATCAAGTCCGATGCGGCCCGGTGGAAGAAGGTGATCGACGACGCCGGCATCAAGGTCGACTGATCGCCAACCTGCCGAGGATGCCGATGCCCATTGCCCCCTCCCACGTGCTCGTCACCGGCTTCGAGCCGTTCGACAACGACCCGGTCAACCCGTCCTGGGAAGTGGCGCGCGCACTCGAAGGCTGGGACTGCGGCGGCGCCACCGTGCGGGCCGTGCAGCTGCCCTGCGTCTTCGGCCAGGCCGCCGCGCGGCTCGACGCCGCACTGGCCCAGTGGCGACCCCGGCTGGTCGTCGGCCTGGGCCTGGCCGGCGGGCGCACCGAGTGGCAGCCCGAGCGCGTGGCAATCAATTGCGACGATGCGCGCATCCCCGACAACGCCGGCCGCCAGCCTGTGGACACCGCGGTGGTACCAGGCGGGCCGGCCGCCTACTTCTCCACGCTGCCGATCAAGGCCATCGTGCGGGAGCTGCGTGCCGCGGGCCTGCCGGCCTCGGTCTCCAACACCGCCGGCACCTTCGTCTGCAACCATGTCTTCTATGCGCTGATGCACCGGCTCGCGGGCCTGCCCGGCGTGCGCGGCGGCTTCGTGCACGTGCCGGCCCTGCCCGAGCAGGCCGCCCGCCACCCGGGCCTGCCCAGCATGGCCCTGGCGGCGCAGGTGGAGGCGCTGCGCGTGACGCTGCGCACGGCGTTGGCCGTCCAGACCGACATCGTCGCCGCTGGCGGCCAACTGCATTGAAAGGAACCCCCATGCACATCGACCTCAACAGCGACCTCGGCGAGAGCCTGGGTGCATGGACCATGGGCGACGACGCCGCCATGCTGTCCATCGTCTCCAGCGCCAACGTGGCCTGCGGCTTCCATGCGGGCGACGCGGCTGGCATCCTGCAGACGCTGCGTGCGGCGGCCGAGCGCGGCGTGGCCGTGGGCGCGCACGTGGCCTACCCCGACCTGGCCGGCTTCGGCCGGCGCAACATGGATGTGGCAAGCAGCGACCTGCAGGCCGACGTGGTCTACCAGATCGGCGCACTGCAGGGCCTGGCCAAGGTGGCCGGTACGCGGGTGCGCTACGTCAAGCCGCATGGCGCGCTGTACAACACCATCGCCCACGACCGGCGCCAGGCCGGCGACGTGATCGCCGCCATCCGCGCCATCGACCCCACGCTGGTGCTGGTCGCACTGGCCGGCGCGCCGCTGGTGGACTGGGCCCGCGAGGCCGGGCTCACGGTGGTGGCCGAGGCCTTCGCCGACCGGGCCTACACGCCCGAGGGCACGCTGGTCTCGCGCCGCGAGAAGGGCGCCGTGCTGCACGACCCCGATGCCGTGGCTGCACGCATGCTGCGGCTGGCGCAGGAGGGCGTGGTCCAGGCCATCGACGGCAGCACGGTGCGCGTGCAGGCCGATTCCATCTGCGTGCACGGCGACAGCCCCGGCGCCGTGGCCATGGCGCGCCAGGTGCGCCAGGTGCTGGAGCAGGCCGGCGTGGCGGTGCAGGCGTTCGCCGCATGATGCGTTTCCTGCCCGTCAACCTGGACGCGCTGCTGGTCGAGCTCGAAGACCTGCCGCAGACGCTGGCGCTGCTGGCCGCGTTGCAGGCCGAGCCTGTGCCGGGTGTGGAAGAACTGGTGCCGGCCGCGCGCACGCTGCTGGTCCGCTACCGGCCCAGCGCGGTCACGCAGCAGGCGCTGGTGGCGGCCATCGCTGGCCGCACGCTGGACCGCAGCGTCGAGCGCGCCGGCACGCTGGTCGAGATCGAAGTCGACTACCGCGGCGAAGACCTGGACGAGGTCGCCAGGCTGCTGGGCGCCACGCGTGAGCAGGTCATCGCCTGGCACACCGGCAGCGAGTACCAGGTGGCCTTCACCGGCTTCGCGCCGGGCTTCGCCTACCTCAGCGGTGGCGACCCGCGCCTCGTGGTGCCGCGCCGCAAGACGCCGCGGACCCAGGTGCCGGCCGGTTCGGTGGCGCTGGCGGGCGACTTCAGCGCGGTCTATCCGCAGCAGAGCCCGGGCGGCTGGCAATTGATCGGGATCACGCAGACGCCGATGTGGGACCTGGCGCGGCCCGTGCCGGCGCTGCTGCAGCCGGGCTTTCGCGTGCGCTTCGTCGATGCGACGGGGTGGCCGGCACGCCCGCGCGCCGTTGCGTCCGCACCTGCACCCGTAGAGGCGCACAGCGGCCCGGCCCTGGAGATCCTGCGCCCCGGCTTGCAGACGCTGTTCCAGGACCTCGGCCGCCATGGCCAGGCCGGGCAGGGCGTCTCGGCTTCCGGCGCGCTCGACCAGGGCGCCCTGCGCGCGGCCAACCGCCTGGCCGGCAATGCGGCGTGCACCGCAGCGCTGGAGATCGTGGACGGCGGCTTCGCGCTGCGCAGCCAGGGCGACACGGTGCTGGCCGTCACGGGCGCGGCAGGCCCGCTGACCCTGGTCGATGCCCGTGGCCAACGCTGGCCGCAGGCGCGTGGACAGGCGCTCGCGCTGGCGGACGGCGAGTGCCTGGAGATCGGCGCGCCCGAGGCCGGCCTGCGCTCCTACCTGGCCGTGCGCGGCGGTTTCGCCATCGCGCCGGTGCTGGGCAGCTGTGCCACCGACACGCTGGCCAAGGTCGGCCCGGAACCCTTGCGCGCCGGTGACCGCCTCGCCGTTCGCCCCACGTCGCACGGTGTGGTCGGCGCACCCGAACTGCCCGCGACCTTGCCGACGCTGCACGAGACCGTGGTGCTCGACGTGGTCCCCGGCCCGCGCACCGACTGGTTCACCGAAGAAGCCGTCGCCCTGTTCGCCGCGCAGACCTGGACCGTCACGCCCCAGTCCAACCGCGTGGGCCTGCGCCTGGCTGGCGCGCAGCCGCTCGCGCGCAGCCGCCACGACGAGCTGCCCAGCGAAGGCACGGCCCTGGGCGCGGTCCAGGTGCCGGCCAGCGGCCAGCCCGTGCTGTTCCTGGCCGACCATCCGCTCACCGGTGGCTACCCCGTCATCGCGGCCGTGGCGCCGCACCACCTCGACCTGGCCGGGCAGATTCCGATCGGTGCCCGCATCCGCTTCAACCCCATCCGCGCGTTCGCGCCCATCGAGCCATGAAAAAAGTCCTGATCGCCAACAGAGGTGAGATCGCCGTGCGCATCGCCCGTGCCTGCGCCGACTATGGCGTGCAGTCCGTCGCCGTCTACGCAGACCCGGATCTGGACGCCTTGCACACCCGCGTGGCCGACGAGGCCTGGGGCCTTTCGGGCAGCCGCCCGGCCGACACCTACCTGTCGATCGCCAAGCTGCTGGACATCGCCAAGAAGAGCGGCGCCGACGCCGTCCACCCCGGCTACGGTTTTCTGTCCGAGAACGCCGGCTTCGCCCAGGCCGTGCTCGACGCCGGCCTGACCTGGATCGGCCCGCCGCCCGCCGCCATCGCCGCGCTGGGCGACAAGGTGCAGGCGCGCAAGCTGGCGCTGGAGGTCGGCGCGCCGCTGGTGGCCGGCACGCCCGGCCCGGTGCAGGGCGCCGACGAGGTGCTGGCCTTCGCCGAGCAGCATGGCCTGCCGATCGCGATCAAGGCGGCCTACGGCGGCGGCGGCCGCGGCATCAAGGTGGCCCGGCGCATGGACGAGGTGGCCGACCTGTACGCCTCGGCCGTGCGCGAAGCCGTGGCCGCGTTCGGCCGCGGCGAATGCTTCGTCGAGCAGTTCCTGGACAAGCCGCGCCACGTCGAGGCCCAGGTCATCGCCGACACGCACGGCAACGTCGTCGTGCTGGGCACGCGCGACTGCTCGCTGCAGCGGCGCAACCAGAAGCTGGTCGAGGAAGCCCCGGCCCCCTTCCTCAGCGACGCGCAGCGCGCCCGCATCCACCAATCGGCCAAGGACGTCTGCGCGCGTGCCGGCTACGTGAGCGCCGGCACGGTGGAGTTCCTGCTCAGCGCCACCGGCGCGATCTCGTTCCTGGAGGTCAACACGCGGCTGCAGGTCGAGCACCCGGTGACCGAGGAGACGGCCGGCATCGACCTCGTGGTCGAGCAGCTGCGGGTGGCCGATGGCCTGCCCTTGTCCATCACCGAAACGCCGGAGCCCCGGTGCCACGCCGTCGAGTTCCGCATCAACGCCGAGGACGTGGGCCGCGGCTTCCTGCCAGCCCCGGGCCCGGTGACGGTGTTCGAGGCACCCGGCGGACCCGGCGTGCGCGTGGACACGGGCGTGGTCGCCGGCTCGGTCGTGCCGGGCAGCTTCGACTCGCTGATGGCCAAGCTCATCGTGACCGGCGCCACGCGGGCCGAGGCCATCGCGCGGGCGCGGCGCGCGCTCAAGGAGTTCCGCATCGAGGGCCTGGCCTCGGTGCTGCCGTTCCACCGGGCCGTGATGGCGCATGCGGACTTCACGGGCGAGCAGGGCTTCGCGGTGCATACCCGCTGGATCGAGACCGACTTCGCGAACGACCTGGCGGCGGCGCTGCACGCGGCACCGCAGGCCGACCAGGCACTGCTGCGCACGGCCATCGAGATCGACGGCCGGCGCGTGCAACTGGGCCTGCCGGCGGCGCTGCTGGGCGGGCTGCGGGCCGCGCCGGCCGCGTCGGCCAGCACCGAGCCGGTGGCCGACGCCGCGGTGGTCGCCGCGCCGGTGGCCGGCACCGTGGCCGCCTGGAAGGCCGAGGAGGGCAGCACCGTGGCCGCGGGCGACCTGCTGGCCGTGATGGAGGCGATGAAGATGGAGACCCAGGTCCTGGCGCACCGGGCCGGCCGCCTGGCACGGGCGGTGGAGCCGGGCGCCTACGTCGCCGCGGGCAGCGCGATCGCGCGCATCGTGGACTGATCCCGGGCCGGCGCCGGGTTCAGGGCGCCGGCTTGTGGAACAGCACGAGCTGCGTGTTCACGGTCACGTTCTCGCTCGCGTCGGGATCGCTGCGCGTGGTGAACTCCTTGGTGGCCATCACGTCGCCGCCGACGATGCGCCAGTTGCGGATCGCCATCGCCAGCGTGGGATCGGCAAACGGTTCGATCCAGGTCGGGTAGCCCGCGGTGACCCAGCTTTCGTAGTCGGTCGAGGTGGAAGGCTGGTCGCAGCCGCTGGGGTTGCGCGGCGAGCGCAGCGTCACGCTGTAGCCCGATCCCAGGCCGGTGGGCGCCACCGCAGGCGTCAGGTAGAAATCCGCCACTTCGGCGCGTTGCGCCACGCCACCCTGGCGTGCGGTGAAGCCCAGCGCGCCCCACACGGTGGCATCGGCCGGCGCCGTGCTGTTGACCGAGGCACAGGTGTGCGGGTAGGCCACGCTGTAGCCGCTGGAGGTCAGCGGTACGGCGGCCGGTGAGGTCGCCACGTAGGAGCCACCGCTCTCGTAGAAGGCGATGCCCAGATTGAACGGCAGCAGCACGCGCGCGCTGACGTTCTCGCGCACGGTGTGCGCATCCACGTCCGCACCCTCGTTCAGCACCATCTGCGAATCGATCTGCAGCTCGAAGTTCAGGCACTTGGCCGTGGCCGCCTCGGCGTCCTGCAGCCAGACCGGGTCGGCCACGCCGGGGCTGCCGGCCAGGCCCAGCAGCTGGGCCTGGCGCGTCAGGCCCAGGTAGTAGGGCAGCATGCGCGTGATGATGTGCTCGTCGCGGCACAGCGCGTACTCCTCGCGCGTGCAGGCGGCCGTGGTCTGGACCATGATGTCGCCGTACAGCGCGCTCTGGCTGTAGGCGTCGTCGGGGTAGCCCAGCAGCTGGCGCTGGCGGCTGCGGCCCAGCACGGTCTGGATCGCGAGCCGGCCGGCCGCGCAGCTGCTGCCGGCGGCCGCGATGCGCGGCTTGAGCACCTCCTCGTCGTAGGCCGCGAAGATGTCGTCCAGGTTGGCCTGGGCCTGCGTCTGGCCCAGCAGCTGGCGCTGGCGCTCCTGCAGCAGCCGCTCGGCCGTCAGGCTCTGCAGCCGGGCCTCGGCATCGCCGCCCAGGCGGTGGCGGGCGGGCTCCAGCGTGGCATTGGTGCCCTGGCGCGCCAGCAGCAGCGCGTAGCCGCTGAAGTGCAGCAGCTTGAGATTGGCCTCGCGCGTGTTCGGGTCGAGTGCGGCCAGGGCCACGGTGTTGTCCGTGCCGCTCCAGCCGATCGGCAGCTGGCGCTCGAGCGGCACGCTGGCGCCGGGCGGTGGCGTGATGGTCAGCGTCACGTAGTTGCTGAACTGCGCACCCTCGGGGCCGAGCTGCACGCCGTAGGCCGCATCGCTGGCCAGGCCATCCACCGCCAGGTTGCTCAGGGGTGTGAGGCTGATCTCGGTGGGTTCCGTGAGCGCGTTGTTCGGCACCGTGAGCGTGTAGACCGCACCGTCGGCGCCGATGGCCGAGAGCGTGCCGCCGCCCAGCGGCACGGTTTGCGTGACGGTGCGTGCGCTGTCGGCGGTCAGCGTGGCGCGCAGCGGGCTGGCGTCGACGGCGATGGCGGCCGAGCCGGTGCCCGTGCCCGTTCCGGGGCCTGTCCCAGGGCCTTCTGCCGAGGAACCATCGTCTGCATCGTCGCCACCGCCGCCGCAGGCCACCAGCACGGCCACGGCGAGGCCCAGCGTGGCGCGGCGCAGCCAGCGCCGGTGGTGGGTGGAACAGGTGCGGTCGTCATCGAGGGGCGGGCGCATGGAACCTCCGTGTTGCAACGGCCGGCAAAGACCGGGCGGACGCAGGTTAGGCAGGACGCCGCCGCACTGGCAGTGTCCCGGGTCATGCCAGGCGCCCGGCTCGGCCTGCGCATTTGTAAGAAGGCATGACGCCGCGCCCGTGGCGGCGCCGTCACCCCATCAACGGGGGGGCGGCGTGCGCTGGCCGGGGGACGCGTCCGCGTGCCGCAGCGTGTACAGGCCCACGTCCACGCGCCCGCTGCGAAAGCCGGCCTCGCAGTAGCACAGGTAGTACTCCCACAGCCGCTTGAAGCGCAGGTCGAAGCCCTGGGCGGCGATGGCCGGCCAGGCCGCCAGGAAGCGCCGGCGCCACTCGACCAGCGTGGCGGCGTAGCTGTCGCCGAACAGCAGCTCCTCCTGCAGCACCAGGCCGGCGCGCGCCGCCTGCTCGCGCAGCGCAGTCGGCGAGGGCAGCATGCCGCCCGGGAAGATGCAGCGCTGGATGAAGTCGGCGCCGCGCCGGTAGCCCTCGAAATGCGCGTCGGCGATCGTGATGGCCTGCAGCACCGCATGGCCGCCCGGGGCCAGACGCTCGCGCAGCGTGGCGAAGTAGGTCGGCCACCAGGCTTCGCCCACGGCTTCGACCATCTCGATGGAGACGATGCGCGCGTACTGGCCCTGCACGTCGCGGTAGTCCTGCAGGCGCAGGTCCAGCTGCTGCGCACAGCCCTCGGCCAGCGCGCGCTGGCGCGCGAAGGCCAGTTGCTCGGTCGACAGCGTGAGCCCGGTCACCTGCGCGCCGCGGCGCTGTGCCAGCGCCAGCGCCAGCGCGCCCCAGCCGCAGCCGATCTCCAGCACCTCACCACCCTGTGGCGCATCGACCAGCGCCACGATGCGGTCCAGCCGCTCGGCCTGGGCTTCTTCCAGCGTGGCTTCGGGCCGCCGGTACAGCGCGCTGGAGTACAGCATGCTGGCGTCCAGCCACTGCGCGTAGAAGGCATTGCCCAGGTCGTAGTGGAAGGCGATGTTGTTGCGGCTGCCGCGCCGGGTGTTGGCGCGGCGCAGATGCGCCAGCCGGGCCAGGCCGCGCCACCACGACTTGCCCTGCAGCTGCTGCCCGGCCTGCTGGTCGTTGGCGGCGCCGAACTGCAGCAGCGCCACCAGGTCGGGCGTGGACCAGTCGCCATCGCGGTAGGACAGCGCCAGGCCCAGGTCGCCCTGGGCCGCCAGGCGCAGCAACGGGCGCCAGCGGTGCAGCACCAGCTGGGCGTGCGGGCCGGGCGCGGTGCCGCGCACCAGCAGCCGCTCGCCATGCGGCAGCACCACCGTCAGTTCGCCGCAGGAAAGGTCGGCCAGCTGGCTGCGCAGGGCCTGGCGCAGCAGGCGTTGCAGCAGGTTCGCGGGTGGGGTGGGCGCGGCGGCCGGGGCCAGCAGGTCGGTGGCAGGTTTCATGGGGTGTTGTCGGGCGAAGGGCGGGTGACGAAGGTGACGGGCTCGGCCGGCGCGGGCGGGCGCGGGTGCAGCCGCGCACCCTTGCACCACAGCTTGAGCGCCTCCCAGTGGATGGCGGCGATGACCTTGAGCGTGAGCAGCGGATGCGTGCAGAAGGCGCGCAGCAGCGCGCCGTCGGTGAGCGGGCGGCGTTGCGCGTCCAGCCGCGCCAGCAGCACGGCGCCCTGGGCGTCGTGCGTCTGCACGCCGATGGACAGCTGCTCGCCCGGCGGCCGCACGCGGAAGCGGTAGTGCATGTCCAGCGGCAGGAAGGGGCTGACGTGCATGCGCTTGTCGCAGCGCTGCTCGACCCAGCCCGCATCGGCCTGCGGGGTGGTGGGCAGCAGGTAGCTGTGGCGCTCGCCGAAGGTGTTGTTGACCTCGTAGAGGATGGCCTGCAGGCCGCCGGCCGGCGCATGGCAGAAGTACACGGCCAGCGGGTTGAAGGCGTAGCCCAGGATGCGCGGCATGGCCAGCAGCTCGATGGCGCCGCCCCCGGGCAGGCCGGCGGTGCGCAGCTGGCGCTCCACATGGGCGCGTGGGCCGCCGGGCTCGCCAGCGCCATGGTCGGCCGGGTGGAAGCTGAACAGGTTGAAGCGCCCCAGCGAGAACAGCCGCAGCCGCGCCGACAGCGCCGGCAGCTCGTCCAGGTCCAGCAGCAGCGAGAACACGCGGTAGCGCAGGCGGTGCCTGAGCGGGCGCAGCCGCTGGTGCACCACGCTGCCGGTGTAGAGGGCGCTGCTCATGCCAGGACCGCCGCGGCCGGCAGCACGATGCGGCCCGATTCGTTGGCCACCGTCCACGGCCGGCGCACGCCGCCCAGGGCCTCTGCCACGGCCAGGCCGGCCTGCAGCCCGTCCTCGTGGAAACCGGCGCCGAAATAAGCGCCGCAGAACCAGCTGCGCCGCTGGCCCTGCAGCGACCACAGCCGGGCCTGGGCACGCAGCGCCTCGGCGTCGAACAGCGGATGCTCGTAGACCTCCGTGCGCACCAGGTGTTCGGCCCGCGGCGCTTGGGGCGGGTTCAGCGTGACGAACAGCGGCCGGTCTTCGGCGATGCCCTGCAGCCGGTTCATCCAGTAGCTCACGCACAGCGCGTCGGGGCGCGCACGGTCGGCCAGGTAGTTCCAGGCCGACCAGACCGCGCGGCGCTGCGGCATCAGGGCCGGGTCGCTGTGCAGCACGGCCAGGTTGCGGCTGTAGTGGAAGGCGCCGAGCAGGCGCAACTCCTCGTCGCTGGCATCGGGCAACAGACGCAGGGCCTGGTCGGCATGGCAGGCCAGCACCACCTGGTCGAACACCGCGGGGTGCCAGCCCTGCCGCGTGCGCAGGCGCACGCCCGCATCGCCGCGCTGCACCTCCAGCACGGCGCTGTCCAGGTGCAGGCCATCGCCCATCCCCCGCGTGAGCGCGCGTACGTAGCTGCGGCTGCCACCCTGCACGGTGCGCCAGCGTGGCCGGCCGCTCACGCGCAGCAGGCCGTGGTTCTCGCAGAAACGCACGAAGGCGGCAGTGGGGTAGCGGCCGACCTGCGCGGCCGGGGTGGACCAGATCGCCGCGGCCATGGGGTACAGGTGGTCCTCGCGCAGAGCGCGGCCGTAGCCGTGCTGGTCCAGGTAGGCGTCCAGCGGCTGCAGTCCGGCTTCGGCGGCATCGCGTGGCGCCTCGCGGTAAAAGCGCAGCAACTCGCCCAGCATGCGCCAAAAGCGCGGTCGCAGCAGGTTGCTGCGCTGGGCGAACAGGCCGTTGAGGTCGGTGCCCGCGTACTCGAGCGCGCCGCCGTCCAGGCTCACGCCGAAGGACATGTCAGTCGCCTGCGTGGCCACGCCCAGGTGGGCGAACAGCGCGGTGAGGTTGGGGTAGGCCGGCTCGTTGTAGACGATGAAGCCGGTGTCCACGGGCACGGTTCCGCCCGGGCCCGGTGCATCGACCGTGTGGCTGTGCCCGCCCGGCCGGCGGTCGGCCTCGAACACATGGACCTCGTGGCGCTGGCCCAGCAGCCAGGCCGCCGACAGGCCGGCGATGCCGCTGCCAACCACGGCCACGCGCAGGGGCTGGGCGCCGGCCCTGGCGGACGGTGGCTGGGACAAGGTGTGTTCTGGCTGCATGCGCAAGATCCTTGGAGGCCTTCGGGCCATGTTGTGCGGCTTCTACGCGGCTGCGGCCCGTTTGGATCTGCGCAGGGTCCACAGTGATCCGATGGCGGGCCTGCTGCGTAAGATCGACCATGCACCCGCAGCAGCCCCCTCCATCCGCGCCGACGGAATCCGTCGTCGCCGTGCTGCGCCCCAGCCATCTGTCCATCGTGCCCCCTCCCGGTCCCCGCAGCGCAGCGCCCAGCCCCGAAGACCTGGCCGCCTGGGTGCGCGCTGTCGCGCAGGCGGGCGACCGCCAGGCGTTCGGCCAGCTGTTCGCCCATTTCGCGCCGCGCATCAAGAGCTACCTGCTGCGCGCCGGCACCGACGATGCGCTGGCCGAAGACCTGGCACAGGAGACCATGGTGCAGCTGTGGCGCAAGGCCGCGCAGTTCGATGCGGCCCACGCCGGCGCCGCCACCTGGGTCTTCACGATCGCGCGCAACCTGCGCGTGGACCGCTTCCGTCGCCAGGGCGGTGCTGCCGCGCTGCAGCAGGACGATGTCGACCTCGACGCCCTGGCGCATGCCGCGCCCGAGCCCGCGGCCCAGCTGCACACCCTGCGCATGGAACGCCAGGTGCAGGCCGCGCTGCGCCAGTTGCCGGCCGAGCAGGCGCTGGTGCTGCAGCTGTCCTATTACGAAGACCAGCCGCACGCGCGCATCGCCGAGCGGCTGGGCATCCCCCTGGGCACGGTGAAGTCGCGCGTGCGGCTGGCCGTGAACCATTTGCGCCGCCTGCTGGCAGCGTTCGAAGACCCCACGCCATGAGTTCCGCGCGCATCCAACACCACCCCGGCGACGACCTGTTGCTGGCCCTGGCGGCTGGGCAGTTGCCCACCGCGCCCGCGCTGGTGCTCACCGCCCATGTGGACGGCTGTGCCCAGTGCCAGGAGCAGCTGCGCGTGCTCGAGGCCGCCGGCGGCGCGCTGCTGCAGGATTTGGCGCCGGCCGCGCTGCGCGGCGATGCGCTGGCGCGCACACTGGCCGCCATCGATGCGCCGCAAACGGTGCCTGCTGCCGTGCCCGTGCAAGGTCTGCCGCCGCTGCCGGCCGGCGCCCACTGGCCGGCCGCGCTGGCGGGCTGCCGGATCACGCGCTGGCGCTGGATGGCACCCGGCATGCGCTATGCCCGGGTGCGCGTGCCGCGCGATCCTGCGGCCAATGTGGTGCTGCTGCGCATCGCAGCCGGCATGTACCTGGCCCAGCACACGCACAGCGAGCGCGAGTTCACGCAGGTGCTGCACGGCAGCTTCCACGACGGCCGGGCGCAGTTCAGTGCGGGCGACTTCGATGCGGCCGACACCCAGGTGCACCACCAGCCCGTGGTGCAGGCCGGCAGCGAATGCATCTGCCTGGCCTCGATCGAGGGACGGCTGGAGTTCGATGGCTGGTTCGCGCGCACGCTGGGCGCGCTGGTCGGGATGTAGCGGGCGCGGGCTGGCTACCATGCCGGCCATGCCCAGCGCCATCGTCGACATCCGGACCACCTACGCACCCGAGGTGGAAGTGCAGCTGCTGGAGACCGTCCACGCGGCGATCGTGCAGGCCTTCCGGGTGTCACCGGTCCACCGCAACGTGACGCTGGTCGTGCATGCGCCGCACCGCTTCCTGGGACGCACCGACTGCCCCGACCCCGAGCGCCTGACCAACATCAGCATCTTCGTGCTGCCGGGCCGCTCCCTGGCGGCCAAGCGCAGGCTCTACCGGCTGCTCGTCGACGGGCTGGCGCTGCTGGGCATCCCGGGCGCCTGTGTGCTGATCCGGCTGCACGAGTTGCCTGCGGAAAACATCGGCGTGCGCGGCGGTCTGCCGGTCTGCGACGTCGAGCTGGGCTATCCGGTCGACGTCTAGTTCAGCTCTTGGCGAACAGCCCGTGCAGCCACGGTGCGGCCGCCGTGCCGCCCGCCGCTGCGACCGCCGTGACGAAGCTGCCCCAGGCCAGGTCGGCCAGCGTCACATGCCAGGGCCAGTCCTTGAGCACGGCCTGGTTGGTCAGGTCGAAGGTGCCGTAGGCCAGCAGGCCCAGCAGCGCGCCATGGCCCAAGGCCGTGAACAGCGGCCGGCGTGCTTCCAGCGCTGGCGCGATGGCGAAGAACACGATGCCGCCCACATAGAGCACATAGAACAGCGCAGCTGGCCCGATGGCGAAGCGCTCGGCCATCAGGTGGCCGATGGCGGGCCGGTACAGGCGCTCGGCCATGCTGCCCAGCCAGACGGCGTCCAGTGCCAGGAAGGTGAGGGCGGCGGCGACGTAGGCGATGGCGATCTGGGGCAGCGGCATGGACGGACTCCGGCAGGGGATGGCCGGGAGTACGCGGCCACCGCGGTTTCGGATCACCCGCGCAGCAGCACCAGGCCGGGCGGCAGCGCCTCGCCGAACACGCGGCGCTGGTCGGCCTCGTCCAGCACCGTGGGCGCGCGCACCATCGCGGCCCAGCTCGGCGCGGCGTGGGCGGCCTCCAGCTGTTCGGCGATCTGCAGGCGCAGGGCCTCGGGCAGGTCGCGTGCGCGGTCGCCCGTGGCCTGCGCGATCTGGGCCACCGCAAAGGCAGGCGCCTCATGGCGGGCCCAGTCCGGCGCGATGGCGGCGATCTGCGCGAGCCAGTCCTGCGCGGTGGCGGGCGGCAGCACATGGTGCAGGCTGGCGTACAGCGGCTGGCGCGCGCCCAGGCGACCCAGCGCCCACCAGAGTTCGGCCGTCGCGCCGTGCCGCAGCCGCTGCAGCAGCCAGCCGCCGAACTGGGTCTTGTCGGCCGGCTCGATGCGCTCGAACGAGGCCGCCATGCGCAGCAGCTCGTCGAGCGCCTGCATGGGCGGTCCCTCGGGCGTGGCGATGTCGTTGCCGCCGGGCGGCTGCAGGTAGTAGGCGATGACCTCGTAGACCATCTGCTGCTGCTCGGCGTCCAGCCCGCCCGCGATGCGGCGCCACAGCGTCCACCACTCCGACCATTGCTGGGCATCGTGGCTGTGCGCGATGCCGGGGCCGAACAATTCCCACATCTGCTCCATGCGCCAGCCGTCCAGCGGGTCGCCGAAGCCGGGGCGCAGCGTGAAGCCGACCAGGTTGAACCAGCTGCGCTCGTGCTGCAGCGAGCGGCGCCGACGCTTCGCGCCCTGCAGCAGCGCGCCGAACAGCGTGCGCAGCAGCGCGGCATGCCAGGTGGCGCGCTCGCCGAGCAGGCGCTCCAGCGTGGCGCGGAGTTGGCGGACCTCCTTGGCGTCCACGCCCTGCTTCTTGTCGCCGTAGACGCGGGCAATGGCGGCCAGGGCTTCGGGCAGGCGCGGATGGGCGACGACGGGTGTGTCCACATCGTGCGCGGCCGCCTCGCCACGCAGTTGGAACTCCAGCTTCCAGCGCTGGCGCGGCGCATCGGCAGCAACGCAGTGCATCTCCAACGTGCCGAGCTCGGTGACCTGGGCATCGAGCAGCACCTGCACCTCGCCGGCCGCGCCGGCCTTGGGTTGCAGCACGGTGGCGATGGGTGGCAGTCGCTGCAGGCCGTCCTGCAGCGCGACCAGGTCGCCGGCCCGGTGCCGCAGGTCGACGGCGCTGGTGGCCAGGTTGAAGCGCACCGGGCGGCCCAGGCGCAGGCTGAAGCGCTGGGCTTTCAACTGCACGGCCTCGCCCTCGGGCGTGCCATGCGGCAGCACGCAGACGCCCTGGCCGTCTTCGAGCGCGAGGTAGTAGGCCCGTGCCGCGCCGCTGCGGATGCGTGGCGCGCTGCCAGCGCGGGCCATGGCATAGGCGACGGCGCCGCGCGCGACGGCGGCGTCGAGTTGCGGCGCGTCGAGCAGGCGCATCGGCGGGGCACCGGCCGGCTGCCAGCCGCGCAGCGTGGCCATCAGGCGCTCGCGCAGCACCTGCGCATGGAACACGCCACCGTTGAGCAGCACGGTGTCGGGCAGGGCACCGCCCTGGCGCTGCAGGAACGCGGCGATGTGGCGTGTGATGGCCGCGTCGCTGGCATAGGTAAGGCCGAACTCGACGAGGGCGCTGCGGGCGCGCTGTGGCTGGGCATCCGCCCCCACCTGCGGGAAGAAACCCTCGACCAACAGGCGGTCCAGGTCGGCGCGCGTGAGCGTGGCCGAGCGTGCGCCGCCGATCAGCCGGCTGCCGCCGCCCTGCAGCGTGACCGTGGTCTCCACCGGGCCGTTCGGGGCGAGCAGGCGCTCCTTGGCGCTGCGGCAGCGCTGCGTGAGCTGGGCCAGCTGGACCGCGCTGAGCCGCACACCCGGCTGGCCGCCGGACAGGCGCGGCTCGATCCAGCGCGCCAGCGCGAGGTCCATGTTGTCGCCACCCAGCACCAGGTGGTCGCCCACGCCGGTGCGCGCGAGCTGCGGCTGGCCCGTGGCGTCCAGCGTGACCTCGATCAGCGTGAGGTCGGTGGTGCCGCCGCCCACGTCCACCACGAGCAGGCGGCGCGTGCCAGCCAACTGGCCGGCCAGGTCGGCCCGGTGGGCGAACACCCAGTCGTAGAACGCGGCCTGCGGTTCCTCGATCAGGTGGACCGTGCCCAGGCCGGCCAACCCGGCGGCCTGCAGCGTGAGCTGGCGCGCGCCGTCGTCGAATGAGGCAGGCACGGTGAGCACCGTGGGCTGCTGCGCCAACGGCGCCTCGGGGTGGGCCTGGTCCCAGGCCTGGCGCAGGTGGCGCAGGTAGCTCGCGCTGGCCTGGAGCGGCGAGACCTTGGCCACCTCGTCCGGTGCGCCCCAGGGCAGGATGGGGGCCGTGCGGTCCACCGAGGGGTGGGACAGCCAGCTCTTGGCGCTGGCCACGAGCCGGCCCGGCGTCTGCTGGCCCAGTTCGCGCGCGAAGGCACCGAGGATGGCTGGCTCCTCCGAGGGCCAGGGCAGGGGCAGGTCGGCCGCCGCCAGCGCGCCTTGCGCCGCATGGAAGCGCAGCGAGGGCAGCAGGGGCCGCGCCGCGACCTCGCCGGCCGCGATGCTCTGCGGGACCGGGAAGACCTGGATGCCGTCCCCACCGATCGGCGCGAAGGCCAGCACCGTGTGGGTCGTGCCCAGGTCGATGCCGATGCGGAAGGCGGCCGTCATCGACTCAATGGTCGTCGCGGACGTCGAATTCCACCTTCCACTGCGCGCCGCCGGCCGCCTCGGCCAGCAGCTCCAGCGTGCCGATCTCGGTCACGCGCGCGCGCAACTGCACGGGCACGACCTCGCCGACGGCGCGGCCTTCGGCCGGCAGCGTGGCTTCGATCTGCGCGAGCTCCTGCAGCTCCTCGGGCGACCAGAAGTCCAGCAAGGTGCCGGGCTGGTCATCGCGCCGCATGGACGAACCGAAGAAGCGGAAGCGCACCGATTCGCCCACCACCAACCCCAGCTGCTGCGGCGGCAGCGGCGCCTCCGAGCCTTCCTCCATGCCGAAGGGCGCCACGCACAGCGCCTGCACGGGCGGCTCCAGTCCCGGCACGGCCGGCATGCTGGACTCGATGCCCACGTAGTAGGCCTGGGCCGTGCCGCCGCGGATGCGGATGCCCTGGCCGCGCCGCACCTGCCCGTAGTAGGCCGCGCCGCGCGCCACGGCGTGGTCCATGTCGGCGCCCTGCAGCAAGCGCGCGGCGGGCGCGCCGTCGGCGGCCAGCCAGGCGTTCAGCGTGTCCAGCACGCGCGCCACCAGCAGCTCGGACTTGAACACGCCGCCATTGAACAGCACGGCCGTGGGGTGCAGGAAGCTGGCGCCTTCGGCCTGCGCAAAGCCTGCCAGCTGCGCCGTGGCGCCGAGCTGGCGGCCCAGCAGCGCGGCCAGGTGGCGCGTGACAGCAGCATCCTGCGCATAGGGCAGGCCGATCTGCGTGAGGCCGGCGCGCGGGCGGCTGACGGGCCGGGCGCTGCTCTCCACGGCCGGGAAGAAGCCTTCGAGCAGGATGGTGGTGAGCAGCTCGCGCTGCAGTTCGGTCTTGATCGAGCCGCCGATGAGCTTGGAGCCGCGGCTGGGCACGACCAGCGGCACGCTCTGCAACTGGTGGTCGCTGAGCAACTGCTCCTTGGCCAGGCGGCAGGCGTAGGTCAGCGCGCGCATCTGCCAGGGGTCCAGCTGCTTGCCCTCGGCGGCCAGGCCGCGCGCCACGCCATGGGCCAGCGCGAGGTCCATGTTGTCGCCACCCAGCAGGATGTGCTCGCCCACGGCCACGCGGTTCAGCTGCAGGTTGCCGGCGTCCTCGGTCACGGCGATCAGCGAGAAGTCGCTGGTGCCGCCGCCCACGTCGACCACCAGGATCACGTCGCCCACCTGCACCTGCTTGCGCCAGTCGCCCGCGCTGCCGGCGATCCAGCTGTACAGCGCGGCCTGCGGCTCCTCCAGCAGCGTGATGGCGTGCATGCCGGCCGCCTGGGCGGCCTCGGCCGTCAGCTCGCGCGCGGCCGGGTCGAACGAGGCCGGGATCGTGACGGTGACCGCCTGCTGCTCGAACGGCGCCTCGGGATGGCGGTGGTTCCAGGCGTCGCGCAGGTGCTGCAGGTAGTGCGTGCTGGCGGCCAGTGGCGAGATGCGTTCGACCTCGGCCGGCGCATCGGCCGGCAGGATGCCGGCGCGCCGGTCCACGCCGGCATGGCCGAGCCAGCTCTTGGCGCTGGACACCAGGCGGATCGGCGTCAGCGCGCCGTGGCTGCGCGCCCATTCTCCGGTGATGCGCGCGGGCGCGGCGTTCCAGGGCAGCGCCAGGTCGCCGGCGGCGAATTCGCTCGCGTTCGGCATGTACAGGAAGGACGGGAGCAGGGCGAAGTCCTGTACGGCGCCGGGGCCGCTCTGCTGGGCGATCTGCAGGATCTCGGGCGCCGCGCCCTCGGCCTGCAGGTCGACCCAGGACAGTGCGCTGTGGGTGGTGCCCAGGTCGATGCCGATGGCGTACTGCGTCATGCCGACACCTCCGCGCTGCGCGCTGCGGTGCCCGCCCCCCTCGGGGCGGCTGGACGGCGGCGGCTCAAAGCTCCACCTCCGCCGGCGCGATCACGCGCGTGTCATGGCCGTCGGTCAGCGCCGGCAGCCGCACGGCCGTGGCGCGCCAGCCCTTGTGCTGCAGCGTGCCCGTGAACGGCGGCTGGCCGACCACGTTGCCAGTCACGCGCACGGCGGCGGCGTCGAAGCCGGCGGGCAGCGTCAGGCGGCTGCCTTCGGCCTCGGGGCGCACGGCTTCGAGGTCGAAGCTCTCCTTCAGCACCTTGCGCGCGCCGCCGTGCAGCAGGCGCGCGGCGCCGCCGACGTCGGCGTCGGAGTAGGCGGCGATGTCTTCCTGCAGGAAGTCGACGAAGCGCGATTCGCGCTGCAGCAGGGCCAGCAGCTGCAGCGCGGCGTCCACATTGGCCGTGGCGCGCACGGGTGCGGGCGGTGGCGGGGGCGGCGGGGCCTGCACGGGGGGCGGCGCCGGCACTTCGCTGGCCAGCGGCGCGCCGTCGCGCAGAGACTGCACGCGCGCGGCCAGGCGGCCGTCACCCAGCAGCGCAAAGAAGCTGCCGATGGCCAGGGACAGGCGGGAGAAGAAGGGGAGGGCTTGTGGTTCTGTCATGGAAGAAGGGGCGCAACGGGGCGGATGGCCCGGTCGAACGCCGGGCCCTGCGGCCGCTATTGTCTTGGATGCGGCGATGCCGCCCCGCGCCACGGGAAATGCCGCAGTGCCGGGCGCGCTGCGCTCCACAGCCGACGGGCGGCGGCCGGCGGCCCGGTCCAGCCGGCCGGAGGTGATACAACCGGATACTTTCCGCCCGCCATTACCGCTGTCTCCGCATGATCTGGCCCTCGTTCTTCAGCCGCAACCCTGCTCCCGAAGCCGATCCGGCACTTCCGCTGATCGCGCCGATCGGCGAGGCGCTGGTGCCCACGGCGCTGCAGGTGGACGATCCGCGCCGCGTGCTGGCCGTGCTGCGGGACCTGGCCATGCGGGCCGAGCCCGTCACGCTGTACCCGGACGACGGCGGCACGCCGCAATGCGGCCGGCTGGTGCAGGTGGTCGAGCCGGGCGGGCGCGTCGTGCTCCATGTGCGTGCGCCCCAGGCGCCCGCGGCAGGCGGTGCGCTGGTGGTGGCCGCACCCGAGGGGCTGCGGTTGCAGTTTCAGGGCGACTTCGCCTGGCAGCAGCAGGCCGGCGACCTGCTGGCCGCCCACGCGCTGCTGCCGGCCAGCCTGCTGCAGCTGCAGCGGCGCCGCTTCACGCGGCAGGAAACGCCGCTGGGGCCGACGCTGCGCGCGGTGTTCCAGGCCAAGGGCAAGCGGCGCGTACTGACCGTGGACGACCTGTCGATGGGCGGCGTGGGCCTGCGCGGGCCGCTGGCCGAGCACCGCGACCTGGTGGCCGGCCTGCGGCTGGACCGGGTGCGGCTGGAACTCGGCTCCGTGGTGCTGATGGACCTGCGGCTGGACCTCTGCTCGCGCCGGTCCTACAAGTCCTTCCTCGCGGGCGAGCAGCTGCACTTCGGCTGCGAGTTCGTCGACCTGGGCGAAGCCAGCCAGCAGGCCGTGCAGAAGGTGCTGGCGCGCATGGGCCCAGGCGCGGGCGCGGGCGCGTTCCAGGACACGGCGCTGTAGGCCCCAGTCCCCACCGGCGCGGCACTCGCAGCGCATGAAGCCGGCCCGCAAGCAGCGGTGCAGAAGGTCGCGGAGCGGACCATGCCAGCAGCCGCCGCGCAACGGGCTCTGCCCGGGCGCTGGCGGCGCCCCCTTGAGGGGGATGGGACTTCTACACGCAGTGAGAAGTCCAAACGGGGGTGGTCACTTCACGACACCGCGCCGTACACCAGGTTCTTGTAGAGCATCCGCGTGTGGATGCGGTTGGACGGGCACTGTGCCATCAGCACGCCGGCCAGCCGCTCGCGCGGGTCGATCCAGAAGCTCGTGCCCCAGGCGCCGGCCCACATCGCGTCGCCCACGCTGCCGGGCGTCCAGCCCACGCCGTCGTACAGGCGCACGCCCCAGCCCAGGCCGAAACCGTAGCCAGGGCCGGTGGTGGCATTGGGCACGCCGGCCTTGCCGACCAGGTGGTCGGACAGCATGAACTCGGTGGTCTTGCGCGAGAGGTAGCGCGTGCGGCCGTCGGTGCCGCCGTTGAGCACCATCTGCGCGAACTTGAGGTAGTCGGCGCCCGTGCCGGTCAGCCCGGCGCCCCCCTTGAGGTACTGGCGCGGGGCCGGGTCGCTGTCCTGCCGGTAGGCACGCGTCATGGCGGCCTTGAGCGGGTCGCTGTCCAGCGTCTCGGCCAGGCGGGCGCGCTTGGCGGGCGGCACCCACCAGGCCGTGTCCGTCATGCCCAGCGGGCCCAGCAGCAGCTCCTGCGTCAGCGCGTCGAGCCGCTTGCCCGACACGCGCTCGAGCAGCAGGCCCAGCACGTCCGTGGCGATCGAATAGAACCAGGTGGTGCCGGGCTGGTAGAGCAGCGGGATGGTGCCCAGGCGCTTGAGCATCTCGTCGCCCGTGATGTCGGTCTCCAGCGACTCGATGTTGAGATCGGCGTACATCTTCCCGATGCGCGGCGAGGGGCTGGCCGGGCCATAGACCAGGCCGGCCGTGTGCATGAGCAGGTCCTGCACGGTGATGGGCCGGGCCAGCGCCACGTCGCCCTGCGGCGTCTCGACCTTGAGGTTCTTGAGCTCGGGCAGCCAGTTGGTCACCGGGTCGTTGATCTTGAGCTGGCCCTGCTCGGCCAGCATCATGGTCGCCACCGAGGTGATGGGCTTGGTCATGGAGGCCAGGCGGAAGATCGCGTCGCGCGGCATCGGCCGGGTCTTGGCGGCGTCCAGGAAGCCCACGGCCTCGTGCTGCACGATCTTGCCGTCCTGCGCCACGAGCGAGACCGCGCCGGCGAAGGTGCCGATGCGCACCTGGGCGTCCAGCGCCGGTGCGATGCGGCCCAGCCGGTCGGTCGACACGATGGTGCGCGGCACGGCCGGCGGGCTGGCGCAACCGGCCAGGAAGGTGCTGCCCAGGGCGGAAAAAGCGAGCTGGCGCCGCGTGATGGTCATGCCTTGTCTCCCGATTCGTTGTTGAAGCGCGCAGATTCTTTCGATCTTTGGCTTCATAGGATGAACGGGTAAACCCCTGGATGCAGGGCGCAGCGCCTGCGCAATTGTGTCAATCGGCAATCAGGCTGCGAATCCGCCGTCGATCAGCAGGCTGCCGCCGGTGACCATGCCGGCCTCCGGACCGACCAGGTAGGCCACCATGCCGGCGATCTCGTCCGGGTGGGCGTGGCGGTCCACGGCCATCAGGCCGTGCATGCCCGCCGCCATGGGGCCGTCGGCCGGGTTCATGTCGGTGTTCACCGGGCCGGGCTGCACGTTGTTGATGGTGATGCCGCGCGGCCCCAGGTCGCGGGCCAGGCCGCGCGTGAGGCCGACGATGGCCGCCTTGCTCATGGCGTAGACGGCCCCGCCGGCCCAGGGCATGCGCTCGGCGTTGGTGCTGCCGATGTTGACGATGCGCCCGCCCTGGCCCATGTGGCGTGCGGCCGCCTGCACGGCGACGAAGACGGCGCGCACGTTGACGTTGAGCGTGCGGTCCAGGTCTTCCAGGCGGAAGCTGTCCAATTCGCCCATCACGGCCACGCCGGCGTTGTTGACGAGGATGTCGAGCCGGCCGAAGTGCGCGGCGGCCCGGTCGATGGCGGCGCGCAGCGCGTCGGCGTCGGCGCTGTCGGCCTGCACCGCCAGCGCGCGGCCGCCGGTGGACTCGATCTCGGCGGCCAGGGCGCGCGCCGCGGCTTCGGAACCGGCGTAGCTGAAGGCCACGGCCGCGCCGTCGCGCGCCAGGCGGCGCACGATGGCCGCGCCGATGCCGCGGGAGCCGCCCGTGACGAAAGCGGCCTTGCCGGCCAGGATCGGGGAAGAGGAAGTGGTGGATGCGGTCATGGAGAACTCCTGTGGGTGGTTGGTGAAGGGAGTGTCGGGACGACGGGTTGATCGCGGTAGCCATGAATGGGATAGATCAATTTCAACCGCTGGTTGAAAATAGCGGTATGCCTGCCCTGAGCCACCTGGACTGCTTCGTCAAATCCGCCGAGCGCGGCAGCTTCTCGGCCGCTGCGCGGCTGCTGGAACTCACGCCGGCCGCGGTCAGCAAGAACATCGCGCGGCTCGAGGCCGAGCTCGGCGTGCGCCTGTTCCAGCGCAGCACGCGCCAGCTGAGCCTGACCGAGGGCGGCGAGCGCCTGCTGGCCCAGGTCGGCGGCCCGCTGGCCGCGCTGGCCGATGCGGTCGGCCATGCCGCCGAGCAGGACCGTCAACCCGCCGGCACGCTGCGCGTGAGCATGGGCCAGGCCTTCGGCCGCGCCTACCTGGTGCCCTTGCTCGACGAGTTCCTGCGGCGCTATCCGGCCGTGGTGCCCGACTGGCGCTTCGAAAACCGCCAGGTGGACCTGATCGGCGAGGGCTTCGACGCCGGCATCGGCGGCGGGCTGGAGCTCAAGCCGGGCATGGTGGCGCGCACGCTGGGCCGCATCCACATCGTGGCGGTGGCGGCACCGGGCTACCTGTCGGGACGGAAGGGGCCGCGCCACCCGTCCGAACTGGCTGCGCTGGACGGCATCGTGCGCCGCTCCAGCCAGAACGGCCGCATCTACCAGTACACGCTGCGCCGTGCCGACGGCGAGGTGGCGGCGGCCGCGCTGCGCACACGCGTGGTGTTCGACGACCCCGAAGCCATGTGCCAGGCGGCCATGCTGGGCCTGGGCGTGGCCCTGCTGCCCATGCCGTTCGCCGCGCCCTGGCTGCACAGTGGGGCGCTGGTGCGCCTGCTGCCGGGCTGGTCGGCCGAGGCCGGGCCGATCTCGCTGTACTACCCCGCCAAGAAGCTGCTGCCGGCGCGCACGCGGGTGTTCGTGGATTTCGTGCTGGAGCAGTTCCGCGCGCGCGGCTTCGAGCGGCTGGTGGAGGACATCTGAGCGTCAGCGCCGGGCCGCCCCAGGCAGGCTCGCTCGCTCCTCGGGCGAAAGCGGGCCACGCACATCGGGAAGCGTGGGGCGACAGGCCTTCAGCGCAGCCGGTAACGCAGCTGGCGGCCACCGGCCACGGTGGAGTCCAGCCCGACCCAGTCGCCGGCGGGCGTGTACCAGACATCGAGAGGATGCTCCGGTCCTTCGATGCGCCAGCGCTCGGCCGCCTGCGGCTGGCCGCGCACCGCGACCGTGCCGCCGCCGATGCGCTGCACGCGAACGGCCTCGTAGCGGCCGGTTTGGGCGTTGAGCAGTTGCGTCTGCGTGCGCATGGTCGGGTGCCAGTAGGCAAAGCTCATCACGCATGCCGGCAACTGCAGCACGCCGGCGGGGCCGGCGACCTCCAGCGCTGCGCCGGCAGACTGGGCCACCACCTTGCCGGTCTTGCCGTCGTCGTCGGTCTCGGCCTGCAGGCCTGCCAGGCAGTCGCCGCGCCATTGCTCGCTGGCCTCGTGGCGGTAGCGGTAAACCGTCAGCCCGAGCAGCTTGACGGCGAAGGCGGCCTCGCTGCGCACGGTGCGCGCCTGCGCTGTGCCGCCGAGCGTGAAGCGGTGCGCGCCGATGGGCTTGTCGTCCAGCGTGACCTCGAATTCCAGCGTCCGGCTCAGGCCCGGCACGGCGGCCAGCGACAGGGCGGCCAGGCAGGCCAGGCGCTTGCGGTCAGTCCGCATGGGAGCGCACCGGCCCGGGAAAGAACGCGTTGGTGCGTGCGACGTAGTCGCGGTACGCCGGTCGGCGCGCGGCGATGTCCTGCTCCAGCAGGCGCACGCCGGACACCCTCAGCAGCAACACCGTCATCAGCAGCGGCGCCACGATGCTCCAGGCCGCGGCCCCACCACCGGCCAGCGCCGTGAGCCACAGGCCCCACCACACACAGAACTCGCCGAAGTAGTTCGGGTGGCGCGAATAGCGCCACAGGCCTTGGTCCATCACGCGGCCGTGGTGTGTGGCCGTGGCCTTGAAGCGCGCCAGCTGCAGGTCGGCCACAGCCTCGAAGACGAGTCCGAACGCGGCCAGCAGCAGGCCCGGCGCGTCGAGCCCATGCAGCGGTTTGCCAGCCACCATCCCGGCCAGCAACGGCGCCGACACCCACCAGGCCAGCACGGCCTGCAGCGCGAACACCAGGTACAGGCTCTTGAACGCGAAGCCCGGCTGGTTGCGCGCACGGATGGCCTGGTAGCGCCGGTCTTCGCCATGGCCCCAGTTGCGCCAGGTGATGAACGCCGCCAGCCGCAGCGCCCATAAGCTGGCCAGCAGCAGCATGGCCAGTCCGCGCTCGGATGGCGCCGGCAGCAGTGCCCAGTAGACCCAACCCGCGCCCACGATCAGCGGTGCCCAGAAGCGGTCGACCAGGCTCACATCGCGGCGCACCACGCTGGCCAGCCAGGCCAGCACGGCGCCCGCCAGCGTGAAGGCGAGGCCGGCGAGCGCCGTGGCCCATAGCGGCGTGGCCTCATGCATGCGACGGCTCTGGTTCGGCCACGCCATCGAGGCGCACCGACAGCCACACCAGCAGTGGCAGCGCCGCCGCCCACACCAGCGCCAGCGTGGCCAGTGCGGCACCGGGCTGCAGGAACTGCGCACCGCCCAGGCGCACGCCGGCGGAGAACGCCATGGGCCCGACCACGGCCCCCAACCCGGCCGCGAGCCACAGGCGCCCGCGCAGCCAGCGCATCGTGACGTTCAGCGCGATGGCCAGCAGGCCCCACAGGGCCACCATCCAGTAGGGCGGCAGTTGCGCGAACGGCTGGCCCGAGGGGTAGACCACGTGGCCTTGCAGCACGATCCCTGTCTCGGCCACCGCGCCCACCAGGCAGGCCCAGAGCACCAAGCCAGCTTCGCGGGCTGGGCGCGCCGACACCGCCACGTGCCAGCCGATGGCCGCCAGAACGCACAGCGTGCCAGGCAGAGGCTGGTGGTGGGCGGCTCCCAGCACGGCGGCGAACCAGGCCGCCTGGGACACGGTGAAGTTCGCCAGCTGCATCGCACGCGTGGGCCTGGCGCCAGCGGGCAAGGCCGCGGACATGGGTTGTGGCCAGCAGCTTGCCATCAGGAACCAGTCAGCCCGGGCGGCGCTCGAACAGGTAGTGGCTGACCCACCACTGCTGCCCGTCGGCATGGCCGAACAGTTCTTCCACGGCCATGAAGAACAGGCGCCAGCGCTGCCACCAGATGCCGGCCTGGTCCGCGCCATAGGTGGCGGCCAGCAGCGGCATCAGCGTGGCCTGGCCGGCGTCCATGTTGGCCAGCCAGGCGGCAGCCGTGCGCTGGTAGTGGCGGCCGTCCCACCGCCAGCGCTGCAGCAGCCGCAGATCGTCCTGGCACTGCAGGGCCAGGTCGTCGCTGGGCATCATGCCGCCGGAAAAGAAATGGCGGCCCATCCAGTCGCTCTCGTCACGCACCTCGAAGGCGTAAGGTGCCTCGCGGTGGGCGAACACGTGCATGAAGAACCGGCCGCCGGGCTGGAGCCAGCGCGCCACCTGGGCGAACGCGCGCGGCCAGTTGCGCAGGTGCTCGAACATCTCGACCGAGACCACGCGGTCGAAGCGCTCGTCGGTGTCGAAGCGGTTGATGTCGCGGGTCAGCACGCGCAGGTTGCACAGGCCGCGCGCCAGGGCCTGGGCCTCGATGTACGCGCGCTGCGACTGTGAATTCGACAGCGCGGTGATCCAGCTGTTCGGGTAGCGCTCGGCCATCCAGAGCGAGAGCGAGCCCCAGCCACAGCCCAGCTCCAGCACGCGCTGGCCGTCCTGCAGCCCGGCGCGGTCGCAGGTGCTGGCGAGGGCGGCGGCCTCGGCTTCGGCGAGCGTGTCCACGCCGGGTGGCCAATGGCAGCTGCTGTACTTGCGGTGCGGGCCCAGCACCTGGGCGAAGAAGGCGGCCGGCACCTCGTAGTGCTGTTCGTTGGCCTTCTCGGACAGCGGCGCCAGTTCGGCGGCGCGCATCTGCGCGAAGAACTCCTGCGTGATCCGGGCGCCGGCCTCGGCATCGCCGCTGTGCAGTTCCGCGAGGCGCTGGCGCAGCAGATGCCGGATGCCGCTGCGCACCACGCGGTCGGGCAGCCGGCCCTGCTCGGCCCAGCGCAGGGCGATGGCGGAGGAAACGTCGGGGTTGCGCGTCATGTCGCTGGTACGCAGCAGGACGGCCGGCGGATCACACGGGTGGATTCAAGTGCCCAGCAGGCCGTGCAGCCGCGTCGAGGTGGTCGTGTACTCCACGACCACCTTGCGCCCGCTGACCAATCGCTCCGCCGCGTGGTAAGCCGCCAGTGTGGCCTCGTGGAAGCCGCACAGGATCAGCTTCTTCTTGCCCGGGTAGTGGTTGATGTCGCCCACGGCATAGACGCCCGGCAGGCTGGTCGCGCAGCTGGCAGGGTCGACCGCCAGCTGCTTGCGCTCCATGGCCAGGCCCCAGTCGGCGATAGCGCCGAGTCGTGGCGACAGGCCTTGCTGGACCAGCAGCAGCTCCAGCGGCAGATGCGTGTCTGCACCCTCGGCATGGCTCAGCACCAGCGCTGCGAGGCCAGCCGTGAAAGCCGTCGGCTGGCCCGTCACGACCTGGATGCGGCCGGACGCGCGCAGCCGCTGTAGCTCGGCCAGTTGGGCCGGCTCGGCCTCGAAGACGTCGCGCCGGTGCAGCAGGGTCAGCGAGGCAGGGGCGGCCTGCGCGAAGGCCAGGGCGCTCGCCACAGCTTCCTCGCCACCGCCCGCGACCACGAGGTGGCGGCCGGCCACGGCCGCTGCGTCGGGTGCGTGGTAGTGCAGCGCACCACCCTCGAAGGCTTCGATGCCCTCGATGCGCAGGCGCCGCGGCTGGAAGGCGCCGATGCCTGCCGCGATGAACAGCGCACGCGCTGTGAACTGCGTGCCGGCACTGGTACGCAGCTGCAGCCGGCCATCGGGCAGGGTGCTGAACGCCGTGACTTCCTGCCCCAGATGCAGCTGCGGCGCGAACGGCGCGACCTGCTGCTGCAGCGAGGCGACGAGCTCGCGCCCCTTGCACACCGGCACACCCGGAATGTCGTAGATGGGCTTGTCGGCGTACAGCGCGGCGCACTGGCCGCCCACGTAGGGCAGCACGTCGACGATGTGGGCCCGGATCTCCTGCAGGCCCAGCTGGAAGGCCTGGAACAGGCCGGCGGGGCCGGCGCCGAGGATGAGCGCGTCGGTGTCGATCACGCGCGCCGGGCCGTCACTTCACCAGTTCGGCGATCTTGTTCGGCTTGTCTTTCCACTCGTCGGCATCGGCCAGCGGCGCCTTGCGCTTGGTGATGCTCTTCCAGCCATCGGCCAGCGCCAGCTCGGCATTGAGTTTGATGAAAGCCAGTTGGTCCGCGGGCAGGTCTTCCTCGGCGAAGATGGCATTGGCCGGGCACTCGGGGATGCAGACCGCGCAGTCGATGCACTCGTCCGGGTCGATCACCAGCATGTTCGGGCCTTCGCGGAAGCAGTCCACGGGACACACATCGACGCAGTCGGTGTATTTGCAGCGGATACAGTTTTCGGAGACGACGTGGGTCATGGTGTTGGTGGGTGCGGGCGGGCAGGGCCGCTGGGGAAAACCCGGGATTTTAGGGACATTTGCACCACACCCTGTGCGCAGCCCTGTGGCTGGCATGGGTGAGGTGGGCACAAGCGGTGCGCGTTCAGCGCACCAGCACGGCGGCGGCGGTCTTGTGCGAGGCCTGGTCGACCAGCACCAGCGCACCCAGCGTGCGCGAGGCGGCGTAGGGCCGCGTGGCGATGCTGTCCTGCAGCACCAGCTCGACCTCGCCGATGGCGTTGGCCTCCAGTTGCGCAGCGTCCTGCTCGGCCAGCGTGTGGATGTCGAGCTTGTGCACGATGCGGCGCACCTTGGCCTTGACCCAGCGGTGGCCGTGCAGCGCCCAGTAGGCGCGGCCGGGCACCAGCGGCTCGTCGTCCATCCAGGCGACGGTGGCGGAGATCTCGCGCGCGCCCTGCAGGGCCGTGCCGTCCTCGGCCTCGGCCAGCAGCCAGTCGCCACGCGAGACATCGACCTCGCGGTCCAGCACGATGCCGGCGCTGTGGCCTGCGGCCACGTCCTGCTCTTCACGCACGTGGCTCAGCACGCGCGCCACCACGGCGCTCTGGCCGCTGGGCAGCACGCGCACGCGCTGGCCGACGGTGGCTTCGCCGGTGGCGACACGGCCCCAGAACACGCGGCGGCCCTGGGTCGTGTCGGACGAGGACGAGAACTTCTCGACCCATTGCACCGGGAAGGCCAGCGGCAGGCCGGTCTCCGGTGGCGTGTTCGACAGGCCTTCGAGGATGCGCAGCAGGCTCGGGCCGTGGTAACCGCACCAGTTGGCATCCGGCGCGGCATCGACCACGTTCCAGCCCTTGAGCGCAGAGACGGGCACGATGGCCTCCACCGCAATGCCAGCTTCCTGCGCGAAGCCGCGCAGCGCGGCCTCGATGCGGGTGTAGGCCAGCTTGGGATCGGCCACGGCGTCGAGCTTGTTCACGGCGAACACGATGGCCGGCACGCGCAGCAGCTGCACCAAGAGGGCATGGCGGCGCGTCTGCGCCAGCAGCGGGAAGCTCTCGTCCTGCCAGGCCAGCTTGGTCGCGTCGACCAGCAGCACGGCCGTGTCGGCGCTCGACGCGGCCGTGACCATGTTGCGCGTGTACTGCTCATGGCCCGGCGTGTCGCCGATGATGAACTTGCGCCGCGTGGTCGAGAAGTAGCGGTAGGCCACGTCGATCGTGATGCCTTGCTCACGCTCGGCCGACAGACCGTCGGTCAGCAGCGCGAGGTCGGTCTCGCGGCCGTCCTGGCCCTGGCGTTGCACGCCGGCCAGCTGGTCGGAGAGCACGGCCTTGCTGTCCACCAGCAGGCGGCCGATCAGCGTGCTTTTGCCGTCGTCGACGGAGCCGCAGGTGATGAACTTGAGCGCGGCAGTGGGCGCGGCGTCGTTGGCGGCGGTCGTCACAGGGTGTTCCAGAGTGGCAGTCATCAGAAGTAACCGTCCTTCTTGCGCTTTTCCATCGAGGCTTCGGAGGTCTTGTCGTCCATGCGCGTGGCGCCGCGCTCGCTGACGTCGGACAGCAGCGTCTCCACCACGATCTCGTCGGGCGTACTGGCCAGGCTTTCGACCGGGCAGGTGCAGGTGATGTCGCCCACGGTGCGGAAACGCACCTGGCGGCGCTCGGCCACCTCGCCATCTTTCAACGGCGTGAGTTCGGTCACGGGCACCAGCAGGCCGCGGCGCTCCACCACCGTGCGCTCGTGGCTGTAGTAGAGCGAGGGCAGGGCGATGTTCTCGCGGGCGATGTACTGCCAGACGTCGCGCTCGGTCCAGTTGGAGATCGGGAACACGCGGAAGTGCTCGCCGGGTTGCAGCCGGGTGTTGAACAGCGTCCACAGTTCGGGGCGCTGGGCCTTGGGCTGCCATTGGCCGAAACTGTCGCGGTGCGAGAAGATGCGCTCCTTGGCGCGGGCCTTCTCCTCGTCGCGCCGGGCGCCGCCGATCAGCGCGTCGAAGCGGAATTCGTCGATGGCTTCGAGCAGCGTGACCGACTGGTGCACGTTGCGCGATTCGCCCGGATGCGCCAGGCGCACCGTGCCGCGGGCCATGGAGTCTTCCACGCTGCGCACGATCAGCTCGGCGCCCAGTTCCTTGGCGCGCAGATCGCGGAAATCGGTCACTTCATGGAAGTTGTGGCCGGTGTCGATCATCAGCAGCGGGTAGGGGATGCGGCCTGCGCCGAAGGCCTTCTCCGCGCACTTGAGCAGCACCAGCGAATCCTTGCCGCCCGAGAACAGCAGGGTCGGGCGCTCGAACGCGGCCGCCACCTCGCGCAGGATGAAGATGGCTTCTTCTTCCAGTGCGTCGAGCTGGGCATCGGCCAGCGGCGCATGGGCAACGGGCGGGTGCAGCACGTCGACTTGTTCTTCGAATTGGGTGCGGGCGTTCATGGTTGGATCGGTTGTTCGGTGCGCCAGGAGGGGCCTGATCGGTTCAGGTGGGCTTCAGTGGCTCAGGTGCAGGCCGCATTCGCGGTTGTCTTCACCCTTGGTGGGGTCCACATAGTCGAAGTTGTTGGGCAGGTCGTGGGCCTTGCAGTAGTCGTGCAGTTCCTTGGACGACCAGTGCAGCAAGGGCGCGACCTTGATCAGGCCGTCAGGGTTGAGGCTCACCGGCTCCATCTGGGCACGCACGGCGGTGTCGGTGGCGCGCAAGGCGGTGAACCAGACCTTGGGCGCCATCTCGCGCAGCGCGCGGGTGAAGGGCTCCAGCTTCACTTCCTCGGTGAAGGCTTGGTGCCGCGGGTCGTCCAGCGCAGGCGTGGCGCCTTCCACGGCTTCGCGGTGCGCACGCGAGCGGCGCGGCAGGTAGACGTGCAGGTTCAGCTTCAGGCGCTGGGTGACTTCGTCGACGAAGCGGTAGGTGGCCTCGGTGTTGTAACCGTTGTCCATCCAGACCACCGGCACATCCGGCTTCACTTGCGTCACCAGGTGCAGGATGACCGCTTCGAACGGGCGGAAGTTGGTGGTGACGATGGCCGGCTGGTGCAGGCCGAGGGCCCAATCCACCAGCGCGGGCGCGTTGCGGCCGAGGTCGGTGTTGATGCGGGCGAGGTCGATGTTGGACATGGCTGATTCCTCGGGGTGCTCAGGCGGCGACCTGGCGCTCGACGTCGGCCTCTGCGTTGCCGGCCTCGGCGAAGTGCGGCGCGGGATGCGCAGCATCGCCCTGGTAGAAGCCCTTGAAACGGTCGAACTGCCGCTGGGCGGCGTCGGCCTTCAGGCCTTCGCGCAGCACGGCCGTCGTGAAGCCCGAGCGGGCCATCTGCACCAGCTGGTCGATCAGCACGTCGCCGGTGGCGCGGATCTCGCCCGTGAAACCCAGGCGGCGGCGCAGCAGGTAGGCCTGGCTGTAGGCGCGGCCGTCGGTGAACTTGGGGAAGTGGAGGTCGATGCGCTGCACGCCGTCCAGCGCGATGCTGCGCGGGTCGACCGTGTTGTCGACCACCAGCGTGCTGGCGTCGCCTTCGGCCGGGGCCTGGTGGGCTTCGAAAGTCAGGATGTTCATCGTGGCGGCTTTTCTTCAGGCGGTCTGGGCTTCGGGCTTGCGCGCCGTGCTGACGCGGGCGGCATTGGCCGCGGCCTTGAACGGATCGTGGCCGACGCGGCGCAGCGTGGAGATGAAGGTCTCGCCGCTGCTGCGCTGGGCGCGGTAGGTGTCCAGCAGGGCCTCGATGACCTCGGGCACCTCGGCCGCCGCGAAGGACGGGCCGACCACCTTGCCGGCCGCTGGCGCGCCCGACAGGTCGGAGCCGTCCGAGCCGGCCAGCGTGATCTGGTACCACTCCTGGCCGTCCTTGTCGACGCCCAGGATGCCGATGTGGCCGGTGTGGTGGTGGCCGCAGGAGTTGATGCAGCCGCTCATGTGCAGGTCGATCTCACCCAGGTCGTGCAGCTCGTCCATGTCCTGGTAGCGCGCCGTGATGGCGTGCGCGATCGGCAGCGAGCGGGCATTGGCCAGCGCGCAGAAGTCGCCGCCGGGGCAGGCGATCATGTCGGTCAGCAGGCGCACGTTGGATTTGGCCAAGCCCAGCTTGCGGGCCTCTTGCCAAAGCACGGGCAGTTCTTCGGCGCGCACCCAAGGCAGCACCAGGTTCTGGTCGTGGGTGACGCGCACTTCGCCGACGCTGAAGCGGTCGGCGAGGTCGGCCGCGCGGTCGAGCTGGTCGGCCGTGGCGTCGCCCGGTGCGAAGCCCACGCGCTTGAACGACAGCGTGACGATGCGCAGCTCGGGGTTCTTGTGCGGAGCCACGTTCTGCTGCAACCAGCGCGCGTAGTCCACGTCGCTCTGGGCGTCGAGCTGCGCGGCGGCGCGCAGCGCGGTGTCGACCTTGGCGGCGGCCGGCCGGGCGGGCGCGTGGAAGGAGGCCGACACGCGGTCCAGTTCGGCCTGGGTGATGGTGTGGGCCGCGCCGTCGTGCGCCAGGATGGCGGCGTATTCCTCTTCGACCTCGTCGATGTAGCGCTGGCCTTCGGCCTTCACGAGGATCTTGATGCGCGCCTTGTAGATGTTGTCGCGCCGGCCCCAGCGGTTGTAGACGCGGACCACGGCTTCCAGGTAGTTGATGATCTGGTTCCAGGGCAGGAACTCGCGGATCACCGTGCCCACCACCGGCGTGCGCCCCATGCCGCCGCCGACCAGCACGCGGAAACCCACCTCGCCGGCGGCGTTGCGCACCACATGCAGGCCCACGTCGTGCCAGAAGGTGGCGGCGCGGTCGTCGGTGGCACCGCTGATGGCGATCTTGAACTTGCGCGGCAGGAACGCGAACTCGGGGTGCAGCGTGCTCCAGTGGCGCAGGATCTCGGCGAAGGGGCGCGGGTCGACGATCTCGTCCACCGCGATGCCGGCGCGCTCGTCGCTCGTGATGTTGCGGATGCAGTTGCCGCTGGTCTGGATGCCGTGCATGTTCACGCTGGCCAAGAGATCCATCACGTCGGCGCTCTTGTCCAGCGGAATCCAGTTGTACTGGACGTTCTGGCGCGTGGTGAAGTGCGCCACGTGGTCGGGCAGGCTGGTCAGGTCCGACAGGCCGGCGTTGGCCTTGGCCAGGTCGTGCGCGCCGCGGTCGTCGTACTCGCGGGCGATCTTCGCCAGCACGCGCAGCTGGGCGGACTGCAGCTCGCCATAGGGCACGGCGACGCGCAGCATGGGCGCGAAGCGCTGCACATACCAGCCGTTCTGCAGGCGCAGCGGGCGGAATTCGTCTTCCGCCAGCTCGCCCTTTTGCCAGCGCTCGAGCTGGTCACGGTACTGGGCAGCACGCAGCTGGACGAACTCGCGGTCGAAATCTGTGTATTTGTACATCGTGGTGCTTGAGAAGGCGGTGGCCGCGCAGGGCCGGCGGGGTCAAGACTCAGTGGAAACCCGCGTACTCTAAGGAATGAGTCCTTAGATCCAAACTACTTATTTGTTCTGGCGCTATGTGTGCTTGGTTATAAGCAAAGCGCCAGGGGCGGCTAAGAGCCGTTAAAAACCGCTGAGGGCCAGCGGCCACGGGGTCTTGGACCAGGCCTGGGCTTCCTCGCGCAGCAGGTGCGCGGACTGCGGGAAGGCCTCGGTCCAGCCGGCGCGGCAACTCAGCGTGCGCGAGGCCTGGCGGCCCTTGCCGGCCGAGAGCTTGAGACCGTCGATGTCGGGATCGCGCCGGGCATGGCACAGGATCACGGCCAGCCGCAAGGCCAGCAGCTGCTGGGCCAGGGCCGGGTCCGCCAGGTCGGCCTCCAGCTTCCTGAGCTTGCCGCGGTGGCCCAGCACCAGCTGGCTGAGCCGGTGCAGCTCGGGCATGGCGAAGCCCGGCGCATCGGCGTTGTCGAGCACGTAGGCGCCGTGGCGGTGGTAGCTGCTGTGCGAGATCAGAAAGCCGATCTCGTGCAGCTGCGCGGCCCAGGACAGCTTGCGCTGCATGCGATCGATTTCCTCGGCCGTCTGCTCGCCGCCGGCCTGCAGCTGCGCGAAGAACTGGTTGGCCACGCTGCCCACGCGCTGGGCCTGGGCCTGGTCGGTGTCGAACTTGCGCGCCAGCCGGCGCACCGAGGCCGAGCGCACGTCACTGTCGGCGCCGTCGCGTTCCATGAGGTCGTAAAGCACACCGTGACGCAGCGCGCCGTCGGCCGCGTGCATCTCGCTGATGCCCAGCAGGTCGAAGATGGCCAGCAACACCGACAGGCCGCCGCCGATCACGAGCTTGCGGTCGTCCTTCATGCCCTCGAGCTGCAGCTTGTCGACCGAGCGGGCCTTGAGCAGGCGTTCGCGCAGCCATTCCAGGCCGGCGCGCGGGATCAGGCCGGGCGGGCCGCCGGCCGCGGCCAGCATGTCGGCCACCGCGCCGACCGTGCCGGAGGCGCCGTAGGCCGTGTCCCACTGCCCGGCACCATAGGCGGCCAGGGCTTCGTCCAGCACCGCCTCGGCGGCGATCTGGGCCATGCGGAAGGCGTCGGCCGTGAATTCGCCCCTGGGGAAATAGCGCATGGACCAGGCCACGCTGCCCACGCGGAAGGATTCCATGACCCGGGCCTCGAAGCCCTGGCCCAGGATCATCTCGGTCGAACGGCCGCCGATGTCCACCACCAGGCGGCGTTCCTCGGACTGCGGCAGCAGGCGCGAGACGCCCTGGTAGATCAGCCGGGCTTCTTCGCGGCCCGGGATCACGTCGATCGGGAAGCCCAGGATGGCGTGGCCGCGGCGCAGGAAATCGTCGCGGTTGCGCGCTTCGCGCAGCGTCTGCGTGGCGACGGCGCGCACCTGGTGCTTCTGGAAGCCGGCCAGGCGTTCGGCGAACCGGGCCAGGCAATCCAGCCCGCGCTGCATCGCGTCTTCGCTGAGGTTGCGGGCTTCGTCCAGGCCGTTGCCCTGGCGCACGACCTCCTTGAGGTATTCAGTGCGTCGGATCTGGCCATGGTCCAGACGGCCGATCTCCAGCCGAAAGCTGTTGGAGCCCAGGTCGAGGGCGGCGAGAAGGGTTCCGTTCTGCATGGCTGGGGCGGGATGCTAGCACCGATGCTGCAGTGCAACGCTGCGCGCTGTTGCAAAAGTTTGCATACCGTTTTCGTGTCATGTTGCTGTCACACAAGCTTCTTAAATTCACGGCCATCGAGGGTGGCAATCCTGCTCCCTGGTTCCCAACCGTCAGCACTCGAAAGAGGTTCTCATGCAAACCACGACCCGTTTCTCCACCATCGGCCTGCTGGGCCTGGTCCTTTCGGGCTTCGCTTCGGCCCAGGACGTGACCGGCGCCGGCGCCAGCTTCCCCGCTCCCCTGTACGCCAAGTGGGCTTCCGACTACCACAAGGCCACCGGCACCAAGGTGAACTACCAGTCCGTCGGCTCCGGCGCTGGCCTCAAGCAGATCGAAGCCAAGACGGTGGACTTCGGCGCTTCCGACGCCCCCCTGAAGGATGCCGACCTGGAGGCCAAGGGCCTGATGCAGTTCCCCACCGTGATCGGCGGCGTGATCCCCGTGGTCAACATCCAGGGCATCAAGGCCGGCGAGCTGAAGCTGAACGGCCAGGTGCTGGGCGACATCTACCTGGGCAAGATCACCAAGTGGAACGACCCCGCCATCGTCGCGCTGAACGCCGGCGTGAAGCTGCCCGACGCTGCGATCGCCCCGGTGCGCCGCGCCGACGGTTCGGGCACCAGCTTCCTGTTCACCAACTACCTGTCCAAGGTCAACGCCGAGTGGAAGGACAAGGTCGGTGAAGGCACGGCCGTGAACTGGCCCACCGGTGCGGGTGGCAAGGGCAACGAAGGCGTGGCCGCGTTCGTCGGTCGCCTGCCCAACTCGATCGGTTACGTCGAGTACGCCTACGTCAAGCAGAACAAGATGACCTACGCCCTGTTGCAGAACGCATCGGGCAAGTTCCCGCACCCGGATGACGATGCCTTCAAGGCCGCTGCCGCTGGCGCCCAGTGGGACAAGAGCTTCTACCAGATCCTGACGAACCAGAACGGCGACGGTGCCTGGCCCATCACCGGCGCGACCTTCATCCTGATGCACAAGAAGCAGGACAAGCCGGCCGTGGCCGCTTCCGCCCTGAAGTTCTTCTCGTGGGCCTACAAGGAAGGCGACAAGACCTCCAACGACCTGGACTACGTGCCGATGCCGGCCGCCGTCAAGAGCGTGATCGAGAAGTCCTGGGGTCAGATCGTCGACGCGTCCGGCAAGCCGGTCGCGCTGGCTGCGAACTGATCGACCACCAGTCCTCCGACCTGACCCAGCCGAGCCACTGACGTGTCTTCTACACTTCCAGCGAACGGCGCCCCTTTCGATCTGTCCGGCAAGGGTGTCGGCAAAGGGGGCGAACGCGCGATGACAACACCTCCCCCCAAGAAGGCCCGCAGTGGTCCCATGGCAGACAGGCTGTTCGGCCTGGCCGCCAAAGGCGCGGCCTGGCTCACGCTGCTGCTGCTGATCGGCATCCTGCTGTCGCTGATCCAGGGCGCCTGGCCGGCCATCTCCAAGTACGGCCTGTCGTTCCTGACCAGCACCACCTGGGATCCGGTGCAGGAAGAGTTCGGCGGCCTGGTCATGATCTACGGCACGCTGATGACCTCGGTCATCGCGCTGCTGATCGCCGTGCCCGTCAGCTTCGGCATCGCGTTGTTCCTGACCGAACTGTCGCCAGCCTGGCTCAAGCGCCCATTGGGCACGGCCATCGAGCTGCTGGCGGCGGTGCCGTCCATCGTCTACGGCATGTGGGGCCTGCTGGTGTTCGGTCCCATCCTGTCGACCTACGTGCAGCAACCGCTGCAAAGTCTTCTGAACGGCGTGCCCTACCTGGGCGCGCTGGTCTCCGGCCCCCCGGTGGGCATCGGCATCCTGTCGGCCGGCATCATCCTGGCCATCATGATCATCCCGTTCATCGCCTCGGTGATGCGCGACGTGTTCGAAGTGACGCCGCCGCTGCTCAAGGAATCGGCCTACGGCCTGGGTGCCACCACCTGGGAAGTCATGTCCAAGGTGGTGCTGCCCTACACCAAGGCCGGCGTCATCGGCGGCATCATGCTCGGCCTGGGCCGCGCGCTGGGCGAGACCATGGCCGTCACGTTCGTGATCGGCAACATGAACCAGCTCGATTCGCTGAGCCTGTTCCAGGCCGCCAACTCCATCACCTCGGCCCTGGCCAACGAATTCGCCGAAGCCGGCGCCGGCCTGCACCAGGCGGCACTGATGTACCTCGGCCTGGTCCTGTTCTTCATCACCTTCGTTGTGCTGTCCTGCTCCAAGCTGCTGCTGGCCCGCCTGCGCAAGAGCGAAGGAGCCAAGTCGTGAGCGCCACCCCCAATCCCACGCCCACCACCAGCCAGACCCTGGTCAACAAGGCCGCCTACGAGGCCGGCAAGGCCGCCAAGTACGCCAGCCGCAAGCGGGTCAACCAGATCGCGCTGTTCCTGTCGCTGGGGGCCATGGCCTTCGGCGTGTTCTGGCTGGTCTGGATCCTCTGGGAAACCATCCGCCTGGGTGTCGGTGGCCTGGCGTTGGCCACGTTCACCGAGATGACCCCGCCGCCGAACGAAGTCGGCGGCATTGCGAACGCGCTGTACGGCTCTTTCCTGATGGTGCTGGTCGCCACCTGCGTGGGCACGCCCATCGGCATCCTGGCGGGCATCTACCTGGCCGAGTACGAACCCAAGGGCTGGCTGGCCTCGGTGACGCGCTTCGTCAACGACATCCTGCTGTCGGCCCCGTCCATCGTGATCGGCCTGTTCGTGTACGCCGTGATCGTGACGCAGATGCGCTCGTTCTCGGGCATCGCCGGCTCCATCGCGCTGGCGCTGATCGTGATCCCCGTGGTGATCCGCACCACTGAGAACATGCTGCAGCTGGTGCCACCCGGCCTGCGCGAAGCCGCCTACGCCCTGGGCACGCCCAAGTGGAAGGTGATCATGGCCATCACGCTGCGCGCCGCCCGCGCCGGCGTCGTGACCGGTGTGTTGCTGGCCGTGGCCCGCATCGCCGGCGAAACCGCGCCGCTGCTGTTCACCGCGCTGAACAACCAGTTCTGGACCTCCAGCATGGGCGAACCCATGGCCAGCCTGCCGGTCACGATCTTCAAGTTCGCGATGAGCCCGTACGAGAACTGGCAGCAGCTGGCCTGGGCCGGCGTGTTCCTGATCACGGTCGCCGTGCTGGGCCTGAACATCCTGGCCCGCGTGCTGACGCGCTCCAAGCAGTAAACCGAATTCCAAGAGAGAACCGATATGCCCGCAAGCATCGCCACCCCGGTGACCGAACGCGCCAAGATCGCCGTCAAGGACCTGAACTTCTACTACGGCAAGTTCCACGCCCTCAAGGGCATCAACCTGGAGATTCCCGAGAAGAAGGTCACCGCCTTCATCGGCCCCTCCGGCTGCGGCAAGTCCACGCTGCTGCGCACCTTCAACCGCATGTTCGAGCTCTACCCCGAGCAGCGCGCCGAAGGCCAGATCATCCTGGACGGCGAGAACCTGCTGGAAAGCAAGCAGGACGTGGCCCTGGTGCGCGCCAAGGTCGGCATGGTGTTCCAAAAGCCCACGCCGTTCCCGATGTCGATCTTCGACAACATCGCCTTCGGCGTGAAGCTGTTCGAGAACCTCTCGGCTACCGACATGGAAGAGCGCGTGGAATGGGCACTGCGCAAGGCCGCGCTGTGGACCGAGGTCAAGGACAAGCTGAACCAGAGCGGCTCCGGCCTGTCCGGCGGCCAGCAGCAGCGCCTGTGCATCGCCCGCGGCATCGCCATCAAGCCCGAGGTGCTGCTGCTGGACGAGCCGTGCTCGGCGCTGGACCCGATCTCCACCTCCAAGATCGAGGAACTGATCACCGAGCTGAAGACCGAATACACGGTGGTGATCGTGACCCACAACATGCAGCAGGCCGCCCGCTGCAGCGACTACACGGCCTACATGTACCTGGGCGACCTGATGGAGTTCGGCGCCACCGAGCAGCTGTTCTTCAAGCCCAAGCGCAAGGAGACCGAGGACTACATCACCGGCCGCTTCGGCTGATCCGGATCATCGGTCCAAGAGGGAACACAACATGTCGGACAAACATCTTTCGACCCAGTTCGATGCCGAGCTGAACAACGTGTCCAGCCGCGTCATGGAACTCGGCGGGCTCGTGGAATCACAGATCCGCAAGGCGATCTACGCACTGGCCCAGTTCAGCACCGAGGTCGCCGACGAGGTCGAAGCGGCCGAGCAGCAGGTCAACGCCATGGAAGTGGAGATCGACCGCGAGCTGGCCTCCATCATCGGCCGGCGCCAGCCCACGGCGCGCGACCTGCGCCTGCTGCTGGCGATCTCCAAGACCACGGCCAACCTGGAGCGCGTGGGCGACGAATCCGCCAAGATCGCGCGCATGGCCAAGTCCATCGCGCAGAGCGGCTCGGCGCGCCAGCTGCCCACGCTGGACCTGCGCGTTTCGGCCGATCTGGCCTCGGGCCTGCTGCGCAAGGCACTGGACGCGTTCGCGCGGCTGGACACGGCGGCCGCCGTCAGCATCCTCAAGGAAGACGACCTGATCGACCGCGAGTTCGACGGCTTCGTGCGCAAGCTCATCACCTACATGATGGAAGACCCGCGCACCATCTCCGCCAGCCTGGACCTGCTGTTCCTGGCCAAGGCCATCGAGCGCATCGGCGACCACGCCAAGAACATCGCCGAGTTCATCATCTACATCGTCAAGGGAGCCGACGTGCGCCATGCCAGCATGGAACAGGTCGAGTCCGCAGTCCAATGAAGCACATGCCCCGTGTCCTGATCGTCGAGGATGAGCCCGCGATCGCCGAGTTGCTGGCCGTGAACCTGCGCCACAGCGGCTTCCAGCCGACCTGGGCCATGGACAGCGTGACCGCGCAGGTCGAGCTGGACGCGGTGCTGCCCGACGTGATCCTGCTGGACTGGATGCTGCCCGGTGAGAGCGGCCTGTCGCTGGCACGCAAGTGGCGCGCCGACCCGCGCACCAAGGCCGTGCCCATCATCATGCTGACCGCGCGCGGCGACGAGCACGACCGCGTGGCCGGCCTGGACGCCGGCGCCGACGACTACATTGCCAAGCCGTTCTCCACCAAGGAGATGCTGGCGCGCATCCGCGCCGTGCTGCGCCGGCGTGCCCCGGAGCAGGCCGGTGGTTCGGTGCAGATCGGCGCGCTGCTGCTGGACAGCTCCACGCACCGCGTGAGCTTCGAGGGGCAGCCGCTCAAGATGGGCCCGACCGAGTTCAAGCTGCTGCACTACCTCATGCAGCATGCCGAGCGGGTGCACAGCCGTTCGCAGCTGCTGGACCGCGTCTGGGGCGATCACGTGTTCATCGAGGAACGCACGGTGGACGTGCACGTCAAGCGCCTGCGCGAGGCACTGGGCGCGGCCGGCCCCATGGTCGAGACGGTGCGCGGCGCGGGCTACCGCATCACGGCCCAGCCGGTGGCACCCGTGGCCACCACGCGCGCCGCGCGTGTTGCGCCGGCGCCTTCCACGTCGGCGTCCGCCTCCTGAACCTCAGCCCGCGCGGGCAGCCGCGACAATCGCCTGCATGTGGTTGCGTTTCACGAGTTTCGTCGTCCTCCTGGTGGCCGGTGCCGCCATTGGCTGGTGGTTGCGGGGCTGGCCTGCCGCCTGTGCCGGCATGCTGCTGGCGGGCCTGGCCTGGTGGACGGTCGACCTGGTGCGCGCGCTGCGCGTGCTGCGCGGCCTGCGTGACGGCGACCCCCAGAACCTGCCGCGCATGGGCGGCCTGTGGGGCGAGTTCGCGGACCGGCTGCGCCGCCTGCAACGCATCGGCGAACGCCGCCAGCAGGACAGCGAGCGCCGGCTGCAGGAGTTCCTCGAAGCGATCCAGGCCTCGTCCAACGGCGTGATCCTGCTGGACGCGGAGGGGCGTATCAACTGGTGCAATCCGACGGCAGCCGCGCACTTCGGCATCGACACCGAGCGCGACCACGAGCAACTGATCGGCAACCTGGTGCGCGACCCGGCCTTCACGGCCTACTACGCCAACCCCGACCCCACACGCAACGCCATCGTCACCGGCCGTGGCGACAGCGCCGGCCGCCCGGTGCGGCTGGCCGTGCGCCTGCATTTCTACGGCGAAGGCCGGCGGCTCATGCTGTCCAACGACGTCACGGCACTCGAGCAGGCCGAGGCGATGCGGCGCGATTTCGTGGCCAACGTCTCGCACGAGATCCGCACGCCGCTCACGGTGCTGACCGGCTTCGTGGAGACGCTGCAGTCGCTGCCGCTGGACGAGACCGAGCGGGCGCGCTACCTGGAACTCATGGCGCAGCAGGCCTCACGCATGCAGACCCTGGTCAGCGACCTGCTGACGCTGTCGCGCATCGAAGGCAGCCCGCCGCCGGGCCGCGGCGAATGGACGGCGCTGGACCAGCTCAGCGCGGAATGCGAGGACGAAGTCCAGGCCCTGTCGGCACTGCTGACGGCAGGCCAGAGCGCGCCCCATGCGCTGGAGTTCGCGCCGCCGCCGGCGCTGGCGCTGGCGGGCTCGCGCACCGAGCTCATGAGCGCGCTGTCCAACCTCGTGAGCAATGCGGTGCGCTACACGCCGGGCGGCGGCAGCGTGAAGGTGGCCTGGCAGACGCTGCCGGCCGGCCAGCTGGAGTTCTCCGTCGAGGACACCGGTCCCGGCGTGGCCCCCGAGCACCTGCCGCGCCTGACCGAGCGCTTCTACCGCGTGGACCGCAGTCGCTCGCGCGAGACCGGTGGCACGGGCCTCGGCTTGGCCATTGTCAAGCACGTGGTGCAGCGCCATGGTGCCGAGCTGCGCATCCAGTCGGTGCTGGGCAAGGGCTCGCGCTTTGCCATCGTGTTCCCGGCCAGCCGCGTGCGCGCCAGCACGCCGCTCAGCGCGCCCGTGTGAGGCGCCAGAGCAGCAGCAGGAAGACGGCGGCGGTGGTGCCCAGTGCAGCGGCACCCGCCATCCAGAATGCCGCCGGCGATTGCAGCGCCGGCCAGGGGCCCAGGCCGCGGTAGGCCAGCAACTGCCCGCCGTACAGGCCGACGCCCCACAGCAGCAGGCCGTAGACCAGCAGCGGCACCAGCGTCACGCGGTAGCTGCGCAGTATGAACACGCACACCGCCTGCACCGCATCCGCCAGGTGGTACAGCGCGACCCAGCCTAGGAGGCTTGCCGCCACCGCGGCGACGGCCGGGCTGCCCGCGTACAGCGCAGCGATGGGCCCGCGCAGCAGCGCCACCGTGCCGGCCAGCAGCAGCGCCATGCCGGCGGCCAGGGCCAGGCCGGTGCGCAGGCTCGCGCGTGCGCGGCCCGCGTCGTCCTGGCCACGCCACCAGCTCACCCGCGCGCTGGTCGCCAGGCCCAGCGACAGCGGCACCATGTAGAGCACGGCCGTCATGCTGGCGGCAATCTGGTGGCCGGCCGATGCCACCGTGCCCAGCCGCGCGATCATGAGCGCCATCAGCGTGAACGAGCTCACCTCGACAAGCACCGCGAGGCCGGCCGGCACGCCGAGCCGCAGGAACTCGGCCAGCCGGCGCCAGTCCGGCGCTTCGATGCGGGCGCGGATGGCCAGTTCGGCGTAGAGCGGCTGGCTGTGCAGCATCCACCAGGCCACGGCCAGCATGGCGTAGTTCACGACCAGCGTGGCCCAGGCGCAGCCGACCGCGCCGCTCGCGGGCAGCCCCGCGCCGCCGAAGGTGAACCAGATGGACAGCGGCACCTTGAGCACCAGGCCGATGACCTGCAGCCAGGTCACGAACAGTGGCCGGGCCAACGCCTGGTTCAAGGTGCTGTAGAGACGGAACAGCAGCGCGGGCGGCAAGGCCATGGCCAGCACGGCCAGGTAGTCCTGCACCTCGGCGCGCATGGCCGGTGGCACATCGGCCCAGCGCAGCAGCGGCGCGGGTGCCAGCAGCGCGCCGCAGCCGAGCAGGGCGCAGGCGGCGGCCAGGTAGAGCGACTGGCGCACCGAGCGGCCGATCTCGTGGCCGCGGCCGCCGCCGCGCAGTTCGGCCCAGACCGGCAGCAGGGCCTGCAGCACACCCATGAGGCCGACATAGACACTGATGTACAGGGCAGAGCCGACCGACAACGCGGCCAGTGCCGCATCGGAATGGCGGCCGGCCACCAGCGTGTCGGTCACGCCGAAGGCCATCACGGCCAGTTGGCCGACCAGGATGGTGCCGGCGTGCCGGGCGATGCGCGAGAGTTCCGCCGACGCCATCAGCGCCGGAACAGCAGCATGTCCTCGTCCTTGTCGGCCGGGCGACGGACGGAGCCCACCAGGGTCCAGGGCTGGGCGCCAACGGTGGCGCGCAGCGTGGAGGTGGCGTCCGAATGCACCAGGAGCCAGGGGCAGGCGGAAGGCTGGTCCGTGGCCGGCCGCAGGTCCATGCCACCGTGGAAGCGGAAGGCCGCGATCTGCGCGCGCGTGAAGCCGTGGATCTCCACGCAGCCTTGCGGGCCCTGCATCTGCGCCTGTACCAGGCGCACCAGCGGCGCGTAACTGCGCGCGTAGTTGAGCGTGGGCAGGCCCAGCGTCATGAGCAGGAACCAGCACAGCGCCGTGCCCCCGGCCGGCAGCACCAGGCTTTTCCAGATCGCAGCTGGGTGGCGGCCGACACGCCAGCGCACCAGCCAGATCCAGACCCCCGTGGCGATCAGGGCCAGCACGAAGGCGGTCGGCGAGAAGACGGGCTCAAAGCCCGGTGCGAGCTTGAACACGTTGGCGGCCGGCTTGGCCGGTACGCCGGTCTGCAGCGAGATCCAGATGACCCAGATCGTGATGGCGCAGCTGGAGAAGAACAGCAGCGTGAACCAGTCGATCAGCGCGCCCATGCTGCGCCCAAAGGTCGGCAGGGCGAAGGCGGCCAGCGCGGCCATGGCCGGCAGGCCCAGCAACAGGGCGCGGTCGGAGGGCGGGGCCACCAGTGTGCCGGCCAGCAGCACGAGCAGGAACCACAGCGGGATGGCGAAATGCCGCTGCGGCCGTCCGCCCAGCAACTGGCCGCGCCAGCGCCACAGCGTCCACAGCGCCAGTGGCCAGACCGGCCAGGTGAACCACAGCAGCAGGCGCCCCAGGCTGCGCCAGGTGCTCCATTGGGCCGCGGGCAGGGCAATGCGCCAGCGCCACAGGTCGAGCGCGAACGCCAGGGTCGCCGTGGCCAGCGCCAGCAGCAGCACCCACAGGGCGGCGCGGCGCCGCTCGGCCGGGGAATCGTCTTCGCCGCGCTCGATCAGGCAGGTGGCGGCGCCGCCCAGCCCCAGCAGCACCGCCACGCTGGGCGCGCCGGACAGGGCCAGACCGAACAGGCCGGCAGCCAGTGCCGCCAGCGACTGGCCCGCGCGGTAGGGCAGGGCGGCCAGGCCGAAGAAGGCCAGCGCCGCGCAGCCGAGCTGCACCAGTGCCGGCGAAGTCTCGTGCGAGAGCTGGGCCAGGCCCAGGCAGGCCAGCAAGGCCAGCAAGCCGCCATCGGCCAGCGCACGCGCGTAGTCCGCCGGGCGGGCCTCGCCACCGAAAGCGAAGGCCACGGGCTGGGCGCGCGGTGCGCGGGCCAGGTAGTACACGCCGTACCAGGTGCAGGCCAGGGCCGCGGCCAGCAGCAGCATGAAAGGAATGCGCGCGGCGAAGGCCGGATCGACCCAGGACGGGGCCAGTGCCAGCGCGCCGGCACCCAGCCAGAACGGCAGCAGCACGCCGGGCTCGGGCTGGCCCATCAGCGTGGGGTTCCACCATGACGTGGTGCCCGCCAGCAGCTCCAGCATGGTGCCGAAGGTGGCGACGTCGTTGTTCTTGAGCGGGTCGCGCCCGACGAATCCCGCCAGCACATAGGCCGCACACAACAGCAGCAAGGGCCAGCGCGGGAGGCGGCGGACCGAACTCTGGGCGACGATGGCGGGGCTGGGTTGGTTCACTGGTCGGGGAAGATGGAAGAGGGCAGCAAAAAGGGCAGCGCGGTCGAACCGGGCTGCCCTTGGGCTGCGTGCCTTGTGAACAGCTGCTTACTTGGCAGCGGTCTTGCCGAAGCGGTTGCGGAAGCGCTCGACGCGGCCACCCATGTTGTCCACCGACTTCTGCGTGCCGGTGTAGAAGGGGTGCGATTCGCTCGAGGTGTCCAGCTTGAACAGCGGCAGTTCGCGGCCGTCTTCCAGCTTGATCATTTCCTTGGTGTTCACGCACGAACGCGTGACGAACTGGAAGTTGTTGGACATGTCCTGGAACACCACTTCGCGGTAGTTCGGGTGGATGCCTTCTTTCATGGGAATTCCTTTTGCCAGCCGTTGAAGCTGTGTCAGTTGCGACAGCCGTCCCGTGCCTTGCATGAACCTCTCATGCAATCCAAAGCCAAGATACTTGCCGCGAAAAGCCGACGATTATGGCACAGAGACTGTGCTGCCTTGCCAGTGCTCCAGCGAAACCGGCTTTGCCGGGCCGCTGGGAGCGCCCCTTGAGGGGATTCGGCTACACGAAGTGCGCAAGAAACGGGGTGGTCAACCACCTCTGCGCATCATGTCGAAGAACTCGGTGTTGGTCTTCGTCGCGCGCATGTTCTTGAGCATCAGCTCCATGGACTCGATCTCGTCCATGTTGTACATGAACTGGCGCAGGATGCGGCTCTTCTGCAGGATCTCGGGCGCCAGCAGCAGTTCCTCGCGGCGCGTGCCGCTGCGGTTGAGCTGGATCGAGGGGAACACGCGCTTCTCGTAGAGGCGGCGGTCCAGGTGGATTTCGCAGTTGCCCGTGCCCTTGAACTCTTCGAAGATCACTTCGTCCATGCGGCTGCCGGTATCCACCAGCGCGGTGCCGATGATGGTCAGCGAGCCGCCTTCTTCCACGTTGCGGGCCGCGCCCAGGAAGCGCTTGGGGCGCTGCAGCGCGTTGGAGTCCACACCGCCGGTCAACACCTTGCCCGAGGAGGGCACGACGTTGTTGTAGGCGCGGGCCAGGCGCGTGATGGAGTCCAGCAGGATCACCACGTCCTTCTTGAGTTCGACCAGGCGCTTGGCGCGCTCGATCACCATCTCGGCCACATGCACGTGGCGGGCGGCGGGTTCGTCGAAGGTGGAAGCGATGACCTCGCCCTTGACCGAGCGCTGCATCTCCGTCACTTCTTCGGGGCGTTCGTCGACCAGCAGCACCATCATGTAGCTGTTGGGGTAGTTGGCCGCGATCGCGTGCGCGATGTGCTGCATCATGACCGTCTTGCCGCTCTTGGGCGGGGCCACCAGCAGCGCGCGTTGGCCCTTGCCGATGGGCGCCACGATGTCGATGATGCGGCCCGTGATGTTCTCGTCGCCCTTCAGGTCGCGCTCGAGCTTCATCTGCTCCTTGGGGAACAGCGGGGTCAGGTTCTCGAACATGACCTTGTGCTTGTTCTCTTCGGGACCGCCACCGTTGACCTTGTCCAGCTTGTTCAGCGCGAAGTAGCGCTCGCCGTCCTTCGGCGTGCGCACCTCGCCCTCGATCATGTCGCCGGTGTGCAGGTTGAAGCGCCGCACCTGGCTCGGGCTGATGTAGATGTCGTCGGTGCTGGCGGTGTAGCTCGTGTCCGGGCTGCGCAGGAAGCCGAAGCCATCGGGCAGGATTTCCAGCACGCCGTCGGCGAACACCTGTTCGCCGGCACGCGCGCGCTTCTTGATGATGGCGAACATCAGCTCCTGCTTGCGCATGCGGCCCGTGTTCTCGATCTCCAATTCCTCGGCCTGCCGCAGGACTTCGGACACGTGCAGAGCCTTGAGTTCGTTTAAGTGCATGGGATGACTCCGTCGGGGAGTTCAGTGGTGGCTTACGCGGGGGAGGTGGTGCGGAGGAGGCGGCGAGCGCCTTGCACCTGAATCGAACCGCTGGCCCCTGGTGGGGGTAGCGGTGAACTGCGGGGGATTATGACAGGAAAGAACGCCTGTCCGATGGGCCGGTGCGCGGAAGACCGGTTCGGGCAGGCGGTGGGCCGGAGCTCAGGCGAGCTGCTGGTCGATGAAGGCGGTCAGCTGGGCCTTGCTCATGGCGCCGACCTTGGTGGCGGACAGCTCGCCGCCCTTGAAGAGCATCAGCGTGGGGATGCCGCGGATGCCGAACTTGGCGGGGATGTCGCGGTTCTCGTCCACGTTCATCTTGGCGATCTGCAGCTTGCCGGCATAGCCGGTGGCAACGTCGTCCAGGATCGGGGCGATCATCTTGCACGGGCCGCACCATTCGGCCCAGTAGTCCACCAGCACGGGCGTTGCGGACTTCAGCACATCGGCTTCGAAGCTCGCGTCGGACACATGCTTGATCAATTCGTTGGCCATTGGTCGCTTCCTTTATGGTGATACGGTACGGCTAAAGTCGCGGCATTGTGACAGAAACCAAGTACCCAAGCGGGGGCCGAAAGGCTATAGCCGCCATAGCCAAAGCGGCTATTGAACAGGCGCCGTGCACGGCAGGAAAAACATGAGGCAGACCCCGCAAATCGCCGTGGTCGGCGGTGGTCCCGCCGGCCTCATGGCGGCCGAGCGGCTGGCCCGCGCCGGCCTGTCGGTCGATCTCTACGACGCCATGCCCTCGGTCGGCCGCAAGTTCCTGCTGGCCGGCAAGGGCGGGCTCAACCTCACACATTCCGAGGACGCGGCGCGCTTCGTGGCGCGCTATGGCGCGCAGCAGGGCGTGGTGGCCGGCTGGCTGGCACGGCTGGATGCGCAGGGCGTGCGCGACTGGGCCGAGGGCCTGGGTGTGGCCACCTTCGTCGGCACCTCAGGCCGCGTGTTCCCGGCCGACATGAAGGCCGCGCCGCTGCTGCGCGGCTGGCTGCACCGCTTGCGCGAAGCCGGCGTGCGCCTGCACATGCGGCACCGCTGGACCGGTTGGGCCGGGGACGGCAGCCTGCAATTCGACGCGCCCACCGGCCCGGTGCAGACCCGGCCGGCCGCGACGGTGCTGGCGCTGGGCGGCGCCAGCTGGCCACGCCTGGGCTCGGACGCGGCCTGGCTACCGCTGCTGGCCGCGCGCCAGGTGGCGATCACGCCGCTGGCTGCGGCCAATTGCGGCTTCGACCTGCAGCCCACGCCGCGCGCGCAGGACGGTGCCGGCTGGAGCGCGCATTTCGCCGAGCGCTTCGCGGGCCAGCCCTTCAAGTCGGTCGCGCTGCGCTGCGCCGATGGCCAGGGCGGCTGGTTCGCGCGCAAGGGCGAGTTCGTGGCCACGGCCACGGGCATCGAGGGCAGCCTGGTCTACGCGGCATCGCGCCTGCTGCGCGAGGAGATCGCGCGAACGGGCCAGGCACAGCTGTGGCTGGACCTGCTGCCCGACCGCACGCCCGAGCAGGTGCTGGCCGCCTGCCGCCACCCGCGCGGCGCGCGCTCGCTGTCCAGCCACCTGAAGAGCCGGCTCGCGCTGGACGGCATCAAGCTCGCGCTGCTGCACGAGGTGCTGGCGCCCGAGACCCTGCACGATCCGGCCGCGCTGGCGCAGGCGATCAAGGCCGTGCCGCTGCAACTCGCTGCGCCGCGGCCGGTGGCCGAGGCCATCAGCACCGCAGGCGGCGTGGCCCTGGATGCGCTGGACGCCGGCCTCATGCTCCAGGCCCTGCCTGGCGTGTTCTGCGCCGGCGAGATGCTGGACTGGGAGGCCCCCACCGGCGGCTACCTGCTCACGGCCTGCATGGCCAGCGGCGTGGTGGCGGCCGAGGGCGTGCTCGCGCACCTGCAGCAGGCCTAGCCGGTTCACACAGCTTTACCCGCGGACGGGCAGGGGCGTCATGGCCCTGGCCGAGAATGCCGCCCGCCTATGCCGTCTTCTCCTGCACCGCGGCGCCTGCGCCTCGCCCTCACCGCCGTCGTCCTGCTCGCCCTGGCCTATGGCCTGTACCGCTGGGGCTTCGCGGCCACGCCGCCGCCGGCCTATGTCACCGCGCCCGTGACGCGGGCCGACATCGAGAACACGGTGCTGGCCAACGGCACCTTGCAGGCCTTCCGCCAGGTCAGCGTGGGTGCCCAGGTCTCGGGCCAGGTCAAGTCGCTCAAGGTCAAGCTCGGCGACGAGGTGCAGGCCGGCCAGCTGGTGGCCGAGATCGACTCGGTGCCGCAGCAGAACAAGATCCGCACGGCCGAGGCCGCATTGGCCAGCATCCAGGCGCAACTGGCCTCGGCCCGGGCCACGCTGGCGCAGAGCGAGACCACGCTGGGCCGCGAACGCCGCATGCGCGCGCAGGACGCCACCTCGCAGGCCAACCTGGACACTGCCGAGGCGGCCGTCGCCACCGGCCGCGCCAGCGTCAACGCGTTGCAGGCCCAGGTCGCCCAGGCCCGCATCACCGTGGACACGGCGCGCGTGGACCTGGGCTACACGCGCATCGTCGCGCCGATCGCCGGCCAGGTGGTGGCCGTGGTGACCGAGGAGGGCACCACCGTCAACGCCAACCAGACCACGCCGACCATCATCATCGTGGCCCAGGTCGACACCATGACCGTGAAGGCCTCGATCTCCGAGGCCGACGTGACGCGCGTGCAGCCTGGCCAGCGCGTGTACTTCACGATCCTGGGCGAACCCGACAAGCGCTTCGAGGCCAAGCTGCGCACGGTGGAGCCGGCCACCGACGCGATCAAGACCAGTGCCAGCAGCACGCTGTCGTCCTCGCCCACCGGCAACAGCACGGCCAGTGCCACGGCCATCTACTACAACGGGCTGTTCGACGTGGCCAACCCGGACCGCGCGCTGCGCATCTCGATGACGGCCACGGTCTACATCGTGCGCGGCGAGGCCAAGGGCGCGCTGACGATCCCGGTCGGCGCGCTCGGTGTGCGCGCGCCCGATGGCCACCAGCAGGTGCGCGTGATCGACGCGCAGGGCCAGGCCCAGCCGCGCAGCGTGCGCATCGGCATCGACAACAAGGTGCGCGCCGAGGTACTCGAAGGCCTGCAGGAGGGCGAGCGCGTGGTGCTGGGCGACGCCCAGGCCCTGCGCAGCGGTGGCGCAGGCATGGGGCGGCCACGACCATGAACCCGGAGCCGCTGCTCGCGCTGCAGGGCATCTGGCGCGAGTTCCCCGTGGCCGACGGCATGCTGGCCGTGCTGCAGGAGATCGACTTGGCCATCCACGCCGGCGAGATGGTGGCCATCGTCGGCCAGTCGGGCTCGGGCAAGTCCACGCTCATGAACCTCCTGGGCTGCCTGGACCGGCCCACGCGCGGCAGCTACCGCGTGGCCGGCCGCGCCGTCGGCGCGCTGGACGCCGACGCACTGGCCGCGTTGCGGCGCGAGCACTTCGGCTTCGTGTTCCAGCGCTACCAGCTGTTGCCCGACCTCTCGGCCCGGGCCAATGTGGAGGTGCCGGCCGTCTACGCCAACCGGCCGCGCGCCGAGCGGGCCGAACGCGCGCAGGCCTTGCTGGCGCGGCTGGGCCTGGCCGAGCGCGGCGAGCACCCGCCCGGCAAGCTCTCGGGCGGGCAGCAGCAGCGCGTGTCGATCGCGCGCGCGCTCATGAATGGCGGCAGCGTGATCCTGGCCGACGAGCCCACGGGTGCGCTGGACACGCACGCGGGCGCCGAGGTCATGGCCATCCTGGCCGAACTGCATGCCCTGGGCCACACGGTGGTGATCGTCACGCACGACATGGGCGTGGCCGGCCATGCCGAACGCATCGTCGAACTGCGCGATGGCCGCATCGTGGCCGACGGCCCCACGCCGCGCGCGGCGGCCCGGCCCGCTGCCGCGCTGCGCACCGAAACACCGGCGCCCTCGCGCGGCCTGCTGGGCGGCTGGGCCGACCGGCTGCGCGAGGCGCTGCGCATGGCGCTGCTGGCCATGAACGCGCACAAGCTGCGCACGCTGCTGACGATGCTGGGCATCGTCATCGGCATCGCCTCGGTGGTCTCGGTCGTGGCGCTGGGCGAGGGTGCGCGGCGCAAGGTGCTGGCGGACATCAGCGCCATCGGCACCAACACCATCGAGGTGTATTCGGGCACCGGCTTCGGCGACCCGCGCGCCGCGCGCATCCAGACGCTCTTGCCCAGCGATGCCGACGCGCTGATGGGCCAGGGCTATGTGGACAGCGTGACGCCCAACGTGGCGACGGCCGTCACGGCACGCTGGCGCAATGCCGATGCGGCCGTGACCGTCAGCGGCGTGGGTGAGCAGTACTTCCGCGTCAAGGGCATGGCGCTGGCCGAGGGCACGGCGCTGGACGCCGGCACCATGCGCGACCTGGCCCAGGTGGCCGTGATCGACGCCAACACGCGCGAGCGCCTGTTCGCCGGCAGCGATCCGCTGGGCCAGGTGCTGCTGCTGGGCGGCATGCCGGTGACCGTGGTCGGCGTGACACAGAAGACCAGCGGCGGCTTCGGCCCCGGCAGCGACCGGCTCAACGTCTACGTGCCCTACACCACGGCCATGCGCCGGCTCATGGGCCAGCCCTACCTGTCCAGCATCACGGTGCGCGTGGCCGACGGCATGCCCATGGCCGCGGCCGAGCAGGGCATCGGGCAGTTGCTGGAACGCCGCCACGGGCGCGTGGACTTCTACGTGCTCAACACCGACAGCATCCGCCAGACCATCGAGGCCACCACGGCCACGCTGACGCTGCTGATCGCCGCCATCGCGGTGATCTCGCTGGTGGTCGGCGGCATCGGCGTCATGAACATCATGCTGGTCAGCGTGACCGAGCGCACCGGCGAGATCGGCGTGCGCATGGCCGTGGGCGCGCGCCAGGGCGACATCCAGCAGCAGTTCCTGATCGAGGCCGTGCTGGTCTGCCTCAGCGGCGGGCTGCTGGGCATCGCGCTGGCGCTGGGCATCGGCGCGCTGTTCGCGCAGTTCTCCAGCACCTTCACGCTGGCGTTCTCCGGCACGGCCATGGCCGCGGCCTTCCTGTGCTCCACGTTGATCGGCGTGGTGTTCGGCTACCTGCCGGCGCGCAACGCGGCGCGGCTCGATCCGGTCGAGGCGCTGATGCGCAACTGAGGCGAACGGCGGTTTATGGCGGCAGCAGCACCGAGGCGCTGAAGGGCTCGCCCTCGTCGGCCTCGCGCTGGTCCCAGCGCTGCTTGACCTGCAGCACCTGCGGCAGGATGGCGGCGAACACCGGCACCATGTCCGGGTCGAAATGCGATCCCGTGCCCTCGTGCAGCGCCACCATGATGCGGTCCAGCGGCCAGGGTTCCTTGTAGGGCCGCCGCATGCTGAGCGCATCGAACACGTCGGCGATGGCGACGATGCGCGCCGATTCGGGGATGTCCTTGCCGGCCAGGCCCTGGGGGTAGCCCGAGCCGTCCCAGCGCTCGTGGTGGGCCAGCGCCACCTGGGCCGCCAGCTGGAACACCGGCGCGCGGCTCTTGACCAGGATGTCGTGGCCGATGCGCGGATGCGTGCGCATGATCTCCCACTCGGCTGCGTCGAGCTTGCCGGGCTTGCACAGGATGGTGTGGGGAATGCCGATCTTGCCGGTGTCGTGCATGGGAGCAGCCAGCTCCAGCATGGAGGCCTGTTCGGGGTCCCAGCCCCAGGCCGTGGCCAGCAGCCGCGCGTAGGCCGCCATGCGCCAGATGTGCACGCCGGTGTCGTTGTCGTTGTAGTGCCCGGCCTCGCCCAGCATGAAGATGGCCGTGCGGTAGCTGGCCTCCAGCGCCGTGGTGCGCACCAGCGACAGGTGGGTGCGCACGCGGGCGCGCACGATGGGCGGCGACACCGGCTTGACGATGTAGTCCACGCCGCCGGCGGCGAAGCCCGCGGCCTCGTCGCCGACCTCGGACAGTGCGGTCACGAAGATCACGGGCGTGTCGCGCGTGGCCGGGTCGGCCTTCAGGCGGCGGCACAGTGCGTAGCCGTCCATGTCGGGCATGCGGATGTCCAGCAGCACCAGTGCCGGCTGGTGCTTGTGCGCGGCGGCCAGCGCCTCGGCGCCGTCGCGGGCGAACACCAGCGGATGCTCGTCGGCCAGAATCTGGCGCAGTGTGGCGAGGTTGGCCGGTTCGTCGTCGACGATCAGGATGGGCCGGCGGCGCTGCATGGAAGGGGCTCCTTGAGGCACGTTCATGGGGTGTCGAGCAGGCGGCGCACATGGCGTTCGCCGCCACGGAAGTCGTAGCTGTCCAGCAGGCCTTGCAGGGCCTGCAGGTCGGCCGGCGGCAGATGCGGGCCCAGCTCGGCCAGCACGGCCTCGGCCGGGCCGGGGTCGTCGGCGTCGAGCGCGCGCAGCAAGGCCTGCAGCAGCCGTCGCCGCTCGGCCAGCGCCGCTGGTGTGGCCGGCGCGGCGGGTTCGGCGGGTGTGGCGGCGGGCTGCCCAGCCTGCAGCTGCCGCGCCGAGGCGCCGGCCGTGGCCAGCGCCTGCTCCAGCCGCTGCAGGCCAGGGGCCGGGTCATGGCCGTGCTGCAGCGCCAGCTCGACCTCGGCGGCGGCCTCGGTGGTCTGCGGCAAGGCCAGGTGGGCGGCGCCGCCGCGCAGGCGGTGGGCCAGCGCGCCGGCCTGTTCGGCGTCGCCGGCCGCCAGCAGCGCGCGGATCTCCTGCGCGTTCGCGCCATGCTCGTCCAGGAAGTGCGCCAGGAAGCGCCGGTAGGCGCGCTCGTCGCTCCAGATCTGCAGGCCCTGCGCCAGGTCGATGCCGGGCAACGCAGGCAGCGCCAGGGCCGCGCGCCGCGTACCAGGCGCCGCGACGGCCGCCGGCGTGCCGTCGCGCCCCGTCAGGCGCCGGATCAAGGCGATGGCCTCGGCCACGTCGAAGGGCTTGCCGATGAAGCCGTTCATGCCGGCGGCCCAGGCCGCGTCCTGCTGGCTCTTGAAGGCTCCGGCCGTCAGCGCGACCACGGGCAGATGGGCCAGATGCGCTTCGCGGCGCAGGCGGCGGGTGGCCTCGATGCCGTCCATGACGGGCATCTGCACGTCCATCAGCACGATGTCCACGGTGGCGGCCGTGCTGTCGCCCAGCCGGTCCAGCGCCTGCTGGCCGTCGCTGGCCAGCACCACGGCGGCCCCGGCGCGCTGCAGGATGCGCTGCGCCACCTCGCGGTTGATTTCGCTGTCGTCCACCACCAGGATGGACAGCCCGGCCAGGGGCTGCTCCTGCGCCGCCTGCCCGGCCACTGGGTTCTCGGGCGTGGCGCTGCGGCGGCGCTGCGCCTGCACCACCGCGTCGTAGAGCTTGGAGCCCGTGAGCGGCTTGTCCAGCACCGCGTCCACGAGGTCGGGCCCGGCCTCGGCCAGCAGCGCGCCGCGCGCATGGGCGGTGACCATGATGACGATGGGGCAGGCGTGCGGTGGCACGGCGGCGCGGATGGCGCGCGCGGCGTCCAGCCCGTCCATGCCGGGCATGCGCCAGTCCAGCAGCACCACGTCGGGCAGGGTCTGCGCGGCCATGCGCCGCTCGATGAAGGCCAGTGCGTCGTTGCCCGAGCCGACGGCCTCCATCTGCCAGCCGAGCCCGCGCGCGGTGGCGACGGCGGCCTCGCACACGAGCGGGTTGTCGTCGGCCACCAGTGCCTGCACCTGCAGCATGGCGGGCGAGGAGAAGTGCGTGGCCGGTGCCGGCTCGAATGGCAGCGAGAACCAGAAGGTGCTGCCCTTGCCCGGCGTGCTGTGCACGCCGATCTGCCCGCCCATGAGCTCTACCAGCTGCCGGCAGATCGCCAGGCCCAGGCCGGTGCCGCCGAAGCGCCGCGTGGTCGAACTGTCGGCCTGCGCGAACGGCGCGAAAATCTCGCCCACCTTGTCGGCCGGAATGCCGATGCCGGAATCGACCACCGAAAAGCGCAGCCGCAGCTGGCGGCTGTCGCGGTGTTCGAGCTCCGTGTGCAGCGCGACCTGGCCGCGCTCGGTGAACTTGATGGCGTTGGCGGTGAGGTTCACGAGCACCTGCTGCAGCCGCAGCGCGTCGCCCATCAGCTGGTCGGCGCCCAACGGTGGCGGCGAGATCACGAGTTCCAGCGGCCGGTCGCCGACGTTGGCACCCATGATGGTGGCGACGTTGTCGATGACCTCGTCGAGCCGGAACGGCGCGCGCTCGATCTCCAGCCGGCCGGCCTCGATCTTGGAGATGTCCAGCACGTGGTTGATGGTCCCCAGCAGGGTGCGCCCCGCCGCATGGATCTTGCGCACCAGGTCCAGCGGCTCGCCCTGCAGCGAGCCATGTTCCAGCAGATAGGCCAGGCCCAGGATGGCGTTGAGCGGCGTGCGCACTTCGTGGCTCATGTTGGCGACGAAGGCCGCCTTGGCACGGCTGGCCTGTTCGGCCGCGTCGCGGGCCTGCACCAGCTCGGCCTCGGCGCGCTCGAGGTCCGAGATGTCCTGCAGGAACACCACCGTGGCCGGGCCGTCGGACAGCTCCACCGCGGTGCAGGCCACCAGCACCGGCAGCAGCTCGCCGTTCTTGCGGATGCTGTGGGCCTTGCCGGCACTGGCCGGCGCCGCCTGGGGCGCGGCGAGGATGGCGTGCGCGTCAATGGCGAATGCCGCGCGCCAGGGGTCGCCGGCCAGGGTGTCGCCGCTGGCGTAGCCGTGCATGGCGAGGAAGCGGTGGTTGGTGTACTCGAAGCGCTCGCCGCGCAGGATGGCGATGGCCGTCGGCGCCCCTTCGATGAGCATGCGAAAGCGCGCCTCGGACAATTCCAGCGCGGTCTGGGCGCGCCGCGCCGTGATGTCGCGCACCACGGCCAGGAAGCGCGGGCGGCGCTCCGCGGTGGCCGGCAGGTACTGCAGGAACACTTCCGCGGGAATCGGATGGCCGTCGCGGTGCCGGTGCACGACCTCGACGAGCTGGGCCGGCTCGCGTCCTTCCACCAGCGGCCGCGTGCGCTCCATGTACTGCGCGGGCGTGGTGTCCCAGAGCAGGTCGGTCGGCTTCATCGCCAGCAGTTCAGCCTCGCCGTAGCCGCTCATGCGGATCGCGCCCTCGTTGACGTAGAGGAACTGCAGCGTCTGGGCGTCCAGGATGTAGACGCAGTCCAGCGTCTCGTCCAGCATGCTCTTGAAGTCGCGCAGCTCGGCCTCGCGCGCCGCCAGGGCCTGGGCCGACTGCTGGCGTGCCGTGACATCCATGTGGGTGCCCGCGAGCCGGACCGGCGTGCCATCGACGCGGTTGCCGCGCGACAGGATCCAGACCCAGTGGCCATCGGCATGCCGCACGCGGAACTCTGCCTCGAAGCGCGGCGCGCGGCCTTGTGCGTGGTCGGCGGCATGGGCCAGCACGCCGGCCGCATCGTCGGGGTGCAGCCGGTCCGCCCAGGGCCGGCGCTCCAGTTGCAGCTGCGCCGGCGTCAATCCCAGCATGGAGCAGCCACGCGCGTCGAGCATGATGCGCCCGCTGTCCAGGCTCCATTCCCACAGGCCCAGGTCGGCACCGCGCAGCGCCAGCGCCACGCGTTCCTCGCTGTCCTGGCGCGCTGCGCGGCTGGCCTGTTGCAGCACTGCGACCTGCAGGCGGCGGCGCTGCAGCAGGCCCAGACCGAGGGCGCTGGCCAGGGCCACCGCCGCGAACAGCAGGCCGTAGGTCTGCGCCTGTTGCCAGATCGGCGCGTACATGGCGGCTTTGGAGCGGCCCACCGCCACCACCAGGGGATGGTCGACGCGCACCTGCGGCGACACCACCGTGCGCACCGCCACGAGCCGGTCCAGGCCGGCGCCATGGTCATCGACCAGGCTGTGCAGCGCGCCGCCGTTTGCATGCTGCTGCCAGAACGAGCCTGCGTCCTGCAGATCCTCCAGCATGTCGCTGGCGGTCAACGGCGCCACCTGGAACAACCGGCCCTCGCCGTGCAGCACGGTGGCCCACATGTCCGGGGCATGGGTGACCGAGCCGAGCACGCCGCCGAAGTACTCGGGATCCAGCGTCGCGCTGGCCACGTGCTGCACGCGCCCGTCGGGCGCGAAACTGGCGCGCGCGGCGTTGAGTGCCACGCTGCCCAGGTAGGAGCGGAACGGCGCCGACAGCGCCACCATGCCCGACTGCGGTGCGCCCACGGCCGCGCGGAAGAAGTCGCGCTCGCCGTAGTGGCGGCCCAGCAGTTCGGGCCGGTTGGCGGCCAGTACGGTGCCCTTGGCGTCCATCACCGTCAGTGTGCGCACGCCGGGCATCACATCCACCAGCGCATGCAGGGAGGCTTCGCCGACGCTGCCGGCCGGCGTGGGCCAGTGCGTCGCGGCCTGCAGCGTGGTGCGCAGAGCCTGGTCGACGCTCTCCAGCTGGCGACGGACATGGTGCTCCACGACCTGGGCCTGGGTCTGCAGCCGAACGCTTTCCGAGAGGCCGACGCGGCGGTACTCCCGCACGACGGCGTACACCATCAGTCCGGCCAGCACGGCAAGTACACCAACCAGTAGCAGCCATTCGCGCAGCAATGCAGACCATAGGGTCCGTCGGACCTTATTTGCATCCATTTTCGTGCGTTTTATTTGACTTAATTGATCAAATTAAGATCATATTACTGCGCACCAGAGCGACGGGAAACCGCAGGCGATTTGGAGGCTATGGCGCCGCGCCACCGCGATGGAGCCGTCGGCACGCAGCGTTGATGCGCGGGGGCGGTTGCTGGGCCGATGGATCTGTGGGATGCCGCCAAGGCCCTGTGGCAGCTGCTCGTGCTGGTGACGCGCTTGCCGGGCTGGCTGCTGGGGCTCGGCGACGAGCGGCGTGGACGGAAGATCGATGCGGGGCGGGCCCGGCACCCGTGGAGCACCGGTGGCCCGGCGTCGATGCAGAAGAAGAAAAGGTGACGAGCCTTGACCCCGGCACTGGCTCTACAGTTAGGGCTGCTTGGTTCCCCACCTGACCCGGTTGGCCGCTTCACCATGCGGGAAGGCCCGTCGAGGCGCATTGTAGCCGCGGCCGAATTCCCCTCTGGACCGGTTCGTAGAATGCGCGGATGTCCTATCTGGTTCTCGCGCGCAAATTCCGACCCAAGACGTTTGGAGAGATGGTGGGGCAGGAGCATGTGGTGCGGGCGCTGGAGAACGCGCTGACCAGCCAGCGCTTGCACCACGCCTACCTGTTCACGGGCACGCGCGGCGTCGGCAAGACCACGGTCTCGCGCATCCTGGCCAAGTCGCTCAACTGCCAGGGGCCGGACGGGCAGGGCGGCGTCACGGCCCAGCCCTGTGGCGTGTGCCAGGCCTGCACCGACATCGATGCCGGCCGCTTCATCGACTACACCGAGCTCGACGCCGCCTCCAACCGCGGCGTGGACGAGGTGCAGGGACTCCTGGAGCAGGCCGTCTACAAGCCGGTGCAGGGCCGCTTCAAGGTCTTCATGATCGACGAAGTGCACATGCTCACGAACACGGCCTTCAACGCCATGCTCAAGACGCTGGAGGAGCCGCCCGAATACCTCAAGTTCGTCCTGGCCACCACCGATCCGCAGAAGGTGCCCGTCACGGTGCTGTCGCGCTGCCTGCAGTTCAACCTGCGGCCGATGGCGCCCGAGACCGTGCGCGAGCACCTGGGCCGCGTGCTGCAGACCGAGAGCGTGCCGGCCGATGAGGGCGCGCTGCGCCTGCTGGCGCGCGCGGCGCGCGGCTCCATGCGCGATGCGCTGTCGCTGACCGACCAGGCCATCGCCTTCGGTGCCGGCCAGCTGCAGGAAGACAGCGTGCGCCAGATGCTGGGCAGCGCCGACCGCAGCCATGTGCTGCGCCTGCTGCAGGCGCTGGCCGATGGCGACGGCCGCACCGTGGTCGACACCTGCGAGGAGCTGCGCCTGCAGGGTCTGTCTGCCGCCGCCACGCTGGAGGACATGGCCGCCATGCTGCAACGCATGGCCGTGCTGCAGGCGGTGCCCGATGGCGTGCGCGGCGACGATGCCGACCTGGCCGACGCCGCCCGCCTGGCCGCCGCGATGCCGGCCGACGAGACACAGCTGCTCTATTCCATCTGCCTGCACGGCCGGGCCGAACTGGGCCTGGCGCCGGACGAGTACGCGGGCCTCACGATGGTGCTGCTGCGGCTGCTGGCATTCAAGCCGGAGGGCGCCACGGCGGAAAAAAAAACTCCGCATGACGGCGGCACCGGCCTGAGCCGCCCGGTTCAGGCCCCTGGGCCTTCCCCCGCGCCGGCCCCGGCACCGCGGCCTCCCGCAGCCACGCCGCCATCGCCGCCGTTGCCCCCGGCCGCTCCCGCCCGGCCCGAAGGCGAGCGCCTGCGCGTGGTCGAGATGCCGCCCGTCGAGGTGCAGGCCCCCGCGCCCGTGGCGCCGCCGCATGTGCCGCAGCAGGAGGTGGTGGCCATCGCGGTGCGCGAGCAGCGCGAACCCGGCCCGCGCGAGCAGCCGCAGTCCGCCACCGGCCCCTCGCGGCTCGTGCCCAACGAGGAGGGCGACCTCTGGCACCAGACCGTGCAGCAGCTCGTCGCGGCCGAAGCCATCACCGCGCTGGCGCGCGAACTGGCGCTGCAGGCCCAGCTCGTCGCGCGCGATGGCGAGCACTGGATGCTGCGTGTGGAGCGCGAATCGCTGAACCAGCCCGGCAGCCGTGAGCGCCTGCGTGCCGCGCTGGAGCAGGCAGGCCTGGGCAAGCGGCTCAGTGTGGAAGTGGGCACCGTCAGCGACAGCCCGGCACGCCGCAATGCCGCGTTCGCCGCCGAGAAACAGCGCGTGGCCGAAGAGACCGTGCGCAACGACAGTTATGTGCAAAGCCTGGTGCGCGACTTTGGCGCGAAAATCGTCGCCAGCGGCATCAAGCCACTTTGATTCAAAACCTCTAGGAGTATTCGCATGTTCAACAAGGGACAACTGGCCGGCCTCATGAAGCAGGCCCAGGCCATGCAGGACAACTTCAAGAAGGCCCAGGACGAACTCGCCTTCATCGAGGTCGAGGGCGAGTCCGGCGCCGGCCTGGTCAAGGTCGTCATGACCTGCAAGCACGACGTCAAGCGCATCACCATCGACCCCAGCCTGTTGGCCGACGACAAGGACATGCTGGAAGACCTGGTGGCCGCCGCCTTCAACGCCGCCGTGCGCAAGGCCGAGGAGACCAGCCAGGAGAAGATGGGCAAGCTCACGGCCGGCATGCCCGGCCTGCCCGGTGGCATGAAGTTCCCGTTTTAATGAACCCACCCCGTTTGAATGGCTCACTGCGTGGAGCCATTCCATCCCCCTTCAGGGGCGCCGCCAGGCTGCTGGCATGGCCTGCGTGCCGGCGTCGTACCGTGCCGATGGCGCACTGCGCGGCGGGTCGCTAGGGTCGTGGCCGATTCCGGCTCGCTGCATGCGCTGGTCGAAGGGCTGCGCCGCCTGCCCGGCGTGGGCGCCAAGTCGGCCTCGCGCATGGCCTTTCACCTGCTGCAGCACGACCGCGCCGGCGCCCAGGCGCTGGCGCGTGCGCTCACGCAGGCGGTGGACCACGTGCGCCATTGCGCGCTGTGCCACACCTTCACCGAAGACGAGATCTGCAGCACCTGCGCCGACCCGCGCCGCGATGCGAGCAAGCTCTGCGTGGTGGAGACCCCGGCAGACCAGTCGGCGGTGGAGCGCACGGCCGCCTTCAAGGGCCGCTACTTCGTGCTGATGGGGCGGCTCAGCCCGCTGGACGGCATCGGCCCCAAGGACATCGGACTGCACGAGCTCATCGACCGCGCCTGCGACGGTGTGGTGCAGGAGGTGATCCTCGCCACCAACTTCACGGCCGAGGGCGAGGCCACGGCGCACGCCATCGCGGCGTCGCTGAAGTCGCGCGGGTTGGCGGTCACGCGGCTCGCGCGCGGCGTCCCCGCGGGCAGCGAGTTGGAGTACGTCGACCTCTCGACCATCGCGCACGCGCTGGTGGACCGGCGCTGACGGCCGCACGGCTGCGGCGCCATCCGCAGCATCGCTTACGTGCTTTCCCCAAAGGGGATGTTCCGGATGACGCGCGCCGCAGCGGCTGACTATGCTGGACCGGCTTCCTGTCCCGAACCAGAACCATGCAGACGCCCGCCCTTCGACGACGCTGCATCGTGGCCGCAGGGCTCGCTGGCGCAGCATGCGTGGCGATGCCTGCCCTGCAGGCCCAGGAAAAGCCAGAGAAGACACGCCTGACCCTGGCCGTGGGCGGCAAGGCCACCTTCTACCACCTGCCGCTGACGATCGCCGAGCAGCTCGGCTACTTCAAGGCCGAAGGCCTGGACGTGGTCGTGGAGGACCATGCCGCCGGCGTGCATGCCATGCAGGCCGTGCTGGGTGGCGCGGCCGACATCGGCGCCGGTCCCTTCGAAGCCATGGTGGTGTTGCGCAACCGCAACCAGTCCTACCAGGCCTTCGTGCTGCAAGGGCGCGCACCGCAGATCGCCATGGGCGTTTCCACGCGCACGCTGGCCCAGTACCAGGGGCTGGCCAACCTGCGCGGGCGCAGCATCGGCGTGCCGGCATCGAGCACCTCCGCACAGATGGTGGCGCAGTTGCTGCTCGCCCGGGCCGGCGTCAGGCCGCAGGAAGCGCGCCTCGTCGGCGTGGGCACCGGTGCCGAGGCGCTGGCCACGCTGCGCGCCGGCGAACTCGACGCCATGTGCAACACCGAACCCGTGATGACCATGCTCGAGCAGCATGGCGATGTGCGTATCGTGGCCGACACGCGCACGCTCAAGGGTTCGCAGGCGCTGTTCGGCGGCAACATGCCGGCCGCCTGCCTGTACGCGTCCACCGCGTTCATCGCCAGCCACCCGCGCACCTGCCAGGCGCTGGCCCATGCCATCGTGCATGCGCTCAAGTGGCTGCAGACCGCCGGCCCGGGCGACATCGTGCGCACCGTGCCCGAGAACTACCTGCTGGGCGACCGCGCGCTGTACCTCGCTTCCTTCCAGAAGGTGCGCGACACGATCTCTCCCGATGGCCTGGTGCCGGACGACGGCGGCGCCACGGCGCTGCGCACGCTGGCCAGCTTCGATCCCGACATCGACAGCGGTCGCGTCGATCCCACCAAGCTGTTCACCAACGTGTTCGCACGCAAGGCCAAGGAGCGCTTCAGGCTGTGATGCTGGGCAAAGCACCTCGTACGCGGCGTTCGGCCGACCGTCGCGCACCACGCTTGCCAATGGCTGCAGAGCAGGCCGTGCCAGCAACATCCGCGGGGCTGGCTTTGCCAGACCGCTGGATGTGCCCCTCTTCGCGCAGCAGGAAGGGGGAGCCGCGCAGCGGCCTGGGGGGATGTCCGAATCACGTGCCGGGCTCGATCTCCAGCATGCGCACGCGCGCGTTCTCCACGTGCGCGCGCATGGCGCGGCGCGCGCCCTCGGCGTCTTGCGCGCGGATCAGCGCGAAGATGTTGCGGTGCTCATCCAGCGCGTCCTGCGTGCGGCGCCATGGCTGCATGCGGGCCAGGTGGCGCCACAGGTTGACGGCATGGCTCACGTCGTACTCCAGCGACTTGAGCACCTGCGCCAGGCGCGGGTTGGCGCTGGCCTGGGCGATGGCTTCGTGGAACCCATAGTCGAAGTGGTGGGCCACGTCGCCGCGCCGGTTCGCGTTCTCGAAGCCCTCCAGCATCTCCTCCATGCGCGCCAGGTCGCGCGGCTTGCGCCGCATGGCGGCGAAATAGGCGCACTCGGGTTCGAGCACCAGGCGCAGTTCCAGGCCATGGGCGATGTGGCTCAGGTCGGCCGTGCTGCGTGCCAGCGGCACGACGGGCATGGTGGCGGGTCGCGCGCACACGTAGGTGCCCGAACCGCGGATGGACTCCACCAGCCGGTCGCTGCGCAGACGGTCCAGCGCCTGCCGCACCACCGGCCGCGACACCTGGAAGCGCGCGGCCAGTTCCACCTCGGACGGCAGCCGCGCGCCGGGGGCCAGGCGGCCGGTCATGACGGCGTGGAACAGGCTGTCGTACACGCGCTCGGCAAAGCGCTCGTGCCGCACGGGCTCCAGACCCAGCGGCGCGGCGCCCGCATCCGGTTCGTCAAAATTTGTCATCCTGGTTTACTTGTATGGGCAATACATCCCAAGGGGAGAGCGGGATAGTACGGAGCTTTCGGATCAAAGCAGTAAAACACTTTGACAACTTGTCCGGCGCGCGCCTAACATCCGCGCCGCCGCCATCGGCCAGGAGACAAGCATGCAGCAGCATTTCATCGGCAACCGCCGCGTCGCGCCCGCTTCGGGCGAAAGCATTCCCGTCGTCGATCCCTCCGATGGCCAGGTCTTCGACGCCATCGCGCGCGGCAACGCGACCGACATCGACGTGGCCGTGGCCGCTGCCCGCGCCGCCTACGAGGGCGAGTGGGGCCGGCTGACCGCCGCCGAGCGCGGCCGCCTCCTGCACAAGTTGGCGCTGCACCTGGCCCGGCACACCGAGGAGCTCGCGCAGACCGAGGCGCGCGACGCCGGCAAGCCCATGAAGCAGGCCCGCGCCGATGCGCTGGCCATCGTGCGCTATTTCGAGTTCTACGCCGGCGCCTGCGACAAGCTGCACGGCGAGACCATTCCCTACCAGAACGGCTACACCGTGCTGACGGTGCGCGAGCCGCACGGCGTGACTGGCCACATCGTGCCCTGGAACTACCCGATGCAGATCTTCGGCCGCAGCGTGGGCGGTGCGCTGGCCGCCGGCAACGCCTGTGTGGTCAAGCCGGCCGAGGACGCCTGCCTGTCGCTGCTGCGCGTGGCCGAACTCGCGGCCGAGGTGGGCTTTCCGGCCGGCGCCATCAACATCGTGACCGGCTACGGCCACGAGGCCGGCGATGCGCTGGTCAAGCACCCGGGCATCGACCACGTGTCGTTCACGGGCTCGCCCAACATCGGCAAGGTGGTCACACGCGCGGCCTGCGAGAACCACACGCCCGTCACGCTGGAACTCGGCGGCAAGAGCCCGCAGATCGTCTTCGCCGATGCCGACCTGGATGCCGCGCTGCCCGTCATCGTCAATGCCATCGTGCAGAACGCCGGCCAGACCTGCTCCGCGGGCAGCCGCCTGCTGATCGAGCGCAGCGCCTACGAGGCCGTGCTGGCGCGCCTGGGCCCCATGTTCGCGGCCCTGCGCGTGGGTTCCTCGCAGCAGGACCTGGACTGCGGCCCGCTGATCCGCAAGACCCAGCAGCAGCGCGTGGCCGGCTTCCTGGACGAGGTGCGGCGCGACGGCCTGGCCATCGTGGCGCAGGGCAGCGTCGACGCGGCCGCGCCGCAGGGTGGTTTCTACCAGCCGCCCACGCTGGTGCGGGACGTGCCCGTGACGCACCGGCTGGCGCAGGAAGAAGTCTTCGGCCCGGTGCTGGCCGCCATGCCCTTCGACGACGAGGCGGATGCCGTGCGCATCGCCAATGCCACCGACTACGGCCTGGTCGCCAGCGTCTGGAGCCGCGACGGCGGCCGCCAGCTGCGGCTGGCGCGCAAGCTGCGCGCCGGCCAGGTCTTCATCAACAACTACGGCGCGGGCGGGGGCATCGAGCTGCCGTTCGGTGGCGTCAAGGCCAGCGGCCATGGGCGCGAGAAGGGCTTCGAGGCGCTCTACGCGTTCACGGTGCTCAAGACCATCGCCATCCGCCACGATTGAGCCGGCAACAACGACAAAGAGGGAGACAAGCCAACATGCAACGCAGAAGATTCCTGGCCCGCGGCACTGCTGCCGGCACGCTGGTGGCCGGCCTGGCCGCCCCCGCGCTGGCCCAGGGCAGCAATCCGCAGGTGCGCTGGCGCCTGGCGTCGAGCTACCCGCGCTCGCTGGGCACGATCTATGGCGCGATGGACATGGCCGTCAAGCGCGTCGGCGAACTGACGGAAGGCCGGTTCAACATCTCGCTGCATCCGGCCGGCGAGCTGGTGCCGGCACTGCAGGTGCTCGATGCAACGCAGTCCGGCTCGGTCGAGGCCGGCCACTCGGCCAGCTACTTCTACATCGGCAAGGACCCTGCATTCGGCTTCGGTACCGCGCTGCCGTTCGGCCTGAACGCGCGCGGCCAGAACGCCTGGCTCTACGAGGGCGGAGGCCAGGCGCTGCTGGACGAGTTCTATGCCAGCCAGGGCGTCATGGCGATGCCGGTCGGCAACACCGGTGCGCAGATGGCCGGCTGGTACCGCAAGGAAATCAAGACCGTGGAGGACTTCAAGGGCCTGAAGTTCCGCGTCGGTGGCCTGGCCGGCATGGCGCTGGCCAAGCTCGGCGTCGTGGCCCAGCAACTGGCCGCGGGCGACCTGTACGTGGCGCTGGAGAAGGGCACGCTGGACGCGGCCGAGTTCGTCGGCCCCTACGACGACGAGAAGCTGGGCCTGCACAAGGTCGCCAAGTACTACTACTACCCAGGCTGGTGGGAGGGCTCGGCCACGCTGGGCCTGTTCATCAACCCCAAGGCCTGGGCCGCGTTGCCGGCGCACTACCAGATCGCGCTGCGCACGGCAGCGGCTGAGGCCAACCAGTGGTGTACCGCCAAATACGACGTGGAGAACCCGCGCGCGCTGGGCCGCCTGGTGGCCGGCGGTGCCGTGCTGCGCGCATTCCCAAGGCCGGTGCTGGACGCCAGCTACAAGGCCACCGAGGCTCTGTACGCGGAGCTTTCCGATAAGAGCCCGGCATTCAAGAAAATCTTCGACCACTGGATCAGGTTCCGCAACGAGCAGGTGCTCTGGCAGCAGTTCTGCGAAGGACCGTTCGACAGCTACATGGCCGCGGCCTCGCGCCGCAAGTGATGGCCGCTGCGCTGGAGCGCGCGTTGTCCATCGCCGACCTGCGCGCCATCGCGCGGCGGCGCCTGCCGCGTTCGGTGTTCGAGTTCATCGACGGCGGTGCCGAGGACGAACTCACGCTCGCCGACAACCGCGCCGCCTTCGAGCGCGTGCGCATCGTGCCGCGCGTGCTGGTCGATGTCTCGGCCCCCGACCTCGCCACCGACATCGTCGGCACGCCGGCAGCCGCGCCCTTCGTCGTCGCGCCCATGGGCTCGTGCGCGCTGGGCTGGCCTGGCGCCGACCTCGCGATCGCCAAGGCCGCGGCCGCGCATGGCATCCCCTACACGCTGTCGACCATGTCGAACACCGGGCTCGAGCGCATGGCCGACGCGGTGCAAGGGCCGCTGTGGTTCCAGCTCTACGTGCTGCGCGACCGCACTTTCAACGCCACGCTGGTGCAGCGCGCCTGGGCCGCGGGCTATGGCACGCTGGTCGTCACGGTGGATTTGCCGGCCGGCGGCAAGCGCGAGCGCGACCTGCGCAACGGCATCTCCATCCCGCCGCGCATGACGCCGCGCCACCTGTGGGAAGGCGTCACGCACCCGGGCTGGGCCTGGCGCATGGCGCGCGGCGGCAAGCCCGAGTTCGAGAACGTGCGCGGCCTGTTGGGCGACCACAGCGCGGGCCTCACGATCGCGGCCAAGGTCGGCCAGAACCTCGATGCTTCCTACGGCTGGGACGATCTGGCGGCCTTGCGTGACAGCTGGCCGGGCCGGCTGCTGGTCAAGGGCGTGGAGCATGCCGACGACGCCGAACACATTGCGGCCCTGGGCGTGGACGGCATCTGGGTCTCCAACCACGGTGGCCGCCAGCTCGACGGTGCGCAGGCCTCGGCCGACGCGCTGGCGGTGATCGCGCGCCGGCTGGCGGGGCGCCTGCCGCTGCTGGTCGATTCCGGCGTACGCCGCGGCGTGGACGCGCTCAAGGCCCGCATGCTGGGGGCCCAGGCGGTGGCCATCGGCCGTGCCGCGCTGTTCGGCGCCTGCGCCGGCGGCGAGGCCGGCGCCCACCGTGCCATCGCCATCCTGCTGGGCGAGCTGAGGCTGGCCATGCAATTGGCCGGCGTGGCCGCGCTGGCCGATGCCCGCCGGGCCGGCCTCACCACGACACAGATGTGACGCACGCTTGACGCAGGTCAATTTGTCCGTACTTCGAACGAGATTTCGATTTTATTTGTGTGTTTATCTGACTAGACTCTGCGCACCGACCAACGAGTGGGGACCGCATGCGCAACAACCAGCCCGTCAGTGGGCACGAGTACCAGTTTCCCGCTGACCAGACGCTCGTCTCGGTCACGGACCTGAAAGGCCGCATCACCTACTGCAATCCGGCATTCATCGAGGTCAGCGGCTTCACGCGCGAGGAGTTGCTGGGCCAGCCCCACAACCTGGTGCGGCATCCGGACATGCCGGCCGAGGCCTTCCGCGACATGTGGGCCACGATCCAGGGCGGCGAGCCCTGGAGTGCGCTGGTCAAGAACCGGCGCAAGAACGGCGACCACTACTGGGTGCGGGCCAATGCCACGCCGATGATGGACGGCGAGCGCATCACCGGCTTCCTGTCGGTGCGCACCCACGCCGAGCGCGACGCCGTGCAGGTGGCCGAGCGCCTGTACGCCAGCATGCGCGAGGAAGCCGCCAGCGGCAGCCTGCGCCATGTGTTGCAGCGCGGTGAACTGCGGCGCCGCGACAGCTGGGGCCGGTTGGTCCAGGGCCTCACGCCGCAGGCCAATGGCAAGCTGCTGGCGCTGCAGCTGACGGCTTCGGCCGCCATCGTGCTGGCCAGCTGGGCCGGGCTGCCGGACGCTGCGGTGCTCGCGGTGGCGGCCGTGACCACCACCGCAGCGGTGTGGGGCGTGCGCCAGTTGATGCTGGCCCCGCTCAAGGGACTGGTGGTGGACGCCAACCGGCTGGCCTCGGGCGACCTGTCGCACCGCGTATCCACCGATGCCACGGGCGCGGTGGGGCGGCTGCAGCGTGCGCTGATGCAGATGTCGGTCAACCTGCGCACGGTGGTCTCCGATGTGCGCTCGGAGGTGAGCCAGCTCGGCGACGCGGTGGGCGAGATCGCCGCCGGCAACCACGACCTCTCGGCCCGCACCGAATCGCAGGCCAGCAGCCTGCAGCAGACGGCCGCATCGATGGATGAGATCAACGGCACGGTGCAGCAGAGCGCGACATCGGCCACGCGCGGTGCCGAACTCGCCCATGCCACCGCCGAGGTGACCGAGCGCAGCAACGCCGCGGTGCTGGCCGCTGCCGAGACCATGGAGCGCATCACCCAGTCGTCCAAGCAGATCGGCGAGATCGTGCAACTCATCGAGGGCGTCGCCTTCCAGACCAACATCCTGGCGCTGAACGCCGCGGTGGAGGCGGCGCGTGCAGGCGAGAGCGGCCGCGGCTTTGCCGTCGTCGCCTCCGAGGTGCGTGCGCTCGCGCAGCGCAGTTCGGACGCGGCACGCGAGATCCGCGAGCTCATCGTCGAATCGGCCACGCGTGTGGAGCAGGGCGCAAGCCGCACGGCCGAAGCGCGTGAGCGCATGCAGCAGGCGCTGTCTTCGGTGGCCAAGGTGCGCACCACTCTGGACGAGATCAGCACCGCCGCGCGCGAGCAGCAGCAGGGCATTGCGCAGATCAACGAGGGCGTGAACCAGATCGATGGCATCACCCAGCAGAACGCAGCGCTGGTCGAGCAGCTGGCGGCGGCGGCGCAGTCGCTGCAGGGCCGGGCCAAGGGCGTCAGCGACTCGATGCGGCTGTTCCGGCTGGTACGCGGCGAGCAGTCGCTGGCCGAGGTCGACGCGGTATCGCTGCGGCGTGCTGCGCGCCTGGAGCTGGCCGAGGAAACCGCCTGATCAGCGGGCGGCGCGCTTCTTGGCGACCGGCTGCCTGGCCGACGGCGCGACCTGCCGCGTGGCGGGCCTCTTGGCCGCAACGGACTTGCGCGCCACCGTGGCGCGGGCCGGCAGGAACAGCGTGACGGCCTGGCCGGCGCGCAGCGCGGCCGACACCGAGAGGTCATTCCATTCGGCGACCTGTGCCGTCGTGACGCGGTAGCGCCGTGCCAGGCTGGCGACGGTGTCCTTGCGCGCGGCCTTGACCACGGTCCTGCGCGTCACGATCTCGGGCGCCAGCTGCAGCGATGCGTTGTCGGCCAGGTGGCTGGCCACGTCGCCCATCTTGCCCGAGCGCGGCACCACCAGCACCGAACCGGCCTTGATCAGCATGCGCGGCGGGATGTTGTTGACGCTGCGCAGGTCGGCCTCGCTCATGCCCACGCGGTCGGCGGCGGCGGCCACGGTCATGGTGCTGGGCACGGCCCAGGCGCCCCAACTGGCGTGCTGGCCCTTGCCGCGCGCGTCCAGGTTGCGCTTGAAGACCAGCGCGTTGTCCCAGGGCAGCAGGATCTGCGGCGTGGCGGCGGCCAGGATCACCTGCTTGTTCATGGCCGGATTCAGCGCGCGGAAGTCCTCGGGCGAGACGTCGGCCAGTTGCGCGGCCAGTGCCACGTCGATGTCGTGCGCGAGGTCCACCATCTGGAAGTAGGGGTGGTTCTCGATCAGCGGCAGCTCGGTGCTGAAGCGCTCGGGCCGGGCCACGATGTTCTTGACCGCCTGCAGCTTGGGCACGTAATAGCGCGTTTCGTTGGGCATGGACAGGTCCAGGTAGCCCGTCGGCAGCCCGGCCCGCTGGTTGCGCTGGATCGCGCGGCTCACGCTGCCTTCGCCCCAGTTGTAGGCGGCCAGGGCCAGGTGCCAGTCGCCGAACATGCCGTAGAGCTTTTGCAGGTAGTCCAGCGCCGCGCGCGTGGAGGCCAGCACGTCGCGCCGGTCGTCGCGGAAGATGTTCTGCTTGAGCTCGAAGTAGGTACCCGTCGCCGGCATGAACTGCCACATGCCGGCGGCCTTGGCCACCGACACGGCCTGCGGATTGAAGGCGCTCTCGATGTAGGGCAGGAGCGCCAGCTCCGTCGGCATGCCGCGCACCTCGAGTTCCTCGACGACGTGGAACAGGTACTTCGAGGAGCGCTCGGTCATGCGCTGCATGTAGTCCGGCCGCGTGGCGTACCACTGCTCGCGGTCGCGCACGAGATCGCTGTCCAGGTCAGGCATGGCGAAGCCGCGGCGGATGCGCTCCCACAGGTCGGCCGGCGGCAGCTGCAGCGTGACGGGGCCCGAGCGCAGCTCGGAGGCAGCGATCGGGCTCAGCGGGCCCGTGGGGATGATGGCCTGGCCGCGGCCCGCGGCAATGGCGGTGCCGTCCACCTGCACGGTGGCGGGGGGCTGCGGCGCATTGGCGGAGATCGGGGAGTTGGGCTTGTCGATGCTGGCGCAGCCGGTCAGCCAGAGCAGGACCGCCACGCCGAGATACTTCATCAGAACATTCATTTGAATTCGTTTTTCCACTGCCGCAGCGCGGCCAGCACGCCGACGGCATCCTGCACACCGGCGTCGAAGCCGCGGGCGGCTTGGGCCACCAGGGGTTCGCGTACGCGCAGGAAGGGATTGATGCGCCGCTCCAGCGCGATGCGCGAAGGCAGCGTCGGCTGGTTCAGCGCGCGTTGTTGTTCGCACTGCGCGCTGTAGTGGAGCAGATCGGCGCTGCCAGGTTCCACGGCGCGCGCGAATTTGAGGTTGGACAGCGTGTACTCGTGGGCGCAGCACACGCGCGTGTTGCCGGGCAGGGCGGCCAGCCGGTCGAGCGAATCGAGCATCTGCGCGGGCGTGCCTTCGAACAGGCGGCCGCAGCCGCCCGAGAACAGCGTATCGCCGCAAAACAGCACGGGGCTGCCATCGGCGTCGTCGATGGCCGGGCACCAGTAGGCGATGTGGCCGGCCGTGTGGCCCGGTACGTCGATGACCTCGAAGGCCAGGCCCAGCGTGCTCGCATCCACCGGCAGGCGGTCGCCGCCGGCCATGCGCGTGAGCGGTTCGGGGATGCGCTCGCGCGACGGACCGAAAACCCGCGCGCCGGTGGCCTCGCGCAGCGCAGCCACGCCGCCGACATGATCGGCATGGTGGTGCGTGACTAGAATCGAGCGCAGTTGCAAACCGTGGCGCTGCAGGGCCTCGAAGACCGGAGCTGCGTCGCCCGGATCGACCACCAGCGCCGCCTCTCCGTCGTGCAGCATCCACACGTAGTTGTCGGCGAAGGCGGGCAGCGCAATGAGTTCCATGAGCGGTCAAATTATAGGTTTGCACGATTGGTTCCAGACCCCGCCCGGCCGCTACCTGCTGGCCTGGGAGCAGGCCGCGTTCGATCGGGCGGTGGCCGATGTCTTCGGTTACCACGCGTTGCAATTGGGCGCGGCCGAACTGGATGGCCTGCGTGCCTGTCGCATCCAGCACCGCTGGCTGGCTGCGGCCGAGCCACCGGTGCCGGGCGCGCCGGGCCGCGCCGCACTGGCCTGCGATTTCTCGGCCCTGCCGTTCGAATCCAACAGCCTGGACCTGGTGCTGCTGCCGCATGCGCTGGAACTGAGCCCCGACCCGCACGCCACGCTGCGCGAGGTCGAGCGCGTGCTCGTGCCCGAGGGCCAGGCCGTGATCTGTGGCTTCAACAGCGCCAGCCTGTGGGGCCTGCGCCAGCGCCGCGCGCGGCTGGTCCGCAAGCTGGGCCTGGGCCAGCTGTACCTGCCGGCCGATGGCGACTTCATCGGCTACCTGCGCCTGCGCGACTGGCTGCGGCTGCTGTCCTTCGAGGTCGAATCCAGCAGCTTCGGCTGCTACCGGCCGGCCGTGAACAGCGAAGCCACGCTGGGCCGCTTCGGCTGGATGGAGGCGCTGGGCGCGCGCTGCTGGCCCATCCTGGGCGCGGTCTACTTCGTCACGGCCGTCAAGCGGGTGCGCGGCATGCGCCTGCTCGAGGCCAACTGGAAGGGCGCGCGCAAGCTCAACACAGCGCCCGTGCCGCTGGCCAACCGGCGCCCGCGGCGCCCCGTCCACGAGCCGGCGCACGCTGCGCCGGCACCTTCCGTTTCCCAGAGAGAAAAAGGATTGCGTTGAACCACGTCGAGATCTACACCGATGGCGCCTGCAAGGGCAACCCCGGCCCGGGCGGCTGGGGAGTGGTGCTGAAGTCGGGCACGCTCGAAAAGGAGTTGTTCGGGGGCGAACTGGCCACCACCAACAACCGCATGGAGATGACCGCCGTCATCGAGGCGCTGGCGGCCTTGAAGAAGCCCTGCGAGGTCACGCTGTACCTGGACAGCGAGTACGTGCGCAAGGGCATCACCGAATGGATGCGCGGCTGGAAGGCGCGCGGTTGGATCACCTCGACCAAGCAGCCCGTCAAGAATGTGGAGCTGTGGCAGAAGCTGGATGCGCTGGTGACGAACGGCGGCCACAAGATCGACTGGCGCTGGGTGCGCGGCCATGCCGGCAATCCCGGCAACGAGCGCGCCGACGCGCTGGCCAACAAGGGCGTGGACAAGGCATTGGGACGCATATGAGCCATACGTTTTTGTGGCACGACTACGAGACCTTCGGCGTGGTGCCGCGGCGCGACCGCCCATCGCAGTTCGCCGCGATCCGCACGGATGCCGAGCTCAACGAGATCGGCGAGCCCCTCATGCTGTACTGCCAGCCTGCACCGGACTACCTGCCCGACCCGGGCTCCTGCCTGATCACCGGCATCACGCCGCAGCTGTGCCTGGAGCGCGGTGTGCCCGAGGCCGAGTTTGCCGCGCGGATCGAGGCGGCCTTCAGCCAGCCCGGCACCATCGGCGTGGGCTACAACACCATCCGTTTCGACGACGAGGTCACGCGCTTCCTGTTCTGGCGCAACCTGATCGATCCGTATGCGCGCGAATGGCAGAACGGCTGTGGCCGCTGGGATCTGCTCGATGTGGTGCGGCTCACGCACGCGCTGCGGCCGGACGGCATCCAATGGCCGCAACGCTCTGCCGAGGAGGGCGGCGGCCCCAGCTTCAAGCTCGAGCACCTGAGTGCGGCGAACGGTCTGGCGCATGCATCGGCGCACGATGCGCTGTCCGACGTGCGCGCCACCATCGCGCTGGCGCGCTTGATCCGCAAGGCCCAGCCCAAGCTGTTCGATTTCGCATTGGCCCTGCACAAGAAGGACCGCGTGGCCAGCGAGCTGGGCCTGCCAACCACGCCGCAGACGGCCAAGCCCTTCCTGCATGTGTCGGGCATGTTCGGCACCGAGCGCGGCTGCCTGGCGCTGATGTGGCCGCTGGCCATGCACCCCACCAACAAGAACGAGCTGCTGGCATGGGACCTCGCGCACGACCCGCGCCAGCTCGACGGCCTGACGGTGGAGGACGCGCGGCTGCGCCTGTACACGCGCACCGCAGAGCTGCCGCCCGGCATCACGCGGCTGCCGCTCAAGAGCGTGCACCTCAACAAGTCGCCCATGGTGGTGGGCAGCCTCAAGACGCTGGCTCCCGCGATGGCCGCGCGCTGGGGTCTGGACCTGCCCGCCCAACTGCAGAACGCCGCGCATGCCGCGGCGCTGCCCGACCTGTCGGCCCTGTGGGACGGCCTGCTGCGCCGCGAACCCCAGGCCACGCCCGACGTGGACGAAGACCTGTACGGCGGCTTCATCGGTCCGGCCGACCGGCGCAGGCTGAACCAGCTGCGCCAGCAGTCGCCGCAGCAACTGGCCACGGCCCGCACCGGCTTCGACGATGCGCGGCTCGAGGAAATCTTCTTCCGCTACCGCGCGCGCAACTTCCCGGACACGCTGTCCGAGGAGGAGCAGGAGCGCTGGCTGCAGCACCGCGTGGCGCGCCTGATCGAAGGCGAGGGCGGGGCCCGCAACGTGGACCAGTTGCTCGAAGAGCTCGACCGCCACGGCCAGGCCGCCGACGCACGCGGCGTGGAGATCCTCGAAGCCTTGCACGCCTATGTCGAGGACATCACCGCAGACCTCGCCTGAAATGGACGCCCAGGCAGCATTGGCCGGTTTCCTGTCCCGCCATCCGCGCCTGCTGGTGCTGACGGGCGCAGGCGTCAGCACCGAGTCCGGCATTCCCGACTACCGCGATGCCAACGGCGACTGGAAGCGGCCGCAGCCCGTGACCTACCAGGCCTTCACGGGCGACGAGGCCACGCGCCAGCGCTACTGGGCACGCAGTCTGCTCGGCTGGGCCACCATGGCCCATGCACGGCCCGGGGCGGCGCACCTGGCGCTGGCCCGGCTGGAGGCCGCCGGCCGGGTGGAGCTGCTGCTCACGCAGAACGTGGACGGCCTGCACGGCGCGGCCGGCAGCCGGCGCGTGGTCGACCTGCATGGCCGCATCGACACCGTGGTCTGCCTGGCCTGCGGCACGCGCTCGGCGCGCGCGCTGCTGCAGCAGGAACTCGTGGCGCGCAACCCGGCCTTCGCGCGCCTGTCGGCCGGTGCTGCGCCGGACGGCGACGCCGACCTGGAGCATGCGGATTTCTCGCGCTTCGAGGTGCCGCCCTGCAGCCGCTGCGGCGGCATGCTCAAGCCCGACGTGGTGTTCTTCGGCGAGTCCGTGCCGCGCGAGCGCGTGGCGCAGGCCATGGCCGCGCTGCAGCGTGCCGACGCGCTGCTGGTGGTCGGCTCCTCGCTCATGGTGTATTCGGGTTACCGCTTCGCGCTGGCCGCGGCCGAGCAGCACAAGCCCATCGCGGCCCTGAACCTGGGCCGCACGCGCGCCGACGCGCTGCTGGCGCTCAAGGCCGAACTGCCCATCGGGCCTGCACTGGCGGCACTGGCGGACTGACACGCGGCTTTGCACAAGTCCCGCATTGCGCCACCGCAGCTTTACATTGTCAGCCTAAGCTTGTTTCCAGCCCGGCACGACAGACCGGGTCTCGAAAGGACTCCAGATGAAACGCTCGACCTTCACCACAGCCCTGCTGGCCATGGCCCTGGGTGTGCCGTCCGTCGGTGCGCTCGCCCAGCCGCGCGACCGCGACGGTGACCGGGACGACAGGGGGCGCCGCGGCGACCGCGACGACCGGCGTGGCCCTCACCACCATGACGACCGCCACCACGGCAAGCCCTCGCGCCACCCGCACGGCGGCCCGCCCGGCCATGCCTATGGCGGCCCTCCGGGCCACTGGAAGAAGGGCGACCGCCTGCCGCCCGCCTACCGGACCCGCTACTACGTGGTCGACGACTGGCGTGGCCACCGCCTGCAGCGGCCGCCGCGTGGCTACCACTGGGTGCAGGTCGGCGCCGAGTATGTGCTGATCGCCATCGCGACCGGCATCATCGCCCAGGTGCTGCTGTCGCAGTGAGCCGGGTTCAGGGGGCTGGCGGAATCGCCAGCCCGCGCTGCACGGCCGGCCGTGCCACGAAGGCATCGAGCACGCGCCGCACCTCGCGGAAATCGTCGAAGCCCACGATCTCGCCGGCGCCGTAGAAGCCCGCGAGGTTGCGCACCCAGGGGAACACGGCGATGTCGGCGATGCCGTAGTCGTCCCCCATGATCCACTGGCGCCCGGCCAGCCGGCCATCGAGCACCTTGAGCAGGCGGCGCGACTCGGCCACGTAGCGGTCGCGCGGGCGCTTGTCCTCGTAGTCCTTGCCGGCGAATTTGTGGAAGAAGCCGAGCTGGCCGAACATGGGCCCGATGCCGCCCATCTGGAACATCAGCCACTGCAGCGTCTCGTAGCGTGCGGCCTCGTCCGTGGGCATGAGCTGGCCGGTCTTGGCCGCCAGGTAGACCAGGATGGCACCGGACTCGAACAAGGCCAGCGGCCGGCCGTTCGGCCCGTTGGGGTCGAGGATGGCCGGAATCTTGTTGTTCGGGTTCAGCGACAGGAACTCGGGCGAGAGCTGGTCGTTGGTGTCGAACGCGACGCGGTGCACCTCGTAGGGCAGGCCGGTTTCCTCCAGGGCGATGGAGACCTTCACGCCATTGGGCGTGGGCAGGGAATACAGCTGCAGACGCTCGGGATGGCGCGCGGGCCACTTCTTGGTGATGGCGAAGGCGGACAGGTCGGGCATGGTGCGAGGAAGCCTCGGGAAATGATGGAGGTGCGCAGCATAGGCGGCCGCGGCCGGCCCTGCGCAGCCAGGGTCTTGCGGCACAGAGGGTGTTTCCGAAAACTTGTCCGGGCTCCAGCACGGCCTGCGTGTCGCGCCTTGCCCATGGCCGCAGGGCACCCCGGCGTGGGCCTGTTCATTTCGGAAACACCCTCTCAGGGCGTGGCGCGCGACTTCGGCACGGGCGGCGGCCGGCTCTCGACCGGCGGCAGCGGATGGTCCTGCAGCGTGGTGTCGGCCGGGGCTACCCAGACCTCCACGGTGTTGGGCCGCGGCCGGTAGCGCGCGGACAGCGGCTCGACGATCCAGTCGTTGAAGCCGGCCTTCGGACCGAGCGCACGCGCACAGGCCAGCGCTGCGGGATCGTGGAAGCGCACCGTGGTCTTGTCCACCGGAACCGGGCTGGCGTAGCCGCGCGCGTTCGCGGTTTCCACCACGTCCTCCAGCGGCGGCACCTCGGCGCCCATGGCCCGCCAGGTGCGGCGCAGCGGCCACACGGCGCGGCGCTGGCTGGGGCCGTAGATCTGCATGAAGACCGTGATGCCGGCGCATTCGTGGCTGGGCGCAGGCTGGGGCAGTGGCGGCAGCGCCGCGCCCGGCGAAGGCGCCGCCGGCGGCGCGCCGGCCGCGGCCGGATGGCGCACGAACGCGCCCTCGGCGAAGCGGCCCGTGTAGTGGCAGCTTGCCGGCGGCCCGTCGCGCGGCGCGCCGGTGGCGGCCTGCTGCAGGTACAGGCGTTCGGCGACGACAGGATCGCAGGGGTGGGAACTCGACGCCGCCCCCCGGCCCGTGTAGTCGTAGACCCAGTAGCGCGGCGGCGGCGCCACGGCCAGGATCTCCGGCGCGGGCACCAGGCAGCTGCTGTTGGCGCGGGTGTCGGCGTGGCGCTCGCCCGTGGCCAGCAAGGCGGCGCAGGCGGCGGGCAGGGCCTCCGTCAGCGCCGCGCACTGCTGCATGGCCGACTGGTGGATGCGCCGGGCGAGGTCCGAGCGCGTGAACCAGCGCGCCTCGTCGGTGGGGCACAGCGTGTCGGCCGTGCGCAGCAGGGCGGCCGCCAGGTTGCCGGCGGCTGCCGGGTCGGGCCTGGCCTGGCCGCCGGGCGTGGCCTTGGCCCAGAGTTCGGCCAGTTCCTTGAGCGCGGCGCGTTCGTCCAGCGTCTGCTTGGTGAAGGCGCTGCGTGCCGTCTCGATCGCCTGCCACACGGTCACGCCCAACGTGGCGGCGGCGCCCAGGCTCAGCGTGGCGCCAACGGCCGTGGCCGTGCCGCTGATGCGCGCCGGCAGCCGGCCACCGGCGGCCGCGCGCGCGCCCTCCTGTTCCTGGGCAGCGCGGCCGGCCTGCGCGGCGGCGAACGGCGAGCAGTCGTCGTCCTCGAACCAGGCGCCGGGGTCGCGCAGCAACTCGGCGATCCAGGCACGGCTGAGGTTCTGGCCGAGGAAGGTCCCCAGGTGGAAGTAGCTCTCCCACTGCGCTTCCGAAAAGAACTGGTCGGCGGTGGTCTCCTGCGGAAAGTCCGGGTTCTGGCGCTTGAAGTTGACCAGGTCCACCGGCAGTCCGTCGCACAGGTTGGGCTTGATGACGAGCAGGATGCCGGTGCTCGGCTGGGCGCCGCCGTACTGCACCTTGGCCAGCGCCAGGCAGGCCGTGCTCTCGGGCGAGGCCAGGTCGTTGAGCGAGCCGAAGCGGGCCAGCCCGGCGGGGATGTCGCCGGTGGCCGCCGTTGCGCGGCGCGGGCGCTGGAACAGGATGTCGGCCTGCAGGTCGATGCGCGCCTTGCGCACCAGATCTTCCAGGTTGTCGAAGCCGTAGCGCGGGTCGGCGCCGCAGTCGGCCAGCACGATGACCTGGGCGCGCTCGGCCAGCAGCGCGTAGGCGCCGGTGTTCTCGAAGTGGCCGCCGTCGGTCAGGAACCAGTTGTCGCCGCGCCCGCCCAGGAAGCTGCCGAAGGTCTCGCTGAGCACGCCGCAGGACTTGACGAACAGCCGCGGCCAGCGGTGCTCGGCGCCGGTGCGCGCCGACACGTTCCACCAGTAGCCCAGCCGGATGCCGGCGAAGGTGGCCAGCGCCGAGATGCCGCCGCGCGTGAGGTTGCCCAGACCCGGGGCGATGGCCGCACCCGAGATCGCCATCCAGCCGCCCAGGCTGGGAAGGCCCTGGGCGGGCGGGCGTTCCCAGCTCTCCTGCGAGACCTTGATCAGCCCGCCGGAGGCCACCGACAGCGGCAGGCCGCGCCGGTCCTGGTTGAACAGGCCGCCACGCGGATCGCGCGTCTGGTTGATGCAGACGTTGAGCAGGTGCACCGGCCCGCCGCAGTCCTGCGGCCGGTAATGCTCCAGCGCAATGTCGTCTTCGGCATTGAGGTCGTCCACGGGGATGTGGCGGCGCCGCACCGGCAGCACCGGCGGCACCTCGCCAAGTGCCGACAGCGCGCCGGGCCCGGCGCCCAGGCGCGCGCCGTTGGCCGCGCCCAGGTAGCTGCGCACGATGCGCGCCTGGTAGAAGGCGTGCAGCGAGGACAGGTTCAGGAACTCCACGTTGCGCGCCGTGGCCAGGAAGAAGGCCGCCAGCGGCAGCAGGAACAGCAGCCACATCTGCCAGCCCTGCGCGAACTGCGCGCCGTTGTAGCTGAACACCGCGCCCGTGACCGCCTTGTGCACCAGCGACACCCACCACACGCACAGCGCGAACGACAGTCCATAGCCCAGCACGCGGCCGACCACCAGCAGTGCGCGCGTGAGGATGCGCCCGGGCAGCAGCTGCGAGGCCAGCGGCAGCACGGTGCGGATGGCCGCGGCCCAGACCGCCAGCCACAGTGCGGCAGCGCCCTGGCCGGCCTCTGTCAGCGGTTCCAGCTCGAAGGCCAGGAACCAGGCCGCGCGGTCGATCAGGCCGGCCAGCGCCACCGCGCTGAACCAGCGGAAGGAGTTGGCCAGCCCGGCCGTGAGCTCGCTGCGCGCGGCTTCGGCGGCCGGGCCGGCACAGCGCAGCCGCGCGCGGCGCAATGCCAGCGCGCCCACGGGCACGGCCAGCAGCCACAGCAGCAGCAAGGCGGCGGTGACCGCCCACAGCGTGCTGCGCATGACCTCGCCGACCGGGCTGATGCTGGCCGCCACCAGGCGCCAGTACCACGACAGCAGCCAGGCCGTGGCCAGCGCCACGGCCAGCCAGCCGGGCAGGGCCCAGCGCCGCGCCAGCGTGAGCCAGGGCACGATCCAGTAGGCCATGGCGCGCGTGGCACCCACCAGCACCACGCAGGGCAGCAGCAGCCAGGCCATGGGCACCCACAGCGGGGCCCAGTCCGGCAGGTTGCGCAGCATGGCGAACACCGGCGTGGCGTGCGTGAAGCCCAGGTGGTGCATGAGCTGCCAGCCCGCCAGGTTGGCCGCGGTGAGCAGCACCCCCAGCAGCAGCGCCAGCATGCCGAGCTCGAAATGGATGGCCACCAGGTTGCGCAGGTACAGCGCGGCGACGAAGGTGGCGTCGCGCGCACCGCGCGGGATCAGGTAGCGGCCGTTCGCGCGCAACCACCAGACGAACCAGTTGGTGCGCGCCGCGCCCAGGGCTTGCTGCACCTGGGCGGCCTCCTGCGGTGTCCGGGCGCGCGAGAACAGGCGGCCCAGCAGGCCGCCGATGTGGCCGCCACCGGACACCGTGGACAGCAGATCGAAGCGCAGCAGCAAGCCCTCGCGCGCCAGCGCGCGCAGCAGGCCGAAGCAGAAGGTCGCACTGCGGATGCCGCCGCCGGACAGCGCCAGGCCCCACAGGCCGGCTTCTTCCAGCGGCTTGCCCAGCTCGTCGTCGGTGCCGGCGTCGGCCCAGGCCTGCCGGCGCGCCTGCACCTGCTTGCGCAATTCGTTGTCCAAGCCAGCCTCCCGCCGCGCCCGGCGGCTGTTGTGCTGGAAACGAGGCTAGCGGGGTCGCGCGCGAAACGTGCGCCGCGAATTATTTCGTTACGTTGCCGCCACCGTGGCGGGCCGGCATGAAGGCCGTCGCACCGGGGCGGCCCGGCAAGTGCAGGGCGGCCGTGGCTGCGGGGCTCTCGGCCAGCACCTGGCCTTTGCGCACGACCTGCAGCCGCGTGGCGCGCAGCCGGATCGCCTCGACCGGATCGCGCGCCTGCAGCAGCACGAAGCTGGCGTCGCAGCCCGGCGCGAGCCCGTAGCCGCGCAGCCCCATCACGCGCGCCGCCGCGCCGGTCACGGCCTCGAAGCACTGGGCCATGCCGGCCTCGCCGGTCATCTGCGCCACATGCAGGCCCATGTGGGCGACCTCCAGCATGTCGCCCGAGCCCATGCCGTACCAGGGGTCCATCACGCAGTCGTGGCCGAAGGCCACGGTGACGCCGGCCGCCAGCAGCTCGGGCACGCGCGTCATGCCGCGGCGCTTGGGATAGCTGTCGTGGCGGCCCTGCAACGTGATGTTGATGAGCGGGTTGGCCACCACGCTGACACCGCTCTCGGCGATCAGCGGCAGCAGCTTGCTGACGTAGTAGTTGTCCATGCTGTGCATGGAGGTGCAGTGCGAGCCGTTGACGCGGCCCGCCAGACCCAGGCGCTGCGTCTCGCAGGCCAGCGTCTCGATGTGGCGCGACAACGGGTCGTCCGATTCGTCGCAGTGCATGTCCACCGGCAGGCCGCGCTCGGCCGCCAGTTCGCACAGCAGCTTCACGCTGGCCGCGCCCTCGGCCATGGTGCGCTCGAAGTGGGGGATGCCGCCGACCACGTCCACGCCCAGGTTGAGCGCGCGCCGCAGGTTGGCCAGGCCGCCCGGGCTGCGCAGCACGCCGTCCTGCGGGAAGGCGACCAGCTGCAGGTCCAGGTAGGGGGCCACGCGGCGGCGCACCTCCAGCATGGCCTGGACCGGCAGCAGGCTCGCATCGCTGGTGTCCACATGGCTGCGGATGGCGAGCAGGCCGCGCGCCACGGCCCAGTCGCAGTAGGCCAGGGCGCGCTCGATCAGCGCCTCGGCCGTGAGCAGCGGCTTGAGCTCGCCCCACAGCGCGATGCCCTCGAGCAGGGTGCCGCTCTGGTTAATGCGCGGCAGGCCGCGGCTCAGCGTGGCGTCCAGATGGAAGTGCGGGTCGACGAAGGGCGGGCTGACCAGCAGGCCGCCTGCGTCCAGCGTCTTGTGCGCGGGCGCCTGCAGGCCGGGCGCCACCTCCACGATGCGGCCGTCCTGCACGGCGATGGACATGTCGGACGCGCCGTTCGGCAGCGTGGCGTGGGTGACGAGAAGGTCGAGCATGGCGTGGATCGGTGTCGCGCGGCGCGCTGGCAAGTGCAGGGAGAGTGGCTGCGCAGTATCCATGCCAGGGCACGGGCCGTGTCGACTGCGCTGGCGGCTGCAGGCGCGGGATTGTGCAGTGCGCGCGCCTAGAATCCGCTCCACGTATTCGACTATTGTGTGGGAACCGCCTCCCACGCACCATTGGCCCCATGTCCAGCGCGCCCCCCAAGACCCTTCTGATCGTCGATGACAGCCGCGTGTCGCGCATGATGATCCGTACCCTGGTGGCGGCCCGCAAGCCGCATTGGACGCTGCAGGAGTGCGAGAGCGGCGACGAGGCGCTGGACCGTCTGGCGCACGGCGTGCCCGACTACGTGACCATGGACATCAACATGCCCGGCACCATCGGCACCGACGTGGCCGAACGCATCCTGCAGGCCTATCCACAGGTGCGCATGGTGGTGTTCTCCGCCAACGTGCAGGCCGCGCACCAGGCCAGGGCGGCTGCCATGGGCGCCTGTTTCGTGCCCAAGCCTGTCAGCGAGCGCAACGTGCAACTGGCCCTGAACTTCTTCGACGGGGCCGCGTGATCACGCTGACCGAGCTGCAGACCGACGCGCTGGCCGAGATGTTCAATGTCGGCGCAGGGCATGCGGCGGCCAGCCTGTCGGAGATCGTCGGCGACGAGGTGCTGCTGTCGATCCCGCGCATCGCGTTCTGCCGCCGCGACGAGCTCGGCACCAGCCTGGCCTTGCTGCGCAGCGAGCGCCTGGGTGCCGTGCGGCAGGATTTCAGCGGTGCCTTCTCGGTCAATGCCTCCTTGCTGTTCACCGAAGACAAGGCACTGGAGATCGTGCGCGAGATGCTGGGCTCGCAGGTCAGTGTGGACGACCTGCCCGAGTTCGAGCAGGAGGCCATGTGCGAGCTCGGCAACATCATCCTGAACGCCTGCATGGCCGCGATCTCGGAGATGCTGGGCGTGGAGATGACCAGCACGCTGCCGCAGTACTTCGTGAACCGTACCGAGACGGTGCTGGACGAATTGACGTCGGACATGCAGCAGCCCGTGGTGTTGGTGTTGCACATCGACCTCACCATCGAGAAGCGCGAGACGCACGGCGCGCTTGTGTTCCTGCTGAGTTCGGCGTCGTTCCACGAGCTGATCGCCGCCGTCGACAGGTTCCTGGCCCGCATTTGAACAACGGGCACGCGGCTTCGGCCCTTCTACCGCACCGATGACTGCCCCGCGTCTGAAGGTCAACTGGCCCATGCTCTCCGACGCATTGGCGCTGGGCCTGGTGCTGCTCGACGGCAAGGGCCGGGTGCTGCACTGGAACGCCTGGATCAGCCGCTACGCTGGCATCGCCCTGGCCGACGCCCAGGGCCACACGCTGGAGGAGGTGTTTCCCGAGGCGCTGTCGGCCCCGTTCCGCAAGGCGCTGGGCAATGCCTTGCGGCATCGGCTGCCCATCGTGCTGTCCAACGTGCTGCACCACGCGCCGCTGCCGCTCTATGCGCGGCCCGAGCACCGCCACGGCGACCAGCGCCTGCCGCAGTCGGTGACGATCACACCGGTGGCGCAGCCCGGCGCCGGCCATCTGTGCCTGCTGCAGGTCACCGACACCAGCACGCTGGCCACGCGCGAGCGCGTGCTGCAGCTGCGCTCGGACCGGCTCTCGCGCGAGGCCGTGGTCGACGGTCTGACCGGCATCTACAACCGCAAGTACCTGGACGACAAGCTGCGTGCCGAGCTCGAGCGCGCGCAGCGCAGCCAGATCCCGGTGGCGCTGGTGATGTTCGACGTCGATAGCTTCAAGGCCTACAACGACACCTACGGGCATCCGGCCGGCGACCGCGTGCTGGTGGCCATCGCCCACGCCGCGCGCGAGCAGATCAACCGGGTCACCGACGTGCTGGCGCGCTACGGTGGCGAGGAGTTCGCCGCCGTGCTGCCGGCGTCCGACAAGATCGGCGCGCAAAGGGTGGCCGAGAAGATCCGCAGCGCGGTGGAGGCACTCGCCATCCCGCACCAGGCCTCCAGCGTGTCGCCCTGCGTGACGGTGAGCCTGGGCGTGGCCTGCCACGATCCGCGCGACGGCTACCCCGGCGCGCACGAACTGCTGGAACTGGCGGACCGTGCGCTGTACGTGGCCAAGCGCAACGGCCGCAACCAGGTGCGCTGGACCATCAGCAGCGCCACGCCGCTGGACATCTTCCCGGTGACGCAGCGCTGATCAGCGCACCAGCCGCATGTCGCGCGCGAGTACCTCGGCCAGGGTCTGCGGGTCCTCGACGAAACGCACCAGGTCGGTGACCTCGCTGGCGCGGATGGTGCCCAGTCTGGCCATCTCCTGCACGCGCTGCTCGAAGCCTTTCCAGTACACCGCGCGCGGGCCGACCAGGTAGATCGGCACCGGGTCGAGCTGGCGGCTCTTGATCGACTCCACGGTCTGGTAAATCTCCCACTCGGTGCCGGTGCCGCCGGGCGTGACGACCACGGCCGCGGCGTGCAGCACCATCATGGATTCGCGCATGGCCACGCTGGTGAACACCAGACCGTCGCTGACGATGGGCTGGCCCTGCCAGGTCTGGAACGCGAGCCGTGCGTCGGCCTTGTCGCGCGCGGGGCCGTAGTAGGTGGTGTAGCCGATGCTGGGTCCGCCGGCCTCGGTGGCGCCGCGCGCGACCGCCTCCATCATGCCGGGGCCGGCGCCGGTCAGGATCGGGAAGCTGGCGCCGTGCGCGCGCGTCCAGTCGGCCGCGAAGTGGCGCACGCCCTGGTAGAGCCGGCCGCTGTCGGTGGGCGGCGCGCCGGCCTTGTCCTCGCCCAGGCGCGAGCTGCCATAGACCACGACGAAGCCGCGCGGGTACTTGGCGGCCTTGAAGGCCTCGGCGCAGAGCAGATCGCGCGCCATGTCGGCCGCCGTCAGGCGGTTCTCCTCGCCCTTGTAGGGGCCGGTGTAGCTCGCATTGGACGCCACGCTGGTGCAGGCCACGGGTGTGGACGGCGTGGCGCAACCTTGCAGCAGGACCAGCGCTGCGAGCAGAGACAGGCAGGTGCCGCGCATGGCGATGGCCTGGCTACTTGGTGCCGAAGATGCGGTCGCCCGCATCCCCCAGGCCCGGCAGGATGTAGCCGTGCTCGTTGAGCTGGCGGTCGATCGCGGCGGTGTAGATCGGCACGTCGGGGTGCTCCTTCTGCATGGTGGCGATGCCCTCGGGGCAGGTCAGCAGGCAGACGAACTTGATCGACTTGGGGTTGAGTTCCTTGAGCCGCTCGACCGCCGCGCTGGCCGAGTTGCCGGTGGCCAGCATCGGGTCGACGACGATGATGTCGCGCTCGTGCATCTCCGACGGCATCTTGAAGTAGTACTCCACGGCCACCAGGGTCTTGGGGTCGCGGTACAGGCCCACATGGCCCACGCGCGCGCCCGGCACGATGTTGAGCATGCCTTCCAGGATGCCGTTGCCGGCGCGCAGGATGGACACGAACACCAGCTTCTTGCCGTCGATGACGTTGGAGCGCATGGTCTCCAGCGGCGTCTCGATCTCGATCTCCTGCATGGCCATGTCGCGCGTGACCTCGTAGGCCATCAGGCTGGACAGCTCGTTGAGCAGCCGGCGGAAGGTGTTGGTGCTGGCATCCTTGCGGCGCATCAGCGTCAGCTTGTGCTGCACCAGGGGGTGGTCGATCAGGTGAACATTGGACATGGCGGCTTCTTTATTGGTTTGAGGTGGAACTAGAAAACGGTGCCGTCGCTGGCGATGTGCAGCGGTGGCAAGCCCCCACGCAAGCGCTGGGCCAGCACGCGGCCCATGGCCCAGGTGCCGCCTTCGAGCACACAGGCCAGCGGCAGCTGCGCCGCCGGCACGCCGAGCTGCGCGCGCACGATGGGCGCGAGCTCGTCGAGCAGCGCGACGGTCAGGGCCCGCCATTCCACCACGAGCTCGTCGCCGGGCTGCCAGCTGCGCTGGGCCAGTGCCGGGTCGCGCAGTGCCAGCACGCCGGCGTCCAGCAACAGGCCGCCGTTGCGGTACTCGGGCAGGCCGGTCAGTGCGTCGATGCCGTCCACATGCACGCCGGCCCACTGGAAGGGTTCGAGCAGCGAGTAGGTCAGCCACTGCGAGAGCTTATGGAACGGCATCCAGCCGGCGGTGAGGCCGGGACCGGTCACGGCCTCGTGGCGCCAGCAGTCGCCCAGCGGCTGGGTGGCGATGGTGTTCTGCGCGGGCCAGATGCCCGACAGCGACATCAGCAGCTGCGACAGGATGTCGTGCGCGGCCACGGTGGCCGTGGGCGCGATGCCGGACGGCCCCAGCGGCGCGACCAGCATGTCGAACAGACCGCCAGGCCGCCCTTGCGGGCCGAACACCTCGGGCTGGGCCGCGAGCGCCTCGCCCAGCTTGCGCAGCAGCAGCACACGGCCCTCGAGCCCGACCAGCGGGTTCGAGGTGCTGACCTGGAAGGCTTGTGCCAGCCGCTCGGGAATGAGGCCGCGCAGGCCGGCTGCGTCGACCTGCAAGGGGTGCGCGGGGTCGCTGGAGAACAACCCGCCCAGGAAGGCATGCCAGCTGGCCACGCCCAGGCCTTCGGACCGCGCGAAGCGCTGGCCGCTGGCGGTCTCCAGGTAGCTCCAGTCCGGGCCGGCGCCGGCGTCCAGCAGCACGCTGACCAGGGCCAGGTCGATCATGGCGCGTGCACGCGCCGGCGGGTCCAGCGGCGCGAGCAGGGTGTCGAGCTCGGCCTTGCGGTCCACGCCACCGGCCTCGAAATGGCGCCAGCGGCTGTGGAACGGGATCTTGAGATCGGGGTAGCGCTGGCGCGTCAGCGCCGCCACGTCGGCCGCCGTGGTCTGCAATGCGTCGTCGTGCACCACGAACCAGCGCGAAGCGCCGACGCGCGCGCGCTCAAGCAGCTGGCGTGCGCGGGCACGCACCGCAAGCGTGGTGCGCAGCGCCGTGGCCGCGCCTTCGGGGTGGCCTGTGTCCTGCGCCAGGGAAGTGCCGTCGAATGTCATGCGTCCAGCCCCCGGCCCTTGGCCTTCTTGAGTTCCTCGGCGTCGGGCACCACGCCCGGCGTGAAGTAGCCGGCCGCCATCTTGGCGTCCATCTCCACGCGCGCATCGGCCGGGATCAGTTCGTCGGGGATGTTCACGCGCACGCCGACCTCGATGCCCGAGCCCGTGATCGCGTCGTACTTCATGTTGCTCATCGAGACCAGGCGGTGGATCTTTTGGATGCCCAGCCAGTGCAGCACGTCGGGCATGAGTTCCTGGAAGCGCATGTCCTGCACGCCGGCCACGCACTCGGTGCGCGCGAAGTACTGGTCGGCCGTGTCGCCGCCGACCTGGCGCTTGCGCGCGTTGTAGACCAGGAACTTGGTGACTTCGCCGAGCGCGCGGCCCTCCTTGCGCGAATAGGCCACCAGGCCCACGCCACCGCGCTGCGCGCCCTGGATGCACTCTTCGATCGCGTGCGTGAGGTAAGGCCGGCAGGTGCAGATGTCCGAGCCGAACACGTCCGAGCCGTTGCACTCGTCGTGCACGCGGGCGGTCAGCTCCACGGCGGGGTTGGCGAGGTCGCGCGGGTTGCCGAAAATGTAGACGGTCTGTCCGCCAATGGGCGGCAGGAACACCTCGAGGTCAGAGCGTGTGACGAGTTCAGGGTACATGCCGCCCGTCTCTTCGAACAGCACGCGGCGCAGGTCGGTCTCCGAGCAGCCGAAGCGCTGGGCCACGCCGGGCAGGTACCAGACCGGCTCGATGGCGGCCTTGGTCACCATGGCCGCACCGCCCGCGGTCAGGAACTTGCCGTCGGCCTTCAGGCGGCCGGTCTGCAAGGCCTCCAGCACCTCGGGCAGGATCACATGGGCCTTGGTCACGGCGATCGTCGGGCGGATGTCGTAGCCGGCCGCCAGCTCGGTCGAGAACACGTCGGCCACCGAGGCACCCCAGGGATCCAGGCTCACGATCTTGCCGGGCTCGCTCCACTGCGGGTAGGGCCCGATCAGGTCGGTCGGCATGGTGTTGGTGAGGTCGGCCTTGTGCTGGCGCGAGAGCGCGCCAGCCGCGACGGCCAGTGCGCGGTAGACGCTGTAGGAGCCGCTGTGCGTGCCGATCACGTTGCGGTGGGCGCGCTTGGAGGTGGTGCCGACCACCGGCCCGCGCTCGGCCGCTGTGGCGGCGTCCCAGCGGATCGGCAGGGCGCCGAAACCACCGGCATGCGAGGTCAGTCGGATGTGGCCCGCAGCCGATTTGAGGCTGGCCGCGGAAGAAGGAGTGGGGGCGGCGGCGCCGGCTTCTGCAGACATGGTCGTTCCTCGAAAGGGACCGGCTGCACGGGGAAGCACAGCCGGCCTGCTGGCACACCGGATGGTGGTGTCTGCCAAGCATACCGACTCGCAGGCGGGTTCTGCATGCGATGCCGTGGCGCGGTGTGCATCCGCGCCACAGCGGCGGGCCGGTCAGGCCTTGGGAGCGGCCGTCGCCTTCTTGCCGGCGTGGCTGGCCTTGTGGCTCTTCTTCTTGGCCACGGTCTTCTTGGCGGGCTTGGCCGTGGTGGCGGCATCCGCAGGCGCGGCAGCGGCCGCAGGTGCGGCCGGGGCGGCGGCCGGGGTCTGGGCGAAGCTGGCCGAAGCGGCGAAGGCCAGGGCGGCAGCGGCGATCAGGGTCTTGGTGCGGTTCATGGTGCGGTCTTCCGAAAAGCAAGACTCGTGGCAACTCCGAGTCGGTCGAGTGGGCTGGGCATCTGCCTGGCTTGGAACCACAACGCGCAGCGGTGCACGCACGGCAGACAGCCCGCGCATCGGCCCAGATGACAGATGCAACAAAGCCGCGTGAGAAGCGGCTAGGCCTTGTCGGACGTGACGTGCACCCCGGGCTTGCGCCCGTCGTTCCAGCGCCCGCCGATCGCGCGCTCGATCTGCGCGGCCAGCTGCAGCAGCAGGCCGTCGCCGGCCTGGCGTGTCTGCGCGTGCATGCCCAGCGGCAGGCCGTACTCGTTCCAGGCCAGCGGCAGCGAGATGCCCGGGATGCCGCACAGGTTGGCGATCGGCGTGTAGGCGAAGTTGCGCCACAGGTTCTCGAACCAGTCGTGCACCGAGGGGTTGTCGCTGGTGGTCAGGTACTCTGTCGTGCCCACGCGCGGCGTCGGCAGCGCGGTGACGGGCGAGAGCAGGATGTCCCAGTCCTCGAAGAAGGCGCCGAAGCCGCGCGCCGTGTTGTTGAACGCGGTCTGCATCTGGAAGCGCTCGGCGTAGCTCGCGTCGCGGCCGGCCTCCCAGATCTTGATGTTGATGGGCTCGACCTTGTCGGCGGGCGGGCGCTCCAGGCCCAGCGTGCGCAACATCGTTTCGATGGTCTGCGCGAAGTTGCTGATGTAGCAGAAGGTCTGGGCCTGGAAGGCAGCGCGGATGTCCACGGCCGGTTGGGCCCATTCCACGTGGTGGCCCAGGCCCTCGAGGAAGCGGCCCACGCGCGCGAGTTCGGCCGCGATGTGCGGCGTGGCCGCGAAATCGCCCCATGCGTGCACGAGCGCGATGCGCAGCCGGCCCGGGTCACGCTGGATGAGGTCGGCATAGGGTTCGGGCGCGGTCCAGTAGGGCATGAACTCGCCCGGCGCGCCGCCGCGGCAATGGTCCACGAAGCTGGCCATGTCACGCACGCTGCGGCTGATGGCGCCCTGGGTGGAGACCAGGCCGGACAGGTCCGACAGATTCGGCGCGATCGAGAACACGCCGCGCGAGCATTTGAGGCCGATCGCGCCGTTGACGCCGGCCGGAATGCGGATGGAGCCGCCGCCGTCCGTCGCATGGGCGATGGGCACCACGCCGGCCGCCACCATGGCGGCCGAGCCGGCCGAGGAGCCGCAGGTCGTGTAGTCCAGGTTCCAGGGATTGCGCGTGACGAACAAGTCGTTCTCGACCGAGCTGCAGACGCCGAACTCGGGCGTGGTCGTGCGGCCGATGATGTTGAGCCCGGCCTGGCGCAGCTTGCCCGCGAGGAAGCTGTCGGCGCTGGCGCGGTTGCCCTGCATGAGCTTGGAGCCCATCTCCTGCAGCCGGCCCTTGAGCGTGGGCCCCAGGTCCTTCATGAGGTAGGGCAGGCCGGCGAAGACGCCGGTCGGGTTCATGCCGTCCTTCAGTGGGTCTTCGACGACGTCGTCGAAGACCTCGACCACGGCGCTGGTCGGGCCGTTGGTCAGCGCGATGCCGGCCGCGGCCTGGGCCGCGAGCTCGGCGGGCGTCAGTTCGCCGGCGCGCACGCGCGCGGCCAGGGCCGTGCCGTCGTGGGCGGTCCATTCGTCCCAGGACATCGCGAGCGTCATGCCAGCGTCTCCTTGCGTGTGGTCAACAGGCGATCCATGGTGTGTGTCCGTCAGGGTGGGGGTAGGGTGAAACGGGTGAATGAGAAGGGCGGCTCGGACGCCGCTGGCTCGTGCCAGAGCCGGTGCCAGGTGCCGCGCACGACGATGCCGCGCGCTTCGGCCGGTGCAGGCACGGTGGTGGGCGTGACCGGTGTCCAGGGCGCCCGCGGCCCTGCGCGTTCGGCGATGCGGTAGCGGAAGCTGTAGAACGGCGCCGCACCCATGCGCAGGTCCGACAGCAGCAGGCTGTCGCCCTCGGCGTTGGCAAGCAGGAAGCCGCTTGCGAACCAGCGCAGCCGCGCGACGGCCGGGGTCTGGGCCAAGGCCTGCAGCGCGGCCGTCTCGCCGGTGTGGCGCGTGAAGCGCAGCGGGCCGCGGTCCACCGGCAGTGAGCGGTAGCCTTCCAGCATGCCGTCCGGCGTCAACGCGACGACGCGCCACAGCAGCGTGTTGAACGGCGTGGGTGTGGAGAAGAAGGGCGCACCGGCCAGGCCCTGCGCGGCCAGCGCGGCGCGGGCTTCGCGGTCGACCAGCGTCTTGGCCAGCAGCGACCAGCCCAGGTAGGCGCTGGACAGCACCAGGCCCCAGGCCAGGAAACCGCGCGCCACGGGCTGCCCGCCCACGGCCAGCACGGCGACGAAGGCCACGAGCAGCGGCAGCGTGTAGGCCGGGTCGATGATGAACACGCTGGACCACATGGTGGGCTGCGGTGGCAGTGGCCACCACAGCTGCGTGCCGTAGACCGTGAAGGCGTCCAGCAGCGGATGCGTGAGCAGCGCGAGCCAGACCGCGAGCAGCCAGCGGCCGGGTGCATCGCGCACGGGCGACCAGCAGCGCCTGAGCAGCAACCACAGCAGCAGGCCGAACAGCGCCAGCACGGGCAGGGCGTGCGAAGGCCCCCTGTGCCAGGTGACCAGCGTGACGGCGTCCACGCCCATCCAGCGCATGGGAAAGCTGTCGAGGTCGGGCAGGGTGCCCAGCACGGCGCCGGCCAGCAGGGCGCGGCGGCGATGGGCGGCGGGCACGGCCATGGCGGCCACGCTGCCGCCCAGCACGACCTGGGTCAGGGAATCCAAGGCGTCAGCGCTTGCGGCCGCCGAAGATGCCGCCCAGCACGCCGCGCAGGATCTCGTTGCCGATCTTGGTGCCCATGGTGCGCATGGTGGACTTGGCCATGGTCTGCACCAGGCCGTCGCGCTTGCCGCCGCGCGGGCCCGTGGAGCCGAACAGCAGGTCGTTGAGGCCGTCCATCATCGTGCTGTTGCCGCCAGCATCCTGGCGCGCACCGGCCGTGGCCTTGGCGTCGGCTGCACCGGCCGCGGCGTCCTCGGCGCGGCCCTTGAGCTTCTCGTAGGCGGATTCGCGGTCGACCACCTTCTCGTAGACGCCGGCCACCAGCGAGCTGGCGATCAGCGCCTGGCGCTGCTGCGGCGTGATCGGCCCGACCTGGCTGCCCGGCGGCAGCATGTAGACGCGCTCCGTGATGCCGGGGCGGCCCTTGGCGTCGAGCAGGCTGACCAGGGCCTCGCCCACGGCCAGCTCGGTGATCGCGGCCTCGATATCCAGGCCTGGCTTTTGCCGCATGGTGGAGGCTGTCGCCTTGACGGCCTTCTGGTCGCGCGGCGTGAAGGCCCGCAGCGCATGCTGCACGCGGTTGCCCAGCTGCGCCAGCACGGTGTCGGGAATGTCTAGCGGGTTCTGCGTCACGAAGTACACGCCCACGCCCTTGGAGCGCACCAGCCGGACCACGAGCTCGATGCGCTCGATGAGCACCTTGGGCGCCTCGTTGAACAGCAGGTGGGCCTCGTCGAAGAAGAACACCAGCTTGGGCTTGTCGGGGTCGCCGATCTCGGGCAACTGCTCGAACAGTTCGGACAGCAGCCACAGCAGGAAGGTGGCGTACAGCCGCGGCGAATTCATGAGCTTGTCGGCCGCCAGCACGTTGACCATGCCGTGGCCGTTGTCATCGGTCTGCATGAAGTCTGCGATGTCCAGCATGGGCTCGCCGAAGAACTGGTCGCCGCCCTGGCCCTCGATCTGCAGCAGGCCGCGCTGGATCGCGCCCACGCTGGCGGCGCTGATGTTGCCGTACTCGGTGGTGAAGCTCTTGGCGTTGTCGCCCACGTGCTGCAGCATGGCGCGCAGGTCTTTGAGGTCCAGCAGCAGCATGCCGCTGTCGTCGGCGATCTTGAACACCAGGTTCAGCACGCCGGCCTGGGTCTCGTTGAGGTTGAGCATGCGCGCCAGCAGCAGCGGCCCCATGTCGGAGACGGTGGCGCGCACCGGGTGGCCTTGCGCACCGAACACGTCCCACAGCTGCACGGGGCAGGCCAGCGGTGTCGGTGCTTCGATGCCGCGCTCGGCCAGAATGGCCGCCATCTTGGCGTTGGGGGTGCCAGCCTGGCTGATGCCGGTGAGGTCGCCCTTGACGTCGGCCATGAACACCGGCACGCCGATCTTCGAAAAATTCTCGGCCAGCGTCTGCAGCGAAACCGTCTTGCCGGTGCCCGTGGCGCCGGTGATCAAACCGTGCCGATTGGCCAGGCCCGGCAGCAGCTCGCACTGGGTGTTGGCGTTCTTGGCGATCACGAGCGGCTCGGCCATGGCTGGGTGTCCTTCAATCGAAAAGTAAAATCCGCGCCCGAGATTAAATCAGACCGATAGAAGGATTCTTCGTGGCCGGACACAGCAAATGGGCGAACATCCAGCACCGCAAGGGCAGGCAGGACGAAAAGCGGGGCAAGATCTGGACGCGCATCATCCGTGAGATCACGGTCGCGGCCCGCCAGGGCGGCGGCGATCTGTCCGCCAACCCGCGCCTGCGGCTGGCCGTGGACAAGGCCAAGGCGGCCAACATGCCGGCCGACCGCGTCAAGTACAACATCGACAAGGCCACGGGCAATGCCGAAGGCGTGCACTACGAGGAAATCCGCTACGAAGGCTACGGCATCGCGGGCGCGGCCATCATCGTCGACACCATGACCGACAACCACGTGCGCACCGTGGCCGAGGTGCGGCACGCCTTCAGCAAGTACGGCGGCAACATGGGCACCAACGGCTCGGTGGCCTTCCAGTTCAGGCACTGCGGCCAGATCGTGCTGGCGCCTGGCGCCGACGAGGACAAGGTCATGGAGGTGGCACTGGAGGCCGGCGCCGACGATGTGATCACCGACGCGGACGGCGCCATCGAGGTGCTGACGCCTTACCCGGAGTTCGAGAAGGTCAAGAATGCGCTGGAGGCCGCCGGCTTCCAGCCGGAACTGGCCGAGGTGACGATGCGTGCCGAGAACACCATCGAACTGAGCGGCGAAGACGCCGAACGCATGCAGAAACTCATCGACGTCCTGGAAGATCTGGACGACGTGCAGAACGTCTACCACAACGGGGCGCTATGAAAGTATTGGTGATCGGCGGCGGTGGCCGCGAACATGCACTGGCCTGGAAACTGGCGCAGTCTTCCCGCGTCACGCGCGTCTACGTGGCGCCCGGCAACGGCGGCACGGCGCTGGACGAGCGGCTCGTCAACCTGCCCATCACCGACGTGGTGGCGCTGCGCGAATGGGCGCAGAAGGAACACATCGCGCTCGCCGTGGTCGGCCCCGAGGGTCCCCTGGCCGCCGGCGTGGTGGACGAATTCCGTGCCCACGGCCTGCGCGTGTTCGGCCCGACCAGGGCCGCCGCCCAGCTGGAAAGCTCCAAGGCCTTCTCCAAGGCCTTCATGCAGCGCCACGGCATCCCGACGGCCGAGTACCAGACCTTCAGCGATCCGGCGCAGGCCCATGCCTACGTGGACGCCAAGGGCGCGCCCATCGTGGTCAAGGCCGACGGCCTGGCGGCCGGCAAGGGCGTGGTCGTGGCCACCACGCTGGCCGAGGCCCACGAGGCCATCGACTTCATGCTGGTGGACAACACGCTGGGCGTGGCGCACAACGCAGGCGGCGCGCGCGTGGTGATCGAGGAGTTCCTGGCGGGCGAGGAAGCCAGCTTCATCGTGCTGTGCGACGGCAAGAACGTGACCGCCCTGGCCACCAGCCAGGACCACAAGCGCCTGCAGGACGGCGACCAGGGCCCGAACACGGGCGGCATGGGCGCCTATTCGCCGGCGCCCGTGGTCACGGCCGACGTGCACGCGCGCGCCATGCGCGAGATCATCCTGCCGACCATCCGCGGCATGGAGAAGGACGGCATCGCCTACACCGGCTTCCTGTACGCTGGCCTCATGATCGACGCCCAGGGCCGGCCCAAGACGCTGGAGTTCAACTGCCGCCTGGGCGACCCCGAGACCCAGCCGCTGCTGATGCGCCTGAAGTCCGACCTGTTCGAGGTGCTCTGGGCCGCCACCGAGCCCGGCCCGCATGGCAAGCTCGACCAGGTCGAGCTCGAGTGGGACCGCCGCATCGCGCTGGGCGTGGTGCTGGCCGCCCACGGTTATCCGCTGACGCCGCGCAAGGGCGATGCGGTCACCGGCCTGCCGGCTGCCGAGCCCGACGCGGTGGTGTTCCACGCCGGTACCGAGCGCGACGCCGACGGTACCGTGCGCGTGAGCGGCGGCCGCGTGCTGTGCGTGACCGTGCTGGCCGACAAGGTCAAGCTGGCCCAGCAACGCGCCTACGAGGTCGTGCGCGGCATCCAGTTCGACGGCATGCAGTACCGCCGCGACATCGGCCACCGCGCCGCGAAATGACGGCCGGCGCCGCTGCACAGTTCGCGGCCTGGCTGCGCGGCCTGCAGGAGGAAATCTGCAGCGCCGTCGCCGCGGTGGATGGCGGCCGCTTCGTGACCGACCCCTGGACCAAGGGCCCCGACGAGGTGCTGCAGGGCGAGGGCGTCACGCGCATCCTGGAGAACGGTGCCGTGTTCGAACGTGCGGGCTGCGGCTTCTCGCATGTGCGCGGTCCCAAGCTGCCGCCCTCGGCCACGCAGCACCGCCCGCAACTGGCGGGTGCGCCGTTCGAGGCCATGGGCGTTTCGCTGGTGTTCCACCCGCGCAACCCTTTCGCGCCCACCGTGCACATGAACGTGCGCATGATCGCGGCCGGCCATCCTGGCGAGGTGCCGGTGTGCTGGTTCGGCGGCGGCATGGACCTCACGCCCATCTACGGCTTCGAAGACGACGCGCGCCACTTCCACCAGGTCTGCCGCGATGCGCTCGCGCCCTATGGCGACGACAAGTACCCGCGCTTCAAGCAGTGGTGCGACGAATACTTCTTCTTGAAGCACCGGCAGGAAGCACGCGGCATCGGCGGCGTGTTCTTCGACGACTTCTCCGAGCTCGGCATGGTGCGCAGCCAGGCCATGACCCAGGCCGTGGGCGCGGCCTTCCTGGGCGCCTACCTGCCCATCCTGGAGCGCCGCAGGGGCATGGCCTATGGCGAGCGCGAGCGCGCCTTCCAGCTGTATCGGCGCGGACGCTACGTGGAGTTCAACCTGGTCTGGGACCGCGGCACGCACTTCGGTCTGCAGTCGGGTGGGCGCACCGAGTCCATCCTGCTGTCGATGCCGCCGCAGGCGGCCTGGTCCTACCGCCACACGCCAGAGCCCGGCTCGGCCGAGGCGCAGCTGACCGCGCACTTCCTGGTGCCGCGCGCGTGGATCTGAGCGACGCTTCGCTGCTGCGCGTCGGCGTCTACGGTGGCGCCTTCGACCCGCCGCACAACACCCATGTGGACCTGGTGCGCGCCGCCATGGCCCGGTGGCAACTCGACCGGTTGCACGTGCTGCCCACGGGCCAGCCCTGGCACCGCCCACGGCAGCCCACCGACGCGGTGCACCGCCTGGTCATGGCCGAACTGGCCTTCGAGGGCATCCCTGGCGTGGTCGTGGACGCGCGCGAAATCGAGCGTACCGGCCCCAGCTATACCGTGGACAGCCTGCGGGAACTGCAAATCGGCTATCCTCGCGCCCGGCTGCACCTCTTGATCGGCTCCGACCAGGCGCGTGCATTGACCAGTTGGCACGCGTGGCAGGAGATCGTGAAGCTGGCAACCCTGTGCGTCGCCGCCCGTGTGGACGACGCCGCGCCGCAAGGCCAGGTGCCCGACCTGGCATTGCCGGGCGCGACAATCGACTTCCTCCAGACCGTTCCGGTGGCGACCAGCGCCACTGAAATACGCCAGCGCGTCGCGGCGGGCCAGGGCATTGCCCATCTGGTTCCGCCCGCCGTTGCAGGCTATATTGACCAACACCACCTCTACCGTACCGCTCGATGACCACTGGCCCCTCCACGGAATCCGCCGCCAAGAAAGACACCCAGAAGCTGCAGAGGTCCATCATCGATGGCCTCGAAGACGTCAAGGCGCAGGACATCCAGGTCTTCAACACAGAGCACCTGTCCCCGCTGTTCGAGCGCGTGATCGTCGCCTCGGGCACCTCCAACCGCCAGACCCGCGCGCTGGCCGCCAGCGTGCGCGATGCGGTGCGCGAGGCCGGCTTCGGTAAACCGCGCATCGAGGGCGAGGACAACGGCGAGTGGATCATCGTGGACTGCGGCCCGGCCGTGGTGCACATCATGCAGCCCAGCATCCGCCAGTACTACCACCTGGAAGAGCTGTGGGGCGACAAGCCCGTGCGCCTGAAGCTCGGTGCGCCCAAGCCCGCCGCGCCGGTCAAGGCGGTCGAGAAGGCGCCAGCCAAGAAGGTCGCGGCGAAGACCACCGCCAAGACGCCCGCAGGCAAGAAGGCTGCCGCCAAGAAGGCCCGCAAGCCCGAGCCCGAGTACGCACCCGAGCGCCCCGTGATCGAGGCACCGGCCCGCAAGAAGGCGCCGGCGAAGAAGGCGGCACCGGCCGCCAAGACCGCCGCGCCCGCCAAGAAGGCCGCGGCCAAGAAGGCACCCGCGAAGACCCCGGTCAAGACCGTGGTCGTGGGCAAGCCGGCGGCGAAGAAGGCGGCGCCCGCCAAGAAGGCCGCCCCGCGCCGCTGATCCGCGCGTGAAGCTCGTCATCGTGGCCGTGGGCCTGCGCGTGCCCGACTGGGCACAGACGGCCTACGACGATTACGCCAAGCGTTTTCCTGCCGAGCTGCGCGTCGAGCTGCGCGCCGTCAAGACCGAGCCACGCGGCTCGCGCACGGTGGCCCAGATGCAGGCCGCCGAGCGCGAGCGCATCGCGACCGCCATCGCCTCGGCCGTGGGCCGCAATGCGCGCGTGGTCGCGCTCGACGAGCGCGGCAGCACGCTGACCACGCAGGCCCTGGCCACGCGGCTGACGACCTGGCAGCGCGAAGGCGACGGCGTGGCCCTCGTGATCGGCGGGCCCGACGGCCTGGAACCAGCCTTCCGCCAGAGCGCGCACGAGCGCATCCGCCTCTCGGACATGACGCTGCCGCACGCCATGGCGCGCGTGCTGCTGATCGAGCAGCTCTACCGCGCCTGGTCCATCAACGCCAACCATCCCTACCACCGCGAGTAGGTTCTCCCGGCATGCCCGATTTCGTCTACCTCGCCTCGCAGAGCCCGCGCCGGCGCCAGTTGCTCGACCAGATCGGCGTGCGCCACGAACTGCTGCTGGCCGCGCCGGGTGAAGACGCCGAGGCGCTCGAAGCCGTGCGCGGCCGCGAGGCACCCGCGCGCTACGTGCAGCGCGTGACGGCCCTGAAGCTCGATGCCGCCGTGGCACGCCTGCGCGCGCGCGGCCTGGTTGACGCGCCCGTGCTCTGCGCCGACACCACGGTGGCGCTGGGCTCCACCATCCTCGGCAAACCCGATGACGCTGACGACGCCGCCCGCATGCTGGCTGCGCTGTCCGGCCACACGCACCGCGTGCTGACGGCCGTGGCCGTGCAGCATGGCGGGCAGCGCCTGCAGGCGCTGAGCGTGTCCGAGGTCTGTTTCGATGCGCTCACGCCGGCCCAGATCGCGGCCTACGTGGCCAGCGGCGAGCCGCTCGGCAAGGCAGGCGCCTATGCGGTGCAGGGCAGGGCGCAGACCTTCATCCGCACGCTGCGCGGCAGCTACACGGGCATCATGGGCCTGCCGCTGTTCGAGACCGCGCAGCTGCTGCGCCAGGCCGGCATCGACTGCTGAATTCCTAGCGCCGGACTTGTCCCGGCCGCCTGTGGATATCGTTGGGGACAGGCATGGGAGGGCCGGTACCAACGCCAGCGCCCATGCGGCCTGCCACAGGATTGCCTTGTTTTCGGGCAGCCGGCGCGCTGTGGAGGACCGGCTTTTTGGACGCAGCACCTGCATGGTCGGCGCACGATGTCCACCGTGCCCTCGCCATGCCCCTGCGGTCAGGTAGCCGATCTTCCCCGTGTGCCCGCGATCTCGACCAGGCTGGCGCACACGCCGGGCTTGTGCGTTTGGAGGCCGTGGGCGCGACTACACTCGCGCCACACCAGACCGACCCAGAACAAGGAGCCGCCGTGACCACCGCCAAGCCTGCCCGCAAGTCCACCACCGCCAAGGCCAAAGCCGCCGCCCCCGCGCGCAAGCCAGCGGCCAAGCCCGCCCAGGTCGAAGCCCTGCTGCCCAACATGACGCGCGACGCGCTGGGCGAAGTCACCGAGACGCTGGAATTCATGTGGTCGGCCACGAAGACCGTGTTCGGCGACAAGGCCCGGCCCGAGCACGCGATCTCGCTGCTGCCCTATGCGCTGGATGCGCTGGAAGTGCGCCGCCTGCTGGCCGAGGACATGGCCAAGCAAGCCAAGGCCGCCAAGTCCAAGTCCTGATCCGCCTGTTGTCGATTTCGGCCCACGCCATGCGTCGTGGGTGCAGAGGGTCGTCCTCGGCTTGATCAGGAGTACCGCATGTCCGCTTCCGCCCACACCGTTCGCCTGCACCGCGTGCTGCGTGCGCCGCCCGAACGTGTCTACCGCGCCTTCGTCGACCCCGAGGCCATGGTCAAGTGGCTCCCGCCGCACGGCTTCACGGCCAAGGTGCACACCATGGAGGCACGCGTGGGTGGCAGCCACCGCATGTCGTTCACCAACTTCACGACCGGCAGCAGCCACAGCTTCGGCGGCACCTACCTGGAACTGGTGCCCGGCGAACTGCTGCGCTACACCGACCGCTTCGACGATCCCAGCCTGCCCGGCGAGATGCAGGTCACGGTGCGGCTGGCCCAGACCGTGGTCGGCACCGAGATGCATGTGGAGCAGCAAGGCATTCCGGCCGTGATCCCGGCCGCCGCCTGCATGCTGGGCTGGCAGGAATCATTGACGCTGCTGGCGCAGCTGGTCGAAGCCGAGATCCCCGACGGCGCATGACGCAGGCCTTGCCGCGCCGTGGCCGGCGCTGACGCGGTGCAGGCCGCGCGCGTGCACGGCGGGCCGGATGCCACGGGCCCGGCCGCGCACGATTTCTCGACCAACGCCAACGCCTGCGGGCCATGCCCTGCGGCGCTGCAGGCGCTGCAGGTCGCCGACCCCACGCGCTACCCCGATCCTGGCTACGGCGCGCTGCGCGAGCAACTGGCGGCCTTCCACGGCGTTGCGCCCGCGCGCGTGCAGGTGGCAGCCAGTGCCAGCGAATTCATCATGCGCATCAGCGCCGCTGTGGCTCAGCCGGATGCCGCGGTGCGGGTGCCCACCCACGCCTACGGCGACTACGCCTGGGCCGCGCAGGCGCAGCGGATGGCCGTGCACAGCACCGATGGCCCGGCCCGGCTGGTCTGGGCCTGCGAGCCGTCCTCGCCGCTGGGCCAGGCCCATGCCGGCCTGGCAGCGCAGCTGCAGGCCCTGCCACCGCTGGTGCCGCTGGTGCTGGACTGCGCCTACGCACCGCTGCGCCTGGCCGGCCAGGCGTCGCTCGACAGCGCGCAGCACCAGCAGGTCTGGCAGCTGTGGTCACCCAACAAGGCCCTGGGGCTGACCGGCGTGCGCGCGGCCTACGCCATCGCGCCGTTGCAGGCCGACCTGCAACTGCTGGCGCGGCTGACGCAGCTGGCGCCGTCCTGGCCGGTCGGATCGCACGGTGTGGCCATGCTGCAGGCCTGGACCGGCCGCGCCGCGCAGGACTGGCTGGCCGCCAGCCTGGCGCAGCTGCGCGCCTGGAAGGCACGGCAGGCGGCGCTGTGCGCAGGCCTGGGCTGGCAGGTGCTGGCCAGCGACACGAACTTCTTCTGCGCGCGGCCACCCGAGCCGGCACGCCTGATCGGGGACCTGGCCCGGCTGCGCGAGCAGGGCGTGCAGCTGCGCGACTGCGCTTCCTTCGGACTGGCCGGCCATGTGCGGCTGGCCGCGCTGGCGCCCGTGCACCAGGATGCATTGGCGCGGGCCTGGCTGCGTCGCTGAGCGCGTACGATCCAGACCCGGACAACACGAACAACGAGGAGCCGCTGTGCGCACCGTCGCCGACACCCGGTCGCTGCGCGCGCGCTCCACAGCAAGGAACGCATGCAGCAGGACATCCTGATCAACTGGTCGCCGCAGGAGACGCGCGTGGCCATCGTCGAACACGGGGCCGTGCAGGAGCTGCACCTGGAACGCACGCTGGAGCGCGGCCTGGTCGGCAACGTCTACATGGGCAAGGTGGTGCGCGTGCTGCCCGGCATGCAGTCCACCTTCATCGACATCGGATTGGAGCGCGCCGCCTTCCTGCACGTGGCCGACCTGCTGCCCAGCGCCGCCGCCGTGCGCGGCGAGGGCGAGCCGAGCCAGCCCAGGCCCGGCGGCAATGGCCAGGTGCCGATCGAACGCCAGGTGTTCGAGGGCCAGGCACTCATGGTGCAGGTCATCAAGGACCCGATCGGCACCAAGGGCGCTCGGCTGTCCACGCAGATCAGCATCGCCGGCCGGCTGCTGGTGTTCCTGCCGCAGGACGAGCATGTGGGCGTGTCGCAGAAGATCCCGGCAGCCCAGCGCGAGGACCTGCGCCGGCGCCTGCAGGCCCTGGTGGGCGATGCCGCCAGCGGTGGTGGCGGCGGCTTCATCCTGCGCACCAATGCCGAGGACTCCAGCGACGCAGAACTCGCCGAGGACATCGCCTACCTGCGCAAGGCCTGGGCCCGCACCAAGGCCGCAGCGCAGAAGCTGCCGCCGGCCTCGCTGCTGCACCAGGACCTGGATCTGCTGCAGCGCGTGCTGCGCGACCTGGTGACCGAGGAGACGCAGAGCATCCGGCTCGATTCGCGCGAGCAGTTCGACAAGCTGCAGGCCTTCGGCCGCGAGTTCATGCCGGCGGCCACGCAGAAGCTGCAGCACTACAAGGGCGAGCGGCCGATCTTCGACCTGTTCTCGATCGACGACGAGGTCGCCAAGGCCCTGGGCCGGCGCGTGGACCTCAAGTCCGGCGGCTACCTGATCGTCGACCAGACCGAGGCCCTGACCACGGTGGACGTGAACACCGGCGGCTATGTCGGCGCGCGCAACTTCGACGACACCATCTTCAAGACCAACCTGGAGGCGGCCGGCGCCATCGCGCGCCAGCTGCGGCTGCGCAACCTGGGCGGCATCATCATCGTGGACTTCATCGACATGGTGCGCGACGAACACCGCGCCGCCGTGCTGGCCGAGTTGCGCAAGCAGCTGGGCCGCGACCGCGTGAAGACCACGGCCAGTGGCTTCTCGCCGCTGGGCCTGGTGGAGATGACGCGCAAGCGCACGCGCGAATCGCTGGCCCACATGCTGTGCGAACCCTGCGCGATCTGCCGCGGCACCGGTGCCGTGAAGACCGCGCGCAGCGTGACCTACGACATCCTGCGCGAGATCCTGCGCGAGGCGCGCCAGTTCAACCCGCGCGAGTTCCGCGTCGTGGCCTCGCCCAAGGTGGTGGAGCTGTTCCTGGACGAGGAGAGCCAGCACCTCGCCGGCCTGTCGGACTTCATCGGCAAACCGATCTCGCTGCAGGCCGAAAGCGCGATGGGGCCGGAGCAGTACGACATTGTCCTGCTTTGAGCTTTCTGCGAAGCGTCAAGAGCCTGCTTCTCGAGGGCTCGAGCTGGCGCGCGGCAGGGCGCCGCCGGTACCGCGCGCGCAGCGCTGACTGCGCAGACCAGACTGCGTCTTCACAGTTCTGACACAAAGCTGCCCTGCGATCCCCAGACACTCCACTGGATTTGGAGACACATCATGAGCAGGACAGGTACTTTCGGCATCGTGGGCAGGCTGTACGTGATCACTGCTGCATTGGTCGCCATCTTGGCCGCCACAGCGGTGATGGGTTCGATCAAGCTCGACGAGATCGTCCAGATCGCCGAAGAGACCCAGTCGCACCGCGTGGCACAGCTGCAAAGGATTGCGGCGATCGAGCTGAATGTCACGCGCGTCTCGCTGCAACTGCGCCACGCCATCCTGTCGCGCACACCGCAGGAGCTGCAGGCAACGTTCCAGGACGTCCAGGCCAAGCGCGCGCTCCTCGGCGAGCTGGTGGCCGAATATGGCTTGCAACTCAAGAGTGCCGACGCCGCCAGCAGGATCGCCGAGATCGAAAAGCTCTCGGCCGCGTTCTGGAAGGTGGGTGAGCAGAACATCCAGCTCATCCGGGATGGACGCAAGGAAGAAGCCTTCGCCTTCCTCGTTGACAGCACGATTCCGGCGCGCAACACGCTGTTGGGCGTTCTCGCAACCAATGTCAAGTTTCAGGAGGAGCGGCTGCGGGCCGACCTGTCGCGAGTCAGCCAGGACGCGATGGCCGTCAAATGGGCGCTGCTGCCTCTGGTGGCGATCATCACCCTCGGTCTCCTCGCTTTTGCCTGGTACCTCGCCAGCACCTTGCGCGGCCGTGTGGCCCGCTCCTGTGCGGTTGCAGAACGCGTGCGTGATGGCGACCTGACACAGGACATCGTCGACCGGCGCCGCGACGAGTTCACGCCATTGCTGTCGGCCTTGTCTGCCATGCAGCAGTCGCTCATCACCGTCGTCGATGGCGTGCGCGACCACGCCGAAGGGGTTGCCACCGCCAGCGCCGAGATTGCGCAGGGCAACGCCGATCTGAGCCACCGCACCGAGCAGCAAGCGTCGGCCGTTCAGCAAACGGCTGCGGCCATGGACCAGCTGAGCGCGACGGTGCAGCAGAACGCGGCCAACGCCGGCGAGGCCAACACGCATGCCAACGCAGCCCGCGCGGTGGCCGAACGCGGCGGTGTCGCGGTCGGCGAGGTGGTGGTGACGATGAAGTCCATCAGCGAAAGCAGCAAGAAGATCGCCGACATCATCGGTGTGATCGACGGCATCGCGTTTCAGACCAACATCCTCGCTCTCAACGCGGCCGTGGAAGCCGCCAGGGCCGGCGAGCAGGGGCGAGGCTTCGCGGTGGTGGCAGGTGAAGTCCGCACCCTGGCTGGTCGCTCGGCGGAGGCATCCAAGGAGATCCGAGGCCTCATCCAGGAGAGCGTCGCACGCGTCGAACAAGGTGCGCAACTCGTCGATCGCGCCGGCGCGACGATGCAGGAAATGGTCGATTCGATCCACAAGGTCACCGAGGTGGTGGGCCAGATCAGCAACGCCAGCACCGAGCAGGGCCACGGCGTGAGCCAGGTCGGCCTGGCCATCACCCACATCGACGAGGCGACCCAGCAGAACGCTGCACTGGTCGAAGAAAGCGCTGCAGCGGCGGCCAGCCTGGACCTTCAGGCCAAAGAGCTGGTGGCTTCGGTCGCCGTCTTTCAGACCCGCAAGTCCGCGATGCACACGCCTGCGAGCGCTCCCCCTGCGCGCCCCAAGAAGCCGTTGCGCAGGCTGCCGGCGAACCTCAAGCCCGCTTGACCCGAGGCAAATGGCGCCAGCACCGCCACAGTCCCGCCACATTCGATTCTGCGATCTCCACAGAATGGAGGATGACGGGCACTTGCTAGCCCGTGTCCAAGAGGATCGACATGAATCTGGTAGTGATCGCGACGGGGGCGTCGGCAGAGCAGAGGGCCATGGGCGCCAGGGCTGCGGCCCATGTATTGCGCAGTGCGGGCCTGAGCCCGGAGGCCGCGCACCGGGCCCATGAGCAGCTTGCGCGTGCGCAGGCCCAAGCCGCCGCGGCGGACACCAGCCCCGCCATGGTGCGTGCAGCGCGCACCTGGCAGATCGCGGGCCGCGCGGCGATGGTGGCCTGCTGCGGCATGGTCTCGGCAGACTTTCGTTTGCTGGTCGGCCCGTGATGGGACGCGGTGAACGGCTAGCCAGGCGGTGCAGTGCCCGCCCGCCAACGCCCGGGACCGGCACCGCGCGCGCGCCGGCCACAGGTGCGCACGACGCCGTCGTGCCGGTGGCCGTGCGGCGACGCCATCTGCATCCAGACGTATGAGCGTGTCATTGCGTGGCCGGCCGCTCTCGTGGCGGCTCACGGCTGGATTCATCGCCTTCGCCGCCGCCATCCTGTGCCTCGGAAGCCTGGTCCTGCACCAGGCCGAACGCTGGAGCGAGCGTGCCGCGGTGGACACCTTGCGCGCCACCGTCCAGCTCGGTGCCCGCGGCATGAACGCATGGCTGGCGGAGCGCTTCGCGGATGCGGACGTGTTCTCCAGCCACGCCAGCATGCAGCACGTGCTGCGCCATGCGGTGGAGCGCGGCGTCGGCAAAGCCGAGGAAGAAGACATCCAGAATTCCCTGGACGCGATCCGCCAGCGCTACGGCTACCCGTCGGTCAGCATCATCGACACCGAGCAGAAGCTGGCGGTGTTCTCCAGCGGTGTCCGGCCGCGCCACGCCGACATCGCCCTGGCCACCGCCGTGGCGGGGGTCGACGGCGTGCGCTGGATCGATTTGCCATTCCCGGGCTCGGCCAACGCCTACCGCGCTGCAGTGGTGCGCCGCATCGCCGCGCACGGCCCGCTGGCGCACTTCGTGTTCTACCTCGAGGTGGACCCGGTGCAGCTCGTGCGGGCGCTGACGCAATCCAGCCCGAAGGTGTTCGACGGCCATGGCATCCTGATGCGGGTGCAGGACGGCAAGCCCGTGCGCTTCGGCAGCATCGGCGGCCCCGCGGGCGAATCGCTGGCGGTCGTCGACGACGTCGTGGCCGGCAGCATCGAACACCGCCTGCTGACCGCGCCCCAGAACCTCGTCAAGGGCGTGTCAGGCAGCGGTCACGAAGCCATCGCCATGCGCGAAGCCTTGTCGCTGCCAGGCTGGTATCTGGTCGGCGTGCTCGACGAGACGGAGATCCACGCCGGCCTGAGAGAGCCGACCCGGGTGGCCATGGTTGCCTACGGCGTGCTGCTGGCGCTGGTGGCGGCCGGCCTGGTGCTCTGGCTGCGTGCGGAACGCCACCACCACTTCCAGCGGGAAGCCGAGATGGCGGGCTTCTACGACCAGATCCTGCGCGGTGGCGATGCGCTGTTCGTGCTCAACGACTGGCGCGGCAAGGTCGTCGATGCGAGCGAGTCCACGCTCAAGGCATTCCGCCTGGCGCGCGACCAGCTGATCGGCAGCGACATCATGGCGCTGGCACCCGACAGCGAACGCGATGCCGTGCTGGAGATGGTCAAGGGCATGCGGCCCGGCGACTCGCGCCGGTTCACGGGCCAGCGCCGCCGTTCCGACGGCAGCATCTTCTTCGTCGAAGGCAGCGTCGGCCTGCTGGAAATCCAGGGCCGCCGCTACTTCCACAGCGTGGCCACGGACGTCACCCAGGCGCGCGAGCTGCAGGCCCGCCTGCAGCAGGCGGCCAGCGTCTTCGAGCTCGCGCCGGCGGCCATCGTCGTGTGCAACAGCGAGCGGGAGGTCGTCTCCGTCAATCCGGCGTTCACGGCCATCACGGGCTACACGCCCGAAGAGGTGCTGGGCGTGCCGGTGGAGGCGCTCACCACGGGTGCCGACCCCGAAAAGAACGCCATGATGGTCGCGGCCGTCCTCGAGAACGACTTCTGGGAGGGCGAGCTGGAGGGACGCCGCAAGAACGGCCAGACCTACCCGCGCCACATGCTGGCCGCCGCGCACCGCGACGCGAGCGGCGAGGTCTACCAGTTCGTCGGCATGTTCACCGACCTCACGGCGCTGCGCGAGGCGCAGACGCGGGCCGAGTTCCACGCCAACCACGACCAGCTTACCGGCCTGCCGAACCGGCGCCGCCTGGATGCGGTGCTGCCCACGCTGGTCCGGCAAGCCGCCGAGCGGGACAGGAGCCTGACCGTCGTCGTGCTCAACCTGGACCGCTTCAAGTCCATCAACGAGTCGTTCGGGCTGCCCGAGGGCGACAGGATGCTGGTCGCGCTGGCGCAGCGGCTGCAGGCCTCGCTGCCCGCGGACAAGCTGTTCCACTTCGGCGCCGACGAATTCGTCGGCCTGCTCGAAGGGCCACCGGTCGGCCACGCGCTGACCATCAACCGCATGCTGGAAGTGGCCTGCTGCAAGTACACCGCGGGCACCCATGCGATCACGCCCTCGGTCAGCGTGGGCGTGGCCAGCTATCCCGAGCTGTCGCAGGACGCCGAATCGCTGCTGCGCAACGCCGGCGCCGCGCTGAGCACGGCCAAGTGCCGCGGCGGCAAGACCTGGCAGCTCTACGAGCCCGCGATGAATGCCTCGGCGCACGACGACATGCTGTTGGCGGTGGAGCTGCAATCGGCCATCGAACACCGCCAGCTGGAACTGCATTACCAGCCCCAGGCCCGTTTGTCCAACTGGTCCCTGACCGGTGTCGAGGCGCTGCTGCGCTGGAAGCATCCGCGGCGCGGCATGGTGTCGCCGGCGCGCTTCGTTCCCATCGCCGAAGCATCCGGGCTCATCGTCGAACTGAGCCAGTGGGTCCTGGAAGAAGCCTGCCGGACCTGGGCTGGCTGGTGCAGCGACGGCCTGCTGCCGCCGCCCATCGCGGTGAACGTCTCGGCCCTGCAGTTCAGCCGGCCGGGCTTCGTCGAGCAGGTGCAGCAGACCATGGCGCGCTTCGGGGTCGCGCCGCATGGCCTGGTGCTCGAGCTGACGGAGAGCCTCATCATGGAGAGTTCCGAGGCGGCCGTCGCGACCATGGAGCGCCTGTCCGCCATGGGCGTGCGCATTGCGCTGGACGACTTCGGCACCGGCTACTCCAGCCTGAGCTACCTCACGCGGTTCCCGCTGGACAAGCTCAAGATCGACCGGTCCTTCGTCCTGCCCATCGGCACGGCGAAGGGGCAGGAGGCCGAGGCCATCGTCCAGTCGGTGGTCTCGATGGCCAAGGCCCTGCGGCTGCGCGTCATTGCTGAAGGGGTGGAAACCGACGAGCAGGCGAACTTCCTCAAGGACTGCGGCTGCGACGAGATGCAGGGCTACCTGTACTCCAGGCCGATCCCGGACGAGGCGCTGCGCAGCCTGCTCGAAACCACCTTGCCGCTCAGAAGCGCGGCCGCGCCTTCCGGGCTGCAGCCCCTGTTCGGGCGCGAAGGACGCTGAGCCGGCGCCCCCTGCGCACGGCAAGGCATCGCCTCAGCGCCCAGTGGCACGGGCCAGCGTCTTGAGCGCTGCGGCCAGCCCCTGGCGCGTCGTCCAGTAGTCCTGCCACGGATCGCGCTCCTGGAAGCTCAGGTACTCGCGTGCCGTGGCGATGGTCCATTGCGCACCGCTCCTCAGGTCGGCCAGCTGCTCCCAGGCGACCGGCATGGACACGCCCAGGCCTGGGCGCGAGCGCGCCGAGAAGGCCGCCGCCGTGGTGGCGCCGTGGCCGTTGCGCAGGTAGTCCACGAACAGCTTGCCGACGCGGTTCTTCGGCCCGCTCTTGGCGACGAAGCGCGCGGGGATGGTGCGCGCCAGGTGCTGCACCACGGCCTGGGAGAAATCCTTCACCGCCGCGTAGCCCAGCCGCGGCGCCAGCGGCACCACCACATGCAGGCCCTTGCCGCCGGAGGTCTTGAGCCAGCATTGCAGCCCGAGTTCCCGCAGCAGGGCACGCACCAGCAGCGCCGCCTCCTGCACCTGCTGCCACGGCGTGCCTTCGCCGGGGTCCAGGTCGAACACGATGCGGTCGGGCTTGTCGATGCTGCTGGCGCGCGAATTCCAGGTGTGGAACTCGATCACGTTCATCTGCGCGCAGGCCAGCAGGGCCTGGGCCGAGGACACCTCCAGCAGCGCGGCATGCTCGGGCCACAGGCGCTCGGGCAGCTTGCGGACATGGGGGATGGCGAGTTTGTCGTCGTGCTTCTGGAAGAACAGCTCGCCCGTGATGCCGGTGGGCCCGCGCACCAGCGAGACCGGGCGGCCCTGCAGGTGGGGCAGCAACCGGTCGGCCACGCTTTCGTAGTAGCGGACCAGGTCGAGCTTGCGCAGGCCGCTGGCAGGGTCGATCACCCGCTCGGGATGGGTGAGTTTGGTGCCCGTGGCCGGCGTCTTGGTCGTGGGCGCAGGCCGGCCGCCGAGCAGCCTGGGCCGCTCGCGCACGATCAGCGCGGCGGGCTTGTCGCTGCGGATGCCGCGGAAGACCGCATGGCGCACCTTGCCGTCGGCCGTCCATTCGGCGAACGCCACCTCGACCACCAGGCGCGGCAGCACCCAGCGTTCGCTGCCCGCCGCGCGCCGAGACCAGCGGCCGGGCCGGGCGTCCTCGGGCGCCACCGCGGGCTGGTCGGTCCGCAGGCCGGCGAGCCTGGCCATCAGCGCCCGGCCGGTCTCCGAGCCCCAGCCCGTGCCCACCGCCCCCGCGAAGCGCAGCACCGGCCCTTCGTGGTAGCCCAGCAGCAGGCTGCCCACCTCGCCGGCGGCGCCGGCGCGGTCGGTGAAGCCCACCACGACGAACTCCTGCCGGTGCTGGCACTTGAGCTTGAGCCAGCTCTCGCTGCGGCCTGGCGTGTAGGGCGCATCGGCGCGCTTGACCATGACGCCCTCCATGCCCATCCGGCAGGCGGCCTCCAGCAGCTGGCCGGGCAGCACGTCGAAGGACTGGCTCAGGCGCACGATGCCTTCGCCGCGTTCGTCGAACAGCTTGCGCAGCACGTCGCGCCGGCGCGCCAGGGGCAGCCCGCGCAGGTCCATGCCGCCCAGGTAGGGGATGTCGAAGACGAACATCGCGATGTCGTCCGTGCGGGCGTTGTCGATGGCGTTCTGCAGGCGGTTGAAGTTCGGCAGGCCGGCGTCGTCGAGCACCACGATCTCGCCGTCCAGCCACGCGCTGTCCAGCCCCAGGTCGGCGATGGCCCGGGCGATCGGTTCGAGCTTGCCGGTCCAGTCGTGGCCGTTGCGGGTGAACAGGCGCACGCTGCCCTGTTCGCTGCGGGCCAGCAGCCGGTAGCCGTCGAGCTTGGACTCGACGATCCAGTCGCCCGAAGGCACGGCGGACACCAGCGTGGCCAGCTGCGGCTGCAGCCTGGCGGGCAGCGGCGCGCGTTTGGCCTGCTGCAGGTCGGGCGCTTGCAGCGCTGGCCGGGCCGGCGGCCGGACGCGCTGCGGTTCGCGCTGCTCGACCGGGCCCAGCGGGTGCGTGACGACGCTGTCCGGCAGCGCCGCGATGACGTCGTACTCGGTGCCCGGCCGGGCCCAGGCATCGCCGCGCTTCTTGAGGAACAGCCACTGGTCCTGCTGCTTGGCGCCGGGCTTGGAGATGCGCACGAGCTCCCACAGCCCGGCCAGCTTCTGGCCGTGCAGGTGGAACACCAGCTTGCCCTTGGCCAGCCCCGCGCGCGCATCGCCGACGGGCTCCCAGCTGCCGCGGTCCCAGACGATGACCTTGCCGGCGCCGTATTCGCCCTTGGGGATGCTGCCCTCGAAGCTGTTGTAGTCCACGGGGTGGTCCTCCACATGGATCGCCATCTGCTTGACGGCCGGGTCGCAGGAGGGGCCCTTGGGCACCGCCCACGAGACCATCACGCCGTCCAGCTCCAGCCGCAGGTCGTAGTGCAGCCGCGATGCCCAGTGCTTCTGGATGACGAAGGCCAGGGCCTGGCTGTCCGCCTCGGCGCGTGCGCGTGGCGTGCCGGCGGGCTCGGCCGTTTTGGAGAAGTCGCGCTTGGCGTTGTAGCGGGCGAGCGGGGCCGCGCCGTCGGGGCCGGGGGGCGGTGCCGGGCGGGTGCGGCGGGCAGGGCGCGCGGCCGTGTCCGCCCGCGGCGTGCGCTTGGCCCGGGCCAGCGCGAGCTCCGCCCAGACCGGGGCGTGGTCGCTGGCACCCTCGCGGCCGCGCTCGTCGCGGTCCACGCCCGCGTCGCGCACCTTCAATGCCGCGCCGACCAGGATGTGGTCGATGCGCAGGCCCGCATCGCGCTCCCAGCGCTTGCGCCGGTAGTCCCAGAAGCTGAACTGCCGGCCGCCCGGGTGCACGCTCTCCAGTGCATCGGTCCAGCCCTGGGCCAGCACGGCGGCGAAGCGTTCACGGACTTGGGGCTGCAACAGCGCGTTGTCGCGCCAGGTGTCGGGTTTGTAGATGTCCGCGTCCGTGGGCACCACGTTCCAGTCGCCCAGCAGCACCACCGGTTGCCCTGAATCCCACAGCGCCTGCGCGCGCAGGCCCAGGCGCTCGAACCAGCGCAGCTTGTGGTCGAACTTGGGGCCCGGCTGCGGGTTGCCGTTGGGCAGGTACAGGCAGGCGAACAGCACGCCCTGGATGGCCGCTTCGACGTAGCGGGCTTCCTTGTCCTGCGGGTCGCCGGGCAGCGCAGCCGCCACCGGCAGCGGCGCCTGCCCGCGGGCCAGCAGCGCCACGCCGTTCCAGCTGCGCTGGCCGACCACCAGGCTCTGGTAGCCGGCCGCGGCCAGCGCCTGGGCGGGGTAGTCCGTAGTGGGCGTCTTGAGTTCCTGCAGCGCGAGCACGTCGGGCTGCGCGCGCGCAAGCCAATCCAGCAGCAGGTCCAGCCGCTTGCGGACGTTGTTGATGTTCCAGCTGGCGACGCGCATCGTGCGCGGGGCCATGGCTTGCGGTGGCCCCGGGGGCGCCCGTCAGTCGCTGCGGTCGCGCCGGTAGGCTGTCCCGGGCTTCGCCGCCTGGCGGGCCTTGAACTGTTTCCACAGGAAGCCGGCAATGGCCATCAGGATCATCTTGCGCATGGTGTGCTCCGGTGCGTTCTCTCGGTGTCGGGGGTGTTTGGCCGGTGAGTCTGGGGCCGACGCGCGGCAGCCGCTGTAGGCAAGCATGGCCAAAGCCTGTCGGCCGCGGGAGGCGTTCGCGTCACCGGCAGTCCGCGCAAGCGCGGCGCGTTCGGCGTCGCTGGATTGGCGAAGATTTCCGACAGCACACGCCCCCGGTCGCAGCCAGGATGGGCGCATCGGCAAGTTCCTCGTTCCTGCACTCGTTCCTGCACTGAAAGGCACGCATGTCATCCACGCACAAGGATCTCCTGGCCCGCGCCAACGCAGCCGTCGCCCGCGGCGACCACGAGGCTTTCCTGGCGTGCTGCACCGAGGACACGGAATGGACCTTCGTGGGCGACAGGACGCTGCGCGGCAAGCAGGCCGTGCGCGCGTGGATGGACGACAGCTACAAGGCCGCGCCGCCGCGCCTGCGGGTCCACCGCATGGTGGCCGAAGGGGATTTCCTGACGGCCCTGGGCGACATCGTGCTCACCGATGGCAGCGGCCGGCATACCAGGCATGCCTACTGCGATGTCTGGCGCGTGCGCGACGGCCGGTTGGCCGCGCTGCACGCCTTCGTGGTCGAGACCGACGAGGACATCTCTGCACTGGAGCGGCCATGACCGGGCAGGCCGTGCGCCACCGCCATCTGGAGGTCGACGGGGTCCGGGTGTTCGTGCGCGAGGCCGGGGCGGACGACGCACCCGCTTTGCTGCTGCCGCATGGCTACCCCTGTTCGTCGTTCCAGTTCCGGCGGCTGATGCCCGCGCTCGCCGACCGCTGGCACACCGTCGCCTTCGACTGGCCGGGCTTCGGCTACAGCGACACGCCCGCGCATTTCGCCTACGGCTTCGATGCCTACGCCCGGCTCCTGGCCCGCGTGGCGGAGGCACTCGGCCTGGAGCGCCATGGCCTGTGGCTGCACGACTATGGCTCGCAGATCGGCCTGCGCTACGCCATCGCGCATCCTGACCGGATCGCGGCCCTGGTGGTCCAGAACGGCGACATCTACGCCGACGCGCTCGGCCCGAAGTACGCCGCCCTGCGGGCCTGGTGGGCCGACAAGTCGCCCCAGACGCACCGTCCGCTCGACGAGGCGGTGAGCGAAGACGGTTTCCGCGACGAGTTCCTCGGCGAGGTGTCCGGGGAGGTCGCCAGCCGGATCGCGCCCGACCTGTGGAAGCTGCACTGGCCGCTGATGGACACGCCGGCGCGGCGGGCGTTGTCGGTCCAGCTGATGGAAGGGCTGGAGGAGAACCTGCAGTGGTTCCCGCGCTACCAGGCGTATCTGCGCCAGCAGCGGCCGCCGACGCTCATCGTCTGGGGCCCGCAGGATGGCTACATGCCCGAACCGTCCGCGCGGGCCTATCTGCGGGATCTGCCGCAGGCCGAACTGCACCTGCTTGCCGACGCGGGCCATTGGCTGCTGGAGACCCATTTCGAGCAGGCACTGCCGCTGGTCCGCGACTTCCTGTCGCGCACGCTGCGCTGAGGCGCTAGCCGCTAGCGCGCCGGACCAAAACCGAAGTAGGCGCCCTTGTTTGGCGCGGCCTTGTGCGGGGCCTCTTGCGTGTGCTCGCGTGCTGGCGGTGCGGCTGGATCCTCGGCATCGGCATCGGCGTCTTCGTCGGCGCGCGGCCCGAGGTCCAGGTCGTCCACCAGCTGCTGCAACGCCAGCAGCCCCTCGGCCATGGCACGCTGGTAGCTGCGCACGGCCGTGCCGGCGCGGTCCAGCGGCTGCCAGTCGTCGCCGCGGCGCTCGGTCAGCACCCAGACGAAGCGCCCGCCGCGGGGCTCTTCGACGTGGACGGCGATGTGGCGCAGGGCGGGCATGGGCAGAGCCTATCGTCTCGCGCGGGCCCGCAGCGCAGATCGGCCGGCTGCCTGACGGCGCTTGCCTGCGCCGGCCTACGCAGGGGCGGTCAGCGGCGCCGACACTGCAGGCTTCGCCAGTCCACACAAGGGAGGCCGCACATGGCAACTGGGTCGCGCACGCTCTGGAAAGGTGCCATCACCTTCGGTCTGGTCCACATCCCGGTGGGCCTGCACACGGCGTCGTCCGAGCAAGGGGTGGACTTCGACTGGCTGGACAAGCGCTCCATGGACCCGGTGGGCTACAAGCGCATCAACAAGCGCACCGGCAAGGAAATCGCGAAGGAGAACATCGTCAAGGGCGTGCAGTACGAGGACGGCAAGTACGTCATCGTCAGCCCCGAAGAGATCGCGGCGGTGTTCCCCAAGACCACCCAGACCATCTCGATCGAGCGCTTCATCGACGCCGCTGCCATGCCCTTCATCTTTTTGGAGCGGCCCTACTACGTGGCGCCCCTGGCCAAGAGCGAGAAGGTCTACGCCTTGCTGCGCGAGGCCCTGGTCGACACCGGCAAGATCGCGCTGGCCAAGGTGGTGATCGCCACCAAGCAGCATCTGGCGGCGCTGGTGCCATCCGGGCCCGCGCTGGTGCTGAACCTGCTGCGCTGGGGCGACGAGGTCAAGACGCTGGACGCGCTGGAGCTGCCGCCCGCCGGCCGCAAGAACATCAGCGCGGCAGAGATGAAGATGGCCAAGCAACTGGTGGCCGAGATGTCCGGCGACTGGGACCCGGAGGATTTCAAGGACGAATTCCGCCACCAGGTCATGCAGCTGGTCGCCAAGAAGGTCAAGGCCGGCGACACCGAGACGGTGATCCAGCCCGAGGAGGCAGCCCCGGAAGCCGCCAACGTGCTCGACCTCACCGCGCTGCTGCAGCGCAGCCTGCAAGGCGGACGCAAGCCCCCCGCCAAGGCCGCAGCGAAGAAGAGCCCGGCCAGGAAGGCCGCGACCGGCAAGTCTGCGCCGCAGAAGAAGGCCGCCTGAGCGGCTGGCCCCAGGCCGGCTGCGCCTGGGCGCGCCGTCCTACGCCCCTGCGCCCGGCCCCTGTGCAGCATGACGCCATCAACGACCAAGGAGCACAGCATGGCAGACGACAAGGGCCAGACCGCAGCGGACCGCCAGCGGATCGCCATCGACCAGGACTACGAGCGGCGCGATTGGGCCAGGAGCCTCGACACCACCGAAGACAAGCTGCGCGAGGCGGTGCAGGCCGTCGGCAACTCGGCGGACAAGGTGCGCGAGTACCTGCGCAGTCGTTGAGGTTCCGTGGCGCAGAGCACCACGTTCGTGATTCCCGCAGACCGCTTCGCTGCGGCTGTGGCAGCCTTGTGCTCGCCAGGCCCGCTAGGCAGGCCGCCCTCCGGCCCCGGGAAGCCGCCCATCCGCAAAGGACACACCATGGCCGACAACGCCGCCTTGCTCCGGATCCAACAGCAACAGCAACAGCAACAGCAACAGCAACACCAGCAGCAGCAGCCGCTCCAGCCCGAACCCAGCCCGGCGCTGTCGCCGCAGCCGGGCCACATCGACCAGCCGCAGCACCCGCTGCCCGGCAATCCGCCCGTGATGCCGCCACCCACGCCCGTGGAAACGCCGCCGCACCCCGGTCTCTGACCGCGGCCGGCGGCCGTGCGGCGCGGCATGGGCTTGAAGCCGCGTGCGCAGCCCCTATCTCGCTCGGACCTGGTTGAACGGTCCGCTTGAAAGGAGGAAGCACATGGCCACCCAACAACCCGCTGCCGCGGCTCAGCAGCCCGGCTGCATGCCGGCTCCGGGCGCTCGCGTCGACACGGTGCAGGAGCAGGCGATGTCCTACCGCGGCGTGGACATCCGCATCGCGGTGCAGCGCACGCCCGACTATGTGTTCGGGCGCGCCGACCTCGTGGCCGGCGAGCACTACCTCGGCCGGCTGTCCATCGGCAACCCCCGGGCCACGCCGCAGCAGATCCAGCAGCGGCTCGCGGCCCTGGCGCAGGCGCGCGTGGACATCGCCAAGGCCTTCCGCGGTCCACCAGGGTCATGACGACCGGCACTGAGGCGCGCCTGGGCTAGCACCTGGATCACCGCCGCGCGGAGCGGCCCACGAACAGCATGGGCCGGTCGGCAGCCGCCCTATGGCTCCAGCGTGAGTTCAGACAGTTGCTGTTCGCCCACGCCCGGCGCGCGTTCGACCGGCAGCGCCGACCGCACGCACCCCGAGCCGTCGCGCAAGTCCTCCAAGAAGCTCGCGCAGGCCAAGGCCCGGCACGACCGCGCCAAGGCGGCCATCAGTGCACGCAAGCGGCGTGCAAGCGGCCGTGCGCAGTGCTGCGCGCGGACCCTGGACATGCCAACGGGCCTGGCAGCCCGTTGTGGTGCGTCTACTTGCCGTCCCGGTCGGAGTCGCCGGGCACGGCACGCTCGACCCGGTCGCTCAGGCGTTGCCAGGCGTCGCGCGTGGCATGGCGCGCGTTGTCCCATTCGAGGGACGAGCGGCCGCGCGATGCGGACCAGCCCGTGCCCAGCTCGGGCTCGACCTCGTCGAAGGAGCGGCCCGGGTACTTCTCGTAGGCGCTGGCACCGTACATGTAGGCCGGACCGTACTGGTCGTAGTTGGAGCCCGCGGCATAGGGCCGGGTGTTGAAGTTGTCGCGCCAGTAGTTGTCCTCGGCCACCGGGTCGACCTTCGCCGCCTTGCCCGCCAGGGCGCCGACGGCGGCACCGACAGCGGCGCCCAGGGCCGCACCGACCGGCCCCGTCATTCCGCCGACGGCCGCGCCCGCCGCAGCGCCACCGGCCACACCACCCGTCACCGCACCGACCGCAGCCCCGGTGCCGACCTTGCTCTTTTCTTCCATCGTGATCTCCTGTTGAGTGAGCCACCAAGGTAGGGCGTGCGCGTCCCGCGGGCTGCGGGAACAGGCGCTCTGCGCACGTCGTCCATCTCCTGCGTGCGCGTCAGCCGCGCAGGTGGGCGGCCATGCCCTCGGCGTGGCGCAGGATGCTGATCCGGCCATCGGCCTCCAGCAGCGCCAGCTTCATGTCGGCGACATCGCAATCGGCCTCGCGCAGGGCCTGCAGCACGTCCTCGCGCGTGACATGCTCGGCGCGCAGGCGGTCCGCGAGGATGCGGCCGTTGCAGCCCACGACCACGGGCTCGCCTTCGGCCAGCTTGCGGATGCGGTCGCTGCGCGCGCTCGCGCGGCTCACGAGCACGTTGAGGCCGAGCAGCGTGCAGGCCACGATGAGGCCGCCTGCCAGCGACTCCTCGCCCCCCAGCAGGGCGTTGGACACGCCCTCGCTGAGCAGCATGACGACCAGGAGGTCGAAGGGCGTGAACTGCCCGACCGTGCGCTTGCCCGACAGGCGCATGAGCACCAGCAGCGTGGTGTAGACCGCGGTGCCGCGCAGCACCAGTTCCCACCAGGGCAGCGTCAATTCGAACATGCTGTTCCTCCGTGTTGCCGTCCGCGGGCCTTGGCAGTGCGTGCGGCCCGCTGGGCTGGCGCGCAACGCGTCAGCCGCCGCGCTCCCAGGCGGCGCCCGGCTGGATGGCCAGGATCGTGACGCCGCACCGGGCCAGCCGCGCCACATCGCTGCTGCGCCGCCTGGCCGTCTTGCGGTCCAGGCGCGCCAGGCCCAGGGCGCGTGCGCGCTGGAGCGCAGCGGCGGCGAACTGCTCGGCCGACGGCATGCCGCGGCACAGCAGCTCGATGGCGAGATGGCGCCCGTCGGCATGGCGGGCGCGCGCGACCCAGCGCCCCAGGCCCATGTCCACTGCCGTCATGGGCTCTTGCGCGGTGCGACACCGCGGATCTGGGGCTCGCTGAGGCCTTCGGCTGCCTTGCTGCCTTCGCGCACCAGGCCGTACTGGCCGTGTTCGGCCTCGGGGGCGCCGCGCTCGGCCGGCACGCCGGTGCGCGCGCCGTCGTCGGCTGCGTCCGGGAGCATGCCTGCACGTTCGCGGTCGCGGGGTTGGTTGGTGGCCATGGGCTGTCCTTTCGGATGGGGGAGTGGTGTGCTACAGCCTAGGCAGGCTGGCGCGGCCGCGCTGTCGCGCCGGCCCGCAAGCGCTTGTAGGAGAGTCCGCCACCTGCGGGCGCCCGGTGGCCTCGCAGTGGGCCACCACCGATGGCGCGCAGGCTAGGCGCCCGGCTCGGACTGGCTGTCGCCGAGCCGGGCCCGGATCCGGTCGACGCAGACCACGAGGTCGGGGATCAGGGCCAGTGAATCCAGGACCAGCAACAGCACCTCGCGGCTCAGCCGGCCGCCGTCGTACATCCTGAGCAGGGTGTCCAGCAGGTCGCTGGCCAGCGCGCGCATCTCGTCCGATGTGTCGGCCGAGGCAAGTGCACGCCGGCACTGCTCCAACTGCTCGCGGGTCACGTGTCGGTGCATGGTTCGGGGGGCGCGGCGGCCAGTCGGTGCCGGGCCGGCCGCGTCGGGTGCGGGCTGCGTGTCGCGGGCCGGGGCCCGGGAGACGGTGTGGCGACTGTACGCGTACTTCCGTGCAGCACGGCCATGCCCATGGTCCGGACAGGTGCAATGCCTGTGCTGCACAGGCATTGCCGGCGCCTACGCTGCCGCAGGGCTGCGCCGCAGCAGGTAGGTGTCCATGATCCAGCCCTGCGCCTGCCGTGCCGTCTCGCGCAGCTGGGCGATGGGTTCGGCCACGTCGGCCAGCGCGCCGTGGCGCAGCAGCTGCTGCGGCAGGCCGAGGTAGGCGCCCCACCAGATCGACAGGCCTGCGGGGTCCAGGCCGCGGAAGGCGCAGCGCCCGTCCAGCAGCACGGCCACGGTGTCGGCACCGGCCGGCCAGCCGCCCGTCTCCAGCCGCCGCCCGGTGGTGATGGTGACCGGGCTGTTGATGGCGTTGAGCGGGATGGCGTGCGCGGCCGTCAGCGCCTGCAGCGCCGTGATGCCGGGCACGACGCTGGTGCGCAGCGCGATGCGGCGCGCCAGCCGCGCGGCGATGCGCAGCGTGCTGTCGTACAGCGAGGGGTCGCCCCAGACCAGCAGGGCCAGGCGCCCGCCGCCGGGCAGGTGCGCGGCGATGGCCGCCAGCCAGGCCTCGGCAATCGCGTCGTGCCAGCGTTCGACGGCGCCGGCGTAGTCGGTCGCCGCGCCCGCGCGCACCGGCATGTCGAAGAAGGCGATGCGCGTGCCCGCAGTGACGACGGCCGAGCAGATCGCCAGCCGCACGTCCGCCAAGTCTCCCTTGCCTTCGCCCTTGCGCGGGATCAGGATCAGGTCGGCCGCGTTCAGCGCGCGCTCCCCTAGCCGCGTGATGTGGTCGGGGTGGCCGGTGCCGATGCCGACCAGCGCCAGCTCGATCATGCGTCGTCGCCCGCGGGAAAGCGCGGCGTGGCGCCAAGCGGGCGGTAGCGGCGGTCGTAGTCGCTGGCATAGAGCCGGCTGGTGCCGAAGTCCTCTGCGCCGAGGTTGGCGCCGACCAGGATCAGCGCGGTGCGGTCCATGGTCGGCCCCACGGCGGCCTCGATGCTGGCCAGCGTGCCGCGCAGCACGCGCTCGTCGGGCCAGCTGGCGCGCCAGACCACGGCCACCGGGCAGTCGGGCCCGTAGAACGGCAGCAGCTCGGCCACCACCTGGGCCAGCACATGGATGGACAGATGGATCGCCAGGGTGGCGCCGGTGGCCGCGAAGCGCGCCAGGGCCTCGCCCTCGGGCATCGCCGAGGCACGCCCGGAGGTGCGTGTCAGCACCACCGACTGCGCGCGCCCGGGCAGGGTCAGCTCCTGCGCCAGCGTGGCGGCCGCCGCGGCGAAGGACGGCACGCCCGGCGTGACCGTGAACGGGATGCCGAGTGCGCGCAGCCGGCGCAGCTGCTCGCCCATGGCCGACCAGACCGACAGGTCGCCCGAGTGCAGGCGCGCCACGTCCTGGCCGGCGGCGTGCGCGCCGCGGATGGCCTCGACGATTTCGTCGAGCGACAGCGGCGCGGTGTTGACCAGGCGCGCGCCGGGCGGGCAGAAGGCCAGCACGCCCTCGGGCACGAGCGAGCCCGCGTAGAGGCAGACCGGGCAGGCGGCGATCAGGTCGCGGCCGCGCAGGGTCAGCAGGTCGGGGGCGCCGGGGCCGGCGCCGATGAAGTGGACGGTCATGGTTCGCTGGGGTCGATGGGGTAGGGCAGGGCCGCGGCCAATGCCGCCGTGGCCTGCCGGTCGGTGGAGACGGCGCGCGGCGCGAGCAGCCGCGCGCCGGGCCCGGCGGCCGCGAGCGCGGCGGCTTCGGCCAGGCTGCGTCCGCCGTAGCGCGCCGGCGCGAAGGCACTGGGTGTGGCGGGCTGCACGGCCAGCAGAGGCAGCGGGACGCCGATCAGCGGCACGCGCAGTTCCGCGGCGAACTGGGCCAGCGCGGCGCAGTCCAGCTTGTCCTGCGCTGTGGCCACGGCGCGCAGCACGGGGCGGGCCGGCAGCGCGGCGCAGGCGGCACGCAGCGCATCGCGCAGCGAGGCCAGGCCGGCGCCGGAATGCAGGCCCACGCCGAGCACGGTCACAGCTGCACGCTCCACTGCACGATGGGGCGCGACGGCGCCCAGCCGCGCAGGCGGCCCAGCGGCGCGGCCTGGGCGATGTCGATGCGCAGCAGCGCGCCGCCATGGCTGCCCTGCAGCTGCAGCAGCAGGGCTTCGGTCTCCAGCGTGACGGCATTGGCCACCAGGCGCGCTGCGGGGCTGGCAGCGCGCAGCGCCTCGAACAGGGCGAGGTCGAAGCCGCCGCCGACGAAGATGGCCTGCGCGGGCGCCAGCCCCGCCAGGGCCTGCGGCGCGCGGCCGTGGACCACCTGCAGGTGCTCGGCCACGCCGAAGCGCCCGGCATTCGCCTGCACGTTGGCCGCGCGCGCCGCGTGCTGCTCCACGGCACAGGCACGCCCGCCCGCCAGGCACCACTCGACCGCGACGGAGCCCGAGCCGGCACCGACATCCCACAGCAGCTCGCCGGGGCGGGGCGCCAGTGCCGCCAGCGTCAGCGCGCGCATGGGCGACTTGGTGATCTGCCCGTCGTGCGCGAAGGCTGCATCGGGCAGGCCGGCCGTGCGCGGCAGCCCGGCGGCACCAGCCGGCTCCAGCGCCACGGCCACGGGCGCCGCGATGCCGGCCAGGTCGAAGCCTGCGGCGGTGGTCTGGCGCACGCGCTCGCGCGGGCCGCCCAGGGCTTGCAGCACCCACAGCGTGGAGCCGCCGAAGCCTTCTGCGCACAGCCATTGCGCGAACGCGCCCACGGCCTCGGCCGAGGCCAGCAGGCACAGCAGCCGCGCGCCCGGATGCAGGTGCGCGCGCGCGACGGCGAAGGGCCTGGCATGCAGGCCCAGGCAGGCGGTGCCCTCGAGCCGCCAGCCCAGCCGCGCGGCGGCCAGCGAGAAGGTCGACGGGGCCGGGTGTGCCGTCCACTCCTCGGGCGCGAGCTGCGCCGCCAACGATCCGCCGGCGCCGAACCAGAACGGATCGCCCGAGGCCAGCACGGCCACGCGGCGCCCGCGCAGCGCCAGCACCGGTGCGAGGTCGAAGGGCTGCGGCCAGGCCTGGCCGCGCGCACCGGCCTGCGCCAGCGCGAGGTGGCGCGGGCCGCCGAAGACGACCGTGGCCTGTTCCAGCGCCGTGCGGCCGGCACCGGACAATCCGGCCAACCCGTCTTCTCCGATGCCGATGATGTCCAGCCAGCGCTCAGCCACGCCCCGCCTCCTGCTCCTGGGCGGCACCACCGAAGCCCGCCAACTCGCCGACGCCCTGGCCGCGGCGGGCGTGGACGCCGTCTACTCCTACGCCGGCCGCACCCAGGCACCGCGGGCCCAGCCGCTGCCCACGCGCGTGGGCGGCTTCGGCGGCGTGGCCGGGCTGTGCGCGTGGCTGCGCGCGCAGCGCATCACGCAGGTGGTGGATGCGACCCACCCCTTTGCGGCCCGCATGAGCGCCAATGCGGTCGAGGCCTGCGCCGCGCTGGGCATCCCCCTGGTGGCGCTGGAGCGGCCGGCCTGGGTGGCGCAGGCCGGTGACGACTGGCGCGAAGTGCCCGATGTCGCCGCCGCCGTGGCGGCCTTGCCGGCCGCGCCCACGTGCGTGTTCCTGGCCATCGGCCGGCAGACCCTGGACGCCTTCGCCCAGGCCCCCCAGCACCACTACCTGCTGCGGCTGGTGGATGCCCCCCTGCAGCCCCTGCCCCTGCCGCAGGCCACGCTGGTGCTGGACCGCGGGCCGTTCACGGTGGAGGGCGACCGACAGCTGATGCTCGCGCACGGCAGCACGCACGTGGTCGCCAAGAACGCGGGCGGCAGCGGCGCGCGCGCCAAGCTCGACGCCGCCCGCAGCCTGGGCCTGCCGGTGGTCCTGGTCCAGCGGCCGCAGCTGCCACCCCGCACCCGCGTGGCCTCGGTGGCCGAGGCGATGGCCTGGCTGGCGGCTCACCGGGCCGCCCTCGGCGTGTAGACGAAGCGGCCGACGCGCCGGGTCGCGGCATTGCCCACCAGCACCACGGTGCGCATGTCGGCCATCTCGGGCGTCGCCTCGGCCAGCGTCACGGTGCGCAGCCGCTCCTCGGGCGTGCCGACGGCGCGCGCGAAGACGACCAGACGCTCGGGTTCGCAGGTCTCGCGCAGCAGCGCGAGGATGCGCGCGAAGGTGTCGGGACGGCTCACCGAGCGCGGGTTGTAGAAAGCCATGGCGAAGTCCGCGGCGGCGGCGGCGCGCACGCGCGCTTCGATCGTCGTGGCCGGCTTGAGGTTGTCGCTCAGGTTGATCGCGCAGAAATCGTGCCCCAGCGGCGCGCCGGCCCGGGCGGCCGCGGCCAGCATGGCCGTGATGCCAGGGAGCACGCGGATGTCCAATTGCTGCCACTGCGGCGCGGCCTCGAGCGCCTCGAACACCGCGGAGGCCATCGCGAAGACGCCCGGGTCGCCCGAGGACACCAGCACCACGCGCTGCCCGGCCGCGGCCATGGCCAGCGCAGCCTGCGCGCGCGCGATCTCCTGGCGGTTGTCCGAAGGGTGCAGGCGCAGCCCCGCGCGCGGCGCGACACGGGCCACGTAGGGGATGTAGCCGACCACGTCGGTGGCCTGGTCCAGCGCCTGCGTGACCTCGGGCGTCAGCATGGAGGGGTCGCCCGGTCCGAGGCCGGCGATGCAGAGCCAGCCGGCGTTCACTCCAGCACCTCGGGCCGGCGCCCCTGGCCATGGACCAGCACGATGGCGAAGTAGGGGCAGTCCGCGCCGTCCACCTGGGCCAGCGGCACGATGCGCTCGCCAGGCATGGTGCCGCGCTCGACGAGCCAGGCCGCGTCGAGCCGGCCGGCGGCCTGCAGCGCGCGCCGCACGCGCGGCAGGTTGCGGCCGGTCTTCATGATCACCAGCGCATCGGCCGAGCGCATGTGGCGCTCCAGTTCGGCATCGGGCAGCGTGCCCATCAGCACCACCAGCACGTCGTCGCCCCAGGTGATGGGCACGTTGGTGGCCGACCAGCAGCCCACCATGCCGGGCATGCCCGGGATCACCTCGACCTGGGCGCGGCCCTGCAGCCGTGTGTGCAGGTGCATGAAGGAGCCGAAGAAGAAGGGGTCGCCCTCGCACAGCACCACCACGTCCTGCTGCTGCGCCAGCGCCGCCAGGCGCGCGGCCCAGTCGTCGTAGAAGGCGGACAGGCAGGCCTTGTAGGCGGGGCTGTCGAACGGCAGCTCGGTCGTGACCGGGTACTCCATCGCGTACTCCTGCACCGCGGGCGCCAGCATGCCTTCGACGATGCGCCGGGCCTGGCCGGGCCGGCCGCGCTTGCGGAAGTAGGCGACATGGCCGGCCGTGCGGATGGCGCGGTCGGCGCGCACGCTCATGAGTTCGGGATCGCCGGGGCCCAGCCCGGCGCAGAGGATGCGGCCCATCAGATTTCCTCGCGGCTGGCCAGCGCGTTGATGGCCGCCACCGTGATGGCCGAGCCGCCCAGGCGCCCGTCCACGACGATGGCCGGCGCGGGCAGCGTGTCCATCAAGGCGGCCTTGGATTCGGCCGCGCCGACGAAGCCGACCGGGCAGCCCACGATGGCCGCCGGCCGCGGACAGAGCGGGTCCTGCAGCAGGTTGAGCAAATGGAACAGCGCGGTCGGCGCGTTGCCGATGGCGACCACGGCACCGGCCAGCCGCGGGCGCCACAGCTCCACCGCGGCAGCGCTGCGCGTCGTCCCGAGCCGGGCCGCGATGGCGGGCACCTCGGGGTCGTGCAGCGTGCAGACGATGCGGTTGCCGGCCGGCAGCCGGGCGCGCGTGATGCCTTCGCTGACCATGCGCGCATCGCACAGGATGGGCGCGCCGGCCTCGAGCGCGGCGCGCGCGGCCTCGGCCGCGCCGGCGGAAAAGCGGATGTGGGGCGCGAGATCGACCATGCCAGCGGCATGGACCATGCGCACGGCCACCATCTCCTCGGCGGGCGAGAAGCGCGCGAGCGCGGCTTCGGCGCGGATGATGGCGAACGAGGCGCGGTAGATGGCGGCGCCGTCGGTCTCAAAGCGGTGGGGTGTCGGTGGCCTCATGGGGCGGGGCGTCTTGTGTTGTTGTGGTGGTCTCCCATGCGTGGGCGAGATGGGAAGCGAGTGCGTCGGCGCGCAGGGCGCGCCGGTCCGGTGGCGCCGAGGCCTTGCCATGGCGGACCAGGTCGTAGCCCGCGGGCGTGGCGACCAGCGTCACCGTGGGCTCGGCATGCGCGCAGCCCTTGCTGCAGCCGGAGACATGCAGCAGGCCATGCGCGGGCACGAGGCCGGCCAGCGCGCGGGCCAGCGGGCGTGTCGGGCCCGCCGCCTGGCGGCAGCCCTCGGTGCCGCTGCAGGCGACGACGCGCAGCAACGGGTCGGCCGGGTCGTTCAGCAGCCCGGGCAGTGCCGGTGCGCTGCGCGCGCCTTCGACCAGCAGCATGCGCCAGGGTGTGAGGCGCAGGTCGCCATGTTCGGCCAGGTGCGCCAGGATGTCGGCTGGCAGCTGCCCGAACGCGGCGGCCACCAGCCAGCCGCCCGGCACCGGCCCGGGCTGCGGCCTGGGGCCGGCGCGCTGCAGCACAGGGGCCGGCTGGAAACCGGGCGGCGGCGCGGCAGCGTCGCCGCGGGCGAGCCAGTGTGCGAGTTGCATGGCGATGGCCACCGCGTCGTGCGGCGTGGCGCGTGCCAGCAGCGGCGCGCGGTCGGCGCGCACGACGAGGCCTCGGCCGTCGCGCTCGATGCGGACGTGGGCGGGCGTGGCGCGCAGCACGGGCGTGGCGCCGCAGTCCACCGCGAAGCCGAACTTGGCCGGCAGCGCCGGCGCGTCGGGCGCCGCCAGGGCCTGGGCGAGCGCCTCCGCGAGCGCCAGCGTGGCGTCGCCCGGCGCCCGGAAGGGCGTGACGACGATGTTGCGGCGCTGCTCCGCTGCGGCATCGGCGTCGACCAGACCCAGGGCCTGCAGGCCTGCGAGCAGCTCCGGGTGGCTGGCCTGCGCCACGCCGCGCAGCTGCAGGTTGGCGCGGCGCGTGAGTTCGAGCGGGCCCCGGCCGTGCGCCGCGGCGAGCCGCGCGATGCCGGCGGCCTGCGCGCGCGTGAGCCGCCCCGCATGCGGCCGCACGCGCACGATCCAGCCGTCGCCCGAGGCCATGGGCCGCAGCGCACCGGGGCACCAGCCATGGACGGTGGGGGGGGGAGCGCCAGGCGCCGGTGCCGGCGTGGCCGAAGGCTCGCGCATCTGTCCTCTTGAACGGTACGGGCCGGGGCCCGGGGCTGCCGTACGTGGCAAGAGGGGATGTGGTCGGATGGCTTCAGGTCGTGCGCAGCCATGGGACCCGCATCGCCCACCGCAACGCCAGCTCGGAACAACAGGCCGGTCTCCGGGCTCGCGAGTTCCGGGCGTCTGTCGCGACGCTCGACGCTGGCGGCAACCTTCCCAGGTGCACCGACCCAGTGGTTGTGTTTGCCGCTTGCTTCTCGCACACCGTTGCGGGGGCAGCGCCGGCATCGTGCGGGCCCGAAGGCGCACACACCGGCTTCCCGTTTAACCCGGCGCGCTTGTGTCGCCGGGCACCTGTTGCAGCGGCGGATGGTAGCAGCCCGGCCGCTCAGCCTTCGGCCCCGGTGTCGTTCTTGCGCAGCCCGCGGATGTTCATGGCCGCCAAGCCCAGCTGCAGCGCGACCAGCGCCCAGCCACTGGTGTGCACGCCCCAGACCACCCACAGCACGTTGCTGAGCAGGAACACCCAGAAGCCATGGGCGCGCCGCTGTTCCGAGGCCGAGGCGACGAGCCAGGCGGCGGCGAGCGAAGCGGCCATGGCGGGCCATTGGATGAGGTCGATGAAGTCCATGGTGGGTGGCGCTGTGGGGCAAAGTGGAGCCGCCACCCTAGCGCCGGCGCGCGGTGCCCGCATGTCGCGCAGATGCCAGCCTGCAGGTAGGACGCCTGCCGGCCCTGTGCCCTTGGTTGCCATCGGCGTGGGCTGCGCAGGCGGCCTTGGCTTGGCGAAAGCGTCCGACGGGTGCGTCAGCGCTTGTCCGCTGCAAGGTGTGCGCAGTGCCGGGGAACAGTGCAGTGGCGTGCGCAGAGCGCGCGCTCCATCCCTTCACCCCGCTCACCACTCGCCATGTCAGCCCCCCATTTCCAAGCGTCGTTGCCGTCCGTTCCCGCAGCCCTGTCGCAGGCGCCTGCCATCCGCCTGTACGGCAAGGTCGACCAGGCCATGCTGGCCGAGTTCCTGCGCCAGCGGGCCGAGGCGCCGGCCGATGGCCCCATCGTGTTCGAACTGTCCACCTCGGGCGGCGATGCCGACATGGGCCGGCGCATCGCGCAGGAGATCCGCGCCTGGCGCCAGGGTGGCGCGGCGCTGTACTTCCTGGGCAAGTCCTATGTCTACTCGGCCGGTGTGACCGTGATGGCGGCGTTCGCGCGCGAACGCCGCTTCCTGACCGCCGACTGCGAGCTGCTGGTGCACGAGCGCCGGCTGCGCAAGACGCTGCAGCTGGACGGCCCGCTGCATGCGTGCATGGTCCAGGTCAAGGGCGTGCTGGCCGAGATCGTCTCGGGCCAGCGGCTCGAGCGTGCGGGCTTCGCCGAACTCGTGCAGGGCTCCAGCCTATCGCTGGCCGACCTGGAGGCCCGCGTGCGCGACTGCGACTGGTATGTGCCGGCGGCCGAGGCGCGCGAGCTCGGCCTGGTGGGTGGCATCGTGGGTTGAGGCACGCGGCTTGCAGGCCGGCCCGCGCCGATGCCGCTGCCAGAATCCCCCGATGCACCAAGAGCCCGACTTCTTCCAGAACCTGCGCGCAGAGTTCTCCAGCTGGCGCCTGTGGCTCGACCGCGCGATCGTGCTGGGCTATGCGATCGCTGCCGGGCTGTTCGTCGTGGGTTTCACGGTGGCGGCCGAATGGGCCTTCGGCTGGTTCGAGCGCCTGCACCATGCCCAGCCCTGGGCCGTGCTGCTGTGGACGCCGGCGCTGACCGCCGGCATCGTCTGGGCCACGCGGCGCTGGTTTCCCGGCGCCGGCGGCTCCGGCATCCCGCAGATCAAGGCCGCGCTCGACCCTGCCGTGCTGCCCGGGCAGCGCGGCCTGTTCGCCTCGCTGCGCCTGACCCTGGCCAAGATCGGACTGGGCGTCGCGGGCTTCGCGGCGGGCCTGTCGATCGGGCGCGAAGGCCCGTCGGTGCAGGTGGCCGCCGGTGTCATGCAGCACGCGCGGCGCTGGCTGTCGCCCGGCAGCCAGATCGACACCCGGGCACTGCTGATCGCCGGCGGCGCCGCCGGCATCGCGGCCGCCTTCAATGCGCCGCTGGCGGGCGTGGTGTTCGCCATCGAGGAGCTCTCGGGCCGGCTCGAGGCGCGTGCCAGCGGCCTCATCATCACGGGCATCGTGCTGGCCGGCCTGGTGGGCGTCTCGGCCTTCGGCAACACCAGCTACTTCGGCATCATCCGCGTGCCGGCGCTGGGCTGGGACCTGTTCGGCCCGGGCCTGCTGGTGGCGCTGGCCAGCGGCGTGGCGGGCGGCCTGTTCGCGCGCCTGATGATCGCCTCGCTGACCGGATCGCCGCAGCGCCTGAACCGGTGGCGTGCACGCTGGCCGGTGCGCTTCGCGGCCACCGGCGGGCTGCTGGTGGCCGCCATCGGCCTGGCCACTGGTGGCGCCACCTTCGGTGCGGGGTCTGACGCCGTCAAGCAGATGCTGGCCGGCCACGACGAGCTGTCGCCGCTGTACACGCTGCTCAAGTTCATCGCCACCTGGCTCACGGCCTGGTGCGGTGTGCCGGGAGGCATCTTCGCGCCCTCGCTGTCCATCGGCGCGGGCATCGGCGACGGCATCGCGCAGCTGGCCGCGCCGGGGCTGGGGCCGGCGCTGATCGCCATGGGGATGACCGGCTTCCTGGCCGCCGTGACGCAGGCGCCGCTGACGGCCTTCATCATCGTGATGGAGATGGTGGACGGGCACTCCATGGTGCTGAGCCTCATGGCCACCGCCATGCTCGCGAGCCTGGTGTCGCGCATGCTCAGCCGGCCCTTGTACGCGACGCTGGCCGAGCACATGGTGGCGGCTTCCCGCGCGAACGCGCCCAGGCCTTGAACCGCGCGCCCGGCCGCGGGGGCATGCCGCTCAGTCCCCAGCGGCGACCGGCGCGCGGCGCGGCGACCGGGCCGGCTTGCCCTGCTGGGCCCAGCCGGCCTGCTCGATGAGCCGGCCCAGTTCGCGCACGGCCGGGTCGTGCTGGCCGGCAGCGTCCTCGCTGTAGACCAGCGTGAAGTCCAGCATGGGCAGTGGCGGCAGACCGTCCTTGGCGTCGAGCACCCGCATGCCCGGACGCAGGTTGTCGCGCGTGAACGGGGCCACGGCCAGGCCGCTCAGCGCGACCGCGCGCAGGTCGTGCAGGCTGTGCGAGCTGAAGGCCGCGTGCCAGGCGATGCCGGCCTGGTTCAGCGCGTCCATGGCGATCTGGCGGCACACGCAGGGCGGCGGCGAGTAGGCCAGCGGCAGCGAGTCCGCGCGCGACCAGATGAAGCCTTCGGCCGCGGCCCAGACCATGGGCTCGCGCTGCAGAAGCCGGCCCGGGGCCGCGCCCGGCTGCGCCACCACCACGGCCAGGTCGAGCTCGCGCTCGCGCACCATGCTGGCCAGGTCGAGCGTGAGGCCCACGCTGACTTCCAGCCGCACCTTGGGGCAGCTGCGCGCGAACTGGCGCAGCAGCTGCGGCAGGCCTTCGCGCATGAAGCTCTCGGGCACGCCGAAGCGCACCGTGCCCTCGATCGGCGAGCAGCGGAAATGCCGCGCCAGCGCCTCCTGCGCCTGCAGGATGCGCTGCGCCAGGCGCAGGAAGTCCTCGCCGTCGGCCGTCAGGCGCAGGCTGCGCGTGGTGCGCAGGAACAGCGGGCGGCCCACGAGTTCCTCCAGCCGCCGGATCTGGTGGCTGACCGCCGACTGCGTGAGGTGCAGCTGCTCGGCCGCGCGCGTGAAACCCTGGGCCGCGTGCACGGCGATGAAGGCCTGCAGCAGGCCGGTGTCGTAGCTCATGGCTGCGAGATTAATGAATCTTGGCACTGAATCCTAGAAAAATTCATCATTTGCATCATGGGTGAGGGGTCTTGAGAATCCCCATCCCCGATTGCTCCCTGCCGCCCATGCCGCCCATGCCGACCCATCCCGCCCTCGCGCTGTCCGCCACCTGCCTCGCCGCCCTGTTGTTCGGCCTGGAGATCTCCAGCGTGCCCATCATCCTGCCGGTGCTGGAGGCGCAGCTGCAGGCCGGCTTCCAGGACCTGCAATGGACCATGAACGCCTACACCATCGCCTGCACCACGGTGCTCATGGCCACCGGAACCTTGGCCGACCGCTATGGCCGGCGCCGCGTGTTCGGCCTGAGCGTGGCGGCCTTCGGCGTTGCCTCGCTGCTGTGCGGCCTGGCGCCGCACATGCCCGCGCTGATCGCCGCCCGCTTCGTCCAGGGCCTGGCCGGCGGCGCCATGTTCATCTGCTCCATCGCCATCCTGTCGCATCAGTTTCCCGAGGGCAGGGCGCGTGCGCGGGCCTTCGCGGTGTGGGGCGTGGTGGCCGGCATCGGCCTGGGCTTCGGGCCCGTGGTGGGCGGTGCCATCGTGGCGCTGGCCAGCTGGCACTGGGTCTTCCTCGTGCACGCGCCGCTGGCCCTGGTGTGCCTGGCCCTGGTCCGCGCTGGCGTGGCCGAGTCCAGCGACCCGCAGGCGCGTCAGCAGCGCCTGGACTGGGCCGGCATCGCCACGCTGACCGTGGCCGTGCTGGGGCTCAGCTGGCTCATCACCCAGGGCGCCAGCCTGGGCTGGACCAGCCCGGCCGCGCTGGGCCTGCTGGCCGCCACACTGGCGGGCTTGGCGGGCTTCGTCCTGGCCGAGCGCCGGCATCCACACCCGATGTTCGATTTCTCGGTGTTCCGCATCCGCGACTTCTCGGGTGCCATCCTCGGCTGCGTGGGCATGAACTGCAGCTACTGGCCCTTCATGGTCTACCTGCCGCTGTACTTCACGGCCGGGCTGGGCTGGGACACCACGGCCACCGGGCTGGCGCTGCTGGTCTACACCGTGCCCTTCCTCGTGATGCCGCCGATCGCGCAGTGGCTGCTGCTGCGCTACCAGGCGCGCACCGTGATCCCGGCGGGGCTGTTCGCGATCGGCCTGGGCTTCGTGGGCATGCAATGGGGCAGCCGCTTCGCTGAGCTGGGCGGCTGGACGGTGCTGCCCGGCGCCTTGCTCGCCGGCATCGGCCTGGGCCTGACGACCACGCCCGCGACCAACATGACGACCTCGGCCGTGCCGCCCGAGCGCGTGGGCATGGCCTCGGGCATGGACACCAGCGCGCGGCTCATCAGCTTGGCGCTCAACATCGCGGCGATGGGCGGGGTGCTGGTGGCCGGCATCGCGGCGGCGCTGCGCACGGTGTTGGGGCAGGGTGTTCCGGCACCGCAGCTGCGCGCGCTGGCCGAGCAGCTGGCGGGCGGCAATGTGGCGGGCGCCCGGCAGGTGCTGGCGACGCTGGCCGGGCCCGACGCGGCGGGCACGGCGCTGCAGGCGGCCGTCACGCAGGGCTTCGGCACGGTGATGCTGTACGGCGCGGTCGCCGTGTGGCTCACGGCGGTGGCCAGCTGGGCGGTGCTGCGCCGGCCGCACCCCGCCGCGGGGGCCGCGGCCACGGCCTGATGCACGGCTACGACGGCTGCCGGTCCACGGGCCGCGCCTCGGCGCCGGAGCGCAACAGCGGCGGTTGCAGGCGCCGGGCCAGCACCACGTGCAGTGGTTGCCAGGCCGCGGCCATGGGCGAAGGCTCCTGACGCCAGACCAGGGTGTCGCCGGCGATGCGCCCTGCCGCATGCAGTTGCTGGAGGCGCTCGGTGGCGACGGGGCCGCGCTTTTCCTGCGCGGACATGTACCACCAGGATCCGTCCGGTGCGTCAAAGGTGTTCATGCAGGCAACGTAGCAGACGATGACGGCATTGGGAATCCGCAGGAAGGAGGAAGTTCCGCGGCGCGGCGGCCCGTGCGCTGGTTGCGCCGGCAGGACATGGCGCGCGCCCGGAGGACCGGGCCGCCTTCGGCGCGGCCTCGACCACGTGCGTGCAGCCCGGCTGCTTCCAGGCCGTCTGCAACGCGTCCAAGGCCGCGCAAGCTGGCCGAGCCGGGGGAGGGTGGGGCGCGGAGCGGCACGCTGCGGTCAGGGGCGCAGCCGGTAGTCGGCAAGGAAGACCAGTCGGGAGGGTGTGCCCTGGTCCAGCACCGTGAAGCGCAGCAGCTTGATGGACTGCGGCCCGAACCGGGCGCGCAACGGCCCGTCCTGCATCCTGGCGGCGAGCGCGCGGACCGCCTGCTCCTGGCCCTCGATCTCTGCGCTCAGAACGCCTGCCGAACAGCTCCGCGCGACGCAGCGGGCGAAGGCAGCCGGCTGTTGCAGGTCGGGGAAAGACAACTGTTCGTTCATGGCACCACCACCTTTGCGACATGCGCGCGGCACCAGCCGCCGCGGACATGTCGCAAATTGTGTCGATGCCGCGGATGTTCGTGCGTAGGACAGCAAGCTGATCGCGTGCGGCAGGCGCTGGTGCCTCTCCTGGTGCGGGCCGCTGTCCTGGGGGCTGTCGCTTTTTTTGCACACAAATTCCCGGCCTTTCGTTGATTTGGTGGATGTCTTGCGGCCCGGCAGGCCGCAACCTCGTCTGCGTATCCAACAGCGCCGGGAGACACGCATGGAACAGGTCGGGAACCAGGCCGCGACGGCGTGCAGGCTGGCGGCGAGCGCGACGTTGTTGCGCCGGCACGCCGAGCGTGTGCTCTACCGCCAGTGCGACGAAGACGCGATGGTGGCGGCCCTGGGCGAGATGGTCGACGGCCTGCCGCCCGACGCGTTGCAGAGCCTGGTCACGCTGGCGGCGTCACCGGGCGGGGGCGCCGTCGGCGCTGCGCTGCGTTCGCAGATCCATGCGGCGGCGGTGCGCTGCAGCGAGGAACAGGTGGCTGCGCAGGATGGCCGGCGCGCGCATCTGTTCGCGCTGCCCATGGCCATCGCGGGGCCGGAGCGCCCGCGCCACCGGTCCACCGCGCTGGCGGCCGAACAGCTGGCCGCGATCGCCCGCGCGCTGGGCGGCGCCCAACTGGCGCCCGATGCCGAGGTCGCGGTGCTGCCCTGGTTGCTCAGTGCGCACGAGGCCGTGTTCCTGAGCCTCGGTGAAGTGCACCTGTTCAAGCAGCACCTGTGCGCGGGCCGTCCTGCCGCCGCCATGCAGGCCCTCGCCATGGCCGCAGCGCAGCAGCATGCTGCCACGCGCGCGCACGTCGCCCTGGTCGAGCAGACGGAGCTGCGCCTGCGCGACCATGTGGTCCTTCTGGTCGGCATCGCGCGCCGCGCACAGGACGCCGCCGCGCCGTTTCCCTTGCCTGCCCTGCGTGGCGGCACTGCGGCGCAGGAAGCGGCGGAGCAGGGCTTGGCGCAGGCGCTTGGGTGCGCGCTGGAACTGCTCAAGCCGGCTGCGGCATGGAGCGCCAATGTGCCGGGCTGCAGTGCCTTGCCGCGTGCCATGCCGGCCGACCTCGCGCACGGGGCGTGGAAGCCAAGCGCGGGGGCGCCGCTTGCGGGGCTGCATTGACGCGGGCAGCGGGGGGGCGCCACGTCGTTGGCCCACGGTGGCTGTCTGGTTCGTCCGGCGAACAGGGCGCGCCTGTGGCCAAGCTCCGGATTCCAGCGCCGCTCGGCCGCCCAAGAAAGGACGCACTGCCGGCCCCGGGCCGCCGAAGATCGACGCCCCACGGCAAGGGGAACACAGGCGGCGATCGGGGCCATGTCCCACGGTCGACCTGTCAGGTTTGCCAGCCAAGGCGGGCAGGCATGCCACGCGCCTTCTCTAAGATCGGCGAAGACATGAACAGGGAGGCGACGTGGCCGATGAAGAGCGCGAAGAACAGGGGGCTGCGGCCAACGGCGATGGCGCGTTGCTGGACGTTCTGCGCCGGATCGAGAGGGCGAACTTTCCGTTCCGCGTCGGCACCCCGGCGCTGGTGGCGGAGATCGAGGCACTGCTGCGCGCCGGCCTGGTCGAAGGCGGCGTCGGCCGCTCGCCGGTCGACGCGGGGAAGATCGCGGTGGTGCGCAGGATCTCTGCGCTCGGCCGGGCCCGGCTGGCGCTGACGCGCGACTCCGCGCGCGGCGCGCTGGAATGGTAGCCGGCGCCGCCACCCACGTCGTCGACACATGACGTCCGGCAACGCCATCGAGATGAAGTCCTTCGCCGACCTGAGCTCCCTGTTCGCGCAGTGAGCGCGGCCCTGGCCTGCGGCGGCCAGGCCGATGCGCAGAGCGCTCCCTTGAAGAAGGTCCAAGAATCCGGCGCCATCGCCATGGGCACAGGACTCATGCACCAGAGCATGGAGCCCAGGTCGGGCTTGCAGACAGCGATGAAGGTCTTGAGTTCGGTGATCAAGACTCAGCCAGCGAAGGGTGGGGCGCTGCGACCGGCCAGGGCCTGCTCTGCTGCCGCGCGGGCATGGATGGCCGTGGTGTCGAACAGCGGCACCTCGGCATCCTGTGGGCCGATCAGCAGCGAGATCTCCGTGCAGCCCAGGATGACGGCCTGCGCGCCCCGGGCTGTGAGCCGGGCCAGCACCTGCTGGAACGCCTGGCGTGACTGCGGCCGCACGACGCCCAGGCACAGCTCTTCGTAGATGATGCGGTGGACACAGGCGCGGTCCTCGGCGTCCGGAACGATGACCTGCAGGCCGTGGCGCTCGACCAGTCGGTCGCGGTAGAAGGGCTGCTCCATGGTGAAGCGGGTGCCGAGCAGTCCCACGGTCGAATGGCCGGCGGCCTGGACCGCGGCCGCCGTGGGATCGGCGATGTGCAGCAGCGCAATGCCCACCGCCGATTCGATGCGCGGCGCCACCTTGTGCATGGTGTTGGTGCACAGGACCAGGAAGTCGGCGCCTGCGCGCTCCAGCGCGCGTGCGGCCTCGGCCAGCACGGTGCCGGCCTTCTCCCAGTCGCCCGCATGCTGGAGTTGCTCGATCTCGTGGAAATCGACGCTGTACAGGATCAGCTGGGCCGAGTGCAGCCCGCCCAGGCGTGCCTTGACGGTCTCGTTGATCTGGCGGTAGTAGGGCACCGTCGATTCCCAGCTCATGCCGCCCAACAGGCCAATGGTCTTCATGTGCTCCACCTTGCAATCCATCGGCCGTTCCACGGTGTCCGCGGACGGGGCATGGCAGCCCGTGCCCAGTGCGAAGGGCCACTGTAGCGGCTGGCCGCCCGTGCTGGTTCCGCCGGTCCAGGTCGGTGGGCAGGTCGCTTGCGCGTTGCCTGCCTTCGGATCGGCGGCACCGGCGCAGCCGACAAGTGTCGACTCCCCATCGGTATGCGTCTGGCTGCGGATGGCTTGTGCCCATTGGCTGCAAGGGTTGGATTTTGACGCTAGGCTAGCCCGTTTCAGTCAGCGAAGCCCGCTAGAACGCAACCATTGCCAATGCACGTGCACAACGACCCTGGTGAGGGTCAGGCGCGAGGTTCCGTCGCCCCTGCGCTCACACTGACCGCGACCTTGTTGTTCCTCTGGGCAAGCTACGTGGCGGCGTCGCGCCTTCCGAACTCGACCGGTTGGGAGAACGGCCCCGTCGAGAATCTTCAGGTGGCCATGCTGCTGGCCGGAGGGCTTGTTGCCCTCCACGGTGGCCATGTGCACCAGCCAGGCCGGCTTCGAACCTTCTGGCGCCTGATGGCTCCGATCTGGTTCGTCCTCGCCGTGCGTGAACTCAGTTGGGGCGCTTGTTTCCTGCCGCCGTACGATGTGGCAATCGAGACCGGCCCCAAGTTCTCTTCTTCTGTCCAACTGTGGTATCGGCCTGCGGTTCCGTATCTGCTGCTGGCCCTTCTCGGCCTGCTGCTCTTTCAGTTTGTTCGGACCGGCCAGATCTACTTTCTCGCCGCGCTCTGGAAGCGCCGGCAAGTGCCATGGGTCGAACTCTCCTGCGCAGTGCTCTGCATGCTGGCGTCTGGCGCCGCAGAAGGGCACCTGCATGTTGACCTTGCCTTTGAGCACCACTGGATGGCTCAAAACTTCGAGGAACTGTCAGAGACTGGCGCATATGCCCTGGTTTTGATGGCGCAGTGGCGCGTCTTTCGCGACAGCATCCTGCAATCTCGCGATGCTTCGGGCGGGCTTGGCCGTTGAATCTGCAGTGCCGGTCAGCCCTTGGTTGCGGTACGCGAGACTTTGGCCGCGTTCACTCGCACAGCTCTGGCCTGACAGGCCCTCGCGACGGCCACGTGGTCGTGGGTGAGGCCTTCGACATCGCCCAGTCCCATCGGCAGCATGGGTTGAGCGGGAAGGCTTGGAGATGGCGTGCAACGGTGCTCTTGCGCGTGCCTGTTGGCCCGCCAGCGCGCGTGTGCTCGAGTGCGTGGCGCCGTCGGCCGGCTTGGTATGCCAGGCCTTGTCGATCAACTGGGCAACCTGCTCATCGGCCAGACTGATGGATCTCCAAGGACGCCTCACCCCAAGCAGTTGTGTGCCGATGGATTGATGGGGCAGAACACTAGGCGCTGGCCACCAGCAGGTAGCCGTCCGCAACACGCCGCCTGGCGATGCCGCTGAAGGCCAGGTCGACCGCGTCGGCGTTCGCCAGTGCACTGCTGACCTGGCGCCCCAGCGAGGTGCCGATCCGGCCCCAGGTCGTCACCGTGGACCAGGCGCCCCACAGGTCCTGCAGCCGCCGGAACTCGTAATAGCGTTGCCGCTCGCCGTGCTCCCATCGCGCATAGCCTGGTGCGGCACAGGGTGCGCCAGGCGGATTCGGTAGGGGGGAGTCGCTCATCGGGGGCTGCCGGGGTGTCGTGGGGGGCGGCGATGGTAACGGCTCTGCCAGGCGCCGCGTGCCCTTGCACGGCGCCAAGGCCGGGGTGTGCACAGGCCTCAGCGTGCAGGCTGCCAGCCCCCGCCCAGTGCCGCCACCAGCGCCATGCTGGCGGCCAGCCGGTCGGCCTGCACATCCAGCAGGTCGCGGCGTGCCGTCAGCGCGAGGTTCTGCGCCGTTGCGACTTCGAGGAAGCTGATCTCGCCGGCCGCGTAGCGGTAGCCGACGACCTGTTCGTTCTCGGCTGCCAGCGCCACCAGGCGCTGCTGCTCGCGCTCCTGCTCGGAAAGAAGGGCCAGCTGGGCCAGCGCGTCCTCGGTCTCGCGCACGGCGGCCAGTACGCCGGCGCGCCAGGCTGCGGCCTGCGCGTCGTAGACGGCCAGGGCCTGGGCCTCGGCGGCGCGGCGTGTGCCGCCGTCGAACAGCGTGGCGGCCAGGGACGGGCCCAGCGACCACACGCGCGCCGGCGCGTCCAGCAGGCTGGCCAGTCTGTCGCCTTGCAGGCCGCCGCTGGCCGACAGCGTGAGGTCCGGCAGCCAGGCCCGTTGGGAGACGCCCCACTGCGCGTGGGCGGCCGCCAGTTGCCGTTCGGCCGCGGCCAGGTCGGGGCGGCGGCGCAGCAGTTCGGCCGGCAGCGCGGTGGGCACGGCCGGCATGGCTGGCAAGGCCTGGTCGTGCGCGGCAATGCGCAGCTCGGCCGGCGTGGCGCCGGCCAGCAGCGCCAGGGCATTGGCTTCGAGCGCGCGCTGGCGGCCAATGGCGAACACCTGCGTGCGCAGCGACTGCAGCTGGGTCTCGGCCTGGATCACGTCGGCGCGGGCCACCAGGCCGGCCTGGTACTGCGCGCGCGTGAGTTCGAGCGAGCGCGCGTAGGCGGTCTCGGCCCGGGCCTGCAGGGCCAGCTGCGCGTCGCGCGCGCGCAGCCGCACATAGCCTTGCGCGGCCGACAGCTGCAGCGCGAGCCGCGCGGCGTCCAGCAGCGCGGCCTGGGCCTGGGCGCCGGCCTCGGCAGCGCTGCGCTGCTGTGCCACGCGGCCCCAGAGGTCGGGCGTCCAGGCCAGCGTGAGGCCGGTGGACAGCGCCGTGCCGGTGCCGGTGGCACTGCTGGCGCGGCTGGCACCGCTGCGCGTGGCGGTGGCGCTGGCACCGAGCTGCGGCTGCTCCAGCGCGCGCGCGGCATCGACCAGGGCCAGGGCCTGGCGCCAGCGGGCCTCGGCCTGCGCGAGTTCGGCATTGGCCTGGCCGACCTGGCGCAGCAGGCGGTCGAGCTCGGCGTCGGCATATGCGTTCCACCAGTCGGCGGCGATGTCAGGCGTTTCGGCAGCAGGCGCGGCATGCACGAAGGCCGGCGGCAGCACGATCTGCGGCGCCTGGTATTCGGGCGTGCTGGCACAGGCGCTCAGCAGCGCGGCCAGGATGGCGTAGGCAGGGCGGGGCAGGAGCATGGTGTCAGGCGGGCGCGGCCGCGTGGCGGATGAAGCGCTGGCGCAGGCGCTCCAGGGCAAGGTAGACCACGGGCGTGGTGTAGAGCGTCAGCAGCTGGCTCATGGCCAGGCCGCCGACGATGGCGATTCCCAGCGGGCGCCGCAGTTCCGAGCCTTCGCCCAGGCCCAGCACCAGCGGCATGGCGCCCAGCAGCGCGGCCAGGTTGGTCATCAGGATGGGGCGCAGCCGGCGCAGCGCGGCCTCATGGATGGCGGCCTCGGGCGCGAGGCCCTGTTCGCGCTGCACGACCAGCGCGAAGTCGACCATGAGGATGGCGTTCTTCATGACCACGCCGATCAGGAGGAACAGGCCCAGCAGCGCAATCAGGCTGAACTCGGTGCCCGACAGTGTGAGCGCGAGCAGCGCACCGACGCCGGCCGAGGGCAGCGTGGACAGGATGGTGAGCGGGTGCAGCGTGCTTTCGTAGAGCATGCCCAGCACCAGGTAGACCGTCAGCAGTACCGCGAGGATCAAGAGCGGCTGGCGCTTGAGCGTGGCCTGCAGGCTGCCGGGATCCTCGCCGCGCTCGCCATGGCTGATGCTGGCCGGCAGCATCACGCCGCCCACGGCCCGCGCGATGGCCTGCTGCGCCTGCTGCAGCGAGATGCCGGGTGCCAGGCCGTAGCCGATGCCGATGGCGGCAGACTGCGCGTCGTGGAACACGCGGTCGCGCGTGAGGCCGTAGCGCCAGCTGGCGACGGCGCTGAGCGGCACGCGCTGCCCGGCCTCGCCCTGCAGCTGCACTTGGGCCAGCGCCGCGGGCTCGCTGGCGTTGCGCGGATCGGCTTCCATGACCACACGGTACTGGTTGAGCGGGTCGTAGATGGTCGCCACCTGGCGTTGCGAGAAGGCGTTGTTGAGGGCGGATGCGATGGTCTCCATGCGCACGCCGAGCCGGCGTGCGGCCTCGCGGTCCACCTCCAGCACCACCTGCTGGGCCTCTTCTCCCCCTGGAATGTCCACGCCGACCAGCTCTGGCAACTGGCGCAGCGCCTCGCCGACCGGCCGCGTCCAGCGGCGCAGGTCTTCGAGCGAATCGGAACGCATCACGAACAGGTATTCCCCGTCGCCGCCCTGGCTGGACAGGCGGATGTCCTGGTCCACCCACAGGATCAGGATGCCGCCGGCCACGGCCGGCGCGGCGGCACGCAGCCGGGCGGCCACGTGGGCAGCCGGCTCGCCGCGCTCCGCGAGCGGCTTCAGGCGGATGCGGAAGAACGAGTTGCTGATGCCGCCGCGCCCGCCGCTGGAGCCCGTCACGTCGGCCACACCGGGGTCGGCGACGAGCAGCTTGCGGAAGGTCTCGATCTTGGGCTGCATGACCTGGAACGAGAAGGCGTCGTCGCCGCGCACGAAGCCGCCGATCTGGCCCGTGTCCTGCTGCGGCAGCATGCCCTTGGGGATCGCCAGGTAGAGCCAGACGTTGAGCGCCACGGTGGTGGCCAGCACCAGCAGCGTGGGCACGCGGTGGCGCAGCGCGAAGGCCAGGCTGCGGCCGTAGCCCCGCTGCAGATCGGCCAGCAGGCCGGCGAACCAGCGCGCAGCGCGGCCCGGCGGCTTCGGCGCGCCGGCCGGCAGCCCGTGCGCGCACAGGGCCGGCGTCAGCGTGCCTGAGACCGCCAGCGAGATCAGCATGGCCGCCACCAGCGTGATCGCGAACTCGCGGAACAGCCGCTCGACCACGCCGCCCATGAACAGCGTGGAGACGAAGACCACGACCAGCGCCAGGTTCATGGCCACCAGCGTGAAGCCGACCTCGCCCGCGCCGCGCAGGGCCGCGCGCCAGACCGTGCGGCGGCCGACCTCGCGCTGCCCGGCGGCGGCCTGGGCGGCGCGCGCGCGCTCGGTGTGGCGCTGGATGTTCTCCAGCACCACGATGGCGTCGTCCACCACCAGGCCGGCGGCCACGATCAGCGCCATCAGCGAGAGGTTGTTGAGCGAGAAGCCCTGCCACCACATCACGGCGAAGGCGCCGACCAGCGAGACCGGCAGGGCCAGTGCCGGGATCAGCGCGGAGCGCATGCTGCCCAGGAAGGCCCAGACCACGGCCACCACGAGCGCGCAGGACAGCAGCAGCGTGACCTTTGCCTCGCGCAGCGTGGCGCGGATGCCCGGCGAGCGGTCCATCACCACGCGCAGCTCGGTGTCCGCCGGCAGCAGCGCGCGCAGCTGCGGTAGCTGGGCGCGGATGGCGTCGGTGGTCTGCACGATGTTGGCGTCGGCGCGGCGGCTGATGAGCAGCACCACGGCCGGGCGGTCGTTGTGGTAGCCGCTGGCGTAGCGGTTCTCGGTGGCGTCCGTGACCTCGGCCACGTCGGCCAGGCGCACCAGCGCGTTGGCATCGTGCCGCACCACCAGCTGCGCGAAATCGGCCGCGGTGCGCAGCGGCGCGGCCAGCGTGAGCTGCCAGCGCCGTGCGTCCTGCTCGACCTGGCCCAGCGGCTGCCAGGCGTTGGCATCCGCCAGCGCGCTGCGCACATCCTCCAGCGCCATGCCGCGGTGCGCCAGCGCCTCGGGGTTGACCTGCACGCGCACGGCCGGCAGCGAGGCGCCGTCCACGCTGACCTCGCCCACGCCGACGATCTGCGCGATCTTCTGCGCCAGGATGGTGGAGGCGTTGTCGTAGAGCTTTGATGACGGCAGCCGCGGCGAGGACAGGGCCAGCGCCATGATGGGCGACTGCGAGGGGTTGAGCTTCACAAAGCCCGGGTTCTCGCGCATGCCCGAGGGCAGCTGGCTGCGCGCGGCGTTGATGGCGGCCTGCACCTCGCGCGCGGCCTCGTCCACGTTGCGGTCCAGGTCGAACTCCAGCGTCACGCTGGTCGCACCCTGGTTGCTGCTGGACTGGATGCGCTGCACGCCGGCGATGCTGCCCAGCGCGCGCTCCAGCGGGCCGGCCACGGTGGCGGCCATGCTCTCGGGGCTGGCGCCGGGCAGGTTGGCGCGCACCTGGATCACCGGGAAGTCCACGCGCGGCAGCGGCGCTACGGGCAGGAGGCGCAGGGCCAGCAGGCCCGCGAGCAGCACCGCGATGGCCAGCATCGCGCTGGCCACGGGCCGGTGGATGAAGAAGCGCGAGAGGGTCTTCACGCAGCTTGCGCCTGCGGCGCGCGCCGCTTGCCCAGGCGGTCGAAGGCCAGGTAGACCACGGGGGTCGTGAACAGCGTGAGCACCTGGCTCACGATGAGCCCGCCCACCATCACGATGCCCAGCGGCTGGCGCAGCTCGGCGCCCGAGCCGCTGGCCAGCATGAGCGGCACGGCGCCGAACAACGCGGCCAGCGTGGTCATGAGGATGGGGCGGAAACGCAGCAGCGCGGCGCGGTGGATGGCCTCGCGCGCAGGCATGCCGAGGCGGCGCTGCGCGTCGAGCGCGAAGTCCACCATCATGATGCCGTTCTTCTTGACCAGGCCGATCAAGAGCACGATGCCGATCACGGCGATCAGGTCCAGCGGACGGTCCATCAGCAGCAGCGCGGCGAGCGCGCCCACCGTCGCCGAGGGCAGCGTGGACAGGATGGTCAGCGGGTGCACGGCGCTCTCGTAGAGCATGCCCAGCACCAGGTACATCACGACCACGGCCGCGAGGATCAGCCACAGCGTGTTGGCCAGGGAACTGCGGAAGGCTTCGGCCGCGCCCTGCAAGCGCAGTTCCACGGACGCTGGCAGCGCGATCTCTTGCTGCACGGCCTGGATGGCGGTCACGGCCGCGCCCAGCGACTGGCCAGGCGCGAGGTTGAACGACAGCGTGACGGCCGGGAACTGGCCCTGGTGGTCGATGGCCAACGGCGCTCGGCGCTCGACCACGCGCGCCACCGCGGACAGCGGCACGGGGCGTGCATCCGTGGTGGATGGCTTCACGTAGATGCCCTCCAGCGCGCGCAGGCCGCCACCGGCCGCGTCATCGCTCTCCAGCACCACACGGTACTGGCTGGCGTGCGTGAACAGGGTGCTGATCTGGCGCTGGCCGAAGGCGCTCTGCAGGGCCGAGGCGATGTCGGCCATGCGCAGGCCCAGCCGCGCTGCGGCATCGCGGTCGATCTCCAGGCTGGCCTGCAGGCCCTCGCGCTGCAGGTTGTGGGCCACGTCGGCCAGCTCGGGCCGCTGGGCCAGGGCCTGCTGCATGCGCTGGGTCCAGTCGGCCAGCAGGGCGCTGTCGGGCGAACTCAGCGTGAACTGGTATTGCGTGCGGCTCACGCGGTCTTCCATGCCGAGTTCCTGCACGGGCTGGAACCAGGCCTGGATGCCGGGCACCTGCTGGGCGCGCTGGCGCAGGCGTTCGATGAGTTCAGCCGCCGAGACGCTGCGCTCGGCATGCGGTGCCAAGGTCAGCAGCATGCGGCCGCTGTTGAGCGTGGGGTTGTTGCCGTCCACGCCGATGAAGGACGAGACGCTGGCCACGGGCGGCTGGTCCAGCAGCGCGCTGGCCAGGGCCTGCTGGCGCTCGGCCATCGCGGCGAAAGACACGCTTTGCGGCGCCTCGGTCACGACCTGGATCGCACCCGCGTCCTGCACCGGGAAGAATCCCTTGGGCACAGCGAGGTAGAGCAGGGCCGTCAGCACCAGCGTGGCCAGCATGGCCAGCAGCGCGAGCGGCTGGCGGGCCAGCACCCAGTCGAGCGCGCGGCCATAGCTGTCGATCGTGGAGGAGAGCCAGTCGCGCTCGGCGTGTTTGGCGGGGCGCGTCAGCATGCGCGCAGCCATCATGGGCGTCAGCGTGAGCGAGACCACGAGCGAGATGGCGATGGCCACGGCCAGCGTGACCGCGAACTCGTGGAACAGCCGGCCCACCACATCGCCCATGAACAGCAACGGGATCAGCACGGCCACGAGCGACACCGTCAGAGAAACTAAGGTGAAGCCGATCTCTCCCGCCCCCTTGAGCGCGGCCTCCATGGGCCCGGCGCCGTTCTCGCGGTGGCGCGCGATGTTCTCCAGCATCACGATGGCGTCGTCCACCACGAAGCCCGTGGCAATCGTCAGCGCCATCAGCGAGAGGTTGTTCAGCGAGTAGCCCAGCAGCAGCATGGCCGCGAAGCTGCCGACCAGCGAGAGCGGCACGGCCACGCTGGGGATGATGGTCGCCGGCAGCGTTCGCAGGAATACGAAGGTGACCAGCACCACGAGGCCGATGGCGAACAGCAGCTCCTTCTGCACATCGCGTACCGAGGCGCGGATGCTCTCGGTGCGGTCCGACACGATCTGCACCTTGACGGCCGCCGGCAAAGTGGCCGTGAGCTGCGGCAGCAGCGCGCGCACCTGGTCGGCCACGGCGATCACGTTGGCGCCGGGCTGGCGCTGGATGTTGAGCAGCACGGCCGGGGCCAGGCCGCATTTCGCGTTCTGCTCCGGCGCGCAGGCCATGCCGGCCCAGGCCGCGAGGAAGCGGTCCTCTGCACCGTCGCCGACCTGCGCCACATCGGCCAGGCGCAGCGGCGCGCCGTCCTTCCAGGCCACGACCAGGCGGCGGTACTCCTCCACCGAGCGCAGCTGGTCGTTGGCGTCCAGCATGGTGCTGCGGATCGCGCCGTCGAAGCTGCCCTTGGGCTGGTTGCTGTTGGCCGCGGCAATCGCGCTGCGCAGCTCCTCCAGCGTGAGACCGTTGGCGGCCAGCGCGCGGCTGTTGGCCCGCACGCGGATGGCGGGGCGCTGGCCACCGGCCAGGCTCACCAGGCCCACGCCGGGCAGGCGCGAGAGCTGGCCGGCCATGCGCGTGTCCACGAGGTCGACCACGCGCGGCAGCGCCAGCGTGTCCGACGTGATGGCCAGCGTCAGGATGGGCGTGTCGGCCGGGTTGACCTTGCGGTAGATCGGCGGCGTCGGCAGGTCGGTGGGCAAGAGGCTCGCGGCCGTCTGGATCGCCGCCTGCACCTCCTGCTCGGCCACGCCCAGGTCGACCTGCAGCGCGAACCGCAGCGTGATGACCGAGGCGCCGGCCGAGCTGGTGGAGGCCATCTGCGCCAGGCCCGGGATCTGGCCCAGCCGGCGCTCCAGCGGCGCGGTGACGGTGCGCGCCGTCACGTCGGGGCTGGCGCCGGGCTGGAAGGTGAAGACCTGGATGACGGGGTAGTCCACCTGCGGCAGCGCGGCCACGGGCAGCTGGCGCCAGGCCAAGAGGCCTGCGATCAGCACGGCCAGCATCAGCAGCGCCGTGGCGACCGGGCGCAGGATGAAGGGGCGCGACAGGGAGGAGGGGGAGGCGGGCGCAGCCACGGCGTCAACGCGCCGCAGGGGCGGGTTGCTCCGCCGTGGCCAGTGGCGAGTTCGCCGGCAGGTCGGGTTGCTCGACCAGGGTCACCGCGCGGCCGTCCTCGAGCCGGTCCAGGCCTTCGAGCACCACGGGCTCGCCGGCCTGCAGCCCCTTTTCGACCACGGTGCGGCCGCCGCCTGCGGGCCCCAGTGTCAGCATGCGCACCTGCGCCTTGCCGTCGGCGACCACGTAGACATAGCTGCCGCGCGAGCCGAACTGCACGGCGTCGGTGGCCACGGTCACGGCGCCGGGCAGCGCGCGCAGCGCCAGGCGCAGGTTCACGAACTGGTTGGGGAACAGCGCGTCGTCGCTGTTCTCGAAGCGCGCCTTGAGCTTGAGCGTGCCGGTGGCCGCATCGATCTGGTTGTCCAGCGTGTCGAGCCGGCCCGCGGCCAGGCGCTGGCGGTTGTCGCGGTCCCAGGCTTCTGCCACGGGCGTGCTCTTGCCCGCATGCGCGAAGCGCACCTCGGCCACCTGCGGCTCGGGCACGTTGAACAGCACGGCCACGGGCTGGGTCTGCGTGAGCGTGAACAAACCGTTGGTGTCGTTGGCCGTGACCAGGTTGCCGGCGTCCATGCGGCGCAGGCCGACGCGGCCCGCGATCGGCGCGGTGATGCGCGTGTACGAGAGCTGCAGCCGCGCGTGGTCGACCTGGGCCTGGTCGATCTGCAGCGTGCCGCGCAGCTGCTGCACCTGGGCGCGCTGGCGCTCCAGCGTCTGGCGCGCCACGGCATCGCGCTGGAACAGCTGCTCGTAGCGCGCCAGCTCGCTCTCGGCGTTGCGCAACTGGGCCAGGTTCTGCTGTTGCTGGCCCAGCATCTGCGCCAGCGCCACGCGCAGCGGCTCGGGGTCGATCTCGGCCAGCAGCTGGCCGCGCGCGACCTGCTGGCCTTCGCGCACCAGCACGCGCGCCAGCTGGCCGTTGACGCGGCTGCGCACCGTGACCGTGTCGAAGGGCATGACCGTGCCGATGGAGCGCAGCTGCACGGTGAAGTCTTCGCTGCGCGCGGGTTCCACGCGCACGGGCACTGCGCCGGACCACGGGTCGGGCCCGGGCGGCGGCCCCTTGGGCGGGCGCAGGAGAACGTGCCAGACCAGTGCGCCGGCGCCGGCCAGCAGGCCCAGCCAGAGCATGCGACGGGGCCAGGGGCTGCGAGAGGAATGCGCAGGAGACAGCGCGGAAGAATCGTCCGTGGCGGGCATGGGTCGGCGGCGTTGGTGGGGCTGCGTGGCCGCGGCGAGAGGTGCGCGAGGCACGGGCGGCCAGCGGTGGCTCCGGCACCTCGCGCAAGGCGGCCGGCACCGTTTCAAATGATAACAACTCGCAACGGCGCGCCGAACCAAAGACCCGCCACGGCGGCGGGCCGGTGAGAACCGTTCTCAGCGCACGATGGAGACGAGCACGCTGCAGTGCGCATGCTCGATCAGTGCGCCCGAGATGGCACCCTGCCACCAGCGCGCGGCCCAGTTCTCCAGGTGCTTGTGGCCGACCACGATCAGGTCGGCGTCGATCTCCTTGGCGCGGCGCGTGATCTCGGTCACCGAGTCGCCCGTGACCACCTCGCCGGTGACGTTGTGGCCGGCGGCGCGCAACCGCGCCAGGCCGGCGTCGAGCACGGCCTGGTGGCGCCCGCGTTCGCGCTCCTCGGCCACCTGGTCGTACACCCCCACCTCCAGGCCGATGGAGCCCACGTGCAGGGGCATCACGGCGATCAGCGTCAGGGCCGCACCGCTCAGGTGGGCCAGGTCGCCGCAGTCGAGCAAGGCCTTCTGGCCGGCTTCGGACCCGTCGTAGGCGAGCAGGATGCGCTTGTACATGGCGGAACTCCCTGGGTTGTGGTGGTTGCAGTCTAGGCAAGCGCCGTGCCGGCGTCGAATCGGTGAATGCCCTTGCCGCCCAGGCGGTGTAGGCTTGGTCCTGCATGGCGGGCCGCCCGGCGCCGACAACGGCAGCGGCCTGCCAGCGACGCTTGCGCGCCGCGGGCTGGCCTATGGTCTGCACTTTGCTGTGCGAAGCCGCACAAGAACCTACGATAACGAGGGCTTGCATGACCGTTTCCTCTCGTCTGGCCGACTTGGCCGTGCCGCATGCGCGCGAAGGGCTGTTCCAGCGCTTCGGATCCGTGCGCAGCCATTCGCTGGCCCTGGCCGCGCCGCTGTCAGCGGAAGACCAGTGCGTGCAGTCCATGCCCGACGCCAGCCCGACCAAGTGGCATCTCGCGCACACCAGCTGGTTCTTCGAGGCCGTGCTGCTGCAGCCGCTGTGGCCGGGCTACGCGGCGTTCGATGCGCGCTTCTTCTACCTGTTCAACTCGTACTACGAGGCGCTGGGCCCGCGCCATCCGCGGCCGCAGCGTGGCCTGCTCACGCGGCCCGGCGTCGACGAGGTGCTGGCCTACCGCCGCCATGTGGATGCGGCCGTCGAACGCTTCATCGCCGAGGCCGGTGCGCCGGCCTGGGCAGCGGCAGCGCCGCTGCTGGAGCTGGGCCTGCAGCACGAGCAGCAGCACCAGGAACTGCTGCTGACCGACGTGCTGCACGCGCTGTCGTGCAACCCGCTGCTGCCGGCCTATGCGCCGGCCGACGCCGCGCCGTTGCGGCTGGTGCGCGAACAGCCCGAGCCCTTGCGCTGGGTCCGCCGGCCAGAGGCCATTGTCGAAGTCGGCCACGACGGCACCGGCTTCGCCTTCGACAACGAGGGGCCGCGCCACCGCCGGCTGCTGCCCGCCTACGAGATCGCCGAGCGGCTCGTCAGCTGCGGCGACTACCTGCGCTTCATCGAAGACGGCGGCTACCGCCGCGCCGGCCTGTGGCTGTCCGACGGCTGGGGCCATGTGCAGGCGCAGGGCTGGCAGGCGCCGCCGTACTGGCTCGCGCCCGGTGACCCCCGCGCACCGTCCGACGACTGGCAGGTGTTCGGTCTGACCGGCGTGCAGGCACTGGACCCGGCGGCGCCTGTGATGCAACTGAGCTTCTACGAGGCCGCGGCCTATGCCGAATGGGCCGGCGCGCGGCTGCCGACCGAATTCGAATGGGAGGCGGCCCATGGCATGGACGGCCTGCGCGACATGGCAGGCAAGGTCTGGCAATGGACGCGCTCGTCCTACGAACCCTATCCGGGCTTCAAGCCGCTGGCCGGTGCCGTCGGCGAATACAACGGCAAGTTCATGGTCGGCCAGATCGTGCTGCGCGGCGCCAGCCTGGCGACGCCGGCCGGCCACGCGCGGCCCAGCTACCGCAACTTCTTTCCGCCGCACGCGCGCTGGCAGTTCTCGGGACTGCGGCTGGCGCGCGATCCGCAACCCGCCACGACCGCCACCCAGGAGAGCCGCGAATGAGCTTTGTCATGCAACCCCATCTGCATGTGGTGGACAACGCGCCCGAGCGCGACTTCCGCGCCGACATGCACGCCGCCTTGAGCGCGCCCCAGCGCAGCATCTCGCCCAAGTACTTCTACGACGCGCGCGGCTCGCAGCTGTTCGACGCGATCTGCGAACTGCGCGAGTACTACCCCACGCGCACCGAACTGGCGCTGTTGCGCCGCCATGCCGGCGAGATCGCCGCGCTGGCCGGGCGCGAGGCCGAGGTCGTGGAATTCGGCGCGGGCTCGCTGCGCAAGGTGCGGCTGCTGCTGGACGCGCTGGACAGCCCGGCCGGCTACGTGCCCATCGACATTTCGGGCGAGCACCTGGCGCAGGCCGCTGAGCAGTTGCGTGCCGACTACCCCGGCCTGGCCGTGCATCCCGTGGCGGCCGACTACACACAGCCGCTGCAGCTGCCCGCGGGCCCGCGCAAGGCCGGCATGCGGCTGGGCTTCTTCCCCGGCTCGACGATCGGCAACTTCGACCCCGAGCAGGCGCTGCGCTTCCTGCGCATGGCCGCGCGCGTGCTGCGCGGCGGCGCGTTGCTGCTGGGAGCCGACCTGGTCAAGGATCCGGCGGTGCTGCACGCGGCGTACAACGACGAGGCAGGCGTCACGGCCGCTTTCAACCTGAACCTGCTGGCGCGCGCCAACCGCGAGCTGGGCACGGACTTCGAGCTGGACGGTTTCGCGCACGGTGCCTTCTACAACAGCCCGCGCCGGCGCATCGAGATGCACCTGGTCAGCCGCCGCGCCCAGTGCGTGCGGCTCGATGACCGGACCTACCGGTTCGCCGAGGGCGAGACGCTGCACACCGAGAACTCGCACAAGTTCAGCGTCGACAGCCTGCGCGCACTGGCGGCCGAAGCCGGCTTCGCGGCCGGGCCGGTGTGGACCGACCCGAACCGGCTGTTCAGCCTGCACTGGCTGGCCGCTCCGGCATGATGGCGCTCTTCGAGAGGGAGTCACCGATGAAAGCAGTGTGGAATGGCAAGGTCGTCGCCGAAAGCGACGACCTGGTATTGGTCGAGGGCAACCATTACTTTCCGATGGACGCGCTTGACCGCACGTACGTCACCTACAGCAACCACAAGAGCACCTGCCCCTGGAAGGGCCAGGCCAGCTACTTTTCGCTGCTGGTCGATGGCGAGTTGAACCAGGACGCCGCCTGGTACTACGCCGATCCCAAGCCAGCGGCCGAGGAGATCAAGAACCGCGTCGCGTTCTGGAAGGGCGTGCAGATCGTGCAGTGAGCGGGATCGGCCGCCGCGCCGGTCACGCGCGCTGGGCGACGACGCGGTTGCGCGCAGGCGCTGCCTGCACCTCGGTCAGGACTGGGGGTCGAACATGAACACGCGCAGCTCCTGGCTGCAGCGGCAGGCCTGCGCGAGCCGGGCAGCCCAGTCGAGGGCCGCTGCGCGCGAGGGCAGTTCGAGCACGGCGAAACCGCCGTCCAGCGGCGGCGCCCAGGGAGCCGCCTTCGGCGACGCTGCCATCGGCCGCCACCAGCACGGGCGGGACGGCGGCGTCGATGCCACCGCCGAAGACGTAGACGCCGGCGGCCTTGGCCGCTTCGATCACGGCGTGCGAGTCGCGGTCCGCGGCCGCCAGGGCCGCGTCCGTCACGCGCATGGCGGCGCTCGGGAAGGAGATCAGGTACTTGGCCACGGTCGGCTCAATCAGGCCGGGCCTGCGCATCGCGGCGCAGCGTGGCCAGGCCGATGCCTGCGGCGTCGAAACCGCCGTCCACGGCCAGCAGTTGGCCGTTGACGTAGCTGGCCGCCGGGCTGCACAGGAAGCCCACGGCCTCGGCGATCTCCTCGGGCGTGCCGTAGCGCTCGAGCGGGATCACGTCGTGGTAGTCCTTGCGGATGGCCGGGCTGTGCACCTGCTTGGCCATCTCGGTGTCCACCGGGCCCGGGGCCACGCAGTTCACGCGGATGCCCTGGGTGCCCAGTTCGGTGGCCTGCTGCCGGGTCAGATGGATCAGCGCGGCCTTGCTCGTGCCATAGGCCACGCGCAGCGTGCTGGCGCGCAGGCCCGAGATCGAGGCGATGTTGACGATGGCGCCGCCACCGGCCGCCCGCATGTGCGGCACGCAGGCCTGGCTGCACAGGAAGGGGCCGTCCAGGTTCACGGCCAGCACGCGGCGCCAGTCGTCGAAGCCGGTCTCGCCGATCGGCTTGAAGATGGCGATGCCGGCGTTGTTGACGAGCGCGTCGACGCGGCCGAAGGCCTGAGCCACGCGGTCGACCGCGACCTGCACCTGGGCCGGATCGGACACGTCGCAGGGCAGGCCCAGCACCGCTTCTGGCGCTGCCAGCTCCGCGACGGTGCGCTGCAGTGCATCGGCCTCGATGTCCAGCAGCGCCACGCGCTGGCCGCGGGCAAGGAACCAGCGCGCCACGGCCAGGCCGATGCCGCGGGCGCCACCCGTGACGATGGCGACAGGGATGGAGGAGGGGGAGGTGGGCATGGTGTGTCTCGTGTTGTGGTGGCGGCGCTTATACCCCGCTGGCTTTAGAATGAGAACAAATCGCAACAACGCACCATGCACGCACCTGCCGTCACCCGCTCGCATCTGCTGGCGCGCATCGCCGCCGCCGCCCTGGGCGGCTATGCCTTCTCCTGGGGCCTGGTGGCGCTGGGCATGGCCGGCCTGTTCGCACTGGGCATGCCCTTCCACGACGCCGAACACCTGACCGCCATGCTGGCCATGCTGGTCTACCTCGTGGCCTTCCTGTGGGCCTTCGCGGCGCGCAGCCTGCCGCGCGTGTGGCTGGTGCTGGCCGGGGGCGGTGCGCTCATGGCGGGCGCGGCCTCGCTGCTGCAAACCGCGCTGCTGCGCTGAAAGGGCCGACGATGTTCCCGAACTTCCGCCTCGCCATGGCCTGGCTGCACACCTGGTTCGGCCTGGTGCTGGGCTTCGTGCTGATGGTCGTGTTCTTCTTCGGCGCGCTGTCGGTGTTCGACCGCGAGATCGACCGCTGGGCCATCCCGTCCTCGCGCTTCGCGCCGCAGCCCATGCCGTCGTACGACCGCATGCTGCGCCCGATCTTCGAGTCCATGCAGCCGACCGCCGAGGCCGTGGACCTGATGCGTGACCGCGTGAACGGCCCCATGCCCACGCGCTTCGACACCGTGCAGCGCCTGGGCGCCTACACCACGCACCGCGACCCGGTGCTGGGCATCTTCGCGGGCTTCGAAGTGCCCAACGCCAAGGACCCGGAGGAGCTGATCTGGGCCCTGCGCACCATCGACCCGCGCAACGGCGCCGCGCTGCCGGACGACCGGCTCAAGATCGGCAGCCAGTTCTTCTACCCGCTGCACTACAGCCTGAACCTGAACTGGATGCGCCTGGGCACCTGGATCGTCGGCTTCGCCGCGCTCATGATGCTGGCCGCGCTGGTCAGCGGCGTGGTGATGCACCGGAAGATCTTCCGCGAGTTCTTCACCTTCCGGCCCAAGAAGGCCACGCAGCGCAGCGCGCTGGATCTGCACAACATGACGGGCGTGGTGGCCTTGCCCTTCCACTTCTTCTTCGCGTTCACGGGGCTCGTGATCTTCGCGGGCGTGTACTTCCCGGTCGGCCACACGCAGCTGAACCCGTTGCACGAGCTGCACGAGAAGCTCGAGGCCGAGGAGACCGGCCTGCCGCACAAGCGCGCGGGCGTGGCCGCGCCGCTGGCCTCGGTCGACGCCATGGTCGCCGAGGCCCAGCGCCGCTGGCACGACAAGGGCATGGCCGGCGAGGTCGGTTTCCTCGCGCTGCAGCATGTGGGCGACGCCAACGGCTACGTCAGCGTCTACCGCGCCGGCACCGACCGCATCGCGCTGGTGGGCGAAGGCATCCACTTCAAGGCATCGACCGGCGAACTGCTGCGCGAGGACCCGCCGCAAAGCGCGGTGGACAGCGTCAACGAATTCCTGACCGGCCTGCACCTGCAGCACTTCCGCCACTGGCTGCTGCGCTGGTTCTACGTGCTGGGCGGGCTGGCCGGTTGTGTCTGCATCGCCACCGGCTTCGTGTTCTTCGTCGAGAAGCGCAAGAAGCAGCATGCCAGGCAGGGCATCCAGGGCGTGCGGCTGGTCGATGCGCTGGCCGTGGGCACGGTGACGGGGATGCTGGTGGCCGCGCTCGGCATGCTGATCGCCAACCGCCTGTTGCCCGACAGCCTGCCGGCCGGCTGGCCCGGCCGCGGCGACCTGGAGCGCTACGCCTTCTGGGCCAGCTGGGCGCTGGCGCTCGCGCATGCGCTGTGGCGCAGCGCGCCCGTGGCCCAGGGCCGCAGCAACCCGGCCTGGCGCGAGCAATGCCTGGCCGTGGCCGTGCTCGCGCCGCTGGCCGTGGCGCTGAACTGGCTGACGACGGGCGACCACCTCTGGAAGACGCTGGGCGCGGGCTATTGGCCCGTGGCTGGCGTGGACCTGTTCCTGCTGGCCAGCGCGGGCATGGCGGCGCTCGCTGCGGGCAAGCTGCGCCGCCGCGCCGCCGGGCAGGCGGCGACGCCGGGCCTGGCGCGGGAGACCGCCCATGCGTGATGCCTGGATGCTGGGCGCCGCCTTGCTGGCTGCTCTGGCCGGAATGGGCTGGCTGGCCCTGGCCATGGATGTGCACTGGGAACAAGCCGGCGGCGCCGCCATGCAGGCGCCCGCACGGCGGCTGCGCGTGCTGGGCACCCTGGCGCTGGCAGCTTCGCTCTGGCTGTGCCTGGCGGTGGACCATGCCTCGATGGCCGCACTGGTCTGGGTCATGGCGCTGGCGGCGGCCGCGCTGGCGGTGGCCATGGCGCTGAGCTGGCGGCCGCACTGGCTGCGGCTGCTGGTGCCGGGGGCGGCCAGGGCCTGAACCTGGTGGCACCATACGCACCTGGGCCCGGCGCGGGCCCGCTCTGGATTTCCGCATGACCACGCCTTCCTTCGTTCCTCCGCTGACCCCGCCCGACCAGGTGCTCGCCACCGTGCACCGCCAGGGCTACGCCGTGCTGGCCGCCACCACCGTGGCCGAGCTGGCCGGCTGCGCGCCTGAGGCGCTGCGCGTGCTGGAACCGTCCTGGTCCGACCTGCCGCCCGATGCCTACCTCAAGGACGGCGGCCGCTACCGCCGTCGCCGCCACGCCAGCTGCATCGCCGAGGCCGGCCAGCTGCAGGCCGTGCCGCACCGCGCGCACTGGCAGCCGGTGGCCTACAACGCACTGCACGGCGGCATGGAGCGCTGGTTCGAGCCCATGCTCCCGGGCGACCTCGCACAGCCGGCCTGGCAGCAACTGGTGCTGGGCCTGGCCGGCCTGTGCAGCCGGCTGCGCGGCGACGCACAGGCCCGCTGGTACGTGGAGGCGCACCAGTTCCGCATCGACACCACCGACGGCATCGGCCGGCCCACGCCCGAGGGTGCGCACCGCGACGGCGTGGACTTCGTGGCCGTGGTGCTGGTGAACCGCCAGGGCATCAAGGGCGGCGAGACGCGCGTGTTCGAGGCCGAAGGTCCCAACGGCCAGCGCTTCACGCTGACCGAGCCCTGGTCGCTGCTGTTCCTGGACGATGCGCGCGTGATCCACGAGTCCACGCCGATCCAGCCGGTGGAGGCGGGCGGGCACCGCGACACGCTGGTGCTGACCTTCCGCGCCAACGGCTTCCAGGACGCTTGAGAACCGGGGCGAGTGCGCCCCGGGTGCAGCGCCGCGCAGCGGCGTTCGTCAGTCCTGCGGCGCACCTGGCAACAGGCGCAGGCCGATGCGGCGCGTCAGTTCCTCATAGGAGATCGGCCGCTGCACCTCCGCGCCGGCGCTGTTCGGCAGCCAGTGCGCCCAGGCCCGGTTGCTGCCCGCGTCGTAGACCAGTTTGAACATGGCCTCGGGCACCCAGACCCGGCCCGGCCCGAGCCGCGCGGGCCGCGGGCCGAACACCGGGCCCGTGATGACGTAGACGTCGCCGCGGGCGCGGCGGACATACCGGCGCGTGTCCTGCTCGATGCGGTTCCAGGGGCCCTGGTTGGCGGCCGGCACCTGCGGCACCATGTTGGCCAGCGAGAAGCTCTGCGCGAAGCCCTGCGCACCGGTCATGTCGCCGGCCGGCACCACATGGCCGCGGTCCATGCGCTGTCCGTCGGGCAGCGCGGCGCGGTAGTCGTCCAAAGTGGCCCGTTCGGCGCGCGGCAGCCGGGCCTCCTCGTAGAAGGGGTTGCGGCCGCGCTTGCGCCTGGTGGCGTCCTCGAAATCGTGGCGGTTGAGCCGTTCCACGGCGTAGACCGGTGTCTTGCTCGTGGCCGAGTAGAGGATGGCGAAGCCGTCGAAGCACAAGGGCCGCGTTGCATGCGCATGGCCCTGCGGCAGTTGCGGCACATGGCGTTGCGGAAACAGGGCCAGGCAGCCCTCGAAGGCGGCTTCGGCCGGCAGGCTGGCCATGGCCAGCCAGGCGGCCGCGAAGCCGGCCCGCAGCAGCTGCCTCAAAGCACGAATCCGAAGGTGGCGGCCAGTGCGCCGAGGCCGGCGCTGCAGGCGGCCAAGGCCTTGGCATCGCGGTGGTTGCCGAGTGTGCGTTCGCGCCAGGCGGCGTGCAGCAGGAAGAGGGCGACGAGCCCGAGCAGGGCGGTGTAGGCGTTCATGGCGATCGGAGAAAAGCAGGGGCAAGGGCGCGCCCGCGGGCGGCCCCGTGCCTGGAGGGTTCGTGGGAAGGTTGCGCGCCATGGCCCACCGGCCGGCGCGCGGCGCATCACGCGGCCGGCGGCGGCGCGCGGGCGCGGTAGGCCGCAAGGACCAGCGCCGCGGCGCGGCCAGGCGCGGCCGGGGCCGGCTGGGCCTGCGGGCTTGTCGGATGCGGGGTCGGCGCGCCGGGGCCGACCAGCATGTCCTCGGCAGACGGAGTGGTCGTGCGCTGCACGCGCTGGTGTTCGACCAACGCGTCGGCGCGCTCGTGCCGTGCCGAGCCGTCGCGCCACTGCGCCGCCGCGCGCTCGCCCTGCGCCGCGGGCGCCACGGCCTGCTGCAGGCCCCCGAGCAGCAGCTGCAGCAGCAGCCACAGCCCCAGCGTGGTGCGTGCAGCGTTCATGCGCAGGCGGTCTGCCCTGGGCGGCGGTGCGAAAGCGGCGGCAGGATCAGGAACTCCGGTGGCACATGGCGGGCGCGATGGTAGGCGCAGCGGCACGGGGCTCCCCCAATTCCCCTGGAACATCCTCCAAATGGGGGACGCGCCGCCGCGCACCCCAACGCCGCGATCCGGGAAGCCGGGTTACAAGAGGTGCGCCGTCGGCCGGGTGGGGGCCCTTCCACGGCAGGGGAGGGATGCCATGCAGGTCGGAACGGTCGTGCGCCGCGCGCTGGATGCAGCGCCGCACCTGGACGGTGCCACGCCGCCCTGGGCGGAGGTGCTGGAGGGTCTGGGCGAGTTGCTGGGCGGCGACTCGGCCGCCTACCTCGCCTTCGACAGCACGCAGGGGTTGCAGGCCTTCGAGTTCCGGGGCGGCGATGGCGCAGCGCGACGCGACTATGCCGAGCACTACCACGCGCACGACATCATGAAGCCACCGGCGCGCGGGGCCGCGGCCGGCGTCTGGCTCGACAGCGCGCAGTGCTACCCGCAGGCCAGCCTGGAGCGCCATGTCTTCTATGCCGACTTCATGTGCAAGCACCGCCTGCGCCAGATCCTGGCGTTCATGACAGAGACATCGGCGACGCGGCTCAGCGCCATCAGCGTGCAACGCAGCCGCGTGGACGGGCGCATCGACGAGGTGCTGCACTCCGCACCCGTGCGCGCGCTGACGCAAGCCGTGGCGCAGGCGCTCGCACGCGAGCGTGCGCGCGCCGGCCAGGCCATCGCTGCCGTGGAGACGGCACTGGCCTCGTTCGGTGAAGCCGTGCTGCTGGTCACGCCAACCGGCGCGCCAGCGCATTCGCCGGGTCCAGCGGCGCTGGCATGGTTTGGCAGGCCTGGTGCCCTGGTGCCGCGCGCCGGGCGCCTGCAGCACCGCGATCCCGCCGTGCAGGCCAGCTGGCTGGCCGCGTTGCGCCAGGCGGCAGCCGGCCATGCCCAGACGCTGGCGCTGCCGGCCGGCCATGGCGCCGCGCACCGGCTCGCGCTGGCCGCCGCGCCGGCGCCGCTGTGCGGCAGCGGGGCTCTGGTGCTCGTGCGCATCGCGCCGGAGCGCCAGCGCAAGCCGCTGCAGACCGAGGTGTTGCGCCTGGCGTTCGGGCTCACGGTGGCCGAGGCCGGTGTGCTGGCCGCGCTGGTCGAGGGCCTCACGCCGACCGAGCATGCTGCGCGCCAGGGCGTGGCGATCAGCACCGTGCGCACGCAGATTGCGGTGCTGATGGCCAAGATGGGCTGCTCGCGCCAGGTCGACCTCGTGCGCAAGGCCTGCGCGCTGGCCTGAGCGTCAGTGGTCTTCGCGTGGCGCGGCGCCGTCGTCGCGCACGGCCCGCGCTTCCATGCCCAGCGGCAGCAGCTGGATGGTGGTGGACAGGCCTGGCACCTCGCGCATCAGCGCGGCCTCGATCTCGTCGCGCAAGGCCGCGGCGCGTGTCAGGCGCCAGTCGCCGGGCACATGCAGGTGCAGGTCGGCGAAGCGGCGGTGGCCGGCGCCGCGCGTGGCCACATGGTCGATGCGGATGGACGAGGCCTGCTCGCGCGCAGCGAAGCCGGCCAGCAGTGCCGCGATGCGGGCCGCGGTCTCGGGCTCGACCGCGCTGTCCATGAGGCCCTGCGAGGATTTCCAGACCAGGTGGCCGCCTTCGCGCAGGATGTTCAGCGCCACGGCGATGCCCAGCACCGGGTCCAGCCAGTGCCAGCCCGTGAGCGCCACGGCCACCAGGCCGACGAAGACACCGGCCGAGGTCCAGACATCGGTCATCAGGTGCCTCGCATCGGCCTCCAGCGCCACGGAGCGGTGCGCGCGGGCGCTGCGGAACAGCGCCCAGGCCAGCGCGCCGTTCAGCGCCGAACTGAGCACCGACAGCGCCAGGCCGATGTCCAGCTGCGCCAGCGGCTGTGGCTCCCGCAGCCGCAGCACCGAGGCCCAGACGATGGCCACGGCCGCGGCCATCACGAGCAGGCCTTCGAAGCCGGCCGAGAAGTACTCGGCCTTGTGGTGTCCGTAGGGGTGGCCGGCGTCGGCCGGCCGCCGCGCGATGCCGACCATCCAGAGCGCGAACAGCGCGCCGGCCAGGTTCACGAAGGACTCCATGGCATCGGACAGCAGGCCGATGGAGCCGGTCAGCGCCCAGGCCAGGGTCTTGAGCGCGATCGTGACGAGCGCGACGCCGGCCGAGATCTTGAGCAGGGTCTGCGCGGTGGGGCTGTTGGGCATCGGTGGATGGACGCTGCCGGGCAACGGTTCAGCCGCGCCCGTACAGCCGTGTCAGCGTGGCGAGCTGCTCGGCATGCGCGGGCCGCACCATGTCCCAGCCGAAGCGCCAGGCCCAGTGGCCCTCGCCCTCGCCGGGCAGGTTCATGCGGTGTTCGGTGGCCAGGCCCAGCACGTCCTGCAGCGGTGCGATGGCCGTGTCGGCCACGCTGGCCCAGGCCAGGCGCATCAGCGCCCAGTGGATGTTGGGCGTGAGCTGCTCCGGATCCTGGCCCATGTAGGCCGCGGCCTGGACGCGCTCGGCCGCGCTGGCGGTGGCCCACCAGCCGCGCGTGGTGTCGTTGTCGTGCGTGCCGGTGTAGACCACCGTCGCGGCCTCGTAGTGGTGGGGCAGGTAGGGGTTCTCGGCCTTGCCGTCGAAGGCGAACTGCAGCACGCGCATGCCGGGCAGGTCGGCGCCGCGGCGCAGCGCGTCCACGTCGGGCGTGATGATGCCCAGGTCTTCCGCAATGATGGGCAGCGGGCCCAGCGCCGCGGCAATGGCCTCGAACAGGGCCGGCCCGGGGCCGGGCACCCAGCGCCCGTGGATGGCCGTGGGCTCGCTGGCCGGGATTTCCCAGTGGGCTGCGAAGCCGCGGAAATGGTCGATGCGCACCACGTCCACGAGCGCGAAGGTGTGGCGGATGCGCGCCGTCCACCAGGCGTAGCCCTCGGCCGCGTGCGCGCTCCAGCGGTACAGCGGGTTGCCCCAGCGCTGGCCGGTGGCGCTGAAGTAGTCGGGCGGCACGCCGGCCACCACGCTCAGGCGGCCGTCGGCGTCGAGTTCGAACAGGTCTTGCCGGGCCCAGACCTCGGCGCTCTGCGGCGCGATGAAGATGGGCGCGTCGCCGACGATGGACACGCCCTTGGCATTGGCATAGGCCTTGAGGCTGCGCCATTGCACGAAGAACTGCCATTGCACGAAGCGCCAGAACGCGATGCGGCCGGCGTGTTGGGCGGCGGCCTCGGCCAGCGCGGCGGGCTGGCGGCGTGCCAGCGGCGCGGGCCAGTCGGCCCAGTCGCGGCCGGGGTGGGCTTCACTGAGCGCCATGAACAGCGCGTAGTCCTCCAGCCAGGCCGCGTGCTCGGCGCAGAAGGCCTCGTGTGCGGCGCGCTGGGCAGGCAGGGCGTCGCTGGCGAAGGCCTGCGCCGCCTGCGCGAGCAGTGCCATGCGCCAGGGCACCATGGCCGCGAAGTCGATGCGCAGTGCGTCGAAGGCGGGCGGCCGGGCCAGCGCCGCGCCGGACAGCCAGCCCTGGTCGGCCAGCGCCGCGAGGTCGACCAGCAGCACGTTGCCGGCGAAGGCCGAGGGGCTCATGTACGGCGAGTTGCCGGGACCCACGCCGCCGAGCGGCAGGATCTGCCAGAGCTTCTGGCCGGCCGTGGCCAGCCAGTCGACGAAGTGGTAGGCGGCGGGGCCGAGGTCGCCGGCGCCGTGCGGGCCGGGCAGGGAGGTGGGGTGCAGCAGGATGCCGCTGGCGCGGGGGAGTCGCATGGGAGATTCAATCGATCTTGATGTTCGCGCCTTCGGCGGCGAGCAATGAAAGGCTCAGCGCCGGCAGCGCGTAAGTCTGCTCGCCCTGGTCGTACCAGCGCGAACGGCCCTGGGGATGGGTGCTGTCCAGCCAGCAGCGCCACACGCCGGCGGGCAGCAGGAAGTCGGCGTCGGCCAGGCTGCCGTTGACCAGCAGCAGCAGCGGCGCCCTGGCGCGGCCCGGCTTGCCGATCAGGCAGCCCAGCACGCGCTGGCTGGCGTCCTGCCAGGCTGCGCCGGTCAGCAGGCTGCCGTCGGCCTGCAGCCAGGTCAGGTCGTGCAGGCCCAGCGGGTCCGACAGACCGCTGTACCAGTGGCTGCCGAAGGGCAGCGCCTGGCGGCGCAGGGCCAGCACGCGGGCGGCAAAGGCGGTGAGGTCGGCATCGGACTTCGACCAATCGATCCAGGTGGTGGGGTTGTCCTGGCAGTAAGGGTTGTTGTTGCCGCCCTGGCTATGGCCGAGCTCGTCGCCGGCCGCCAGCATGGGCGTGCCCTGGGCCAGCAGCGCAGTGGCCAGCAGCACCCGCTGCAGCTTGCCGCGCAGCGCCAGCACCTGCGGGTCGCTGCTCGGTCCTTCGGCACCGCAGTTGAAGCCCAGGTTGTGGCCATGGCCGTCGCGGTTGCTCTCGCCATTGGCCTCGTTGCGGCGTTGCTCATAGGTCAACAGGTCGGCCAGCGTGAAGCCGTCGTGCGAGACCACGTAGTTGACCGATTCGCCGGGCACGCGGTTGCGCGGCTGGTAGAGGTCGGAGGAGCCGCACAGGCGCAGCGCGAACGCGCCGCGGTCGGCGGCCGGGCGGCCTGCGGCGGCCTGGGTCCAGAAGCCGCGCATGCTGTCTCGGAACTTGTCGTTCCACTCGATCCAGCCGCGCGGGAAGTTGCCGACCTGGTAGCCGCCCGGGCCGATGTCCCAGGGCTCGGCGATCATCTTGACGCGCGAGAGCACCGGGTCCTGTGCGACGGCCGTGAAGAAGGGGCCGCTGCTTTCGAAGCCGTTGTCGCCACGGCCCAGCACGGGCGCGAGGTCGAAGCGAAAGCCATCGACGTGCATGTGCTCCACCCAGTAGCGCAGGCTGTCCATCACCAACTGCAGCACGCGCGGCTCGCGGATGTCCAGCGTGTTGCCGCAACCCGTGTGGTTCTCGTACAGGGCCTTGTGCTCGGGCGGCAGCCGGTAGTACAGCGCATTGTCCAGCCCGCGGAAGGACAGCGTGGGCCCGGTCTCGTCGGTCTCCGCCGTGTGGTTGTAGACCACGTCCAGCAGCACCTCGATGCCGGCCGCATGCAAGGCCGCCACCATGGCACGGAACTCGGCGCGCTGGGCCGCACCGCCCTGGCTGCTGGCCAGGCGCGGAGAGGGGCAGAAGAAGCCCAGCGTGTTGTAGCCCCAGTAGTTCGTGAGCCCCATGGTCACGAGCCGCTGTTCGTCGAGCGCGTAGTGCACGGGCAGCAGGCTCACGGCCGTGATGCCGAGCTGTTTCAAGTGTGCGATCGAGGCCGGATGCGCCAGGCCGGCATAGCTGCCGCGCAGCGCCTCGGGCACAGCCGCGTTGCGGGCCGAGAAGCCCTTGACGTGGACCTCGTACAGCACGCTGTCCACGAGCGGCGTGCGCGGCGGTTCGTCGCCGGCCCAGTCGTGGTCGTCGTGCACCACGCGGGCCTTGAGCGCATGGGCCGCGTTGTCGGCCTGGTCCATGTGCAGCGGATGGCGCAGGTCGGCGCCGAAGTGCTCGTCGCGCCAGGTGAAGTGGCCGACGATCTCGCGCGCGTAGGGGTCCAGCAGCAGCTTGAACGGATTGAAGCGGTGGCCGCGCTCGGGCCGCCAGGGGCCGTGCGCGCGCAAGCCGTAGACCAGGCCGGGCAGGGCGCCCGGCAGGTAGCCGTGCCAGACGTCGTTGCTGCGGCCGGGCAGGGCGACGCGCGCGGTCTCGTGCTGGCCCGTCTCGTCGTACAGGCACAGTTCGATGGCCTGGGCGTGCTCGGAGACGATCGCGAAGTTGACGCCTTTGCCGTCGAAATGCGCACCAAGTGGCCAGGGCTGGCCGGTTTGCAGGGCGTGGGTCCTCACGGCGTCCATTCCAGGAACACCGTCGACAGCGGCGGCAAGGTCAGCAGCACGGAATGCGTGCGTCCGTGCGAGGGGATCGGCTCGGTGCCCGCCACGCCCCATGGCGTGCCCGCATTGCTGCCGCCGTAGTGCACGGAATCGGTGTTGAGCCGTTCGTGCCAACGCCCCGGCCGCGGCACGCCCAGGCGCCAGTCGCGCCGCACCACGGGCGTGAGGTTGCACACCACGAGCATGGTCTGGCCCTCCTCGCGGCCATGGCGCGCGAAAGCGAAGATGCTGTGCTGCGAATCGTCGGCCTCGATCCATTCGAAGCCGGCAGGAAAGCTGTCCTGCGTGTGCAGGGCCGGATGGTGGCGCAGCACGCGGTTGAGGTCGCGCACCAGGGTCTGCACGCCGGCATGCAGGCCGTCGCCGAGCAGGTGCCAGTCCAGGCTGGCCTCGTGGTTCCACTCGCGCGCCTGGCCGAATTCGCAGCCCATGAACAGCAGCTTCTTGCCCGGGTGCGCCCACATGTAGCCGTACAGCGCGCGCAGGTTGGCGAACTGCTGCCAGCGGTCGCCCGGCATGCGCGTGAGCAGCGAGCCCTTGCCGTGCACCACCTCGTCGTGCGAGAAGGGCAGCACGAACTGCTCGCTGTAGGCGTACACCATGCTGAAGGTCAGCTCGTGGTGGTGGTGGCGCCGGTGCACGGGTTCGCGGCCGAAGTAACGCAGCGTGTCGTGCATCCAGCCCATGTTCCACTTGTAGTGAAAGCCCAGGCCGCCCGCGAAGGTCGGGCGCGAGACGCCCAGGAACGAGGTCGATTCCTCGGCCACGGTGGTGGCCTCGGGCCGCTCGGCGCCGACCACCTCGTTCATGCGCTTGAGGAAGTCGATGGCCTCCAGGTTCTCGCGGCCGCCATGGCGGTTGGGGATCCACTCGCCGTGCTTGCGGCTGTAGTCGCGGTAGAGCATGGAGGCCACGGCGTCCACGCGCAGGCCGTCCACGCCATGGCGCTCCAGCCAGTACAGCGCGTTGCCGACGAGGAAGTTGCGCACCTCGGTGCGGCCGAAGTTGTAGATCAGCGTGTTCCAGTCCTGGTGGAAGCCTTCGCGCGGGTCGCCATGCTCGTACAGCGCCGTGCCGTCGAAGCGGGCCAGGCCGTGCGCATCGCTGGGGAAGTGCGCGGGCACCCAGTCCAGCAGCACGCCCAGGCCGTGGGCGTGGGCCCTGGCGACGAAGCGCGTGAAGCCGGCCGCATCGCCGAAGCGCGCGGTCGGCGCGTACAGGCCGATCGGCTGGTAGCCCCAGGAGCCGTCGAACGGGTGCTCGCTGATGGGCAGCAGCTCCAGGTGGGTGAAGCCCATGTCCAGCGCGTAGGGGATCAGCTCGGCCGCCAGTTCGTCCCAATCGAGCCAGCGGTTGCCGTCCTCGGGCTTGCGGCGCCAGCTGGCCAGGTGCACCTCGTAGATGCTGATGGGCGCATCGACCGCGTTGGCGGCCTGGCGCTCGGCGCTCGCCGGCACCAGGGCCGGCAGTGTGGCGACCTGGCTGGCGGTCTCGGGGCGCAGTTGCGCGGCCAGCGCGTAGGGGTCGGACTTGAGCGGCAGCAGTCGGCCGTGGGCGTCTTCCAGCTCGTACTTGTAGAGCGCGCCGGGGCCCACGCCCGGCACGAAAGCTTCCCACAGGCCGGCGCTGGGCCGCGCCTGCATGGGGTGCGTGCGGCCGTCCCAGGCGTTGAAGTCGCCGACCACGCTCACGCGCCGCGCGTTCGGCGCCCAGACCGCGAAGCGCGTGCCCGTCGTGCCCCGGTGCGTGAACGCGTGCGCGCCCAGCACCTCGTAGGGCCGCAGGTGCGTGCCCTCGGCCAGCAGCCACAGGTCGGTATCGGAGATCAGGAAGTCGTTCTGTGCTGGGCTGGGGGCGGATGGGGTCATGGTTTCGGTTCGATGCGCCAGATCTGGCGGGCGTACTCCCGGATCGTACGGTCAGACGAGAACACCCCCATGCCGGCCACGTTGGCGATGGCGCGCTGGCACCAGGCCGCCGGCTCGCGGTACAGCGCGTCGACCTCGCGCTGCGTGGCGACGTAGCTGGCGTAGTCGGCCAGCAGCATGTAGTGGTCGCCGCCCCACAGCAGCGCGTCGACGAGGCCGCGGTAGCGGCCAGGCTCCTCGGGCGAGAACTGGCCGCCTGTGATCGCGTCCAGCACGGCCTTGAGGTCCGGCTGGCCCTCGTAGTGGCGCATGGGCTGGTAGCCGCTCGCGCGCAGGGCCTGCACCTCGGGCGTCTTCAGGCCGAAGATGAAGATGTTGGCGTCGCCCACGGCCTCGCGGATCTCGATGTTGGCGCCGTCGTCGGTGCCGATGGTCAGCGCGCCGTTGAGCGCCAGCTTCATGTTGCCGGTGCCCGAGGCCTCGGTGCCGGCGGTGGAAATCTGCTCGGAGAGGTCGGCACCCGGCATGATGGTCTCGGCCACGGAGACGCCGTAGTTCGGGATGAACACCAGCTTGAGCAGGTCGCCCACGCGCGGGTCGTTGTTGATCACGCGGCCGGCGTCGTGGATCAGCCGGATGATGTTCTTGGCCATGTGGTAGCTGGACGCGGCCTTGCCCGCGAACAGCACCACGCGCGGCACCCAGCCCTGGCCGTCCGGGCCCTTGGGGTTGGCCAGGATGGCCTGGTAGCGGCCGATCACGTGCAGCACGTTGAGCAGCTGGCGCTTGTACTCGTGGATGCGCTTGACCTGCACGTCGAACAGCGCGTCGGGGTTGACCTGCACGCCGGTCGTGCGCGCGATCAGGGCGGCCAGGCGTGCCTTGTTGGCGCGCTTGACCTCCATGAACTCGGCCCGCACCTCGGGGTTGCCGGCCAGCGGCGCAAGCTTGTGCAGTTCGTCCAGGTCGCGCCGCCAGCCATGGCCGATGTGGCGGTCCAGCAGGCTGGACAGCCCCGGATTGGCCTGCGACAGCCAGCGCCGCGGCGTGACGCCGTTGGTCATGTTGGTGAAGCGCTCCGGCCACAGCGCGGCGAAGTCCGCGAAGATGGTCTGCACCAGCAGGTCGGAGTGCAGCTTGGACACGCCATTGACCTTGTGGCTGCCGACGATGGACAGGTTGGCCATGCGCACGCGGCGCTCGCCGGCCTCGTCGATCAGCGACAGCCGCGACAAAAAGCCGTTGTCGCCGGGGCGGAACTGCGCTGCGAAATCCAGAAACTCCTTGTTGATGCGGAAGATGATCTCCAGGTGCCGTGGCAGCACATGCTGCATGAGGCCCACGGGCCAGGTCTCCAGCGCCTCGGGCATCAGCGTGTGGTTGGTGTAGCTGAAGGTGCGGCGGCAGATGGCCCAGGCCGGCGTCCAGTCCATGCCGTGTTCGTCGCAGAGCACGCGCATGAGTTCGGCCACCCCGATGGCCGGGTGCGTGTCGTTCAGGTGGATGGCTACCTGGTCGGCCAGGTTGGACAGCGTGCCGTGCTCGTCCAGGTGGCGCTTGACCATGTCCTGGATGGACGCGGCGACGAAGAAGTACTCCTGCTTCAGGCGCAGCTCACGGCCCGCCGGCGTGCTGTCGTTGGGGTAGAGCACCCAGGAGATGTTCTCGTACTCGTTCTTGGCCGTGGCGGCGCGCTGGTAGTCGCCGGTGTTGAAGGCGTTCAGGTCGATGTGCGCGGGCGCGGTCGCCTTCCACAGCCGCAGCGTGCTGACCTTCTTGGTGCCGTGGCCCGGGATCACCATGTCGTAGGCCTTGGCCGCGACCTCGGCGGCCGGGCGCCAGATGGCCTTGCCGTCCACATGTTCGACCCAGCCGCCGAAACGCACCGGGTAGCTCAGCTCCCAGCGCGGGAACTCCCAGGGCGTACCGTCCTTGAGCCAGGGGTCCGGGTGCTCGACCTGGGCGCCGTTCTGGATCTCCTGGGCGAACATGCCGTACTCGTAGCGGATGCCGTAGCCGAAGGACGGCAGGCCCAGCGAGGCCATGGAATCGAGGAAGCAGGCCGCCAGCCGGCCCAGGCCCCCGTTGCCCAGCGCGGCATCGGGTTCGTGGTCGGCAACCTCTTCCATGGCCTTGGCGTGGGCGCCCAGGGCCTCGGCGGCGCCGTCGTTCTGGCCCAGCGCGGCCAGCGCGTTGGACAGCGTGCGGCCGATCAAAAACTCCATCGACAGGTAGTACACGCGCCGTGCGCGCGCCCCGCGGTCGGCCGCCTGGGTCTGCACCCAGCGCTGCGACAGCTCGGCCCGAGCGGCCTGCGAGACCGCGTGCATCAGTTCGGTGGAACTGGCGGCTGCGGGGGCCACGCCCACGGTGTGCAGCAGGTGTTCCTCGGTGCGGGCGGCGAAGCTGTGGCTGGAGGGTGTTGGGCTCATGGCGTTCCTTTTCTTGTTCCGTGCGCGGTGGCGGATGAGGCAGACGCGGACTAGCAGGGTCCATGCCAGACAAGGGCTGATTTCTTGCATGGCACGCCGGTATGCAGCGCGACTGCGGCTATCCTAGACGTTCAACGTAACCAATTTGTGAGTGAACGTGATGGCCGCAGTAGAACGCATGAAATCCCTGGACCTGGCCCAGCAGCTCGACCTGCCCAAGCGGGCCGTTGCCCTGGTCCTGGCAGGCGGCCGCGGCAGCCGCCTCATGAACCTCACGGACCGGCGCGCCAAACCGGCCGTCTACTTCGGCGGCAAGTTCCGCATCGTCGACTTCGCCCTGTCGAACTGCCTGAACTCGGGCATCCGCCGCATCGGCGTGATCACGCAGTACAAGAGCCACAGCCTGCTGCGCCACGTGCAGCGCGGCTGGGGGTTCCTGAAGACCGAGATGAACGAGTTCGTCGACCTGATGCCCGCGCAGCAGCGCGTGGACGAGGAAAGCTGGTACCGCGGCACGGCCGATGCCGTCTACCAGAACCAGGACATCCTGGCCAGCTACAAGCCCGACTACATCGTGGTGCTGGCCGGCGACCACATCTACAAGATGAACTACGCCATCATGCTGGCCGACCATGTGGCCAAGGGCCGCGACTGCACGGTGGGCTGCATCGCCGTGCCGCGCGCCGAGGCCTCGGCCTTCGGCGTGATGGCGGTGGACGAGAACAGCATGATCACGGACTTCCTGGAAAAGCCCGCCGATCCGCCGCCGATGCCGGGCCGGCCCGACATGGCGCTGGCCAGCATGGGCATCTATGTGTTCAACGCGCGCTTCCTCTACAAGGAGCTCGAGCGCGACATGAACGACCCCGATTCCAGCCACGACTTCGGCAAGGACATCATCCCGCGCGCGGTGAAGAACGCCCAGGCCGCGGCCCACCCGTTCGAGCTGTCGTGCGTGAACATGCGCGTGGGCGAGGAGGCCTACTGGCGCGACGTGGGCACGATCGATGCCTACTGGGATGCCAACATCGACCTCACCGCGACCGACCCGCAGCTCAACATGTACGACACGCGCTGGCCGATCTGGACCTACCAGTCGCAGCTGCCGCCGGCCAAGTTCGTGCACAACGCGGACGACCGGCGCGGCATGGCGGTGGAGTCGCTGGTGTCGGGCGGCTGCATCGTGTCGGGCAGCGTGCTGCGCTCGGTGCTGTTCTCCAGCGTGCGCGTGAACTCCTATTCCAGCGTCGCCTGGTCGGTGTTGCTGCCGGGCGTGCAGATCGGCCGGCATGCGCGCATCACGCGCGCCATCATTGACCGGGGCGTGTCCATCCCCGACGGCATGGTCATCGGCGAGGACGCCCAGGCGGATGCCACACGCTTTTACCGCAGCCCCAACGGCATCGTGCTGGTGACCCAACCCATGCTGGACAAGCTCGGTTCATGAAGGTTCTGCAGGTTGCAGCGGAGGTCTATCCGCTGGTCAAGACGGGCGGCCTGGCCGATGTGGTCGGTGCGCTGCCGCAGGCGCTCGCGGCACAGGGCGCCGAGGTGCGGCTGCTGCTGCCCGGCCTGCCGGCGGTGCTGCGCGGCGTCCAGGGCCTGGCCGAGGTGTGCGCGCTGGGGCCGGTGTTCGGCGCGGGGCGCGTGCGGCTGCTGCGCGGGCAGCTGGCCGGTGTGCAGGCGGCCTATGTCGTCGACGCACCCTACCTGTACGACCGGCCGGGCAACCCTTACCTGGGCCCCGACGGCCTGGAATGGGCCGACAACCTGCAACGCTTCGCCCTGCTGGGCTGGGTGGCCGCACACGTGGCAGCCGGCGAGCTCGACCCGGATTGGAAGCCGCAGCTCATGCACGCGCACGACTGGCATGCCGCCATGTCCTGCGCCTACCTGGCGGCCCGGCCCGTGCGCGACGTGGCCACGGTGTTCACGGTGCACAACCTGGCCTTCCACGGCCTGTTCGAACCGACCGATTTCTTCCTGCTCGGCTTGCCGGGGCGCTTCATGGCGCCCTCGGCGCTGGAGTTCCACGGGCATTTCTCGTTCATCAAGGCAGGCCTGAAGTTCGCGACGCGCGTGACCACGGTCAGCCCGACCTATGCGCGCGAGATCCGCACGCCGGAGTACGGCAGTGGGCTGGACGGCGTGATCCGCGCACGCGGCAACGAGGTCTCCGGCATCCTGAACGGCGTCGACCCGGCGGTCTGGGACCCTGCAGCCGATGCCGAGCTGCCCGCGCGCTACGGCGCCGCCGACCTGGCCGGCAAGGCCCGTTGCAAGGCCCAGCTGCAGCAGGCGCTGGGCCTGGCGCCGGAGGCCGAGGCGCCGCTGTTCGGCGTGGTCAGCCGGCTGACTTCGCAGAAGGGCCTGGACCTCGTGCTGGAGGCCTTGCCCGACCTGCTGGCCCAGGGCGCGCAGGTCGCGGTGCAGGGCTCGGGCGATGCCGCACTGGAAGGCGCGTTCCGCCAGGCCATGGCCCAGCACCCGGGACGCGTGGCCGTGCGGCTGGGCTACGACGAGGCGTTCGCGCACCAGCTCATCGCGGGATCGGACGCCATGCTGGTGCCCTCGCGCTTCGAACCCTGCGGCCTGACGCAGCTCTATGCGCTGCGCTACGGCACCGTGCCCATCGTGCGCCGCGTGGGCGGCCTGGCCGACACGGTGGTCGACGCCAACGAGGACACGCTGGCGCGCGACGTGGCCACCGGATTCCAGTTCGGCCCGGCCACGGCCGACGCGCTGGGCCGCACGCTGCAGCGCGCCGTGCTGGCTTACCGCCGGCCGGCGCTGTGGCAGCAGCTGGTGCGGCGCGGCATGGCGCAGGATTTCTCTTGGGAGCCGGTGGCGCAGCAATACCTAGCGCTCTACAAGGAAGCCATCGCGGCACTGTGACCGTGCTGTCGGCGCTGGCCATCGCCAACTACCGCTCGCTGCGCCGGCTGGTGCTGCCGCTGGGGAAGTTGACGCTGGTGACCGGGCCCAACGGCAGCGGCAAGTCCAGCGTCTACCGCGCGCTGCGGCTGCTGGCCGCCGTGGCCCAGGGCGGCGTGGTGCGTGCGCTGACGCGCGAGGGTGGTCTCGCGTCCACGCTGTGGGCCGGGCCCGAGCAGTTCTCGGCCGCGATGCGGCGCGGCGAGGCACCCGTGCAGGGCACCAGGCGCAACGGCCCGGTGTCGCTGCAGCTGGGCTTCGGGTCCGACGCGGCAGACGGCTATGGCTATGCGATCGACATCGGCCTGCCGATCCCACGCAGCACCTCGGTGTTCAACCACGACCCCGAGATCAAGCGCGAGGCGGTCTGGAACGGTCCTTTCATGCGGCCGGCATCGCTGCTGGTCGAACGCCGCGGCGCCGCGCTGCGCATCCGCAGGGACGGGCAGGGGGGCGGCTGGGAAGGCGTGGCCCGCCCGATCCCGGCCTTCGCCAGCATGATGACCGAGTACGCCGAGCCGCGTGCCGCGCCCGAGATGCTGAGCCTGCGCGAGCAGATCCGCGGCTGGCGCTTCTACGACCACTTCCGCAGCGACGCCGATGCACCCGCGCGCGTGCCGCAGCTGGGCACCACGACGACCGTGCTCGGCGACGACGGCAGCGACCTGGCCGCGGCCTGGCAGACCATCCGCGAGATCGGCGACCACGCGGCGCTGGACGCGGCTGTCGAGGATGCCTTCCCGGGTGCGCGCGTGCAGGTCGAGGTTTTGGGCGAGCGCTTCGCGCTGCGCATGCACCAGCATGGTTTGCTGCGGCCGCTGGACGCTGCCGAACTGTCCGACGGCACGCTGCGCTACCTGCTCTGGATCGCTGCGCTGCTGACGCCGCGGCCGCCGGCCCTGCTGGTGCTGAACGAGCCGGAGACCAGCCTGCACCCGGATCTGCTGCCCGCGCTGGGCCGGCTCATCGCGCAGGCGGCGCGCGCCTCGCAGGTCATCGTGGTCACGCACGCGCCACGGCTGCTGGCCGCGCTGGATGGTGCGGTGGCGGGCACGCAGCGGCTGGCGCTGCACAAACCGCTCGGCGAAACGCAGCTGAGCGGGCTGGAGATGGACCAGATCCCGCGCTGGGAGTGGCTGGCGCGTTGAAGCCCAGCGGCGCCGTCAGCCGGCGGCCGCACCCCCGTCCCGCGCCACCCGCGCGGGGAAGCCTTCCAGCAACCAGTCCATGAACACGCGCAGCCGGTGCGTCACATGCCGGCTCTGCGGGTAGACGAGGTGAAAGGGGTAGGGCGCGGGCCGCCAGGGCCGCAGGATCTCGACCAGCGAACCGTCGCGCAGGGCCGCCTCGGCCGCGTAGCCGAAGGTCTGGACGATGCCCAGGCCGGCCACGCCGGCGGCCAGGTGCGCATTGCTCTCGTTGACACCGACGCGGTGCTCGACCTTGATCTCGCTCTTCTCGCCGTCACGCGTGAAGCGGAACGGCATGGCGCGGCCGGTCTGGCTGGACACATAGCTCACCAGCCGGTGGCCGTTCTTGAGCTCCTCCGGATAGGCCGGCGTGCCGTACTGCCGCAGGTACAGCGGCGCGGCACAGGTGATCAGCACGGCTTCGCCCAGACGGCGTGCGACCAGCGACGAGCTGTCCAGCGGACCGCCGCGGATGACGCAGTCCACGTTGTCGCCCACCAGGTCCACCGCGCGGTCGGAGACGCCCAGGTCCACGCGGATCTCCGGATAGCGCGCCATGAAGTCCGGCAGCAGCGGGATCAGCACGTCGCGGGCGGTCGACCCGCCCACATCCACGCGCAGGTGGCCGCGCGGCTTGCCTTGCGCGAGCTTGAACGAGGCGTCGATGTCTTCCAGGTCGCGCAGGATGCGCGTGCTCTTGGCGTGGTAGTCCTGGCCCTCCGGCGTGACCGTGAGGCGGCGCGTGGTGCGTTGCAGCAGGCGCACGCCCAGATGGGCCTCCAGCTCCTGCACCTGCTTGCTGACGGTGGCGATCGGCATGTCCAGGGAGTCGGCCGCCCGCGTGAAGCTACCCGCTTCCACCACGCGCACGAAGGCGTGCATTGCCAGCAATTGGTCCATTCCTGTGGGCTCTGATTTTCTACGGTTGTGGATAGTAATTCCATTGATCTCTCTTTTTCGCAGAAAGGCCAGTGCCCAGAATTGCACCCATCCCAACCGAAAACCTTGATAGGAACGCACCATGAACACCCCTCTCAACGACAAGATCGCCCTGGTCACGGGCGGCAGCAGCGGCATCGGCCTGGGCGCCGCGAAGGAACTCATCGCCCAGGGCGCGCAGGTCTTCATCACGGGCCGGCGCCAGGCGGAACTCGACGCGGCCGTGGCCGAACTCGGACCCAAGGCCACAGGCATCCGTGCCGATGCGGCGGTGCTTGCCGACCTCGACACGGTCTACGCGCAGATCGCCAGGACCGCCGGCCGACTCGACATCCTGTTCGCCAACGCAGGCGGCGGCGACATGCTGCCGCTGGGCGCCATCACCGAAGAGCACTTCGACCGCATCTTCGGCACCAATGTGCGCGGCGTGCTGTTCACGGTGCAGAAGGCCTTGCCCTTGCTCAGCGAGGGCGCCTCGGTGATCCTGACATCGTCCACGGTTTCGATCCAGGGCACGGCCAACTTCAGCGTCTACAGCGCGAGCAAGGCGGCGGTGCGCAACTTCGCGCGCTCCTGGGCGCTGGACCTGAAGGACCGCAAGATCCGCGTCAATGCAGTCAGCCCCGGCCCGGTCCGCACGCCCGGCCTGGGCGGTCTGGCCGCCGACGAGGCGACGCGCCAGGGACTGTTCGACTATTTGGCCGCGCAGGTGCCACTGGGCCGCCTGGGCGAGCCGGGCGAGATCGGCAAGGCCGTGGCCTTCCTGGCCTCGGACGCGGCGAGCTTCGTCAACGGCATCGAGCTGTTCGTCGACGGCGGCATGGCCCAGGTGTGAGGCGGGCAGGGGAGCACGTCAGGCCGCGGCCACCAGGTCCAGGAAGCGCTGCCCCAGCCGCGACGGCGGCCGGTTCTGGTTGACCACGCTGAAGATCGGAAAGCGCGGCGCATCGGGCACGTCGCGCAGCACCAGGCCCTCGGCCCGGTGCGCGCGCGCCGACATGTCGTCGACGAAGGCGATGCCGGCGCCGCTGGCGGCCATGGCGCAGGCCGCGTAGCCCGAGCGCACCTCCACCGCGACCTGGCGCGCGATGCCGCGCTGCTCGATCCAGGCGTCGATCGCGCGGCTCTGCGGTGCCTCGGGGCTGTAGACGATCAGGCGCTCGCGCAGCGCCAGATCCAGGTCCAGCACGGGTGCGGCGGCCAGCGCGTGGCCCTGCGGCAGCGCGCACAGCAGCGTCCAGTGGCCGATCTCGCGCACCTGCAGTACCGGGTGGTCCAGGGGCGCGCTGGAAATGGCCACGTCGGCCTCCTCGGCCACGAGCAGCTGCACGATCTCGCGCGTGGGCAGCGATTCGAAGAACACCTTGGAATGCGCGAATTCGGCGAGCAGGGCGGCCGTGGCGCGCGGCACCAGCTGCAGCCCGGTGTTGGCGCTGGACAGCACGCGCAGCGTCTCGTGGCCGCCGAAGCGCAGGTGGGCCGAAACGTTCTGCACATGCTGCACGCCGCGGTAGACCTGGTCGATCGCGCCCTGCAGGGTGCGTGCCTCGGGCGTGGGCACCAGCCGGCCGTTGCGGCGCTCGAACAGCGCCACGCCCAGGCGGATCTCCAGGTGCCGGATCAACCGGCTCACCCCGGGCTGCGAGACGTGCAGCAGCTTGGCCGCATTGGTCGTGGAGCCGGTCGTCATGACGGCGCGGAAGACTTCGATCTGGCGCAGGTTCATCGCGCGGCTTATTCCATCGGTGCTCGGGGATGACCCTAGAAAAGAACACGATGTTATAGCGGGCGAGGCGATCGGTATTGGACCCGGCGGGGGGCGCTTCCTACGATGGCGGCTTCTCCGTCACCCTGCAAGAGACAAGCATGACCCATTGGATCCGCCTGGCCACGCTGGCCGCGGCCGCCGCGCTGGCGTTCGGCGCTGCAAAGGCCCAGACCTACCCGAACAAGCCCATCAACATGGCCGTGGGCTTCGCTCCCGGCGGCTCGGGCGACATCCTCGCGCGCCTGGTGTCGAGCAGGCTCGCCACCGCGCTGGGCCAGCCCGTGGTGGTGGAAAACCGGCCCGGCGCCGGCGCGACGATTGCTACGAGCTACGTGGCTTCTGCGCCGGCCGACGGCTACACACTGCTGTTCGTGACCAGCGGCTTTCCGGGCAGCACGGCGCTGTATCCCAAGCTCAAGTACGACACGGTCAGGAGCTTCGCGCCCGTGGCCAAGGTCGGCGCCTCGCCCGTGGTCGTGGTGGTGCCGGCGGCCTCGCCATCGCAGAACTTCGGCGAGGTGCTGGCCGCCGCGCGCAAGGCGCCCGGCAAGCTCAACTACGCGGCCGGCGGCGGCGGTGCCACGACCACCAGCCTGGCCGCCGAGTTCCTCAAGAGCGAGGCCAAGGTCGACATGCTCATGGTCCCGTACAAGGGCTCCGGCCCTGCGCTCACGGCGCTGCTGGCGGGCGAGGTCGATATGGGCTTCGACATTCCGTCCAGTGCGCTGCCGCACATCCAGTCCGGCAAGCTGCGGGCGCTGGCGGTGACCACGGCCAAGCGTTCCGCCGTGCTGCCGGGCGTGCCCACGGTGGCCGAACTCGCGCTGCCGGGCTTCGAAGTCACGGGCTGGTTCGGCGTGCTCGCGCCGGCCGGTACGCCGGCTGCCGTCGTCGAGCGGTTGAACCGCGAGATCAACGCCGTGCTGGCCCAGCCCGACGTGAAGGAGCGCCTGGCCAGCCTGGGCGTGGAGCCGGCACAAGGCAGCCCGGCCGATTTCGCCGCGCTGATCGCGAGCGAGACCAAGCGCTATGGCGACGCGATCCGCCGCCTGGGATTGACGGCGGAATGAGCGTGCTGGACAAGGAACTCACGGCCGACCTGGTCGTCGTCGGCGGCGGCCTGGGCGGCATCGCCGCGACGCTGGCGGCCTGCCGGCTGGGCCGCCGCGTGCTGCTGGTCGAGGAACTCGACTGGCTGGGCGGGCAGCTCACGGCCCAGGGCGTGCCGCCCGACGAGCACCCCTGGATCGAGGTGCTGACGGGCTCGCAGAGCTACGCCGAACTGCGCCAGGCCATCCGCACCTACTACCGCGACCACCTGCCTTTGAGCGCTGCGGCGCGCGCCCAGGTCCGACTCAACCCGGGCCAGGGCAACGTGGGTACGTTGTGCCACGAGCCCTGGGTGGCCGTGCGCGTGATCGACCAGATGCTCGCGCCACACGAAGCGGCGGGCCTGCTGACCGTGCTGCGCCGCCACCGCGTGCTGCGCGCCGAGACCGCGGGCGACCGCGTGCAGGCGCTGACGGTGCTGGATTTGGAACAGGACCGCCCACTTATGCTGCGTGCGCCGCTGTTCATCGACGCCACCGAGATCGGCGACCTGCTGGAGCAGGCCGGCGTCGAACATGTGTTCGGCGCCGAGGCGCAGTCGCGCACGCAGGAGCCGCATGCGCTGCGCGAGGCCGATCCGTTCGACCAGCAGGCCATCACCTGGTGCCTGGCCTGCGACTACCTGCCCGGCGAAGACCACCGCATCGCCAAGCCGGCCGGCTACGAGCGCCTGCGCACGCTGCAACTGGACTGCTGGCCCGGCCCGCAGTTCAGCTGGACGCTGTCCGACTTCGTGACGCACCAGCCGCGCGAGCGCCCGCTGTTCGTGGGACCGACCGACACCGAATCGCTGTACGACCTCTGGCATGCGCGGCGCATCGCCTACCGCCAGCACTTCGAGCCCGGCGCCTACGCCAGCGACATCACGCTGGCCAACTGGCCACAGATGGACTACTGGGAGCAGCCCGTCGTGGGTGTGTCGCCGCAGGAGCAGGCCGCGGCGCTGGAAGAATCGCGCCAGCTGAGCCTGGCCTGGTTCTACTGGATGCAGACCGAGGCGCCGCGCCACGACGGCGGCCAGGGCTATGCCGGCCTGCGCCTGCGCGGCGACGTGCTGGGCACCACCGACGGCTTGGCCAAGCAGGCGTACTACCGTGAGGGCCGGCGCATCGAGGCCGAGTTCACGGTGCTGGAGCAGCACATCGGGGTGGCGGCGCGTCCCGGCCGCGACGGCGCGGAGGTGTTCGCCGACAGCGTGGGCATCGGCGCCTACCGCATCGACTTGCACCCCAGCACGCGCGGGCGCAACACGGTGGACATCGATTCCTACCCGTTCCAGATCCCGCTGGGTGCCTTGCTGCCCGTGCGTGTGGACAACCTGCTGCCGGCCTGCAAGAACCTGGGCACCACGCGCATCACGAATGGCGCCTACCGCGAGCATGCGACGGAGTGGAGCATCGGCGAGGCCGCCGGCCTGCTGGCCGTGTTCGCGCTGGAGCAGGGCGAGCCGCCGCGCGCCGTGCGTGCCAAGCCGGAGCTGCTGGCCGACTACCAGCGCCTGCTGCAGCGCCAGGGCGTGCTGCTGGCCTGGCCGCGCTTCGGCCCGCTGACGCCCACGCAGCGGGTCGGCTACCAGCACGCGAAAGCCTGAACAGGGGAGTTTCGAGGAGGGCGGGGCGGGCCTGGGGTTTCCCCCATAATCGCCCGCACCGCCACCCCCTGCCCAGGAGTTCCATGCAAGTTTCCGCGTCCATCTTCAAGGCCTACGACATCCGCGGCATCACGCCGTCCAGCCTGAACGAGGCCGTGGCCGAAGGCCTGGGACGCGCCTTTGGCACCATTGCCCGGCGCGAGGGCGAGACCACCGTGGCCGTGGGCCGCGACGGCCGCCTGTCGGGCCCCAGCCTGTCGGCCGCGCTGATCCGCGGCCTCGTGGCCGCCGGCGTGCAGGTCATCGACGTGGGCATGGTCACCACGCCCATCCTGTACTTCGCCGCCCATACCTTGGCCAAGAGCGGCATCCAGATCACGGGCAGCCACAACCCCAAGGACTACAACGGCTTCAAGATGATCATGGGTGGCCGCGCCATCTACGGCGACGAGATCCAGGCCCTGCGCAGCATGATCGAGGCCGAGGACTGGCTGGACGTTCCCGGCGGCAGCGTGCGCCAGGCCGACGTGCTGCCGGCCTACCGCGAACGCATCGTGGGCGACGTGAAGCTGGCGCGCCCGCTCAAGATCGTCATCGACTCGGGCAACGGCATCGCGGGCGCTTCGTCGCCTGCAATCTTCCGCGCGCTGGGCTGCGAGGTGACCGAACTCTTCAGCGAGGTCGACGGCAACTTCCCCAACCACCACCCGGACCCGAGCAAGCCCGAGAACCTGCACGACCTCATCGCCGCGTTGAAGACCACGGGCGCCGAGCTGGGCCTGGCCTTCGACGGCGACGGCGACCGCCTGGGCATCGTCACGCGCGAGGGCAACAACATCTTCCCGGACCGCCAGATGGCCTTGTTCGCGCAGGACGTGCTCTCGCGCGTGCCGGGCGGCACCATCCTGTTCGACGTCAAGTGCTCGCAGCGGCTGGCCCCGGCCATCGAGGCCGCCGGCGGCAAGGCTCTGATGTTCAAGACCGGCCACTCGCTGATCAAGGCCAAGATGAAGGCCATTGAGGCCGAGGGCGGCCAGGCGCCGCTGGGTGGCGAAATGAGCGGCCACATCTTCTTCAAGGAACGCTGGTTCGGCTTCGACGACGGCACCTACGCCGGTGCGCGGCTGCTGGAGATCCTGAGCAAGTCGCCCGATGCCAGCGCCGTGCTCGACGCCCTGCCGACGAGCTTTTCCACGCCCGAACTCAATGTCGGCTGTACCGAGGGCGAGCCGCACGCGCTGGTGGCCCAGCTCGTGGCGGCCGCCAAGTTCGACGCACCGGCGACCGTCAACACCATCGACGGCCTGCGGGTGGACTGGCCGGACGGCTTCGGCCTGATCCGCGCCTCCAACACCACGCCGGTGCTGGTGCTGCGCTTCGAGGGCCACACCGAGGCCGCGCTCGAGCGCATCCAGACGCAGCTCATGGCGTTGCTGCGTTCGGTCAAGCCCGACGCGCAGATCCAGGCGGCCGCACATTGAGTGCAGGCGGCGGCCGCACTGCATGAGGATCCTGATCGTCAAGCTCTCGTCGCTGGGCGATGTGGTGCAGGCCATGCCGGTCGTGAGCGACCTGCGCGCGGCGCTGCCGCGGGCGCGGATCGACTGGGTGGTCGAGGAATCGTTCGCGCCGCTCGTGGAATGCGTGGTGGGCGTGGAGCGCGTGCTGCGTTTCGCCGGGCGCCGCTGGCGCAAGTCCTGGCTGGACGCCGCGACGCGGGCCGAACGCATTGCTTTCTACACGGCGCTCCGGGACGTTGAATACGACGCCGTGCTCGACATCCAGGGCCTCATCAAGTCGGGCATGGTGGCGCGCAAGGCCCGCATCTCGGCCCAGGGCTTTCGCGCGACCTACGGCAACCGCAGCGAGGAGTGCGGCTACGAGTGGCCCACGCGCTTCTTCGCCGATCGCCTGGTGCCCATGCCGCGGCGCGTGCACGCGGTGCAGCGCTACCGCGTGTTGGCCGCGGGCGCGCTGGGCTATGAACTCAAGACGCCGCCCGTCTACGATCTGCGCGTGGAGCGCCCGGCACCGGTGCGCGCGGTCGTGCTGGCCCATGGCACGACGCGGCCCGACAACGAATGGCCGCAGGCGCACTGGGCCGCCATCGGCCAGCGGCTCGCGGCCGATGGCTTCGCCGTCTGGCTGCCGCATGCCTCGGATGCCGAGCTGCGCCTGGCTACCGCGCTGGCCGCTGCCATCGGCCCCGCGGCCCGTGTCTGGCCGCGGCTGTCGCTGGCCGGCGTGCTGCGCGAGATGGCCGCTGCCACCGGCGTGATCGGCGTGGACTCCGGCCTCAGCCACATGGCCGTGGCGCTGGACCTGCTGCACGTGCAGATCTTCAGCTATCCGCGCGCCTGGCGTGCCGGCCCCGTGGGCCATGCGCACCAGGTGCCGGTCGGCGGCGAACGTGCCCCCAGCGTGGACGAGGTCTGGGCCGCCTGGCAGGGCGTGCTGGCCGCCACACCCCGACCGGTGCCCGCCTGATGCTGCTGCGCCTGTACGGCTGGCTGACCTGGCTGGCGCAACCGCTGCTGCGGCGCAAGCTCGCGCGCCGTGCGGTGGCCGAGCCCGGCTACGGCGCCCATGTGCCCGAGCGCTTCGGCCATTACACACAGCCGCCGTCGAGCGGCTGGGTCTGGGTGCATGCGGTGTCGCTGGGCGAGACGCGCGCGGCCGCCGTGCTCATCGCCGCGCTGCGCGAGCGCCTGCCCGGCATGCGGCTGCTGCTCACACACGGCACGGCCACGGGCCGGGCCGAGGGCGCGCGGCTGCTGCGCGAAGGCGATCTGCAGGTCTGGCAGCCCTGGGACACGCCGGGCGCGACCCGGCGCTTCCTGGCGCAGTTCCAACCCCGTGTCGGCATCCTCATGGAAACCGAGATCTGGCCCTGGCTCATCGAAAGTTGCCGCCGGGCCGGCGTGCCGCTGGTGCTGGCCAATGCGCGCCTGTCCGAAAAATCGCTGCAGGGCGCGCAGCGCGTGCCGCTGCTGCCGCCGGCCTATGCCGCGCTTGTGGCCGCCTACGCGCAGACCGAGGACGATGCGGCGCGGCTGCGCAGCGCCGGTGCGCCGGTGGCCGGCGTCTTCGGCAATCTCAAGTTCGATGCCACGCCCGATCCGGCGCAGCAGGCGCGCGGCCGCCAGTGGCGGGCTGCGGCGGGCAAGCCCGTGGCGCTGTTCGCCAGTTCGCGCGAGGACGAGGAGGCCGCCTTGCTGGCCTTGCTGCAGGCCGATCCGGCCGCTGCCGCAGCCGTGCAATGGCTGATCGTGCCGCGCCATCCGCAGCGTTTCGATGCCGTGGCCGAGCTGGTGCGTGCGCATGGCTTTGCCGTGGCGCGCCGCAGCGGCTGGGGCGATGCGCCGCCGGCCGGTGCGGGCGCGGTCTGGCTCGGCGATTCGCTGGGCGAGATGGCGCTGTACTACGGCCTGGCCGACCTCGCCTTGCTGGGCGGCAGCTTCGAACCCCTGGGCGGGCAGAACCTGATCGAGGCCGCGGCCTGTGGCTGCCCGGTGCTGATGGGGCCGCACACCTTCAATTTCGCCGAGGCGGCAGAGCTCGCAGAGCAGGCCGGTGCCGCCCTGCGTGTGGAGGATCTGGCGCAGGCCGTTCAGACCGTGCAGCGGCTGGCGGCGGACCCTGTGGCACGCCAGCGGGCCAGTGACGCGAGCTTCGCCTTCGCCGCGGCCCACCGTGGCACGGCGGCGCGCACGGCGACTGCGATCGTGGAACAGGTCCAGCGTTGAGCGTGCTGGTTCAGCGCAGCAGCAGCGCCTCGATGCCCTGCAGGTCTTCGGCGCGCAGTCCGCCGCTGGCCTGGCGCAGACGCAGCTCGCCCAGCAGCACGTTGTAGCGGGCCTGGGCCAGGTCGCGCTTGGTCTGGTAGAGCTGGCTCTGCGCGTTCAGCACGTCGATGTTGATGCGCACGCCGACCTGGTAGCCCAGCTTGTTGGCGTCCAGCGCACTCTGGCTGGAGGCCTCGGCGGCCTGCAGCGCCTCGACCTGGCCCTTGCCTGACACCACGCCGAAGTAGGCCGTGCGCGTGTTCTGCACCACGGTGCGGCGGGCCGCTTCCAGGTCGGCACTGGCCTTCTCTTCGAGCGACAGGGTTTCGCGCACGCGGTTCTGCACCGAATAGCCGGCGAACAGCGGCACCGTGACCTGCACGCCCAGCGAGCCCTGGTTCTGGCGCGTGCCGAAGGCCAGGCTGTTGCTCGGGTAGCCCTGCGGATAGCGGTTGATGCCGTAGCTGGCCTGCAGGTCCACTGTGGGCTTGTGGCCGGCACGCGCCTTCTCGGTCTCCAGCCGCGCGACATCCACGCCGATGCGGGCCTGCTGCACGACGGGATGGCCCTCGGCCTGCTGCACCCAGGTCTCGGCATCGCCGGTCAGCGCGGGCAGCGGTACCGGCTGCGCCAGCGGGGTGGGACGGGCATCGGTGCGGCTGACCACCGTGTCCAGCGCCAGTTTCTTGACGCGCAGGTCGTTGGCGGCGGCGATCTCCTGGGCCATCACCAGATCGTGCCGGGCCTGGGCTTCGCGCGTGTCGGTGATGGTGGCGGTGCCGACCTCGAAGTTGCGCCGGGCCGAGGCCAGTTGCTCGGCCACGGCAGCCTTTTGCGCCTGTACGAAGGCGAGCGTGTCCTGTGCGGCCAGCACGTCGAAATAGGCCTGGGCCACGCGGATGACCAGATCCTGCTCGGCCACCAGCAGCTGGGCCTTGGCGATGTCGGCCAGCTTGAGGCCCTGCTCGTAACCGGCCCAGTTGCCGGGGCGGTACAGCGGTTGCGTGGCGCCCACGCTGGCCGTCAGCGCCGTGTACGGGCCTTCGACGGGCGGCGTGGTGCTGTCGTAGGTGTTGCGCGAGGCACCGGCCGTGAGGTTGGCGCTGGGCAGGATCAGCGCGCGCGATTGGTCGGCCTTGGCCAGGTTGGCCTCGTACTGGGCACGGGCGCCCTGGTAGGTGGCGTCGGTGGTGCGTGCCGCCTCGAACAGCTGCACCAGCGTCTGGGCCGACGCGGCCGGCACCGTTCCGAAGGCCAGCAGGAGCAGCAGGCCGGAGGTGTTGCGTCGGAGTGCGATCTTGTGTTTTCTCGTCTGCACCATGGCCTGCCTTCGTCCTAGTAACGGGGGATGGATGGATCGCGCTGCTGGGACCAGGCGTCGATGCCGCCACTGATGTTGGCCACCTGCGCGAAGCCCTGCTGGGCCAGGAACTGCGCCACCCGCATGCTGCGGGCGCCGTGGTGGCACAGGCAGGCGATGGGCTGGTCGCGGTCGAGCTCGGCCAGGCGGCCAGGAATCTCGCCCATGGGAATGGCCAGCAGCGTGAAACCATCGGGCTTCACGCTGGCCACGGCCAGTTCCGCGGGTTCACGCACGTCGAGAACCGTGATCTGCCCGGGCTGCCAGTCGCCGAGTTGGGAGGGAGTGACGAGGTCGATCATCGGCTCAGAACTGGAAAGGCGACGGTTCCGGAAAGTTCTGAAGCCGCGGCACGATGGCGTCCCAGGGCGAGGTGGTTTCGAAGCGGCCTTCGCCCACACGGGTGACGACCTGGGCACGCATCATGGGCTCGTTGCCGACGATGGCGAACAGCCGACCGCCCGGCTTGAGTTGCTGCAGCAGCGCCGCTGGCACGGCGGCCACCGAGCCGCTCAGCAAGATGGCGTCGAACGGGCCGTCGGCCGCGGCGCCGTTGGCACCGTCGGCATGGCGGACCTCGGCGTTGGCGATGCCGGCTTCACGCAGGTTGGCGCGGGCGGTCTCGGCCAGTTCGGCTTCGATCTCCAGTGTCAGCACGCTGGCGGCCAGGCTGGCCATCAGTGCGGCGGAATAGCCCGAACCGGTGCCGATCTCCAGCACGCGATCGGTCTTTTGCAGCTTGAGATCCTGCACGCTGCGCGCCTCCACGCGCGGTGCCAGCATGCAGTGCCCCTGGCGCAGGGCGGCCTCGTGCGGCGTGCGCAGCGGCACCTCGGTGTCCATGAAGGCCAGGCCGCGCAGCGCGGCCGGCGTGAACTGCTCGCGCCGCACCTGGCCCAGGAGTTCCAGCACGGCAGCATCCAGCACATCCCAGGGGCGGATCTGCTGCTCGATCATGTTGAAGCGGCTGAGTTCGATTTCGGCGGGGGTCATTTGTTCAGGCGGCGTAGCAGGGGACGCGGGAGTCACGACAGAGCCGGGATTCTAGAGGGCGGGGCCTGGGCCGGCCCCAGCAGGCCATGCAGGATGATGTCCAGCTGGGAAGCGATGTAGCGTTCCGGCATCAATTCGCCCGACGCCGGTGCGAGCAGACCCATCGCATGCTTGTGCATGACCAGGTACAGGATGGCGCTGGTCACGCTGTAGACGGCGTATTCGGCGTCCAGCGGGCGGAACTCCCCGCGCTCGATGCCGCGCTGGATCACGCGACGCAGCAGCTGCTGCGAGGGTTGCACCACCTCGGTGTGGTAGCAGGCCGCCACCTCGGGAAAGTTCTGCGCCTCGCTGATCACCAGCTTGGTGAGGCCGGTGAGCTTGGTGGCGCCCACGCGCGTCCACCAGGACTGCAGGGCGTGGCGCAGCATGTCGGCGGCACTGTCGCTGCCGCCGTCCATGGCCTCGTATTCAGCGTTCCAGTCGGCAAAGCGGGCGGCCAGGTTGTCCTGCACGACCGCCCGGAACAACTCCGCCTTGCTGGGGAAGTACAGGAACAGCGTGCCCTTGGAAACGCCGGCCCGGGCGGCCACGGCCTCCACCTTGGTGGCGGCGAAGCCTTTTTCGACGAACAGTTCCAGCGCTGCGTCCAGCAGCTCGCTCGGACGCGCGTCCTTGCGCCGGGCCCGCTTGCCGGCGGCCGTGCTTCTGGGAGGGGCGGAGGGGCTCTGCATTCCTTAATGACCGACCGGTTAGTAAATGTAGGCAGTCCGGAATTGGCCTGTCAAGGCAGACCACCGGAGCGGGCGCTCAGCGTCCCAGGCGCAGCGCCAGCCACTCGCGCACGACGGCCGAGGTATTGGCCAGCCCATGGGTCGATGGCAGCCACTCCAGCACGGGCCGCTGCAGCGGCACGGCGAAGCCCATGGGGGCGGGCAGCACCGTGAGGCCGGTCGCCTCGAAGGCACGCACGGCGCGCGGCATGTGCCAGGCGCTGGTGACCAGCGCGATGCGTTCGATGCCGTCGCGGCGCAGCAGTGCCGCCATGTTCTGGGCGTTCTCGATGGTGTCGCGCGACTGGCTGTCGGCCCAGCGCAGCGGCGCCAGGCCGGTGCGGGCCAGCAGGCGCGCCACCGCATCGGCCTCGTCGGGATGTTCGGCCTCGCCCGCATTGGCCCAGCCGATGCCACCGGCAAAGCCCAGCGGCAGGCCGCTCTCGCGCGCGAGCCAGGCGCCGTAGAGCGCCCGCGTGCCGGTCTGGCTGGACGGTTGCGGGCCTTCGAGTTCGGGTACGCGCGGGTACAGGCCGCCGCCGAGTGCGATCACGGCTTGCACCTGCCGCGCCTGCAGCCGCGCCACGGCCTCGGTGGGCGGCAGCGCCGCCACGGGGGGCAGCAAGAGGTCGGACAACCGCACCGCCACCGCATTGCTGCACAGCAGCCACAACAGCACCAGGCCGGCCAGGCCGAGCGCACGTCCGGCCGCGCGCCGGCGCCGCGCCAGCAGCCAGCCGAATGCGATCAGCAGCAGCGGGCCGGCCGGCGGCAGAAACAGGGTGGAGAGGATGGGGCGCCACTCGGCAGGATTCATGGGAGGCCGTGGGGGAGAGGGTTGATGGACGCGGGCCGGCATTCTCGTGGATGGCCACGGCACAATGCCGGCTGCAATTTTTCGCAGAGGGCATGGCATGGCAACGGAAACCATCACACTGGGCGGCGGCTGCTTCTGGTGCACGGAGTCGGTGTTCAAGGAGGTCCAGGGCGTGCTCGACGTGGAGAGCGGCTACAGCAACGGCGAGCTGCCGCGGCCCAGCTACGAGCAGGTCTGCACCGGCCGCACCGGCCACAACGAGGTGGTGCGCCTGCAGTTCGACCCGGCGCAGATCGGCCTGCGCGAGATCCTGGAGATCTTCTTCGTCGTGCACGACCCCACCACGCTGAACCGCCAGGGCAACGACGTGGGCACGCAGTACCGCAGCGGCATCTACCTGGACAACCCGGCGCAGGAGCCGGTCGCGCGCGAGGTCATCGCGGAACTGGCCGGCCACAGCAGCGCGCCCATCGTGACCGAGGTGCTGCCGCTGGCCAACTACTGGCCGGCCGAGGAGTACCACCAGGACTTCTTCGAGAAGAACCCGCACCAGGGCTACTGCATGGCCGTGGCCGCGCCCAAGGTCGCCAAGTTCCGCAAGACCTTCAGCCGCCTGGCCAAGCCCTGACACCCGCATGAGCCAGCGCCTGCGCCTGCTCCAGCGCCGGCCACTGTGGTGGCTGGGCCTGTTGCTGGGCGTCTGGCTGTCCGCGCAGACCTTGGCGCTGGCGCACCGCGAGGTGCATGGCTCTGCGGCCGACCATTTCCACGTCGGCCATGCCGCGGTCGACTGCCAGCTGTACGACCACGCCGGCGCGGCCGATCTGCTGGCCAGCCTGCCCGTGCTGGCGCTGCCCGCCGTGGCGGCGCTGGCGCCGCTGGCGAGGCCCTGCCCGGCGCTGTGGGCACCGGCGCCACCGCCGTTCCAGGCCCGCGGCCCGCCCGCGCTTCGCTGAACTCCACCGTCCTGGCCCGCGCGCCCGTCGCAAGACAGGTGCGCGCGGTCGCATGCACGACCGATTTCAACGAAGCTCTTCCATGTCTCCTCATTTCTCGCGCGGCGCCGTCGCTGTCGCCGTTTCGCTCGCCTGTCTGTCCCCCGCGTGGGCACAGTCCGAATCCGCCACGCTGAAGGAAGTCACCGTCACCGGCAACCCGCTGGGCACGGCCGACGCCGCCCAGCCCACCACCCGCCTGGAAGGCGATGAACTGACCCTGCGCCGCCAGGGCACGCTGGGCCAGACGCTGGACGGCCTGCCCGGCGTGGGCAGCACCTATTTCGGCCCCAATGCCAGCCGGCCTGTGATCCGCGGCCTGGACGGCGACCGCATCCGCGTGCTGCAGAACAGCGGCGCCATGCTCGACGCCTCGGCGCTGAGCTTCGACCATGCCGTGCCCTCGGACCCCTTGACCGTGGAGCGCATCGAGGTGCTGCGCGGCCCGGGCGCGCTGCTGTACGGCGGCAGCGCCGTTGGCGGCGTGGTCAACCTGATCGACAACCGCATCCCGCGTGCGCCGCAGTTCGATGCCAAGGGCGGCATCACGGGCGCGGCCGAGGCGGGCCTGTCCACCGGCAACAAGGGCCGTGACGGCGCGCTGCTGCTCGAGGGCGGCAACGACCGCTACGGGCTGCACGTGGATGTCAGCAAGCGCCGCACCGATGACGTCGCAGTGCCCATCGATCTGCCCTGCAGCAAGCCCGGCAGCGCCGAGCAGGCTCGGCGCATCTGCAACTCCGCCAGCGACACCGAGAGCGGCTCGGTCGGCGGCTCGCTGTTCTTCGACCATGGCTACCTGGGCGCCTCCATCACCGACTACCGCAGCGACTACGGCACCGTGGCCGAGGACGAGGTCACCATCGGCATGCGTTCGCGCCGCTATGCGCTGGCCGGCGAGTGGCGTCATTTGCCGGGCTGGTTCAGCAGCATCAAGCTGCAGGCCGCGCACACGCGCTACCGCCACACCGAGTTCGAGGGCGACGAGGCCGGCACGCGCTTTCGCAACCAGGGCAACGACCTGCGGCTGGAGGCCCGGCACCAGCCCATCGGCCCCTTGCAGGGCGTGGTCGGTCTGCAGATGGACAGCAACCGCTTCGCGGCCGAAGGCGAAGAAGCCTTCGCGCCGGCCAGCCGCACGCGCCAGCAGGCGCTGTTCGTCTACGAGGAGCTACCCACCGCCTGGGGCAAGTGGACGCTGGGCGGCCGTGTCGAGCGTGTGCGCGTTCGTTCGGACGGCAGCAGCGACCCGGATGTCACGCGCTTCGAAACCGGCGAACGCAGCTTCACGCCGCAGAGCCTGGCCGGCGGTGCGCTCGTCAAGCTCTCGCCGGCCTGGCAGTTCACGGCCAACCTGGCGCACAGCGAGCGCGCGCCGCGCGACTACGAGCTGTTCGCCAACGGCCCGCACCTGGCCACGGCCGCCTGGGAGACCGGCGACGCCTCCTTGCGCAAGGAGAAGTCCAACAGCGTGGACGTGGGCCTGGCCTGGCAGTCCGGCCCGCACAAGGCCGCGTTCAATGTCTACGCCAGCCGTTTCTCCAACTACATCGGCCTGGTGGACACAGGCAACACGCGCAGCGCCGAGGGCGAGCTCAACCCCCCGGATGGCGACGAGGCCCTGGCCGACCTGCGCTACGCCGGCGTGCGCGCGCGCTTCTACGGCGCCGAGGCCAACGGCACGCTGCGCCTGCTCGGTGCAGGTGGCCTGGGCCGTTCGGAGGAAGTTGGCACCTTGGACTTCCTGTGGCGCGCCGACCTCGTGCGCGCGACCAACCTGGACAGCGGCGAGCCGCTGCCGCGGATCGCCCCGGCCCGCCTGGGCGGCACCCTGTCCTGGGCGCGCGGCCCCTGGGGCGCGCAGCTGGGCGTGGACCTGGTGCGGGCGCAGCGCCGGGTGCCGGCCGAAGGCCAGCGCGCGACCGACGGCTATGCGCTGTGGAATGCCGCGCTGAGCTACCGCGTGCCGCTGGGCAGCTCCGAACTGCTGTGGTTCGCGCGCGTCGACAACATCACCGACGAGCTGGCCTACAGCGCCGTCTCGGTGCTGACCACCACGGCCTTCCCGAAGGCGCCGCTGCCCGGACGCAGCGCGCGGCTGGGCGTCCGAATGAATTTCTGACGCATGCACGTGCATGAGGTCGCATCGCATGCCACTGCGCTGAAGGCCACGGAGCAGGCCATGCCAGTGCACCCGCGGAACTGGCTCTGCCAGGCCGCCGGGTGCGCCCCTTGAGGGGTATTGGATGTCTACACGCAGTGAGACATCCAAACGGGGTGGTCCATCTCATGCGCCCCGGAAGCAGGACATGCCCCAGGGCGTCAGCTTCACGGGCAGGTGGTAGTGGCGCGCCGTGTCGGCCACCGCGAAGCGGAACACCTGCACGTCCATGAAGGCCGGCTCGGGCAACTGGGTACCGCGCGCGCGGTAGTAGTCGGCCACGTGCAGGCGCAGCTCGTACTGGCCGGCCCCCATGGGCTCGGCCACGCCCTCGATGGCGGCGACCAGGCCGTTGCCACCCACGGGCCCCGAGACCAGCTCGCGCCATTGCCCGCCTTCGTGGAACAGCACGTCCACGCGCATGTTGCGCGCGACCAGGCCATTGGCGACATCGACGACGTGGACGGAAATGGTTTGCATGGCGCACGCAGGAAGTGAGGGCGCCGCATCCTACCGTGCCGACGGCGCCGCGCCATCCAGCCCGGCCGCATAGCGCCGTGCCTCCTCACGCAGCCAGGCGATGAAGTCCATCGGAGGCGCGGCGGCCTGCGGCCAGACCAGCCAGTAGGGGTAAGCGTAGGGCGCGCGGATGGTGGTCAGCGCGACGAGTTCGCCCTGGCGCAGCAAGCCATCGACCAGGCTCAGGCGTTCCAGCGCCACGCCCAGGCCCAGGCGCACGGCTTGCAGCGAGAGGTTGGAGTCGTTGATCCAGAGCCCGCCCTCGGGCGAGGGCTCGGGCAGGCCGGCCAGCTGGCACCACGGTGCCCAGGATTCGGCCGAGCGGACCAACGGACAACGCAGCACCTCGGCCGGCGTGCGCGGCAGCGCGCCGCCGTTCAGGCCGGGCGCGGCCACCATCACCAGCTCGTCCGTGAAGAGCTGCTCCTGCACCATGCCGTCCCAGGGGCCCTGGCCCATGCGGATGGCCAACTGCGCGCCGGCCTGGCGCAGGTCCTGCAGATCCAGGCTGGCCTGCAGGCGTACACGCCGGCCCGGGTGCGCCGCCAGGTAGCGCGGCAGCCGCGGCAGCAGCCAGTGCTGGCCGAACGAGGGGATCAGCGCCACCACGAGTTCGCCCGCGCGCGGCCGAATGCGCAGCGCACGCGTGGCGTCGCCGATGCCCTGCAGCGCCTCGCGCACCTGCAACGCATAGAGCCGGCCGTTCTCCGCCAGGCGCACGCCTCGGCCCTCGCGCTCGAACAGCGCCAGGCCCAGCAGACCCTCCAGCTGGCGCAGCTGCTGGCTCACGGCCGAGTGCGTGACATGCAGCTCCTCGGCCGCGCGGCCCACGCTGCCGAGCCGTGCGACGGCCTCGAAGCAGCGCAGCGCGTTCATGGGGGGCAGATCGTTCATGTCAGTTTCTCTAACGGATTCGACAACAAGATGTCGATGGTAGAAGAGGCGCTTCTTCGGTAGATTTCCGGTTGGCCCGCGCATGGCTGCGGACCGATGAAGGAGAACTGACATGATGCAGCTGGTCGGCATGCTCGACTCGCCCTATGTGCGCCGTGTGGCCGTGAGCCTGGAACTGCTGGGCCTGCCATTCCAATCGCGGCCGATTTCGGTGTTCCGGCAGATGGACGCCTTTCGCGCCATCAATCCCGTCATCAAGGCGCCCACGCTGGTGACGTCCGAGGGCACGGTGCTGATGGACTCCAGCCTGATCCTGGACTGGGCCGAACACCTGGCCGGCCCGTCACGCAGCCTGTGGCCGGCCGCACCGGCCGAGCGCCTGCGCGCGCTGCGCCTGACGGGCCTGGCGCTGGCCGCCTGCGAGAAGGCCGTGCAGATCGTCTACGAGCAGCAGGTGCGCCCGCCCGAGAAGCAGCACCAGCCCTGGCTGGACCGTGTCCATGTCCAGATGTTGGCCGGCTTCGGCGCGCTGGAGGACGAACTGCGGCGCGGCCCGCCGCCAACCCCGGCCGGTGGCCAGCCGGTGGGCCAGGCCGAACTCACGCTGGCCGTGGTCTGGCATTTCGCGCGCCAGCTCGTGCCGGCGCACCTGCCCGAGGCGCCGTTCCCGCTGCAGCGCGCGGCCTCGGAGCGGGCCGAAGCGCTGGCCGCCTTCGCGGCCTGGCCGCACGCGTGAGTCAGCGGTAGCCGAGCTGCCGCGAGATCGCGGCCGCGGCCGCGCGCACCGCCTGTGCCGCGGCCGAGTCCCAGTCCGCCGGGAAATGGTCCTGGTGGCCCAGCGCCGTGATGACGATGGCGGGCTGGCCCTCGTGGTCCAGCGCCGCGGCGCTGAAGGCGTTGACGCCCGGCATGGGCCGGCCGTGGGCGCGGGCCACGCCATGGGCGCGGTGCTCGGCCACGGCCGTCTCCAGCTCGGCGCGCTGGGCGGGCGAGAGCGGCCGGCCGGCCTGGTCCGGATCGCCCAGCGGGCCGGAAAGCGTGCGTTCGATGCGCTCGACCGGCAGCACGGCCGCGAAGGCGCGGCCCGTGGCGGTGTTGAGCAGCGACATCACGGTGCCCGCGCGCATCGACACATGCAGCGGCTGGCGCGCATCGATCATGCGCACGATGGTGGCGCCGAAGTTGCCCCAGACCGCAAGCGCCACGGCATAGCCCGTGCGCTGCGCCAGCTCCTCGGCCACGGGCATGGCGGCCTTCACAGGGTCGAGCTGGTGCAGGTACGTCAGCCCCAATTGCAGCGCCGCCGGCCCCAGCGCATAGTGGCCCGTACCGGTGTCCTGCGCGATCAGGTGCAGCCGGGCGAAGCTCACGAGGTAGGGGTGGGCCCGCGAGGGCGGCATGTCGGCCGCGGCGGCCAGGTCCTTGAGCGACATCGGCCCGGGTTGGCCCGCCAGGGCCAGCAGCAAACGGGCGCCCACCTCGGCCGACTGCACCGCGCGCTGGCCTTTGTCCTGAATCTTGTCCATGCGTGCGAGTTTGCAGGATGCAAATGCATTTGACAAACGCGAACGAACGGAAATAATGCGAACCAGTTTGTCAATGACAAATCTCAATCTTCACGAACCCGCAGGAGACACCCGATGAGCCAGCAGAAAAAGTTCGCATCCCAGGCCGACCTGGAAGAGAAGAAGGTCACCTTCAGCCAGATTTCCGAGCACGCCTGGGCCTACACGGCCGAAGGCGATCCCAACACCGGCATCGTGATCGGTGACGACGCGGTACTCGTGGCCGACACCCAGGCCACCCCGGCGATGGCGGCCGACGTGATCCGCCGCATCCGCGAAGTGACCGACAAGCCGATCCAATACGTGGTGCTCACGCACTACCACGCCGTGCGCGTGCTGGGCGCCAGCGCCTACCAGCCGCAGCAGATCTTGGCCAGCCAGGACACCTACGACCTGATCGTCGAGCGCGGCGAGCAGGACAAGGCCAGCGAGATCGGCCGCTTCCCGCGCCTGTTCCAGAACGTGGAGACGGTGCCTCCGGGCCTGACCTGGCCGACCATGACCTTCACGGGCAAGATGACCGTCTGGCTCGGCAAGCTCGAGGTGCAACTGCTGCAGCTGGGCCGAGGCCATACCAAGGGCGACACGGTGGTCTGGCTGCCGGGCGAGAAGACGCTGCTGTCGGGCGACCTCGTGGAGTTCGGCGCCACGCCGTACGCGGGCGATGCCTACTTCAAGGACTGGCCGCAGACGCTGGACAACATCGCCGCGCTGCAGCCCAAGGCGCTGGTGCCCGGCCGCGGCGCGGCGCTGACCACGCCCGCCGACGTGGCCAAGGGCTTGCAGGAAACGCGCGACTTCATCGCCGACGTCTACGCCCATGTGCAAAAGGGGGTGGCGGCCGGCAAGGACCTGAACGCGGTCTACAAGGACACCTTCGCCGCGCTCAAGCCCAAGTACGGCCACTGGGTCATCTTCGACCACTGCATGCCCTTCGACGTGACGCGCTGCTTCGACGAGGCCACGCAATACGCCGACCCACGCATCTGGACCGCCGAGCGCGACATCCAGATGTGGAAGGCGCTGGAAGGCTGATCGGGCCGCGGAGGAGACAAGACATGAAGCTCCACGAGCTCGCCACCGCCCCCAAACCCGTCGACTACCAGAAGCTGGTGTTCGACTACCAGCCCCACCCCGACCAGCGCGCGGCCCTGCCTGCGCGCCATCCGGTCGTCGTGGTCGGCGCCGGCCCGGTCGGCCTGGCCCTGGCCATCGACCTGGCCCAGCAGCAGGTGCCCGTGGTGCTGCTGGACAACGACCACAAGCTCTCGACCGGCTCGCGTGCGATCTGCTTTTCCAAGCGCTCGCTGGAGATCTTCGACCGCCTGGGCTGCGGCGAGGCCATGGCCGCCAAGGGCGTGTCCTGGAAGGTCGGCCGCGTGTTCCTGCGCGGCGAGGAGGTCTACAGCTTCGACCTGCTGCCCGAGGACGGCCATGCCCGCCCGGCCTTCGTGAACCTGCAGCAGTACTACGTCGAGGGCTTCCTGGCCGAGCGCGCCGCGCATTTGCCGCTGATCGACGTGCGCTGGCAGAACAAGGTCACGGGCGTGGAGCAGCACGGCGACCACGCGCTGCTGACCATCGATACCCCCGACGGCCCCTACCGGCTGCAGGCCGACTGGGTTGCCGCCTGCGATGGCTCGCGCTCCGCCGTGCGCCAGTTGCTGGGCCAGGAGAGCCACGGCCGCGTGTTCCGCGACCGCTTCCTGATCGCCGACGTGAAGATGAAGGTCGACTTCCCGGCCGAGCGCTGGTTCTGGTTCGACCCGGACTTCCACCGCAACCAGAGCGTGCTCTTGCACATGCAGCCCGACGGCGTGTGGCGCATCGACTTCCAGCTCGGCTGGGACGCCGACCCCGAGGTCGAGAAGCGGCCCGAGAACATCATGCCGCGCGTGCGCGCGCTGCTGGAGGCCTCGCCCTTCAAGGGCGCCGAGGTGGAACTCGAATGGGCCAGCGTCTACACCTTCGCCTGCCAGCGCATGGACGCCTTCCGCCATGGCCGCGTGCTGTTCGCGGGCGATGCGGCGCACGGCGTGTCGCCCTTCGGCGCGCGCGGCGCCAATTCGGGCCTGCAGGACGCCGAGAACCTGGCCTGGAAGCTGGCCGCCGTGCTGCGCGCGCAGGCGCCCGATGCGCTCTTGGACAGCTATGCCCGCGAACGCGAGATGGCGGCCGACGAGAACATCCAGAACTCCACGCGTGCCACCGACTTCATCACACCCAAGAGCGAGATCAGCCGCTTGTTCCGCGACGCCGTGCTGCAGCTCGCGCGCCGGCATGACTTCGCGCGGCGCATGGTCAACAGCGGGCGGCTCTCGGTACCGGCCACCTTGCATGGCTCGGCGCTGAACACCGAAGACGCCGACGGCTTCGCAGGCCGCATGGTCCCCGGTGCCGTGGCGTCCGACGCGCCCGTGGCCGGCGGCTGGCTGCTGCAGCGCCTGGCCGGCACGCGTTTCGCGGCGCTGGTGTTCGGCGACGGCGAGGGCGCCCAGGCCAGCCTGCGTGCACTGGCCGCGACCGAGCTGCCGCTGCAGGTCGAGCGGGTGCCGCTGGACGCGGCCCACGCGCTGGCGGCCGCGCGCTACGACGCGCAGGACGGCACCACCTACCTGCTGCGCCCCGACCAGCATGTCTGCGCGCGCTGGCGCCGGCCCACGGCCGGAGCACTGCGCGCCGCCCACGAGCGCGCCCTGGCCAAGGCCTGAAGGACACCGCGATGACACCCGAACACCTGGACACCCGCGCGCGCCTGGCCGCGCCCGACGATTTCTACGAAGCCCTGATCGACGCCCACCAGGGCCTGTCGACAGAGGAAAGCCATGCGCTCAATGCACGCCTGGTGCTGCTGCTGGCCAACCAGATCGGCAACCTGCCGGTGCTGCGGGAGGCCCTGGCCGCCGCCCGCGAAGCCTGACGATTTCACAACCCCTGGAGACAAACCATGATGCGCTTTCTGACCACCGGCCTCGTTGCCGCCACACTGGCTTTCACGGCGTCGGCCCAATCCGGCAAACCCATCGAATGGGTGGTCGGCTACGCGGCCGGCGGCGGCTCCGACGCCGTGGCGCGCGCCACGGCCGAAGCCATGACCAAGACGCTGGGCGCGCCCGTGATCGTCAACAACAAGCCGGGCGCGGCCACCAACATCGCGGCCGAGTACGCGGTGCGCGCCAAGGACCTGGAGAACACGGTCTTCACGGCCGACTTCGCCACGCTGGCCGTCAACCCCTTCCTGTTTCCCAAGCTGCCCTACAGCGCCGAGAAGGACTTGAAGCCCGTGGGCCTGCTCGCGCGCTTTCCGCTCGTGCTGGTGGTCGGCCCGCAGGTGCCGGCCAGCAACTGGAAGGAATTCGTGGCCTGGGCCAAGGCGCAGAACGGCGCCGTCAACTACGCTTCGGCCGGCGTCGGCAGCCCGCATCACCTGGCCACCGAGCTGCTGGCCGAGCAGGGCGGTCTGAAGCTCACGCACGTGGCCTACAAGGGCGCGGCACCGGCGGTGGCCGACGTGCTGGGCGGCCAGGTTCCGTTCATGCTCGTGGACACCGCGAGCGGCAACCAGTTCGTGCTGTCGGGCAAGCTCAAGGCCATCGGCGTGGCCAGCGCCCAGCGCATCGCCAGCCTGCCCAACGTGCCGACGCTGGCCGAACAGGGGCTTGCGGGCTACGAAGCCTATGCCTGGCAGGGCCTGACCGTGCCGGCCGGTGCGACCGATGCCACCGTGGCCCGCTACAGCAAGGCTTTGCAGGAAGCCCTGGCCTCGCCCACCGTGAAGGCGCGCTACGAGGCCCTGGGCGTGGAAGGCCTGCCCGGCACGCCCGAGCAGATGGCCGCCTACGTGAAGCAGGAACGCGAGCGCTGGGGCCGCGTGATCCGCACCAACAACATCAAGATCGACTGAAAGGAACACCATGGCCCAGGACCCGCTGCGCTACCAGAGCGGCTTCGGCAACGAGTACGCCACCGAGGCCGTGCCCGGCAGCCTGCCGCAAGGGCGCAACAGCCCGCAGCGCGCGCCGCACGACCTGTATCCCGAGCTGATCTCGGGCACGGCGTTCACGGCGCCGCGGCACGAACAGCGGCGCAGCTGGATGTACCGGCGCCAGCCCTCGGTAGTCGCGGGCCGCTACCAGCCCTATGCGCAGCCGCTGTGGACCACGGGCGGCGACGCCGGCACGGCGTTGGCGCCCGAGCCGCTGCGCTGGCATCCGGTGCCGCTGGACGGCGCCGAGTTCGACTTCGTCGATGGCATGCGCACGTTGGCTGCCAACGGCGATGCCGATGCGCAGACCGGCGTGGGCTCGCTCGTGTACGTGGCCGGCCAATCCATGGGCCGGCGCGCCTTCGTCAACGCCGATGGCGAACTGCTGGTCGTGCCGCAGCAGGGCCGGCTCGTGATCACGACCGAGCTTGGCGCGCTGGAGGTGGCGCCTGGCGAGATCGCGCTGCTGCCGCGCGGCCTGGCTTTCAAGGTCGCGCTGCCCGATGGCTTGTCGCGCGGCTACGTCTGCGAGAACTACGGCGCGCAGTTCCGCCTGCCCGAGTTGGGCCCGATCGGCTCCAACGGCCTGGCCAATGCGCGTGATTTCCTCGCGCCCGTGGCCGCCTACGAGGACGAAGCGGGGCCCTACGAGCTCATCAAGAAGTTCGGCGGCCGCTTCTGGCGTGCGCCGGCCAAGGGCACGCCGTTCAACGTCGTGGCCTGGCATGGCAACCTGGCGCCCGTGAAGTACGACACCAAGAACTTCATGACCATCGGCTCGATCAGCTTCGACCACCCGGACCCGTCGATCTTCACGGTGCTGACCTCGCCCAGCGACACGCCCGGCACGGCCAACTGCGACTTCGTGATCTTCCCGCCGCGCTGGCTGGTGATGGAGGACACCTTCCGTCCGCCCTGGTACCACCGCAACCTCATGAGCGAATTCATGGGACTGGTCCATGGCGAGTACGACGCCAAGCCCGGCGGCTTCAAGCCCGGCGGCGCGAGCCTGCACAATGCCATGGTGCCGCACGGGCCGGACGAGGAAGCGTTCGAGAAGGCCTCTTCGGTGGACCTGAAGCCGCAGAAGCTGGACAACACGCTGGCCTTCATGTTCGAGAGCCGCTACCGCTTCATCCCGACCGCATGGGCGCTGAACACCGCGCCGCTGGACCACGACTACGCCGACTGCTGGGCCGGCCTGAAAGACCACTTCCAACCATGACCTCTGTGAACGCCACCCACGATCCCCAGCTGCGCAGCTGGGTCGCCTCCGCCAACCAGGCCGGCTGCGATTTCCCGATCCAGAACCTGCCGTTCGGCCGCTTCCGCCCGGCTGGCAGCGCCGAGCCGTTCCGCATCGGCGTGGCCATCGGCGACCAGGTGCTGGACCTCAAGGCTGCAGGCCTGGTCGACCATGCCGACATGAACGCGCTGATGGCCGCCGCGCCGGCCGAGCGCCAGGCCCTGCGTGCACGCCTGTCCGCCGGCCTGGCCGAAGGCAGCGCCGAGCAGCCTGCCTGGGCCAAAGCGCTGGTGCCGCAGGCGCAGTGCGAGTACACCGTGCCTTGCGAGGTGCGCGACTACACGGACTTCTACACCAGCGTGCACCACGCCACCACCATCGGCAAGCAGTTCCGGCCCGACAACCCACTGCTGCCCAACTACAAATGGGTGCCCATCGGTTACCACGGCCGCGCCAGCTCCATCGTGGTCAGCGGCACGTCGTTCAAGCGGCCGCAGGGCCAGACCAAGGCGGCGGACGCAGCGGTGCCCACGTTCGGCCCCTGCAAGCGGCTGGACTACGAGCTGGAGCTGGCCTACTTCGTGGGCCAGGGCAATGCGCTGGGCGCGCCGGTCGGCATCGAGGCGGCGGAGGCCCACCTGTTCGGCGTGGGCCTGTTCAACGACTGGTCGGCGCGCGACCTGCAGGCCTGGGAGTACCAGCCGCTGGGCCCATTCCTGTCGAAGAACTTCGCCTCCACGGTCTCGCCCTGGATCGTGACCATGGAAGCGCTGGCGCCGTTCCGCGCCCCGTTCACGCGGCCGGCGGACGACCCGCAGCCGCTGCCCTACCTGGACAGCGCGGCCAACCGCGCCCAGGGCGCGCTCGACATCACGCTGGAAGTGTGGCTGCAGACCACCAAGATGCGCGCGGCCGGCGATCAGGGCGTGCGCCTCACGCGCGGCAACACCACGCAGGCTGCCTACTGGACGGCCGCGCAGCTCGTCGCGCACCACACCGTGAACGGCTGCAACCTGAACCCGGGCGACCTGCTGGGCTCGGGCACGCTGTCGGGCCCGACACCGGGCGAGGCAGGCTCCTTGCTGGAGCTGTCGCAGGGCGGCAAGCAGCCCGTGGCCCTGCCCAACGGCGAGACGCGCAGCTTCCTCGAGGACGGCGATACGCTGATCCTGCGTGGCTGGTGCGAACGCGCCGGCGCCGTGCGCATCGGCCTGGGCGAGGCACGCGGCACGGTGATCGGCTGAGTCGGCTGCGTAGGGGCGCGGCCGGCGCCACACCGGCGTGCGGACCGCGCCTGCTGGCGGTCGCCTACGCTGGCGGCGCCCGCGGGTGGCCCGAACAGATCACCTTGCACCGAAGGGCAGCCGAGCGCACGCAGCCGCTGGAGCTGCCCTTCCTGCGCCACCTTTTCGTCCGTGACGTCCAGGTGCATGGTGTGGGCCAGCAGCACGAGCGAGGCAATGATGGAATGCGCCATGCCGCTGGCCGGTTCGTGCAACAAGGCGGCGATGCAGGACTGGTCCAGCTCGATGCGGTCGAACGGCAGGTCGCGCAGACCAAAGTGCGCGGGCAGGGCCGCTCTAACTTCTTGTAACCTTCGCGCGGGAAATCACTGATCGCAAACGTTTGCGCAAGTGTTTTGGGGTCTTTATATTGGCTGCTTCCATCACGCAGCAAGAACAGGAGACACCGATGCGTTCGACCCGCCGCACCCTTTCCACCGCGCTGGCCCTGGCCGGCCTGCTGGCCGCCGCGCCCTCGTGGGCCCAGAGCCCGCCCAAGGTGGCCCTGGTCATGAAGTCGCTGGCCAACGAGTTCTTCCTGACCATGGAGGAAGGCGCCAAGGCCCACCNATGCAGTCGCCCACGCCGCACCCTTTCCACCGCGCTGGCCCTGGCCAGTCTGCTGGCCGCCGTGCCCTCGTGGGCCCAGAGCCCGCCCAAGGTGGCCCTGGTCATGAAGTCGCTGGCCAACGAGTTCTTCCTGACCATGGAGGAAGGCGCCAAGGCCCACCAGAAGGCCAACGCCAAGCAGTACACGCTCATGGCCAACGGCATCAAGGACGAGACCGATGCGGCCGCCCAGATCCGCATCGTCGAGCAGATGGTGGCSCAGAAGGTCGACGCGCTGGTCATCGCCCCGGCCGACTCCAAGGCCCTGGTGCCGGCCATCAAGGCSGCTGCCGACAAGGGCGTGCTGATCGTCAACATCGACAACCGGCTCGAYGMGGCAGCGCTCAAGGAGAAGGGCCTGTCCGTGCCCTTCGTCGGCCCGGACAACCGCGCCGGCGCCAAGCTGGTGGGCGATGCGCTGGCCAAGACGCTCAAGAGCGGTGACAAGGTGGGCATCATCGAAGGCGTSTCCACCACCTTCAATGCGCARCAGCGCACGCTGGGCTACCAGGACGCGATGAAGACCGCCGGCATCACGGTGGTGGGCGTGCAGTCGGGCCAGTGGGAGATCGACAAGGGCAACCAGGTGGCCTCCAGCATGCTGCGCGAGCACCCGGACCTGAAGGCGCTGCTGGCGGGCAACGACTCGATGGCGCTGGGCGCGGTGGCGGCGGTCAAGGCCGCGGGCAAGACCGGCAAGGTGGCCGTGGTGGGCTACGACAACATCAGCGCGATCAAGCCCATGCTG
>NZ_LMMT01000039.1 GCF_001422365.1 Pseudorhodoferax sp. Leaf265 | reverse complement strand
GCCCACCGTGCTGGTGGTGGACGACACGCCGGACAACCTCTCGCTCATGAGCGCGCTGCTCAAGGACCTGTACAAGGTCAAGGTGGCCAACCACGGCGAGCGCGGCCTGCGCATCGCCAACTCCGACCCGCCGCCGGACCTGATCCTGCTGGACATCATGATGCCGGACATCGACGGCTACGAGGTCTGCGCCCGGCTCAAGGCCGAGCCGCGCACGCGCGACATTCCGGTGATCTTTTTGACCGCGCGCTCGGAGGTGGAGGACGAGACGCGCGGGCTGGAGCTCGGCGCGGCCGACTACATCACCAAACCCATCAGCCCGCCCATCGTGCTGGCGCGCGTGCATGCGCACCTGACGCTGAAGGCGCACGCCGACTTCCTGCGCGACAAGAGCGCCTACCTGCAGGCCGAGGTGGCCAAGCGCACGGCCGAGGTGCAGGCGATCCAGGATGTGACCATCATGGCCATGGCCTCGCTCGCGGAGACGCGCGACAACGAGACCGGTGCGCACATCCGGCGCACCCAGCTCTATGTGCGCCGGCTGGCCGAGCAGTTGAAGACGCACCCGCGCTTCTCCGGCTACCTCACCGAGCGCACGATCGAGCTGCTGTACAAATCCGCGCCGCTGCACGACATCGGCAAGGTCGGTATTCCCGATGAGATTCTGCTCAAGCCGGGCAAGCTCACGCCGGACGAGTTCGAGGTCATGAAGACCCACACCACGCTGGGCCATGCCGCGATCTCGGAGGCCGAGCAGCGCCTTGGCATGAAGGTGGACTTCCTGTCGCTGGCCAAGGAGATCGCGCTGTCGCACCAGGAGAAGTGGGACGGCTCGGGCTACCCGCAGGCNCGAGCAGCGCCTTGGCATGAAGGTGGACTTCCTGTCGCTGGCCAAGGAGATCGCGCTGTCGCACCAGGAGAAGTGGGACGGCTCGGGCTACCCGCAGGCGCTGGCCGGCGAAGCGATCCCGCTGTCGGCGCGGCTCATGGCGCTGGCCGATGTCTACGACGCGCTGATCAGCAAACGCGTCTACAAGCCCGCGTTGCCGCATGCGGAGGCGGTGCGCATCCTGCACGAAGGGCGCGGCAAGCACTTCGACCCGGACGTGGTCGATGCCTTCCTGGTCGTGGCGGAAGACTTCCGTACCATCGCGGAAACCCACCGCGACGAGGATTGATGCAGACGCTTGTTCCCGACCCCTTCACCGCTGCGCGCCCCAGGCTGTTCTCCATCGCCTACCGCATGCTGGGCACGCGCGCCGACGCCGAGGACGTGGTGCAGGACGCCTGGCTGCGCTGGCACGGCAGCGACCAGGCGGCCGTGCAATCGGCCGAGGCCTGGCTGGTGACGACGGTCACACGGCTTGCGCTCGACCGGCTGCGCGCGGCCAAGACCGAGCGCGAGGCCTACGTGGGCTTCTGGCTGCCCGAGCCGCTGGTGGAACTCGACGAACGCACGCCCGAAGCCTTGGCCGAGCAGGCCGGCGAACTCTCGGTGGCCATGATGTGGGTGCTGGAGCGGCTGGCGCCGGAGGAACGCGCGGCCTACCTGCTGCGCGAGATGTTCGACCAGGACTACGCCGACATCGCCAAGCTGCTGGACAAGAGCGAGGCGGCCTGCCGCCAGCTCGTGCACCGCGCCATCGAGCGCGTGCAGCGCGAGCAGCCGCGCTTTGCCGTGCCGCGCGAGGCGCACCTGCGCGTGCTGCAGCGCTTCGTCACGGCCGCGCGCAGTGGCGCGCGCGATGCGTTGCAGGCGCTGCTGGCCGAGAACGCCGAACTGATCGGCGACGGCGGCGGCAAGGTGCCCTCCTTCGGCAAGGTGCTGCAGGGCGCGTTCCGCATCGCCAACCTGTTCTTCGCGACCTTCCGGCGCGCGCCGGACGCCGTGGTCTACCGCATCGCCACCGTCAATGGCGAGCCTGGCCTGCTGCGCTATGTCGACGGCCGGCTCGAATCGGCCCAGGCCTTCGTCACCGATGGCGAGAAGATCCACACGGTCTACGCCATCCGCAATCCCGACAAGCTGCGCGCGCTGCCGCAGCATCCCTAGCCCGCGTCGGCGCGCGGAGCGGCTGCCGCACGGCGTGCCGTCAGGGCCGCGTGCGGATGCCGGCGCCCAGCTGCTTCCAGGGCAGGTCGGCCGGGTCGGCCGCCATCGGGCCGGCGGCCTTGGCCACCAGGATGCGGCTGGCGATGGGCGTGAAGTCGGCGCGGAAGTGGTTGGAGCTCTTGACCACGATGATCTTCATGGCCTCGGCCTGCACGCCCAGCATGCGCAGCAGTTCGCGGTCCATCAGCTGCATCTTGCCGCTGACCACGGCGACCAGCACGCCATCGGTCTCCAGCAGTGCGCATGGGCCCAGCGTGAGTGCCACGCCGGTCATCATCGGACCCTTGAGCGTGACGCGGCCGTCGGCCAGCGCGCGCACGGTGTAGCGGCCCTGCACGGGCGGGTCGCTGGGCCGGCCCGTGAAAGTGGGCACGGCCGTGCCCAGGGCCAGCTCCAGCGTGGCGCCCTGGCCTGCCGCATGGGCGCGCGCGGCGGCGGTCTCGTCGAACAGCAGGCCCAGCACCACGCGGCCGGGGTAGCGCCGGCCGGCACCCTGCTGCAGCAACGCATGCAGCAGTCCGGTGGTGTTGCTGTCGCCGCCCGCGCCTGGGTTGTCCTGCGTGTCGGCCAGCACCACCGGGCGGTCGGTGTCGGCCGCGAGGGCCAGCGCCTGGGCCACGGCGTCGGGCGCGTCCAGATAGTCGGGCTGCCACTGGGCGGGCTGGGCCACCAGCGCGAACAGTTCGGCCGCGGCGGCTTCGGCGGCGGCGCCATGGCTCCAGACCATGGGCGCGCATTCGTCGAAATCGGCCGCCGGAAAGCCCATGCAGAAGCTGCTGACCGTGCCGTGCCGCCGGTCGATGGCCAGCAGCGCCTCGTACAGGCCCTTGGCCGGCTCCATCCAGGTGCTCTGCGCGTTCAGCGGGATCAGGAAGGGCAGGCGCTGGGCCTGCACGGGTTCGCGGCGGCCGGCGTGCACGCGCCGCGCCAGCAGTTCCGCCGCCAGCTCGCCCGTGGCCGCCATGTCCACATGCGGGTAGCTGCGGTAGGCCACCAGCGCATCGGCCTCGCGCAGCATGCGCCGCGTGACGTTGGCATGCAGGTCCAGGCTGGCGACGATGGGCAGGCCGGGGCCGACGATGGCGCGGATGCGGCCCAGCAACTCGCCCTCGCTGTCGGCCGCGTGCTCGGCCACGGCCGCGCCGTGCAGGTCGAGGTAGACGGCGTCGAAACCGCCGCGCCGCACGTCGGCTTCGATGCTGCCGGCGATGCGCTCGAACGCGTCCTCGGTCACGAACGACGAGGGGATCGCACCGGCCCAGCAACTCGGCACCAGCTGCCAGCCGCGCGTGGCCGCCGCGTCGATGAAGCCGCCGATGGGGATGTTCACGCCGCGCAACTGGTCCAGCATGGCCTGGCCGTGCACGTAGGCCGGGAAGGTGTCGCCGCGGTTGAAGGCGGCCCAATCGGCCAGGGTCGGCGCAAAGGTGTTGGTTTCGTGCTGGTAGCCGGCGACGAGGATCTTCATGGGGTGTGGATGGTTGCCACCGCCGGCCGCGCGCTCACCGGAGCCCGGCGGGTGCGGCCTGCAGCAGGGTGCGGGTGTAATCGTGGCGCGGATCGGCGTACAGGGCCGCCGTGGCGCCCTGCTCGACGATGCGGCCCTGGTGCATGACGATGACGCGGTCGCACAGCTGGGCGGCCACGCGCAGGTCGTGCGTGATGAACAACAGGCCCAGGCCGAGCTCGTCGCGGATGCCCTGCAGCAGCGCGAGGATCTGCGCCTGCACGCTCACGTCGAGCGCGCTGACGGCCTCGTCGGCCACCAGCACGGCCGGCTTGCAGGCCAGTGCCCGCGCGATCGCGATGCGCTGGCGCTGGCCGCCCGAGAACTGGCTGGGGTAGCGCTGCAGGCCTTCGCGCGGCAGGCGCACCTTGTCCATGAGGTCTTCGGCCAGCGCCAGCGCGGCGGCGCGCGCCAGCCCCAGGTTCATGGCGCCCTCGACGATGGAGTCGCCGACCTTGCGGCGCGGGTTCAGCGAGCGGTTGGGGTCCTGGAACACCACCTGCACGCCGCCCCGCAGCGGGCGCAGCCGTGACTCGGGCAACTGCGCCACCTCGGCGTCGCCCCAGCGGATGCTGCCGGCGCTGGGATCGATCAGGCGGATCATGCAGCGCGCCAGCGTGGACTTGCCCGAGCCCGATTCGCCCACGATGCCCACGGTCTCGCCCGCGCGCACGGCCAGCGCGGCCTCGCGCAGCGCGTGGGTGTCGCGGCGCTGGCCCACCCAGTTGCGGCTCTGGTAGGTCTTGTCCAGCTTGTCGGCGGCCAGCAGCGCGGGGCCCGTGGGCTCGGGCCGCGCGGGCGGCGGCGTCATGCTGGGCACGGCATCGAGCAGCATGCGCGTGTAGTCGGCCTGGGGCGCGCGCAGCACGGCGTCGGCCGGGCCGTACTCGACGCAGCGGCCCTGGTGCATGACCAGCACCTCGTCGGCGATTTCGGCCACCACGCCCATGTCGTGCGTGATGAACAGCACCGCACTGGACAGGCCTTGCGCGGCCTGCAGGTCGGCGATGAGGCGCAGGATCTCCTTCTGCGTGGTCACGTCCAGCGCCGTGGTGGGCTCGTCGCAGATCAGCAGCGCGGGCTTCAAGATCATGGCCATCGCGATCACGATGCGCTGGCGCTGCCCGCCCGACAGCTGGTGCGGGTAGCTGCGCACCATGCGCGCCGGCTCCGGCAGGCGCACGCGGTCGAAAATGCGCAGCACCTCCTGCTGGCGCTGGGCGGCGGGCCAGTCGGTGTGCGCGCGCAGCAGTTCGTCGACCTGGTCGCCGCAGCGCATGACGGGGTTCAGCGCCGTCATCGGCTCCTGGAACACCATGCCCATGGCCTTGCCGCGCAGCTGGCGCAGGCGCAGGGCCGAGGCGTCGAGCAGCGACTCGCCCTGCAGCCGGACCTGGCCGGCGCTGGGCCGGAGCTCCTTGGGCAGCAGGCCCATCACGGTGGTCGCCATGACCGATTTGCCCGAGCCCGACTCACCCACCACGCACAGCGTGCGGCCGGGCAGGATGGACAGGCTCACGTCCTCGATGGCGTGGCGGCGGTCGGCGCCGGCCGGCAGGGCCACGCTGAGGTGTTCGATCTGCAGGACGGGGTTCATCGCTTGGCGAACTTGGGATCGAGCACGTCGCGCAAGCCGTCGCCGAGCAGGTTGATGGCCAGCACGGTGGGCACCAGGAACAGCGCGGGAAACAGCACGTTGCCGGGGTATTGGGTGAACTGCACGCGGCCCTCGGCCATGATGTTGCCCCAGGTCGGGATGTCGGCCGGCAGGCCCAGGCCCAGGAAGGAGAGGATAGCTTCGGTCAGCACAGCCGAGGCTGCGATGAAGGTGCCCTGCACGATCAGCGGCGCCAGCGCGTTGGGCAGGATGTGCCGCGCCAGGATGGTGGGCGTGGGCGTGGCCAGCGCGCGCGCCGCCTCGACGAAGGGCTCCTCGCGCAGTGTGAGCACCAGTGCGCGCACGAGCCGCGTGACGCGCGGCACCTCGGGGATGGCGATGGCGATCACCACCGTCCACAGCTGCGCGCCGAGCGCGGCCACCAGCGCGATGGCCAGCAGGATGGCCGGGATCGCCATCATCCCGTCCATCACGCGCATGAGCAGCATGTCCACCGCACGGAAGTAGCCGGCCAGCATGCCCAGCAGCGCGCCCAGGCCGACTGCCACCAGCGCCGTGAAGGCTGCCACCAGCAGCGAGGTGCGCGTGCCGTAGAGCACGCGGCTGTAGATGTCGCGGCCGAAGTTGTCGGCGCCCATCCAGAAGGTGTGCGCCACCGTGCTGCCGTCCAGCAGCGCGAACTCGCCGCGCGTGCCGCGCAAGGTGTTGATGTGGGCCGAGTCCATGGCCGCCGGGTCGACCGTGCCCAGCAGCGGCGCCGCGATGGCCACGGCCAGCAGGGCCAGCAGCACGAGGATGCCGAAACGGAATGCGCTGTTGCGCCAGAGTCGTGCAAACATCAGTAGCGGATCCTGGGGTCGAGCGCGAGATAGCTGAGGTCGACCAGCAGGTTGACCAACACGTACAGCACGCTGAAGAACAGCACCACGCCCTGGATCACCGGGAAGTCGCGGTTCAGCACCGCGTCCACCGTCAGCGAGCCCAGGCCCGGGATCGCATAGACCGTCTCGGTCACGACCACGCCGCCGATGAGCAGCGCCACGCCGATGCCGATCACGGTGGCGATGGGCACGGCCGCGTTGGCCAGCGCATGGCGCATCAGCACGGCGCTCTCGCGCAGGCCCTTGGCGCGCGCGGTGCGGATGTAGTCCTCCGTCAGCGCCTCGGACACGCTGGCCCGCGTGATGCGCGCGATCAGCGCGACATAGATGGTGGACAGCGTGACCCATGGCAGCACGAGCTGGTAGGCCCAGGGCCCGACACCTTGTGACGAGGGGCCGAACAGCCGGCGGTAGCCCTGCACGGGCAACCATTGCAGCTCGATCGCGAACACGTAGATCAGCACGTAGCCGACGACGAACACGGGGATCGAGAAGCCCGCGACCGAGAAGCCCGACAGCATGCGGTCCAGCCAGCCGCCCATGCGCCAGGCCGCCAGCGTGCCCAGCGGCACGGCCAGCAGCACCGACAGCAGCAAAGTGCCGGCCGCCAGCGAGAGCGTGGGCTCGATGCGTTGGGCGATCAGTTCGGTGACCGGCTTGTTCAGGTAGAACGAGTAGCCCAGGTCGCCCTGCAGCACACCGGAGAACCAGATCCAGAACTGCGCCAGCAGCGGCCTGGACAGGCCGAGCTGCGCGCGGATGCGGTCGATGTCCTCGTTGGTGGCGTTGTTGCCGGCGATCACGGCGGCCGGGTCGCCCGGCGTGAGCCGCAGGATCAGGAACACGATGACCGCCACCACCAGCAGCACCGGCACGACGGCCGCGAGCCGCTGGGCAAGAAAGCGCAGCATGCGGGCCTGTCGTCAGTTCTTCTTGATGTTCCAGTAGACCTGGGCGCCGCCGGGCACGATGCCGCTCACGTTGCTGCGCACGGCGGCCGGGTTGTTGTACTGGCCCAGCGGCACGTGGGTGGCGGTCTCGAAGGCGCGCAGCTGCAGCTGCTCGGCCAGCTTCTTCTTGTCGGCATCGGTGCCGGCCTGCGCAAACTTGACCTTGAGCTCCTCGATCTGCGGGTCGTCCTGCCAGCCGAACCAGCCCTTGTCGCCGGCCGCGTTCATCATGGCCATGGTCAGCGGGTTCAGGATGTCGCCAGCGGTCCAGGCCGTCAGGAACGCGTTCCAGCCGCCGGCCGAGGGCGCGTCCTTCTTGGCGCGGCGCGCCACCAGCGTGGCCCAGTCCATCTGCTGCAGGTCGACCTTGAAGCCGGCGGCTTCCAGCTGCTGCTTGGCCACCAGCGGCAGCTTGCTGATGGAGGCCAGGTCGGTCGGGCGCATCAGCAGCACCGGCGTGCCGTTGTAGCCGGCTTCCTTGAGCATCTCCTGTGCCTTCTTGGGGTTCGCCGCCCCCGTGAACAAGGGGCCGGTGGCGTCGCTTGCGAACGGCGTGCCGCACGGGAACATGCTCTTGCAGAAGCGGTACATGCCGGGCGCGCCGACCTGGGTCTTGAGGAAGGCTTCCTGGCCCAGTGCCACCATGGCGGCCTGGCGGATCTTCACGTTGTCGAACGGCGGGTGCAGGTGGTTGAAGCGCAGGATGTACTGCAGGCCGTCGGGCTGGGCATCGACCAGCTTGACGTCCTTGGCGGCCTTGAGCGAGGCGTACTGCTCGAAGGTGGGCTGCTCGATGATGTCGACCTCGCCGGCCAGCAGCGCATTGAATTGCGTCTGCGGATCGCGGATGACGACCCATTCGACGCGGTCGATGAACACCGGCTTGCCGCCGGCCGTGCCGTCGGGCGCTTCGGCGCGCGGCTTGTACTTCTCGTTCTTGGCGTAGACCAGGCGCTCGCCGGGCTTGTACTCGGCAGTGACGAACTTGAACGGGCCCGAGCCGATGTGTTCCTTGATCTGCTCGGAGCCCGGCGTGGCCGCGATGCGCGCCGGCATGATGAAGGGCACGTTGGACGAGGGCTTGCCCAGCGCCTCCAGCATCACGCCGAACGGGGCCTTGAGATTGATGGTGAAGGTCTTGGCATCGGGCGTGGCGTAGCTGTCCACGCTGCGCGCGAGCACGCCGCCGAAGCTGTCGCGGCTGGCCCAGCGCTTGAGCGAGGCCACCACGTCCTCGCTGGTGACGGGCTTGCCGTCATGGAACTCCAGGCCGTCGCGCAGCGTGAAGGTCCAGGTCAGGCTGTCCTTGGACATGGACCACTTGTCCACCATCTGCGGCTTGACCTTGCCGGCCGCATCGGTGCCGAACAAGGTGTCGTAGACCATGTAGCCGTGGTTGCGCGTGACGAAGGCCGTGGTCCAGATCGGATCGAGGATGGTCACGTTCGCATGGGGCACCACGCGCAGGGTGCTGGCCTGGGCCTGGGCCGACAAGGGCGCCAGCAGCGTGGCGGCCAGGGATGCGATCGCGATCAGGGAACGGCGTTTCATCGGGCAACTCCTGGGATGAACTCTGGGTTGGGATCGGTGCGGCAGCAATATAAGGTCGGATGCCTGACGCCGGTACGATCGTTGCACTTCGTGCGTTCGACGCCACGGCGCTGCGGCAGGCGCGAGACGTCAAGCAGTTTCCATGCCGCACGCCGCACAGGCGCCCCAAACAAAAACAGGCCCCGCAGGACCTGTGTTCGCAATGCGCCAGCGGCGCTCAGCGCTCGATGGTCAGCGCCACGCCCATGCCGCCGCCGATGCACAGCGAAGCGATGCCCTTCTTGGCGTTGCGCCGCCCCATTTCGTGCAGCAGCGTGACCAGGATGCGGCAGCCGGACGCGCCGATCGGGTGGCCGATGGCGATGGCGCCACCGTTCACGTTGATCTTGCTGGTGTCCCAGCCCATCTCGTTGTTGACGGCGCAGGCCTGGGCCGCGAAGGCCTCGTTGATCTCCAGCAGGTCCAGGTCGGCGGCCTTCCAGCCGGCGCGCTCGAGGGCCTTGCGCGAGGCCGGTGCCGGGCCCATGCCCATGATGGCCGGGTCCAGGCCCACGGTGGCGAAGCTGGCGATGCGGCCCAGCGGGGTCAGGCCCAGCGCGGCGGCCTTCTTGGCCGTCATGACGACCACGCCAGCGGCGCCGTCGTTGATGCCCGAGGCATTGCCGGCCGTCACGCCACCGGCCTTGTCGAAGGCCGGGCGCAGGCCGGCCAGGGCTTCGGCCGTGGTCTTCTTGTTGATGAACTCGTCGGCGGCGAACACCACCGGGTCGCCCTTCTTCTGCGGGATCGTGACGGGCACGATCTCGTCCTTGAACTTGCCGGCTTCCTGGGCGGCGGCGGCCTTTTGCTGGCTGGCCAGCGCGAAGGCGTCCTGCGCTTCACGGCTGATGCTGTACTGCTTGGCCACGTTCTCGGCCGTGATGCCCATGTGGTACTGGTTGTAGACGTCCCACAGGCCGTCGGTGATCATGGAGTCGGTCATCTTCCAGTCGCCCATGCGCTGGCCGTCGCGCGAGCCCAGCAGCACGTGCGGGGCCGCGCTCATGTTCTCCTGGCCGCCGGCGATCACGATGTCGCTGTCGCCCCAGGCCACGGCCTGGGCGGCCAGCATCACGGCCTTGAGGCCCGAGCCGCAGACGGCGTTGATGGTCAGGCCGGGGGTGGACTTGTCCAGGCCGCTCTTGACCACGGTCTGACGTGCCGGGTTCTGGCCCGAGCCCGCAGCCAGCACCTGGCCCATGATGACTTCGCCGACCTGGCCGGCGTCGAGCTTGGCGCGCGCGAGCAGTTCCTTGACCACGGTGGCGCCCAGTTCCGGGGCGGCGATCTTGGCCAGGCTGCCGCCGAACTTGCCGACGGCGGTGCGGGTGGCTGCAACGATGACGATGTCTTCCATGGTGTCTCTTCCTAACGATGCTGGGGGTTGCGGGAAATCGAGAAGGGTTCAGGCCTTGGCCTTGACGTAGCGGCCGGGCGCAGGCTCGATGGCCTTGTATTGTGCGCGTCCGTAGCCACGCGGTGCGGCGACCTGGCGGCCGGCATGGCCGGCCAGCCAGCCGGACCAGTCGGTCCACCAGCTGCCCGGGTGCTCGGTGGCGCTGGCCAGCCAGTCCTGCACATCGGCGGGGAACTGGGTGTCGCTGCCGATCCAGTGGCTGCGCTTTTTCTTGGCTGGCGGGTTGATCACGCCGGCGATGTGGCCCGAGGCACCCATCACGAAGCGCTTCTTGCCCGGCAGGTGCTGGGTGGACGCGTAGGCGCCGCCGATGGGCACGATGTGGTCTTCGCGCGAACCGTAGACGTAGACCGGCATCTGCAGCTTGGAGAAATCGATCTGCTCGCCGCAGACCGTGGCCCGGCCGGGCTGCACCAGCAGGTTCTCCAGGTAGGTGTTGCGCAGGTACCAGGCGTAGAACGGGCCGGGCAGGTTGGTGGAGTCGCTGTTCCAATAGAGCAGGTCGAACGGTGGTGGTGTCTCGCCCTTGAGGTAGTTGCCCACCACGTAGTTCCAGACGAGGTCGTTGGGCCGCAGAAAGCTGAAGGTGGAGGCCAGGTCGCCACCGGGCAGCAGGCCACCCTTGCCCATCTGCAGCTCGCGGTACTTGACCATGTTCTCGTCGATGAACACGTCCAGGATGCCGGTGTCGGTGAAGTCCAGCAGCGTGGTCAGCAGCGTGAGCGCGGCGATGGGCTTCTCGCCGCGCGCAGCGAGCACGGCCGCGGCGGTGGTCAGGATGGTGCCCCCCACGCAGAAGCCCAGCGCGTTGATCTGCCTGGCGCCCGTGATGTCCTGCACCACGCCAATGGCGCGGATGGCGGCGTCCTCGATGTAGTCGTCCCAGGTCTTGTGCGCCAGCGACTGGTCGGGATTGCGCCAGCTCACGACGAAGGTGCGGTGGCCCTGCTCCACCGCGTAGCGGATCAGCGAGTTCTCGGGCTGCAGGTCGAGGATGTAGAACTTGTTGATGCAGGGCGGCACCAGCAGGAAGGGGCGCTCGTAGACCTTGGCCGTCAGCGGCTTGTATTCGAGCAGCTGGAACAGCTCGTTCTCGAACACCACGGCGCCCTCGGTGGTGGCGACATTGCGGCCGACCTCGAACAGGCTCTCGTCGGTCATCGACACATGGCCTTGCTGCATGTCGTGCAACAGGTTCTGCATGCCCTTGGCGATGCTCTCGCCCTTGGTCTTCAGGGCCAGCGCCTGCGCGTCGGCGTTGAACGCCATGAAGTTGCTGGGTGCCGAGGCGGCCATCCACTGCTCGATCGCGAAGCGCACGCGTGCACGCGTTTTCTCGTCGCCCTGCACGGCGTCGGCCAGGCCCATCAGCGTGCGTGCATTGAGCAGGTAGCTGGCGGCCGAGAAGGCGGCCACGGGGTTGCCGGTCCAGGCCTCGCCAGCGAAGCGCCTGTCGCGCTGCAGCGAGTTCTGCATGTTCTGGCCCCACAGGGCGCCGACCTCGCTGAGGTATTGCTTTTGCAACTCCTGCAGCTTGTCGGGTGCGAACGACAGCGCCGGCAAGCCAGTCGCTGCGGGCGCACCCATCGGCGTGCCCCCCGCTTGCTGCATGGCCTTGGTGAGCATGTCGCCCATCAGGCTCTGGAACTGCTGGGCAGCTTGCGCCCAGTCTGCTTGAGAATGCATTGCGTCTCCTCGACCCTCAGCCCCCAGAATGCCTGGGGTAAACCCTGATTACAGCAGCACCCTGTGAGGTGCAGCAACTCTTTTTACGTTATGTATCTGGTCGTGATCGCCTGGATGTATGTGGCGCTGATGATGGCAGTGGCCGAGGCCACCAGTACACAGGGCACGCTGCTCGGTGCCCTGGTGACCTTTGTACTCTACGGCCTGCTGCCGGTGGCACTGGTGGTTTACCTGATGCTGGCGCCGGCCCGACGCAAGATGTTGCGGGCCCGCGAAGCGGCCGAGTTTGCAGCGCAGCAGGAGGCCCTGCACCAGGTTTCAGCCGGCCAGCCAGATGCAGGCAGCCATGCGCCCGCTGACGCGGTCGCGCCGGTGCGAAAAGAACCGTGAGGCATCGCCGACGGTGCACCACGGCGCGCTGCTGTCGTTGCCGTGGATGCTGTGCAACTCCAGTGCCGCCAGCCGCAGACGCGCGAGCGCGGGCAGGTCGGCCAGCCACTTGCCCGCGGTGTGCGCACGAAAGCAGTCCGCTGCCGCCGCCGACTGCGCCACGAACGTGGCGCGCACCTCGTCGCCGACCTCGAAGGCCGTCGGGCCGATGCAAGGCCCGAGCCAGGCCAGCCACTGCGCCTGCGGCACGGCGCGGCGCAGGCTTGCCACGGTGTTCTCGAGCACGCCCGCGGCCAGGCCGCGCCAGCCGGCATGGGCGGCCGCGACGGCGCGGCCCTGGGTGTCGCAGAACAGCACGGGCAGGCAGTCCGCGACCATGATGGTGCAGGCCAGGCCGGGCACAAGGCCCATGCAGGCATCGGCCACGGGCACGGCGTGCGGGCTGGGCAGGCACGCCACGGCCGTGCCATGGACCTGCTGCATGAACACCGGCGTGGCGCCCAGCCGTTCGGCCAGCAGGGCACGGTTGCGCTGCACGGCAGCAGCCTCGTCGCCCACGTGGTCGCCCAGGTTCAGGCTGGCGTAAGGCGGGGCCGAGACGCCGCCGCCACGCAGGCTCATCCGCGCCTGGACGGTGGCAGGCGCGGGCCAGTCGGGCAAGAGCAGGTCCATCAGCCCTCGGCGTCCGGGCAGGCCGAGGGCTGGGCCCGCTGCACGGCCGGCAAGGCCATGCCGGCCTCGTAGGCGGCCATGGTCAGCGGCAGGCCGGACAGGTCGACCGAGAAGCGCTGCGCGTTGAAGATCTGCGGCACCAGACAGCAGTCGGCCAGCGTGGGCCTGTCGCCGAAGCACAAGGCCGCCGGGCCATGGGCCGCGCGCAGCTGTGCCAGTTGGCGCTCCACGGCCTCCAGTCCGCTGCGACACCAATGCCGGTACCAGCCGGTCTTGGCGGCGTCGTCGACCCGCAGCTCCTGCGACAAGTACTTGAGCACGCGCAGGTTGTTGACGGGGTGGATCTCGCAGGCGATCGTCTGCGCCAGCGCACGCACCTGGGCGCGTGCCAGGGGCTCGCTGGGCAGCAGCCGTGGCTCGGGGTGCGTCTCCTCGAGGTACTCGATGATGGCCAGGGACTGCGACAGCGCCACGCCATCGACCTCGAGCACCGGCACCAGGCGGTCGGCCGACAGGGCCGCGAAGGCATCGCCGCGCTGCTCGCCCTTGACCAGATGGATCGGCATATACGCGTACGGGATGCCCTTGAGCGCCAGCGCGATGCGTACGCGGTAGGAGGCAGAGGATCGGAAGTAGCTGTAGAGCTTCATGGCGGCGGGCGTCTGGGATCGGGCTGGCGATTATCCGCAGCGCTCAAGCGGCCGCGGCCAGCGCCCGGGCGGAATGGCGCGCCCGCAGGCGCCCGAACGCTGCGCCGACCACCAGCGTGCCCAGCGCCCCGACCACCATGAGCGGCCGCGTGCCGTGCTCGGTCACCGACAGGCCGGCCAGCCACACGCCGATGGCCTGGCCCAGGAAGAAGCAGCAGGCGAACGAGGATACGGCGGCGCCACGGCGCTCGGGCGCCATCTGCGTGGCATTGGTCTGCAAGGTGTTGTGCAGCATGTAGAAGCCCAGGCCGGCCGCGAGGCAGCCCGGCACGGCCCACCACCAGGCGGGCGCCCACGCCATGCCGAGCAACGCCAGCGCGACGATGGCACCACCCCAGGCCGCCAACTGCGTCTCGCCCATGCGCGCCACCAGCGGCCGTGCGCCGAACGCGAACAGGATGCCGCCCGCGCCGAAGGCCATCAGTGTCGCGCCCGCGGCGGCCAGCGGCAGGTGGAACACCGTGTGCAGGTGCACGGCAATGAAGGCGAAGGCACCGAAGATGCACGCGCCCTCGAGGAACACGGTGGCCAGCACCACGCGTGCCCAGGGCACGGACAGCACCTTGGCGAACTCGCCGGCCATGCGGCGCACGGGGTTGCCGGTAGCCGGTGCGCCACTGGGCCGCGGCACACGCCGGCCGACGCGCTGCATGGTCAGCGCAATGGCGACGAACCAGGCCGCCAGCCCCCAGAACGGCAGGCGCCAGCCCAGGTGGTCGGCCGCCAGGCCGCCGACGACCACGCCGCTGGACATGCCCAGGATCTGCCCGACCAGGAAGCGCGCGAGCACGGGCTGGCGGTCGGCATAGGCCACCATGTCGCCGATGAAGGCCATGGACAGCGGGATGATCGCGGCCGCCGCGATGCCGCCCGCCAGGCGCGCGCCGACCAGCTCCGCATGGCCCGGCGCCAGCGCGCTGGCGACCGATGCCAGAGCACAGGCCATGGCGGCCCAGCCAATGACGCGGAACTTGCCGAAGCGGTCACCCAGGGGGCCGAACAGCAGCTGCGCCAGGCCGTAGGCCATGGAGAACACGGTGACCACCTGCGCGGCCTGTGCCAGCGAGACGGAAAACTCCTGCGCCAGCCGCGGCAGCAGCGGATCGGTCAGGCGCATGGCGAAGGCGCTGCCGAAGGCGGCGAGGCCCAAAGCAAGCAAGGCACCGGGCGGCAGGCCGCGCGGTGCCTCGGGATCGGAAGAAGAAGGCATCCTCCGATGTTAGGCAAGCCGCCCCGCCCGCGTGCGGGCAGGGTGAATCCCGCCTCAGCCCTGGCGTTCGGCCAGGAAGATCTCGACACGCCGGTTCTTGGCGCGGCCGGCATCGGTGTTGTTCTCGGCCACCGGTTCGCGGGAGCCACGGCCGGCGGTCAGGATGCGCCGCGCGTCGACGCCGCGCGCAGAGAGGTAATCGCGCGCGCTGTTGGCACGCTGCAGCGACAGCGGGTCGTTGACGGCATCCGAGCCCGTGGAATCGGTGTGGCCGATGATGCGCACCTCGGTGTTGGGCTGGTCACGCAGGCCGTTGGCGAACTGGTCGAGGATGGGGCGCAGCGTCGGACGGATGTCGGCGCGGCCGGTGTCGAACGAGATGTCGCTCGGAATGTCCAGCTTGAGCTGGTTGTCGGCCGTCTGCGTCACGGCCACACCGGTGCCGGCCGTGGCCTGTTCCATCTCGGCCTTCTTCTTCTGCATGTGCGAAGACCAGATGTAGCCGCCCAGCGCACCGACGCCGGCACCGATGGCCGCGCCGCGGCCCTGGCCGACCAGGGCGCCGACACCCGCGCCCACACCAGCACCGACGGCGGTGCCCTTTTGCGTTTCGCTCATGTTGGCGCAGCCGCCCAGGGCCAGTGCGAGCATGACGGCGGCGGCGACGCCGGCACACGGGGCGCGCACCGTGGTCGTGGAGGAAGAAGAAGACATGTGCGTGGTCATGGAAGACTCCTGTTGTTGTAGCGCACAGCAGCATTGCACACCCGCCGCCGCCGCCCGTAGACGATGTGCTACGAGTTGTACCGGTGCGTTGCGGCGCCCGCCAGCCGCGATGGCGCCGACCGGCTGTCGGACGCGGCGCCGCGCTCGCGCACGCCAAAGCCGTGGCACACTGCCCCGCGCATCACAGGGCCCGCAGGGTGCGGGCCGCAGTTCCCAGCAGAAAGGTTGCGATGAGCTTCGTCTTCCCCCCCGCCCCCACCGTCGCCGTGCCCGTGGTCGGCCAGTCCGCCACCTTTCCGGTGCACCGCGTCTACTGTGTGGGCCGCAACTACGCCGAGCACGCCAAGGAAATGGGCTTCACGGGCCGCGAGCCGCCCTTCTTCTTCATGAAGCCGTTCGATGCCGTGGTGCCAGTGCCCGCCGGCCAGACCGGCGCCATCGCCTACCCCACTCTCACGAAAGACCTGCACCACGAGATCGAGCTCGTGGTGGCCATCGGCACGGGCGGCACCAACATCAAGGCGGCCGACGCACACAAGCACATCTATGGCTACGCCGTGGGCCTGGACATGACGCGCCGCGACCTCCAGGGCGAAATGAAGAAGCAGGGCCGGCCCTGGTGCATCGGCAAGGGCTTCGAGCAGTCCGCGCCCATCGGCCCGATCACGCCGGTCGCGCAGGCCGGCGATGTCGAACAGGCCGAGATCTTCCTGCAGGTCAACGGCCAGGACCGCCAGCGCAGCGACGTCTCCAAGCTGATCTGGAACATCGCCGAGACCATCGAACACCTGTCGGCCGCCTGGACGCTGCAGCCCGGCGACCTGATCTACAGCGGCACGCCCGAAGGCGTGGCGGCCGTGGTGGCGGGCGATGTGCTGGTCGGCGGCGTGGCCGGGCTGGAAGGCCTGACGGTCAGGATCACCGGCTGACGCCGCCCACGGAGCGCGTGGCGCAAGAATGCGCCGCCGCTCCTCATTACACTGCCCCGCCATGAGCTTTCGCCCCCCCCTCAAGCACTGCCGCAACTGCGGCACCGCCGTGGTCTACCGCGTGCCGGACGACGGCGACACCAAGGAGCGGGCGGTCTGCCCGGCCTGCGCGACCATCCACTACGAGAATCCGCTGATCGTGGTCGGCACGGTGCCGGTGCTGGACGAGCGCGTGCTGCTGTGCAAGCGCAACATCGAGCCGCGCTGGGGCAAGTGGACGCTGCCGGCTGGCTTCATGGAACTGGGCGAGACCACGGCCCAGGGCGCCGCGCGCGAGACCGACGAAGAGGCCGGCGCGGCCTACGAAATGGGCGAGCTGTTCAGCCTCATCAACGTGCTGCGTGTGGGCCAGGTCCACATGTTCTACCGCGCCCAGTTGCTGCACGACCGCTTCGACCCCGGCCACGAGACCATCGAGGCGCGGCTGTTCCACGAACACGAGATTCCCTGGGACGAGATCGCGTTCAAGACCGTGCGCGAGACGCTGCAGTGGTTCTTCGCCGACCGCAAGGCCGGCCGGTTCGGGATGCACCAGCTGGACATTGCGTAGCGGCGCCTGCCGCCACGCTCACTCGCCCAGGTAGGCCGCCCGCACCTTGGGGTCGCTGAGCATGGCCTTGCCTTCGCCGTTCATGGTGATGATGCCGGACTCCATCACGTAGGCGCGGTCGGCGATCGCCAGCGCGCGGCTGGCGTTCTGCTCGACCAGCAGGATGGTCACGCCCTGGGCGTGCACGTCGCGCACCACCTCGAAGATCTTGTCGACCATGATGGGGGACAGGCCCATGGACGGCTCGTCCAGCAGCAGCACCTTGGGCCGGCTCATCAGCGCACGGCCCATGGCCAGCATCTGCTGCTCGCCGCCCGACATGGTGCCGGCCAGCTGGTCCTTGCGCTCGCGCAGGCGCGGGAAGATGCTGAACATCTTCTCGATGTCCTTGGCGATCTCGGCCTTGTCGTTGCGCGTGTAAGCGCCCATCTGCAGGTTCTCGGTGATGGTCATGCGGGCGAACACGCCGCGACCTTCCGGCACCATGGCCAGGCCCTGCTTGACGAGATCCCAGGCGCCCTGGCCGCGCACCGGCTTGCCCAGGTACTCGATCTGGCCCCCGCTGGCAGGCAAGGTGCCCGTGATGGCCTTCATGGTGGTGGTCTTGCCGGCGCCGTTGGAGCCGATCAGCGAGACCAGTTCGCCTTCGCGCACCTCGAAATCGATGCCCTTGACGGCCTGGATGCCGCCGTAGGCCACCTGCAGCCCCTGGACTTTCAACAAGACGGTCATCTCAATGCGCTCCCGTGCCGAGGTAAGCCTCGATCACCTTTTCGTTCTTCTGCACCTCGGCCGGCGTGCCCTGCGCGATCAGTTTGCCGTAGTCGAGCACGGTCACACGGTCGCACAGGCCCATCACCAGCTTCACGTCGTGCTCGATGAGCAGGATGGTGCGGTTGTCCTTGCGGATGCGGTCGATGAGCTCGCGCAGCTGCACCTTTTCGGTGGCGTTCATGCCGGCAGCGGGCTCGTCCAGTGCGATCAGCTGCGGGTCGGTGGCCAGCGCGCGCGCGATCTCCAGGCGGCGCTGGTCACCGTAGCTCAGCGTGCGCGCCTTGTAGTCGGCCAGCCGGCCGATGCCCACATAGTCGAGCAACTCCTGCGCGCGCTGGGCGATGGCCAGCTCCTCGTTCTTGAAGCCGCCGGTGCGGAAGATCGCGCCGAGCAGGCCCGAGCGCGTGCGCACATGGCGGCCCACCATGACGTTCTCCAGCGCCGTCATCTCGGCGAACAGCCGGATGTTCTGGAAGGTGCGCGCGATGCCGGCCTGCGCGACCTCGTGCACGGCGGTCGGCTTGTAGGGCTTGCCGGCCAGCTCGAAGCTGCCGCTGTCGGGCGTGTAGAGCCCCGTGATCACGTTGAAGAAGGTGGTCTTGCCGGCACCGTTGGGGCCGATCAGGCCGTACACCTGGCCGCGTTCGATCTTCATGCCCACATCGCTGAGAGCCTGCAGGCCGCCGAAACGCTTGGAGATGCCGCTGACGTTGAGAACCGTGTCTGCCATGTCCGTCTCGCTTCAGGGGTTGATGGACATGGGACGGTTGGCCGCGCCAGGCACCGCATCGGCCGGCGTGTCCACGCCGGGCGTGATGGCCTGGGCCGAACCGGGCACCGGGTCGGGCGCCATCTTCTTGTTGAGCGACTTGCCGTGCTCGGGCGAAGGCCACAGCCCGCGCGGGCGCAGCAGCATCACGATGATCATGGCCAGCGCGATCAGCAGCTGGCGCAGGATGGGGGCGTCGAGCCGGCCATCGGTCATGGCCTGCAGCGGGCCGGCCACGTAGCGCAGCACTTCGGGCAGGGCCGACAGCAGCACCGCGCCCAAAATCACGCCGGGCAGGTGGCCGATGCCGCCCAATACCACCATGGCGACGATCATGACCGACTCCATGAGGCTGAACGACTCGGGCGAGACGAAGCCCTGGAAGGCACCGAACATGGAGCCCGCCACGCCGCCGAAGGCCGCACCCATGCCGAAGGCCAGCAGCTTCATGTTGCGGGTGTTGATGCCCATGGCCTTGGCCGCGATCTCGTCTTCGCGGATCGCCATCCAGGCGCGGCCGATGCGCGAAACCTGCAGCCGGTGGCAGATGACGATGCTGATGACGACCAGCGCCAGGAACAGGTAGTAGTACAGCGTGACCGAAGGCAGCGTGAAGTCGCCGATCTTCAGCGAGCGCCCCAGGTCCAGGCCGAACAGCTTGACCGAGTCGATCTGGTTGATGCCCTTGGGGCCGTTGGTCAGGTTGACCGGATGGTCCAGGTTGTTCAGGAACACGCGGATGATTTCGCCGAAGCCCAGGGTCACGATGGCCAGGTAGTCGCCGCGCAGCTTGAGCGTGGGCGCGCCCAGCAGCATGCCGAACAGGCCCGCGAGCCCGGCCCCGAGCGGTATCACGAGCCACAGTGAGGAATGCAGGCCGTTCGGGAACATGGCCTTGAATGCCTCGAAGGTGTCGGTCAGGTGCGGCGAAGCGAGCAGCGCGAACATGTAGGCACCGACCGCGAAGAATGCGACGAAGCCCAGGTCCAGCAGGCCGGCATAGCCCACCACGATGTTCAAGCCCAGCGCCAGCATGATGTACAGCAGCGACATGTCGGCGATGCGCACCCAGGCGTTGCCGAAGTTCTGCAGCACCAGCGGAAAGGCGATCAGCACGATGGCGCAGACCACCAGGGTCAGCGGCTTGTTCTTTTGCAGGAAGCTCATGGCGTCGTTCCTCAGGCCCGGTCCGCCACCCGCTCACCCAGGAGGCCCGAGGGCCGCAGCGTGAGGATGATGATGAGCACGATGAAGGCGAAGATGTCCGAGTAGTGGCTCCCCAGCACACCGCCCGTCAGTTGGCCGATGTAGCCCGAGCCGATGGCCTCGATCAGGCCCAGCAGGATGCCACCGACCACGGCGCCGCCCAGGTTGCCGATGCCGCCGAACACCGCGGCCGTGAAGGCCTTCAGGCCGGGCAGGAAGCCCATCGCGTGCTGGGCCGTGCCGTAGTTGGAGGCGTACATCACGCCGGCGATCGCCGCCAGCACGGCCCCGATGATGAAGGTGGCGGAGATCACCACGTCGGGCTTGACGCCCATGAGCGCGGCCACGCGCGGGTTCTCGGCCGTGGCACGCATGGCGCGCCCCAGCTTGGTGAAGTTGACCAGCCACATCAACACGGCCAGCGACACCGCCGTGAGCCCCAGGATCAGCACCTGCGTGGGCGAGATCACGGCCCCGCCGATGTGGATGGGGTCGCTGGGCAGCAGCGTGGGGTAGGCCTTGTAGTTGGGCTTCCAGATGATCATGGCCAGCGTCTGCAGCAGGATGGAGACGCCGATGGCGGTGATCAGCGGCGCCAGCTTGGGGCTGTTGCGCAGCGGCCGGTAGGCCACCTTCTCGATCACGAAATTCAGTGCGGCAGCGACGATGCAGGCGATCACCATGGCGATGATCAGGATGATCCAGCCGGGCGTGCCGGCCATGTTCTGTTGCATGAGGCCGATGACCGACCAGCTTGTGAGTGCTCCCACCATGAGCACTTCGCCGTGGGCGAAATTGATCAGGTTGATGATGCCGTACACCATGGTGTAGCCCAAGGCCACCAATGCGTACATGCTGCCCATGACCAGACCATTGATGATCTGCTGTAGCAAGATATCCATCGACTTCTCCGTTGCGGTACGCCCTGCGCATAGCCCTTTGTGGGGACTAGCAAAAAGCCCGCCAAGCCTGTGCCAGCAGCGGGTTGGGGCGGGATTGTAGTCATGGGCATCCGCCGGTTTGGCGTGTATTCAGACGGGGTTTTCCCTCTGTGAAAAGCGCCTTTTCAGCCGCGCTGCTGGCGGTTTTTTTCGCGCAGCGCGGCCAGCTTCTCGCCGATCTTGAGCTCCAGCCCGCGCGGCACAGGACGGTAGAACTGGGGGTCGTCCATGCCGTCGGGGAAGTAGCGCTCGCCGGCTGCGAAGCCGTCGTCCTCGTCGTGCGCGTAGCGGTAGTTCTTGCCGTAGTCCAGGCTCTTCATGAGCTTGGTTGGTGCATTGCGCAGGTGCATGGGCACGGGCCGCGTGCCGTCCTGCTTCACGAAAGCGCGTGCCTGGTTGTAGGCGGTGTAGACCGCATTGGACTTGGGCGCCACGGCCAGGTAGACCACGCACTCGGCCAGTGCGAGTTCGCCCTCGGGCGAGCCCAGGCGTTCGTAGACCTCGGCCGCGTCGAGCGCCAGGCGCAGTGCGCGCGGGTCGGCCAGGCCGATGTCCTCGCTGGCCATGCGCACCAGGCGGCGTGCCATGTAGCGCGGCTCGGCACCACCGTCCAGCATGCGCACCAGCCAGTACAGCGCCGCGTCGGGGTCGGAGCCGCGCACCGACTTGTGCAGCGCGCTGATGCTGTCGTAGAACTGGTCGCCGCCCTTGTCGTAGCGGCGCATGCGCTCGCCCAGCACGCGCACCAGCCAGTTGTCCTCGATGCGCGTGAGCTTCTCCTGGCGTGCGGCCACGGCCAGGGTCTCCAGCGTGTTGAGCAGGCGTCGCGCATCGCCGTCTGCGTAGGCGATCAAGCGCTGCACCGCCTTGTCATCGGTCTCGGGCACGGCGTCGATCGCCTGGGCCTTGGCGACGATCTGGCGCAGCTCGGATTCGCCGAGTGGCTGCAGCACATACACCGCAGCGCGCGACAGCAAAGCCGAGTTGACCTCGAACGAGGGGTTCTCGGTGGTCGCGCCGATGAAGGTGAACAGCCCGCTCTCCACATGCGGCAGGAAGGCATCCTGCTGGCTCTTGTTGAAGCGGTGCACCTCGTCGACGAAGACGATGGTGCCGCGCTGCTCCAGTCCGTCGCGCGCGATGGTGGCCCGCTCCACGGCTTCGCGGATCTCCTTGACGCCGCCCAGCACCGCGCTGATGGCGATGAACTGCGCGTCGAAGGCATCGGCCATGAGCCGCGCGATGGTGGTCTTGCCGGTGCCGGGCGGGCCCCACAGGATGCAGGAATGCGGCTGGCCGGATTCGAAGGCGATGCGCAGCGGCATGCCCTCGCCCAGCAATTGCTGCTGGCCGACGACCTCGCCCAGGGTCTTGGGGCGCAGCCGTTCGGGCAGGGGCTGGTGCGGCGCGGCGGAGGGACGGGAAGCGGAAGCCATGGCCCCATTGTCCGGTGCCCGCGCAGCGCCTTCACGCCACGCAAGTTTCCAACCAGATGTAACGCCTGCGCGCGCCGCCTTGTGCGACGCGGCCGACCCCCGTATCGTGGCGGCGCTTCCGGATGCGACCCGCCAACACAAAGGAGACAACCATGGCGACAGCGGACAAGCAGAGCCTGGGCGACAGCATTGCGCCCACGCCAGACAGAAGGCGCTTCCTGGCCCGGGCCGGTGCAGGCGCCGCGGCACTGGCCGGTGCCAGTGCCTGGGCCCAGGGCAAGCCACCGCTGGGGCCGCCCAGCACCGTGACCACACCGCCGCGCGACTTCGGCCCCGGCGCACCACCGACAACCTACTTCTGGGACCCCGACGTGATCGCGGTCGATCCGTCCTTCAACGACCTGGCGCAACCCAATGCATCGATCCAGCGCCTGTGGACCGGCGCCGGCTGGGCCGAGGGCCCGGCCTGGAATTCCGTCGGCAAGTTCCTGCTGTGGAGCGACATCCCGGCCGACCGCCAGCACCGCTGGATCGAGGACGACGGACATGTCTCGGTGTTCCGCAGCCCCTCGAACAACAGCAACGGCAACTGCTTCGACTACCAGGGCCGCCAGATCAGCTGCGAGCACCTGACGCGCCGCGTGGTGCGCTACGAACTCGATGGGTCCACCACGATCCTGGCCGATCGGTGGAATGGCAAGCGCCTGAACTCGCCCAACGATGCCGTGCCGCACAGCGATGGCAGCATCTGGTTCACCGATCCGCCCTACGGCGCGCAGCTGTACGAGGGCACGCCCGATCCGGCCGGCGGCAAGAGCAACCGCGCCGGCCGGCTCAACAACCGCATCGGCCAGCCGCCCGGCGTGAGCGATGCGCGCCAGGAGCTGCCGACCCAGGTCTACCGCTGGGATCCGAGCGGCCGGCTCGACGTGGTGATCGCCGACGACAAGGTGCCCAACCCCAACGGCCTGTGCTTCTCGCCCGACTTCAAGAAGCTCTACGTGGCCAGCACCGGCCCGGCCGGCAAAGGCGACATCCACGTGCTGGACGTGGGCGCGGACAACAAGCTGTCGAACCAGCGCGTGTTCAGCGACTGCATGGTCGACGGCGTCAAGTGCGGGCCCGACGGCCTGCGCGCCGACGTGTTCGGCAACATCTGGTCGGCCAGCAACGCCGGCCGCGCCGTGGGCTACAACGGCGTCACCGTCTGGAACCCCGAGGGCAAGCTGATCGGCCGCATCCGCCTGCCCGAGGTCTGCGGCAACCTGACCTTCGGTGGCCCCAAGCGCAACCGGCTGTTCATGATCGCGAGCCAGTCGGTCTATGCCGTCTACACCGCGACACAGGGCGCATCGCCGAGCTGACACACTGGCGCTCTTCGCGCGCTTGCGCATCCACGAGGTCAGGCACATGGACATCCGGAACAAGGTCGTCATCGTCACCGGCGGGGCCAGCGGCATCGGCCGCAGCCTGGCGCAGCGCTGCGCCGCCGCGGGCGCGCGCGGCGTGGTCGTGGCCGACATCCAGCAAGAAGCGGCGCAGCAGGTGGCCGACGGCCTGCCCGCAGGCGCGGGCCTGGCGCTGCGCTGCGACGTGCGGCAGGAGGCCGAGATCCAGGCCCTGGTCGCGGCGACGCGCGAGCACTTCGGCCAGGTCGATGCCTACCTGTCGAACGCAGGCATCCTCGGCAAGGCTGGCGGCATCGAACTCGACGACGAACTCTGGAATGCGATGTGGCAGGTGCATGGCATGGCCCATGTCTGGGCCGCGCGCGCCGTCGTGCCCGAGATGGTCGCGCGCGGCGAGGGCTTCTTCCTCGTCACGGCATCGGCCGCGGGCCTGCTCAGCATCGTCGAGACCGCGCCCTATGCCGTGACCAAGCACGCGGCCGTGGCGTTCGCGGAATGGCTGCGCATTGCCTACGGGCGGCGCGGCCTGGGCGTGGCCTGCCTGTGCCCGCAATCGGTGCAGACGGCGATGGTGGCCAGCACGGGCGGCGACAGCTCGGCCGCGCACGACGGCGTGCTGCCGCCCGAGCAGGTGGCCGACGACGTGCTGCAGGCCATGCACGACGGACGCTTCCTCGTGCTGCCGCACCCGGAAGTGCTGCAGTACTTCCGCGCCAAGGGCCAGGACTACGAGCGCTGGCTGGGCGGCATGCAGAAGCTGCACGCGCGGCACACCGCGACCGGCTGATCCGCCACACCACACAAGCCCAGGAGACTTCGCGCATGTCCGACCTCGCCGCCGTCCAGGCCCGCCTCGATCCACTCTTCCCCGGCCTCATGGGCGTGCGCCTGACCGCGCTCTCGCCCGAACGCGTGCTGGCTGAAATGCAGGTGCGGCCCGACCTGTGCACAGCTGGCGGCATCCTGCATGGCGGCGCCTACATGGCCTTCGCCGACACGCTGGGCGCGGTCGGCACCTTCGCCCAGCTGGGGGCAGGCCAGCGCACCACGACCACCGATTCCAGCACCAAATTCATGGCCGGGGCCAAGGTCGGCAGCGTGGTCACGGGCGAGTGCGTGGCCCTGCACCGCGGCCGTACCACCCAGGTCTGGCAGACCAGCATCCGCAACGCCGACGGCAAGCTCTGCGCCGTGGTCACGCAGACGCAGCTGGTGATGCAGGACACGCGCTGACCGGCCCAGGCGTCGCAGCGGCCCGGCCGTTCATGCGCGAGCCGCCGGCGCTTCATGCACTGGAACGCCGGGACGGCAGCAACCGGCGCAGCCACTGCAGCAGGTCGTCCACATAGGTGAACACCACGGGCACGACCAGCAGGCTCAGCACGGTCGAGGTGAGCAGGCCGCCGATCACCACGATCGCCATCGGCTGCCGGAAGCTCGGCTCCGCGCCCAGGCCCAGCGCGTTGGGCAGCATGCCGGCGGCCATGGCGATGGTCGTCATGACGATGGGCCGCGCCCGCTTGTGGCAAGCGTCGACCACCGCATCAAGGCGTGCCAGTGCGCGGTCGCGCCGCGCGACGATGGCGTACTCCACCAGCAGGATCGAGTTCTTGGTCACGATGCCCATCAGCATCAGCACGCCGATGACCACCGGCATCGAGAACGACTGGTTCGTGAGCCAGAGCGCGCCGAACGCGCCACCGAAGGCCAGTGGCAGCGCGCACAGGATGGTGGCGGGCTGCAGGAAGTCGTGGAACAGCAGCACCAGCACCGCATAGATGCAGAACACGCCGATGGCCATCGCCGTGCCGAAGCTGGTGAACAGCTCGGCCATGCGCTGCAGCTCGCCTTGTTCCACCAGGCGCACGCCGGCGGGCAGCGCGGTGAACGCCGGCAAGGCCATGGCCTCGCGTTGTACTTCGCCGAGCGCGCGGCCGTTGAGCTCCACGCTCAACGTCACATTGCGGGAGCGGTCCAGGCGGTCGATCTGCGCGGGCCCGCTGCCCATGGCCACGTCCGCCACCGCACCGAGGCTGACCGTGCCCTGCGCCCCCTGCACGCGCAGCCGGGCCACCGCGTCCATGTCGGCGCGCACGGCGTCGTCCATGCGCACGCGGATCGCGATCTGGCGCTCGGGCAGGTTGAGCTTGGGCAGCGCCGTCGCGTAGTCGCCATAGGTCGCGAGCCGCACGGCGTCGGCCAGCGCCTCGGCGGTGACGCCCAGGGCCGCGGCGCGCGCATGGTCAGGCCGCACCTGGACCTCCGGCCGCTGCAGGGCCGCGCTCGACGTCACGTTGCCGATGCCCTGGAGCGAGCGCAGCTGCTGCTCGGCCTGTTGCGCGGCCTGGTTCAGCAGGTCGGCATCGTCGCCGGCCAGCGTGATCTCCAGGGTCGAACCGGTGCTGCTGCCGCTGACGGTCACGCGCACGCCGGGAATGGCCCGCAGCTGCGCGCGCATGGCGGCCTCGACCTGGGACTGCTTGCGCGCGCGGTCGCCCCGGTCCACCAGGTCGACCGTGAGCGTGGCACTGCCGACATCGGTGGTGGAGGTGGTGGCCATGCCGCTGCCGGAGCTGGCCGTGCCGGCGGCCATGAACACGGACCGCACCTCGGGCATGGCGCTCAGGATCTGCTGCGCCTGCCGGCTGGTGGCGACGGTCTGCTCCAGCGTGGCGTCGGGGCCGAGCTGGAGCGTCACCGTGCTCTGGGCCTTGTCCTGCGCCGGCATGAACGCCGTCGGGATCGACAGCGCCAGGCCCAGCGACAGCACCAGGAAGAGGAGCGCGGCCGCGGCCGTGGACTTGCGGTGCTGCAGCACGCCGCGCACCCAGCCCAGGTAGCGTGTCATGGTGGGCCCGTCCGTCGCTGCGCCGTGCAGGTGCGCAGCTTTGGGCCTGAGCAGGTAGGCCGCCATCATCGGCGTGAGCAGCCGCGCCACCAGCAATGACGCCAGCACGGCGACCGAGGCCGTCACGCCGAACTGGCGGAAGAACTTGCCCGGGATGCCGCCCATGAAGGCCGTGGGCAGGAACACCGCCACCAGCGTGAAGGTGGTGGCGATGACCGCCAGGCCGATCTCGTCCGCGGCCTCCATCGCGGCCTGGTAGGGCGTCTTGCCCATCAGCAGGTGGCGCTCGATGTTCTCGATTTCCACGATCGCGTCGTCGACCAGCACGCCGACCACCAATGACAGTGAGAGCAGCGTGATGGTGTTGAGCGAGTAGCCCGCCAGCGCCATGAAGGCGAAGGCCGGCGCGATGGACAGCGGCAGCGCCGCCGCTGCGATGAGCGTGGCGCGCAGGTCGCGCAGGAACCAGCCCACCACCAGCACGGCCAGCACCGCGCCTTCGAGCAGCAGCTCCATGGAGCCTTGGTAGTTCTCCTCGATCGGCGTGACGGTGTTGCTGGCCTCGGCGATGCGCAGCTCGGGGTGCGCGGCGGAGAACTTCTGCAGCGCCGCGCGCACGCCGTCGGCGACGCCGACATCCGAGAAGCCCCGCGAGCGCTTGACCTGGAAGCCGATCACCTGCCTGCCGTCGCGCAGCGCCATGGTCGTGCGCTCGGCATGCGTGTCGCGGATGCGGGCGATCTGGTCCAGCCGCACATAGCGGCCATCGGCCAGCGGCACCGTGATGGCCGCGACCTCGGCGGCCGAGCCCGCGGTGGCCAGGGTGCGGCTGGACTGCTTGCGCCCGCCCACGAACAGCTCGCCGCCCGAGGATTCCTTCTGCGTCGCCTTGAGCCGCGTGGACACGTCGGCCGGCGTGACGCCCAGGCCGGCCATCAGCACCGAATCGAGGTCGACGTGGACTTCGCGGCTGACCCCGCCCACGCGCGCCACGGAGCCCACGCCCGGCACGGCCAGCAGGCTCTTGGTGACCTGGTTGTCGACGAACCAGGACAGGTCCTGCTCGTCCATCGATGGCGCGTCGATGGTGTAGGTCAGCAGCGCGCTGCTGGCCGTGGTCAGCTTGGAGACCGTGGGCGACGCCATGCTGGCGGGCAGGTCGGCCTGGGCACCGTCGACCGCGTTGCGGACCTCGTTCAGCGCCTCCTCGGAATTCTTGTCGATCTCGAAGCTGACGCCGATGGTCACCGCGCCGTCGGTGATGGTCGTGGTGATGTGGTCCAGGCGGCCCAGCGATGCGAGCTTGTCCTCGATCTTGCGCGCGACCTCGGTCTCCAGCTGGGCCGGCGCGGCGCCTTCGAGCGACGCGGAGACCTGGATGGTCGGCAGGTCGGTGTCGGGAAAGTCCTGGATCTGCAGCGACCGGAAGCCGATGAGCCCCAGCACCGTGAGCAGGATGAAGGTCAGGACGGCCGGGACCGGGTTGCGGATCGACCAGGACGAGACATTCATCGCGCGGCCTCCTGGCGCGCCACCGTCACCTGCACGCCATCGGACAGGAAGGCGCCGCCGCTGGCCACGACACGCGCATCGGCGGGCATGGGCGACAGCAGCTCGACCCGGCCGTCCTGGCGGCGGCCCGTCGTCACGGCCTGCGCGGACACCTTGTCGTCGGTATCCACGAGGTAGACATAGGCGCGTCCGTCGCGCATCACGATCGCCGACTGGGGCAGCGTGACCGCCGGCACGCTGCCCAGCCGGAGCTGGCCGCTGGCGAACATGCCGGCGCGTGCGGTGCCGCCGCTGTCCAGGCTGACATACACCGTGGCGCGGCCGGTGGTGGTCGACAAAGTCGGCGCCGCGACGCGCACGGTGCCTGTGATGCGTTCGCCGTCGGGCAGCGTCAGCGCTGCCTTCTGCCCGGCTTGCACGGAAGCGATGGCGGTGGCATCGAGTTCGGGCCGCCATTCGAGCCGGCCCTGCCGAACCAGGCGCAGGAGCTCGGTGCCCGCGCTCGCCACGTTGCCGACGATCCCGGTCCTGGACGACACCACCCCGTCGTCCGGGGCCAGCACACGCGTCTGTGCGAGCTTGAGTTGCACGCTGTCCAGGTCTGCCTGCGACGCTTGGAGCGTCGCGCGCGCCGTCGCCTCCGAGATGCGGTACTCCTCGATCTGCTGGTCGGACAGCGAGCCGCTCGCCCCCACGGCGTCGGCACGCCGCACATAAGCGCTGGCCTGTTCGAGGCTGCTGCGCGCTTGCGCGACCACCGCCTGCTGCTTGCGCAGCTCGACCTGCAGGCTGTCGTCCGCCAGACGCGCGAGCACCTGCCCGCGCCGGACCACGGCACCGACATCCACCAGCAACTCGGCCACGCGCAGGCCGCCGGTCTCGGGGCTCACGACGATCTCCTGCCACGGCGCGATGGGCCCGCTGCCGGACAGGGTCTGCGGCCAATCGCGGTGGTCGGGCGCGGTCACCGCTACCGTCATGGCGCTGGCCGGCGTGGAAGCCGCCGGGGCGTTCGCGGGAGGCCGCAGCAGCAGGGCTGCACCGGCGACCGCCAGCACAACGCACACGGCGACGAGGGCGCGGCTTCGGATCCTGGGTTTGGACGGGGTGATCATGGCTTCTCGGTCTGGTCGTCGGCCGTTGTCTGGGGCTGCGCAACCGGGGTGCCGGGTTGCCATCCGCCGCCGACGGCCTTGTAGAGCGCGATCCAGTACTGGACGCGGTTCTGCTGCAGGGTGATCTCGGTGAGCTCGGCCGACAGCGCGGAGCGCCGGGCTTCCTCCAGCGTGAGCAGGCTGGTGCGGCCCGCGCGCCAGTTGCGTTCGCTCGACAGGAAGTAGCTCCGGTATTCGCGCGCGGCGGTGGCGGCCTGGTCCGCGCGCCGGCCGGCGCCGTCCAGGTTCAGCAGCGCTTCTTCCACGTCGCGCACGACGGCCCGCACACCCTGCCGGTAGCTGGCCAGCGCCGACAGGTGGTTGGCCTGGGCGGTGTCGACCGCCGCGCGCCGCTGCCCGCCGTCGAACAGCGGGATCGACAGCGACGGCCCGAACGACCACAGCGTGGCCGGCGAGGCGAGGCTGCTGGCCGACACGCTGACCGAGCCACCGAGGGACAGGCTGGGATACAGATCGGCCTGGGCCGCACCGATCTCGGCGCCCGTGGCGGCCACCTCGCGCTCGAGCGCGGCCAGGTCGGGGCGCTGGCGCAGCACCTGCGCCGGCACCGCCTGCACCTGCAGCGCGGCGGGCTGTGGAATGCGCTCCTCGCCGCCTGCGAGCAGCGCGCGCAACGAAGGCTCGTCGGCCCCTGTGAGGTAGACCAGCGACTTGACGAGCAGGCCGCATTGCGTGCGTTGCTGCAGCAGGCTCGACTGTGCGCTGGCGAGGCCCGCGCGCGCCAGCGCAGCGTCCGATGGCGCGGTGAAGCCGGCCTGCACGGCGGTGGCGGTGGCACGCTCGGTGGCGGCCGTCGAATCGGCTTCGCGCTGGTAGGCATCGGCGAGCAGCATGCAGGCGCGGTACTGCACATAGGTGTCCGCGACCTCGGCCGCGAGCGAGACGCGGGCATCGTGCCAGTCGGCGGTGCGCGCCTCGACCCGCGCCTCGGAAGCCTGGGCGTTGCGGCGCAGCTTGCCGAACAGGTCGATCTCCCAGGAGGCATCGAAGCCGGCGCTGCGCGAGGTGCCTGAGGCCACCGACTGGCCCGACTGCAACTGGTTGCTGCGCGAGGCCGATGCGTTGGCGCTCACGCCCGGCAGCGCCTGCGCCCGCGTGCTGCGCAGCGTCGCACGGGCCTTCTCGATGCGGGCCCAGGCCTGCGTGAGCGTGGGGCTGTCGCGTTCGGCCATCTCCACCAGGCGGGCGATGCGGTCGTCGTCGAACTGCTGCCACCATTGCTGCAGGTCGCCGGCGCTGCCGCCGTGGGGCAACTGCGCCTGCCAGGCCAGCGGCGCGCGCGGCTGCGGCGCGTCTTCGAGGCGGGCCGTGGCGCAGGCGGCCAGGCTCCACGCGACGCAGACCGCCAGGGGCATGGCCAGCAGGAAACGGGGGGGTGCTTTCATCAGATCTTCTTCCTGCGCCGAGCGTAGGAGCGTCTGCTGTTGGCTGCGGTCAGCCAGCGTTAAGCTGGGTAAATGTCGGCTGCCACGCGCCGGCCCACAGCCGGATCGGCGCCATACTCGTGCCGATGCACAGGGTTCTGCTTGTCGACGACGACGTCGACCTCACATCGATGCTGTCGCTGTACATCTCGCGCGAAGGCTTCGAGGTGCGCGTGGCGAACGACGGCGAGGCGGGCGTGCACGAGGCGCTGCGCGGCGGCTACGCCCTCGTCGTGCTGGACATCATGATGCCGCGCCTGTCCGGCATGGAGGCGCTGCGCCGCATCCGCACCGCGAGCAATGTGCCGGTGCTCATGCTCACCGCGCGCGGCGACAACGTCGACCGCATCGTCGGCCTGAACATGGGCGCCGACGACTACGTGCCCAAGCCCTGCACGCCCGGCGAGCTGGTGGCGCGCATCCACGCGATCCTGCGGCGCACCGGGAGCCGCAGCGAACCGGAGGCGGCGAACACGGCGCAGGCGCTGACGGCCGGGGCCCTGACCTTGCATCCCGGCACGCGCCAGGCCATCTGGCACGGCGCGCCGCTGGAGCTCACGGGCACCGAGTTCAGCCTGCTGGAAGTGCTGGCGCGCCACGCCGGGCAGCTGACCAGCAAGCAGGACATCTCGCAGGCTGCCTTCGGCAGGCCGCTCACGCGCTTCGACCGCCGCATCGACGTGCACATCAGCAGCATCCGCCAGAAGCTGGGCCTGCGCGACGACGGCCGCTCGTGGATCCAGAGCGTGCGCGGCCTGGGCTACCAGCTGCTGAAGGATTGAGAACCCATGTCGCGGCCCACGCGCCTGTTCCGCAAGCTGCTGCTCGTGCTGTCGAGCTGCATGATCTCCAGCATCGGGTTCACGGCGCTGTACCTGTGGCTGATCGGGGTGACGCCGCCGCCGGGCGATCCGGTGTTCAAGGTGGGCGGACTCCCGTTGGTGCCGCTCATGATCGCGGTGCTCGCCAGCCTGGTGTTCGGCGCGTTCCTGGCCTGGTATCTCTCGCGGCCGCTCGAACACCTGCGCTGGGGGCTGCAGCGCATGGCCGAAGGCGAGTTGGGCACGCGCGTCGAGCCGCTGATGAACGGGCGCCGCGACGAAATCACCGACCTGGCGCACGACATCGACGGCATGGCTGCGCAGCTGCAGGCCATGATCGCCGCGCGCGACCGGCTGCTGCACGACATCTCCCACGAGCTGCGCTCGCCGCTGTCGCGCATCCAGGCGGCGATCGGGCTGCTCCGGCAGGGTTCGGCGCCGGCTGACGCCATGGTCGATCGCGTGGAGCGGGAGACCGAAGGGCTGGATGCGCTGATCGACGAGATGCTCACGCTGCACCGGCTGACGGCAGCGGCACCGGTCGCGCGCAGCGCGGTCGACGTGGTGGAGATCCTGCACGACATTGCCGCCGACGCGGACTTCGAGGCGCGCGCGAAGAACCGGTCCGTGCGCATCGCAACGCCAGAACACTTTGTGGCCCAGGTCGATGGCGACCTGGTCTACCGCGCGTTCGAGAACGTGATCCGCAACGCGGTGAAGCACACCGCCGAGGGGAGCACGGTGGACGTGTGTGCGCGCGCCGGCGCCGACGGCGCGCAGCTCGAAGTGGTCGTCAGCGACTGCGGGCCGGGCGTGCCGCCCGACATGCTGGAAGCCATCTTCGAGCCCTTCGTGCGCATCGAGCAGCACGACGCGGGCCGGGGTGCCGGCCTGGGGCTGGCGATCGCACGCAGCGCGGTGCTGGCCCACGGCGGCGCGATCGGTGCATCGCTCGCCGACAACGGCGGCCTGCGCATCAGGATCGCACTGCCGCCTTGACAGGCGCTGGCGAAGGCAGGCTGCACCGTGGGCCTGGCTGACGCGCCGGGGGCGATCGCAACCGCGCCGGCGCGCAACTGGTACAACGCATGGCCAGCGCCGGCAGCCCAGGGCCGCGCGCGCCGTTACCGCATCGCTTCCATGACCTCCTCCACCGGACCGACCACACCAGCCCATGCCGCGCGCGAACTCTATGGCGCACTCTGGCGCCATGCCGAGGGCGCACGCGGCCAGCTCCTCGGCGCGCTGACCCTGCTGGGCGGCGCCCAGCTGATCCGCCTGGCCATGCCGTGGCTGGCCGCGCAAGCCATCAACGCGCTGCAACGCACGCAGCTGCAGACCTCGGCGCTGTGGATTGCTGCGCTGATGGCGGTGTACCTGGTGTCCTGGCTGCTGCACGGCCCCGGCCGCGTGCTGGAGCGCAACGTGGCCGTGCACGTGCGCGAGCAGCTCGGCGACCGGCTCTATGCGCGCATCGCGGGCGCGCCGCTGGCCTGGCACGGCACCCAGCATTCGGGCGAGCTGCAGCACCGCGTGCACCAGGCCAGCCGCGCGCTGGCCGACTTCGCGCAGAACCAGTTCGTCTACCTGCAGAACATCGTCAACTTCTTCGGGCCGCTGGTTGCGCTGACCCTGCTGTCGCGCAGCAGCGGCGCGCTGGCGCTGGGCGGCTACCTGCTGATCGCCGTGGTCGTCCTGCGCTTCGACCGCGCGCTGATGCTGCTGGCGCGCCAGGAGAACGACGCCGACCGGCGCTACGTGGCCGCGCTGGTCGACTTCATCGGCAACACCGCCACCGTGATCGGCCTGCGGCTGGCCTCGGCCTCGCGCGCGCTGATGCGGCTGCGCATGCGCGCGGTGTCGGGCCCGCTCAGGCGCGCCACCATCGTCGGCGAAGGCAAATGGTTCACGGTCGACATCCTGGGGCTGGCGCTGACCTGGGGCCTGGTGGTGCTCTACGTGTGGCAGACGCGCACGCCCGGCGAGGCCGTGCTGCTGGGCGGCGTGTTCATGATCTACCAGTACGCGCAGCAGACCGCCGGCGTGATCGGCTCCATGGCCGGCAACTTCCAGAGCTTCGCGCGCATGCACACCGACTACCGCAGCGCCGAGCCGCTGCTGACCGCGCCGCAGCGCGCCGAGGAGGCGGCCGAGGCACTGGACGCGGATGCGCGCTGGCGCCAACTGGCGCTGCGCGGGCTGCACTGGCACTACACCGACAGCGCCCGCGGTGGTGGTCTGCGCGAAGTCGACCTGCAGCTGCAGCGCGGCCAGCGCGTGGCGCTGGTCGGCCCCAGCGGCGGCGGCAAGAGCACGCTGCTGCGCGTGCTGGCGGGCCTGTACCCGCCCACGTCCGGCCAACTGCTGCTGGACGGCCAGCCGCAGGACTGGGCGCAGCTGCGCAACATCGCCACGCTGATTCCGCAGGAGACCGAGGTGTTCGAGGCCAGCGTGCGCGAGAACCTGGCATTTGGCCTGCCGCAGCACGACGCCGACCTGCTGGCCGCGATCCACACCAGCGCCTTCGACGAAGTGCTGGCCGGCCTGCATGGCAATCTGGACACGCCCCTGACCGAGCGCGGCGCCAACCTCTCGGGCGGCCAGCGCCAGCGCCTGTGCCTGGCGCGCGGTGTGCTGGCCGCGCGCGGCAGCTCGCTGCTGCTGCTGGACGAACCGACCAGCGCGCTCGACCCGGCCACCGAGGGGCGCGTGCTGGACCGCATCGCGGAAGCGTTCCCGCAGGCCTGCGTGATCGCCTCGGTCCACCGCATGGGCCTGCTGTCGCACTTCGACCAGGTGGTGCTCATGGAGGCCGGCCGCGTGCGCGATGCCGGGCCGCGCGATGCGGTGCTGGCGCGCCAGCCGCAATTGCGCGCGCAAGCCGCACCGGGCTGAGTCAGTCGATCAGCCGCGCCGAACTCGACACCGCGCGCGCGCACTGCAGCAGTGCCGGCGCCAGCCGCTGCCTGGCCTCCTCCATGGTCCAGCGGCTGGTGGGCGCCACCACGTGCACGGCGGCCACCGGCCGCCCGCGCGCGCCGAGCACCGGCGCGGCCAGTGTCATGTCGCCCAGGTACAGCTCCTCCTGGTTGGTGGCGTAACCGCGTTCGCGGGCCTGGCGCACCGCGTCCATGATGTCGTCCACCTGGGTTTTGGTGGCGGCGGTGTGCGCCACCCGGTCGGAGCGCTGCACCAGCGCGCGCGCCTCGTCCTCGGGCAGCGCGCTAAGCCAGGCCCGCCCCGAGGCGGCGCAGTACATCGGGATGCGGCTGCCGATGGGCATGTGCACCGGCACCGACTGGGCGCTCACGAAGCGCGCCACGTAGACCATGTCCAGCCCGTCGGGCTCGGTCAGGTTGCAGGTCTCGGCCGAGAGCTTGGCCAGTTCGGCCAGGAACGGATTGGCCGCGTCGATCAGCGCATTGGCCGCCAGGTAGGCGAAGCCGATCTCCATGGCCCGCGGCGTGAGCTGGTAGCGCCGCGTGGCCGGATGCTTGCGGATGTAGCCCAGCTGCTCGAAGGTGAAGACCATGCGCTGCGCCGAACTCTTGTTGATGCCGGCGGCTTCGGCGATCTCGGCCAGATGCATGGTGCGGCGCTGGGCATTGAAGGCCCGCAGCACCGCCAGGCCCTTCTCGACCGATTGGTTGAACAACAGGTGGCGCTCTTCGCCGGGAGGAATCTCCGTCATGGATGCTCTCGTCCTAAAAATCGCATATCGATTTGCAAGTGGTGCTTGTCACCATATCAGATTCAACAAGAGATGTTGTTAAATCATTTTGTTGCATGCGTGTTGCATGGAGCAATTTCATCACGCTTGCGTGCCCCATTGTGGTTCCTGTATTCCGCCGTCCAGAAGGAGTTTCACCATGCCATCGTTCACCCGCCGCTTCGCACTCGCCGCCTGCGCCACCGCATTGGCTCCCCTGGCCCCCCTGGCCCATGCCCAGGGGGCCAGGACGCTGAAGATCGGCGCCACGGCGACCGGCATTCCGTTCACCTTCCTGGACGTCAAGTCCAACACCATCCAGGGCATGATGGTGGACACCGCCACGGCGGTGGCCAAGGCAGCCGGCTACCAGGTCGAGGTGCAGCAGACGGTGTTCTCCGCGCTGATCCCCTCGCTCACCGGCAACAAGATCGACGTGATCTCCGCGGCCATGCTCAAGACCGCGGCGCGCGCCGAGGTGGTGGACTTCAGCAGCCCGGTGTACTCCTACGGCGAAGGCCTCATCGTCAAGGCCGAGGACCCCAAGGCCTACACCTCGCTGGACGAGCTCAAAGGCGAGATCGTCGGTGCCCAGGTCGGCACCGTGTTCCTGGACATGCTGAACAAGAAGGGCATCTTCAAGGAGGTGCGCAGCTACGACTCGGTGGCCGACATGACGCGCGACCTCGCGCTGGGCCGCATCAAGGCGGGCCTGGGCGACCAGCCCATCATGGCCTACCAGATCCAGCAGAACACCTTCAAGGGCATCAAGCTCGTCGCCGGCTACCAGCCCGTGAACGTGGGCGATGTCTGCCTGGTGGTGCGCAAGGGCGACGCCGAATTGCTGGCCAGCCTGAACAAGGCCATCGCCGCGGTCAAGGCCGACGGCACGCTGGCCGCCATCGTCAAGAAGTGGGGCATCTGAGCCGCGGCCTGCAGGTTCTGCCATGAATGCCCCGACCTTCCTCCAGCACGCCCGCGACTTCCTGCCCATCCTGCTGCAGGGGGCGGTGGTCACGGTGCAGGTGACCGTGCTGGCCTTTCTGCTGAGCAGCGTGCTCGGGCTGGCGCTGGCGCTGCTCAAGCTCTCGCCCTACCGCCCCGTGGCCTGGTTCGGCGCCACGGTGGTGAATCTGATCCGCGGCCTGCCGATCATCGTGCAGCTGTTCTACATCTATTTCGTGCTGCCCGACCTGGGCATCCAGCTCACGGCCTTCCAGGCCGGCGTGATCGGCCTGGGCATCGCGTACTCGGCCTACCAGGCCGAGAACTTCCGCGCCGGCATCGAGGCGGTGGAGCCGGGGCAGCGCGAGGCTGCGCAGGCCATGGGCATGCGCTCGGCCATGGTGATGCGCCGCGTGATCCTGCCGCAGGCCTTCCGCATCGCGCTGCCGCCCTACGGCAACACGCTGGTGATGATGCTCAAGGACTCCTCGCTGGTCTCCACCATCACGGTGGCGGAGATGACGCGCGCCGGCCAGCTCATCGCCGCCTCCACCTTCCAGAACATGACGGTCTACACGCTGGTGGCCCTGCTCTACCTGCTAATGAGCCTGCCGCTGGTGTGGGCCCTGCGCCAGCTCGAAGCACGCCTGGGCGCGGGGAGAAAGCGATGATCCGCATCGACCAGCTGCACAAGCGCTACGGCGCACACGAGGTGTTGCGTGGCGTGAGCCTGCATGTGGATGCCGGCGAGGTGGTGTGCCTGATCGGACCCTCGGGCTCGGGCAAGTCCACGGTGCTGCGCTGCATCAACGGACTGGAATCCTACGAAAGCGGCCGCATCACGGCCTTCGGCCAGCCGGTGGACCGCGACAGCAAGGGCATCCACGCGCTGCGCAGCCGCATGGGCATGGTGTTCCAGCGCTTCAACCTGTTCCCGCACCGCGACGTGCTGGCCAACGTGATGGAGGGGCCGGTCCACGTCCGACGCGAGGACCCGCGCAAGGCGCGCGAGGCAGCGCTGGCGCTGCTGGAGAAGGTGGGCCTGTCGGACAAAGCGGCGGCGTATCCGGCCCAGTTGTCCGGCGGTCAGCAGCAGCGCGTGGCGATCGCCCGGGCGCTGGCGATGCGTCCGGAGGCCATGCTGTTCGACGAGCCGACCTCGGCACTCGACCCGGAACTGGTCGGCGACGTGCTGGGCGTCATGCGCACGCTGGCCGACGAGGGCATGACCATGGTGGTGGTCACGCACGAGATGGGGTTTGCGCGCGAGGTGGCCGACCGCGTCTGCTTCCTGCATGGCGGCGTGATCGTCGAGGAAGGCTCGGCCGAGCAGGTGCTCGGCGCACCGCGGCAGCCGCGCACGCAGGACTTCCTGCGGCGTGTTCTCAAGGGCGGCGAGGCCGTGGGATGACGAAGCCTGCACTGTCCGGCCCGCGCGAGGCTGCCACCGGCGCCCAGCCCCTGCCGCCATCGCTGTGGGCCGCGACCGCACCGCCGGCCCCACCCACGCCCGCGCTCGCCGACAGCGTGCGCACCGACGTGCTGGTGGTCGGCGGCGGCTACACCGGCCTGTCGACCGCCCTGCACCTGGCCGAGGCCGGTGTCGCCGTGCGCGTGCTGGAGGCACAGGAGCCGGGGTGGGGGGCCTCCGGGCGCAATGGCGGCCAAGTCAACCCCACGCTCAAGCACGACCCGCAGGACCTGCTGCGCCTGTACGGCCCCGAACGCGGGGAGGCGCTGGTGCAGGCCGTCGCGCGCTCGGCCGACCTGGTGTTCGACCTGATCGCCCGCCACCGCATCGACTGCCAACCGGTGCGCCAGGGCTGGCTGCAGGTGGGCTACACCGACGAGGCGGTGGCGGCCATGCACGCGCGCGCGCGCCAATGGACAGCGCGCGGCGAGCCGGTGCAGATGCTGGCGCGCGGCGCGCTGGCGCAGCGCCTGGGCAGCAACGCCTTCGCCGGCGGCTGGCTGGACGGCCGGGCCGGCGCGATCCAGCCGCTGGCCTATGCGCGCGGCCTGGTGCGTGCCGCGCAGGCGGCCGGCGCCATGGTGCATGGCAGCACTCAGGTGGTGCAGCTGCAGCGCAGCGGGCAGCGCTGGCGCGCAACCACCGCCAGCGGTGCCGTGGTGGACGCAGACCGCGTGGTCATCGCCACCAACGGCTACACCGCGGCGCTGTGGCCGGGGCTGCGGCAGACCGTGCTCACGGCCAACAGTTTCATCGTCGCCACGCAACCGCTGCAGGGCGAGGCGGCGCGCAGCATCCTGGCTGGCGGCGAAACGGTCTCGACCTCGCAGCGCCTGCTGCTGTACTTCCGCCGCGACGCCGCGGGCCGGCTGCTGATGGGCGGGCGCGGGCACTTCGCCGACCCACGGGGGCCAGCCGATTTCGCCCACCTGGACCGCTCGCTGCAGCTGCTTTACCCCCAGTTGGGGCCGGTCGACTACGCCTACCGCTGGGCCGGCCGCATTGCCGTCACGCGCGACTTCATGCCGCATGTGCACGAGCCGGCGCCGGGGTTGAGCATCGCCCTCGGCTACAACGGCCGCGGCGTGGCCCTGGCCACCAGCATGGGCAAGCACCTGGCAGCGCGGCTGGTCCAGGCCGGTGCGGACTTTCCGTTTCCGGTCACACCGATCACGCCCATCCCCATGCACCGCTGGCAGCGCTTCTACATCGCAGCGGGCGTGGCCTGGTACAGCCTGCTGGACCGGGTCACGCGCAGCTGAGCGCGCAGGATCAAGGCCGGCGGAAAGCGACGGGCTGGCGCGACCAGTGGGGCCCGTCCAACCGGTCCAGCCGCACCGTGCCGCCCGTGGACGGCGCGTGCACGAAGCGGCCTTCGCCCACATAGATGCCGGCATGCGTGGCACGCGCGCCGAACACCACCAGGTCGCCGGTGCGCAGGATGCTGCGGTCCACTTCGGCACCCCAGCCGGCCAGCTGCGCCACCGTGCGCGGCGCCAGCACGGGCATCATGCCGTGGCGGTAGACGTAGCCGATCAGGCCGCTGCAGTCGAAGCCGCCATCGGGTGTGTTTCCGCCGTAGCGGTAGGGCGTGCCGACCAGTCCGAGCGCGTGGACGGCCACATCGCTTGCGGCGTCGGACGACAGGCGGCTCTCGGCGGGCTGGCGCCCGCGCGGCGGCGTCGTGCCGCAGGCTGCCAGCAAGGTGGCCAGCAGCAGCGGCAAAGCCAGGCGCCGCTGCATCGGTCTACTGGCGCAGCACGTCGGCACCGGCCGGCGGCTTGAACTGGAAGCTGCTGGCCGGCAGCGCCGGGTTGATCTCGACCTGTGTGAAGCGCAGCACGGAGCGCTGGCCGAAGCTGTCGGCGATCTCGAGCGCGGCCAGCTCGGGCCCCTTGTCGCCGGGCTTGAGGCCCACGCGCACGGACGACAACTGGCCGTCCTTGGCCTTGGGCGTGGCCTCGACCCACTGCAGGCCATCCCTGTCGGGCGCGGCCTTCAGGTCGAAGTCGGTGCGCAGCGCGGCCAGGTCGGGGGCGGCCGCCACGAGCGCGGCCGGCGTGGAGCCCAGCACATCGGCCTGCTTGCGCGCCGTGACCTGGTTCAGGTCCACATCGTGCATCCACAGCGTCTGGCCGTCGGCCACGATGGTCTGCTCGAAGGGCTTGGTGTAGTCGAAGCGAAAACGGCTCGGCCGCTGGAACGCGAAGCTGCCGCTGGAGGTCTTGCTGCGGGCCGCCTGGCCTTCGCGCGGCGGCGAGGTGACGGTCTGCGTGAAGGCCGCGCGGCCGCTCTTGACGGTCTTGACGAAGGCTTCGAGGCTGTCGAGCGCGTCGGCGTGGACGGCGGACAGGCCCAATGCGAGCAGACCGCCGATGGCCAGGGTCCGCAGGGGTTTGAATGGCATGGAGTCTGGGAGTCGGCCAGTGCGCACTTGGTTCATTCGGCGCGCTCGGGCACGAGGATCTCGCGCTGCCCGCTGCCGCTCATGGAGCTGACCAGCCCGGCCTTCTCCATGTCCTCGACCAGGCGCGCGGCGCGGTTGTAGCCGATCTTGAGGTGGCGCTGCACCAGCGAGATGCTGGGCTTGCGGTGCTTGAGCACGACCTCCACGGCCTGGTCGTACATCGGGTCCTTCTCGCCGCCATCTCCGCCCTCGCCACCATAGTCGGTGCTCTCGCCGTCGATGGTGCCGCCCTCGAGCACGCCTTCGATGTAGTCGGGCTCGCCTTGGCTCTTGAGGTAGGCCACCACGCGGTGCACTTCCTCGTCGCTGACGAAGGCGCCGTGCACGCGGATCGGCAGGCCGGTGCCGCTGGCCATGTAGAGCATGTCGCCCATGCCCAGCAGCGCCTCGGCGCCCATCTGGTCCAGGATGGTGCGGCTGTCGATCTTCGAACCCACCGAGAACGCGATGCGGGTCGGGATATTGGCCTTGATCAGGCCCGTGATCACGTCCACGCTGGGCCGCTGCGTGGCCAGGATCAGGTGGATGCCGGCCGCGCGCGCCTTCTGCGCCAGGCGTGCGATGAGTTCCTCGATCTTCTTGCCGACCACCATCATGAGGTCGGCCAGCTCGTCGATGATGACCACGATGTGCGGCTCGCGCTTGAGCGGCTCGGGATCGTCCGGCGTCAGGCTGAAGGGGTTGTAGATGAACTCCTCGCGCGCCATGGCCTCGTCGATCTTGGTGTTGTAGCCGGCCAGGTTGCGCACGCCCAGCTTGCTCATGAGCTTGTAGCGGCGCTCCATCTCGGCCACGCACCAGTTCAGGCCATGGGCGGCCTGCTTCATGTCGGTGACCACGGGCGCCAACAGGTGCGGAATGCCTTCGTAGACCGACATTTCCAGCATCTTGGGGTCGATCATCAACAGGCGCACATCGCGCGCCTCGGCCTTGTACAAGAGCGACAGGATCATCGCGTTGATGCCGACCGACTTGCCCGAACCCGTGGTGCCGGCCACCAGCACGTGCGGCATCTTGGCCAGGTCGGCCACGATGGGGTTGCCGACGATGTCCTTGCCCAGGCCCATGGTCAGCATGGACTTGGCCTCGTGGTAGACCTGCGAGCCCAGGATCTCGGACAGCTTGATCGACTGGCGCTTGGCGTTGGGCAATTCCAGCGCCATGTAGTTCTTGCCGGGGATGGTCTCGACCACGCGGATCGACACCAGCGACAGCGAGCGCGCCAGGTCCTTGGCCAGGCCCACGATCTGCGAACCCTTGACGCCCGTGGCCGGCTCGATCTCGTAGCGCGTGATGACGGGGCCCGGCGAGGCCAGCACCACGGTCACGTCGACGCCGAAGTCCTTGAGCTTCTTCTCGATCATGCGGCTGGTCATTTCCAGCGTGTCGTGCGAGACGGTCTCCTGGCGCTGCTGCGCGGCGTCCAGCAGGTCGACCTGCGGCAGGCGCGAATCGGGCATCTCGATGAACAAGGGCTTCTGGCGCTCCTTGACCACGCGCGCGCTGGGCGGCGGCTCGGCCAGTGTCTGCGGCTCGATGACCACCGGGGGCTTGGCCGGCTTGGGCGTGCGCACCAGTCGCGGCGGCTCCTCGCCGGCTTCAATGCGGTCTTCGAGCGCCTCCACCGGGTCCAGCGTGCCCTCGGCGCGTTCGCGCACGGCCTGCTTGCCCAGCGCACGGTCTTCGGCGGCCTCGCGCTTTTCGCGGCGCAGTTCGACCAGCGCATGCACCCGCGCGCCGACGCGCTCGGCCACCTGGGCCCAGGAGAAGCGGAACACCGCCGCCACGCCGATGATGCCGGCCACGATGGCGATCAGGCCGGAGCCAGCGAAGCCCAGCCACTTGGTGGCCAGCGGACCGACCAGGTAACCCAGCACGCCGCCGGCATCGCCGGGCAGGCCGGGTTCCAGCCGGTACAGGCGCGACCACTCCAGCACGCAGCTGGCCAGCAGCAGCACCGCCAAGCCGATGTAAAAGCCCAGCAGGCCCCCGCCGACGGCGCGGCGCGGCGGCTGGGCACCACGCATCCAGCGCGCCAGGTGGGTCAGCCAGGACCGCACGCCAGCGGCGACGCACCACCAGACCGAGTAGCCCAGGGCGAAGTAACTGAGATCGGCCACCAGGGCGCCGAGCCGGCCGCCCCAGTTGCGCGTGCCGCCCGGCCCTCCAGAGGTGGACCAGGCCGCATCCTGCGGCGAGTAGCTGATCAGAGCGATGAACCAGAACGACAGGGCCAAGAGGCCCAGCAGCAGGCTGAACTCGCGCGCGAAACGGACGATGCCCGAGCGCGGCGGCTCCGCGCCCTGTGATGAATTGAGGGTATTGAGCGAATAGGTCATGGGGGCAGCGCGCAAGCTTACCCGATGCCCTCCGGACTCAGGCCAGGCTGGTCAGCCGTTCCTTGATGTGGATGGCGCCGCTTTCCTGCGTCTCGATGTAGCCGCGCTCTTCGAGGTCCTTCATCACCCGGCTGACCATCTCACGCGAGGCGCCCACCATCTTGGCGATGTCCTGGCGCGAAATCTTGTCGCGGATCTGCAGCACGCCGGCCGCATCGGTGCTGGCCTGCTCCAGCAGCGCATGGGCGACGCGGCCGTACACGTCCATCAGGGCCAGCGATTCGATCTTCTGGTCGGCGCGGCGCAGGCGCTTGACCAGGCCCGTCATCACGGCGCGCGCCATCTGCGGGTTGTCGGCCACGCAGCGGTCGAACTCGGCGCGACCCAGCACCAGCACATCGGTCTGCACCTCGGCCAGCACCGTGGCCGAGTGCGGCTCGCTGTCGATCAGGCTCATCTCGCCAATACAGTCGGCCGGCCGCAGCGTGGCGATGATGACCTCGCGGCCACGCGAATCGGTGGTCACCACGCGGCAGCGGCCACTCAGCAGGATGAACAGCGCATTGGTCTTGCGGCCCTGCTCGACGATGGTCTCGCCGCGCTTGACGCGCCGCTTGCTGACCGCCTGCGCCACCAGATTGGCCTGCTCTCCGCTCAGCATGGAGAACAGGGGCACGCGCAACAGCAACTCCAGATTCGACAGCATCGACACGACCATGACTCCTTGTTGTTGGTTGACCCCCGCTCTGCAGAGCAAATGGCGATCAAGGGCAAAATCCACACCCTGCGGCGCGGGCAGGCGCCCTCGCTTGATTCTGTGGGAAAACACCTCACCTGTACACACTATGTGTGCAAATTCCGCTCGAAAGAACCGCTGATGTCGACTGAAAAACACGCCAAAGTCCTGATCCTGGGCTCGGGTCCCGCGGGATATACCGCCGCTGTCTACGCGGCACGCGCCAATCTGAAACCCTTGCTGATCACCGGCATCGCCCAGGGCGGTCAGCTCATGACCACCACCGAAGTCGACAACTGGCCCGCCGACGTGCATGGTGTACAAGGCCCCGAGCTGATGCAGCGCTTCTTGGAGCATGCGGAGCGCTTCAACACCGAGATCGTGTTCGACCACATCAACAAGGTCGACCTCAGCCAGCGCCCGTTCCGGTTGACGGGCGACAGCGGCACCTACACCTGCGATGCGCTGATCATCGCCACCGGCGCCTCGGCCCAGTACCTGGGCCTGCCTTCGGAAGAGGCCTTCATGGGCAAGGGCGTCTCGGCCTGCGCCACCTGCGACGGCTTCTTCTACCGCGACCAGGAGGTCTGCGTGGTGGGCGGCGGCAACACCGCCGTCGAGGAAGCGCTGTACCTGTCCAACATCGCACGCAAGGTGACGCTGGTGCACCGCCGCGACAAGTTCCGCGCCGAACCCATCCTGGTCGACAAGGTCGCGGAGAAGGTCAAGGAAGGCAAGATCGAGCTGCAGCTGTTCCAGACGCTGGACGAGGTCAAGGGAGACGCCAGCGGCGTCACCGGCATCCGCCTGAAGGACCAGCGCGATGGCTCCACCAAGGACATCGACCTCAAGGGCTGCTTCATCGCCATCGGCCACCGGCCCAACACCGAGATCTTCCAGGGCCAGCTGGAGATGAAGGACGGCTACATCGTGACCCAGTCGGGCCTGAAAGGCATGGCCACCATGACCAGCGTGCCCGGCGTCTTTGCCGCGGGCGACGTGCAGGACCACATCTACCGCCAGGCCATCACGAGCGCCGGCACCGGCTGCATGGCGGCGCTCGACGCCCAGCGCTTCCTGGAGCAGGAGTAAACGCGGCTATAATCGCGGGCTTTGCCGGAATCGCCCGGCAAACGACAGGAAACCGCCACCTGCTTCTTGGCGAGGTCAAGCTGCAAAACACCCGGCCGCGTCTTCCGCGCGGCATGGTGCCAGCTGTCATTACGAGGAAGTGACCCATGTCACGCGTATGTGAAGTCACGGGCAAGGGCCCGATGGTCGGGAACAATGTTTCCCACGCCAACAACAAGACCAAGCGCCGGTTCCTGCCGAACCTGCAATACCGCCGCTTCTGGGTGGAGACCGAGAACCGTTGGGTGCGCCTGCGCATCTCCAACGCCGGCCTGCGCCTGATCGACAAGAACGGCATCGACGCTGTGCTCGCAGACCTGCGCGCACGCGGCCAAGCAGCTTAAGCGAAGGGGAATCACCATGGCTACCAAAGGCGGACGCGAGAAGATCAAGCTGGAATCTACTGCCGGCACCGGTCACTTCTACACCACGACCAAGAACAAGAAGCTCATGCCCGAGAAGATGCTGATCACCAAGTTCGATCCCAAGGCTCGCAAGCACGTCGAGTACAAGGAAATCAAGCTGAAGTGATGGCTGGGCTCCGGCCCGCAGCACCCTCCACGAACCCGCTCCACCGAGCGGGTTTTGTTTTTTGGGCGGCCACTGCCGCCGGGGCGACCTTCGAGAATGGAGGGTCCACCTAGAATGCCCGCCGTGCCTTCCATCCTCAACGCCGACCTGCATTGCCATTCCGTCGTCTCCGACGGCACGCTGACCCCGGAGGAGCTGGCGCAGCGCGCAAGCGCCAACGGCGTCGAACTGTGGGCCCTGACGGACCACGACGAGATCGGCGGCCAGCAGCGCGCCGCGGCCGCGGCCAAGGCCCATGGCATGCGCTACCTGACTGGCGCCGAGATCTCCGTCACCTTCGCGGGCGAGACCGTGCACATCGTGGGCCTGGGCTTCGACGCCGAAGACCCGCGCATGCAGCAGGGCCTGGCCGACACGCGCGACGGCCGTGGCCCGCGCGCGCGGGAGATGGCCGAGGGCCTGGCCAAGGTCGGCATCGTCGGGGCCTACGAGGGCGCGCTCAAGTTCGTCGGCAACCCGGCACTGATCTCGCGCACCCACTTCGCGCGCTTCCTGGTCGAGGCCGGCCACTGCAAGGACACGCCCGAGGTGTTCCGCAAGTACCTCACCGAAGGCAAGCCCGGCTACGTGCCGCACCGCTGGGCCAACCTCAGGGACGCCGTCACCTGGATCACCCAGTGTGGCGGCATCGCCGTGATCGCCCATCCGGGCCGCTACAAGTTCAACGCCACCGAGGAATACGCGCTGTTCAGCGAGTTCAAGGCCCACGGCGGCCGCGGCGTCGAAGTCGTGACCGGCAGCCACACGCCAGCCGAGTACGTGGAGTACGCGGGCGTGGCACGCGAGTTCGGCCTCGCGGCCTCGCGCGGCAGCGACTTCCACAGCCCGGGCGAGAGCCATTGCGACCTGGGGGCGCTGCCCTACCTGCCGGGCGACCTGACCCCCGTCTGGGAGCTGCTGGCGGACCGCATCCAGTGAGTCCGGCCGCACCGCCCGCCTCGCCATTGGGCGGCATTGCGCTGGTGCTGTGCGCCGTCGCCTGCTTCGCTGTGCTGGACACCACCACCAAGGCCGTCACCGTGACCGTGCCGCTGCTGATGGGCCTGTGGTTCCGCTACGCATTCCAGGCCATCGCCACCACGGCCATCGTGCTGCCGCGCCAGGGCCTGAAGATGCTGCGCACGGCCCATCCGCGCTTCCAGCTGCTGCGCGGGGTGCTGCTGCTCACCAGCAGCCTGCTGGCCTTCCTGAGCCTCAAGACCATGCCGGTCGGCGAGTTCACGGCCATCGTCATGATCACGCCGCTGGTCATCACCTTGCTGGCCGCGCGCACGCTGGGCGAACGTGTGTCGCCGCAGCGCTGGGCGCTGGTGATCGGCGGCTTCGTCGGCACGATGGTCATCATCCGGCCCGGCGACGAAGCCTTCGACTGGCGGCTGCTGCTGCCGCTGGCCCTGGTGGCGACCAACGCCTGGTTCCAGGTGCTGACCAGCAAGCTCGCGCGCACCGATGCACCGCTGACCACCCACCTGTACACCGGCTGGATCGGCACGCTGGCGGCCTCCATCCCGCTGCCCTTCGTCTGGGTGCAGTTGCCGGATTGGCGGCTGTGGGCCGGGCTGCTGCTCATGGGCATGATGGCCACCGTCGGCCATTTCCTGCTAATCCTGGGCTACTCGCGTGCGCCGGCCGCCACGCTGACGCCTTACCTCTACGGCCAGATCGGCTTCGCCATGCTCGGCGGCTGGCTGGTCTTCTCGCACGTACCGGACGGCTGGTCGCTGCTGGGCATGGCGCTGGTCGCCGTCTGCGGCGCGCTTGGCGCCTGGCTCACGCTGCGCGAGGGCCGTCTTTCCAGGTGACACCATGGCCCAGTACTTCGAACTCCATCCCGAGAATCCGCAGCCGCGCCTGCTCAAGCAGGCCGTGGCGCTGCTCGCCAAGGGCGACGTGATCGCCGTGCCGACGGACTCCAGCTACGCGCTGGTCTGCCACCTGGACGACAAGTCCGCCGTGGACCGCATGCGCCGCCTGCGCGGTGTGGACGAGAAACACCACCTCACGCTGCTGTGCCGCGACCTGTCCGAACTCGCCAACTACGCGCGCGTGGACAACAAGCAGTACCGGCTGCTCAAGTCGGCCACGCCAGGCGCCTACACCTTCATCCTGGAAGCCAGCAAGGAAGTGCCGCGCCGCGTGAGCCATCCCTCGCGCAAGACCATCGGCCTGCGCGTGCCCGAGCACAAGGCGCTGCAGGACCTGCTGGCCCTGCACGGCGCGCCGCTGCTGGCCACCACGCTGATCCCGCCTGGCGAGACCGAGCCGCTGCACGACGCGGCCGAGATCCGCGAGCGCTTCGAGCACCAGCTGGCGGCCGTGCTCGACGCTGGCGCCTGCCCGTCCGAGCCGACCACGGTGATCGACCTGGTGCCCATGGGCACGGGCGGCGAGCCCGAGATCGTGCGCGAAGGCCGTGGCTCCCTGGCCGCGCTGGGCCTGTGAGAATCCGCCCGTGAATTTCGACGCCATCCTCCAGAACCTGCTGATCTTCGCGCTGCCCGTGCTTTTCGCCATCACGGTGCACGAAGCGGCCCACGGCTACGTGGCCCGGCACTACGGCGACAACACCGCCTACCTGCTCGGCCGCGTGACGCTGAACCCGGTCAAGCACATCGACCCCCTGGGCACCATCGTGATGCCCATCATGCTGTACCTGGCGACCTCGGGCGCCTTCGTGTTCGGCTACGCCAAGCCCGTGCCGGTTCAGTTCGGCCGGCTGCGCAACCCCAAGCGCGACATGGTCTGGGTGGCCCTGGCCGGCCCACTGGCCAACCTGGTGCAGGCCCTGCTGTGGGGCGTCGCGTTCTACCTGCTGGTGGCCGTGGGCGTCACCGAGCCCTTCTTCGTCAAGATGTGCCAGGCCGGCATGCTGGTCAACGTGGTGATGTTCGCCTTCAACCTGTTCCCGCTGCCGCCACTGGACGGCGGGCGCGTGCTGGTCGGGCTGCTGCCGTACAAGCAGGCGGTGCTGCTGTCGCGTGTAGAGCCCTGGGGCTTCTTCATCGTCATGGGCCTGGTGCTGGCCGGCGTGGTCGGCACGCTGTGGCTGCGCCCCATCATGGGCCTGACCTTCGAGTTCCTCGACCTGCTGCTGACGCCTTTTTCCCTCCTGATCCGCTGAGACCCCTCCCATGAGCACGCTGCGCGTCCTGACCGGCATCACCACCACCGGCACCCCCCACCTGGGCAACTACGTGGGCGCCATCCGCCCAGCCATCCGCGCCAGCCAGGCGGCCGGCACCGACAGCTTCTACTTCCTCGCCGACTACCACGCGCTGATCAAGACCGACGATCCGCAGCGCATCCAGCGATCCACGCTGGAGATCGCCGCGACCTGGCTGGCCGGCGGGCTGGACCCCGAGCGCGTGACCTTCTACCGCCAGTCCGACATCCCCGAGATCCCCGAACTCACCTGGTTCCTGACCTGCGTGACGGGCAAGGGCATCCTGAACCGCGCCCACGCCTACAAGGCCGCGGTGGACCGCAACGCCGCCGCCGGTGCCGAGCCCGACCACGACGTGACGGCCGGCCTGTTCATGTACCCCGTGCTGATGGGCGCCGACATCCTGATGTTCAACGCCCACAAGGTGCCCGTGGGCCGCGACCAGGTACAGCACATCGAGATGGCGCGCGACATGGCGCAGCGCTTCAACCACGCCTATGGCGAGCATTTCGTGCTGCCCGAGGCGGCCGTCGAAGAAGACGTGGCACTGCTGCCCGGGCTGGACGGACGCAAGATGAGCAAGAGCTACGACAACACCATCCCGCTGTTCGCGCCGCGCGAGCAGATGCGCAAGCTCATCGCCGGCATCGTGACCGACTCGCGCGGCCCCGGCGAGCCCAAGGACACCGAGGGCTCGGCCCTGTTCCAGATCTACCAGGCCTTCGCCGAGCCCGCCGAGACAGACGCCTTTCGCCGCGCGTTCGAAGGCGGCATCTCCTGGGCCGATGCCAAGCAGGCCCTGTTCGAACGCATCGACCGCGAGGTCGGCCCCATGCGCGCCACCTACCAGCGCTGCATCGACGATCCCGCCAGCGTCGAGCGCGTGCTGCTGGCCGGTGCCCAGAAGGCCCGCCGCACGGCCAGCCCCTTCATCGCCACGCTGCGCCACGCCGTGGGCCTGCGCCCGCTCGGCGCCCAGGTGCAAACGGCCAAGCCTGCGAAGGCGGCCAAGGCCGCGCTGCCGGCCTTCAAGCAATACCGTGAGGCCGATGGGCTGTTCTACTTCAAGCTGGTCGATGCGGGCGGTGCGCTGCTGCTGCAAAGCCAGGGCTTTGCGTCGCCCAAGGAAGCCGGCCAGGCCATCGCGCAACTGACGCGCGACGGCGCCGCCGGCCTCACGGCCCTGGCCGCGCAACTCGCGCGCACGGAGCCCGGCGCCGCTGCGGCGTTGGCCCAACTGGCTGCCCCCAAGGCCGACAACGGCTCGGTCGCGGGTGAAGAAGACCCTGGATCTGCGGTCGAACCTCAGGCCTGAAGCGTCGCCGAGAGCGTGATCTCGGGCACCGCGGCCAGCGCCTTGGACAGCGGGCAGCCGGCCTTGGCACCCCGGGCCAGCTCCTGGAATTTGGCCTCGTCCAGCCCCGCCGCCTTGGCGGTCAGCGTCAACGCGATGCGGTCGATCTTGAAGCCCTCACCGTCCTTGACGAGACGCACGCTGGCCTGGGTGTCGGCCTGCTGCAACGCCACGCCGGCTTTCTCGCACGCGAAGGCAAACGCCATCGTGAAGCAGGCAGCGTGCGCGGCGCCGACGATCTCCTCCGGATTGGTGCCACGCCGGTCGTCCTCGAAGCGGCTGGCAAATCCATAGGGGTAGTCCTTCAGCGCGCCGGTCTCGGTGCTGATCGCGCCCTTGCCGGTCTTGCCGGCCCCTTCCCAGTGCACGCTGGCCTTCTTCTCGCTCATGGTGGTTTCCTTTCGGGTTGAAGTGTTCACTTGCACCGCGGGCTGACGAGGCCCGCATCGGGCCGGAGCAGGCGCGCCCGCACGCGCCGCGTGGTCCATGGTTCAGCGCAGATGGCGCGAGGTGGGCACGCTGCCGACCACGGCGTCCAGCCGCGCGGGCTCGATCACGCCGCACAGCACGCGGCCGCCCGAATTGCCGGCCGGGTTGGTCCTGTAGTCGTCTGCGTCGGCGTGCACGACGAGCGAGCGGCCGAGCACGGAGTTCTTGGCCCCCCGCAGCAGCGTGATCTTGGGGTTGGTGAAGCGCAGCACGCCCTTGCCCTGGCCATCGACGAGCAGGTTGGGCACATCCCCGGCATGGCGCTGCGCGTCGTGTTCGGGGTGTCCATGGCGCCCCGTGGCCTCCGGGTCGAAATGCCCGCCCGCGGCACCGAAGGGGATGGTCTTGCCGCTGGGGTCGGGCCCCGGCGCGCACTGGCCGTTGACGTGGATGTGCAGGCCATGCAGGCCCGGCGTGAGGCCCTCGGCGTTCACGACGATCTCCACGCCCTCGGCCACGGAGCTCAGCACGGCCTGCCCGCGCGGCTGGCCGTCGACCGCCACGAGTTTGACCAGCGCACTCGATCCGGCGCGCGGCGTCGGCACGGCGGCTGGATTGCCGACGCCCTGCGCGCAGCCCGCCAGCAGGGCAGCTGCGGCCAGCAGGGTCGGCAAGGGGTGGCGTGCGGGCTGGTTCATGCGGGTCTCCTCGTAAGGCGCGTACGGCGCGGCCAATCTAGCACCGTAGCAATAGCCCGCGCGTAGGAAAGCAGCGCTTGTCACACCAGGTCATGCTCGACTGCGCGACCGGCCGCGCGTGGTACCACCGCATCCGCTTTCCGATGCAATTGCGCGACATGCGGCCAAGTCCGGCGGCCCGGCCCGTAGGCCGCGCCGCCCTGACCACCCTTCACGGACCGGCTTCGAGCACCAGCTCCAGGCCGAGCTTGCCGACCAGGAAGGCGATGGCCGACAGCATGAACAGCCAGGCCAGGGCGAGCAACTGCTCCATGTGGTCACCGGGCGCCAGCAGCATGCCGGCGAACGCCAGGCAGGCCAGCATGATCGCGGCGTAGAAGCCTTCGGTGGTGCGGCGGTTCAGCAGCGCAAGCACGCTGCGGCTCGCATGCGTCATGGACGATTCTCCGGATCGGACGATGGGGACACGGAACAACCGTCACCGTGACGGGTTGCCTGCAGCCTATGACCCCCTCCGAGCGTGCCGGATCGGTGCGCGGCGCAAGCCGCAGTAGGAGAACGCCCTACCCCGCCGGACCCTGCGTCAGCACCATCATGGCGTGGGCCTTGAGCCGCAGCTTGGCACCCGGCGCGATGCGCCGGGCGCGCCGTGCCGGCAGCTGCGCGCGGTCGGTCGCGATGCGCAGCTGCCAGGCCGGGCCGAAGCGCGTCTCGGGCGGAACCGTGAACAGATGCGCCTCGGGCGCACCGTTGAACAGCAGCAGCACCGAGGGGCCGGGCTGCGTCGCACGGCCCTTGGCGTGGTCGGCAGCCCCGTCGAACACGAGTTGCAGGCAGCGCGCACCAGGGTGCTGCCACTCGTCCTCGGTCATGGGCAGGCCCCAGACGCTGTACCAGGTGGCGTCGGGATGCTCGCCATCGCCCACCGGCCAGTGCGGGCTGCGCAGCACGGCCAGCTCCTTGCGCAGCCGGATCAGCTTGGCCGTGAACGCGAACAGCGCGTCGTCGCGCGCGCCGTCGCTCCAGTCGAACCAGGAGATCGGGCTGTCCTGGCAGTAGGCGTTGTTGTTGCCCTGCTGGGTGCGGCCGATCTCGTCGCCGCCCAGCAGCAGCGGCACGCCGCGCGACATGAACAGCGTGGCCAGCAGGTTGCGCTGCTGGCGCGCGCGCAAGGCCAGCACGCCGGCGTCCTCGGTCGGACCTTCGGCGCCGCAGTTCCAGCTGCGGTTGTGGCTCTCGCCATCGCGGTTGTCCTCGCCGTTGGCCTCGTTGTGCTTCTCGTTGTAGCTGACCAAGTCGCGCAGCGTGAAGCCGTCGTGCACGGTCACGATGTTGACACTGGCCGAGGGTGGGCGGCGCGAGGGCGCGAAGATCTCGGGCGTACCGCACAGCCGGGAAGCGAAGGTGGGCAGGCTGTCGTCGGCATTGCGCCAGAAGTCGCGCACCTCGTCGCGGTAGCTGCCGTTCCACTCCGACCAGCCGACCGGAAAGCCGCCGACCTGGTAGCCGTAGTCGCCCAGGTCCCAGGGCTCTGCGATCATCTTGACGCGGCGCAGCACCGGGTCCTGCGCCACGGCCGAGAGAAACGGCGTGCGGTGGTCGAAGGCGCCCGCCGCGTCGCGCGAGATCGCCGGCGCCAGGTCGAAGCGAAAGCCATCCACGTGCATTTCCTCGACCCAGTAGCGCAGGCTGTCCATGACCATGCGCAGCACGGGCGGGTTGCTCACGTCCAGCGTGTTGCCGGTGCCGCTGAAGTCGTTGTAGTAGCGCCGGTCTTCCGTCAGCCGGTAGTAGGCCGCGTTGTCGATGCCCTTGAAGCACATGGTCGGGCCCAGGTGGTTGCCCTCGCAGGTGTGGTTGTAGACCACGTCCAGGATCACCTCGATGCCGGCCTGGTGCAGTGCCTTGACCATGCCGCGGAACTCGGCCACGCCGCCGTCCGTGCCCTTGAAGCAGTAGCGTGGCTCCGGCGCGAAGAAGCCGATGGTGTTGTAGCCCCAGAAATTGGCCAGGCCCGCGTCGACCAGCCGGCCCTCGTCGTTGAAGGCCTGCACGGGCAGCAACTGCACGGCCGTGACGCCCAGGCGCTTGAGGTAGTCGACCGCCGCCTGGTTGGCCAGGCCGGCGAAGGTGCCGCGCAACTCCTCGGGCACGCCCGGCATGCTCTTGGTGAAGCCGCGCACGTTGACCTCGTAGAAGATCGAGTCGGCCATGGGAACGGCCGGCGGCCGGTCGCCCTGCCAGTCGAAATCGGGCGCGATCACGACGGACTTGGCCGCCACGGCCGCGCTGTCGCTGTCGTCGCGCGCGAGGTCCTGCTCCTCATGGCCCAGCGGATAGCCGAAGGTCACGGCATCGCCGCGCAGCGGCCGGTCGATGGCGCGGGTGTAGGGGTCCAGCAGCAGCTTGGCCGGGTTGCAGCGCTGGCCGTTGCCGGGATCGAAGGGCCCCAGCACGCGCACGCCGTAGCGGGTGCCGGGCTCGAGACCGGGCACGAAGCCGTGCCAGATGTCCTCCGTGCGCGCCGGCAGCCGGATGCGCCGCAGCTCCTCGCGCCCCTCGGCATCGAACAGGCACAGTTCGACGGCTTCGGCCGCACTCGAATAAAGCGCGAAGTTCGCACCGCCGTCGCGCAGGTGCATGCCCATGGGCCAGGGAAGGCCCGGATCGCAGGTGTCTGTCATAGGTTCTTGTGGCAAGCAAGCGCCGGGCCGCGGCGCGGGGATCGGGTTCGCGTCCGACTCAACGGACGAACAAGGCGATCAGGATGATGATGGGGATGGGCACGCCGAGAAAGAACAGCAGCAGGGAGCGCATGAAGACCTCCGGGTTGTGTGAAGAGGATGGAAGGGAGAGAACTCAGGCGTCGCGTTCGCGGCCGCCCCAGGTGGCCGCCAGGCTGCCGCTGAAGGCGCCCAGCAGCATGGAGACGAACAACCACAGCGTGGCCGTGATGCCGGCCTTGCGCGCCTTCTCGGCAGCGTCGCGCGCAGCGGCTTCGGCCTCGCGCGCCTTGGCCTGCATGCGGGCCACGGTGTCGGCCACACGCTGCTCGGCCTCCTGCGGGGACAGACCCGTGCGCTCGGTCACGAGCTGCCCCAGGTAGCGCTGGTCTTCGGCCGCCAATGGCTTGTCCTTGCCGGCCTGCGCCAGGATGCGGGCCACCTCGGCCGCGGGCACCGGTTCGGCCGCAGCCACCTCGCCGGCCTGGGCCGGACCCGCCGGGCGGCGGAACATGCTGTCGATGAAATAACTGGCCGGGCCCTCGCCGCCCGATGCGCCCGCGTCCTGCGCGGCTGTCGCCACCGCGGCGGTGGCGGCACCGCCCGCCACCGTGGCCCCCACCTTCACCGCACTGCCCACCACGCTGCCGATGGCGGTCGTCAGCAAGGCGGCCGTGGCCAGCGTGGCAACGGCCCAGGCCAGAAAGCCGTGGGCGGTGTCGCGGAAGAACACCTCGTCGCCCTGCACACCGGCCCAGCGCGTGCGCAGCCGGCCGGCGATGTAGCCGCCCATGCCCGATGCCAGCGCCTGCGTGACCATGACCCAGACGATGGCCGACATGCCCAGCGCCATGGCGCTGGCGCCTGCACCGCCATACGGCGACAGCGAGGTCAGGCCCAGGCCTGCACCCAGGATCAGCAGGATCAGCGAGAGCGCCGCGGCGGCGGCGCCGCCTGCCAGGATGGCGCCCCAGGAAACGGCGCCGGCCGGTGCGTCGACGGCGGTTTCAAGCCGCGTCGATGCCAAGGGAAGGGAAGCTGCCACCGGTCTCTCCTGTTGTTGAGGTCTGCGCCATTGTTCGCAGCGCCCCGCGCGGAATTCGTCGGACGGCGAGGCCGCCGCATGTAGGAAATCAGGCCCGCTTGTGCAGCAGCCGCCTGGCGTTGTTCAGTGCGGTGTGAAGCCGATGGTTTTCATCGCGGTCTTGAGCGAGGTGGCGGCGCGCGCATAGCCCTGCCAGGGCGCGTTGCCCACGTCCAACCGCTCGTGCACGTTGCGCACGTTCCATTGGTCGCTGCTCTTCAGGGAGGCCAGCTCATCCCAGGCCAGCGGCACCGAGGCGCCCATGCCGGGCCGCGCGCGCGCCGACCAGGCGCAGACCGTGGTCGCCCCCTGCCCGTTGCGCAGGTAGTCCACGAAGATCTTGCCGACGCGGTTGCGCGGCCCGCTCTTGGCCACGAAGCGGTCGGGGATGGTGCGCGCGAGGTGCTGCACGACGGCCTGGGCGAAGCCCTTGGCATGGCCCCAGCTGTGCAGCCGCTTGATCGGCACGACCACGTGCAGCCCCTTGCCGCCGCTGGTCTTGAGAAAGGCCGGCAGGCCCAGTTGCTCCAGGAAGGCGTGCACGAGTTCGGCCGCCTCCTGCATCTGGCGCCAGCGCACGCCCTCGCCCGGGTCCAGGTCGAAGACGAGCCGGTCGGGCCGCCCGAAGGACGCGGCCAGGGCGTTCATGGAATGCAGCTCCACCACGTTCCATTGCGCGGCCGACAGCAGGCCGCGCGCGCTGGCCACGGCCAGCAGCGGCGCGTGGCCGGGGTCCAGCGCCGGATCGAGTTGGCGCAGGCCGGGCAGCTTCTCGATCTCGGCATGCTTCTGGAAAAACAGCTGCTTGCCGATGCCGGCCGGCGCGCGCACCAGCGCCACGGGCCGGTGGCCCTTGAGGTGCTCGAGCACCAGATCGCCCACCAGCGCGTAATAGCGCACGAGGTCCATCTTGGTCGTGCCGGTGCTGGCGTCGATCACGCGCTCGGGGTGCGTGACCTTGAGCCTGGTCGACAGCGCGTGGCTGCCGCTGTCGTCCGGTGTCTTGCGTGGTACGGCCTTGGGCGGCGGGGCGGCGCGCTCGCGCACGATGGCCTGGGCCGGCTTGTCGCTGCGCAGGCCGTGGAACACCGCATGGCGGATGCGGCCACTGCGCGTCCATTCGCCGAACGTGACCTCGGCCACCAGTTGCGGCTTCACCCAGTGCGGCTTGCCCTCCACATCGGCCGTGTCCGCCAGCGGGCTGCGTGGCGTGGCCAGGTCTGCCAACTGGCGCGCGAGCTTCTTGAGCGCGGTCTGGTCGAAGCCCGTGCCGACCTTGCCCGCATAGACCAGCTTGCCATCCTTGCCGTGCACACCCAGCAGCAGCGCGCCGAAGCCGGTGCGGCTGCCCTGCGGCTCGGTGAAGCCCACGACCACGAACTCCTGGCGCTGGCTGCACTTGAGCTTGAGCCAGCTGTCGCTGCGGCGCGAAACGTAGGGCGCATCCTTGCGCTTGGCGATCACGCCTTCCAGGCCCAGCTTGCAGGCGGTGCCGACCACCTCGCCGGGCGGTGCGTCGAAGGTGGCCGAATAGAACACGAGGTCGGACTTCTTGCCCTCCAGCAGCGAGGCCAGCAGCGCGCGACGCGCCTGCAGGGGCTGCTCGCGCAGGTCGTGGCCGCCGCAGTAGGGCAGGTCGAACAGGTAGTAGACGATGGATTGGGTCCGGGAGGCGTCGAAGGCCTGCTGCAACGCGCCGAAATCGGGCAGTCCGTTGTGGTCCATCACGACGATCTCGCCGTCGTACCAGCCCTCGGGCAGGTCCAGGCGCAGGAGCTCGGCATGCAGCGCCTTGAGCTTGTGCGTCCAGTCGTTGCCGTTGCGCGTGAACAGCTGCACCCGCTGCTTGCTGGCGCGGCCTTCGACGCGCGCAAGCAGCCGGTAGCCGTCGAACTTGATCTCGTAGACCCAGTCGGCCGGATCGGCCGGCGGCCGGCTCGCGAGCGTCGCCAACTGTGGCACGAGCGTGGCCGGCAACGCGGCCTGCGGCGGCTGCGCCGCCTTCGGCGCTGGCGGCACAGCGAGGGCCTTGACGCTGTCGGGCATCTCGTCGACCACACTGAACTCCGTGGCCGGCCGCTCGAACGCGTCCTTCTCCTTCACCAGCAGCCAGGGCGGCTGGCGGTCCTTGCCCTTGCCGTGCATGCGCACGAGCGCCCAGCGGCCTTGCAGCTTGTGGCCGTGCAACTCGAACTTGAGGTTGCCCTTGGCCAAGCCGGCCGCGGGATCGCCCACCGGGGTCCAGTGGCCCTTGTCCCAGACGATGACCTTGCCCGCGCCGTACTGCCCCTCGGGAATCTGGCCCTCGAAGCTGGAATAGGAGATCGGATGGTCCTCCACCTGCACGGCGAGCCGCTTGTCGTGCGGATCGAGACTGGGGCCCTTGGGCACGGCCCAGCTCTTCATCGTGCCGTCGATCTCGAGCCGGAAATCGTAGTGCAGACTGCTGGCCCAGTGCTTCTGCACGACGAAGCTCAGCTGGCCGGCCGGCGAGCGCTTGCCGCCGCTGCGGGGCTCGGAGGTGCGACCGAAGTCGCGCTTGGCGTGGTAGGCGGCGAGGGCGGCAGGAGTGGCCATGGTCCGACCAGCTTGCCGCCAGACCCGTGCGGACGGCTGTCGTCGCGCAACGCCAAGCCCTGTCAGCCACCGCCGTTCGCCTACAGCCGATGGCAAGCTTGCCCCACAGCCGGCACGCACAATGGCCATCAAGCTCCAGGCTCCTGGAGAATCCTCACATGAGCGCCCTGCCCCAATCCTCACGCCACTTCTCCATGCTGCGCGGCTTCCACCTCGCGGACTTCTTCACGCTGGGCAACGCGGCCTTCGGCATGGCCTCGGTGTTCCTGGCGATGCAATTCCTCGTCACGCGGGACACGGCGCACTTCCTGCTGGCCGCGCTGATGACCCCGATCGCGTTCGTGTTCGACGTGCTCGACGGCCGCATCGCGCGCTGGCGCCAGCAGCATTCGGCGCTGGGGCGTGAGCTCGACTCGCTGGCCGACGTCATCTCGTTCGGCGTGGGTCCGGCCACGCTGGGCTTCGCGGCGGGCCTCACCGGCGGCTGGGACATCGCCGTGCTCGTCTACTTCGTCTGCTGCGGCGTGAGCCGCCTGGCGCGCTTCAACGTGACGGCCGAGGCGCTCGCCGAGGGCAGCGAGGGCGGCAAGGTCAAGTACTTCGAGGGCACGCCGATTCCCACCAGCGTGGTACTGACAGGCGTGCTGGCCTTCGCTGCATGGCAGGGCCGCATCGGCGACGGGCTCTACGGTGGCGCCTGGCTGCTGGGGCCATGGACGCTGCACCCGATGGCCTTGCTGTTCGCGCTGTCGGGCACGCTGATGATCAGCAAGACCCTGCGCATTCCCAAGTGGTGAATGCGGGGGAGCCGGCCGCTCAGGGGCGCCGAGCCGAGCCGGGCGGCACGAGGCCGCGGCGTTCGATGGGGGTGGAGAACACGATGGACGTGCGCGTCTCCCCATAGCCGTTGATGGTCCCGATGAAGCGCTCCAGGTCGGCCAGACCGGTGGCCACGACGGTCATCAGGTAGGAGTCCGCGCCAGCGACGTGGTGGCATTCGATCACCTCGGGCGCGCGCCCGAGCCGCTCCAGCAGCGCCTTCTTGCCAGGCTGGGTGGTGGTGATGCCCACGATGGCCTTGACGGGGTAACCCACCTTCGCCGCATCCACCTCGGCCACGAAGCGCTGGGCGATGCCGGCGTCCTGCAGCCGCCTGAGCCGCTCCGCTGTGGCGGCCACCGAGAGGCCCGCCGCCTCGGCAAGCGCCTTCAACGGCGCGCGCGCGTCCGCCTGCAATGCACGCAGCAGGCGCCAGGCCACTGCATCCAACACCGTCTTGTCCATCTGTGCCATCGGTGGATTTCACCAGAAGAATGCACGGTGAGACCGCGCCATGGCCGTCAAAAAGCACTGTGCGGGCGCGGGCTGGCGGCCGATCATCGTGGACCACTTCGGCTCCAGCGCACCTGCACCATGCTCGACATCCAGAACTACACCAGCTTCGTCACCGCCATCCTCGTGTTCCAGGCCGTCCCTGGCGCGGGCACGATCGCCATCCTCGACGCCACGGCACGCCAAGGCCGCGCGGCGGGCATGGCCGCGGTCCTCGGCACGCTGCTGGGCGACCTGGTTTTCATGGTGGGCGCTGCCCTGGGCCTTGCAGCCCTCATGCAGGCCCGGCCGGTGGTGTTCCAGGCGCTGCAGTGGTTTGGCGTGGCCTACCTGGTCTGGCTGGGTGTCCAGCTGCTGCGCAGCCCGGCCAGCGGCGGCCCGGCCCAGCCGGCACCCGCGCAGCCCGCGGCGGCCTACTTCCGCAAGGCGGTCCTGGTCAGCCTGACCAACCCCAAGGTCCTGCTGTTCTTTGTCGCGTTCTTCCCCTTGTTCCTCAAACCGGGGGCGTCCGCGGCCACGCTGCCTGTGATGATGCTGCACGTCACCGTGCTGAGCCTGGCCTACCAGGCGGCGCTGGTGCTGGTGGGAAACCTCATCGCCGTGCGCCTAGCAGGCTTTGCCGGGGCCAGGAGGGCCGCAACCCGGCTGGCGGGCCTGGCGCTGATCGGATTGGGCGCCAAGCTCGCCAGTGGCGTTCGCTGAGCTGCCGGCTGTTGGCCGGCCGCGGATGCCTCCAGGGCCGTCACGCGAACGCCCAGACCAGCAGCCCATCGTCACCGGGCGCCGTGCGCCCGGCGCGGCCGACAGGGCTGCGGTCGGCGTTGGTCAGCACCGCCAGTGCGGCGGCATCGTGCGGCGGCACGCGCGCCATCAGGCGTGCGCCGGTCGGTGTGCGCGCGATCACCACGCCGTGGGTGGCCTGGCCGTCGCGGCCGTAGATCACGGTGAAGGTCTCCAGCTGCGCCGCGCCGGCGTGGTCCAGCACCAGCGGCGGCACCGCGCCGCGCCGCGCATCCGCCGCAGCCTGCACGCTGTAGTCCTCGGCCAGCGCGCCGGGCGGCGCCGGATCGGCGCCCAGCACCAGCGCATGGTGCTTGGTCACGTACTCGCCCTGGCCGTACAGCAACCCGGCCTTGCCTGGCGCGGCACGCAGCGCCCGCACCAGGCCGCAGGCCGCGTGCGTCATGTAGTTGTTGAGCGGTGCGCCGAAGAAGCTCAGGCCACCGGTGGACGTCATGCGTGCATCGGCCGCCAGGCCCAGCGTGCGGCGTGCCATCTTGGGCACGACCGGGAAGCAGCTGTACAGCTCCAGCATGTCGAAGGCGGCGGCGTCGCCACCGGCCTGCGCCAGCACGGTCTCCATGACCAGGTCTTGCGCGTGCGAGCCGACGTAGTGGTCGCGCTGCAGGTAGTCGCGCGGCTCGCGCGCGGCCGCGCCGCCCCAGAGGTGGACCCAGCGCGCCGGCGGGATGCCCAGGGCGCGCGCCCGGCCTACGCTGGTCAGGAGCACACCCGCGCCCATGTTGACGACCGGGTTGGCCACCATGTGCTTGGTGTAAGGCCAGGCGATCAGCCGGTTGGCGGGGCCGGGCTCGGCCACCTCCTCGGGCGCGAAGCGCCGGTGCAGCCAGGCGTGCGGGTTGTCGGCGGCCACCTCGGAGTAGCGCGCCCACAGCCGGGCCGACTCGGCGTGCGCCTGGCGCGGTGTGAGCCCCCAGTGCGCGAGCGTCGCGTTCTCGTAGAACGGGTAGATCGTGGTGGGCATGAAGGCGCCCAGTTGCACGGCCACGGGATGGCACAGCACGGTGCCGCGCACGAGCTTGACGCTGTCGTCGCGCGGCGTCCAGGGCAGCGCCACGCCGGCCTTGGCCGCGGCGTCCACCGTGTAGCGTGCCTCGGCGCCGACGATGGCCGCCACCTGGCTCTCGCCGCGCGCGATGCGCAGCGCGGCCTCGTGGATGAAGCGCACGGGCGATTCGCCGCCGGTCTCGCCGTAGACGCTATGGGCCGGGCGGCAGCCCAGGCGCGCGGCCAGCAGGCCGGGCGCGTCGCTGTAGGGCCAGGAGTACTCGCACACCACGTCGAGCGCGTCCAGGCCCGCCAGCAGCGGGGCACCGGCGTCCTGCTCGGCTGCGCGCAGCGACTGCTCCATGAGCGCCAGCGGTTCCAGGCCGGGCGGCTCCTTGCTGCGGTGGACGGCCTCGCCGATGCCGACCAGGATGGGGGTGTTGTCGGGCAGCGCCGCCGTCATGCAGCGGCCTCGGCCAGATCGGCCACGCGGCGCAGGTGCCAGGACACCGGGCCGAACAGACCCTCGATCAGCGTGGCGCGCCGCATGTAGTGGCCCACCGCCAGTTCCTCGGTCATGCCCATGCCGCCGTGCAGCTGCACCGCCCCCTGGCCCACGGCCTTGCAGGCCTTGGACGCGGCCACCTTGGCCGAGGACACGGCGCGCGCGCGCTCGGCCGGCGTGAGACCGCCGGCCGCCAGCCGTTCGCCGACCTGGCCCGTCAGCGCGATGGCCTGCTCCAGCGCCATGTGCATGTCGGCCAGCCGGTGCTGCACGACCTGGAAGCTGGAGAGCGCGGCACCGAACTGCTTGCGCTGGCGCACGTAGTCCAGCGTGTCGCGCAGCAGCCGGCGCAGCACGCCCAGCGATTCGGCGCAGACGGCCAACGTGGCTTCGTCCAGCGCCTGCTCGATCTGCGGCAGCGCCGCGCCGGCCTCGCCCAACAGTGCCGTGGCCGGCAGGCGCACGTCGTCGAAGGCCAGTTCGGCCGCGCGGTCGCCGTCGCGCAGCGGGTAGGCACGCAGGCTGAGGCCCGGTGTATCGCGCGGCACCAGCAGCAGTGACACGCCCTGCGCCGCCTCCGGCGCGCCGGCGCTGCGCGCGCTCACGATGAAGTGGCTGGCCCAGGGCGCGGCGTGGACGACGGCCTTGCGGCCGTCCAGGCGCCAACCCTCGCCGTCGCGCGCGAGGCGCGTCTGCACCCAGCTGCGGCTGTGGCGGCCCTCGGCCTCGCCATGCGCGAAGGCCAGCACGGCGCGGCCTGCGACCACCTGTTCCAGCAGCGCATCGGCCGCGGCACCGGGGTGGCGCTGCAGCAGTCCGGCCCCCAGCACCATGGTGGCCAGGTAGGGCTGGGCCGCGAGCGAGGCGCCCAGCGTTTCCATGATGGCCAGGTGCGCGGCCAGGCCCAGGCCGAGCCCGCCCTGGGCCTCGGGCAGCGCGGCGCGCAGCAGGTCGAGTTCGCGCGCCAGGCCAGGCCAGAACGGCGGCGGCGCGGTGTCGGCATCGCGCAGCGCGGACAGGCGCGCTTCGAAGCCGTGGCAGTCTTCCAGGTAGCGGGCCAGGCTGTCCTGCAGCATGACCAGAGTGTCTTCGTGTGCCATGTCAGTTGGAAAGCAGGTGGGCGGCGATCAGGTTGCGCTGAACTTCGTTGGTGCCGGCATAGATGCTCGCAGCCCGGTCGTTGAGGTAGGCCGACATCGCGTAGACGGCCTCTTCGGGCAGCGGCAGCGGGCCGTCCAGGCGGTCGTCCAGCGGCAGGCCCACGGCCGCGTACTGGGCGGCGATCTCCACGGCCAGCTCGTCCAGGCGCTGGCGCAGTTCGGTGCCCAGGGTCTTGCCCATGGACGGCCGGATGCCACGCGGCTCGCCGCGCACCTGCGCGCGCAGGGCGGCCATGTCCATGGCGTCCATCGCGTCGACCGCGCACTCCAGTTCGGCGAGCTGGAGCGCCAGGTCGCCGGCCTCCGCACCGTGCAGGTTCGCCTGCGCGAACGCGCGGCGCTGGCGCCGCAAGCGCGCGCGCAGCTGCGGCGCATAGCTGCCGCCGCGCTCGTGCTGCAGCAGGTACTTGGCAATCGTCCAGCCCTGGTTCTCCTCGCCGATGCGGCCGGACACGGGCACGCGCACGTTGTCGAAGAACACCTGGTTCAGCTCGTGGTCGCCCGAGATGCTGATGATGGGCCGCACCGTGATGCCGGGCGTGTCCATGTCGAAGCACAAAAAGCTGATGCCGGCCTGCGGCTTGCCGCCGGTGGCCGTGCGCACCAGGCAGAACATGCGGTTGGCGTACTGCGCGTGCGTGGTCCAGATCTTGGTGCCGTTGATCACGTAGTCGTCGCCCTCGCGCACGGCGCGGCACTGCAGCGAGGCCAGGTCCGAGCCCGCGCCGGGCTCCGAGTAGCCCTGGCACCAGTAGTCGTCGCCGCTGCGGATGGCGGGCAGCCAGCGCTGCTGCTGCTCGGGCGTGCCGAAGGCGATGATGACGGGCGCCACCATGCCCGGCCCCATGGGTGCGCGGGGGGGCGCGTCGGCCGCGGCCAGCTCGCTCGCGAAGATGTGGTGCTGCACCGGCGTCCAGCCCGTGCCGCCATGCTCCACCGGCCAATGCGGCACGCTCCAGCCGCGCTGCGCGAGGATGCGGTGCCAGCGGTTGCCGTCGTGGTATTCGGTGAAGATGCCGCTGCAGCGCCGGCCGGCCAGGCGCAGCTCGGGTGTCAGCGCGTGCGCGAGGAAATCGCGCACCTCGTCGCGAAACCGCAGTTCTTCGTCGTTCAGTGCCCCAGACACAGGTCTTCTCCCTTCGATGGCCAAGCCTGCACTGTGCGCGCGCGCGACCGCACGCGAATCGTCGGAACGGACGACGGCGTCACCCGGGGGACATCTGATCCGGTCCAGCCCCGGCGAACTGATGCTGTCTTGCCACTGCGGCTTGGGGCATCATCGACCGCCGTGAACACCAGTCCTGCCACGCGCGCTCTGCGCCCAGCCCTGCTCCTTTCCCTGGCACTGCTGGGCGGCGCCGCCCAGGCCGCGCCGCCCACCGTGCAGGACACCATGGCCCAGCGCATGGTGGCCTGCGCGGTCTGCCATGGCCCCGCGGGCCGCGCCGGGCCCGACGGCTACTACCCGCGCATCGCGGGCAAGCCGGCGGGCTACCTCTACCACCAGTTGCTGAACTTCCGCGACGGCCGGCGCCACTATGGCCTCATGACGCAGATGGTGGACCGGCTCAGCGACGACTACCTGCGCGAGATCGCGGGCTACTTCGCGGCGCTGGAAGTGCCCTACCCGCCCCCCGCACCCGCAGCGGCGCCGGCCGCGCTGATCGAACGTGGCCACCAGCTCGTGCAGCACGGCGATGCCGCGCGCGGCCTGCCGGCCTGCGTGCAATGCCATGGCGCGGCCATGACCGGCGTGGCGCCCAACGTGCCGGGCCTGCTGGGCCTGCCACGCGACTACCTGAACGGCCAGCTCGGTGCCTGGAAGACCGGCCAGCGCCGCGCGCTGGCGCCCGACTGCATGGCCCATGTGGCCCAGCGCCTGGCCGATGCCGACGTGGCGGCGGTCTCAGGCTGGCTCGCGGCCCAGCCCGTGCCCGCCGAGGCCAAGGCCGCGGCCCAGGCACCTGCCGGCAACACGCTGGCCTGCGGCAGCGCGCCCGAACTCGGGGGTGCGCGATGAAGCGCCTGTCGCAGCTCCTCGGCGCGCTCGTGCTGCTGCTGGCCGCCGCCAGCGCGCTGGTCTGGTGGCTCAACGTGCGCGGCGAGCCGGACCTCTCCGTGGCCGAGCCGCCCGTGCCGGCCACGCCCGCGTTGATCGCGCGCGGCGCCTACCTCGCCCAGGCCGGCAACTGCGCGGCCTGCCACACGGCGCGCGGCGGCGAGCCGTTCGCGGGCGGCACGCCCATCCCCACGCCCTTCGGCACGGTCTACGGCAGCAACCTCACGCCCGACCCCACGCACGGCCTGGGCGCCTGGAGCGCCACGGAATTCTGGCGCGCCATGCACCATGGCCGTTCGCGCGATGGCCGCCTGCTCGTGCCGGCCTTCCCGTACACGAGCTTCACCGAGGTCACGCGCGCCGACGCGGACGCGCTGTTCGCCTTCCTGCGCAGCCAGCCGGCCGTGGCCCGGCCCAACCTCGCGCACGAGCTGCGCTTCCCCTACAACCAGCAGGCCGCGCTGGCGGTCTGGCGCGCGCTGTACTTCCGGCCCGGCGCGTACCAGCCCGAGCCCGCGCAGACGGCCGAGTGGAACCGTGGCGCCTACCTCGTGCGCGGCCTGGGCCATTGCGCGGCCTGCCACACCACGCGCAACGCCTGGGGTGCCAGCGACGAGCGGCTGCCGCTGTCCGGCGGCCTGATCCCGATGCAGAACTGGTACGCGCCCGCTCTGACCGCCGCCAGCGAGGCCAGCGTGGCCGACTGGCCCGTGGACGAGGTCGTGGCGCTGTTGCGCAATGGCGTGGCGCCGCGCGGCTGGGCCGCCGGCCCCATGGCCGAGGTGGTGCTGCGCAGCACCCAGCACCTGACGACCGAGGACCTCACGGCCATGGCCGTCTACCTGCAGGCGCTGCCGCAGCAGCCGGCCCCGCCGCCGCCCGCGCGCGTGGCGCCCAGCGCGGAGACTGCCACACTGGGCCGCCAGCGCTACGAACAGCATTGCGCCCAATGCCATGGCGAGCGCGGAGAAGGCGCCGGCCTGGCCTACCCACCGCTGGCCGGCAACCGGGCCGTGACCATGGCGTCCACGGCCAACCTCGTGCAGGTGGTGCTGCATGGCGGCTTCACGCCGGCCACGGCCGGCAACCCGCGCCCCTACGGCATGCCGCCCTTCGTGCTGGCATTGACGGACCGCGAGATCGCGGCCGTGCTGACCTATGTGCGCGGCGCCTGGGGCAACCAGGCGGCCAGCGTCAGCGAGTTCGACGTGAGCCGGCTGCGCGCGAGCACGCAGCGCTGATCAGTGCGCCGCGGCGCCGACCGTGGTGCGCTCCACCACGTGGCGCGCCATGGACTGCGCCAGCTCCTGCTCGCCCAGGAACACGCGGCCGGCCTGCTCCTCGTTGAGCAGCCGCGCCTCGGTCTCGCTGTGCGTGCGCACGGCGATCTCGATCCCGGGATTCAGCGCGCGCGCCACCGCGATCATCTGGCGCACGTTGAGTGAATCGGGCGTGGCGATGACCAGCATGCGCGCGCGTGCGATGTGGGCCTGGACCAGCGTGGACGGCTCGGAGGCATCGCCGAACACCGCCGCCACCCCCTCGCCGCGCAGGCGCTCCACGGTCTCGCGGTTCTGCTCGGCCACGACGAAGGGAATGTGGTGTGCCTGCATGGTGGCCGCGATGCGCCGGCCGACGCGGCCGTAGCCCACCAGCACGACCTGCTGGGCCAGGTACTTCTGCTCGGTGTGCGTGGGCAGTTCGGCCATGGGGTCGTCGCGCGCCTCCATGCGCCGCGCCGCGGCCGAGCGCGCGAGGATCCAGCGCTGCATGGGCTCGGAGCAGTAGAAGGCCGCGGGGTTCAGCGCGATCGAGATCAGCGCGCCGGCCAGCACCAGGCTCTGGCCCTCGGGCGGCAACAGGCCCAGCGAGGCGCCCAGGCCCACCAGGATGAACGAGAACTCGCCGATCTGCGCGAGGCTGGCCGAGACCGTCAGCGCCGTGTTGAGCGGGTAGCGGAAGGCCAGCACCAGGGCCGCGGCGGCGATCGACTTGCCGACCACGATGATGCCGACCACGGCGATCACCTGCAGCGGCCGCTGCACCAGCACCATGGGGTCGAACAGCATGCCGACCGAGACGAAGAACAGCACGGCGAAGGCGTCGCGCAGCGGCAGCGATTCCTCGGCTGCGCGGTGGCTGAACTCGGACTCGCGCATGACCATGCCGGCGAAGAAGGCGCCCAGCGCGAACGACACGCCGAACAGCGCGGTGGAACCGAACGCGATGCTGACGGCCGCCGCGACCACGCACAGCGTGAACAGCTCGCGCGAACCGGTGCGCTGCACCTGCCAGAGCAACCACGGGAAGAAGCGCCGCCCGACGATCAGCATCAGTGCGACGAAGCCGCCGACCTGCAGCAGCGTGAGGCCCAGCGTCTTCCACAGCGCGTTGGCATCGGCCACTTCACCACCAGCCAGCCAGCCGCCCAGCGGCGGCAGCAGCACGAGCACCAGCACCATGGCCAGGTCTTCGACGACCAGCCAGCCCACCGCGATGCGGCCGTTGAAGGAATCGAGCACACCGCGGCTCTCCAGCGCGCGCAGCAGCACCACGGTGCTGGCCACCGACAACGACAGGCCGAACACCAGCGCGCCGCCCAGGTTCCAGCCCCACAGCGTGGCCAGCGCCATGCCCAGCGCCGTGGCCACGGCCATCTGCACCACCGCACCGGGCAGCGCGATCTTGCGCACGGCCAGCAGGTCGTCCAGCGAGAAGTGCAGGCCCACGCCGAACATCAGCAGCATCACGCCGATCTCGGCCAGTTGCGCGGCGATCTCGGCATCGGCCACGAAGCCGGGCGTGAACGGGCCGATCACCACGCCCGCCAACAGGTAGCCCACCAGGGCCGGCAAGCGAACGCACGCGGCGAGAAAGCCGAACACCAAGGCCAGGCCCAGACCGACGGCGATCGTGCTGATCAGGGAAACGCTGTGCGGCATGTCGGTGGTCTTTCGGGTTGGTCTGTGGTGCCTGGCCAGGTGCAGGCCAATTTACCGTAGCGCTGCGATGCGTCCGGCCCCGAAACGAAAAAACCCGCCGAAGCGGGTTTGCTGTGACAAGGCCGAGGCCGTGTCAGCCCATGTGCAGGCCGCCGTTGACCGAGAAATCGGCCCCGGTGGAGTAGCCGCCTTCGTCGGAGGCCAGCCAGGCGATGATGGAGGCGATCTCCTCGGGCTGGCCCAGGCGCTTGACGGGGATGGTGGCGACGATCTTGTCGAGCACGTCCTGGCGGATGGCCTTGACCATGTCGGTGCCGATGTAGCCCGGGCTCACGGTGTTGACGGTCACGCCCTTGTTGGCCAGCTCCTGCGCCAGCGCCATCGTGAAGCCGTGCATGCCGGCCTTGGCGGCCGAGTAGTTGGTCTGGCCGGCCTGGCCCTTCTCGCCGTTCACGGAGGAGATGTTGACGATGCGGCCCCAGCCCTTCTCGACCATGTCGCCCACCACCTGCTTGGTGACGTTGAACATGGAGTTCAGGTTGGTCTCGATGACGGCGTCCCAGTCCTCGCGCGTCATCTTGAGGAACATGCGGTCCTTGGTGATGCCGGCGTTGTTGACCAGCACGTCGATGGATCCATGCTCGGCCTTGGCCTTGGTGAAGGCCTCGACCGTGGAATCCCAATTGCCTACGTTGCCCACCGATGCGTAGAAGGTGTAGCCCTGGGCCGCCTGTTCAGCGATCCATTTGGCGTGGTCGCGCGTGGGGCCGCAGCCAGCGATCACTTTGAAGCCTTCCTTGTGCAGGCGCCGGCAGATGGCGGTCCCGATGCCGCCCATGCCGCCGGTGACGTAAGCGATCTTCTGTGTCATTTCAAAAATCTCCGTAGTAGGTCCAACCGACCTATCAAGAACTGTACCGAAGATGAAAACCCCCTCGCCCCAGGAAAACACTGAAGGTGGTATGCGTTTGTCACACGCATTGATGACGGTCATGCTCTTGCACGCACTGCGGCGGTGCACAACGACAGGGGCCACGGGTGCTGGAGCCCACGGCGGTGCCATGGCGATGCGGCACACTCGCGCGCATGCAACGCTTCACCATCTCGCTGGACGATGCGCTGGCCCGGCAGTTCGATGAACTGATCGCGGCCAAGGGCTACGAGAACCGCTCCGAAGCCGTGCGCGACCTGATCCGCTCGCGCCTGGGCGACGCCTCGCTGGCGACCCCGGCCAGCGCGGCCTTCAAGCCCGTGGACCCATGGTGCGTGGCCACGGTGAGCTACGTCTACGACCACCACGACCAGACTGTGGCGCGGCGCGTGCTGGACCTGCAGCACGAACACCACGACCTCGTGGTCAGCAGCCTGCACACGCACCTGGACCACGAGGATTGCCTGGAAACGGCTGTGCTGCGCGGCCCGCTCGCCGCGGTGCAGGCCTGTGCAGAGCGGCTGGTGGCGCTGCGCGGCGTGCGACACGGCGCCATGCACCTGGTGCCGCTGGCGGCCCCGGACCACGGCCACACGCACGGCCATGGGCTGGCGCGGCACCAGCACCAGAAGCCGCTCAGCTGATCAGCGGCCGGTCCAGTTCGGCTTGCGCTTTTCCGCGAACGCGGCCGAACCTTCGCGGGCATCGGACGAGGTGAACACCGGGGCCGCGATGGGCTTTTGGCGCTCGAACATCTCGGCCTGGCTCCAGTCGGCCGATTCGCGCACGATGCGCTTGCTCGTCGCCACGGCTAGGGGGCCGTTGGCGGCCACGCTCTCTGCCAGTTGCAAGGCGCCGGCCAGCGCCTGGCCCGGCTCGGCCAGGCGGTTCACGAGGCCCAGGGCATGGGCGCGCTCGGCGTCCAGCATGTCGCCCGTCAGCGCGAACTCCATGGCCACGTGGTAGGGGATGCGGCGCGGCAGACGGATGAGCCCGCCCGCGGACGCCACCAGGCCGCGTTTGGCTTCGGGCAGGCCGAACTTGGCAGCGCGCGACGCCACCACGAGGTCGCAGGCCAGCACCATCTCGAAGCCGCCGGCCAGCGCATAGCCCTCCACCGCGGCGATCAGCACCTTGCGCGGCGGCCGCTCGGTGAGACCCGCGAAGCCGCGGCCGTCCACGCTCGGCCGCTCGCCACGCAGGAAGCCCTTGAGGTCCATGCCGGAGCAGAAGGTGCCGCCGGAGCCCGTGACGATGCCCAGGCGCAGGTCGTCGCGCGCATCGAGTTCGTCGAGCGCGGCGGCCAGCGCCTCGGCGGTGGCGCGGTCCATGGCGTTGCGCGCCTCGGGCCGGTGCATGGTCATCACGAGCACGTTGCCGCGCACGTCGGTTTGCAGGCTGTCTGCCATGGTGGTGTCCTTTCGATGAGGGTCCGCGACATCGCGATGCGGCGAGTGTTGGAAGCTTTGCGCCGCTGACCTGTTGCCTGTGCGACAGGCTCGGGGTAACCACGGGTCCGTGGTGCTTTGGCAGCACGGGATCATGACTTTCTCAAGCCTTCCACGAGATCCCATGACACCTCCGCTCACCGGGTGGTTGCCCCCCTTGCCGGTCGGCGTCGCAGCCGACAAGCCGGCCTTCATCGACGGCGGCAGCGGCCGCGCTGTCACGCACGGCACACTCGCCCTGCGCGCCGCGCGCATCGGCGGCTGGCTCGTCGGGCTGGGCCTCGCCCCCGGCGACGGCATCGCGATGCTGCTGGAAAACCGCGCCGAGCTCGTCGAGCTGGCGCTGGGCGCCGAACGCGCGGGCCTGTACCACACGCCCATCGGCACGCAGCTCTCGCCGGGCGAGATCGACCACCTGCTGCGCGACTGCGGCGCCCGCGTGTTCGTGGCCTCACAGGCCATGCTGGAAGGACCGGGTGCCGGCCTGGACCTGCCACCCGGCCTGACGCTGGTGGTGCTCGACGGCCCGCGCGAAGGCTGGTCGGACTACGAGGAGGCACTTGCCAGCGTCCCGGCGCAGCAGTTGCCGGCCATCTGGGAGCAGCTCTCGCAGCGCCCGCAAGGGCGCGACCTGCTGTACTCCTCGGGCACCACGGGGCGGCCCAAGGGCGTCAAACGCGCGCTGGTGCCACGCCTGCCCGTGGGGCAGGTGCCGCCCGACATCGACAGCTGGCGCCAGCTCTACGGCTTCGGCGCCGACACGGTCTACCTCTCGCCCGCGCCGCTGTACCACGCGGCACCGCTGCGCTACACGCTGCGCGTGATCGGACTGGGCGGCACGGCCGTGGTCATGCCGAAATTCGATGCCGAACAGGCGCTGGCCCTGGTCGAACGCCACCGCGTGAGCCACAGCCAATGGGTGCCGACCATGTTCGGCCGCCTGCTGCGCCTGCCCGAGGAGGTGCGTGCGCGGTACGACCTGTCGTCGCTGCGCGTGGCCATCCACGCGGCCGCGCCCTGCCCCGTGGAGGTCAAGCGCGCCATGCTCGACTGGTGGGGCGATGTCATCCACGAGTACTACGCCGGCTCCGAGGGCGTGGGCATCACGGTCGCCGGGCCGCAGGAATGGCGGGCGCGGCCGGGCACGGTCGGCAAGGCGCTGGGTTGCGGCGTGCACATCGTCGGCGAGGACGGCGCCGAGCTGCCTGCCGGTGAGATCGGCGCGATCTACTTCTCGGGCATGCCCGGCGCAAGCTACCTCAACGACGCGGACAAGACACGCGGCCTGTACAACGCACAGGGCTGGGCCACCTACGGCGACATCGGCCACCTGGACGCCGATGGCTACCTGTTCCTGAGCGACCGGCGTGCCGACCTGATCCTGTCGGGCGGCGTCAACGTCTATCCAAAGGAGATCGAGGACGCACTGGCGCCGCATCCGGACGTGGACGACGTGGGTGTGGTCGGCGTGCCCGACGCCGACTTCGGCGAGGTGCCCAAGGCCATCGTGCGCCTGCGCCCCGGCCTCAGCGCGGACGCCGCGCGCGCCCAGGCCCTGCTGGCCTACCTGCAGGGCCGCCTGGCGCGCACCAAGCTACCGCGCTCCGTGGTGTTCGATGCGGCCTTGCCGCGCATGGACAACGGCAAGCTGCTGCGCCGCGTGCTCAAGGAGCGCTACCGCGACCAGCCCGGGGCTGGCTTCACATTGCGGCCGCCCGCGCACTGAAGCCTGCGGAACGGCGCCGCCCGGCACGCCAGGGCTGCACGAACGGAGTGGCGAGCAACGTCCTGAAAAAGCTGCAGTCTCCTTTCCGGCTATGCTCGCGCCCTTTTTCGAAGGAATCAGCAATGACCGAAGCCACCTCCCCCAAAAAGCAAACCGCCTTCAACAAGCCCCTGCGCCCCAGTGAAGCACTGGCCCGCGTCGTGGGTGCCGAGCCCATCGCCCGCACGGAGGCCACGAAGAAGCTGTGGGACTACATCAAGGCCCAAAAGCTGCAAAACCCTGCAAACAAGCGCAACATCCTGTGCGACGACGCGCTCAAGGCGGTGATGGGCAAGGACGAGGTGACCATGTTCGAGATGACGGGCCTCGTCGGCAAGCATCTGGCGGCGACCTGAGCCAGGTTCACGGCGCACGCGGTGCCGATCCAGCAACCACGCGTGCGCCGGTTCCCACCAATGCGTTGAATCGGCGCCGCAAACAAAAAAGCCTTGCAAGTCACGACTTGCAAGGCTTTTTGCTTTTGGCGGAGAGGGTGGGATTCGAACCCACGGTACCTTGCGGTACGCCTGATTTCGAGTCAGGTACATTCGACCACTCTGCCACCTCTCCTGAAATCCTTGTGGCACCCGGCGGTCGACCCGGGTTGCGAAGCCCACGATTCTAGCAGGACAAACGCGCGATTCCGCCAAGGTAGGGCCGCAAAACTTCCGGGACCGTCACAGAACCATCTTCGTTCTGGTAGTTCTCCAGCACCGCGACCAGCGTGCGGCCCACGGCCAGGCCCGAACCGTTGAGCGTGTGCAGCAACTCGTTCTTGCCTTGCGCGTTCTTGAAGCGCGCCTGCAGCCGGCGCGCCTGGAAGGCCTCGCAGTTGGAGACGGAGCTGATCTCGCGGTAGGTGTTCTGCGCCGGCAGCCAGACCTCCAGGTCGTGCGTGCGCGCGGCACCGAAGCCCATGTCGCCCGTGCACAGGCACAGCACGCGGTACGGCAGGCCGAGCTTCTTGAGCACGGTCTCGGCGTGGCCGGTCATCTCGTCGAGCGCGGCGTAGCTCTTCTCGGGGTGCACGATCTGCACCATCTCGACCTTGTCGAACTGGTGCTGGCGGATCAGGCCGCGCGTGTCGCGCCCGGCGCTGCCGGCTTCGGAGCGGAAGCACGGCGTGTGCGCGGTCAGCCGGATCGGCAGCTCCGACTCGGCCACGATGCTGTCGCGCACGAAGTTGGTCAGCGGCACCTCGCTCGTGGGGATCAGGTACAGAGCCTGGTGGTCCGGCACGGGCTCGGACTCCTGGCCGCCCTTCTTGGCCGCGAACAGGTCGCCCTCGAACTTGGGCAGCTGGCCCGTGCCCTGCATGCTGTCGGCGTTGACGACGTAGGGCACGTAGCACTCGGTGTAGCCATGCTCCTGCGTCTGCACGTCCAGCATGAACTGCGCGAGTGCGCGGTGCAGGCGTGCGATCTGGCCTTTCATGACGGTGAAGCGCGAACCCGAGAGCTTGACGCCCATCTCGAAATCCAGGCCCAGCGGCGTGCCGATGTCCACATGGTCGCGCGGGGTGAACGCCAGCGGCCTGGGGTCCTGGCCGTCCGGGCTCCACCGGCGCAGCTCCACGTTGCCCTGCTCATCGTCGCCGACCGGCACGCTCTCGTGCGGTAGGTTGGGCACGGCCAGCAGCAGTTGCTGGAGTTCGGGCTGCAGCTGGTCCAGGCGCGCGGCGGAAGCCTCGAGCTCGGCTTTGAGTGCGTTGACCTCGGCCATCACGGCGTCGGCGCTCTCGCCCCTGGCCTTGAGCTGGCCGATCTGCTTGGACAGCGCGTTGCGTTTGGCCTGCAGTTCCTCGGTGCGGGTCTGCAGCGTCTTGCGCTCGGTTTCCAGCGCCTTGAAGGCCGCCACATCGAGATAGGGCTGCGGGCTCTTGCGCTGCGCGAGCCGCGCAACCACGGCGTCCAGGTCTTTTCGGAGAAGGGTGATGTCCAGCATCGGATGATTCTAGTTTTCAGGCCAGGGTGGCCGGGTCCACGTTGGCGCCGCACAGCACCAGGCCCACGCGCTCGTCGGTGCGTGGCACGTAAGCGCCGCTCTGCAGTGCAGCGAGGCCCAGCGCCGCGGCCGGCTCGACGGCCAGGCGCAGTTCGCGCCACAGCCATTGCTGGGCCTGGCGGATGGCGTCGTCATCAAGCAGCAGCGCGGTCTGCACATGCTGCTGCGTGGTGGCCCAGCCGATCGCGCCGATGCGCTTGGCGCCCAGCGAATCGGCGGCCACGCCGCCCACATCGACATCGACGGGTGCGCCGGCTTCGCGTGCACGGAACAGCGTGGGCGCCAGGGCCGGCTCCAGCGCGACGACATGGCAGCGGTCTTCGCACCACGCCGCGATGCCACCGATCAGGCCGCCACCGCCTACGCTGACGAGCAGGCTGTCGGGCAGGCCCCCGGCCTGCTCCTCGATCTCGCGCGCCAAGGTGCCGGCACCGGCCACGACCTCGGGCTGGTCGTAGGCATGGGTCAGCAGCGCACCGGTCTCCTGCGCGCGTGCCATGCAGGCGGCCAGGGCTTCCGAATAGGCCGCGCCGATGACGTGCACCTGCGCACCCAGCGCACGCAGACGCGCCTGCTTGGCCGGCGAAGAGATGGTCGGCACGAACACCTCGCAGCGCACGCCCAGGGCCTGGGCGGCCGCGGCCGTGGCGATGCCGGCGTTGCCGCCTGAGGCGACGATGACGCCGGCCGCAGGAATCGGCTGCGCGAGCAGCCGGTGCAGCATGCCGCGCGCCTTGAAGCTGCCCGAGACCTGCAGCTGCTCGAGCTTGAGCCAGACCTCGGCACAGGCCAGGCCCAGCGCCGCGCCGGGCAGGCGCCACAGCGGCGTGGCACGCAGGAAGTTGGCAGGGCCCTGGCGCAGGCGCTCGTGTGCGGCTTCGATCTCCGCGCGCGTGGTGCCGGCGGGCATCAGTAGCTGTCGTCCGAGCCGGCCGCGAGGCTCTCGAACTTGGTGATGTTGCGCAGGAAGGCGAGCTTGACGGTGCCGGTCGGGCCATTGCGTTGCTTGGCAATGATCACCTCGGCCACGCCGGGCTCCTTGCAGGCGTCCTTGGTGTAGTACTCGTCGCGGTAGATGAACATGATGATGTCCGCGTCCTGCTCGATGGCGCCAGACTCACGCAGGTCGCTCATCATGGGGCGCTTGTCGGGGCGCTGCTCCACGCTGCGGTTGAGCTGCGACAACGCGATCACCGGGCACTGCAGTTCGCGCGCGAGCATCTTGAGGCCCCGCGAGATCTCGCCGAGTTCGGTAGCGCGGTTCTCGTCGCTGCCGCCGCCCGAGCCGCTCATCAGCTGCAGGTAGTCGACCACGATCAGGCCCAGCTTGCCGCACTGGCGCGCCAGCCGCCGCGCATTGGCGCGCAGTTCGCTGGGCGACAGTCCCGGCGTCTCGTCGATGTGCAGCGAGATGCTGCGCAGCTTCTCGATGGCCTCGGTCAGGCGCGGCCATTCGTCGTCGGTCAGCCGGCCGTTGCGCAGGTGGCTCTGGTCGACGCGGCCGATGGAGCCGACGATGCGCACGGCCAGCTGGGACGCACCCATTTCCATCGAGAAGATCGCGACAGGCAAGCCTTCGTTGAGCGCCACGTGCTCGGCGATGTTCACGGCGAAGGCGGTCTTGCCCATGGAGGGGCGCGCGGCCAGCACCACCATGTCGCCGGGCTGCAGGCCCGAGGTCATGCGGTCCAGGTCGTAGAAGCCCGTGGGCACGCCCGTGATCTCGTTCTGCTGGTCGGCCATCTCCTGCACACGGTCCAGCAGGTCGACGACCAGCGACTCCATGGCCTGGAAGCCCTGCTTGTTGCGCGCACCCTCTTCGCCGATGTTGAAGATCTTCTGCTCGGCTTCGTCCAGGATCTTGTCGACCGCGCGGCCCTGGGTGTTGAAGGCGCTGGTGGCGATCTCGTCGCTGGCCGTGACCAGCTTGCGCAGGATGGCGCGCTCGCGCACGATTTCGCCGTAGCGGCGGATGTTGCTCGCGCTGGGCACGAACTGCGCCAGCGAGTTCAGGTAAGACAGCCCGCCCACGTCATCGGCCTTGCCGACGGACTGCAGCACCTCGTAGACCGTGATCACGTCGGCCGGCTTGTTGGCATTCACGAGATCGCGGATGGCCGCGAAGATCAGCCGATGCTCGTAGCGGTAGAAGTCGCCGTCCTTGAGCACGTCGCCGACGCGGTCCCAGGCCGCGTTGTCCAGCAACAGGCCGCCCAGTACGCTGGATTCGGCCTCGATGGAATGTGGCGGTACGCGCAACTGCGCGATCTGGCGATCCTGCGGATCGTCATCGATAGAGAACATGGCAGACATCGGGGTCCTCGAAGACAAGCGCGGCATGCTACGCCGCTACAGCGCTGACCGCATGGACAAGCATGGGACAAGCCTGTGCATAAGCAGTGGAACAGCAGTGACTTACCTGCTGCAAGCTGTGGGAAACGGAGGCCGGAAAAACAAAAAGCCGCCGGGCTCGCGCCTGGCGGCTTCTCTGCAGACCGCAGGGGTCAGGCGGTTTCGCCGTACACCGAGACGTTGATCTCGACGACCACGTCGGTGTGCAGGGCCACGCCCACGGTGCTTTCGCTGACGGTCTTGATCGGACCGTTGGGCATGCGCACTTGCGACTTGGCCACCTTGTAGCCGAGCTTGTCCAGTTCTTCGGCGATGTCGGCGTTGGTCACCGAGCCGAACAGACGGCCGTCCACGCCGGCCTTCTGGGTCAGCTTGACGGTGGTGCCGGACAGCTTGTCGCCTTGCGCCTTGGCTTCGGCCAGCTTGGCAGCGGCGGCCTTTTCCAGCTCCGCGCGGCGCGCTTCGAATTCGGCCTTGGCCGATTCGGTGGCACGGCGGGCACGGCCGGTCGGGATCAGGAAGTTGCGGGCGTAGCCATCCTTGACCTTGACGATTTCGCCAAGGTTGCCGAGGTTCACGACCTTGTCGAGCAGAATGATTTGCATGGTCATCGCTCCTTAGATGCGGTGCTGGTCGCTGTACGGCAGCATCGCGAGGAAACGCGCGCGCTTGATGGCCGTGTTCAGCTGACGCTGGAAGAAGGCACGGGTGCCGGTCAGACGCGCCGGGATGATCTTGCCGTTCTCGGCAATGAAATCGCGCAGCGTGTCGATGTCCTTGTAGTCGATGTGTTCGACACCAGTCACGGTGAAGCGGCAAAAGCGCTTGCGCTTGAACAGCAGCGATTGGGTGTTGCGCTTGGGACGCTTGTCCTTGTTGTTGAAACGCCTAGGTCCGGCCATGGTGGGCTCCTGATGAATCTGTTGAAACTGGTTGAAACTCTTGCACGTGCAGAACGAGACCTTTGCCAGCGCGCGGATTGGTGACGAAGCCAGCGAACCGCCAGCTGCTGCCAACCACCTGCCTGCGCATCCGCTCGGCTACGGCACCGAAGGCCACAGCACGGATGCTTGCCTTGATGTGCCGGGTCTGGCCCGCCTCCTCGACCTCTGACTCGTGTTCCAGCACCAGATCCTGGGCGGGCAAGCCGGCCGGGGTGTAGCGCAGGGCCTTGAGTTCGGCGATCGACGCGGTCAGCAGCAGGTGGTTCATGCCTGCCAAGCCTGCACGCGGCGGTGCGTTGCGTTCTGCTGCAGTGCCGTCCTCAATGCTGGCCGGCGGTCTCGGCCTGCTGGGTCTTGCGGGCTTCTTCGCGCTCGACGGTCTTCATCATCGAAGACGGGCCGGTTTCGGCCTTCTTCAGCTGGACCGTCAGGTGGCGCAGCACGGCATCGTTGAACTTGAAGGCGTGCTCGAGCTCGCTCATCACGGCCTGGTCGGCCTCGATGTTGACGCACAGGTAGTGCGCCTTGGCCAGCTTGTTGATCATGTAGGCCAGTTGACGGCGGCCCCAGTCTTCCACGCGGTGGATCTTGCCGCCGCCGTTGGTGATCATGGACTTGTAGCGTTCCAGCATGGCCGGAACCTGTTCGCTCTGATCCGGGTGGATCATGAGGATGATTTCGTAATGACGCATGAACTCTCCTTAAGAGTAAAGCCCCGCCCTCTTTCAAGGGTTGGAGGCCAAAACCACCCGCGGCGTCAACTGCAGTGTGGCAAGGCAAAGCCGAGCATTATAGCCCGGATTTCCGAGTGAGCAAAGTGGCCACCACAATGGCACCTGTTGCAGCAGCCAGGCCGAACACGCCGGACGCCGCAGGTTGGATGCCGAACCACAGGCCCGACCCGGCAAAGCCGGTCCAGCCGCGCACCACGGGATGGTGAGCCAGCATGTAGCCCAGCGTCACGCCGGCACCGGCCAGCATGCCGGCCACCACGCCGGCGCGCGAGGTGCGACGCCAGAAGATGCCAGCCACCAGGGCCGGGAAGAAGGTCGAGGCGGCCAGTGAAAACGAGGCCGTGACCAGGTACAGGATGTCGGCCGAACGCCAGGCCGCCACGTAGGCGGCCGCCAGCGCCACCATGAGCAGCGCGAACTTGGAAAACACCACGCTGTAGATCGCCCCCACGCGGCGCCGGCCGCTCTGCAGGTACAGGTCGTGGGCAAAGGCGTTGCCCATGGTCAGCAGCAGGCCGTCGGCTGTGGACAGGGCGGCCGCCAGGCCGCCGGCCGCCACCAGCCCGGCGATCACATAGGGCAGCCCGCCGATCTCGGGCGTGGCCAGCATGATGAGGTCCGCGCCGAGGCGGATCTCGGCGAACTGCAGGATGCGGTCGCCGTTCACGTCGGCCACCGAGACGAGCGCGGGGTCGACGCGCGCCCACTGCGCGATCCAGGCCGGCAGGTCATCGAAGCTCTTGCCCACCAGTTCGCTGAGCACCTCGTGCTTGACCAGCACGGCCAGCGCCGGCGCCGCGATGTACAGCAACGAGATGAACAGCAGCGACCAGGCCACCGAACTGCGCGCGCCCGCGACCGAGGGCGTGGTGAAGAAGCGCGTGAGCAGGTGCGGCAGGCCAGCCGTGCCCAGCATCAGGCACAGCATCAGCGCGAGGAAGTTGAGCCGTGCTGTCGAGAAGGCGGCACGCTCAGCCGGCGTACCGTCGGGATGGCCGCCGAAGGGCGTGGCCATGGGCGCCACGCCACCCAGCGGGCGCGAACGCTCGTGCATCTCCGCCAGCGCGCGCGTCCAGCGTTCGCGTGCGGCCTGCTCGGTCGTGGGCAGCGCGTTCAGCACGCGGCTGGCTTCGCGCAACTCGGCATCGGATGCACCAGCCGCGCGCAGCTGCTGCAGACGCTGCTGCGCCTGCAGGCGCTCGCGCGTGAGCGCCGCGGGCACGTCGCGCAGCATGGCCTCGTAAGCGGCGGCGCGGCGCGCGAACTCGGCCACCACGGCCTGCTCGGCCGGCGCCGCGGCGAGCTCGGCCTCGCGCACGGCGATCTGCCCCAGCTGCGGCCCGTAGACGAAGGGCGCCGCCGGATGGCCGAGCTGCTTGTAGGCCAGCCAGGACACCGGGATCAGGAAGGCCAGGATCAGGATCACGAACTGCGCCACCTGCGTCCAGGTGACGGCCCGCATGCCGCCCAGGAAGCTGCAGACCAGCACACCGCCCAGACCGAGCAGGATGCCGATCTCGAACTGCACGCCGGTCAGGCGCGAGGCGATCAGGCCGACACCGTAGATCTGCGCCACGACATAGGTGAACGAGCACAGCACCGCCGCCAGCGCCGCCAGCACGCGCGGCCAGCGGCCGCCGAAGCGCTGGGCGAAGTAGTCGGGCACGGTGTAGATCTCGGCGCGGCGCAGGGCCGGCGCGATCAACAGCGCCACCAGGCAGAAGCCGCCGGTCCAGCCCAGGACATAGGCCAGGCCGCCGGCCTGGCCGGGCAGGCCCGAGAAGCCCTGCAGGTACAGCCCGCCGGCCAGGCTGATGAAGGAGGCCGCGCTCATCCAGTCGGCGGCCGTCGCCATGCCGTTGTAGACGGGCGGCACGCTGCGGCCGGCCACGTAGTACTCGCGCGCGTCCGACGTGCGGCAGAAGATGCCGATGCCCGCGTACAGCGCCAGGCTGGAGAACAGGAAGATGGCGCCGATCCAGGGGCGTGGCAGGCCGGCCCGCTCGGCCAGCGCCATCGCGGCGAGGAAGGCCAGCAGGCACAGCACGTAGAGCCCGAAGATGCGGTGCAGCCGGCCATGGGTGCTGGGCGCGGCGGCCTCGCTGCCGCGCTTGGCCCGCGCGTAGACCGCCACGATGGCGATGAAGCCGAGCACGGCGCCCTGCGCGCAGAGCCAGTAGTTCAGCGGCCAGCCGGCAACGGTGGCGTCGAGGTCGCGGGCGAACCAGGCCGGCCCGAACGCCAGCAACGCCCACAGCAGCAACAGCAGACCTCGCAGCAATCCGTCGTCTCCTCTGCACCACGCACGGGCGCGGCCGTTCTCATAAAAAAGGGCGCCCGAAGGCGCCCCGATGGTGCGGATGGCTGCTGCGCCCTCAGCGCGCCAGCTGCTGCCAGGTCGCGACCACCGTGTCCGGGTTCAGCGAGATCGATTCGATGCCCTGGTCGGCCAGCCACTGTGCGAAGTCCGGGTGGTCGCTGGGGCCCTGACCGCAGATGCCCACGTACTTGCCCTTGGCCTTGCAGGCGTCAATGGCACGCTTGAGCATGGCCTGCACGGCCGGGTCGCGCTCGTCGAAGTCGGCGGCCAGCAGCTCCAGGCCGGAGTCGCGGTCCAGGCCCAGCGTGAGCTGGGTCAAATCGTTCGAACCGATCGAGAAGCCGTCGAAGTACTCCAGGAACTGGTCGGCCAGGATGGCGTTGCTGGGCACCTCGCACATCATGATGACCTTGAGGTCGTCCTGGCCGCGCTTGAGGCCGTGCACGGCCAGCAGCTCGGTCACGCGCTCGGCCTGCTTCAGGGTGCGCACGAAGGGCACCATGATCTGCACATTGGACAGGCCCATGTCGTTGCGCACCCGCTTCAGGGCCTGGCATTCCATCGCGAAAGCCTCGCCGAACTCGGCGCTGATGTAGCGCGCCGCACCGCGGAAGCCCAGCATCGGGTTCTCTTCCTCGGGCTCGTAGCGGCTGCCGCCGATCAGTTTGCGGTACTCGTTGGACTTGAAGTCCGACAGGCGCACGATCACAGGCTTGGGCCAGAAGGCCGCGGCGATGGTCGCCACGCCCTCGGCAACCTTGTCGACGTAGAAGGCGCGCGGCGACGCATGGCCGCGGGCCACCGACTCGACGGCCTTCTTGAGGTCGGCATCGACGTTCGGGTAGTCGAGAATGGCCTTGGGGTGCACGCCGATGTTGTTGTTGATGATGAACTCCAGCCGCGCCAGGCCCACGCCCGCGTTGGGCAGCTGGCAGAAGTCGAAGGCCAGCTGCGGGTTGCCCACGTTCATCATGATCTTGGTCTTGATCTCGGGCATGGCGCCGCGCTCGACCTCGGTCACTTCGGTTTCCAGCAGGCCGTCGTAGATGTGGCCGGTGTCGCCCTCGGCACAGCTCACGGTGACCAGCGTGCCGGTCTTCAGCCGCTCGGTCGCGTCGCCGCAGCCGACCACGGCCGGGATGCCCAGTTCGCGCGCAATGATGGCCGCGTGGCAGGTGCGGCCGCCACGGTTGGTCACGATGGCGCTGGCGCGCTTCATGACAGGCTCCCAGTTCGGATCCGTCATGTCGGTCACGAGCACGTCGCCGGGCTGCACCTCGTCCATCTGGCTGATGTGGTGGACCAGGCGCACCGGGCCGGTACCGATCTTCTGGCCAATGGCTCGACCTTCTGCCAGCACGGCGCTGCGGCCCTTGAGCTTGTAGCGCTGCTCGGCCTTGCCGGCCTGTTGGCTTTTCACGGTCTCGGGGCGGGCCTGCAGGATGTAGAGCTGGCCATCGGTGCCGTCCTTGCCCCACTCGATGTCCATCGGGCGGCCGTAGTGCTCCTCGATCACCAGGGCGTACTGGGCCAGTTGCTCGACCTCGGCGTCGGTCAGCGAATAGCGGTTGCGCAGCTCGGTCGGCACGTCCACGGTCTTGACCAGCTTGCCGCTGGCCTTCTTTTCCTCGGGGGTGGCGAACACCATCTGGATCAGCTTGCTACCCAGGTTGCGGCGGATCACGGCCTTCTTGCCGGCCTTGAGCATGGGCTTGTGGGCGTAGAACTCGTCGGGGTTCACGGCGCCCTGCACCACGGTCTCGCCCAGGCCGTAGCTGGAGGTGATGAACACCACCTGGTCGAAGCCGGACTCGGTGTCGATCGTGAACATCACGCCGGCCGCGCCCAGGTCGGAGCGCACCATGCGCTGCACGCCGGCCGACAGAGCCACCACGTCATGGGCGAAGCCCTTGTGCACGCGGTAGCTGATGGCGCGGTCGTTGTACAGGGAGGCGAAGACCTCCTTCATCTTGTGCAACACGTCCTCGATGCCGACCACGTTCAGGAAGGTCTCCTGCTGGCCTGCGAACGAGGCGTCGGGCAGGTCTTCCGCGGTGGCGGAGGAGCGCACGGCGAAGCTGGCCTGGTCGTTGCCGGCCGAGAGCTTGGCGAAGGCATCGCGCACGCCCTTCTCCAGTGCCGCCGGGAACGGCTGGGCCTCGATCCAGCCGCGGATCTCGGCACCGGCGGCGGCCAGCGCGCGCACGTCCTCAATGTCCAGCGTGGCGAGCCGCTGCGCGATGCGCTGGGTCAGGCCTTCGTGCGCGAGGAATTCGCGGAAGGCGTGGGCGGTGGTCGCGAAGCCCGTGGGCACGCGCACGCCCTGGGGCAGCTGCGAGATCATTTCGCCGAGGCTGGCGTTCTTGCCGCCAACCGCCTCGACGTCGGTCATCCTCAGGTTCTCAAACGGTACGACCAGGGCGGTCGCCTCAAAGAGTGCAGACATGGGAAAGCTCCAAAGGTTGAAAAACCGTCTGCACGCTGCCCGCAGGACACCCCGCCGTCAGCAACGTCGTCCATGCCGGCGGCGCAACGTCGTTGTCGTTGCTGTGTGTGCGCGCACCACATGGTGAAAATCTGGGACATTGGGGCGGCATTGTAGGGGCCAGCCCGCGCGCGGTGTGTAGGCACAGTTCCTGCAAAATGGCCGCGCAGTTTCTGGAGCACCTATGACGACCCGCACCGTATTCTTCATTTCCGACGGCACGGGCATCACTGCCGAAACCTTCGGCAACGCCATCCTGGCGCAGTTCGACATGAAGACGCGCCACGTCCGCCTGCCCTTCGTCGACACCATCGACAAGGCCCACCAGGCCGTGCGCCAGATCAACCACACGGCCGAGGTCGAGGGTCGCAAGCCGCTGGTGTTCACGACCATCGTCAACGTGGAGGTGCTGCAGTTCTTCGAGCAGCACTGCAACGGCATGCTGCTGGACATGTTCGGCACCTTCGTGCGGCCGCTCGAAGTGGAGCTGGGCATCAAGTCCCACCACCGTGTGGGCCGCTTCAGCGACATCAGCAAGAGCCAGGCCTACAACGACCGCATCGCGGCGATCAACTTCTCGCTGGAACACGACGACGGCCAGAGCGACCGCGACCTGCAGCAGTCCGACGTGATCCTGGTCGGCGTCTCCCGCAGCGGCAAGACGCCGACCTCGCTCTACCTGGCCATGCAGTACGGGCTGAAGGCTTCCAACTACCCGCTGATCCCTGAAGACTTCGACCGCAACCACCTGCCACCCGCGCTGGTGCCGCACCGCGCCAAGCTGTTCGGCCTGACCATCAACCCCGAGCGGCTCTCGGAGATCCGCAACGAGCGCCGGCCCAACTCGCGCTATGCCTCGATCGAGAACTGCCGCATGGAGGTGGCCGCGGCCGAATCGATGATGCGGCGCAGCGGCATCCGCTGGCTCAGCACCACGACCAAGTCGATCGAAGAGATCGCCACCACCATCCTGCAGGAGGTGCGGCCCGAGCGGCTCACCTACTGAGCCGCCTGGCGCGCTGACCCGCTCAGGCCCCGACCGGGGCCGAACTGCGGATCAGGTGGTCGAACGCGCTGAGTGCCGCCTTGGCGCCCTCGCCCGCGGCGATCACGATCTGCTTGTAGGGCGTGGTCGTCACGTCACCCGCCGCGAACACGCCGGGCACGGAGGTCTGGCCCCGTGCGTCGACGATGATCTCGCCGTGCTTGGACAGCTCCACCGTGCCCTTGAGCCACTCGGTGTTGGGCACCAGGCCGATCTGCACGAACACACCCTCGAGCGCCACCAGGTGCTCGGCGCCGGTCGCGCGGTCCTTGTAGCGCAGGCCGTTGACCTTGCCGTCGGCACCGGTGATCTCGGTGGTCTGGGCGTTGGTGTGCACCGTCACGTTGGGCAGGCTCAGCAGCTTGCGCACCAGCACGGCATCGGCCTTGAGCTGGTCGGCGAATTCGACCAGGGTCACGTGGCTCACGATACCGGCCAGGTCGATCGCGGCCTCGACACCCGAGTTGCCGCCACCGATGACCGACACGCGCTTGCCCTTGAACAGCGGGCCGTCGCAGTGCGGGCAGTAGGCCACGCCCTTGTTGCGGTACTCGGCCTCGCCGGGCACGTTGACGTTGCGCCAGCGCGCGCCGGTGGACAGGATCACGGTCTTGCCCTTGAGCACGCCGCCGTTGGCCAATTGCACCTGGACCAGCCCACCGGGTTCGGTCGCGGGCACCAGCTTGTCGGCGCGCTGCAGGTTCATGATGTCGACCTCGTACGCACGCACGTGGGCCTCCAGGTTCGCGGCGAACTTGGGGCCATCGGTCTCCACGATGGAGATGTAGTTCTCGATGCCCAGCGTGTCGTTGACCTGGCCGCCGAAGCGTTCGGCCGCGACGCCGGTGCGGATGCCCTTGCGCGCCGCATAGACGGCGGCGGCAGCACCGGCCGGGCCACCGCCCACGATCAGCACGTCGTAGGGGTCCTTGGCCGACAGCTTGGCTCCCTCGCGCGCAGCCGCGCCGGTGTCCAGCTTGGCGACGATCTCTTCGAGCGACATGCGGCCCGCGCCGAACACCTCGCCGTTCAGGAACACCATGGGCACGGCCATGATCTCGCGCTCGGTCACTTCCTTGTGGAAGGCATTGCCCTCGATGACGACGGTCTGCACACGCGGGTTCAGCACGGCCATCAGCGACAGGGCCTGCACCACGTCAGGGCAGTTGTGGCAGTCCAGGCCCATGAAGACCTCGAACTGGTAGTCGCCGTCCAGCGCCTTGATCTGGTCGATCAGGTCCTGCTCGACCTTGGGCGGGTGGCCGCCGGTCCACAGCAGGGCCAGCACCAGCGAGGTGAATTCGTGGCCCAGCGGCAGGCCAGCGAAGCGCAGCTGCGTGTTGGTGCCCGTGCGCTGCACGGTGAACGAGGGCTTGCGCGCGTCGTTGCCATCCAGACGCAGCGCGATCTTGTCGCTGCGCAGGCTCTGGATCGTTTCCAGCAGGCTGCGCATGTCGCGGGCAGTCTCGCTGTCGTCCAGGGAAGCCACCAGTTCGAACGGCTGCGTGACGCGCTCCAGGTAGGCGCCGAGCTGGGTCTTGAGTTGGTCGTCGAGCATGGTGGATTCCTTTCGGTATGGAGTTATGTGGGGATCGAACGGGCGAAAAAAAGCCGGACGGCATGGCGCGTGAACGCCATGACGCTGTCCGGCTGGTGGGGCGCTGCACGCGCCCTGCCGTTGCCGGGGCTACTTAGATCTTGCCGACCAGGTCCAGCGAAGGCGTCAGCGTCTTCGCGCCTTCCTTCCACTTGGCCGGGCAGACCTGGCCAGGGTTGGCGGCGGTGAACTGGGCGGCCTTCAGCTTGCGCAGGGTTTCCGACACGTCACGGGCGATTTCGTTGGAGTGGATTTCCAGCGTCTTGATCACGCCATCGGGGTTGACCACGAAGGTGCCGCGCAGTGCCAGGCCTTCTTCGGGGATGTGCACGCCGAAGGCGTTGGTCAGCTGGTGCGTCGGGTCGCCGACGAGCGGGAACTTGGCCTTGCCGACGGCGTCCGAGGTTTCGTGCCAGACTTTGTGCGAGAAGTGCGTGTCGGTGGTCACGATGTAGACCTCGGCGCCTGCCTTCTGGAATTCGGCGTAGTTCTCGGCAGCGTCTTCGATCTCGGTCGGGCAGTTGAACGTGAAGGCTGCCGGCATGAAGATCAGGACGGACCACTTGCCCTTCAGCGTCGCTTCGGTCACTTCGATGAACTCGCCCTTGCCGGCGCGGTTCACGAAGGCGGTGGTCTTGAAGGGTTGGACTTGCGTGTTGATCAAAGACATGTTGTTCCTATGAAGGCAGTTGGGAAATCGCGAAGCCCGAACTTTAACCCCCGCACCCAGGCGCAGACCAATCGTTTGCCGATATGGGCTGCATTGAAAAAGCCAATGCGCGGCCACCGGTCTGTCACGCTCTGAGCAAGAACGCCTATCAATGTCAGCCGCAGCCACACCGCGAATGCGGGGGCTTTGTCTGGTGCCCGCCTTGGAGGAGCACGAGAATGCGCGGCTTGATCCACACCACAGCAGCATAAGAAGGAATACCCCATGCAAGGCGACCCCCAAGTCATCGCACACCTGCAGGCGCAACTCAAGAACGAGCTGACCGCCATCAACCAGTACTTCCTGCACTACCGCATGCTCAAGCACTGGGGTCTGACCAAGCTGGCCAAGAAGGAATACGAGGAATCCATCGGCGAGATGAAGCATGCCGACAAGCTCATGGACCGCATCTTCATGCTGGACGGCCTGCCCAACCTGCAGGATCTGGGCAAGCTCATGGTGGGCGAAGACGTGCCCGAGCTGCTGAACTGCGACCTCAAGATGGAATACGGCGCGCAGGCCACCATCAAGGACGGCATCGCCCATTGCGAGACCGTGCGCGATTACGTTTCGCGCGACCTGCTGCAAGGCATCCTGGACGACACCGAAGAGCACATCGACTTCCTGGAAACCCAGATCGACCTGGTCCAGAAGGTCGGCCTGCAGAACTACCTGCAAAGCCAGATGGGCGAGCTCGAGTGACGCAGCGCTGAAATCTCCGATGGCAACGGCGGGGTTCTCCCCGCCGTTTTTCATTGGCGCAATGGCTTTACCGCAGCGCCATGTTCGGGCAACACAATGCAGATCGGCTGCGGGCCGTGTGCCGGCATACTCGCGCGCTACTGTCTGTAACAAATTTCAGTCCGCACCTTGCCCTCTACCCGAAAACCCCTTTGGCCCCGCGTGATCGGCCTCGTGGCGGCCGTCGCGCTGCTCGCGGGCGGCAGCTACCTGAGCTGGAAGACCTGGCTCCAGGCAGAGAACCCGCGCGACCAGTACCAGATCGTCCAGGTGCAACGCGGCGACATCGAGGATCTGGTCACCGCCACGGGCACGCTGCAGCCGCGCGACTATGTGGACGTGGGCGCCCAGGTCAGCGGCCAGCTCAAGCGGATCCATGTGGAGGTGGGCTCCATCGTGCAGCAGGGCGACCTGCTGGCCGAGATCGACCCCACGGTGCTGCTGGCCAACGTGGACGCCAGCCGCGCCGGACTGCGCAGCCTGCAGGCCAACCTGCTCGTGCGCGAGGCGGCCCTGGTGCTGGCGCGCGACCAGCACCTGCGCCAAAAGAACCTGATAGCGGCCGACGCCACCACGGTCGAGGCGCTGCGCACGGCCGAGAACAACCTGCGCTCGGCCGAGGCCCAACTGGCGGCGCAGAAGGCCTCGATCGAGCAGACCCAGTCCCTGCTCCGGGCCAGCGAGGCCAACCTCAACTACGCCCGCATCTACGCCCCGATCTCGGGCGCCGTGGTCTCGGTCACGGCGCGCCAGGGCCAGACGCTCAATGCCAACCAGTCCGCGCCCATCATCCTGCGCGTGGCCGACCTGTCGACCATGACGGTGCAGACGCAGGTGTCGGAGGCCGACGTGGGCCGGCTGCGCGTGACCATGCCCGTGTACTTCACGACGCTGGGCAGCCAGGGCCAGCGCTGGTACGGCCGGTTGCGCAAGGTGGAGCCCACACCCACCGTGACCAACAACGTGGTGCTCTACAACGCGCTGTTCGACGTGCCCAACGCCGACCAGCGCCTCATGACCTCGATGACGGCCCAGGTGTTCTTCATCGCAGCCCAGGCGCAGGGCACGCTGCTGGTGCCGGCTGGCGCTGTGCAGAGCCAGCCGCGCGGGCCGCGCCGCCAATCGGGGCCTGGCGGTCCGGCTGGCGCGGCATCGGCGCCCGCGGCCGCCGCCTCAGGCGCGCGTGCACCGACCGAAGGCCAGCCGGCCGATCCGCGGCGCGAACGCGAGGGTGCCGAGGCCGGTCCCCGCACGCCCGTGAAGGCCGATGCGCCGCCGGCCGAGCGTGTGGCCGCCGTGCGTGCACCAAACCAGGCTGCCGAGGCCGTCAACCGTGGCCTGTTCATGGGCCCGACCGGCATGCCGCCGCGCGGACCGCGCCAGGCCACGGTGCGCGTGATCGACGCAGAAGGCCGCACCGAGGAGCGCCGCGTGGAGATCGGCATCGGCAACCGCGTGCAGGTGCAGATCCTGTCCGGCCTGGCCGAGGGCGACGAGGTCATCGCCGGCCTGCGCCAGCCGGCCGGCGCGGCCTCGGGTGCGAGGGGCAACCAGGGCGCCGGCCAACAGCGCTCCGGCCTGCAGGGCGGTGGCGGCATGCCCATGCTGCCACCTGGAGGCCCGCGCTGATGAAGCCGGTGGAAGACCCGGCGCTGACGCCTGCGGCCTTCCCGCCGGGCGCACCGCTGATCGAACTGAAAGGCGTCACCAAGACCTACGCCAACGGCGACCTGTCGGTGCAAGTGCTGCACGGCATCGACCTGACCATTCGCGAGGGCGAGTTCATCGCCATCGTGGGCGCCTCGGGTTCAGGCAAGTCCACGCTCATGAACATCCTGGGCTGCCTGGACCGACCGACCACGGGCAGCTACCACTTCCTGGGCCGCGACGTTTCGCAGCTCTCGCGCGACGAGCTCGCGCTGCTGCGCCGCGACGACTTCGGTTTCGTGTTCCAGAGCTACAACCTCATCGCCACCGCCAGCGCGGCCGAGAATGTCGAGGTGCCGGCCATGTACTCCGGCATGCCGGCGGCCCGGCGCCATGCGCATGCATTGGAGCTGCTGAGCGGGCTGGGCCTGGGCGCGCGCCACCACCACCGGCCCAACCAGCTGTCTGGCGGGCAGCAGCAGCGCGTGTCGATCGCGCGGGCACTCATGAATGGCGGGCGCATCATCCTGGCCGACGAGCCTACGGGCGCACTGGACAGCAGGAGCGGCGCCGACGTGATGGCCTTGCTGGCCGACCTGTCGGCGCGCGGGCATACGGTGATCCTGATCACGCACGCCCGCGAAGTGGCAGAACACGCGCACCGGCTGATCGAGATCAAGGACGGCCACATCCTGTCGGACAGCGGCACCGCCGACCGGCCGCCCGAGACCACCGCCTTCACGCCGCCGCCGCACCGCGGTGGCGGCTCCTTCCTGGGCGACGTGGTCGAGGCCGCCAAGATGGCGCTGCGCTCATTGCGCGCCAACGTGTTCCGCTCCGTGCTGACGCTGCTGGGCATCGTGATCGGCGTGGGCTCGGTGATCGCCATGCTGGCCATCGGCGACGGCGCCAAGCAGGCCGTGATCGACCGCATCAGCGCCATGGGCTCCAACCTGCTGCTGGTGCGGCCGGGCGCCCCCAACCAGCGCGGCTTCAACAGCACGGCCACGCTGGTGCTGCCCGACGTCTACGCCATCGACGCGGTGCCCAATGTGCTGGCCGCCGTGCCGGAGCAGACCAGCACGGCCACGCTGCGGCGCTCGGGCGCCGACTACAGCACGACCGTGACCGGCACCTCGGCCAAGTTCCCGATCGCGCGGCAATGGCCGGTGGCGCAGGGCAGCTTCTTCAGCGAGGAGGACGACCAGACCTACGCCAAGGTGGCGGTGCTGGGCCAGACCGTGGCCAACGCCCTGTTCGCCGACGGCAGCGACCCGGTGGGCCAGTACGTGCTGATCAACAACCTGATCCTGCAGGTGGTGGGCGTGATGTCAGAGCGCGGTGCCTCGCCCACGGGCAGCGACCAGGACGACGTGGTGTTCCTGCCCTATGCGACAAGCAGCCTGCGGCTGTCGGGCCAGCGCTTCCTGCGCAACGTGACGGTGGCGGTGGACGATGTGTCGCGCATCGACGAGACGCAGGAAGCCGTGGAGAAGCTGCTGCTCGAGCGCCACGGCGTGGTGGACTTCCAGATCCGCAACATGGCCTCCATCCTGGCGGCCAGCGCGCAGACGCAGAACACCATGACGATGCTGCTGGGCTCCATCGCCGCGATCTCGCTGTTGGTCGGTGGCATCGGCGTGATGAACATCATGCTGGTCTCGGTGACCGAGCGCACGCGCGAGATCGGCATCCGCATGGCCACGGGCGCCCGCGAGCGCAACATCCTGCAGCAGTTCCTGATCGAGGCGGTGGTGGTCTCCGCGCTGGGCGGCGCCATCGGCGTCGCCGGCGGGCTCGTCACCGCGGCCATCATCGCGGCCTTCGACACGCCGATCCAGTATTCGCTCACGCCCGTACTGCTGGCCTTCGGCTGTGCGTTCGCCACCGGCCTGGTGTTCGGCTGGCTGCCGGCGCGCAAGGCCGCGCGGCTGGACCCGGTCGTGGCCCTGTCTTCCGAATGAGTGATTTCCCCATGCTTTTTCCGCCTTTTCGGCGCACTGCCCTCGCCGCCCTGTTCGCGCTCGTGGCCGCTGGCTGCGCCGCGCCGCCGGTCGAGCCGCCGCGCGCCGAACCCGTCGTGCCGACCCAGTTCGCCGAAGCGCCGGCTGGCCTGGATGCGCTGCAGCCAGACTGGTGGAACAGCTTTGCCGCGCCCGAGCTCGCGGCGCTGGTCGAGCAGACGCTGGCCGGCAGCACCGACCTCGCGATCGCGGCCGAACGCGTGCGCCAGGCCGAGCTGGCAGCGCGCAATGCCGGTGCCTCGCTGTTCCCCTCGCTCTCGGGTGGCGCCAGCACGGCGGACCGCTACACCGATCCCCCGGGTGCCAGCGGCAGCAGTGCGCGCTCCTCGGGTGTGTCGCTGTCGGCCAGCTACGAGATCGACCTGTGGGGCCGGCTGGCCGCCAACGTGGACAGCGCCCAGGCCGCGCTGACGGGCAGCCGCTACGACCTGCAGACAGTGCGCCTGTCCGTCAGCAGCGCGGTGGCCAATGCCTACTTCCAGGTGCTGGCGCTGCGCGTGCGGCTCGCGATCGCGCAGGAGAACCTGGCCATCGCCGAGCGTGTGTTCCGCATCGTGCAGGCGCGCTACGACAACGGCGCGGCCTCGGCGCTGGATCTGTCCCGCCAGCGCACCACCGTGCTGAGCCAGCGCGCCACTATCGAGCCGCTGCAGGTGCAGCAGCGCCAGGCGCTGACCGCGCTGGCCTTGCTGCTGGGCCGCGCGCCGCAGGGTTTCACGGTGGCCGGCATGCCGCTGGACGCGCTGGCCGTGCCGGCCGTGGCGCCGGGCCTGCCGTCGGACCTGCTGTTGCGCCGCCCGGACCTGGCCAGCGCCGAGGCCGCACTGCAGGCGGCCGACGCCAATGTGGCCGCAGCCCGCGCGGCCCTGCTGCCCAGCATCGAGCTCTCGGGCTCGACCGGCCTGGCCAGCAGCGCGCTGCTGTCGCTCGCGAACCCGAGCTTCAGCGTGGGGCTCACGGCCTCGGTGGCGCAGACGCTGTTCGACGGCGGCCGGCTGCGCAACCAGGTGCTGCTGAGCGAATCGCAGCGCCGCGTGCTGGTGGAGAGCTACCGCGCCTCCATCCACAGCGCGCTCAAAGAAGTGGAGGACAGCCTCTCGAACATCGCGCGCAACCGCAGCCAGGAGCAGTCGCAGCTGGCGATCCGCGACGAGGCCCAGCGCTCGCTGCGCCTGGCCGAACTGCGCTACCGCGAAGGCGTGGAAGACCTGCTCAGCACGCTGGACGCGCAGCGCACGCTGTTCTCGGCCCAGGACAGCCTGGCGCAGCAGCGGCTGGCGCGGCTGACCTCGGCAGTGGACCTGTACAAGGCACTGGGCGGCGGCTGGGTGCGGCCGCCACTGTGAGACGTGACGTTGTCGTCACACAACGTCACACTTCCCAAGAAGAATGAGAATAAATATCATCTGTACGCCTTGTGCGGCCGTTGACCGGCGGCACATTCCCTAGCCCGCCACCCGCTCCTTTGCGCCCCTCCGGGGCCGATCTGCGCCAGCCAGCCAGGCCACCCCCGCAGATCCAACGGAGCATCCATGTCTTACATCACCAGCCGCAAGCACCCGCGTGCGGGCAGCGCCGCGGCCGCGACCCTGGTCGCCATGGCCGCACTGCCGGTCGCCGCCCAGACCACGTCCGGCACCTTGCGCGAAGTCCAGGTCCAGTCCACCGCCGAAAGCGAATACAAGGCCGAGCGCGCCTCGTCGCCCAAGCTCACGCAGCCGCTGGTGGACACGCCGCAGACCATCACCGTCATCAAGAAGGAAGTGCTGCGTGACCAAGCCGCCACCACGCTGACCGACGCGCTGCGCAACACGCCCGGCATCACCCTGCAGATGGGCGAGAACGGCAACACGGCCACCGGCGATGCGGTCTACCTGCGCGGCTTCGACGCACAGGGCAGCATCTTCGTGGACGGCATCCGCGACGTGGGCACCATCACGCGCGACATGTTCAACATCGAGCAGGTCGAGGTGGTCAAGGGCCCGGCCGGCACCGACATCGGCCGCGGCTCGCCGAACGGCTACATCAACCTGCAGAGCAAGCTGCCGTTCGCCGAGAACGACGCCAGCGCCACCGTGAGCCTGGGCAGCGGCAGCCACAAGCGCAGCACGCTGGACCTGAACCGCAAGCTCAACGAAACCGGCACGGCCGCGTTCCGCCTGAACCTGATGGCGCAGGACAGCGGCGTGGTCGACCGCGACGAGGTCAAGAACAAGGGCTGGGGCTTTGCGCCCTCGCTGGCCCTGGGCCTGGGCACGCCGACGCGGATCTCCTTCTCGTACCTGCACATGAACCGGCGCAACCGGCCGGACGGCGGCTTCGTGACGACGCGGCTGCCCGGCTGGTCGGCATCCGCGCCGCGTGGGGCGACCAGTTTCCCCGCGGTGGACGAGAGCAACTTCTACGGTTGGTCCTCCGACCACGACGACGTCGATTCCGACATGTTCACGGCCCGCATCGAGCACGACCTCGCGCCAGGCGTGACGGTGCGCAACATCACGCGCTGGGGCCGCACCAAGCAGGATTTGGTGTTGACCGCGCCCTTCTCCAACGGTTTCGCGCCGGGGACGAATGCGGCGGACCCGGCCTCGTGGATGATCCGCGTGCTGCCGCAAGGCAAGCTGCAGCGCAACGAGATCCTGGCGAACCAGACCAATATCACGGCGGACCTGAAGCTCGGCGGGCTGGACCACAGCTTCAGCGGTGGCCTGGAACTGGCGCGCGAGAAGCAGACCAACGGCACCCTGGCCGCGAACATCAACGCCAGCAACGGCGTGCTGATCCCGGCCAGCACCAACCCCACCACCGGCGTCGTGACGCCGGCCAGCTACCAGGCCTTCGCCAGCCTCTACGCGCCGGACATGGGCCGCCCCCTGGTTCCGGTGACACCGAACGGCGCCAGCACCCAAGGCGAGGTGACGACCACTGCAGCCTACCTGTTCGACACCATCAAGCTCAGCCCGGCCTGGCAGGTCAGCGCGGGTGTGCGCTGGGAACACTACCGCACCGAGTACCTGAGCCTGCCGGCCACGGGCGCGACCACGGCCGCCACCAGGCTGTCGGACTCCGACAGCCTGTTCACCGGCAAGCTCGGCGTGGTCTACAAGCCCGCGCCCAACGGCAGCCTCTACGCGGCCTACGCCACGTCGGCGCGGCCGCCAGGCAGCGACTTCGCGCTGAACACCACGGCTGGCAACAGCAACAGCCCGAACATGGGCCCGCAGAAGGCCCGCACCGCCGAGCTGGGCACCAAGTGGGATGTGCTGGACAAGCGCCTGGCACTGACCGCCGCCCTGTTCCGCACCGACAACACCAACGAGGTCGGCACACCCGATCCAGTGACCGGCGCGGTCGACCAGTACGGCAAGACCCGCGTGCAGGGCGTGGAGCTCAGCGCCATCGGCCAGATCACGCCGGCCTGGCAGTTGATCGCTGGCGTGGCCAACACCAGCGCCAAGGTGATCGAGGGCTTGCGCACGGCGACGACGACGGGCGCTGCCGTGCGCTATTCGCCCAAGCTCACCGCCACGCTGTGGAGCACCTACAAGCTGCCCTTCGGCCTGACCGTGGGTGGCGGCGTGCGCTACGTGGACACCCAGGCCCGTTCAACGAATGCGGCGGCAGTGGCCTTCGTGCCGCAGATCCCGAGCTACACCGTGCTGGACGCCATGCTGGGCTACGAGGTCAACAAGAACTTCTCGCTGCAGCTCAACGTGTTCAACCTGACCGACAAGTTCTACATCGCGCGCATCAACAACGCCGGCAACCGGGCCACCATCGGCACGCCGCGCTCTGCCGTGATGACGGCCACGCTGAAGTTCTGAGCCCGGAGACCGCCGTGTTGCTGCATGTTCCCGAGGTGCTGGACGCCGCTGCCGTGCAGGCCATGCGCACTGCGCTGGCGGCCGCCGACTGGCAAGACGGCCGCAGCACGGCGGGCACCCAGGGCGCAGCCGTCAAGCGCAACCTGCAGCTGCCCGCAGGTACGCCCTTGGCGCGCCAGCTGGGCCAGCAGATCCTGGCGGCGCTGTCGCGCTCGGCGCTGTTCCACGCTGCGGCCCTGCCGCGGCGCTTCACGCCGCCGCTGTTCAACCGCTACGAGGGTGGTGGCCAGTACGGCATGCACGTGGACAGCGCCCTACACCACCTGCCCGATGGCAGCAGCTTGCGCACCGACCTGTCATGCACCTTGTTCCTGACCGATCCCGGCGCGTACGACGGCGGCGAGCTCGTCGTGTCCGACACCTACGGCACGCATGCTGTCAAGCTGCCGGCCGGCGACCTGATCCTCTATCCCTCCAGCAGCCTGCACCGCGTGGAGCCGGTCACGCGCGGCACCCGCATCGGCGCCTTCTTCTGGCTGCAGAGCCTGGTGCGCGACGACACCGAGCGCCACATGCTGTTCGAGCTGGACCAAACCATCCAGAAGCTGCGCGCCCGTGGCGGCGACAGCGCCGAAGTGCTGAGCCTGACCGCGCTGTACCACAACCTGGTCCGGCGCTGGGCCGAGACCTGAGCGAGGGCGCTTGCGATACTGGCGGCATGCCTGCAGCCCCACCGCCCGTTCCCGCTGTCGACCGCCTGCCTGCAGGCCTGGCCACGCTGGCAGACCACGAGGTCCATGCCCGCACACGGCTGGACGACAACGCCTGGGCCTACTTCAGCGGCGGTGCGGGCGACGAAATCACGCTGCGCGCCAACCGCGCAGCCTGGGACGCACTGCAGCTGCACCCCCGCGTGCTGCGCCCGCTGCAAGGCGGGCACACACGTGTGGAACTGCTGGGCCGCCAGCTGGCCCACCCCATCCTCGTGGCCCCGGTGGCATTCCAGCGCATGGCGCACGGTGACGGCGAGCTGGCCACAGCCCACGCGGCGTCCGCGCTCGGTGCGGGGCTGGTACTGAGCACCCAGGCCAGCACGCCGCTGGAAACCATTGCCGCAGCCATCGCGCACGCGCCCGACCGCGGCCCGCTGTGGTTTCAGCTCTACCTGCAGCACGACCGCGGCTTCACGCGCGAACTGGTGCAACGCGCTGAGCAGGCCGGCTACGAGGCCCTGGTGCTGACCGTGGACGCGCCGACCAGTGGCGCGCGCGACCGCGAACGCCGTGCCGGCTTCCAGGTGCCGCCCCATGCGGCAGCGGTGCACCTGGCGGGCTTGCCCCCGGCGCCGCCCGTCACGCTGGCGCCAGGCCAAAGCGCGATGTTCGACGCCCTGCTGCGGCACGCCCCGACCTGGGACGATGTGCAATGGCTGCAGTCCATCAGCCGGCTGCCGGTGCTGCTCAAGGGCATCACGCATGCCGATGACGCGCGCCAGGCAGCGGCCTTGCAGCTGGGCGGGATCATCGTGTCCAACCACGGTGGCCGGACCCTGGACACGATGCCCCCCACCGCAGCGTTGCTGCCGCCCATCGTCGACGCGATCGGCAGCGCCCTGCCCGTGCTGGTGGACGGCGGCATCCGCCGCGGAACCGATGTGCTGAAGGCCATGGCGCTGGGCGCTCGCGCCGTACTGGTCGGACGGCCAGTGGTGTGGGGCCTGGCCAACGCCGGCGCAGTGGGCGTGGCCCACGTGCTGCGCCTGCTGCGCGACGAACTGGAGATCGCCATGGCCCTGTGCGGCTGCGCCAGCCCGGCCGATTGCAGCCCGAAGACGCTCTGGCGTCCGGCGGAATGACGCCCCAAAACCCCACTCTGCAACCGCCTTCACGCCAATCAATTGCACAAATGCGATGAATTCGTATTTATAATCGCGAGCAACACTCACCAGCCAGCCACCAACCCGCCTTCACCGCCATGATCGTCTGTGTGTGCAACCGGATCTCCGACCGCGAAATCGTCCGCCATGTGCGGGCCGGTCTGAGCTTCGACGACATCCAGCTCGAGCTCGGCGTGGCCACGCAATGTGGCCGCTGCGAAGGGTGCGCCCGCGAAGTCGTCGACCAGTGCAGCCGCATGCACCCCGTCGCGGCCTTGCACAGCGCCATCGGGCCCGATGACCGCGGTCTCGACGCCCCGGTCCCCAAGCTCGCCAGCAGCATCACGGAAGGCGTTGCATGGACCTGTTCTCTCTCGGCGGCAGCCTGATCCTGGTCGTCGGCTCGGCCTGGTGGATCTTCCGCAGATAGGCCCGGGCCGCCACACTCCGCCTTGCGCGTTTTTCCACCAGGCGCCGCTGTGGCGCCTGCTTCGGCATTTGTCTTTTCCACCATGGCTTCCAGCACCTACCCCGAACGCAGTGGCCTGAGCCGCAACACGGTCATCGTCGGCAGCGTGATCGCCTTCCACGCCGCGGCCCTGTGGGCTCTGCAAAGCGGCCTGCTGGTCCGCGCCGTCGAGGTGATCGTGCCGGTCGAGATCCTGTCGCAGTTCATCGAGCCGCCCAAACCCACGCCGCCCCCACCGCCGCCGCCCGCACCGCCGACACCGCCGAAGGTGACCAAGCCTGTGGTTGCGCCAAAGAAGCCGGCGCTGCCGCCACCGCCGCAGCCCCAGGCGATCCAGGACCCCACGCCGGCACCGGCTGCGCCCACCGGCGTGGTCGCGCCGCCAGCGCCGCTTCCGCCGATCGAGCAGCCTGTCGCGCCGGCGCCCGAACCGCCGCCGCCCGCACCGCCGGCACCGCCCAAGATCCAGCTGCCGTCCAGCGACGCCAGCTACCTGCAGAACCCCAGCCCCGTCTACCCGGCCATCAGCCGGCGCCTGGGCGAACAGGGCAAGGTGCTGGTGCGCGTGTTGATAGGCACCAACGGCCAGCCCGAGCGCGCCGAGATCAAGCGTTCCAGCGGCTTCGAGCGGCTGGACCGCTCGGCCATGGAGTACGTCATGAAGTGCCGCTATGTGCCGGGCAAGGTCAACGGCGTGGTCCAGGCCATGTGGTACGAAGCGCCAGTCAACTACGTCCTCGAATAACTTTTTTCTTCTTTCTCCTGGAGTAACGCATGGAATCCCATTTCGGCCTCGCCAACGTCTGGCAACAAGGCGACATCGTGACCAAGGGTGTGGCGATCATGCTGCTCGTGATGTCGCTGTCGTCCTGGGTCGTGATCCTGATCAAGACGCTGGACATCATCCGTTACAAGAAGATGGCCAACGCTTCCGACGGCTTCTGGCACAGCGAGGACTTCGCCACCGGCATGTCCAAGCTGGGCAAGGACCCGAGCAACCCTTTTCTGCGCCTGGCCGAGGAAGGCCGTGAAGCCACCGCCCACCACCGCAACACCAAGGCCCATCTGCACGACACGCTGGACGTGAGCGACTGGGTCACGCGCACGCTGCGCAACAGCATCGACGCCACCACGGCCCGCATGCAGTCGGGCCTGGCCATCCTGGCCTCGGTCGGCTCCACCGCGCCATTCGTGGGCCTGTTCGGCACGGTCTGGGGGATCTACCACGCGCTGCTGGCGATTGGCCTGTCGGGCCAGTCCACCATCGACAAGGTGGCCGGCCCCATCGGCGAAGCGCTGATCATGACGGCCCTGGGCCTGGCGGTCGCCATCCCCGCCGTGCTGGGCTACAACGCGCTGGTGCGCGGCAACAAGTCGGTGCTGAACAAGCTCAACAGCTTCGCGCACGACCTGCACGCCTACTTCGTCACCGGTGCCCGCGTGGCCACGGGCGGCACGGCCAACGTGGTGGCCATGAAGAAGGGAGCCTGAGATGGCCTTCGGCACCCAGGACGACGCCGACGAGGTGATGAACGAGATCAACATGACGCCGCTGGTCGACGTCATGCTGGTGCTGCTCATCATCTTCATCATCACCATCCCGGTGATGAAGCACGCGGTGAACATCGACCTGCCCCGCGCCAGCAGCGAGCAGGAGGACGCCAAGCCGGAAACCATCCGCCTGTCCGTGGCCGCCGATGGCGGCTACTACTGGAACGAGAACCGCATCACCGACGAGGATCTGCTGCCGCGCCTGCAGGCCGAAGGCAGCAAGGAACCGCAACCGGAGCTGCACATCCGCGGCGACCGCGAAGTGCGCTACGAGCGTGTGGCCCAGGCCATGTCGTTCGCCCGCCAGGCCGGGGTGCGCAAGATCGGCTTCATCACCGAACCCAAGCCTTGACCGTGCAACCCTGATGGAAGAAGGGGCGAAAAAAACATCGCCCCTTTTCTTGACTCTCAACTGCGAATCGTTATCATTAACCTCATCGCAAGTTGACCAAGGGACCAATACCATGCACGCAGCCACCCATCCCCTGATGTCCGGCAACGCCGCAGCGCTCCAACGCTTCGCCGCTGCGGGCATGGCGCAACTCAGCGCGGCGGACGCCATCGCTGTCGACAGCCACGAGTTGCTGCGCGGCCAGAAGGCCGTCGAGATCAAGCACAACGGCGCGATCTACCGCCTGCAGACCACCAAGCTCGGCAAGCTGATCCTGACCAAATAGGTTTCATCGTGGGGCGACTCCAGGACTGATCCTCAGTCTCCAAGGGTCGTTTTTGCCAGCCACCGGGCTTTGCCCCGCCAGCCACGCATTTTTTTCCCCACCAAAACGACAAAGCCGGCCCGAGGGGCCGGCTTTTGTTTTGGGGGACGACGCGATTACAGGCCGATGGCGGCAATGCCGGCGCGGGCGATCTGTGCGTCCTCGGTCGATTTCACGCCGCTCACGCCCACGGCGCCGATGCAATTGCCGTCCTTCAGGATCGGCACACCGCCCTCGAGCAGGCCCTTGAGGTCGGGTGCGCTCAGGAAAGCCGTGCGGCCGCCGTTGACGATGTCCTCGTAGACCTTGCTCTCGCGGCGGCCCAGTGCGGCCGTGTTGGCCTTGGCCGGGGCAATGTGGGCCGACACGGCGGGCGCGCCGTCCAGGCGTTGCAGCCACAGGAGGTGGCCGCCGTCATCGACGATGGCGATGGTCACGGCCCAGTTGTTCTTGAGCGCTTCGGCTTCGGCGGCGGCGGCGATCGCCTTCAGGTCGGACAGTTCGAGAAAGGACTTGGTCTTCATGGTGGCTTTTTGCAAAGGAAAGACGGCGAGCATAAACAAAACCCGCCCCGCTGCCGGCACGAACGGCCCGAAGAAATCCCTTTGCACAATAAGGGTGGACCCTGCAGTGGTATTGCAGCCGGCCTCTTGAATCTCCCTAGAATTCCCGCAACTGCCGATCAAGGCAATGAGGAGCTCGTCCATGACCAATCAAGTACGCACTTACGACGCCGGCTACGGCGGTTTTGAGGTTTCCCAGGAACAGCGCAACAAGGTACTGCGCAACACCTACTGGCTGCTGGCGCTGAGCCTGCTGCCTACGGTGCTGGGCGCCTGGGTCGGCGTGTCCACCGGGATCACGGCCGCACTGAGCGGCGGCCTGGGCCTGATCGTGTTCCTGGGCGGCGCCTTCGGCTTCATGTTCGCGATCGAGAAGACCAAGAACTCGGCCGCCGGCGTGCCGGTGCTGCTGGGCTTCACCTTCTTCATGGGTCTGATGCTGTCGCGCATGATCGCGATGGTGCTGGGCTTCTCGAACGGTGCCGAACTCGTCATGACCGCTTTTGGCGGCACGGCTGGTGTGTTCCTGGCCATGGCCAGCCTGGCCACGGTCATCAAGCGCGACCTGTCCTCCATGGGCAAGTGGCTGTTCGTCGGCGCCATCGTGCTGCTGGTGGGTGGCATCGTGAACGTGTTCGTGGGTTCCACGGCCGGCATGATGGCCCTGTCGGTCGCCGCCATTGGTATCTTCAGCGCCTTCATGCTGTATGACCTCAAGCGCATCATGGACGGCGGCGAGACCAACTACATCAGCGCCACGCTGGCACTGTATCTGGACCTGTTCAACGTGTTCCAGAGCTTGCTGGCCCTGCTGGGCATCATGGGCGGCGAACGCGACTGAGCACCCCTCCCTCGCACGAAAGGCCCTTCGGGGCCTTTTCCATTTGCGCGCACTTTTCGCTCAACGTCTTGGGCACCCGTGCCGATAATGAACGCATCCCCCGTCCGAGGCCGCCCATGTCTGCACGTCTTTTCGCCATCCTGAGCGTCGCCTCGCTGCTGGCGGGCTGCGAGATCCCGGGCATCTATCCCGACCCCAAGGTGCTCGCGCGCGAGGCCGACGCCAAGGCCACGGGCGGCGGCTGCCGCCACGCCCAGCGCGCGCTGGAAGACTGCTACACGCTGAACCCGAAGGCGCCGCGCGCGGCCATCTTCGCCGGTTGGCGCGAGATGGACCAGTACATGCGCGAGAACAAGGTCGAGGGCGTGCGAGCCGTGATCCCCTCGCCCAAGGCCGAGGCCACAGAGGAATCGGTGGCCAGCAGCCCGCCCGAGGGCAAGACCGAACGCCGCAGCGCCCGCGGCTCCTGACGGTCCACCTCAGCGCGGTACCAGTTCGAACTGCGCAATGCTTTCCACGTGCGCAGTGTGCGGGAACATGTTCACCGCGCCAGCGGCCACGCAGCGGTAGCCCCCCTCGTTGACCAGGATGCCGGCATCACGCGCGAGCGTGGCAGGGTTGCAGCTCACATAGACGATGCGCCGGGGCGGCTGCCAGTCGCCGCGCTCGGCCCCCTGGCGCAGCTGCGCCAGGGCCTGGACCAGCGCATGCGCGCCTTCGCGCGGGGGATCGACCAGCCACTTCTGCGCCGTGCCGTCGGCCACCAGTTGCTCGGGCGTCATCTCGAACAGGTTGCGCGCGGCGAAGCGCGTCGGTGCCAGCGGACCATGGCTGCCGCGCGCGGCCGCGTTGCGCTGGTAATTGTCGCGGGACCGGGCCACCAGCGCCTCGCTGCCCTCGATGCCCATCACTTCGCGCGCCTGCGTGGCCAGCGGCAGGCTGAAGTTGCCCAGGCCGCAGAACCAGTCGATCACGCGCTCGTCGCGCTGCACTTGCAGCAGGCCCAGTGCGCGGTGCACGAGTACGCGGTTGATGTGGGCGTTGACCTGCGTGAAGTCGGTCGGCCGGTAGGGCATCTCGATGCCGTATTCGGGCAGGCGGTAGCTCAGCTGCGGCCCGCCCTCGTCCAGCAGGTGCACGGTGTCCGGTCCCTTGGGCTGCAGCCACCACTGCACGCCGTGGGTGCTGGCGAAGGCCCGCAGTTGCGCGAGATCGCCCGCGCTGAGCGGCTCCATGTGGCGCAGCACCAGCGCGGTCACGTCGGCGCCCACGGCCAGTTCGATCTGCGGCAAGGTCTCGCGCGCGTCCATGGCGCCGATCAATGCGCGCAGCGGCAGCAGCAGCGCGCTGACATGGGGCGGCAACACTCGGCATTCGCGCATGTCGGCCACGTAGCGGCTCTTGCGCTCGTGGAAGCCCACCAGCACCTCGCCCTTCTTGCGCACGTAGCGCACCGACAGGCGGCCGCGGTCGCGGTAGCCCCAGGCCGGGCCCTCGATCGGGCGCAGCACCCGCTCAGGCCGCAGCCTGCCCAGGTGCCAGAGGTTGTCTTCCAGCACGCGCTGCTTGACGGCCACCTGCGCCGCCACGTGCAGGTGCTGCATCTTGCAGCCGCCGCAGGCACCTGCGTGCAAGCCGAAATGCGGGCAGGCCGGCTGCACACGCTGGGCAGATTCGCGCAGCACCGCCGTCAGGCTGGCATGCTCGAAATGGCTCTTCTTGCGGTACACGTTGGCCAGCACGCGCTCGGTCGGTAAGGCCCCTTCGATGAACACCACCTTGCCATCCGGGCGCCGCGCCACACCCTGCGCTTCGAGGTCGACCGCATGCACCTCCAGCCAGGGTGGCGGCAAGCTGGCGTCGGTCGCGGTGTCGTGGGGGGCAGCCAAATCAAGGAGAGAAACGTCGGACATGGCCCGATTGTCTCAGGCCACCCCGTGCGGCCGGCCGCGGCTACAGCAGTGCGTCGCGGTCGACGCCGTTGCGACCCAGGTGCTGCTTGAGCTTGCGCAGCGCCTCGTTCTGGATCTGGCGCACGCGCTCACGCGTGAGGCTCAGGCGCTCGCTGAGCGTGTCCAGGGTCTCCGGCTCGCGGTCGTGCAGGCCGAAACGGCCATCCAGCACCTCGCGCTCGCGCGCGGACAGCGCGCCGATCCAGGTCTCCAGCAATTCTTCGACCTCGCGCGAGTGCGTGAGGCTGGACGGGTCGGGCGACTGGTCGTCGGTCAAGGTGTCGACCAGGGTGCCGCTCTCCTCCGTGCGGTCCAGCGAGGCGTCCAGCGAGCGCGGCGTCTCGGCCAGCGCCAGCAGGTCAGCGACCTCCTGCACGTCGCGGCCCAGCAGCGAGGCCACGTCGTCCACGCGCACGCCATCGGGACGCAGCGCCTGGAAGGCCGAATCGTTCTCCAGCGAGCGCCGCGCCCGCAGCACCTGCTGCAGTTCGCGCACCACGTGCACGGGCAGGCGGATCACGCGGCCCTGGTTCATCACGGCCCGTTCGACCGACTGGCGGATCCACCAGGTGGCGTAGGTCGAAAAGCGAAAGCCACGCTCGGGCTCGAACTTGTCGATGGCGTGCATGAGGCCGAGGTTGCCCTCCTCGATCAGGTCGCTCATGGGCACGCCGCGGCCCAGGTAGTTCTTGGCGATGCTGACGACGAGCCGCAGGTTGTGCTCGATCATGGCCTGGCGGGCTTCGAAATCGCCGGCACGCGCGCGCATCGCGGTGTCGAACTCTTCCTGCGGCGTGAACAGCGCGGTGCGCCGCACGTCGCGCAGGTACATGGTCAGGATGTCACTGGATTCGCCGTCGAGCGGTGCATCGTCCAGCAGGGCCGACCGTTCACTGGATGGCGTCGCCTGCGGTTCGGAAGAAGGCGCCTTCAACGCATCCGGCTCGGGGGCTGGGCTGGATGCGTTGCGCTTCTTCATGTCACGGCGCCGGGCGCGGCGGCAGGTACTTGAGTGGATCGACCGGCCGCCCCTGGCGCCGGATCTCGAAGTGCAGCTTGACGCGGTCGGCGTCGCTGTTGCCCATCTCGGCCACCTTCTGACCCTTGCGCACGGTCTGGTCTTCCTTGACCAGCAGCGACTGGTTATGGGCGTAGGCCGTGAGGTAGGTGTTGTTGTGCTTGAGGATGATCAGGTTGCCATAGCCACGCAGGCCGGCACCGGCATAGACCACCTTGCCGTCGGCCGCGGCCAGCACGGCATCGCCGGCCTTGCCCGCCAGATCCACGCCCTTGTTCTTGGCCTCGTCGAAGCCGCCGATCATGCTGCCCGAAGCCGGCCAGATGAAGACCATGTCCTCGCCGCCGCCCGTGGCGGCCACGGCCGGCGGTGCCGCAGGTGCCGGCGGCGTGGGCTCGGCCACCGGTGCGGCGGCCGCGCTCGCGGCAGGTCGCGGCGCGCTGGCCGAAGCAGCCGGGCCCAGCGGCGTCGCCTGCGCGCTGCTGGACGGCGCCACGGGCCGCGAGACCACACCGCTCTCTGCCACATGGGCGCCCGGCGGCACCACGCGGAAGACCTGGCCGACTTCGATCAGGTTGGGGTTCTCGATGTTGTTCCAGCGCACGATGTCGCGCCAGTTCTGGCCCGTGTCCAGGCCGATGCGGATCAGCGTGTCACCGGGCTTGACCGTGTAGTAGCCCGGCTTGCCCGCATTCGGGTCCACCGGTTTGGCCGGCGCCTCCGCCGGCACCGACGCGATCTGTTCGCCTGCGCTGGTGCCGCGGTTTTCCACCGGCGCGCCCCGCACAGGCGCATTGCGGCTCGCGCACGCCCCCAGGGCCAACGCCACCATCAGCGCCACCACCCCGTGCCATCGCCGCCCTTCGCCCAACACCATGTACGCACTCCGTTTAAGCAACGCCGGATTTTAAAGGCACGAAATGCACAGCCTCGAGCAGCTGCTGACGCAGCCCCTGGGCCGTGCGGTCGATCACCACCAACGCCTGCTGTCCACTGTGCCCAGCGACCGGCGCGACCAGGCGTCCGCCGACGGCCAGTTGGTCCAGCCAGGCCTGCGGCACAGCCTCGCCACCGGCCGCGGCGATGATGGCTGCGTAAGGCGCGCCCCTGGCGTAACCGGCCATGCCGTCGCCGAACAGCAGGTGCACATTGGGCAGCCGGAACGGGCGCAGGTTCTCCCGCGCCTTCTCGTGCAGGCCGCGCAGGCGCTCGATGCTGTAGACCTCGCGCGCCAGCAGCGACAGCACGGCCGCCTGGTAGCCGCAGCCCGTGCCGATCTCGAGCACGCGCGCGGGCTTGCCCTCGCGCGCGAGCTCGGCACCCAGCAGGAGTTCGCACATGCGTGCCACCACGTTGGGCTTGGAGATGGTCTGGTTCAGACCGATCGGCAGGCTGGTGTCTTCGTAGGCCTGGGCCACGAGCGCGCTGTCGATGAAGCGGTCACGCTCGACCGTGCCCATGGCTGTGAGCACCGCCTGCGATTGAATGCCGCTGGTCGCCAGCCGCCGCACCATGCGCTGGCGCATGGCACTGAAATCGGCGCGGGCCGGTGCCATCGGCACCGACGGCTGCGTCGTCACGCGTGCGCGCGCAGGCGCAGCCGCGGGGGCCGGGCCGTTGTTCAGACGTGCGGGAAAGCTCGGACGCGTGCCCATCACGCCGCGGAGCGCGCCCCGCCCGATACGCCGGCGAGCAGGTCCGCCCAGTGCGCCAGCCGCGGGTGGTCCGTGAGATCCACCTGCAAAGGCGTGATCGACACATGGCCCTGGGCCGTGGCGTGGAAATCCGTGCCGTCGGCGCCGTCCTTGGCCGCACCGGCGCCGCCGATCCAGTACATGGTCTCGCCGCGCGGGCTGTCCATGGTGATCACGCGCTCTGCGGCATGGCGCCGGCCCAGGCGGCAGACCTTGGCCGGCTTGAGCTGGTCCAGCGGCCGGTTCGGAATGTTCACGTTGAGCAGCCAGGGCGCGTCGCCCACGGCATGGCGCTGCATCAGTTGCTGCACCAGCGCGCGGGCCGTGGCACCGGCAGCGTCCAGGTGCTGCCAGCCCTTCTCGGTCTGCGAGAACGCCAGGGCCGGCACACCGAACAAATAGGCCTCCATGGCCGCGCCCACCGTGCCGGAATAGATGGTGTCGTCGCCCATGTTGGCGCCGTTGTTGATGCCCGAGACCACCAGATCCGGCCGGTAGCCGAGCAGCCCGGTCAGCGCGATGTGCATGCAGTCGGCCGGGGTGCCGTTGACATAGCGAAAGCCGTTGGCGCCCTGGTGCACGTAGAGCGGCGCGTTCAGCGTCAAGGCATTGGACTTGGCGCTGTTGTTCTGTTCGGGTGCGATCACCTCGACCTCGGCGACGTCCTTGAGCGCCTCGTACAGCGCGGCGACGCCGGGTGCCTGGTAACCATCGTCGTTGCAGATCAGGATCTTCATGGGCATGGCTCGAAGTGCCGGCATTGTAGGGGCGCGATGTCTGGCGTCATGGGCGTCGCCGGCGGGACAAAGCACCGCCCGGCCCACCCGAGCCGCCGCCTATCATGCGCCCCATCCGTCAAGGCTGAACCCAAGGAGACACGAGATGCAGGCATGGTTGTGCGAGAACCCGGTGGGCGTGGACGCATTGGTCTGGAAGGAATTGCCGACGCCGCAGCCCGGCCCGGGTCAGGTGCTGGTGCGCATCCACGCGGCCAGCCTGAACTTCCCCGACCTGCTGATCGTTCAGAACAAATACCAGATGAAGCCCGAGCTGCCCTTCGTGCCGGGCTCGGAGTTCGCCGGCGTGGTCGAGGCTGTGGGCGAAGGCGTGCGCAATGTGGCGGTCGGCCAGAACGTCGCCTGCCTGGCCGGCACCGGCGGCTTCGGCACCCACGCGCTGGCGCAGGCCGCCACCTGCATGCCATTGCCGGCCGGCTTTCCGCACGTGGATGCGGCGGCCTTCATCATGATCTACGCCACCTCGCACCATGCGCTGGTGGACCGAGCGCAACTGAAGGCCGGCGAGACCGTGCTGGTGCTCGGCGCGGCCGGTGGCGTGGGCACCTCGGCGATCCAGATCGCCAAGGCCATGGGTGCGCGCGTGATCGCGGCGGCCTCGAGCGAAGAGAAGTGCGCGCTGTGCCGCTCCCTGGGCGCGGATGCGACTATCAACTACAGCGAGCACACCGCCTCGGGCAGCCTGCGCGACGAGATCAAGAAGCTCACCGACGGCAAGGGTCCCGACGTGGTCTACGACCCGGTGGGCGGCGAGTTCGCAGAGCCGGCCTTTCGCTCGATCGCCTGGCGCGGCCGCTACCTGGTGGTCGGCTTCGCCTCGGGGCCCATCCCCTCATTGCCGCTGAACCTGGCCCTGCTCAAGGGCGCATCCATCGTCGGCGTGTTCTGGGGTGGCTTCTCGCGCCAGGAACCCAAGGCCAGCGCAGCCGCCCTGGCCGAGCTGGCGCAGTGGTACGCCCAGGGCAAGATCAAGCCCGTCATCGACAGCACCATGCCCATGTCCGAACTGAAGGCTGCCTATGCCCACATGGGCTCGCGCGGCGTCAAGGGCAAGCTGGTGCTCGTGAACCCCGGAGCCTGAGCGTTCAGGACGCGCTCAGCCGGGCGCCGAAGGCCTCCGGCCGCAACGGCCGGTCGAACAGATAGCCCTGCGCGAAGGTGCACTGCAGGTGCTTCAGCCGCTGTGCGACGGCCTCGGTCTCCACACCCTCGGCCAGCACCGACAGGCCCAGGCTCTGCGCCAGCGAGATGATGCCGCGCACGATGGCGGCGTTGTCCGGGTCGTCGATCAGGTCGCAGACGAAGGAGCGGTCGATCTTGATCTTGTCGAACTTGAAGCGGCGCAGGTAGGCCAGGCTGGAATAGCCGGTGCCGAAGTCGTCCATCGATAGCTTGGTGCCCAGGGCCTTCAGGCGGCGCAGCGTGGCCATGACCGCGTCACCGTCGTGCAGCAGCACGGTCTCGGTCAGTTCCAGTTCGAGCCGGTCGGGCGCGATGCCCGAGGCCACGAGCGCATCCTCCACCTGCTGCAGCACGACCCCGCGCTGAAACTGCCGCGCCGACAGGTTCACCGCCATCATGAGTTCGGTGTGGCCCGCGTCATGCCATGCACGCAGTTGCAGCGCTGCGGTCTTGAGCACCCAGCCGCCCAGCGCCTCGATCAGGCCGCAGTCCTCGGCAATCGGGATGAACACGCCAGGCGGCACGGCGCCGCGCTCGGGGTCGTCCCAGCGGCACAGCGCCTCGGCACCGACGATGCGGCCACTGGCCAGGTGCACCAGCGGCTGGTACTCCAGGCGCAGCGCCTGGTTCTCGATCGCGCGGCGCAGCGAGGCCTCTATCTGCAGCCGGTCGATGGCGGCTTCATTCATGAGCGCGCTGGCGAACTGGTAGGCCGCCCGGCCCTTGCGCTTGGCGGCGAACATGGCGGCATCGGCCCGGCCGAACAGCGTGTCGAAGTCGGTCCCGTCGCTGGGAAACATGGCGATGCCGGCGGAGACCGAGACGTTCACGGGCAGATCGCTCAAGACCACGGGCTGGCCCAGCAGGTCCATCAGCGCACGCACGGCATGGGCGGCCTCGGTCGTGCTGTGCACGCCCGACAGCAGCACCATGAACTCGTCGCCGCTCAGGCGGCCGACCATGGTGCGCTCGCGCGCCTGGCCCAGCAGGCGCGCGCCGATCTCGCGCAGCAGCTGGTCGCCCACGCTGTGGCCCAGCGAGTCGTTGAGCGTCTTGAAGTTGTCGACGTCGATGACGATCAGGGCCACGCGGTCGTTGGTGAGCTCGGCATGCTTGAGCGCCAAGCTGGCCTGCAGCGTGGCCTGGGCGCGGTTGGGCAGGCCGGTGATCACGTCCTTGCTGGCCAGGTAGGCGATCTTCTCCTCCGCCGCCTTGCGCGAACTGAGGTCGGAGAAGGCCGCCACGTAGTGCGTGATCTCGTCCGTGCTGCGCTGGCGCAGTGCCGACAGGCTCAGCCACTGCGGGTACACCTCGCCATTGCGGCGCCGGTTCCAGATCTCGCCGCTCCAGCGGCCCTGCTCGGCCAGCACGGCCCACATCTGCGCGTAGAAGGCCTTGTCGTGCTGGCCGGAGGCCAGCATCCGCGGGTCGCGGCCCAGCACCTCCTCGGCCTGGTAGCCGGTGATCTCGGTGAAGGCCGCATTGACCATGATGATGCGGTTGTCCGCGTCGGTGATGATGATGCCGTCGGTGCTCTGCTCCAGCACGCGACCGGCCAGTTCCAGCTTGGTGGCCGCGACGCGCTGGTCGGTCACGTCGCGCCGCACCACGAGCAGGTGCAGGCGCTGGCCGCGCCGGCCGAAGGTGGGCACGCGGATCACGTCGTAATAGCGCAGGTTGCCGTGGCCGTCGTCGTTGGCCTCCTGTACGTGCGAGAGGCGGCCGGACTGCCAGGTCGCCTCCTCCGTGAGCGCGCTGTGGTTCAGGTCGATGGCCGCCGGGCGGCTCGGCTCGACCACCTCCAGGCTGCTGGAACTGCGGCCCGCCTGCTCGGCCAGGCCCAGCACGGCGCGCGCGGTCGGATTGGCGAGCAACCAGCGGCCCTCGCCATCCTTGAGGTAGACCATGTCGGGAAGGTGGCGGAACACGGAGGTCAGCAGCTTGTCGCGGTCGCGCAGCAGCCGGTGCGACTCCGAATGCGCCGTGATGTCCAGGCCGAGGCACCAGCGCTGGCCGCCCTGCGCGGCCAGGCCCCGGATCGAAGACCAGGCGATGCGCCGCTTGCCGTTGGCCTTGCTGCTCAGTGTCCATTCGAGCCCGCGAAAATGCGGGCCCTGGGCCACGATGTCGGCCGTCTTGCGGGCCAGGTACAGCGGCTCGGGATAGAGCAGCTGCAAGGCGCCGGGATTGCCCACGATCTCGGCGGCGCTGTAGCCGGAGCAGCGCTCGCACTCGTGGTTCCAGTACAGCACCGGCACCTCGGCGCCGAAGTCCATGCAGCAGACCATGACGGGCAGGTTGTCGAACACCGCCACGAGTTCGGCCGGCATGCCTTGCAGGCCCGGCGCCTCGGCACCTTCGTCGAGGTAAAAGTGGTCCGCCGCCAACGCGCCTTCGATGGCATGTTCGCCCGACGGATTCCCACTGCTGTTCAAGCTTCTTCTCCCATGTGCCGGCACGGCGTGCGGACGGTGGACCGCAGGCCCGGCGAAGCAACGGCACACACTAGCACATCCGTGCGGGTTGATGGTCAAGTCTCGCCGCCACTGTTGCAGAAAATGCGCAGCTGTACAGCGCAGCTTGCGATACGGAAAAAAAAATGCCTGACCTCGGAAGGTCAGGCATCTGGCTGGTCAGCCTGCATCACGCAGGCTTCACGGCAATTCGGTGGGGTGACTGATGGGGCTCGAACCCACGACAACCAGAATCACAATCTGGGACTCTACCAACTGAGCTACAGCCACCACGAAAGCTCAGCAGTATAACCCAGCTTTGAGTCTCATTGCGCCGGCATCCCCGCAGGCGCCGCAACTTCCATGCGGACCTTGAGGCGCTCCTTGAGCAGGTTGTAGTAGGCCACGGTCTCGGCCGCTGCCCAGGTCTGCGCGTACTGCTGGCGCACCTGCTGTTCGGCCTCGGCCGGCAGCGCGCGTGGCGGCGCGATCTTGTCGACACGGACCACGGCATAGCCCTGCTCCGCCAGGTCGACACCCAGCAGCGCCGGCAGGGCGGCGGGATCGGCGCGCAGCGCGGCATCGATGAGCTTGGCCGGGAACTGGTGCGTGTCGTCGCGCGCGATGGTCACGGCCGCGGGCAGCTTGGCCTTGTCGCCCTGCGTCTTCCATTCGGCGAGCTGGGCCTCGCCCTTTTGCTTGGCGAGCTCGGCCGCGCGCTGTGCGGTCCAGCGGGCCCGCACCTGGTCCTGCACTTCGGCCAGCGCCTGCGTGCGGGCCGGGCTGTGTTCGACCACCCGTGCGGAAACCAGTTGGTTCGTGCCGACCTCGACGGCCTCGGTGTTGCGCTTTTGCTGCGTGGCGTCGGCCGAGAACACCGCCTCGAGCAGGCGGGCATTCGCCAGAGGACCGGTGGCGCCGGCCGCCGGCACGGGCGTGACGGTGGCGGTCTGGATCTGCAGCTTGAGCTTGTCGGCCACGGGCTTCAAGCTGTCGGACTGTTCGTAGACGGTGTTCGTGAAGGTCTCGGCGGTTTCGGCGAACTGGCGCTGCGCCTGCTGGGTGCGCAGCTCGCCCTCCAGCTGCGTGCGCATCTCCGCAAAGCTCGGCACCTTGGGGGCGCGGATGTCGGTCAGCTGGATCACGTGGAAGCCGAAGTCCGACTCCACCACATCGCTGATGTCGCCCTTCTTGCCGAGGCCGAAGATGGCATCGGCGATGGGCTTGTCGATCGCGCTGCGGGTCAGGTAGTCCAGATCGCCGCCGCCGGCCGCGGAGCCCTTGTCGTCAGAACTCTTGCGGGCCACGTCGGCGAAGCTGGCCGGGTTCTTGCGGACTTCGGCCAGCAGCTGCTCGGCACGGGCCTTGGCCTTGGCGCGCTCATCGGCCGAGGCGCTCTTGGGTGCATCGACCAGGATGTGGCTGGCGCGGCGTTCTTCCTTGCCGGCCAGTTGGGCATTGTTCTGCGTGTAGAAGGTCTTGAGGTCGTCCTCGTTCACCGCGATGTTCTTCTTCACGGCGTCCAGGTCCAGCACCACGTATTCGATCTTGGCCTGCTCCGGCGCGCGGAACTGCTCCACGTGGCCCTTGTACCAGGCCTCCAGTTCGGCCTCGGTCGGCTTGAGCCCGGCGCTGAAGTCGCCGGCCGGGAATTGCGCCACCTGCACTTCGCGCCGCTGCAGGAAGGCACCGAAGGTGGCGTCCGCCGCAGCCGCCACACCGAACGCCGATTCGCCCACGCCGGCCATGACCTGGCGCGTGGAGATCTGGCGGCGCGCGTTGGCCTCGAACATCTCGGGCGTCATCCCTTGGGCGCCCACGAGCAGGCGGTAGCGCTCCACGTCCAGACTGCCGTCCGGCTTGCGCAGGCTGGCGATGGCCGGGTCTTCCTGCAGCGCGCGCGCCAGGCGGCCATCGGTGGTCACGAGATGGGCTTCGTCGGCCGCGACGGCCAGCACGCGGTCACGCACCAGGCGCTCCAGCGTGGCGTACTTGGCTTCGGGCGAATCGAGCAGGCGCGCGTCCAGCGTGGGCGTCTGCGCCAGCATGCGTTGCACTTCGTTGCGGTGCGCGTTGTCCCATTCGATCTGCTTGATCTCCGAGCCGGCCACGCGCGCCACCACATGGCCGCCTTCGTTCATCCGCGTGTAGCCTTCCAACCCGAAGAACACGAACGACGGGATGATCAGAAGGAACAGCAGTCCCATCATGATCTTGGTGTGCTGGCGGACGAAATCGAACATGCAAATGGTCTCGCAGAAAAACGAAAGGCGAACGCAACGTTCGCCTTGGCCGGAGTGGGTGGTGGGTGCTGACGGTCTCGAACCGCCGACCTACGCCGTGTAAAGGCGCCGCTCTACCAACTGAGCTAAGCACCCCACTGCAAATCGGATCAGTTCAGGGCGTCTTTCAACGCCTTGCCCGGACGGAATTTGGGAACCTTGGCAGCCTTGATTTTAATCGCCGCGCCGGTGCGGGGATTTCGGCCCGTACGGGCCGCGCGTTTGCCAACCGCGAAGGTACCGAAGCCCACCAGCGACACCGTGCCACCCTTCTTCAGGGTTTTCTTGACCGCCTCGATGGTCGACTCCAGGGCGCGCGTGGCGGCAGCCTTGGAGATGTCGGCGTTGTTGGCGATGTGTTCGATGAGTTCAGTCTTGTTCACGAGGGTCCCTCACTTGGGTTGTGTGGTCGGATTCGACACGAAATGTTTCCACGGCCCGCACGAGAAGCGGCGCGCATCTGGCTGGGGGAGTGGGAACGAATTGTTGCGGCGTCAGCAATGCCGCGACCACCTCGAAACAGGCTTGCAAGCCATGGTCTCTCGTGCGGCGCGGACGCGGATTCTAGACGCATTTGGGGTGCGCCAAAACGCCTCGCGCGCACCCGCATCCACCAGTTTGCAGGCGCGCTCAGAGCGCCTGCGCAATCGCGCGGCCCAGGTCCGAAGTCGAGGCCTTGCCGCCGATGTCCGGCGTGCGCGGCGCGCCGCTGCCGGGCTGAAGCGCGGCCTCGATCGCCCGGAGCACGGCGTCGTGCGCGTCCTTGTGGCCCAGAAATTCCAGCATCATCGCGCCGCACCAGATCTGGCCGATCGGGTTCGCGATGCCCTTGCCCGCGATGTCCGGCGCGGAGCCATGCACAGGCTCGAACAGCGAAGGTGTGGTGCGCTCGGGGTTCAGGTTGGCACTGGGTGCGATGCCGATGGTGCCGGTGCACGCCGGGCCCAGGTCGGACAGGATGTCGCCGAACAGGTTCGAGGCCACGACCACGTCGAAGAAGTCGGGTCGCTGCACGAAGTGCGCGGTCAGGATGTCGATGTGGAACTTGTCGAGCGTCACGCCCGGATAAGCCTTGGCCATGGCGGCCACGCGCTCGTCCCAGTACGGCATGGTGATCGCGATGCCGTTGGACTTGGTGGCGCTGGTCAGATGCTTCTTGGGCCGCGACTGCGCAAGCTCGAAGGCGAACTTGAGCACGCGGTCCACGCCGTGGCGCGACATCACGGTCTCCTGCATCACGATCTCGCGCGGTGTGCCCTCGTACATGCGCCCACCGATCGAGGAGTACTCGCCTTCGGTGTTCTCGCGCACGATGTACATGTCGATCTCGCCGGGCGCGCGGGCGCTGCCGTCGCGCCGCACCACGGGCGCCACGATGCCGGGCATCAGCCGCGCAGGGCGCAGGTTGATGTACTGGTCGAACTCGCGGCGGAACAGCAGCAGCGAGCCCCACAGCGACACATGGTCGGCAATCTTCTCGGGCCAGCCCACGGCGCCGAAGTAGATCGCGTCGTGGCCACCGATCTGCTCCTTCCAGTCGTCGGGCAGCATCTTGCCGTGCTTCTCGCAGTAGTCCCAGCTGGAGAAATCGAAGTGGTCGAACTGCAGGTCGATGTTGAAGCGGCTGGCGGCCGCCTCCATCACGCGCAGGCCCTCGGGCATGACTTCCTTGCCGATGCCGTCGCCGGCGATCACGGCGATGCGTTTCTTGCTCATGGTGTGCTCCTCTTGGTGGTGGCCGGCGGGCGCACGACCAGCGCCACGCCGAAGGCCGTCAGCGCCGTGCCGGCCAGGGTGAAAACAGTGATGGGCTCGCCGAACAGCAGCCACGCCATGAGCGCGGTGGTCGGCGGCACCAGGTACAGCAGGCTGGTCACGGCCGTGGCCGCGCCGCGCTGGATCATCAGGTACAGCAGCGAACTGCCGCCCAGCGTGAGCACCAGGACCGACCAGGCCATGGCGCCGATGAAGTCGGCGTTGAAGCGGATGGCCTCGGTTTCCAGCAAGAGCGCCAGCGGCAGCGTGACCAGCAGCGCGGCCAGGTTCTGCACACAGTTGGCCGTGGGCACGGCACAGGGCGCAAGGTAGCGCTTCTGGTAGAGCGTGCCGATGGTGATGCTGGCCAGCGCCAGCAAGGCGAGCATGAGGTTCTGTCCGCCGACCTCGCCGTGCCCCAGCTTGTGCCAGACCACCAGCGCCAGGCCACCGAAACCCAGCGCCAAACCGGTCCACTGTCGGCCGGCGACCTGGCCGCCGCGCGAAGCGACCCAGATCGCCGTGAGCACGGGTTGCAGCCCCACCAGCAAGGCCACCAGGCCCGCCCCCATGCCGAGCTTGACCGCGGCCCACACACCACCCAGGTAGCCCGCGTGCATGAACACGCCCGTCGCGGCCAGGTGCAGCCACTGCCGGCCGCTGGCCGGCCAGGCCGCGCGCGCCAGGCGCGCCCAGGCACCGAAGCACAGCAATGCCAGCGCAAAACGCAGGGCCAGGAACTTGAGCGGGGGAGACTGCGGCATGCCGTAGCGCGCCACGATGAAACCGGTGCTCCAGATCAGCACGAACACCACCGGCATGGACCGTACCCAGCCGCTGGACAGGCTCATTTGGCGCGGGCCCGGATCTCGGGGATCGCCTTCTGCAGGTAATAGACCATGGACCAAACCGTCAGCACGGCGGCGACCCATATCAGCACGATGCCCCACAGCGCGGTGTCGACGAAGCCGAACAGCCGGCCGTCGTAGAGCAGGAAGGGGATGGCCACCATCTGCACCGTGGTCTTGAGCTTGCCGATCATGTGCACGGCCACGCTGCGCGAGGCGCCGATCTGCGCCATCCATTCGCGCAGCGCCGAGATCGCGATCTCGCGGCCGATGATGATCAGCGCCACGAACACGTCGGCCCGGTTCAAATGCACCAGCACCAGGAGGCTCGCGCAGACCAGGAACTTGTCGGCCACCGGATCGAGGAAGGCGCCGAAGGCCGAGGTCTGGTTGAGCTTGCGCGCGAGGTAGCCGTCCAGCCAGTCGGTGGCGGCGAACACCACGAACAGCACGGTGGCGATCAGGTTGCAGGTGGCCACCGGCAACGGCAGGTAGAACACCCCCACAATGATCGGGATCGCGACGATGCGCGTCCACGTCATGATGGTGGGAATCGTCCAGAACATGGCGGGCATTGTGGCATGCGACCGAACGCCTTATTTGCGTCCGGCCATGGCGCCGGTCCGGGTCTCAGTGCAAGGCTTTGTAGATGCGTTCGGCGAGTTCGCGCGACACCCCTTCGACGGTGGCGATGTCGTCCACGCTGGCCGCGGCCACACCGCGCACACCGCCGAAGCGCTGCAGCAGCCGGGCCCGGCGCTTGGGGCCGATGCCCGGGATCTCCTCGATGCGGCTACCGCCCGTGCGGACCTTGGCACGCGCCGCGCGCATGCCCGTGATCGCGAAGCGGTGGGCCTCGTCGCGGATCTGGGCCACCAGCATCAGTGCGGCCGAATCGCGCGCCAGTTGGGCCTTGGGCCGGCCGTCGGCGAACACGAGTTCTTCCAGGCCGACCTTGCGGCCCTCGCCCTTTTCGACACCGACGATGAGGCCGATATCCAACCCCAGGGTCTGGAACACCTCGCGCGCCATCGAGACCTGGCCACGGCCGCCATCGACCAGCACGAGGTCCGGCATGCGCGCCTTGGATGGCGGCGCCGCCTCGGCCTGCGGTTCGAGCTGTGCAGCCTTCCCCGCTTCGGCCGCCGCCTCTGCAATGGCCTGCGGCGAGAACTTGGCATAGCGCCGCGTGAGCACCTGGCGCATGGCGGCGTAGTCGTCGCCGCCCGTGATGCCTTCGATCTTGAAGCGCCGGTACTCCGAACTCTGCATCCTGTGCTGCTGGAACACCACGCACGACGCCTGCGTGGCCTCGCCGGCCGTGTGCGAGATGTCGAAGCACTCAATGCGGAACTGCTCCAACGCGTCCGGCGCCAGGTCCAGCGCCTCGACCAGCGCGCGCGTGCGCGCCTGCTGCGAGCCCTCCTCGGCGAGCAGCCGGGCCAGCTGCAGCGCGGCATTCTTCTCGGCCATCTCCAGCCACTGGCGGCGCTGCTCGCGCGGCTGGTGCTGGGCAGTCACGCGCTGGCCGCTGTCGGCCGACAGCGCCGCGATGAGGTCTTTTGAAACAGCCTCGCTGGTGATCAGCAGCGGCGGCACGGCCACACCCGTGTAGTGCTGGGCGATGAAGGCCTCGAGCACCTGCACTTCCACCGGTGTGGCGGCCTGCGCATCGCTCTCGGCCTCGGCCGCCTGCAGCGCCACGGCATCGTCCACATGGCTCGGGAAGTACGGCCGGTCGCCCAGGTGGCGGCCACCGCGCACCATGGCCAGGTTCACGCAGGCGCGCCCGCCCTGCACCTTGACGGCCAGGATGTCGGCGTCCTTGTCCGAACCGGTGTCCACCGACTGCTGGTGCAGCACGCGCGACAGCGCGCCCATCTGGTTGCGCAGTTCGGCCGCCTGCTCGAACTCCAGCTTCTCGGCGTGCGCCATCATGCGTTGCTCCAGGCCCTGCAGCACCTGCTGGGTCTCGCCGTCGAGGAAGCGCTCGGCGTTGCGCACGTCCTCGGCATAGTCGCCCGGGGCAATCAAGTGCACGCAGGGGCCCGAGCAGCGCTTGATCTGGTAGAGCAGGCACGGTCGCGTGCGGTTCACGAACACCGTGTCTTCGCAGGTGCGCAGGCGGAACACCTTCTGCAGCAACAGGATGGATTCCTTGACCGCCCAGGCGTTGGGGAACGGCCCGAAGTAGCGGTGCTTCTTGTCCACCGCGCCGCGGTAATAGGCCACGCGCGGGAAGTCCGTGGGCGCGGTCTGGCGCGAGGTCGACTGCTCGGTCGGCCCGGCACCGGTGATCTTGAGGTAGGGGTAGCTCTTGTCGTCCCGGAACAGGATGTTGTACTTGGGACCGAGCGCCTTGATCAGGTTGTTCTCGAGCAGCAGCGCTTCGGCTTCGGAGCGCACCACGGTGGTCTCCATGCGCGCGATGCTGGCCACCATGTGGCCGATGCGCGTGCCGCCGTGGGTCTTCTGGAAATAGCTGGAGACGCGCTTCTTGAGGTCGCGCGCCTTGCCGACGTAGAGCAACTGGTCGGCAGCGTCGAAATAGCGGTACACGCCCGGCAGTGCGGGCAGCGCGGCCACCTGGGCCAGCAGTTCATCGGAATGCATCGAGGGCATGGCCGTATTGTGGCCGTGCCCCCGCCCCGCTGGCGCCGTGGTGCTACTCGGCTTCGATGCGCGCGCTCTTGACCACCTCGGCCCAGTTGGCCAGGTCGGCCTTGACCTTGGCCCCCAACTGCGCCGGGTCCTGGTAGTCGGCTGTGGCGCCCTGCTCTTCGGCCTTCTTGCGGAATTCGGCGCTCTGCACCACGGTGCGCGCATCGGCCGTGAGCTTGTCGACGATGGCCTTGGGCGTGGCAGCCGGCGCGAACAGCGCGAACCATGAGGTGGCGTCGACCTTGGGCAGGCCGGCTTCCGCCGTGGTCGGAACATCCGGCAGGCTTGGGAGGCGCTGCTTGCCGGTGACGGCCAGCACGCGCAGCTTGCCTGCCTGGATGTGCGGCATGAACGGCGGTGCGGTGCCGAAGGTCAGGTCGACCTGCCCGCCCAGCAGGTCCTGCAGCGCCGGGCCCGTGCCCTTGTACGGCACGTGGACCATCTTGATGCCGCCCTGCTGCTCCAGCATGGCGCCCGTCACGTGCTGCAGCGAGCCGTTGCCCGAGGAGGCGTAATTGAGCTTGCCGGGGTTGGCCTTGGCATAGGCGATCAGCTCGGCCAGCGTCTTCACGGGCAGGCCCTCGCGCACCACGATGATCTGCGGTGCCGAGATCACGTTCGCGACGGGCTGGAAGTCGGCCTGCTCCCACTGGTGCACCTTGGTGAGGTGCGGCGAGATCACGTGGTAACCCGAATACTGCATGAGCAGCGTGTAGCCGTCCGCAGCCGCGCGCTTGGCGATCCCGGCCGCGATCGCGCCGTTGCCGCCGCCCTTGTTGTCCACGATCACGGACTGGCCCAGCACGGGTGTCAAGGCCTGGGCCAGCATGCGGGCCGACAGGTCGGTCGTGCCGCCCGTGGCCGTGGGCACGACCATGGTGATGGGCTTGTTCGGGTAGGCCTGGGCCAGGGCGGCACCAGAGATGGCGCTCAGCGCGGCCAGCGCGAGAAGGGAGCGGCGAATGCGTTGCATGGGTTCATGTCTCCTGGTTTCAAAAAATCAATCCACCTGGGCACCGGTCTCCTTGACCACGCGCGCCCATTTGGGCAGGTCGGACTGCACCAGCGCAGCGAGCTGCTGCGCCGAGCCCTTGAAGGGCTCGCAACCCACGCCGGCCAGCTTCTCCACCGTCTCCTTCTGGTCCAGCGCGGTGGCCACGGCAGCCTGCAGGCGCGCAACGATGGGCGCCGGTGTGCCGGCCGGCGCGAACATGGCGTACCAGGGCGCCTGGCCGAAGCCTTTGAGCGTCTCGCCGATGGTGGGCACCTCGGGCAGCGCGGCCACGCGCTTCTCGTTGACCACGCCCAACACCTTGAGCTTGCCGCTCTTCACCAGGCCGATCACCGACGGCAGGCTCTGCACCGACAGCGGCACCTGGCCGCCGGCCACATCGGCAGCCGCCGCGGCCGAACCCTTGTAGGGCACGTGCTGCAGCTGGATGCCGGCCGCCTTCTGCAGCATCTCGCCGATCAGGTGGTTCAGCGTGCCGTTGCCGGCCGAGGCGTAGCTGTACTTGCCCGGCGCGGCCTTGGCCAGCGCAATGAGTTCGGCCACGTTGTTGGCCGGGAATGACGGGTTGGCCACCACTGTGTAGCCGGCCGTGGCGATGGGTGCCACGGGCGTGAAGTCCTTGACCGGATCGAAGCCCGGGTTCTTGTAGAGCGCGGGGCCGATCACGTGCGCGCTGTCGGCCGTCACCAGCAGCGTGTAACCGTCGGGTTTGGCACGGGCGGTGTTGGCCGTGGCCAGCGTGCCGCCGGCACCGGGCTTGTTGTCCACCACCACGCTCTGGTGCAACTGCTCGGACAGGCGCTGCGCCAGCACGCGGGCGATGGCGTCGTTGGCACCGCCAGCTGCCTGCGGCACGATCAGCGTGATGGGTTTGCTGGGGTAGGTGTCTTGCGCCTGGGCGGCCAAGGCGCTGGCGGCCAGGGCCAGCAGCAGGGTGCGTCGGACGATCATGGTGTGTCTCCTTGAAAAATGGATTCAGGCACGGGCCAGGGCCCGGGCACGCGTGGCGGCGAAGCCCGCAGGCACGGGGTGCAGGTCCAGTCGCCGGCCAGCCTTGACGATCTGGCCCGGCAGTTCATGGCCGATCAGTGCCGGCAGGCGCTGGGCTGCGGCAATCAACAGCGCCAGGTCCACGCCAGTGTCGTACCCCATGAGCTGCAGCGCATGCACGATCTCCTCGCTGCAGACATTGCCGGACGCACCGGGCGCGTAAGGGCAACCGCCCAGGCCGCCCAGCGAGGTGTCGTAGCAGTCCACGCCGGCGGCGATGCCAGCCAGCACGTTCGCCAGGCCCATGCCGCGCGTGTTGTGGAAGTGCAGCGTGAACAGCACCCCGGGCCAGCGGGCACGTGCGGTGGCGGCCAATGGCAGCACCTGCGACGGGTAGGCCATGCCGGTGGTGTCGCACAGCGTGATGCCGGCCACACCCAGTTCGGCGAAGCGCTGCACCCAGCCGAACACGGCCTCGGTTGCCACATCGCCCTCCATCGGGCAGCCGAACACACAGGAAAGCGACACATTGACCGGCACGCCCGCGGCCTGGGCCGTGGCGATGACCTGGGCCAGCGCCGCGAAGGACTGCTCCTGCGTCATGCGCAGGTTGGCCAGGTTGTGCGTCGCACTGGCCGACATGACCAGGTTGAGCTCGTCGGTGCGGGCCTCGATGGCACGCTCGGCCCCGCGCACATTGGGCACCAGCGCGGTGTAGACCACGCCGGGGACCCGGGTGATCTCGCGCATCACGGTCTCGGCATCGCGCAGCGCGGGAATGGCGCTGGGCGAGACGAAGGACGTGACCTCGATCTTGGACAGCCCCGCCGCCGACAATGCGTTGGCCAGCGCGATCTTGTCTTCGGTCGGCACGAAGGCCTGCTCCATCTGCAGGCCGTCGCGCATGCCGACCTCCTGGATGTGGATGCGCCGGCCGGCGCCTTGCCAGATGTCGGTCGTCATGCAATCACTCCTTTGCTGCGCAACAGCGCGATCTGTTCGCCCGTCAGTCCGGCCTCGGCCAGCACCGCGTCGGTGTCGTCGCCCAGGCGCGGCGCGCTCGTGCGGATGCGGCCCGGCGTGGCCGAGAGCTTGGGCACGATGCCCGGCACGGTCACGGTGTCGCCATCGCGCGTGGTCTGCTCCAGCAGCATGTCGCGCGCCCGGTAGTGCGGGTCTTCGGCGATGTCGCGCGCGGTGTAGACCTTGCCGGCCGGCACGCGCGCCTCGCCCAGCGCGTCCAGCACCTGCTGCACGGTGCGCGCCGCCGTCCATGCACCGATGGCCGCGTCGATTTCGGCCACGCGCGCCACGCGGCCGGCGTTGTCGGCCAGGTCGGGCGCTGCGCCCAGGTCGTCGCGGTCGATGGCGGTCATCAGGCGCTTGAAGATGCTGTCGCCGTTGCCAGCGACCAGCACCCAACCATCGGCACAGGGGTAGGCGTTGCTGGGCGCGATGCCGGGCAGTGCACTGCCGGCGGCCTCGCGCACGGCGCCGAAGGCGCTGTACTCGGGCACCAGGCTCTCCATGCAGTTGAACACGGCCTCGTGCAGCGCCACGTCGATGACCTGGCCCTGGCCGCCGTTGACCTTGCGGTGGTACAGCGCCGTCAGCACACCGATGGCGCCGTGCAGCGCGGCCAGTGTGTCGCCGATCGAGATGCCGCAGCGCACCGGCACGCGGCCCGGCTCGCCGGTCAGGTGGCGCAGCCCGCCCATGGCCTCGCCAACCACGCCGAAGCCGGGCATGTCCCGGTAGGGGCCGGTCTGGCCGTACCCCGAGATGCGCAGCATGACCAGGCCAGGGTTGAGACTGTGCAGCGACTCGGGCGACATGCCCCAGCCCTCCAGCGTGCCGGGGCGGAAGTTCTCGATCAGCACGTCGGCCTCGGCGATGAGCTTGCGCGCGATGTCCTGGCCCTCGGCCTGCCGCAGGTCCAGCGCCAGCGAGCGCTTGTTGCGCGACTGCACTTGCCACCAGACCGAGGTGCCATTGCGCAGCATGCGCCAGTTGCGCAGCGGGTCGCCGCCGCCGGGCGCCTCGATCTTGACCACGTCAGCGCCGAACTCCGCGAGCGTCTTGCCGCAGAAGGGGCCGGCGATCAGCTGCCCCATCTCGACCACGCGCACGCCGGCCAGGGCCAGCGGCTTGTCTGTCTCCATCGTCTCGTCTCCTGCGTTGCAAACGGCGCGCATCATGCGCCAGGCCGCTGCCGGTGCAAAATCCCGATGCGCGAAGCTGCCATCGCGATCCGGCATGGCGGCTACGATCGCAGCCCATGAAGCTGGACCCGGTCTCCTTGCGCCTGTTCGTCGCCGTGATGGAAGAGAGCGCCATCGCGCGCGCCGCCGCACGCGAGAACATCGCGCCTTCGGCCGCGAGCCGGCGCCTGGCCGAGCTGGAGCAGCAGCTGCGCGTGGAGCTGTTCGCGCGCAGCAACCGCGGCATGCAGCCGACCGACGCGGCCTGGGCGCTGCTGAACCTCGCACGCGGCGTGCTGCATGACCTGGACGGCATCGCGCTGCAGATGCGCGAGTACGGCAGCGGTCTGCGCGGCCAGGTGCGGCTGGTGGCCAACATCTCGGCCATCACGCAGTTCCTGCCGGGCGAACTGCAGCGTTTCATGGCCAGGCACCCGGGCGTGCAGGTGCAGTTGCAGGAGCAGATCAGCAGTGCCATCGCGCGCAGCGTGGCCGAGAACGCGGCCGACCTGGGCATCCTCAACGAGGGCAGCTACGGCGCCCATCTGCGGCTCCTGCCCTACCGCGAGGACGAACTGGTGCTGGCCCTGCCGGCCGGCCATGTGCTGGCGCGGCGCAAGCAGGTGCGGCTGGCCGAGGTGCTGCCCTACGAGCTCGTCGCCACGCACCCGGGCAGCGCCATCCACCACCAGCTGCAGCGCGGGGCCGCCGAGGCCGGGCTGCCGCTCAAGTTGCGCATGCAGGTCTCGGGCTATGACGCGCTGTGCCTGATGGTCGCGGCCGGCATGGGCCTGGGCGTGCTGCCGCGCGGCAGTGCGCAGATCTACAAGAGCGCGCTGTCGATCCGGCTCGTGGCGCTCGACGAGGCCTGGGCCCGGCGCCGGCTCATGCTGTGCCTGCGCGCGGACGAGCAGCCGGGCGGTGCGGCGCGGCTGCTGGTCGAGCACCTGCAGGCCGATGCAGGGGTGCCGGCATGACCTGGGACATCCTGTGCCGCGTGGTGGACAACCACGGCGACCTGGGCGTGTGCTGGCGGCTCGCGGCCGACCTGGCGCAGCGTGGCGAGCACGTCCGCCTGTGGTGCGACGACGCCAGCGCGCTGGCCTGGATGGCGCCGCAGGGCCAGGCCGGCGTGCAGGTCCACCCCTGGCCGGAAGCGGCGCCGGCCGGTGGCCTGGGCGAGGTCGTGGTCGAGGCCTTCGGCTGCGAGCCGCCAGCGGCCTGGCTCCAGGCCTTCGGCCAGGCGGAGCCACCTCCGGTCTGGATCAACCTGGAGTACCTCTCAGCCGAGGCCTATGTGGCGCGCTGCCACGCCCTGCCCTCGCCGCTGATGACCGGCCCAGCCACGGGCCGCACGCGTTGGTTCTACTACCCCGGCTTCACGCCCGACACGGGCGGGCTGCTGCGCGAGCCCGACCTGCTGCAGCGCCAGGCCGCATTCGACAGGACCGCCTGGCGCCGCCAGCAGGGCCTGGCGGACGGCGGCCTGGCCGTCTCGCTGTTCTGCTATGAGCCACCGGCCCTGCCGGCGCTGCTGCAGCGCGTGGCCGAGGCCAGCGCCCAGTTGCTCGTCACGCCGGGGCGCGCAACGGCCGCGGTGCGCGCTTTGCACCTCCCACCCGGCCTGCGCGTGCACTGGCTGGCGTCCCGGCCCCAGCCGGAATTCGACGCGCTGCTCTGGGCCTGCGACCTCAACTGCGTGCGGGGCGAGGATTCGCTGGTGCGCGCGCTGTGGGCTGGCCAGCCCCTGGTCTGGCAGATCTACCCGCAGCATGACGGTGCCCACCACGAGAAGCTGCAAGCCTTCTTGGACTGGCTCCAGGCCCCGCCCTCGCTGCGTGCCTTCCACGCCGCCTGGAACGGGCTGGCCAGCCCCGCGCTGGCGCCGCTGAGCGCCGCCCTGCTGAGCGAATGGGGCGCCTGCGTGCAATCGGCGCGCGAAAGACTGCTCGCACAACCCGACCTCGTCGGCCAGTTGCGCCACTTCGTTGCCGAAAGGCGATAAAATCGCGGGCTTTGCGAAATTTCCCAAAGAAATCTCGCAACCTTGACGCAGCCCGCAGAGTACAGGGTTGCGCCCCGGCACCCTAACGGGCCGGGCAACCAACCTCTCCGCAGAACGCTTATGAAGATCGCTCAAGAAATCCGCGCCGGCAACGTGATCATGCACGGCAAGGACCCCATGGTCGTGCTGAAGACCGAATACAGCCGCGGCGGCCGCAACTCCGCCACCGTGCGCATGAAGCTCAAGAGCCTGATCGCCAACTTCGGCACCGAAGTGGTGTTCAAGGCCGACGACAAGATGGACCAGATCGTGCTGGACAAGAAGGACTGCACGTACTCCTACTTTGCCGACCCGATGTATGTCTGCATGGACTCCGAGTACAACCAGTACGAAGTCGAAGCCGAGAACATGGGCGACGCACTGAACTACCTGGAAGACGGCATGGAGCTGGAAGTCGTGTTCTACGACGGCAAGGCCATCTCGGTGGAACTGCCGACCAGCGTCGAGCGCGAAATCACCTGGACCGAGCCGGCCGTCAAGGGCGACACCTCGGGCAAGGTGCTCAAGCCAGCCAAGATCGCCACCGGCTTCGAAGTGCCGGTGCCGTTGTTCGTGGCGCAAGGCGACCGCATCGAAATCGACACCCGCACGGGCGAGTACCGCAAGCGCGTCTGAGCGAGCGGCTCCCCCATAAAAAAAGCGCCCTCGGGCGCTTTTTTGTTGCCCGCGCCATGATGGCACGGGATCTGGCAAGCACCGATCAGCGCTTGAGCAGCACCTTCAGCACGTTCTGCACCCTCCGGGCGGTGCCTGCGTCGTAGGGGCTCGCCAGCACCTTGGCGGTGTCCTGCGCCCAGGTCTGGGCCGGTGACGGGTCGTTGCGGCGCGTCAGCAGTTGCAGCTGCAGCATGCGGCGCGCGCTGATCTGCTCGGCCGGCGTCGGCGCCTCGGCAGCGATCTCCAGGCGCAGCAGCGCTTCGGCAGCCGCCTTGTCATCGCCGGCAGGCGCAGCGATGCTCTGCACCCACTGGCCGCGCACCGCCGAATTGACGCCGCCGCCCAATTCCTGCGCGCTGGGCACCTGCTCGGCGGCGCGCTTCTCCCAGGCACCCAGCAGATTGGTCAGCACTTCGCCGTGGGCCTGGGCCGCCAGCTTGCGCAGCGCGGCCTGGGCGTGTTCGGTCGCCTCGCGCTGGGCGCGGAAAGCAGCATCGCCCAGGCGCGGGCCGCGGTCTGCCATGGGCGGGCGGTCGCCGAAGCGGCCACCGTCACGGCCGTCGCGGCGCGGCTCGAAGCGGTTGTCACCGGGGCGTGCGGAGCCGCGATCCCGGTCGCCGAAGCGCGCGCCGCCGCGGGCGGGCGCTGGCTGGGCCTTCTGCATGCCGGGGCGGTCGTCGCCGCGCATGGCCACCACGGGCTTGCGCACGGGAGCCGGTGCGGGCGCTGGAGCCGGCGCTTCGGCGGTGGCTTCGCCTTCGGGCGCTGCGTCGGCCGGTGCATCGGCCGATGTGGCGGCTGCGTCTGCAGGCGCTTCGGCAGCCGCAGGCGCGGCCACCGGCGCCGCTGGCACGGCCGCCGCCGCAGCGGCAGCGGCCTGGCCACGCGTGGCAGCCTCCAGCGCGGCCAGCGCGCTGCGGATCTTCTGTGCGTCACCGCTTGCGTTGGCGGCCTCCACCGCACGGGCCGCATCCAGCACGGCACGGTCGACCTGGCTCATGGCACCGGCGGCCTTCTCGCGCTCTTCGGTCTTGCGCTGGAAGGCTTCGTCGATCGGCTTGCGGAAGGCATCCCACAGCTTCTGCTCGAACTTGCGCTCCAGCGGAATGGTCTGCGCCTCGGACTGCCAGCGCTGCTGCAGCGCCTTGACGGCATCGATGCGCAGCATGGGGGCCGCGCCCAGGACCTTGGCTTCCTCGATCAAGGCACGGCGGCGGTCGATGCTGGCCTGCTGCGCCTGTTCCAGCGGCGCCGCAGTGGCCTGGATGGCTTCCTTCCACTGGTTCTGCAGGTCAGCAAAGGCCTTCTCGCCCAGATGACCGGCTTCGCGCCAGCGGTTCTCGAACTGGTGCAGGGAACGGCCTAGCAGCTTCCAGTCGGTCGATGCGGCATGTTCTGCGGCCCAGGCCTTCAGTTCTTCCAGCAACGCCAGACGCTGGGCCTTGTGCTCGGCGGCTTCGGTCTTGCGCTTGTCCAGCCACTCTTCGACGACCTTGTGGGCCGCGTTGCAGGCTTCGTCGAAGCGCTTCCACAGTGCGTGGTTGGCGGGGCCGCCCTGGTCGGTCTGCTTCCACTGCTCGCGCATCTGGCGCAGCGTGTCCTGCATCTTGCGGCCGCCCAGCGCATGGCCTTCGGGCCGCTTGAGCAGGCCTTCGGCCTTGATCACGAGCTCTTCGCGCAGTTGGTCGGCGCGCCAGCGCTGCCAGCCTTCGAGTTCACCGGCCGAAACCAGCGCGGTGTGGACTTCGGCCTCGAGCTTGTCGCCGACATGGCGGCCATGGTCCTTGAGCACGGCACGCAGCGCGGTAGCGGCGGCGCTGCTGGCCTTGCCGTGGCCTTCGGCCACTTCCTGCTGCAGCTTGGCCAGGGCCTCGCTCACGCGCGCCTCGGCTTGCTCACGCTGGGCCGGATCGACGGCGGGGCGCGCCGGCTTGGGCGCCGCAGCCGGGGCAGCCACGGGCTCGAGCACTTCGCCGCGCGCCAGGCGCAGCGCATCGGCCCAGACGCGCACGGGCGGCAGCGGCGCATCGGCGTCTTCCGAAGCCAGGCGGGCTTGCTCCAGCGAAGCCTGGAAGGCATCCCAGACCACCAGCAACTGGGCCTTGGAGGCGTCCAGCAACGGCGGGAACTTGCCGTCCACGCTGGCCCAGTTGGTGTCCTGCGCCAGCGTGTCGGCCTGTTGCTGCCAGGCGGCGACGTCGGTGCGAAGGGCTTCCAGCGCGGCCTGTGCGTCCTGCCAGGGCTTGGTCGACAGCACTTCGATGCGTTGGGCCAGCAGCACGGCGGCCTCGCGCTGCACCTGCACGCGGTGCTGGAGGTCCTCGATGCCGCGCACGCGCTCGGACAGCTGCGTCCTGAACGAGGACAGAGGCTCCTTGGACAGCGGTGCGCCGGCCTTGGCCGCGTCGCGCTGCCAGGCCATGGCGTCGGCGATGTTCAGACGCGGCAATTCCAGCAAGGCCTGGGCCTTGGCGGCCCATTCCGATGCGAGGGCTTCCTGGCCACGCGCGCGCTTGATCTCGTCGAGCTTCTCGCGCAGTGGCTTGGCAGCACCGCGGTCGCGCACGCTGAGCTCCTGGAACACCTGCTGGATCAGCTCGGCATCCGGGTTGCCGGCCAGCCAGTCGCGGATGCGCGCAGCGCGCTCGCCCGAGGTCGGCGCGGAGAAAGCACCACCGGTCAGGGCGTCCAGCGCCTGGGAGTCATGGGATTTGGAAGGAGTCGTTGTCACCACGGGTGTTCTGCGAAAAGAAGCGGCCGCCTCGGCAAATCGGGCGGCCGCAGGATCCATGAGGGGCGCACCGGTCGGCGCGCCAAGCCCGCCATTTTCGCTGGTTTTGCGCCGGTACCGCTGTGCGGTGGTTTCAGGGCGTGGCCAGCTCCAGTTCCGCGTGCGGTGCCCAGCCGGTTCCGGACGCCACGGTGCGCGGCGCGCCGAGGAACAGGCGCTCCAGCGGAACCTGCTGCGCGGCCAGGTAGTCGCGCACGGCCACGCTGCGCTGCACAGCCAGGTTGCGCACGGATTCGTCGGAGACCTGCATGTCGGCCAACAACAGTGCCTCCATCTCGGGCACGGGCAGTTCCTTGGCCATGCCCAGCGCATTGCGCGGCTTGTCGGCCAGCTCGGCGCGGGCGTAGAGCGACTTCAACAGGGCCGGGTACTCCTCTGCGCTGACCGCGGTCGGCGGGGCGCCGACCCCCTGCGCAGGCAGCGGCTGGCCCGCGGCCACGACTTCGCGGCGCTTTTCGGCCTGCACCAGGCGCCCGAGCCGTGCGCGCTTCAAGGCCTCGCGCTCGGCCTCGGGGCTGGCCGTGCCGATCACCGAGAGTTTGAGGCCCGGCCGGTCGGTCAATGCACGCGCGACCTTGTCGAGCCGCTGCTCGGCGTCCTTGTCGAGCGTGGCGAGGCCAGGCGCGAAGGCCACCTTGCCGAGCTCCTCCCCGCCACCGCCGAAGGCACTGGCCAGCAGGCTGAACGGCGCGGTCACCGCCTTGAGGATCAGGTTGCCGAGGATTTTCAAGATCACCGGTCCGATGCTGAACTGCGGGTCGTTGAGCGAGCCCTGGATCGGCAGGTTCAAGTCGATCACACCATTGCGATCGGCCAGCAGGGCCGTGGCCAAGCGCACGGGCAGGCTGGCCGGCGCGCCCGGCACCGGATCGCCGAAGGTCAGCTGGTTCAGCACCAGGCTGTTGCTGGCCGTGAGCTGGCCGTTGGGCAGCACCTCGTAGTGCAGGTCCACGCTGAGCTTGCCACGCTGGATGCCGTGGCCGGCGTACTTGACGGAGTACGGCGACAGCGGCGGCAGCTCCAGATCGCGCACCTTGGCACGGATGTCCAGCGCCAGCGGCTTGGCCAGCGGGTTGAGCTTGCCGTCGATCTCCAGCGAGGCCGTGCCCTCGGCCCGGCCGCGCAGCGTGAGGTCGGCCATGGCCGGCTGGCCGCCCACGGCGCCGGCCGAATCGAAGGCGCTGAGACGGCCCTGCAGCTCAGTGAGGTTGGCCGTGTAGTTGGGCTTGACGAAGCGGTCGGAGAACAGCACACGGCCGCCCTGCACCTGGATCGGCCCGAAGCGGATGTTGGGTGCCGGGCCGGCCGGCGCGGCAGTGGCCGTGGCATCCGCGGGCGCGGCCTTGACCAGGTCCTGCAGGTTGATGCGGCCGGTCTCGTCGACGATCACGCGCGCGTAAAAATCACTGAGCGCCGTTTCCTTCACGGCCAGAGCGAGCGCCGCGCCGGGAGCCATCTCGAGCGCCAGGCCGCGCATGCGCAGCGTGTTCCAGGTCAGCAGGTCGCGCCCGCCGGCGGCTTGCGCGGCGTCGGCAGTGCCCTGCTGGGCGCGCAGGTCGTCGATGCCCAGGTCGCCCGCCACGCGCAATGCCGGGCCGCCGCTCTGCGCCGCGTAGCGCAAGCTGCCCTTGAAACTGGTGTCGGCGCGCTGCAGCCGCACGTTGAGCGCCTCGCCGAAGTAGGGCTCCAGGGCGTGCAGGGGCAGCGACTGCAGGTCAAGGTCGGCCTGCAAGACCGTCGGTTCCAGCGCCAGCTGGCCGCGCAGCGACAGCCTGCCCGGCGCGCTCTTGCCGGCAGCGACGGCGGCCGACAGTTCCACGGGCATCGCACGCGCGCGCTGGTCGAGCTGCAAGGGACCGGCGCGCAACTTGAGCGCCGAAACGGCCAGCGCGACCGGCCTCGCCGTGGACTGGTCGGCGTAGCCCAGCGTACCTTCGTCGACTTCGATGGAACGCAGACCGATGTGCCAGGGCACACCTTCCGACGCCGACGCAGGCGCGGGCTCGGCGCGCGCGGGCACCAGCCACTCCTCGAACATCCAGCGCCCCTTGGCATCGCGCGCGAGCGCCAGGCGGGGCCGTTCCACCTGCACACGGCCCACATCCACAGAGCGGTTGGCCAGATCGACGCGGGCGTCGCGCACTTCCAGCTTGCGGATGTCGGTGGGCTCGGCGGTGGCCAGCGCGAGCTGCGTGACGCTGAGCTGCTCGGCGTTGAGCACCAGGCCGCCCTCGGCCTTCCAGGCCAGCGCCAGGCGCGCCGACAACTCGCCCTTGAGGCGCGGCTTGACCACGCCCGCCAGGTAGGGCGCGCCCAGTTCCAGCGGAGCCTTGTCAAGCGTGGCATGCAGGTCTGCGGCCTGGTCGGTCGCACTGCCCTCGAAGGCCAGCGCGGCGGCACCGCCGATCTGGGCCGAGCCCTGCAGGCGCATCGGCTGGGCGAAGGGATAGGCCAGGTCCTGCAGCGCCAGCGTCAACTGGTCCACCGCGAGTTCGGCCGGCGGCCCGCCGGGTGCCGCCAGTTGGTCGCGCCAGGCGATGCGCCCGCCTTGCAGCGCGGCCTTGTCCAGCACCACCGACCAGGCCGGCGCAGAGGCGGCCGGCTCGGCGGCTGGCGCAGGCTCTGCTGTCGCTGGCGCAGCAGGCAACAGGTTCAGCCGGCCGGCGCCGTCACGCTCCACCCGCAACTGCGGTCCGTCGACCTCGAGCGAGGCCAGCCGCAGCACCCGCTGCAGCGGGCGCAACTCGGCCACGTCCAGCGCGATGCGCTCGACCTGCAGCAGCTCGCCACCGCCAGCGTCCTGCAGTTGCAGGCCATGCAGGCCCAGCTGGCCTTTGACGACCACCGAGGCCGCCGGTGTCTGCTCGAAATCCATGGCCAGGTCGGCCTCCAGAACGCCGGCTTGCAACTTGACCGGTAGCCCGTGCGGCCAGTAAGGCAGGTAGGGCTGCACGTCGAAACCACGGATGGAGAAGTGCGCCGCCGTCTTGCGCGAATCCAGGAACGGCGTGCTCTGGGCTGAAGAGTCGAAGGTGCTGCCGTTGAGCGTGAACGCCAGCCGCGGCTGGGTCTGGATTTCGCGGTCGGCCTGCAGGTTGCTCAGGAAGGGCAGGCTCAGCTGGAGCCCACGCAGGCTGTGCTGGCGACCCACCACGTCATCCTGGAATTCGACGGCCCCGTCCATGAGTGCCAGGTTGTAGAGCGCGAACTTCGGTGGCTCGCCCGGGGGCTTGTCCGAAGGCGCCGACAGGCGCGCCAGGATGTCGTCGATGTCGTAGTGCCCCTGCGACTGCTGGCGCAGCTGCAGCCGCGGCTGGCTCACTTCCAGCGCATCGAGCACGGGTGCCAGGCGCCAGAGCGAGGCCAGCGCCGCGTTGACGTAGATCTGGCCGATGTGCAGCTGGTCGCCTGCGCCGTCCTGGGTGCGCACGGCCAGATCCTGCAGTGTGAGTTCCAGGCTCCAGGGGCGGAATTCCACCTTGCCGATCTGCACGCTGCGGCCCAGCGCATCGCCGATGGCGTGCTCGGCCTGGGGCTTGAGCAACCACGGCACCCACAGCATGCCGGCGCTCCAGAAAAACGCCAAGACAAGGAGAGCCAGGGCCAGGCATTGCAGCCAGAGGGGAAGACGGGAGCGAAGCGCTGCGAGCATGCCCGCATCCTACTGCGCCGGCCCAACAAGAAAGCCCGGCGCCAGGAAGATCCTGGACGCCGGGCCGGGCAGCGGACTCATCGTCTTTCGCCGCCGTTTTCGCAGGCTGGAGGTCAATGTCCTGCCATGCGGTGGAAGCAAGGGATTGCCTCCAAGGGGTGACCGGGGCTGCAACCCTTGGCACGAATGCCGCAGAACTGCTCCTACCGGTGGAATGCTCGCTGTCAGGCAAGCGCCTTCACTCTAGTCGCCACAACAAGCTCTGGCAAAGCCGGTATTTCAATGACAAAAGTGTTCGCCATTGATGCGCTTGTGTTGACACAAACCGCCTGGCGCGCCCACTTTTAAAATTCCCACAGAGAATAACGAATAAATTTGATATTCTTGACTTGTTATTAAAGCCACTTCTAGAATCCGCCAGCCCCAACAGGGGCCCCTGGGGTTTTCCCGTAGTGCCACAAGGCCAAGAGTCGCATCCTTCTGCAGGAACACCGCGATTCCGGACATGGACCCCATCCGATCGACAAGCCCTTCCGCCACAGCCCCGCGCCGTGGCGGCGGGCTTCTGAGAGAAGGAAGGCTATGGAGCTTTTACAGAACATCGGGCAAGGGCTGAGGACGTTCGCGTCCGACGTCGCCCAAGGGTTCTTCGAGATCACCCACAACGGCTTCGCCCTGCTGGGATTGGTCGTGGTGGTGTGTGCCGGTACCGCATTGGCGCGGCCCGACCTGCGTCAGTCCGCGGAAGTGGAGTTGATGGGCTGGCTGCAGGAGCGCCACATCGCCACCACCGAAGCCGCCTGGCAACCGTCCGAGCCCGGCGCGATCGAGCGCGCCACCGCCACCAACCCGGCCGAGCTGCCCAAGCAGCAGGCCGCCGTGGCGTTCTGGCTCAGCAAGAAGTACCGCGTCGCGCCCGAGCCGCTCGGCGCGCTGGTGGCAGAAGCCTACGAGGTGGGCCGCCAGACAAAGCTCGATCCGACCCTGATCCTGGCCATCATGGCGGTCGAGTCCGGCTTCAACCCGTTTGCGCAGAGCACGGTGGGGGCCCAAGGCCTGATGCAGGTGATGACGCGCGTGCACACCGCCAAGTACGACCGCTTCGGCGGCACGCTGGCGGCCTTCGATCCGGTCACCAACCTCAAGGTCGGCGTCAAGGTGCTGCAGGAGTGCATTGCCCGCGCTGGCTCCATCGAGGGCGGCCTGCGCCACTACGTGGGCGATGGCCTCGGTGAACAAGGCCAGAACTACGCGCTCAAGGTGCTGGCCGAGCATGCCCGGCTATTCCAGGTGGCGACCGGCCGCACGCTGCCGCCGCCCGAGCCGCGCGTGATCCCCGCAGCTGCGCCGGCCACCGACCCGCAGATCGATCCGGTGCAGACCAAGGCCGACGACACGCTGCTGTCGCTGTCCCAGAGCGCCTCCTGATGCAGGCGGCCGGGCCGGTGGCTCGGCTACACTAGCGCCCGTACGCAACTGGCGATAGGCAACGGTCAAGCGCAGACCGCATGCTGACGTGGAACCGCCGGACTTTCATAAGCTCCTCGACAACCACTGGGAAGCGTACCGCAGGATCCTTGTGATCCCCCGCGTTCAGCCGTTCGCCTGGGCAGCCCTTGTACTGATACAAGGCCATACCTCTGAGGACTGCCATGTACGACCGCAACATCCTGATCGAGCAAACCGACCCCGAGCTGTACGCTGCCATCCTGGCCGAAAACCGTCGCCAGGAAGACCACATCGAGCTGATCGCCAGTGAGAACTACGCCTCGCCCGCCGTCATGGCCGCGCAGGGTTCGCAGCTGACCAACAAGTACGCCGAAGGCTATCCCGGCCGCCGTTACTATGGTGGCTGCGAGTACGTGGACGTGGCTGAGCAACTTGCCATCGACCGCGTCAAGCAGCTGTTCGGCGCGGACGCCGCCAACGTGCAGCCGCACTGCGGTGCCTCGGCCAACCAGGCCGTGTTCCTTGCCTTCCTCAAGCCCGGTGACACCATCATGGGCATGAGCCTGGCCGAAGGCGGCCACCTGACCCACGGCATGGCGCTGAACATGAGCGGCAAGTGGTTCAACGTGGTGAGCTACGGCCTCAACGCCAAGGAAGAGATCGACTACGACGCGATGGAGCGCCGTGCGCACGAAACCAAGCCCAAGCTGATCATCGCTGGCGCCTCGGCCTACAGCCTGCACATCGACTTCGCGCGCTTCGCCAAGGTGGCGCGCGATGTCGGCGCGATCTTCATGGTCGACATGGCGCACTACGCCGGCCTGGTCGCCGCGGGCGTCTACCCCAACCCGGTGCCGCATGCCGACGTGGTGACCTCCACCACGCACAAGAGCCTGCGCGGCCCGCGCGGCGGCATCATCCTCATGAAGTCCGAGCACGAGAAGGCCATCAACAGTGCCGTGTTCCCCGGCCTGCAAGGTGGCCCCCTGATGCACGTGATCGCCGCCAAGGCCATTGCCTTCAAGGAAGCCCAGGCGCCCGAGTTCAAGGCCTACCAGCAACGCGTGCTCGACAACGCCCGCGTGGTGGCCGAAACGCTGACGGCGCGCGGCCTGCGCATCGTCAGCGGCGGCACGCAAAGCCATGTGATGCTGGTCGACCTGCGCGCCAAGGGGATCACCGGCAAGGAAGCCGAGGCTGTGCTGGGCGCTGCCCACATGACCATCAACAAAAACGCCATCCCGAACGACCCGGAAAAGCCGATGGTCACGAGCGGCGTGCGCGTCGGTACCCCGGCCATGACCACGCGCGGCTTCGGTACGGACGAGGCCCATGCCACGGCCCACCTGATCGCCGACGTGCTGGACAACCCGCGCGACGAAGCCAACCTCGCCCAGGTGCGCATCAAGGTCGCCGCGCTGACCAAGCGCTTCCCGGTCTACCGCTGAATCAGCGGCCAAGCAAAGCCCCCCGTGCGCTGCCCCTTCTGCGGCCACGCCGAAACCCAGGTCGCAGAGACCCGGGTTTCGGAAGACGGCGACTTCATCCGCCGGCGCCGGCGCTGTGCCGGCTGCGACAAGCGTTTCACGACCTACGAGCGCGCCGAAGTCAGCTTTCCGGCCGTGGTCAAGAAAGATGGCCGGCGCACCGAGTATTCGCCGGTCAAGCTGCGTTCGTCCTTCGCGCTGGCGTTGCGCAAGCGGCCCGTCAGCACGGAGCAGATGGACGCAGCGATCGAGCACGTCGAAGAGAAATTGCTGAACCTGGGCGTGCGCGAAATTCCATCGCAATCCATTGGCGAACTCGTCATGCGCGAGTTGAAGAAGCTCGACAAGGTGGCCTACGTGCGCTTTGCCAGCGTCTACCGCAGCTTCGCCGACATCGAGGAGTTCAAGACACTCGTTGACGAGGTCAAACGCTGAAAAATTCGCAAATCGTATGCAAAGAGATTCTCTGTGAACTTTGCATCTTTTTTGTAAGCAATTGAATCCTTAGACTGCCTCCTGCCACTGCGCTGAGAGGTTGTCATGAGGCTCTTCCATTTGAGGATTGGCGCGCACAGCGCCATTGCAGGCATGACCTTGGTCGAGACCATGGTCTGCCTGTTGATCGTCGGCGTGCTGGCCTCGCTGGCAGGGCCTGCGTGGCGCGATCTGTTGCAGCGCCAGCGCGTCGCCACGGTGCGCACCGAACTGACCAGCGCAATGCAGTTGGCACGCTGGGAGGCGGTGCGACGCAACGCCCCGGTCGCACTGCAGCGGCGGATCGACTGCGGTGCGCTGCTGGCCACCGTGCACGACTGGAGCTGCGGTTGGGATGTGCAAGCGGCACTGCCGGACGAAGCACGGACACTGCAGCGCTTCGTTCCGCCACCCGGCGTTCGATTGACGCACCCAGGCGGCGGACCCGCGATGGAGTTCGGCCGAAGCGGCGTGCCTGTGCTGGTTGCCCACAAGTTTGTCATTGCTCCAGCAGCAGAAGTCACACCGATGACCACCGTCTTGTGCGTCAACCGCACAGGACGTGTGCGCACCGTCACGGGGACGGCCACATGCTGAACCGCAACCACCGCACGCACCAGACCGGTATCACCTTGCTGGAATCGCTGGTGGCCATGCTCGTGCTGTCGGCCGGCATCGGTGCGCTGGCCTGGACCCAGGCGCGGCACCTGGCCGATGGCCGCGACACCGCCGCACGTAGCATGGCGCTTCTCCTGACCGAGGATCTCGCAGACCGCATGCTCTTCAACCGCAACGCAGCAGCAAGCGGTAGCTACCAGCTGGCTTGGGGCGAGCGTCCGGCGCCGGCGGATTGCCGCAGCGCGCCCTGCCTGGGCAGCGCATTGGCACGCGCCGACTTGTCGGCATGGCGCGATGCCTTGGCGCAAGCGCTTCCTGGCAGCGACGCCCATGTGTTCGCCGCGGGCGGAAGCGCTCGACAGATGGGCATCGCCATCTCCTGGCGTTCAACCGGCGCCAGCGCCTTGGCGCCAGCGACGGGCCTCGATTGCCCTGTGCAGAGCAACTGCCATGTCACCTACGTCCCATTCTGAGCGGCAAGGCGGCCGCATGCTGCTGGAACTCGTCGTGGCGCTCGCAGTGGGAATGGGTGTCGTGCTGACGGCCATGGGAACACTGGCATTCGTGCAGGCCAGCGCCGCCGTCCACGGCGATGCGCTCCGATTGCAGCAGCGCGCGGACACCGCGCTGCGCACCATCGGCATGCAACTGCGCCAAGCTGGCGCCGTCGATCTGGTGGAGAACACCGACGGCAGCGTGCGCTTCAGCACCGCGTTCGACGGCTATGCGACCGGTGGCTACGCCGTGCAGGGCGAGAATGGCCGCCCGGGCGCGCCCGACGCGTTGAGCGCCAGCTACCAAGACAACGGCGAGGCACACGATTGCCTTGGCAATCGCCCGGATGCCGCGGCCCAAGGCATTCGCATCGACAGCCGCTTTTCCGTGGTCAACGGCAGCCTGCGCTGCCTCGGGGCGCAGGCTGCCAGCGGTAGCCAGGTCATCGTGGACGGCGTGGAGGACTTCCAGGTGCTTTATGGGATCCGCTCAGCCGGCTCCGGTGGCGACCAGTTCCGGTTCGTCGACGCCGACGGTGTGGCCGGCCGGTGGGCCGACGTGGCTGTCGTCCAAGTCTGCTTGCAGCTGCGCAGCGAGGGTCCGCACCCACAGGCGACAAGCGTGCGCGACTGCCAGGGCGTGGACCAGGCCGCAGATGGCCGGCTGCACCGCGTGGCCTACGCCACATTCAGCCTGCGCAACCTCCATTCCACTGGCCAGTGAGATCAGCATGCAAGAACGTGGCATCGCTCTGCTGAGCGTGATGGTGGCCCTGGTGCTTGCCGGTCTGGCGGTGCTGGCCGGCGCCCGCGCCGGATTGCTGCACGAGATGGTGGCTGGGCACCAATCCGACCGCCTGCGCGCGCAGGCCATGGCCGAGGCCTTGCTGTTGGACGCCGAGGCCGACATCCTCGGACGCCGTGGCGATGCGCCCTGCCGCCCCAGCCCTGCGGAGCCGCAGCGCACTGCGAGCGGCTTCATCGGCTGCCGCGAACGCGGCACGGCATCGGTCGCCACGGCCCCCTATTTTCCGCAAGATACCGAGGAGTTCGACGAGGTGCGCGCCCTGCTCCAGGTCGGCGCGGCGGTGCCCTGCCGCGATGGCATCTGCGTGCCCAGCAGCCTGCAGGCCTTGGCCCGCACCGGCGCCCTGCCACAACCGCTCGGCGCTCGTCTTGGGCAGTTCACCCTGGCGAGCGATGGCGCGGCGCCGGAACCCAGTGTGCGCGGCTGGTACTGGGTCGAGATTTTCCTGTTCCGCGGCGCAGGACCCACACCGGCCCACCTACAGCATGCCTTGCCGGACCCGGCGCGCCCGTTCGTCTACCGCATCACCGCACTGGCAGAAGGCCACAAGCCGGGCACGCAGGTGGTGCTCAGGAGTCTGTTCGTACCCCATCCCAGGAGCCAGCTGCAATGAAACCGCCCCTGCGCGCCTGTGCTGCCTTGCTCAGCGTACTCGCGACCAACGCCACGGCCGAGCCACTGCCCAGCACGGTCGCCGCCGCCTCCGGCAACCAGATGCAGAGCCAGCAGCTCTTCGTCGGCTGGTACGACAACGCTACCGGCGATGTGCAAGCCCTGGACAGCCTAGCGGCAAGCCATCCGCGCTGGAGCGCTGCCAGGCAGTTGCAAGGCCTGAGCGCTGCATCGCGCGTCCTGGCCAGCGCAGGGGTGGAGCGCCGCAGCGCCGATTGGTCCGCATTGGTCGCGCAGTACGGCGACGCGCCCTTGGGCGCGGTGCGCAACGCCAACCTGTGGTTCGTCGCGGGGCGTGCCGGCGCCCAGGCACGCCCTGCCATGGTCTATGCCGGCGCCACCGACGGCATGCTGCACGGGTTTGCCGCAGACGATGGCAGCGAGCTGCTGGCCTATGTCCCGCGCCGACTACTGCAACGCCGGCCCGGCACGGCCGCGGTCGATGGACCGCTGTTCGGCGGCGAAGCCCCTGTCGGCCCACAAGCTGCGCCGCGCAGCCTGCTCGTCGCCGGTCTCGGCATGGGCGGGCCGGGCTACGTGGTGCTGGATGTGGGCGCGCCCGACCGCTTCGCCTCGGCCAGCGGTGCCGACCTCGTCGTCGCCGACACCACCGACGGCACGGATGCCGACATCGGCCAGTTGCATGCGCCGCCCGTGCTCGACGACGCAAACGCCAACCGCGCCCGCCACATCGTGCAGATGGCCAACGGCCGCTGGGCGCTCGTGATCGGCAACGGTTACTTCAGCGGCGCAGGTCGGCCGGTTCTGCTCGTGCAGTACCTCGACCAGGCCCGTGAACTGCTGCGCCTGTCGCCCTGCATGGCGGATGGACCATGCGCCTACGCGGGCAACAACGGCCTGACCATGCCAAGACTGCTCGACAGCGACGGCGATGGCCGCGTGGACCTGGCCTACGCGGGCGATCTCCAGGGGCAGTTGTGGCGCTTCGACCTGGGCGGTGCAGAAAGCGGTTGGCGCGCCAGCCGCATCTTCACCGCCTGCGACGCGCAAGGCCGCCGCCAGCCCATCACCACGGCGCCCTATGCGCAGCCGCATCCCCAGGGGGGATGGATGCTGGCATTCGGCACCGGCCGCCACCTGTTGGACCATGACGGCCCCATCACCAACCCGCAGTCGCTGTACGGCCTGCATGACCGCGGCCCGTCCGACCCGCTGCAGCCCGACGAAGCCGCCTGCCGGCGCCCCGACACGCTGAGCGCGTTGGCCTACGGCGAGGCCAGCATCTCGCAAGGCACGGACTACCACCGCATCCTGAGCCTGGCGCAACCCGAGGGCGCGGCACGGCCGCGCGGATGGTGGATCGATCTCCCGCACCCCGGCCAGCGCGTGCTGCACAACCCGCAGCTGTTCGAAGGCTACAAGCTGCTGGTGCGCAGCGTGGCGCCCTTCGGCGGCAGCGGGCCGCGCAACGCGGGGCGCAGCTGGGTGTCGGTGCTGAACCTGTTGACCGGCATGCCGCCGGCCCAGCCGCCCTTCGTGCTGGCCGACACCAGTCTGCAGGCGCAGCCGCTGGCCATGGCCAGCGCGCCGGCCGGCCCGGCGTTGCTGTCGCGCCGCCTCGGCCACCGCGACGCCTTGCTGCGCTCCGCCTCCGGCCAGCAAATGGCGCTGCGCACCAGCGCGACCGTGGGCGCGCGGGCCGGCTGGCGCGAGCAGCCCTGAGCGATCCCCGACAATCCGGGCGTGACCCCCGATTTCATGCCCGAGGCAATGGCGCTGGCCGAACAGGCGCTGACCCTGTCCAATCCCAACCCACGCGTCGGCTGTGTGCTCAGCGACGCCCACGGCCGCGTGCTCGGGCGTGGCTTCACGCAGCAGGCCGGTGGGCCGCATGCGGAAGTCATGGCGCTGCGCGACGCCCAGGCGCAAGGCCATTCGGTGGTGGGCGCCACAGCCTGGGTCACGCTGGAACCCTGCGCCCACCATGGCCGCACCGGCCCCTGCTGCGATGCGCTGATCGCCGCCGGCGTGGCCCGCGTCGTCGCGGCCTGCGAAGACCCCAACCCCAAGGTGGCCGGCCAGGGCCTGGCTCGCCTCGTGGCGGCCGGCGTCGCAGTCGAGTGCGGGCCGGGTGCCGCCGCTTCGCGCGCGCTCAACATCGGCTTCTTCAGCCGCATGGTCCGCGGCCAGCCCTGGGTGCGCATGAAGATCGCCGCCTCGCTGGACGGCCGAACGGCGCTGGACGATGGCCGCAGCCAGTGGATCACCGACACGCCCGCCCGCACCGACGGCCATGCCTGGCGCGCGCGTGCCTGTGCCGTGCTGACCGGCATCGGCACCGTGCTGCAAGACGATCCCCAACTCGACGTGCGCCTGGTGCCGAGCACGCGCCAGCCACACCTGGTGCTGGTCGACAGCCGGCTGCAGCTGCCGCTGACGGCCAAGCTGTTCGGTCCCGAGCGCCAGCTGCTCATCTACACCGCCAGCGACGATGCGGCCAAGGCCGATGCGCTGCGTGCGCGCGGCGCCACTGTCACCGTCTTCCCCGGCCCGACACCGCAGACCGCGGCCAAGGTCGACCTGGCCGCCCTGCTGCGCGATCTGGCCGCGCGCGAAGTCAACGAAGTCCACGTGGAGGCCGGCACCCAGCTCAACGGCTCGCTGCTGCGAGAGGGGCTGGTGGACGAGTTGCTGGTCTACCTCGCCCCCAAGCTGATCGGCCAGGGCATGGGCATGGCCCGCCTGGGGCCGCTGGACAACCTGGCCCAGGCCCAGGCGCTGGAATGGGGCACCGTAGAGCGCGTCGGCGCCGACCTGCGCATCCTCGCCCACATCCCCGGTCGCGACCGGTTCTGACCCCACGCGCCCGGCGCGGGCGCAAAGCCTGCGAAAATGCGCGGCTATGTTCACGGGAATCATCACCGGAGTGGGGCGCATCGCCGCCGTCCACGACCTCGGCAGCTCCTCCAGCTACGGCAAGCGGCTCGTCGTCGAGACGCCGGCCGCCTACCTCGACGACGTGGGCCTGGGCGACAGCATCGCGCTCAACGGCGCCTGCATGACGGTCACGACGCTGGACGTTCCCGGCCTGCGCTTCACGGTCGACGTGTCGGCCGAGTCGCTGGCCCGCACCGCGGGACTGGCCGACACGGGCCGCGTCAACCTCGAGAAGGCGCTGCGTGCGCACGACCGGCTCGGCGGCCACATCGTCTCGGGCCATGTCGACGGCCTGGGCCATGTGCAGCGCTTCGAGCAGGTCGGCGAAAGCTGGGCGCTGGACATCCTGGCGCCCACCGAACTGGCCCGCTACATGGCCTACAAGGGCTCGGTCACGGTCCAGGGCGTCAGCCTGACGGTCAATACCGTCGAGGATGTGGCCGGCGGCTGCGTGATCCGCATCAACCTGATCCCGCACACCGTAGAGCACACGACCCTGGGCGACCTGCGCCAGGGCTCGCCCGTGAACCTCGAGATCGACACCATCGCCCGCTACGTGGAACGCATGTTGCGGCTGGGCAAGGACAACAACGCATGACATCCCCTACCCCCGCTCCGATCTCCCCGGTGCAGGACATCGTGGCCGAGCTGCGCGCCGGCCGCATGGTCATCCTCGTGGACGAGGAAGACCGCGAGAACGAAGGCGACCTGGTGCTGGCCGCCGACCACGTGACGCCCGAGGCCATCAACTTCATGGCCCGGCATGCGCGCGGCCTGATCTGCCTGACGCTGTCGCGCGAACTGTGCGAGCGCTTGCGCCTGCCGCCCATGGTGGCGCGCAACGGCGCCAAGCATTCGACGGCTTTCACCGTTTCCATCGAAGCCGCCGAGGGCGTCACCACAGGCATCTCGGCCGCCGACCGCGCGCGCACCGTGCAGGCCGCCGTGGCGCCGAACGCGCGCGCCGAGGACCTGGTACAGCCCGGCCACATCTTCCCGCTGCAAGCCGTGGACGGCGGGGTGCTCATGCGCGCCGGCCACACCGAAGCCGGCTGCGACCTCTCCGTCATGGCCGGCTGCAGTCCCGCCTCCGTGATCTGCGAGGTCATGAACGAGGACGGCACCATGGCCAGGCTGCCGGACCTGCAGCTCTTCGCCGCCCAGCATGGCCTGAAGATCGGCACCATCGCCGATCTGATCGAGCACCGCAGCCGCACCGAATCGCTCGTCGAGCGCGTGGGCAGCCGCGAGATCCAGACCGCGTATGGCCCGTTCACCGCCCACGCCTACCAGGACAAGCCCAGCGCCAGCGTGCACCTGGCCCTGGTCAAGGGCAGCTGGAGCCCGGACACCAGCGTGGCCGTGCGCGTGCACGAGCCGCTGTCCGCGCTCGACCTGCTGGAAGTTGACCGCTCCATGCACTCCTGGACGCTGCCGTCCAGCCTGGAGCACATCGCGCGCGAAGGCGCTGGCGTGGCCGTGCTGCTCAACTGCGGCGAAAGCGCGGCCGAGCTGCTGGCCCAGTTCGAGGGCACGGCCCGCGCCGCCCAGGCGCCCGAACGCGGCCGCATGGACCTGCGCACCTACGGCGTGGGCGCGCAGATCCTGCGCGACTGCGGCGTGCAGCGCATGCGCTTGATGGGCAATCCGCGCCGCATGCCGAGCATGACCGGCTACGGCCTGGAAAACACGGGCTATCTGACGCCCGGCCAAGACAAGGAACACGCATGAAGGGCGCCAACCAGGGCGAGCTCGCTGGCAACGACCCGCGCATGGACGGCCGTGGCCTGTCCATCGGCATCGTGCAGGCCCGCTTCAACGCCGGCATCACGGACGCGCTGGCCAACGCCTGCAAGCAGGAACTGGCCGCGCTGGGCGTGGAGCCCGAACAGATCCGCCACGAAACCGTGCCCGGCGCGCTGGAAGTGCCGATCGCACTGCAGGCCATGGCCGCCTCGCGCCGCTACGACGCACTGGTCGCGCTGGGCTGCATCGTGCGCGGCGAGACCTACCACTTCGAACTCGTGGCCAACGAATCGGGCGCCAGCGTGAGCCGCATCGCACTGGACCACAGCATCCCGATCGCCAACGCGATCCTGACCACCGAAAACATGGAGCAGGCCGTCGCCCGCCAGACCGACAAGGGCCGCGACGCGGCCCGCGTGGCGGTCGAGATGGCACGCCTGCTCGAACAACTGCGCCCATGACCGAACCCCAAGACGACAGCGCTCCCGAGGCCCCGCAGGGCCACCAGACCCGCACCGGCCGCACCGCCACCGGCGCGCGCAAGGCCGCGGCCAAGAACGCACGCAGCCGCGCACGCGAGTTCGCGCTGCAGGCGCTGTACCAGCACGTGGTGAGCGGCAACGACGCGGCGGCCATCGACGTCTTCACGCGCGACCTGTCGGGCTTCCACAAGGCCGACGCCGTGCACTACGACGCCCTGCTGCACGGCTGCATCGCCGAGGCGGGTCAGATGGATGCGCTGATGGAGCCGCTGCTGGACCGCACCATGGAGCGCATCTCGCCGATCGAGCATGTGATCCTGTGGATCGGCATCTACGAGATGCGCCACTGCCCCGACGTGCCCTGGCGCGTGGTGCTCAACGAGTGCATCGAGCTGGCCAAGGAATTCGGCGGCACCGACGGCCACAAGTACGTCAACGGCATCCTGAACGGCCTGTCGCCGCAGCTGCGCGCCACCGAGGTCGAGGCCGACCGCGGCAAGAAGAAGCCGCCAAGCGCATGAGGATCTCGCGCCGGGCCCAGGCCATCGAACCCTTCTACGTAATGGAGGTGGCCAAGGAGGCCGCCGCACTCGCGCGCGAGGTGGCCGGCGGATCGCAGCCCATGGTGTTCCTGAACATCGGCGAGCCCGACTTCACGGCGCCGCCGCTGGTCCAGGAAGCCGCAGCACGTGCCGTGCGCGATGGCCGCACGCAGTACACCCAGGCCACCGGCCTGCCCGAGCTGCGCGAACGCATCAGCGCCTGGTACGCCGAGCGTCTGGGCGTGCAGGTGCCGGCGCGGCGCATCGTGGTCACGGCCGGTGCCTCGGCCGCGCTGCAGCTGGCCTGCCTGGCGCTGATCGAGGCCGGCGACGAAGTGCTGATGCCGGACCCGAGCTATCCCTGCAACCGGCATTTCGTCAGCGCCGCCGAGGGCCGCGCCGTGCTGCTGCCAACGACCGCCGCCGAGCGCTTCCAGCTCAGTGCCGACAAGGTCGCAGCGGCCTGGAACGCGCAGACGCGCGGCGTGCTGCTGGCCTCGCCGTCCAACCCCACCGGCACCTCGATCGCGCCGGACGAGCTGGCCCGCATCCACGCCCAGGTGCAGGCGCGTGGCGGCATCACGCTCGTCGACGAGATCTACCTGGGCCTGTCCTACGACCCGGCCTTCGGCCGCAGCGCGCTGGCGCTGGGCGAGGACGTGGTCAGCATCAACAGTTTCTCCAAGTACTTCAACATGACGGGCTGGCGGCTGGGCTGGCTGGTCGTGCCCGATGCGCTGGTGCCGGTCGTCGAGCGCATCGCGCAGAACCTGTTCATCTGCGCCAGCACCGTCGCACAGCACGCCGCGCTGGCCTGCTTCGAGGCCGAGAGCCTCGCGCTGTACGAGCAGCGCCGTGCCGAATTCCGCGCGCGGCGCGACTACTTCGTGCCGGCGCTCGACGCGCTGGGCCTCAAGGTGCCCGTGATGCCCGACGGCGCCTTCTACGCCTGGGCCGATTGCAGCCAGGCCTGCGAACGCCTGGGCGTGCAGGGCAGCTGGGACCTCACGTTCGCGCTCATGCGCCAGGCCCACCTGGCCGTGACGCCGGGTCGCGATTTCGGCCAGGCCGACACCGGCCGCTTCATCCGCTTCTCCACCGCCAGCTCCATGGCCCACCTGCAGGAAGCCGTGGCGCGCCTGCGCACATTGCTCGCATGACGGCCGATGTCTTTCACTTCCCGGTGCGCGTGTACTGGGAAGACACCGATGCCGGCGGCATCGTGTTCTACGTGAACTACCTGAAGTTCTTCGAGCGCGCCCGCACCGAATGGCTGCGCGCGCGCGGCATCGGCCAGCGTGCGCTGAAGGACGCCAGCGGCGGCATGTTCGTCGTCAGCGCGACCGAGGTGCGCTACCTGCAGCCCGCACGGCTGGACGACGAACTTCTGGTCACCGTGCGCGTGGAACGTTTCGGCGCCGCCTCGCTCCTACTGGCCCAGCAGGTGCTGGCAGGGCCGGCGCCCGGCGGGCCTGTTCTTTGCGAGGGAAGCATCCGCATCGGTTGGGTCCAGGCCGACACGCTGCGCCCTGCGAGAATCCCGCCCTCGGTTTTGAACGTGCTCGAACAAACATGACGCCTATCCTGTGCCCGTCCGTCCGGAGTTCCCGATGAACCAGGACATGTCCATCCTGCATCTGGTGCTCAACGCCAGCTTCGTCGTCCAGTTCGTGATGGCGCTGCTGGTCTGCGTCTCCATCGCCAGCTGGGCGGCGATCTTCCGCAAGCTGTTCGCGCTCAAGAAGGTGCACGCGCTCAACGAGGAATTCGAGCGCGACTTCTGGTCCGGCAGCAACCTCAATGAGCTGCACGCGGCCGCCACGCAGAACGCCAAGAGCGCCGGCCCCATGGAACGCATCTTCGCCAGCGGCATGCGCGAGTACCAGAAGCTGCGCGAGCGCCGCATCACCGACGCCGGCACACTGATGGACGGCGCCCGCCGCGCCATGCGCGCCAGCTTCCAGCGCGAGATGGACGTGATCGAAACCAACCTCTCGTTCATGGCCTCGGTCGGTTCGGTCTCGCCCTACGTCGGCCTGTTCGGCACGGTCTGGGGCATCATGCACGCCTTCACGGGCCTGGCCAGCATGCAGCAGGTGACGCTGGCCACGGTGGCACCCGGCATCGCCGAAGCCCTGGTGGCCACGGCCATCGGCCTGTTCGCCGCGATCCCGGCCGTGGTGGCCTACAACCGCTTCGCACGCGACATCGACCGTACCGCGATCCGCCTGGAAACCTTCATCGAAGAGTTCTGCAACATCCTGCAGCGCAACGTGGCGACGCAGTCGCCATCCGGGCACTGACATGCCGGGAACGATCTCCAGAGGCCGCGGCCGCCGCACCATGAACGAGATCAACATGGTGCCCTTCATCGACGTGATGCTGGTGCTGCTGATCATCTTCATGGTCACGGCCCCCATGGTCACGCCCAGCCTGATCGACCTGCCCAGTGTGGGCAAGGCCGGCCGCCAGCCCGACAAGATCATCCAGGTCGTCATCAACAAGGACGAGCGGCTGGAGGTCAAGGGCGGTGACGGCAGCCAGCAGGTCTCGCAGCGCGAACTGGCCGCAGCCGTCAAGCGCGCGCAGGGCGAAGACACCAATGCACCCGTCGTGATCAGCGCCGACCGCAACGTGAAATACGAGACCGTGGTCAAGGCCATGGACGCACTGCAGCGCGCCGGCGTCGCACGGGTGGGCCTGTCGGTGCAGCTCGGCCAGTAAGCGAGGGCTATGGCCACCTTGACCCACGCCGCGCTGGACCCGTCCAGCCTCGCACCACCGCAACAGGGCGGCCTGCTGCGCGCCGTCGGCCTGGCGCTGGTGGCGCATGCGCTACTGATCGCCGCGCTGACCTGGGGCGTGAACTGGAAGTCGCAGGACACCCCGGCCGTGGAAGCCGAGATCTGGTCGTCCGTGCGCCAGCAGGCGGCGCCGCGTGCCGTCGAACCGCCGGCCGTGCAGCCCGAGCCCGAACCGCCCAAGCCCGAACCCAAGGTCGAGCCGCCGACGCCACCAGCACCGCCCAAGGCCGCCCCGCCGCCGGACACCAGCGTGCGCGATGCGCAGATCGCGCTGGAGCGCGAGAAGCAGGAACGAGAGCGCAAGGAGCGTGAGCGCGAACTGGTCGAGCGGCGCGAACAGCAGAAGAAGGCGGCGGCCGAGAAGCAGCGCCAGGAAGACCTGGCCGAAGCCAAGCGCGAAGCCCAGCAGAAGGCCGAGGCGCAGAAGAAGCTCGAAGCCCAGAAGAAGGCGGAAGCGCAGAAGAAGGCCGAGGCCGAGGAACGCAAGGCGGCCGAGGCCGCAGAGGCCAAGCGCAAGCAGCAGCAAGCCGCGGCCAAGGCCGCCGAGGAAAAGGCGGCCGAGGCCCGCCGCCAGGAGAACATCCGCCGCATACAAGGCATGGCTGGCGCAAGCGGTAGCCCTTCTGCCACGGGCAGCGCATTGCAGTCCTCGGGGCCCTCCGCCACCTACGGTGGCAAGGTGGCGGCGCGCGTGCGCCCGAACATCGTGTTCCCCGACAACGTACCGGGCAACCCCGCCGCCGAGGTCGAGGTGCGCACTGCGCCGGACGGCACCATCGTCGGCCGCCGTCTCACCAAGTCCAGCGGCATCAAGGCCTGGGACGACGCCGTGCTGCGCGCGATCGACAAGACCGAGACCATGCCGCGCGACACCGATGGCCGCGTGCCTTCGCCGATGACCATCAGCTTCCGGCCCAAGGACTAGGGGTTCCTCCACCCACCAAAGAAAAAGCCCGCGATGCGGGCTTTTTCTTTGGTCAGCGGGCTGTACGCCCGCCGGAGGTCAGGCCGAGACCTTCTCCGCCACTTCCGTGTAGTCCTGAATCTTGTCGAAGTTCAGGTACTGGTAGATCTGGCCGCTGGCGGCCGTCAGCACGCCCATGTCGGCCAGGTACTCTTCCTTGGTCGGAATGCGGCCCAGCTTGGAGCAGATCGAGGCCAGTTCGGCCGAGCCCAGGTACACGTTGGTGTTCTTGCCCAGACGGTTCGGGAAGTTACGGGTGCTGGTCGACATGACGGTCGCGCCTTCGCGCACCTGGGCCTGGTTGCCCATGCACAGCGAGCAGCCCGGCATTTCGGTACGGGCACCGGCATTGCCGAACACGCCGTAGTGGCCTTCTTCGGTCAGCTGGTGCGCGTCCATCTTGGTCGGCGGGGCGATCCACAGCTTGACCGGGATGTCGCGCTTGCCTTCGAGCAGCTTGGAGGCGGCGCGGAAATGGCCGATGTTGGTCATGCACGAGCCGATGAACACTTCGTCGATCTTGGCGCCGGCCACGTCGGACAGCGTCTTCACGTCGTCCGGGTCGTTCGGGCAGGCCACGATGGGTTCGTGGATGTCCGCAAGGTCGATCTCGATGACCGCCGCGTACTCGGCGTCGGCATCGGCCTTGAGCAGTTGCTGGTCCTTGAGCCAGGCTTCCTGTGCGGCGATGCGGCGTTGCAGCGTGCGCGCGTCGGCATAGCCCTCGGCGATCATCCACTTCATCAGCGTGATGTTGCTGTTGATGTACTCGGCGATCGGCTCCTTGTTCAGGTGCACCGTGCAGCCGGCAGCGGAACGCTCGGCCGAGGCATCGGACAGCTCGAATGCTTGTTCGACCTTCAGGTCCGGCAGGCCTTCGATCTCGAGGATGCGGCCCGAAAAGATGTTCTTCTTGCCCTTCTTCTCGACCGTCAGCAGGCCTTGCTTGATGGCGTACAGCGGGATCGCGTTGACCAGGTCACGCAAGGTCACGCCGGGCTGCATCTTGCCCTTGAACTTGACGAGCACGGACTCAGGCATGTCCAGCGGCATCACGCCGGTGGCGGCCGCGAAGGCCACCAGGCCAGAGCCGGCGGGGAAGCTGATGCCGATCGGGAAACGCGTGTGCGAGTCGCCGCCTGTACCCACGGTATCGGGCGTCAGCAGGCGGTTCAGCCAGCTGTGGATCACGCCGTCGCCCGGGCGCAGCGAGATGCCGCCGCGGTTGGCCATGAAGTCCGGCAGTTCGTGGTGCATCTTCACGTCCACCTTCTTGGGGTAGGCGGCCGTGTGGCAGAACGACTGCATGACCAGGTCGGCCGAGAAGCCCAGGCAGGCCAGGTCCTTCAGCTCGTCGCGCGTCATCGGGCCGGTCGTGTCCTGCGAGCCGACCGAGGTCATCTTGGGTTCGCAGTAGGTGCCCGGGCGCACGCCCTGGCCTTCCGGCAGGCCGCAGGCGCGGCCGACCATCTTCTGCGCCAGCGAGAAGCCCTTGCCCGAATCCACGGGCGCTTGCGGCAGGCGGAACAGCGTGGACGCCGGCAGGCCCAGCGCTTCACGCGCCTTGCCCGTGAGGCCACGGCCGATGATCAGCGGAATGCGGCCACCAGCACGCACTTCGTCGAACAGCACGTCGCTCTTGACCTGGAACTCGGCGATGACCTTGCCATCCTTCAAGGCCTTGCCTTCGTAGGGGCGCAGTTCGACCGTGTCACCCATGTTCATCTGGCTCACGTCCAGCTCGATCGGCAGCGCGCCTGCATCTTCCATGGTGTTGTAGAAGATCGGCGCGATCTTCGTGCCCAGGCACACACCGCCGAACTTCTTGTTCGGGATGAAGGGGATGTCCTCCCCCGTGAACCACAGCACCGAATTGGTGGCCGACTTGCGCGAAGAACCGGTGCCGACCACGTCGCCCACGTAGGCGACCGGCAGGCCGCGGGCCACCAGTTCCTGGATGAACTTGATCGGGCCGCGCTTGCCGTCTTCCTCGGGCACGAAAGGCGCGCCTTCGCGCTTGTTCTTCAGCATGGCCAGCGCGTGCATCGGAATGTCCGGGCGCGTGGTGGCGTCGGGCGCGGGCGACAGGTCGTCGGTGTTGGTCTCGCCCGGCACCTTGAACACGGTGAAGGTGATGCTCTGCGGCACTTCCGGGCGGCTCGTGAACCACTCCGCATCGGCCCAGCTTTGCAGCACGGCCTTGGCGTTGGCATTGCCGGCGTCGGCCAGTTCCTTGACATCGTGGAACTGGTCGAACATCAGCAGCGTCTTCTTGAGGCCGTCGGCGGCCACGGTGCCGACCTCGGCATCCTTGAGCAGGTCGACCATGGGGCCGATGTTGTAGCCGCCCAGCATCGTGCCCAGCAGCTCGGTGGCCTTGGCGCGCGAGATCAGCGGGCTCTTCTCGGTCCCGTGCGCCACGGCCGCCAGGTAGCTGGCCTTGACCTTGGCGGCGTCATCCACACCGGCCGGCACGCGGTGGGTGATCAGGTTCAGCAGGAACGCCTCCTCGCCCGCGGGCGGTGCCTTCAGCAGCTCGATGAGCTCGGCCGTCTGCTTCGCCGACAAGGGCAGCGGCGGGATGCCGAGCGCGGCGCGCTCGGCAACATGTTCACGGTAGGCTTGCAACATGGCGTTCTTCTCCGGTTCTGGGATGTGGGGAAAGGGGTGCGCGCGCGGTCAGCGGTTGGCCGCCGGCTGCGCAGCAACGGCCGTGCCAGCGGGCAGTTGGGCCGGTGCCGGCGCGGCGTCGAGCACGCTGGGCGGCGGTGTGAGCTTGAACTGCTCGGCCACGGCCACCTGCTGCGGGCTCTTGCATTCGTCGGCCATGCGCTGACCGAGCTTGTGGTTCATGAGCATGGACTTGTTGGCCAGCTGCAGCCAGACGGCGCCGGAATGCGCGTCTTCCAGGCGGATGGCGCCGGTGGTGGTGGCCACAGGAATCAGGCGGTAGCGTGTCTTGGCGATCTGCAGGTCGAAGTAGCCCGGCTTGGCAGCATCGGCCGTCAGCTGCACGGTGTTGCCCAGTTCGCAGGGCAGCGCACCGACGTGCACACGTTCGGCGATCGCCAGTTCGGCGGCGCCCAGCACGGCTTCGGTGGCGGGCGTGTGTGCAGCCAGCTGGTCCACGTCGAGCTTGCCCTTGGCGGGCGCGGCCTTCTTGGCGGTGGTCGTCTTGGCCGTGTTCGTCTTGGTGCTGCTGGCGGGCGCCTTGGCCGCGGTGCTCTTGGCGGCCGGCTTGGCCGCCGCCCTCGCAGGCGCCTTGGCGGCGTCGCTCTGGGCCAATGCAACACCGGCCGAGGCGGCCAGAACCAGGGTCAACAGCGTGGACTTCATCATGCTCATGCCTCCTTGGCCGGCGCGGTCTGGGCCGGATGGTCGGAAAAATAGGACTGCATTTCGGCTGGCAGGCGCCGGCCGGTCTGGTGTGCACGTTCCAGCACCTGCCAGAAATAGCGGTAGCTGGCACGGTCGTGCAACTGCTTCTCGAACGCGACAGGCGCCCACTCGGCCGACACCGCGGCCTCGATCAGGCGGCTCGCGGTATCGATCTCTTCGGCGCTGGGGGCCAGTGCCTCGACGATGGGACGGATCTGCGCGGGGTGGATGCTCCACATGCGCGTGTAGCCGAACTCGCGCGCGGCGCGGCGGGCGGCCGCGCGCATCGCGTCGGCGTCGCTGAACTCGGTGACCACACAGTGCGAGGGCACCTTGCCATGTGCGTGGCAAGCCGAGGCGATCTCGAGCTTGGCACGCACCACCAGCGGATGCGTGAACTGGCCCTGGGCGCTCATGCCCTCGGCCGGGATCGCGCCCGCATGGGCAGAAACGAAGTCCATGAGCCCGAAGCTGATGGACTGCACGCGCGGATGCGCGGCGATGTCGAAGGCGCGGTGCACGGCGCCGGGCGATTCGACGAGCACCTGCAGCGGCAGGTCGGCGGCACCGGCGGCCAGCAAGGCGCGCTCGGCCCGTTCGACGTCCTGCACGCTCTCGACCTTGGGCACCATGATGTGGGCAAGCCGGCCGCCGACCTGGCCGGCGATGGTCGCCATGTCGGCCTCGAAGCAAGGATGGTCCACCGGGTGCACGCGCACGGCCACGCGGGCACGCGGGCCGGCGGCCTGCGCGAGGGCGACGACCAGCGCGGCGTGGTCGGCCTCGCCGCCGACGGGGGCGCCGTCTTCGCAGTCCAGCGTCACGTCGAACACGCAGGCGCCGAACTCCTCGATCATCTCGGCCTGCAGCGCCAGGCTCTTGCGCATGCGCAGCTCGACGCCGCTGTAGTGGTCGCACACCGGCAGCACGATCTGGCCGGCGTGTGCGCCCAGCAGCACGTCGCGTGGATGGGCGGGGCTCGAACGGGTCATGGCGCGGAGTCTTCGGCCTTGCGGGCCACGAGAAACAAGCGCGGGAAGGCCAGCAGGCGCTGGCCGTCTGCGCGCAGCGGATAGGCCGCGTCGATGCGGCGCTCGTACTCGGCCAGGAAGCCGGCCCGCTGCGCATCGGACAGCGGATCGACGAAAGGCCGCAGGCCGGTGCCGCGCAGCCATTCAACGATGGCACCAGGACCGGCCATGCGGTGCTGGTAGATGGTGTGCCAGACATCGACCTCGGCCGCCAACGGCGCCAGCAGGTCGTAGTAGCGGCCAATGCCCAGCAGCGGCGTGCGCAGGCTTTCCGCATCGCCGATCTGGGCGGCCCATGCCGCGTCGCGCGCGACTTCGCGCATCAGGCGGTGCGAGGGCTCCTGCCAGTTGTCGGGCATCTGGATGGCCAGCACGCCACCCGGGGCCAGCAGGCCGAACAGGCGCGGCAGCAGTTCGGCATGGTCAGGCACCCATTGCAGTGCCGCATTGGCGAACAGCAGGTCGGGCGCCTCGCCCGGAGCGGGCGTCCAAGCGGCAATGTCGGCCTCTGTGAATTCGGTGTCGGGCAGGCGCGCGCGCGCGCTGACCAACATGGACGCCGAGTTGTCGACGCCCAGGGTGCGGGCCTGCGCAAAGCGCTTGACCAGCAATTCGGTGGAATTGCCCGGGCCGCAGCCCAGGTCCACCGCGAACGTCGCACGTCCCAAAGGCACACGGGCCAACAGCTCGGCCGCCGGACGCGTGCGCTCGTCCTCGAAGCGACGGTACAACGCAGGATTCCAGTCGGCCATGGGAGCGTGCGAACGTCCGAGGATCAGAGCAGGTGGGCGACGCCGGCCTGCTCGTCCTGCAGTTCCTTCAGCGTCTTGTTGATGCGCTCCTGGCTGAACGCGTCGATCTCCAGGCCCTCGACCAGCTTGTACTCACCGTTTTCGCAGGTGACGGGGAAGCCGAACATCACATCCTTCGGAATGCCGTACTGGCCATCCGACGGGATGCCCATGGTGACCCACTTGCCGTTGGTGCCCAGGGCCCAGTCGCGCATGTGGTCGATGGCGGCGTTGGCGGCCGAGGCAGCCGAAGACAGGCCACGGGCTTCGATGATGGCAGCGCCGCGCTTGCCGACGGTGGGCAGGAAGGTGTCCGCGTTCCAGACCTGGTCATTGATCAGCTTGGCCACGCTCTCGCCCTTGATGGTGGCGAAACGGTAGTCGGCGTACATCGTCGGCGAGTGGTTGCCCCAGACGGTCAGCTTCTCGATGTCGGCCACGGGCTTGCCGGTCTTGGCGGCCAGCTGGCTGGCAGCGCGGTTGTGGTCCAGGCGCAGCATGGCGGTGAAGTTCTTGCGCGGCAGGTCCGGCGCACTCTTCATGGCGATGTAGGCGTTGGTGTTGGCGGGGTTGCCGACCACCAGCACCTTGACGTTGCGGCTGGCGACGGCGTTCAGTGCCTTGCCCTGGGCCGTGAAGATGGCGCCGTTGACGGCCAGCAGTTCGGCACGTTCCATGCCGGGGCCACGCGGACGCGAGCCGACCAGCAGCGCGTAGTCGGTGTCCTTGAACGCGGTCATCGGGTCGCTGTGGGCCTCGATGCCGACCAGCAGCGGGAACGCGCAGTCGTCCAGCTCCATGATCACGCCCTTGAGCGCCTTCTGGGCCTTCTCGTCCGGGATCTCCAGCAATTGCAGGATCACCGGCTGGTCCTTGCCCAGCATTTCGCCCGACGCGATGCGGAACAGGAGGGCGTAACCGATTTGACCAGCTGCACCAGTGACGGCCACGCGGACAGGCTTTTTGCTCATGAGGAAGGCTCCGAAAAGGAAGGAGGGAGAAACACCCCCGCCCAGGCGACGGAACAGTGAGCGCGCAGGCCCGGGGGACAGCCCTAGAGTTTACCCGTGTTCCATGAAAGTGGTCAATTTGTCTTATGTCTTATATAAGATAAGATTGCCCACCCCGCAGCCGCGCGCTGCGGCGCCGCGTGCGCGGGCATGGAAGGCTGGCGGAGACGCCGGCCGTCCGCGCGTCACCCAACCCCGCCAGGCGTTCCGACTCCCGGCACCTGCCCCAAGTTCCATGCCCGCACCCACCCCTGGCAACGCCGCCGAGCCCCCCCTGGAAACGGGTCCGAATGCCACACCGGCCTTCAGCCCGCTGTACCAGCAGATCAAGGGCCTGATCCTGCAGCGGCTGCAGGCCGGCGAGTGGAAGCCCGGAGAGCTGATCCCGAGCGAGATCGAGCTGGCCGCCCGCTTCCGCGTGAGCCAGGGCACGGTGCGCAAGGCGGTCGATGAACTGGCTGGCGAAAATCTACTGGTGCGGCGCCAGGGCAAGGGCACCTTCGTCGCGACGCACACCGAGCAGCATGTGCGCTACCGCTTCTTGAAGCTCGTGCCCGACGACGGCGACGTGGACCGCGAAGGCCCGGCGCAGCGCAGCTTCCTCGAATGCAAACGCACCCGCGCCAACGCCGAGATCGCGCGCGCGCTCGGCCTGCGCGGCGGCGATGCGGTGATGCAGGTGCGCCGTGTGCTCTCCTTCGCCGCCGATGGCGGCGCCCAGACGCCGACCATCCTCGAAGACCTGTGGCTGCCAGGCGGCCCCTTCAAGGGCCTGACGGCCGAGCGCATGGCGGGCTTTCGCGGCCCCACTTACGCGCTGTTCGAAACCGAGTTCGGCGTGCGCATGGTGCGCGCCGAAGAGAAGATCCGCGCCGTGCTGCCCGACACCGAGCAGGCCGCTATCCTGCAGGTCGCACCCGCCACGCCGCTGCTCAGCGTGGAGCGCGTGGCCTATACCTACAACGACACGCCGATGGAGCTGCGGCGCGGCCTCTACCGCACCGACACGCACCACTACCGCAACGATCTGAGCTGACCTTCGCACAGCGCCAGACGCATGCGCGACTGGCTTTGCAAAGCTTCGTCGCGTTTGCCCTGTTGCATTGCAATAGAATTTTGGGTTAACCGCCGCGACACAATTACAAGGCAGTTACATCCACGAAAGCGCATTCATGACAGAAGCCGCCTCCTCAGCACGACCCAAACGCCCCGAGTTCCGCAACATCAACGCCCTCACCGATCTGCCGACCTACCGGCTGCCGGCCGCAGGCTGGGTGTCCATCCTGCACCGCGCCAGCGGCGTGCTGATGTTCCTGTTGATGCCCTTCATCATCTGGATGTTCGACACCTCGGTCACCTCCGAGCTGTCGTTCGCACGCTTCAAGGCCGCATTCAGCACCGGCCTGGGCTTCGCACCCGGCTGGTTCCTCAAGCTGGTGGTGCTGGCACTGATGTGGGCCTACCTGCACCATTTCATCGCAGGCCTGCGTCATCTGTGGATGGACGTGAGTCACAACGCCGTGAACAAGCAGTTCGGCAAGACCTCGGCCGTCACCGTGCTGGCGCTGAGCCTGGGCCTCACGCTGGTGCTGGGTTTGAAGCTGTTCGGCGTCTACTGATCACAACAAGGAAAAGTCTCCCCATGGCTGTCAACTACGGATCCAAGCGCATCGTCGTCGGTGCGCACTACGGCCTGCGCGACTGGCTCGCGCAGCGCGTCACCGGCGTGCTCATGGCGCTGTTCACCGTCATCGTGCTGGCGCAGCTGCTGCTGACCAAGGGCCCCATCGGCTATGACCTGTGGGCCGGCATCTTCGCGGCCCAATGGATGAAGGTACTGACCTTCTCCGTCATCGTCGCCCTGCTCTACCACGTGTGGGTGGGCATGCGCGATGTGCTGATGGACTACATCACCGCAGCAGTCTGGCTCCGTCTCGTGCTCCAGATTTTCACCATCGTCTGGCTGGTCGGCTGTGCCGGCTGGGCCATCCAAGTCCTCTGGAGACTGTGAGCATGAGCTACACCAAGCAGAACATCAACAAGCGCAAGTTCGACGTCGTGATCGTCGGCGCCGGCGGCTCCGGCATGCGCGCCGCACTCGAACTCTCGCGCGCCGGCCTGTCCGTCGCCTCGCTGTCCAAGGTCTTTCCGACGCGTTCGCACACCGTGGCAGCGCAGGGCGGCGTGTCTGCCTCGCTGGGCAACATGTCCGAGGACAACTGGCACTACCACTTCTACGACACCATCAAGGGCTCCGACTGGCTGGGCGACCAGGACGCCATCGAGTTCATGTGCCGTGAAGCGCCCAAGGTCGTGATCGAGCTCGAGCACTTCGGCATGCCGTTCGACCGCAACCCCGACGGCACGATCTACCAGCGCCCCTTCGGCGGCCACACCGCCAACTACGGCGAGAAACCCGTGCAGCGCGCCTGCGCCGCGGCCGACCGCACCGGCCACGCCATGCTGCACACGCTGTACCAGCAGAACGTCAAGGCCAAGACCAACTTCTTCGTCGAGTGGATGGCGCTGGACCTGATCCGCGACGCCGATGGCGACGTGGTCGGCGTGACCGCCCTCGAATTGGAAACCGGTGAGCTCTACGCGCTGCAGGCCAAGGCCGTGCTGCTGGCCACCGGCGGTGCCGGCCGCATCTTCGCGGCATCGACCAACGCCTTCATCAACACCGGCGACGGCCTGGGCATGGCGGCACGCGCCGGCATCCCGCTGCAGGACATGGAGTTCTGGCAGTTCCACCCGACCGGCGTGGCCGGTGCCGGCGTGCTGCTGACCGAAGGCTGCCGCGGCGAAGGCGCGATCCTTCTGAACAGCAACGGCGAACGCTTCATGGAGCGCTATGCGCCCACGCTGAAGGACTTGGCACCGCGCGACTTCGTCTCGCGCTCCATGGACCAGGAAATCAAGGAAGGTCGCGGTTGCGGTCCCAACAAGGACTACATCCTCATGAAGCTGGACCACCTGGGCGCCGACACCATCCGCAAGCGCCTGCCCTCGGTGGAAGAGATCGGCCACAACTTCGCCAACGTCGACATCACCAAGGAACCGATTCCCGTGGTACCGACCATCCATTACCAGATGGGTGGCATCCCGACCAACATCAACGGCCAGGTGGTCACGCACGACGGCCAGCAGAACAACATCGTCAACGGCCTGTACGCGGTCGGCGAGTGCTCCTGCGTGTCGGTGCACGGCGCCAACCGCCTGGGCACGAACTCGCTGCTGGACCTGCTGGTGTTCGGCAAATCCGCAGGCAAGCACATCGTCGAGTTCGTCAAGGGCTCGGGCGAGCACAAGCCGCTGCCGGCCGACGCGGGCGACAAGACGCTGGCCCGCCTGAACCAGCTGCAGGACTCCACGGGCGGGGCCTACGCGCAGGACGTGGCCAACGACATCCGCGCCACCATGCAGCAGCACGCTGGCGTGTTCCGCACGCAGGCCAGCATGGACGAGGGCGTGACCAAGGTGAACGCCATCCGTGACCGCGTCTCCGGCGTCACGCTGAAGGATAAGTCCATGGTCTGGAACACGGCCCGCATGGAAGCCCTGGAAGTCGACAACCTGATCGAAGTCGCCCAGGCCACCATGACCTCGGCCGCCGCCCGCAAGGAATGCCGCGGCGCCCACACCGTCTACGACTACGAGCACCCGGCCGACCACGCCGAGTTCCCGCTAGGCCGCAACGACAAGGAATGGATGAAGCACACGCTGTGGCACAGCGAAGGCAACAACCTGACCTACAAGCCGGTCAACCTGAAGCCCCTGACGGTCGATTCGATCCCGCCCAAGGTCCGTACGTTCTAACAAGGTCCCACACGATGAAGCGCACATTCCAGATCTACCGCTACGACCCGGACAAGGACGCCAAGCCCTACATGCAGACCGTCGAGATCGAACTCGACGGCAGCGAACGCATGCTGCTGGACGCCCTGGTCAAGCTCAAGCAGCAGGACCCGACGATCTCGTTCCGCCGCTCCTGCCGCGAAGGCGTCTGCGGCTCGGACGCGATGAACATCAACGGTAAGAACGGCCTGGCCTGCCTGACCAACATGAACACGCTGAAGGACCCCGTGGTCCTGAAGCCGCTGCCCGGCCTGCCCGTGATCCGCGACCTGATCGTGGACATGACGCAGTTCTTCAAGCAGTACCACTCCATCAAGCCCTACCTCATCACCGAGAGCCTGGCACCCGACAAGGAACGCCTGCAATCGCCCGAGGAGCGCGAGGAGCTGAACGGTTTGTACGAGTGCATCCTGTGCGCGAGCTGCTCCACGAGCTGCCCGAGCTTCTGGTGGAACCCGGACAAGTTCGTCGGCCCGGCCGGCCTGCTGCAGGCCTACCGCTTCATCGCCGACAGCCGCGACGAAGCCACGGCCGAGCGCCTGGACAACCTGGAAGACCCGTACCGCCTGTTCCGCTGCCACACGATCATGAACTGCGTGGACGTGTGCCCCAAGCATCTGAACCCGACCAAGGCCATCGGGAAGATCAAGGAGATGATGGTGCTTCGCACCGTCTGATGCCGTGGCCCAAGCGCAGGAAGTTCTCGACGAACGCGCGCTGGCGATGCTGCGCTGGCGCTGCCGGCGCGGCCTGCTGGAGAACGATCTGTTCCTGGAACGATTCTTCGAACGCCACGGTCCAACGGTCACGGCGGCACAGGCCCAGGCCCTGTCGCAATTGATGGAATTGGGAGACCACGACCTGCTCGACCTGCAACTGGCACGCAAGACGCTGGAACAGGTCAGTCCTGCGCTGGACAACGCGGAGACGCGCGCTGTCCTGAATCTGTTACGAGAAAACCGCTGAAAGGGTGAACATGAAACTAGCCGAAAACAAAGCCACGCTGTCGTTCAGCAATGGCAGTCCGAGCGTCGAGTTGCCTGTGTACCAGGGCAACGTCGGTCCGGATGTCGTGGACATCCGCAAGCTCTACGCGCAGACCGGAATGTTCACCTACGACCCGGGCTTCCTGTCCACGGCGTCGTGCCAGTCCGCCATCACCTACATCGACGGCGACAAGGGCGAACTGCTGTACCGCGGCTACCCGATCGAACAGTTGGCCACCAACTGCGACTTCCTGGAAACCTGCCACCTGCTGCTGTACGGCGAACTGCCGAACACCGAGGAAAAGAGCAAGTTCACCAAGCTCGTGACCAACCACACCATGGTCAACGAGCAGATGCAGTTCTTCCTGCGTGGCTTCCGCCGTGATGCGCACCCGATGGCCATCATGACGGGCCTGGTCGGCGCGCTGTCGGCCTTCTACCACGACAGCACGGACATCAACAATCCCGAGCACCGCAACATCTCCGCGATCCGCCTGATCGCCAAGATGCCGACGCTGGTCGCGATGGCCTACAAGTACACCATCGGCCAGCCGTACATGTACCCGCGCAACGACCTCAGCTATGCAGGCAACTTCCTGCACATGATGTTCGCCACGCCCTGCGAGGAGTACAAGGTCAGCCCGGTGCTGGAACGCGCGCTGGACCGCATCTTCATCCTGCACGCCGACCACGAGCAGAACGCATCCACCTCCACGGTGCGCCTGTGCGGCTCCTCGGGCACCAACCCGTTCGCCGCCATCGCCGCCGGTGTCGCCTGCCTGTGGGGCCCCGCCCACGGTGGCGCCAACGAGGCGGCGCTGAACATGCTCTACGACATCCAGAAGGAAGGTGGCGTGGAGAAAATCGGCGAGTTCATCAAGAAGGTCAAGGACAAGAACTCCAGCGTCAAGCTGATGGGCTTCGGCCACCGGGTCTACAAGAACTACGACCCGCGCGCCAAGCTCATGCAGGAAACCTGCAACGAGGTGCTGACCGAGCTGGGCCTGGAAAAGGACCCGCTGTTCAAGCTGGCCAAGGAACTGGAAAAGATCGCCCTGGAAGACGAGTACTTCGTCTCGCGCAAGCTGTACCCGAACGTGGACTTCTACTCGGGCATCGTGCAGCGCGCCATCGGCATCCCGGTGCCGCTGTTCACGGCCATCTTCGCGCTGGCCCGCACGGTCGGCTGGATCGCCCAGCTGAACGAGATGATCGGCGACCCCGAGTACAAGATCGGCCGTCCGCGCCAGCTGTTCACGGGTTCCACCAAGCGCGACGTGCAGCCGCTCGCCAAGCGCTGATCGACTGCCGCCACTAGGTTCACCAAGCCCCGCCGGCCTGCTGGCCCGCGGGGCTTTTTCTCGTCCACGGCCGGCAGGAGAGGCATCGTGATCCGCGATGCCCTGCGCACGAAAACCGTAGGAAAATGGCCGCCCCGTCGCCACAGGCGATGCCCCACCATGATGAAGCCTTCCGAACGCAACTTTGCCCGCCGCATCGACCTCACGTCCTTGCAGCTGTTCGTGGCCGTCTACGAATTGGGCAGCATCGGCAAGGCGGCGGAGCGCGAATTCATTGCCGCCTCGGCCGTCAGCAAGCGGCTGTCGGACCTGGAAACCCTGCTGCAGACCACGCTGCTGTACCGCCATGCGCGCGGCGTGGACCTCACGCCGGCCGGAGAGAGCCTGCTGCACCACGCCCGCTCGGTGCTGTTCAGCCTGGACCGCATGCAGGGTGAGCTCAGCGAGTACGCCGACGGCGTGCGCGGCCATGTGCGCGTGCACGCCAGCATCTCGGCCATCGTGCAGTTTCTGCCCGAGGACCTGGGCGCCTTCGTGCGCGCCCATGGTGGCATCAAGATCGACCTGGAGGAGCACCTGTCCAGCGAGATTGTGCGCGCCGTACAGGAAGGCGCGGCCGACTTGGGGCTGTGCAATGCCGCGGCCGCCGAATCCGCTGGCGAGGCGCTGCAGACGCGCGCCTACCGGCGCGACCGGCTCGTGCTGATCGTGCCGCGTGGCCATGCGCTGGCCGGCCGCGGCGCCGTGCCGTACGAGGCCTCGCTGGCCTTCGACCAGGTCGGCCTGCCCAGCAACAGCTCCATCCACCTGGCCACCCGCAGCGCCGCCGCGCAGCTGGGCCACGCCATCAAGCTGCGCATCCAGGTCACGGGCCTGGACGCCATGTGCCGCATGATCCACAACGGCCTGGGCATCGGCGTGATGCCGCAGCGCGCGTTCGAGCTCATGCACGGCGTCGGCGACCTCGAACACGTGCCGCTCAGCGACACTTGGGCCGAGCGCCAGATCCGCATGGTGGCGCGCGACTTCTCCACGCTGCCTGTCACGGCGCGGCTGCTCGTCGAGCACCTGGCGCCGCCACCCGAAGCCATCGGCGAGCCGCAGTCCACGGACCAGGCCGTCGCCGTTTGAACCAATCAGTCCCCCACGAAAGAAGCCCATGAGCCTCACCACCAGCCAAGCGGGTGCGCGCACCCTCTACGACAAGATCTTCGACGAGCACACCGTCCACACCGAGGAAGACGGCACGGCGGTGCTGTACATCGACCGGCACCTGGTGCATGAGGTCACGAGTCCGCAGGCCTTCGAGGGCATCCGCCAGGCCGGCCGCAAGGTCTGGCGCGTGAGCTCCATCGTGGCCACGGCCGACCACAACACGCCGACCACGGGCTGGGAACAGGGCTACGACGGCATCGCCGACCCGATCAGCAAGGAGCAGATCACCACGCTGGACAGCAACATCAAGGAGTTCGGCGCGGCCGCGTTCTTCCCCTTCATGCACAAGCGCCAAGGCATCGTGCACGTGATCGGCCCCGAGAACGGCGCCACGCTGCCAGGCATGACCGTCGTCTGCGGCGACAGCCACACCTCCACCCACGGCGCCTTCGGTGCGCTGGCGCACGGCATCGGCACCAGCGAGGTCGAGCACGTGATGGCCACACAGACGCTCTTGGCCAAGAAGGCCAAGAACATGCTGGTCAAGGTGGAGGGCCAGCTGGCCAAGGGCGTGACCGCCAAGGACATCGTGCTGGCCATCATCGGCAAGATCGGCACGGCCGGCGGCACGGGCTACACCATCGAGTTCGCCGGCTCGGCCATCCGCGGTCTGTCCATGGAAGGCCGCATGACGGTGTGCAACATGGCCATCGAAGGCGGCGCACGCGCCGGCCTGGTGGCGGTGGACGACAAGACCATCGAGTACGTCAAGGGCCGCCCGCTGGCACCTACCGGCGTGGCCTGGGACCAGGCCGTGGCCTACTGGAAGACGCTGCACTCCGACCCCGGCGCGAAGTTCGACACCGTGGTCGAACTGGACGCCACGCAGATCGTGCCGCAGGTCACCTGGGGCACCTCGCCCGAGATGGTGCTGGGCATCGACGGCCGCGTGCCCGATCCCGACAAGGAGAAGGACGCCAACAAGCGCGGCGCCATCGAGCGCGCGCTGACCTACATGAACCTGGAGCCGGGCAAGGCGCTGGACGACATCTTCGTCGACAAGGTCTTCATCGGCAGCTGCACCAACAGCCGCATCGAGGACATGCGCGAGGCCGCCGCCGTGGTCAAGAAGCTGGGCCAGAAGGTCGCCAAGAACGTCAAGCTCGCCATGGTCGTGCCGGGCTCGGGCCTCGTGAAGGAACAGGCCGAGCGCGAAGGCCTGCACGAGATCTTCAAGGCCGCAGGCTTCGAGTGGCGCGAGCCGGGCTGCTCCATGTGCTTGGCCATGAACGCCGACCGGCTGGAGCCGGGCGAGCGCTGTGCCTCCACGAGCAACCGCAACTTCGAAGGCCGCCAGGGCGCCGGCGGCCGCACCCATCTGGTCAGCCCGGCCATGGCTGCGGCCGCGGCGGTGCACGGCCATTTCGTCGACGTGCGCCAGTTCGCCTGAAGGAGCCACACACCATGAGAGCCACCACTGCACTGCTGCTGGCCGCCGCCCTCGCGCTGGCCGCCTGCAACACCGTCAAGGGTGTTGGCAAGGACGTGCAACGCGCCGGCGAAGCCATCGAGCGCTCGGCCAAATAAACCCAGGAACATCGCCATGCAGAAATTCACCATTCACAAGGGCCTGGTCGCGCCCATGGACCGCGAGAACGTCGACACCGACGCCATCATCCCCAAGCAGTTCCTCAAGTCGATCAAGAAGACCGGCTTCGGCGTGAACCTGTTCGACGAGTGGCGCTACCTTGACAAGGGCGAGCCCGGCGTGCCGGAATCCGCGCGCAAGCCGAATCCCGACTTCGTGTTGAACCAGCCGCGCTACAAGGGCGCCTCCATCCTGCTGGCGCGCAAGAACTTCGGCTGCGGCTCCTCGCGCGAGCATGCGCCCTGGGCGCTGGACCAGTACGGCTTCCGCGCCATCCTGGCGCCGAGCTTCGCCGATATCTTCTTCAACAACAGCTTCAAGAACGGCCTGTTGCCCATCGTGCTGCCCGAGGCCACGATCGCCCAGCTGTTCGACGAGTGCTTCGCCTTCCCGGGCTACCAGCTGACCGTGGACCTGGAGCGCCAGGTCATCGTGCGGCCGCAGGGCGAGGAGATCGCGTTCGACGTGCAGCCTTTCCGCAAGTACTGCCTGCTCAACGGCTTCGACGACATCGGCCTGACGCTGCGCCATGCCGACAAGATCCGCGCCTTCGAGGCCGAGCGCCTGGCGGCCAAGCCCTGGCTGGCCAACACCATGCTGTCCGCCTGATCCTTCAACCAACTTTCTACGCACATGAAAATCGCAGTTCTGCCGGGTGACGGCATCGGCACCGAGATCGTCGAACAGGCCGTCCGCGTGCTCAACGCCCTCGACCTGAAGCTCGAGATGGAGACCGCCCTGGTCGGCGGCGCAGCCTACGACGCCCACGGCCACCCGCTGCCCGAGGCCACACTCAAGCTGGCCAAGGAAGCCGACGCCGTGCTGTTCGGCGCCGTCGGCGACTGGAAGTACGACACGCTGGACCGCCCGCTGCGGCCCGAGCAGGCCATCCTGGGCCTGCGCAAGAACCTGGGCCTGTTCGCCAACTTCCGCCCCGCCATCTGCTACGAGCAGCTCGTGGGCGCCTCCAGCCTCAAGCCCGAGCTGGTCGCGGGCCTGGACATCCTGATCATCCGCGAGCTGACCGGCGACATCTACTTCGGCCAGCCGCGCGGCCGTCGTGTCTCGCCCGACGGCCACTTCCCCGGTGCCGAGGAAGCCTTCGACACGATGCGCTATTCGCGCCCGGAGATCGAGCGCATTGCGCGCGTGGCCTTCGAGGCCGCCCGCAAGCGCAACAAGCGCGTGACCAGCGTGGACAAGGCCAACGTGCTGGAGACCTTCCAGCTCTGGAAGGACGTGGTCACCGAGATCGGCAAGGAGTACCCGGACGTTGCACTCGACCACATGTACGTGGACAACGCCGCGATGCAGCTCGTCAAGGCGCCCAAGAAGTTCGACGTGGTCGTGACCGGCAACATGTTCGGCGACATCCTGTCCGACGCCGCCGCCATGCTGACCGGCTCCATCGGCATGCTGCCCTCGGCCAGCCTGAACAGCAGCAACCAGGGCCTGTACGAGCCCAGCCACGGCAGTGCCCCCGACATCGCCGGCCAGGGCGTGGCCAACCCGCTGGCCACCATCCTGTCGGCCGCGATGATGCTGCGCTTCTCGCTGAACCAAGTGGCCGCTGCCGACCGCATCGAGGCGGCCGTGCAAAAGGTGCTGGCGCAGGGCCTGCGCACGCCCGACATCTACAGCGAAGGCACGACCAAGGTCGGCACGCGCGAGATGGGCGATGCAGTGCTGAAGGCGCTGGGCTAGAATCTCGCCCCATGTCCGCCGCCGCCTGCTCCGCAATCCTGTCCATGCCGCTCGGCATGGCTGCGGCGGCCGACATCTCCACCAAAACCACGACCACCATTACGGGCTGACGCAGCCTGGTTCGTCGTGCGCCCTTCCTGGCCTCCGACGCGCCAGGCGAGCAGTCCATCAGGCGCTGTTTGTTTTTTTACTTGAAAGGGCAATGTGATGAAGGTAGGTAATCTGGTCGGCCTCGTCGGCTGGCGCGGCATGGTCGGCTCGGTCCTGATCGATCGCATGCAGGCCGAGGGCGATTTCGCACTCATCGAACCGGTGTTCTTCTCGACCTCCAACGCAGGCGGCAAGGCGCCTGCGCAGGCCAAGAACGAAACCACGCTGCAGGACGCCTACGACATCGCCGCGCTCAAGCGCTGCGACATCATCATCACGGCCCAGGGCGGCGACTACACCACCGAGGTCTTCCCCAAGCTGCGCGCCGCCGGCTGGAACGGCCATTGGATCGACGCCGCCTCCACGTTGCGCATGAAGGACGACGCCGTCATCGTGCTCGACCCGGTCAACCTGCCCGTGATGCAGCGCGCGCTGGCCAAGGGCGGCAGGAACTGGATCGGCGGCAACTGCACCGTGAGCTGCATGCTGATGGGCGTGGGCGCGCTGTACAAGGCCGGCCTGGTCGAGTGGATGAGCACCATGACCTACCAGGCCGCGTCCGGCGGCGGTGCCCAGCACATGCGCGAGTTGCTGACGCAGTTCGGCAGCATCCACGGCGAGGTGCGCGACCTGCTCAACGACCCCAAGTCCGCCATCCTCGAAATCGACCGCAAGGTGCTGGCCAAGCAGAAGGCCCTGACGGCGGATGAGACCGCCAACTTCGGCGTGCCGCTGGGCGGCAGCCTGATCCCCTGGATCGACAAGGACCTGGGCCTGGGCAAGTCGCAGGACGATGCCGAATGGGGCATGTCCAAGGAAGAGTGGAAGGGCGGCGCCGAGACCAACAAGATCCTGGGCCAGGGCCCGTCCTTCGGCACGGGCATCACCCCGGTCGACGGCTTCTGCGTGCGCATCGGCGCCATGCGTTGCCACAGCCAGGCGCTGACCTTCAAGCTCAAGAAGAACGTGCCGCTCGCGGACATCGAAGCCATGATCGCGCAGGACAACGACTGGGTCCGCGTGGTGCCGAACACCCGCGAGGACACGCTCAAGGGCCTGACGCCCGTGGTCACCACCGGCACGCTGAACATCCCGGTCGGCCGCATCCGCAAGCTGGCCATGGGCCCGGAATACGTGGGCGCCTTCACGATCGGCGACCAGCTGCTGTGGGGCGCGGCCGAGCCGCTGCGCCGCACGCTGCGCGTGCTGCTGCAGGCCTGAACTGCCCACGCCCATGACACGGCCCGCCCCTGGCGGGCCGTTGTCGTCTGGCAACATCGCAGTGCAGCGAGAATGCGCGCTCCAATGCAGCGCCGGCTCCCAAGCCGCTTGAGCTTGTCAGCCTAAAGCATTGCTGCTACCGTTCTTTTTAGTAACCAAGTCGGCCCGTCCATTTGCATGATCAAACGTTCCAATGCTGTTGAACAGGCTGATGACAAACCAAAGTTGAAGCTGGCGTCGCAGAGCTGGAAGCGCAGCATGGTGGCGGCGACCGCCACCGCGGCCCTCTTCGCCCCGCTGCAGCAGGCCCAGGCTTTGACGCTGGGCCGGGCCACGGTGCAATCGGCCCTCGGCGAGCCCTTGCGCGCCGAGATCGAGCTGCCGGACATCACGGAAGAAGAGTCCCGCACGCTGCAGGCCGCGATCGCCACGCCGCAGGCTTTCCGCGCGGCCGGCCTCGAGTACAACGCCGCCTTGGGCACGGTGCGTATCGAACGTGCGCGACGGGCCGATGGCCGCGCCGTGTTGCGGCTCAGCAGCGACCGCCCCGTCAGCGAACCCTTCATCGACCTGATCCTGCAGGCCAACTGGGCCTCTGGCCGGGCGGTGCGCGACTACACCTTGCTGCTGGACCCACCGCAGCAGCGCCAAGCCGCTGCGCCGACGGCCCCGCAGTTGCCGCCCAGCGCCGCCGTGGCACCGCCGCCCGCTCGCCCGCCGGCGCCCCCCCCGGCTGCTGCAGTGCCGACGCCAGCGCCGAACCCTGCGTCGACCCCTGTCCCAGCGCCGGCCCCAACGCCAGCTTCCGCAGCGCCGCCGGCGCCGGCAGCACGGGCGGCGGCATCGGCACCAGTGCCCAGCGGCGTACCCGGCACCGCCACGGTGCGCCGCGGCGACACCGCCAGCCGCATCGCCTCTGCCAACAAGCCGCCCAACGTCTCGCTCGACCAGATGCTGGTCGCCATGCTGCGCAGCAATCCGAACGCCTTCATCGACGGCAACGTCAACCGCCTGCGCGCAGGCGCGGTGCTGGACCTGCCCAGCGCGAACCAGGCTGCCGCCGTTCCCGCGGACGAGGCCACGCGCACCATCGCGGCCCAATCGCGCGACTTCAATGCCTACCGCAGCCAGCTGGCGGGCCAGGTGCCATCGGTCCCTGGCAGCGCCCAGCGTTCGGCCAGTGGGCGCGTGCAGGGCAAGGTCGAAGACAACCGGCCCGCGGCGACGGCGCCGGACCGGCTCACCCTGTCCAAAGGCGGCGTGCAGAGCCGCGCGCAGGACGAAAAGATCGCCCGCGACAAGGCCGGCAAGGAAGCGGCGGACCGCGTCGCGGAACTGTCGCGCAACATCGACGCGCTCAACAAGCTGGGCGCCGGTGGCGCAGCCCCGACCGCATCCGCGCCGGCTCCAGCGCCTGCTCCCGCACCGGAGCCGACGGCCTCGGCTCCAGCACCGGCCCCGGGCCCCGCAACAGCCGCGCCGCCCGCGCCCGCGCCGGAACCTGCCGCACCGGCACCCGCCGCAGAGCCGGCCTCCGCCGCCAAGGCCTTGCCAGCGCCCGGACCCGCGCCGGCCGTGCAGGAAGACGGCGGCCTGCTCGACAGCCTGCGCCACAGCCCCTTGCTGCTGGCTGCGGCAGCGGCACTGATCGCCTTGCTGGCCGCGCTGGGCATCTACCGTGCGCGCCAGCGCCGCCAGGTGGCCGAGGAAGAAAGCCGCCTGAAGGAGCCAGTGGAGTCGTTCTTCGCGAGCAGCGGCGGCCAGCACGTGGACACCGCCGCCGAGAGCGAGGCGGCGGCCTCGGCCGTGTACTCGCCGAGCCAGTTCGACACCAGCAGCGAGGTCGACCCCGTGGCCGAGGCCGAGGTCTACATGGCCTATGGCCGTGACCTGCAGGCCGAGGAAATCCTCCAGGAAGCCCTGCGCAGTACGCCCCAGCGCGTGGCCATCCACGCCAAGCTGGCCGAAATCTACGCCAAGCGCCGCGACGCGATCGCACTGCAGGCCACGGCCGAGAAGGCGCATGCGCTGACCGGCGGCACAGGTCCCGAGTGGGAGGCCATCGCCGCGCTGGGCCGCGAGCTGCAACCCGAGCACCCGCTCTGGCGCGGTGGCGCAGTGGCCGGCCTCGGCGCTGCAGCCGCTGCTGCCGCCGTCGCAGGTGCTGCTGTGGCGCCGCGCCCGGCTGCGGCCGAAGACAGCGACGAATCGCTGTGGCCGGACCCCGTGCTGACGCCCCCCGCGCCACCGGCGCCCGCGCTGCAGCCCATGCCAGACATCAGCCTGGACCTCGGCGACGACGACAGCCCAACCCCGCTGCCCGTGCCAGCCAAGCCCGCGTCCGACGCTGACGAGCCCCTGGCGCCGCCCATGGCCGAGGCCATGGACCTCGATTTCGACGTGCAGAGCACCTACAAGGCACCGCTGGCGGCGCCCACGCCCGCACCGGCCGCCGATTCCGACCTGCTGCCCTTCGACCTGGGCTCGCTGTCGCTGGATCTGGGTGAACCTGATGGCAAGGCCGCGGCTGCCGAGCCCGCCGCCGAACCGGAGGCCGACGACCCGCTGGCCACCAAGCTGGCCCTGGCCGAGGAGTTCCAGGCCATCGGCGATGACGACGGCGCGCGCGCGCTGGCCGAAGAAGTACTGGCCGAGGCCACCGGGCCGCTCAAGGCCCAGGCCCAGCGCTTCCTGGCCGCCCTCGGCTGAGCGGCGCGCGGGCAAGGGGATCGCTGGTGCGTCTGGCACTCGGAGTCAGCTATGCGGGCCAGGCCTACGACGGCTGGCAGAGCCAGCCTTCGGGCAAGACCGTGCAGGACAAGCTGGAGCAAGCGCTGGGCAACTTCGCGCAGCAGGACATCGGCACCATCTGCGCCGGCCGCACCGATGCCGGCGTGCACGGGCTCATGCAGGTCGTGCACTTCGACACCACCGTCGCGCGTGAAACCCATGCCTGGGTGCGAGGCACCAACAGCTACCTGCCCGGCGACATCGCCGTGCAGTGGGCCCACCCGGTCACGGAGCAGTTCCACGCGCGCGCCAGCGCCATCGGCCGGCGCTATGCCTACGTGCTCATGGAGTCGCCCGTGCGGCCCAGCGTGGAGCGTGGCCGCATCGGCTGGGTGCACCGCCCGCTGGCGCAGGCCCCCATGCAGGCCGCCGCCGCGCTGTTGCTGGGCGAGCACGACTTCACCTCATTCCGCGCGTCGCAATGCCAGGCGCGCACGCCGGTCAAGACCATGCGCCGCATCGAGGTCTCGCGGCGTGGTGCCTACTGGCGCTTCGAGTTCGAGGCCGACGCCTTCCTGCACCACATGATCCGCAACCTCATGGGCTGCCTGTTGGTCGTGGGCAAGGGCGACCAGCCCGTGGCATGGATGGCCGAGGTGCTGGCCGCACGCGACCGCCGCGTGGCCGCGCCCACCTTCTCGCCCGACGGCCTGTACTTCCTGGGGCCACGCTACGAAGACCATTGGGGCCTGCCGGAACGCACGGCTGCCTATGATTGGCTCCCCTGAGCGCTGCCCCGCCTGAGAGAGCGCCCCACTGCCGCCCACCTGGGCAGAGGTTTCCCCATGACCAGAACCCGCATCAAGATCTGCGGCATCACGCGCGAGCAGGACCTGGAGGCCGCCGTCGCTGCCGGTGCCGACGCCGTCGGCTTCGTGCTCTACGACAAGAGCCCGCGCTACGTCACACCGCGCCGCGCAGCCGAGCTCGCCCGCCGGCTGCCACCCTTCGTCACGCCCGTGCTGCTGTTCGTCAACACGCCGCCGCAAGAGGTGGCCACCACCTGCGACCAGGTCCCGGGCGCCATGGTGCAGTTCCACGGCGACGAAACGCCGGCCCAGTGCCTGGCCGCCACGGCCCACCCTGCCCGCCCCTTCGTGCGCGCGGCCCGCATCCCGCTGGATGAAAACGCAGCCCCCTTCGACTTGGTAAGATTCGCAGCCGAATTTTCCCAAGCCCAGGCCATCCTGCTCGACGCCCATGTCGAGGGATACGGCGGCGGCGGCAAGGCATTCAATTGGTCACTCCTGCCAACAAGCGTCGACTCTCACCTCGTCTTGAGTGGTGGACTCACGCCTGCAAACGTGACCGATGGCATCTTGCAGGTGCGGCCACGCGCGCTGTCGCTGGCCGTTGATGTGAGTTCCGGCGTCGAGGCCTCCAAGGGCATCAAGGACGCCGACAAGATCAACCGCTTCGTCGCGGCCGTCCGCGCCGCCGACGCGCACTTTGCAAAGATTCAACATGTCGACCCCTTATCAACAGCCTGATGCCTCGGGCCATTTCGGCATCTACGGCGGCAGCTTCATCTCCGAGACGCTGACCCACGCCATCGCCGAACTGCGCGAGGCCTACGCCCGCTACCAGAACGACCCCGAATTCATCGCCGAATTCAAGAGCGAACTGGCCCACTTCGTCGGCCGGCCCTCGCCCGTCTACCACGCCGCGCGCAGCAGCCGCGAACACGGCGGCGCGCAGATCTTCCTCAAACGCGAAGACCTCAACCACACCGGCGCGCACAAGATCAACAACGTGATCGGCCAGGCCATGCTGGCCAAGCGCATGGGCAAGCCGCGTGTGATCGCCGAGACCGGCGCCGGCCAGCACGGCGTGGCCACGGCCACCATCTGCGCGCGCTACGGCCTGGAGTGCGTGGTCTACATGGGCAGCGAGGACGTCAAGCGCCAGAGCCCCAACGTGTTCCGCATGAAGCTGCTGGGCGCCACCGTGGTGCCCGTGGACAGCGGCAGCAAGACGCTCAAGGACTCGCTCAACGAAGCCATGCGCGACTGGGTCGCCAACGTGGACAACACCTTCTACATCATCGGCACCGTGGCCGGTCCGCACCCCTACCCGATGATGGTGCGCGACTTCCAGAGCGTGATCGGCAACGAATGCCTGGTGCAGATGCCCGAGATGCTGGCGGCGGCGGGATGCAAGAACGACCAGCCCGACGCCGTGCTGGCCTGCGTGGGCGGCGGCAGCAACGCCATCGGCATCTTCTACCCGTACATCGACCATGCAGGCACCCGCCTGATCGGCGTGGAAGCCACTGGCCAGGGCCTGGACAGCGGCAAGCACGCCGCTTCGTTGCAACGCGGCAGCGCCGGCGTGCTCCACGGCAACCGCACCTACCTGCTGCAGGACGAGAACGGCCAGGTGACCGAGACGCACAGCATCAGCGCCGGCCTGGACTACCCGGGTGTGGGGCCGGAACATGCCTTCCTGAAGGACATCGGCCGCGCCGAATACGTCGGCGCCACCGACGCCGAAGCGCTGGATGCCTTCCACTATCTGTGCCGCACCGAGGGCATCATCCCTGCGCTGGAGTCGGCCCACGCGTTCGCTTACGCGCGCAAGCTGGCACCAACCATGCGCCCGGACCAGAGCATCCTGGTGAACCTGTCCGGCCGTGGCGACAAGGACATCGGCACCGTGGCCGACCTGTCGGGCGAGGACTTCTACGACCGCCCCTCCATGCGCGGCCACGCCGTGAAGGGAGGCCAGGCATGAGCCGCATCGCCACCACCTTCGCGCAGCTGAAGCAGCAAGGCCGCAAGGCCCTGATCCCCTACGTCACGGCCGGCTTCCCCTACGCCGACGTCACGCCCGAACTCATGCACGCCATGGTCGCGGCCGGCGCCGATGTGATCGAGCTCGGCGTGCCGTTCAGCGACCCCATGGCCGACGGCCCGGTGATCCAGGCAGCCGGCGAGAAAGCCCTGGCGCTGGGCGTTGGCATGGTCCAGGTGCTCGCGATGGTCAAAGCCTTCCGCGACAAGGACCAGCAGACGCCCGTGGTGCTGATGGGCTACGCCAACCCGGTCGAGCGCTACGAGCAGCGCCATGGTGCCGACAGCTTTCCGCGCGATGCGGCGGCCGCCGGTGTCGACGGCGTGCTGGTCGTCGACTACCCGCCCGAGGAGTGCGTGGACTTCGCGGCCCGCCTGCGCGCCAAGGACATCGACCTGATCTTCCTGCTCGCGCCCACGTCCACCGACGAGCGCATGCGCCAAGTGGCCGAGGTCGCCAGCGGCTACGTCTACTACGTCTCGCTCAAGGGCGTGACGGGCGCCGGCACGCTGGACACGGCCGCGGTCGAGGCCATGCTGCCGCGCATCCGCCGCCATGTGCAGCTGCCCGTGGGTGTCGGCTTCGGCATCCGCGACGCCACCTCGGCCCAGGCCGTGGGCCGCGTGGCCGACGCCGTGGTCATCGGCAGCAGGATCATCCAGCTGCTCGACGACCAGCCCCGCGCGCAGGTCGCCCCCACGGCGGCCGCGTTCCTGCGCGGCATCCGTTCGGCGCTCGACGCATAATCCCCACCCCGTTCGTCCCTCCGGAGTAGCCAATCCCATGTCCTGGCTCGAAAAACTGCTTCCCGCCAAGATCCAGCCCAGCGACCCCGCCGAGCGCCGCCAGGTGCCCGAGGGCCTGTGGATCAAGTGCCCGAGCTGCGAGAGCGTGCTCTACAAGACGGATCTGGAAAAGAACCTGAACGTCTGCCCGACCTGCGGCCACCACCACCGCATCGGCGCACGCGCGCGCCTGGACAGCTTCCTGGACCCCGAAGGCCGCTACGAGATCGGCCACGAAGTCCTGCCCATGGACCCGCTCAAGTTCAAGGACAGCCGCAAGTACCCCGAGCGGCTCAAGGAAGCGCTGGACAACACCGAGGAGACGGATGCGCTCATCGTCATGGGCGGCGCGCTCCATGGGCTGAACGTGGTGGTGGCCTGCTTCGAGTTCGAGTTCATGGGCGGCAGCATGGGCAGCGTGGTGGGCGAGCGCTTCGTGCGCGGCGTGCACGCGGCCATCGACCAGAAGGTGCCCTTCATCTGCTTCACCGCCACCGGCGGCGCGCGCATGCAGGAAGGCCTGCTGTCGCTGATGCAGATGGCCAAGACCAACGCGTCCCTGACGCGCCTGGCCAAGAAGGGCCTGCCCTACATCAGCGTGCTGACCGACCCGACCATGGGCGGCGTGAGCGCCGGCTTCGCCTTCGTCGGCGACATGGTCATCGCCGAACCCAAGGCGCTGATCGGCTTCGCCGGCCCGCGCGTGATCGAGTCCACCGTGCGCGTGACGCTGCCCGAAGGCTTCCAGCGTGCCGAGTTCCTGCAGCAAAAGGGTGCGGTCGACCTGATCTGCAACCGCAAGGACCTGCGCCGCACCATCGCCAGCTCGCTGGCCATGCTGCAGCGCCAGCCGGCCGACGCGGTCAGCGCCAGCTGATTCTCAGAAGCTCATGCCGCCCAGCACGCCGCGCAAGGCGTGCTGCAGCACGATGGACGCCACCTGCAGCAGCACCAGCAGGATCAGCGGCGTGAGGTCCATGCCCCCCACCAGCGGCACCATGCGCCGCAGCGGCCGCAGCGGCGGCGCCAGCAGGCGGGACAGCACGTCGTAGAGCGGCGACTGCGTCTGCACCCAGGACATCACGGCGTAGACGATCAGCAGGCCCGTGAGGCCGTAGATCACGAGGCCGATCACGCCGAACAAGGCCATGACCGGCACCACGACGAGTGCGCCGCCCGTCATGAGCCACAGCAGGAAGTATTGGGCGAGCTTGAGCAGGAATGCGCCAACCAGGCTGGCCAGATCCCAGCGGCCCACCGGACGCACGACCTTGCGCAGCGGCAGCACCAGCCAGTCCGTCAGCGCGAACACCAGGCTGCCGATGGGATTGCCGAACGGGATGCGCTGGTGCTGCATGTACAGCCGCAGCAAGCAGGCGCTGCCCAGCAAGCCGGCGACGACCTCGAGCAGAAAAGCGAAGATTTGGTACAGCATGCGGCCCTATGAAAAGCGCATGGGATGATAGCGGCTGCAACAATCCGGCCGGCCCCTTGATCCCCTCACCCCTGCCACTGTTTCCGCTGTCCACCGTGCTGTTCCCGGGCGGCCTGCTGCCGCTGCGCATTTTCGAGGTGCGCTACCTGGACATGGTCGGCCAGTGCCAGCGCGAGGGCCGTCCCTTCGGCGTGGTGGCGCTGCACCAGGGCAGCGAGGTGCGCCGCGCCGGCGCGCCAGCGGAGGAGTTTTTGCAGGTCGGCACGCTGGCCCATGTGCGCACGGTCGAACGGCCGCAACCGGGGCTCATGAACATCGTCTGCGAGGGGGGTACGCGCTTTCGCATCGGGGCGGCACGCCAGCTGCCGCATGGGCTGTGGACAGCCGATGCACAAGCGCTTCCCGACGACGCGCCCGTGGCCGTGCCGGATGACCTGCGCGAGGTGGCGACCGGACTCGAACAGCTGCTGGACAGTTGGCGCGCGCGCGCCATCCCCGAGGAGCAGTGGCCATTGCGCGCGCCCTGGCACTGGGACGACTGCGGCTGGCTGGCCAACCGCTGGTGCGAGTTGCTGCCCTTGCCGCTAGCCGTGAAGCAGCAGCTCATGGAGCTGGACAACCCGCTGGTGCGGCTGGAGCTGGTGGGCGATCTGCTGGCACGGCACGACAAGGCCTGATGCCGGCAGCGCGCAGCTCTTCCGCCGTGCTCGGCTGGCCACGCGCCGTCAAGCGCGCAGTGGTCGTGGCCACGGACGTGTTCCTGTCGTTGGCCGCGACCTGGCTGGCCTTCACGCTGCGCCTGGACACTTTGCACTGGCCCGAGCAAGATCAGTGGGCCGTGTACACGGTGGCACCGCTGCTGTCGGTGCCCGTGTTCGTGCGCTTCGGCCTGTACCGCGCCATCTTCCGCTATACGGGGGTGGCCACGCTGGTCGCCACGGCCCAGGCCATTGCGCTGTACGCGCTGATGCTGCTGGCCGCACTGGCCGTGATGCAGAACGCGGGCCTGTCGGTGGTACCGCGCAGTTTGGGCATCCTGCAGCCATTGATTTTCCTTCTGCTGGTGCTGGCCAGCCGCACACTCGCGCGCGCATGGCTCGACGCGCAAGCACGGCACGGCCTGCGTGCCCCGCGTCGGCTCATGGTCTACGGCGCAGGCCAAGCGGGCGCCGAGGCCGCTGCCGCGCTGCTGAACGGCCACCAGCCCTACCGGCTGCTCGGCTTCATCGACGACGACGCGGCCAAGGTCGGCCGCAGCATCCACGGCGTGCGCGTGTTCGCGCCGCGCGAGCTGCCCGCGCTGGTCGCACGCCTGCGCGTACAGGACATCCTGCTGGCCATCCCGAGCGCGGCCCGCGAGCGCCGCAACGACATCCTCAAGAGCCTGCAGCCGCTGCCCGTGCACGTGCGCACGCTGCCCAGCCTGGCCGACCTGGCCAGCGGCCGCGTGAGCGTGCAGGACATTCACGAGCTCGACATCGAAGACCTGCTGGGCCGCGAGCCGGTACCGCCGCGGCCTGAACTGCTGGCGCGCAATTTGGCCGGCTGCACGGTGCTGGTCACGGGGGCAGGCGGCAGCATCGGCGGCGAGCTGTGCCGCCAGATCCTGCGCGAACGGCCGAAGCGGCTGGTGCTGCTGGACCACAGCGAGTTCGCGCTGTACAGCATCCACGCGGAGCTGCAGAGCCTGGTCGCGCGGCAAGGCGGTGGCGTGGAACTGGTGCCCGTGCTGGGCAGCGTGGTGCACTACGCCCGTCTGGCAGCGCTGTTCCAGCGCTGGCAGCCCACCACGGTCTACCACGCCGCGGCCTACAAACACGTGCCGCTGGTCGAGGACAACGCGGCCGAAGGCGTCATGAACAACGTGCTGGGCACCTTGAATCTCGCGCGCGCGGCCATGGCCAGTGGCGCCGAGCACTTCGTGCTGATCTCCACCGACAAGGCCGTGCGGCCCACCAACGTGATGGGCGCGAGCAAGCGGGTGGCCGAGCTGATCCTGCAGGCGTTGGCGGCCACCCCCGTGGCGGCCTTCGACACGCCGCGCAATGCGCCGCCGGCCGAACTGCGCAACAACACGCGCTTTTCGATGGTGCGCTTCGGCAACGTGCTGGGCTCCAGCGGCAGCGTGGTGCCGCTGTTCCGCCGGCAGCTTGCGGCCGGCGGGCCATTGACCGTCACCCATGCGGAGGTCACGCGCTACTTCATGACGATTGCCGAGGCCGCGCAACTGGTGTTGCAGGCGGGCGCCATGGCGCGTGGGGGTGATGTGTTCGTGCTGAACATGGGGCAGCCCGTGAAAATCATGGACCTAGCGCTGCGCATGGTCGCCCTGTCAGGCTTGCGCGTGCGCGATGCAGCGCATCCGCACGGCGATGTCGCCGTGACGGTCACGGGACTGCGACCGGGGGAGAAGCTCTACGAGGAACTGCTCATCGGCGACAACCCAGAGCCGACGGAGCATCCGCGGATTCTGCGAGCGCAGGAAGAGTATCTGCCATGGCCGAGGCTGCAGACCCCGCTGAAGGCTCTGCTGGATGCAGCTTGCCAAGGCCGCCCCGACCGGTCGCGCGCGCTGCTGCGCGAGCTGGTGCCAGGCTTTCTGCCGAGCCAGTCGCCCTAGCATGAGGGTACACGCCATCCACGTTGCTGGACGCGGCCAGGCCTGGCCGCGCGAGCGGCCCGCGCACCGAATGGCGACCCGCGGTCGCTGCCAGTGCTATCGGGTTGATCCATCCGGAGTCCTGGTCGCAGGACAGCGCATCTCCAACTGAAGCATCGGAGCAGCCGACTGCCAACCCACACCGATGCGCAACTTCCTGAGTGCCCTCGCGCAACTGCTGGCCCCTGGCGGTACGACGCCGTCCAGTGCCGACGGCCGCTCTGCCGAACGCTACCGCCTTGCCGCCTTGAACAGCCTCAGCAATGCCTTGAGTTCTGCGGCGGGCGTGGCCAATCTGCTGATCCTGGTGTCACTGACGCTGCCCGCACTGCAGCCAGAGCGCTTCGGCATCTGGATGAGCGTAGCCAGCGTCGCCAACGTGCTCATGTTCCTGGACCTCGGCGTCGGCAACGGCCTGGTCAATCGCGTGGCTCGGGCCCGGGCCGTCGAATCGGCACACCGCCTGCGGCAGATCGTCGCCCGCGGATTGCTGCTGCTGACGGCGATGGGGCTGGTCGCAGGCGTGGCGCTCATGGCACTGACCCATCTGTTTTCCCTTGATCGCCTCATCCGGGTCAGCTCAGATACCTTGCGGGCCGAGACGCGGCAGACCGTGGACACCTTCATAGGGCTGTTTGCCATCGGCCTGCCACTGTTCGGGGTGCAGCGCGTCTTCTTCGGCCTGCAGCACGTCTGGATCGTTCACCTCACGCGAGCCGCCGGCTACGTGGTGTCGCCGCTGTTCGTCTACCTGCTGGTCCAACATGACGCCTCGATCCCGTGGCTACTGTTTGCCACCTACGGCTTTCAGACCTTGCTGCCCCTGGCACTGTTGCCCTTGTTATGGCGCAAGCTGCGTCCCGCGCGCTGCGAAGCCCCTGACGGACCGCACGTTTCGGGGCGCAGTGACTTGCGCAGCCTGATGGGCATCTCCAGCGTCTTTCTGGCCTTGCAGATCGGCAGTGCGATCGGCTGGCACAGCGATGCTTTAATCGCGGCATCAGTGGTCGGCGCCGCAGCAGTGACACCGATGGTGCTCGTCCAAAGACTGTTCCAGTTCGTCACGGTTCCGTTGAGCGTCGTGAACACACCACTGTGGGTTGCCTACGCCGATGCCCAAGCGCGCGGCGATGCAAAGTTCCTACGCCAGACACTGCTGCGCTCCATGAGGTGGACGCTGGTCTATGCAACGGTGGCCAGCGTCACACTGGGGCTGCTCGCAGAACGTCTGATCGCGCTGTGGCTTGGGCCGGGGCAAACCGTGCCCACGCGCCTCGTCGTCCTGTTTGGGATTTGGGTGGTCCTCGAGGCGCTGGGACATTGCATCTCGATGTACTTGAATGGCCGCAGCCTGATGAAATTCCAGTTGATCGTGACCATGGCGTTCTGCACCGTCGCTCTGCCGCTGAAGTTATGGCTGCCATCGACCCTCGGCGTCGACGGGATTGTCGGCGCGACCGTGGTGGGCTACGTGCTTTGCATCATGCTCCCCTACGCCGTGTTCCTGCTGCGGCATCTTCGGGGTACGCCATGAGGTCGCCTGACGCCGGCTATGTCCAGGCATGCACCCGGCCCTTGCTGATCGTCGGCGTTGCGCGCAACATCGACCGGCACGTCGCGGCTGAGATCGGCGCCTTGCAATCCGCCTTTGCCGGCTTCACGCACCGCCAGTGGCTGATTGTCGAGTCCGACAGCACAGATCGCACCGTCGAAGTGCTGCAGGCCATGGGCGCCAGCATGCCCGGCTTGCGGACGCTTTCGCTGGGCCACCTGCGCACGCGGCTACCGCTGCGCACCGATCGGATCGCGCACTGCCGCAACCGCTACCTGCAGGAGATCGACAACAACCCCTTGTATGCCTCGGTCCAATGGGTCGTGGTGGCAGATCTCGATGGCACCAACCATCTGCTGGACCGCAACGCCGTGGCCTCATGCTGGCGCCGCGGCGACTGGGATGTCTGCTGCGCCAACCAGCGCGGTCTGTACTACGACATCTGGGCATTGCGCCATCCGACGTGGAGCCCCGACGACTGCTGGGCGCGTTACCGCCAGTTGGTGGCTCAAGGAACGCCCCGGTACGCGGCGCGCTGGTCGGCCGTTTACTCCAGAATGCGCCACATCGCTCCGGACCAGCCCTGGATTGCAGTGGACTCCGCCTTCGGCGGTCTGGCCATCTACCGCCGTTCGGTGCTGTCGGGCGCGCGCTATTGCGGCGTCGGCCCGGCGGGCGAAGAGGTGTGCGAGCACATTGCCCTGCATGCGCAGTTGCGGGCACGAGGCCACACGATCATGCTCAACCCCGCCTTGCTCAATCTGGATGAATCCGAACACACCCGGCCTGCCCGCATGGGCCGTGTCGGCCGCTGGCTCGACCAACTGCGCTGCGACGTTGCCGGACCACTGCTCGGCCGCTGAACGGAACTTGCACATGCATCACCGGAGCTGTCCCAAGGTCAGCGTGGTCACGATTACGCTCAACAACCGCGAAGGCTTACGCAGCACGATGGCATCGGTGTTCGCTCAGACCTATCCGGCTTTGGAGTACATCATCGTGGACGGCCAGTCCACCGACGGCTCCGTCGCGCTCATCGAATCGCAGGCGCAGCGCATCGCCCGCTGGGTCAGCGAACCCGACAACGGCATCTACGATGCGCTCAACAAAGGCATTGCCCTGAGCCAGGGAGAGTGGATCATCTTCATGAACGCAGGCGATGTCTTCTTCGACGCCAGCACCTTGCGAACGGTGTTCGCCAATCCCATTGCGCCCGGCGCCGTGTTTCTCTACGGGCATCACCACACACGGTATCCGGACCACATCATGCCGAGAACCGCAGGTGCGCTGCGCGACTTCTGGCGAGGACCGCCGTTCTCCCACCAGGCGCTGCTGGTGCGCAGCGCCTTCCAGAAGGCGCACCGCTACAACGTGCGCAACCGCATCGCTGCAGACTTCGAACTGCTGTTCGGAGCGTTCCAGCGCGGCTATGGCTTCCAGGCCATCGATACCCCCATTGCCATCGTTGCGGCCGGTGGTGTGTCCGACCGAGATCGGCTCCAGAGCATCTGGTCGCACTATGGCGTGGTGCGCACGTTCGACGCCAGCACCAGAGTGCATGCGTACTACCTTGGCGCCGCTCTTGCCTGCTTGCTCAAGCAGGGCATCGCGGCCGTCCTGCCACGCTCCTGGACCGACCGGATCCGCCGGCATCGCCATCTGAGTTGATGCACACGACCGTCATCACCGTGAGCTTCAACAGCGCGGCGACTCTGGCGCGCACCCTGGCGTCCGTCGCCACGCAAAGCTACCCGTACGTGGAGCACATCGTGGTGGATGGCGGCTCCACCGACGGCACCGTCGATCTCGTGCACCAGCACGGCGCACATCTGGCCCACTTCATCAGCGAGCCCGACCGCGGCATCTACGACGCGATGAACAAGGGCCTGCGCATCGCCAGCGGCGATGTCATCGCGTTCCTCAACGCAGACGACCGGTACGCGAACGGACAAGTGCTGGAGCGCGTTGCCGCGTTGATGGAGCGGGAGGGGCTTGACGCCCTGCTCGGCGACGTGGCCTTCTTCCATGCCCAAGCGCCGGACCGTCTCGTCCGCCGCTACGATTCCGGCCGGTTCCGGCCCGAGCGATTGGGCTGGGGCTGGATGCCCGCGCACCCCGCGTCCTTCTTCCGGCGCAGCGTGTTCGTTCAGACAGGCGAGTTCAGGACCGACTACCGCATTGCCGGAGATTACGAGTGGATTGCGCGCGCCTTCCAGCGCAGCCCGCTGCGCTACCGCCATGTTCCCGAGGTCTTGGTGCACATGCAGACCGGCGGCATCAGCACACGCGGCTGGCGCAGCACGCTTGTATTGAACCAGGAGGTGCTGCGCGCCTGCCGCGAGAACGGCATTCCAACCCACTGGGCCAAGATCCTGTCGAAGTACCCTCGCAAGCTGCTGGAGTGGATGCGGAGATGAGCACGTTGCTGACCGGCGCAAGCGGTTTCGTCGGGAGCGCCCTGCTGGCGCGGCTGGCGACGCGCGCGCAAGAGCAGACTGTCGTCGCCTCGCGAGGGCCCTTGCAGCAGACCTTGCCGTTGGTGCGTGTCCATGACGTCGGCGATGCCACCGGCTCGCCGGATTGGTCTGCGGCGCTGGAAGGCGTGGCCGTTGTAGCCCACCTTGCAGCGCGTGCACACGTGTTGAACGACCAAGCCGGCGACCCGCTCGCGGCCTACCGGGCCGTCAACACCCTGGCGACGCTGCGTCTTGCCCAGCAAGCCGCCTCCGCCGGCGTACGCCGTTTCGTCTTCGTCAGCACCGCCAAAGTGCATGGCGAACTCTCGCCGTCCGGCCGGCCCTTCACCGAAGCCATGCCCCCGATGCCTGGCGACCCCTATGCCCTCAGCAAATGGGAAGCGGAACAGGGCCTGGCCGCCATTGCCGCGCGCACCGGCATGGAGGTTGTCATCGTGCGCCCCCCGCTGGTCTACGGTCCAGGCGTCAAGGCCAACTTCGCCACGCTGCTGCACGCTGTCGCACGCGGCTCGCCGTTGCCACTGGCGACCATTGACAACCAGCGCAGCCTGGTTGGCCTGGACAACCTTGTGGACTTCCTGCTGCTGTGCCTGGAGCATCCCGCCGCTGCGAACCAGACCTTTCTGGTCAGCGATGGCAAGGACCTGTCCACACCGCAGCTCCTGCAGCGTCTGGGTCAGGCCATGGGCCGCTCCGCGCGCCTGTGGCCCATGCCAGCCGCGTTGCTGATGGCCGGAGCCACGCTGCTGGGCCGCGGCGCGGTTGCGCAACGCCTGTGCTGCAACCTGCAGATCGACATCACCAAGGCCCGCACAATGCTGAACTGGTCGCCACCAGTCAGCGTCGACGAGGGACTGCGCCGTGCGGTCCAAGGGCTTGCGCCATGAAACGCCTGCTCGACCTCCTGCTGGCTCTGGCCCTGCTTCCCATGCTCGCCCTGCCCTTGCTCTCCGTCGCCCTGGCCGTCCGCCTCACCTCCCCCGGCCCCGCCCTCTACTGGTCCGACCGCGTCGGCCGCCACAACCGCATCTTCCGCATGCCCAAGTTCCGCAGCATGCGCACCGACACCCCTGCCGTCGCCACGCACCTGCTCGAACGCCCCGAGCAGTACCTGACCCCCATTGGCAGCTTCCTGCGCAAGAGCAGCCTGGACGAGCTGCCCCAGCTCTGGAGCATTCTCCTGGGCGACATGAGCTTCGTCGGCCCCCGCCCGGCCCTGTTCAACCAGCACGACCTGGTCGCACTGCGCACGCAACACGGTGTCGATGCACTGGCGCCCGGCCTCACGGGCTGGGCGCAGATCAACGGCCGCGACGAGCTGCCGATCCCCGCCAAGGTCGCGTTCGACCACTGGTACCTGCAGCACAGCAGCCTGCGGTTGGATCTGCTGATCCTGTGGCGCACCGCGCGCAAGGTGCTGGCCCGCGACGGGGTGTCCCATTGAGCTTCTAAAATGGCGGGTTCGCCGCAGGCAGCCCGCCCGCGCGCCACCCGTTCTTTTCAGCCATGTCCGAACCCACCAGCACGCCCACCGCCACCGACGACAACCAGCTCATCGCCGAGCGGCGCGAGAAACTCAAGGCCTTGCGCACGCTGCAAGCCGAAGGCGGCGGCGTGGCCTTCCCCAACGACTTCAAGCCGCAGGACAAGGCCGCCGCGCTGCAGGCCGCGCACGAAGGCGTGGCCAACGACGCGCTCGAGCCCCAGGCCGTGCGCGCCGTAGTGGCCGGCCGCATGATGCTCAAGCGCGTCATGGGCAAGGCCTGCTTCGCCACGCTGCAGGACGCCACCGGCCGCATCCAGCTCTACATCACGCAGGACCTCGTCGGTCCCGAAGTGTTGGCGGCCTTCAAGCACTGGGACCTGGGCGACATCGTCGGCTGCGAGGGAACGCTGTTCCGCACCAAGACCGGCGAACTCTCGATCAAGGCCACCAGCGTGCGCCTGCTGACCAAGTCGCTGCGCCCGCTGCCCGACAAGTTCCACGGCATGCAGGACCAGGAGCAGAAGTACCGCCAGCGCTATGTGGACCTGATCACCGACGCCGACGCACGCGCGCGCTTCACGGCGCGCAGCCAGGCCGTCTCCGCCATCCGCGGTTTCATGGTGGAGAACGGCTTCCTGGAAGTGGAGACGCCCATGCTCCACCCGATCCCGGGCGGTGCCAATGCCAAGCCCTTCGCCACGCACCACAACGCGCTCGACCAGGAGATGTTCCTGCGCATCGCGCCCGAGCTGTACTTGAAGCGCCTGGTCGTCGGCGGCTTCGACCGCGTGTTCGAGATCAACCGCAACTTCCGCAACGAAGGCATCTCGGTTCGGCACAACCCCGAGTTCACGATGATGGAGTTCTACGCGGCCTACTGGAACTACCGCGATCTGATGGACTTCACCGAGGCGCTGGTCCGCCACGCCGCGCAGACCGCCTGCGGCACGCTGGCCCTGACCTACGGCGACAAGCCGGTGGACCTGGCCCAGCCGTTCGCACGCCTGACGATCCGCGAGGCCATCGTGGCCCACACCGAAGCCGGCGACAAGGTCGACAGCACCGAGTGGCTCATCGCCGCACTGCGCAAGCTGGGCATGACCGAAGAGAAGGACCGCCTGTCCAAGCGCAGCCTGGCCAGCCTGCAGGTGCTGTACTTCGAGGAGACCGTGGAAGAGAAGCTCTGGCAGCCGACCTTCATCATGGAGCACCCGACCGAGATCTCGCCGCTGGCGCGCGCCAACGACGCACGGCCCGAGGTGACCGAGCGCTTCGAGCTATACATCACGGGCCGCGAGTTCGGCAACGGCTTTTCCGAGCTCAACGACGCGGAGGAACAGGCCGCCCGCTTCCAGGCGCAGGTGGCCGCCAAGGACAGCGGCGACGACGAGGCCATGTACTTCGACCACGACTTCGTGCGCGCGCTCGAATACGGCATGCCCCCCACGGGTGGCTGCGGCATCGGCATCGACCGGCTCATGATGCTGCTGACCGACAGCCCCAGCATCCGCGACGTGATCCTCTTCCCCGCTTTGCGCCGCGAGGGCTGAGTTGTTGCGCTTGCGCGAGTACCTGCCCCTGTGGGCGCACGAGTGGATCGACGTCATCGTGCCGGGGCTGCAGATCGTCGGCATTCTGGTCGTGGCCTGGCTGTTGCAGTACCTGCTGCGCCGCCTGGTCTCGCGCGTGGGCCTGCGCTACCAGCTGCCAACCGATCTCGTCGCGCCCGTGCGCAACATGCTGCGCTACCTGATCTACGGTGCAGCCTTCCTGCTCGTGATGGAGCGCCTGGGCGTCTCGGCCACGGTGCTGTGGACCGGCTTCACGGGCTTCGTGACGGTGGCGGCCGTGGCCTTCTTCGCGGCCTGGAGCGTGCTGTCCAACCTGTTCTGCGCAGTGCTGATCTTCAGCACGCGGCCGTTCCGGCTCGGTGACGTGGTGGAGCTGATCGACTCGGGCGACAAGCCCGGCATCAAGGGCCGCGTGATCGACATCCAGCTGGTCTACACCACGCTGGAAGACGTGACGGCCGAGCACGCCGGCGCGCTGCTGCAGGTGCCCAACGCGCTGTTCTTCCAGAAGTCGCTGCGCCGCTGGCGTACCGACCCGGGCACGCTGTCGCTGTGAAGACCTCCGCGCCGGCACTCGGCATCGACTTCGGCACCTCCAACTCGGCCGTCGCCTGGGTGGGCGCCAATGGCCTGGCGCAGGCCCTGGCTGTGGAAGGTGCGGCCACCACGCTGCCCACGGCCGTCTTCTACAACACCGAGGAAGGCCAGCGCCACTTCGGTCGCGACGCCATGGAGCAGTACCTGGCGGGCCTGGAAGGCCGGCTCATGCGCTCGCTCAAGAGCGTGCTGGGCAGCGCGCTGATGCAGGAGACCACGGCCATCGGCGACCAGCTGGTGCGCTTCGAGGACGTGGTGGCGCTGTTCCTGTCCGAACTGGCATCGCGCGCCGAACGCCAGTTGGGTGCGCGTCCGCGCCGCGTGGTGCTGGGCCGGCCTGTGCACTTCGTCGACGACGATGCCGCGCGCGACCGCCAGGCCGAGGACAGCCTGCGCGCCGCCGCGCTGACTGCCGGCTTCGAGAACATCGCCTTCCAGTTCGAGCCCATCGCCGCGGCGCTGGACTACGAGCGCCGCATCGCGGGCGAATCGCTGGTGCTGGTGGCCGACATCGGCGGCGGCACCTCGGACTTCACGGTCGTGCGGCTCGCGCCCGGCCGGGCCGATGCCACCGACCGCAGTGCCGACGTGCTGGCCACGCGCGGCGTGCACATCGGTGGCACCGACTTCGACCAGCGGCTCAACCTCGCGCGCGTGATGCCCGCACTGGGCTTCGGTCACCACGGGCCGGACGGACGCGAGGTGCCCAGCGGCATGTTCTTCGAGCTGTCGTCCTGGCACCTGATTCACTGGGTGTCGGGACCGCGGGCGCTGCGCGAGGCGCGCGCACTGCGCGTGAACTACAGCGATTTGCGCCTGCACGACCGCCTGCTGCACGTGGTCGGCGAAGGCCAGGGCCACCGGATTGCCGAGACCGTGGAGCGGGCCAAGATCGAGGTTTCGCTGCGCGATGCCGAAGCCTCGATGGCGCTGGCTGACATCGAACCCCGCCTGGCCATCGCGCTGACGCCTGCGCAGTTGGCGGAAGAACTCGACGCGCTGCTCGCCCGCGTGGTCGTCTGCGCGCAGGACTGCGTGCGCGCGGCCGGCATCGCACCGGGCGATCTGCAGGCCATCTACCTGACCGGCGGCTCGTCGGCACTGCGGCCGTTCCAGGCGGCCTTGCGGGCCGGCTTCGTGGGTGTGCCGCTGGTCGAGGGCGACCTGTTCGGCGGTGTGGCCGCCGGCCTGGCCTACCAGGCGCGCACGCTGTACGGCGCCTGAAGCGTCAGGGCAGCTTCCAGAGCGCCTGCATGTAGGCCGGCAGCGTCATGAGCGCATCCCAGTCCGCGGCCGGCGTGCGCGGCAGCAGGGCCAGGCGGCGCTGCTCGGAGGCCTCTGACGGTTGCCAGCGGCCCTCGATCTGCGCCCGGGCCAGGCCATTGATGAGTTCATCCAGGGCGGCGCCCTCGCCCAGCGACTGGTTGCACAGCAGCGCGAGGTCGCAGCCCGCCTGCAGCGCGGCCTGTGCCGCCTCGGTGTAGCTGAGCGTGCGGCCGTCGAGCTGGCGTGCGCCGGCCATGCTGAGGTCGTCGCTGAACACGGCACCGTCGAAGCCCAGCTGGCCACGCAGGATGTCCTGCAGCCAGCGTGGCGAGAAGCCGGCCGGGCGCGCGTCGACCTTGGTGTAGACCACGTGCGCGGGCATCACGGCCGTGAGCACGCCCTCCAGCCAGCGGTAGGGCTGGGCGTCGTCGGCCAGGATGGCCTTGAGGCTGCGGCGGTCGATGGGGGTGTCGGTGTGCGAATCGGCACGAACGAAGCCGTGGCCGGGGAAGTGCTTGCCGCAGTTGGCCATGCCGGCCTGCAGCAGGCCCTGGGCGAGCCCGCGCCCCAACATGGCGACCACGCGCGGGTCGCGCGCAAAAGCGCGGTCGCCGATCACGCCGCTGCCGCCGTGGTCCAGGTCGAGCACGGGCGTGAAGCTGAAATCCACGCCACAGGCACGCAGCTCGGCACCCAGCACATAGCCGCAGGCGGTGGCAGCGGCCATGGCGGCCATCGCGCCTTCGCCGGGCTGCTGCTCGTCGGCGCGCAACCAGAGCTCGCCCAGCGCGCGCATGGGTGGCAGGTGCGTGAAGCCATCGCTCTTGAAACGCTGCACGCGGCCGCCTTCGTGGTCCACGCAGATCAGCAGGTCGGGGCGCAGTGCGTGGATCTCGGCGCACAGCGCCGTGAGCTGGGCGCGGTCCTGCCAGTTGCGCGCGAAGAGGATCATGCCGCCCACAAGCGGATGGCTCAGGCGGCGGCGGTCGTCGTCGGAAAGTTGGGTGCCGGCGATGTCGAGGATCAGGGGAGCGTGTTGCATCTTCAGTTTTTTTCCACGACGACAAAGCTCGCCGCGTAGTCGGTCTCGTCGGTCAGCGTGACGTGTGCCGTCAGGCCCTGCGCCTCGAACCAGGTCTTGAGCACGCCGTGCAGCACGATGACGGGCTGGCCGCTCGCAAGGTTGGCGATCTCGCAGCTGCGCCAGGTCATGGGCATGCGCATGCCCAGGCCGATGGCCTTGCTGAAAGCCTCCTTGGCCGAGAAGCGCGTCGCCAGGTAGCGCAGGCCGCGGTCGGGCCAGCGTGTGCTGCGGCGGCGGTAGACGGCCAGTTCGGCCTCGCTGAGCACCTTCTCGGCAAAGCGCTCGCCATGGCGCTCCACGCTCTCGCGGATGCGCCGCACATCGCAGATGTCGGTGCCCAGGCCGTGGATCATGCGGTTGCTATGCAGGCCAGGTAGGCGCGCACGGTCTCGGCGTAGCCCAGCTCCAGCGCGTCGGCGATCAGCGCATGGCCGATGGAGACTTCCTGCACGGTCGGGCAGGCGGCCAGGAAGGGTGTGAGGTTGTCGCGGTTGAGGTCGTGGCCGGCGTTGACGCCCAGGCCAGCGGCAGCGGCGGCTTGTGCCGACTGCGCGAAGGCCTGCAGCACCGCGGCCTGGCGCGGACCGCCGAAGGCGGCCGCATAGGGCTCGGTGTAGAGCTCCACACGGTCGGCACCGACGGCACGGGCCGCGGCCATGGCGCCCGGTTCCGGGTCCATGAACAGGCTCACGCGCACGCCCAGGGCCTGGGCCTCGGCGATCAGCGGGCGCAGGCGCTCACCGTCCTTGGCCAGGTCCCAGCCATGGTCGCTCGTGAATTGGTCTTCGCCATCGGGCACGAAGGTGCACTGCGCAGGCCGCACGGCGCGCACGAAGTCCATGAGGTTCTGGAACGGGTTGCCTTCGATGTTGTACTCGCGGCCCGGCCAGGCCTGCATCAGCGTGGCCAGCTCGTGCACATCGTCCGCGCGGATGTGGCGCGCATCGGGCCGCGGGTGCACGGTGATGCCTTGTGCGCCAGCTTGCAGGCACAGCTCGGCCGCACGCAGCACGCTGGGGATGCCCAGGTGCCGTGTGTTGCGCACCAGCGCGACCTTGTTGACGTTGACGGACAGCGCGCAGCGCTGCGGGGAGTGAGAAGTCATAGGGCTTGCAGGTCCATCATCAGCTGCCGGGTGTGCAGCGGGGTACCGCCGCAATGGTAGTGCAGCAGGGTGCGCAGCTGCGGCTTGAGCGCAGACGCCAGGTGGGCGCTCGCATGCAGCGTGGCCATGAAGGGCGCGGCGTCCAGCAAGGCATCGTGCAGCGCAGCCCATTGCGCGCCCGACAGACCGGCGCGGTCGTCGCCATGGCGCTCGCGCAGGCCGCCTTCGGGCACCAGCGTGTACTGCGTGTCCTGATCGAGCGGCGCCAGCGTGGCAGTCTGCAGGTCCAGCGCGGGCAGCACGCCGGTCTCGCGCAGCAGCAGCAACTCGAAGCTGCGCAGCACAGGCTGCAGCGCCTCGCCGTGCTCGGAGGCCAGCAGTGCCACGGCCTGACTGTAGGCATCGAACAGTTCGGGGTGCGCGTCCTCGCGCGCGAGCAGGCGCTGCAGCAGCTCGTTGAGGTAGTAGCCGGCCAGCAGCGCGTCGCCGGTCGGCATGACATGGCCGCCGCCCCACTCCGCGCCCTTGAGCGTGCGGATCTCGCCATCGCCGCCGAAGGCCAGGCGCAGCGCCTGCAGCGGCAGCAGCACGGGGCGGAAGCTGGAACTGGGCCGCTTGGCGCCTTTGGCCACCAGCGCCACGCGCCCATGGCGGCGCGTGAACACGTCTAGGATCAGGCTGGACTCGCTCCAGTCGTAGCGGTGCAGCACATAGGCCGGCTCGTCGAGAACCCGTCGGACGGCCACATGCTCACTCGTAACCGAACGAGCGCACGCGCGCTTCGTCGTCGGCCCAGCCCGAGCGCACCTTGACCCACAGCTCGAGGAAGACCTTGGCGTCCATGAGCTTCTCAAGCTCCACCCGCGTCTCGGTGCCGATGCGCTTGATGCGCTCGCCCTTGTCGCCGATCACCATGGCCTTGTGGCCGTCGCGCTCGACCACGATGGTCGCAGCGATGCGCACCAGGCGCTTGTTGGGGCCGCGGCCCGGCTCCTCGCTGTACTGGTCGATGATGACGGTCGAGGTGTAGGGCAGTTCGTCGCCGGTCAGGCGGAACAGCTTCTCGCGCACGGTCTCGGTGACGAGGAACTTCTCGCTGCGGTCGGTCAGCTCGTCCTCGGCGTAGAACCAGGCCTGTTCGGGCAGGTACTTCTCGCAGATGCCGAACAGGCGCTCGATGTCCTTGGCGTTCTTGGCCGACATGGGCACGAACTCGGCGAACGCGTGGCGCTCCTGCATGGACTTGAGCCAGGGCGCGATCTCGGCGCGCCGGTGCACGTTGTCCAGCTTGTTGGCCAGCAGCACCACGGGTGTGCCCTCCTTGAGCAGCGAGAGCACCTTGGCGTCGGCCAGCGTGAAGCTACCGGCCTCCACCACGAACAGCACCAGGTCCACATCGCCGACCGCGCCCAGCACGGTCTTGTTCAACGAACGGTTCAGCGCGTTGTCGTGCCGGGTCTGGAAGCCCGGCGTGTCCACGAACACGAACTGCGTGGCCCCGCGCGTGCGCATGCCGGTGATGCGGTGGCGCGTGGTCTGCGCCTTGCGCGAGGTGATGCTGATCTTCTGGCCGACCAGCGCATTGAGCAGCGTGGACTTGCCCACGTTGGGCTTGCCGACGATGGCGATCAGGCCGCAGCGCTGGCCCTCGGCGCCCGGCGCTGGCGGGATCTCGGGCAGAGGGGGATTGGCTTCTTCGCTCATGGCTTGCTCACTTTCAGTTTGGCCAGCATGGCGGTGGCGGCGGCCTGTTCGCCGGCACGGCGCGAACCGCCGATGCCGCGTTCGCGCAGGCCCATCTCCTCGATGGCGCACTCCACGTCGAAGGTCTGGCTGTGGGCCGCGCCCAGGATGCTGACCACGGTGTAGGCAGGCAGCTTCATCTTGCGGCCTTGCAGCCACTCCTGCAAGGCCGTTTTCGGATCCTTGCCGATGGCCTGCATCTGCGGGTTGATGGCGACCTTGGCGAACAGGCGCTGCACCAGGGCCTCGCCCGCGGCGAAACCACCGTCCAGGTAGGTGGCGCCGATCACAGCTTCCAGCGCATCGGCCAGGATGGACGGCCGCCTGAAGCCGCCCGAGCGCGCCTCGCCCTCGCCCAGGCGCAACACTGCCGCCAGGTCCAGGCCGACGGCGATGCCGTGCAGCGTGTCCTGCTTGACCAGGTTGGCACGCACGCGCGAGAGGTCGCCTTCGGGCAGGTCGGCCAGGCGCTGGTACAGCAGGCCTGAGATGGACAGGTTCAGCACCGAATCGCCCAGGAATTCCAGGCGCTCGTTGTGGTCGGCCGAAAAGCTGCGGTGGGTGACGGCGCGCAGCAGCAGGCGTTCGTCGGAGAAGCGGTAATGCAGGCGCTGCTGCAGCGCCGCGAGGTCAGGGTTCACGCGGAAACACTAGCGGGACCGGCCCTGGTACTTGAGCAACAGGTAGGCCGGGCCGAACAGCTCGATCTCCTTGTTGTAGGCGAAGGACACGACGACCTTCTCGCCTTCCTTGCTGACGGCCAGGTCCGTGCCTTTGATGGACGAAATGTCATCCACGGCAGCGGAACGGTCGAACAGGGATCGCACCTCGGCCACCGTCGTACCCGCGGCAGCGCGGTCGGCTGCCTTGCGGATGGCCTGGTACTCCACCACGGTCGGCACGATCTTGGCGCCGACCACGAAACAGAACACCACGATGGCGCCGAGGATGACAACGCCGAAGAAGCTCAGGCCGGTCTGCCGGCCACCCAGACGCCGATGCTGCGAAAGAGTCCCCACTGTCCGCCTCCTCAATTGAAGGCGCCGATGCGCCCGAAACTGCCGAAGTTCATCCAGATGAAGAAGGCTTTGCCGACGATGTTGGCGTCCGGCACGAAGCCCCAGTAGCGCGAGTCCAACGAGTTGTCGCGGTTGTCGCCCATCATGAAGTAGTTGCCCTCGGGCACCTTGCAGACCACGCCCTCGACACTGTAGCGGCACTGGTCCTTGCCGGCGAAATTCTCCACGCCGGGGATGAAGGCGGGGCGATCGTCGTCGATCAGCAGGCGGTGCGGCTTCTCGCCGAGCTTTTCCTCGTACTGCTTGAAGTAGCGCATCGCGTCCTGGTCGAAGAACTCGGGCACGGAACTGGTGGGCACGGGCTGGCCGTTCACGGTCAGGCGCTTGTTCAGATAGGCCACTTCGTCGCCAGGCACGCCGACCACGCGCTTGATGTAGTCCAGGCTGGGCTTGGGCGGGTAGCGGAACACCACCACGTCGCCGCGCTGCAGCGGATTGCCTTCCGTGATCTTGGTGTTGATGACCGGCAGGCGCACGCCGTAGTGGTACTTGTTGACCAGGATCAGGTCGCCCACGAGCAGCGTCGGGATCATCGAGCCCGAGGGGATCTTGAACGGTTCGAACAGGAAGGAGCGCAGCAGGAACACCACCAGGATCACCGGGAACAGGCCGGCTGTCCAGTCCAGCCACCAGGGCTGCATGAGCAGGCGGCTCTTGGCCTCGGCCAGGTCCACGTTGTCGACCTGGGTGATGCCCTTGGCGGCCAGGTCCTGCTTGCGTTGCGCGGTCTGCTGCTCAAGGAGTGCCACGGCCTTGCGCCGTCGCGGCAGGAAATAGAGGCGCTCGGCCAGCCAGTACAGGCCCGTCACGAAGGTTGCGAGGAACAGCAACAGTGCGAAGTTGCCTTCGAGGCGCCCAAGGTACCAGGCCCCCGCGTAGGCGACGAAGCCGGCGAGGATGGCGGTGGTGATGACCGGCATCAGTCTTCCACCTGCAAAATGGCCAGGAAGGCCTCCTGAGGAACTTCCACCGAGCCAATCTGCTTCATGCGTTTCTTGCCAGCCTTTTGTTTTTCGAGGAGCTTGCGCTTGCGGGAAATATCGCCGCCGTAGCACTTGGCCAGGACGTTCTTGCGCAAAGCCTTGATTGTCTCACGCGCGATGATGTTGGCCCCGATGGCAGCCTGGATCGCCACGTCGTACATCTGGCGCGAAATGATCTCGCGCATCTTGGCCACGACCGCACGGCCGCGGTACTGCGACTGGCTGCGGTGCACGATGATGGACAGCGCATCGACCTTGTCGCCGTTGAGCAGGATGTCGACCTTCACGACGTCGGAGGCGCGGTACTCCTTGAACTCGTAGTCCATGGACGCGTAGCCGCGGCTGACGGATTTGAGCTTGTCGAAGAAGTCCAGCACGATCTCGCCGAGCGGCATCTCGTAGGTCAGCACCACCTGGCGGCCCTTGTAGGCCATGTTCATCTGCACGCCACGCTTCTGGTTGGCCAGCGTCATGACCACACCCACGTATTCCTGCGGCATGTACAGGTGCACGGTGACGATGGGCTCGCGGATCTCGGCCGTCTTGCCGATGTCGGGCATCTTGGACGGGTTCTCGACCATGATCACTTCGCCGTCGTTCTTCATGACCTGGTAGACCACGCTGGGCGCGGTCGTGATCAGGTCCTGGTCGAACTCGCGCTCGAGCCGCTCCTGCACGATCTCCATGTGCAACAGGCCCAGGAAGCCGCAACGGAAGCCAAAGCCCAGCGCCTGGCTGACCTCGGGCTCGTAGTGCAGCGAGGCATCGTTGAGCTTGAGCTTCTCGAGCGCGTCGCGCAGCGAGTCGTACTCGCTGGCTTCGGTCGGGTACAGGCCGGCGAACACCTGCGGCTGGATCTCCTTGAAGCCCGGCAACGGCGCCTCGGCCGGGCCCAGGTTGTTGGGGAGCTTCTTCTCCAGCGTGACGGTGTCGCCGACCTTGGCGGCCTGCAATTCCTTGATGCCCGCGATGATGTAGCCCACCTCACCCGCTTCGAGCGCAGGACGCGGCTCGTTGGCCGGTGTGAAGACGCCAAGGTTGTCGGCGTTGTAGGCCGCGCCCGAGGCCATCATCTTGAAGCGTTCGCCCTTGACCAAGCGGCCGTCGACCACGCGCACCAGCATGACGACGCCGACGTACGAATCGAACCAGCTGTCAATGATCATCGCGCGCAGCGGTGCATCGGCATTGCCCTTGGGCGCGGGCACGTTGGCGACCACGGCCTCGAGGATCTCGTCGATGCCGACGCCGGTCTTGGCCGAGCAGGGAATCGCATCGGTGGCATCGATGCCGATCACGTCTTCGATCTCGGCGCGCGCGTTGTCCAGATCGGCGTTCGGCAGGTCGATCTTGTTGAGCACAGGCAGCACCTCCACACCGAGGTCCAGCGCGGTGTAGCAGTTGGCCACGGTCTGTGCTTCGACGCCCTGCGACGCATCCACCACGAGCAGCGCGCCTTCGCATGCAGACAGCGAGCGGCTCACCTCGTAGGAGAAGTCGACGTGGCCCGGCGTGTCGATTAGATTGAGGTTGTAGACCTTGCCGTCACGCGCGGTGTACTTCAATGCCGCCGTCTGTGCCTTGATAGTTATCCCACGCTCTTTTTCGATGTCCATCGAGTCGAGCACCTGGGCTTCCATCTCGCGCTCCGCGAGGCCGCCGCAGCGTTGGATCAGGCGGTCTGCGAGCGTCGATTTGCCATGGTCGATGTGCGCGATGATCGAAAAATTTCTGATGTGCTGCATCAACGGGAAGCTTTAAGTAATTGAATTTAGAGGGCGCACAAAAAGAAAAAGGGCGCGTCGATCAACGACGCGCCCAGAACCAACAATCTTTGGCAACTGCGATAGTTGGAACTTCATTGTAGGCAAAAAGGCTGAACTGCATAGCCGAGGGAACTGGTCCAAGGGGTCGTTGCAGGGTCACAACAAGCATTTTATCTACAACTTATCCACAGGATTCCTGGATAGGGCTCTGGACAACTTGTGGGCGCCCTGTGGATCGCCGGGTGGTTGCCTGTTGGCATCCCGCATCGTGGATTGGCAGACGGTTCAATATGCCCAGTCCGCCAACATCGCACGCTTAATTCTATCCAAACCGCTTGATGGCCTGAAAAAGCTGGCGGGCGCTAACTTCCAAGTCAGAAAAAAATACTGTTGAAAAAAACAGCCAAGAGTCGCATCGGCGCCACCATTGCCAGCCCCATACCCTGCAAACCTGAGCAGAGACTGGGGCCTTTATCAGCGGCAATCCGCTCAGCGCTGCGCGCGAATGAGCGCGTACTGTGCCCAGTCTCCGCGCCGGAACAATACGTTCACTGGCTTGCTGCGGTCGACCTTGGCGATCACGGCCTCGAAGTCCTTGACGCCCGCGATCTCCGTGTTGGCGATCGCGACGATCACGTCACCCTCACGCAGGCCCGCCTGGGCAGCACCCTCGGTGGCAGCGTCGACCTTCACGCCGCCCTTGACGCGCATCTCCTTCTTCTGCGCATCGGGCACCTCGCTGACCACCAGGCCCAGGGCTTGGCCCGCGGCGGAACCGCGTGGGCGCTCTTCCTTGGCCGGGGCTTTGGCAACCGGCGTTTCGGCTTCGATCTCGGCCACGAGAATGCTGAGCTCCTTGGTCGCGCCGCGGCGGAACACGGTGATCGCGCTCTTGGTACCGGGCTTGGTATTGCCGACCTGGCGCGGCAGCTCGCCGAAGCGTTCGATCACACGGCCTTCGAAGCGCGTGATGATGTCGCCCGCTTCGATGCCGGCCTTCTCCGCCGGCGAGCCGGGCTCCACGCTGCGCACCAGCGCACCCTGCGGCTTGCCCAGGCCGATGGACTCGGCCACGTCCTTGGTGACCTGCTCGATCTGCACGCCGATCTTGCCGCGCGAGACGCGACCGGTCGCGCGCAGCTGTTCGCTCACGCGCGTGGCCTCGTCGATCGGAATCGCGAACGAGATGCCCATGAAGCCGCCCGAGCGCGAGTAGATCTGGCTGTTGATGCCCACCACCTCGCCGCGCATGTTGATCAGCGGCCCGCCGGAGTTGCCGGGGTTGATCGCCACATCGGTCTGGATAAAGGGCAGGTAGTCACCCGTGTCGCGCTGCTTGGCGCTGACGATGCCGGCCGTCACCGAGTTCTCCAGGCCGAACGGCGAGCCGATGGCCATGACCCACTCGCCCACGCGCAGGCGGTTGACGTCGCCCAGCCTGACGGCCGGCAGGCCCGTGGCTTCGATTTTCACGACGGCCACGTCGGTGCGCTTGTCCGAGCCGATCAGCTTGGCCTTGAACTCGCGCTTGTCGGTCAGCGTGACCAGCACCTCGTCGGCGCCGTCGACCACATGGTGGTTGGTCATGATCAGGCCGTCGGCGCTCAAGATGAAGCCCGAACCCACGCCACGCGGCTGCGAATCGCCATCAGGCTGCTGCGGGCGCGGGCCCTGGCGCGGAACGTTGGGCAGCGGAATGCCGAAACGGCGGAAGAACTCCAGCATCTCCTCGTCCGTGCCACCCGGGCCCGGGCGCGCGGCCGCGCGCTCGACCGTCCGGATGTTCACCACCGAGGGACCGACCTGGTCAACCAGGTCGGTGAAGTCCGGCAGCGCGCGCACCTGCTGCGCCAGGACCGGCGTGTGCGGCGCGAGCGCCAGGGTTGCGGTGAGCGCCATGGCCCAGGCCATGGCCTGCACGCGCAGTTGTCGTCCGGCGAAGCTCGACATCGTCATCCACCTCTCTCCATCACATGGTTCACAGGGGCCTGCGCCCCATTGCTCGTCTATTTGCGGGTGCGCTGCAGCGCTGCGGCAAAGCTCTTGAGCGTGGCCACCGGGACCTCGCCCACGGCGGTCAGCCACCAGTCCTCGCTGCGGCGCATCAGGGATTGTGTCGCGCCCATTCCCACCAGCCCCTCCTTGAGGTGGCGCTGTGCATCGTACGGCTCCACGAACAAGGACACCGAGGCCAGGCCGTCGGAGAACACCCATTGCATGGTGCTGGGCGGCATGCCCGGCTGCGGCGCGCGCTTGATGCAACTCATGGAGCGAAAGCCCGGCACGGGCTCGCTCAGCGCCCAGCCCTCGGCAGCAGGGTCTGCCACCAGCGTCTCCACGCGCTCGGTGCGGTAGCCCGCTGTCTTGTTCATCATGCGCGCCAGGCTGTCCAGGCGCACAGGCGCGTCGATCTGCAGCTCGGAGAAGGCGGCCTGCTCGAGCACCTTGCCGTCCACATCCAGCGTCTGCAGCTTGATGACCAGGCCGGACTTCTTCTCGCTCCAGACCCGGTAGCCGAAGCGCAGTTTGTCTTTGGGCTTGAGCAGCACGATGTCGGCCTCAAAACCAGCCACGCGGTCCTGCCCGAGCCGTTTGGCGCCGTAGAACTCGGCGATCGAGGTGTCGGCGGCTTGCAGCAGATTGGGGAACAGCCCCAGGGCCTCGCGCTTTTCCATGCGCGCGACCTTGCTGTCCTGCAAGAAGGTGACGACATGGTCATTGCGCCTGAAGGTGGTGCGCGGCGGGCCCGTCAACGCGTCCACGCGCTCGATCTGTTGCTCGCCTTCGCAGGCGTGCCAGATGCGCGCGCTGGCCAGCATGGCCTCCGACGACACGACGAAGGTGCCGGTGTAGGCGCGCTTGCGCGAGGCATCATGCATGCGCGTCAGCCACTCGCCGATGCTGCGCTGCTCCACCGCCGCAGGTGCGGCGTCCACCGTCGCTGGAGCGGCCTGCGCCAGCGCGGTGCAGGCGGCCAGACCCAGGGAAACCACGGCCACCGCAGCGCGGCCGGACGACAGCATGGACATCGACAGCAAACTCACCCTTGACCGGCCATCAACGCTCCGGCGCCGTGAACGTGGCGCTGCGCAGCAGGCCGGCGGGCACGGGCATCTGCAACGCGCTGGAACTGCCCGCCTGCTTGTGTGCGGCCAGCAACTCGTCCAGGCGCGCATCACGCAACATCACCTGCGCCTCGCCGCTGGGCAGCCGCACTTCCTGCTCGACGACCTGCGGCGCCGCCTTGGCCTCCACGACGGGCGACTCGACGGCGGCCACCTGGGGCTGCGGCACGGGGGAACCTGCGCCACCGACCACAGTCCAGGCCAGCGCCGCGACCGCGACGAAGGACGCGCAACCCGCCACCATCTTCCAGCGGAAGCTCGCATCGTTGGCCGGCTCGCGGCCATGCACCACCACGGCCACCGACTCTGCCACCGGCATGGCCACTGGGCGCGCAGGCACCAGTGGCGGCTCCTGCGCCAGCCGTGTCTGCAGGCGCGACAGGAAGTCGGAAGAGGCGTGCACGGCGGTCTGCTCGCCACCGCGCAGCACGTCGCCGATCAGGTGGTAGGTCTGCCAAGTCGCGTGCAGGCCATCGCGCCCGGCCCGGGGCGCCGCCATCAGCTGCGCGGTCTCGTCGCCATCGAGTTCGCCGTCGGCCAACGCCGAAAGCCGTTCGTGCAGCTTCAACACATCGTCCTGGTTCATCGTCGTCACCTGCATCACTGTTTCCGCCGCGCTGTCACCAGCGCTTGCCCGACTGGTTTTCCAGCAGGGGCTTGACCTTGGCCGAAATCGCCTCGCGCGCACGGAAGATGCGGGAACGCACCGTTCCAATGGGGCAATCCATGGCTTCGGCAATTTCTTCGTAGCTGAGACCTTCGATCTCGCGCAGCGTCACGGCCTGGCGCAAATCCTCGGGCAAGGCTTCCATGGCCATGTTCACCACCGAGGAGATTTGCTTGGCCGCCAGCACGGTGTCCGGCGTCTCATGGCTGATTGGTTCGGTTTCGCCGCGGTAAGTTTCATCGTCGTCGTCACCGGAGCGCAACGCGGCCTCCGCAACGGTGGGATCGCGCTTGAAATCCATCAGCGTCTTCTTGGCCGTGTTGACCGCGATGCGGTACAGCCAAGTGTAAAACTGTGCATCGCCGCGGAACTTCGGCAGCGCGCGGTAGGCGCGGATGAAGGTTTCCTGGGCGATGTCTTCGACGAGGTCCACATCGCGCACCATGCGGGCGATGAGCCGCTGAATGCGGCGCTCGTACTTGAGCACCAGCAGTTCAAACGCGCGCTGGTCGCCGGCAACCGCGCGCTCGACCAGCACAAGGTCGCTGTCGCCGGCCGGGGGCGTCGCCCCGCTCACCGCTGAGGCTCCGGCGACGTGGGTGCCGCAGCGCGGCGCTGGCACAGGGCACGGCGCAGGGCGCTCCAGCCGGCAGGCGCAGCGGCACGCTCCAGCCAGCGCCAATGCACGCGGCCGGGCGCGCCCACCATGCGCACGAGCACGGCCGCTTGCAGGTCCAGGTGAAGGGCCACGGTCACGGCGCGCTCATCCGTCTGCGCAGCGGCGTCCGGCAGCCACCACCAGGCCTGACCGTCCCAGCGCAACTGCCCGGCATGCATGCCGCGCCATTGGAGAAAGAGGACGGCCGCTGCCAGCAACCAGCTGGCACCGACGACAGCCAGTGCCGCTGCCGACAGGCCGGATACCCAGCAGTACAGGTAGGGAGCGGCCGGCATCAGGCATAGCCATGCCAGTGCGTGGCCGGCGCGCGCGGACCGCGGCACCGGATAACGGACCGCCGGAGCGCTGTGCATGCCGAACAGGATGGGTGCGGATGGCTCAGATGCGCTTGAACACCAGCGAACCGTTGGTGCCGCCAAAGCCGAAGTTGTTCTTCAGCGCCACATCGATGCGGGCATCGCGGGCCGTGTTGGCGCAGTAGTCCAGGTCGCACTCCGGGTCCGGATCGGTCAGGTTGATCGTCGGCGGAATCTTCTGGTGGTGCAGCGCCAGAATCGTGAACACGCTCTCGATGCCACCCGCGCCGCCCAGCAGGTGGCCGGTCATGGACTTGGTCGAGTTGACCGCCAGCTTGTACGCGTGCTCGCCGAACACCGCCTTGACGGCGTTGGTCTCGTTCGCGTCGCCCAGCGGCGTGGAGGTGCCGTGCGCGTTCAGGTGCTGGACCTGGTCCGGATTCAGGCCCGCGTTGCGCAGCGCCATCTGCATGGAGCGGCGCGGGCCGTCCACGTTCGGCGCAGTGATGTGGTACGCGTCGCCCGACATGCCGAAGCCAACGACTTCGGCGTAGATCTTGGCGCCGCGGGCCTTGGCACGCTCGTACTCTTCGAGGACGACCACGCCGGCCCCCTCGCCGAGCACAAAGCCGTCGCGTCCCTTGTCCCACGGACGCGAGGCGCCCTTGGGATCGTCGTTGCGCGTGCTCAAGGCACGTGCGGAAGCGAAGCCTGCGATGCCCAGCGGCGAGACCGTGGATTCGGCGCCGCCGGCCACCATCACGTCGCAATCGCCGGACTCGATCATGCGGGCCGACAGGCCGATCGCATGCAGGCCGGTGGTGCAGGCCGTGACCACGGCGATGTTCGGGCCCTTGAAGCCGTACTTGATCGAGACGTGGCCGGAAATCATGTTGATGATCGAGGCCGGCACGAAGAACGGCGACACCCGGCGCGGGCCGCGGTTCACCAGTTCGGCGTGGGTCTGTTCGATCATGGGCAGACCGCCGATGCCCGAGCCGATGTTGCAGCCGATGCGCGTGGCCTCTTCCTCGCCCAAGGCTTCGCCCGTGGCCAGGCCGGAGTCCGCGACCGCCTGGCATGCCGCAGCAATGCCCAGGTGCATGAAGCGGTCCATGTGGCGCGCTTCCTTGTCGGGGATGTAGCTGGCGACGTCGAAGCCCTTGACTTCACCTGCGAACTTGCAGGCCAGGTTGCTTGCGTCGAAGCTCTGGACCAGATCGATGCCGGACTGGCCGGCCAGCAAGGCCTGCCAGGACGACTCCACCGTTGCTCCAACCGGGCTCAGGCAGCCCAGACCTGTGACGACGACACGACGACGCGACATAAGCGGCGGTTCCCTTCGGCCTCAGGCCTTCTGGTGGCTGTTGGCGTAATCGATGGCGTTCTGCACCGTGGTGATCTTCTCGGCGTCTTCGTCCGGGATCTCGATGCCGAACTCATCTTCCAGCGCCATGACCAGTTCAACAGTGTCGAGCGAGTCGGCGCCCAGATCGGCAACGAACGACTTCTCGTTCGTGACTTGCGACTCCTCCACCCCCAGTTGCTCGGCAATGATCTTCTTGACGCGTGCTTCGATATCGCTCATGGTTCCCTCTTAGGGTTTGTAAAGAATCGGTGATTTTAGCGAGGCGGCTTCACCGGCAGTTGTCCCCCGCTGCGCAGGGAATCCGCCGGCTGACCCACCGGCTACATGTACATGCCGCCGTTGACGTGCAGTTCCTGCCCCGTCACGTAGGCCGCCTCGGGCGAGGCGAGATAGGCCACGGCATGGGCCACATCGGATGGCTTGCCCAGTTGGCCCAACGGGATCTGGCCGAGCAGCGCCTTGTGCTGCTCGTCCGAGAGCTTGTCGGTCATGTCGGTGGCGATGAAGCCCGGCGCGACGCAGTTGACCGTGATGCCGCGCGAGCCGAGCTCGCGCGCCAGTGCGCGCGTCATGCCGGCCACGCCGGCCTTGGCGGCCGCGTAGTTGGCCTGGCCCGGGTTGCCGGATGCACCCACCACCGAGGTGATGTTGACGATGCGGCCGTAGCGCTGTTTCATCATCGCGCGCATGACGGCGCGGCTCATGCGGAAGACAGCCTTGAGGTTGGTGTCCAGCACCGCATCCCAGTCCTCGTCCTTGAGGCGCATGGCCAGCATGTCGCGCGTGATGCCCGCGTTGTTGACCAGCACGTGCAAGGCGCCATGCTCCTTGGCGATGGCCTCGACCAATGCTTCGCCAGCCTTCGCATCGTTGACGTCCAGCACGCGGCCGCTGCTGCCGGCATGGCCGGACAGCGCCTGCGTGATGTTGGCAGCGCCGGCTTCGCTCGTGGCCGTGCCGACCACCTTGAAGCCGCGTTGCGCGAGCTCCAGGGCAATGGCGGCGCCGATGCCGCGCGAGGCACCCGTGACCAGCGCGACCTGTTCGGAAATGGCGGGTGCGCTCATGCCGTCGCTCCTTCGACCTGTGCCCTGGCCTGGGCCAGCGTGGCAGGGTCGTAGATGGCGGCCGAGGCCAGTTCGGCGTCGATGCGCTTGACCAGGCCGGCCAGCACCTTGCCAGGGCCGCACTCGATCAGCGTGCCGATGCCGCGCGCCTTGATGGCCTGGACGCACTCGACCCAGCGCACCGGACCGAAGGCCTGGCGGTACAGCGCATCGCGGATCGCGTCGGCTTCCTGCTGCACGGCCACGTCGATGTTGTTGAGCACGGGAATCTGCGGCGCAGCCAGCGCGAGACCGGCCAGGCGTTCACGCAGGCGCTCGGCAGCGGGGCGCATCAGGCTGGAATGGAACGGCGCGGACACGGGCAGCGGCAGCGCGCGCTTGGCGCCCTTGCTCTTGAGCAGCTCGCAAGCCTTCTCGACCGCCAGCTTGCTGCCGGCGATCACGGTCTGCGCCGGGTCGTTGAAGTTCACGGCCTCGACGACTTCCCCTGCTTGGCCGAGCGCGGCCTGCGCCTCGGCGCAGCCGGCCGCGACCTGGGCACTGTCCATGCCCAGGATGGCAGCCATCGCGCCGGCTCCCACGGGCACGGCCTCCTGCATCGCCTGGGCGCGAAAGCGCACCAGCGGCGCCGCCTGGGCCAGCGTCAGCACGCCGGAGGCGACCAGCGCCGAATATTCGCCCAACGAGTGGCCCGCGACCACAGCCGGCGCCAGACCGGTCTCGGCCATCCAGGCACGGTAGGCGGCCACACCGGCCACCAGCATCACGGGCTGGGTGTTGGTGGTCAGCGCCAGGGCTTCCTTGGGACCTTCGTGGATCAGCCTGGCGACATCCTCGCCCAGCGCCTCGGAGGCCTCGGCCAGCGTCTGGGTCACGACGGCGTGGCCTTGCCAGCCGTCCAGCATGCCGACGGCTTGCGAGCCCTGGCCCGGAAAAACGAATGCGAATGGTGTGGTCATGTGGCATGGAAGGCGCGTGGAAGCCTTGGCAGGCGCCCGTCGCGCACGGTTTCCTCAGAAATTCAGCAGGACGGCGCCCCAGGTGAACCCACCGCCGACGCCTTCGAGCATCAGCAGATCGCCCTTCTTGACCTGGCCCTGGCGCACGGCATGGTCCAGGGCCAGCGGAATCGAGGCCGCCGAGGTATTGCCATGCTGGTCCACGGTCACGACGACCTTGTCCATCGGCAGCTTCAAGCGCTTCGCCGTGCTCTGCATGATGCGGATGTTGGCCTGGTGCGGAATCAGCCAGTCGATCTGGTCCTGCGTCTTGCCGGCCTTGGCCAGCGTGGCACGCGCCGCGTCTTCGAGCACGCCAACGGCCAGCTTGAACACCGCCTGGCCATCCATCTTGAGCAGTGGATCGCCCAGCACCGCGCCGCCGGACACGTGGCCGGGCACGCACAGGATGCCGACATGCTTGCCATCGGCATGCAGGTCGCTGGCCAGGATGCCCGGCGTCTCCGACGCCTCCAGCACCACAGCGCCGGCACCGTCGCCGAACAGCACGCAGGTCGTGCGGTCGTTGAAATCGAGGATGCGTGAGAACACCTCGGAACCGACCACCAGCGCGCGGGTGGCGTTGCCGGCGCGGATCATTGCGTCGGCCACGGTCAGAGCGTAGACAAAGCCGCTGCACACGGCCTGCACGTCAAAAGCCGGGCAACCGGCGATGCCGAGCTTGTGCTGCAGGATCGCGGCAGCCGAGGGGAACACCATGTCCGGCGTGGACGTGGCCACGATGATGAGGTCGATCTGCTGCGGCGCGATGCCCGCGGCTTCGATGGCCGCCTGCGCGGCCGGCACGGCCAGGTCGCTGCAGGTCACGTCCGGCGCTGCGAAGTGGCGCGCCCGGATGCCGGTGCGCTCGACGATCCATTCGTCGGAAGTCTCGATACCCTTGGCGGCCAGTTCGGCGGCCAGGTCAGCGTTGCTCAGGCGGCGCGGCGGCAGGTAGCTGCCGGTCCCCGTGATGCGGGAATAGGTGGGCATGGATGCTTGTCAGTGGGCTGCCAGCTCGACCGGGGCCGAAATTCCCGAATCGAGAGCCTGCTGCGGCGCGGTCTTGGCGATGCGTGCCTGCACCTGCTCCAGCAGCTTGTTGCGCGCCGCATCATAGCCGCGGTTCAACGCCTGCTCGAACGCAAAGGCGTCAGCCGAGCCATGGCTCTTGAACACCAGGCCACGCAGCCCCAGCAGCGCCGCGCCGTTGTAGCGCCGGTGATCGAGCCGGCCCTTGAGCGCCTGCAGCACCGGATAGGCGACCAGCGCAGCGGCCTTGGTCCAAACGCTGCGCGAGAACTCGGCCTTCAAAAAGCCGCTGATCATCGACGCCACGCCTTCGCTGCTTTTGAGCGCGACATTGCCGACGAAACCGTCGCAGACGACGATGTCGGTCGTGCCCTTGTAGATGTCGTTGCCTTCCACATTGCCATGGAAGTTCAGATGGCCGGCAGCGTGCGCGGCCTGGAACAGCTCGCCCGCCTGCTTGATGACCTCGCTGCCCTTGATCGCCTCTTCGCCGATGTTGAGCAGGCCGACCGTGGGCTCGTCGTGCCCCTTGAGCACCGACACCAGCGCAGCACCCATGAGGCCGAACTGCAGCAGGTGTTCGGCCGTGCAGTCCACGTTGGCCCCCAGGTCCAGCACCGTGGTAACGCCACCGCGTGCATTGGGCAATTGGGTGGCGATGGCCGGGCGGTCGATGCCGGGAACGGTCTTGAGCAGGTAGCGTGCGATCGCCATCAGCGCGCCGGTGTTGCCGGCAGACACGGCCACGTCAGCCGCCTGGTCCTTGACCTGGGCAATCGCCACGCGCATGGACGAGTCGCGCTTCTTGCGCAGCGCCACCTCCACCGGGTCGTCCATGCCGACGACCTCGCTGGCCGGAACGGCGCGCGCACGCGGGTGCGAGAAGTCCTTCAGGGCTTCGGGCAGGCCGACCAGCAGCAGTTGTGCATCGGCATGCTTCGCCAGGAACGCCTGGCACGCCGGCAGCGTGATGCCGGGGCCATGGTCGCCCCCCATACAGTCGACAGCCACAGTGATCATGGGCGCGACTGTACGTCCACGGGACGCACGAATTCGAGATGAAAGTGAACGGTCACCAAAACAAAGGCCCGTCGGCTACGCGAGGCAGCCACGGGCCTTGTGGGCGAAACGATCAGGCTTCGGACTTGTTCTTGAGCACCTGGCGGCCACGGTAGAAGCCGTTCGGGCTGATGTGGTGGCGCAGGTGGGTTTCGCCGGTGGTGGGTTCCACGGCGATGCCGGGCACGTTCAGCGCGTTGTGCGAACGGTGCATGCCGCGCTTGGACGGCGATTTCTTGTTTTGCTGGACTGCCATGCTTGGCTCCTTGGGTCAAAGTAGAGGTTTGCGGGGATCGCAACCCGAAAACTCTCACCGAGGGAGATATCTGGAGCGATCTGGCCAAAATCGAGCCCGACAACATCAGGCCCGCGGCACGCGAAGCCGGCCATTATAGCCCGGCTTCGAACACTTCGGCTAGCGAGCGTCCCCGCCGGGCTTTCGCTTGAAGTCGGCCAACACCTCGAAAGGGTTGGGCTTGTCGGCCAGGGCCTGCGCAAAGCCGGGATCGGTCACCTCCATCCGCACCTCGCCGGGGCAGTGTTCGTGGCGCGGCACCAGCGGCAGCGCCATCAGCAACTCGTCCTCGACCAGGGCCTGCAGGTCGAAGGCCGGGTCCAGCACCAGCACATCCTCGTCGGCATCCTCGTCCTCGCGCGCAGCCTGTGCCTCGTCGGCCACGAAGCGGAACCAGCGGTCCACCGCCAGCGGCTCGTCCACCGGCTCCAGGCAGCGCTGGCAGGTCAGCGGCAGCTCGGCTTCGGCCATGAGATGCAGCCAGATCTGCGGCGCCACGCCCGCCGCATCGCGCATCTGGCCCACGGCGCGCCAGCGCACGGGCCGGTCGGCGCCACGGCCCGAGGCCTCTTCCAAAAGTCGCGGGTGGTCGGCGAGTCGGTCTTCCTGCTGGCGATCGCCACCCGATTGGGCGAAGGCCTTGATGTCCAGGCCACGTGCCTGCTTGGGGACTGTCATGCGGGGCAGTGTAAGAGAATCGCGCCATGCCACGCCTCATCCTGGGATCGACCTCGCGTTACCGCCGCGAACTGCTGACACGTTTGCGCATCGCCTTCGACGTGGTGGCGCCCGAGGTCGACGAAACCCCGCTCGCCGGCGAAGCGCCGGCCGACCTCGCCCGCCGCCTGGCCCTGGCCAAGGCCCAGGCCGTCGCCACCCAACATCCGGACGCCGTGGTGATCGGCTCCGACCAGGTCGCCGACCTGCACGGCCAGCCGCTCGGCAAGCCCGGCGACCATGCGCGCGCCACCACCCAACTGCGCGCCATGCGTGGCCAGACCGTGGTGTTCCAGACCGCGCTGTCGGTCGTGCACGCCGCGCAAGGCTTCGCACAGACCGCCCTGGTGCCCGTGCAGGTGCGCTTTCGCAACCTGGACGACGCCGAGATCGAGGCCTACCTGCAGGCCGAGCAGCCCTACGACTGCGCCGGCAGCGCCAAGAGCGAAGGCCTGGGCATCGTGCTGCTGGACGCCATCACGAGCGACGACCCGACCGCCCTGATCGGCCTGCCGCTGATCCAGACCAGCCGCATGCTGCGGGCCGCCGGCGTGAAACTGTTGTGACCGGCCGCCTGTACCTGGTGCCAGCACCGCTGGACTTCGGCTGCGCCGAGCAAGCCCCGCTACAGGACGCGGTGCCGCTGGGCACGCTGCAGGTGGCGGCGCGCCTGTCGCACTGGATCTGCGAGAACGCCAAGAGCACGCGCGCCTACCTCAAGCGCGTCGACGGCGTCGTGCCGCTCAGCATGCCGCTGCAGCAGCAAACGATGACGGAGTTGCCGCGCGAAGTGCACAAGAAGGGCGACCACGGCCCCGGCTTCGACGCGACGCCACTGCTGGCGGCTGCGCTGCAGGGCCACGACATCGGCCTCGTCAGCGAAGCCGGCATGCCCGCGGTGGCCGATCCGGGCAGCTCGGTGGTGCGTGCTGCCCATGCCCTGGGCGTGGCGGTCGTGCCGCTGGTCGGACCCAGCGCGCTGCTGTTGGCGCTGGCCGCGAGCGGCCTCAACGGGCAGAGCTTCGCCTTCGTCGGCTACCTGCCGCAGGATGCCGAGGCCCGCACCGAGCGCGTGCGCCAGCTCGAAGCCCTTGCGCTCAAGACCGGCCAGACCCAGCTGTGCATCGAAACACCTTACCGCACGGAGACCCTGCGCCGCGCACTCGTGCAGACGCTGCAGCACAACACGCGGCTGGCGATTGCCACCGGCCTGACGCTGGACAAGGCCAGCATCCTGAGCCAGACCGTGAAGGCCTGGCGCCAACACGCCGAGCCCCTGCCCAACGCGCCGGCGGTCTTTGCGATCGGGCGCTGAAAGCGCTCAGCGCAGCGCCGGCACCGACTGGAGCGCGCGCAGGGCGCCCTCGCCCATGGCCGCACCGAAGCGCTTGGCCAGCCGCTCGGCCACGTTCTCGCGGCGCGTGTAATCGACGATCTCCTCGGCCTTGATCACGTCGCGCGCGACGTAGTCCAGGCTGCCCAATTGGTCCGCCAGACCCATCTGCACCGCCTGCTCGCCGCTCCAGAACAGGCCGCTGAAGGTCTCGGGCGTTTCCTTGAGCCGGTCGCCGCGGCCCTTCTTGACCACGCCGATGAACTGCTGGTGGATGGTGTCCAGCATGTTCTGGGCCAGCGTGCGCTGGTGTTCGCTCATGGGGCTGAACGGGTCGAGGAAGCCCTTGTTGGCACCCGCCGTCAGCAAGCGGCGCTCCACACCCAGCTTGTCCATGAGGCCGGTGAAGCCGAAGCCGTCCATCAGCACGCCGATGCTGCCGACGATGCTGGCCTTGTCGACGAAGATCTTGTCGGCGCCCACGGCGATGTAATAGGCGGCCGAGGCACAGGCCTCCTCCACGACGGCGTAAACCGGCTTATTGTGCTTGGCCTTGAGCCGCAGGATCTCGTCGTTGACCATGCCGGCCTGCACCGGGCTGCCGCCGGGCGAATTGCACAGCAGCACGACGGCCTGGGCACCTTGGTCCTCGAAGGCGCTGCGCATGGCAGCCACGATGGATTCGGCGCTGGCATCGGCACCGGAGGCGATCTCGCCCTTGATCTCGACCACGGCGGTGTGCGTGGACGAAGTGTCGGTCGTCGGCGCGGCCCGCAGCAGCAACAGCCAGGCCAGCGCGATGAAGAAGCCCAGCCAGGCCAGCCGCGTGAAGATCTTCCAGCGGCGGGCAGCGCGCTGCTCTTTCAGCGATGCAAAGGCCAGCCGCTCCAGCAGGCTGCGCTCCCATTGCGGATCGGACGGGGGGGAGCCGGCGGGGTGCGGGTCACTCATGGCGTTAAGGCTACTAAAAGAAAACGGGTTGCAATTGGGGCTGAGTATGCCAATGCACGACGCCGTCCGACTCGGACAGCGCAATCTTGACCAGACCACCGCGGCATGGGCCGCCGCCGCAGGCCCCGGAATCGGGCCGGTAGGCGGCGCCGTGGGTGGCGCACAACAGCCACTCGCCGCTGTCGTCGAAGACGCGGTTGGGCTGGTAATCCATCTCCATGGCCACGTGCGTGCAGCGGTTCAGGTAGGCGTGGGCCTGGCCGCGCCAGCGCACGGCGAATGCGCGGCAGGTCTGGCCCTGGTAGAGCACATCGAAGGGCACGGCCTCGCCGCCCTCGGCGAGGTCACGGGAATTGCACAGGGCGACGCGGTCCATGGCGGCGCTGCTTGCAAGCTTCAGGCCGGCACCAGCAGCCAGTCGTGCAATTCGCGGACCGAATGGGCCACGAACAGCGGCTGCAGCGCGGCGAATTCGCCGTGGGGATGCGCACCATAGCCCACGCCCACGCTGGAGCAGCCGGCGTTCAGCGCCATCTGCAGGTCGTGCGTGGTGTCGCCGACCATGAGAGTGCGCTCGGGCGCCACGTCGAATTCGCGCATGAGTTCGTGCAACATGCGCGGATGCGGCTTGCCGGCGGTCTCGTCGGCCGTGCGCGAACCGTCGAACAGGCCTTGCAACTCCACCACGCGCAGGGCCTCGTCCAGGCCGCGGCGCGACTTGCCGGTGGCCACGGTCAACAGGATCTGCTGCTGCTTGAGCGCGCGCAGCAGCTCCAGCACGCCGTCGAACAGCACGATGTCGTTCTGGTGCTGCATGTAGTGCACGCGGTAGCGCGCTGCCAGTTCGGGGTAGCGCTCGCGCGGAACGTCCGGTGCGGCATGGGCAAGCGCCTGCGGCAGCGCCATGCCGATCACGAAGGAAGCTGCGGTGTCCGTGGGCACGGTGCCGCCGACATCGCGCACTGCCTCCTGGATGCAGCGCGTGATGATGGCCGTCGAGTCGAACAGCGTGCCGTCCCAGTCGAAGGCGATCAGGTCAAAGCGTCTGGCTTGCATGCGGCGATTGTCACCCCTGGACCGTGACAACAGGCCGGCAGGCAGCCAGGAAACCGGTCAGCTCCGGCGGCAATGCCGCCTCCAGCTGCACCGTCTCGCCACTGGCTGGGTGCGTGAGCCGCAGCCGCCAGGCGTGCAGGAACATGCGCGACAGCCCCTGGCGGACCAGCGCCTTGTTCAGTGCGAAATCGCCGTACTTGTCGTCGCCCGCGATTGCATGGCCCTCGCTGGCCAGGTGCACGCGGATCTGGTGCGTGCGGCCGGTCTTGATGGTCACTTCCAGCAGGCTGTAGTCGGCAAAGGTCTCGGCCACCCGCACCAGCGTGATGGACCGCATGCCCTGCGGATCGTCAGCGGCCGCGATGCGCACACGGCGCTCGCCCTCGGTGCCGGGCTTGCCAGGCAACAGGTAGCGCACCAGCGGCTTGTCCAGCACCTTGCGCCTGGCCGGCCACTGGCCCAGCGCCAGCGCGAGGTAGGTCTTGCCGGTTTCTCGCTCGCGGAACTGGTCTTGCAGCTGCCGGAGCGCGCTGCGCTTCTTGGCCACCAGCAGCACGCCCGAAGTCTCGCGGTCCAGCCGGTGCACGAGTTCCAGCATGGGTGCGCCGGGCCGGGCCATGCGCAGCTGCTCGATCACGCCGAAATCCACACCGCTGCCGCCGTGCACGGCCACGCCGGCCGGCTTGTCTATGGCCAGGAAGGCCTCGTCCTCGTACAGCACCGGAAAGCTGCGGGCCGGCGTGCTGCGTGCCATGGCATCGGCCTTTTCCTCGGCGCGCTCGGACAGGCGCAAAGGAGGCAAGCGCACGCTGTCGCCCAGTGCCAGCCGCGTGGCGGCCTCGGCGCGGCCCTTGTTCACGCGCACCTCGCCGCTGCGGATGATGCGGTAGACATGGGTCTTGGGCACGCCCTTGAGCACGCGCAGCAGGTAGTTGTCCAGGCGCTGGCCCTCGGCATCGGGGCCGATTTCAACGAACTGTGCAGCCGGCGCTGACGGCCCCTGCGCTGCACCTATAATATTTTTCACCAGCGTCTCGGCCTAAGTGCTTGATAAACCACGAGTTTAGAGCACGACCCCGAAGACACTGGGAGGCGATGCCACTTGCAGGCGTCGGCAGCAGACCCCCGGCCCGCGCGGCCTCAGGTGGCAGCCGGTGGCTTGTGAGGCGGGCTGACGCAATTGAAACCCTGATACGGAATACCCCAAACCGGCCTGGCCGGGCTGCCCATGGCAGCGCAGCCAGGCTGGCGGATCAAAGCAAGAACATGGTGTGGAGGCCCCCTTCCCGAACCTGCCAGCCCGGGCGCGCGCCCGCCTGGCCGGGTTTGCGCGCAAGCCACGCACCACCCCGGCACGCCTGGCCGACCGCCGCACACGCGGCCCGGACAGGCCCTGCACAACCCTTGCTCCATCCACGCGCCCATGCCCCATTGCGCGAGCCCGATGGCTCGTGAATGACGGCTCTCCGGCAATTCCCTTCGTTTCAAGCGCGTTCGTTCAGGCATCAAACAGGTTCCCACGGGACCACGACGTTTTGACGACACACCGGGCTCCGCTGGAGCCCAGAGGACGCTACCCATGAAACGGATGCTGATCAATGCCACGCAGGCCGAAGAGCGCCGCCTGGCCATCGTTGACGGGCAAAAACTGCTCGATTACGAAATCGAGATCGAAGGGCGCGAGCAGCGCAAGGGCAACATCTACAAGGCCGTGGTCACACGGGTCGAGCCTTCGCTCGAAGCCTGCTTCGTCGACTACGGCGAAGACCGCCACGGCTTCCTGCCGTTCAAGGAAATCTCCCGCCAGTACTTCGCAGAAGGCGTCTCGGTCAGCCAGGCGCGCATCAACGATGTGATCCGCGAAGGCCAGGAACTGGTCGTGCAGGTCGAGAAGGAAGAGCGCGGCAACAAGGGCGCGGCCCTGACCACCTTCATCTCGCTGGCCGGCCGCTACGTGGTGCTGATGCCCAACAACCCGCGCGGCGGCGGCGTCTCGCGCCGCATCGAGGGCGACGACCGGGCCGAGCTCAAGGAAGCCATGGACCAGCTCGAGTACCCCAAGGGCTCGAGCATCATCGCGCGCACCGCCGGCATCGGCCGCAGCGCCCCCGAACTGCAGTGGGACCTGAACTACCTGCTCAAGCTCTGGAAGGCCATCGACGAAGCCGCCAAGAGCCTGCGCAAGCCCGAACTGATCTACCAGGAATCCAACCTGGTGGTGCGCGCACTGCGCGACTACTTCAACCACGACATCGGCGACATCCTGATCGACACCGACGACGTGTACGAGCAGGCCCAGCAGTTCATGGCGCACGTGATGCCCGAGCACGCACCGCGCGTGAAGCGCTACCGTGACGACGCCCCGCTGTTCAGCCGCTTCCAGATCGAGCACCAGATCGAATCGGCCTACGCGCGCACCGTGACCCTGCCCTCCGGCGGTGCCATCGTGATCGACCACACCGAGGCGCTGGTCTCCGTCGACGTGAACTCGGCCCGCTCCATCCGCGGCGGCGACATCGAGGAAACCGCGACCCGCACCAACCTGGAGGCCGCCGAAGAAGTGGCGCGCCAGATGCGCCTGCGCGACCTGGGCGGCCTGATCGTGATCGACTTCATCGACATGGAGGAGTCCAAGAACCGCCGCGACGTCGAGAACCGCCTGCGCGATTCGCTGCGCCAGGACCGCGCCCGCGTGCAGTTCGGCACGATCAGCAAGTTCGGCCTCATGGAGATGAGCCGCCAGCGCCTGCGCCCGGCCCTGTCCGAAGGCGCCTCCATTCCCTGCCCGCGCTGCGGCGGCTCCGGCCACATCCGTGACACCGAGAGCTCGGCGCTGCAGATCCTGCGCATCATCCAGGAGGAGTCGCAGAAGGACAACACGGCCTCGGTGCTGTGCCAGGTGCCGGTCGAGGTCGCCTCGTTCCTGCTCAACGAGAAGCGTGCCGAGATCGCCAAGATCGAACTGCGCCAGCGCATCAGCGTGCTGATGGTGCCCAACAAGACGCTGGAAACGCCGAACTACCGCATGGAGCGGCTCAAGCACGACGATCCGCGCCTGGACCAGATGCAGGCCAGCTACAAGCTCGCCGAAGAGGTCGAGGACCGCACCGGCGTCACGCGCCGCTCGCAGGAACCCACCAACAAGCAGACCCCGTTGATCAAAGGCGTGCTGCCCGACGCACCGGCCCCGCAACCCGTGGCCAAGCCCGTCGAGGCACCCGCCCCGGCACCTGCGCCGGCACCCGCCGCCTACGTGCCGCCCGTGCACGAGGAAAAGGGCTTCCTCGGCTTCATCAAGAGCCTGTTCGGCGCCCGTCCGGCCCCCGCGCCGGCGCCCGTGGCGCCCGCGCCCGTGGCTGCGCCCGCACCCGCGGCTGCGCCCAAGGCGGAAGGCCGTGGTCCACGCGGCGAAGGCCAGGGCCGTGGCGGCCGTGGCAACCGTGGCCGCAACGGCGAAGGCCGCGAAGGCCGCGAAGGGCGCGAGCCGCGCGAAGGCCGCGAAGGCCGTGAACCGCGCGAGGCCCGCGAGCCACGTGAACCCCGCGCACCGCGCGCCGACGAGGTCCGCGGCGAAGGCGCCGAGGCCCGCGGCCGTGGCCGCGGTGAACGCCAGGGCGGACGCCAGCGCGCCGATGCCGACGCCCGCAACGAAGGGCAGGCTGCGCTGCCGCTGAACGGCGAAGCAGGCGCAGACCAAGCCCCGGCCGAGCGCCAGCGCCCGCCGCGCAATGCCGAGCGCAGCGAGCGCGGCGAAGCACGCGAGCCGCGTGAACCCCGTGAGCCGCGCGAGCCACGCGAAGGCGGCCGGGGCCGCGGCCGGGGCCGTGGCGAGCGCGAGGAACGCATGGGCGGCGATGCCGAAGTCACCGGCAACACCGGCGAAGAGGCGGTAAACGATGCCCCAGCCCGTGCGGAGCGCGCCGATCGCGCGTCCTACTTCTCGGCACCGCAGGCGCCGGAAGCCGCACCACAGGCCGAAGGCACCGCCGAAGCCCCGTCCGCTGACGCCGATGAAGCCGCCCCGCGTGCCGATGCAGAAGAAGCGCCGCGCCGCGAGAAGCGGTCGCGCGACCGCTACGGCCGCGACCGCCGCGAGCGTGGTGGCGAGCGCGGTCCGCGCCCGGCCGACCAAGCCGATGGCGAGGCCGCCGACGCGGCACCCGCCACGCCCGTCGCGCCGCAAGCCGCGGCCGCATCGGAACCTGTGCAAGCGGCGGTGGCTCCACCCGTGGTGGCCGCACCGGCACCGGCACCGGCACCCTTGCCCGCACCGGCTCCCGTCGCCGCGGCACCCGCCGCGGCCGTCCTGCCCCAGGTGCCGGCCTTCACGCTGCCGGTCGGCGAACTGGAGCAGATCGCGCTTGGCTCCGGCCTGCAGTGGATCTCCACCGACACCGCCAAGAGCGCTGCCGTGCAAGCCGCCATCGCCGCCGAGCCCAAACCCGTGCATGTGCCGCGTGAGCGCCCGCCCGTGGTCCAGATCTCCGACGAGCCGCTGATCCTGGTCGAGACCCGCCGCGACCTGGGCAGCATGCAGCTGCCGTTCTGAAGCCGGTAGCGCCCCAACGAAAAGACCGCCTCTCGAGGCGGTCTTTTTTTGCCCGGCGTTTTCAGCACACCAGGCTGAGGTCCGGCATGGGATGCGCGGCGTCACCGTGGACGGCGTGCAGAGCGCGGCGCCGGGGTGCAGTCACCAACTCCGGCAGGAGGGCGACGTTGTCGCAGCGCCGCACGCCCGCGGCGGCCTTCGCCGAGCCGGGATCTACAGCAGCGCAGCCTCGCGCAGCGCCTGCTGCGAAGCGGCGCTGTCGCCGCGCTGCTCGGCCAGCGCCGCCAGCGCGCGCCAGGCATTGCGCCTGAGCTCCGCATCCTGCAGCCGGCCCTGGGCCTGCGTGAGCAGTTGCTGGGCCTTGCCCCACAGCTGGTGGCGCAGGCAGGCGATGCCAGCCAGGTACTTGAGTTCGGCGCTCTCGGGATGCTGGCGCTGGGCGGCTTCGATGCGTTCCAGCCATTGCAGGTCGCTCGCGCCGGCTTCTGCGCCGAAGCCTTCCTCCAGCGCATGGATGAGCTTGACCAGCACCGGCACCTGCTCGCGCAGGTTGGGCGCGCGCAGCAACTCGTCCCACACCGGCAGCAGCCATTGGCGCGACAAGGCCACATCGCCCTCCAGGGCCGCGAGGCGGTGGCCGGCCTGGATCGCGACCTCGGCCATGGTCTGCTCGGCCGGCTCCAGCTCGGCCCAGGCGCGCTGCAACTGCACGGGATCGTGTGCGCCCTGGATCAGCTCCAGGGCCAGGCCCTTCAGGATCAGGTGCGCGGCCTCGGGCGAGAACGCCCGGTGCTTGGCCAGCAACCGCGCCGTCTCCAGCGCCGGCAGGGTCTGGCGCGACAGCCGCGTGGCCTTGAGCCGCGCCCGCAACGCCAGCGTGCGGCGCGATGCGCCCTGCGGCATCGCGTCCAGCCACTGCAGCGCAGCCTGCGGATCGCGGTCGGCCAGCGCCCAGCGCGCGGCCTGCAGTTGCACGCCTTCGCGCGTCTCCTGCGCTTCACGCGCATCGGTTTCCTTGAGCAGCTGCTGCAGGTGCGTTTCGCGCGTCGTGCGGTCCTGCAGCGCGTGGGCACTCTCGGCGGCCACGAGGTGGGCGGTGGCCCGCAGCTTGCCGGCATGCTGGACCGGATGCCCACTGGCCGCCAGCATCTCTTCCTGCTGCAGCGCCGCCTCGGCCGCCTTGCGGGCCCGCAGGAAGCGGCCGGCCTGCTGGTGCGTCAGCGCATCCAGCACGGCGGCGTGCATGGCGCGCTCGCGCTGCTGCAGGCGCCAGCGCTGGGCCTGGCGCGGCATCGAGAACAGGGCCGACAGGCCGCGCAGCGCCAGGTGCAGCAGCACGAAGCCCAGCGCCAGCGTGGCCAGCACCAGGTTCAGCGACAGGTCGACACGGTAGGGCGGCAGGAACAGCGTGACCGTCCCCTGGTTGTTGCCAGCCAGCAGCGCAGCACCGGCCGCCAGGCCGAACAGCGCGAGGAACCACAGCAGGGCGCGCATCATGCGGTTCAGCGCCCCGCTGCCGCCGTGGCCAGGGCCGACAGCGTTTCGTCGATGCGCGGCAGCTCCACCGCCTTCAGTTGTGCCTGCACCTCGGACAGCGTGTTGGCGAACTGCTGCGTGCGCCGCGCCGCCGGATCGAAGTAGCGGTGCAGCATGAAAGCCGCGGCCGCTGCATCGGCGCGGGCCGACGGAAATTGCCGCGCCAGCAGGCCCATGCGCACGTTCAGCAGGCGCAGCTTGAGGTTCTCGCGCAGGAAGTAGGTCTGGTCGGGCGCGAGCAACGCGGCTTCGGGCTGGTCGATGCGCGACACGCGCATGAGCCGCGCGGCCTCGGTCCGCACCAGTTGCCAGATGCGCAGCCACCACTGCTCGGAAGGCGGCTCGGCCTCCACCTGCCCCTTGGCGAGGTTGGCGGCCAGCACGGCGTTGAGCATGGGCACGTCGTCGATCTGGCGCACCAGGTCGTCGAGCTTCTCGAGGATGGTTTGGGTGTCGGCGATCTGCGTGGAGCGAATCGCCTCGGTGTCGCGCGCAACCGCGCGGCGCACGGGCTCCAGCCGCGGCTGGGCCGCGCGTTCGAGGCGTTGGTCGGCCGTGCGCAGCGCCGCCAGCAAGGGCTCGGCCGTCAGCGTCAGCTGGGCCTGCTGCTGGGCCAGCCGCAGCGAGGACTCGAGGTCCACGACCAGGGTCTCGTCACGCGAGCGCGACAGGCTCGCGAGCAACTCGTCGATCTGCCCACGCTGCAGCGTGGCTTCGCCGAGCTTGGTGTCGGTCACGGCCTGGCGGGCGGCGGTCTCGCGGGCCAGGTCCTGCGCTTCGCGGGCCGCCGCCCGGGCTTCCATGGCGCGAGCCTGCGTGTCGGCACTTTGCCGGGCGAGGTTTTCCTGCATGCCGCCGACCTTCTGCCACAGCAGGCCGACCGCAGCCAGGGCCAGAACAACCAGCAAGGCCAGGAACAGCACGAGCACCCGCGGTGCGGTGGTGGCCGGCGGCCGGGCTTGGGGGGCTGGCCCTGCAGCGGCTTGGCCCGGCAGGGGTTCTGAAGACAGCTCGGCAGCGTTCATCGGGCGGATTCTATCGACGCGACCATGTCGTCCAGAGCGGGGCGCACGGTGTCGACCCGGCCGAAACCGGCCGCGCGTGCCGCCTCGGCGATGCGCGCATGCGTGGCCAGCGCGCGCGTGGTGCGCCAGTCGGCGCCAGGCAGCAGTTGCTGCAAGTGGCGCACCGCGTCGGAACTGCTGAACAGCCACAGCGCGTCGGTCGCGCCCGCGGCACGTTCACGCGTGGCCACATCCCAGCGCGGCAACTGGCGCGCATAGGCGGCCAGCGCATGCACGGTCGCGCCGACGGCTGCGAGCTGGTCGGCCAACCAGGGCCGGCCCGCCAGGCGGCCATCGGCATCGGTGCCTCGCACGATCAGCACCTGGGCACCGGCCAGGCTGGCATCGGTGCCGACCAGGCACCACAGCGCCTCGGAATCGAACTGCGGCGCATCGGCAGGCGGCGCGACCAGGGCCTGCGCCGGCACGCCGGCCGCCCGCAGAGCGCGCGCCGTGCCGGGGCCGGTGGCCCAGGCCGCCGTCTGCGCGGGCCAGCCGAGTGCAGCAGGCTTCGCCGCAAAGAAGGCCTCGACCGCATTGGCGCTCACGAACATCGCGGCGCGGCAGTCCGCCAGCTGGCCCCAGGCCGCGCCCACGGGTGCGGGATCGGCGGGTCGGATGTCGATCAGCGGCAGCGGCTCGGCCGCGAGGCCACGTGCGCGCAGCTGCTCACACCAGTGCTGCGCTTCGCGCAGCGGCCTCGTGACCAGCACGCGCATGCGCGCGTCAGCCCGCTTTGCGGGCACCACCGGCCTGCAAGGCCTCGGCCACCTGCAAGCCCAGCGCCTCGGCGGCGGCCAGGCTGTCGACCGGCCCCGCGACTTCTGCCCGCACGATGGCCCCCTGGCCATCCTGGTCGCCCCAGGCGGCACGCAGCTGCAGGCCACCATCGGTCCAGCGCGCATGCGCGGCCAGCGGCATCGAGCAGCTGCCGCCCATGGCACGGCTCACGGCACGCTCGGCAGCCGTGGCCAGCCAGGTCGGTTGGTGGGCCAGCGGCGCCAGCAGGGCCAGCAGGTCGGCACGGTCGGACCGCACCTCGATGCCCAGCGCGCCCTGCCCGGCCGCGGGCAGCATGCTGTCCTGCGCGAAGACTTCGCGGATGCGCTCCGCGAGACCCAGGCGCTTGAGGCCGGCCGCAGCCAGCACGATGGCCGCGAACTGGCCTTCGTCGAGCTTGCGCAGCCGCGTGTCCAGGTTGCCGCGCAGCGGCTGGATGTCCAGGTCGGGCCGCAGCGCCCGCAGCAGCACGGTGCGGCGCAGACTGGAAGTGCCGACCACGGCGCCCTGCGGCAAGGCGTCCAGCGACGCGTGGTGCGGCGAGACGAAGGCGTCGCGCGGATCCTCGCGCTCGAGCACGCAGGCCAGCACGAAGCCGGCCGGCAACTCCATCGGCACGTCCTTGAGCGAATGCACGGCGATGTCGGCGCTGCCATCCTCGAGCGCGGCTTCGAGCTCCTTGACGAACAGGCCCTTGCCACCCACCTTGCTCAACGAGCGGTCCAGGATCTGGTCGCCGCGGGTGGTCATGCCCAGCAGCTCCACGCGGTGGCCGCGCTGCGCCAGCAGGGCCTGCACATGTTCGGCCTGCCACAGCGCGAGGCGGCTTTCCCGGGTGGCGATGACGATGGTGGAAGAGGGAGAGGAGCGCACGCAGGTAACCAGTTCGTAATCGGCCACGGGGGCCGGATGCTAGCATGGGGTCAACCCGCATCAGGGCATGGCATTCTTCTTGCAGGGCGCTTGCACAGCCCCCGTTCCAACATGAAAACACAAGACCAGGCGCCCTCTTCCACCGCTGCGGCCGCAGCCCCCGCCAACGACGAGACGCCCCAGCGCAGCCGTGCCGCGGCGCGCGATGCGGAGCGGCCCCTGGTCGAGGACATCCGCCTGCTGGGCCGGCTGCTCGGCGACGTGATCCGCGAGCAGGATGGCGCGCCCGCCTTCGAACTCATCGAGCAGGTGCGCAAGCTCTCGGTCGCCTTCCGCCGCGACGCCGACGAAGAGGCCGACAAGGCGCTCAAGAAGCTGCTCAAGAGCCTGACGGCCGACCAGACCGTCAGCGTGATCCGCGCCTTCACCTACTTCAGCCACCTGGCCAACCTGGCCGAGGACCGCCACCACATCCGCCGGCGCGCCGTGCACGAGCGCGCCGGCAACACGCAGGAGGGCAGCATCGACGTGGCGCTGTCGCGCCTGCGCTGGGCCGGCATCTCGCCCAAGGCCATCGCGATGACGCTGGCCACGAGCTATGTCTCGCCCGTGCTCACGGCCCACCCCACCGAGGTGCAGCGCAAAAGCATCCTGGACGCCGAGCGCGACATCGCCCAGCTGCTCACCGCGCGCGACGAAGTGCGCCAGCGTGCTCAGCTGGCCGGCGCTGGCCGCGACGCGCTGACGCCACGCGAACTCGCCGCCAACGAGGCCCAGTTGCGCGCCCGCGTGATGCAGCTGTGGCAAACCCGGCTGCTGCGCTTTTCCAAGCTCACGGTGGCCGACGAGATCGAGAACGCGCTGTCCTACTACGAGGCGACCTTCCTGCGCGAGATCCCCAAGCTCTACGCGCAGCTCGAGCGCGAGCTCGGCCAGCAGAACGTGGCCAGCTTCCTGCGCATGGGCCAGTGGATCGGCGGCGACCGCGACGGCAACCCCAACGTCAGCGCCGAGACCATGGAATACGCCATGCGCCACCAGGCCGAGATGGCGCTGCGCCACTACCTGACCGAGGTGCACCACCTGGGCGCCGAGCTCTCGCTGTCGGCGCGCCTCGTCGACATCCCCGCCGAAATGCAGGCCCTGGCCGAGCGCTCGCCCGACACCAGCGAGCACCGCAAGGACGAGCCCTACCGCCGCGCACTGACCGGCATGTACGCCCGCCTGGCGGCCACGCTCAAGCAGCTGACCGGCGGGGACGCCGCGCGCCACGCCGTGGCGCCGCAGAACCCCTACCTGAAGGCCGAGGACTTCCTGGCCGACCTGCGCACCATCGAGGCCTCGCTCAAGTCGCACCACGGCGCGGCCTTCGCGGCGCAACGCCTGCACCCCTTGATTCGCGCCGTCGACGTGTTCGGCTTCCACCTGGCCACGCTGGACCTGCGCCAGAGTTCCGACAAGCACGAAGAAGTGGTGGCCGAACTGCTGGCCACGGCGCGCCTGGAGCCGAGTTACGCCGGGCTCGACGAAGCCGCCAAGCGTGCGCTGCTGCTGCGCCTGCTCAACGACGCGCGCCCGCTGCGCGTGCTGGGCGCGCAATACTCCGAGCTGGCGCGCCACGAGCTCGCCATCTTCGAGAACGCGCGCAGCGTGCTGCAGCGCTATGGCCGCAACGCCATCCGCCACTACATCATCAGCCACACCGAGACCGTCAGCGACCTGCTGGAGGTGCTGCTGCTGCAAAAGGAAGTGGGCCTCATGCACGGCCTGCTGGAAGACAACAAGGGCCAGGGCGCCAGCTGCGAACTGATCGTGGTGCCGCTGTTCGAGACCATCGAAGACCTGCGCAACGCCGCGCCCATCATGCGCGAGTTCTATGCGCTGCCGGGCATCGCGCGCCTGGTGCAGCGCTCCGGTGGCGAGCAGGACATCATGCTGGGCTACTCGGACAGCAACAAGGACGGTGGCATCTTCACGAGCAACTGGGAGCTGTACCGCGCCGAGCTCGCGCTCGTGGAGCTGTTCGACGAACTGTCCAGCAGCCACGACATCACGCTGCGCATGTTCCACGGTCGCGGCGGCACCGTGGGCCGTGGCGGCGGCCCGAGCTACCAGGCCATCCTGGCACAACCGCCCGGCACCGTGCGCGGCCAGATCCGCCTGACCGAACAGGGCGAGGTGATCGGCTCCAAGTACGCCAACCCCGAGATCGGCCGGCGCAACCTGGAGACCCTGGTCGCCGCCACGCTGGAGGCCACGCTGCTGCAGCCCACCAAGGCTGCCACGCCGGCCTTCCTCGACGCAGCCGCCCTGCTCTCCGAGGCCAGCATGCGCGCCTACCGCCACCTGGTCTACGAGACGCCCGGCTTCACCGACTACTTCTTCGAGTCCACGCCGATCCGTGAGATCGCCGAGCTCAACATCGGCTCGCGCCCGGCCTCGCGCAAGGCCAGCCAGAAGATCGAAGACCTGCGCGCCATCCCCTGGGGCTTCAGCTGGGGCCAGTGCCGGCTCACGCTGCCGGGCTGGTACGGCTTCGGTTCGGCGGTCGAGACCTTCCTGGCCGGCGACGGGCAGGACGAGGCCGCCGCGGGCCGCAAAAAGGTGACCGCTGCCAAGGACCGCCTGGCCCTGCTGCAGAAGATGTACCGCCAGTGGCCCTTCTTCCGCACGCTGCTGTCCAACATGGACATGGTGCTGGCCAAGAGCGACCTGCAACTGGCCTCGCGCTATGCCGAACTGGTCAGCGACGCGCGGCTGCGCAAGAAGGTGTTCGGCGCGATCGAGGCCGAGTGGCAGCGCACGGCCCAGGCGCTGGCGCAGATCACGGGCGAGAAGCAGCGCCTGTCCGGCAATGCATCGCTGCAGCGCTCGATCCGCCACCGCTTCCCCTACATCGACCCGCTGCACCACCTGCAGGTGGAACTGGTGCGCCGCTACCGTGCCGGCCAGACCGACGAGCGCGTGCGCACCGGCATCCACATCTGCATCAACGGGATCTCGGCCGGGCTGCGCAACACCGGCTGATACGCCGGTGGCGGCTCAGGCGTAGACGTCGAGCCGCGTGCCCAGCATGCCCTGCGGCACGGGCGGTGGCGGCGGCAGGGATTCGATCAGCGCAGCCGCCGCGGCCTCCTGCGCGTCCAGGGCCTTCTTCAGCACGCGCACCTGGACGCTGGCCTGCACCCCATCGGCCGGCGCCGACGACGATGCCGCACTGGCCGTGGCGGCCTGGACGGCGGGCGTGCTGGAGATGTTCATTGCGAACGGCCGTAGACGTCCTCGAAGCGCACGATGTCGTCCTCCCCGAGGTAGCTGCCCGACTGCACTTCGATCATCTCCAGCGGCAGGCGGCCCGGGTTCTCCAGCCGGTGCGTGGAGCCCAGCGGGATGTAGGTCGACTCGTTCTCGGAGACCAGGTAGCTTTCCTTGTCGCGCGTGACCCTGGCTGTGCCCGACACCACGATCCAGTGCTCGGCGCGGTGGTGGTGCATCTGCAGCGACAGCTGGCCGCCCGGCTTGACCACAATGCGCTTGACCTGAAAGCGCGCGCCGTTGTCCACGCTGTCGTACCAGCCCCAGGGCCGGAACACCTTGCGGTGCAGCTGGCCTTCGGAGCGGCCTTCGCGCTTGAGCGCGTCGACGATCTTCTTGACGTCCTGCGTCTTGTCCTTGTTGGCCACGAGCACCGCGTCGGCGGTCTCCACCACGATCAGGTTGTCCACGCCCACGCAGGCGATCAGCCGGCCTTCGGACAGCGCGAGCGTGTTGTGGCTGTCGTGCAGCAGCACATCGCCCTGCTTCACGTTGCCGCTCTCGTCCTTGGGCAGCACCTGCCACAGCGCGTCCCAGGCGCCCACGTCGGACCAGCCGGCCGACAGCGGCAGCACCACGCCGGCAGGCAGGTCTTCGCGGCCACCGGCGGCCAGGCGCTCCATGACGGCGTAGTCGATGGAATCGCTCGGGCAGGCCGTGAAGGCGGCCTTGTCCACGCGCAGGAACTCGCCATCGGCCGAGCCCTTGGCGAAGGCGTCTTCGCAGGCGGCCAGGATGTCGGCGCGGCAGGCCGCGATCGCCGCCAGCCAGACCGAGGCCTTGAGCATGAACAGGCCGCTGTTCCAGGCGTAGCCGCCCGCGTCCAGGTAGCCCTGGGCCGTGGCGCGGTCGGGCTTCTCGACGAAGCGCGCGATGCGGTGCGCGCCCCCCTCGAAGGCCGCGCCGGACTGGATGTAGCCGTAGCCGGTCTCGGGCGTGTCGGGCGTGATGCCGAAGGTCACCACGGCGCCGGCCTCGGCCAGCTGCGCGCCCTGCACCACGACGGCCTGGAAGGCCGGCACATCGACGATCACATGGTCGGCCGGCATCACCAGCAGGACCGGGTCGGCGCCGTCGCGGCGCGCCGCCAGCGCGGCCAGGGTCAGCGCGGGTGCGGTGTTGCGGCCAGAAGGCTCCAGCACGATGGTGCCGGGCTTGCCCATCAGGCGCAGCTGCTCGGCGATGACGAAGCGATATTCCTCGTTGGAGACCACCATGGGCGCGGCCACGGACACACCGACCAGGCCCTCGACACGGCGCACTGTGGCCTGCAGCAGCGAGTCCTCGCCGATCAGCGGCAGCAGCTGCTTGGGGTACTTCTCGCGCGACAGCGGCCACAGGCGGGTGCCGGAGCCACCGGACAGGACAACAGGTTGGATCAGCATGGTTGCTTCAGACGGAGTTGGAATGGGGTTCAGGCGGCGTAGCCGTTGGGGTTGCTGCTCTGCCAGCGCCAGGCGTCTTGGCACATGGCGACGAGGTCGCGCTCGGCACGCCAGCCCAGCACGGCCAGCGCCGCGGCCGGGTCGGCATAGCAGGAGGCCACGTCGCCAGCGCGGCGCGGGGCCAGCTGGTAGGGCACGGGCTTGCCACTGGCCTCTTCGAAGGCGCGCACCATGTCGAGCACGCTGTAGCCGGTGCCGGTGCCCAGGTTGACGGTGAGACCGCCCGCCTGCGCCTGCAGGCGCTCCAGCGCACGCAAATGGCCGACGGCCAGGTCCACCACGTGGATGTAGTCGCGCACGCCGGTGCCGTCGGGCGTCGGGTAGTCGCTGCCCCAGACCTGCAGCTGCGCGCGCCGGCCGATGGCCACCTGCGCCACGTAGGGCATCAGGTTGTTCGGCACGCCGCGCGGGTCCTCGCCGATCAGGCCGCTGGCATGCGCGCCGACCGGGTTGAAGTAGCGCAGGATGGCGATGCGCCAGGACGCGTCGCTCACCTGCAGGTCGCGCAGCATGTCCTCGATCATGAGCTTGCTGCGGCCATAGGGGTTGGTGGCAGAGAGCGGGTGGTCCTCGGTCAGCGGCAGGCGCTGCGGGTCGCCATAGACCGTGGCCGACGAGCTGAACACCAGCTGCTGCACACCGCACTCGCGCATGGCCTCCAGCAGGCGCAGCGTGCCCACGACGTTGTTGTCGTAATAAGAGAGCGGCTGCTCCACCGATTCGCCCACGGCCTTGAGCCCGGCGAAGTGGATCACGGCGCTCGCGCCGCTCGTCTTCAGTGCATCGACGAGCGCGGCCCGGTCGCGGATGTCGCCACGCACCAGTCTGGGCGCCTTGCCCGCGATGCGTTCGATGCGCGCCACCGACTCGGGGTTGCTGTTACAAAAATTGTCAAAAATGGTGACGTCGTGGCCGGCTTGCAGCAGTTCGACGCAGACATGGGAGCCGATGTAGCCGGCGCCGCCGGTGACAAGAATCATGTGGTGTTCTTTGCAATGCCGGCGCGGGCCGGCGGGAGATGGTTCTTGCCGCGCCGTCCGAGGCTCTGGGCCCTCCGGCGACTGTGGCGCGGCAAGAATAGCATGGGCCGTGCCAACCCTTGTGTCAGCCATGCGGCGGCCAGGGAAGGCCCCGTCAGCCTTGCAGCGCCTCCAGGAAGGCCCCGCGAAACCACTGCGACGCCGGGTCCGCATCGGCCGTCGCATGCCAGTACACGAAGGTCTCCAGCGCCGGCAGCGCCACCGGCAGGGCCAGCACCTGGATGCCGGCCTGGGCGTTGTCCAGTTCGGCCTGCGAACGCGACATGGTGGCCAGCAGGTCGGTGCGCGCGACGATGGCACTGGCGGCGCCGTGGCGCTGGCAGCGCACGCGGATCCGGCGCCGCATGCCCAGGCGGCCGAGCGCCACGTCTTCGAGCCCGACGCCGCGCCGGCGCCCCGTCACCAGCACATGCTCCTGCGCCAGGTAGGCCTCCATGTCGAAGCCCGGGCCGATGGCCGGATGGCCGATCCGGGCCAGCACCACGAGTTCGCTCGCGCCGATCTGCTGGCGCCGGATCTCTGCCGTCAGCGGCAGGCCGATGTCCAGCGCCAGGTCGAGCTCGCCGCTGCGCAGGTCTTCCTCCAGATTGCCGCGGTCGGCCCGCACCGTGGCCAGACGGATGCCGGGCGCCTCGCGCGCCACGCGCTCGGCCAGGTCCGGCAGGAAGGACAGTTCGGCCGAACCGCTGGTCGCCACCTTGAACAGCCGCTGGCTGCTGGCCGGGTCGAACTGCCCGACCTGGCGCAGCGCCTGGTCCAGCCCGCCGAGCGAGGAGCGCACCGTGCCGGCCAGGCTGCGCGCCATTGGCGTGGGCGTCATCACATTGCCCTGGCGCTCGAACAGCGGGTCGCCCAGCAGTTCGCGCAAGCGCGCCAGCGCATGGCTCACCGCGGGCTGCGACAGATGCAGCTGGCGCGCGGCCGCCGTGATGCCACGCTCGCGGTAGATCGCGTCGAAGACGGCGAACAGGTTCAGGTCGATTCGGGACAGCTGCATGGTCTCGCGCCAGGGTTGGGCAGGCTATGCACGCGGCACATACCGCGTGATGCGCACATTGCATTCGCCATCGGAAGGCACCGCTGGCAAGCTGCGGGTCTCCCCGGCCTGCCGTCAGCGGGCCATTGTCCTTCCTCAGCAACGCCGCTCCACCCGTGAACCTGCACGCACCCGCCGTCTCCGACCGCTTCGTTCCGCTGCACGCCCTGGTCTGGCGCCCCGAGCCTGGCTCGAACGCCAACCTGCGCTCCTGGACGCTGGAGCGGCCACGGCCGCCCCTGGCCTCACCGGCGCAGCAGCGCACCCTGCTGGCGGCCGATTGGCTGGCCGACGTGGGCAGCGCCGCACGCGAAGCGCTCGTGGAATCGCTGCAGCCCAGCTCGATGAAGGCCGGCGAGCAGATCCTGCACCAGGGCGCACAGGCCACGGCCTGGCATGGCGTGGCCAGCGGTGCGGTGCGCCTGAACAGCGTCAGCGCCTCGGGCCGGCAGCTCAGCACCGCGCTCGTCGCGCCGGGCGAATGGTTCGGCGAAGGCGTGGCCGGTGACCTGCCCGAGGCCTGCAGCGCGCACGCCCATGTCGACAGCGTGGTCGTCTCGCTGCGCGCCGATGCACTGCGCCGGCTCACCGCCCACCATGCCGACCTGCGCCATGCCTTGCTGCGCTGGAGTTCGGCCCGCCAGAGCGCCTGGATGCAGGCCGTGGTCGAAGCCGCGAGCGCGCCGCTGAGCCAGCGCCTGGCCGCCTGCCTGCTCGACCTGGGCCAGCGCTTCGGCCAGCCGCAGGACGAGGGCTTTCGCCTGGCGCTGCCGCTCACGCAGACCGACCTGGCGCAACTGGTCGCCACCAGCCGCCAGCGCCTGAACCAGGGCATGCAGGACCTGCGCCGCATCCGCGTGCTGGACACGCAGGACGGCCAGCTCAACGTGCTGTCGACCGAAGTCCTGCAGCGCCGCGCCGGCCTGTTCGGCTGAACGTCATTCCAGCCCCATCAGCAGGGGCCGCACGTAGAGTTCCACGGCCGCCTGCGGCGTCGTGCCCGGCACGAAGCGCTGCAGCTCCGCCGCGGCGTTGATGCCCACCATTGCCAGCTGCGCCGCCTGCATCGGGTCCAGCGGCCGGACCGAGCCGTCCACCATGCCGCCCACCACCAGCGAGGCCAGCCGCTCGCCGATGCGGCCCAGCGCCTGGCGGATGCGGCTGCGCTCGGCCGCATCCGGCAGCGCGGGCACGGCCGACCACTGCAGCAGCGGGCTGCCGTCCGGCGTGATCTGGAACAGCACCAGCGCGCGCACCACCGCGCTGAGCCGCTCCCAGCCGCACGCCTCCATCTGCTCGGCCTGGGCCAGCGCCTGGCGCACGATGGCGAAGGTCTGGTCGAAGCAGCAGGCGACGAGGTCGTCCTTGGTCTCGTTGTGGTAGTAGAAGCCGCCCTTGGTCATGTTCAACCGCTCGGCGATGCGGTTGACCGATGCACCGCGGTAGCCCTGCTCGTTGATGAGCTGCGTGGCCGTGCGCAGGAAGGCAGCCGAGGGCGAGAGGTCGGCCGAGCCCAGTTGCCAGCGCGCCTCGCAACCCTCGGCCTGCCAGCGCGCACCGGGCGCCATGAGTCCGCGCAGCAACAGCCCCAGCATGCTGTCGGCCACGGCGCCGAAGCGCTCGGGCTCGTGCCGCAGCAGCCACACGCGCTGCGCGTTGACCACGCCCAGCACGATGTGCGTGCGCGCATTGGCGGCGCTGCGGTCCGCCGTGGCCTCGTCGTCGTTGAGCAGGCGGCGCAGCCGGCGGAACATGTCTTCGTAGGCCGCGTACACGGGCACCATGTGCTCGCCACGCAGCGCACGCAGGTCGTGGAAGCGCGTCACGGGCGCATGCCGGCCCTGCTCCACGGACGCCTGCAGCTCCGCGTGCGCCCGCAGCAGCGCGCCCAGCCGCGCGGGCAGGCCGGTCTGCGCCATGGCCTCGTCGGTCAGGCGGTTGTACAGCGCGATGCTGCGCAGGTAACAGGCCGCCGCCAAGTCTTCCTTGCGCCGGAAGTAGTAGGTGACGCTGTTCTTGACGAGGCCGACGCCCTCGGCCACGGCCGACAGCGTGGTGCCGCGGATGCCGTGCTCGTTGAGCAGGCCGGACGCAGAAGCGATCAGCGCCTCGCGCTTGTCGGCGAACTTGGTGGTCTGGGCGGGAGAGGTGTTCATGGGGCGGCCGCGATTGTCCGCGAGCCGCCGCCGTTCAGTTCCGGAACACCGCCGCCATGCTGGCGTCGTCGTCCTTGCCGCCTTCGTGCATGCGGATCTCGTTGCGGCCCACCACCAGGTGGTGCACCTCGTCCGGGCCGTCCGCCAGGCGCAGCGTGCGCTGCTGCGCATACATGTGGGCCAGCGGCGTGTGCTGCGACACGCCCAGCGCGCCATGCATCTGGATCGCCTGGTCGATGATCTTGCAGACGCGCTCGGGCACCATGGCCTTGACCATGTGCACCCACTGGCGCGCCTCGCGGTTGCCCAGCACGTCCATGGCCTTGGCCGCCTTGAGCACCATGAGCCGCATGCTCTCGATCTCGATGCGCGCGCGCGAGATGATCTCCACGTTGCCGCCCAGCCAAGCCAGTTGCTTGCCGAAGGCCTCGCGCGAGATGCCGCGCTCGACCATCAGGTCCAGCGCCTTCTCGGCCGCGCCGATGGAGCGCATGCAGTGGTGGATGCGGCCCGGGCCCAGGCGCAGCTGCGAGATTTCGAAGCCGCGGCCCTCGCCCAGCAGCATGTTGGACTTGGGCACGCGCACGTTGTCGAACACGATGTGCATGTGGCCGTGCGGCGCATGGTCCTCGGCGAACACGTGCATGGCGCCGACGATCTTCACGCCCGGCGTGTCCTTGGGCACGAGGATCATGGACTGCTGCTTGTGCGCCGGCGCATCGGGGCTGGTGCGCACCATCGTGATGAAGATCTTGCAGCGCGGACTGCCGGCGCCGGAGATGTAATGCTTCTCGCCGTTGATGACCCACTCGTCGCCGTCCAGCACCGCGCTGGTGGCCACGTTCTTGGCGTCCGAGGAGGCATGGTGCACCTCGGTCATGGCGTAGGCCGAGCGGATCTCGCCGTTCAGCAGGGGCTTGAGCCAACGCTCCTTCTGCTCGGGCGTGCCCACGCGCTCCAGCACCTCCATGTTGCCGGTGTCGGGCGCGGAGCAGTTCATGCTCTCGCTGGCCAGCGGCACCTTGCCGAGCTCGGAGGCGATGTAGGCGTAGTCCAGGTTGGACAGCCCTTCGCCCGTCTCGGCGTCGGGCAGGAAGAAGTTCCACAGGCCTTCCTTCTTGGCCTGGTCCTTGGCGGCGTTGAGCAGCTCCAGCTGGCCGGGCGCGTACTGCCAGCGGTCTTCGCCGTAGCGGTTCTTGCCCAGCGCCTCGTACTTCTCGGCCATGGGCGTCACGGTCTCGGCGATGAAGCGCTTGACGTGCTCGTACAGCGGCATGGCCTTGGCGGACATGCGCAGGTCGTTCAGTTCGTCGGTGGGATTGAACCCGAATGCCGGGGTGGGTTTGCTCATGGTCGGAGGGTCTCCAGGCGTGCTGTTGATCGGTGTGTCTGCGGTGGTTTCAGACATGCAGTATGGAAGATCGCCATGCGCTGCGGAGTCCAATCCGCGACAGCGATTTGCAGGGTTTGCACCGAGCAGAATGGCCGACTGCACCGCTACCATTTTTGGCGTTTCATCCCTGAGGTACGGCCTGTCCCGCACCGGACACGCAGCCCGCCCCGCGCCCTTCATCCCCAACCCACAGGACACCCCATGCGCCAAGCCGTCATCGTCTCCTATGCCCGCACCGGCCTCGCGAAGGCCGGCCGCGGCGGCTTCAACGACACGCCCGCCATGACCATGCTGGGCCATGCCATCCGCCATGCCGTGCAACGCTCGGGCGCCGACCCGGCCGAGGTCGAGGACGTGATCGCCGGCTGCGTGGCCTCGTCGGGCAACGTGGCGCGCGCCGCCGCGCTGCTGGCCGGCCTGCCCGTCACCACAGCCGGCATGACGCTGCACCGCGCATGTTCCTCGGGCCTCAACGCCATCGCCGTGGCAGCGCACCACATCGTCGAGGGCAACGCCGATGTCATGGTCGGCGGCGGTGTGGACTCCATCAGCCTGCAGGGCGGCGGCGGCGGTGGCCGCGACCCCCTGCTCGAGCAGCAGCACCCGGCCTTCTGGATGCCCATGATCGACACAGCCGACATCGTGGCCGAGCGCTACGGCCTGTCGCGCCAGTACCAGGACGAGTACGCGCTGCGCTCGCAGCAGCTCATGGCCGCGGCCCAGGAGGCCGGCAAGTTCAAGGACGAGATCATCTCGGTCAAGACCCGCATGAAGGTCGTCGACAAGTTGACCAAGGCCGAGAGCTACGTCGATGCCGTGGTCGACCGCGACGAGTGCAACCGCCCCGACACCACGCTGGCCGGCCTGGCCAAGCTCGAACCCGTCAAGGGCCCGGGCAAGTTCGTCACCGCGGGCAACGCGAGCCAGCTGTCCGACGGCGCCGCCGCCGTCGTGCTCATGGAGGCCAAGGAGGCCGAGCGCCGCGGCCTGCAGCCGCTGGGCGCGTTCAAGGGCTGGGCCGTGGCCGGCTGCGAGCCCGACGAAATGGGCATCGGCCCCGTGTTCGCGATCCCGCGTCTGCTGGAGCGCCACGGCCTGAAGATCCAGGACATCGACCTCTGGGAGCTCAACGAGGCCTTCGCGAGCCAGTGCCTGTACAGCCGCGACAAGCTGGGCATCGACCCCGACATCTACAACGTCAACGGCGGCTCCATCGCCATCGGCCACCCCTTCGGCATGACCGGCGCACGCCTCACGGGCCATGTGCTCATGGAAGGCAAGCGCCGCGGCGCCAAGCATGTCGTGGTGTCCATGTGCATCGGCGGCGGCATGGGCGGCGCGGGCCTGTTCGAGGTGTTGTGACGGCGGCCACCACCGCTGCAGCACGGCCCGCACGCCGACGCCCGGCCGCCCAGGCGCCGGCCAGCCGCACCACCGACCGCTTCCAGGTCAAGCGCGAGGCCATCCTGGCCGCCGCCGCCGAGGAATTCAACCGGCACGGCATGAAGGGCGTCACGCTGGCCGGCGTGGCCGAGCGCGTGGGCCTGCACAAGGCCAGCGTGGGCTACTACCACCGCCGCAAGGAAGACCTCGCGGCCGACTGCATGCTGCAGGCTGTTGCAGCCATGCAGGAGGTGGTCAAGGCCGCCCTGGCCGAGCCCACACCCGAGCGCCGCATCCGCGCCTTCCTGCGCGGCGAGGCCGCGCTGCTCGCCGACATCGCCACGGGCCGGCGCGGCGCACTGGTCTCGTTCAACGAGATCCGCGCGCTGGCGACGCCACAGGTCGACCAGGTCGTGGCAGCCTACAACACGCTGTTCCGCAGCCTGCGCCAATGCTGGCCCAGCGCCGGATGGACCCAGGCCCAGCGCAACGCGCGCACGCACCTGCTGCTGGCCCTGGCCAACATCATGCGCACCTGGATCGACCGCTACGAGCCGCACGACTATCTGCGCGCCGCCGACGCGCTGGCCGAGCTGCTGATCGGTGGCCTGGCCGCCGACCCGCGGCGCTGGCAGGCCCAGCCCGGCCCCCAGCTGCAGGCCGCGCCCGCCGAAGGCACCGAGGTGCGCGAGGCCTTCCTGCGCGCGGCCACCGCGCTCATCAACGAGCAGGGCTTTCGCGGCGCCTCGGTCGATGCGATCTCGGCCCGGCTGCACCTGACCAAGGGCTCGTTCTACCACCACCATGCAAGCAAGGACGAGCTCGTCGCGCAGTGCTTCGAACGCAGCTTCGGTGTGATCCGCCAGACCCAGCTGCAGGCCATGGCACAGACCGCCTCGGGCTGGGAGCGGCTGGTGGCCAGCAGCTGCGCGCTCGTGCGCTTCCAGCTGTCCGAGGCCGGGCCGCTGCTGCGCTCGTCGGCGCGCAGCGTGCTGGCCGAGGGCGCGCGCCACGACCCCATCCAGCGCGGCAACCAGCTGACCGAACGCTTCGGCCTGTTCATCGTGGACGGCATGCGCGAAGGCGCCATCCGGCCCGTCGACGCGAGCCTGGCCGCGCAGCAGGTGGCCGGCATGGTCAACGCCGCCTCGTCGCTGCGCACCTGGGTGGCCGGCATCGGCATGGACGATGCTGTGCCGCTCTACGCCCAACCGCTGTTCACCGGCATCCTGGCGCCACCGGAACATTGAGATGCAGATGGCTTGCCCATCCACACTCCCGTGCGGCCGAGCGCAGCGAAGGCCCGAACCCCAGGCCGAGCGCAGCGATGGCCCGGATCGAAAAATCCCCTGTGCCCCTGCCGAGGAGCGCAGCGCGATGGGCTGCGCGGGGAACCTCGCGCTTCAACATCTGACTCATTGCGCTTGTCCGAGCGCAGTGAACGCAGTGAACGMAGCGAGTTGCGCAATGCAGCCCATGGCGCGAGCACCGCAGGTTGCCCGGAGCGCYAGCGSAGGGWCAGGGGCRCCGGGGTCGCCTTCTTTTGCCTACTTTTCTTGGCGAAGCAAGAAAAGTAGGTCGGGGCGTGGGGGTGAAGCCCCCACCTCCTCACCTCGATCAACCGTAGTGTCATTTGCTGGAACCAGAGGCCGGGATTGCCCCCGGCAGTGCAGTCACTTTCTCTTGTTTCGCCAAGAGAAAGTAACCAMAGAGAAGGCGMYCCCGGTCCGCGCTCCGGGCAACCTGCGGTGCTCGCGGCCTGGGCGCATTGCACAACTCGCACCACTCACTGCGTTCGTTCAGCTCGAACAAGTGCAATGAGTCAGATCACAAAGCGCGAGGTTCCCCGCGCCACCCAGGCCACTGCGCTCCTCGGCGTGGGAACAGGGGCCCCGGGAAGCGGGAACCGACTCGGGCCATCGCTGCGCTCGGCCCCGTCCCTTCCGTCACCGCCCATCGATCACTGAAACGACAACCCACTTCGGAGACATCCCATGACCGCTGCCACCGCTCCCACCCGCACGCTCGCCATCGAAGGCGACATCGGCGTCCTCACGCTGAGCTACCCGCCCGTCAACGCGCTCTCGCAGCTCATGCGCGAGGCCATCGTGGAAGGCGTGCGCGAGGCCAATGCCAACCCTGCGATCAAGGCCATCGTGCTGGTCTGCGACGGCCGCACCTTCCTGGCCGGCGCCGACATCACCGAGTTCGGCAAGCCACCCAAGGCGCCCTCGCTGCGCGAGGCGCAGGACCAGATCGAGAACGCGGGCAAGCCCGTCATCGCCGCCATCCACGGCACGGCCCTGGGCGGCGGCCTGGAGGTGGCCCTGTGCTGCCACTACCGCGTGGCCGTGCCGAGCGCCAAGTGCGGCCTGCCCGAAGTGCACCTGGGCCTGCTGCCCGGCGCAGGCGGCACGCAGCGCCTGCCGCGGATCGTGGGCGTGGAGCAGGCACTCGACATGATCCTCAACGGCAGCCATGTGCCCGCCAAGAAATGCCTGGAGATGGGGCTGGTCGACGCGCTGGTGCCCGAGGGTGAACTGCGCGCCGGCGCCATCGCCTTCGCGCGCACCGTGCTCACCGAGAACCGGCCGCTGCGCAAGGTGCGCGACAACGACGACAAGCTCATCGCCGCGCGCGCCCATCCCGAGATCTTCGCCAAGGTGCGCCAGGCCAATGCGCGCAAGTTCCGCGGCTTCCCGGCCCCCGAGGCCAACATCCAGTGCGTCGAGGCCGCCGTCAACCTGTCCTTCGAGGAAGGCCTGGCCACCGAGCGCCGGTTGTTCACCGAACTCGTGGCCGGCACGCCTTCCATCGCGCAGCGCTACGCCTTCTTCGCCGAGCGCAAGGCCACCAAGATCCCCGACGTGCCCGAGGACACGCCCACCGCCCGCGTGGCCAAGGTCGGCATCATCGGCGCCGGCACCATGGGCGGCGGCATCGCGATGAACTTCGCCAACGTGGGCATCCCGGTCGTGCTCGTGGAAACCCAGCAGGCCGCGCTGGACCGCGGCCTCGCGGTGGTGCGCAAGAACTACGAGAACTCCGCCAGGCGCGGCCGCTTCACCACCGAGCAGGTCGAGCAGCGCATGGCCCTGTTGACGGGCAGCCTGCAGATGGAAGACCTCGCCGACTGCGACCTCGTCATCGAGGCCGTGTTCGAGAACATGGCCATCAAGAAGGAGATCTTCGGCAAGCTCGACCGCATCTGCAAACCCGGCGCCGTGTTGGCCACCAACACCTCGGCGCTCGACGTGAACGAGATCGCGAGCGCCGCCACCTCGCGGCCCGAGGCCGTGGTGGGCATGCACTTCTTCTCGCCGGCCAATGTCATGAAGCTGCTCGAAGTCGTGCGTGGCGCTAGGACCAGCCACACCGCGCTGGCCACGGCCATGCAGATCGCCAAGAAGATCGGCAAGGTCGCGGCCGTCTCGGGCGTGTGCCCGGGCTTCATCGGCAACCGCATCCTTGCCGCGCGCAGCGCCCAGGCGCAGGCCATGGTGCTGGAAGGCGCCATGCCCTGGGACATCGACGAGGTGCTCTACGACTTCGGCCTGCCCATGGGCCCCTTTGCGATGAGCGACCTGGCGGGCCTGGACATCGGTTGGAGCAAGGAGACCAGCAAGAGCGCGACCATCCGCGAGCGGCTGTGCGAGATGGACCGGCGCGGCCAGAAGAACGGCGCCGGCTACTACGACTACGAGGTGGTGGACGGCACGCGCACCGCCAAGCCCAGCGAGGTCACGCGCGGGATCATCCGTGACCTCATGGGCGAGCAGGGCAAGGTGGCGCGGGAGATCGGCAAGGAGGAGATCCTCGAGCGCTGCGTGTACGCCATGGTCAACGAGGGGGCCAAGATCCTGGACGAGGGGATCGCGATCCGGGCCAGCGACATCGACGTGGTGTGGGTCAATGGGTATGGGTGGCCGGTGTACCGGGGTGGGCCGATGTTCTATGCGGATACGGTGGGGCTCAAGACTGTCGTCGAGAAGCTCAAGGCGTACGGGGAGCGGATGGGGGCAGGGTTCAGCGTGTCGCCGTTGCTGGAGAGGATGGCGGCGGACGGGAAGTCGTTCACCAGGTGAGAACGGCGCCGACGCTGCTGTGCTGCTGGCCAATGCGCGAGGCCGCCTGAGACTGGTTGCGGCGGATCGGCGTCGACCGGTTGAATCCGCCGCCCGAAGCGGCTGTACGGTCTGCTCTGAAGCAGTCCCTCAGTGATGAGCGAAGGATTCAACGCCGTGGACAAGCATCCCCGCCGCCTTTCGATTCAGGTGGCGTCAGCCAAGGCGATAGCGTCAGCCCCTGCCGCGAAGCGCAGCCGCTCGGATCGGTCGTTGGCAGCCTGCCAGACCACCTCCGCCACATCCTGCTCGGTGGTGACGGCCGCCGGTTGAGCAAAGGCCGCGAAGATCGGGCCTGCGAAGGGCATGTAGGCCTCCGGGATCAGGCCCTGGATGCGCGCGGCGCCGTTCTCGGCAAAGCGGGTCGTGGGGGCATACCCCGGCTCGACTAGCTTGACGCGCACATCGAAGGCCGCGAGTTCCAGAGCCACCGAGCCGGTCAGGCCGGTGATGGCGGTCTTGCTGGCCGTGTACACGCCGGCGAGCGGCATGGCCGCCAGGGTGACGCTGGAGGTCACGTTGACGATGACGCCCGTGCGACGCTCCCGGAACTGTGGGATGACGGCCTGCATCATGGCCATGACGCCGAAGGTGTTGGTCTCGAACACTTCCCGCGCCAGCGCCATCGACGTTGCCTCGAAGGCGCCGACGACGCCGATCCCGGCGTTGTTGACCAGCACATCGATGGGGCCTGCGGCTTCGATGGCCGCGGCAATGCTGCCGGGCTTGGTCACGTCGAGCGCCAGCAGGCGCAATCGGTCCGACCTCGGCAGGAGCGCTTCGCGTGGCGTCCGCATGGTAGCGATGACATTCCAGCCCTGGGCGAGGAAGTGGCGGGCAGTTTCCAGGCCATAGCCCGAGGAGCAGCCGGTGATCAGTACGGTTTTCATGTGCGGTCCTTGTGGAGTGCTGAGTGGAGTCCTCACGGTATCCACACCAAACCGGACTTGAAACCTGAAAGAATCCCTTCTTTTTTAGCCAACGTCCAATCCATCGCGTATGAGCATGGGCGATCCGCTCACTGAAGTCGTCCGGCTGCTGAAGCCGCGCGCCGTCTTTGCCAACCTCATCAGCGGCAAGGGGGACTGGGCGGTACGTTATGCCGAATACGGCCAGCCCAGCTTCTGCATCATGTTGGAGGGCCACTGCCTGTTGGCGGTCGACGGGCACGAACCGGTGACGCTCAGCGTCGGCGACTTTGTGCTGTTGCCGTCGACCCCGCCCTTCACCCTCTCCAGCTTCGGCCCGGCCCCGATGGTTCATATCGATCCCAAGGTTGTGCCCGGTGGCGAGGGCGAGCGGCGCCACGGCGACATGGCGGGCGAGCCAGACATGCGTTCGCTGGGCGGCGCCTTCCTGTTCGACGGCGCGGACCCCAAGCTGCTCGTCACCCTGCTGCCGCAGGTGGTCCATGTAAAGGGTTCGCAACGACTGGCGCAGCTCGTGCGGATGGTGGGCGATGAGTACGAAGACCCGCGACCGGGCAAGGAGCTCGTGCTGTCGCACCTGATCGGCGTGCTGCTCATCGAAGCGATGCGCTGGACCACGGCCGGCGCCGCGCCACCCGGCCTGCTACGCGGATTGGGCGACACGCGCCTGGCACCGGCACTCGAGCAGATGCATGCGGACGTGACACGCGCCTGGACCGTGGCGCAGCTGGCGGAAATCGCCGCCCTGTCCCGTTCGGCGTTCTTCAACCGGTTCACCCGCACGGTCGGCGCCCCGCCGATGGACTACCTGCTGCGCTGGCGCATGGAGATCGCCAAGAGCCTGCTGCGTCACGAACGCATGGCGGTCGCCACCGTGAGCGAGCGCGTGGGGTATGGCTCGACGAGCACCTTCAGCGTCGCGTTCACCCGGCACGTCGGGCAATCGCCCAGCCGCTACGCACGGGACGGCCCGCCTGTCGCGTAAGTTGCAGCATTGGCCACGACACCCATCCGCCGCCAGGAAGGGAAGTCGATGTTTCAAGCGTGCTTTCGCTCGCGCTGATGAAACTTGATTCCGAGCAGAGGATGCTTCACCCAAACGTCGGGTTTTGGCCGAAGACAGTCGCTCGGCGCTGCGAAGCAGCTAGCCCCCCGCAAGGCTAACCATCGACGCGCCGTCCCATGCTGATGCGATCCTCCACAAGATAGCCCAGCGATTCGTAAAACGGCACAACTCCCGTGTTGCTGCCGACCACCTGCAAGTTGACCTTCATACAGCCGCGTGAAACCAGGGCACGCTCCGCATGTCGTACAAGCTCTGCGCCGACCTTGGATCGCCGAAAAGCGGGGTCAACAGCAACCGAATAGAGCCAACCCCGGTGGCCGTCGTACCCGGCCAAAGTCGTTCCCACGACGCGTCCGCCAACCGTTGCCACGAAGAACAGCCCATCGTTGACTGCCAGCTTCTTGTCGATGCTGAGCCGAGGTTCGTTGTGACCTATACCTGACCCAAACGCTACTGCCCAAAGGTCGACGACAGCCTGTCGGTGGACACGGTCCTCATACGGAACGATGCTGTGCATGCGCTTACGCCTTCAAGTGTTGACGATGACTCGCGGGCGAAGAGACGAACCGCACCGGAACACACCGAAGCCCTTGTTTTTCATCATGTTCCAGTAGCTCACACAGGGCAACGCACGATCCCGGCGATGTCGTGCTGACAAAAGCTGAAGATCGCGTCACGCTGCCGGACTGCGGCCCCGTGGTCGCAGCCATCTTCCCCTGCCAGGCCAGCCCACCTACTTCAGCGAATTCAACAAAACCTCCCGGATCTTCCCGTCCTCCACCACCGCTGCCCGCCCATCCGCCTCCGAGCTGCCCGTGGCATCAACCCCCGACACCCCGAACATGTTCTCCCTGCGCGGCATGGTCTTGAAGGCCTCGCTGAGCTTGGCGCGGATGGCCGTGGCGTCGGTCACGCTGCCGGCCAGCTTCATGGCCAGGGCGGTGGCATGGACGGCGCTGTAGTTGAGCGAGGTCTCCGAGGTCACGAGCCGGTTCGGGTAGAGCTTCTGGAAGCGCTGCACGAACGCGACCGACTCGGGCAGCTTGTCTTCCATCACGGGCAGCACGCCGATGGCACCGTTGAGCGAGGCGTAGCCGCCGCTGACCTTGGCCACCTCGTCCAGCTTGGCCTGGTCGATCAGGATGAAGCCGCCCTTGAAGCCGAGTTCGCGGGCCTGCTTGACCACGAGACCGGTCGGCTCCGAGGGCCCGCCGATGAACAGCACGTCGGGCTTGCCGGCCAGCGCGCGGCTGACACCGCTGTAGAAGTCCGTCGCCCGCGTGTAGCTCATGGGGTTGTCGGCCACCACCTTGCCGCCGGTCTTCTCGAGCAGGGGCTTGAACGCAGCGTTCCAGGCCTTGGCGTAGTCGTGGTCGGCATCGGCGATGGCCACGTTCTTGCCGAACTTCTTGGTCGTGTAGTGGATGAAGGGCTCGATGTAGGACGTGAAGTCCGGCGGAATCCGCAAGGTCAGCTTGTTGCCGCGGGCGGTGATCTGCGGCGTGCTGCTGTAGGCCAGCACCAGGTACTTCTGCGCTTCGTTGTTGGTCTGCAGCGCGTAGATGCCGCCCGAGTGCGGCACGAGGATGGCCGGCGTCTTGCTCTCCTGCACGAGGCGCTGCGCGTTGATGGCGGTCTCCGACGGGTTGTACTTGTCGTCCAGCGCGGCGATCTCCAGCTTGTACTTCTTGCCGGCCACCTCGAAGCCTGCGGCATTGATCTCGTCCACGGCCATGTTCATGCCGTCCAGCACGTTCTTGCCGTACAGGGCAGCGCCGCCGCTCAAGGGGCCCGAGAAGCCGATCTTCACGACCTCCTGCGCCCAGGCAGGGGCGCTGAGCACCAGCCCAGTAGCAAGTGCGGTGGCAAGACGGGTGGGGTGCAAACGCATGGCAGTCTCCTTCGTGTGTAAAAAAATAGACGCTCAGGCACCGATGTAGGCGCGCCGCACGGCTTCGTTGTTGAGCAGGCTGTCGCGGTCGCCTTCGAGCACGATGCGCCCACGCTCCAGCACGTAGGCGCGGTGCGCGATGCGCAGTGCCGCGAACGCGTTCTGCTCGGCCAGCAGCACCGTGGTGCCGGCCTGGTTGATGCGCTGGATGACCTCGAACACCATCTTGACCACCAGGGGCGCGAGGCCGAGCGAGGGTTCGTCCAGCAGCAACGCCTTGGGCCGGCCCATCAGCGCGCGGCCGATGGCCACCATCTGCTGCTGGCCACCGCTCAGGGAGCCGGCCGGATCGTCCTTCTTCTCGGCGAGGATGGGAAACATCCCCAGCACCTCGTCCAGGATCTTCTGGTTGCCGGCACGGTCGCCGCGGTGCACATAGGCGCCCAGTGTGAGGTTCTTCAGCACCGACATCTGCGGGAACAGCTTGCGTCCCTCCGGACACTGCACCACGCCGGACGCGACGATCTGCGACGGCTTCATGCCGACGAGTTCCTGGCCCTTGAATTGGATGCTGCCGCCGGCTGCCTTGTGCAGGCCGCTGGCGGTCAGGAAGATCGAACTCTTGCCGGCGCCGTTTGCCCCCAGCAGCACCACGAGTTCGCCCTCGCGCGCATGCAGGCTCACGCCGTCCAGCGCACGAAAGCTGCCGTAGTTGAGGCTGACCTGGTCAAGCGCGAGCATCGGTGGACTCCAGGTGGTCGATCCCCGCGTGGTCGGTGCCCAGGTAGGCATCGATCACGGCCGGATTGCTGCGGATCTCGGCCGGCGTGCCTTCGGCGATGCGCTCGCCATGGTTCAGCACCAGGATCTTGTCGGCCAGGCTCATGATCATGTCCATCTTGTGCTCGATCAGGCAGACGGTCAGGCCGCTCTTCACCATCTTGCGGATCAGCTCGGCGAGGCCGAGCGTCTCGTCCGGGTTGACGCCGCCGGCGGGTTCGTCCAGCAACACCAGTGACGGGTCGGTCGACAGGGCCAGCGCGAAGGCCAGGCGCTTGCGCTCCTCCTGCGAGATGTCGCCGGCCACCCGGTGCTCCAGGTGGGCCAGGCCGACGAAGTCGAGCGCCGCACGCGCCTTCTCGCGGCAGACCTGCTCCTCCTGCCGCAGCCGCCGGGAGCCGACCACCACGTCCCAGAGGCCGGAGCGCGTGCGCAGCCGGTGCCCGACGATCAGGTTGTCGAGCACGCTGGCCACGTCGAACAGCGTCGTGGTCTGGAACGTGCGCGCGATGCCCAGGCGTGCCATCTGGTCCGCCGGCAGGTTGGTGACGTCCTGGCCCTGGAAGACGATGCGTCCGCTGGTGGGCCGGTGCACGCCGTTGATGAGGTTGAAGAAGGTGGTCTTGCCGGCGCCGTTGGGGCCGATGATGGCGTTGATGCGGCCGGCCTCGATGGTGGTGCTGACGTCGTGGACGGCCGCCAGGCCGCCGAAGCGCTTCGTGAGGTGGCTGATCTCAAGCATGGCGATCTCCTCCAACCGACGCAGCCGGCGCGCGCTGCGCCGCGGCGCGGCGCACGCGCCAGGCCAGGAAGCTGCCGACGATGCCGTGCGGCACGAAGATCACCAGCAGGATCAGGATGGGCCCGAACACGATGAAGCGGTACTCCTGCAGGAACTGCAGGTACTGCGCAAGCCAGGGCATCATGATGGCGCCGACCAGCGGCCCGAGCAGAGTGCCCAGGCCACCGACGATCATCGATACCGTCATGTCGAAGGTGGTCTCCACACCCGCCAGGCCCGGCCCCAGGAAGCGCACGAAGCCGGCGTAGAGCCCGCCGGCCATGCCCGCGTAGAACACCGACAGCATGAAGGCCAGCAGCTTGGTGCGCATCAGGTTGATGCCGATCGACTCGGCCAGCGCGTCGCTGTTGCGGATGGCCATGAACGAGCGTCCGAGCAGCGAGCGCGTGATGCGGTGCATCAGCCAGACGCCCACCATGAGCACGGCGAACACGAGGTAGTACAGCGACAGCGGCGTCTCGAAGCGCAGCGGGCCGATCGGCGAGGGCACCGGGATGCCGATGATGCCGACCGGGCCGTGCGTCAGGCTGTCCCACTTCTCGATGACGAGGAACATGATGTAGCCCACCGACATCGTGAAGATCGAGAAGAAGTGCCCCTTCAGCCGCAGCGACACGATGCCGACGAAGAAGCCCAGCACGGTGGCGAAGACACCCGACAGCGCAAACGCGATCCAGAACGGCACCTGGTGGTCGACCGTCAGGATGCCCACGGTGTAGGCACCGACCGCCATGAAGCCGCTGTGGGCCAGGTTGAACTGGCCCGTGTAGCCCACGATGAGGTTCAGGCCCAGGGTGGCCAGCGCGAAGATGTAGGCGGTCGACATCACCGTGAGGTGGTAGTCGTTGCGGGCCAGCAGGGGGAACGCCAGGCCGGCCGCGAACAGGACGGCCCAGCCGATGCGTGCAGCGCTCGGACTCATCAGTGCGCTCCCTTCGAGAAGATGCCCTGCGGGCGCAGCGACAGGATCAGCACCAGGATGGCGAAGGCGATGATGTCCTTGTAGTCGGTCGAGATGTAGAAGGCGCCAAAGCTCTCGGCGAAGCCGATGATCAGGCCGCCGACGATGGCGCCCGGCACGCTGCCCATGCCCCCCAGGATGATGATGACGAAAGCCTTGGTGATGACCAGGTTGCCCATGGCCGGAAAGACCAGGTTGATCGGCGCGAACAAGGCCGCCGCGACGGCGGCGAGCACGCCCGAGATCGCGAACGTCAGCATGGCGACGCGGTTGGCGTCGATGCCCACCAGCGAGGCACCGTCGCGGTTCTGGGCCATGGCGACGATGGTCGAGCCCATGACCGTGCGCGTGAGGAACAGGTGCAGTGCCAGCATCAGCGCAAAGGCGGCGCCGATGATCAAGAGGCGCTGCACCGGCGCGGTGACGCCGGCCACCTCGACCATGCCACCGTAGGGCGTGGGCATGCGGTGGAAGTCGGCGCCCCAGATGGCCTGCGCACCGGCCTCCAGGAACAGCAGCAGGCCGATGGCCGCGATCATGGGGTGCAGCCCGCTGGCGTTGCGCAAGGGGTGGAACACCAGGCGTTCGGCCAGCGTGGCGAGCGCCGCCACGCACAGCGCGGCACCGGCCATGGCCACCCAGTAGTTCAGCCCCCACGCCACCATGAGGTGGAAGGAGACGAAGGCGCCCACCATGTAGAACGCGCCGTGGGCGAAGTTGGGCACATGCAGGATGCCGTAGACCAGCGTCAGCCCGAGCGCCACCAGGCTGTAGATGCCGCCCAGCGTCAGGCCGTTGAGAACCTGCTGAAAGAAAAGCTCCATCTCGTCTCCATTCCTTGAGGGGTGAGCCGCCGCGCGGGGGATCTGCTGCAGCGTTCAGATCCGGTACACCCGCTGGGCCGTCCCCCAGAACATCGCCTCCTGCTCCCCTGCCGAATACCCCTTGGCGATCTTCTTCATCGCGTTCCAGTAGCTCACATAGGGCAGCGAGCGCCGGTCCACCGGAAAGTTGCTTTCGAACATGCAGCGCTGCGGCCCGAAGCACTCGATGGTGTGGCGGTAGTAGCGGCCCTGGGCCTCGACCAGTTCGTCCGAGTTCGCAGGCAGCGCGCGCCGGTCCCAGCCGAAGCCGTTGTCGGGCATGGCCAGGCCGCCGAGCTTGGCGACCACGTTGGGGCAGCGCGCGATCTCTTCGATGTCGCGCTGCCACTGGCTGAAGATCGCATCGCGCTGGCCCGCGTAGCCGCCCACGCCCAGCGGCGTGCCGAAGTGGTCCAGCACCAGCGTCGTGCCCGGCACCGCGCGCGCGAGCGCGGCGAAGGCCGGGTTCTGGTGGTGGTAGTGCCAGGTGTCGTAGGTGTGGCCCAGACGGCCCAGCAGGGCCACGCCGGCGCGGAAGTCGGCGTCGGCGTACAGGCCCTCGCTGCCGCGGCCGGGAATGGTCAAGGCCTCGGGGTGGGGGTCGCGCGCACCGGCATGGCGGATGCCGCGGAACAGGCCTTGCGCCGCGTCGGCCTGCGCGGCCAGCACCTCGCGCAGCTGGGCTTCGCCCTGGCGCAGGTCGGTGTGGCCGACGAAGCCCGCGATCTCGGCGCCACCACCACCTTCCCGGCTCGCGCGCGCGATGCCAGCCACGAATTCAGCCTCGCCCACGCTGCGCAGGTGTTCGGGTCCGTCGGCGCGGTAGCTCGCCCGGCATTCGATGAACACGGTCTTGCGGATGTTGTGGCCGGCGCCTGTGTCGGCCCACAGCTGGCCGAGCAGGTAGGGGCCCCAGTCGCCGCGCGAGTGCCACAGGTGGTGGTGCGGGTCGATGATGGGGCGGTCCGGATCGATGGGTTCTTCGCGCACCTGGTGCAGCCAGGCGTCGGAACCGGGGGCGGGATGGGTCATGGTCAGGTCTCCTGAACGTGGATCTACACGAGGTTGCGCGCGGGCTTGGGCGACAGGCCGATCACACCCTCGGCCACCAGCGCGTCGAAGCGCGCCGCGCCGATGCCGGCATGGGCCTGCAGCGCGGCCTGGCTGTGCTCGCCGAGCAGGGGCGCCGGGCTGTGCGCACCCAGGCGCTGGCCGTCCTGGCGAATGGCCGGGCCGACCTGGCGCTGCGGGCCGGACACGGCGCGCTCCAGATCGATGAACAGGTCGGCACCGGCCAGGTCGGGGTCGGCTTCCAGCTCGTCGGCGCGCAGCACCGGTGCCGCGGCGATGCCGGCCGCACGCAACGCGGCTGCGGCCGCGGCGGGCGCCTGCGGGCGCGACCAGGCGGCGATGGCCGCGTCGATGGCGTCCTCATGCGCACGCCGGCCGGCCAAAGTGCGCAGCGTCGGGTCCCGCACCCAGTCGCTGCGGCCCAGCAGCTGGCACAGCGCGGCGAAGCCCTGCGCATCGGCCACCTCCAGCGCCAGCCACTGGTCGTCGCCGGCGGCCGGGTAGATGCCGTGCGGCACGGCATGGCCGCGCCGGTTGCCGCGCCGCAGTGGTGCGGTGGGCGCCAACTGGTGCGCCAGCAGCGCCGGCGTGGTGAACTGCAGCATGGCCTCGACCATGCTGATGTTCACGTATTGCCCCTGGCCGTGCCGGCGGCGGTGCACCAGCGCGGTCAGCAGGCCGGCGCAGCCGTAGAGGCCGCCGACCGGGTCGCCGTGCGCCAGGTGCGTCATGGTCGGCGCGGTGCCGGGCGTGCCCGTGAAGCTGGGCAGGCCACTGCCCTGCTCCAGCGTGGAGCCATAGGCCCGCGTGCCGGACCAGGCGTTGCCCGTGCCGAAGCAGGACATGGACGCCATCACCACGTCGGGCCGCACTTCGCGCAGCTGTGGGTAGTCGAGCCCGAACTTGGCCATCACGCCGGCGGCCTGGTTCTCGACCACGGCGTCGGCGCCGCGCACGAGGTCGAGTGCGATCTGCCGGCCGGCCGGGGTGGTCAGGTCGATGCTGACGCCCTGCTTGCCGCGGTTCATGCCGCAGAAGATGCTCGACAGCTCGTAGCCGCGCTCGGCGATGAACTCGGGCGTCCAGTTCATGCCGCGCCACCAGTCGGGGTAGCGCGCCGCCTCGATCTTGACCACGGTGGCGCCCAGATCGGCCAGCAGGCGCGCGGCCAGCGGCCCGGCCCAGCCCATGGAGAAGTCGACCAGCGTGATGCCCTGCAGCGGCGGCGTGTGGGCGCCCGCGGACGCTGCGGCATCAGCCTGCGCCTGGCTCGCCGGGTGGTCGGCCGCCACGGCGCGCGCGGGCGCCAGCGCGTTCGGCACCGGCGTTTCCGTGAGGCCGAAGGGCGTGCGCGGCACCTGTACCGCGCCGCCGGGCAGCGCGAGCCGGCTCATCGATGCGCGCGCGCCGAAGACCGGGTGCTGCAGGATGCCCTCGGCATCGGGCACCACGACGATGGGCACGCGGTACTCCCGCCCGACCGCGGCCCATTCGGTGGCCGTGCGCCGGGCCAGCGCGGCGCACAGGCCCCGCTCCACCTCGTCCAGCCGGCCGAAGCGCAGCTCGCGCGTGGCCAGGCCCTCGTCGGCGGCCATGGCCCGCAGGTCCAGCGCCTCGCACAAGGCACGCCACTGGTCGGGCGTGGCCACGGTGATGCCGACCCAGCCCTCGCGGCACGGGTAGATGCCCACCGGGCTGTTGGGCGCGAAGCGGTTGATGCCCCAGCGCCGCATCGGCTGGCCGTCGCGCTGGAAGAAGTACATGTGCATCTCGGCCAGCACCAGGTTGGCCTCGGCGATGGACACCTCGAGGCGGCGCGGCGCGCCCGCAGGTTCGGCCAGCAGCGCGGCACAGGCGGCGATGTAGGCCGTGACACCGCCGACCATGGTGGCCTGCCGGTCGCCGTTGGCCAGCGGCGGGCCGTCCTCCTTGCCGACCATCTGCGGCATGCCGTTGAGCGCCTGCACGACCAGGTCGCTGCCGGGCCAGCCGTGGCGTGGGTCCCAGCGGCCGAACCACGACAGATCGACGCTGGCCACGCGCGGCTGCAGCGCGCCGGCATCGCACTGCGAGACCTCGCCCACCAGCACCAGGTCGAAGCCACGGCTCAGCGCCTGCAACGCGTCTTGCCCCATGGTCGGCAGCAGCGCCTTGCCGGCCGCGAGCCAGTGGCCGTAGGCATGCTCGACGGGGTCGTCGGCGCGCACGATGCCGGCCAGGCGCAGCGGCTCGCGCAGGGCCGTGCTGCAGACCTCGGCGCCGGCATCGGCCAGCAGCCGGCCGCAGTAGGCCGCGGCCGCGCCGCCGCCGATCTCCAGAACGCGCAGGCCGGCCAGAGCGGCACGCTGGGGTGTGGCGCCCGTCATCGGCCGCCCCTCACGGCCGCATGGCCGGGCCGCTGCGGCCCGGCGTGCGCAGCGGCTCAGCCAGGTGCACGAAATCGACCAGGCGCTCGCGCGTGGCGCGCGGGTCGATGATCTCTTCGACCCAGAACTTCTCGGCGCTGCGGAACGGCGAGCGCAGCGCGTTGAGGCGGGCCTCGATCTTGCGCAACTCGGCCGCCGGGTCTTCGGCCGCGTCGATGTCGGCGCGGTAGGCCGCCTCGATGCCGCCCTCCAGCGGCAGCGAGCCCCAGCTGGCCGACAGCCAGGCATAGCGCAGCGACAGCCGGCCGCTGGGCTGGTGGGCCGCGCCCGCCACGCCGAAGGCGTTGCGCACGATCACCGTGCACCAGGGCATGGTCGTCTGGTTCATCGCGGCCATGGCGCGCACGCCGTGGCGGATGGTGGCCGTGCGCTCGGCCTCCTGGCCGATCATGAAGCCCGGGCAGTCCATCAGGTAGACGACAGGCAGGTGGAAGGTCTCGGCCAGGTCGACGAAGCGCACCAGCTTCTGGCAGGCGTCTGCGCTCCAGGCGCCGCCGTAGTGGTAGGGGTCGCTGGCCAGCAGCAGCACGGGGTGGCCGTCGATGCGTGCCAGCCCGGTGATGATGCTGCGCCCGAACTGCGCGCCCATCTCGAAGAAGCTGCCAGCATCGACCACCGAGGCGATGATGGGCCGCATCTTGTAGACCTGCCGCTTGTTGCGCGGCACGGCCTGCATGAGCGCCTCGTCGACGCGCGCGGGGTCGTCCTGGCTGGGCAGCACGGGCGGCACGCCGTGGACCGAGGACGGCAGGTACGAGAGAAAGCGGCGCACGCAGTCGAAGGCCTCCTCCTCGGTGTCGACCACCTGGTCGATCGCGCCGCTCCTGGCCTGGATGTCGGCCCCGCCGAGTTCCTCTTTGGACAGGCTCTGCCCCAGCCGCGCCACGAGCGGCGGTCCCGCAACGAACATGGCCGAGCTGCGCGTCATGACCGAGTAGTGGCTGGAGGCCAGCCGCGCCGCGCCGAGCCCGGCCACCGAGCCCAGGCCGAGGCCGACCACGGGCACCTCGCCCAGGTTGGCCGTCATCATGTAGAAGCCGCGCGTCTGGTCCACGCCGCCCGGCAGGTTGGACGCGCCCTTGGTCTCGATGGTCTTGACCGAGCCGCCACCGCCCGAGCCTTCGATGATGCGCACGATGGGCAGGCGGAAGGTGGCCGCCATGTCTTCCGCCATCATCGGTTTGGCGGCGATGGACGCATCGGCCGAACCGCCGCGCACCGTGAAGTCGTCGCCGACCAGCACCACGGGCCGACCGTCCACGCGCGCGCGGCCGAACACGCAGTTGGCGGGCGTCACCTGCTGCAGCCGGCCCTCGGCATCGTAGGCCCCGATGCCGGACAGCTCGCCCACCTCGTGGAAGCTCCCGGCATCGGCCAGCCGTGCGATGCGCTCGCGCACCGTCAGCCGTCCGGCAGCGTGCTGGCGCTGCACCTTGTCGGGCCCGCCCATCTGCCGGGCCATGCCCTGGCGCTGCTTCAGTTCCTCGAGTTCGGGGGTCCAGCTCATCGGTGTGTCTCCTTGTCGTTCAGCGTTTGGTGGTCGGGTCCAGCGCCACGCGCAGGGACTCGCCCAGCGTGTTGAAGGCCAGCGCGGTCAGCAGGATGGCCATGCCGGGCGCGTACATCTGCTCGGGGGCCAGTTCCATGTTCTGGTAGGCCCGCGCCAGCATCGAGCCCCAGCTCGGGCTGGGCGGCTGGATGCCCAGGCCCAGGAAGCTCAGCGAGGCCTCGGCCAGCAGCGCCGCCGCCAGCAGCAGCGTGACCTGCACGATCACGGGCTGCACGGTGTTGGGCAGCACATGGCGCCACAGGATGCGCGCCGTGCTCGCGCCGAAGCAGCGCGAGGCATCGACGTACAGGTCCTGCCGCACCACCAGCGCGCGCGCCCGCACCAGCCGCGCCAGCTGCGGCGAGAACACGATGCCCACCGAGATCATCCCGTTGGTCAGCCCGATGCCGAGTGCGCCGGTGACGGCAATGGCGAGAACGATGGACGGGAAGGACAGCAGCGCGTCGATGAAGCGGCTGATGCCATCGTCCACCCAGCCGCCCCGGTAGCCGGCCAGCAGGCCCACGGGCACGCCCAGCACGATGGCGATGCCGACCGCCAGCAGGCTGGCGTACAGCGTGCTGGCGGCGCCGTGCAGCATGCGGCTGAACACGTCGCGGCCCAGGTCGTCGGTGCCCAGCAGGTGCGCGGCGCTGGGCGCGGCCAGTGTGTTGTCCAGGTCCTGCGCCTCCACGGTATAAGGCGCGATCAGCGGTGCGGTGAGCGCAAGCACCACCAGCGAGGCCAGGAACGCCAGGCTCAGCGCGGCCCGCAGGTCGCTGCGCAGCCAGGCCAGCAGGCGGCGGATGCCGGTCGGCCGGGCCGCCGGCTGGCGGACCACGGTGCCGACACCTTGGAGAGGTTGGACGGTGCTCATGCGATGCGCGGGTCGAGGAAGGTGTAGAGCAGGTCGGCCGTGAGGTTCACCGCGATGACCACCAGCACCATCACGAACACCACGCCCTGCACCACGGGCAGGTCGCGCGTCAATGCAGCGTTGACGATCAGGTTGCCCATGCCCGGGATGGCGAACACGGCCTCGACCACCACGGTGGCCGCCAGCATGCGGTTGAACAGCAGCATGACCACGGTCAGCAGGTTGACCCCGGCGTTCTTGAGGCCGTGCTTCCACAGGATGGCCGCGGGGCTCAGGCCCTTGGCGCGCAGCGTGCGCACGGGCGGCGAGGACAGGATCTCGACCAGCGAGCTGCGCAGCTGACGCGAGACCTCGGCCACGCCGCCCGCGGCCAGCGCCAGCGCCGGCAGGATGGCGTGGTGCAGCGCGGGCCACAGGCCGTCCTGCAGCGGCTTGGCGCCGGTGGCCGGGAACCAGCCGAAGTCCAGCGCCAGCCAGGCCACCAGCAGCATGGCGAGCCAGAAGTTGGGCACGGCGATGCCCAGCGAGGCGATGGAGGTCACGGCGCGGTCGCGCAGCCCGTCGGGCCGGCTGGCTGCCAGCATGCCCAGCGGGACGCCGAGCAGCAGCGCCACGCCCATGGCCAGCACCACGATCAGCAGCGTGTTCGGGAAGGCCCGCGCGATCGAGCGCGCCACCTCCTCGCCGGTGGCCAGCGAGCGCGACAGGTCGCCCTGCACGGCATGCGCGAGCCAGCTGCCGTACTGCACGAGGAAGGGCCGGTTCAGGCCGTAGATCTCGCGGATCTCGTGGATGCGGGCCTCGGTCGCGTTCTCGCCGGCCAGCGTGATCGCGATGTCGCCCGGCATCAGCTTGAGCAGGCTGTAGACCACGAAGGTGGCCAGCACCAGCACCGGCAGCGCCTGCAGCAGCCGCCGCCGCACCACGCGCAGGCGGCCGGCGCTCAGCATGGCGCGGCCCCGCTCTTGTGGGTGGCAGCGTTCATTGCAGTGCGATGAACTCGTACTTGGGCTTGCCCAGCAGGTTGGACGCGTAGCCCTGGACCTTGGACGAGGCCGCCACCAGCTCGTACTGGAAGGCCAGCGGCACCACCAGCGCGTTCTCCATCACATGGCGCTGCAGGCGCCGGAAGATCAGCGTGCGCGACTCGATGCGCTCGGCCACGCGGCTCTCGGCCAGCATGTCGGCCAGCTCCTTGCCGGTGTCCACGCGGCCGGCGTTGAAGTAAGCGTCTTTGCTGTACATCAGGCTGTAGGTCATGCTCGGATCGGGCCGGCCGGTCCAGGCCGACAGCAGCATGTCGAACTTTTTCTCGGTGCCGAAGAACTGGCCGCTGATCTCGGGGATGGTGCCGGTGATGAACTTGAGCCGGATGCCGGCTTCGCGCAGCTGTTCCATGACGATCTCGCTGCGCCGCACCGAGTCCTGGTCGGTGTAGCTGCCGACGCTTAGCTCGATGCCGTCCTTGTAGCCGGCTTCGGCCAGCAGCGCGCGCGCCTTGGCCACGTCGCGCGGGTACAGGCCCACCAGGCTGTCGTCGAAGGCCCAATGGCTCTTGGGCAGGTTCATGTAGGCAGGCTCGCCCACGCCGGCCAGCGTGCCCTTCACGAAGGCCTGGCGGTCCACGGCATGGTTCAGCGCCTGGCGCACCTTGAGCTTGTCCAGGCCCGGCTTGGCCAGGTTCAGGTACAGCTGCAGGCAATACAGCGTGGGGCCGCTGATCTGGCGCAGCTGCTTGGCCTTGGTGATGATGGGGATCAGCCGCGGCGGCACCTGGTAGGCGAAGTCGTTCTGCCCGCTGACCACCGCGCGCAGGCCCGTGGCCAGCTCGGGGATGATGAAGAACTCGATGCCGTCGACGAAGCCACGGTCCTTGCGCCAGTAGTTGTCGGCGCGCGTGACCTCGACCTTCTCGTTGGCCGACCAGCGCACGATCTTCCAGGGGCCCGCGCCCACGGGCTTGCGGTCGTGCTCGGCGCCCAGGGCCTGCACGGCCTTGGGCGAGACCATCATGCCCGCGCGGTCCGACAGGATGGCCGGCAGCGCGGTGTCGGGCCGCTGCAGCTTGACCGTCACCTGCAGCGGGCCGCTGACCAGCACCTCGCCGACGTTCTGCAGGTCGGCCTTGATGTTGGAGCGCGGGTCCTGCCGGTTGCGGTCGAAGTTGAACTTGACGGCTTCGGCGTTCATCGGCGTGCCGTCGTGGAAGACGATGCCGGGCTGGATGTCCAGCACCATGGTCAGCGGGTCCGGGAAGCTGTACCTGGCCAGGCCCGGCTTGGTCTTGAGCGTCTGGTAGTCCCACTCGACCAGGGTGTCGAAAATGGTCCACAGGAAGGTGTGGTCGGAGCCCGCGCCGCCCGTGGCCGGGTCCAGGCTGGAGGGGTTGGCGTTGGCCGAGACCTTGAGCACGCCGCCGCGCTTGGGGGCCGCCGCCTGGGCCCAGGCGCCGCCCGCGGCGGCTGTGGAGGCAATGGCGCCTGCCATCACCATGAGGTCTCGGCGCGACAACGCCATGGGGCCTGGCCCGGACGCACGGTCGGTTTCGGATGCGGATGCTGGCTGGCTCATGCTTGTCTCCTTCTGTGGTGTTCTGGAACGCTGTGCCGCGGGCCGCCCGCTCAGGGGCCGTGTCGCTGTGGCGGCCCGTCGGCCGTGGCGTAGTGGCAAGCTGCCCAGTGCGCGGGCCGTAGCTCGCGCCAGGCTGGCACCTCGTCCGTACAACGCTGCTGCGCGCTGGGGCAGCGCGTGCGGAAGCGGCAGCCCGAGGGCGGATCGATCGGGCTCGGGATCTCGCCCTGCAGCACGATGCGCTTGTGGGTGCGCAGATGCGAGGGCAGCGGCAGCGGGTCGGCCGACATGAGCGCCTCGGTGTAGGGGTGCAGCGGGCGTTCGCCCACGGCCTCGGTCGGCCCGACCTCCATGAGCCGGCCCAGGTAGGTCACGGCGATGCGGTCGCTCACATGCGAGACCACCGACAGGTCGTGCGTGATGAAAACGTAGGTCAGGCCCAGCTCGCGCTGCAGGTCGGCGAACAGGTTCAGCACGTCGCCGCGGATGGACACGTCCAGCGCGGCCACCACCTCGTCGCAGACGATGAGCTTGGGTTGCAGCGTGAGCGCGCGCGCGATGTTGATGCGCTGCTTCTGCCCGCCCGACAGCATGTGCGGGTAGCGCTGCGCGTACTCGGCCGCGATGCCCACCCGGTCCAGCGCCTGCAGCGCGCGGCGCTCGCGTTCGGCCGCGCTCAGGCCGCCGGCGATCTCCAGCGGTTCGCAGACGCTGTCGAGCACGCGCTGGCGCGGGTTCAGCGCGGCATGCGGGTCCTGGAAGATGATCTGGTAGTCGCGCCGGTGCGCGCGCAGCGCGCGTGCGCCCAGCGTCTGCGGGTCCACGCCGGCGTGCAGCACCTGGCCTTCGGTCGGCGGCAGCAGGGATACCAGGGCGCGGCCCAGCGTGGTCTTGCCCGAGCCCGACTCGCCGATGATGCCGAAGGTCTCGCCGGCCAGCACGTCGAAGCTCACGCCGTCGACGGCGTGCACGGTCTGGCCGCGCTCGGGCAGCGGGAAGCGGATGGCGAGGTCGCGCACGCTGAGCAGCGGCGGCGCGCCGGCGGCGCTAGCGAATGCAGTCAACTCGGCTCTCCCCGGCACGTCACGCCATCTCGCAGAGCACGCAATCGGCTCGCAAACAGAGGTTCGAAAGGCCGCGGAGCAGGCGATGCCAGCGGACGCCGCGGAACTGGCTCTGCCAGGCCGCTGGCGGCGCCCCTGGAGGCGGATGGAATGGCTACACGCAGTGAGCCATTCAAACGGGGTGGTCTCATTGCAGCACCCCCGGCAGGCGCAATTCTGCGGCGCGTTCGCAGCGTGCGAGGTGGCCGGCCTCGACCTGCTGCGCCACCTGCTCCTGGCTGCAATGCGGCAGGGCATGGTCGCAGCGTTCGCGGAAGCGGCAGCCCGCGGGCATCTCGCTCGGCGAGGGCACGCGGCCGCGGATCGAGGGCAGGACCCCGCGCCGCTGGGCCAGCCGCGGCAGCGAGCGCAGCAGTCCCGAGGTGTAGGGATGGCGCGGCCGCACGAGCGCCGCGTCGACCGGGCCGTCCTCCACGATCTCGCCCGCGTACATGGTCAGCATGCGCGTGCAGACCTCGGCCACCACGCCCAGGTCATGGCTGATGAACATGAGGGCCGTGCCGGCACGCTCGCTGAGCTCGCGCAGCAAATCGGTGATCTGGGCCTGTACCGTCACGTCCAGCGCGGTGGTGGGTTCGTCGGCGATCAGCAGCTTGGGCTCGCAGATCAGGGCCATGGCGATCATCACGCGCTGGCGCATGCCGCCGGAGAACTGGTGCGGGTACTCGTCGAAGCGGCGCGCGGGCGAGGGAATGCCGACGCGCGCGAGCGCCTGGACCGCGCGCTCGCGCGCCTCGGCCGCGCTCACCGGGAAGTGGCAGCGGTAGGCCTCGGCGATCTGGTGGCCGATGCTGAACACCGGGTCGAGCGCCGTCATCGGCTCCTGGAAGATCATCGCGATGTCGCGCCCGCGGATGGCCTGCATGCGCGCCTCGGACAAGCCGACCAGGTCCTGCCCCTGCATGCGCACGCGGCCCTCGATCACGGTGTTCTGCGGCGGCAGCAGCCGCAGGATGGACAGGCCGGTGACCGACTTGCCGCAGCCGCTCTCGCCCACCACGCCGAGCCGCTCGCCGGCCGCGATCGAGAAGTTCAGCTTGCGCGTGACCGCCACCCGACCATGCGCGGTGAGGAAGGACACGGAGAGATCCTGGACTTCGAGCATGGTGGGGCGGTGTGGGTGTCCGGGCCTCAGAGCACCTGGCGGCGGAAGGCATCCGCGTCGTCGGCGTCCATGAGTCCCAGGTAGTGCAGGACCTCGTCGCGGGTGTTGGTCATGATCTTGCGCATCAAGGCCTCGGCCGCATCGGCGTCGCTGGCGCGGATCTTCTCGAGCAGTTGCGCGTAGTCCTCGTAGGTGGCGGTGCGCCGCGCCGAACTCTCGTAGTCTGGCGGCGTGGGCTTGACCCACAGCATGCGCCACAGCGCATCGTGCGGCAGGTCGCGGTAGGTGGTCTGCAGCACCTTGGGGCTGCGGCAGGCGGCCAGCAGGCCCATGGCCACGCGGCCGGTGGCCTGCGCGAAATCGAGCAGCGAGGGCTTCTTCTGTCCGGCCAGCCTGCGCAGCTGCGCCAGCCGCGGATCGACCTCGGCGAGGCCGGACTTGTCGGGGTTGCGCGAGAGGTAGCGCACCGCCAGGCCCAGCAGCACGCCGCGCACGTTGAAGATGTCGGCGACCTCGTTGTGCGAAAGATGGCGCACGCGTGCGCCGCGGCGCGCCTGGATCTCGATCAGGCCCTGGCGTTCGAGGATGCGCAGCGCATCGCGCACGGGCCCGCGGCTGACCGAGAACATCTCGGCCACAGCCTGCTCGCCGACGCGCGCGCCGACCGCGTGGCGGCCTTCGAGGATGGCCTGGCCGAGCTGCTTGGCGATCTGCTCGCCGGTGGTGGCGGTGGTGGCCGTCGTCGCCGCGGCGGCGGTCTTCGCGGCCTTGCGCACGGTGCGCCCCGTCGACGTTCCAGCGGTGCTGGACGAGACCTTTGCAGCGGTTTTGGCAGGGGTCTTGCGGGCGTGTGGCATCTCTGACATGCACCTTGGCGCGTTGATTCTAGAAATCCGAGGTGCCCATTGAAACTGTCATTTGTTAACAATTTCGGAGTGTTTTCCCCTATGTCTCGCAGACCCGCGCGCCGGTCCAATCGAGCAGCCATTCGCACTGGAGACACCACACCATGGGCATGCACCGCATCGAATCCCCCGTCACCGGAAAAGTCTGGAAGCTGGAGCGCCAGGTCGGCGACCAGGTCGCCGCCGGCGACACGCTGCTGATCCTCGAATCCATGAAGATGGAGATTCCGCTGGACGCCACCGCCAACGGCGTGCTCCAGCAGCTGCTGGTCGGCGAAGGCGACGAGGTGCAGGAAAACCAGGTGCTGGTCATCGTCGCCTCCTGAGGCGCGGCTACTCGCCGAAGTGCGTATCGGCCGCGGCGGCGGCCGCCGCCGTGCTGGCCAGAGGACTCAGCATCAGCGGCCTGCGCCGCCAGCCGCCCCAGCGGAAATAGGCCCAAGCCAGCAGCGCCGAGGTGATGCTGCCGAACGGAAAGCTCCACCAGATCGCCGCGCTGCCCAGCCAGGGTTCCAGCCACACCGCGAACGGCACACGGAACAGCCACATCGTGACCACGAAGACCAGCGTCGGCGCCAGCATGGCCCCGTTGGCGCGCACCACGGCGAACAGGCCCATGGTGATGGACAGCGCGATCCAGCCCCACAGCGCGATGAAGTTGATGCGGCGCGCCTGCGCCAGCACCTCGCCATCCGCATCGCCGTCGCGGATGAACAGGCGCAGCGGCAGGTCGTCGAAGGCCGCGCCCAGCGCGTAGATCAGCAGCGTGGCTGTGGTCGAGACGGCCAGGCTGGCCAGGCAGCCGCGCAGCGCGATCTGCTCCACGCGCGGCCAGCGGCCCGCGCCGATGTTCATGGCGGCCATCGCCGACATGGAGGCGGCCAGCGCGTTGCCGGGCACCTGCACATAGGTCCAGAGCTGGGCCGCGCCCGCGTAGGCCGCGGCCGTGGCGGCGCCGTAGCGGTTGACCAGGCCCAGCAGCGCGAAGTAGGCGCCCTGCGTGACGATGGATTCCAGCGCCATCGGCACGCCGCGGCGCAGCATGAGCAGCAGCAGCGCGCGCTCGGGCCGCAGGTGGCGGATGTCGTCGCCATGCAGCGCGATGGGCAGGCGGCGGCGGTAGATGGTGCGCAGCAGCGCCGCCAGCGCGGTGCCTGCGCTGAGCAGGTTGGCCAGGCCCACGCCCGCGATGCCGAAGGCGCGCAGCAGCACTGGCACCAGCAGCAGCGACAGGCCGATCCAGACCAGCGTGAAGCGGAACGGCGTGCGCGCATCGCCGCTGCCGCGCAGCATCATGACCAACACCAGGTAGACGAAGATGGCCGGCATCGACAGACAGGTGAAGCGCAGGTGCACGACCGCGTAGGTGCGCACCTCGGCAGGTGTGCCCAGCGCGTCGATCAGCAGCGGCGCCAGCACCCAGCCCGCTGCCGCGACGATGAGCGAAAAGCCGGTGACGAAGGCCAGCGCGCAGCCCGCCACGCGCTTGACGGCATGCAGGTCGCCCGCCCCCAGCGACTGGCCGATGGCCACGCCGGCAGCCGTGCCCATGCCCATCACCGCGCCCATCAGCATGAACAGCAGCACGGCGGCGGTGGCCACGGCCGGCAGCGCGCTGGCGCCCAGCAGCTGGCCGACCCACACCGCCGCCCAGGTGCCGGTCGCCGCGTGCAGCAGGTTGGTGGCCAGCAGCGGCAGCGCAAAACGCATCAGCGTGGGCGCGATCGGCCCGGCGACGAAGCGGCTGGCCAGGCTGTGACTGGACGCGGTGACGGGGGCGCTCACACGCTGGCGGCGTGGCCCGGGTGTTCCGCCAGCGCTGCCTGCCGGATCTGGCGCTTGAGGATCTTGCCGGACGGCGTGCGCGGCAGCGGCCCGGGCGCCACCCGGATGTAGCGCGGGATCTCGAACCGCGCCAGGTGCTGGGCCAGAAAGTCGCGCAGGGCCTCTGCGTCCAGGCCCGGCGCGCCGTACACCGTGGCGCCCACCTCCTCGCCCATGCGCTCGTCGGGCACGGCGTAGACGGCAGCCTCGTGCACGTCGGGGTGCAGCAGCAGCGCGGCCTCCACCTGGCCGCAGCCGATGTTCTCGCCGCCGCGGATGATCAGGTCCTTGATGCGGTCGACGATGAACAGAAAGCCTTCTTCGTCCAGATAGGCCACGTCGCCCGTGCGGAACCAGTCGCCGTCGACGAAGCTGCGCGCATTCGCCTCGGGCCGGTTCCAGTAGCCCGGGAACACCGAGGTGCCGCGCACCAGCAGTTCGCCGCGCTGGCCCGCCGGCAGGGTCTGGCCGGTCTCGTCGACGATCCGCAGCTCCAGCACCTGGGCGCAGCGGCCCGAACTGGCGGGCCGGGCCAGGTAGTCCTCGCCGCCGATGCCGGTGCCGATGGCGTTGGTCTCGGTCATGCCCCAGCCGGTGTTGGGCAGGGCCTGGCCGAAGCTTGCGCCGATCTGGCGCACCTGCTCGGGTGCGCGTGGCGCGCCGCCGCCGCCCACGGTCACCAGCGAGGCCAGGCTGTGCTTGTTCTGCCGGGCCACGCGGACCAGATCGCCGGTCATCGCGGCGGGCGCGTTGACCGAGGTCAGGCGTTCGCGCGCGATGAGCTCGGCGGCCTGCTCGGCGTCCCAGCGGTACATGGCCACCATGCGCCGCTGCATGCGGTAGCCGACCAGGTAGGAGGCGTGCAGCCCCGACACATGGAACAGCGGAATGGCCAGCAGCGTTCCGGGCTGAGGCGGTGGCACGGCGGGGGGCTCCAGACCGGCCATGCTCTCGGCCACGGCGCGGTCGAGCTCCCAGGACAGCAGGGCCGACAGGATGTTGCGGTGGGTGGAGACCACGCCCTTGGGGTGGCCGGTCGAGCCCGAGGTGTAGAGGATGGTGGCGTAGTCGTCGGGCGCGATGTCGGCCGCGGGCATGGGCACCTCGCCTGCGGCGTCCGTCAGTGCCTGCAGCGCGCGCACACCGGCCGGCAGCTCGGGCGTGCGCACGGCCAGGCACTGCAGTTGCGGCAGCGCCGCGCGCACCTGGGGCTGGGCGAGACGGGCCAGGCGTTCGGCATCGGCCAGCACCACGCTGGCGCCGCTGTCCTGCAGGCCGTAGAGCAGCTCGTCGGCCTGCCAGTGGCCGTTCATGGCCACGGCCACCGCGCCGATGCTGGTGATGGCCGTGAAGGCCAGCACCCACTCGGGGTAGTTGCGCATGGCGATCGCCACGCGGTCGCCCTGGCGCACGCCGCAGCCGTGCACCAGCACATGGCCGATGCGGCTGGCCGCCAGCCAGGCCTCGCGGAACGTCATGCGTTCGTCCTGGTAGACCAGGAACGGCAGGTCGCTCGCGGTCTCTTCGTACAGCGCGCGCAGCGATGCGGGGGCATTGGCGAACACGCGCACGCGGCGGCCCAGCGCGGTGGCCTCTTCCAGCGCATAGGGCATGCCGGGCGCGGTCAGCGCGGCGATGGCGTCGGCGCGTGTGGTCGGCTGGGCCATGTCAGCGGCCGTTGAACACGGGTTCGCGCTTGGCGACGAAGGCCTTGGTGGCCTCGCGGTGGTCCTCGGTCTGGCCGCAGTGCACATGGTGCGTGGCCTCCAGGTCCATGCAGTCGTCGACCTCGCCGGCCAGCGCGCGGTTGAGGTTTTCCTTCATGTAGCGGTAGGCCACGGTGGGGCCGGTGGCCAGGCGCAGCGCCAACGCGCGCGTGCGCTCGGCCAGTTCCTCGGGTGCGCAGACCCAGTTCGTCAGGCCCAGGCGCAGCGCCTCGTCGGCACCCACGCGCTCGGACAGGAAGTACAGCTCGCGCGCCTTGGCCGTGCCCACCAGCTGCGTGAGGAAGTAGCTGCCGCCGTAGTCGCCCGAGAAGCCGACCTTGGCGAAGGCCGTGGTCATGACGGCCGTGCTGGCCATGATGCGCAGGTCGCAGGCCAGCGCCATTGCCAGGCCGGCGCCGGCCGCCGCACCGGGCAGCGCGGCGATGGTGGGCTTGGGCATCTTGAACAGCTCGCCGGCCGTGGCGCGCTGGTTCACGCGCTGGCGGTGGATGGCCTGGTCGATGGTCTGCGCGCCCACGGTGCCGTCGCCGCTGGCGGCCATGCCCTTCACGTCGCCGCCGGCGCAAAAGCCCTTGCCGGCGCCGGTCAGCACGATGCAGCGCACGGCGTGGTTGAACTCGGCCAGCGCCAGTTGCTCCTGCAGCGCGGTGTTCATGGCGCGGCTCATGGCGTTGCGCGCGTCGGGGCGGTTGAGCGTCAGCGTCAGCACGCCGGCGTCGAGTTGGGCCAGCAGGTCGGGCGTGCCGGTATCGATCACGGTGGGTTCGGGCATGGAGGGGCTCCTGGTGGGTTTCAGTGGTAGCGGAAGCTGGCGTTGGAGACGACGGTCTTGTCGCCCACCCGCCCTTCGAAGACCAGTTGGCCGGGGCCGTCGTGCCAGCCAAGGATGCGCAGCCGGTCGCCCGGGTAGACCGGTGAGGAAAAGCGCAGGCCGAGCGCATGGAAGCGCGCCGCGTCGCCGCCACACAGCGCGCCCAGCAGCAGCTGGCCGCAGTGGCCATAGGTGCACAGGCCATGCAGGATGGGCTGCTCGAAGCCGCCGAACCGGGCCGCCTCGGGCGCGATGTGCAGCGGGTTGTAGTCACCCGAGAGCCGGTAGATGTGGGCCTGGTTGGCCGGGATGTCCACCGACAGATCGAGGTCGGGCGCGCGCTCGGGCATGGTGCGCTTGGTCGAGCGCGCGATGCCGGCGCCCTCGAAGGGCTCGATGTCGCCCAGCGCCGCCACGCCGCGCCGGAACGAGCCGCTGACCATGCGCACGCAGACCCGTCCGCTGGCATCGATGACCTCGGCCTCGACCTCGGCGAAGGCCGCGCCGCGCGGGCGCGGATGCACGGACAGCAGCCGCGCGCGCACCTGCACGGTGCCCTCGGTGGGCAGCGGCGCCAGCTGTTCCAGGTAACGCTCGGCGTCCAGCATGAGCGGGCCCGGCGAGTTCGGGATGGCATCGGTGTCGAGCTTGAGGCCGGCCGCGCCCCAGCGGATCGCGAAGGTGGGGAACACGGCGAACTGCGGATGCTGCTCGTAGACATGGCGCAGGTCGCTGCAGCCGATGCCCACGGCGTACAGCAGCACGTCGCGCTGCGCGTAGGCGATGGAGACGGGATCGCTCCAGGGGCCGGGTTGGTCGTCGGGCAGCAGCGCGCGCGGGCGGTAGGTGGGCATGGGCTTGTCTCCTTCGGAATGCGTTCAGGCTTGTTGTGCCTGTTGCGCCCATTGCCAGGCACGCCGCGCGCGCGGCGCGGCGCTGGCGCCGGCCGCCTTGGCCTGGGCGCTGGACGCCGTGCCGGCCTCCACGCGCTTGGCGATGCCCTGGGCGATGGCCGCCAGGCGGAACAGGTTGTAGGCCATGTAGAACGACCAGTCCTGGCGCAGCACCGCGGGCGTGCTCAGGCCGCTGTTGGCGCAGTACATGGCCATGTAGGCGTCCAGCGAGGGGATGCCCAGCGCCGCCAGGTCCAGCCCTTCCAGGCCGCGCTGCGTGGACGGCTCCACATGCCAGACCATGCAGTGGTAGCTGAAGTCCGCGAGCGGGTGGCCCAGCGTGGAGAGCTCCCAGTCCAGCACGGCCAGCACGCGTGGCTCGCTGGGGTGGAAGATCATGTTGTCGAGCCGGTAGTCGCCGTGCACGATGCAGGCCTTGTCGTCGCGGCCGCTGGCCGGGATGTTCAGCGGCAGCCAGGCCAGCAGCGCGTCCATCTCGGGGATGGGCTGCGTGATCGAGGCCTGGTACTGCTTGCCCCAGCGGCCGATCTGGCGCTCCAGGTAGTTGCCGGGCTTGCCGTAGCCTGCCAGGCCACGTTCGGCGAAGGGCACGCGGTGCAGCGCGGCGATCACGCGGTTCATCTCGGCGTAGTGGGCGGCACGCTCGGCGGGCGCCATGCCGGGCAGGGCCGGATCCCAGAGCACGCGGCCTTCCACATGCTCCATGATGAAGAACACGCGGCCGATCACGGATTCGTCGCTGCACAGGGCCAGCATGCGCGCCACGGGCACGCCGCTGCCGTGCAGGGCCTGCATCACGGTGTACTCGCGCTCCACCGCGTGCGCGCTGGGCAGCAGCTTGGCCGCGGGGCCGGGCTTGGCGCGCATCACGTAGCGCTGGCCGGGCGTGGCGATGCTGTAGGTGGGGTTGGACTGGCCGCCGGGGAACTTGCTGACGGTCATGGGGCCGGTGAAGCCTTGGACGTTCTGGGTCAGCCAGCGGTGCAGTGCGGCTTCGTCGAAGCCGTGGGGAGTGGATGAGGTTTCAGTCATGTCGGTTGTCCATGAAGGGCCGGGGCCGAGCGCAGCGATGGGCCGGCTGTGACCCCGCTCCCGGGGCCCCTGTGCCCACGCCGAGGAGCGCAGTGGACTGGGCGGCGCGGGGAACCTCGCGCTTCAACATCTGACTCATCGTGCTTGTCTGAGCGGAGAGAGCGCAGCGAACGCAGCGAGTTGCACGATGCGCCCAGGCCGCGAGCACCGCAGGTTGGCCGGAGCGCCAGCGGAGGGTCGTGGGGACCGGGGCCGCCCTTTCTTTGGTTACTTTCTTTCGGCGAAACGAAAGAAAGTGACTGCGCTGCCGGGCGCACATCCCGGCCTCTGGCGCCAGCAGGAAACACGACGTCTGATCGAGGTGAGGAGGTGGGGGCTTCACCCCCACACCCCGACTTACTTTCTCTTGCTTCGCCAAGAGAAAGTAAGCAAAGAGAAGGCGACCCCGGTGCCCCTGTCCCTCCGCTGCGCTCCGGGCAACCTGCGGTGCTCGCGCCATGGGCTGCATTGCGCAACTCGCACCGTTCACTGCGTTCACTCAGCTCGAACAAGCGCAATGAGTCAGTTATTGAAGCGCAAGGTGCCCTTGCGCAGCCCCTGGCGCTGCGCTCCTCGGCAGGGGCACAGGGGACAGTCCCATTCGGGCCATCGCTGCGCTCGGCCTGAGGTTCGGGCCATTGCTTCGCTCGGCCTCGGGTTGCGGGCGGCGGCGCCATCAGTGGTAGGCCTCCAGGGCCTCATCCAGGGTTCGCTCCAGATCCGCCGCCGTCGCGCAGTGCGACATGCTGGTGCAGTAGGGCCGGTAGCGCAGCATCGCGCTGTCGCCCGTGCCCCAGCGGCCCTCGGCCTCAGGGCAGAGCCAGACCACGCGCTTGGCGCGGCCGGCCAATTCGGCGAACAGGTCCAGCCGCGGATCGGCACCGTTGCTGCGGCCGTCGCCGAGCACGATCACGGTGGTGCGGCGGTCGATGGCGTCCCAGTGCCGGTCGTGCAGGTCGACCCAGGCCTGGCCGTAGTCGGTGGAGCCGTTGCCGACCTCCTTGAGGATCAGCGCCATCGCGTCGTCGAAGGGCAGCTTTTCCAGCGGCTCGGCCACGTCCTGGAGGCGGTTGGAAAACGCGAAGCTGCGCAGGTCGCCCACCGCGTCGTGCAGCGCGTAGAGGAACAGCAGCAGGAAGCGCACATGGGACGCCACCGAGCCCGAAACGTCGCAGACCGCGACGATGCGTGGCTTGTCGCGGCGGCGGTGCTTGAAGGCCAAGGTGATGGGCACGCCGTCGTGGCCGGCGTTCGCGCGCATGGTGCGGCGCAGGTCCAGCTGGCCGCGCAGCTCCACGCGCTGGCGGCGGGCGTGGCGCGCCGCGAGCTTGCGCGCCATGCGGGCGACGGCCGCCTTCATGCGCTCCATCTCTGCCGGTGCCATGCGGCCCAGTGCGCGCGTGACGACCACCTCGGTCATGAAGGCCTCGGTGGCGGGCTTGCCGAAGATGGCGTAGCGCTGCTGCACGACGGCGCGGGCCTGGCGGCGCAGCTGGTCGCGCGCGGCTTCCAGGGCCTGCACCTCGGCCTGGGCCTCGGGGTCGCCACGGCGTTCGGCCAGCCGGGCCTCGAGCGGTGCGATGCCCAGCGCCTCCAGCGTCTGGCGCGCGTAGTAGCCGGTCTGCGTGGCGAAGCGGATCTCGTCCACGCCGGCGCTCGCGGCAGCGCGTGCGAGCGCAGCGGCCAGCGCATCGCCGCCCTGCCCGTCCGCACCGGGCTGGGCCAGGTCGAGCAGCGCGTCGACTGCCGCGTCGCCGGTGCGCAGCCGCGCGGGAGCCTGGTCCATCGCCACGGGCTGCGGCCGGCCGAAATAGAGGTCGAAGACCTCGTCGTGGATCTGCTTCTCGTCCTCGGACTTGGCCAGCACCAGGCCCAGCGCCGCCTTGAGGCCGGTGCGGTCGGCATAGCCCACGAGCGCCAGCGCACGTGCCGCGTCGATGGTCTCGGCCGTGGACGCCTCGGCCCCCGCGGCCCGCAGCGCACGCACGAAGCCGGCGAGGATGCTGTCCATCACCCGGCGGCCAGCGCGGCCTGGGTCATCTTGGCGATCCGGCCTTCGACCTCGCGCACGTCGGTCTCGCGCTTGAGCAGCACGCCCAGCGTGTCGCGGACCGTCTGCTCGTCGAGCACGCTCGCGTGCAACAGCATCAGCGTGCGCGCCCAGTCCACGGATTCGGCGATGGAGGGCGGCTTGCGGATGTTGTCGGCCCGCAGCGCCTGCACGAAGGCCACGAGCTGGGCCAGCAGCTGGTCCTGGATGCCGGGCACGCGTGCGCGCAGCACGCGCTGCTCCAGCGCCGCGTCCGGAAAACCGATGTGCAGGTGCAGGCAGCGGCGCTTGAGCGCGTCGCCGAGCTCGCGCGTGTTGTTGGACGTGAGGATGACCAGCGGCGGCACCTCGGCGCGGATGGTGCCGATCTCGGGGATGGTGACCTGGTAGTCGGCCAGCACCTCGAGCAGCAGGGCCTCGAAGGACTCCTCGGACTTGTCGATCTCGTCGATCAGCAGCACGCTGCCGCCGGGCTGCTCCATGGCTTGCAGCAGCGGGCGCGGCTCCAGGAAGTCGCGCGAGAAGAACAGGTCCTGGAAGCCCGCGAGCTTGCCGAAGGCGCTGGACAGCGTGTCGGCATCGTCCACCAGCAGGCCGATCTTCTCCTTGAGGATCTGCGTGTAGAGCAGCTGCTTGCCGTACTTCCACTCGTACAGCGCCTTGCTGTCGTCCAGACCCTCGTAGCACTGCAGGCGCAGCAGTTCGAACTGCAGGGCGCGCGCGGCCGAAACCGCCAGCTCGGTCTTGCCCACGCCGGCCGGGCCTTCGATCAGCACCGGCTTGCGCAGGTGGTGGGCCAGGTAGAGCGCGGTGGCGATGGGGCGCGAGGCGATGTAGCCCACGCGTTCGAGCAGGGCGGTGACGCTGTCGACGGACGCGAGGCCCGCTGGCGTGCTGGGGGGGAGTGCTGCGTTCATCCGGCCAGTATGGAAGGGCTGCTGCGCGCCGGCAGTCCAGGGCGAGACAGCAGCACCAAGGGTTTTCCTCGGGTTCAGTCGAGGGAAGCGAAGCGCTCCAGGTGGTGGTCTGCGTCGCCGAAGCGCTGGCCGGCCGTGGTCAGGCGGCGGAACGTGTGCGAGACCTTGAGCTCCTCGGTCATGCCCATGCCGCCGTGCAGCTGCACGGACTCCTGGCTGATGAGCCGGGCCGCGTCGGCGATCTTGACCTTGGCGGCCGACACCGCGCGGCGGCGCTGGTCGGCATCGACAGCGCCGTCGACACGCGCCGCGGCCAGGATGGCCATGGAGCGGGCCTGCTCCAGCGTGATCAGCATCTCGACCATGCGGTGCTGCAGCACCTGGAACGAGGCGATGGGCGTACCGAACTGCTTGCGCGTCTTGGTGTACTCCAGCGTGGCCTCGTGGGCGTAGCGCATGGCGCCGATGGCGTCGGCGCACTGCAGCGCGCAGGCGAAGTCCAGGGCTTCGTCAAGCTGTGGCTGGGCCGTGCCCTGTGCTCCCAGCAGCGCGTCGGCGCCGAGTTGCACGGAGCGAAAGGCCACGTCGGCCACGCGCCGGCCATCCACCGTGCGGCTGGGGTTCAGCGTGACACCGGCCGCACGCGGGTCGATCACGAACAGGCTGGTGCCGCCCTGGGTGCGGGCCGAGACGATGAGGCGCGCCGCGCTGGCCGCGCCGACCACCACGCTCTTGGCGCCGTCCAGCACCCAGCCTGCGCCACTGCTGCGCGCGGCGGTGGTCGCTGGCACCTGCGCGTAGCGGCGGCCCGGCTCCAGGTAAGCCAGGGACAGCGCGGCCGAGCCGTCGGCCAGGCCCGGCAGCAGGGCTGCACGCTGCGCCGCGCTGCCCGTGCGCGCCACCAGGCGGCCGGCCACGATGCCGTCGAGCAGGGGCTCGACCACGAGCGCCTCGCCGAAGGCTTCCATGACGGGCATCAGGTCCACCGCACCACCGCCGAAACCGCCATCGGCCTCGGGCAGTGCGATGGCCGTGAGGCCCATCTCGGCGAAGGCGTGCCAGGCGGCATCGCTCTGCCCCTGCGGAGACGCGATCACGGCCTTGCGCTGCTCGAAGCCGTAGTGGCTGGCGAGGTACTTGCGGACCGACTCGGAAAGCTGCTGTTGTTCGTCGCTGAGTTCGAAGTTCATGTCGTGTTCCCGCTCACAGCCCGAGGGTCATCTTGGCGATGATGTTGCGCTGGATCTCGTTGGAGCCGGCGTAGATGCTGGCCTTGCGGTAGTTGAAGTAGCGCGGCGCCAGGCGCGAGGTCACGTGGTCGATGGCGCCGCCCTCCTCCGCCTGGAACAGCTGGGCCGTGGGGCCGGCGGCCTGCATCATGAGCTCGGTGATCATCTGCTGCACCTCGGTGCCGCGGATCTTGAGCATGGACACGTCGGCGCCGGGCGGCTGGCCGCTGCGGCGCATCTTGTCCAGAAAGCGCATCGAGGTCAGTTCCAGCGCGTCGAGCTCGATCTCCACGCGCGAGAGCCGGTCGCGGAAACGCGGGTCGGCCATGAGCGGCTTGCCGTCTTTCTGCTCGCGCCGGGCCAGGGCCTTGAGCGCGGCCAGTTCGCGGCGCGAACCGCCCACGTTTCCCGAGCCCATGCGCTCGTGGCCCAGCAGGTACTTGGCGACGGTCCAGCCGCGGTTCTCCTCGTGCACGAGGTTCTCCACCGGCACCACCACGTCGTCGAAGAACACCTCGTTGACCTCGTGGCCGCCGTCCATGAGGATCAGCGGGCGCACCGTGATGCCGGGTGTCTGCATGTCGATGAGCAGGAAGCTGATGCCTTCCTGGCGCTTCTCGGCCGTGGCGTCGGTGCGCACCAGGCAGAAGATCCAGTCGCCGAAATGGCCCAGCGTGGTCCAGATCTTCTGGCCTGTGACGCGGTAGACGTCGCCGTCGCGCACGGCGCGCGTCTTGAGCGCGGCCAGGTCCGAGCCGGCGCCGGGTTCCGAGTAGCCCTGCACCCAGAAGTCCTGCCCCTCGCGGATGCGTGGCAGGAAGCGCTCCTTCTGCTGCGGCGTGCCGAACTTGAGCAGCACCGAGGCGCACATGCTGGGCCCGAAAGGCGGCAGCGCGGGCGCGCCGGCCAGGCCGAACTGCTCGTCGTAGAGGTAGCGCTGCGTGGTGTTCCAGCCCGTGCCGCCCCACTCCACGGGCCAGTGCGGCACGGCCCAGCCCTTGGCGGCCAGGATGCGGTGCCAGCGCAGGATGTCGTCCTTGGACAGGCCCTTGTAGTGCGTGACCTTGTCGCGGATGTCGGCGGGCAGGTTGGCGTCCAGCCAGCCGCGCACCTCGTCGCGAAAGGCCAGTTCTTCGGGGGAGTAGTTCAGGTCCATGGGGGTTTCCTCAGACGGCGGTCTGGCCGGGCAGCTGCCGCGTGACGGGGTGCGAGCTCGACAGCCCGCCGTCCACCGCGATGGCCTGGCCGTTCACATAGCTGCTCTGGTCGGACGCGAGGAACAGCGCGACCTGCGCCAGCTCTTCGGGCTGGGCGGCGCGGCGCAGCGGGTTCAGGCGGCCGAGCTTGTGGTCCACGCCCTTCTCGCGCGCGTAGTCGAAGGTGGGCTGGGTCATGCCGGTCTCGGTCAGGCCCGGGCAGATGGCGTTGACGCGCACATTGCTCTCGCACAGCTGCTGGGCCGAGACCATGACCAGGTTGATCACGCCGGCCTTCGACGCCGAATACGCCGGCCCGCCCGCACCCGAGCGGATGCCGGCCACCGAGGCCGTGCAGATGATGGAGCCGCCGCGGCCCGCTTCAGCCAGGGCCTTGCCGGCGTGCTTGACCATGAGCCAGGGGCCGATCAGGTTCACGCGCAGCACCTCGGTCCAGGCCTCGGGTGTCAGCTCGAAGATGCCGGCGCGGCCGCCCGAGATGCCGGCGTTGGCGAAAGCCACGTCGAGCTGGCCGTACTGCTGCTGCGCGGCGGCCACGAGCCGGGCCACGTCGGGCTCCAGGCCTGCGTCGATCTGCAGCGCCACGGCCTGGCCGCCGGCCTCCTGCACGGCGCGCGCGGTGGCGTGCACGGCCTCGGTCTTGTCGCCCAGCACGAGCCGCGCGCCCTCGGCGGCGAAGCGCAGCGCCGCAGCGCGGCCGATGCCCGAGCCGGCGCCCGTGATGATGGCGACCTTGCCGCTCAGTTGTTCCGCCATATGGCTTGTCCTCGTGGTGTTGGAATGGGAGGGCCAGCGTGCCAAAGCGGCGCGGCGCCTGCGATCACTTGCGCGACAGAAGGGCCAGCCCTCATGCGGGCTGCGCTGCGGGCAGGGCCTTCTCCCAGCTGTCGTCCCACTCCATCACGGAGTGGCGCTGGCCCACGGCGCGCACCTGGCGCTGCGGCGGCACGTAGCTGACGGGCCGCATGGGGCTCCTGATCTCGTCGTTGGCCACCGGGCGCTTTTGCAACCGGCGCGCCGGGTCGGCGATCGGCACGGCGGCCAGCAGCCGCTTGGTGTAGGGGTGCTGCGGGTTGCCGAAGACCTCCTCGCGCGGGCCGATCTCGACGATCTCGCCCAGGTACATCACGGCCACGCGGTGGGCGATGCGCTCGACCACGGCCATGTCGTGCGAGATGAACAGGTAGGCCAGGCCCATCTGCTCCTGCAGCTCCAGCATCAGGTTGATGACCTGGGCCTTGACCGACACGTCGAGGGCGGAGACGGATTCGTCGGCCACGATCAGCCGCGGCTTGAGCGCGAGCGCGCGCGCGATGCAGATGCGCTGGCGCTGGCCGCCCGAGAACTCGTGCGGGTAACGGCTGGCCATGTCGGGGGCCAGGCCCACACGGCGCAGCAGTTCGGCCACCTGGGCCTGGGCCTCGGCGGGCGTGGCCAGGCCATGGATCAGCAGCGGCTCGGCGATGGCCTCGCCGATCTTCATGCGCGGGTTCAGGCTGGCGTACGGGTCCTGGAAGATCATCTGCATGTGGCGGCGCTGCTCGCGCAGGGCGGACTTGGGCAGCTTGAGCAGGTCCTGTCCGTCGAGCAGGATCTCGCCGGCCACGGGCTCATCCAGCCGCAGGATGGAGCGGCCCGTGCTGGTCTTGCCGCAGCCCGATTCGCCGACCAGCGCCAGCGTCTCGCCGGGCTGCAGGCTGAACGACACGTTCTCCACCGCGTGCACGCGGCCCGTGACCTGGCCCAGCATGCCGCCACGCACCTCGAAGCGCGTGGTGAGCTGGCGCACCTCCAGCACCGGCGGCACGCCAGTGGCCACGGTGTCGGCCACCTCGGTAGGCACGTCGCTCAGGCCCGTGGCCCGGTCCACCACCGGAAAGCGCATGGGCCGTGCACGCCCGTGCATCGCGCCCAGGCGCGGCACGGCCGACAGCAGCGAGCGCGTGTAGGGGTGTTCGGCGCGCGCAAAGATGTCCTGGGTGCTGCTGCTCTCGACCGCCTTGCCGTTGTACATGACCACCGTGCGGTCGGCGATCTCGGCCACCACGCCCATGTCGTGCGTGATGAACAGCACGGCCATGCCCTCCTCGGCCTGCAGGGTCTTGATGAGCTCCAGGATCTGGGCCTGGATGGTCACGTCCAGCGCTGTCGTGGGTTCGTCTGCGATCAGCAGTTGGGGCCGGCAGGCCAGCGCCATGGCGATCATGACGCGCTGGCGCATGCCGCCCGAGAAACGGTGCGGGTGCTCGCCGAAGCGCGTCCTGGCGGCTGGGATGCGCACCTTTTCCAGCAGGCGGATGGTCTCGGCCTCGGCAGCGGCGCGGTCCAGGCCGCGGTGCAGCACCAGCGCCTCGGCGATCTGGAAGCCGATGGTCAGCGAGGGGTTCAGGCTGGTCATGGGCTCCTGGAAGATCATCGCGATGCGGTTGCCGCGCACCTGGCGCATTTGCGGCTCGCTGAGCTTCAGCAGGTCCTTTCCGTCGAACAGCACCTGGCCGGCCTCGATGCGGCCGGGCGGCTCGGGGATCAGCCGCATGATGGACATGGCCGTCACGCTCTTGCCGGAGCCGGACTCGCCGACCAGGGCCAGGGTCTGGCCGGCATGCACGTCGAACGAGACGTCGTCGACGGCGGTGAACAGGCCGCGCTCGGTCTGGAAGCGGGTGGTGAGGCCCTGGACTTGCAGGATGGGTGGCATATCAATGGTCCTCACAACGAGTTGCCCGCAGGGCGAACAGAAGCGCGGCCGAGCGCAGCGATGGCCCGTGTGTGACCCCGCTCCCACCCCTGTGCCCACGCCGAGGAGCGCAGTGGCCTGGGCGGCGCGGGGAACCTCGCGCTTCAACATCTGACTCATTGCACTTGTTCGAGCTGAACGAACGCAGTGAGTGGTGCGAGTTGTGCAATGCGCCCAGGCCGCGAGCACCGCAGGTTGCCCGGAGCGCCAGCGGAGGGTCGTGGGGACCGGGGCCGCCTTCTCTTTGGTTACTTTCTCTTGGCGGAACAAGAGAAAGTGACTGCGCTGCCGGGCGCACATCCCGGCCTCCGGTGCCAGCAAATGACACTACGGTGGATCGAAGTGAGGAGGTGGGGGCTTCTCCCCCACACCCCGACCTACTTTTCTTGTCCCGCCAAGAAAAGTAGGCAAAAGAAGGCGACCCCGGTGCCCCTGTCCCTCCGCTGGCGCTCCGGGCAACCTGCGGTGCTCGCGCCATGGGCTGCATTGCGCAACTCATGCTGTTCACTTCGTTCACTGCATTCGAACAAGCGCAATGAGTCAGTTCNGCGCTCCGGGCAACCTGCGGTGCTCGCGCCATGGGCTGCATTGCGCAACTCATGCTGTTCACTTCGTTCACTGCATTCGAACAAGCGCAATGAGTCAGATGACAAAGCGCGAGGTTCCCCGCGCAGCCCATGGCGCTGCGCTCCTCGGCAGGGGCACAGGGGATTTTTCGATCCGGGCCATCGCTTCGCTCGGCCTGGGAATCGGGCCATCGCTGCGCTCGGCCCGTCGGCCTGGAGCCGCATCTCGGTAGCTGAGCGCGCCACATTTCAGAACCCCATCTTCTTCTTGAGGTCCTGGTCGATCCACATGCGCGCGTAGATCGGCCCCGGCCGCGCAGCGCCCGCGAACAGCTCGCCGTCATAGTTCTTCACCCAGGGCCACCAGGCCGCGTAGTAGTACGGCGTGGGCATGAAGATGTAGGGCGCACCGGCCAGGATGTCGCGCGTGGCCTGCTTGACCTTGGCCTGGCGCGCGGGCTCGTCGCGCTCGGCGTAGATGGCCTCCATCTGGGCGTCGAACTTGGGGTCGGCCCATTGCGCGGCGTTCCAGGTCTGGCCGGTCAGGAAGTTCTTGCGCAGCGAGGTCGTGGGGTTGGTGAAGCCGTTGCTCATGTAGTAGCCCGGCGCATTGGTCTTGGACGTCATGGCCGACAGGAAGGGCGCGTACTCCATCGACTGGATCTCCATGCGCACACCCACCTTCTGCAGGTAGCCGGCCAGCATCTGCAGCAGCTCCATGCTGTTGGGTTCGCAGGCGCAGACCTGCACCTTGAAACTGAAGCCCTTGGCATGGCCGGCCTCGGCCAGCAGCTGCTTGGCGCCCTCGACGTCGTAGGTGAACAGCTGCTGGACCTCCGGCGGCATGGCCGACAGCGGCTCGTAGTAGCCCTCGAAGGCCGGGCTCATCGGGAAGCTGAACAGCTCGGCGTTGCCGCCGTAGAACTGTTTCACCACCTCCTGCTTGTTGACCGCCATGTTCAGCGCACGCCGCACGCGGATGTCGTCGAAGGGCTTCTGGTCCACGCGCATGGCCAGGTAGTTGGCGCTGGTGGCCAGGAAGCGCTTCCACTTGAGTGCCGGTGCGTTCTTCTTGAGTTCGTCCACCGAGGTCCAGCGGATGGTCTCCAGGATGTCGAGCCGCGCCGTGCGCAGCGCCGTCAGCTGGGACGATTCGTCCTTGATCGTGCGGTAGGTGACGCTGTCGACGAAGGGCAGCTGGTAGGCCTGGCCGCCGATGGTTTCCTTGTCCCAGTAGCCGGGGTTCTTGACGTAGGTGTTGGAGTTGCCCGCCACGAAGTTGCTGAGCAGGAAGGGGCCGGTGCCGTTGGCCTTGCGCCAGTCGCCGGCGCCGGCTTCCACCACCTCGCGCGGCACCACGCTGGAGTAGTAGCCCCAGCCCCAGCGGTAGTCCCACTCGGCGTTGAAGCTCTTGAAGCGGAACACCACGGTGTGCTTGTCGGTCGCCTCCACCTTGTCGATGTGGTCGAAGTAGGTCGGGATCCTCTTGGGGCTCTTGTCCTGGCGGTTGTAGGAATACACCACGTCGTCGGCCACGAGCTCGCGCTCGGCCATCACGCCCTCCTTGGCCGGGAACTTGATGCCCTTGCGCAGCTTGACGGTGAGCGTGAGCGGGTCGGTCCAGGTCCAGCTCTCGGCGAGCTCACCGCGCATGGCCTCGGTCGGCACCCAGGCATCGGCCGCGAAGGCCTGCTTGCCGCCGTTGCGCTGGGCCTTGGACAGGTCGGCCGCGAACAGCTGTTCGTACATCTGGCCAGCGTCGTGGTTGAACTTCCAGTTCCAGTCGGCACCGTCCCACGACAGCGCGGTGCGCGTGACGTAGACCGTGCCCACGTTGAGCGTGCCGCCGTACTGCGGTTTGGCGGGGGCCTGGGCGAATGCCGCGCCGGCGGCCAACCACGCCAGGCCGGCGATGGTGCGCAATGGGGTCATGCTGTCTCCTTCTCGTGGCGGGTCGTGCGCCCTGCAATGGCGCCGTGCTGCGTCAGAAACCCATTTTCTTCTTGAGCTCCTGGTCGACCCAGATGCGCGCATGGATCGGGCCCGGCCGCTCCGCGCCCGCGCGCAGCTCGCCGTTGTAGTTCTTGACCCAGGGCCACCAGGCCGTGTAGCGGTAGGGCGTGGGCAGCCAGATGTGCGGCGCCTTGTCGAGGATCTCGCGCGTCATGCCGCGCAGAAGCTGCTGGCGCTTGGCCTCGTCGGGCTCGGCCAGCATGGCGTCGACCTGCTTGTCGAAGGCCGGGTCGCTGTACTGCGAAGGGTTCCAGGTCTGGCCCGTGACGAAGGTCTTGCGCAGCGCGGTGGTCGGGTTGGTGGCCGCCAGGTTCACGAAGTAGCCCGGCGCGTTGGTCTTGGTGGTCATGGCCGACAGGTAGGCCGGGTACTCCATGACCTGGATCTCCATCTTGACGTTGACCTTGGCCAGCTGGGCAGAGATCAGGGAGAGCAGGTCGTTGTCCAGGCTGCCGGAATGCGTCTGCACCTTGAACGTGAAGCCCTTGGCCAGGCCGGCCTCTGCCAGCAGCTTCTTGGCCTGCTCGGGGTCGTACTTGAACAGCGCCTGGATGCTGGCCGGCATGGACGACACGGGCTCGTGGTACGCGCCGTACGAGGGATGCATCGGGTACGACATCAACTCGGCATTGCCGCCGTAGAACGACTTCATGATCTGGTCGCGGTCGACCGCCATGTTCAGCGCGCGCCGCACGCGGATGTCGTCGAAGGGCTTGGTGTCCACACGCAGCGCCAGCACGGGCCCGTTGACGGCCAGGTAGCGGCTCCACTGCAGCTGCGGCGCGCTCTTCTTGAGCTCGTCCACCGCCGTCCAGCCCACCACCTCCAGCAGGTCCAGGCGGCCCGTGCGCAGCGCCGTGAGGTAGGTCGACTCGTCCTTGATCTGCCGGTAGTTGATGGTGTCGACGAAGGGCAGCTTGTACTTCTGGCCGGCGATGGTCTCGCTGTCCCAGTAGTTCGCGTTCTTCGTGAAGGTGACGGTGTTGCCCTGCACGTAGTTGCTGATGCCGAAGGGGCCGGTGCCGTTGGCCTTGCGCCAGTCCTTGGCGCCGGCCTCCACGACCTCCTTGGGCACGATGGCCGAGTAGTAGCCCCAGCCGAAGCGGTAGTCCCACTCGGCGTGGAAGGCCTTGAACGTGAACACCACGGTGCTGGCGTCCGTGGCCTCCACCTTCTCGACGTGGTCGTAGTAGTTGGGGATCTTCTTGGCGCTCTGCTCGTAGCGGTTGTAGCTGTAGACCACGTCCTGCGCCGTGAGCTCGCGCGCGGCCATGACCCCTTCCTTGGCAGGGAACATCACGCCCTTGCGCAGCTTGACCTCCACGCGGCGCGGGTTGTCCAGCATCTTCCAGCTTTCGGCCAGCTCGCCGCGGATGGCATCGCTGGGCAGGAAGGCGTCGATCGTGAAGTCGTAGGGGCCGCCATTGCGCTTGGCCTTGGAGAGGTCGGCCGCGAACAGGGACTCGTAGGCCAGGCCCATGTCGTGGTTGAACTTCCAGGTCCAGTCGGCGCTGTCGAAGGACAGCGGCGGCACCGTGAGGAAGATGGTGCCGATGTTGACGGTGCCGCCGTACTGGGGCTTGGCAGGGGCCTGGGCGAAGGCCGACGCGGCGGCCAGCGCGGCCACGAGGACGCTGGCGAACTTGCGGGATGAAGTCATGCGGTGTCTCCTTTTCTTTTTTGGAATGGCGCTCGCTCAGCGCGTGCCGCGCATGCGCGGGTCGAGCAGGTCGCGCAAGGCGTCGCCGAACACGTTGGTGGCGTAGACCACGGCCGTCAGGCACAGGCCCGGCGCCAGCGCGAGCCAGGGCCCTTCGAACATGAAGGTGCGGCCGCTGCCCGACAGCATGGAGCCCCAGGTCGGCGCCGGCGGCGGCACGCCCAGGCCCAGAAAGGACAGGCCCGACTCGGCCAGGATGGCCGTGCCCACGCGCGTGGTGAACAGCACGATGATGGGCGGCATCACGTTGGGCAGCACGTGGCGCCACAGGATGCGCGGTGTCGAGGCACCGAGCGACTGCGCGGCGTGCACATAGGTGTTCTCGCGCACCGAGATCACGGCCGAACGCACGATGCGCGAGCCGGCGATGCCCAGCAGCACGCCCAGCGTGACGATGATCTGCGGCATGCCCGGGCCCAGCACCGAGACCACCACGATCAGCACCACGAGGTCGGGAAAGCTCATCCAGGCGTCGACGAAGCGCTGCATGAACAGGTCGATCTTGCCACCGAAGTAGCCGCTCACGATGCCCAGCACGGCCGAGATCACGGTGGCCAGCAGAGCCGCCGCACAGCCGATGATCACCGACAGCTGCGCGCCGTAGATGCAGCGCGACAGCAGGTCGCGGCCCAGGTTGTCGGTGCCGAACCAGTGGGCAGCGCTCGGCGGCTTGAGGCGTTCGGCCGGCGCGATGTCGTTGAAGCCGAAGGGTGCGATGAAGTCCGCGAACACGCCGCAGAACAGGAAGAACAGCAGCAGCGCGCCGCCGGCTGCGCCGAGCGGCTTCTCGCGCACGAGCCGGCGCAGGAAGGCGAAGACACCGCCGGTGACCGGCACCGGAGACGCGGTGGGGAGGGTGGTGGCAGCCGTCATTCAGCGTGTCCTCACTTTGGGATCGAGCAGGCCATAGCTCAGGTCGACCAACAGGTTGATGAACAACACCGCCACGCCGACGATCAGGAACACGCCGGTGACGATGGGGTAGTCGCGCTGGCTCACGGCTTCGAGCAGCAGCATGCCCATGCCGGGGATCACGAAGATCTGCTCGATGATCACGGCCCCGCCCAGCAGCAGCGGGGCCTGCAGGCCGATCAGGGTGACCACCGGGATCAGCGCGTTGCGCAGCGCATGGCGCAGCACGATCACGCGCTCGCTGAGGCCCTTGGCCTGCGCGGTGCGGATGTAGTCCTGGCGCAGCACCTCCAGCATCATGGTGCGTGTCATGCGCATGGTGATGGCCGACAGCGAGGTCCCGAGCACGATGCCCGGCACCACCATCTGCTGCAGGTTCTGCCAGGGGTTGGCGAAGAAACCCACGTAGTCGATGGGTGGCGACCAGCCCCACCAGATCGAGGGGAACACCACCACCATGGTGCCGAGCCAGAAGCTGGGCACGGCCAGCAACAGGATGGAGAAGGAGCGCGCGACGTAGTCGCCCGCCGTGTCCTGGCGCATGGCCGAGTAGATGCCGATGGGCAGTGCCATCGTGAGCGAGACCACCAGCGCGATGAGGCCGAGTTCCATGGTCACGGGCAGGCGGTGGCCGATCTGCTCGGCCACGGAGGTGCCCTGCCAGAGCGAGGTGCCCAGGTCGCCATGGAACACGATGGCGCGCACCCAGAGCAGGTACTGCTGCCACATCGGCTTGTCCAGGCCCAGTGCGGCGATGAGCTGCTCACGGCTCTTGGGCTCGGCCGAGATGTCGTTGTTGCTGAGCATGAGGTCGACCACATCGCCGGGGATGAGCCGGATCGAGATGAACACGATCAGGCTGGCGATGACCAGGGTCGGCAACAGCGCGAGCAGGCGGCGGGCGACGTAGGCGTGCATGGCTCAGCCCCGCCCACCACCCGCACTGGCGGCCAGGGAACATCGTTGGCGAAGCGTCAGGGGTGATCGCATGTGTCTCCTTGATGTCGGTGCGCCCGCTGCTGGCAGCGCTGTGCCGCGGGGCGTTTTGGTCAGCGCAGTCTAGTGATTCGGTCCGAAATTGGAACGTGGGGTATGCCCCACCCGTGGATGTCTCTCACATTACAAGACCCACTTGGTGATGGGTTTAGAAAATGAGGTTTCATCGGAACGACCACACACAGGAGCAAGCGATGTCACTTTTCGCACTCGACGGCAAGGTCGCCGTCATCACCGGCTCGTCGCGCGGCATCGGCCGCGCCATCGCCGAGCGCATGGCCGAGCAAGGCGCGCGCGTGGTCATCTCCTCGCGCAAGGCCGGGCCCTGCGACGAGGTGGCGGCTGCGATCAACGCGCGCCATGGTGCGGGCCGTGCGATCGCGGTGCCGGCCAACATCTCGTCCAAAGACGAGCTCAAGCACCTGGTGGATGAGACCCGTCTGCAGATGGGCGCCATCGACATCCTGGTCTGCAACGCCGCGTCCAACCCCTACTACGGGCCCATGGCCGGCATCGCGGACGAGCAGTTCCGCAAGGTGCTGGAGAACAACGTGATCGCCAACCACTGGCTGATCGGCTTCGTCGCGCCGCAGATGGTCGAGCGCAGGGACGGTGCCATCGTCATCGTCTCGTCCATCGGCGGCCTGCGCGGCTCGCCCGTGATCGGGGCCTACAACATCTCCAAGGCAGCCGACTTCCAGCTGGCGCGCAACCTCGCGGTGGAGTACGGCCCGCACAACGTGCGCGTGAACTGCATCGCACCCGGCCTGATCCGCACCGACTTCGCACGCGCGCTCTGGGAGAACCCGGACACGCTGGCCAAGGCCACGGCCAACGCGCCGCTGCGGCGCATCGGCGAGCCCGACGAGATCGCCGGGGCGGCGGTGTTCCTGGCGTCGAAGGCCGGTTCGTTCATGACCGGCCAGGCCATCGTGGTCGACGGCGGCGTGACCATCTGAGGCCACCATGCACAGCGAAGAAGCACTCGCCACCTTCCGCGCCGAGACGCGCGCGTGGCTCGAAGCCAACTGCCCGCCCGAGATGCGCCAGCCCGTGGCGAGCGAGGACGACATCTGCTGGGGTGGCCGCAACGCGCGCTTCAGCAGCGAGGCCCAGCGCCTGTGGCTGCAGCGCATGGCCGCGCGCGGCTGGACCGTGCCGGCCTGGCCGCGCGACTACGGCGGTGGCGGCCTCTCGCCCGAGCAGGCCAAGGTGCTGGCGCAGGAGATGCGCGCGCTGGGCTGCCGGCCGCCGCTCTCGAGCTTCGGCATCTGGATGCTGGGCCCGGCGCTGCTCAAGTTCGGCACCGAGGCGCAGAAGCTCGAACACCTGCCGCCGATCGCGCGCGGCGAGATCCGCTGGTGCCAGGGCTATTCCGAGCCCGGCGCGGGCTCGGACCTGGCTTCGCTGCAGACGCGCGCCGAAGACCGGGGCGACCACTTCGTCGTCAACGGCCAGAAGATCTGGACCTCGTATGCCGACAAGGCCGACTGGATCTTCTGCCTGGTGCGCACCGACCCGAAAGCCAGCAAGCACACCGGCATCAGCTTCGTGCTGTTCGACATGGCCAGCCCCGGCGTCTCGACCCGGCCCATCCTGCTGATCTCGGGCAAGTCGCCGTTCTGCGAGACCTTCTTCGACAACGTGCGCGTGGACAAGCGCAACCTGGTCGGCCAGGCCGGCGCGGGCTGGACAGTCGCCAAGTACCTGCTCACGCACGAGCGCGAGATGATCAGCGCGATCGGCGACCGCGCCGCACCCACGCCGCTGGGCCGCACGGCGCTGGAGCAGGTGGGCGCGGACGCGCAGGGCCGCCTGGCCGACCCGCTGCTGCGCGCGCAGATCGCCGAGTTCGAGGTCGACGAGGCCGCCTTCCGCGCGCTGCTGGCACGCTTTGGCGAGGTGGCGCGCGCGGGCCAGGCGCATCCGGCCTTCTCCTCGGTGCTCAAGTACTACGGCGCCGAGCTCAACAAGCGCCGCCACGAACTGCTGATGGCCGCTGGCGGCAGCGATGTGCTGGAGTGGGAGAGTGCGCGCTCGCAGCAGGGCCACGCCGCGCGCGCCTGGCTGCGCACCAAGGGCAATTCCATCGAGGGCGGCACCAGCGAGGTGCAGCTCAACGTGGTCGCCAAACGCATCCTCGAACTGCCCGGAGCCTGACCCCATGTCCTACCTCCCCACACAGGAACAGACCATGCTGCGCGACAGCGCGCGGGCCTTCCTGTCCGAACAGGCGCCCGTGGCGCAGCTGCGCAGCCTGCGCGCGCAGGCCACGGGCGATGGCTTCGACCGCGCGCTGTGGCAACGCTTCACCGGCCTGGGCTTCACGGGCATGCTGGTGCCGGAAGCGCATGGCGGCCTGGGCCTGGGCCATGCCGACGCCGGCCTGCTGCTGCAGGAGATCGGCCGGCACCTGAGCGTGCTGCCCTTCTCGGCCTCCGCCGTGGTGGCGGCAAGTGCGATCCGCGCCGCGGGCAGCGCGGCCCAATGCGCAGCGCTGCTGCCGGCGATTGCGAGCGGCGAGCGCATCGCTGCGCTGGCTGTGGACGAACGCAGCAAGCACGATCCGCAGCAGATCGCGCTGAGCGCGCGGCGCGACGGCGACGGCTGGGTGTTGAACGGCCGCAAGACCTTCGTCGAGTTCGGCCATGCAGCCGACCTGCTGGTCGTGGTGGCCCGTACGGGCAGCGCGCCCGGCGATATCGGCCTGTTCGTGCTGCCGCAAGGCACGCCCGGTCTGCAGACCGAGCGCGTGGCCATGGTCGATGCGCAGGCCTCGGCCCGGCTGGTGCTGCAGGACGTGCGCCTGGGCGCCGATGCCCTGCTCGGCGCGCCCGACCAGGGCGGCGCCGCGCTGCAGGCCGCGCTGGACGCGGGCCGTGCCGCGGCCGCGGCCGAACTGCTGGGCATTGCCGACGAGGTGTTCGCGCGGACGCTGGCCTACCTCAAGGAGCGCCGCCAGTTCGACCGCGTGATCGGCGAGTTCCAGGCGCTGCAGCACCGTGCCGCGGTGCTCATGGTGGACATCGAACTGGCGCGCGCCGCCGTCGGCCAGGCGCTGCAGGCGCTGGACGCCAATCCCGCCCAGGCCAGCGCGGCCGTGTCGGTCGCCAAGTCACGCGCCGGCCGCAGCGCCCTGCTGGCGGTGCAGGAAGGCGTGCAGATGCACGGCGGCATGGGCATGACCGACGAATTCGAGATGGGGTTCTTCATGAAGCGCGTGCGCGTGCTGCAGGAGCGCTACGGCGACGCGGGCTTTCACGCCGACCGGCTGGCCACGGCGGGCGGCTACTGAGACGTCAGGCCGTCAGTGTCAACAGGATGGCGGCGTACCAGGCGGCGTTCAAGCCGAGCGACTCGTCCTGAACCAGGTCCCGCGTGCCCATGTCGATGCGCGAGGAGTGCACGCCCAGCAGCTTCCACGGCAGCGCCGCACCGGCCGTGGCATCGCGCATGACGACCGGCGCACCGCTGGTGCCACGGTGCGTGCGCGCATCCGTCAGGAAGAAGCCCTGCCCCTGGAAGCGGATGCCGAAGGCGGAAGCGATCACGGCATGGCGCACCACGGGCAGGTGGTACATCGTGTCGTGAAAGCCCAGCGGGAAGCCGACCACCAGCAGCCCCGTGCCGACCTCCACCTGGCTCAACTCCACCTGCAGGTGGGCGGGGGTGAAGCAGCGAAACTCCGCCGCCGCAGGCACGGCGGCACGGTCGATCTCGACGACGGCAACGTCGATCTCGCCGCCCGAGTCCGTGCCCTGGCGCCACTGGCTCTTGCCGTCCTTGAACAACCAGACCGACAGCATGGCCGAGCGCGTGAGGTCCACGGCATCGACGTGCAGCTCGATCTCGATGCGGTTGGGATGGTGCTTGCTGGGCGCGTTCTGCAACACATGCCGGCTCGTCACGAAGAACAGCCGCGCCGCGCGCTCGAAGAAAAAGCCGCTGGCCCCGGTCAGCAGTCGGTCGCCATCGTAGGTGGTGACCCGGGCGGTGGTCAGGAGAAGAGGTTCCGTCATTGCATGCGCTCCAGGATTGCAGTGCGCTCAGATGGAAATGACGGCCAGGGCACCAGGAAGGTCGTGGTGCGAGTCTGACAGGTCTGTGGCGAAGCCCCAGATGGCGCAGCGGACACCTGCGCCCGACCAGCGATGGGCACTGGGCCACCCATCGGGCATGGCCTCAAGCACTGCAAGGGTGTTGGTAGGGCCCCCGAGAGTCGAACTCGGCACCAACGGATTATGAGTCCGCTGCTCTAACCAACATGAGCTAGGGCCCCGCGCCGTACCGGTCGCGACCGGTGGCGGGCGGCGCCGATTGTAGGGGTCCGGTGAAGGCCTACCGCGGCCGGCTCAGCGCGTTGCTGACCAGCTTGGAGGTGATGTCCACGATCTGGATCATGCGGTCGTAGGGCATGCGCGTGGGGCCGATCACGCCCAGCGTGCCGACGATCTGGCCGTCGACCTCGTAGGGCGCGCTGACCACGGACAGCTCCTCGAACGGAACGACCTGGCTCTCGCCGCCGATGTAGATGCGCACGCCCTCGGCGCGGCTGGACACGTCAAGCAGGCGCAGCAACTGCGTCTTCTGCTCGAACAGGTCGAAGGCACGGCGCAGGTGCCGCATGTCGCTGGAGAAATCGCTGACGGCCAACAGGTTGCGCTCGCCCGAGATCACGACCTCGTCCTGCGCGTCCGAGGCATCGGTGCTCAGGTTGACGGCGGCCTGCATCAGCGTGGCGATCTCGCCGCGCAGGGTCTCGACCTCGCTGGCCAATTTGTCGCGCACCTGCTCGAAGGCCATGCCCACATAGTTGGCGTTCAGGTAGTTGGCCGCCTCGACCAGCTGCGACTGGGTGTAGTCGGCCTCGGTGAACAGCACGCGGTTCTGCACGTCGCCGTCGGGCGAGACGATGATGACCAGCACGCGCCGCTCGGACAGGCGCAGGAACTCGATGTGGTGGAACACCGAGGCCCGGCGCGGCGCCAGCACGACGCCGACGAACTGCGACAGGCTGGACAAGAGGTTGGCCGCGTTGGCGATGACCTTCTGCGGCTGCTCGGCCGCCAGACGCGGCGCCGGCAGTTGGTCACGCTGGGCCGTCAGCATGGTGTCGACGAACAGACGGTAGCCGCGGGCCGTGGGGATGCGCCCGGCCGAGGTATGGGGACTGGCGATCAGGCCCAGTTCCTCGAGGTCGGACATCACGTTGCGAATGGTGGCCGGCGAGAGCTCCAGGCCCGAGGCCTTGGACAATGTCCGCGAGCCCACGGGCTGGCCATCGGCGATGTAGCGCTCGACCAGCGCTTTCATCAACAACTTGGCTCTGTCATCCAGCATTGGCACATTTTAGTGATGTAATTTGCCAATGAAATCCACGTTCCGCCGGGTCGCGCTGTTCGGCAAGTACCAGCCTTCGGCCTTCGGCGGTTCGTCCTCGACGCCGTCACCGGCCATGCGCGAGATCGCGCAGTTCCTGGTCAGCCAGGGCTGCACGCTGGTGGTGGACCGGCAGACCCAGGCCAATGCCGGTCTGCACGAGTTCGAGGCCCAGGACATCGAGGCCATCGGCGAGCAGTGCGACCTGGCCCTGGTGGTCGGCGGCGACGGCACCATGCTGGGCATCGGCCGGCAGCTGGCGCCCTACGGCGTGCCGCTGATCGGCATCAACCAGGGCCGGCTGGGCTTCATCACCGACATTCCGCTGGAGGGCTACCAGACCACGCTGGCCCCCATGCTGGCCGGCGCCTACGAAGAAGACCATCGCAGCCTCATGCATGCGCGCGTGATGCGCGCAGGCGAGTGCGTGTTCGACGCACGCGCCATGAACGACGTGGTGATCAACCGCGGCCCGACCTCGGGCATGGTGGAGCTGCGCATCGAGATCGACGGGCATTTCATGTCCAACCAGCGCTGCGACGGGCTGATCGTCGCCACGCCCACCGGATCGACGGCCTATGCGCTGTCGGCCGGCGGGCCGCTCATGCACCCGTCGATCCCGGGCTGGGTGCTGGTGCCGATCGCGCCGCATTCGCTGTCGAACCGGCCGCTGGTGCTGGCCGACCCGGCCGAGGTGGCCGTCGAGCTGGTGTCCGAACGCGACGCCAGCGCCAATTTCGACATGCAATCGCTGGCCTCGCTGCAGCAGGGCGACCGCATCACGGTACGGCGCTCGCAGCACCGTGTGCGCTTCCTGCATCCCAAGGGCTGGCACTATTTCGACACGCTGCGGGCCAAACTGCACTGGAACGGAGGCGGCTGAAGATGCTCAGGCGCATGCAACTGCGCGATTTCGTGATCGTGCGCGAACTCGAACTCGACCTGTCCGGCGGCTTCACGGTGTTGACCGGCGAGACCGGCGCAGGCAAGTCCATCCTGATCGATGCGCTGCAGCTGGCCCTGGGCAGCCGGGCCGACGCAGGTGTGGTGCGCGAAGGCGCGACGCGCAGCGAGGTCAGCGCCGAGTTCGATGCCACACCGGCCGTGTTGGACTGGCTGCAGCAGGCCGGCTTCGACGCGCCGGACGCATTGCTGCTGCGCCGCAGTGTGGACAGCCAGGGCAAGAGCCGCGCCTGGATCAACGGCAGCGCGGCCACGGCCACGCAGCTGCGCGAACTGGGCGAACTGCTGCTGGACATCCATGGCCAGCACGCCTGGCAGAGCCTGACCCGCCCCGCGAGCGTGCGCGGCCTGCTGGACGGCTACGCCGCGCTGGACCTGGCGCCGCTGGAACGCCTGTGGGCCGGGTGGCGCACGGCCGCGCGCGGCCTGGCCGATGCGCGCCAGGCCCGGGACTCGCTGCAGCGCGAACGCGAGCGCCTGGCCTGGCAGATCGCCGAGGTCGACAAGCTCGCTCCCGGCGATGACGAGTGGGAGCCGCTGAACGCCGACCACGGCCGCCTGTCCCATGCCCAGGCCTTGATCGATGCGTTGCAGACGGCCATCGCCGCGCTCGACGACGACGACCAGGGCGCGCTGCGCGGCCTCACCCGCGCCCATGCCGCGCTGGCCGAGCAGCAGCACGTGGCCCCCGAATACGCCGAGATGGCCGAGGTGCTGGCCAACAGCCTCGCCCAGGCCGAGGACGCACTGCATTCGCTGCACGCCAGCCAGCGCCGTACCGAACTGGACCCCGAGCGCCTGGCGGCGCTGGACGAGCGACTGGCCCAGTGGATGGGCCTGGCCCGGCGCTACAAGCGCCAGCCCGCCGAACTGCCGGCCCTGTGGACCGGCTGGAAAGAGGAACTCGCCAAGCTCGACGCGGCCACTGACCTGGCCGCGCTGGAACGCAACGAGCGCCAGGCCTTCGCGGCCTTCGAGGCCGAGGCCAAGCGCATCGCCAAGGCCCGCGCCCAGGCCGCGCCCAAGCTGGCCAAGGCCATCACGGCCGCCATGCAGAGCCTGGGCATGCAGGGCGGCCGCTTCGCCGTGGCGCTGGAGCCGCTGGCCGAGCCGGCGGCCCATGGTCTGGACGAGGTGCAGTTCCTCGTGGCCGGCCATGCGGGCAGCACGCCGCGCCCGGTGGGCAAGGTGGCATCCGGTGGCGAGCTCTCGCGCATCGCGCTGGCCATCGCCGTGACCACCAGCGCGCTGGGCGGCGCGCCCACGCTGATCTTCGACGAGGTCGATTCTGGCGTGGGCGGTGCCGTGGCCGAAACCGTGGGCCGGCTCATGAAGCAGTTGGGCACCGACCGCCAGGTGCTGGCCGTGACCCACCTACCGCAGGTGGCCGCCTGTGCCGACCACCATCTGGTCGTCGCCAAGCAGCGCGAAGGCGCGGCGACGCTCAGCCATGTCGGCGAGGTGCAGGGCGAGCAGCGCGTGGCCGAGGTGGCCCGCATGCTCGGGGGCGAGCGGCTGTCGGGCACCACGCTGGCCCATGCGCGCGAGATGCTGGGGGTGGGGTCGTGAGCACGGAGCCCGGCAACCTGGACATCGTGCTGATCACCGGCATGTCCGGTTCGGGCAAGTCGGTGGCGTTGCACGCGCTGGAAGATGCAGGCTACTACTGTGTCGACAACCTGCCGCCCGAATTGCTGCTGAACCTCGCGGAGCTGGAGCAAAAGCACGGCAGCCGGCGCGTGGCGATTGCCATGGACGTGCGCAGCGCCACCTCTCTCCCCCTCGTGCCGGCACAGCTCGCGGCCCTGCGCAGCCAGGGCGTGACGGTCAAGTCGCTGTTCCTGGATGCCGGCACCGACACGCTCGTGCGGCGCTATTCCGAGACGCGGCGCCGCCATCCGCTGTCGCGGCGCGACCTGCTGGACCAGCAGAACGCACTCTACGAGGCCATCGAGCTCGAGCGCGAGTTGCTGGCCGACCTGCGCGAGCAGGCGCATGTGATCGACACGAGCATCATCCGCGCCTCGCAGCTGCAGGGCTACGTCAAGTCGCTGATCGCCGCGCCCAACAGCCAGCTCACGCTGGTGTTCGAGTCCTTCGCGTTCAAGCGCGGCATCCCGCTCGATGCGGACTACGTGTTCGACGTGCGCATGCTCCCCAACCCGCACTACGACCCGGACCTGCGGCCCCTGACCGGCATGGACGCGCCGGTGGCCGACTTCCTCAGCCAGAGCGCCGAGGTCGGCCAGATGTTCGCGCACATCGAGCGCTTCCTCACGCACTGGATGGAGCCGCTCGCGCGCGACCACCGCAGCTACGTCACGGTGGGCATCGGCTGCACGGGCGGCCAGCACCGCTCGGTCTACCTGGTCGAGCAACTGGCCAAGAGCTTCAGCCGCAACTGGGTCACGCTCAAGCGCCACCGGGAGATGGACGCCCACGCCAGCAGCGTCATGGGGCCGGCGCCAGACCCGAAATGGGGCTCAACAGTTTTTTGACCGGGGCCGGCAGGCCGATGCCGGCCAGCTCCTCGGGCAGCAGCCACTGACCTTCGCGCGGCAGGTCGCCCTGCGACAGCTGCACGTAGACGGGGTGCAGCAGCAGGTCCTTGTGCGTCAGCACATGCGTGAAAGGCGGCAGCGGCTGGACCTGCGCGCGCGCGCCGGCCGGCAGGGCGGCCAGCAGCGCATCCTCGTCCTCGAACACGGGCAGGCAGTGCAGGCCCGACCAGATGCCCGTGGACGGGCGCCGCGCGATGAAGATGCGGCCATCAGAGTCCTCGGCCCACAGCAGCCACCAGTCGGCGCGGCTGCGCTTGAGCTTGCGCGTCTTGACCGGGTAGTCCTGCATGCGGCCTTCATGCCGGGCCACGCAGCGCGACTGCAGCGGGCACAACAGGCAGGAGGGGCTGCGCGCCGTGCAGACCGTGGCCCCCAGGTCCATCAGGCCCTGGGTGTAGCGTGGCATGGCCTGGCCCAGGTCGGTCTGCGGCAGCAGCTCGGTCGCCAGCGCCCAGAGCGCGCGCTCGTGGCGGGCCTCGGCCAGGTCTTCGCCATAGCCCAGCAGCCGTGTGAGCACCCGCTTGACGTTGCCGTCCAGGATGGCCACACGCTCGGCGAAGCAGAAGGACGCGACCGCCGAAGCCGTGGAACGACCGATGCCGGGCAGCGTCTGCAAGGCCTCGGCCGTGCGTGGGAACTGCCCGCCGTGCAAGGCCACCACCTGGCGCGCGCAGGCGTGCAGGTTGCGTGCGCGGCTGTAGTAGCCCAAGCCCGCCCAGTGCGCGAAGACATCGTCCTCGCTGGCGGCGGCCAAGGCCTGCACGTCGGGAAAGCGCGCGAGGAAACGCGCGTAGTAGCCCAGCACGGCAGCGACCTGGGTCTGCTGCAGCATGATCTCGGACAGCCAGACCCGGTACGGATCGCGCGTGTTCTGCCAGGGCAGCGCATGGCGGCCATGGGTGGCCTGCCACTGCACGACCTGCTGCGCCGCCCAACCGGGCTCGCGCGGATCCGGTCCGCTCATGCCTTCTGACACTGGGGGCAGAAGAAGGTCGAGCGCTGGCCCTGGCGCAGCGCGCGGATCGGCGTGCCGCAGACGCGGCACGGCAGGCCTTCTCGGTCGTAAACCATGGTTTCCAACTGGAAGTGTCCCTGCTCGCCGTAGGCATTGGAGAAGTCGCGCAGGCTGCTGCCGCCGCGCTGCACGGCGCGCGCCAGCACTTCGCGCACGGCCGCATGCAGCTTGCGCGCGCGCAGCGGCCCGATGCGCCGCGCCCGCGTGGTCGGGCGGATGCCGGCCAGGAACAAGGCCTCGGACGCATAGATGTTGCCCACGCCGACCACGAGTTCGCCGGCCAGCAACACCTGCTTGATGGGCGCCGCGCGCAGGCGCAGGCCGGCGTGGAAGACAGCGGCGTCGAAGCCTTCGTCCAGTGGCTCCACGCCCAGGCGGCCGAGCAGCTTCACCGCCTCGGGCGCGTCCTGGCTGTCGGCATGCACGACGGCGCCGAAGCGGCGCGGATCGTGCAGGCGCAACAGGCCCAGCGAGGTTTCCAGGTCGAAGTGGTCGTGCGGGCCTGCGGGCTGCATCTGCAGGTCGAAGCGCAGGCTGCCCGACATGCCCAGGTGCAGCAGCAAGAGGCCGCGGTCCAGGTCCAGCAGCAGGTACTTGCCGCGCCGGCGCACGGCCTGCACGCGGCGGCCGACCAGGGCCTCGGGTGCGACACCCAGGGCCCAGCGCAGCGGCTTGCCCAGGCGCACACCGGTCACGGTCGCGCCGGCGATGCGCTCGGCAAAACTGCGGCGCGTGACTTCGACTTCTGGCAGTTCAGGCATGGTCCGTGGGGCTTGGCGGGCTGCATTATGATGGGCCGATGAAGCGTCTCCTGCGACCGGCCGCCCGTGGTCTTGTCTCGCTGACATTGCTGCTGGGCCTGCTGCCGGCGCATGCGCAAGCACCTTCCGCCACCGACGGCGAAGCACCACCCTCCACCCCATCCGCATTGACCGCGGAACTGTTCTACGAGCTACTGCTGGGCGAGATGAACGCCTCCGGCGGCGAGCGTGCGACCGGCTACGCGCTGATCCTCGATGCGGCCATCAAGGCCAAGGACCCGCAGCTGTTCCAGCGCGCGGTCGAGTTGGCGCTGCAGTCGCGTTCGCCCGACGCCGCGCTGCGTGCAGCGCGTGCCTGGCGCGACACCCTGCCGCAGTCGCGCGAGGCCAACCGGTTCCTGCTGCAGATCCTGGTCGCGGCCAACCGGGTGCTGGAATCCGTCGAACCGCTGCGCAGCGAGATCGCGAGCAGCCCACCAATGGAGCGCAATGCCGCCATCCTGGCCGTGCCACGCGTGTACGGCCGCGTGCCCGACAAGAAGCTCGCGCTGCAGGCCGTCGAGCAGTCGCTGCAGGGCTACCTGCAGGACCAGACCACGGGTGCATCGGCCTGGGCCACCCTGGGCCGCATGCGCCTGCTGGCAGGCGACGCGCCCGGTGCGCTGGAAGCCGCCCGCAGCGGGCAGGAGATCGAGCCCGGCGCGCAGGCCCCGGCCATCCTGGCGCTGGAGTTGTTCGGCCGCAGCCAGCCGCAGGCCGAGGAGATCGTCAAGCGCCAGCTGCAGGCCAGCCCCTCGCCCGAGATGCAGCTGGCCTATGCCCGCGGCCTGCTCGACGAGATGCGCTACGCCGAAGCGGCGACGCAGCTGGAGCAGCTGACCACACGCTACCCCGAGTTTCCGGACGGCTGGCTCGTGCTGGGCTCGGTGCAGGTGCAGGACAGCCGCCCCGAGCAGGCCGAGGCGTCGCTCAAGCGCTTTCTCGCGCTCGCACAGCCACTGCCCGAGAGCGAGCAACGCAAGCGCGCCATGAACCAAGCCTACCTGGTGCTGGCGCAGGCCGCCGAGAAGCGCAAGGACTTCGCCGCCGCAGAGGGCTGGCTGGGCCGCATCGACAACGCCGAGGAAATGCTCGCGGCGCAGAACCGCCGCGCCTCGCTGCTCGCGCGCCAGGGCAGGTTCGACGAGGCACGCGCGCTGATCCGCGGCCTGCCCGAACGCAACGAAGCCGAGGCCCGCGCCAAGCTCAACGCCGAGGTGCAGCTGCTGCGCGATGCCAAGCGCTACCAGGAGGCCTACGACCGCCTGCAGCAGGCGCTGGAGCGCGAGCCGAACGACACCGACCTGCTCTACGAGCAGGCCATGGTGGCCGAGAGGCTTTCGCGCCTGGACGAGATGGAGCGCCTGTTGCGTCGGCTGATCGAGCTGCGGCCGGACTACCACCACGCCTACAACGCACTGGGCTATTCGCTGGCCGATCGCAACGTGCGGCTGGACGAGGCCAAGCGCCTGATCCAGAAAGCCCTGGAGATCGTGCCGAACGACCCCTTCATCGCCGACAGCCTGGGCTGGGTGGAGTTCCGCCTGGGCAACCGGGCGGAAGCCGAGAAGATCCTCTTGCAGGCCTTCCAGGCCAAGCCCGATGCCGAGATCGCCGCCCACCTGGGCGAGGTGCTGTGGGCCGGCGGCCAGCGCGATCGCGCCATCGCCATCTGGCGCGAAGGCCTGGGCCTGAACGCCGACAACGAAACCCTGCGCACCACGCTCAAGCGCCTGCGCGTGCCTGGGCTGCAATGAGTGGGATGCTGGCGCGGCGTGCGCTGCTGCTGGCGGCCGCGCTGGGACTGAGCGCCTGCGCCCTGCCGCCCCGTGCGCCCGACACGGCAGGCCAGCCTTACTGGAACGGCAGGCTCGGCCTGCAGGTCGATGGCGACAAGCCCCAGTCTTTCTCGGCCGGCTTCGAGCTGCGCGGCGCGCCGCAGGCCGGCGAGCTTTCGCTGTACTCGCCGCTCGGTGCCACGCTCGCGCAGCTGCGCTGGGCGCCCGGCATGGCCGAGCTCCAGGCCGACGGCCAGCGCCGCCAGTACCCGTCGATCGACGCACTGACCCAGGAGGCCACGGGCACGGCGCTGCCGTTGCCTGCGCTGTTCGCCTGGCTGGACGGCCAGCCGGCCGATGTGCCGGGTTGGCAGGCCGACCTGTCGCGCATCGCCGATGGGCGTCTCATCGCGCGCCGCAGCGCGCCGCTGCCCACGGCCGAACTGCGCATCGTGCTGCAGTTGCCATGAAGGCGCTGTACGAGGTCGCGGCGCCGGCCAAGCTCAACCTGTTCCTGCACATCACGGGCCGGCGCGCGGACGGCTACCACCTGCTGCAGTCGGTCTTCATGCTGATCGACTGGCACGACACGCTGCACTTCGAACTGCGCACCGACGGCCAGCTGAGCCGCGAAGACCTCGGCCCCGCGCTGCCGGCCGACGACCTCACGCTGCGCGCAGCGCGCGCGCTGCAGCAGGCCAGCGGCACGCGGCTCGGCGCACACATCGGCGTGCTCAAGCGGGTGCCCGCGCAGGCCGGCATGGGCGGCGGCTCCTCGGACGCCGCGAGCTGCCTGCTCGCGCTGAACCGGCTGTGGGGGCTGAACTTCAGCCTGCAGCAACTCTCTGCCATCGGCCTGACGCTGGGCGCGGACGTGCCCTTCTTCCTCTATGGCCGCAACGCATGGGTCGAAGGCATCGGCGAATCCATGCAACCCGTGGACATTCCACCGGCGCGCTTCCTGGTGGTCAAACCACCCCAAGGGTTGGAGACTGCAAAAATTTTTGGGTCCTCATCATTGAAGCGTGATTCAGATCGTGCTATAGTCGATGGCTTCGCTGCACAGCCCTTTTACTTCGGTAAAAACGATTTGCAGGACGTCGCTCAAGCTCTGAGTACGGATGTCGCAGATGCCCTCCAGTGGCTCTCGGCACACGGAAAAAATGGCAGAATGACGGGCTCTGGAAGCGCAGTGTTTGCACTCTGGGATGGCGACGCTCAACCGATCGCTCCACAGGGTTGGCAAACACGGATTTGCAGCAACATGGAAGTCCATCCTTTGGCGGGGTGGGCGTCCGGAGACAATTGAACGGTGGACGGCTTTGCCGGACACCTGTGTAGGGGAGTCGCCAAGTTGGTTAAGGCACTGGATTTTGATTCCAGCATGCGAAGGTTCGAATCCTTCTTCCCCTGCCACCTGACAAGTCGGGCCTGAGATACAGGCCCTTTGTTTTTTCTGGCGAACTCAGCCGAGGCACGTGATGCAGGCCCTCCATCCCGATTTCATGATCTTCACCGGCAATGCCAATCCCGGTATGGCCGCTGAGATCGCGCACCACCTCGGCATCACGCTGGGCGCTGCCAGCGTCGGCCGCTTCTCCGACGGCGAGGTCACGGTCGAGATCAACCAGAACGTCCGTGCCCGCGACGTCTTCGTGGTGCAGAGCACCTGCGCGCCGACCAACGACAACCTGATGGAACTGCTGATCATGGTCGACGCGCTCAAGCGCGCCTCGGCCGAGCGCATCAGCGCCGTCATCCCCTACTTCGGCTACGCCCGCCAGGACCGCCGCCCGCGTTCGGCCCGCGTGCCGATCACGGCCAAGGTCGTCGCCAACATGCTGCAGTCCGCCGGTGTCGACCGCGTGCTGACCATGGACCTGCACGCCGACCAGATCCAGGGCTTCTTCGACATCCCCGTCGACAACATCTACGCCTCGCCCGTGCTGCTGGGCGACCTGCGCCAAAAGAACTACGAAGACCTGATCGTGGTCTCGCCCGACGTGGGCGGCGTGGTGCGCGCACGTGCGCTGGCCAAGCAGCTGGGCTGCGACATGGCCATCATCGACAAGCGCCGCCCCAAGGCCAACGTCAGCGAAGTCATGCACGTGATCGGCGAGATCGAAGGCCGCAACTGCGTGATCATGGACGACATGATCGACACCGCCGGCACGCTCGTGAAGGCGGCCGAGGTGCTCAAAGAGCGCGGCGCCAAGAAGGTCTACGCCTATTGCACGCACCCGATCTTCTCGGGCCCGGCCATCGAGCGCATCACCCAGGGCTCTGCCCTGGACGAGGTTGTCGTCACCAACACCATCCCGCTCAGCGAATCCGCCGCGGGCTGCAAGAAGATTCGCCAGCTCACCGTGGCACCGCTGATCGCCGAGACGATCCAGCGCATTGCCAAGGGCGAGTCGGTCATGAGTCTGTTCTCGGATCAGGACAACCTGTTCTAAGCCGGGAACATCAAGCGGACGCCGCCTCGCCTTGTGCGTGGCGGCGTTTTTTCAACAGGAGCGCAGGCTGGTCGCGGCCCGCTCCCACAGGAGTTCACCATGAAATTCGTCGCTTTTGAGCGCGCCAAGCAGGGCACGGGTGCGAGCCGCCGTCTCCGCATCACCGGCCGGACCCCCGGCATCGTCTACGGCGGCGCCGCCGAGCCCCAGCTCGTCGAGCTGGACCACAACGCACTGTGGCACGCCCTCAAGAAGGAAGCCTTCCATTCCTCCGTGCTGGAGATGGAAGTGGCCGGCCAGGTCAGCAAGGTCCTGCTGCGCGACGTGCAGATGCACCCGTTCCGCCAGCTGGTGCTGCACATCGACTTCCAACGCGTCGATGCCAAGACCCGCCTGAACAAGAAGGTGCCCGTGCACTTCAAGGGCGAGGAAGAGTCCGACGCCGTCAAGCTGGACCACAACCTGGTCAACCACGTGACGACCGAACTCGAGCTGAACAGCCTGCCGGCCGACCTGCCCGAGTTCATCGAAGTCGACCTGTCGGGCCTGAAGAACAACGGCACCGTCACGCTGAACGACATCAAGCTGCCCAAGGGCGTGAAGTGGGTCAGCCACGGCCGCAAGGCCCCGGTGCTGGCTTCGGCCACCGCACCCGTGGTCGAAGAAGAAGTGGCACCGGTGGCAGCTGCCCCGGCCGCTCCTGCCAAGGGCAAGGGCAAGAAGTAAGCTCTGCGCTTCGCCACGACGGCCCGCCTCGGCGGGCCGTTTTCATTTCCGCATCCGCCCACCTTCGACCCATGAACCATCCCGTGTCCCGCCGCAGCGTGCTGGGCGCACTGGCCGCACTGCCCCTGGCCAGCCTTGCACAGAGCATTCCGTCCACCGTGCGCATTGTCGTGGCCTACCCGGCCGGTGGCGTGTCCGACGTGGTGGCGCGCGCACTGGCCGACAAGCTGGCCGCCCAGCTGGGTACGACCGTCATCATCGAGAACAAGGCCGGCGCCAGCGGCACGATCGGCATGGACATGGTGGCCAAGGCCGCGCCCGATGGCGCGACGCTGGGCTTCTCGGCCGTCAGTCCGCTGGTGCTGAGCCCGCATCTGGGCAAGTCGCCGTTCGACCCGCTCAAGGACATCGCGCCCGTGGCCAGCGTGATGGTCTCGCCCGTGGTGCTGGCCGCCACGCCGGCCTGCACCGCGGCCGACTTCAAGGCCCTGCTCGCACAGGCACGCAGCCAGCCCGGCGCCGTGCGCTGGGCCACCTCGGGCCAGGCCTCGCTGGGCCACATCATGCTGGCGCAACTGCGCGCCGTCACCGGTGTGGACATCACGCACATTCCCTACAAGGGCGGTGGCCAGCAGCTCAACGACGCGCTGGGCGGCCAGTTCGAGATCCTGTCGACCAACGCCGGACCGGCATTGGCCAACCACATCCGGGCCGGCAAGCTGCGCCCGCTGGCCGTGGGTTCGCCCGCGCGGCTGGACAGCCTGCCCCAGGTGCCCACGCTGGCCGAGCTCGGCGTGCCGCCCGCCAACCTGTCCTCGCAGTTCGGCATCTTCGCGCCCGCGGGGCTCCCGGCCGCGCTGCTCGCGCGCTACAACGCCGAGATCAACAAGGCCCTGGCCACGCCCGACCTGCGCGCCAAGCTGCAGGCCACCGACAACCTGCCCACGGGCGGCACGGCGGCCGAGTTCGCGCGCGTGATTGCAGCCGAGCACGAGGCCAACGGCCTCATCATCCGCGCCGCCAAGATCTCGGCGGAATAATCCAGGCCATGGGGATCAAGCTTTTCGTCGGCCTGGGCAACCCGGGCTCTGATTACGAACAGACCCGGCACAACGCCGGCTTCTGGTTCATCGACGCGCTCGCGCGCGAGCTCAAGGTGTCGCTCGTGCCCGAGAAAAGCTACTTCGGCCTCGCGGCGCGTGCGCAGTTCCAGGGCCAGACACTGTGGCTGCTGGAGCCGCAGACCTTCATGAACCTGTCGGGCAAGTCGGTCGCCGCGCTCGCGCGCTTCTTCAAGATCGCGCCCGAGGAGGTGCTGGTCGCGCACGACGAACTGGACATCGTGCCGGGCCAGGTCAAGCTCAAGCAGGGCGGCAGCCACGCGGGCCACAACGGCCTGCGCGACATCCATGCGCAGTTGGGCTCGCCCAACTACTGGCGGCTGCGCCTGGGCATCGGCCATCCGGGTGCCAAAGACCAGGTGCTGAGCTGGGTGCTCAAGAAGCCCATGGCCGAGCACCGCGACGCGATCGACGAATGCATCCAGCGCTCGGTGCGCGCGCTGCCGCTGCTGGTGGCGGGCGACTTCACGCAGGCCATGATGCAGATCCACACCAGCAAGCCACCGCGGCCCAAGCCACCGCGGCAGGAGCCGCCGGCGCCGGCAACGTCCTCTCAGGCCTGATCGACCGCGGGCTTGCCGGCCTCGGCCTGCAGCCTGCGGTACTTGGCCCACAGGCTTTCCTTGCTCTCCACGAAGTCCGGGTGCACCGGGATGCAGGCCACGGGGCAGATCTGCACGCACTGCGGCTCGTCGAAGTGGCCCACGCACTCGGTGCAGCGGTCGGGCGCGATCTGGTAGAACGCCTCGCCCATGGAAATGGCGTCGTTCGGGCACTCGGGCTCGCACACGTCGCAGTTGATGCACTCATCGGTGATGGTCAGGGCCATGGCCCGATTATCCTGCCCGCGCCGCCATGGCTATCATGGCGGCCGACGATGACCCGCCCCACACCAGGCCCAAGGCCCATCACACCGAGCGGCGCACCATGAGCCTGTTCCTCGCCAAGCGCTTCGCCACCCTGGTCGCGACGCTGATCGGCGCCTCGGTCATCGTCTTCCTGGTGCTCGACATCCTGCCCGGCAACGCCGCGCAGATCCTGCTGGGCCCGGACGCCTCGCCCGAGGCCGTGGCCGAACTCGCCGCCAAGCTGGGCCTGGACCTGCCGGCCTGGACACGCTACTGGCAATGGATGGGCGGCCTCGTCACCGGCAACCTGGGCGACAGCCACGCCTACGGTTCGCCCGTGCTGGACCTGATCCTCGAACGCCTGGCGCTGACCATGCCGCTGGCCATCATCGCCATGCTGCTGACGACCGTGCTGGCCTTGATCGTGGGCGTGACCGCCGCATCGCGCCACAACCAGATCGGCGACGTGGGGCTCATGGGCCTGACCCAGGTCGGCATCGCGATCCCGAACTTCTGGTTCGCGATCCTGTTGATCCTGCTGTTCTCGGTGAAGCTGCAATGGTTCTCGGCCGGCGGCTTCGACGGCTGGGGCGAAGGCCTGGACGGCCTGTGGCAAGGCCTCAAGGCACTGGTGTTGCCCGCCCTTTCGCTGGCCGTGGTGCAGGCCGCCATCCTCGCGCGCATCACGCGCTCGGCCGTGCTCGAGGTCATGCGTGAGGACTTCGTGCGCACCGCGCGCGCCAAGGGCCTGCGCCAGCGCGCCGTGCTCTGGGGCCATGTGCTGCGCAACGCGCTGATCCCCGTCATCACGGTCATGGGCATGCAGTTCGCCGAACTCATGGCCGGCACCATCGTGGTCGAGAACGTGTTCTACCTGCCGGGCCTGGGCCGGCTGATCTTCCAGTCCATCGCCAACCGCGACCTGATCGTGGTGCGCAACTGCGTGATGCTGCTGGCGGCCATGGTGGTCATCGTGAACTTCGTGGTCGACCTGCTCTACGCCGTGATCGACCCGCGCCTGAAGGCGTCCGACATATGAGCGCCGTCCTCCCTGTTGCCCAAGCCCCCGGCTTCTGGTCGCGCGCGCTGCGCCACCGCAGCTTCGTCATCGGCGCCGTGCTCACCGCGCTGCTGCTCGCAGCCGCCCTGCTCTCCTACCTCTGGACGCCCTGGGCGCCGCTCGAGATGGACATGGCCAACAAGCTGCAAGGCCCCACGGCCAGCCACTGGCTGGGCACGGACGCCTTCGGCCGCGATGTGGCCTCGCTGCTGCTCGTGGGCGCGCGTGCCTCCATCCTCGTGGGCGTGATCGCGGTCGGCATCGGCCTCGTCGCCGGCACGGCGCTGGGCCTGCTGGCCGCCGCGCGGCGCGGCTGGGTCGAAGAGGCCATCATGCGGCTCGCAGACTTCTCGCTGGCCTTTCCGGCCATCCTGTCGGCCATCATGCTGACGGCGGTGTTCGGGCCGGGCATCGTCAACGCCATCGTCGCCATCGGCATCTACAACATCCCGATGTTCGCGCGCATCGCCCGCGGCTCGGCCAAGGCGGTCTGGGCGCGCGAGTACGTGACCGCTGCGCGCGCCTGCGGCAAGGGCGCCTGGGCCATCACCTTCCAGCACGTGCTGCCCAACATCTCGGCCGCGCTGATCGTGCAGAGCACGATCCGCTTCGCCATCGCGATCCTGGCCGAGGCCGCGCTGTCCTACCTGGGCCTTGGAACGCAGCCGCCGCAGCCCTCCTGGGGCCGCATGCTCAGCGAGGCGCAGACCCTGATGTTCCAGCAGCCGCTGCTGGCGGTGTTCCCGGGCCTGGCGATCGCGCTGGCCGTGCTGGGGCTCAACATGCTGGGCGACGGTCTGCGCGACCTGCTCGACCCAAGATTGGCCCGCGCAAGATGAGTGAACCTCTGCTCCAGGTGCGTGACCTGCGCATCGGCCTGACCACGCAGCGCGGGCCGGCCGACGCCGTGCGCGGCCTGTCCTTCGACCTCGCGCGCGGCGAGACGCTGGGCATCGTCGGCGAATCGGGCTGCGGCAAGTCCATCACCGTGATGTCGCTGATGGGCCTGTTGCCCGCCAACGCGCGCGTGGGCGGCAGCATCCGCTTCGGCGGCCAGGAACTCGTGGGCCTGCCCGAGTCCGCGATGTGCAAGATCCGCGGCAACCGCATCGGCATGATCTTCCAGGAGCCCATGACGGCGCTGAACCCGGTGCACACCATCGCGCGCCAGGTGGCCGAGCCGCTGCGGCTGCACCGCGGCCTGTCCAAGGCCGACGCACGGCGCGAGGCCCTGGCCCTGCTCGACCGCGTGGGCATCCCCGACGCGGCGCAGCGCCTGGACGCCTACCCGCACCAGTTCTCGGGCGGCCAGCGGCAGCGCATCATGATCGCCATGGCGCTGGCCTGCGGGCCCGACCTGCTGATCGCCGACGAGCCCACGACGGCGCTGGACGTGACGATCCAGAAGCAGATCCTCGACCTGCTGGCCGAACTCGTGGCCGAGCGCGGCATGGCGCTGATCCTGATCTCGCACGACCTTGGCGTGATCGCGCAGACCGTCTCGCGCATGCTGGTCATGTACGGCGGCAGCGTGGTCGAGAGCGGGCCCACGGCCGCCGTGTTCGCCGAACGCGCCCACCCCTACACGCAGGGCCTGTTCGCGGCCCGGCCCGCGCTGGGCGCAGCCAAGGGCCATCGGCTGGCGACCATTGCGGGCAGCGTGCCCGAGCTCGTGGACCTGCCGCCCGGCTGCCCGTTCGCCGGCCGCTGCGCCCACACCGTGCCCGACTGCCACGCCACGGTGCCGCCGCCTACGCTGCTGCCGCACGACCATGCCGTGCGCTGCATCCGGCTGCCCGAGATCGCGGGAGTGGCGGCATGACAGCCTTGCTCGAAGTGCAGGACCTCGTGCGCCACTACGCGATGCCGCGCGAGCGCCTGTTCGGCCCGCCACCCATGGTGCGCGCGCTCAACGGCGTGAGCTTCGCGCTGCAGGCCGGCCGCAGCCTCGGCATCGTGGGCGAGTCGGGCTCGGGCAAGTCCACCATCGCACGCCTGATCATGGCGCTGGACCGCCCGACCAGCGGCAGCGTGCGCCTGCTGGGCAAGGATTTGCACACGCTCGACGAGCAGGCGCTCAAGGCCGCGCGGCGCGATTTCCAGATGGTGTTCCAGGACCCCTACGGTTCGCTGGACCCGCGCCAGACCGTGGCCCGTATCGTCGCCGAGCCGCTGGCCGCACTGGCCGACTCGGGCCGGCAGGAACAGCGCGCACTCGCGGGCGAGATGCTGGCCGCCGTGGGCCTGCGCAGCACCGACCTGGACAAGTACCCGCACGAGTTCTCGGGCGGCCAGCGTCAGCGCATCGCGATCGCCCGCGCACTGATCACGCGGCCCAAGCTCATCGTCGCCGACGAGCCCGTCAGCGCGCTCGACGTCTCGGTGCAGGCCCAGGTGCTCAACCTCATGCAGGATCTGCGCGAGAAGTACGGCGTGAGCTACCTGCTGATCAGCCACGACCTCGCTGTGGTGCACCACCTGTGCGACGAGGTCTGCGTGCTGCACCGCGGCCTCATCGTCGAACGCGGCGAGACGGCGCAGCTGTTCCAGCACGCCGAGCACCCCTACACCCAGGCCTTGTTGGCGGCCGTGCCGCGTGCCGAGCCGCCGGACCGGCGCCCGATTTGAGGTATGGTCCGCCGGTTTTTCTGCTTGTTCTTTGGGAGACGTAGAGATGTTGAACCGCCGTACTGTCCTGACCACCCCCTTCGCCGGCGCCCTCACCGCCGCGCTGCCGGCCTTCGCCCAGAACCGCAAGGACGCCATGGTGCTCGGCATGACGCTGGAGCCCACGGGCCTGGACCCGACCGTCAGCGCCGCCGCCTCGATCGCCGAGGTCACGCTCTACAGCATCTACGAGACGCTGACCAAGATCCAGCCCGACGGCCGCGTCGTGCCGCTCCTGGCCGAAAGCTGGGACGTCTCGCCCGACCTCAAGACCTACACCTTTCGGCTGCGCAAGGACGTCAAGTTCCACAACGGCGAGCCCTTCAACGCCCAGACCGTCAAGTTCGCGTTCGAACGCGCCGGCGGCGAGAAGAGCACCAACAAGGACAAGCGCACCTTCGCCAACCTGGGGGTGCAGGTGGTGGATGACTACACCGTGGTGCTGCTGAACAAGGAGATCGACCCCGACTTGCCGTTCGCGCTGGGCCAGGCCACGGCCGTCATCGTCGAGCCCAAGAGCGTGGACACCAACGCCGCCAAACCGGTCGGCACCGGCCCCTACCAGCTCGAGAGCTACAACAAGGGCTCGGCGCTGTGGCTGCGCAAGTGGCCGGCCTACCGCAACCCGGCCGCGGCCAAGCTCTCGCGCATCGGCTTTCGCTTCATCTCCGACCCGGCCGCCCAGGCCGCCTCGCTGCTGGCCGGCGACGTGGACGCCTTCCCGCGCATCGCCACGCGCGTGGTCGCGCAGTTCAAGGGCAACCCGCAGTTCCAGACCATCCTGGCCGGCTCGCGCGCCAAGACCATCCTGGCCTTCAACCACCGCCGCGGCCCGCTCAAGGACCTGCGTGTGCGCCGCGCCATCCTGGCCGCGATCGACCGCAAGGCCGTGATCGACGGCGCGGCCGACGGCTTCGGCACGCCCATCGGCAGCCACTACGTGCCCGGCGCGCCCGGCTACGTGGACACCACGGGCATCAACCCCTTCGACCTGGAGAAGGCGAAGAAGCTCATGGCCGAGTCGGGCATCAAGACCCCGCTCGAACTGACCATGACGCTGCCGCCGCCGCCCTACGCCCGCCAAGGCGGCGAGGTCATCACGGCGCAGCTGGCCAAGATCGGCATCAACGTGAAGACGCAGAACGTGGAATGGGCGCAGTGGCTGTCGGGCACCTACGGCGGCGGCTTCAACTTCGACCTGTCCATCGTCTCGCACGTGGAGCCCTTCGACCTCAACAACTACGCCAAGCCGGACTACTACTGGGGCTACGACTCCAAGGAGTACCGCGCGCTGTACGACAAGCTCATGGCCACGGGCAACCTGGCCGAGCGCAACAAGCTGCTCGGCGACGCCCAGCGCCTGCTGGCCACGGACGCGGCCAACGGCTTCCTGTACCAGCCCCAGTTCCCGACGATCGCGAAGAAGAACGTCAAGGGCCTGTGGACCGCCCTGCCGATCTTCGCCAACGACCTCGGCGCCCTGTCCTGGGGTTGAGCTGACCGGCATGCCCGTCGACAGCCTGGGCAACCCGGTCACGTTGGACGACACGGCGAGCCTCGCGCGCGTCGACGACTTCGTGCAGGGCCTGCTGCGCTACGAGCCACGCGCGGTGGCGCTGCTGGAGATCGCGGACAGCGAGTCCGCCGCGCTCGTGCAGGCCTACGCCGCAGCGCTGCAGATGTTCGCCGAGACGCCCGGCGCGCCAGCTGCCGCCAGGCCGCACGTGGAGCGCGCGCAAGCCGCAGCTTCACGGGCCACGCCGCGCGAACAGCGCTTCGTGGCCGCCATCGCGGCCTGGGTGGCCGGCGACATCGCCCGCGCCATCACGCTGCACGAAGAACAGGCCGTCGAATGTCCGCGCGACCTGGTCTCCGTCAAGCTCGGCCAGTACCACCTGTTCAACCGTGGCGACGCGCCCGGCATGCTGCGGCTCGCGCGCGCCGTGCTACCGGCCGCCGGCGAAGTGCCGCAGCTGCATGGCATGCTGGCCTTCGGCTGGGAGCAGTGCCACTTCCTGGACGAGGCCGAAGACGCCGCCCGCCAAGCACTCGCAGGCGAACCCGGCGAGCCCTGGGCGCACCACGCGCTCGCGCACGTGATGCTGACCGAGGGCCGCATCGTGGAAGGCCAGCAATTCATGGCCGAGATGGCTCCGCATTGGCGGGGCCTCAACTCCTTCATGCGCACGCACAACTGGTGGCATGCCGCGTTGTTCGCGATCGAACTGGAACAGTTCGACGACGCGCTGCGGCTGTACGACGAGCAGGTCTGGGGCGTGCTGCCGGCCTATTCGCAGGACCAGATCAACGCGGTTTCGCTGCTCGCGCGGCTGGAACTGGCCGGCGCCAACGTGGGCGCACGTTGGCAGGAGCTGGCGACCTGGCTGGCCCCGCGCGTGGCCGACCAGGTGCTGGCCTTCCTGGATCTGCAGTACCTCTACGGCCTGGCACGTGCCGGCCGGCCCGAGGCCGACCAGTTGCTGGCCAACCTCGCGCAGCGCGCGTCCGCTGACCGCACCTGGCGAGAGATCGCCCTGCCCGCCGCGCAAGGACTCCTGGCCCATGCGCGCGGCCGGCATGCCGAGTCGGCACGCGCGCTCGCACTCGCCTTGCCACGGCTGCGCGAGATCGGCGGCAGCCACGCGCAGCGCGACCTGTTCCAGCAGATCTACATCGACGCGCTCGCACGCGGCGGCCAGCTGGCCGAGGCGCAGAACCTTGTGCAGCAGCAGGCGCGCGTCCTGCCGGCCTCGCGCCGGCTGCAGCGCCAGGGCCGGTCGCTGGCCCTCGCCCTGGGCCTTGCCTAGAAGCGCCAGCCCAGGCCCACGCCGAACAGCACCGGGTCGACATCGAACTGACCGACCTTGGTGCCCGCGACCTTCACGTCCGTGCCCAGCCAGACCTTCTTGATGTCGAAGTTCAGCACCAGGTTCTTGTAAGGCAGCGGAATGTCCACACCCAGCTGCAGCGCGCCGCCAAAGCTGCTGCGGTCGATGCCCACGCCGGCCGGCAGGTGCACCGAGCTGAAGCGCGTGTAGTTGATGCCGGCACCCACATAGGGCCGCACACTGCCGGTCGGGTTGAAGTGGTACTGCGCCGTCAGCGTGGGCGGCAGGTGGCGCAGCGTGCCGATGGTGGTGCCATTGGAACGCAGGTCGTGCTTCTGCGGGATCGTCAGCACCAGCTCGGCGGCGATGTTGGGCGTGAAGAAATAGCTGATGTCGACTTCGGGGATGGTCTTGTTGTTGATGGACAAGCCCAGGCCCGTGCTGTCGCCGTTGTCGCTGTTCAGGTGCACGGCGCGCACGCGCACCTGCCAGGGGCCGGTCGCGGTGCTTTGTGCGATTGCGGGGGCGGCCACCGCCAGGCCCAGCACGGCCGCGGCGATCAATTGCTTGTTCATGGTCTTTTCTCTGTCATCGGTCCGGGAACACTCCCGAGACCGATTACAGAAGGACCGTGGTGTGCGCGGCTTGATGCGCCTCAAACAGCGCGGCACCGGCGGCCCGAGCCTGCCGGCGGCTTGCGCTGCGTCAAACGATCTACAGGCCCAGGCGCCGGCAGAGCTCCAGCGTGGCCACCGACTGGTTCATCGTGTAGAAGTGCAGCCCCGGCGCGCCGCCGCGCAGCAGCTGCTCGCACAGCGTGGTCACCACGTCCAGGCCGAAGGACTTGATGGAGGCCGTGTCGTCGCCGAAGGCCTGCAGCCGCAGCCGGATCCAGCGCGGGATCTCGGCACCGCAGGCGTCCGAGAAGCGCATGAGCTGCGTGGAGCTGCCGATCGGCATGATGCCCGGCACGATGGGCACGTCCAGGCCCAGGCGCTGGCCGTCCGCGCAGAAGCGGAAGTAGGCGTCGGCGTTGTAGAAGTACTGCGTGATGGCCGAGTCGGCCCCCGCGCGTACCTTGGCCGCGTAGGCCTGCAGGTCGGCCTCGGGCGAGCGCGCCTGCGGGTGCACTTCCGGGTAGGCCGCCACCTCGATGTGGAAGGCGTCGCCCGTTTCGGCGCGGATGAAGGCCACGAGGTCGCTGGCGTATTGGAACTCGCCACCCGCGCCATAGCCGCTGGGCAGGTCGCCGCGCAACGCCACCAGGCGCTTGACGCCCATGGCGCGCAGCTCGGCCAGCTGCGTGCGCACGCTGTCCTTGGTGGCACCGATGCACGAGAAGTGCGAGGCCGCGTCCACGCCCTCGGCCAGGATCTCGCCCACGGTACCGAAGGTGCCCTGCTGCGTCGAGCCGCCGGCTCCGTAGGTCACCGAGCAGAAGCTGGGCTTGCGCGCGTACAACGCCTGGCGCACGCCCCGCAGCTTGGCCACGCCCTCGGGCGTCTTCGGCGGAAAGAACTCGTAGCTGACCGGCAAGGCCGGGCTGTCCGTGTTCATGCTTGCTTTCTCCCCAGGATCCAAAACTCGCGGTTGCCGTCGCCCCCGCTGATCGCGCTGTCCCACCAGCCGGCCACCGCCAGGCCCAGCTCGGCGCAGCAGGCCTCGATGCGCGCGCGCACGACGGGGTACAGGCTTTCGTCGCGCACGATGCCGCCCTTGCCCACCTGGCCGGGCTGCAGCTCGAACTGCGGCTTGACCAGCATCAGCAATGCGCCGTCGTCCGCCAGCACCGGCACGACGGCCGGCAGCACCAGCGTCTGCGAGATGAAGGACAGATCGCCCACGATGAGGCCGAAGCCCTGCTCGGGCAGTTCGTCGCCGAGATCCTCGGCTTCAAGCGCCCGCGCATTCACGCCCTCGATGCAATGCACGCGTTCGTCGCCGCGCACGCGCGGATGCACCTGGTCGTGGCCCACGTCCACGCCCACGACACGCGCTGCGCCGTGCTGCAGCAGGCAGTCGGTGAAGCCGCCGGTGGACTGGCCCACATCGAGGCAGACCAGCCCGGTCGGGTCCACGCCGCTGGAGCGCAGCGCGCCTTCGAGCTTGAGCCCGCCGCGCGAGACGTAGCGCGACTCGGCATCGTCCTGCAGCTGCAGCTCGGCCTGGTCCGGTACTTCGTCGCGGTTCTTGGCCACCGTCTTCCAGGGCCCGTTGCCCACGCGCCAGGCCAGGCCCGCGGCGATGAGCCGCTGCGCCTGCGAGCGCGAGGCGGCCAGGCCGCGGTCCACCAGCAGTTGGTCGGCACGCATGCCCAGCCCCGCTGCCATCAGTAGCGGTAGGTGTCGGGCTTGTACGGGCCCTGCACCGGTACGCCGATGTAAGCGGCCTGCTCCTTGCTCAGCACCGTCAGCTGCGCGCCGAGCTTGGACAGCTGCAGGCGCGCGACCTTCTCGTCCAGGTGCTTGGGCAGCACGTAGACCTGGCCGACTTTGTACTCCTTGGGCTTGGTGTAGAGCTCGATCTGGGCGATGGTCTGGTTCGCGAACGAGGACGACATCACATAGCTCGGATGGCCCGTGCCACAGCCCAGGTTCACGAGGCGGCCCTTGGCCAGCAGGATGATGCGCTTGCCGGGCTTGCGGCCGACCTTGGGGAAGATCACGTGGTCGACTTGCGGCTTGATCTCTTCCCACTGGCAGTTCTTCTCCAGCGCGGCGACATCGATCTCGTTGTCGAAGTGGCCGATGTTGCAGACGATGGCCTGGTCCTTCATGGCCACCATGTGCTCGTAGCGGATCACGTCCTTATTGCCCGTGGTGGTGACGAAGATGTCGGCCTTGTCGGCCGCGTACTCCATGGTCACGACCTTGTAGCCCTCCATGGCCGCCTGCAGCGCGTTGATCGGGTCGATCTCGGTCACCCAGACCTGGGCCGAGAGCGCGCGCAGGGCCTGGGCCGAGCCCTTGCCCACGTCACCGTAGCCGGCCACCACGGCGACCTTGCCGGCGATCATCACGTCGGTGGCGCGCTTGATGCCGTCCACCAGCGACTCGCGGCAGCCGTACAGATTGTCGAACTTGCTCTTGGTCACCGAGTCGTTGACGTTGATCGCGCGCAGCATCAGCTCGCCCTTGGCCGACATCTCGTTGAGGCGGTGCACGCCCGTGGTGGTCTCTTCGGTCACGCCGATGATGTTCTTCAGGCGGCGGCTGTACCAGGTCGGGTCCTGCTTGAGCTTGGCCTTGATGGCGGCATGCAGGATCTTCTCTTCCTCGCTTTTGGCGCGGCCCAGGGCCTTGATGTCCTTCTCGGCCTTGGCACCCAGGTGCATCAGCAGCGTGGCATCGCCGCCGTCGTCCAGGATCATGTTGGGGCCGTCGTTCTTGCCTTCGAATTCGAAGATGCGGTGCGTGTAGTCCCAATAGTCGACCAGGGTCTCGCCCTTGATGGCGAACACCGGCGTGCCGGCCGCGGCGATGGCGGCAGCGGCGTGGTCCTGCGTCGAGAAGATGTTGCACGAGGCCCAGCGCACCTGCGCGCCGAGCGCCTGCAGCGTCTCGATCAGCACCGCGGTCTGGATCGTCATGTGCAGCGAGCCCGTGATGCGCGCACCCTTGAGCGGCTGGCTCTTGGCGAACTCCTCGCGGATGGCCATCAGGCCGGGCATTTCGGTTTCGGCGATCGCGATTTCCTTGCGGCCCCAGGCGGCGAGGCCCAGGTCGGCGATGGCGCAATCGGCGTTCAGCAGTTGCTTGGAAGAGGCAGGGGCGTTCATGACGGCTCCGTGGTCCCGGATCGGGACAGGTTGAAGACGACCACGCTTTGGGGGAATGAACTCACCGCACGGAGCGTGGGCGAGCGTCGTTGCGAATGGAATCCGAGCCTCGCACCATGCCGGTGCTGCAACGCTCCTCGGAAGCCGCGGATTATAGAAGCGCCGGCGTTGGCGACAATCGCGCGCCTCTTCGCACCCCCACGCTTCCTGCCATGCCAGCCACACGCGCCCCGGCGCTGGGCCTCGCCGCCCTGTTCGTCTCCACCTTCCTGGAACTTGTGGGCTACTTCATGGTGACGCCCTGGTTGCTGCTGCAACTCAAGGGCGCGGCGGTCTCCAGCACCGTGGCCGGGCTGTTCGCGGCCACCGGCTGGGCGGCGATCTTCCTGGTCACGCCGTTCTCGTCCTGGGTCACGCGCGCGCTCGGGCGCAGGCCCACGCTGTGGCTGTCGGCGGCCGTGCCGGCGCTGGCCTGCTGTGGCTTCGCACTCACGCGCGAACTGCCGGTCTGGTTCGCACTGGAGCTGCTGGCCGGCGCGGCCTCGGGCCTGCGCTGGGTGTTGTCGGAGGCGCTGGTGGCCGAGTTCTCCACCGCGCGCACGCGCGGGCGCAACGTGGGCCTGTTCGAGACCATGGTGGGCGCGACCTTCGTGATCGGCCCGGCCCTGCTGGTCTGGGTCGGCGCCGATGCACCCGCCGCGCCCTGGGTCGCCGTGGGGTGCGTGGCGGCCGGGCTGCTCGTCAGCCTTCTGATCCCACCCGTGCCACCGGCCGACGACGCGCCCGCAGCCCACGTGGGCCTGCGCGGCGTCTGGGCCGCGCTGCGCGCGCACCCGGTGATCATGCTGGCCGGCTTCGTCGGCGGCTTCTTCGAGGCCGGCATCACCTCGGTGCTGCCGCTGTACGGCCTGAGCCTGGGCCTGACGGCGGCGGCCGCGGCGCTGCTGGTCTCCGCGAGCGGCCTGGGCAGTGCGGTGCTGATGCTGCCCGTGGGCATGCTGGCCGATCGCTTCGCCGACCCGGCGCAGGGCCGGCGCCGGCTCATGCGCATTCTGGCCACCGTCACGCTGGCCGCGACCTGCGCGATGCCCTTCGTCGCGCAACTGGGCTGGCTGGCCTGGCTGCTGGCCTTCCTCTGGGGCGGCGCAGCCGGCAGCCTCTACACGCTGGCCATGATCGACATCGGCGCACGCGAGCAGGGCATCACCCTGGTCAACAGCACGGCCGTGCTGGTGCTGTCGTACACCCTGGGCAGCACCTGTGCCTCGGCGGCCTCGGGCTGGCTGCTGGACCATTCACCCTTGCTGGGCTTTCCGCTGGCGCTGGCCGGCGTAGCGCTGGCGGGCTGCATCGCCCTGCGCCGTAGCTAGGGAATGCCCCAGCCCATACCGTGCAAAAGTACACGAATGCATGTGCGCACTTGCACGATTCGTCGGAACAATACGCCGCGCATGGAAACCGCCGACCCACCTAGCCCACTGGTGCCCGCCGCCACACAAGCCCAGGGCGTCGATTTCTCGACGCTGTTCGACTTCCTGCCCATCGGGGCCTACCGGTCCTCGCCCGATGGACGGCAGATCCGCGCCAACCCGGCGCAGGTGCAACTGAACGGCTACACGCACGAGGCCGAACTCATCGCCGCGATGCAGGACATCGGCCGCCAGTGGTATGTGGAGCCGTCGCGTCGCACGGTCTTCCGTGACCTGCTCGAGCGCCAGGGCTACGTGCGCGGCTTCGTCTCCGAGGTCTACCGCCACAAGACCGGCGAACGCATCTGGGTCAGCGAGAACGCCCACGTGGTGCGCGATGCCGCCGGCCGCATCCTGTTCTACGAAGGCACAGTGGAAGACATCACCGAACGCGTGCGTGCCGAGGCCGAACTGCGTCGGCGCGACGAGATCTGGAAGCTCGCGCTGGAGAGCACCGGCGACGGCGTCTGGGACTGGAACCTGGCCGAGGGCGTGGCCAGGATGTCGCGCCGCTGCCTGGAGATGTACGGCTTCGGCGCGCACGACCTGCGTCCCTCCCCGCACAGCATGGACCAGCGCACGCACCCGGACGACAAGGCCCGGATGCTCCACGACCGCCGGGCGCACCTGGAGGGCCGCGCGCCCAGCTACGTGAACGAACACCGGGTGCTGTGCGCAGACGGCAGCTGGAAGTGGGTGCTTGCGCGCGGCATGGTGATCAGCCGCGATGCACACGGCAAGCCGCTGCGCATGGTGGGCACGCACACCGACATCACGCAGCGCAAGGAAGCGGAGGCGTTGATCTGGCACCAGGCCAACTTCGACGCACTGACCGGTCTGCCCAACCGCCGCATGCTGCGCGACCGCCTGGGCCAGCACATGCTGCGGTGCGACCGCGAGCGGCTGCAGCTGGCGCTGCTGTTCATCGACCTGGACCACTTCAAGGCCGTCAACGACACGCTGGGCCACGAGGGCGGCGACCGCCTGCTGGTCGAGGCCGCGCAGCGGCTCGGCCGCTGCGTGCGCGCCTCCGACACCGTGGCCCGCATGGGCGGAGACGAGTTCACCGTGGTACTGCCCGAACTGCGCGAGGTTCGCGAGGTCGAGCGCATCGTGCAGGCCATCCTGCGCGAGATGGCGCGTGCCTTCCACCTCGGCGATGAGCCCGCCTTCGTGAGCGCCAGCATCGGTGTCACCTTCTACCCTGGCGACGGCCAGACCGTGGACGACCTGCTGCGCCAGGCCGACCAGGCGCTCTACGCTGCCAAGGACGGCGGGCGCAACCGCTTCGGCTACTTCACGCCCGCGTTGCAGGAAGGCGCCCAGCTGCGCGCCCGCGTCGCCAACGACCTGCATGGCGCAATGCAGGCGCGCCAGTTCAGCGTCGAGTACCAGCCCATCGTGGCGCTGGCCAGCGGCGAGGTGCACATGGCCGAGGCGTTGCTGCGCTGGCGCCACCCGCAGCGTGGCCACATGGCGCCGCTGGATTTCGTGCCCATCGCCGAGGCCAACGGCATGATCATCCAGATCGGCGAATGGGTGTTCCGCGAAGCCGCGCGCCAAACCCAGTGCTGGCGTGCGCGACTCGACCCGCGCTTCCAGATCAGCGTCAACAAGTCGCCCGTGCAGTTCCACCGCGCCGACGAAGACCACGCGCAATGGCTGCGCGAGTTGGCCGCACTGCGGCTGCCGCGCCACGCGCTGACGGTGGAGATCACCGAAAGCCTGCTGCTGAACCCCAGCCCCAACGTCGCCGACCACCTGTTGACGCTGCGCCAGGCGGGCATCGGCGTGTCGCTGGACGACTTCGGCACGGGCTACTCCTCGCTGGCCTATCTGCAGCGCTACGACATCGACTTCATCAAGATCGACAAATCCTTCGTGGCCGGACTGGCGCCGGGTTCGAACGACCTGGCACTGTGCAAGGCCATGATCGTGATGGCGCACCAGCTCGGCATCGCCGTGATCGCCGAAGGCGTGGAGACGCTCGCGCAGCGCGGCCTGTTGCTGGAGGCCGGCTGCGACTATGCGCAGGGCTACCTGTTCGCCCAGGCCATGCCGGCCGAACAGTTCGAAGACTGGTTCAAGCAGCCACGCGCCTGAGTTCGGCCACGCGTTGGCGCGCCTGGGCGCTGGCCATCTCCACCAGCGTCGGCGCGAACCACTCCTGCACGGTTTCGTGCGGCAACCCGGCGCGGACGTGGTCGATGTTGGCCTGCATGCGGGCTGCATCCACGCGCAGGCCCGGCAGGGCCGTGGCCAACGCGCGCAGGCTGCCGTGCGCCGACATCCACAGCGATGACCATTCGGCCTGTTCCGCCTGCCAGGCGCCGAGCGCACGCTCGTGCTCCTGCACCATGCCGGCCAGCAAGGCCGCCACACGCTGCGGCACGCGCTGGGCGGCCGACAGGGCCACCATGGACGCCACCGGATTGCGCTTGTGCGGCATCACGGTCGAGATGCCGCGACCGGCCTCGGCCGGCTCCATGAGTTCGCCGACCTCGTGCTGGCCCAGCAGCGCCAGGTCGGCCGCGAGCTTGCCCAGGCTGCCTGTCACCACGCCCAGCGCGCAGGCGAGCGCCACCCAGTCGTCGCGCTGGGTGTGCCAGGCGCTGCCGCCATCGCGCAAGCCCAGGGCTGCGGCCACGCGCGCGCGCACGGCCGCGGCGCGCGGTGCGTCCGACCGCATCTGCGCCAGGGTGCCGACGCCACCGCCCAGTTGCAGCTGCAGCGCCTGGGCCGCGGCCTGCTGCAGCCGCTGGCGGCCACGCACCAGCGGCGCAGCCCAGTCGGCGCACTTGAAACCCAGGCTGGTGACGGAGGCCGGCTGCATCAGCGTGCGCGCCAGCATGGGCGTGTCGGCATGCCGCTCGGCCAGCGCCAGCAGCGCCTCGGTGCAGCGCTGCAGGTCGGCGTCGACCAGGGCCAGCGCATCGCGCGTGACCAGCACCAGCGCGGTGTCGATCACGTCCTGGCTGCTGCTGCCAAAGTGCGTCCAGGCCACGGCCTCGGCGTTGAACAGTCCCACGGCTTCGCGCAACGCCCTGACGAGGGGGATTGCCACGCTGCCGGCGCGGCCGCTGTCGCGCACGATCTTCTCCACGTCGAACAGCTCGACGCGGCAGCTGCCCACGATGGAACGCGCCGCCGCCGGCGGAACCAGGCCCTCGTCGGCCTGGGCCTGGGCCAGCGCGGCTTCGAAGCGCAACATCGCCGCCACCACGCCGGAGCCGCTGAACGCAGCCATGGCTTCGGGGGTGGAGAGATAGCCTTCGAAGATGCTCACGGCGCAGTGCGCTCAGTACTGCAGCCTGGCCACGGCGCGCAGCGCCTCGGCCGTGGTCGTGCCGAAGCCGAAGAACTCCAGGTAGGCCGGAATCTGCTCGAACAGCATGTCGGTGCCGACCTGCACGGCGCAGCCCTTGTCCATGGCGGCGCGCAGCAGTGGCGTGTACTCGCTCTTCATGACGACCTCGCCGACGAAGGCAGTCGGCGCGATGCGGTCGATGTCGAAGGGCAGCGGGTCGCCTTCCTGCATGCCCAGTGGCGTGGCGTTGACGACGATGTCGAAGCCCGCCGGGTCCTTGCTGCCGGTGCGCACCGTGAGGCTGGGGTAGTGCTGGCGCAGCCGCGCGGCCAGGGCCTCGGCCGATTCGGCACGCGTGTCGAACAGCGCGAGTTCGGCCGCGCCGGCCTGGGCGATGGACGCCGCAATCGCCGAGCCCACGCCGCCCGCGCCCGAGACCAGCACGCGCGCACCGGCGAAGCTGCGGCCCTTGCGCTGCACGCCACGCACGAAGCCGGCGCCGTCGAACATGTCGCCCAGCAGGCTGCCGTCGGGCCGCTTGAGGACGGCGTTGCAGGCGCCGGCGATGCGCGCCGTGGGCGTGGCCTCGTCCACAAGGTCCAGCGTCACGACCTTGTGCGGCATCGTGACCAGCGCGCCGCGCAGGTTGGTGAAGCGCATGATCTGGCGCAGCGAGACCGCGTAGTCCTCGGGCAGCACGCCCATGGGCATGACCACCGCATCGATGCCCTGCTGCTCGAACCAGGGGTTGTAGATCATCGGCGCCTTGAAGGTGGCCGTGGGGTAGCCCAGGTGGGCGATCAGCGTGGTCTTGCCGGAGATCATGGTGTGTGCGTTGCGTTCGGAGACAGGTGGTGCATTGTCAGATGCATCGGGCACATCAGGAACCGGCGCGGCCCTGGGCCACGGCCGCCGCGCGCTGGCGCTGGTAGTCGGCCAGCGGCACGGGCTGCGCATCGGGCCGGCCCAGGTCCTGCATCTGGATGCGGAAGGTTTCGCGGGCACTGGCGGCGGCCAGCGCCGCGATGACCGTGATGCCGAAGGCGATGGCGCCCACCGTCAGCCAGATGTTCTGCGCACCGGGCGGGGCCACGACGGTGAACAGCGCCGGCAGCATGGCGGTGATGGCCGTGCCCACATTCTGCGAGATGGCCATGGCCGAGACCCGGGTCCGGGTGGGGAACAGCTCGGGGTAGAAACTCGGGAACACCGCGTTGTAACCCTGGTAGACCACGCCCCACATCAGCAGCGACATGACGATGGCCAGCGTCACGTTGTGGATGCTGATGGCGTACAGGTAGCCGAAGGCCAGCAGGCCGGCCGCGAGCGAGCCCACGATGATCGGCGGCTTGCGGCCGATCTTGTCCGACAGGTTGCCGACGAAGGGGATCACCAGCACTGCGAGGATGTTGCCCATCACCGGGATCCACAGGTACACGTCCTTGGCGAAGTTCACGCCGTAGGCCGGCTGCACCGCGTAGGCAGCGCCGAAGATGGTGGCCACGACCGGGATCACGTTCATGAGCGCCATCAGCACGACGCGCAGCATGTCGCGCCAGCTGTACTTGAAGGCGTCCACGATGGGCGAGCGGGCGCGCTGCTTCTGCTCCGTCTTGTCGGTGAAGGCGGGCGTCTCGTCCACCTCGCGGCGGATGATGTAGCCGGCCACGATCACGATGAAGGACAGCAGGAACGGAATGCGCCAGCCCCAGGTGTTGAACGATTCCTCGGGCATGTAGTGCGCCAGCGGCAGGAACACGGCAGCGGCCAGGATCTGGCCGGCCTGCACGCCCTGCAGGGTGAAGCTGGCGAAGAAGCCACGGCGGCCGAAGGGTGCATGCTCCAGGATCATGGAACTGGCGCCCGAGATCTCGCCGGCCACGGCGAAGCCCTGGATCAGGCGGCAGACCACCAGCAGGAACGGCGCCCACAGGCCGATCTGCTCGTAGGTCGGCAGCAGGCCGACGGCGATGGTCGAGAAACCCATCAGGAACATGCACCAGACCAGCACCTTCTTGCGGCCGTGCGTGTCGCCGATGTGGCCCAGCACGAAGGCGCCGATCGGACGCGCCACGTAGCCCACGCCATAGGTGGCCAGCGAAGCAATGATGGCGATGCCGGGGTCGCCTTTGGGGAAGAAGATCTGCGGAAAGATCAGCGCCGCGGCCGTGGCGTAGATGAAGAAATCGTAGTACTCCAGCGCGGACCCGATCCAGCCGCTGGCGGCGGCCTTCTTGGATTGGTGCCGGCCCTGCGGCTCGTGCGCAGCAGTTGCGGTGCTCATGGTCAAAGTCTCCTGGTGAAAATCGTTCGACAATCGCACGGCAGGTGCGACGGATCGAACTCTAAAGAGGACGACCTCGCATCGAACAGGCTTGGCGATGCATATCGGTTCGATAATCGAACAGAAACGCGCGATTATCGATCACACCAAGGGTTTTCACCGATGAATGACCCCACCGACAAGCTTCCGGTCGGCCTGCAGCGGCGCGACTGGATTGCCGGCCTGGACCGGGGCCTCAACCTGATCGAGGCCTTCGACGACGCCCACCCGCGCATGACGGCCAGCGAGATCGGCCAGCGCACGGGCATGACGCGCACGGCGGCCCGGCGCTACCTGCTCACGCTGCAGCACCTGGGCTATGTGGCCGGCGACGGCAAGCTGTTCTGGCTCACGCCGCGCGTGCTGCGGCTGGGCCAGTCCTACCTGGAGTCGGCGCGGCTGCCGCGCGTGGTCCAGCCCTTTCTGCAGCGCGTGGCCATGGGCACGCACGAGACCGCCTACCTCGCGGTGCTGGACGGCGACGACGTGGTCTACATCGCGCGCAACGGTCCCAACCGCAGCATGAACACCGGCTACGTGCTGGGCGCGCGCGTGCCGCTGCAGCTGACGGCCTCGGGCACGCTGATGCTGGCCCTGCGCCCCGAGGACGAAGCCGAACACTGGCTGCAGACGCACGAACTGCGCGTGTTCACGCCGCACACCATCGCCAGCAAGGACCGGCTGAGGCTGGAGTTCGCGCGCATCCGCGCCCAGGGCTGGTCGCTGTCGGAGCAGCAGCTGGACCTGAACTCGCGCGGCATCGCCGTACCGCTGCGCGACCGCAACGGCGAGGTGGTGGGCGCGCTCAACATCACCATGCCCATGGGCCACGAGAGCAGCGACGACGCCGTCGCACGCGTGCTGCCCGTGCTGCGCGAAACCGCGCAGGCCATGCGCAACCTGATCTGATCAGGGGCCGACCACAAGACAGGCCAGCGGTTGGGCCTGGCCCACCGTCCACTGCAGGGCCTGGCCCCTGCCGCGCAGCTGGTGGCCGGCGCCTGCGTACCAGAAGCCCGAGCCGCTGGCCTGCTGCGCCAGCCGCGCCTCGCCGCCGCCGGGCAGGCTCAACAGTGCATGGTTGCGCTCGAAACGCACGTCCAGCCGCACACCGCCCTCGCAGGTGTAGGCCACCAGGGGCGCACGCACCGGCGTACAGGCCGAGAGCGCGGCCAGCAGGCAGGGCAAGGCGGCTTGGCGCAGCATCGAAACGTTCGTCACGCGAGGCATTCTTGCAGCTGCGACACTCGCCACAATGAAACCCTGGCCGATCCCCCTGCTCTGCCTGCTCGCCGGCAGCGCCCACGCCGCCGACAACTGCGAAGCCATCCGCAGCGGCATCGAGGCGCGCATCCGCACGGGCGGCATCGCCAATCCCGTGGTCACCGTGGTGGACGCCGCGCAGAGCGCGCCGGGCCAGGTGGTCGGCAGCTGCGCCATGGGCAGCAGGAAGATCGTCTACGTGCAGGGCGATGCCCCACCCCGCAGCAGCGCGCCCATCCTGACCGAATGCCGCGACGGCTCCATGCCCGTCGACGGCCGCTGCCCGCGCTGATCCGGGTTTGCCCGAAAATAGCGGTTTTCCCGGCCGCGCCCCTGCCGCGCCGCCCGCCCCCTCACCTGGAACCGCGCTTTGTCTTTCGCCTCCGAAACCCGGCGTCGCCGCACCTTCGCCATCATTTCCCACCCCGACGCGGGTAAAACGACGCTGACCGAGAAACTGCTGCTGTTCTCGGGCGCGATCCAGATCGCCGGCTCGGTCAAGGCGCGCAAGGCCAGCCGCCACGCCACCTCCGACTGGATGGAGATCGAGAAGCAGCGCGGCATCTCGGTGGCCAGTTCGGTCATGCAGATGGCCTACCGCGACCACGTGGTCAACCTGCTCGACACGCCCGGCCACAAGGACTTCTCCGAAGACACCTACCGCGTGTTGACGGCCGTGGACTCGGCGCTGATGGTGATCGACGCGGCCAATGGCGTGGAAGCGCAGACGCGCCGGCTGATCGAGGTCTGCCGCCAGCGCGACACGCCCATCATCACCTTCGTCAACAAGATGGACCGCGAGGTGCGCGAGCCGCTCGACATCCTGGACGAGGTGGAACGCGAACTCGGCATGCCCTGCGTGCCCATGACCTGGCCCGTGGGCCAGGGCAAGAGCTTCGGCGGCATCGTCAACCTGCGCACCCAGGCGATGACGGTGTTCGAGTCCGGCAGCGAGCGCCGGCCGCAGGACTTCGAGACCATGCCGCTCGCGGACCGCGCTGCGCTGCAGGCCCGCTTCGGCCACGAGTTCGACACCGCCATGGACAGCATGGAACTGGCCACAGGCGCCTCGCCGGCCTGGGACCATGCCGCCTTCCTGGCCGGCAAGCAGACGCCGGTGTTCTTCGGTTCCGGCGTCAACAACTTCGGCGTGATGGAGGTGCTGGACGCGCTGGTGGACCTGGCGCCGCCGCCGCAAAAGCGCATCAGCACCGTGCTGGTGAACCGCCAGCCCGTCACCAAGGAGATCCAGCCCGAGGACAAGGACTTCGCCGGCGTGGTGTTCAAGGTGCAGGCCAACATGGACGCCAACCACCGCGACCGCATCGCCTTCGTGCGCATGGCCTCGGGCAAGTACACGCCGGGCATGAAGCTCAAGGTGCAGCGCACGGCCAAGGAACTGCGGCCCACCTCCGTGGTGACCTTCATGAGCCAGCGCCGCGAGGCCGTGGACGAGGCCTACGCGGGCGACATCATCGGCTTCACCACGCACGGCGGCGTGCAGCTGGGCGACACCATCACCGACGGCGCGAACCTGCAGTTCACCGGGCTGCCCTTCTTCGCGCCCGAGATGTTCATGACGGTGATCCTGCGCAACCCGCTGCGTACCAAGCAGCTGCAGCAGGGCCTGGCCCAGCTCGGCGAGGAAGGCGCGATCCAGGTCTTCAAGCCCGAGGCCGGCGGCCCGATGCTCCTGGGCGCGGTCGGCCAGCTGCAGTTCGAAGTGGTGCAGCACCGCCTGAAGACCGAGTACGACGCCGACATCCGGCTCGAAGGCTGCCAATACACCGGCGCGCGCTGGATCACGGCCGACACGCCGGCCGAGCTGCGCCAGTTTGTCGACGCCTATCCCGCGCGCATGGCGCGCGACGCGGCCGACACGCTGGCCTACCTGTGCACCTCGCCCTACGACGTGCGGCTGGCGCAGGAGCGCTTTCCGAAGATCCATTTCCATCCGCTGCGCGAGCACGCGGGGTTGGCGTTGCAGAACGCCGGATGAAGCCGCTGGCGGCCTGGCCGGCGCCGGCTTCGGTCGGTTTGCGCGGCGTCTTCACCGACATCGACGACACGCTCACCACCGAGGGTGCGATCACGCCCGACGCGCTACAGGCACTGGGCGACCTGCGTGCCGCAGGCTTGGCGGTGGTCGCCATCACGGGCCGCTCGGTCGGCTGGAGCCTGCCGTTCGCGGCACAGTGGCCGGTCGATGCCATCGTGGCCGAGAACGGCGCCGTGGCGCTGCTGCGCGGGGCCGATGGCCTGGTCGAGAAGCGCTACCTGCAGGACGCCGCCACGCGGGCCGCCAACTTCGCGCGCATGCAGCAGGTGCTGGCCCAGGTCGAGCACGGCATCCCGGGCGCGCGACGCGCCGACGACTCGGCCGGCCGCGAGACCGACATCGCCATCGACCACAGCGAATTCGTGCAGTTGGGCCAGGCGCAGATCGACGCGGTGGTGCAGACCATGCGCAACGCGGGCCTGCATGCCACGGTCTCCTCCATCCACGTGAACGGTTGGTTCGGCACGCACGACAAGCTCGCAGGCGCGCGCTGGATCCTGCGCGAACTCTGGCAGCGCGACCTGGACGCCGAGATGGCCCATTGGGCCTATGTGGGCGACTCGACCAATGACGCGCGCATGTTCCAGGCGTTCGACAACAGTGTGGGCGTGGCCAACATCGCACGCTTCGTACCCCAGCTGGCGCACCTGCCGCGCTACGTGGCGCAGGGCGCGCGCGGCGCGGGCTTCGCCGAATTCGCCCGCCTGGTGCTGGCCCAGCGCGCCTAGACGCCGCGCTGCAGCACCTCGCGCACGGTGTCGGCCACCACATGGCGGCTCTGCGCGCGCCAGGCCAGGTGCAGTTCGGCATGCAGGCCGGCCGGGTCGCGCAGCGGCCGGAACGCCACCCGCGCATAGCCCAGGCGCTGCGCCGAAGCCGGCACCAGCGCCACACCCCAGCCCGCGTCGACCATGGCCAGAATGGAGTGCGTGTGGCTCAGCGTCAGCACGTTGTCGGGCGCCACGCCCTCGGCGCGCAGCCGGCCCGCGATGAGCTCGTAGATGTAGCGCGTCTCCGACGGGCAATAGGCGATGAAGGGCTGGCTCTGCAGTTCCGCCAGCGCCATGGCGTCGCCGCTGGCCAGCGCATGGCCCGTGGGCGCAGCCAGCAGCAGCGGCTCACGCAGCAGCATGCAGGACGCCGCAAAGCTGCGCGGCGCGAACGGCCGCACGATCCCCAGGTCGATGCGGCCCGCGGCCAATGCGTCCAGCTGGTCCACGGTCTGCAGCTCGCGCGGCACCACTTCCACATCGGGCAGCGCCGTACGGATCGCGCCCAGCACCTGCGGCAGCAGCGCGAAGCTGGCCGCCGCGATGAAACCCAGCGTGACCGTGCCGGCATCGGCGCGCATGGCACGGCGCGCCGCCTGCATGGCGGCCTGGCTGCGGCGCAGGATGTCCTCGGCCTCGCGCAGGAAGCTGCTGCCTGCCGGCGTCAGGCGCACCGTGCCGCCTGCGCGTTCGAGCAGTTGCACGCCCAGTTCGTGCTCCAGCAGTTGGATCTGTCGGGTGAGCGGCGGCTGCGTCATGTGCAGCAGCGCGGCAGCACGGCCGAAATGCAGTTCGGAGGCGACAGCGACGAAGCAGCGCAGTTGCGAGAGCTGGAACACGATTCAGAACTTGGATGGCGGGATCGCCAGATTGGATTGGACGGCGGTGCAGGCGCTTTCTAGAGTAGCACCCCGTTCCATCCCCTCATTTCCCGGAGTCTCCATGTCCTCGTTCCAAGGTCCCGCGCTGCGCCAGGCGCTGAACGGCATTTCCGGCATCCTGGTCACACCCTTCGACGCGCAGGACCGCGTGGTCGCCGCACCGCTGAAGCCCGTGGTCGACCGCGCCGTGCAGGCCGGTGTGCAGGTGCTCGTGGCCAATGGCAACACCAGCGAGTTCTACGGCCTGCAGCCGGCCGAGGCCGAGCGCGCCGTGGCCATCGCGGCCGACTGCGTGGCCGGCCGCGTGCCGCTGCTGGCCGGCGTGGGCCGCAGCGTGGGCGAGGCCTGCGCGCTGGCCCGCGTCTCGCGTCAGGCCGGTGCCGATGCGCTGATGGTGCACCAGCCGCCGGACCCCTTCGTCGCGCCGCGCGGCGTGCTGGCATATGTGCAGCGCATCGCCGAGGCCGGCGCCGGCCTGCCGCTGGTGCTGTACCTGCGCAACGAGAACATCGGCCTGGATGCGATCGAGGCGCTGTGCCGCGTCCCCGAGGTCGTGGGCATCAAGTGGGCCTCGCCGACGCCGCTGGTGCTGGCCGCCGCCATGCGCCGCACGGCCGACCGGCAGCTCGCCTGGGTCGGCGGTCTGGCCGAGGTCTGGGCGCCGCCGTTCTACGCGGTCGGCGCGCGTGGCTTCACCTCCGGCCTCATCAACGTGCTGCCCGAGCGCTCGGTCGCGATCTACAACGCGCTCGAGGCCGCCGACCAGCCGCTCGCCATGCGCCTGATCGAAGAGATGCTGCCCTTCGAAGAGCTGCGCGCGCAGGAGAACAACGGCACCAATGTGACCGTGGTCAAGAGCGCGCTGCAGCTCATGGGCCACGACTGCGGCGCCACGCGCCCGCCCTCGGCCTGGCCGCTCAGCGACAAGCAGCAGCAACAGCTGCGCGCGCTGCTGGACGGCTGGAACCTGCTGCGCTGAACGCCCGCCATTCCTTTCACTTCAACGGAGACAACGCCATGCGCATTCGCCGCGCACTGATCGCGCTCGCCTGTACGGCAGCCATTGCACCGCTGACCTCGGCCCAGCCAACGGCTTTCCCGGCCAAGCCCATCACCATCGTCATCGGCTCCACGCCGGGCAGCGCCACCGACGGGCTCACGCGCGCCATGGGCGCCGAGATCACCAAGCGCACGGGCCAGGCCGTGGTGGTGGAGAGCCGTGCCGGCGCCTTCGGCAGCATCGCCGCGCAGTACGTGGCCAAGGCCCAGCCGGACGGCTATACGCTGTTCATGACGACCAACACCACGCAGTCGGCCAACCCGCACCTGCTCAAGAAGATCGCCTACGACCCGATCAAGGACTTCGCGCCCGTCTCGTTGTTGGCGCGCGGCTACCTCGCGCTGGTCGTGAACCCGCAGATCAAGGCCAACAATGTGGCCGAGCTCGTGGCGCTGGCCAAGGCCCAGCCGGGCAAGCTCAACTACGGCTCGGGCAGCTCGTCGGCGCAGATCGCGACCGAGCTGTTCCAGCAGGCCACGGGCGCGAAGTTCAACTACGTGCCCTACAAGGCCAACCCTCCGGCCGTGCTGGACCTCGTGGGTGGGCAGATCGACCTCATGATCGTGGACCTCACGACCAGCTTGCCGCAGGTCAAGGCCGGCAAGCTGCGGGCCCTGGGAATGAGCAGCCCCAAGCGCTCGCCGCTGGCGCCCGAGGTGCCGGCCATCAACGAGTCGCTGCCGGGTTACGAGTTCGGCTACTGGAACGCGCTCTACGCGCCGGCCGGCACGCCAGCGCCGGTGGTGCAGCAACTGGCCGGCCTGGTGCGCGAGGCGCTGGCCGCGCCCGCAGTGCAGCAGGTCATCGAGAAGACCGGACAGGAGGCCGCGTTCATGGGGCCGGAGGAACTCGCGAAGTTCCAGCTCGGCGAACTGGAGCGCTGGGGCAAGATCATCCGGGCGGCGGGGATCGAGCCGGAGTGACGCCTTCGGCGTCGGCGGCAATGCTGAAGCTGGCATCGCAGCCGATCCCCGCAGCGATCCAGCGCCGCGCCAGCGGCGCCAGCCAGCGCGCGCCCAGCACCTCGGCCGGAGCGCTCAGCGCGCCGCACAGGTAGCGGCCCTGGGCATCGTCCCACCGCACGGCGACGCAGGCGCCCTGCCTGCGCCGCGACAGCAGCATGCCCAGCGGACAAGGCTCCAGCAGGCAGCACATGCCGCAGCCGTTGCAGGGCGCGCCATGCGCAGGCTTGGCCGGCGCGTGCGGATGCACGTGCACGACCTGCCAGTCTGAAGAATCGGAACGGGGCATGACGCGATGATGCCGCGTCAGGCCACCACGGTCACTGCGGCTTGGCCAGCCCCAGCTTCTCGATGACGACCTTCTCGCGCGCCACCGTGTCCTGCGCGAACTGGGTGTAGTCGGCCGTGCTCTTGTAGTCGGGCAGCATGTCGTACTTGGCCAGCGTGGCCACGTAGCTGGGTTCTTCCATGGCCTTCTTGAAGGCGTCGTGCAGGCGCTTGACGACCTCGGGTGGCGTGCCCTTGGGTGCACCGATGCCGAAGGGCGAGTTCTGCACGATGTTGTAGCCCAGCTCCTTGAGCGTGGGCGCATCGGGGAACTTGGGCAGGCGCTTCTCGCCCCAGGTGTTGAGCACACGCAGCTTGCCGGCCTCGACCTGCGGCGCGAAGCCCGTGGAGTCCACCGCCGCCATCAACTGGCCGCTGACCACGGCCAGCATGAGATCGGCGCTGCCCTTGTAGGGCACGTGCTGCAGCTCGATGCCGGCCTGCTGGGCCAGGATCTCGGTTGTCAGGTGCGGGCTGGTCAGCGTGCCGGTGGAGCCGTAGGTCAGCTTGCCGGGATTGGCCTTGGCATAGGCCACGAAATCGGCCCAGGTCTTGAACGGGCTGTTGGCCGGTACCACGACACCGAAGGCGTAGCCCGTGACGTTGATGACGTAGCTGATGTCCTTGATCGGGTCCCAGTTGATCTTGGTGGTGTAGCCCAGGCGGAACACGCCCAGCGGGATCTGCGCGATGGTGTAGCCATCGGGCTGCGCGGTCTGCAAGGCCTGCGCGGGCAAGGTGCCACCGGCGCCGGGCTTGTTCTCGATGATGACGGGGTGGCCCAGCACCTTGGCCGCGTTGTCGGCCAGCGAGCGCATGGTGATGTCGGTCGGGCCACCGGCCGGGAAGGCGATGACGAGCTTGATCGGCTTTTCGGGAAAGTTCTTCCAGGCCTGGGCCTGGGCGGTGACGGGGGCCACGAGCGTGGTCAGCGAAGCGAGCGCGGTGGCGCCCAGCAGGGAACGGCGGAACATGGAGGGGTCTCTCATCGTGGCGGATGCAAAGCGCGCCATTCAACACCACATGGCAGCGGCCCGCATCGGTGATGTCCCTGGGCGCGCGCTGCCTATGATGCTGCGGCCCGCGGCAGCATCCGGCCGCGCACGAACAGGAGACCCGATGGCAGAACCGCGCTTTTCCGAACTGATCGCCGGCTACAGCTTCCTCGAGGGCCCGCGCTGGCACGATGGCCGGCTCTGGCTGTCGGACTTCTACACGCAGCGCGTCATTGCGGTCGGCCTGGACGGCCGGGCCGAGACCATCGCCGCGGTGCCGCAGCAGCCTTCGGGCCTGGGCTGGCTGCCGGACGGGCGGCTGCTGGTCGTCTCCATGCGCGACCGCCGCGTGCTGCGGCGCGAGGCCGACGGCCGGCTCGTGCAGCACGCCGACCTGTCGGGCGTGGCCGGCGGCCATGCCAACGACATGGTGGTCGACGGCCAGGGCCGCGCCTACGTGGGCAACTTCGGCTTCGACCTCATGGGCGGCGGCACACCGGCGCTGGCCCGGCTTGCGCGCGTGGACCCGGACGGCACGGTGTCGGTGGCGGCCGAGGGGCTGCACTTCCCGAACGGCGCCATGCTGACACCCGACGGCCGCACCCTGGTCGTCTGCGAGACCATGGGCAACCGCATCTCGGCCTTCGATGTGCAGGCCGACGGCGGCCTGGGCCCGCGGCGCGACTGGGCGGTGTGGGGACCGCAGCCATCGATGACCGATGTACCCACCGTGCTGGGCAGCTTGAAGGCGGCGCCGGACGGGGCCGTGCTGGACGCCGAGGGTGCGGTCTGGTTCGCCGACGCCGTGGGCCACCGCGCCGTGCGCATGGCGCCGGGCGGCGAGATCCTGCAGTCGATCCCCACCGGCAACATGGGCTGCTTCGCGCTGACCCTGGGCGGGCCGGACCGGCGCACGCTGTTCCTGTGCGTGGCCCCGGACTTCCACGAAGCCGCGCGCCAGGCTGCGCGCGAGGCGGCGGTCTGGGCGACGCCGGTTGACGTGCCCGGGGCGGGAACACCATGACGCGCGGGCATCCAGCGGAATAGGCCGGCACGGCACGCGGCATCCGCGTTTCTGCCATGGACGGTATGCAGCAGCACTGCTAGGGTGACGGCGCATTCAAACTGCATGCACCAACCCATCCCGACCACGCCATGAACCAGCTCCACCGCACCGCGGCATCCCTTGTCATCGCCACCCTCGCCTGCGCGGCCGCGGCCCAGGGCACGCCCCCAACCAGCACCTTCGACAAGATCAAGGCCACCGGCGCCGTGGTGCTCGGTGTGCGGGAAGCCTCCGCACCCATGGCCTACGCGCTCGGCGCCAACGAGAAGTTCGTCGGCTACCACGTCGAGCTGTGCGAATACGTGCTCAAGGAGATCGCACCCGGCGCAAGGCTCGACTACAAGGTGCTGACCGCGCAGAACACCATGTCGCTGGTGCAGAACGGCACGGTGGACATCGGCTGCGGCCCCACCACCAACAACCTCACGCGCCAGCAGCAGGTGGCGTTCGGGTTGACGAGCTATGTGAGCCAGGTGCGCATGGCGGTGCGGGCCGATTCGGGCATCACCTCGTTCGAACAACTGGCCGGGCGCAACGTGGCGGCGTCGACCGGCACGACGGCCGTGCAGCTGCTGCGCGGCTACGCCAAGACGAAGAACATCGAGATCCCGACCGTGCTGGGCAAGGACCACTTCGACAGCTTCCTGATGCTGGAATCCGGGCGGGCCGACGCCTTCGTGCTCGACGACAACCTGCTCGCCGGCCTGATCGCCAACGGCCGCAATCCCACGGGCTTTCGCATCGTCGGCGAAGCGCTGGCGTCCGAGCCCATCGCGCTGCTGTTCCGCAAGGACGACCCGGCGTTCAAGAAGGCGGTGGACGATGCACTGCGCAAGTACATGGTGTCGGGCGAGGCGGCCAAGCTCTACGCCAAGTGGTTCATGTCGCCGATCCCGCCGAAGAATGCCAACCTGAACCTCGCCATGAGCGAGACGCTGCAGCAGCTCTTCCGCGAGCCCAACGACAAGCCACTGGAGTCCTACAACAAGTAGTCAGCGCGCGAGCACCGGCGCCAGGGCCTTGCCCGTCGCCGTGCCCAGGCGCACCAGTTCTTCCGGCGGCGCCGCGCCGACGATGCGGCCGCCGCCGTCACCGCCCTCCGGCCCCAGGTCCAGCACCCAGTCGGCCTCGGCGATCAGGTCCAGGTCGTGCTCGATCACCACGACGCTGTGCCCGCCGTCGACCAGTCGGTGCAGCACGCGGATCAGCTTCTCCACGTCGGCCATGTGCAGGCCGACCGTGGGCTCGTCGAGCACGTAGAGCGTGTGCGGCGCCTTCTGGCCGCGGCGACCCACGTCGTCACGCACCTTGCTGAGCTCGGTCACGAGCTTGATGCGCTGCGCCTCGCCGCCTGAGAGCGTGGGCGATGGCTGGCCCAGCGTGAGGTAGCCCAGGCCCACGTCCTTCAGCAACTGCAGCGGGTGCGCGATGTTGGGCATGCTGGCGAAGAACTCCACCGCCTCGTCCACCTCCATCTGCAGCACCTCGCCCACGCTCTTGCCGCGCCAGCTCACGGCCAGCGTCTCGGGGTTGAAGCGTGCGCCGCGGCAGCTTTCGCAGGGCACCTTCACGTCGGGCAGGAAGCTCATCGCGATGGTGCGGATGCCCTGGCCTTCGCAGGTCGGGCAGCGGCCCTCGCCGGTGTTGAACGAGAAGCGGCCGGGGCCGTAGCCGCGCGCCTTGGCCTCCAGCGTCTCGGCGAACAGCTTGCGGATGGTGTCCCAGAAGCCGATGTAGGTAGCAGGGCAGCTGCGCGGGGTCTTGCCGATGGGCGTCTGGTCCACTTCGAGCACGCGGTCGATCTGCTCGTAGCCGCGCACCTCGTCGCAGCCGGTCCAGCTGGCGCCGTGCAGCGTGAGCGCCGCGAGGCCGGCCTGGGTGGACTTCTGCGCCACCACGGTCTGCACGTTGGACAGCAGCACGTCGCGCGCGAGCGTGGACTTGCCCGAGCCGCTGACGCCGGTCACGACGACCAGGCGCTTGAGCGGCACCTCGGCATCGACGTTCTGCAGGTTGTGCTCGCGCGCGCCGCGTACCGACAACCAACTGGTGCCTGGCGCGGTGCCACGGCGGGCCTTGAGCGGGTGGCGCATCGCATCGCGCAGATAGCGTCCCGTCACCGAGTCCTCGGTATTCGCCAGATCCTGCGCATTGCCCTGGGCCACGAGGCGGCCGCCACGCTTGCCGGCACCGGGGCCGATGTCGATCAGATGGTCGGCACGGCGGATGGTGTCCTCGTCGTGCTCGACAACGACCAGCGTGTTGCCCTTGTCGCCGAGCTTGTGCAGCGCATTGAGCAGGATGTGGTTGTCGCGCGCGTGCAGGCCGATGGTCGGCTCGTCCAGGATGTAGCAGACGCCCTGCAGGTTGCTGCCCAGCTGCGCGGCCAGGCGGATGCGCTGGGCCTCGCCACCCGACAGCGTGGGCGCGCCGCGGTCCAGCGTCAGGTAGCCCAGGCCCACCTCTTCGAGGAACTCCAGGCGGCTCGCGATCTCGGGCAGCAGGTCGCGCGCGATGTCGGCCTCGCGTGCCGACAGGCGGCCGGCGGCCAGCAGGGCCTGGACCCAGCTGCGCACATCGCGCACCGACATGCGCGCGATGTCGGAGATCGCGCGGCCATCGAAGCGCACTGCGCGCGCCGTGGGGTTGAGCCGTGTGCCGGCGCAGGCCGGGCAGGCGTGCTCGCCCACGTCTTCGGCCTCGGGTTCGGCGAAGGTCTGTTCGCGGCCCTTGTTGTCGTCGTCACGCACGGAGTCGTCGTAGACGGCGCGTTGCTCCCGGGTCAGCTTGACGCCCGTGCCCACGCAGTCGGGGCACCAGCCGTGCTTGCTGTTGTAGGAGAACAGGCGCGGGTCGAGCTCGGCGTACGAGGTCGCGCAGACCGGGCAGGCACGCTTGGCCGAGAACACCAGCAGCTCGCCGATGTGGGCGGTGGGTTGGGCGTCGGCCAGGGCCACGCGCAGACCGTCGAGCTGGCTCAGCACGTGGACCACGCCCTTGCCGTGCTCGAGCGCCTGGGCCAGTGCCTCGCGCAGCCGGGCTTCGTTGGCGGGCGTCACGTCCAGGCTGGCCACGGGCAGCTCGATCGTGTGTTCCTTGAAGCGGTCGATGCGCGGGAACCCCGTGGTCGGCAGGAAGTTGCCGTCCACGCGCAGGTGCGTGTAGCCGCGCGGGCGCGCCCAGTCGGCCAGCTCGGTATAGACGCCCTTGCGGTTCATCACCAGCGGCGCCAGCAGGCCGATGTGCTGGTCGCGGAACTGGCGCAGCAGCTGGGCGGCGATGCTGTCGGGCGTCTGCGGCTGCACCGGCGCGTCGTCGTTGACGCAGTGCTGGATGCCCAGCTTGACGTACAGCAGGCGCAGGAAGTGCCAGACCTCGGTGGTGGTGCCCACCGTGGACTTGCGGCCGCCACGCGACAGGCGCTGCTCGATGGCGACCGTCGGCGGGATGCCGTAGACCGCGTCGACCTCGGGCCGTCCTGCTGGCTGCACGATGCTGCGCGCATAGGCGTTCAGCGATTCGAGGTAGCGGCGCTGGCCTTCGTTGAACAGGATGTCGAAGGCCAGCGTGGACTTGCCCGAGCCGCTGACGCCCGTGACCACGTTGAAGCTGCCGCGCGGGATCTTCACCGACAGCGACTTGAGGTTGTGCTCCTTGGCGTTGACGATCTCGATGGCCTCAGGCGCGGTCGCCGCGTAGCGTGGCGCCGGCTCGTGCACCGCCAGTGCCTGGCCCGGCTGCATGGCCTTTTCGTAGTCGCGCAGCGCGGCGCCCGTGTGCGAGCTTGGATGTTCACGCACCTGCTCGGGCGTGCCCGTGGCCACCACCAGGCCGCCGCCGTCGCCGCCCTCGGGACCCATGTCGATGAGCCAGTCGCTGGCGCGGATCACGTCGAGGTTGTGCTCGATCACGACCAGCGAGTGGCCCGCGTCGAGCAGCTTGCGCAGCGCGCGCATGAGCTTGGCGATGTCGTCGAAGTGCAGGCCCGTGGTCGGCTCGTCGAACAGGAACAGCGTGCCCTTGCGCGCCAGGCTCTGGCGCGAGGATGCCGTGCTCTTGGCCGCCTCCGCCAGGAAACCCGCGAGCTTGAGCCGCTGCGACTCGCCGCCCGACAACGTGGGCACGGGCTGGCCCAGCTTCACGTATTCCAGGCCCACGTCGACGATGGGCTGCAGCGCGCGCACCACCTCGCGGTCGCGCTCGAACACCAGCACGGCCTCGGAGACGGTCAGGTCCAGCACGTCGGCCACGCTGAAGCTGCGGTGCCTGGCGTTGGCCACGTCGCGGCGCTCGATGTGCACCTCGAGGATCTCGGGCCGGTAGCGCTTGCCGTCGCAGTCCGGGCAGCGCAGGTAGACGTCCGAGAGGAACTGCATCTCCACATGCTCGAAGCCCGAGCCGCCGCAGGTCGGGCAGCGCCCGTCGCCGCTGTTGAAGCTGAACTTGGACGCGGTGTAGCCACGCTGGCGTGCCAGCGGCGCGTCGGCGAACAGCGCACGGATGGCGTCCCATGCGCCCACGTAGCTGGCCGGGTTGGAGCGCGCGGTCTTGCCGATGGGCGACTGGTCCACGTAGACCACGTCGGCCAGGTGGTCGGCGCCGAGCAGGCGGTCGTGCAGGCCCGGTGATTCGGTGGCGCGGCCGAAGTGGCGCACCAGCGCGGGCGCCAGCACGTCCTGGATCAGCGTGGACTTGCCCGAGCCGCTGACGCCGGTCACGCAGACCAGGCGCTGCAGGGGGATGTCGACCGTCACATTGCGCAGGTTGTGCTCGCGCGCGCCTTCGAGGATCAGGCGCGGCGTGTTGTCGCCCACAGCGCGGCGCTGGCCGAGGCCGATCTGCTTGTGCCCGCCCAGGTACTGGCCGGTCAGCGTGTCGGCATGGCGCAGCTGGGCCGTGGTTCCGTCGAACACAATCTGGCCGCCGCGCTCGCCCGGGCCGGGGCCCATGTCGATCATGCGGTCGGCCGCGAACATCACGGCCGGGTCGTGCTCGACCACGACCAGCGTGTTGCCGGCGTCACGCAAGCGGTGCATGGCCTCGATGATGCGGTGCATGTCACGCGGGTGCAGGCCGATGCTGGGCTCGTCCAGCACGAACAGGGTGTTGACCAGCGAGGTGCCCAGCGCGGTCGTGAGGTTGATGCGCTGCACCTCGCCGCCAGACAGCGTGCGGCTCTGGCGGTCCAGCGTCAGGTAGCCGATGCCCACGTCGCACAGGTAGCGCAGCCGCGTGGTGATCTCCTCGAACAGCAGGCGCAGGGCCTGGGCTTCGCCCTGGTCGGCCGCCTGCGTGTTGGAGGATAGCCGGTCGAAGAAGCGGCGCAGCCGCTCGATCGGCAGCAGCATGAGGTCGTGCAGGGTCAGGCCCGGCAGCGCCTCGAGTTGTGCGCGCGACCATTGCACGCCCTGCGGCAGAAAGCGCTTGGCAGGTTCGAGCACGGCGTCCGCATCGTACTTGCTGCCCAGGCGCCAGAGCAGGCTCTCGGTCTTGAGCCGCGCGCCGCCGCAGGTCTCGCACGGCGTGTAGCTGCGGTACTTGGACAGCAAGACGCGGATGTGCATCTTGTAGGCCTTGCTCTCCAGGTACTCGAAGAAGCGCTTGACGCCGAACCAGTGCTGGTTCCACTTGCCGTTCCAGTTCGGCGAGCCGTGGATGACCCAGTGCTTCTGCTCGGCCGTGAGCTGCTTGTACGGCGTGTCGCGCGGGATGCCGGCGGCCTCGGCATGGCGCATGAGGTCGTCCTGGGCCTCCTGCCAGGCAGGGGTCTGCATGGGTTTGATGGCGCCGGCCCGCAGTGTCATCTTGTCGTTCGGGATGACCAGGTCGTAGTCCACACCGATCACCCTGCCGAAGCCGCGGCACGCCTCGCAGGCACCGACCGGCGAGTTGAACGAGAACATGGACGGGATCGGGTCCGCATACCGCAGGTCGCTGTCGGGGCAGTGCAGGCCAGTGGAGAAGCGCCAGATCTCAGGCGCGACCTCGGCATCCGCCGCGAGCGCGTAGACGTTGAGCCGACCGGCGCCACGCTTGAGCGCGGTCTCGATGGCCTCGACCGCGCGCACGCGCTCGGTGCCGGCCAGGCGGAAGCGATCGGCCACCACGTCCAGCAGCTTGCGCGGACCCGCCGGCGTGGCCACCTCGCGCTCGGCCTGGACGCGCGTGAAGCCGCTGGCCGACAGCCACTCGGCCACCTGCTCGGCCGAAGTGCCGGCCGGCAGCTCGACCGGGAAGGTCAGCACCAACCGCGGATCACCCTGCTCCGCCGCGCGCTGCTGCAGCTGCGCGTAGATGCTGTCGGGTGAATCGTGGCGCACGGGCTGCGCCGTGACCTTGTCGAACAGGTGGCCAGCGCGTGCGAACAGGAGCTTCAGGTGGTCGTTGAGCTCGGTCATCGTGCCGACCGTGGAGCGCGAGGAGCGCACCGGGTTGGTCTGGTCGATGGCGATGGCTGGCGGCACGCCTTCCACCTTGTCCACGGCCGGTTTGTCCATGCGGTCCAGGAACTGGCGCGCGTAAGCCGAGAAGGTCTCGACATAGCGGCGCTGGCCTTCGGCGTAGAGCGTGTCGAACACCAGGCTGGACTTGCCCGAGCCGCTGGGGCCGGTCACCACCGTCAACTCGCCGGTGCGGATGTCGAGGTCCAGGTTCTTGAGGTTGTGCTGGCGCGCGCCACGGATGGCGATGGTTCCCTGGGACATGGCGTATTGGAGGGTGGCAGACGTGGAGGGCGGGGGATTGTAGGAAGGCGTTTTGATCCGTGCTTGAAAGCGTGCAAATGTTCACAAAGACCGTCCGGGTCTTCCGAAAGACTGGTCTGCAACGCCTCGCAGCAGTGCGCAGCGTCGACTTATTCACAAGTCGATTTCACAGAAGTTTCCACAATTCACTGCATACAAACCAACCCCTACTAGGTACTGAACATGAGCAAATCCACCCTTCGCTTGCAGCTGTCCAAGATCGCCCTGCTGTGCGCAGGCGTGGCGCTGTCGTCGGCCGCTGCTGCGACCACCGTCACGCTGAATCCGCTCATCACCGGCGCTGCGCCGACCGGCAGCGTGGCCGGTGGCCTCGCCGGCACTTGGTACAAAGTGCAGAACGATGCGCGCTTCAGCAACCAGGTCTACACCGACGAAACCGGCACGACTCAGGCCATCGGCGCCTACAGCTGGGGTACAGGCATCTGGTCCACGGGTGACATCCCGGGCATCGTCTCGGGCAGCAATCCCTACGTGACCAAGACCGCCACCAGCACGGGCCAGGTCAGCTACGCCAACAACATCTACAACAACACCCAGGCCAGCGGCGCCTACGGTGTCTGGGGTGAGGACTACCAGCGTGCGCTGGCCCCCATCGTCGGCGGCGCGAACGGCTGCCCGCTGCAAACGGAGGCCCAGAGCCTGGCGCACTGCGGCGGCGAGTTCAACTATGCGGCCGTGTTCTCCGGCTACCTCTACGTGGGTGCGGCAGGTGTTTACGATTTCGGCGTGTTCGCCGATGATGGCTTCACCTTCACGTTGACCGGCCTGAACGCCAGCCTTGGCATGGCGCATGAAACCCTGGCGGGCAGCAGCGGGCGTGGCTTGTACGAACTGCTGGCCATGAACGGCATCGACGAGTTGTACCTGGAACAAGGCTACTACGGCATCGACATGACCTACTTCAACCGCCTGGAAGCCGGCGTGATCGACCTGGGCTGGCGCGGCCCCGGCGCCACCGCCTGGACGAGCATCGACGAAGGCAACCTGTACAACCAGGTGCCGGAACCTACCTCGGTGGCGCTGTTCAGCGCCGCCTTGCTGGGGCTGTGGGGCATTCGCCGGCGCGGCCTGTCGGCCGCGCGGTCGGCCGCATGAGCCGGGCGCCCAGCCAGCGCCACGCCCGCTCACGCCTGCAGGTTTGCCTCGCAGCACTGTTGCTGGCCAGCTGCGCACTGCCCGGTTGGGCGGCTGATCGCTACGGACAGGCCATCGCCCAAGCGCGCGCCGGCCAGTACGACAGCGCCCTGGCCACGCTGCAGGATCTGCTGGCGCAGAACCCGCGCCGTCTCGATGTGCGGCACGACCTGATCGCCGTGCAAAGCTGGGCCGAACGGCACGAAGAGGCCATGGCCAGCAGCCGATCGCTGCGTCTGGGCGCCTCCACGCCGGACTACGTGCTGGCCGCCATCGGCAAGTCGGCTTTGAGCCGCAACGACGGTGCGCGCGCAGCCCAGGCCTATGGGCTGCTGGCGCAACGCCGCCCGCGCAGCGCCGATGCCGCACTGGGGGCGGGCCTGGCGCTGCTGGCCGACGGCAAGCCGGCTCAGGCAGACGCGCAGTTGCGTCGCACGCTGGTGCTGGCACGGCAGGATGTGCCCATGTTGCAGTCGGCCTTCGCAGCCCTGCAGGCGCGCGGCGAAGACCAGCGCGCCCGGCCCTTCGGCGAACGCCTGTTGGCCCTGGGCGCGCAGCCACCTGTCGTGGCCGCGCCTGCTCCGGCGGCCTCACCGGCAGCGCCCGCGCCTGTGGCAGCTGCCACACCGGCTCCCGTTCCCGCGCCGACGCTGGCCGACGCGCAGGCCACCAACGGCCGCCACATCCGTGAAGCCATCGAGGTGCTGGACCGCGACTTCACGCCGGCGCGCTACGCGCCCATCGACGCCGCCCTGGCCGAGAACACCAGACTCATCGACGAAGCCCGCCGGCAAGGCGCCAACGACGTAGTGCTGCGCCTGCGCCGCGACCGGACTGTTGCGCTGCGGCAGCGCGGCCAGGCGGGAGAAGCCCTCGCGCAGTTCCGAGAACTCGAGGCCGAGGGCGCTCAGCCCAGCTATGTCGTGCTGGCCGCGGCAGATGCACAACTGCAACTGCGCCAACCGGCAGAAGCGCGCGCGCTGTACCGTCGCGTACTGCAGCAGGAGCCGACCAACGCCGCAGCCCGCTCCGGCATGATCTTTGCCGAGGTCGAGGCCGAAAACTTCCCCGCCGCCGAAGCCGTGTCGCAGGACCAGCTCCGTGACAGCGGTGCCAGCGTCTCTGCGCGCCGGACCGACATCATGCTGATGCGCTTCGCCGACCGCCTGAACGAAGCCGAGGCGGCGCTGAACGCCCTGCAGGTCGAACTGCCAAACGACGCTGGCCTGTGGCTCGACCAGGGCGAACTGCTGGCGCGGCGCGGCCTGCCCCGCGCAGCCGCGGAACGCTTCCAGGCCGTGCTGAACGGATCGCCCGACAACATCCGCGCGCGCGTGGGCATGGCCGAAGCCATCTGGGGCCAAGGCGACATCGCCCAGGCCCGCACGGCCATCGAAGACCTGCAACGCAGCGCCCCCGAACACCCTGCCGTGCAGCGCCTGGTCCGCGCCTGGGAACGCAGCAAGCGCCCGCTGCTCGTCAGCGGCGCCACGCGCGGCCTGGGCCAGGGCCATGTGGCCGGCAACAACGATCTGGTTTGGGAATCCACGCTGTACAGCGGCATGTTCGGTGATGGCCAGCGCGTCTACGCCAACCACCATCTGGCGCGCGCCAGCTTCGACGACAACTCGGCCAAGCACGAGCGGATCGGCATGGGCATCGAGATCACGCGACGCGACTGGCAGGCCAGCATGGAAGTGGGCCGGGACCTGCGCAACGGCGACGACGCCTACTGGGCCATCAGCGGCAGCCACCAGTTCGGCGACCATTTCTCGGTGCGTGCCCGGCACGACAGCCAGACCAACGACTTCCCGCTCAAGGGCCGCATGCCTGACGCGGAGAACTACCTGAACGCGCCGCGCTACCTGCATGCCAGCAAGAGCCTGGTCGGCGCGGCCTACCAGTGGAACGAGTCGCGCCGCGTCGCGGCCGACCTCGCCTACTACGACTTCAACGACGGCAACCGCCGCAAGTCGCTCGCCGTCAGCTGGACCGAGCGGCTCTACAGCGGCTACGGCAAGACGCTGGACCTGCAGCCGGCCTTCTACGCGAGTGCCAACACGCTGCGCGACGCGATCTACTTCAATCCGGCGCGTGACATGGCACTGTCGGTCACGCTGGCCGGCGACTGGCTGACCTGGCGGCGCTACGACAAGAGCTTCAACCAGCGCGCCGCCATCACCATCGGCAGCTACAAGCAGTTCAGCGATGTGCACGCCCCGGGCGGCGGCTGGATGCGCGAAGACTACGGCTGGAATTTCTTTCACGACCTGCGCTACGAGCACGAGTGGAACATCGGCCCCGACTTCTCGACCCGCTACGGCATCGGCACGCGCCGCTTCCCGTACGACGGTGTCTACGAGACCAAGGGCTACATCTACCTGCACGCCACCTGGCGCTTCTGAGTCACAGGAGAAACCGCATGGACTTCGACCTGGGCCGCAGCATCGGCTGGCTGTTCGACTTCACCTTCTACTACCCGCTGTTCATGTCCTATGTGTGGATGTGCGGCGGCCTGTATTACTACTTCCACTACGAGCGCAAGGACCCGGCCTTCGACCAGCCGCCGCCGCTGCCCTCCTACCCGCCGGTCAGCGTGTTCGTGCCCTGCCACAACGAGGCGGCCAACCTGCACGAGACCGTGGCGGCCCTGCGCGCACTGAACTACCCGGAGTTCGAGATCCTGCTGATCGACGACGGCAGCACCGACGCCACGCCGGCCCTGATCGACCGCTATGCGCGTGAGGACAGCCGCATCCGCGCGATCCACCTGGCCGCCAACCAGGGCAAGGCCGTGGGGCTCAACACGGCCGCCGCGCTGGCCCGCTACGACTACTTCCTGTGCATCGACGGCGACTCCATCGTCGACCCCCACTGCCTGCGCTGGATGATGCGCCAACTGCTGTCCAGCCCGCGTGTGGGCGCTGTCAGCGGCAATCCGCGCATCCGCACGCGCTCCACGTTGCTGGGCCGCATCCAGGTTGGCGAGTTCTCGTCCATCATCGGCCTCATCAAGCGCGCCCAGCGCACCTATGGCAAGGTGTTCACGGTGTCCGGCGTGATGGTGTGCTTCCGCCGCGCGGCGCTGCACGATGCCGGCTACTGGAACCCAGATGCGCTGACCGAGGACATCGACATCAGCTGGCGCCTGCAACTGCGCCACTGGGACGTGCGCTTCGAACCGGCCGCGCTGTGCTGGATCCTGATGCCCGAGACCTTCCGTGGCCTGTGGCGCCAGCGCCTGCGCTGGTCCATGGGTGGCACGCAGGTGCTGTTCGGCCGGCGCGCCGTGTTCGGCCAGTGGCGGCACCGCCGCATGGTCCCGGTCTACATCGAGTACTTCACGAGCGTGCTGTGGGCCTACACCATGGCCGCTGTGATCCTGCTCTGGATCGCGGGCCTGTTCGTGCAGATCCCTGCGCCCTGGCATGTCGACACGCTGATCCCGGGTTGGCACGGCGTCGTGATCGGCACCACCTGCCTGCTGCAGTTCGCCGTGTCCATGTTCCTGGACCGCCGCTACGAGCAGGGCCTGGGCCGCAACTACTACTGGATGATCTGGTATCCGCTGGCATTCTGGATCCTCAACGTCTTCACCACCCTGGTGGCCGTGCCACGCGTGATCCTGCGCGGCAGCAAGCGCGCCACCTGGGTCAGCCCGGACCGTGGCATCCGGGCCCAACCATGATCAGGGAGTGAGATATGAGCAGTCTTTCCGTCGAACTGGGCCAGCGCCCTACCAACCCGCTCATCATCGAGCGTCCGGACCTGCAGAGCGGCAACCAGCGCGCGGTCTTCGGCGTGCTGACGGCGCTGTTCTGGCTGCTGTGGGTGGTGCTGTGGCTGCCCCTCATCACAGTCTTCGGCTGGGTCTTCTTCGGCTACCAGTTCAAGTTCCACATGATCGACATGGAAGGCTACGCGGGCTTCCTCGGCGTGCTCGGCATGTACGCCGTGGTCATCTTGCTGCTGGGGGGGGGCCTGATGGCCTGGGCCAAGTACAACCACCTGCGCTTTCGTGGCGTGGACCGACGCAAGGGCTTCGCGGCCCCGACGCCAGCCGACCTGGCAGCCATCCACGGCCGCCTGCCCGAAGAGGTCACGCAGTGGCAGCAAATGAACATCGTCACGGTGCACCACGACGACGAAGGGCGCATCGCGCGCGTGGAATGACAAAGGCCCGGGTGATCCGGGCCTTTTCATTGGGGGCGCTGGGCGCCGCTCAATCGTTGGCGTAGATGTCGTTGTCCTTGGTTTCCTTGACGAACAAGGTGCCGATGACGAGCGTGACAGCCGCGATGATGATGGGGTACCACAGGCCGTTGTACATGTTGCCGGTCTGCGCCACGATGGCCAGCGCGGTGGCCGGCAGCAGGCCGCCGAACCAGCCGTTGCCGATGTGGTACGGCAGGCTCATCGAGGTGTAGCGGATGCGGGTCGGGAACATCTCGACCAGCATGGCGGCGATCGGGCCGTAGACCATGGTCACGAGGATCACCAGGTAGACCAGGATCACGATGGTCATGAAGGTGTTCATCTTGGCCGGATCGGCCTTGGCCGGGTAGCCCGCGGCCTTGAGGTCGTCGGCCACGGCCTTCTTGAGCGCCGAGTCCTTGGCCTTGAGCTCGTCGGCCGCCAGTCCCGTCGCGTTGTAGCTCGTGATGACCTGCTCGCCGATCTTGATGGTCGCCGGCGCGCCGGCCGGGCCGGCGACGTTCTCGTAGCTGACCGAGCTGGCCGACAGCACCTGCTTGGCGATGTCGCAGGAGCTCGTGAACTTGGACGTGCCGGTGGGGTTGAACTGGAACGAGCATTCCTTGGGGTCGGCCGTCACGATCACCTGGTTCTTGGCCTGGGCCGCGGCGAGGTCGGGGTTGACGGCCTTCGTCAGCGCGTTGAACACCGGGAAGTAGGTCAGCACGGCCAGCAGGCAACCCGCCATGATGATGGGCTTGCGGCCGATCCGGTCCGACAGGCTGCCGAAGATCACGAAGAAGGGCGTGGCGATGATCAGTGCGACCGCGATCAGGATGTTGGCCGTGGCGCCATCGAGCTTGAGCGCACCGGTCAGGAAGAACAGCGCGTAGAACTGGCCCGTGTACCAGACCACGGCCTGGCCAGCGGTCAGACCGATCAGCGCCAGGATCACGATCTTGAGGTTGCGCCATTGGCCGAAGGACTCGGACAGCGGCGCCTTGGAGACCTTGCCCTCGGACTTCATCTTGAGGAAGGCCGGCGATTCGTTCATGGACAGCCGGATGTAGACCGACACGCCCAACAGCAGGATGGAGACCAGGAACGGGATGCGCCAGCCCCATTCGGCAAACGCTGTCTCGCCGATGGCGGTGCGCACGCCCAGGATCACGAGCAGCGACAGGAACAGGCCCAGCGTGGCCGTGGTCTGGATCCACGAGGTGTAGAAGCCGCGCTTGCCCGGTGGCGCATGTTCGGCCACGTAGGTGGCGGCGCCACCGTACTCGCCGCCCAGCGCCAGGCCTTGCAGCATGCGCAGGACGATCAGGATGATGGGCGCCGCCACGCCGATGCTCGCGTAGCCGGGCAAGAGGCCGACGATGAAGGTCGACAGGCCCATCAGGAGGATGGTCACGAGGAAGGTGTACTTGCGCCCGATCATGTCGCCCAGGCGTCCGAACACCAGTGCGCCGAACGGCCGCACGATGAAGCCGGCCGCGAAGGCCAGCAGCGAGAAGATGGTCCGGGAAGCGGGGTCCAGCGCCGAGAAGAACTGGTTGCCGATGATCACGGCCAGGGTGCCATAGAGGTAGAAGTCGTACCACTCGAACACCGTGCCGATGGACGAGGCGAGGATGACCTTGCGCTCCTCCTTGGTCATGGGGCGGCTGGCTGCGACCGGCTTGCCCCCTTGCATTGTGGCTGCCATTGCGTTGTCTCCTGTTGTAGCCGGCCCCGGGACGGGGCCTGGCCGCATTCTTGGAGTGCGCACTGACCCATCTCTGACACCGGGCCAACGCATTCTTACAACTCAGGTACTAACCCGCAGACCCCATTTCAGGATGTGGGTTGTCCGACCTCAATGGCTGAACATGCGCCGGTGCAGCTGCCGCAACGACCACCAGACCGAGCCGGCCACGAGCGGAATCGCGAGCGCCGCCGTGCTCTCGGCCGACCAGGGCCAACCCAGTTTCTGCGCCCCCTTGGCCAGGTAGCTGACCAGGCCGACGATGTAATAGGTGATCGCGGCCACCGACAGGCCCTCGACCGTGGACTGCAGCTTGAGCTGCAGGTCCTGGCGCGTGTTCATGGTCGCCAGCAGGGCCTGGCTGCTCTGCTGCTGCTCGATCTCCACGCGCGTGCGCAGCAGATTGCTGATGCGTGAGACACGCTGCGACAGCGCGTCCTGCCGGCGCGCCGCCCACTCGCAGGTCTTGCGTGCGGGCGTCAGCCGCCGGTCCATGAACTCGGCAATCGTCTGCAGGCCGGCGCGGCGCACCTCGGCGATGTCGGCGATGCGGCTGTCCATGAGCTCGAAGTAGGCGCTGCTGGCCGAGAAGCGCGAATGCGTGGCCGCGTGCTGGCTCTCGACCTGCCCGGCCAACCGTGTCAGGCGGTCCAGCAACGCCGGCTCGGCGTCACGGTCGGCACTGCGGATGGCCTCGGCCAGTGCCGCGAGTTCGCCCTCGGCGCTGGCCAGCACGGCGCTGGCGCGGCGTGCCGCAGGCAGGCCCAGCATGGCGACCATGCGGTAGGTCTCGATCTCCAGCAGCCGCTGCACGAGCCGACCCAGCCGGCGCGTGGACAGGCTGCCCACGCGCAGCAGCATGCGCGAGGCGCCGTCCGCGTGGATCGTGAAGTCGGTGTAGACCTCGGCCAGCCCGCCCGCCACGCTGGAGCCGACCTGCGGGTCCTCGTGCAGCCAGTGGCGCGCCAGCGCCTCGACCTCGCCATCGCGCGCGGACAGCACCCACAGGTTCAGTTGCGACAGGCATTGCCCTGGCAACGCGGCCAGCCAGTCCTGCGGCACCTCGGCGGCGGCGCTGTCGGCCACGCGCTCGGCCGCCGGCGGGGTCGCCATGGGCAGCATGAAGGTCCAGGTCACGAACTCGGTGTGCAGCTCCCAGCGCAGGCGCAACGGTCCCAGGCTCGCGCGCAGGTGCGTGGTGTGGTCGTCGGGCAGCGGCTGGTGGTGGTCGCGCAGCAAGGCCGCCAGGTGGGCGCGGCTTGCGGCGCGGCCATCGGCGTCGGCCAGCATGACCACGTGGGTGATGGCCAACGGCGTCGCCAGGGCCTCGGGCGGCCGGGCATGGACTTCGTTGTGCAACAGCGCCCGGTCGGGGTGCTGGTGGAGCGCGGTGGAGGGCTGCATCGTGGCGCGATTCTGCCCGCGCCGGGCGACCGGACTACGGCTGGCGGTCGAGCGCCGAGGGCCGCCGGGGTGCGTCGTCCCAGGCGCTGGTCGCGAACCAGGCACCGCCTTCGAGGTAGGCGCGCAGCATGGGCAGCGCGTCCAGGCCCCAGAACGCGCGACCGTCCACCACCAGCGCAGGCACGCCGAACACGCCGGCCGTCGTGGCGGCCTCGGTGTTGGCACGCAACTGGGTCTTCACCGCCTCGCCGGCCGGATCGCGCGGCGGCGCCAGTGTAGCCGCCAGCTGCTGCAGCCGCTCCGGCGCGTTGGCGTCGGCACCACCGCGCCAGACATGGCGGAACACGGTCTCGCAGACATAGCGGTTGGGCTGCGGGCCGGCGCCGCAGGCCAGTGCCAGCCGAAGCAGTGGCAAGGGCGGAAAGGGATGCTCGGCCGGCAGGTCCATGGGCACGCCATGCTGGTGCGCGAGCCACAGCACCTGGCGGTAGATGAAGGCGCGCTTGGCCGGAATCTCGGCCGGGCCGCGCAGGCCATGCGCGCGCAGCAAGGCGCCCAGCAGCACGGGCTTGTACTGCACCTGGTAGCCCAGGCCTTGCAAAGCCACGGGCAGCGTCTCGAACGCCAGGTACGCGTAGGGCGAGACGAAGTCCAGGTAGAAGTCGATCTGCTTCATGCGACAGCCTCGCTTGCGCGTTCCAGCACCAGGCGCCATACGGCACGGCGCGCGGCATCGTCCATGCGCGACCAGCCCGCGATCTCCTCGAGCCGGCGCAGGCAGCCCTCGCACAGGCCGTCGGCCCCCATGCGGCAAACCGAGACGCAGGGCGAACCTACATCGCCGGCCGCGGCCAGCATGCGCGGGCCGCGCCGCAGCAGCGCCTGGGCGGGTGTCACGGCGTTTGCACCACGTCGGCCACGGGGGCGCCGGTCAGCGCCTCCAGGTCCTGCGGGCGCAGCTTGAACACGCCATGCGGGTGGCCGGCCGCAGCCCAGATCTCCTCGAAGCGAAACAGCTCACGGTCGATCAGCGTGACCGGCGGCGTGGTGTGCGCGAGCGGCGCCACGCCGCCGATGGAGAAACCGGTCCGGCTCTTGACGAACTCGGCGTCGGCGCGGCCGGTCCTGCCGACCAGCGCATCGACTTTTTTCTCGTCCACACGCCGGTCGCCCGAGGTCACGACCAGCACGGCCGCGTCGTCGCTCTTGCGCCGAAAGATGATGCTCTTGGCGATCTGCCCGACCGCGATGCCCAGCGCATCGGCTGCCTGCTGGGCCGTGCGCGCGGCATCGTCCAGCATGCGCGGCGCATGCGGATGCGCCTTGTCCTGCAATGCGCGCGCCACGCGCTGCACGCCCTCGGGCAGTGCCGTCAATTCAGCTCCACACACGCTTGGATCCCTCAGTTCGAAACACGTTTGACCAGGAACAGGCTGGCGCCCATGGCCATCAGCACGCCGCCGAACACGCGGTTCTGCGACCGTCGCGCCCGCGCGCTGCGCAACAGGCGCTGCAGACGCGAGGCCAGCCAGGCGTAGCCGTGCATGACGACCATGTCGACCGCGACCGTGGTGGCCAGCAACACCAGCAGCTGCAGCCACAGCGGCCGCGCCGGATCGATGAACTGCGGCAGCACGGCCACCATGAACACGATGCCCTTGGGGTTGGTCATGTTGGTCAGCGCGCCGCGCAGCACGCGCTGGCGCACCGACAGCGCGGCCTCGCCCGCCACCATGCCGGTGGCCGCATCGGCGTCTACAGGCGCGCGCCACTGACGCCAGCCCAGCCACAGCAGGTAGCCCGCGCCCAGCACCTTGACCACCGTGAACGCCACGGCCGAGGCCATCAGCACGGCACCGATGCCGGCCCCGGCGACGAGCAGCACCACGGCCAGCCCGATCTGCAGACCGACGATGGTGGGCGTGGTGCTGCGCACGCCGTACGAGAGCCCGTGGCTCATGCTCAGCACCGCCCCCGAGCCCGGCGACAGGGCGATGACCCAGGCCGCCACAAAGTAAGCCAGCCAGACATGCCATTCCATCGTCTTCTCTCCGTTCAGCCGCAGCGCTTGGTGCGGATGGCCTTGGACACGCGCGAGTGCGGCTCGCGGCCCAGCACCTCGCTGATGTAGACGCCGGCGTCGATGAGCTTGTCGAGGTCGATGCCGGTTTCGATGCCCATGCCGTGCAGCAGATAGACCACGTCCTCGGTCGCCACGTTGCCGGTGGCGCCCTTGGCATAAGGGCAACCGCCCAGGCCGGCCACCGAGGACTGGAAGTTCCAGACCCCCATCTCCAGGCTGGCCAGCGTGTTCGACAGGGCCTGGCCGTAGGTGTCGTGGAAGTGGCCCGAGATGGCGTCGATGCCGTAATGCGCCAGCGTCGCCTCGATGGCGCGCCGCACCTTGACCGGCGTGCCCACACCGATGGTGTCGGCCACGTCCACGCGCTGCACGCCGATGCCCTTCATGAGAGAGGCCAGGTACCCCACCTTTTCGGGTGCGATCTCGCCCTCGTAGGGGCAGCCTACCGTGCACGACATGGCGCCGCGCACGGCGATGCCCCTGGCCAGAGCGGCATCCACCACGGGCGCGAAGCGTTCGATGCTCTCGGCGATCGAGCAGTTGATGTTCTTCTGGCTGAAGGCCTCGCTGGCGGCGCCGAAGACCACGATCTCGTCGGGCCACTCTTCGCGCGGCGCGGCGATGGCGGCCTCCAAGCCCTTGAGGTTGGGCGTCAGCACCGAATAGCGCACGCCGCTCTGGCGCTGGATGCCGTGCATGACCTGCGCGTTGTCGCCCATCTGCGGCACCCACTTGGGGCTGACGAAGCTCGTCACCTCGATCTCGCGCAGACCGGCCTCCTGCAGGCGCTGCACGAGACCGATCTTGGCCTCTGCCGGCACCGGCTGCTTCTCGTTCTGCAGGCCGTCGCGCGGGCCAACGTCGATGATGTTCACGCGGGTGGGGAGCGTCATGGTCTGTCTCTTGAGGTTGCTGCGGGCAAGCCCGCAAGCCTAGCGCATCGCGCGGCACCTCGTCGGCCAACCGGGTATCGGATCGTGCCAGCCTGTCGCCACGCCACCTATGATCGCCCGATGACCACAGACCGAGCCGGCGCCCTGCGACGCGCCCTGCAACTGCAGCCCCACCCCGAAGGTGGCGACTTCCGCGAGTGGTTCCGCTCGGCCGCGAACATACAGCCCGGCGACGGCCGCCCGTCCCGCAGCGCACTGACCAGCATCGACTTCCTGCTCGAGCGCGGCCAGTTCTCGGCCTGGCACCGCGTGGCGTCCGACGAGGCCTGGCACCTGCTCGAAGGCGGGCCGCTGCGGCTGTGGCTGCTGCCGCCGGACCTGTCGCGCCTCATGCACGTGGACCTCGCGCCCGTGGACGACGCCGGCCACACGCCGCGCCACGTGGTGCCGGCGCACTGGTGGCAAGCCGCCGAGCCGCTCGGTGCCTTCGCTTATGTAGGGGCGACCGTGGGGCCGGGCTTCGACTTCGCCGATTTCAGCTTCGGCCGCGACGACGCGGCCCTCGGCACCGCCTTGCAGCAGCAGCCTGGCGGGCTGGCCCGGCTGCTCTGACGCTCAGTACCCGCGCTCCGGATCCACCACACCGGCCACGGCCTCGCCACGCGCCAGCGCCGTGATCTTGCCGGCGATCTGCGCGATCGACTCGCGCCGCAGCGTGCGCGCCGAGCCGTGCGGCGTGATGCTGATCTTGGGGTGTTGCCAGAACGGATGCGCGGCCGGCAGCGGCTCGGTCTCGAACACATCCAGCGTCGCGCCGGCCAGCTTGCCGCTGTCGAGCAAGGGGATCAGGTCGTCTTCGACCAAATGGCCGCCACGCGCGATGTTGATGAGGTAGCCGCCCGGCTGCAGCGCCGACAGCGTGGTCTTGTTCAGGATGCCGCGCGTGGCGTCGGTCAGCGGCAGCAGGTTGACCAGCACGCGCGTGCCGACCAGGAAGTCGCCCAGCCGCGCCTCGCCGGCGAAGGTGCGCACGCCCTCGATTTCCTTGCGCGAACGGCTCCAGCCCAACACCGGAAACTCGAACTGCGCCACGGCCTTGGCCACACGCTCGCCCAGCACGCCGAGGCCCAGGATGCCGACCGGGAAGTCGGCGCGCTCACGCGGCTTGCGGTAGACCCAGCGGCCGGCCCGCGCCTCGGCCTCGTAGACGTCGAACTCGCGGAAATGCCGGATCAGCGCGTGGCAGACGTACTCGGCCATCTGCACCGACATGCCGGCATCGTCGAGCCGCACGATGCGCGTGCCGGCCGGAATGCGCAACTGCATGAGTGCGTCCACGCCCGCGCCGATGTTGAACAGCCCCCGCAGCTTGGGCTGCGCGTCGATGAAGGACTGCGGCGGCGCCCAGACCACCGCGTAGTCGGCCGCCGGCTGGCCCGGCTCCCAGGCCAGGACCTCGGCCTCGGGCAGCGCCTGTTGCAGGCCATGGACCCAGGGCTCGGGCTTCTCGGGGAGGCAGACGGTGATGCGCATCGGGTTCGAACCTTCGGTGAAAAAGGTCCGATGCTAACTACGCCGCCAGCTTGAGCAGCTCCGCCCCCTCGGACACCTGGTCGCCCGGCGCGTAGAGCAGTTCGGCCACGGTACCGTCGGCCGGCGCGGCGATGGTGTGCTCCATCTTCATCGCCTCCATCACCGCCAGGGCCTGGCCCTTGGCAACCTTGTCGCCGGCCTTGACCGAGAACGACACCACCTTGCCCGGCATCGGCGCCGTGAGCCGACCGCCTTCGGACTGGTGTTCGCCGGCATGGGCCAGCGCATCGACCAGCAGCACCTGCGTGGCGCCCTGCGGCGCGAACAGGTACACGTTCTCGCCCTGGCGCACGCAGGCCAGCACCAGGCGCCGGCCTGCGAATTGCAGGTCGATGCGACCGTCTGCGCGCGTGCTGGAGGCCAGCACGCCGGTGGTCTCGCCCACGCGCAGCTGCAGCGCGCCGTCGTGCAGCACGCGCAACTCGGCCGCGCCTTCCTCGCCACGGAAGACGTAGTCGATGCGCCGCAGCATGGGCGTGTAGGCACGCCAGCCATCGCGCCGGCTCCAGGGGTCGACCCAGCTGCCGGCGGCGGGTGCAGCCGCCGCCTGCTCGGCCTGCAGCAGCTGCGCCACGGCGCCCGCCACGGCCAGGTCGCGCCCCAGCGGTTCCTGGTTGAACAACACGGCCTGCTCGCGCTGGATCAGCGCGGTGTCCAGGTCGGCCTGGGCGAACGAGCGGCTGGCCAGCACATGGCGCAGGAACTGCACGTTGTTCTGCACGCCGACCACGCGCATGGCGGCCAGCGCCTGGTCCAGCCGCGCCAGCGCCTCTTCGCGGGTCTCGCCGTGCACGATGAGCTTGGCGATCATGGAGTCGTAGAACGGCGAAATCGCATCGCCCTCGCGCACGCCGGAGTCCACGCGCACGGGGCCGCGCTCGAAGCGCACGCAGTCGGGCAGCTGGTAGGCGTGCAGCGTGCCCGTGGCGGGCAGGAACTGCTTGTCGGGGTTCTCGGCGCAGATGCGCGCCTCGATCGCATGGCCCTGGATGCGCAGCTGGTCCTGGCGCAGCGGCAGCGGCTCGCCACCGGCCACGCGCAACTGCCATTCCACGAGGTCCAGGCCCGTGATGGCCTCGGTCACCGGGTGCTCCACCTGCAGCCGCGTGTTCATCTCCATGAAGAAGAAATTCATCGTGCCGTCCGGCCGCTGCTCGACGATGAACTCCACCGTGCCGGCGCCCACGTATCCGACAGCACGCGCCGCGGCCACGGCGGCCTCGCCCATCTGCTGGCGCATGGCGGGCGGCATGCCGGGCGCTGGCGCCTCCTCCAGCACCTTTTGGTGGCGGCGCTGCACGGAGCAGTCGCGCTCGAACAGGTACACCACGTTGCCTTGCGTGTCGCCGAACACCTGGATCTCGATGTGGCGCGGGCGCTGCACGTACTTCTCGACCAGCACCGCGTCGTCGCCGAAGCTGTTGATGGCCTCGCGCTTGCACGAGGCCAGCGCCGCGGCAAAGTCCTCCGCCTTGTCGACCGCGCGCATGCCCTTGCCGCCGCCGCCCGCGCTGGCCTTGATCAGCACGGGGTAGCCGATGCGGTCGGCCTCGCGCGCCAGCAGGGCCGCGTCCTGTTCACTGCCGTGGTAGCCCGGCACCAACGGCACGCCGGCCTTCTCCATGAGCTGCTTGGACTCGGCCTTCAAGCCCATGGCCTGGATCGCCGAGGCCGGCGGGCCGATGAAGACCAGGCCGGCGGCGGCGCAGGCCTGGGCGAACTCTTCGTTCTCGCTCAGGAAGCCGTAGCCCGGATGGATGGCCTGCGCGCCCGTGGCCTTGGCGGCCTCGAGGATGCGCTCCCAGCGCAGGTAGCTGTCCTTGGGCGCGCTGCCGCCGATGTGCACGGCCTCGTCGCAGGCCTGCACATGCTGGGCGTTGGCATCGGCGTCGGAGTAGACGGCGACGGTCTGCACGCCCATGCGGCGGGCCGTGGCAGCCACGCGGCAAGCGATCTCTCCACGGTTGGCGATCAGGATTTTCTTGAACATGTCTCAGCTACCTTGGGATGCGGTGTTCGAAAAGAGGGAGGCCAGCTTGCGCGCCACGAGGCGCAGGAACTTGAACAGCACGGCCAGCAGCAGCACGCTCAACACGAGCACGAGCAGCAGGCAGATACCGAAGGCGACCGGATGGTGGGTCGCCAGCCAGACGGCCGCCACCACGAGGCCGTCTTCCAGCAGGCTCAAGCCCAGGTTGGAGAAGGGTTCGGGCGAGGTGTTGGCGGCCGCGCGCGCCGTGGCCTTGGTGGCGAACGCGGTGGCCGCCAGCGAGCCGCCCAGCAGACCGGCCACCGCCCCCATGGTGCCGCTGTCGGCACCGAACACGCCGGCCGCCAGCGCCGCGCCGGCCGGGATGCGGATCACCGAATGCAGCAGGTCCCACAGCGAATCCAGGCCCGGGATCTTGTCGGCGAAGAACTCCACGAACAGCATGAAGCCGCTGGCCGCCAGCATGGCCGGGTGCTGCAGCACCTGCAGGCCGGCAGGCAGCGGCAGCCAGCCCAGCCAGCCCGACATGCCGACCAGGAACACCACCGCATAGAGCCGGATGCCACTGGCCCAGCCCAGCACGCCGGCCAGGGCCAGCAGCTGGGCCATGTCGAGCGCCTGGGTGCCGGCCTGCACCGCGCCGCCGGCCTGGCCTGCGGCCACGCCGAGCCAGGCGGCCAGTGCGTTCCACCAGTGCGCCAGCAGTTCCATGGACGTCGGGCTTCAGCGCACCGGCAGCCAAGCCGGCGCGCGCTTGTTCAGGAAGGACTGCACGCCCTCGCGGCCCTCGGCGCTGGCGCGGATGTCGGCGATGCCCGCCACCGTGGCGGCGACCAGCGCAGCGTCGATAGCCTGCTCTGCCACGTCCTGCACCAGCTTCTTGCAGGCCTTCACGGCCTCGGGGCCGGCGTTGACGAGCGCCTGGGCGAGTTCACCCACCTTGGCGTCCAGCGCCTCGGCCGGCACCACGGCATGGACGAAGCCGATGCGCAGCGCCTCGGCCGCGTCGAAGCGTTCGGCCGTCAGGAAGTAGCGGTGCGCGGCACGCGGGCCCATGGCACGGATGACGTAGGGGCTGATGGTCGCGGGGATCAGGCCCAGCTTGACCTCGGACAGGCAGTAGCCCGCGGTGTCGCTGGAGACGGCGATGTCGCAGGCTGCCACCAGGCCGGTTCCGCCGGCGTAGGCATCGCCCTGCACCCGCGCGATGGTGGGCTTGGGGCAGGTGTAGAGCACGCGCAGCATCTCGGCGAGCTTGCCGGCGTCGGCCAGGTTCTCGTCGCGCGTGTAGTCGGCCATGCGGCGCATCCAGTTCAGGTCGGCACCGGCGCAGAAGGACTTGCCCTCGGCCGCCAGCACGATGCAGCGCACGTCGGCACGTGCGCCGAGTTCCGTGAAGGCCTGGGTCAGTTCGGCGATGAGTTCGTCGTTGAAAGCGTTGCGCACGTCGCCGCGCGTGAGCGTGACGGTGCCGATGTGGTTTTGGACCTGGGTGGTGAGCATGGCCATGCGGGCCTCCTTACATGCGGAACACGCCGAACTTCGGCTCGGGGATGGGCGCGTTCAGCGCGGCCGACAAGCCCAGCGCCAGCACGCGGCGCGTGTCGGCCGGGTCGATCACGCCGTCGTCCCAGAGCCGGGCCGTGGCGTAGTAGGGGTGGCCCTGGTGTTCGTACTGGGCGCGGATCGGCGCCTTGAAGGCGGCCTCTTCTTCGGCGCTCCACTGCCCGCCCTTGGCCTCGATGCCGTCGCGCCTGACGGTGGCCAGCACGCTGGCGGCCTGCTCGCCGCCCATCACGCTGATGCGCGCGTTGGGCCACATCCACAGGAAGCGCGGCGAGTAGGCACGGCCGCACATGCCGTAGTTGCCGGCACCGAAGCTGCCACCGATGACCACCGTGAACTTGGGCACGTTGACCGTGGCTACGGCCGTGACCATCTTGGCGCCGTGGCGCGCGATGCCCTCGTTCTCGTACTTCTTGCCGACCATGAAGCCCGTGATGTTCTGCAGGAACACCAGCGGGATCTTGCGCTGGCCGCACAGCTCGATGAAGTGCGCGCCCTTCTGCGCGGCCTCGGAGAACAGCACGCCCTGGTTGGCGACGATGCCCACCGGCATGCCCTCGATGTGGGCGAAGCCGCAGACCAGCGTGGTGCCGTAGCGCGCCTTGAACTCGGCGAAGGCACTGTCGTCCACGATGCGGGCGATGACCTCGCGCACGTCGTAGGGCTTGCGCGTGTCCGCCGGGATCACGCCGTACAGCTCCTCGGCCGCAAAGCGCGGCGGGCGGCTGGGCTGCAGCGCCATCTGCGGCGCCTTGCAGCGGTTCAGGTGGGCCACGGCCTGGCGCGCCAGCGCCAGCGCATGGGCATCGTCCTGGGCCAGGTGGTCGGCCACGCCCGACAGACGCGTGTGCACGTCGCCGCCGCCCAGGTCTTCGGCCGAGACCACCTCGCCCGTGGCCGCCTTCACAAGCGGGGGGCCCGCCAGGAAGATCGTGCCCTGCTCCTTGACGATGATGGACTCGTCGCTCATGGCCGGCACGTAGGCGCCGCCGGCCGTGCACGAGCCCATCACCACGGCGACCTGGGCGATGCCCTGGGCGCTCATGTTGGCCTGGTTGTAGAAGATGCGGCCGAAGTGCTCGCGGTCGGGGAACACGTCGTCCTGGTTCGGCAGGTTGGCGCCGCCCGAATCGACGAGGTAGATGCAGGGCAGTTGGTTCTGCTGCGCGATCTCCTGCGCCCGCAGATGCTTCTTGACCGTCATCGGGTAGTAGGTGCCGCCCTTGACCGTGGCGTCGTTGCACACGATCACGCAGTCCACCCCGCTGACACGGCCGATGCCACAAATGATGCCGGCACAGGGCGCACTGTCGCTGCCGTCGCGGTCGGGGTACATGGCGAGCGCGGCCAGCGGCGAGAGTTCGAGGAAGGGGGTGCCGGGGTCCAGCAGCATCTGCACGCGCTCACGCGGCAGCAGCTTGCCGCGCGACTGGTGCTTGGCACGCGCAGCCGGGCCGCCGCCCTCCGCCGTTTGCGCCAGCTTGGCGTTCAGGTCGGCGACGGCTGCGCGCAGCACCTCGGCATTGGCCTGAAACTCCGCGGAGCGGACGTTGAGCTTGGTCTCCAGAACGGGCATGGGGGTCTTGTCTCCAGGAAGAGACCCCGAGGGTACCCGCTGCGGCCGTGCAATTGCAGCCACAAGGGTTGCAGATCGTGCCAGTGCCCTGCCCGCGGACGGCGGCCCGCGCTGCGCCGTTTCAGGCCGGTGCGGGGGCAGGCTGGGCGCGCATCTGCACGTTCAGCGCATGCGTGCCCGCGGCCAGCGCGGCCTCGTAGCTGTCGCTGGGCTCCAGTGCGCGGCGCGCCACCCTGGTCGGGCGGCCGCGTGCGTCGGTCTCGGCGAGGGTCCACACGAAGGCGCCCGGCATGGGCTCCTCCACCAGAAGTTGCATGGATGGATGTGTCATGGCCCGATGCTGCGCCGCCGACCCGCCCCGCGGTGTCGGACAAATGCGCATCCGGCTCGCTACCATCCCCGGCCATGCAAGCCCTTCCGCTGGCCCAGGTGCTGACGCTGTCGAACGCCCAGATCGTGATCGAGGCCGCCGCCACGCTCGCCTTCGCGGCTTCCGGCCTGCTGGCGGCGGCGCGCAAGCGGCTCGACGCCGTGGGCGTGTGCATCGTCTCGGGCGTCGCAGCGTTCGGCGGCGGCACGCTGCGCGACGTGCTGCTGGACCGCCGGCCCTTCTTCTGGGTCGCGCACGCGGGCTGGCTCTGGGCGCTGCTGGCGCTGTGCGTGGCGGCCATGCTGTTCCTGCGCACCCGCCACTTCGCGGCCACCGAACGCGCCATGCAGTGGCCCGACGCGTTCGGCCTGGGCCTGTTCGCGGCCAGCGGCACGCAGATCGCGCTGCAAGCCGATGTCCCGGCCGTGGTCGCCGTGCTGATGGGCACGATGACGGCGGTGTTCGGCGGCGTGCTGCGCGACATCGTCTGCAACGAGATTCCGCGCGCCTTCAGCGACCACCAGCCCTATGCCGTCTGCGCGTTCACAGGCGCCTGGGTGGTGGTGCTGGGGCACCGGCTCGGCATGGACGACTGGCTCGGCATGGTGACGGGGGCCAGCACCGCGCTGCTGCTGCGCGCCATCGCCCTGTGGACGGGCTGGCAGCTGCCCGCCTGGCACACCGGCGAAGCGCCGCCGCGCGAATGACAGTCAGGCCGCCGGCAGCCACGCCGCGACGAGCCCCCAGCGCCAGGCCGCCAAGCCCAAGGCCAGCACGAGCAGCACGGCCAGCCAGGGCGTGGCGCTGCGCGGTGCGAAGGGGTCGCGCAGCCGGCGCGTACCAGGCGGCAGCTGCGCCGTCTGCGACAGCGAAGCGCCCAGCCGGACGTTGAGCCGCATGCGGCCGTTGATGGCCCAGCCGCTCGCATCCAGGATGGGGCCCAGGCTGCGCTGGCGCAGCTTGAGCCAGGCGATCAGCATGCTGGGACCGGAGATGGACAGCACGATGCCCAGCACACCCATCGGGATCCACCACCCCAGGTCGACGAACTTGGTGAACAGCCCCACCATGACGGCGCTGATGCTGCCCAGCGCCACGCCGAGGGCCGCCACGGTGCCGACATCGAAGCGGCCGCGCGCACTGGCGGCAGCGCCCGGCACGGCCGCCGTCGGCGCGGCCTTGTCCACCGTGGCCAGTTGGCCCGCCAGGTTGCCCAGGCCTTTCTGCTGCATCGCGTCGCCGGCAGCGGCGCGCTTGGCGACCTGCTCCTCGACCATGCGCAGGAACTTCTTGTACGGCGACATGAAGGCCTGGCCAATGCTGATCGGGTTCTCGATGACCTTGACGATGCGGGCGTCCCAGTCGCGCCCCTCGCGGTCGTAGAACAGGCCGTTGCGGCCCACGAATAGGAAGTCCACATCGCCGGCCGTGAACGCGGCGGCGATCGTCATCTTCTCCTTGCCGCGCTGGCATTCGCAGTACGCGAGATAGGTCTTGGCCAAGCCGGCGACCACCGCGTGCTTGGCGGCGTCGGCCACCTGGACCGTCAGCTCGCAGCTGCGCCCGTCCAGGAACAGACGACCGGCCTGGAACACGGCGCCCTCACGGTGGTAGAAGGCCTCGAACGAGACGAAATTGCGCACCAGCACCGCGAGGTCGCGCTGCAGCCGCAACAGCTTTTCCAGTGCGTTCACGCGGCCCTGCTGGCCACCGGCGGCCACGTCCTGCGCGATCAGGTCGAGCACGCGGGCCTGGGCCAGTGCGACCGTCTCGCCCACCAGTGCGCGCAGCTTCTCGCTGCCCAGCGCCGCGACCGCGCCCGGCGGGCGCCGCAGCAGCCACGCCCGGCAGGGCGCGACATGCGCCTTCAGGCGCTGCCAGCCGGCCTCGTCTAACGCATCGCCCACCTGCGCACCGAGCAAGGGCCGCACGGCGCTGTCGCGCAGCGTGCGCAGGGCGGCCTGCCAGGCCGGGTGTGCCACGGCGTCCAGTGGCAGCGCGCGGCCGGCCGCCACTGGCGCCAGCGGCAACTGCGCCAGCGGTTCCGCGTCCACCGCCAGCGGCTGCAGCGCGTGGCTGCGCAGCTGCTCGGGCGTGGGCACGCTCAGCGCAGCGGCGGCGGCCGGGTCGTAGCTGGCCAGGCGGCAGCGCGCGAAGAAGTCTTCGACCTTGGCATACACGGCTTCGACAGCCTGCGCTGCTGCCCGCAGCGTGCCGCAGTCGCGCTCGCCCTGGGCATGCCAGGCGAACAGCGCCTCGGCCTCGTTGAAGAAAGCCTTGACGCGCGCTTCATCCACGCCTGGTGTACCGCTGGCATCGGCCACGCCGCCCTGCGTCGCCACGATCTGCTCGATGAGCGCCCGCAGCGGCTCCTCGTCCTGCGCCGTGGCCGGCACGACGATGCCGTCGCCGTTGAAGCGCTCGCCTGCCAGGTGCTTCTGCCGTTCCGCCAGTTCGGCCAGGCCGATGTCGGCAGCATCGGCCTGGCCCTGGCCGGCCAAGGTGCGCCGCGCCTCAGCGACCAGTGCCTGGCCCTCCTCGCTCCCGGCCAGGTCCGCCAAGGCCAGCCGGTCGCCACCGCGCAGCAGGCGCTCCGGGTCGCGCAGGCGGGCGCAGGCCCACTCGCAGGCGTCGATCAACTCGGGTGCGCGGATGCGGCCATCGTTGTCGGTGTCGATGAGGTCCAGCGTGCGTGCATCGAAATGCAGGCCGCGCGTGGGACAGGCCAGCGCAACCCAGAGCTTCTGGTCGAGTTCGCGCAGATGAAGTAGGTCGGCGCCTTGGGCGATCAGGACCTGATCGACGCCACCGGCGCGAAAGAACTGCCAGGCATGGGGCATGGACATCGGCCAGCGGCTGCAGCGCGCCGCCGGGAAGGGAAGAATGGACAAAGGCGAGCGTCAAGCTTGTGCCGTACATCCTGGTGCCGCCATCGCCCGACCACCGCCCCACAAGTAGGACAAGGCCGCGGGTGCAGGGCGCCGAACCGGCGCGACCATCGTGAAACCAACGAAACCAGCGGCCTGACTTCGTACACAGATGTGACGCTTGAAACCCCCGGTTGCACCATCTGCCGGTGCGGAGCGCGACCTGCTCGCTAAATTCTGTGGCGGGAGACACCATGGCACGCAGGACCTATTCGGCAGTCGTTGCAGGCACCGCCCTTGGAGGGCGTTCCGACCTGATCAAGGCCTTCGCACGCCAGGGTGCCGAAGTGCAGCTGCGCCGCGAAGCCGCCAGCAAGCATCCGGAAGCCATTGGCGTCTGGCTGCGCTGCCCCCGCTTCTGGGGCCTGTGGAAGACCTGGGCGCACATCGGCTTCGTCGAACACGATGGCGAGCAGCACTGGGCCCACAAGATGGACACCGGCCGGCTGCGCGTGGTCAAGGCCTGGGTGCACAGCGCACATGCGCCCCTGGAGCACCATCGCCCGAAGGTGCTGTTGCGGGTGACCTTCGAGGGAGAAGACACGCGCCAGGAGACGGCCTGGCGGCCGATGGCGTAGGCGCCAGCCCCGCAGGGCGGCCTCAGCTGGGGCGCGTCGGTATTCGCACGTCCGTCCGCGTCAAGCGCGCCACTTGCAGCGGCGGCATTCCGAGTTGCTTGCACAACCTGCGCTGGAACAGCGTCAGGCGCGGGATTCGGCTCTGCGATTCAGCGGGCAACGAAACCTCCTGGAACGGATGCCACAGCATAGCGGCGCTCCGTGCGATCCGCATGCACCCGACAAAGGCCTGTTGCTTTGCTCCAAATTCCACTGGAAGCTGGCCGACCACGCTCTCGCACCGGCGTGAAAAAGCCCGCACGGCGGCGGGCTTCGGAATTGGTCGTGGACTCTTGCGCGGTTCACGTTTACGACCCTCTGGGGAGTTCTCCCCGATGCGCTCGGGTGGGGCGGGAGAAGCCTGATCTCCAGCAGCCCACACTTCCTAGTGGACAGGGGCGCGAGCGCCAACGGGAGAGATGGTAAGCGCACCGTATGACGGTTCGGCGACTGGCAAGCGCATGCGGCTGTAGGACGAGACCGCATCGCGTGGTCAAGGCATCCGTGCGTCGGGGATGGGATGGGCCGTGCCATCCGACTGTGCAATGGCATTGGCCAACACCGCCGCACGGACAGCAAGCGCGGGGTCGTCTGCGAGCTGGAGGAGCAAGGGCGCGATGCTCGCACGGGCCAGAGGGCTCAGCGTGGACAGCAACGTGCCGAGTTCCACGATGGCATCGCCCACGCTCACTGCCGCGCAGGTACGCGCCAGCCCACTCGACTCGGAGGCCTGGTGGACCGCGTCGCTGCCTGGCCGCGCTGCCTGCCAATCGCCCTTGCCGTCTTCCAGCCACGCCGGGCGCACGCCGAGGGCGAAGGCCAGGCTTGCCAGATCGCGCGGTCTGTCGCGGGTGCCTGCCTCCAGGTCGACGATCGAGCTGGTCAACACGCAGGCGGCCTTGGCCAGTGCGGCCTGTGTGAGCCCGCGCAGTTCGCGCGCCCACTTCACTCTTGAACCGATGGATTCCATGGGGCGATTACAACGGAAAGCCTTCACGGGTCGGAGGTCTGGGGCCTCGGCCAAGGACCGACCACAACGGCGTCGAGGCGTTCTTGTGACCCTTGCGAAGCCATCCGGCCAAAAAACCAGCGATGCCCAGCAGGCACGTGGGCTTCAACCCGTCCGGAAACTGTCCAGAGGATTGTCGGAATCGAACTGACGACCGTCCGCTTACAAGGCGGGTGCTCTACCAACTGAGCTAAATCGGCAAAAACCAGCGGCGATTCTACGCGGTCACTTGACCCGCTTGAGTGCCGGGCGCGGCGCGCCACCGCCAGGCCTGGGCGGCTCGGGCTCCGTGCCTTCGTCGGAGGGGTCGACCGGGGCCAGCTGCAACACTTTGCTTGCGGACTTGTCCTCGGCCTCTGCAAGCGGCAGGGACATGTCGGCGGCAGCCTGAGCCGTCTCGGCCGCGGAAACAGCCACCGGCGAGGGGAAAGCCATGCCTTGCCCGTTCTCGCGGGCGTAGATGGCGATCACGCGGCCGATGGGCACGAGAATCTCGCGGGCCGTGCCCGCGAAGCGCGCCTTGAACTCGATGAAGTCATTGCCGAGCTTGAGCGCGCTGGTGGCGTCGAAACTCACGTTCAGCACGATCTCACCGTCCTTCACGTACTCCCGCGGCACCTGCACCGTTTCGTCCACCAGCACCGCGATGTAGGGCGTGAAGCCGTTGTCGGTGCACCATTCATAGAGCGCCCGGATCAGGTACGGGCGGGTGGAGGTGGCATCGAGCGCGTTCATCCGGTCCAGTTCTCCATGCTTACTTGCGCATGACCTTTTCGGACGGCGTCAGCGCCTCGATGTAGGCCGGGCGCGAGAAGATGCGCTCGGCGTACTTGAGCAACGGCGCCGCGTTCTTGCTGAGGTCGATGCCGTAGAAGTCCAGGCGCCACAGCAGCGGGGCGATGGCCACGTCCAGCATGGAGAAGTTCTCGCCCAGCATGTACTTGTTCTTGAGGAACACGGGGGCCAGCTGCGTCAGGCGGTCGCGGATGTGGGCGCGGGCCTTCTCCAGAGCCTTCTCGTTGCCCTTGGAGGCACGGTTCTCGAGCAGGCTGACGTGCACGAACAGTTCCTTCTCAAAGTTGAGCAGGAACAGGCGCACGCGGGCGCGGTCCACCGGGTCGCCGGGCATCAGCTGCGGGTGCGGGAAGCGCTCGTCGATGTACTCGTTGATGATGTTCGACTCGTACAGGATCAGGTCGCGCTCGACCAGGATGGGGACCTGGCCGTACGGGTTCATGACGCTGATGTCTTCTGGCTTGTTGTAGAGATCGACGTCGCGGATTTCGAAATCCATGCCCTTTTCGAACAACACGAAGCGGCAACGGTGGGAGAAGGGGCAGGTCGTTCCCGAGTACAAGACCATCATGAGAGAAGACTCCTAAAAAACCAAAAAGAGTGGGTGCGGCATCCGCACCCACTCTGATCACGCCCGCAGCCTGCTGCTGCCGGGCATGGACTGCTTACTTGACGTCTTTCCAGAACGCAGCGTTCAGGCGCCAGGTGATGACCGAGAAGACCGCGAGGAACAGCAGCACCCAGACGCCCACGCGCACGCGCGTGTTCTGTGCGGGTTCGGCCATCCAGGCCATGAAGCTGACCAGATCGCCAACGGCCTGATCGTATTGCAGGGGCGTCATTGTGCCCGGCTTCACCTGCTCCCAGCCTTTGAACACGGCAGTGGCATGGCCATGGCTCTGGATTTCCTCGAAGACGGGCTTGCGCTCACCCTGCAGTTCCCACAGCACGTGCGGCATGCCAACGCTGGGGAAGGCCAGGTTGTTCCAGCCCGTGGCCTTGGTCTCGTCGCGGTAGTAGGTGCGCAGGTAGGTGTAGAGGTAGTCGGCACCCGTGCCGCCATGGCCGGAGCGCGAGCGCGTCATCAGCGTGAGGTCGGGCGGGTTGGCGCCGAACCATTCCTTGGCCTGGCGCGGGTCGATCGCGGCCTTCATGGTCTCGCCGACCTTGTCCGTCGTGAACAGCAGGTTGTCCTTGATCTGCTGCTCGCTCAGGCCGATGTCCTGCAGCCGGTTGAAGCGCATGAACGCGGCCGAGTGGCAGTTCAGGCAGTAGTTGACGAACAGCTTGGCACCGTTTTGCAGCGACGCCATGTCGTTGGTCTTGACCGGCGCCTTGTCCCAGGCAATGCCGCCTTCGGCCGCGTGCGCGGTGCCGGCGGCCAGGCCCAGCGACAGCAGCAGGCCAGCGATGAAACCGTGGAGATTCTTTTTCATGGTCTTCGTCTGTTCCGTGGCTCAGTGCGGGTTGAAGGTCACGCGCGCGGGCACCGGCTTGGGCTCGCCCAGGCGGCTCCACCAGGGCATCAGCAGGAAGAAGCCGAAATAGAACAGCGTACCGACTTGCGAGACGCGCTCGCCGATCGGCGAAGGAGCCTGCACGCCCAGGTAGGCCAGCACCACGAAGTTGACGACGAAGACGCCATACACATACTTGTGCCAGCTCGGACGGTAGCGGATCGACTTGACCGGGCTGTGGTCCAGCCAGGGCAGGAAGAACAAGATGATGACGGCGCCGCCCATGACGACCACGCCCCAGAACTTCGCGTCGATCGACAGCATCATGGCCACTGCGGCCACGGCCGCGACGACGATGAATGCCTTGACGAAACCAGGCAGGCGCAGCTTGAGCGTCATGAGGCCGGCACCGAGCACCACGCAGGCGATCAGCACATACATCATCTCGCTCGTGATGGCGCGCAGCATCGAGTAGAACGGCGTGAAGTACCAGACGGGCGCGATGTGCGCCGGCGTCTTCAGCGGGTCGGCCGGGATGAAGTTGTTGTACTCGAGGAAGTAGCCACCGAACTCGGGGGCGAAGAAGATCACCGCCGTGAAGGCCATCAGGAACACGCACACGCCGAAGATGTCGTGCACCGTGTAGTACGGGTGGAACGGGATGCCGTCCAGCGGCTTGCCGTCTGCGCCCTTGGTGGCCTTGATCTCGATGCCGTCGGGGTTGTTGGAACCCACATCGTGCAGCGCCAGCAGGTGCGCCACCACCAGGCCCAGCAGCACCAGCGGCACGGCGATCACGTGGAAGCTGAAGAAGCGGTTCAGCGTGGCGTCACCGACCACGTAGTCGCCGCGGATCAGCAGCGCCAGGTCGGGGCCGATGAAGGGGATGGCGGCGAACAGGTTCACGATCACCTGGGCGCCCCAGTAGGACATCTGGCCCCAGGGCAGCAGGTAGCCCATGAAAGCCTCGGCCATCAGGCACAGGAAGATCGCGCAGCCGAACACCCAGACCAGCTCGCGCGGCTTGCGGTAGGAGCCATACAGCAGGCCGCGGAACATGTGCAGGTAGACCACCACGAAGAACGCCGAGGCGCCGGTGGAGTGCATGTAGCGGATCAGCCAGCCCCACGGCACGTCGCGCATGATGTACTCGACCGAGGCGAACGCGAGGTTCGCATCGGGCTTGTAGTGCATCACGAGGAAGATGCCGGTGACGATCTGGATCACCAGGACCAGCAGCGCCAGCGAGCCGAAGATGTACCAGAAGTTGAAGTTCTTCGGCGCGTAGTAGTCCGACATGTGGACGCGGTAGGCGTCGAACGCGGTCGGGAACCGGTTCTCCAGCCAGTTGGTCACATGCGCGCCGATGGGCGCGTTGGGCGAGATTTCCTTGAATTCAGCCATGTCCGTCGTGCCCCCTCAAGCCTTCTTGTCGTCGCCGATGAGCAGGCGCGTGTCGGACAGGTACTGGTGCGGTGGCACCTCGAGGTTGTCGGGCGCGGGCTTGTTGGCAAACACCCGGCCGGCCAGGTCGAAGGTGGAGCCATGGCAGGGGCACAGGAAGCCGCCCTCCCAGTTGTCGGGCAGCGAGGGCTGGGGGCCGGGCGTGAACTTGTCGACCGGCGAGCAGCCCAGGTGCGTGCAGATGCCCACCACGACCAGCACCTCGGGCTTGATCGAGCGACCCTCGTTGCGGGCGTATTCGGGCGTCAGCTCGGATGGCTTGCGCAGCGACTTGGGGTCGGCCAGCTGGCTGTCGAGCTTGGGCAGCTCGGCCAGTTGCTCGGGCGTGCGCTTGATGATCCACACCGGCTTGCCACGCCACTCCACGGTGACCTTCTCGCCGGGCTTGAGTGCGGAGATGTCGACCTCGACAGCGGCACCCGCAGCCTTGGCGCGCTCCGAAGGCTGAAATGTGCTCACGAACGGAACTGCGGTTGCCACACCACCTACCGCCCCCGCGCAACCGGAGGCGATCAGCCATGTCCGCTTGCTACGGTCGACTGGAATGTCACTCATGGGGTTCCTCAATAGTCTCTTATTGGAGTCAACAAAAGATTGTAGCGGACAGGGTTATTCGCTCTCAAGGCGCGCTGATGCGGTCTGTGCGCCCTGCGCGACAGGCGAATGCAGCGAGAATGCGCGGGTTTTTCACTCACCGAAGCGAGAGGATGCCATGGGCATGATGCAGGAGTTCAGGGAGTTCGCGGTCAAGGGCAACGTGATCGATCTGGCCGTCGGCGTGATCATCGGTGGCGCCTTCGGCAAGATCGTCGACTCGGTCGTGGCCGACCTGATCATGCCCGTCGTCGGCCTGGTCTTCGGCAAGCTGGATTTCTCCAACCTCTTCGTGGTGCTGGGCACCGTGCCAGCCGGCGTGCCGACCACGCTGGACGCGCTGCGCAAGGCCGGCGTGCCGGTGCTGGCCTATGGCAACTTCATCACCATCGCGGTGAACTTCGCCATCCTGGCCTTCATCATCTTCATGATGGTCAAGCAGATCAACCGCCTCAAGCGCGCGGAACCGGCACCTCCACCTGCCGCCCCGGTGACGCCCGAGGACGTCGTGCTGCTGCGCGAGATCCGCGACAGCCTCAGGAAGTAACGCGCTTCAGCCGCGCGCCAGCTGGCGTGCCATGCGCAAGGCCTCGACGAGGCTGCGCGCATCGGCACGGCCGGTGCCGGCGATGTCGAACGCGGTGCCATGGTCCGGGCTGGTGCGCACCAGCGGCAGGCCCAGGGTCACGTTCACGCCCTGCTCCACACCGAGGTATTTCACGGGGATCAGGCCCTGGTCGTGGTACATGGCCACGACCACGTCGAAGGCGCCGGTGCGGGCGCGCATGAACACCGTGTCGGGCGCATAGGGGCCCTGGGCATCGATGCCTTCGGTGCGCGCTGCCGCCATGGCTGGCGCGATGGTCTCGATCTCTTCGCGGCCGAACAAGCCACCTTCGCCCGCATGCGGGTTCAGGCCCGCCACGCCGATGCGTGGCGCGCGGCCCAGCAGCGCGGCCAACGCGGCATGCGTGATGCGCAGCGTCTGCAGCACGTTGTCGAAGGTCACGGCGTCCAGCGCGGCGCGCAGCGACACATGGATGCTGACCAGCACGGTGCGCAGCTCCGGATTGGCCAGCATCATGCGCACCGGCATCTCGGCCACGGGCCGGCCGGCATGGGCCGCGGCCTCGGCCTGCAGCAACTCGGTGTGGCCCGGATAGGGCACGCCCGCAGCGGACAGTGCCTCCTTGTGCACCGGCGCAGTGACCAGCGCCGCCACCTCGCCGCGCAAGGCAGCGCGCGCGCCCCATGCCACGCAATCGGCGGCCAGGCGACCGGCCGCCGCACTGATGGCGCCGTAGGGCATGGCGGGCGTATCGGGGCCCGGTTGCAGCACCGGAATGCAACGCGGCGGCACCTGCCAGGCCTGCTGGGGCGTCGCGATCGGTGCCAGCGCCGGTGCAACGCCCGCCAGCAGCGCCAGCGCACGCCGCATGAGGCCGACATCGCCCACCACGAAGCAGCCCTGCAGCAGCGCAGGCTCCGCCTGGAAAGCCTTGGCGATGATTTCGGGGCCGATGCCGGCGGCATCGCCCATGCTGATGGCGATCGGCAGCGCAACCATCACGCGGGGTTCTCGATCTCGATGAAACGGTGCGCGATGCCCAGTTGGGCCGCGACATGGGCGGCCACTGCCGGCGCGCCGTAGCGCTCGGTCGCGTGGTGACCGCAGGCCAGGAAGGCCACGCCGCATTCGCGCGCCAGATGGGCTTGCGGCTCGGAGATCTCGCCCGTGATGAAGGCATCGGCACCGGCCGCGATGGCCGCCTCGAAGTACGACTGCGCGCCGCCCGTGCACCAGGCGATGCGGCGCAGCGGCCGGCCGTGCCCGGGATCGACGAGCGTCACACCGCGGCCCAGGCGCTGCTCCACATGACGTGCCAACGCCTGCGCACCGGCGAACGCGCCCTGCCCCACGAACCCGAGATCCTGCTCGCCGAAGCGCGTCGACTCCAATGTCAGTTCCAGCACGCGGCCCAGCTGGGCGTTGTTGCCCAGTTCAGGGTGCGCGTCCAGCGGCAGGTGGTAGGCCAGCAGGCTGATGTCGTGCGCGAGCAGCAGCGCCAGACGCTGCTTCATCCAGCCCGTGACGGTGCCGCTCTGCCCACGCCAGAACAGGCCGTGGTGGACGAAGATGGCGTCCGCCCCCTCGGCAATCGCTGCCTCGATCAGCGCCCGGCTGGCCGTGACGCCGCTGACGAGCCGGCGGATCGGCGCCTTGCCCTCCACCTGCAGGCCGTTCGGCCCGTAGTCTTTGAACCGGGCGGGCTGCAGCAGTGCATCGCAGGCCTGCAGCAATTCATCGCGCGTGGTGGTGTGCATGGCCGAATTGTCTCAGGCCATACCGCCTGTCAGGCGCGCGGTTGCCAGCCGCGCGAGGCGAAGGGCCACAGGCCGATCAGGAATCCCAGCACCGCGACACCAGCCACGTAGTGCGCCGGCGCCATCACGTCGACCTTCTGCCAGACGCTGATCAGCACCGGCGTGAGGCCGCCGAAGACTGCATAGGCCATGTTGTAGGCAAACGAGAGCCCGGAGAAGCGCACGGCCGGCGGGAAGGCGCGCACCCCCACGATGGGCAGCAGCGCGATAGACCCGACGAAGAAGCCAACCAGCGCATAGCTCCACACCAGCGACTCGGGCGTGCCCGGCAGGCCCAGGTAGAACAGATAGGTCGTGGCGAACAGCCCGCCCCAGCCGACCAGCATGACGGCCCTGGTGCCGAACCGGTCGGATGCCCAGCCCACCACCGCGCAGCCCAGGGTCAGCGTGAAGGTCGCGGCCAGGTTGGCTTGCAGCGAGAGCTTGGCCGGGATCTCGAACACCTTCTGCAGGTAGGCCGGCGTGAACAGGATCACGACCACGATGGCGGTGGACAGCACCCAGGTCATGAGCGCGACGAGCACGATGGCGGCACGGTGTTCGCGCAGTACGGTCTTCACGGGCAGCTCGCGCGCGACCTTCTTGCGCTCGGCCAGCTCCTGGAACACAGGCGTCTCTTCGAGGAAACGGCGCAGGTAGACCGACACCAGACCGAACACGCCGCCCAGGATGAACGGAATGCGCCAGGCCCCGTCGTGGATCTCGACCGGCGTGTAGTGGGTGTTGAGCGCCACGGCGACCAGCGAACCCAGCAGGATGCCGCCCGTGATGCCGGCAGTCAGCGTGCCCACGGCCAGGCCGTAGTGGCGCTTGGGCACATGCTCGGCCACGAAGACCCAGGCCCCCGGCATTTCGCCGCCGATGGCCGCGCCCTGCAGGATGCGCATGGCCAAGAGCAGCAGCGGCGCGGCGATGCCGATGGACGCGTAGGTGGGCAACAGGCCGATCACCAGCGTGGGCACGGACATCAGGAAGATCGACAGCGTGAACATGCGCTTGCGGCCCAGGATGTCGCCGAAGTGCGCGATGACGATGCCGCCCAGCGGCCGCGCCAGGTAGCCTGCCGCGAAGATGCCCAGCGTCTGCAGCTGGCGCATCCAATCCGGCATGTCGGCCGGGAAGAACAGCGCCCCCAGCACGTTGGCGAAGAACACGAAGACGACGAAGTCGTAGAACTCCAGCGTGCCGCCCAGGGCCGAGAGGCCGAGGGTGCGGAGATCGCGGCGGGTGAGTGGTCGTCGGGGTGCGGCGTCCGGCTGGGACGGCGCCGAAACGGCGGTGGTCATAGAGGCTTTTTCCGGGAACGGGAGGCAGGAGCGCGTCTGCGCAGGACGCGGCCGCGGGATGGGCGGCACGATGGGGATCGTTCGACGGGGGTCCGGATGGGGCCTGGGACCATGCGCGCCACCGGGGTGTCCGGTTCGGCATGGCGGGGAACGCAGCGGCTGACGCAGGGGCGCAATTCTAAGGGTTTACCCGCAATTCTGCAGCACAGAGGCTCGCGTACGGTCCGTGAAGCGCCTACCGCCATGGCCGACAATGCGCGCTTTCCCGGATTTCCCATCGCCACCATGAAGCGCTCCTGGCTGCTCTTTTCCCAATCCGTGACCGTGCTGCTCGCGGCCTATTTCGTTGTCGCCACCCTGAAGCCGGAGTGGCTGGGCAAGCGCGGCTTCACGGGCAGCAGCATCTCGGTCATCGAGGCACCGGCCGTGCCGCCCGGCACCGTGGCGGCCGGCAGCTTCGCCCCGGCGGCCAAGCGCGCAGCGCCCGCCGTGGTCAGCATCAACACCAGCACGGCAGCCCAGCCCCACCCCAACAGCAACGACCCCTGGTTCCGCTTCTTCTTCGGCGACCGGGGCGGCGAGGCGCGCGCCGGCCTGGGCAGCGGCGTGATCGTGAGCGCCGAAGGCTATGTGCTGACCAACAACCACGTGGTCGAGGGTGCCGACGTGATCGAGGTGATCCTCAACGACGCCCGGCGCACCCAGGCCAAGGTCATCGGCACCGACCCCGAGACCGACCTGGCCATCCTCAAGATCGACCTCGACAAGCTGCCTGTCATGGTGCTGGGCAGTTCCGACGCGCTGCAGGTCGGCGACCAGGTGCTGGCCATCGGCAACCCCTTCGGCGTGGGCCAGACGGTCACCAGCGGCATCATCAGCGCGCTGGGCCGCAACCAGCTGGGCATGAGCCCGCTGCAGGAATTCATCCAGACGGATGCAGCCATCAACCCCGGCAACTCGGGCGGCGCACTGGTCGACACGGCAGGCAACCTGCTGGGCATCAACACCGCGATCTACTCGCGCTCGGGCGGCAGCATGGGCATCGGCTTCGCAGTGCCGGTGTCCACGGCCAAGCTGGTGCTCGAAGGCATCGTGCGCGACGGCCAGGTGCGGCGCGGCTGGATCGGCGTGGAGCCGAACGACCTCTCGCCCGAACTGGCCGAGACTTTCGGTGTGAAGACCACGGCCGGCGTGATCATCACGGGCGTGCTGCAGAACGGCCCCGCGGCCCAGGCCGGCGTACGGCCCGGCGACGTGATCGCCCAGGTGTCGGGCAAGCCCATCGCCAACGTGACGGAGTTGCTGTCGTCCGTGGCCGCGCTCAAGCCCGGTGAGGCCTCGGAGTTCGAAGTGCTGCGGCGCGAGGAGCGCCTGCGCCTGCAGGTCACGCCCGGCGTGCGACCCAAGCCGCAGCGCGCGCAGCGACCCTGATCAGTTGCCGCTGGCCTCGGCCTCGGTTTCTTCTGGCGCCTTGGTGTGCTTGATGAACAGCTGGGCCGCCCAGATCCCCACCTCGTACAAGATGCACATGGGGATGGCCAGGGCCAACTGCGACACCACGTCCGGCGGCGTCACGATGGCGGCCACGACAAAGGCCACCACGATGAAGTAGCCGCGGAAGCTCTTGAGCTTGTCGATCGTCACGATGCCCACGCGCGCCAGCACGACCACCGCGATCGGCACCTCGAAGGCCAGGCCGAACGCCAGGAACATGCTCAGCGCGAAGCCCAGATACGCCTCGATGTCAGGCGCGGCCGTGATGCTCTTGGGCGCAAAGCTCTGGATGAACTTGAACACCTGGCCGAACACGAAGTAGTAGCAGAACGCCACGCCGATCAGGAACAGCAGCGTGCTGGAGATCACCAGCGGCATCACGAGCTTCTTCTCGTGCGAGTACAGGCCGGGCGCCACGAAGGCCCAGACCTGGTAGAGCACCACCGGCAAGGCGATCATGAAGGCCGCCATCAGCAGGATCTTGAGCGGCACCAGGAACGGCGAGATCACCGAGGTGGCGATCATGGTGGCACCGGCCGGCAGCGATGCGACCAACGGTGCGGCCAGCAGGTCGTACAGCGCGCCGGGGCCGGGGTAGACGGCCAGCACGGCGGCCACGACGCCGACGGCGATCACGGCCTTGATCAGCCGGTCGCGCAACTCCATCAGGTGCTCTACGAACGGTTGCTCCGTACCGGCGAGTTCGTCTTCCTTCGTGTTCGGATCAGGCATGGTGCAAGCGGATGGACGGCGGGCTGCTGCGCCGGCCGGACACGGTGCAAACCGTGGTCAATTGAGTTTCTGGGGCCGGTAGCGGGCCACCCGCGCTGCGCCGGACAAGGCCTTGGTCCGCACGCCGGTGCGCGCCTTGTACCACTGCGGCATGGCGCCCTGCTTCACACGCCAGTGCTTCTTGGGGTGCTTGTACTCAGGGTACTGCACGAAGCTCTCGGCCGTCGTGCCGTCGGAAGAGGCCGTCGTGCTGCCGTCCAGGCCGGCCGTGGTGGCAGCCCAGTCCTTCTCGAAGTCGCTGGCGGTGGTCTGCATGGAGGTCTGCACGTCGCGTGCGGCACCTTCCACCGTGTCCTTCATCTTCTTGAGTTCGTCCAGCTCCATGGAGCGGTTGACCTCGGCCTTGACGTCGGCCACGTAACGCTGCGCCTTGCCCAGCAAGGCACCCACCGTGCGGGCCACGCGCGGCAGCTTCTCCGGCCCGATGACGATCAGCGCCACCGCGCCGATCAGCGCCATCTTCGAGATGCCGAGATCGATCACGGGCGGACGATCAGGACTTGGTCTTGGCTTCGACGTCGATGGTGGACTTCTCGGCGTTGGCCGCCGTGGTGCCCACCTGCGCGTTCGGGCCGGTCGCGGCCTTGTCTTCCGGGGCGCTGCCGTCCTTCATGCCGTCCTTGAAGCCCTTGACGGCGCCCCCCAGGTCGCTGCCCATGTTCTTGAGCTTCTTGGTGCCAAACACCATCACCACGATCAGCAGCACGATCAGCCAGTGCCAGATGGAAAAAGAACCCATGGAAGTACTCCTAACGAATTGCGTTGAATTTTAGTGCGCGGGATGAACCATTCCCGCGGCGGGCAAATAAGACGGATCAGCCGCGCGCCCAAGGGCGCGGGCCGCCCAGGACATGCAGATGCAGGTGGTGCACCTCCTGGCCGCCTTCGGAGCCAGTGTTCACCACCAGCCGGAAGCCGCCATCGGGATACGGGTTGCAGCCTTCCTGCAGCGCCAGCCGCGGTGCCAGCGTGAGCATGCGGCCCAGCATGGGCGCGTGCTGGTCCGTCACCTGGGCCATGGAGGCCACATGGTGCTTGGGGACAATCAGGAAGTGGATGGGCGCGGCCGGGCGGATGTCGTGGAAGGCGAAGAACTCGTCGTCCTCGTGCACCTTGCGGGAGGGGATCTGCCCTTGGGCGATCTTGCAGAACAGGCAATCGGGATCGTGCATGCGGACTCGCTCAACGGGACAGGCCGACCGGGCGGCTGGCGTTCATGTCCACCATGCCCCGCACGATGCGGTACAGGAACCAGATGGAGATCACCAGCCAGGCGATGGCGCCGGGCAGGTACAGCAGAAAGAACAGCGGCAGCGTGACCAGGTACAGCACGCCGGCCCACAGCACCGAGCGGATGCGCCAGGAGAAGTGGCTGGCCTGCCAGGTGCCTTCGGCGTCCGAGCGCTTGACGAGGTCGATCACCAGCGCGATCAGCAGCAGGCCGATGCTGGGCTGGGCCGAGGGCACCACCGCCGCCACCGCCACCACGAGGTGCAGCAGGTAGCTGATCCAGCCCACGGTCTTGAGTTGCTGGGCCTGCTCACTGTCCTTGACCTGAACGTCGACGATGTCATCAGCCACGGCCGTCTCCTTCGCGTGCAACAGCCTTGCGCAAGGCCTTTTCCTCGATGCCGCTGGTGCCTTCGCGGCGCAGCAACTCGGCGATCACATCCTCGGGCCCGGCACCGTAGTGCGCCAGCGCCACCAGCGAGTGGAACCACAGGTCGGCCACCTCGGCCACGAACTTGCCCTTGAGGTGCGCGGCGTCGCCGCGGCCGGCGTCGATGTCCTTGGCGGCCATGACGACCTCGGTCGCCTCCTCGCCGATCTTCTTGAGGAAGGCGTCCGGCCCCTTGTGCAGCAGCCGGGCCACGTAGCTGGCCTCGGGGTCACCGCCGGCCGCGGGCTTGCGGCTCTCGATCACGGCCGCGAGGCGGCCCAATGCATCCTGGGACAAGGTCATGGCCGCTTATTTGTAGATGGATTCAGGGTCTTTCAAGACCGGATCGACGGCCTGCCAGCGCGCACCGCCGCCCTCGGCCTCGAGCTTGCTGAAGAAACAGCTGTGCCGGCCCGTGTGGCAGGCGATGCCGGGCTCGTGGCCCAGTTGCGTGACCTTGAGCAGCACCACGTCGGCGTCGCAGTCGAGCCGGATCTCGTGCACCGTCTGCACATGGCCAGACTCCTCGCCCTTGAACCAGAGCTTGCCGCGCGAACGGCTGAAGTACACGGCGCGCTGCAGCTCGAAGGTCTTTTGCAGCGCCTCGCGGTTCATCCACGCGAACATCAGCACATCGCCGCTCGCGGCTTCCTGGGCGATCGCGGGCACCAGGCCCTGCGCATCCCACTTCACGTCGTCCAACCAGTCCATCGCGGGATTCTCGGCGATCATGATGGCGTCAGATCCGTACGGGAATGCCGCGCGCCGCCATGTGGGCTTTCGCCTGGCCCACCGTGAACTCGCCGTAGTGGAAGATGCTGGCGGCCAGCACCGCGTCGGCGCCACCGGTCTGCACGCCGTCGGCCAGATGGTCCAGGCTGCCGACACCGCCCGAGGCGATGACGGGCACGCCCACGGCGTCGCTCACGGCACGCGTGAGCGCCAGGTCGAAGCCCGACTTGGTGCCGTCGCGGTCCATGCTGGTCAGGAGGATCTCGCCCGCGCCGCGCCGCGCCATCTCGGCGGCCCACTGCACGGCGTCCAGGCCGGTGTTCTTGCGCCCGCCATGGCTGTACACATCCCACCCGGCGCCGCGCTGCGCGGCATCTTCCGGGCTGCGGCGCTTGGCGTCGATGGCCACCACGATGCACTGCGCGCCGTACTTGTCCGAGGCTTGGTTGATCACGTCCGGGTTGGCCAGCGCGGCCGAGTTGAAGCTGGTCTTGTCGGCGCCCGAATTGAGCAACCGGCGCACATCCTCGACGGTGCGCACGCCGCCGCCCACGGTCAGCGGAATGAAGACCTGCGAGGCCACGGCCTCGATGATGGGCAGGATCAGGTCGCGGCCGTCGCTAGTGGCGGTGATGTCCAGGAAGGTGAGTTCGTCGGCGCCCTGCTCGTTGTAGCGCGCCGCGATCTCCACGGGGTCGCCCGCATCGCGCAGCTCGACGAAGTTGACACCCTTGACGACACGGCCACCGGTCACGTCCAGGCAGGGAATGATGCGTTTGGCCAGCATGGGCGTTCTGCTCGGAGAAAAAGGGGGAAATCAGGCGACGACGGTCAACCGCTGCCAGCCCGTCCACTGCGCGCCGGGCGCAAGGCTCAGCGCGCGCTCGACCTGGGCGGCCTCCACGCACAGCATCTGCGCATAGCTGTCGGGCGCCATGTCGGCCATGGTGGCGGACTTGGCGGCACCGGGGTTCCAGACCACGGTGTCTTCGAAGCTTGCGCTCTGGGCGATCTCCAGCCGGATGTCGCCATCGAGCAGGCGCAGTGGCGCGGGAGCGGCACGGAACACGCGGTCGAACTCGCCGTCGAAACGCAGCTCGCCCGCGTGCATGGCGCGGGTGTCGGCCAGAGCGTCCCAGCAGGGCTGGCCGTCCAGGCCCTGCAGCCGCACGCTGGCGATGTCCTGCACCTGCAGGTAGGTGTGCAGTGCGCCCGTGAAGGTCCAGGGCGCGGCGCCGGTGTTTTCCAGTTCCAGCAGCATCTCCAGCCGGCCTGCGCCAAGGCGCAGCGTCAATGCGAAGCGGAAGTCCGCCGGCCACGTGGCGCGCGTGGCCGCATCGCTGTCGAGGACCAGCGTCAGCAAGACATCGCCCGACGCCGCATCCACGCGCGCTCCGCCGCAATGCCAGGGCAGGTTGCGCGCAAACCCGTGCTTGGCCAGCGGGCCGCGCGCATTGAACTGCGGCAGGCAGACCGGCACACCACCGCGGATGGCGGCCTGACCGTCGAACACCGCCTCGGGACTCAGGTACAGGCGTTCACGCCCGGCACCGGTCCAGGACAGCACATGGGCGCCATGCAGGGCCACGAGCAGGCTGTCGTCGTGGCCCCAGGTCAGGCGCAGGCAGGGCTGGCCGCGGAAGGATTCGGCCGCGGCCGCCAGCTCAACCATTGTTGTAGTTGTCGGCGCGCTCCTGCGCGCTGGCGAAGTCCAGGTCGCCGGTGTAGATGGCGCGGCCGCAGATCACGCCCTCGACGCCTTCGCTCTCGACCTCGCAGAGCTTCTCGATGTCGCCGATGTTGGACAGGCCGCCCGAGGCGATGACCGGTGTGGTCAGGGCCTGGGCCAGCTTGACGGTGGCGTCGATGTTGATGCCCGTGAGCATGCCGTCGCGGCCGATATCGGTGTAGATGAAGGACTCGACACCGTAGTCCTCGAAGCGCTTGGCCAGGTCGACGACCTCGTGGCCCGTGAGCTTGCTCCAGCCGTCGGTGGCGACCTTGCCATCCTTGGCATCCAGGCCCACGATGATGTGGCCGCCGAAGGCCGTGCAGGCATCGTGCAGGAAGCCCGGGTTCTTGACCGCGGCGGTGCCGATGATCACGTAACGCAGGCCCGCATCCAGGTAGCGCTCGATGGTGTCCAGATCGCGGATGCCGCCGCCCAGTTGCACATCGACCACGCTGCCCACCTCCTTCAGGATGCGCCGGATGGCCATCTCGTTCTTGGGCTTGCCGGCAAAGGCGCCGTTCAGGTCGACCAGATGCAGGCGGCGCGCGCCCTGGTCGACCCACTTGCGCGCCATTTCGGCCGGGTCGTCGCTGAAGGTGGTGGACTGTTCCATGTCGCCTTGCTTGAGGCGCACGCATTGACCGTCTTTCAGATCGATTGCAGGAATGAGGAGCATGGTGCTGAGTGCAGCCTGGAGCGGTGGGAAGGAAAGAGTCAGGGATTCCAGTGGAGGAAGTTGCGGTACAGCGCCAGACCATGCGCTGCACTCTTCTCCGGGTGGAACTGGGTCGCAAAAATATTATCGCGGGCGATGGCGCAGGTAAAGGTTTCTCCGTACTCCGTCAAGCCCGCACTGTGGTTCTGATCCGACGGCCGTGCGTAAAAACTGTGCACGAAGTAGAACCAGCTCTGGTCCGGCACCTCGCCCCAGACCGGGTGGCGGCGCCCACCGGGCCGCTGCTGCGCCACGCGATTCCAGCCCATCTGCGGCACCTTGTAGCGGCTGCCGTCGGGCTGAGTGCGGCCCTGCAGCTCGAAGCGCAGCACCTCGCCCCCGATCAGGCCCAGGCCGGGCGTGGCGCCGCTCGTGTCGCCAGACCGCGTCTCGGCGCTGCGGTCCAGCAGCATCTGCATGCCCACGCAGACGCCGAACAGCGGCTTGCTGGCCGCAGCCTCGAGCACCGACTCCAGCAGCCCGGAATCGCGCAGCTCGCGCATGCAGTCGGGCATGGCGCCCTGGCCAGGCAGCACCACGCGTGTGGCGGCGCGGACTTGTGCCGGATCGCTGGTCACGATCACGTCCACACCCTCACCGGCTGCGGCAGCCTGCACGGCCTGCGACACCGAGCGCAGGTTGCCCATGCCGTAGTCGACCACGGCCACGGTGTTGCCTGCCATTACAGCGAACCCTTGGTGGAAGGAATGGTGCCCAACGCGCGCGGGTCGAACTCCAGCGCGCCGCGCAGCGCGCGCGCGAAGGCCTTGAACACGGTCTCGCACTGGTGGTGGGCGTTCACACCGCGCAGGTTGTCGATGTGCAGCGTCACGAAGGCGTGGTTCACGAAGCCCTGGAAAAACTCGTGCGTGAGCTGGGTGTCGAACGCGCCGATCATGCCGCTCGTGAACGGGACGTTGAGCACCAGGCCGGGGCGGCCCGAGAAATCGATGACGACCCGGCTCAGCGCCTCGTCCAGCGGCACATAGGCATGGCCGTAGCGGCGGATGCCCTTCTTGTCGCCGATGGCCTTGGCCACGGCCTGGCCCAGCGTGATGCCCACGTCTTCCACGGTGTGGTGGCCGTCGATGTGCAGGTCGCCATCCACCGCGATGTCCAGATCGATCAGGCCATGCCGCGCGATCTGGTCCAGCATGTGGTCGAAGAAGCCGATGCCGGTCGCCAGCTTGGCTTGGCCGGTGCCGTCCAGGTTCACGCGCACCGTGATCTTGGTCTCGGCGGTGTTGCGGCTGACCTCGGCCGTGCGTGCGAAGGGCGCAGTGGGGGTGGGAACTAGGCTGCTCATAGGGACTGCTGCAGGGCCCGCAGCATCTGGGCGTTGTCGTCGGCGCTGCCGACCGTCAGGCGCAGGCAGTTGGCCAGCAAGGGATGCATTTTAGAAACGTTCTTCACGAGCACGCCGCGGGCCTTCATGCCCTCGAACACGGCCTGCGCAGAACCATCCCCGCCCGGCACGCGCACGAGCACCATGTTGGCGTCGCTCTTCCAGACTTTCAGGCCCAGCGCACGCAACGCGGGCAGCAAGGCATCGCGCTGCTTGCGCAGATCGGCGGCCTGGGCGTCGAACACCTCGGCGTGCTCCAGCGCGAACAGTGCGCACTCGGCGTTGAGCACGCTGATGTTGTAGGGCGGGCGCACCTTGTCGATCTCAGCGATCAGCGCGGCCGGCCCCATCATGTAGCCCAGGCGCACGCCGGCCAGGCCGAACTTGCTCAGCGTGCGCATGAGCAGCACGTGGTCGTGGCGCGCCACGCGGTCGATGTAGGAGCGGCTGGCGAAGGGCTGGTAAGCCTCGTCCATGACCACGAGGCCGGGCGCGGCGGCGACGATGCGCTCGATGGCCGCGTCGTCCCACAGGTTGGCCGTGGGATTGTTCGGGTAGGCCAGGAAGACGATGGCAGGCCGGTGCTGCTCGATGGCGGCCAGCATGGCGGCCTCGTCGAGTTCGAAGTCGGCCGTGAGCGGCACGCCAACGAAGTTCAGGCCCTGCAGCTGCGCGCTCATCGCGTACATCACGAAGCCGGGCACGGGCGCGAGGATGGTGGCACCGGGCCGGTCGCAGGCCATGGCCAGCAGCGAGATCAGTTCGTCCGAGCCGTTGCCCAGCATGAGGCCGAAGCCTTCGGGCATTTGCGCATGGCGTGCCAGAGCCTGGCGCAGGTCGTCGAGCCGGCTGCCGGGGTAGCGGTTGAGTTCGACCGCGCCCAGGCGCTGGCCCAGCTGCGCCTGCAGCGCGCCGGGCAGCCGGTACGGGTTCTCCATCGCGTCCATCTTGAGCAGGCCGGCAGCGTCCTGCACGGCGTAGGCGTGCATGGACTGCACGTCCTGGCGGATGAGCTGGGCGAGACGGGGGGCAAGTGCGGAGGTCATGGGTTCAGGCGCAGTTCGGCCGCACGGGCGTGGGCCTGCAGGCCCTCGCCATGGGCCAGCACGGAAGCGATGGGACCCAGCACCTGGGCGCCAGCCGCGCTGACCTCGATCAGGCTGCTGCGCTTCTGGAAGTCGTAGACGCCCAGCGGGCTGGAAAAACGCGCCGTGCCCGAGGTCGGCAGCACATGGTTGGGGCCGGCACAGTAGTCGCCCAGGCTCTCGCTGGTGTAGGCGCCCAGGAAAATGGCGCCGGCGTGCTTGAGCAGCGGCTCCCAGCGGTGCGGCTCGGCGCTGCTGACTTCCAGGTGCTCGGGCGCGATGCGGTTGCTGATGGCGCAGGCCTCTTGCATGTCAAGCGTGTGGATCAGCGCGCCACGGCCGTTCAGGCTGGCGGCGATGATGTCGGCACGCGGCATGGTGGGCAGCAGGCGGTCGATGGCCTCCTGCACGGCATCGATGTAGGCCGCGTCGGGGCACAGCAGGATGCTTTGCGCCAGCTCGTCGTGCTCGGCCTGGCTGAACAGGTCCATGGCCACCCAGTCGGCCGGCGTGCTGCCGTCGGCCAGCACCAGGATCTCGCTGGGGCCGGCGATCATGTCGATGCCCACCGTGCCGAACACGCGGCGCTTGGCGGCGGCCACATAGGCATTGCCGGGGCCGGTGATCTTGTCCACGGCCGGCACGGTGGCCGTGCCGTAGGCCAGTGCGGCCACGGCCTGGGCACCACCGATCGTGAAGGCGCGCGTGACGCCGGCGACATGGGCGGCAGCGAGCACCAGCGGGTTCTTCTCACCGCGCGGCGTCGGCACGACCATGATGATTTCGCCGACACCGGCCACATGGGCCGGAATCGCGTTCATGAGCACGCTGGACGGATAGGCCGCCTTGCCACCCGGCACGTAGATGCCTACGCGGTCCAGCGGCGTGACCTTCTGGCCCAGCAGCGTGCCGTCGGCGTCACGGTAGCTCCAGCTTTCACCGCTGGCCTTCTTCTGGGCCTCGTGGTAGCTGCGCACGCGCTGCGCAGCGGCCTGCAAGGCCTCGCGCTGGGCGGGCGGCAGGCCGTCGAAGGCCGCCTTCAACTCTTCGGGCTGCAGCGTCAGCGTCTGCAGGTCGGGCGCGTCCAGGCCGTCGAAGCGGCGCGTGTACTCGAGCACCGCGGCATCGCCACGCTGCTGCACGTCGGCCAGGATCTCGGCCACGCGCTGCTCGATGGCGGCGTCGGTGTCGGCCGACCAGTGCAGCCGGGCCTTGAACTGCGCCTCGAAATCGGCCTGGGCCGTGGCCAGGCGCAGCGGGCGGGCGGCAAGCGTCATACCGCGCTCCCGGCCGGCTGGCGCAGCGCCGCGGCGAAGCCGTCGATGACCTGGCGCAGCGCCACCTGCTTGCGCTTGAGCGCAGCCTGGTTCACGACCAGGCGCGAGCTGATGTCCATGATGCGCTCGACCTCGACGAGGCCGTTGGCGCGCAGCGTGTTGCCGGTGGAGACCAGGTCGACGATGGCGTCGGCCAGGCCCGTCAGCGGCGCCAGTTCCATGCTGCCGTAGAGCTTGATCAGGTCCACGTGCACACCCTTGGTGGCAAAGAAGTCGCGCGCGATGCCCACGTACTTGGTGGCCACGCGCAGGCGCGAGCCCTGGCGCACGGCCGAGGCGTAGTCGAAGTCCTTGCGCACGGCCACGCTGATGCGGCAGCGCGCGATGTCCAGGTCCAGCGGCTGGTACAGCCCATGGCCGCCGTGCTCGATCAGCGTGTCGCGTCCCGTGATGCCGAGGTCGGCGCCGCCGTACTCGACATAGGTCGGCACGTCGGTGGCGCGCACCAGCACCACGCGCAGCTCCGGCTGGTTGGTCGCCAGGATCAGCTTGCGCGAGGTTTCGGGGTCTTCCAGCACCTCGATGCCAGCGGCGCGCAGCAGCGGCAGCGTCTCGTCGAAGATGCGTCCCTTGGACAGAGCCAGCGTGATCATGCTTTCACCCGTTCGATGTCCGCGCCGATGCCGCGCAGCTTGCTTTCCATGCGGTCGTAGCCGCGGTCCAGGTGGTAGACGCGGTCGACCAGGGTCTCGCCGTCCGCCACGAGGCCGGCGATGACCAGGCTGGCCGAGGCGCGCAGGTCGGTCGCCATGACGGTGGCGCCCGACAGCCGCGGCGCGCCCTCGATCAGCGCGACCTTGCCGTCGATCTGGATGCGCGCGCCCAGGCGCACCAGTTCGTTCACGTGCATGAAGCGGTTCTCGAAGATGGTCTCCGTGACCTTGCTTGCGCCCTGCGAAATGCAGTTGAGCGCCATGAACTGGGCCTGCATGTCGGTCGGGAAGCCCGGGTACTCGGTGGTGCGGAAGTTCTGCGCGCGCAGGAACTCGTAGGCCGGCGCATCGGCCTGCACGCGCACGCCACCCTCCACCGCCTGCACGCGCGCACCGGCGTCGCGCAGCTTCTCGATCACGGCGTCCATGTGGTCGGCGCGCGCCCCCTGCAGCAGCACATCGCCGCCCGTGGCGGCCACCGCACACAGGAAGGTGCCGGCCTCGATGCGGTCGGCCACCACGGCGTGCGTGCAGCCGTGCAGGCGCTCCACGCCCTCGATGACGATGCGGCGCGTGCCGTGGCCGTGGATGCGCGCGCCCATGGCGATCAGCATCTCCGCGAGGTCGGGGATCTCGGGCTCCTGGGCCGCGTTCTCCAGGACGGTCTCGCCCTCGGCCAGCGCAGCAGCCATCAGGAAGTTCTCGGTGCCGGTCACGGTGACCATGTCGGTCGTGATGTGGGCACCGCGCAGCCGGGTGCGGCCCTCGGGCAGCCTGGCGAGCATGTAGCCGTGCTCGACCACGATCTGCGCGCCCATGGCCTGCAGACCCTTGATGTGCTGGTCCACCGGGCGCGAGCCGATCGCGCAGCCACCGGGCAACGACACCGTGGCATGGCCGAAGCGCGCCAGCAGCGGGCCCAGCGCGAGCACCGAGGCACGCATGGTCTTGACCAGCTCGTACGGGGCTTCGGGCTTGGACAGCGCACGCGCGTTGATCGCCACGCGGCCGTCGTCGTGCTGCTCCACCGCCACGCCCATGTTGCGGATCAGCTTGAGCATGGTGGCCACGTCCTGCAGGTGCGGGACGTTGGACAGCTCGACCTTCTCCTCGGTCAGCAGGGCTGCGCAGAGCTCGGGCAGGGCCGCGTTCTTGGCGCCGGAAATGCGCACCTCGCCGCTCAGGCGGCGGCCGCCGCGAATCAACAGTTTGTCCATCAGAAGCCGTTCAGGAAATCAGGCCCGCGCAGCTGGCTGCGGGCGAAGGGAAACGCTCAGTGCTGCGGTTGGCCCTGGGCCACCCATTCGTCGGGTGTCAGGGTCTTCATCGACAGCGCATGCACTTCGTCGTTGCGTATTTTCTCACCCAGCGTCGCATAGACCATCTGGTGCCGCTGGATGGGGCGCTTGCCCGCGAACGCGGTGGAGACGATGGTGGCGTACCAATGCCGGCCGTCGCCCTGCACATGCAGATGCTCGCAGGCCAGGCCGGCGGCGATCAGGGAGCGGAGTTGGTCGGCGGTCATGGTGGCACTCTAGTTTCGAATCTTGTAGCCGATGCGCAGCAGGTGCACCGCGATCGCGCTCACGACGACGAGCGCCGTGCCCACGATGGCCAGGCTGGTCCAGGGCGAGATGTCGGAGAGGCCGAAGAAGCCGTAGCGGAAGCCGTCGATCATGTAGAAGAACGGGTTCAGGTGGCTCACGGTCTGCCAGAAGCTGGGCAGCGAATGGATGGAATAGAACACGCCCGACAGGAAGGTCATGGGCATGATCAGGAAGTTCTGGAAGGCCGCCATCTGGTCGAACTTCTCGGCCCACAGGCCGGCGATCACGCCCAGGGCGCCCAGCAGCGCCGCACCCAGCACCGCGAACACGAGGATCCACAGCGGGGCGACCAGGTGCACGCCCGTGAAGCCCACCGTGACCAGGAACACGCCCAGGCCCACCAGCACGCCGCGCACCACGGACGAGCCCACATAGGCGACGAACCAGCTCCAGTGCGACAGCGGCGTCAGCAGCACGAACACCAGGCTGCCCATGATCTTGCTCTGGATCAGCGAGGACGAGCTGTTGGCGAACGCGTTCTGCAGCACGCTCATCATCACGAGTCCGGGCACCAGGAAGGCGGTGTAGCCGATGGTGTCGTAGACCTTGACCTTGTCTTCCAGCACGTGGCCGAAGATCAGCAGGTAGAGCACGGCCGTCAGCACCGGCGCGGCCACGGTCTGGAAGCCGACCTTCCAGAAGCGCAGCACTTCCTTGTAGAACAGGGTTTGCCAGCCGCTCATCAGGCCACCAATGCGTCGGGGTTGCGCTCGGCGGCCATGACCTGCAGGAACACGTCCTCCAGGTCGGCCTTGCGGATTTCCACGTCTTCCACCGTGAGGCCGGCCTGGCGCACGGCCGCCAGGTATTGCTCGATCTCGAGCGCGCCCTGGGCCGGCAGCTGCACGATGCGGCCGGTCACGCGCGCGGTGCGCGCCAATGCGGGCGGCAGTTCGCGGTCGACCTTGAAGCGCAGCACGTTGCTGGAGGCGGACTTGAGCAGCTCGCTCGTCTCCGCCAGCGCCACCATGCGGCCCTGCTTGAGCATGCCGATGCGCGTGCACAGGGCTTCGGCTTCCTCCAGGTAGTGGGTGGTCAGCAGCACGGTGTGGCCCTGCTTGTTGAGCTTGGCGATGAACTGCCACAGCGTCTGGCGCAGTTCCACGTCGACACCGGCGGTGGGCTCGTCCAGCACGATCACGGGTGGGCGGTGCACCAGGGCCTGGGCCACCAGCACGCGCCGCTTCATGCCGCCGGACAGCTGACGCATGTTGGAATTCGCCTTGTCCGCGAGACCCAGGCTTTCGAGCAACTCGTCGATCCAGGCCTCGTTGTTGCGCACGCCGAAGTAGCCGGACTGGATGCGCAACGCCTCGCGCACGTTGAAGAAGGGATCGAACACCAGCTCCTGCGGCACGACGCCGAGCTTGCGCCGGGCTTGCGCGAAATCGCCCTGCACGTCATGCCCGTGCACGGCCACGCGGCCGCTGCTGGCGCGCGAGAGGCCGGCAAGGATGCTGATCAGCGAGGTCTTGCCAGCGCCGTTGGGGCCCAACAGACCGAAGAATTCGCCCTCGGCGATGTCGAAGCTGACATCGTCGAGTGCACGGAAGGGGGTGGCGCCGCTGCGTGAACCTGCGTAGGTCTTGCTGACGGACTGAAACGAGATGGCGGGCATGGGCAACCCGGCATTCTAAAGGCCGCCGGCTTTTGCTGCAGGCGGCGGGCCAGGCTCAGACGGCGGCGGGCAGCAGCAGGTCCACGCCGTAGAGCTTGGCGAGCGAACGCAGCCGCTCAGGCAGCGCGCGCACCGTGAAGCCACGGCCCTGGCTCATGCTCTCGCGCCGGCATTGCAGCAGCACGGCCAACGCCGACGAGTCGAAGCGCTGCAGCGCGCTGGCGTCCACCAGCACCGGCCCGGTCTGCGAGGCCAGCCCCTGCAGCAGCATGTACAACGAGGCCGAGGCCTCAGCATGCGTCAGCGCGGCCGGCAGCACCAGCATCAGCCGCTCTTCTTGTCGTTGGACTTGTTGCGCTGGGCCAGCGCCGCAATCAGGCCATCGAGGCCCTTGGCGTTGATCTCCTGCGAGAACTGGCTGCGGTAGGTCTCGACGAGCCAGATGCCCATCACGTTGAGGTTGTAGATCTTCCAGCCGGCGCCCTCGCCTGGCGTTTTCTCGAGCCGGTAGTCCAGCTGCACCGGATCGCCGCGGCCGCGCACTTCGGAGCGCACCACGACCTCCTTGTCCTCGGCCGCCGCACGCAGCGGGCGCACGGAGATCTCCTGGTCGCTGACCTGGGCCAGCGCGCCGGAGTAGGTGCGCACCAGCAGCACCTTGAACTCGTCCTGCAGCTTCTGCTTCTGCGCGTCGGTGGCCTGGCGCCAGGCCGGGCCGACGGCAGAAGCCGTCATGCGATGGAAATTCACGTTCGGCATGATCTTGGTGTCGACCAGCGCGACGATCTTGCCGACATCGCCGGCCTGGATCGATTTGTCGGCCTTGATGGCAGCCAGCACATCGGTCGACAGGCGTGTGATCAGGGCGTCCGGGGCCTCGTCGGCGGCCAGGGCCAGGCTGGATACGCCCTGGGCCAGCACCAGGCTGGCCACACCGGCCCAGCGGGCCAGTTGTCTGCGGTTCATCATTTCGCTCTCTCCGACGGGGCACGCGGCCCCTGTGTATGCATGGGATTTTGGAAGCCGCTGGCCGCGTTCTGGTTCCGCGCAGGGCAGGCAGGGTGCAACAGAATGTGCTGGCGCCTACTTTGCCGGTGCCGCGGCCGGCTGCGCATCCGGATCAACGGCACTGCCGTCGTAGTCCGTGGCACCACGCAGTTGCAGGTAGATGTCGCGCGTGAAGCTGTACTTGTCGAGCGCCGCCTCGTCCAGGACGGTGCTGGTGCGCAGCAGTTGCGCGCGCGTGTCGATGATGCGCAGGCCGTACAGGCCATAGCGCGCGCCATGGTCGTCCAGATGTGAGACCGGGTTGCCCCAGGTATCCACCGGCAGCGCAGCGGTGTCGCGGATGGTCGACGGGCCCAGCAGCGGCAGCACCAGGTAGGGACCGGTCGGCACGCCCCAGCGGCCCAGGGTCTTGCCGAAGTCCTCGCGGTGACGCGGGATGTCGGCGTCGCTGGCGATGTCGATCAGGCCGCCCAGGCCGAACACGGTGTTGACCTGGAAGCGGAACAGGCTCTCGACTGCCGCCTGGCCACGCAATTGCAGCAGCGCGTTCACGGCGGTCCAGGCGTCGGCCAGGTTGTTGAAGAAGTTGCGCACGCCGGTGCGCACCGGGCTGGGCAGCGTGTCGTTGTAGACCTGGGCCACGGGCTTGAGCACGGCCCGGTCCACGCCTTCGTTGAAGCTGTAAACGCCGCGGTTGAACGGCTCCAGCGGATCGCGCGGGTCGGCGTTCGGGCCGGTGGCGCAGCCGCCAAGCAAGGCCAGCATCAGCACGCCGGCAATGGCAGCACGGGTTCGGACGAAAGAGAACTTCATGGCGGGTACCTTTATTTTTTTGGCGCAGGCGCCGCGGGCGTGTCTGCTGCCTTGTTGTAGAGGAACTGGCCGATCAGATTCTCCAGCACCACAGCCGATTGCGTGGTGGTCACGGTATCGCCTGCGGCGAGGTTCTTGTCGTCGGCACCAGCCTCGATGCCGATGTACTGCTCGCCGAGCAGGCCACTGGTCAGGATCTTGAGCGAACTGTCCTTGGGAAAAGTGTAGCGGGTCTGCATCGCGAGCGTCACGCGGGCCTGGAAGCTCTTGTCATCAAATTCGATGGCTTCCACGCGGCCGACGACGACGCCCGCGCTCTTGACCGCCGCCTTGGGCTTGAGGCCTCCGATGTTGTCGAACTTGGCGGCGATCTGGTAGGTGGACGACAGGTTCAGGCTGGTCAGGTTGGCCGCGCGCAGCGCGAGAAACAGGATGGCAGCCGCGCCCAGCAGCACGAACAACCCCACCCACACATCCGTCTTGGAACGTTGCATCGCCTTCCCTCTTGCCCGGCTCGCGGGCCCTTAAATATTGAACATCACGGCCGTCAGCACGAAGTCCAGCGCCAGCACGGCCAGCGAGGACACGACGACGGTGCGCGTGGTGGCACGCGACACGCCCTCGGGCGTGGGCTGGGCGCGCCAGCCCTGCAGCAGCGCGACGAAGGTGACCGTGAAACCGAACACGATGCTCTTGAGCACGCCGTTGCCGACATCCGCCAGCCAGTCCACGCCGCCCTGCATCTGGCTCCAGAAGGCGCCGGCGTCCACGCCGATCATGACCACGCCCACCAGCCAGCCGCCGATGATGCCGACGGCCGAGAACAGCGCGGCCAGCAGGGGCATGGCGATGACACCGCCCCAGAAGCGCGGCGCCAGGACGCGGCTGACCGGGTCCACGGCCATCATCTCCATGGCGGTGAGCTGCTCTCCGGCCTTCATGAGGCCGATGCCAGCCGTCAGCGAGGTGCCGGCGCGGCCTGCGAACAGCAGCGCCGTGACGACCGGCCCGAGTTCGCGCACCAGGCTCAGCGCCACCAGCAGGCCCAGCGCCTCGGAAGAACCGTAGCGCTGCAAGGTGTAATAGCCCTGCAGGCTCAGCACGAAGCCCACGAACAGGCCCGAGACCATGATGATGGCCAGCGAGTAGTTGCCCAGGAAGTGGATCTGGTCGCGCACCAGGCCGAAGCGGCGCAGGCTGGCGCCGCCCAGGCCGAGCAGGCGCACGAACAGGCGCGCCGCCTCGCCCAGGTCGACCAGTGCGGTGCGCGCGGCAAAGCCGATGTCGGCGGGCTTGGACCAGCTCATTTCTTGCGCACCGCCACGGAAGGCCCGTGCGTGGGACCGAAGTCCTGGTCGATGCTGGGGCCGGGGTAATGGAAATGCACGGGGCCTTCGGCCTCGGCGTTGACGAACTGGTGCACCAGCGGATCGGTGCTGGCGCGCACCTCGGCCGGCGTGCCCTGCGCGGCGATCTTGCCGTTGGCCAGCACGATGACCTGGTCGGCGATCGCGAAGGTCTCGTCCAGATCGTGCGAGACGACGATGCTGGTCAGGCCCATGGCGTCGTTGAGTTGGCGGATCAGGCGCGCAGCCGTGCCCAGCGAAATCGGGTCCAGGCCGGCGAAGGGCTCGTCGTACATCACGAGTTCGGGGTCGAGCACAATGGCGCGCGCCAGTGCCACGCGGCGCGCCATGCCGCCCGAGACCTCGCTGGGCATCAGGTCGCGGGCGCCGCGCAGGCCCACGGCATTGAGCTTCATGAGCACGATGTCGCGGACCAGCGCGTCGGACAGGTCGGTGTGCTCGCGCAGCGGAAAGGCCACGTTCTCGAACACGTCCAGGTCGGTGAACAGCGCCCCGAACTGGAACAGCATGCCCATGCGGCGACGGATCGCGTACAGGCCGGTGGGGTCCAGGGTCGCCACGTCCTGGCCGTCGAACAGCGTCTGGCCCTTCTGCCCGCGGATCTGCCCGCCAATGAGGCGCAGCACGGTCGTCTTGCCGCCGCCCGAAGCGCCCATCAATGCCGTGACCTTGCCACGCGGGATGGTCAGCGATACGCCATCCAGAATCGGCCGCTCTCCGTACGAAAAGGAGAGGTCCTTGAGTTCAACCAGGGGGTCGGGAGAAGGCAGAGAGGCGTCCATCAACAAGAAGGCCGGAAGGATTCCGGCCGCTGGCGATGATAAAGGAAGCCGATTAACGACTGGTTAACGGCCTCCCATGCTCAGCGCGGCAGGTCCGAGAAGCCCATCAGGAACTCGTCCACCGCGCGCGCGGCCTGCCGGCCCTCGCGGATCGCCCACACCACCAGGCTCTGGCCGCGGCGCATGTCGCCGGCCGCGAAGACCTTGGGAACGTTGGTGGCATAGCCGCCGTCGAACTCGGTCGTGGCCTTGGCGTTGCCGCGGGCGTCCTTGTCCACGCCAAAGGATTCCAGCACCGAGGCGACCGGGTTCACGAAGCCCATGGCCAGCAGCACGAGATCGGCCTTCATGACCACCTCGGTCCCCGGGATCTCCACGAGCTTGCCGTCCTTGAACTCCACGCGCACGGTCTTCAGGCCCGTGACCTTGCCCTTCTCGCCGATGAATTCCTTGGTCGAGATCGCGAACTCGCGCTCGCAGCCTTCCTCGTGGCTGGAGCTGGTGCGCAGCTTGATCGGCCAGTAGGGCCAGGTCAGCGGGCGATTCTCTTCCTCGGGCGGTTGCGGCATCACTTCGAACTGCGTCACGCTGGCCGCGCCATGGCGGTTGCTGGTGCCCACGCAGTCGCTGCCGGTGTCGCCACCGCCGATCACGATCACGTTCTTGCCGTCGGCGCGCAGCTGGCCCTTGAGCTTGTCGCCCGCGTTGACCTTGTTCTGCTGCGGCAGGAACTCCATCGCGAAATGGATGCCGTCCAGGTCGCGGCCCGGCACGGGCAGGTCTCGCGACTGTTCGGAGCCGCCGGTCAACAGGATCGCGTCGAAGTCCTTGCTCAGCTGTTCGGACGAGACCGTGTTCTTGGCCCAGTTCGTGACCTTGGAGTCCTTGGGCCAGTTGCCCACGACCGTGCTGGTCTTGATCGTCACGCCTTCGGCCTGCAACTGCTCGGCGCGGCGGTCGATGTGCGACTTTTCCATCTTGAAGTCGGGGATGCCGTAACGCAGCAGGCCGCCGACGCGGTCGTTCTTCTCGAACAGCGTCACGTCGTGGCCGGCACGCGCCAGCTGCTGGGCCGCGGCCAGGCCGGCCGGGCCGGAACCGACCACGGCGACCTTCTTGCCGGTCTTGTGCTTGGCCGGGCGCGGCTGGACCCAGCCCTCTTCCCAGGCCTTGTCGATGATGGCGTGCTCGATCGACTTGATGCCGATGGCGTCGTCGTTCACGTTCAGCACGCAGGCGGCCTCGCAGGGCGCGGGGCAGATGCGGCCCGTGAACTCGGGGAAGTTGTTCGTGGAATCCAGCACCGCGAACGCGTTCTGCCAGTCCTGGCGGTACACCAGGTCGTTGAAGTCCGGAATGATGTTGTTGACCGGGCAGCCGTTGTTGCAGAACGGCGTGCCGCAGTCCATGCAGCGCGCGCCCTGGATCTTGGCCTGCTCGGGCGTGAGCGCCACCACGAATTCCTTGTAGTGCTTCAGGCGCTCCTCGACGGGCTTGTAGCCCTCCTCGATGCGCTCGTGCTCCATGAAGCCGGTGATCTTTCCCATCGTGTTCTACCTCGTTGTTCTGGCTGCGTTCAGACCTTAGCCGGCTGGCGCACGGCGTGCGGTTCCAAGCCCACGTGCGCGTTGTTGCCGCTGCTGGCCAGCTCGACCTTGCGGTCGTGGATCTCGCCCAGGGCGCGCTTGTACTCGTTCGGGAACACCTTCACGAACTTGCCGCGCGAAGTCGCCCAGTCGTCCAGCAGGTCGCGCGCGCGCTTGCTGCCGGTCCAGCGGTGGTGGTCTTCCAGCAGCTTGCGCAGGATGGCCTCGTCGGTCGCGCCGTTGTGCCAGTGGCCGCGCTTGACGGTGGCGGTCTGCTCGGCCGTCGTCAGCACCTTCTCCAGCGTGACCATGGAGGGGTTGCAGCGGCTGGCGAACTGGCCGTCCTCGTCGAAGACATAGGCCACGCCGCCGCTCATGCCGGCGGCGAAGTTGCGGCCGGTCTTGCCCAGCACGGCGACGGTGCCGCCCGTCATGTACTCGCAGCCGTGGTCGCCCGTGCCTTCCACGACGGCGGTGGCCCCCGACAGGCGCACGGCAAAGCGTTCGCCAGCCACGCCGCAGAAGTAGGCCTCGCCCGTGGTGGCCCCGTACATCACGGTGTTGCCCACGATGATGTTGCGCACGGCCTCGCCGCGGAAGTCCAGGCTGGGGCGCACCACCACGCGGCCGCCCGACAGGCCCTTGCCGGTGTAGTCGTTGGCCTCGCCGATCAGGTACAGCGTGATGCCCTTGGCCAGGAAGGCGCCGAAAGACTGGCCGCCCGTGCCCTCGAACTGGATGTGGATGGTGTCGTCCGGCAGGCCCTCGGGGTGCACGCGCGTGACGGCGCCCGAGAGCTTGGCGCCCACGGTGCGGTTCACGTTGCGCGCCACTTCGATGAAGCGCACCTTCTCGCCCTTCTCGATCGCGTCCTTGGCCTTCTCGATCAGGCGCGTGTCCAGGTTGTGCTCCAGGCCATGCTCCTGGTTCTCGACGTGGTAGCGCGCCACGTCGGCCGGCACCTCGGGCTGGGCGAACAGGCGCGAGAAGTCCAGGCCCCGCGCCTTCCAGTGCGCGATGCCCTTCTTCATGTCCAGCAGGTCGGCGCGGCCGATCAGCTCGTCGAACTTGCGGATGCCCAGCTGGGCCATGATCTGGCGCACTTCCTCGGCGACGAAGAAGAAGTAGTTCACCACGTGCTCGGGCTTGCCCGAGAACTTCTTGCGCAGCACCGGGTCCTGCGTGGCCACGCCCACCGGGCACGTGTTCAGGTGGCACTTGCGCATCATGATGCAGCCCTCGACCACCAGCGGCGCGGTGGCGAAGCCGAACTCGTCGGCGCCCAGCAGCGCGCCGATGGCGACGTCGCGGCCGGTCTTCATCTGGCCGTCGGCCTGCACGCGCACGCGACCGCGCAGGCGGTTCAGCACCAGGGTCTGCTGGGTTTCGGCCAGGCCGATTTCCCAGGGGCTGCCGGCATGCTTGATGGACGACCAGGGCGAGGCGCCCGTGCCGCCGTCGTGGCCGGCGATCACCAGGTGATCGCTCTTGCACTTGGTCACGCCCGCGGCGATGGTGCCCACGCCCACTTCGGACACCAGCTTGGTGCTGATGGAGGCGTGCGGCGCCACGTTCTTGAGGTCGTGGATCAGCTGGGCCAGGTCCTCGATGGAGTAGATGTCGTGGTGCGGCGGCGGCGAGATCAGGCCCACGCCGGGCACGGCGTAGCGCTGCTTGCCGATGTACTCGGTGACCTTGCCACCGGGCAGCTGGCCGCCCTCGCCGGGCTTGGCGCCCTGGGCCATCTTGATCTGGATCTGGTCGGAGGACGACAGGTACTCCGCCGTCACGCCGAAGCGGCCCGAGGCCACCTGCTTGATGCGTGAGCGCAGCGAGTCACCGTCGCGCAGCGGCAGGTCGACCTCGACCTCCTTGTCGCCGATGATGCTCTTGAGCGTGTCGCCCTGCTTGATCGGGATGCCCTTGAGCTCGTTGCGGTAGCGCGCCGGGTCTTCACCGCCCTCGCCCGTGTTGCTCTTGCCGCCGATGCGGTTCATGGCCACGGCCAGCGTGGCATGGGCCTCGGTGGAGATGGAGCCCAGCGACATCGCACCGGTGGCGAAACGCTTCACGATCTCGGAGGCAGCTTCCACCTCGTCCACCGGGATCGCCTTGGACGGGTCGATCTTGAACTCGAACAGGCCGCGCAGCGTCATGTGGCGACGGCTCTGGTCGTTGATGATCTGGGCGTATTCCTTGTAGGTGTTCCAGTTGTTGGCGCGCGTGCTGTGCTGCAGCTTGGCGATCGCGTCGGGCGACCACATGTGCTCTTCGCCACGCGTGCGCCAGGCGTACTCGCCGCCGGCGTCCAGCATGCCGGCCAGCACCGGGTCGTCGCCGAAGGCGGCGGCGTGCATGCGCAGCGCTTCCTCGGCGATCTCGAACACGCCGATGCCCTCCACGCGGCTGGCGGTGCCCGTGAAGTACTTGTCCACCGTGCTGCTGTTCAGGCCGATGACCTCGAACAGCTGCGCGCCGCAGTAGGACATGTAGGTCGACACGCCCATCTTGGACATGATCTTGGACAGGCCCTTGCCGATCGCCTTGACGTAGTTGTAGATGGCCTTCTCGGCCGACAGCGCGCCCGGCAGGTCGGCATGCATGGCCGCCAGCGTTTCCATCGCCAGATAGGGGTGGATGGCCTCGGCGCCGTAGCCGGCCAGCACGCCGAAGTGGTGGACTTCACGCGCGCTGCCGGTCTCCACGACCAGGCCTGCCGTGGTGCGCAGGCCCTCGCGCACCAGGTGCTGGTGGATCGCGCTGGAGGCCAGCAGGGCGGGGATCGCGACCTGGGTGGCGCTCACGGCACGGTCGGACACGATCAGGATGTTGGCGCCGCCCTTGATCGCGTCGACGGCTTCGGCGCACAGCGAGGCCAGCTTGGCTTCCACGCCCTCACGCCCCCAGTCGGCCGGGTAGGTGATGTCCAGCGTGGCCGAGCGGAACTTACCCTGGGTGATGCGCTCGATGTCGCGCAGCTTGGCCATGTCGGCGAAGTCCAGGATGGGCTGGCTCACCTCCAGCCGCATCGGCGGATTGACCTGGTTGATGTCCAGCAGGTTGGGCTTGGGGCCGATGAAGCTGTTCAGCGACATCACGATGGCCTCGCGGATCGGGTCGATCGGCGGGTTCGTGACCTGCGCGAACATCTGGCGGAAGTAGTTGTAGAGCAGCTTGTTCTTGCTCGACAACACGGCCAGCGGGCTGTCGTTGCCCATGGAACCGATGCCCTCCTCGCCGGCCTGGGCCATCGGGCTCATCAGGAACTTGATGTCTTCCTGCGTGTAGCCGAAAGCCTGCTGGCGGTCGAGCAGCGAGACGGCGCTGTCGGCCGGGTTGCCGGAGGTCTCCGACAGGTCGTCCAGCTTGATGCGCAGGTTCTCGATCCACTGCTTGTAGGGCTTGGTGTTGACGACGAGCGACTTGAGCTCCTCATCTTCGATCATGCGGCCCTGCTCCAGGTCGATCAGGAACATCTTGCCCGGCTGCAGGCGCCACTTCTTGATGATCTTGTGCTCGGGGATCGGCAGCACGCCGGACTCGGACGCCATGATGACCATGTCGTCGTCGGTCATGATGTAGCGCGAGGGGCGCAGGCCGTTGCGGTCCAGCGTGGCGCCGATCTGGCGGCCGTCGGTGAACACGATGGAGGCCGGGCCGTCCCAGGGCTCCATCATGGCGGCGTGGTACTCGTAGAACGCGCGGCGGCGTTCGTCCATCTTCTCGTGCTGTTCCCAGGGCTCGGGGATCATCATCATGACGGCCTGGGCGATCGGGTAGCCCGCCATGGTCATGAGTTCCAGGCAGTTGTCGAAGGTGGCCGTGTCGGACTGGCCGGCGAAGCTGATCGGGTACAGCTTGGCCAGGTCGGCCGCCAGCACGGGCGAGGACATCACGCCCTCGCGCGCCAGCATCCAGTTGTAGTTGCCGCGCACCGTATTGATCTCGCCGTTGTGGGCGACATAGCGGTACGGGTGGGCCAGCGGCCATTTGGGGAAGGTGTTGGTGGAGAAGCGCTGATGCACCAGGCCGATGGCCGAGACGCAGCGCTCGTCGGCCAGGTCGACGTAGTACACACCCACCTGGTCGGCCAGCAGCAGGCCCTTGTAGACCACCGTGCGGCTGGACATGGAGGGAACGTAGTACTCCTTGGAGTGCTTGAGTTCCAGGTTCTGGATGTTGGCGCTGGCGGTCTTGCGGATGACGTACAGCTTGCGCTCCAGCGCGTCCTGCACGATGACGTCGGCGCCACGGCCGATGAAGACCTGGCGCAGGATGGGCTCGGTCTTGCGCACGGCCGGGGACATCGGCATGTCCTTGTTCACCGGCACATCGCGCCAGCCCAGCAGCACCTGGCCTTCGGCCTTGATGGCACGCTCGATCTCCTGCTCGCAGGCCATGCGCGAGGCATGCTCCTTGGGCAGGAAGATCACACCCACGCCGTACTCGCCGGCCGGCGGCAGCGTCATGCCCTGCTTGGCCATCTCTTCGCGGTAGAGCAGGTCCGGGATCTGGATCAAGATGCCGGCACCGTCGCCCATGAGCTTGTCGGCGCCCACGGCGCCGCGGTGGTCGATGTTCTCCAGGATCTTGAGCGCCTGGGTCACGATGTCGTGCCGCTTCTCGCCCTTGATGTGGGCCACGAAGCCCAGGCCGCAGGCATCGTGTTCGTGTGCGGCGGAATACAGGCCGTGCTGGGCCAGGTGTTGGATTTCTGCATCCGTGGTCATCGACGCACTCCTTCGGGTTTCTACTCAATCGCGGGGGAAGCGGAGCATAGTGCGTTGCAACAAGGATGCCAAGCAGAATAAACGGGGTCAGATCCTTTTTAAATCCCGAGTTTTTTCCTCAGAAAATATTTAGGGACACATTAAATTCAGGCCAATCGCCACCCTTGTGTACACGGCGATGCCGATGCTCAGGAGGTCTTGCGCGGGCGGCCTGGCTGGCTGCGCGTGAGCCGGCGCGGCGCGGACTGCTGCAGGCGCGCGACAAACCCCTCGTCGCCCAGTGCCCAGCCGCCCAGAACGGAGCGTGTCAGTGCATCCTGCTGCGCCGATGTGACGCCTTCATGCACCATGCTGGCGTATGCGGCTTCGCGCGCGAACGGCGTGTTGTCCAGCGCCCAGTAAGTGGGCGGCGGTGTGAGCCAGCCATCGTTGCGCAGTCCCGCGTAATGGCCATGGCTGGACCAGGGGTAGTCCTTGGCCGCCTGCACCAGAGAGGCGCGCACGGGGTTCAGGTCGAAGTAGGCCATGCATGGCAGCAGGTACAGCTCGGGTTGCAGGACTGTGGAACGGTAGCGCCCCTCCCACAGCGTGCCGCTGCGGCCATGGGCCAGGTTGAAGCGGCGCACATAGGTGCGTCCCACGGCCTGCAAGACGTGCGAGAGCGCGCCCTCCTGCGGCGGCGTGAGCAGCAGGTGGAAGTGGTTGGGCATCAGCACGTAGGCGTGCAGCGCCACGCCCGCACGGCGGCACTCCTGCGCCAGCAGCTGCAGCATGGCCGCATGTTCCTCGCCGGTCGTGAAGATGGGCTGGCGGTTGTTGCCGCGTTGCAGCACGTGGTGCACCTGGCCGGCCAGGGACAGGCGGGGCAGGCGTGCCATGTCTCTTCAAGCCGGCAGCAGGTCGAAGCGGGTCTCGCGCAGCGCTTGCAGGCCGAATTCGTCGAGCAGCTGGCCCAGCCGCTCGGCCGCACTGCGCTTGCCGCGACCGGCTTTGCGCGCCACGATGAGTTCGTTCTTGAGGCTGTGCTCCCAGCCGACCAGTTCGGTCACCGTGACCTGGTAGCCGCAGGCCTCCAGGTACAGGCAGCGCAGCACATTGGTCAGCTGGCTGCCGATCTCGCGCGTGTGCAGCGGATGGCGCCAGAGTTCGGCCAGCGGCGTGCGCGCCAGCGCCAGCGCCTTGTGCTGGCGCAGGCTGGCCGCCACCTCGGCCTGGCAGCAGGGCACCAGCACCATGCTGGCGGCCTCCTTCTGCAGGCCGAAGCGGATGGCGTCGTCGGTGGCGGTGTCGCAGGCGTGCAGGGCCGTGACGATGTCGATGCGCGGGGGCAGCTGCTTCGATTCGCCCGCCTCGGCCACGCTGAGGTTCAGGAAGGACATGCGGCCGAAACCCAGCCGCTCGGCCAGGACGCGCGACTTGTCGACGAGTTCGGCGCGCGTCTCGACGCCATAGACATGGCCGGGCCGCTGCGCGAACACCAGGTCGTAGAGCATGAAGCCCAGGTAAGACTTGCCCGCGCCGTGGTCGGCCAGCGTGACAGCCGCGTCGGGCGCGAAACCTTCGCGCATCTCACGCTCGATGAACTGCACGAGGTGGTAGACCTGCTTGAGCTTGCGGCGCGAGTCCTGGTTCAGCCGGCCCTCGCGCGTGAGGATGTGCAGCTCCTTGAGCAGCTCGATGGACTGGCCGGGCCGCAACTCGTCGGCCAGGGCCGCGGCCGGATCGACCGGACCCTTGGCTTGGCGTTTCATGGGGATTCCTTGGTGGCGCCGACGCCGAGCGCTGCCCAGCCCTCGGCGCCGAGTTTCTCCAGCGTGGCCATGTTGCGCTCGAAGATGTCGGAAGCGTCGGGGAAGGCCTCGACTGCGCGCTCCACGCTGTCCTCGCGCAGCAGGTGCAGCATGGGGTACGGCGCGCGGTTGCTGCAGTTGGTCACGTCGTCGGCGGCGGTGCCGGCGAACTGGTAGTCGGGGTGGAAGCTGGCGATCTGGAGCTCGCCGACGGCGTCGAGTGCGTCGAGCACGGCGTCGGCGCGGTCCAGGAAGTCGTTGAAATCCAGGAAGTCGGGCAGCGCCTGCGGCAGCACCAGCAGCGTGGTGTCGCGAACCTCGGCGTCCAGCGCGAGCAGCGCCTGGATCTCGTCGCGCAGCACGGCCTCCACGGCATCGTCGTCACGCGCGTCGCTGACGGCCACATGCAGCTGCCCCTTGGCCACGACGCCCTTGGCGAAGGGGCACAGGTTCAGGCCGATCACGGCGCGTTCCAGCCAGCGCTGCGTGTCGGCGCGGACCAGGTCTTCAGAAGGCATGGCGGCACTCATCCGAGCAGGCGCCGGCCGGTCAGCCGCTCATGCTCGCGCGCGGCGAAGCGGTCGGTCATGCCGGCGATGTAGTCGGCCACGACGCGGGCCTGGCCGGCCATGCCCACGGCCGCGAAGCGCGTGGCCGCGCGCTCGGCGAAGCCGCCCGCCATCTCGGCCGGCGCCTGCTGGTAGGCCGCGAACAGCTCCTGCACCACGGCCTTCGCCCGGCCCGTGACTTCGACCACCTGCGCATGCCGGTACAGGTTGCGCATCAGGAAGCGCTTGAGTTGCTGTGACGCATCGCGCATGGCCTCGCCAAAGCCGATCAGCGGCACGCAGCGGCGCGCCGCATCGGCACTGCCGGGCTGCGCACGCGCCAGCGCCGCGCTGCTCGCGTCGATCACGTCGTAGACCTGGGCGCTCAGCATGCGGCGGATGCTCTCGTACAGCAGCCGGCGGCCGGCCAGCTCTGGATGTTCGCGCAGCGTGGCACGGCGGTGGTCGTCGAACAGCGGCACCTCTTCGAGTTGCCCCATGACCAGGAGGCCCGAGCGCACGCCGTCGTCGATGTCGTGCGCGTTGTAGGCGATCTCGTCGGCCAGGTTGCACAGCTGCGCCTCCAGGCTGGGCTGGGTGCGCTCCAGGAAGCGCCGGCCCACGTCACCCGGGCACTCCGCCTCCAGCCGCTCGGCATTGGCGCGTGAGCAGTGCTTGAGGATGCCCTCGCGTGTCTCGAACGACAGGTTCAGCCCGTCATAGCGCGGGTAGCGCTCCTCCAGCGCGTCGACCTCGCGCAGGCTCTGCAGGTTGTGCTCGAAGCCACCCCACTGGGCCATGCATGCGTTCAGCGCGTCCTGCCCGGCGTGGCCGAAGGGCGTGTGGCCCAGGTCGTGCGCGAGCGCGATGGCCTCGACCAGGTCTTCGTTGAGTCGCAGCGAGCGCGCAATCGAGCGGCCCAGTTGCGCCACCTCCAGCGAGTGCGTGAGCCGCGTGCGGAACAGGTCGCCCTCGTGGTTCAGGAACACCTGGGTCTTGTAGACCAGGCGCCGGAAGGCGGTGGAATGCACGATGCGGTCGCGGTCGCGCTGGTACTCGGTGCGCGTGGGCGCCGGCGCCTCGGCATGCCGGCGGCCCCGGCTTGCGGCCGGATCGCAGGCGTAGGGAGCCAGCACGCCCTGCATGGCTCAGGCACAGGAGGCGTTGATGACCTCGCGCACCAGTGCGTCGGGCGCGCCACGCACCATGGCGCGGCCGATGCCGGCTATCAGCACGAACTTGATCTCGCCAGCTTCGGCCTTCTTGTCCACGCGCATGAGCGCCAGGTAGCGGCCTGCGTTGTCCGCCGCGTCGAGGATGGGGCCGACCGTGGGCAGGCCGGCGCGCTGGATCAGGCGCGTGAGCCGCTCCACCTGCGCTGCGTCGAGCAGGCCCAGGCGCTGCGACAGCCGCGCGGCCATGACCATGCCGCAGCCCACGCCCTCCCCGTGCAGCCAGGCGCCATAGCCCATGCCGGCCTCGATCGCGTGGCCGAAGGTGTGGCCGAAGTTCAGGATGGCGCGCAGGCCGCCTTCGCGCTCGTCCTGGCCGACCACGTCGGCCTTGATCTCGCAGCTGCGCCGCACGGCATGCGCCAACGCGGCCGGGTCGCCGGCGCGCAGGGCGTCGACATTCGCCTCGATCCAGTCGAGGAAGGCCTCATCGGCGATCGGGCCGTACTTGATGATCTCGGCCAGGCCCGCGCTGAGCTCGCGCGGCGGCAGCGTCTTGAGCACGTCGAGGTCGCAGACCACCAGCTGCGGCTGGTAGAAGGCGCCCACCATGTTCTTGCCGAGCGGATGGTTGATGGCGGTCTTGCCGCCCACCGAGGAATCCACCTGGGCCAGCAGCGTGGTCGGCACCTGCACGAAGGGCACGCCGCGCATGTAGCTGGCGGCCGCGAAGCCCGTGATGTCGCCCACCACGCCGCCGCCCAGCGCGAACAGCACGGTCTTGCGGTCGCAGCCGCGGGACAGCAGCGCGTCGAAGATCAGGTTCAGCGTCTCCCAGGTCTTGTAGGCCTCGCCGTCGGGCAGCACCACGGTGTGCACGTCACGGAAGCGGCCGGCCAGCGCCTGCTGCAGGCGCTGCGCATAGAGCGGCGCCAGCGTGGTGTTGGTGACGATCAGCGCCGCCGCAGCCTTGGGCACGGCGGCATAGGTTTCAGGCTGGTCGAACAGGCCCGCGCCGATGGCGATCGGGTAGCTGCGCTCGCCCAGCGCGATCTGCACCTGGGCCGTGGGGGGAGCGGAAAGGGTGGCGTCCATGAGGGCGCCAAGTGTAAGCCGCGGCCCTCAGCCGGCCTGGCGCTGCACGATCTCGGCGATGGTGTTGACCAGGGCCGCCGTCGACGGCCGGCCGATCGTGATGACCTCGTGCGCGGTCTCGCGGTACAGCGGGTCGCGCTGCGCGAAGAGTTCGCGCAGGCGAGCTTGCGGATCCGCCACCTGCAGCAGCGGCCGCACCTGGTCGTGGCGCAGACGCCGGTAGACCTCCTCCGGCGTCGCGAACAGGTAGAACACACGGGCGCGTTCGCGCAGGCAACTGCGGTTGGCAGGCCGCAGCACGGCACCGCCACCGGTGGCGATCACGGCCGGACCGGCGGCCGCGATGTCGGCCAGCGCCTGCTGCTCGAAGTCACGGAAGCCGACCTCGCCCTCCCGCTCGAAGTACTCGCGGATCGAGCAGCCGAGTTGGCGCTCGACCCACTGGTCAGCGTCAATGAAGGGGAGTTGGAGCCGGCGCGCCAGTTGGCGGCCGACGGTCGACTTGCCCGATCCGGGCAGGCCGACTAGCGCGATGTTCAAACAGAAACCTCAAGGCAATGTCACAGCAGGGAACGTCGTGGCCAGACCCGAAGGAGCGGTGACCGTGATCGTCACGGCGTTACCGGCAGCACAGCCACTCAAGGACAGCGCCACCGTCGTCGCCAAATCCTCCAACGGTCTTCCAGGCGTCGGACGGGCATCCGCAAGCGGAGCCCCTGCAATATTGTCTATCAAGCAAGTCGTCGGTGAAGTCGTTGCCGTGACCCGGGTACCCGCAGGCATTGGCAGCAACAGATTATCCGAGCTATGGAGCTTGAAGCTGAGGCGGCTGCGCGTTGCAGAAACAGAGGAAATCGCAGGCGTCGTCGACGCGAACAGCAGGACCGCTTGCTGACGAACCGTGGTGGCCAAGCCGCCGTCACAAGTATTGGATTTCGACGGGAACGCACCACCAGCGCCAGTACAAGCTCCGCTGGCACCACGCGGTACCACGAACTCTCCTGCATCGAAAACATTGCTCTCGTTGTCGTCGCGGTAGGCATCACCGATCTGAACGAGGGTGTCGCCCGCGTCGAAGATGTTGTTGCCATTCACATCCACATAGTCCTTCGTGCCCTCGGTGTAGGCCAGCACCGAAGCACGCCCACCGGCAGGGCGCGGATTCTGCGTCACGAAGGTCACGGAGCAGGACGAGATGTTGGCGGTGCGCGTGGTCGCGCAGCTGCGGGCGACCTGACCACCTTCCGCCGTGAAATTGATGACCGTGCCATCTTCCACCGCATTGCCTTGGCGATCAGCCAAGCGGACGGTCAACGTCGTCGACGTCCCATCTACCGCCCAGCCTTCCAAAGCGAACTGACCAGCCGACAGGCTCATGAAGCGCTGCGAAGGAGGGCCCGAAGCAACCGTCAGAAACTGCGACTCAGCAAACACCGTCGGACTGCTGACCAGCGCGGCCCGCACCTTGACGGCGCCAGGAATGGTTCCCGAGAACGCAGAAACGGACACGTAGCCATCGGCATCGCTGGTCTTTGTGACAGCCGCCGGGGAACCCGAAGCGTCGAGTCCGACGCCACCAGGGTTGGTTTCGATGCTCAATCGCACAGGCACGCTGGCCAGTGACGTGCCAACGGACGACAACACGCGGAACCGCAGCACGGACTGCTCGGCCGCACCACTTCCGGCAACAAAGATCTGCTGCGGCGTGGCATCGACGAACGTCACCGTGTTGGCTACGGGCGCCGCCACGGTCAGCGTTCCCGTCTGCGCCGAGGCACCCGCACTGGACGCAGTCACAGTCACCGTTCCGCTGCAAGGCTGCCCCGCACCGTCGACAGCGGAATAGGTCACCGAGGCGACACCGCTGCCATTGGTCGTCTTGCTGAAGCCGCCAGAGCCGGTGTCCTGCCCATCGATGCGACCGCAGGATGCAGAGAACGCAACATTGACCGGCGTCGAGCCGGCCGCAACACCAGCGATGCTCGCGGTCGTGGACACGGTGGCGTTCCCACCCGACGCCAGCGCAGTCGGGCTGATCGACAGTGCCGACAACGCCAAGCTGGATGCGGAGACCGAGAAATCGGTGCTGGCGGTCACTGCGGTCTCGCCGACGGTTGCGCTGGCCGTCACCGAAGCCGCGCCTCGCGCGGACAGCGAGGCAGGTTCGACACTCACCTGGGCAACACCGGAAGCGTCTGTCAGAGCCGTTGCCGGCGATAGCGCCGCAATGGCTTCGTCGGAGACAGTGAAGTTGACAAGGCGGCCGGCAATCGCAGCACCGGACGCATCCCGCAAAGTGGCTCGGGCCATGGCAGCGCCACCCACGCTGACGCTGGTCACGACGGCACCACCGCTGTTGATGACAGCCACGGTCATCGTCGGCGTCGCCGTGCCACCGCCGTTGCTGCCACCGGTGCTGCTGGTGGAGCCCCCCCCACCCCCGCAAGCCGCCACCAATCCAGCCACGGCCACCGCCGCCAGGTATCGCATCCAACGCATAGCTCTTCCCTCTTGTGATTCTGTGTCTGTGCCGCAGCCTGGCGCTTCAGCGCCCTGCCATCCGGTCCGCGATCATCTTCGGCGTGATGAACACCAGCATCTCCGTCTTGTTCGACGTGCGCGTGCGGCTTTTGAACAGGTTGCCGGCGATCGGGATGTCGCCCAGCAGCGGCACCTTGGTCACGTCGTCGTTCTCGGTCAGCTCGAAGATGCCGCCGATCACCACCGTGCCGCCGTTCTCCACCAGCACCTGGGTCTTGATGTGCTTGGTGTTGATGGCGAAGCCGGCCGAGGTGCTCTGGCCCACGCTGTCCTTGTTCACGTCCAGGTCCAGGATGATGTTGCCCTCGGGCGTGATCTGCGGCGTCACCTCCAGCTTGAGGTTGGCCTTGCGGAACGCGATCGAGGTTGCGCCGCTGGAGGTGGCGACCTGGTAGGGCAGTTCCGTGCCCTGCTCGATCAAGGCCTTGGTCTGGTCGGCCGTCACCACGCGCGGGCTGGACACCACCTTGCCCTTGCCATCGGCTTCCATGGCCGACAGCTCCAGCGTGAGGAAGCGGCCGACCCCCTCCTTGAAGATCGACACCGCAAAGCTGGCCGCCTCCGTCGCGGCGCCCTGGGCCGTGGCCGGCAGGTTGACGAAGTTGCTGCTGGTGTTGATGGCATTGCCGTTTGCCGCGGCCGTGGCATTGCTGTAGCTGGTGCCGGCCACGATGCGGTTGCCCCCGCCGATGCTGTAGCCGTTGCCGTTGCCGCCCCCCAGGCGCACGCCGAGCGACTTGCCGAAGGTGTCGGAAGCCTCGACGATGCGCGCCTCGATCAGCACCTGGCGCACGGCCACGTCGAGCTTCTTGATCAACTCGTTGACGGCCTCCAGCCGGCTCGCGACGTCGGTCACGAACAGCTGGTTGGTGCGCGGCTCGGGGATCGCCGTGCCGCGGCTGCTCAAAAAGCGGCTGTTGCCCGTGGAACCGGTGCCGCCACCGCCCGCGTTGGTGATCTGCGCGGCGATGTCGGTCGCCCGCGCATAGTTCATCTGGAACGACTGGGTGCGCAGCGGCTCCAGGTTCTCCAGCGCCGCGGCGGACTCCAGGTCCTTCTTCTTGCGCGCATCGATCTCGTCCTTGGGCGCGATCCACAGCACGCTGCCACTCTTCTCCATGCCCAGGCCCTTGGCGTCCATGATGATCTGCAGCGCCTGGTCCCAGGGCACGTCCTTGAGCCGCAGCGTGACCGCGCCGGTCACCGAGTCGGAGGTGACGACGTTGAAGTTGGTGAAGTCGGCGATCACCTGCAGCAGCGCGCGGACCTCGATGTTCTGGAAGTTCAGCGACAGCTTCTCGCCGCTGAAGCCCGGCCCCTGGCTCAAGCGGTTCGGGTCGACGCGCTGCGGCCGCACCTCGACGACGAACTGGCCTTCGCTCTGGTAGGCGCTGTGTTCCCAGTTACCGCGCGGCTCGATGACCATGCGCACCCGGTCGCCGACCTGGAAGGTCGAGATGGTCTGCACCGGCGTGCCGAAGTCGCCCACGTCCAACCGACGGCGCAGGCCCTCGGGCAGAGAGGAATTGAGGAACTCCACGACCAGGCTCTGGCCTTGCTGGCGCACGTCCACGCCGACCTGGCTGCTGCCCAGGCCCACGAGCACGCGGCCGGTGTTGTCGGCACCACGCCGGAAATCGAGGTCGCGCAGCGCCGCGCGGCCCTGCGCGCCGGCATCCGGGAACACGGGCGCCGGGCTGGTCGGTAACGCGGACGCCACGGGGTCGAGCACGATCAGCACCGTATTGCCCTGCAGCAAGGCCTTGTACGAGGTGGCCTGCTTGAGGTTGAGCACCACGCGCGAGCGGTCGCCCACGCTGAGCACGCTGGCCGAGCGCAGGTTGCCCTGGTTGATGTCGATGGGCGTGCGCGGCATGGTGCTCACCACGCCCGCGAAGTCCAGCGCGATACGCGCCGGCGACTGGATGGCCACGCCGGCTGGCAGGGCGGCCGGGGCTTCGCTGAGGTCGATGCGCACGATCTCCGAGCCGTTCTGCACCGCGCCGGTGACCGACTGGATCGCCGGCACGGCCCAGGCGCCGCAGCAGGCCAGCGCCAGCCCGAACGCTGCCATGCCCCGCGCGAGGATGCTGCCGGGACGGTGGTTGTGCTTGTTCATTTGACTTTCTCCTGCAGCTGCAGACTCGCCGCGCGCTCGATCCACTCGCCGCTGCCGTCCTGCACGATCTCGCGCAGGAGCACCTCCGCTTCGTCGATCTTGATGACTTTTCCGTAGTTCTGGCCCAGGTGCTCGCCCACCCGCACCTGGTACAGCAGGTTGTCCACGCGGACCAGCGCCACCGGGGCGCCGGCGCGGCGCAGGTTGCCGACCAGGGTCATCGCGTCCAGCGGATAGGCCTCCAGCGGCTCCTTGCGGCGCGCCAGCTCGGGGCCGATCAGGCCAGTGTTGCTGGCGCTCGGCGCCGCGTCCTGCCGCAGCACCGAAGCCAGCCGCTGCTGGCTGAACGGGTCCACGGACGCTTCCTGCGTGTAGGCCTGCGGCACGAACTGCTTGGGGGCAGACAACGGCGTCACCTTGGCGCGCACCTGGCTGCGCCGCTCCGCCATCCATTGCTGCAGTTCATCCTGGCCGTTGCCCGTGCAGGCGCCCAGCAGCAGCACAGCGACCACCCAAGCCCCCAGCCCGGCCGGGCGCAGCAGCCGGCTCACTTGCCGCCTCCCTTGGCCGGGATCTTCTGGGCGGCGATCTCGTCGGCGTCCAGGTAGCGGAAGGTGCGCGCCGTGGCATCCATGGTCAGCGCGCCGTCGCGGGCGGGCACGATGGCGATGTTGTTCAGGGTCACGATGCGCGAAAGGTTGGCCACGTCGGCCGCGAAGGCGCCGATGTCGTGGAAGCGGCCCGTCACGCGCAGGGCGATCGGCAGTTCGGCGTAGTACGGGCGCACCACCACCTGGCCCGGACGGAACAGGTCGAACTGCAGGCTGCGGCCCAGGCCGGCCTGGTTCACGTCGGACAGCAGCGCCGCCATCTCGGCCTTGCTGGGCAGCTGGCGCTCCAGCTGCGTCACGTACTGCTGGATCTGCTCGCGCTGCTTCTTGAGCGCGTCCAGGTTGACGGCCTTGACCAAGCGCGTCTCGTAGGCCTGGCGCAGCTCCGTTTCCTTGTTCTGCTCGACGATCAGGTCGTCTTCGAAGCTGCTCAGGTAGGCGAACCAGGCCACGGCCAGCACGGCGACCGCCACGAAGGCCAGCAGCAGCACGCGCGGCAGGGGCGGCCACTGCGAGGGATCGGATGGATGCAGGTTGCGGAACTGCCCGGCGATCTGAGCCTGCAGCGCAGCGACATCGATGGAGCGGGCCTTCTTGGGTTGGGTCGCCATGGCGCTCGCTTCTTCAGGGTTTCGCAGCGGCAGGCGCCGAAGCCGCCTTGGCAGCCGCCGCCACCTCGCTGGCCCGCACCAGGCGCACACGCAGGTTGAAATTGGCCACGCGTCGGTTGTCGCGCGGGCCCAGGGCCACGTTGCCGGCGACGATCTCGGCCAGGTCCGGCCTGGACAGCCAGGGCGTGTTGTCGGCCAGGTTGCGCAGCAGTTCGGAGATGCGCTCGTTGGACTGGGCCACGCCCTGCAGCGTGACGGCCTGGTCGTCCTGCTTGAGGCTGGTGATGTAGACGCCGTCGGGCAGCTGCTTGACGAGCTCGTTGAGCAGGTGCACGGGCAGGTTGCGGTCGGCCTGCAGGTCTTCCACCGCCTTCTGGCGCGCTGTCAGCGCCGTGATCTCCTGCTCGATCGTGGCGATTTCCTTGATCTGCACGTCCAGCACCTGGATCTGCGACTGCAGGAACTGGTTGCGCTCCCGCTGGGTCTCGATGCGCGCCTGGAACCACAGGTAGATCGCGCCGGCCACCGCCAGGCCGACCAGGGCCGACACGCCCAGCATGACCTGGAAGGCTTCCTTGCGGGCCTTGCGCGCCGCCTCGCGGTGCGGCAGCAGGTTGATGCGGACCGTCGTCATAGGGACACCCTTCGGCCTGCGGCCTGTCCCGCCAAGCGGGAGCGCGCTTGCTTGGGGCGGCCCGGCGCGGTGCTCATGGAAACCTCCGCAGCGCCAGCCCGCAGGAGGTCAGGTAGGCGGGCGCCTCGCGGCCCATGCGCGCCGTGCGCACATCCTTGCCCATCTCCATGCCGTCGAAGGGATTGGCCAAGCTGCACGGAAACGAGGAGTGCAGCGTGACCGCCTCCGTCAGCCCCGCCAGCGGCGCCGAGCCGCCGGCCAGCATCACGTGGTCGACCTTGTTGTGCGGCGTGCTCGTGAAGAAGAACTGCAGCGCCCGGCCGATTTCCTGGGACAGCCCCTCGACGAACGGGGCCAGCACGCTGCTGGAATAGTCCGGCGGCAGCTCGCCGCTGCGCTTCTTCTGTTCGGCCTCCTCGGCCGAGAAGCCGTACTGGCGCACGATCAGCTGGGTCAGCTGCGCACCGCCGAAGGCCTGGTCGCGGTCGTACAGCACCTCGCCATCGCGCAGCACCTGCATGCTGGTGGTCATCGCGCCGATCTCGAACAAGGCCACGATCTGGCCCGCGCCTTCGTTCGGCAGTTGCGCCACCAGCCGGCCGACGGCCAGCCGCGAGGCGAAGGACTCGATGTCCAGCACCACCGGATTCAGGCCGGCTGCCTCGGCCAGGCCCTGGCGGTCCTGCACCTTCTCCTTGCGCGAGGCGGCGATCAGCACCTCCACGTCGCCGGAGCCACCGGCGCTCGGCCCGACCACGCAGAAATCGAGGCTCACCTCGTCGAGCGAGAACGGGATGTACTGGTTCGCCTCGGATTCGACCTGGAACTCCATCTCCTGCTCGGTCAGTCCGCCGGGCAGTGCGATCTTCTTGGTGATGACCGCCGAGGGTGGCAGGGCCATGGCCACGTTCCTGGTGCGCGTGCCGCTGCGCTTGACGAGCCGGCGCAGGGCCTGCGCCACCTCGTCGAACTTCTCGATGTTGCCGTCCGTGATCCAGCCACTCTCCAGCGGCTCGATGGCGCAGCGCGTCAGCACCAGGCGCCCGGCGGGGTCATGGTCCAGTTCCACCAGCTTGATGCTGGACGTGCTGATGTCGATCCCCAGCAGTGGGGCCGGTCTACGGCTGAACATCGTCCCCAAAGAGATCAATCAAGGCCCCTGAATTGCTCAGAATAGCTACAAATGCTGACAAGCTTTATGGATGCTATCAGCAACAGTTTGGAGCGGGAACCGCTTGTGTACGCTGTTGCGCATGCGACGTTGTCAAAAGCCGACGTCTGCGGGCTGCAAGGTGCGCGGATTTGTAACAGCCGCAGGGCGCGGCCCATGGGTGGCCATGCCGCAGTCCACGGGCCGCAAGGCAAAATGACAGCCCGCGTCCGGCCCCGGCCGGCGCCACCCCGCGAGTCCCTATGCCTTCAAAGTCTTCCCCCGGCGACGCTTCCAAGGCCGCCCCCTCCACCCCGCGCAGCCCGTGGGGCTGGGTTGGCCGCGTGCTGGTCTGGCTGGTGGGCATCGCGGCAGCGGGCGTCGCGGCCGTGGCCCTGATGGTGGCCATCGCCCTGGCCGTGGCCTACCCGAACCTGCCGGACATCTCCGACCTGGCGGACTACCGCCCCAAGCTGCCCTTGCGCGTGTACTCAGCCGACAACCTGCTGCTGGGCGAGTTCGGCGAGGAGCGCCGCAATCTCATGCCGATCGCCGAGATCCCCCAGGTCATGAAGGACGCGGTGCTGGCCATCGAGGACGCGCGCTTCTACGAGCACGGCGGCGTGGACTACAAGGGCGTGGCCCGTGCCGCGCTGGCGAACCTGGGCAACCTGAAGAGCCAGGGCGCCTCCACCATCACCATGCAGGTGGCGCGCAACGTCTACCTCTCCTCCGAGAAAACCTACACGCGCAAGATCTACGAGATCCTGCTGACCTTCAAGCTGGAGCACCTGCTCTCCAAGGACAAGATCCTGGAGATCTACATGAACCAGATCTTCCTGGGCAACCGGGCCTATGGTTTCGCCGCCGCCTCGGAAACCTACTTCGGCCGCCCGCTCAAGGACATCACGGTGGCCCAGGCCGCCATGCTGGCCGGCCTGCCCAAGGCCCCTTCGGCCTACAACCCGATCAGCAATCCGAACCGCGCGCGCGTGCGCCAGCTCTACATCATCGACCGCATGCTGGAGAACGGCTTCATCACGGCCGCGCAGGCCCAGCAGGCAAAGAATGAGGAACTGCGCATCCGCCCGGGCAACGAGGGCACGCGCGTGCACGGCGAGTTCGTCGCCGAGACCGTGCGCCAACTGATGTACGCGCAATACGGCGACGCGACCTACACGCGCGGCCTGAACGTCTACACCACGCTCAGCGCCAGCGAGCAGGTCGCGGCGTACAACGCGCTGCGCCGCGGCATCATGGATTTCGAGCGCCGCCAGATCTACCGCGGCCCCGAGAAGTTCGTGACGCTGCCGGCCGGCGGCACGGAACTGGAAGATGCCATCGACGACGTGCTGCTGGGCCACCCCGACAACGGCGACGTGCTGTCGGCCGTGGTGCTGGAGGCCACGTCCAAGCGCATCCTGGCGGTGCGTGGCAACGGCGACGAGGTCGAGATCACGGGCGACGGCCTGAAGCCCGCGCAGTCGGGCCTGGCCGCCGCCGCGCCGCCCAACATCAAGATCCGCCGCGGTGCCGTGATCCGTGCGGTCAAGACGCCCAAGAACACCTGGGAGATCACGCAGCTGCCCGAGGTCGAGGGCGCTTTCGTGGCGATGGACCCGCGCAGCGGTGCCGTGCGCGCGCTGGTGGGCGGCTTCGACTTTCAGAAGAACAAGTTCAACCACGCCACCCAAGCCTGGCGCCAGCCGGGCTCCAGCTTCAAGCCCTTCATCTACTCGGCCGCGCTGGAGAAAGGCTTCACGCCGGCCACCGTGGTCAACGACGCCCCGCTGTTCTTCGATGCCGGCTTCACCGGCGGCCAACCCTGGGAGCCCAAGAACTACGACGGCAAGTTCGATGGCCCGATGACGCTGCGCACGGGCCTGGCCAAGTCCAAGAACATGATCTCCATCCGCGTGCTGCAGGCCGTCGGCGCCAAGAATGCACAGGAATGGGTAACGCATTTCGGCTTCGAGGCCGAGCGCCACCCGGCCTACCTGACCATGGCGCTGGGGGCCGGTTCGGTCACACCCATGCAGATGGTGGCGGCCTACTCGGTGTTCGCCAACGGCGGCTACCGCGTCAACCCCTGGCTGATCGCCCGGGTGACCGACCACAAGGGCCGCATCCTGGTGGAAACGCAGCCGCCGGTGCTGGACGAATCGATGCGCACCATCCCGGCACGCAACGCCTTCGTGATGAACAGCCTGCTGAACGAGGTCACGCTGCGCGGCACGGCCGCACGCGCGCAGGCCACGCTCAAGCGCCCCGACGTGTACGGCAAGACCGGCACCACCAACGACGCCATCGACGCCTGGTTCGCCGGCTACCAGCCGACGCTGGCCGCCGTCACCTGGATCGGCTACGACCAGCCGCGCAACCTGGGTTCGCGCGAGACCGGCGGCGGCCTGTCGCTGCCGGTGTGGATCAACTTCATGGAGACGGCGCTCAAGGGCGTGCCGGTCGTGGCGCTGACGCCGCCGCCCGGCGTGGTCAACAGCGGCGGCGAGTGGTTCTACGAGGAATACGCCCACAACGCCGGCGTCAGCAGCCTGGGCCTGGACACGCCGCTGCCGAACAGCAATGGCAACGGCGGCACGGTGGCCGCGCCACCGCCGGCCGAGGAGCGCAACCGCATCCTCGACCTGTTCCGCAACTAGGAGAACACGAGGGCCTGCCCTGCCTGGGCGCTCGCATCGCGCGACAGCTGGGCAAAGAACTCGGCGCCGCCCTTGGTGTCGCGCCACTGGCCGTCGGCGAAGCGGTAGTGGTAGCCGCCGGACTGGGCCGCCAGCCACACCTCGTGCAGCGGCTTTTGCAGGTTCACGACGATCTGGCTGCCATTGGGGAAGGCCAGCGTGACCATGCCGCCCACGCGCTGGTTGTCCAGGTCGGCATCGCTCTCGTCGTTGATGCGGTCGCAGCTGGCTTCCACGGCCGCCAGAAGCTGCTCGGCACGGTCCATGAATTCGGGGTCGGTCATAATTTTGCGGATGTCTTCTATGCCAAAGATTCTAGGTGCGGCCTTGCTGGCGCTGCTGGCTGCAGCATGCGGCCAGAAGGGCGATCTCTACTACGCCAAGGACGCCGCTGCGCGCAACCGCGCCTCGCTGGGCCAGGCCTTGCGCCCCTCGATGCCGGCTTCGGCCACGCCGGCGCCCGAGGCCCAGGAGCTGCCTTCGCTGACGCCAGCGACCCAGCCCTTGCCGTTGCCGAGCAAGTGAAGGCCGGGCATTGCCAGCGCCGTTGAATTGAAAGCGCTGGCCGCTCCAGGCCTTGCTTTGCACATGGCATGGCCGGCTGGGCCTGCATAACATCTTCCTCTTTTCGCTGCCCGCCCCATGACCACCACGCCCCTGCCCGGCCATCCCCACGTCCACCAGCACGACGGTGCGCTCCACGTCGAAGGCGTGCGCCTGGCCGACCTCGCGGCCACGCACGGCACGCCGCTGTTCGTCTACTCCAAGGCCGCGATGCTGGATGCGCTGGCCGCCTACCAGCGCGGCTTCGCAGGCCGGCGCGCGCAAATCTGCTATGCGATGAAGGCCAACTCCACGCTGGCCGTGCTGCAGCTGTTCGCGCGCGCGGGCTGCGGCTTCGACATCGTCTCGGGCGGCGAGCTCCAGCGCGTGCTGGCCGCGGGCGGCGACCCGGCCAAGGTGATCTTCTCGGGCGTGGGCAAGACCCGCGCCGAGATGCGCCAGGCGCTGGACCACGGCATTGCCTGCTTCAACGTGGAGAGCGCGGCCGAACTCGACGTGCTCGACGAGGTGGCACGCGCGCATGGCAGCCGCGCGCGCGTGAGCATCCGCGTGAATCCCGACGTGGACGCCAAGACCCATCCCTACATCTCCACCGGCCTCAAGGGCAACAAATTCGGCGTGGCGCACGACGAGGCGCTGGCGCTGTACCGCCATGCGGCCAGCCTGGCGGGCCTGCAGGTGGTCGGCATCGACTGCCACATCGGCTCGCAGATCACCGATGCCTCGCCCTACCTGGATGCGATGGACCGTGTGCTCGACCTCGTCGACGCGATCGAAGCGGCCGGCATCCGGATCGAGCACATCGACTTCGGCGGCGGCCTGGGCATCGTCTATGGCGCGCCCGGCGACGACGCGCCGCCGGCGGCCGATGGCCTGTGGCAGCAGTTGCTGGCCAAGCTCGACGCGCGCGGCTACAGCGACCGGCTGCTCATGATCGAGCCCGGCCGCTCGCTGGTCGGCAACGCCGGCCTGTGCCTGACCGAGGTGCTGTACCTGAAGCCCGGCACGCAGAAGAACTTCTGCATCGTCGACGCGGCCATGAACGACCTGCCGCGTCCGGCCATGTACCAGGCCTTCCACCAGATCGTGCCGCTGGCGCCGCGCGCCGATGCGCCGACCGTCTACGACGTGGTCGGCCCGGTCTGCGAAAGCGGCGACTGGCTGGGCCGCGACCGCAGGCTGGCCGTACAGCCCGGCGACCAGCTGGCCGTGCTCTCGGCCGGCGCCTACTGCATGAGCATGTCCAGCAACTACAACACGCGTGGCCGGGCGGCCGAGGTGCTGGTCGACGGCCAGGCCGCCCACCTCATCCGCGCGCGCGAGGACGTGCAGGCGCAGATGCGCGGCGAGTCGCTGCTGCCGGGCTGAAACGGCGCCACAGCCGCCAGGCCAGCAGCACGCCGAGGATCGCCGCGTAGATGGCGACTTCGCCGAAGTCGTTCTTGCCCGCGCGCATCCAGAAGAAGTGCAGCAAGGCCAGGCCCGCGACGGCATAGACCGCACGGTGCAGCGCCTGCCAGCGCTTTGCGCCCAGCGCCTTGATCGCGCGGTTGAACGAGGTCGCGGCCAGCAGGCTCAGCAGCACAAGGCCCAGAAAGCCGACCAGGATGAACGGCCGCTTGGCGATGTCGGCCGCGATGTCGGGCACGTCGAAGCCCATGTCGAACCAGGCGTAGCAGAGCAGGTGCACAGCGCCGTAGAACCAGCAGAAGACGCCCAGCATGCGCCGGAAGCGGGCCAGGGCGGGCCAGCCGGCGAGCTGGCGCAAAGGCGTGACGGCCAGCACGATGCACAGGAAGCGCAGCGTCCAGTCGCCGGTGGCGCGGATCAGATGCTCGGCCGGGTTGGCGCCCAGCGTGTTGGCAAACGCACCCCAGGTCAGCCAGGCGAACGGCAGCAGGCACAGCGCGAACACCACGGGCTTGGCGACCGGGTGCAGCAGCAGCTTCACGTCAATAGTTCTTCTTGAGGTCCATGCCGGCATACAGCTGCCCGACCTGGGCCTCGTAGCCGTTGAACAGCAGCGTCTTGCGCTTCTTGGCGAACAGTCCGTCCTCGCCGATGCGGCGCTCCGTGGCCTGGCTCCAGCGCGGATGGTCCACGTTGGGGTTCACGTTGGAATAGAAGCCGTACTCGTTGGCGGCGGCCTTGTTCCAGGCCGTCGCGGGCTCCTTGTCGACGAAGCGGATCTTGACGATGCTCTTGGCGTTCTTGAAGCCGTACTTCCAGGGCACGACCAGGCGCACCGGCGCGCCGTTCTGCTTGGGCAGCACCTCGCCGTACATGCCGAACGTCAACAAGGTCAGCGGGTGCATGGCCTCGTCCATGCGCAGCCCTTCGGCGTAGGGCCAGCTCAGCACGCGCGAGCCCACGAACGGCATGGTCTTGGGATCGGCCAGCGTCAGGAACTCGACGTACTTGGCACCGGGCTGCGGTTCCACCTTCTGGATCAGCGCCGACAACGAATAGCCGACCCAGGGGATGACCATGGACCAGCCCTCCACGCAGCGCATGCGGTAGATGCGTTCTTCCTGGGCGGAAAGCTTGAGCAGGTCTTCGAGCGCATACTTGCCGGGCTTCTTGACCAGACCCTCGATCTCCACGCTCCAGGGATCGGTCTTGAGCGTGTGGGCGTTGCGCGCCGGATCGGCCTTGTCGGTGCCGAACTCGTAGAAGTTGTTGTAGGTGCTGGCGTCCGCGTAGGAGGTCAGCTTCTCCATGGTCACGGCGCCGGCCACAGCGGACTTGGCGCCCGGCAGCGCCGCCAGCTTGCCCGGCCGCGCCGCCTGGGCCAGCGCGTCACGCTGGGCCCAGCCCGCCAATGCCACGCCGGCAGCGCCACCGGCCATCCAGCGCATCAGTTCGCGCCGGCTCTGGTAGGCGCCGTGCGGCGTGATCTCGCTGGCATGCGGGTGGAGAAATCCGTCGGCATTCGTCTTGATCAGCATCGTGCACCCTTTCGGAGAAGTCATACGCAGAAAACGCCGCGCTGGATGCCGTCAGAGACGCAACAGCGTCACAGCGTTCCGTAGCTGTGCAAACCCGACAGGAACATGTTGACCCCCAGGAAGGCGAAGGTCGTGATCGCCAGCCCCACCAGCGCCCACCAGGCCGACACGGTGCCGCGCAGGCCCTTCATGAGCCGCATGTGCAGCCAGGCCGCGTAGTTGAGCCAGACGATCAGTGCCCAGGTCTCCTTGGGGTCCCAGCTCCAGTAGCCGCCCCAGGCCTCGGCCGCCCACAGCGCGCCCAGCACGGTGGCGATGGTGAAGAAGGCAAAGCCGACCGCGATGGCCTTGTACATCACGTCGTCGAGCACTTCGAGCGCGGGCAGCCGCTCGGCGATGCGCCTGCGGCCGAACAGGATGGCCGCGACGATCAGCGCCGAGACGCCGAAATAGATCGCCCAGTAGCTGCTGCCACCGTCCACGCCGCCCTGGCGGAACACGATGGGCTCGAAGCACAGCACCACGCCCAGCGCCCACAGCGGCGCCAGGCGCCACCAGCGGGTCTCGCCGGCCTGCTGCTTGATCAGGTAGGCGAAGGCCACCATGGCCGCCAGCGCGAAGGTGCCGTAGCCAACGAAGTTGGCCGGCACGTGCAGCTTCATCCACCAGCTCTTGAGGGCCGGCACCAGCGGCTGGATCTCGTGCGCCTCGCGCACCACCGTGTACCAGAGCAAAAAGCCCACGGCCGCGCTGATGACCAGCATCACGAAGGCGCCGAGTGCGCGGGTGCGGTACTGGTCTTCGAAGTAGAGGTAGAAGGCCGCCGTCAGCCAGCAGAACAGCACGAAGACCTCGTACAGGTTGCTGACCGGGATGTGGCCGATGTCCGGGCCGAGCTGGTGGCTCTCGTACCAGCGCACCATGGTGCCGACCAGGGCCATCGTGACCGCCGCCCAGGCGATGCGCGAGCCCAGCAACTCCAGCGCCGCGGCCGGGTTGCGGGTGAGCATGCCGCCCCAGTAGAACACCGTGCTGATGAAGAACAGCATGCTCATCCACAGGATGGCCGACTGGCTGGACAGGAAGTACTTGAGCCAGAACACCTGGTCGGCGCGGGCCAGGTCGCCGCGGCCGTCGACCTGGTAGGAGGCGATGGCCAAGAGCGCCAGGCCGGCGACCACCAGCATCAGCATGCGCAGCGGACGCCAGAACCAGCCCAGCCAGATCAGGCTGGGCATGGCGCCCGCCAGGATCCACTTCTCGTAGATGTCCATGGCCGCGTGGTAGCGCGAAAACGCGAAGATGCCGCCGGCCAGCACCAGCACGGCGAACAGCCAGTCGAATCCGTTGCGGCGGGCCAGGAAGCCCTCGTGGAGCACCAGCGTCTCGCTGGGGCTGCGCGTGATGGTGTTCATCGTCTCACTCCTTGGCGCCGGTCCCGGCGCCGATCAGCCGGCTTTTGAGCAGGTCGAATTCGCGGTCCACGTCCAGCGTCTTGCGGTTGGACGACAAAGCCATGGTGGCCTGGGTGGCCTCGCCGTTCGGCGCCATCCAGACCCACAGGCGGCGTTCGCGAACATACAGCATCGCGAAAATCCCCAGGATCAGCAGCAGGCATCCGAGGTAGACGATGTTGCGTCCGGGGGCGCGCGCCACCTGGAACACGCTGGCCTGCACCTGGTTGAAATTGACCAGTTGGAACACCATGGGCGCTGGGTACAGCGCCGCATCGCTCAGCGAGAGCACGGCCTGCGTCATGAACGCCTGGGTCTTCTCGCTGCCTTCCAGCGGCTTGGCGCCCACGCGCTCCTGGCCCATCTGCACGAGTTCGAACAGCGCGCCGTTCAGGATGCGCACCAGCACCTCGCCGGCACGGCCGCGTTCGGCCTCGGGCACATTGGTCTCCATGAAATCGGCAATCGCCTGCAGGCCGCCGCGCGGCGTGGCCCAGGCGCCCTGGCCCTCGCCTGCGAACAGGGCCAGCGCCTTGGCGGCCGAGGCCGCCAGCTGCTCGGCCAGCTCGGGCCGCTGCGGGTCGACCGCGCGCGCGGCGTAGCGCCGCACGGCCGCGGCACGCAGCGCCGGGTCCATGAGGTCGGCGCGCAGCCGCAGGAAGGTGTCCATGCTGCTGGCCTCGTCGGCCGGCACGCGCAGGTAGCGGAAGGCCTCGGCCGGCGTCTCGCGCACACCCAGCAGGAAGGCCGGCACGCCGTCGCCGGTATCCACGGGCAGCATGTAGTTGTGGTACTCGCGGGCCTGGCCGGCCGCGTCGCGCAGCCGGTAGGTGATGCTGGGGCCGACGTTGCGCAGCTCGCGGTGCGTCACGGTCTTGTTGCCCGCGCCCAGGCGTGCGTCGATGGCGCCACGCAGGTCGACCTTGCGCACGTCCACAGCGCTGCCGGTCTGGCCCGTCAGGTTCTCGACGTTGATCACGCGCAGGGCCTGGTACTCCAGCGTCATCTTCTCGTCGCCACGGTTCAGCTCCGTGCTGCTCCCGATCACGCCCTCGACCTCGAAGGGCTTGCCGCCCGGCACCAGCGGCACGGCCTTGAGCTGCACGCTGGAGCCGCCGTCGTCGAAGCTGGACTGGTAGATCTCCACGCCCTTGTAGCTGAACGGATGGTTGACCTCCACGCGCGCCGGCGTCTGGGCGCCGGTCTCGCGGTCGTGGACCACGATCTCGCTGGCGAACAGCTTGGGCATGCCGGTCGAGTAGTACTCGACGATGAACTTCTTGAGCTCCACCGCGAACGGCAGGTCCTGCAGCAGCACGCCGTCGGACTGCGCCAGGATGGCCGTGCTGGACTGCGTCCCTTCGGCCACCATCAGGTTGCCGCGGAAGGTCGGGTTGCGCATGGACAGCCGGTGCTCGGGCGCCACGTCGGCGATCATGCCCCCGCCCTTGTAGACGCTCTTGCCGTTGAACCAGGTCTGGGCGCGCACCACCAGGTCGCCGTCCAGCAGGCCGCCGATGCAGACCAGCACGATGGCGCTGTGCGCCGCGATGTAGCCGAACTTGTTAGCCGCCCCGGCCTTGGCCGCCACCATCCAGCCCTCGCCGGCCGGTGTCTCGCGGCGCTGCAGCTTGACCTTCCAGCCGGCCCTGGCCAGGGCCTGGCCCACGCGCGCCGCCGCGGCTTCGGGCTGGCCGGCGACCACGGCGCTGGCCTTGTGGTGGAAGGCGTTCAGGCTCTGCGCGCGAATGTTCTCCTTGTAGACCTTGAGGTCCGCAAAGATCTTGGGCGTGCTGCGCGCGATGCACAGCGTGGTGCTGATGACCAGGAAGGCCAGGATCAGCAGGAACCACCAGGCGCTGTAGACCGCGTTGAGACTGAATTTCTCGAACAGCAGCGCCCAGAACGGGCCGAACTGGTTGACGTAGTTGTTGGCCGGCTCATGCTGCTTGAGCACCGTGCCGATGATGGATGCGACGCAGATGATGGTCAGCAGCGCGATCGCGAAGCGCATCGACGACAGCAGTTCCACGGCGGCCCGCCAGGCTTGCGAGCCGCTGCGAACGCGCAGGCCGTGGGTGGTGGTGGTCATCGTGCAAGGGCCCGGTCAAAAACAAAACGGGCCGCTGTACCAGCCGGCCCGCCATGGCACCCGTTCCTTGGGGTGGGAACCGGGCATTTGGTTCCGCCCGCGTGCGGGCGCATGCAGTGCGGGATCAGCGCAGACCGGCGATGTAGTCGGCCACGGCGCGGATCTCGCGGTCGTTCATCTTGGCCGCCACACCCGTCATCTGGGCGTTGTTCTTGCGCTTGCCGTCGCGGAAAGCGACCAGCTGCGTGGTGGTGTAGTCGGCGTGCTGGCCCGACAGGCGCGGGTACTGCGAGGGGATGCCCGCGCCGTTGGGGCTGTGACAGCCGGCGCAGGCCGCGACCTGGCGGTCCGGAATGCCGCCGCGGAAGATGCGCTCGCCCAGTTGCACGAGCTCCTTGTCCTTGGCGAAGCCGGCCTTGGGCTTTTGCGAGGTCAGCCAGTAGGCGATGTTGCGCATCTCCTCGTCGCTCAGCGCCGAGGCGAAGCCCTTCATGACGGGGTCGTTGCGCTTGCCATCCTTGAACTCCTGCAGCTGCTTGACCAGGTACTCCGGATGCTGGTGCGCCAGCTTGGGATTGGCTGCGATGGCCGAGTTGCCGTCGGCACCATGGCAGGCCGCGCACACCGCCGTGTAGCCCTGCTCGCCCTTGACCAGGTCGGGCTTCGCAGCCTTGGGCGCGGCGGCCGGCGCCGCGTCGGCGGCATGGCTGGAGAACGAAGGCGCTGCGAACACTGCAGCCAGAACCATGGTGGCAAGCAACTTCATATCGAGGGTGGTTTTATGTACGCAAAACCGGGCGATTCTACAATGCGCCCCCACGCCATCCCTGCACCTACATGACAGCTCCCGCTCCCGCCGCCGCCGCACCGGCCCCCTCCGCCGCTGCCGTCGCATCGGGTTGGCTCCACACCGCCCGCTTCCTGACCACGGCCCCCAAGCTGGAGTTCCTGCCCGCGCTGGACCTGCCTGAGATCGCCTTCGTCGGCCGCTCCAACGCCGGCAAGTCCACCTGCATCAACACGCTCACGCAGCAAAAGCAGCTGGCCTTCGCGTCCAAGAAGCCCGGGCGCACCCAGCACATCAATTTGTTCGCACTCGGCAAGCAGGGCGTGACCGACGCCGTGCTGGCCGACCTGCCCGGCTACGGCTATGCGGCCGTGCCCAAGGCCGACAAGATCCGCTGGCAGCAGGTGATGGCCAACTACCTCGTCACGCGCGAGAACCTGAAGGGCATCGTGCTGTTGTGCGACCCGCGTCTGGGTCTGACCGAGCTCGACGAGGTGCTGCTCGAAGTGGTGCGTCCGCGCGTCGAAGAGGGCCTGAAGTTCCTGCTGCTCCTGACCAAGGCCGACAAGCTCACGCGCATGGAGGCCAGCAAGGCCCTGGCCATCGCCAAGCTCAACGCGGGCGGTGGCGAGGCCATGCTGTTCTCGGCGCTCAAGCGCCAGGGCATCGACCAGGCCAGCCAGCTGCTGTGGCGCTGGGCCCACCCCGAGGCCGCTGCCCCCGCTGCTGCTCAGTAAACCGAGGGCGCCCCGGGCGGGCGGGTCTTGAAGCGCTTGTGGACCCAGAAGTACTGTTCGGGCATGGTGTCGATGTAGCCCTGCAGCCGCTCGTTCATGAGGGCCGTGTCCGCCACGGCGTCGGGGCCCGGGAAACCATCCCAGCCCGGCAGGATCTGCACCTCGTAGCCCGTGGGCGTCAGCCGTGTGACCACCGGCACCACGCGTGCGCGGCCGAGCCGCGCGAAGCGGGCCAGCGAGGGCACGGTGGCGGTCGGCACGCCGTAGAAGGGCACGAACACCGAGTCGCGCGCACCGAAGTCCATGTCGGGCAGCAGGTACACCGGCTCACCGGCCCGCAATGCCGCGACCACGGGCTTGATGCCGTCGGCCCGGTTGTAGAGCTTGGCATTGCCGAAGCGCTGGCGCCCGCGCGCCACCCAGATGTCGACGGTCTGGTTGGACTGCGCGGTGAAGATGGTGGCGAACTGCCGCGGAATCTGCTGCGACAGCGCCGTCGCCCCCGCATCCAGGCCGACGAAGTGCGGCGCGAACAGCAGCGTGGGCGCGGTGCCGTCCAGCTCGTGCAGCGCACCTGTCATGTGCAGGCGTTCCCGCACCACTTCCGGCCGGGCGTGCCAGAGCCAGGCGCGGTCCAGCCAGGCCTGCACGAACACCACGAAATGGCGTCGCGCCAATGCCTCGCGCTCGGGCGCCGGCATCCGCGGGAAGCACAGCGCCAGGTTGGTCAGCGCGATGCGCCGGCGGCTGCCGACCAGCGCGTACAGGAGCCGGCCCAGCAGCGCACCCAGCGCCCGCACCCAGGACAGGGGCAGGGGCGCGAGCAGGCGCAGCAGGGCAATCGCAAAGCCGCTCATTTCGCCAGCGGGCCGACAGGGCGGCAGCAACACATCTTGGTCATCGGAACGCTAGAATCGCCGCCGTCGCTGAGTTATTGAACTACTTGCAGGGCGACGTTAAACACAACTGCTAAAGCGTTCGCCACGAGCTCCCCGCCAGAGGCAACGCGCAACGCAACCGCCTTTTATCGCAAAGCGAAGGAGTTTATTCAAATGGCGAACGATTTCCTCTTCACGTCGGAATCCGTGTCCGAAGGCCATCCGGACAAGGTGGCCGACCAGATCTCCGACGCCATCCTGGACGCGATCTTCGAGCAGGACCCGCGCTCGCGCGTGGCAGCCGAGACGCTGACCAACACCGGCCTGGTGGTGCTGGCCGGCGAGATCACGACCAACGCGCACGTGGACTACATCCAGGTCGCGCGCGACACCATCAAGCGCATCGGCTACGACAACACCGACTACGGCATCGACTACAAGGGCTGCGCGGTCATGGTCTGCTATGACAAGCAGTCCAACGACATCGCCCAGGGCGTGGACCATGCCAGCGACGACCACCTGAACATCGGCGCCGGCGACCAGGGCCTGATGTTCGGCTACGCCTGCGACGAGACGCCCGAGCTGATGCCCGCGCCGATCTACTACGCGCACCGCCTCGTGGAGCGCCAGGCCCAGCTGCGCAAGGACGGCCGCCTGCCGTTCCTGCGTCCGGACGCCAAGAGCCAGGTCACGATGCGCTACGTGGACGGCAAGCCGCACTCGATCGACACCGTGGTGCTGTCCACCCAGCACCACCCCGACCAGAGCGAGACCCCGACCAATATGAAGGCCAGCTTCACCGAGGCCATCATCGAGGAGATCATCAAACCGGTGCTGCCCAAGGAATGGCTGCAGGACACCAAGTACCTGATCAACCCGACCGGCCGCTTCGTCATCGGCGGTCCGCAGGGCGATTGCGGCCTCACGGGCCGCAAGATCATCGTCGACACCTACGGCGGCGCCTGCCCGCACGGTGGCGGCGCGTTCTCGGGCAAGGACCCGTCCAAGGTCGACCGCTCGGCCGCCTACGCCGCACGCTACGTGGCCAAGAACATCGTGGCGGCGGGCCTGGCGCGCCAGTGCCAGATCCAGGTGGCCTACGCCATCGGCGTGGCCCGCCCCATGAACGTGACGGTCTACACCGAAGGCACGGGCGTGATCTCCGACGAGCAGATCGCCGCACTGGTGCAGGAGCATTTCGACCTGCGCCCCAAGGGCATCATCCAGATGCTGGACCTGCTGCGCCCGATCTACCAGAAGACCGCCGCCTACGGCCACTTCGGCCGCGAAGAGCCCGAGTTCACCTGGGAACAGACCGACAAGGCTGCCGTGCTGCGCGCCGCAGCCGGCCTGTAAGCGGAGCCACCCATGCGCTTAGAGGCCACGCCCCTGTGGCGCGGCCCGCGCTGGGCCCTTGCCGTGCTGCTCGCGATGCTGGGCATGCTGGGCCCGTTCGCGATCGACACCTACATCCCGGCCTTCTCGGGCATCGCCCGCTCGCTGGGCGCGACGCCGGTGGAGATGCAGCAGACGCTGTCGGCCTACCTGTTCGGCTTCGCCTTCATGAACCTGTTCCACGGCGCGCTGTCGGACAGTTTCGGCCGCCGGCCCGTGGTGCTGTGGGGCATCGCGGTGTTCACCATCGCCTCGGCCGGTTGCGCGCTGTCGCAGAACATCGGCCAGCTGGTCTTCTTCCGCGCGCTGCAAGGCCTGTCCACCGGCGCCGGCATCGTGGTCTCGCGCGCGGTGATCCGCGACGTCTACCCGCCAGCCGAGGCGCAGAAGGTCATGAGCCAGGTGACCATCTACTTCGGCGTGGCACCGGCCATCGCACCCATCGTGGGCGGCTGGCTGTTCGTGCACCTGGGCTGGCACAGCGTGTTCTGGTTCCTGACCGCAGTCGGCGCGCTGCTCTGGGTCAGCAACTGGCGGCTGCTGCCCGAGACGCTGCGGCCCGACCAGCGCCAGCCCTTTCATGTGCCGGACCTGCTGCGCGGCTACCGCCAGCTGCTGAGCGATCCGCGCTTCGTGCTGCTGGCCTTCGCCAGCGGCGTGCCGTTCAACGGCATGTTCCTGTACGTGCTGTCGGCACCCGAGTTCCTGGGCACGCTGATGGGCCTGGCGCCCACGCAGTTCTTCTGGTTCTTCATCCTCACCATCGCCGGCATCATGGGCGGCGCCTGGGCCAGCGGCCGGCTGGCCGGGCGCATCGCACCCAAGCGGCAGATCCGCCATGGCTTCCTGATCATGACGGTGGTGGCGGTGCTGAACCTGGCCGCCAACCTGCTGTGGACGGCCCACCCGCTCTGGGCGCTGCCGCCGATCGCGGTGTTCGCCTTCGGCTGGGCGCTGATGGTGCCCGTGGTCACGCTGCTGGTGCTGGACCTGTACCCCACGCGGCGTGGCATGGCCTCCTCGCTACAGGCCGTGGTCGGCTCCACGGCCAACGGCGTGGTGGCCGGCGTGATTGCGCCGCTGGTCATGCATTCCACGGCGCTGCTGGCGCTGGCCTCGCTGCTCATGATGGGCGTGGGCCTGGCGGCCTGGGTGGTTCTGCACCACCGCTGGCCTGAGGTCGGCCGGCACGCGAACACCGCGTAAAGCCTCCCGCATCGGCGGAACCGAACCGCGCGCGCCGGGCTCCCACCCGGCCATGATCGAACTTCAGCACCTGGCCTTGCACTACCTGCTGGGCGAGCAACGCGTGGATGTGCTGCGCGATGTCACCCTCACCATCCCCGCGGGCCAGAGCGTGGCCATCGCCGGGCCTTCGGGCTCGGGCAAGACCTCGCTGCTGCTCTTGCTGGCCGGGCTGGAGCGCCCGCAGGCCGGCCGCGTGCTGCTGGACGGCCAAGCGCTCGACGCCATGGACCGCGACGCGCTGGCCGATCTGCGGCGCGAGCGCATCGGCATCGTGTTCCAGTCCTTCCACCTGCTTGCGAGCCTCACGGCGCTGGGCAACGTGGCCCTGCCGCTGCAACTGGCCGGCCGGCGCGATGCCCAGGCGAAGGCGCGCGACTTCCTGCGCCGCGTGGGCCTGGCCGCGCGCCAGCACCACTATCCGGGCCAGCTCTCGGGCGGCGAGCAGCAGCGCGTGGCGATCGCGCGCGCGCTCGTGCACGGCCCGCGCCTGCTGCTGGCCGACGAGCCCACCGGCAACCTGGACGACCAGACCGGTGCGCGCGTGCGCGAACTGCTGTTCGAGCTGAACCAGGAGGCCGGCACCACGCTGGTGCTGGTCACGCACGACATGGACTTCGCCGCGCAATGCCAGCGCGTGCTGCGCCTGCACGAAGGCCAACTGTTTGAAGAACGGCACGAGGACACCCATGCTGCTTAGCCTGGCCTGGCGCGACCTGCGCGCGAGCGGCCGCCAGCTCTGGGTGTTCTGCGCCTGCCTGGCGCTGGGCGTGGCCCTCGTCGCCGCCAGCGGCGGCCTGTACCGCCAAGTGGCCGGCGCGCTGCAGGAGGATGCGCGCGCGCTGTTCGGAGGCGACCTGGAAGTGCGCCAGTCCGACCCGCTGCCGCCGGCCGAACTCGACTGGGTGCAGGCGCGCGGCGAGGTCTCGCGCGTGATCGCGCTGCGCAGCATGCTGCGCGTGCCGGACGGCCGCACCCAACTGGTGGCGCTGCAGAGCGCCGATGCGCGCTACCCGCTGTACGGCCAGGTCACGCTGTCACCGGAGCAGCCGCTGAGCGATGCCCTGGCGCAGCGCGACGGCCTCTGGGGCCTGGCCGTGGACGGTGTGCTGGCCCGGCGCCTGGGCCTGGTACCGGGCAGCGCAGTGCAGCTGGGCGATCTCACGCTGCAGGTGCGCGCCGTGATCGCACGCCAGCCCGACCGCAGCCTGCGCGCCGACTGGAACGGCGCGCCCGTGCTGCTGGCCGAAAGCGCGCTGCAGGCCACCGGCCTGGTGCAGCCAGCGAGCCGCGTGCAATACCACTACCGCGTGCGCACCGCCACGCCACCCGCGGCCTGGCGCGACAACTTCGTCGCCGCCTTCCCGCAGTCCACCGCCGAGGTGCGCAGCTTCCAGCAGCGCAGCGAGCGCGTGGCTGAGGTGCTCGAGCAGGTCGGTTCGGCGTTCATGCTGATCGGCCTGTCGGCGCTGTTCATCGGCGGCCTGGGCGTGTTCAACAGCGTGCAGGCCTATCTGCAGGGCAAGCTCGCCACGCTGGCCACCTTGCGTGCGCTGGGCCTGCGCGATGCGCGGCTCGTGGCCCTGGTGCTGTTGCAGGTGCTGATGCTGGCCGTGGCCGCCAGCGCGCTCGGCGTGCTGGCCGGCGGCGCGCTGGCACTGGCCGGCGCGGCACTCGCGGCGCGCAGCCTGCCGCTGGTGCAGCAGCTCGGGCCGCAGTTGGCCGCCATGGCCGGCCCGGCCGCGCTGGCCATGGGCTTCGGTGTGCTGACCGCGCTGGCCTTTGCGCTGCCGGCCCTGGGCCGCGCGCTGGCAGTCACCCCGGCCGCACTGTTCCGCGGCCTGGACCCGGCCGCGCTGCGCACGCCCGCCTGGGCCTGGGCCGCGAGCGCCGCCTGCGGCCTGGCCATCGCCGCGCTGCTGGTCGGCAGCCTGCCCGATGCGCGCATCGGCTGGGCCTTCCTGGCCGTCGTCGCGGCGCTGCTGGTGCTGCTGGAAGGCGTGCAGCGCATCCTGCGCGCGCTCGCACGCCAGCTGCTGGCCTCGCGCTGGCAACCCGGCTTTGCACTGCGCCTGGCGCTGGCCGGGCTGCAGCGGCCCGGCTCGGCGCTGCGCCCTGCCCTGCTCTCGCTGGGCACGGCACTGACGCTGCTGGTGGCCTGCACGCTGGTCGTCTCCACGCTCTTGCGCACCATCGCCGAGACCGTGCCGCGCGAAGCCCCGGGCCTGGTGCTGCACGACGTGCAGACAGAGCAGTTGCCGTTGCTGCGCGAGCAACTCGGCCCGGTGCAGCGGCTGCAGACCGCGCCCCTGGTGCTGGGCCGCCTGGCGGCCGTGAACGGCGACGCGCTGCGCGACAGCGGCGACGCGCGCCGCCTGCGGGAGGCGCGCACCGAGCACAAGCTGTCCACGCGCGCCGGCAACCTGGACGATGTGGTGGTCGAGCGCGGCGCACTGTGGGCCGCCGACTATCAAGGGCCGCCGCTCGTGGCCATGGAGGACCGCGAGGCCGACCAGCTCGGCCTGAAGGTTGGCGACCGCCTGCGCTTCGACATCCAGGGCCAGTCCGTCGAGGCCCTGCTGTCCGCCATCTACAGCCAGCGCCGGCTGCAGGCGCGGCTGTGGCTGGAAGGCATCTTCAGCGACGGCGTGCTCGACCCGTTCATCACGCGCCATGTGGGCGCGGCCTGGCTCAACCCGCAGCAGGCCATCGCTGCGCAGGACCGGCTGGCCGCAGTGGCCCCCAACATCGTCAGCGTGCGCACCGATGCCTTGCTGTCCGAAAGCCGTTTGCTGTTGGGCCGCGCCAGCGCCGCGCTGGCGGTGATCGCGGGCATCTGCCTGGCCGCGAGCCTGCTGGTGCTGGCCAGCGTGGTCGCAGCCAGCCGCGCCCGGCAGGTCTATGAAGCGAGCGTGCTGCACGTGCTGGGCGCGCGCCTGAGCAGCCTGCGTCTGGCGCTGCGCTGGGAGTACGCACTGCTGGCCGGCGTCACATCGGTCTTCGCCACCGCGGCCGGCAGCGCCCTCGCGCTCGCGCTGCTGCATTGGCGCCTGGAACTGGACGCCAGCGGCCTGTACTGGACCGGTGCCGTGGCTGCGCTGGGCATCAGTGGGCTCAGCCTGTCCATGGGAGCGCAGTGGCTGCTCGCGCAACTCCGGCTGTCGCCGGCCCGGCTGCTGCGCTCGGGCGGCTGAAGCTCAGTCGTCCACGCCGGGCCCGGTCTCCAGCACCGGGTCGGCGCTCTCATCCTCCGCCGCCTCGGCACGCGGGCCGTACTGGCCGTCGCCCATGCCCCGCAGCGTGGAGGCGCCGTCTTCCCAGGCCTCGCTGAAGGTGTCGTAGGCGTCGTCGGAGGCCTCCACGACGAACCAGGTCTTCATGGCGTCCTCGCTTTCGAGAATCATCCAGTGGTACAGCCCCGGCTCGGGCTCGTCGACGGACAGCGCCAGATGGCGCAACGGTGTCTGTTGCATGGCAGTTCCTTCCCGGTTCCTGCCAGTATGGAAACCACCCGCGCCGCCGCTGTAGGCCGGCGGCCTGCGCGGCTGCCGGTTCAGAACTTGGTGTAGCCGCCGTCGATGACGAATTGCTCGCCCGTGGTGTAGGCCGCAGCGTCGCTGGCCAGATAGACCGCGATCCCGCCGAAGTCGTCGATCGAGCCCCAGCGCCGTGCCGGCACGCGCGGCATCACGGCCCCCGCGAACTTCTCGTTGGCGAACGAGCGCTGGGTCATCTCGGTCTCGATCCAGCCCGGCAGGATGGCGTTGACGCGGATCTTGTGGCGCGCCAGCTCCACGGCCAGCGCGCGCACCATGGCCGTGACTGCGCCCTTGGACGCGCCGTAGTGGCTGTTGCGCGCCGCGCCCTCCACCGCCGCCGTGCTGGCCGTGGCCACCAGCGAGCCGCCCTCGCCGTGCGCGGCCATGTGGCGGGCGGCGGCGCGCAAGGTCAGGAACACGCCCTCGACGTTGATGCGCTGGACGCGACGGAATTCCTCCAGCGACATCTCGGTCAGCACCGTGCCCTTGCTCGACACGCCGGCATTGGCGAAGCATGCATGGATGGGGCCGAGCGCGGCCACGGTGTCGGCGAAGGCCTGCTCGACGGCCGCCTCGTCGCCCACGTCGCAGACCGCGTTGTGCACGCGCGCCGCGTCGCCGCATTCGCGGGCCAGCGCATCGCACGCGCTGGCGGTCTTATCGGGGTTGGAACCCCAGATCGACACCTTCGCGCCGGAGGCGAGCAGCGCGCGCGCCATGCCCAGGCCGATGCCGCCGTTGCCGCCGGTGATGAGCGCGCTGCGCCCGCTGAGGTTGAAGGGTTGGTACATGTCTGTCTCCTGGTGGTCTGGTGTGGTGGCGTGTATAGCAAGCGCCGGCCCCATCCGAAGACACCAAGGTGACGCGGCGCGCCCCGCCCCCGCGCACAATCGCCGGCCATGGACCGCGAAGAACTGCACCACCGCCAGATCGACCTGCGCTTCTACCGGCTCGCCAGCGGCCTGTACGAGGTCGTCGGCCGGCTCGTCGACACCAAGCGCCAGCCCTTTCGGCGCCAGCTGGCCGAGGCCGACACGCCGCCCGGCACGCCGATCCACGACATCGCCGTGCATCTGGTCGTCGACGAAGACATGCTGGTGCACGACGCCTTCGCCTCCATGGACGCCACACCCTTCAGCATCTGCCCCGGCGCCACGGCCACGCTGGCGCCGCTCAAGGGCCTGTCCATGCGCAAGGGCTGGAACCGCCAGGTGCGCGAACTGCTGGGCGGCGCGGCCTCGTGCACGCACATCGTGGAGCTGCTGGGGCCGATGGCCACCACGGCCTTCCAGGGCCTCGCCCCGGCCAGGCTGGCGCAGATCAACCGGCCCGGCAGCGAGGCCCAGCGCCAGGCCAAGGTCGACAGCTGCTACGCCTACGCGGCCGAGCGCGAGGTCGTGGCGCGGCTGTGGCCGCACCTGCACCGCAGCCCCGATCGGCTGAACTGAGCCGCCGGATCGGGCGCCGCAATGGCGCCAACACAGAAATACCGCACATTCTCGCCAGCAGACGGGCAGCCGAAATGTGCAACCATCCGGCCCACCTATGGGAAGCATGTCGACCTACGCGCTGGATCCACGCACCACCGTCCTGATCGGCAGCATCACAAGCGGGCTCATGGCCATGGTCCTGACGCTGCTGGCCCGCGCGACACCGCTGCCCGTGCCGGGCCTGCGCACCTGGGTGGCGGGTGCCTGGCTGGTGTTCGCAGGCCTGCTGCTGCTCGGCCTGCGCGACTGGATCTCGCACCTGGCGACGGTGACGCTGGGCAACGGCGCCTTCGTGCTGGCCTACATCGCCTGGCTGGCTGGCACGCGCCAGCATTTCGGCGAACGCCTGCGTTGGGGGCCGTGGTTGCTGGCGTGGCTGGCCATGGCCGGCGCGGTGACCTGGTTCGCAGAAGTCCAACCCAGCTACCGCGTGCGGCTGGTCGTCGTGGCGGGGCTTTGCTGCTTCATCAGCGTCCACCACGCGCTGGTGCTGCTGCGCTACCCGCAGGCCGAACGCTTCGGCCGCACGCTGGGCATCACGCTGACCTCCTCTTGGCTGGGCATCCTGGCGATCGTCTATGCCGCCAGGACCGTACACGCGGCCCTGTTCCCGCAGGGCGACAGCGGCCTGCTGACCCAGGATGCGATCCAGATCATCTACACAGGCAGCTTCACGGTCTGCAACCTGCTGCTCGTGATCGGCTTTGCCACCATGGCCTCGGACCATGTGCGTGCCCGCATCGAGGAGCAGGCCGTTCGCGACCCGCTGACCGGCACGCTGAACCGCCAGGCCCTGTTCGAATGCCTGGAGCGCGAGCGCTCGCGCCACGGCCGCACGGGCCAGCCCTTTTGTATCGCCATGCTGGACGTGGACCACTTCAAGAAGATCAACGACGGCCACGGCCATCCCGTGGGCGACCGCGTGCTCGTGCACCTGTGCCGGCGCATGGCGGCGCTGGTGCGGCCGCACGACGTGGTGGCGCGCTATGGTGGCGAGGAGTTCGTCGTCGTGATGCCGCAGACGCGCCTGCCCGAAGCCGCGCTCGTCGCCGAGCGCATTCTCCTGGAAGCGGTGCAGGTCGACCGCCTGGCCATGCCGGCGTTCACGGTCAGCATCGGCCTGGCCGAATCGTCGACCGACGATGCCACGGCCGAAGCCATCGTCGCGCGGGCCGATGCCGCGCTCTACCAGGCCAAAGCGCGGGGCCGCAACCGGCTCGAGCGCGCCGCCCTGCGGCTGGTCAACGCTTGAACAGGTCGAGGATGCTGCGGCGTTCCTCGGTGCGCTCCTGCGTCGCTTCGCCCATCGGGCCCGCCATCGGCTGGGCCGTGGGCACCGCTTCGGTGCCCGCCATCCCCGGCCCGGCCGTGCTGGCGAACTCGGTGTAGGACCAGTCGCCCTCGTTGCGCACCACGCCCTCGGGCACGGCCGGCGGCGCCACGGGCACCCCCTTGAGCGCCTGGCGCATGAAGTCGATCCAGACCGGCATGGCCAGCGCACCGCCGCTGGCGTGCGCGCCCAGGTTCTGCGGCTGGTCGAAGCCGATCCAGGCGATCGCCGTCAGCGTGGGCTGGTAGCCGGCGAACCAGGCATCGACCGCGTCGTTGGTGGTGCCGGTCTTGCCGTACAGGTCGGGCCGCTGCAGCGTGGCGCGCGTGCGCGCGGCCGTGCCGCGCGTGGCCACCTCGCCCAGCAGCTGCGTCATCAGAAAAGCATTGCGCGCGGGCACGGCGCGGGCGGCCTCGTCGAGCACCGGCGCAGTCTCCTGCTGCAGCACCTGGCCGCGCTGGTCGGTCACCTTGTCGATGAACCGCGGCGCGACGCGGTAGCCGCCGTTGGCGAACACCGAGTAGGCCGATGCCATCTGCAGCGGCGTGACCGAGCCGGCCCCCAGCGCCATGGTCAGCGAGGGCGGCTGGCGTTCGGTGTCGAAGCCGAAGCGCGTGACCCACTGCTGCGCGGCCGGCACGCCCACCGTCTGCAGCACGCGGATGGCGACCACGTTCTTGGACTTGGCCAGCGCTGTGTCCAGGCGGATCGGGCCGTCGAAGGCGCCGTTGTCGTTCTTGGGCTCCCAGGGCTTGCTGCCGGTCACGCTGGCGTCGAAGTACAGCGGGCCGTCGTCCACGATGGTGGCCGGCATCAGGCCTTTCTCGAGCGCCGCCGAGTAGACGAAGGGCTTGAAGGTGGAGCCCGGCTGGCGCCAGGCCTGCGTGACATGGTTGAACTGGTTCTTGCCGAAGTCGAAGCCGCCGACCAGCGCGCGCACGGCACCATCGCGCGGGTCCATCGCGACGAAGGCGCCCTCGACCTCGGGCAGTTGCGTGATCTCCCAGCTGCCCTTGTCCGTGCGCATCACGCGGATGACTGAACCGGGCTGGATCTTCACGGCAGCCGGTGCCTTGGCCGCCAGGCCCGACTGCACGGGCTGCAGGCCCTCGCCCGTGATCTCCAGGCGCTCGCCATCGCTGCGCACGGCCTTCACGCGCCGGGCGTCGGCCTCCAGCACCACGGCCGCGACCAGCTCGCCGTTGTCGGGATGCGCGTCCAGGGCTTCCTCGATGGCGTCGTCCTGCGCCTCGCCCGCGGTCGGCAGCGCGATCTGGGCCTCGGGCCCGCGGTAGACCTGGCGCCGCTCGTAGGCCATGATGCCGCGCCGAAGCGCACTGTAGGCCGCGGCCTGGTCCTTCGCGTCGAGCGTGGTGTAGACGTTGATGCCGCGCGTGTAGGTGGCGTCGCCGTACTGGGCCAGCATCTGCTGGCGCACGCTCTCGGCCACGTACTCGCCATGCACGGCCACGGTGTCGCCGGCGCTGCGCACGGGCAAGGCCTCGGCCTTGGCCGCCTGCGCCTGCTCGGCCGTGATGAAGCCGTTCTCCTGCATGCGGTCGATGATGTAGAGCTGGCGCACGCGCGCGCGTCGCGGGTTGCTGATCGGGTTGTTGGCCGAGGGCGCCTTGGGCAGGCCGGCCAGCATGGCGGCCTGCGCCACCGTGATGTCCTTGAGCTGGCGGCCGAAGTAGACCTCCGAGGCGGCCGCGAAGCCGTAGGCCCGGTGCCCCAGGAAGATCTGGTTCATGTAGATCTCCAGGATCTGGTCCTTGGAGAGCGCGCGCTCCAGCTTGAAGGTCAGCAGCACCTCGCGCAGCTTGCGCGCATAGGTCTTCTCCGACGACAGGAACATGTTGCGCGCCACCTGCATGGTGATGGTGGAGGCACCCTGGCTGCGCGAGCGGCCCAGGTTGGCCACGGCCGCGCGCAGCATGCCCGTGTAGTCCACACCGTCGTGCGTGTAGAAGCGCTGGTCCTCGATGGCCAGCACCGCATCCTTCATGACCTGCGGGATCTCGGCGATCGGTGTCAGGTTGCGGCGCTCCTCGCCGAACTCGCCCAGCAGCACGCCATCGCGCGTGTACACGCGCAGCGGCAGCTTGGGCTGGTAGTCGGCCAGCACGGAGACATCGGGCAGTTGCGCATAGGCTTGGTAGGCGGCCACGCCCAGCCCCAGGGCGGCCACCGAGGCCGTGGCCAGGACGATGCCCCCGGCCCAGAGCAGGGTGCGGCGGCGTGCGCCGGCGCGCGGCGACGCAGAAGAATCGTTCGGACGGGCAGGCTGGCGGGGAGAGGAAACCATGCGGTGGCGCGGAAAAGGCGTGGGGCGATGCCCACCTGGCAGAGTCGCCCACCTGCGAAATGGTTCAGCAGGGCGTCAGCGCTCTCACGTAAGCCCTTGATTTTCCTCTATTGACGGTGCGGTAGCCACGCGGCGCCCACGCCGGGCCGGAATCCGAGAGCGCTACCCAGGTTTTGGCGGCTTTGCATAATCCGCTCCGGCCCGCGCCCCGCTGCGCTGCGCCACCCTCTCCGAACCGCGCCGATCCCCCCCATGAAGTTCCCCCTGGGCCCCCTGCCCGCGACCCGCCGATGGCGGCCGATGGCCACCCACGCGCCGACCCCGGAAATTCCCGATGTGGCCCACAACCTGGCGCGCTTCAGAACGCGCGTGCTGGTGGCCGGCGCCATCGTGCTGTGCGCCTTCGGCATGCTGGCCGCGCGCCTCGTGCACCTGCAGGTCGCGCGGCACGAGGATCTGGCCGCACAGGCCGAGGGCAACCGCACGGCCATCGTGCCCGTCGTGCCCCAGCGCGGCCAGATCCTGGACCGCAACGGTGTGGTGCTAGCCTCCAACTACTCGGCCTACACGCTGGAGATCACACCGTCCAAGGCCGGCAACGTCGAAGAGACCATCGATCGCCTGGCCGAGGTGGTGGACATCGCGCCGCGCGACCGCCGCCGCTTCAAGCGCCTGCGCGAGGACGCGCGCAGCTTCGAGTCGCTGCCCATCCGCAGCCGCCTGACGGACGAAGAGGTGGCGCGCTTCGCCGCCCAGCACTACCGTTTCCCGGGCGTGGAGATCAATGCGCGGCTGTTCCGGCAGTACCCGCTCGGCGAGACCGGCAGCCACGTGCTGGGCTACATCGGCCGCATCAACCAGCGCGAGAAGGCCGCGATGGAGGACTGGGACGAGGATGAGCAGGCCAACTACCGCGGCACCGACCACATCGGCAAGCTCGGCATCGAGCAGAGCTATGAAAAGCAACTGCACGGCCAGACCGGCGTGGACGTGCTGGAGACCGCCGCCAGCGGCCGTGCCGTGCGCGAGCTCAGCAGCCACCGCGCGAGCGCGGGCAACACGGTGATGTTGACGCTGGACATCCAGCTGCAAAAGCTCGTCGAAGACCTGTTCGGCGAACGCCGTGGCGCGCTCGTGGCCATCGACCCGCGCAACGGCGAGGTGCTGGCCATGGTGTCCAAGCCGACCTTCGACCCGAACGCCTTCGTCGAGGGCATCGACCAGGATAGCTGGCAGGAGCTCAGCGAGTCCATCGACAAGCCGCTGCTCAACCGCGCGCTGCGCGGCACCTACCCACCCGGCTCGACCTACAAGCCCTTCATGGCGCTGGCGGCGCTGCAGCAGGGCGTGCGCGGCGCGCGCGACATCGTCAACGACCCGGGCTACTTCAACTACGGCGGGCGCCGCTTCGGCAGCCCCGAGGGCAACCTGGGCGCCGTGGACATGCGGCGTGCGATCCAGCATTCGTCCAACACCTACTTCTTCTCGCTGGCCGTGGACATGGGCGTGGACGCCATCCACGACTTCATGGCGCCGCTGGGCTTCGGCCAGATCACCGGCATCGACCTGCCGGGCGAGGTGCGCGGCGTGCTGCCCAGTACCGACTGGAAACGCCAGGCCTACAAGCGCGCCGACCAGGGCCGCTGGTTCCCGGGCGAGACCGTCTCGCTGGGCATCGGCCAGGGCTACAACAACTTCACCATGCTGCAGTTGGCGGTGGCCGAAGCCACGCTGGCCGCGGGCGGCATCAAGCACCAGCCGCACCTGGTGCGCGCGCTGCAGGACCTGGCCAGCGGCCAGGTCACGCCGCAGCCACAGCCGCCCAGCAAAGACCTGCACTTCGCCCCGCGCAACGTCGACGTGGTGCGCGACGGCCTCGTCGCCGTGATCAAGGAGGGCACCGGCAAGCAGGTGTTCGCAGGCGCGGCCTACAGCGCGGCTGGCAAGACCGGCACGGCCCAGGCCGTCACGCTGCGCCAGGGGGCCAAATACAACGCCCGCGCGATGGAAGAGCACCAGCGCGACCATTCGTTGTTCGCGGCCTTCGCGCCGGTGCAGGCGCCGCAGATCGCCTTGGCCGTCATCGTCGAGAACGCGGGCTGGGGCGCGGCGGCAGCGGCACCGATCGCGCGGCGGGTGTTCGACTACTGGCTGGACCCGCACCGCAGCGAGCGGGCGGAAGAAGTGCACTGAGGTCTGGCCCCGGGCGGACCTACTGCACCGCCTCGTGCGCCACGGCATGCGGCGCGACATACGGCGACTCCACCACGCGATCCACGGTGCAGAGCAGCCCGGCCCCCAGCATCGACTCGTACTGGTCGCGCGTGACGGGCATGCGGAACAGGGCCGCGGCGCCTTCGACATGGTCGACCCGCAGCCATTCGAGGCAGCCCTTGCCCAGACGGTAGCGGTGCGCGCCCTCGGGAACGTAGATGCCCAGTTCGTGCAGCTTGTCTCGAACGTTCATGGCGATCTCCCGGCGGAGGGTGGAGTGGAGTCTGAACCGGCGTGCGCGCCGCCGGTGCCGCACGGCAGCCTGTCCTGCGCAGCAGGCCAGGAAGATATGGCGCCCGGGTTTCGCTCCGGGCGAGCGGGAGAGATCTGTTCTCCGACAGCCACGCAACCCGTGGGACCAGAAGCAGTCACGCCTGGGGCCAGCATAAGGGCGTCGTGTGACAGTTTCGGCCAAGCCCCCAGAGGGCGCGGGTGGTTGGCGCCGGCTGGCCGCCGCCGTGCTGTCGGCCCGGCGATGCACTGGCCTGGCGAGGCCTGCGCTGCCGCCTGCAGACCTGGTATCGCTGGCCGTGGCCGACAGCCTGACCGGCCTGGCCGACCGGCGCCGCTTCGACGAGAACCTGGCGACGCAATGGCGCGGCTGTCGCAGCCCATGATCGACATGCACCTGTTCAAGTCGCTTGCGCACGGCCACGTGGCGGGCGATGCCGTGCTGCAGCAGGTGCAGCAGGTGCAGCAGTTTTTTCGCCCACCACTTGAACCGCCACATTTCAGCCTTATGATTAGCACTCGCTGGGGATGAGTGCTAACACTGCATTCAACCCCACGTTTTTCAGACCAGCAGCCGCCGGCTGCACCCCTTCCAACGCTCTTCAGGAGATGCAATTGAAACTTCGTCCTTTGGCCGATCGCGTGATCGTCAAGCGCATTGACAGCGAAACCAAGACCGCCTCGGGCATCGTGATCCCCGACAGCGCCGCCGAGAAGCCCGACCAGGGCGAAGTCCTGGCCGTGGGCCCGGGCAAGCTGGACGACAACGGCAAGCGCATCGAGCTGTCGATCCGCGTGGGCGACCGCGTGCTGTTCGGCAAGTACTCGGGCCAGACCGTCAAGGTCGATGGCGACGAACTGCTGGTGATGAAGGAAGACGACCTGTTCGCAGTCGTCGAGAAGTAAGTTCTTCTCGCCTCGCACCCTCTTACTGAATCGAATCCGGAGAAATTCTCATGGCAGCTAAAGACGTCATTTTCGGCGGTGAAGCCCGCGCCCGCATGGTCGAAGGCGTGAACATCCTGGCCAACGCGGTCAAGGTCACCCTGGGCCCCAAGGGTCGCAACGTGGTGCTCGAGCGCTCGTTCGGCGCCCCGACCGTGACCAAGGACGGCGTGTCCGTGGCCAAGGAAGTCGAACTGAAGGACAAGCTCCAGAACATGGGCGCCCAGATGGTCAAGGAAGTCGCTTCCAAGACCTCCGACAACGCTGGCGACGGCACCACGACCGCAACGGTCCTGGCACAAGCCATCGTGCGCGAAGGCATGAAGTACGTGGCCGCCGGCATGAACCCGATGGACCTCAAGCGCGGCATCGACAAGGCGGTCGCCGCCCTGATCGCCGAGCTGAAGAAGGCTTCCAAGGCCACCACCACCTCCAAGGAAATCGCGCAAGTCGGCTCCATCTCGGCCAACAGCGACGAATCCATCGGCAAGATCATCGCTGACGCGATGGACAAGGTCGGCAAGGAAGGCGTCATCACCGTCGAAGACGGCAAGTCGCTGGACAACGAGCTGGACGTCGTCGAAGGCATGCAATTCGACCGCGGCTACCTGTCGCCCTACTTCATCAACAACCCGGAAAAGCAAGCCGCGTTGCTGGACAACCCGTTCGTGCTGCTGTTCGACAAGAAGATCAGCAACATCCGCGAACTGCTGCCCACGCTGGAAGCCGTCGCCAAGGCTGGCCGTCCGCTGCTGATCATTGCCGAAGAAGTCGACGGCGAAGCGCTGGCGACCCTGGTGGTCAACACCATCCGCGGCATCCTGAAGGTCGTGGCCGTCAAGGCGCCTGGCTTCGGCGACCGCCGCAAGGCCATGCTGGAAGACATCGCCATCCTGACGGGCGGCAAGGTCATCGCCGAAGAAGTCGGCCTGACCCTGGAGAAGGTTACGCTGGCCGATCTGGGCCAGGCCAAGCGCATCGAAGTGGGCAAGGAAAACACCACCATCATCGATGGCGCCGGTGCCGCTGCCGACATCGAAGCCCGCGTCAAGCAAGTGCGCGTGCAGATCGAAGAAGCGACCAGCGACTACGACCGTGAAAAGCTGCAAGAGCGCGTGGCCAAGCTGGCCGGCGGTGTTGCCGTGATCAAGGTCGGCGCTGCCACCGAAGTCGAAATGAAGGAAAAGAAGGCCCGTGTCGAAGACGCGCTGCACGCCACCCGTGCTGCCGTGGAAGAAGGCATCGTGGCTGGTGGCGGCGTCGCGCTGCTGCGCGCCAAGCAAGCTGCTGGCGCCATCAAGGGCGACAACGCCGACCAGGACGCCGGCATCAAGCTGGTGCTGAAGGCCATCGAAGCTCCGCTGCGCGAAATCGTCTACAACGCCGGTGGCGAAGCCTCCGTCGTCGTCAACGAAGTGCTGAACGGCAAGGGCAACTACGGCTTCAACGCCGCCAACGACACCTATGGCGACATGATCGAGATGGGCATCCTGGACCCGACCAAGGTGACCCGTACGGCGCTGCAGAACGCGGCTTCCGTGTCCTCGCTGATGCTGACGACCGAAGCCATGATCGCCGAAGCGCCGAAGGACGACGCTCCCGCAGCCGGCATGCCTGGCGGCATGGGCGGCATGGGTGGCATGGGCGACATGGGCATGTAATGCCTGCCCGGTGCAGCCGCCAGGCTGCACCGCCCAAGAAAAAAGCCCCGCGGCGCAAGCTGCGGGGCTTTTTGCGTTCTGGGCGCCGCTCAGCCGGCAGGACTGTCGCGCTGCCCGATGCGCGCCTGGGCCTGGCTCACGCGGGCCAGGGCTTCCTCGAAGCTCGTGAACCAGGCCTGCTGCACGGCCGGCGAGCAGTGCGGGATCCAGGTGCGCAGCGTGTCTTCGATGGCACTGCGCATGAACTGGCCGGCCTGCTGCGCCGTGACCGTGGCCGGCAGCGGGGCGGCGGCGCAACCCATGCCCTGCAGCAGTTCGCCCACCGTGCCCTGGGCCGGGCCGGCCTGCGGCGGCGCGCTCATGCCCGATGCGACGAAACCGGCCGAAGAGTCGTCAAACAGCGCGAGATCGGGCCAGGGCGGCACACGCCGCGAAAGCGGCTCGCCGGTCATGTCGTCGAACAAGGCCTCATCGTCGCCCGGGGCCAGCTCGTGCTCGCCCGCGTCGGACACCAGCAAGGAGAAGCGGCCGATGCGCAGCACGTCGCCCGCGGTCAGCGCGGCCTCCTCGGCCGTGGCCAGCAGGCCGCCGTTGTGGATGATGGTGTTCAGGCCCATGTTGACCAGCACGAAGCCGGTGGGCCGCCATTCCACGCGCGCATGCAGGCGCGACACCGAACGCTCGGCATCGCTGAGCACCAGGGTGTTCTGGGAGGCCCGGCCCAGCGTGCCGCCCTGCGGGCCGAACACGGCCCCGGGATCGGCCGAGCCTTCGATGGACAAGCGCAGTGCCGGCATGGCGGTTCTCAAGCGCGCAGGCGCTGCAGCAGGCCGGCGGTGGAAGCGTCCAGCCCGCTGGCATCGCCACTGGCCAGGCGCGGCTCGATGTCCTTGGCCAGCACCTTGCCCAGCTCCACGCCCCATTGGTCGAAGCTGTTGATGCCCCAGACCGAGCCGCTCGTGAACACGCGGTGCTCCTGCAGCGCGATCAGCGCGCCCAGGCTGCGCGGCGTGAGTTGTTGCAGCAGCAGGAAGCTGCTGGGCCGGTTGCCCGGAAAGTCGCGGTGGCCGCCGGCATCGGGCTTGCCCTGCATCAGGGCCTGGGCCTGGGCCAGCGCATTGGCCAGCAGCGCGCTCTGGTGGCCCGGCAGGCTGTGGGTCGCCTCGCACACGGCGACGAATTCGACCGGCACCACGTCCGTGCCCTGGTGCAGCATCTGGAAATAGGCGTGCTGGCCATTGGTGCCGGGTTCGCCCCAGAGCACCGGCGAGGTGCCGTAGGGCAGCGCGCCGCCGTGGCGGTCCACACGCTTGCCATTGCTCTCCATCTCCAGCTGCTGCAGGTAGGCCGGCAAGCGCGCGAGCGCGCTGTGGTAGGGCGCGATGCTGCGGCTCGTGAAATCCAGGAAGTTGCGGTACCAGACGTCCAGCAGGCCCAGGCGCACCGGCAGGTTGGTTTGGAGCGGCGCCTCGCGAAAATGCCGGTCCATGGCGTGGGCGCCGGCCAGCAGTTCGCGGAAGCGCTCGGCACCGATGGCGATCGCGATCGGCAGGCCGATGGCCGACCACAGCGAATAGCGACCGCCCACCCAGTCCCAGAAACCGAAGATGTTGGCGATGCCGAAGGCGCGTGCAGCCTCCACGTTGCTCGACAGCGCAGCGAAGTGGCGCGCCACGTCGGTGCCGCCCTCGCGCTGGAACCAGGCCAGCGCAGAGCGTGCGTTGGCCATGGTCTCGGCCGTGGTGAAGGTCTTGGACGCGACCAGGAACAGGCTGCTTTCGGGACGGAGGCGGCGCAGCACGGCATCGAGCTCGTGGCCGTCCACGTTGCTGACGAAATGCAGGCGCCGCCCAGGCGCGGCGTAGGCGTCCAGCGCACGCACCACCATCTGCGGGCCGAGGTCGGAGCCGCCGATGCCGATGTTGACGATGTCGGTGATGCGGCTGTCCGCGCGCACCTGCTCGGCATAGGCCAGCATGGCGTCCAGCGTCTGGTGCACCTCGGACAAGGCCGCGTCCCAGGCAGGCGCGGCCTGCGGCGTGCCAGCCGGCGCGCGCAGCAGCGTGTGCAGCACGGCGCGCTGTTCGGTGTTGTTGATGGCCTCGCCTGCGAACATCGCGTCGCGGTGCGCCGCCACGCCGGCCTGCTCGGCCAGGTCGAACAGCGCGTTCTCGATGCCCGCATCGATCCAGTTCTTGGACAGGTCGGCGAACACCTCGGGCGCTTGCTGGCTGAAGCGCTGCACACGGCCAGGATCGCTGACCAGCGCGGCCCGCACGTCGTAGCCGGTCTTGAGCGCCTGGCTCAGTGCCCGCAGCTGGCCCCAGGCGGGCAGTTGGTCGCAGCGCGGTCGGTCGGCCCAGCCCATGTCAGGCCGCCTGCATGAGCTTCTCGAGCTTGACCGCGTCCACAGCGAACGCGCGGATGCCTTCGGCCAGCTTCTCGGTGGCCATGGCGTCCTCGTTCAACGCGAAGCGGAAGCCGGCCTCGTCGTACTGCACGGGCGCAAGGTCCAGCTTGCGCGCAGCCTCGGCATCCAGTGCCCGCACGAGCGGCTCGTCGCTGGCGGCCAGCTTGGCCAGCAGGTCGGGGCTGATGGTGAGCAGGTCGCAGCCGGCCAGCGCGGTGATCTGGCCCGTGTTGCGAAAGCTCGCGCCCATCACCTCGGTGGCGATGCCGAAGCGCTTGTAGTACTCGTAGATCTGGCGCACCGAGCGCACGCCGGGATCGTTGGCACCGCTGCTGGCGGCCTCGTCCCAGGCGCTGCCCGCGGACTTCTTGTACCAGTCGTAGATGCGGCCCACGAAGGGCGAGATCAGCTGCACCTTGGCCGCGCCGCAGGCGACGGCCTGGCAGAACGAGAACAGCAGCGTGAGGTTGGTGCGGATGCCCTTCTTCTCGAGTTCGGCGGCCGCCTGGATGCCTTCCCAGGTGGAAGCCACCTTGATCAGCACGCGCTCCTTGGCGATGCCTTCGGCCGCGTACAGCGCGATCAGGCGCTCGCCGCGGGCCACGGTGGCGGCGCTGTCGAAGCTCAGGCGCGCGTCGACCTCGGTGGACACGCGGCCCGGGATGGTGGCCAGGATCTCGCAGCCGAAACGTACCAGCAGCCGGTCCATGACCTCGTCCAAGGCCTTGCCGCGAAAGCGCGCCACGGCGTCCTTGAGCAGCGGCGCGTAGTCGGGCAACTGCACGGCCTTGAGGATCAGCGAGGGGTTGGTCGTAGCGTCGGTGGGCTTGAAGGCGCCGAGCTGCTTGAAGTCACCGGTGTCGGCGACGACGGTCGTGAGGGCCTTGAGGGCATCGAGTTGGTTCATGGCGAATGGCAGGACTATTGCAAGGTGGAGCGAGGATACGGCAAGCACAAGCAGGGCCAGGTCAGCAAAGGCCGCATTGCGCAGCGCTCGTGAGTATGCCCGACCATGAAACTAAGTTACATTCCCACCCACCTTTTCATGTAACAACCATGAGCTTCGACCTTGTACTGTTCGGCGGCACCGGCGATCTGGCCTGGCGCAAGCTGATGCCTGCCCTGTTCCAGTCGTTCCGCCACGGCACCCTGCCGGCCCATGGCCGCATCATCGGCGTGGCCCGCGACGATCTCAGCGACGACGACTACCGCGCGCTGATCCGCTCGCGCTTCGACGCCGTGGAGGGCGACAAGCGCCCCAACGACGAGGAGTTCAGGCGCTTCGCCGAGCTGCTGCACTACCAGCGCGTGGACCTGTCCAAGCCGCAGGACTTCGCGGCGCTGGCCGAGAAGCTGCTCGCGCGCGATGCCGACTCGCTCGTGATGTACGTGGCGACCGCGCCCGCCCTCTTCACGCAGGTGGTCGAACAGATCGCCGCGGCCAAGCTCAACGGGCCCAAGACGCGCGTGGTGCTGGAAAAGCCGCTGGGCCACGACCTGGCCTCCAACCGCGCGATCAACCAGGCCGTGGGCCACGTGCTGGCCGAGAACCAGGTGTTCCGCATCGACCACTACCTGGGCAAGCCCTCGGTGCAGAACCTGTTCGCGATGCGCTTTGGCAACGCGTTGTTCGAGCCGGTCTGGCGCCGCGAGTACATCGCCAACATCCAGATCACGATCGCCGAGGACCTGGGCGTGGAAAAGCGCGGCGCCTTCTACGACCAGACCGGTGCGCTGCGCGACATGGTGCAGAACCACGCGCTGCAGCTGGTCTGCGCGATCGCCATGGAGCCGCCCATCAATGCCCATGCCGACGCCATCCGCGACGAGAAGCTCAAGGTGCTGCGCTCGCTCAAGCGCTGGAACCCGGAAACGCTGGGCCTGCACACCGTGCGTGGCCAATACACCGCCGGCACGGCCTATGGCGCGCGCGTGCCGGGCTACCTGGAAGAGCCGGGCGTGGACCCGGACAGCCGCACCGAGACCTTCGTCGCGCTGCGCACCGAGATCGAGAACTGGCGCTGGGCCGGCGTGCCCTTCTACATCCGCACCGGCAAGCGGCTGTCCTCGCGCGATGCGCGCATCGAGGTCAACTTCAAGCCCACGCCGCATGCGATCTACGACACGCCGCAGGGCAGCTTCAACCGGCTGGTCATCAACCTGCAGCCCAAGGACGGGCTGGAGCTGCACCTGATGGCCCAGGGCCAGGGCAGCCGCAAGCGCAGCGGCAGCGCCGAGCAACTGGCACCGGTGCAGGCCGACCTGGACTTCGACAAGCGCTTCGGCAGCGAGCGCGTGGGCGCCTACGAGCGGCTGCTGCTCGACGTGCTGGACGGCCGGCTCAACCTGTTCGTGCGCAGTGACGAGCAGGAGGCGGCCTGGCGCTGGGTCGAGCCCATCCTGGAGTACTGGAAGAACGAGAGCCGTCCGCCGCGCACCTACGCAGCCGGCACCTGGGGACCCAGCGCATCGAGCGCCATGATCGCCAGAGACGGCTTCTACTGGAGCGAGGAAGCCTGATCTCCATGCTCGAGCGCATCCGCGCCTGCCTGCCCTCGCTGGCGCCCGCCGAGCAGCGGGTCGCCAAGCTCGTGCTGAACGACCCGCGCGCCTTCGCCTCGCTCCCGGTCGGCGAGCTGGCGGAGATGGCGCACGTCAGCAAGCCCACCGTGGTGCGCTTTTGCCGCAGCGTGGGCTACGACGGGCTGGTGGACTTCAAGCTCAAGCTGGCCGGCAGCGTGAGCGAAGGCGTGCCCTTCATCCACCGCTCGGTGGACATGGACGACAAGACCGGCGACGTGATGGTCAAGGTCATCGACAACACGGTGGCGGCCTTCCTCAAGTACCGCAACGACGCCGGCGTGGCCGCCATCGAAAAAGCCGCCACGGCCCTGGCCGCGATGCACCAGACCGGCCGCCGCGTGGAGTTCTACGGCGCCGGCAACTCCGGCATCGTGGCGCAGGACGCGCAGCACAAGTTCTTCCGCCTGGGCGTCAACGCGATCAGCTACAGCGACGGCCACATGCAGGTGATGGCCGCGTCCATGCTGCGGCCGGGCGACTGCGTGGTGGTGATCTCCAACTCGGGCCGCACGCGCGACCTCATGGACGCCTGCGACATCGCGCGGCGCAAGGGTGCCACCACCATCGTGCTGACGGCCAGCGGCTCGCCGCTGGCCGCCGCCGGCCAGATCCACCTGGCCGCCGACCATCCCGAGGGCTACGACCGCTACAGCCCCATGGTGTCGCGGTTGCTGCACCTCATGGTGATCGACATCCTGGCCACCTGCGTGGCGCTGCGCATCGGCGGCGCGCGCCTGCAGCCGCTGCTGCAGGACATCAAGGACAACCTGCGGAGCAAGCGCTACACCTGAAGCGTCGCCTCAGATGCGGCCTTCTTCCACCGCGTGGCAGGCCACGGTCACGCCACCGATCTTCTGCATCAGCGGGCGCTCGGCCTTGCAGCGCGCGTTGGCGTGCGGGCAGCGTGGGTGGAAGCTGCACCCGGTCGGCGGGTTGAGCGGGTTGGGTACCTCGCCCTGCACCGGCGTGCGGGCGCGGCCGGTGTCGTGCATCTTGGGGATCGCATCGAGCAGCATGCGCGTGTAGGGATGGCGCGGCTCGGCGAACAGGGTCTGCTTGTCGGCCAGCTCGACCAGGCGGCCCAGGTACATCACGCCGACCTCGTCGCTCACATGGCGCACCACGGCCAGGTTGTGCGAGATGAACAAGTACGTCAGTCCGCGCTCGCGCTGCAGCGTCTTCATGATGTTGAGCACCTGCGCCTGCACGCTGACATCGAGCGCCGAGGTCGGCTCGTCGCAGACCAGGAAGTCGGGCTGCGTGGCCAGCGCGCGCGCGATCGAGATGCGCTGGCGCTGCCCGCCCGAGAACTGGTGCGGGTACTTGACCATGTCCAGCGCCGACAGGCCGACCGACTGCAGCAGTTCGCCAACGCGCGTGCGCCGACCGTCCTTGTCGTTGATCAGGCCGTGCTCCAGCAAGGGCTCGGCAATGATGTCCTCGACCACCCAGCGCGGATTCAGGCTGGCATACGGGTCCTGGAAGATCATTTGAATGCGGCGGCGCAGGGCAGCCCCTTCGCTGCCAGCGCGGCCCTCGGACGCCTTGAACGCCGCCTGCGCGTCCTGCCCGTCGAAGGTCAGCCCGCCACGCGTAGGCGCATACAGGCCCACCAGCAAACGCGCCACGGTGCTCTTGCCGCAGCCGGATTCGCCGACCAGCGCCAGCGTCTTGCCCTTCTCGATGGAAAAGCTCACGCCATCGACGGCGTGCAGCATGGCCTTGGGCTTGCGCTCGATCACGCGGTTGAGCCAGGGCGGCGAGACGTCGAACACCTTGGCCAGGTCGTGCGCCTGGACAAGGGGCTGGCCTGCGGCACTCATCGCGGGCCTCCCGCATGCAGCCAGCAGGCGGCGCGGCTGGCACCGGCCTCCATCAAGTCGGGCCGTTCGATCTTGCAGCGGTCAAACACCTTGGGACAGCGCGGGTTGAACGCGCAGCCAGCGGGAATGGCGTTGAGGCGGGGCATGGAGCCATCGATCTGGTTCAGCATGTCGCGGTCGATCGTGATGTCGGGAATCGCCGCCATGAGGCCCTCTGAATAGGGGTGGGCGGGGTGGTTGATGACTTCGTGCACCGGGCCGATCTCGGCGATGCGCCCGGCGTACATCACGGCCACCCGGTCGCAGGTCTCGGCGATCACGCCCATGTCGTGCGTGATCAGCATGACGGCCGCGCCGTGCTGCTGACACACGCGCTTGAGCAGCTGGATGATCTGCGCCTGGATCGACACGTCCAGCGCCGTGGTGGGTTCGTCGGCCACGATGAGCTTGGGCTCGGCCGCCAGCGCCAGCGCGATCACCACGCGCTGGCGCATGCCGCCCGAGAACTGGTGCGGGTAGTGGTCGATGCGCTGCTCGGCCGCCGGAATGCCGGTGTCCTGCAGCAGGCCGATGGCGCGCTGGCGCGCCTCGGCGTTGCTCACGGGCAGGTGCGCCTGGATGGTCTCGGTGAGCTGGCGGCCGACCGAGTACAGCGGGTTCAGCGAGGTCAGCGGATCCTGGAAAATGGCGCCGATGCGCCGGCCGCGGATGCGGCGCATGGCCTCGTGGTCCAGGTTGTCGATGCGCTGGCCTTCCAGCAGGATCTGCCCGCTGGCGATGCGGCCGGGCGGCTCCAGCAGGCCGATGATGGACGCACCGGTCAGCGATTTGCCGGCGCCGGATTCGCCCACCACGCCCAGGATCTCGCCGGGTGCGATGGAGAAGGAGATGTCGTCCAGCGCGCGCAGCGTGCCGCGCCGGCTGGGAAATTCGACGACCAGGTTCTGGACTTCTAGCAGGGACATGGAGGCTGGCTTGTGGCTCGCGGTGTGCGCCGGTCAGCGCAGGCGGGGATTGAGCGCGTCGCGCAGCCAATCACCCAGGAGGTTCACGCTGAGCGCGATCAGCACCAGCATCAGGCCCGGGAACAGCGTGATCCACCATTCGCCGGAGAACAGGTAGTCGTTGCCCACGCGGATCAGCGTGCCCAGCGAGGGCGATGTCGGCGGCGCGCCCACCCCCAGGAAAGACAACGTGGCCTCGGTGATGATGGCCGTGGCCACCTGGATGGTGGCCAGCACCATCACCGGCCCGGTCACGTTGGGCAGCACATGGCGGCGCATGATGCGCAGCGGCGAAACGCCGGTGACGCGGGCCGCCTGCACATATTCCTTGTTGCGCTCGACCAGCGTGGAGCCACGCACCGTGCGCGCGTACTGCACCCAGCCGGTCAGCGAGATCGAGATGATCAGCACACCGAAGGCCAGGCCTTCGTGCGCGTTGGGAAACAGGGCGCGGCCCACGCCGGCGATCAGCAGGGCCACGAGGATGGCCGGGAACGACAGCATCACGTCGCACAGCCGCATCAGCGCGGCGTCGACCCAGCCGCCCTTGAAGCCGGCCAAGAGGCCGAGGCTCACGCCCACCAGCAGCGACAGCAGGACCGAGGCCAGGCCCACCACCAGCGAAATGCGCGCGCCGTACATCAGCGCCGAGAGGATGTCGCGCCCCTGGTCGTCCGTGCCCAGCAAATACTTGGACGTGCCCTCGGCCTGCCAGGCCGGCGGCAGCCGCGCGTCGCTCAGTTCCAGCGTGGCCAGATCGAACGGGTTGTGCGGCGCGACCCAGGGCGCGAAGAAGGCGCAGAAGATGCACACCAGGGCCACGGCGCCCGCGACGATCGCCGTGGGCGAGGTACGGAAGCTGTGGCCGACATCGCTATCCCAGGCGCGCTGGAACCAGCCGCCGTGTGTTGCCGCCTGCATCACTTGCCGACCTGAATGAACTTCCAGGGCATGAAGTTGTCCGGCAGCTGCACCACCGTGACGCCCTTGCGCACGGCCCAGTTCAGGGTCTGCTGGTGCAAAGGGATGTGGCCGATGTCGTCCTGGTGCAGCTTCATGGCCTCGTGGATCATGGCCATGCGCTTGCCGTCGTCGACCTCGGAGGCGATCTGGTCGGTCAACGCATCCAGCTTGGGATTGCTGTAGGCGCCCAGGTTGAACTGGCCGCGGCCGCCCTCGCCCGGCGTGCCCATGACGGGGAACAGCACGTTGTGCACATCCACCGTGCTGGCCACCCAGCCCAGCATGTAGAAGCTGGTGTCGCGACGCAGGATCTTGGGGAAGTAGCTGGCCTTGGTCTCGGCCTCCAGGTTGATCTTGACGCCGATGCGCGCCAGGTTGGCGGCCACCGCCTGGCAGATGTCGCTGTCGTTCACGTAGCGGTCGTTCGGACAGTTCATCTTGACCTCGAAGCCGTTCGGATAACCGGCTTCGGCCAGCAGCTTCTTCGCCGCCTCGGTGTCGTAGGGCAGACGCTTGTCCAGGTCCTTGGCGTAGCCGCGCACCTGCGGCGGGATCATCAGGGCCACCGGGATGGCCGAGTTGCGCATCACACGTGTGCGGATCGCCTCGATGTCGATGGCCTGGTAGAAGGCCTGGCGCACGCGCTTGTCCTTGAACGGGTTCTTGCCCTTGATGTTGGAGAACTGCAGCTCGTCGCGCTTCTGGTCCATGCCCAGGAAGACCACGCGCAGCTCGGGGCCCTGCAGCACGTTGGCCTTGCCGTCGCGCTTGATGCGCTCCACGTCCTGTACGGGCACGGGCTCCATCACGTCGACCTCGCCCGACAGCAGGGCCGCCACGCGCGTGGCGTCGTTGCCCACCACGTTGAAGATCACCTCGTCCACATTGCTGTCGATCTTGCCCCAGTAGTTGGGGCTGCGCGTGAACACCGAGCGCACGTTGGGCTGGCGCTCGCGCGCGCGGAACGGGCCGGTGCCGTTGGTTCGGAACGAGGCCGCATTCTCGACGCCCTTGCGCCGGTCCACCGGGCGCGTGGCCTGGTTGGCCTCGCACCACTTCTTGCTCAGGATGTACCAGTTGGTGATGAGGTCGGGCAGGATCGGGAACGGCTGGGTGGTGACGATGTCGATGGTGTGGTCGTCGATCTTGTTGATCTGCTTGATCTGGCCCACGTAGCTCTTGACGTCCGAGCCCTCGCCGCGCGCGCGGTCGTAGCTGAAGATCACGTCGTCGGCCGTGAACGGCGTGCCGTCGTGGAACTGCACGTTCTTGCGCAGGTTGAAGCGCCAGACCGTGGGCGCGGTCTGTTTCCAGTCGGTGGCCAGGGCAGCGGTGAGCTTGAAGTCGGCACCGCGCGTGACCAGCGGCTCGTAGACGTTGCCGGTCACCGTGAGCTGCAGCGACTCCTGCAGCGAATGCGGATCGAGCGAGGTGGCATCGCCCTGGTTGGCGATGCGCAGGGTCACGGCTTGGGCCGAGAGGCATGCGGCCAGCAGCAGGGACGCGGTCAATGCAGCGAGGCGGGGCTTGGTGTGCATGGCTTGGGCTCCGGTGAAAGACTCAGGTGGGGGTGGACGCGGTCAGCGGCATGCCTTGCTCGACGAGGCCGGCATGCAGCGCCGCGCCCAGGGGCAGGATGTCGTCGTTGAAGTCGTAGCGGCTGTTGTGCAGGTGGCAGCCATCGGGCGCGCCCTGGCCGATGCGCAGGTAGGCGCCTGGCCTGGCTTGCAGCATGAAGGAGAAATCCTCGGCCCCCATGCTCGGCTCCATGTCGCGCACCAGCCGCTCCGGACCGACCAGGCGCTCGGCCACGTCGCCGGCGAACAGGGCCTGCGCACGGTGGTTGATGGTGGCGGGGTAGATGCGCTCGAACCGCACCTCGGCCTGGGCGCCGAAGCCCTGGGCCACCGCGGTGCACAGCTCGGACAGGCGCCGCTCGACCAGGGCCTGCACCGCCGCATCGAAGGTGCGCACGGTGCCGACCAGCGTGGCCTCGCCCGGCACCACGCTCATGGCGCCGAGGTCGCCCGCGTGCATGGCGCACAGGCTCAGCACCGCCGCGTCGATGGGCCGGGTGTTGCGCGAGACGATGCTCTGCGCGGCCGTGATGATGTGCGCAGCCACCAGCACCGGGTCCACGGTCTGGTAGGGGTGGGCACCATGGCCGCCCTTGCCGATCACGCGGATCGTCACGCGATCGGCCGCGGCCATCATGGCGCCGCTGTTCAGGCCGATGGTGCCGGGCGCCATGGCCGGCCAGTTGTGCATGGCAAACACGGCCTGCACGGGGAAGCGGTCGAACAGGCCGTCCTCCACCATGGCCCGTGCACCGGCGAAGCCTTCCTCGCCGGGCTGGAAGATCAGCACCGCGGTGCCGTCGAAGTTGCGGGTCTCAGCCAGGTAGCGCGCGGCGCCGACCAGCATGGCGGTGTGGCCGTCGTGCCCGCAGCCGTGCATGAGGCCGCTGCGCGCAGAGCGCCAGTCGCGCTCGCCCTGCTCGACCATCGGCAGCGCATCCATGTCGGCGCGCAGGCCGATCGACCGCCCGCTGGCCGTGCTGCGCCCGCGCACCAGACCCACCACGCCGGTCTTGGCGACGCCGGTGTGGACCTCGTCCACCCCGCACAAGCGCAGCGCATCGGCCACGCGAGCCGCCGTGTAGTACTCCTCGAACCCGAGCTCCGGGTGCGTGTGCAGGTCGCGCCGCAGCGCCGTCAGTTCGGGATGGAATTGCGCGATGTGGGCGAAGGCCCGCCCCCCGGCGCGCAGCACGGGCGCCAGCATCAGTGCCCCCCCGACTTGCCGAGGCGCAGCCGCGGATCGACCGCAAAATACAGCAGGTCGACGATGAGGTTGATCGTCACGAAGATCAGCGCGATCAGGCACAGATAGGCGGCCATGACCGGGATGTCCGCGAAGGTCACGGCCTGGATGAACAGCAGACCCATGCCGGGCCACTGGAACACCGTCTCGGTGATGATGGAGAACGCGATCAGCGTGCCCAGCTGCAGGCCGGTGATGGTGATCACCGGCACCAGTGTGTTCTTGAGCGCGTGGCCGAAGTGGATGGCGCGGTCCGACAGGCCGCGCGCCCGCGCAAACTTGATGTAGTCCGTGCGCAGCACCTCCAGCATTTCGGCGCGCACCAGCCGCAGGATCAGCGTGAGCTGGAAGATCGCCAGCGTGATGGCCGGCAGCATGATGTGGTGCCAGCCCTTGGGTGTGAGCAGGCCGGTGCTCCACCAGCCCAGTTGCACCGTCTCGCCGCGCCCGAAGCTCGGGAACCAGCCGAGCCAGACCGCGAACACCAGGATCAGCAGGATGCCGATCAGGAAGGTCGGCAGCGACACCCCCAGCAGCGACAGCGTCATGAGCATCTGGCTCATGAAGCTGCCGCGGCGCAGCGCGGCGTAGACACCGGCGGGCACGCCGACCAGCAGCGCGATCAGCGCGGCGACCAGTGCCAGCTCGAGCGTGGCCGGGAAGCGCTCGGCGATCAGCCGCGACACCTTGGCCCCCTGGCGCAACGACAGGCCGAACTCGCCCTGTGCCGCGTTGTAGAGGAAGTGCCAGAACTGCACGATGAACGGGCGGTCCAGGCCCAGGGCCTCGCGCAGTTCGCGGATCTGGTCGGGCGTGGCGTCCTGCCCGAGCAGGAACACGACAGGGTCGCCCACGTACTGGAACAGCAGGAAGGCGATGAAGGCCACGGCCACCATCACCACCACGGCCTGCAGCAGCCGGCGCAAGATGAATGCAAACATCGGTTGAGGCTCCTGGAGCCCGGCGGCGCAGCTTGCGCGCCGTCAGGCCCGCGAGATCAGTTGACCTTGATCAGGCGCCAGTCGAGGCGGTTGTCGGCGCGGTGCACGACCTCGATGTTCTTCCTCATGGCCCAGGGGATGACCTGGTTGTACAGCGGCAGGTGCGAGACATCCTCGTGCGAGAGGATCAGCGCCTTCTCGATGAGTTCGTTGCGGTTCTTGAGGTCGGTCTCGACCTTGATGCGCTCCACCAGGGCATCCATCTGCGGGTTGGAATAGCGGCCCACGTTGTAGTTGCCGTCACCGCCCGCGCCGACCGAGCGCACCAGCGATTGCAGGCTGTACAGCGCGTCGAAGGTCGGCACGCCCCAGCCCAGCATGTAGATGCTGGCCTCGTAGCGCTGGATCATCGGGAAGTAGGTGACCAGCGGCAGCGTGCGCAGCTTGGCCTTCACGCCCACCCGCGCCCACATGGCGGTGATGGCCTGGCAGACCGCCTCGTCGTTGATGTAGCGGTTGTTGGGGCAGGCGAAGTCGACCTCGAAGCCCTGCGGGTAGCCGGCATCGGCCAGCAGCTTCTGCGCGGCCTTGGCGTCGTAGGGCCAGCGCACGTCGGCCTTCTTGGTCCAGCCGTTGACCTGCGGCGAGACCAGCGTGCCGGTGCTCTCGCCCAGGCCGCGCAGCGTCACGCGCTGGATCGCGCTGATGTCGATGGCTTGGTACAGCGCCTTGCGCACGCGCACGTCCTTCAGCGGGTTCTTGCCCTTGACGCTGGAGCCCACCAGTTCGTCGCGGAACTGGTCCATGCCCAGGAACAAGGTGCGGTTCTCCACGCCGTCCATGACCTTCATGTCGGCATTGCTGCGCAGCCGGCCCAGGTCCTGCGGACTGGGATCGAGCACGAAGTCGGTCTCGCCCGAGAGCAGCGCGGCCAGCCGCGTGGCCTGGGCCTTGATCGGCGTGTAGACGATCTCGGTGACGTTGCTGGCGTTCTTGCCCCAATAGTGCGGGTTGGCCACGAGCACCATGCGCTGGTCGGGCTGCCACTCCTTGAGCATGTAGGGACCGGTGCCCATGGCGTTGCGGTGCGCGAAGGTCTCGTCCTGGGTCTTGATGTCCTTGGGCTCGACGGACTTGTTCTTCTCGGCCCACGCCTTGCTCATGATGCGCAGCTCGGTCAGCTGGTTGACCAGCGTGGGCGTGGGCGCCTTGAGCATCACGTCGACGGTGGTGTCGTCGACCTTGACCACCTTGTCGATGCCCTGGGCGTAGACGGCGTAGTTGGAAGTCTTGGCCATGGCGCGCGTGAGCGAGAACACCACGTCGTCGGCTGTGAATGGCGAGCCATCGCTGAACTTCACGCCCTTGCGCAAGAAAAAGCGCACCTGCGTCGGGCTGACCTGCTTCCACTCGGTGGCCAGTTGCGCTTCGGGCTTGAAGGTCTTGCTGTTGTAGTAGACCAGCGAGTCGTACATCGACGCATGTACGCCATTGCCCAGTGCGTTGTTCTGCGAATGGATGTCCATCGTGGGGATGTCGCTGGCGCTGGACCATTTGAAGGTCTTGGCTTGCGCAGCGGTCCCGAGGGTCAACGCGACGAATGCACCGGTACAGAACAAGGCGATCTTTTGCATGGGCAGGCTCTCGAAAAAAGAGATTCCACTATGCAACAAGCGGGCCAGCCCAGGCAGCCGGACTTTCCCCATGCGGTCAGGGGGCAGTGGCCACGCTCCGGTGCAGGTTCAGCGGGCCATACCAGGCGCGTACATGGCTGCCGGTGTTGTCCGAATCCGTCATGATGCCCACCGCGACCAGCGCGCCCGGCTCTTCTCCGAAGGCCCGCACGAAATCGGCGCGCACATCGCGTTCGTAGTCGCGCCACTGGCCCAGGCCGGCGGGCCCCGACTCCACCACGATTTTGCGGATGCGGTCGGTGCGTGGATTCATGATCACGCTGCCTGGCGCGCGGCTGTTGCACCACACATACATCAGCGTGGCGTAGGGCATCTCCTCGCCGGTGAGTGCGCGCGCCAGTTCCGAGAGCATCGCATTCTTGGCGGAGAAGCGGCTGCGGTCGCCCTCGAAGGCCAGCACCAGGCGGACCGGTGCATCGTCGGCATCGCGCGCAGCCATGTCGGCACCGGCGATCAAGGCCGGTACTTTCCAGGAGAACGACAGCTGGCCCAAGGCACCCGCCGGCACATGGACATTTTTGCGGACCATGCTAGCCGAGGCCTCCGCGGTCACGGCCATGGCTGCACGGCCATTGACCTGCACCGGCTCGAACTGCGTCGTGCGCTTGCCCGGCAGCGGCAGGTGCTGCCATGGTTTGCCATCCACGTCCGACAGCGAGGTCTCGGCCCATGGAGTCAGGGCGATGGGCACCACGACCTTCTCCGCACGCCAGGATGCGCATCCCAGCAATTGAAACGCCACCAAGGCCACGATCACAAAGCGCATCGATTCAGGTCCCATCAAGAAAAGCACGCACGAAAAAGCCGCCGGTCTTGCGACGCGGCGGCTTTATACATTGCAATCGTCAAGCTGCGCTCAGGCAGCCCTTGGATTAGAACGTGTGGACGACGCCCAGGCCGATGGCGTACGGCTCGGAGGGACGAGCAGGCACCGCGCCAACAGCCGCAACACCGTTCTGGTCGTAGGTCTTCACGAAGTCGACGTAGAAGCGGGTGCGCTTGGACAGCGCGTAGTTGGCGAACAGTTCCACAGCGCTGATGTCGGCACCAGTGTTGCGAGCGTACTGGACACCCACGTTGGCGGGGCCGAACGGAGCCACGGCAGCCAGCGTCCAGCCCTTGCCACCTGCACCACGGCCGGTGTTGTTGGCGATGGTGTTGTAACCATCCACGCCCTCGGTTTCACGACGGTTGTAGGTAGCAGCCAGCTTCACGACCTTCAGATCGTAGCTTGCGCCGACGGCGTAAGCGGTGCGCATGCCTTCTTGAGCCTTGGATTCGGCCATTGCGCTGACAGACAGCGGGCCATTCGCGAAGGTCGCACCCAGGCTGTACTGGGCCTTGGCTTCGCCGTACGGCGCGCCCAGCAGACCCACGCTGGAGTTGCTGGTAGCAGTCTGGTCGCCCTTGGCGGTGTAGCCAGCGCGCAGCGTGAAGCCGCCGAAGTTCGGGGTCACGTACTGCACTTGGCTGCTGCGACGCGACGAACCGTACCAAGTCACGGCGCTGATGCCGGCGCGGTCATAGGCAGAGGAATAGGACGTGCCGTTGAAGTCGTAACCGCCCATCACCTTGGCAGCGACAGACGACGAGCGACCGAGCTGGATCGCACCCCAGCCAGCACCTTCCAGACCCACCCAGGCTTCACGGCCGAAGTTCAGGCCGGTGCCGGAGCTCGACAGGTCCAGACCGCTGGTTTGCAGGTTGAAGTTGGCCTTCAGGCCGCCGCCCAGATCTTCCGAACCACGGAAACCGATCACGGACGTGCTGTTGAAGCCGTCGCCACTGCCGGAGTAGCCTTCACCGTTGTTCATGCCCCACTTTTCGCCCTTGACCTTACCGAAGCCAACGTCCAGCACACCGTACAGGGTGACGGACGACTGAGCCATGGCGGCGCCGGAAGCAGCCAGCACGGCCAAAGCGATCAGACTCTTTTTCATTGCGAGATTCTCCAAGGTTAAACAGAGGGCTCCGGTTCGAAGAGACCGCGTCGTGCTTCAGCACTTTTGTTCAGTCTCGCCGGAGTCCCGGGCCAACCTCCTTTTGGGAAGTTGGGCGTATTGCACCAGAACAGGTGACCTTGGGCAAAAGAAAAGGCCTAACAATGCTCTTTTTCGTCGCTTGGCTACAACAGCTGGCAAACGATCACGACGCCCTGCACGCGCGCGCTGCCATGCAGGCGATCCCTATACTGGGGTTTTCCCAAACACGACCATGGACACCTTGCTCAGCACCGTCGACGCCGCCCTCCGAACGGTCTTCGTGCCAGCGCGCGCCAGCCGGCCATGCCCGACCGTGCCCGCGCAGGCCACGGCGCTTGAGGCGGGCGAGAAGCAGTTGTCGGGCGCGCTGATGCGCGTCAACCATGTCGGCGAGGTGTGCGCCCAGGCGCTTTACACCGGCCAGGCCCTGGCCACGCGGGATCCGGCGCTGCGTGCCCATTTCGAGGAAGCGAGCCGCGAGGAAACCGACCACCTGGCCTGGACGGCCGAGCGCTTGCAGGAACTGGGCGCGCGGCCCTCGCTGCTCAACCCCGTCTGGTACGCCGGGGCCTTCGCGCTCGGCTTCGTGGCCGGCAAGATCAGCGACAAGGTGAGCCTGGGCTTCGTGGTCGAGACCGAAAAGCAGGTCGCCGAGCACCTGGGCTCGCATCTCAGCCGCCTGCCGGAAAACGACCACGCATCGCGCGCCATCGTGGCCCAGATGCGCGACGATGAATTGCGCCATGCGCGCGATGCCGCCCAGGCCGGCGCACTGCCCTTGCCGCGGGCCGCCAAAGGGCTGATGCGCGCGGCGGCGAAGATCATGACGACCACCGCGCACCGCATCTGAAGCGCCTGGAACGCGCGCGGGGCGCTGGCGGCTTCAGCCGTCCTTCAGCTCGAAGCTGGTGACGATCTCGGCCGTCTTGCCGAGCATGATGGTGGCCGAGCAGTACTTGTCGTGGCTCATGGCGATGGCCCGCTCCACCGCCGCGGCTTGCAGATCCTTGCCCGTGACCGTGAAGTGCATCTGGATCCGCGTGAAGACCTTGGGGTCGGTCTCGGCCCGCTCGGCACTGAGCTTGACCGAGCAACCGCGCACGTCGTGCCGGCCACGCTTGAGGATCAGCACCACATCGTAGGCCGTGCAACCGCCCGCGCCGGCCAGCACGGTCTCCATGGGCCGCGGCGCCAGGTTGCGCCCCCCGTTCTCGGGCCGTGCCGCGTCGGGCGCGCCGTCCATCGCCAGCACATGGCCGCTGCCGGTCTCGGCCACGAACCCCATGCCGGACTGCGTGCCGGCGGCGCCGGTCCAGCTCACTGTGCATTCCATCTCTACGTACCCCTGTGTTGTGCTGGCCAAACAGCGTTGCGAAAGTGCCGAATTCTTCACGAAATTTCACCACTGACATGTCACGCAATGCTGCGTCGCACAAAAATAGTGGCTATACTTCACCCATCGCGTCGCAAGTCGGCGCACCGATTGTCTCCTCCACCCTCCGAAAAGGTGGATTAGCCCCGAACCGCAAGGTTCGGGGCTTTTTTCTTTGCGGCGTCCGTCGCATGTTGAAGGCAAGGCTCCGGGGTTCTCTATGATCCGCGCTCCCTGCACCTGCCGGCCTGCCGCCATCCCATGCCTTCGACCAAGCGCCTGTCCCCCGCCGACTATCTCAAGAAAATCCTGACCGCCCGGGTCTACGACGTGGCCACGGAAACGGCGCTGGAACCGGCCCGCGCGTTGAGCCAGCGCCTGCACAACACCGTGCTGCTCAAGCGCGAGGACCAGCAGCCGGTGTTCAGCTTCAAGCTGCGCGGCGCCTACAACAAGATGGCGCACCTGACGCCAGCGCAGTTGAAGAAGGGCGTGATCTGCGCCTCGGCAGGCAACCACGCCCAGGGCGTGGCGTTGAGCGCCCGGAAGCTGGGCACGCGGGCCGTGGTGGTGATGCCGACCACCACGCCGCAACTGAAGATCGATGCCGTGCGCGGCTTCGGTGGCGAAGTCGTGCTGCACGGCGAGAGCTACAGCGACGCCTACCAGCACGCCGCCAAGCTCGAGAAGAAGGAAGGCCTGACCTTCGTCCACCCCTTCGACGACCCGGACGTGATCGCCGGCCAGGGCACCATCGCCATGGAGATCCTGCGCCAGCTGCAGGGCCTCGGAACCCAGCACCTGGACGCCGTGTTCGTCGCCATCGGCGGCGGCGGCCTGATCTCGGGCGTGGCCAACTACATCAAGGCGGTGCGCCCGGAGACCAAGGTCATCGGCGTGCAGATGACGGATTCCGACGCCATGGCCCGCTCGGTCGCGGCCGGCAAGCGCGTGGCACTGGACGACGTGGGCCTGTTCTCCGACGGCACGGCCGTCAAGCTGGTCGGCGAGGAAACCTTCCGCGTCGCGCGCGGCCTGGTCGACGACTTCGTGCTGGTCGACACCGACGCCGTCTGCGCCGCCATCAAGGACGTTTTCGTCGACACCCGAAGCATCGTCGAACCGGCTGGCGCCCTGGCCGTGGCCGCGATCAAGCAGTACGTGGCCACCCACAAGACGCGCGGCGAAACCTACGCTGCCATCCTGTGCGGCGCCAACATGAACTTCGACCGGCTGCGCTTCGTGGCCGAGCGCGCCGAGGTCGGCGAGGAGCGCGAAGCCTTGTTCGCGGTGACCATCCCCGAGGAACGCGGCAGCTTCCGCCGCTTCTGCGAGGTGGTCGGCCAGCTGCCTGGCGGCCCGCGCAACGTGACCGAGTTCAACTACCGCATCAGCGATGCGGCCCAGGCCCATGTCTTCGTGGGCCTGACCACGCACGGCAAGGGCGAATCGGCCAAGCTGGCCACGCGCTTCGTGCGCAGCGGCTTCGAGGCCATCGACCTCACGCACGACGAGCTGGCCAAGGAGCATGTGCGCCACATGGTGGGCGGCCGCTCGGCGCTGGCGCGCGACGAACGCCTGCTGCGCTTCACCTTCCCCGAGCGCCCCGGCGCACTGCTGAAGTTCCTGAGCCTCATGAAGCCCAACTGGAACATCAGCCTGTTCCACTACCGCAACCAGGGCGCCGACTACGGCCGCATCCTGGTCGGCATGCAGGTGCCGGCCGCCGAAGCCAAGGCCTTCGGCAAGTTCCTGGACCAGCTGGACTACCCCTGGGTGGAAGAGACCGCCAACCCGGTCTACCGCCTGTTCCTGCAGGCCTGAGGACGTGTAAACGCGTGCAGCAGGCCGTCCGCCACTACCTGGTCGCGCTGCAGTTCTTCACGCGCGTGCCGGTGACAGGCCGGCTCGCGGCCTGGGTCGGTTTCGACCCCGCCATGCTGCGCGCGGCCGCCGCGCACTTCCCCGGCGTCGGCTGGCTGGTTGCCGCCTGGGCGGGCTGCGTGAGCGCCCTGCTCTGGTGGCTGCTGCCGGCCCAGGGTTTCACGCCGCTGGCAGTAGCCGCGCTGGGCACCGTGGCCAGCGTGCTGATGACCGGCGGCTTCCACGAGGACGGCCTGGCCGACGTGGCAGACGGCCTGGGCGGCAGCCTGGACCGCGCACGCGCGCTGGACATCATGAAGGACTCGCGCATCGGTGCCTTCGGCGCCATGGCCCTGGTGCTGGGCCTGGTCTCCAAGATCACGCTGCTGGCCGTGCTGGGCGGGGCCGGCCTGGCGCCGCTGCTGTGGGCGCTGCTGGGCGGGCATGTGCTGTCGCGCCTGTTGCCGCTGGCCCTGCCACTGCTGCTGCCGCATGTGGGCGACACCGCCCGCTCCAAAGCCAAGCCGCTGGCCGACCAGATCGATGTGCGCACCTTGCGCCTGGGTGCGCTGTGGTGCCTGCCGGCGCTGCTCGGCGTCGCCCTGGGCCAGGGCCTGGCTTTCGCGCTGTACGGCTGCACCGGCGCGGTGCTGGCGGCGGCCTGGATGTTCCGCTGGTTCCGCCAGCGGCTGCAGGGCTTCACTGGCGACGCGCTGGGCGCCACGCAGCAGGTCTGCGAGATCGCCTTCTACCTGGGCGCCGCCTGCGCGCTGGGCCGCTGATGCGGCTGTGGCTGGTGCGCCACCCGCAGGTGCTGCTCGCGCCCGGCATCTGCTACGGTGCCAGCGACGTGCCGGCCGACCCGGCCCACACGGCGGAGTGCGCCGCGCGGCTGGCACGCGCGCTGCCACACGGGCTCACCGGCGCCTGCTCGCCGCTGGGCCGCTGCCGCAGCCTGGCCGGCGCACTGGCCCGGCTGCGCCCGGACCTGCACTTCACGACGGATGCACGCCTGGCCGAGATGGACTTCGGCCACTGGGAAGGCCAGCACTGGGACGGCATCGGCCGGGCGGCCATGGCGGCCTGGACACAGGACTTCGCGCGGCACCGCCCCGGCGACGGCGAATCTGTCAGCGACTTCATCGCGCGCGTGGATTCGGCCTTGCAAGCCACCGCGGCGGGGCATGCGCCGCAGGCGCTGTGGCTCACGCACGCCGGGGTCATCAAGGCCGTGCGCTGGCTGCTGTCCGGTCGGGGGGCTTTGGCCCGCGCCGACCAATGGCCCGTCGAGAGCGTGGCCTGCGGCGAATGCTGCGTGCTGGACTTGCCGGCGCCTACCGCGTGATCGGCGGCAGTTCCAGCGTGGCCAGCGGGTCCGCATCGGGCGCTGCCGCCAGCACCGCCTGGCGCGCGCCGACCGAGGTCAGGCGCACGCCGGGCTCGATCTCGGCGCCGACACGAAATGGCTTGGGTGGCTGGCCGGCCACCGCGATCAGCGCGGCACCACCCTGGCGCCGGTCGGCCACGACACCCGTCAGCACATAGCGGTTGTTGGTCACCACCGGGGCCGCCGCCACCTGGACCGTCGCGCCCAGCAGGCGCCCCACGGCCGTGGCATCGGCCTGCGCCAGGGCCGGTCTGGCCACGGGCGCCGGCGCGGCCTCGTCGCTCGGCCCCCACAAGCGCAGCGCCCAGAACGCCACGCTGAGGGCGGCCAGCACCCACACCAGCACGGTCACGAGCCGCACCGGCCAGGGATTCGCAGTGCGCGCGGACGGAAAGGAAGCTGGAGCAGTTCGCAACATGCGCGGATTATCATGGAACGCTTCGCCCCGCCGCGCTCCACACCTCCATGACTCTGTTGTCCCGCTCCCGCCGCCGCATCCAGGCCGGCTTCACCCTGATCGAACTGATGGTCGTGCTGGTCATCATCGGCGTGCTGGCCGCGCTGATCGTGCCCAACGTGCTCGACCGTGCCGACGACGCGCGCGCCACCGCCGCCAAGACCGACGTGACCAACCTCATGCAGGCTCTGCGCATGTACCGGCTGGACAACCAGCGCTACCCCACGGGCGAACAAGGCCTGCAGGCCCTGCTGACCAAGCCCACCACCAACCCCATTCCCATCAACTGGAAGCCCTACCTGGAAAAGCTGCCCAACGACCCCTGGGGCCGCCCCTACCAGTACCTGAACCCCGGCGTGAAGGGCGAGATCGACGTCATGTCCTTCGGCGCCGACGGCCAGCCCGGCGGCGAGGGCAAAGATGCGGACATCGGCAGCTGGCAGTAAGCCGGCGACCAGCCCGACGCGCCAGCGCGGCTTCACGCTGCTCGAACTGCTGGTCGTCGTGGCCATCGTGGCCCTGGCCAGCGCCGGTGTCGGCTTTGCCTTCCGCGACAGCGCCGACAGCCAGCTCGAACGCGAGGCGCAGCGCTTGGCCGCGCTGTTCGACGCTGCCCGGGCCCAGTCGCGCGCCAACGGCGTGCCCGTGCGCTGGCGCGCGCTGGAGAGCGGCTTCCGCTTCGAAGGCGCCCTGCCCGGCACGCTGCCCGAACACTGGCTCAGCCGCGACACCATCGTCGCCGCGCAAGCCAGCGTGCTGCTGGGGCCCGAGCCGGTGATCGGCGCGCAATGGCTGGAGTTGCGTTCGGTCGCCAACCCGCAGCTGGCGCTGCGCGTCGCGACCGATGGCGTGCGCCCGTTCGCGGTGCAGAACGTGCAACCGTGATGCGCCCGGTCCGGGGCTTCACGCTGGTCGAGGTGCTGGTCGCGCTCGGCATCGTCGCCATCGCGCTGCTGGCCGGCACCCAGGCCACCAGCGCGCTGACGCGCAACGCCACGCGCCAGAGCGACGTGCTGCTGGCGCAGATTTGCGCAGAGAACGAACTCATCGCGCTGCGCCTGGCGCGAGGGCAGCTGCCGGGCGTGGGCGACACCGACCAGCCCTGCGAGCAGGCCGGCCGCATGTTCCGTGTGCTGCTGGGCGTGCGGCCCACGCCCAACCCGAGCTTTCGCCGCATCGATGCCCAGGTGCTCGAAGACGGCGTGCCGGTGCTGCGCATCACCACGATCCAGGGGCGCTTCTAGATGCGCAGGCCCCACCGCGGCTTCACGCTGGTCGAGCTGCTGATCGCGCTGTCCATCATGGCCATCGTCGCCGTGCTGAGCTGGCGCGGCCTGGACGGCATGACGCGCACCCAGGCGGCCACGCGCGCCCACACCGACGCCGTGCTGACGCTGCAGGCGGGCCTGGCCCAATGGACGGCCGACCTGGACGCCATGCTGGACGTGACCGAGCGGCCGCCGCTGGACTGGGATGGCCGCGTCATGCGGATCGTGCGCGCCAGCACCACGCCCGGCGAGACCGGCCCACTGGTCGTGGCCTGGACGCGCCGCGGCGTGGCCGACGGCGGCCAGTGGCTGCGCTGGCAGTCGCCCGTGCTGCACAGCCGGGCCCAGCTGCTGCAGGCCTGGGAGCGCGCCGGCAGCTGGGCCCAAACGCCCAGCAGCGACGAGCGCCAGCGCGAGGTGGCCATCGCGCCCCTGCTGGACTGGCGCCTCTTCTACTACCGCGTCAACACCTGGACCAACCCGCTGTCCAGCGCCGACACGCCGCAGACCGGCAGCAGCGGCAGCACCGATGTGCCCGACGGCGTGCGCCTCGTGCTCGAACTGCCGCCGGGCGGCGCGGTGTCGGGGACCATCACGCGCGACTGGGTGCGGCCCACGGTCGGGGGCAGCGGCTCATGAAGCGCGCCCACGCGCAGCGCGGCGCGGCCCTGCTGCTGGCCATGCTGACCGTGACGCTGGTGGCGACCTTCGCCGCCACGGCGCTGTGGCAGCAATGGCGCGCGGTCGAGGTCGAACAGTCCGAGCGCGCACGCAGCCAGTCGGCCTGGGTGCTGGTCGGCGCGCTCGACTTCTCCCGGCTGGTCCTGCGCCAGGATGGGCAGGGCAGCCGCACCGACCACCTGGCCGAACCCTGGGCCGTACCGCTGCAGGAGTCGCGCATGTCCACCTTCCTGGCGGCCGAGAACGGTGTCAACCAAGGCGGCGACGAGGGCCTGCCCGAGGTGTTCCTGTCCGGTAGCATCGTCGATCTGCAGTCGCGCATGAACGTCGCCAACCTCGTGAATGCGGAGGGCACGCTGCTCGAACCGCCCCTGGAGGCGTTCAAACGGCTGTTCGATCTCCTGGGCCTGCCCCAGGCCGAACTCATGGCCATGGCCCAGAACCTGAGCCGCGCCAGCCAGAAGCAGACCGACGACGGCGCCGACGTGCCGCTGCGCCCCGAACGCTTCGACCAGCTCGTCTGGCTGGGCGTCTCGCCAGCCACACTGCGCGTGCTGGAGCCCCATGTCACGCTGCTGCCGCGGAACGACACAAAGATCAACCTGAACACCGCCAGTGCCCAGGTCATCGCCGCCTCCGCCGAGGAACTGGATCTGGCCGCGGCCCAGCGGCTGGTGCAGGCACGCACTAACAGCCCGCTGCGCGACCCAACGGCTGCAGCCAAGATCCTGAGCCCGGATGGCACGCTCACCACAACCGGCTACAGCGTGATCTCCGAATACTTCGAGGTCAATGGCCGCCTGCGCATGGAGGGCACCGTGGTCAGCGAGCGCTCGCTGGTCCACCGCAGCAGCAACAACGTCGTCGCCACCGTTTGGCGCCAGCGCGTCGCCGGAGAGCGCCAGCCATGACCGTCATGAGCGCTCTCTACAATCGCCCGCCGCAAGCGCGGCCCGGCCGCGTCCCTCCGCCTCCGAGAGAGAAACCTTGAGCACCCTGATCGTCGTCCTGCCCCTGGACACCCCCGGTGCAGCCACACCGCTGGAGTACGTGCTGAGCGCCGACGGTCGCACCGTCGCCGCGCACGCGCACGCCGTCGCGGCGCTGCTGCCCGCCGCACGCGAGACCGTGGCGCTCGTGCCGGCGCAGGCGCTGTCCTGGCACCGCGTCGAGCTGCCCAAGGGCTCGCTGGCGCGCGGCGCTTCCGGCACGCCGCGTCTGCGTGCGCTGCTCGAAGGCCTGCTCGAAGACCGCCTGCTCGACGACCCCGGCGCCGTGCATTTCGCGCTCGAGGCCGGCGCCCGCGCCCAGACCCCGGCGTGGGTCGCCACCTGCGACCGCGCCTGGCTGCGCGCCGGCCTGGACCTGCTGGAGGCGGCACGCCGCCCGGCCGCCCGTGTCGTGCCCGAACTCGCGCCCGGCAGCGAGCAGATCGAGATCCTTGGCACGCCCGAGTCCGCCTGGCTGGCCTACAGCGGCGCGCAGGGCGTGAGCGTGCTGCCGCTGGCCGCACCCGCGCTGGACTGGGCGCTGGCCCAGGCCGGCAGCGCTGAAGAGGTGCCCGTGTTCGCCGACCCCGCCCTGGCCCAACTGGCCGAGCAGAGCGGCGCCCGCCAGCTGCAGCTGCGCCCCGCCACCGAGCGCTGGCTGCAGGCCGGCGCCGGCAGCTGGGACCTGGCGCAGTTCGACCTGGCCAGTTCCGACCGCCGCCGCGCCGTGCAGGGCACGCTGCGCCGCGTGGCCGCCATCGCCCGCGGCCCGCAGTGGCGCCCTGCGCGCTGGGGCCTGGGGCTTTTGGTGCTCGCCCACCTGGTCGGCGTGAACGCCTGGGCCTGGAAGGAATCGACCGCCCTGGCCGACAAGCGCGCCGCCGTGCGCGGCGTGCTCTCCAGCAGCTTCCCCTCCGTGCGCGTGGTCGTCGATGCGCCCGTGCAGATGGCGCGCGAGGTGGAGCTGCTGCGCCAGGCCTCCGGCGCCTACGGCCCGCGCGACCTCGAAGCCATGCTGGGCGCCCTGGGCGCCACGCTGCCGCCCGGCCAGGTGCCGCAGGCCATCGAATTCGGCAACGGCGAAGCCCGGCTGCGCGGCCTGGCCACCACCCCCGAAGCCCTGGCCGCATTGAACGGCCGCCTGCGCGCCCACGGCCTGGGCGCGCAGTCCGAAGGCGAGCGCCTGCTGCTGCGCCCCCTGCCCGACGCCGGAGCCACGCCATGAAGCTCGCCGCCCTGCAGCAACAGCTGCGCACCCGCTGGGACCTGCTCGCGCCGCGCGAGCGTGGTGCCGTCGTGCTGGCCGGCGCCATCGTGCTGGTGGCCCTGGTCTGGTGGGTCCTGCTCGGCCCGGCCCTGGCCACGCTGCGCCATGCCGAGGCCCAGCACCACGACCTCGATGTACAGCTGCAGACCATGCGCGGCCTGCAGTCCGACGCCATGGCCTTGCAGAACCAGCCGCGCCTGCCCTACGACGACGCGTTGCGCGCGCTGGAGACCTCGGTGCGCCAGCGCCTGGGCAACACGGCCCAGCTCAGCGTGGCGGGCGAGCGCGCCACGCTCACGCTCAAGGCCGCCGAGGCCGACGCGCTGGCCCGCTGGCTCACGCAGGCCCGCGTCAACGCGCGCGCATTGCCGGCCGAGGCCCGCCTGACCCGCGCGGCCGGCCCTGCCAATGCCCCGGCCCGCTGGGACGGTGCGCTGGTCCTCACGCTGCCGGCCCGCTGACGTGGCCCGCGCCCCCCGCACCGCCGCAACCGCCCGCGCCCCCTGGGGCTGGGCCTGGCTGGGTGGCGCCGCTGGACTGCTGGCGGGCGTGCTGGTGTTCGCGCCGGCGCGCTGGCTGGCCTGGGCCGTAGAACAAGGCAGCGACCAGCATGTGCTGCTGCGCGCGCCGCGCGGCAGCCTGTGGAACGGCTCGGCCCAGCTGGTGCTGGCCGGCGGTGCGGACAGCCGCGACGCCATCGCCCTTCCCGGCCATTTCGAGTGGCAGCTGCGCCCCGCGTGGTCGGGCCTACAGCTGGCGATGCGCGCAACCTGCTGCATGCAGCAGCCCTGGCAGGTGCTTGCCGAACCGCGCTGGACCGGCGCGCGCGTGCAGATCGGCAACGGTCAGTCGCACTGGCCGGCCCCCGTGCTGGCCGGCCTGGGCACGCCCTGGAACACGGTCCAGCCTGAAGGCACGCTGGCACTGTCCGCGCAGGACTTGTCGCTCGAATGGGTCTCCGGCCGCGTGCTGGTGAAGGGCCGCCTGCAGCTGGAGGCCAGCGAGCTGTCCTCACGCCTGTCCACGCTCAAGCCCATGGGCAGCTACCGGCTCACGCTGGCAGGGGGTGGCGACGACGCGCCCGCCAGCCTGCGGCTGGAGACCATCGCCGGCAGCCTCACTTTGAGCGGCAGCGGACAATGGGTGGGCTCGCGCCTGCGCTTTTCCGGTGAAGCCGTCGCCGACCCCGAGCGGGTCGACGCGCTTTCGAACCTCCTGAACATCATTGGCCGACGCAATGGCCTGCGTTCCATCATCCAAGTGGGCTAGCCCGATGCACTCCTTTCCGACACCACGCCCCGCCCGCCGCGCCTGCGCACTCGCCGCCGCACTGCTGTGCCATGCCTCGATGGCGCAGGCCCAGGTGCCGCCGTTGCCCGGCCAGCCCGGCATCCCGGCCGCGGCCGCACAAGGCGCGACCGGCCCCAGCACCGTGAGCCTGGTGCCCAGTGGCCCGCGCCGCGGCGACCCGGTCACGCTGAACTTCATGAATGCCGACATCGAGGCCGTGGCGCGCACCATGGCCACCATCACCGGCCGCAACGTGGTGGTGGACCCGCGCGTGAAGGGCACGATGAACCTGTCGACGGACCAGCCCGTGCCGCCCTCGGTCGCCTACAGCCAGTTCATCGCGGCGCTGCGCATGCAGGGCTTCACCGTGGTCGACGCCGCCGGCCTCGACAAGGTCGTGCCCGAGGCCGATGCCAAGCTGCAAAGCAGCCCGGTCAGCGTGAGCGAAGGCGGCGACGGCGGCCTGCCCGGCGGCAGCCAGATCGTCACGCAGATCTTCCGGCTCAACCACGAGAGCGCCAACAACCTGGTGCCGGTGCTGCGCCCGCTGATCAGCCCGAACAACACCATCAACGCCAACCCGGGCACCAACTCGCTGGTCATCACCGACTACGCCGACAACCTGCGCCGGCTGGCCCGCGTGATCGCGGCCATGGACGTGTCCAACGCCACCGACGTGGAGGTGATCCCGCTGCGCCACGCCATCGCCAGCGACCTGGCGCCCCTGGTCTCGCGGCTCGTCGAGCCGGGCAGCAGCGCGGCCGGTGCGGCCGCACCGGCCGCGGGCCAGGCCGCCGACAGTTCGTACCGCACCACGCTGATGGCCGAGCCGCGCAGCAATGCACTGGTGGTGCGTGCCAGCAACGCAGCGCGCATGAACCTGATCCGCTCGCTGGTGGCACGGCTGGACCAGCCGCCAGCGCCCGGCTCCAGCGCCGCCAGCGGCAACATCCATGTCGTTTACCTCAAGAACGCCGACGCGGTGAAGCTGGCCGCCACGCTGCGCGCCGCCATCGCCGCGGGCAACGTGGGCGGCACCGGCACGCAGGGCAGCGGCAGCCAGCCCGGCAGTGGATCGCCGAGCCTGGGCACGATGCAGACCTCGTTCGGCTCCAGCGCCAGCAGCAGCGGATCGAGCGGCAGCAGCAGCATCTCCGGCTTCGGCGGCAGCAGCACGGGCGGCGGCAACCTGAACCAGGGCAACAGCAACCAGCCCTCGACCGGCGGCCAGATCCAGGCCGACCCCTCGACCAACTCGCTGATCATCTCGGCACCCGAACCCCAGTACCGCCAGCTGCGCGCCGTCATCGACCGGCTCGACGGCCGGCGCGCCCAGGTGCTCGTGGAAAGCCTGATCGTGGAGGTCAACGCCGAGAAGGCGGCCGAGTTCGGCATCCAGTGGTCGGCCCTGCTGGGCGGCAAGAACCTGGCGGCACTCGGCACCAACTTCAGCGTGGGTGGCCGCAACATCTTCAGCATCGCGCCCGGTCTCATCAACGGCTCGGGCACCACAACCACGGGGCAGACCGCGCTGCCCTCCACGGGCGGCAACCTGGGCTACATCTACCAGAAGAACGGCAACAACGTGCTGGGCTTCCTGGCGCGCTTCCTGGAGACCAACACCGACGGCAACATCCTGTCCACGCCCAACCTGCTGACGCTGGACAACGAGGAAGCCCGCATCATCATCGGCGAGAACGTGCCCTTCGTGACCGGTTCCTACACCAACGCCACGAGCACCGGCTCGGGCACCGTCAACCCGTTCCAGACCTACGAGCGCCAGGACGTAGGCCTCACACTGCGGGTGCGCCCGCAGATCAACGAGAACGGCACGGTCAAGATGGTGATCTACCAGGAAAGCTCGGCCGTCAAGTCGGGCACCGAGTCGGCGGCCAGCGGCCCGACCACGACCAAGCGCGCCATCGAATCCACCGTGCTGGTGGACGACGGCTCCATCGTCGTGCTGGGCGGCCTGCTGCAGGACCAGTACGGCGGCAACCAGGAGAAGGTGCCCGGCGTCGGCGACATCCCGTTCTTCGGCAACCTGTTCAAGAGCGAGGCCCGTTCGCGCAGGAAGACCAACCTGATGGTGTTCCTGCGCCCGGTGGTGGTGCGCGACAACCAGTCCGCCGAGACCCTGTCCATGGACCGCTACGACCTCATGCGCGTGGGCCAGCAGCAGGCACAGCCGCAGGAGAGTTCGCTGGTGCGCGTGAACGAGGCGCCCGTGTTGCCGGAGCAGCCGCTGCGCCGGCTGACCCCGGCTGCGGCCACCATGCCAGCGCCGCTGCTGCCGCCGTCCACCAACCTGCAGACCCAGACGCCGGGCGCACCGTCGCAGCCTGTGACCACGCCGCAGTGATGCGCCACCCGCTGCCCTACGCCTTCGCCCGCAGCCAGCAACTGCTGCTGGAAGACAACCTCGGCGAACTCACGCTGTGGCTGCACCCGGCCACGCCACCGACCGCCGTGGCCGAGGTCATGCGCAAGCATCCGGTGCGCCATGTGCAGTCGCTGGCGCAGGCCGCGCTGGCCCAGCGCATCAGCGCGGCCTATGCCCAGGGCGAATCCAACGCCGCGGCCGTCGTCAGCGAGGTGGAGAGCGATGCCGACCTCTCGCGCATGATGCAGGAGCTGCCGGCGGTGGAAGACCTGCTGGAGACCTCGGACGACGCGCCCATCATCCGCATGCTCAACGCGCTGCTCACGCAGGCCGCGCGCGACGGCGCCAGCGACATCCACATCGAGCCCTACGAGCGCCATTCCAGCGTGCGCTTCCGTGTGGATGGCACGCTGCGCGAGGTGGTGCAGCCCAACCGCGCGCTGCACGCCGCGCTGATCTCGCGCCTCAAGATCATGGCCGAGCTCGACATCTCCGAGAAGCGGCTGCCGCAGGACGGCCGCATCAGCCTGCGCATCGGCACGCGCGCCGTGGACGTGCGCGTTTCCACGCTGCCCAGCGCGCACGGCGAACGCGCCGTGCTGCGTCTGCTGGACAAGTCCAGCGAGCGCATCAGCCTGACCTCCGTCGGCATGCAGGGCGAGGCCTTGCGCCAGCTGCAGGAGCTGATTGCCCAGCCGCACGGCATCATCCTCGTGACCGGGCCCACGGGCTCGGGCAAGACCACCACGCTGTACGCCGCGCTGAGCGAACTGGACGCCAGCCGCAGCAACATCATGACGGTGGAAGACCCGATCGAGTACGAGCTGCCCGGCATCGGCCAGACCCAGGTCAACGCCAAGATCGACCTGACCTTCGCCAAGGCCCTGCGCGCCATCCTGCGCCAGGACCCGGACGTGATCATGATCGGCGAGATCCGCGACTTCGAGACCGCGCAGATCGCGATCCAGGCCTCGCTGACGGGCCACCTGGTGCTGGCCACGCTGCACACCAACGACGCCGCCAGCGCCGTCACGCGGCTGATCGACATGGGCGTGGAGCCGTTCCTGCTGAGCTCTTCGCTGCTGGGCGTGCAGGCCCAGCGCCTGGTGCGCAAGCTGTGCACCACATGCCGCGGCCCCGGCTGCGAGGCCTGCGGCCACACCGGTTACCAGGGCCGCACCGGCGTGTTCGAGCTGCTGGTGGCCGACGACGCGATCCGCGCCCAGGTGCACAACCGGGCTTCGGAGGCCGACATCCGCGCCGCCGCGCAGCGCAACGGCATGCTGCTGATGCGCGAGGACGGCGAACGGCTGGTGGCCGCCGGCATCACCTCGCGCGAAGAGCTCTTGCGCGTGACCCGAGACTGACATGAAGCCCCCACGCTCATCGCTGCGCGTATCGCTGCCCCCCGAGGGGGCGCGTCAGAGCCTTCGGGCGGCCGGGCGGCACTGACACATGCCCGCCTACGCATTCGAAGCCGTCGATGCCGAAGGCGCGACCCGCAAGGGCGTGCTGGAGGCCGACACCGCGCGCTCGGCGCGCAGCATGCTGCGCGCCCAGGCCCTCGTGCCGCTGTCCGTGGAACCGGTCGGCGCTGGCCAGGGTGCGGGCGAGGAGGCCCCGCGCTCGCGCGGGCTGTTCGCCGGCCGTGTGTTCCGCGGCACGGCGCTGGCGGTCTGGACGCGCCAGCTCTCGGGCCTGGTCTCCGCCGGCCTGCCGCTCGAACGCGCGCTGACCGCGCTGACCGAGGAGGCCGAGGACGAGCGCCAGCGCCACCTGCTGGCCGGCCTGCGCTCGGAGGTCAATGCCGGCTCGTCCTTCGCCAAGGCGCTGGCCCGGCACCCGCGCGAGTTCACGCCGATCTACACCGCCGTCATCGGCGCCGGCGAGCAAAGCGGCCACCTGGGCCTGGTGCTGGATCGGCTGGCCGAGGACCTGGAGACGCAACAGGAACTCAAGTCGCGCCTGATCGGCGCCGCGTTGTACCCGGCCATCGTGAGCCTGGTGGCCATCGTGATCGTGATGTTCCTGGTCGGCTACGTGGTGCCGCAGGTGGCCAATGTGTTCGCGGGCACCAAGCGCGCGCTGCCCATCCTCACCGTGGTCATGCTGGCCATCAGCGACGTGGTGCGCCACCACGGCTGGTGGATCGCGCTGCTGCTGCTGGCCGGCGGCGTGGGCCTGAAGCTCTCGCTGCGCGCCGAGGCCGTGCGCCAGCGCTTCGACGCCATGGTGCTGCGGCTGCCCTTGATCGGCAAGCTCGCCGCGGGCTACAACGCGGCCCGATTCACGAGCACGCTGGCCATGCTGGCCGCGGCCGGCGTGCCCATCCTGCGCGCGCTGCAGGCCGCGGCCGAGACGCTCAACAACCGCGCCATGCGCGCCGACGCGCTGGACGCGCTGGTGGCCGTGCGCGAAGGCGCGCCGCTGGCCTCGGCGCTGGCGCAGAAGAAGCGCTTCCCAGGGCTGGTCTCGATGTTCGCGCGCCTGGGCGAGCAGACCGGCGAGCTGCCCACCATGCTGCAGCGTGCCGCGCGCCAGATCGGCAGCGAAGTCCAGCGCCGCGCCATGGCGTTGGCCACCATCCTGGAGCCGCTGTTGATCGTGGCCATGGGCATGATCGTCATGCTGATCGTGCTGGCGGTGCTGATGCCCATCATCCAGCTCAACCAATTCGCAAGATGAGGTCTCACCCCCGGTCTGCGCGCTGCGCGCTCCGCCACCCCCCTTGCAGGGGGCGCCGCCTGCAGCCTGGCAGAGCCAGTTCCGCGGCGTCTGCTGGCATGGCCTGCTCCGCGGCCACTGGAGCAGTGCCTGGCGAACCGGCTTCGTGGGCTGCGAACGGCGGATAGGACTTTGGAGAACTGAAATGCCCGCCACGCTGGAAGACAAGCTCGTCGTCGCGATCTCTTCGCGCGCGCTGTTCGACCTGGAGGAGGAGAACCGGCTGTTCGAAGCCGGCGATGCACGCGCCTACATGCAGCTGCAGCTTTCGCGGCTGGAGGTGCCGGCGCGGCCCGGCGTGGCCTTCTCGCTGGTGCGCAAGCTGCTCGCCTTCAACGACCCTGCGCAGCAGCGTGTCGAAGTGGTGGTGCTCTCGCGCAACGACCCGGTCAGCGGCATGCGCATCTTCCGCTCGGTGCGCGAAGCCGGCATCAAGCTCGAGCGCGGCGTGTTCACGCAGGGCCGCGACCCCTTCGGCTACCTGCGTCCGCTGCGCGCCCACCTGTTCCTTTCGGCCAACGAGGCCGACGTGCGCGAGGCGCTCGCCCAGGGCTTCCCGGCCGCACGTGTGCTGACCGAGTCGGCCCAGGCCGGCAGCAACCACCCGAGCGAAGTGCGCATCGCCTTCGACGGCGACGCCGTGCTGTTCTCCGACGAGGCCGAGCAGGTGTTCCAGGCCCAAGGCCTGGACGCGTTCCAGCTGCACGAAACCGACAAGGCCGCGCTGCCGCTGCCCGACGGCCCGTTCAAGCCGCTGCTGGCCGCGCTGCACCGGCTGCAGCAGGCCACGTCGTCCGGCATGCGCATCCGCACCGCGCTGGTCACGGCGCGCAGCGCGCCCGCCCACGAGCGCGCCATCCGCACGCTCATGAACTGGAACATCGAGGTCGACGAGGCCATGTTCCTGGGCGGCTTGCCCAAGGGCGAGTTCCTGCGCGAGTTCGAGCCCGACTTCTTCTTCGACGACCAGACCACGCACGTGCGCTCGGCCGCGCGCCATGTGCCAGCCGGGCATGTGAGCCACGGCGTGGCCAACCACCCTCCTCCGGCGCGCTGACCGGCTGGCGCGGCCTGCGCCCCTGCGGAACACCCGGATGCGGCGGCGTACAGCGCCCGCTAGCATGCGCCGCGGAGGAGACTGTTCGTGACGTTCGACAATGCCGTGCTGACCGGCGCCTGCGGGGGGCTGGGCCAGGCGCTGGCCCGCGCGCTGATCGCTGGCGGTGCGCGCGTCGCGCTGGTCGGCCTGCAGCGCAAGGCCCTGGTCCCGCTGGCCGCGCTGGCGCCCGGCCGCTGCGCCGTCTACACCCCCGACGTGAGCGACGGCCCCGCCATGGCGGCCATGGCGGCGGACTGGACCGCGCGCTTCGGCCCACCCGACCTCGTCATCGCCAATGCCGGCGTGGCCGGTGGTTTCGACACGGCGCACCCCGAGGACTTGGCCGTGCTGCGCCGCATGCTGGAGATCAACCTCGTCGGCGTGGTGACCACCTTCGCGCCCTTCCTGCCTGCGATGCGGGCCATGGGGCGCCCGGGTGCCCTGGTCGGCGTGGCCAGCGTGGCGGGCTGGCGCGGCCTGCCCGGCAACGGCGCCTACTGCGCCAGCAAGGCCGGCCTGATCGCCTACCTGCAAAGCCTGCGCGCCGAGCTGCGCCCCACGGCGCTGCGCGTGCACACCGTGAGCCCGGGCTACCTGCGCACGGCGCTCACCGCCGGCAACCGCTTCGCCATGCCCGGCCTGCTGGAGCCCGACGCCGCGGCCCAACGCCTGCTCGCGGGGGTGGCGGCCGGCCGCGAACACATCGTGCTGCCGCGCCGCACCGGCTGGCTGGCACGCGCGCTGGCCTTGCTGCCCGCGCCGATGCATGACCGCATCCTGCTCGCGCAACCGCGCAAACCCAGGCCCGGTGAAGCCGGCGCCACCGAAATTCCAGGCCTGAAGCGATGAGCAGCCCGACCCACGAACAGATCGCTCTCGTCGGCGCCGGCCCCTCGGGCCTGGCCGGGGCCCGCAACCTGCAGAAGCTGGGCATCGCCTTCCAAGGCTTCGAGGCCCATGGCGATGTCGGCGGGTTGTGGAACATCGAGAACCCGCGTTCCACGGTCTATGCCTCGGCGCACCTGATCTCGAGCAAGCGCATGACGGAGTTCAGCGAGTTCCCGATGGCCGCCAGCGTGGCCGACTACCCGAGCCACCGCGAACTGCTGGACTACTTCCGTGCCTTCGCGCAGCGCTTCGGCCTGCACGGCCACTACCGCTTCGACACGCGGGTGCTGAAGGCCGAGCCGGTATCCGACACACCCGGCACGCGCTGGCGCCTGACCACGCAGACCGGCGACGCCGCGCCCGAGGTGGCCGAGTACAAGGGCCTGGTGGTGGCCAACGGCACGCTGGCCGAACCCAACATGCCGACCTTCCCCGGCCAGTTCGCAGGCAAGCTGTGGCACACCTCGGCCTACAAGGAGGCCACGCAGTTCACCGGCCAGCGCGTGCTGATCGTGGGCGCGGGCAACTCGGGCTGCGACATCGCGGTCGATGCCGTGCACCACGCCAAGAGCATCGACATCTCGGTGCGGCGCGGCTACTACTTCGTGCCCAAGTACGTGTTCGGCAAGCCGGCCGATTCGATCGGCGGCAAGGTCACGTTGCCGCCGTGGCTCAAGCAGCGCATCGACAGCACCATCCTGCAGTGGTTCACGGGCGACCCGGTGCGCTTCGGCTTTCCCAAGCCCGACTACCGCATCTACGAATCGCACCCGGTCGTGAACTCGCTGATCCTCTACCACATCGGCCACGGCGACGTGGGCGTGCGCGCCGACATCGAACGCTGCGACGACCACACCGTGCACTTCAAGGACGGCCAGGCGCGCGACTACGACCTGATCCTGGCCGCCACAGGCTACAAGCTGCACTACCCCTTCCTGGACCATGGACTGCTGAACTGGCAGGGCATGGCACCGCGCCTGTACCTGAACATCTTCGCACCGCGCTTCGATCGCCTGGCCGTGCTGGGCATGGTGGAGGCCAGTGGCCTGGGCTGGCAGGGCCGCTACGAGCAGGCCGAGCTGGTGGCGCGCTACCTCAAGGCGCTGGACGCCGGCAGCCCACAGGCCGCCGTGCTGCAAACCGCCAGGGATGCCGGCCCCGCCAACTGGCCCGACATGTCGGGGGGCTACCGCTACCTGAAGCTCGAACGCATGGCGTACTACGTGCACAAGGACACCTACCGCAAGGTGGTGCGCGCGACCGCCGCGGCCTTCACCTGACCCGGAGCGCCCATGCTGCCCGTCGACGAGATCCGCCTGAACTTCAACCCGGCCTCGCTGGCCGTGCTCAACGCGGTGCTGGCCTTCCTGATGTTCGGCATCGCGCTGGACACGCGCATCGCCGATTTCAAGCGCGTGGCGCGCATGCCGCTGGCCTTCGCGGTGGGCGTGGGCGCGCAGTTCGTCGCGCTGCCGGCCATCACCTATGTGCTCACGCGCGTGCTGGGCGTGGGCCCCAGCATCGCGCTGGGCATGATCCTGGTGGCCTGCTGCCCGCCCGGCAACATCAGCAACATCCTCACGCACCGCGCCAACGGCAACGTGGCGCTCAGCGTGTCGATGACGGCCGTCTCCAACGCGATCGCCATCGTGGCCATGCCGCTGAACTTCGCGCTCTGGGGCGGGCTGCACCCCACGGCCTCCGCGCTGATGCGCAGCATCGCGATCGACCCGCTGGAGATGGGTGGCCACATCCTCATCATCATCGGCCTGCCCTTCGTGCTGGGCATCTGGTGCGCCGACCGCTTCCCGCGCTGGACCGAGCGCTTCAAGAAGCCCATGCGCATCCTGAGCTTCGTGACGCTGATCGCCTTCATCGTCGGCGCCATCGCCGGCAACTGGCGCTACTTCCTGGACTACGTGGGCCTGGTCATCGTCGCCGTGGCGCTGCACGACACGCTGGCCTTCGCCACCGGCTGGCTCTGCGCACGCGCCTTCGGCCTGGCCGACTACGATCGCCGCGCGCTGACCATCGAGGTCGGCATCCGCAACGCCGGCCTGGGCCTGGTGCTGATCTTCAGCTTCTTCGGCGGGCTGGGGGGCATGGCCGTGGTGGCGGGTGTCTGGGGCTTCTGGGACATCATCGCCGGCCTGGCGCTGGCCAGTTGGTGGGGCAGGCGGCCACGGCAGGGCGGCGTGCCCTCCGGGACCGAGGCATGAGGGCGCGGCGCATCCTGGTGACCGGGGCCGACGGCTTCCTGGGCCGCGGCCTGCTGCAGGCGCTGGCCGCGCGGACGGACGTTCCTGCGGTCGTCGCCGCCGACGTGCGCGAGGTGCCGCCCGAACGCCGCCTGCCCGGCACCACCTACCTGCGCTGGGACGTGCGCGACGAGGGCCTTGCTGCCGTGTTGGCCATGCACGGCATCGACACCGTGGTGCACCTGGCCTCCATCGTCACGCCGGGCAAGGGCTCCACGCGCGCGCTGGAGTACGCGGTGGACGTGGGCGGCACGCGCCGGGTGCTGGACGCCTGTCTGGCACAGGGCGTGCGCCACCTCGTCGTCTCCTCCAGCGGCGCGGCCTACGGCTACCACGCCGACAACCCGGACTGGCTGACCGAGGACCACCCGCTGCGCGGCAACGAGAGCTTCGCCTATGCCCACCACAAGCGCCTGGTGGAAGAGATGCTGGCCGAGGCACGGCGTGCGCACCCGCAGCTCGCGCAGACCGTGCTGCGCATCGGCACCATCCTGGGCGAGCGCGTCGACAACCAGATCACCGCGCTGTTCGAGAAGGCCCGGCCGCTGGCCATCGCGGGCAGCGACAGCCCCTTCGTGTTCATCTGGGACGAGGATGTCTGTGGCGCGATGCTGCACGCGCTGGACGGCGCTGGCCCGCCCGGCTGCTACAACCTCGCGGGCGACGGTGCACTGACCATCCACGCGATCGCCGAGCGGCTGGGCAAGCGCACGCGCGTGCTGCCGGCCGGCCTGCTGCGCGCGGCGCTGCGGGTGGGCCGCGCGCTGGGCATCGGCCGCTACGGTCCCGAGCAGCTGGACTTCCTGCGCTACCGGCCGGTGCTTGCCAACACGGCGCTCAAGCAGCGCTTCGGCTACGTGCCGCGCAAGACCAGCGCGCAGGCCTTCGATGCCTTCGTTGCCGCGCGCAGCGCACAGGGGCGGCCGCTGTGACCGCACCGGCCGGATGCCGCTGCGGGACAAGGCGCGCGTGCGTCACGCCTGGCCGGCCGCGGCCTCCGTCAGCACCCAGCGCAGGAACGCAGCCACCAGCGGATCGTCCGCCTTGCCCTGGCCCACGAAGACGCTGTACCCGCGCGCGCTGCGGGCCTTGAACGGGTGAACCTGCACCAGATCACCGCGCGCCAGCTCCCGCTCCACACAGTAGTGCGGCACCAGACCCACTCCGAGGTCGGCACGCACGGCCTCGACCAGCATCGAGAACAGGTCGAACCGATGCCCGGCCATCGCGTTGTCGGGCTGCCGTGCGATGCCGGCGTGCGCAAACCAGTCCTGCCAGGCCCCCAGCCGCGAGCTGAGCTGCAGCAGGTTCACGGCACGGAAGTCGCCGCGCGCCATCTCTCGCCGCCCCCGGGCCTGCGGTGCGCCGACGGCCACGCATTCCTCGCGCATCAATGCATGCGCGGTGGCGCCCGGCCAGATCGCATCGTCGTACTGCAGGCCGATGTCGAAGGCCGGCTCCTCCATGTAGATGTGCGTCGGGAACACCTGCAGGTGCATGCTGGACGCGCGGTGTTGCGCCAGAAACCGCGGCATGCGCGGCATCAGCCAGCGCTCTGCCAGCACCGGCACCGCGCCCACCAGCAGGCGCTCGCCATCCGGCCGCTGGGCCATCGCCTCCAGCGTGTGGTTCTCCAGGCGCAGCAGATCGCCAGCCACCTGGGCGTGGTAGCGCCGCCCTGCGTCGGTCAGCGTGGTGCCGCGCGCGTGGCGCTGCACCAGCCGCAGCCCCAGCTGGGTCTCCAGCAGGCGCAGCTGCTGGCTGACGGCACTGTGCGTCAGGCACAGCTCTTCGGCGGCCTTGCTGATGCCATGGTGGCGCGCGATGGCGTCGAAGACGAGCAATGCGCGGGTGGCGGGAATCTGGCGGCGCACGGGACGGTCCACGGGCTGTAAGGAAAACTGACGGCCAGCGAGATTAAAGCAAAGCGGACGGGCACGCGGGGCGCAAGAATCGGCGCCCGATCCCCGCCTTGCTGCCAGACCACCATGACGCTGTCATTTCGCCTTCGTCTTGCCGCCATCGCCGCGGCCAGCCTGTGCGCCGCAGGCACCGCCCAGGCCCAGAGCTTCTCCGCCGTCGCCACCACGCCCACGACGGTCAGGCCCGCGGTGGACCAGGCCTACACCCGGCTGCTCGCGGCACCGGCGATCCAGCGGCTCATGGAGTCTGTCCAGGCCGACCACGCGCGGTCGATCCAGGACCTGGTCCTGCTGACCGAGATCGAGGCGCCGCCGTTCAAGGAGCGACCGCGCGCCGAAGCCTTCCTCGCACGGATGAAGGCCCTTGGCCTGGCCGACGCGAAGATCGACGCCGAAGGCAATGTGGTCGGTCTGCGCAAGGGCAGCGGCAACGGCCCCAAGCTGCTCGTCTCCGCGCACCTGGACACAGTGTTCCCCGCGGGCACCGACGTGAAGGTCCGGCAGGACGGCAACAAGTACAGCGCGCCGGGCATTTCCGACAACACGCGCGGCCTGGCCGTCCTGCTGTCGTGGCTCAAGGTGCTCAACGACAACCACGTCCAGACCGTCGGCGATCTGCTCTTCGTGGGCAATGTCGGCGAGGAAGAACTGGGCAACCTGCGCGGCATCAAGGCCATCTTCGCCGAGCACCTGGACATCGACGGCATGGTCGGCATCGAGCCGGCGCCAGACGGCACCGTGCTGGTGCTGGGCACCGCGAGCCACCGCTACGAGGTGACGTTCAAGGGGCCGGGCGGCCACAGCTATGGCGCCTTCGGCCAGGTGCCGAGCGCCATCCACGGCATGGGCCGCGCCATCGCCAAGATCGCCGAGGTCAGGACGCCGAGCTTTCCCAAGACCACCTTCACCGTTGGCACCGTGGGCGGCGGCACCTCGGTGAACACCATCGCCCCGGACGCGCGCATGGCGATCGACATCCGCTCCGACGCGATGGGGCCGCTGCTCGAGACCGAGAAGAAGATCCTGGCCGCCATCGACGAGGCGGTGGCCGAAGAGAACCAGCGCTGGAAGGTGACGACGCTGAGCGTGTCCAACAAGCTGATCGGCGACCGCCCGGGCGGCCAGACCGCGTCCGACTCGGTGATCGTCGAGGCGGCCACGCGGGCCAATGCGTCCTTCGGCCACAAGACGCTGTTGTCTGGCGCCAGCACCGACGCCAACGTGCCGATGGCGCTCGGCATCCCGGCGATCATCGTGGGCGGCGGCGGCAAGACCGCAGGCTTTCACGCCATGAGCGAATCGATCGACCTCACGGATGCCTGGAAAGGCGCGCAGAACTCCCTCGCCACCGTGCTCGGGCTGGTCGGGGTGCAGGGCGTGAGCGAAGCGCTGCTGCCCAAGCGCGCGCCGCGGGCCAGGTGAGCGGGGCACGCGGCTCGCAGATGCGCAGGCGCAGGCCCGTGCGCGCGCGGCCTTAAGTTCAGCCTCATCTTCACACGCGCGGCAGCGCTAGCATGGGCGCGCCCCAACGACTGCCGCCCCCCATGCCCCAACAAGAACGGCTCGCGCTCGCGCGCCAGCAGGCCCGCCGCATCTGGCGCCTTTCCCTGCCCTACTTCCAGTCCGAAGAGAAATGGCGCGCCCGCGGCCTGCTGGCCGGCATCGTGGTGCTGAACCTGGTCGGCGTCTGGCTGCTGGTGCAGTTCAACAACTGGTACGGCGTGTTCTACGACGCGCTGCAGAACAAGGACCAGGCGGTGTTCTGGCAGCAGTTGGGACACTTCACGCTGATCGCGTTCGGACTGATCGTGGCAGCGGTCTACCGCTTCTACCTGACGCAGTTGCTGGAGATGCGCTGGCGCGCCTGGATGACCGGCAGCTACCTGAAACGCTGGACGGCCAACCACGCGTTCTACCGCATGGAGCTGGCCCGCTACGGCCAGGGCGACAGCAGCGCTCCGCCGGACAACCCCGACCAGCGCATCCAGGAAGACCTGAACCTGTTCACCACCTACACGGTGTCGCTGACCATGGGCGCGTTCAAGGCGCTGGTCACGCTGGTCAGCTTCGTCGGCATCCTGTGGGGGCTGTCGGGCGCCTTCGCGTTCGAGCTGGGCGGTCACCGCTTCGAGATTCCGGGCTTCATGGTCTGGATGGCGGTGCTGTACTGCCTGGCCGGCAGCCTGATCACGCACTTCATCGGCCGGCCGCAGATCGGCCTGAACTTCCGCCAGCAGCGGCTGGAGGCCGACTTCCGGCACCACATGGTGCGCGTACGCGAGTACAGCGAGGCGATCGCGCTGGACCGCGGCGAGCAGGTCGAGCGCCAGCAGCTCGACCTGCGCTTCGCGCGCGTGCTGGCCAACTACCTGCAACTGCTCAAGGCGCAGAAGCGGCTGATCTGGTTCGGCAGCTTCTTTGGCCAGGCGGCCGTGATCTTCCCGTTCCTGGTGTCGGCACCACGCTTTTTCAGCGGTGCGATCCAGCTCGGCGAGCTCATGAAGATCACGGCCGCCTTCGACGAGGTGCAGAAGTCGCTGTCCTGGTTCGTCGACAACTACCAGGAGCTGGCCGTCTGGCGCGCCACCACCGACCGGCTGACCACCTTCGAAGACAGTCTGGCCGCGCTCGCCGCAGACGTCGCAAGCCAGGGCGCCCGGCACCAGTTGTCCGACGGCGTGCTGGCCACGCACGACCTCGCGCTGGCCCTGCCCGACGGAACCCCGCTGTTGGCCGCGCTGAACCTGCAAGTTGAGCCGGGCGAGCGCGTGCTGCTCAAGGGCCCGTCGGGCAGCGGCAAGTCCACGCTGCTGCGCGCCATCGCCGGCATCTGGCCGCATGCCAGCGGCAGCGTGGCGCAGCCGGCGGACGCCATGTTCATCCCGCAGCGCCCCTACTTCCCCGATGGACCGCTGCGCGATGCGCTGGCCTACCCGAAGCCGGCATCGGACTACCGCGACGAGGACCTGCGCACCGCACTGCGCGACGCCCAGCTGCCGCAGCTGCAGGACAGCCTGGACCGCGAGGACGCCTGGAGCCAGAAGCTCTCGGGCGGCGAACAGCAGCGGCTGGCGGTGGCGCGCGTGCTGCTCAAGAAACCGCGCTGGATCTTCGCCGACGAGGCCACCAGCGCGCTCGACGCGCCGGCCGAGCAGGCGGTCTACGCCAAGCTCGTGGGCCAGGTGCAGGCGGCCGGCGGCGCCCTGCTGTCGATCGCGCACCGGCCGGCCGTGTCCGCCTTCCACGACCGCAGCTGGCAGTTGGTGCCGAACGACGGCGGGGCGGCGCGCTTCCGATTGCAACAGGCACCACTGCCAGCGCATTGAACGGTCAGACCCGGTTGACCGTCGGGCTGCAGCCTCTCGCCTCAACACGGCGCGCTGGACCGAGCGCGACACCTGTCGCAGGCGGGTGCGACAGCTGTCCAGCCGGCTGTCACACCCGGATCCACCTTTCTGCAGAAAAATCTTTTAAAAACAAATACTTATTTTCATGATCCGGCAGGCATGCGGCTTGCGGAGCAGAGATCGCCGCGGCCACGCCGGCCCGGCGAGACCCACCGCAAGGAGACGACAGCATGACCCAGACCCTGGCCGAAGCGCCGGTCACCACCCCATCCGCCGAAGCCGCGCAATGGCTGCAGGACTTCGGTGCCGCGCTGGCCCGCGGCGACATCGCCGCCACGCTCGACGCCTTCGCCGACGACTGCTACTGGCGCGACCTCGTGGCCTTCACCTGGAACCTGCACACGGCCGAGGGCAAGGATGCCATCGCCGCGATGCTGCAGGCCAACCTGGCCCGCGTCGCGCCCAGCAGCTGGCAGGTGCAGGACCAGCCCAGCCATGCCGACGGCGTGACCGAAGGCTGGTTCACCTTCGAAACCGCCGTGGCGCGCGGGCGCGGCCACCTGCGGCTCAAGGACGGCAAATGCTGGACGCTGCTGACCGTGATGAGCGAGCTCAAGGGCTTCGAGGAGAAGAAGGGGCCGCGCCGCGTGCTGGGCGCCGAGCACGGCGCGCGCCGCGACCGGACCACCTGGCTTGACCGCCGCCAGCAGGAGGAGGCGGCACTGGGCTACACCGAGCAGCCCTACTGCGTGGTCATCGGCGGCGGCCAGGGCGGCATCGGCCTGGCGGCGCGGCTCAAGCGCCTGGGCGTGCCCACGCTCGTGATCGAGAAGAACGCGCGCGCCGGCGACTCCTGGCGCAAGCGCTACAAGTCGCTGTGCCTGCACGACCCGGTCTGGTACGACCACATGCCCTACCTGCCGTTCCCGGACGACTGGCCCGTGTTCTGCCCCAAGGACAAGGTCGGCGACTGGCTGGAGATGTACACCAAGGTCATGGAGCTCAACTACTGGAGTTCCACCGAGGCCCGGAGCGCCAGCTTCGACGAAGCCAGCCAGACCTGGCGTGTGACGGTGGAGCGCCAGCATGCCGACGGCCGCAGCGAGACCGTGGTGCTGCGGCCCACGCAGCTGGTGTTCGCGCTCGGCGTCTCGGGTTTTCCGTCGGTGCCGAAGATCGCCGGTGCCGAAACGTTCGAGGGCGAGCAGCACCACTCCAGCGCCCACCCGGGTGGCGAGGCCTATGCCGGCAAACACTGCGTGGTGCTGGGCTCGAACAACTCGGCCCACGACATCTGCGCCGACCTCTGGGAGCACGGCGCCAATGTGACGATGGTGCAACGCTCGTCCACGCACATCGTGAAGTCCGATTCGCTGATGGAACTGGCGCTCGGCGGGCTGTATTCCGAGGAGGCCGTGGCCAGCGGCATCACCACGGAGAAGGCCGACCTGCTGTTCGCCTCGGTGCCGTTCAGGATCATGCACAGCTTCCACGTGCCGGTGTACGAGGCGATCCAGCAGCGCGACCGGGACTTCTACGCGCGGCTGGAAAAGGCCGGCTTCCTGCTCGACTTCGGCGATGACGGCTCCGGCCTGTTCATGAAGTACCTGCGGCGCGGCTCGGGCTACTACATCGACGTGGGCGCGTCCGAGCTCGTGGCCGACGGCAGCATCCATTTGAAGAGTGGCGTCAACATCGAACGGATCAAGCCGCGCTCGGTCGTGCTGACCGATGGCACGGAGTTGCCGGCCGACCTGTTGGTCTACGCGACGGGCTATGGCTCGATGAATGGCTGGGTCGCCAGCATCGTGTCGCCCGAAGTGGCCGACCGTGTCGGCAAGTGCTGGGGGCTGGGCTCGAACACCACCAAGGACCCCGGCCCCTGGGAAGGCGAGCTGCGCAACATGTGGAAGCCCACGCAGCAGCCGCAGCTGTGGTTCCACGGCGGCAACCTGCACCAGTCGCGCCACTACTCGCAGTACCTGGCGCTGCAGCTGAAGGCGAGGATGGAGGGGATCGCAACCCCGGTCTACGGCCAGGGCGCCGTGCACCACCTGCGCTGAGCGCAGGCCGCCGGCCTCACAGGCCGGTGGTCTTCTTGGCCGAGGGGTCGGCGTAGGTGAGCGGGCTGTCCGCTTCCTTGGGCGGGTTGAGCGTGAGGTTGCCGGTCTGCGCCACATCGATGGCGTTGCCGCCAGCGCGCCACAGGCTTTGCAGGAAGTCCAGCAGCTTCTTGGAGATGGGCTCCTTGGGCGGCTCGGGCGGCTTCTCTTCCTCGACCTTGGGCTTTTCGGTCCAGTTCTTGGGCGCGGCATCGTCCGGGCCGGAAGGCTGGTCCGGGCCCGGCTTCTGGCCGGTGGCCTGGTAGCGGCCCAGGGCTTCGGCCGTCTCGGCGGTGGGGGCGGCATCCGCCTGCAGGCGCTGCTCGAAAGCCTCGGTCACCGCTTCGATGCTGGACTTGGGCGGCACCGCGCCGGTCTGCCCGGCCTGGACGCCCTGCCCGCCCACGCCAGACGCCGCCACCATGACGGCTCCGGCCGCGGTGGCGGCCTCGTCCTCGCCGACACGGCCGGAGCGGATCAAGGCATCGGCCTGGGCCGACAGCTCCACCCGGATCGAGGGCTCGGGCTGCTGTGCGACCGCGCGCTCCTGCAGCACCCGGGTTTCTTCGCGCGTGGCCCGCGCCACGGTTCCGGCGGGCGCTGCTGCGCTGCCGGCGGCCGGCTGCGAATCGGCGCCGGCTGGCCCGTTCACAGTGCGATCAACAGAAGGCAGTTGCATGGCGCTCACCAAAAGGACTGGACGAACGGCAAGGGACATGGGTTTTCCCTGGCCTCGATCCTCTTAACGGCAGAACTGAACCGGAATTTAGGCCTATTTCTTCAAAGGGCCCAAAATTCTTCACACAACCGTACAGCCGCTCACAAAAAGCGCTCCAGCAGCCGGCGCGACGGCCGGTCCAGCGCCTGGCGGTCGCGCACACGGTAGTGCACGCCCTGGCCGCTGGCGATCAGCAGGCCGCCATCGGGCAGGCGGCGAATGTCCTCTTCGCTCTTGAGCACGAAATCGCTGGTGCCGCGGTCGGTCTCCACGCGCCAGATGCTGGGCGTGGAGAAGGTGGACACGCTGAGCAGGCGCCGCACCTCGGGCTGGAATTCGCGCGCAGCGAGTTCCTCGTCGAGCAGCGCACGTTGCGCGCCTGGCAATGCATCCAGGTTGTCGATCCAGACCAGCTCGCGGCCATCGGTGCCGACCAGCGACAGGCCGTCGCCCGGTGCCGACAGCGGAAAGGCCCGCACCGGCACCACGCCGGCATGTTCGATGGCCCCCAGGCGCAGCACCAGCTGGCCCATGGGATGGCGATGCAATTCGAAGTCCATCACACGCCTCCCGCCGGATGGGCCGGGTGGCTGGCCGGCACCTCGGCCAGCGCATCGCCGTCGGCGTCCACACGCCGCACCTGGGCCTCGTACAGCCGCCAGTAGGCGCCCTGGCGCGCCATGAGTTCGTCGTGCGGACCGACTTCGACGACCTGGCCGCGGTCCATGACCACCAGCCGGTCGGCCTTGCGCAAGGTAGACAGCCGGTGCGCGATGGCGATCGTGGTGCGCCCCTGCACGAGGTTGTCCAGCGCCTTCTGGATTTCCTTCTCGGTCTCGGTGTCCACGGCCGAGGTGGCTTCGTCCAGGATCAGGATCTTCGGGTCGATCAGCAGCGCGCGCGCGATCGAGATGCGCTGGCGCTCGCCGCCCGACAGACCCTGGCCACGCTCGCCGACCAGCGAGTCGTAGCCCTGCGGCAGGCGCAGGATGAATTCGTGCGCGTGGGCGGCGCGCGCGGCGGCGACGATCTCGGCGCGCGTGGCGTCGGGCCGGCCGTAGGCGATGTTTTCGGCGATGGTGCCGAAGAACAGGAAGGGCTCCTGCAGCACCAGGCCGATGTGGCGCCGGTAGTCGGCCACGCGCAGGCGGCGCAGGTCCAGGCCGTCAACCCGGATCGCACCCTCGCTCACGTCGTAGAAGCGGCAGATCAGGTTCACGAGCGTGCTCTTGCCCGAGCCGCTATGGCCAACCAGGCCGATCATCTCGCCGGGCCGGATGTCCAGCGACAGGTTGCGGATCACCGAGCGGTTGCCGTAGCGGAAGGCGATGCCGTCCATCTGCAGCCCGCCACGAAGGCCACCGGCCGGCAGCACCAGCGGTTCGGCCGGCTCGGGCACGTTGGAGCGGTGGTCCAGGATGTCGAAGATGCGCTTGGCACCCGAAGCGGCCTTCTGCGTGACCGAGACGATGCGGCTCATGGAGTCCAGCCGCGTGTAGAAGCGGCCGATGTAGGCCAGGAAGGCGGTCAGCACGCCGACCGTGACCTGCTGGTGCGCCACCAGCCAGATGCCGAAGGCCCAGACCACGAGCAGGCCGATCTCGGTCAGCAGCGAGACCGTGGGCGTGAACAGCGACCAGGTCTTGTTGAGCCGGTCGTTGACCTCCAGGTTGCGCTGGTTGGCGTCGCGAAAGCGCTGGGCCTCGCGCCCTTCCTGAGCGAAGGCCTTGACCACGCGGATGCCGGGAATGGTGTCGGCCAGCACGCTGGTGACATCGGACCAGACCCGGTCGATCTTCTCGAAGCCGGTGCGCAGGCGGTCGCGCACCACGTGGATCATCCAGCCGATGAAGGGCAGCGGCAGCAGGGTCACCAGCGCCAGCCCGGGGTGGATGGAGAACAGCACAGCCGCCGTCATGCCGATCATGAGCACATCGGTCGCGAAATCGAGCGCATGCAACGAAAGGAAAACGCAGATGCGGTCGGTTTCCGAACCGATCCGCGACATCAGATCGCCAGTACGCTTGCCGCCGAAGTAATCGAGGGACAGCTGCAGCAGATGGTCGAAGGTGGCAGTGCGCAGGTCGGCGCCGATGCGCTCGGACACCAGGGCCAGCAGGTAGGTGCGCCACCAGTTCAGGCCCCAGCCCAGCAGCGCCGCCGCCAGCAGGCCGGCCAGGTACATCAGCACCGTGCCGGGCGCGATCTGCTGGCCGTTCTGGAACGGGATCAGCACCTTGTCCATGAGCGGGATCGTCAGGTAGGGCGGCACCAGCGTCGCGGCCGTGGAGGCCAGCGTCAGCACGAAGCCCAACAGCAGTTGCATGCGGTAGGGATGCGCGAAGCGCCACAGTCGCAACAACACCCAGGTGGAAGGCGGCGTATGCAACTCGCGAAAACAAACGCTACAGGTTTCGCTGTCCGCAGGCAGCGGAGCGTGGCAGGTCGGGCAGGTGCTGCCCTCGTCCTCGTCGGCCGGATCCTGGCTGCCGCGGCGTTCGAACTGGCGCAGCAGGCGCAGCGCCTGCGGGTCCGCCCCCAGCGTGAACCGCCAGTGCGCCAGCCGCTGGCGGCCATCGTGCAACTCGAGTTGGCCGACGCCGGCGTGGTCGGAGTGGCGCAGTTCCAGGCCCGCCGCCAAAGGCCAGCTGTGGACCTGCGGCGAACCTGTCTCGCAGGTGACAGCAAGGAGGCGCTGCTCCGTCAACGCCAGCAGACCTGGCGCAAAACGCAGTTGCGCATCCAGGTCAACCGCCACGCTGGCTGTTACGTTTTCACCGCCTGCCAGTTCGGCCTTGAGGGCGGATTGGAGCGTAGAACTGGAAAGGCCGACCTGATGTGGAAGATGCATGTTGAACAGATGAGGCGCGAAATTCTCGCCGAAGCCCATCGGGCCCAGCCCGGGGGCCAACCACAACGCGCCAGGCGCTCCGCATGACGACAAGCCGCCCACCGGTCGCCCCCTCGCGCGCCGCCGACATCCAGCTGCTGCGCATCCGCTACCTGCGCGGCCCCAACATCTGGACCTACCGCTCGGCCCTGGAGGTCTGGCTGGACCTGGGCGAGCTGGAGGACTTTCCCTCGAACCTGATCCCCGGCCTGACCGAGCGCCTGGTGGCCATGCTGCCCGCGCTGGTCGAGCACCACTGCGGCGTGGGCGAGCGGGGCGGCTTCCTGCAGCGCCTGGTCGAAGGCACCTGGGCGGGCCATGTGCTGGAGCATGTGGTCATCGAACTGCTGAACCTGGCCGGCATGCCGACCGGCTTCGGGCAAACCCGCAGCACCTCGCAGCGCGGCGTCTACCGCATGGTGTTCCGCGCGCGTGACGAGCAGGTGGCGCGCACGGCCCTGGCCTGCGGCCACCGGCTGCTGGCGGCGGCGATCCATGGCGAGGCCTTCGCGGTGCCCGTGGCCGTGGCCCAGATCCGCGCCAAGGTCGACGACTGCTACCTGGGCCCCAGCACGGCGTGCATCGTGGCCGCTGCGGGCGACCGCGGCATCCCCCACATCCGGCTCAACGACGGCAACCTCGTGCAGCTGGGCCACGGCGCGCGCCAGCGCCGCATTTGGACCGCCGAAACCGACCGCACCAGCGCGATCGCCGAAGGCATCGCCCACGACAAGGACCTGACCAAGACGCTGCTGGCCTCCTGCGGCGTGCCAGTGCCTGCAGGCCAGGTGGTCGACAGCCCGGCTGCGGCCTGGGAGGCGGCGCAGGACATCGGCCTGCCCGTGGTCGTCAAGCCGTCGGACGCCAACCATGGCCGCGGCGTGAGCCTGGACCTGTCTGAGCAGGCCGACATCGAGAAGGCCTATGGCGTGGCCGACGCCGAAGGCAGCGAAGTCATCGTCGAGCGCTTCATCCGCGGCGACGAACACCGCCTGCTCGTGGTCGGCGGCAAGGTCGTGGCGGCTGCGCGCGGCGAAAGCCTGTCCGTCACGGGCGACGGCCGCCAGAGCGTGGCCCAGTTGATCGACAGCCAGCTCAACAGCGATCCGCGCCGCGGCGATGCCGAGGAGTTCCCGCTGGAGACCATCGACCTCGAAAAAGACGGCGTGATGCGCCTGCTGCTCGAGCGCCAAGGCCTGGACGGCGCGGCGGTGCCGGCCAAGGGCCGGCGCGTGCTGGTGCAGCGCACCGGCAACGTGGCCATCGACTGCACGGACGAGGTGCACCCCGAGGTGGCCCATGCGGCGGCACTGGCTGCGCGCGTGGTCGGCCTGGACATCGCCGGCATCGACCTGGTGGCCGAGGACATCGGCAAGCCGCTGCAGGCCCAGGGCGGCGCCATCGTCGAGGTCAACGCCGGCCCCGGCCTGCTGATGCACCTGAAACCCGCAGAAGGCGCACCGCGCCCGGTCGGCCAGGCCATCGTGGACCACCTGTTCGCCGAGGACGAAGACGGCCGCATCCCCATCGTCGGCGTGGCCGGCACGTTGGGCACCGCCACCATCGCGCGCCTGGTCGCCTGGCTGCTGCACCTGTCGGGCCGCCGCGTCGGCCTGGCCTGCAGCGACGGCCTGTTCCTGGACAGCCGCCGCGTGGACGCCAGCGACTGCGCCGGCTGGGAGAGCGGCCACCGCCTGCTCATGAACCGCGCGATCAACGCCGCCGTGCTGGAGAACGGCCCGGCCTCCATCCTGCGCGACGGCCTGGCCTACGACCGCTGCCAGGTCGGTATCGTGACCGACATGGGCGGCGCCAGCACCCTGGCCGAATTCGACATCCAGGAGAGCGACCAGCTCGCCCGCGTGCTGCGCACCCAGGTCGATGTCGTGCTGTCCGATGGCGCGGCCGTGCTCAATGCCAGCGACGCGCGCGTGGCCGCACTGGCCTCGCTGTGCGACGGCCAGGTCATCCTGTACGGCAAGGAGGCAGAACTGCCGGCCATCATGGCGCACCGCGCCAACGGCGGCCGGGCCGTGCTGATGCAGCAGGGCCAGCTGGTGCTGGCCCAGGGCAGCAGCGTGACGGCGCTGGCCGGCATCCAGCAACTGACCGCGCGCCGCGGCAAGGCCATGCGCGACGACAAGCTGGTCTGCAGCGTGCTGGCCGCCGTGGCAGCGGCCTGGGCGCTGCAGATCTCGCCGGACCTGATCTCCGCCGGCCTCAAGACCTTCGAACTCGATCCCGGATCGACCACCCGTACCGCCAAGACCCTGGCCGCGCGCTGATGCCCTCCACCGACGACAACAGCTTCGTGCAAGCACGAGACAACACCATGCACATCTCTCGCGTGCGGGCCCTGCGCGGCCCGAATCTGTGGAGCCGGCACACGGCGCTCGAGGCCATCGTCTCCTGCGCGCCGCCCGAGCGCTCCATCGTCGAACTGCCGGGCTTCGAGATCGCCGTGCGCGCGCGCTTCCCGACCATCGGCACGCTGCGCTCCGGCCCCAACACCGGCCCCGTGGCACTGGCGCACGTGCTCGAGAGCGCGGCGCTGGCGCTGCAGGCGCAGGCCGGCTGCCCTGTCACCTTCAGCCGCACGGCGGCCACACTGGAGCCCGGCATCTACCAGGTCGTGGTCGGCTACAGCGAGGAGGCCGTGGGCCGCCGCGCACTGGAACTGGCCGAGGCCTTGATCCAGGCCACGCTGCAGGGCCAAGCCTTCGACGTGGACGCGGCGATCGCCGAGTTGCGCGCGCTGGACGAGGACGAGCGCCTAGGCCCGAGCACGGGCTGCATCGTCGACGCCGCCGTGGCGCGCGGCATCCCCTACCGCCGGCTCACGCGCGGCTCCATGGTGCAGTTCGGCTGGGGCTCGCAGCAGCGCCGCATCCAGGCCGCCGAACTCGACGCGACCAGCGCTGTCTCCGAGTCCATCGCCCAGGACAAGGACCTGACCAAGAAGCTGCTGCACGCCGCCGGCGTGCCGGTGCCGCATGGCCGCCCCGTCGCCAGCGCCGAAGAGGCCTGGGCCGTGGCCCAGCAGATCGGCCTGCCCGTGGTCGTCAAACCGCAGGACGGCAACCAGGGCAAGGGAGTGACGGTCAACATCACCGACCGCGCACACCTGGACGGCGCCTTCGCCACCGCGGCCGAATATGGCGAAGTCATGGTCGAGCAGTACCTGCCCGGCAGCGACTTCCGCCTGCTGGTGGTCGGCGACAAGCTCGTGGCCGCCTCGCGGCGCGACCCGCCCCAGGTGACTGGCGACGGCGAGCACACCGTGCGCGAACTCGTGGACATCGTCAACGCCGACCCGCGCCGCGGCGACGGCCACGCCACCGCACTGACCAAGATCCGCTTCGACGACATCGCCGTCGCGCGGCTCGGCGCGCAGGGCCTGGAGCCCGATTCGGTGCCCAGGAAGGGCCAGCGCGTGATCCTGCGCAACAACGCCAACCTGTCCACCGGCGGTACCGCCACCGACGTGACCGACGATGTGCACCCGGACATCGCCGCGCAGGCCGTGGCCGCCGCCCAGATGGTCGGCCTGGACATCTGCGGCGTGGACCTGGTCAGCGAAACCGTGCTCAAGCCGCTGGAGCAGCAGCGCGGCGGCATCGTCGAGGTCAATGCCGCACCGGGCCTGCGCATGCACCTGTCGCCCTCGTACGGCAAGGCGCGCAACGTGGGCCAGGCCATCGTCGACACGCTGTACGGCGCTGGCGAGGACGGCCGCATCCCGGTGGTGGCTGTGACCGGCACCAATGGCAAGACCACGACCACGCGGCTGATCGCCCACCTGTTCACCGCCGCCGGCCTGCGTGTGGGCATGACCAACACCGACGGCGTCTACGTGGAAGGCCGCCAGATCGACAGCGGCGACTGCAGCGGCCCGCGCAGCGCGCGCAACGTGCTGATGCACCCCGATGTGGATGCCGCCGTGTTCGAGACCGCGCGCGGCGGCATGCTGCGCGAAGGCCTGGGCTATGACCAATGCCAGGTGGCCGTCGTCACCAACATCGGCGCTGGCGACCACCTGGGCCTGAACTACATCACCACGGTGGAAGACCTGGCCGTGCTCAAGCGTGTGATCGTGCAGAACGTGGCCACCAGCGGCTACGCCGTGCTCAACGCCGCCGACCCCAATGTGGCGGCCATGGCCGCCACCTGCCCGGGCCAGGTGATCTTCTTCGCGGCCGACCGCCACCATCCGGTCATGGCCACGCACCGCGCCCAGGGCCGGCGCACCGTGCACGTGGACGGCGACCACCTCGTCGCCGCAGTGGGCTCCTGGCGCGAGACGATCGCGCTGCGCGACATCCCGATCACGCGGGGCGGCGCTATCGGCTTTCAGGTCGAGAACGCGATGGCATCGGTGGCAGCGGCCTGGGCCGCCGGCCTGTCCTGGGACGCGGTGCGCCGCGGGCTGGCCAGCTTCGCCAACGATGCCGACAACGCCCCCGGCCGCTTCAACGTGATGGACTACCGCGGCGCCACCGTGATCGCCGACTACGGCCACAACCCGGACGCCATGCGCGCCCTGGTCGCGGCCGTCGACGCGATGCCGGCGCAGCGGCGCAGCGTGGTCATCAGCGGCGCCGGCGACCGGCGCGACGAGGACATCCGCGAACAGACCGCCATCCTGGGCAACGCTTTCGACCACGTCATCCTGTACCAGGACGCCTGCCAACGCGGCCGCGCCGACGGCGAAGTGCTGGCGCTGCTGCGCCAGGGCCTGGTGCGAGCCAGCCGTGCCCGCCAGGTGGAAGAAATCCACGGCGAGTTCAAGGCCATCGACCATGCGCTGGCGCAACTGCAGCCCGGCGACCTGTGCCTGGTGCTGGTGGACCAGGTGGAGGAAGCCCTGGCCCATCTGGCGCGCTGCGTCGACGAAGCGTCCAGCGTGCCGGCCTGACGTTTCGATACGGTTTCGGTGCGGCCTGCGGGGCGGACCCGCAGGCTAAAATCCGCCATTTGTCGAAACCGTCCCCCATGTCCGCTGCACCTGCAGGGCACGCACGTGCCAGCTTCGACTTGAAGAGCGCCAGCCTGCCGTTGATCACGGTGGTGCTCAAGACCCCGAACCTCGCCACGCTGTCGCAGGAACTGCAGGCCCGCTTCGGCGAAACCCCCGATTTCTTCGACGAAGACCCGGCCGTGATCGTGCTGACGCAGATCGCGCAGGACCCCACGCCGCTCAGTTTCTCGGTGCTGCTGACGTTGCTCAAGCACTACCGGCTGCGCCCCTTCGGCATCCATGGCGGCAGCTTGGCGCACAAGGAAACCGCAGCGGCCGTCGGCCTGATGGACCTGCCGGAGATCTCCTCGTCCGCCGTGGCGGTGCCCGGCGATGCCCCGGCGCCCGCACCGGCACCGGCGGCGGCGCCGGCCGTGGCCGCCCCGGCGAGCGGAACCATGGTGATCGACCGGCCGCTGCGCTCGGGCCAGCAGGTCTACGCCCGCGGCTGCGACTTGATCGTGCTGCAGGCTGTCAACTTCGGCGCCGAGATCATTGCCGATGGCAACATCCACGTGTATGCGCCGCTGCGCGGCCGGGCGATTGCCGGCGCGCGCGGCAACACCGACGCCCGCATCTTCAGCACCTGCATGGAGGCCCAGCTGATCTCCATCGCAGGCATCTACCGCACCAGCGAAGTCGCCCTGCCTGCCGACGTGCTGGGCAAGCCCGCCCAGGTGCGCCTGGCCGGCGAAAGTCTGGTGCTGGACCCCATCTGAATCCATCCCTTAGAAAAAGGACCTCCATTCCATGAGCAAGATCATCGTGGTCACCTCCGGCAAGGGGGGTGTGGGCAAAACCACCACCAGCGCCAGTTTTTCGTCCGGCCTGGCACTCAAGGGCCACAAAACCGTCGTCATCGACTTCGACGTCGGCCTGCGCAACCTGGACCTGATCATGGGTTGCGAGCGCCGCGTGGTCTACGACCTGATCAACGTGATCCACAACGAGGCCAACCTGAACCAGGCGCTGATCAAGGACAAGCAGTGCGAGAACCTGTTCGTGCTGGCTGCCTCGCAGACGCGCGACAAGGACGCGCTGACACAGGACGGCGTCGAGAAGGTGCTCAAGGACCTGGCCGAGATGGGCTTCGAGTACATCGTCTGCGACTCGCCGGCAGGCATCGAGACCGGTGCGCTGATGGCCATGCACTTCGCCGACTACGCGCTGGTCGTGACCAACCCCGAGGTCTCTTCGGTGCGCGACTCCGACCGCATCCTGGGCATGCTGGGCTCCAAGACCAAGCGCGCCATGGAAGGCGGCGAGCCGATCAAGGAACACCTGCTGATCACGCGCTACAACCCCAATCGCGTGGCCGACGGCCAGATGCTGTCGCTGGAGGACATCCAGGACATCCTGCGCATCCCGCTGATCGGCGTGATCCCCGAGTCCGAGGCCGTGCTGCAGGCCTCCAACCAGGGCGTGCCCGCCATCCACGGCAAGGACACCGACGTGGCAGAAGCCTACAAGGACGTGGTGGCCCGCTTCCTCGGCGAGGACAAGCCGATGCGCTTCGTCGACGCCGAGAAGCCCGGTTTCTTCAAGCGACTGTTCGGGAGGTAAGGCCGATGTCGTTTCTGTCCTTTCTGCTCGGGGAGAAGAAGAAGACCGCCAACGTCGCCAAGGAGCGGCTGCAGATCATCTTGGCGCACGAGCGCGGCAGCCGCGGCGGGCTCAAGCCCGACATGCTGCAGGAGCTGCAACGCGAGCTCGTGGCCGTGATCTCCAAGTACGTCGCGGTCAACCAGGAGCACATCAAGGTGAACCTGGAGCGCCAGGACACGCTGGAAGTGCTCGAGGTCAAGATCGAACTGCCCGAAGGGCGCTGAGACCATGCGGGCCTGGCTGCTCCTGAGCACCTTGCTGGTGCTGGCCTGTACGCGCGCCGATGCGCAGAAGGTGGGCGAGGTCGACACCGCGTTCCAGTGGCTGGGGCCCAACCACAAGATCGTGGTCGACGCCTACGACGACCCGCGCGTGCAGGGCGTGACCTGCTATGTCTCGCGTGCGCGCACGGGTGGCATCAAAGGCGCCGTCGGCCTGGCCGAAGACAAGGCCGAAGCCTCCATCGCCTGCCGTCAGGTCGGCCCGATCAGCGTGCCGCAACCGCTGCCGGCCCAGGAAGAGGTGTTCAGCGAGCGCATGTCGGTGCTGTTCAAACGCCTGCGCATCGTGCGCATGGTCGACAGCCAGCGCCACACGCTGGTCTACCTGACCTACTCCGACCGGCTGGTCGAGGGCTCGCCGCAGAACGCCATCACAGCCGTGCCGGTCGACCGCGCCACGCCGCTGCCGGTCAAGTAAGCGGATGCCCGAAGAGCGCCCATCGGTCCTGACACCCGACGAGGCCTCGTCCCCCGACGCGGACCTCTCCACACTGGCCCCGCTGCGCTGGCCGGTGTTCCGCATGCTGTGGCTGGTCTGGCTGGCCTCCAACATCTGCATGTGGATGAACGACGTGGCAGCGGCCTGGCTCATGACCTCGCTGACCACCTCGCCTGTCTGGGTAGCCCTGGTGCAGACGGCGGCCACCATGCCGGTGTTCCTGTTCGGCCTGCCCAGCGGCGCGCTGGCCGACATCGTGGACCGGCGTCGCTTCTACATCACGACCCAGTTCTGGGTGGCCAGCGTGGCGCTGCTGCTGTGCGCCACGGTGCTGACAGGCACGGTCACGCCGCCGCTGTTGCTGCTGCTGACCTTCGCCAACGGCATCGGCCTGGCGATGCGCTGGCCGGTCTACTCGGCCGTGGTGCCCGAGCTGATCCCGCGCGCGCAGTTGCCCGCCGCGCTGGCGCTCAACGGCATCACCATGAATGCCTCGCGCATCGTCGGCCCGCTGCTGGCCGGCGCGCTGATCGCCAGCATCGGCAGCGCCGCGGTGTTCGTGCTCAACGCCGTGCTCTCGCTGGCCTCGGCCTTCATGCTGATGCGCTGGAAGCGCGAGCACAAACCCGACCCGCTGGGCCGCCAGCGCCTGTGGAGCGCCATGCGCGTGGGCGTGCAGTTCGTGCGCCAGTCGCCGCGGCTCAAAGCCGTGCTGCTGCGCATCGCGCTGTTCTTCTTCCATTCCACGGCCTTGATTGCGCTCTTGCCGCTGGTCGCGCGCGGCCTGCAGGGCGGCGACGCCGCCACCTTCACGGTGCTGCTGGCCTCCATGGGCATGGGCGCCATTGCCACGGCCTTCCTGATGCCGCGGCTGCGCCAGTTGCTGGCGCGCGACCAGGTCGTGCTGTACGGCACGCTGCTGCAGTCGGGCGCCACGCTGGTGATGGCCTTCGCGTCCAACGTGGCGGTGGCGGTGCCCGCCATGTTTGTGGCCGGCATGGCCTGGATCGCCACGGCCAACTCGCTGTCGGTCTCGGCCCAGCTGGCCCTGCCGGACTGGGTGCGGGCCCGCGGCATGTCGATCTACCAGATGGCCATCATGGGCGCCAGCGCGTTCGGTGCCGGGCTGTGGGGCCAGGTGGCCGCGCTCGGCACCGTGCAGCTGAGCCTGCTGGTGGCGGCGCTCACGGGCGGCACCGCGATGTGGCTGGCAACACGCTTCGTGGTCGACCTGCAGATCGAGGAAGACCTGTCGCCCTCGCACGCGCTGCCGGTCCCGGTGGCGGCGCAGCCACCGGCCACGGGCCATGTGCTGGTCAGCATCGACTACCGCATCGACCCCACGCGCGCGGCCGACTTCGAGCGCGTGATGCAGGACAGCCGGCGCAGCCGCCTGGCCCAGGGCGCGCTCGAGTGGCATCTGCTGCGCGACATCAGCGACCCGGGGCACTACACCGAGCAGATCGTCGACGAGTCCTGGACCGAGCACCTGCGCCGTTTCGACCGCGTGACCGGTGCCGACATCGCGCTGCGCGAACGCAAGCTCGCCTTCCACCTGGAAGAAGCGCCGCCGCGCGTGACGCGCTACGCCATCGACACGCCGCGCACGTAGCGCCGACGCAGTTCGACGGCGGCGATGCAGATGGCCAGCCAGGTCAGGCCGGACGCGAATCCGGCCAGCACGTCGCTGGCCCAGTGCACCTGCAGCAGCACACGGCTCACGCCCATGCAATAGGCCAGCAGCACCGCCAGCAGCACAGCCGGCAGATGCCAGCGCGCGGGCAGCAGGCGCACGCACAGGTAGGCCAGCATGCCGTAGACCACGACCGAGCCCGAGGTGTGGCCGCTCGGGAAGCTGTAGCCATCGGCCACGGCGAAGCCGTGCTCGTGCAGCGGCCGCACGCGCGCGAAGACGCGCTTGAGGCCCTGGTTCAGCAAGCCGTTGCCGGCGCAGGCCACGACCCAGCCCAGCGCGAGCCAGCGCTGGCCGCTCCACAACAGGGCCACAGCCACCAGCACCACGAGCGCGACCAGGGTCAGCGGATCGCCCAGGTGCGTGGCCGTGCCGACCACGCGCAAGGCGGACGCGGGCAAGCGCTGCGACAGGGCTCCGGCCAGCCGCTGGTCGAACAGGCCCAGCTCCTCGCCGGCGTCCATGGCCTCCATGGCCTCGGCGAACAGCGCGGCCGTGGCCAGCATGAAACCGCCGCCCAACGTGAACCACAGGCCCAGCCAGGCCCAGGGCGGCAACCATGCGCGGGGGGCGCGCAGGTGCAGATGGCGCAGTGCCGTGAACAGCAGGCCGGCGACGACGAGCATGGCCAGCAGCCCCCCGCCAGCCGCCACCAGCGCATGCTGGCCCAGCCATTCGGCCAGGGCCTGGGCGCGTAGCGCGTCTTCAGACATGGGCGCTCCGGTCCAGGTCCAGCGCATGGCGGGCCACGCAGGCGAAGCGCTGCGTGGCTTCGTCGAAGTCCCAGCGCTCCACGCGCGCCGCACCCTCGCCCCGGTGCAAGACGTTGACCGAGTTGTTGGCCTCGCGGCGCAGCCGCGAGGACAGGGCCGTGCCGGCCTGCACACACCACACGCGCCGGGCCAGGCCGGCGTGCAGCGCATGCAAGGGCAGCACATAGGGCAGGTGGATGTGGCCGCCGGCCACCACGTCGGCGCCGGCCGCAGCCCAGGCCCGCACGGCGGCCTCGTGGCCCCGAAGAAGATCGCCCGCATCGCGCGGCGTCGGCACGGCCACGGGCTGGTGCACGACCACCACGCGCAACTGGCCGTGCGTGCCCTGACGCAGCCGTGCCGCCACGCGCGCGATCTGCTCGGGCGAGACCTGGCCATGCTGGTGGCGCCAGCGGCGCGTGGTCTTCACGCAGACCACCAGCCAGTCGGGACTTGCATGCACGGGTTCGAGATCGGCGCCGAAGGCCCGCCGGTGGCGCGCATAGGGCCACAGCAAGCGCGCAGCCAGGTTGACGAGCGGGATGTCGTGGTTGCCCGGAATCGCGAGCACGGGCCGGCCCAGCCGCCCGCAGAATGCCTGGGCGGCAGCGAACTGCGCCACGGTGGCACGCTGCGTGATGTCGCCGGACAGCAGCACGCGTTCAGGCGCAAGGTCCTCGGCCAGCGCCACCAGCGCCTCGCGCACGGGCACACGCTCGGTGCCGAAATGCGTGTCCGAGATCTGCAGCAGGACGCTCATCGAGAACCTTCGCGCTGCGCGCTGCGGTGCCGAGCACCTTGGGGCGGCCCGGCGGTGCTCACGCGGGCTCCACCCGGTCTTGCGGCATGGGCGTCAGCAGCCACAGCGGCTGCGGCGAGACGCGGAAGTTCAGCGGCGCGCGCAGCCAGCAGATCTCGCCATCGGTTGCCACTTTGACGCGCGCCGTGCGGCGCGGCGCGGCCGGCCGCATCGCCAGGCGTTCGAACCCGAAGCGCAACACGTCCTCGGCCTCGCCGAGCCGGCCGAAGGCGCCGCGCAGCATCAAGCCCAGCATGCCCAGCGTGCCGACCGGGCGCAGCATCAAGGCCACCAACTGCCCCTGAGCGAGCAGGCCGGCCTCGGGCACGCCGATCTGCTGCAGCTGCAGGCCGTTGTTGCCCACGAACAGCGTGGAGGTGCGCACGGACTGCTGCCGACCCTGGCATTCGAGCTGCAGCCGCAGCGGCCGGTGCGCGTGCAGCAGCGTGACCAGTGCCGACCACAGCGCCACCAGACGGCTGCGTCCGTAGCGCTGCTTGTAGGCCTCGCGGTCTTGCAACAGCTGCGGGTACAGGCCCACGCTGGCGTTGACGAGGAACAGTCGATCGTTGACCTGTCCCACCTGCACCGGCGCGGGCCTGGCCCGCAGCAGCGCGCGCGTGGACTGTTCGGTGTCCGAGGCAATGCCGTGCGTGCGGCTGAAGTAGTTGAAGGTGCCCTGCGGCAGCACGCCGAACGGCAGGCCGGCCGGCAGCACGGCCTGGGCCACGGCGTTGAGCGTGCCGTCACCGCCGGCCGCGACGACCGCGCCCTGGCGGCCCTGCGCGCGGCGCACCGCCTCGGCAGCGACCTGGGCCACGTCCATGCCGCGCTCGATGCGCAGCACCTCGTGCGGCCGACCGGCGGCATCCAGGATGCCGGAGATGGTGCGCTGGGTGTCCTCGGCATCGGAACGGCCGGAGCCGGCATTGAGCACGATGACCAGCGGGCCGTCGGCTGCGAACTCGGGCGGTGTGGCGGCAGCAGGAGGGGTCTGGTTCACGGGCGGGCAGCTTAGCAGCGCGCTGCATGGCCGCATGTCGGACAGGGCCGCGGCCAAACCGCGCGCACAGTTCTGGTGCAGCGTGGACAATCGCTGGCTTTCGCGCCGCCGTGGCGCGCCGGAGACCTGGCCATTCGCTCCCACGACAACACCCGCGGCATCCTGGCCATGCTTGCGGCGATCAGCTTCTTCGCCTGGATGGACGCGGTCATGAAGCTGCTGGCCGCCCACTACCCCGCCGTGCAGGTGGCGGCCCTGCGCGGCATCGCCGGTTTGCCGCTGGTCTGCCTGTACCTGTGGTGGCGCGGCGACGCCGGCCGGGTGCTGCAGGTGCGCTGGCCGCTGCACCTGCTGCGTGGCGTGTTGGGCGTGGCCATGCTCTCGCTGTTCGCGTACGGATTGCAGACCCTGCCCATGGCCGTGGCCTACACGCTGTTCTTCATCGGTCCGATCCTGATCGCGCTGCTCTCGGTGCCCGTGCTCAAGGAGCGCGTGCGGCGTTCGCACTGGCTGGCGCTCGCGGCGGGCATGCTGGGCGTGCTGGTGGCGCTGCGCCCGGACCAGGACGCCCTGCTGAGCTGGGGCGCACTGGCAGTGCTGGCCGCCGCGTGTTGCTACGCCGTCTCCGCGATCACGGGCCGCGTGCTGACGCGCACCGATTCCAACGGCAGCCTGGTGTTCTGGATGACGCTCTTGATCGCCGTGGGTGCCGGCGGGCTGGCCGCGCGCGGCTGGGTGCCGTTGCGGGCCGAACATGCCTGGACCATCGTGGCGCTGGCCGTCACCGGCTTCATCGGCCAAATGTGCATCACCGAAGCCTTCCGCCATGGCCAGGCGGCCGTGGTCGCACCCTTCGAGTACGCGGCGCTGGCCTGGGCCGTGGGGCTGGACTGGCTGTTGTGGCGCACGCTGCCCGACGCCGCGACGCTGGTGGGCGCGGCCATCATCGTGGCCAGCGGGCTGTACCTGGTGCAGCAGGAGCGCCGCGCGCGCCAACTCGGCTAGCTAGTTCTTCTTGCGGGCGGCATGGCGCTCATGCCATTCGGCCAGCGAGAAGTCGGGGTAGCGGTCGAAACGCGGGTCGCCGCGCTTGCCCTCCACCGCCACCCAGTTGGCCTTGGAATCGAGCAGGATGTGCGCGTTCTCAGGTGGCACGGGCAGCGGTGTGTCGATGGCGCTCGCGTGCGGGTGCACGAGCTCGGGCCACTGCGGATCCCACAGCCACAGCGCGCTGCCGCAGCGCCCGCAGAAGTGCCGCTGGCCGCTGCTCTGGCGGTCTGGCTGGCCCTCTTCGCGCAGGACGGCCTGGTACTTGCGCAGGTGACGCTTGCCGCGCACCTGGAGCGTGCCGGCATCCGCACCCAGGTTGATCGCGTAACCGCCACCGCCGGCCGTCTTGCGGCAGATCGAGCAGTAGCAGCGCATGAACGGCACCGGCGAGGACGATTCCACCGAGAAGCGGACGCTGCCGCAGTGGCAGGAACCTTCGAGTTGCATGCAGGCCTCCAAAAGCAAAAACCGCCGGACAAGGCCGGCGGTTCAGGACAGGGAGCAGGTGGCGATCAGACCGAGAAGCTCGAGCCGCAGCCGCAGGTGGTGGTCGCGTTCGGGTTCTTGATCACGAACTGGGCGCCTTGCAGGTCTTCCTTATAGTCGATCTCGGCGCCGACCAGGTACTGGTAGCTCATCGCGTCGATCAGCAGCGACACGCCATTCTTGGTCATGGTCGTGTCGTCCTCGTTGCTGATCTCGTCGAACGTGAAGCCGTACGAGAAACCCGAGCAGCCGCCACCCTGCACGAACACGCGCAGCTTGAGCTCGGGGTTGCCTTCCTCGGCGATCAGATCGGCCACCTTGGCCGCTGCGGCGTCGGTGAACACAATGGGATCGGGCATGACTTCGATGTTTTCGGCAACTGCGCTCATGGGGGTGTGCTCCAGAAATGGTCGACCGATGCTAATGCAAACGCCCGACGGGCGCCCCGCGCGGCCGATTTGCCGGCTTCGCAGGTGCGGTCTTTCACAAAAAGAAAAACCGCCCAGCGGGCGGTTCTTCTCGGGTTCGCCAGGGCGCGATCAGCGCTTGGAGAACTGCTTGCGGCGGCGTGCAGAGTGCAGACCGACCTTCTTGCGTTCCACTTCGCGGGCGTCGCGGGTCACGTAGCCGGCAGCGCTCAGTTGCGGCTTCAGCGTCGCGTCCCAGTCGAGCAGCGCGCGCGTGATGCCGTGGCGCGTGGCGCCGGCCTGGCCCGATTCGCCGCCGCCATGGACGTTGACCTGGATGTCGAAGGTCTCGACATGGTTGGTCAGCACCAGGGGTTGCTTCGCGATCATGATGGAGGTTTCGCGGCCGAAGTAGGCCTTGATGTCCTTGCCATTGACCGTGATGTTGCCACTGCCCTTTTTCAGGAACACACGGGCAACGCTGGATTTGCGTCGGCCGGTGCCATTGTTCCAATCACCAATCATTGCGTGGCTCCTCAGATTTCCAGGGCTTTGGGCTGCTGGGCGGTGTGCGGATGCTCCGCGCCACCGTAGACCTTCAGCTTCTTGATCATGGCGTAGCCCAGGGGGCCTTTGGGCAGCATGCCCTTGACAGCCTTCTCGAGCGCGCGGCCGGGGTGCTTGGCCTGCATATCGCGGAAGTTGGTCGCCGTGATGCCGCCGGGGAAACCGGAGTGGCGGTAGTAGATCTTGTCCAGGGTCTTGGCACCGGTCACGCGCAGCTTGGCTGCGTTGACGATCACGATGAAATCGCCGGTGTCGACGTGAGGCGTGTAGATGGCCTTGTGTTTGCCGCGCAAACGGAGAGCAACTTCGCTGGCTACTCGTCCGAGGACCTTGTCGGTCGCGTCAATCACAAACCATTCATGCACGACCTCAGCGGGCTTTGCGCTGAAAGTAGTCATGTTTCTCTTCTTAAAAAGATAGGTTTGGGTGGCTCTTTTCCACGGTCGGTGCTTCTCTGAAGGAGCCTCTTAGGTGGGTTTGGGCACCCGGTACTTGCGCACTTCATGCCCTTTCGCCGCGGAGCCAGCCAGTCGCTGCGAAACCGCGCATTATAGGCAGAACCGGCGGCAGCGCCAACTAGGGGCCATAAGGGCGCTGGTTGTCGCGCAGGCGCCGCGCGTTTTCAATGCATACCGGCATGGCCGCATAGGGCGCCTGCTGGCAGGCCCGGAACAGGCACATCGGCCGCGTGAGGAAGTTGCTGTCGGGGCAGATCTGCTCGGCCGACAGCGCGCGCGGCACAGCCGGAGAGGGCGGACGGCGCGCCGCCGGCGGCGCAGCGGGTTGGGTCGGCGGCTCTATGGGCGCTGGCGGCGCAGGTGGCATCGGCGCGGGCGCCGGTGGCGGCGTCGTCACCCCCGCCGGAGCCCCGACCTCCGCTGGCGCCCTGGCCGGCGCCGGCACCGCCTTTGCCGGGGGCGGATCGCCAGGCGAGGCCACGATGCCCACGGCCACCAGCAGGCCCAGGATCAGTGCAGCCACCCCAGCCCTGGGCCACCAGTGGCCCGGGGCTGGCCGCAACGCCACGGACGGCGGCACCGCGGCTGGCCAGGCGGCAGGCGCAGGCACGGTGGTGTCGATGGTGCGGCTCTCCAGCGGCGCCTGCCATTGCGTGGGCGCGTCCTGGTGCACCTGGCCCGTCGGCCGGCGCGCCGCCTGCCAGCCGGGGCCGAGTTCGGCTCGCCAGTCGAAGCGCTCCATGCCCGGCACTGGCTGCAATTGCAGCAGCGCGCCGAACGCAGCCAGGTCGCACGGCCGCCGCTGCGGGTCGAGCGCGAGCCCGGCCGTCAGCGCCTGCACCAGCGCCGGTGAGTACTCCAGGCCATGCACGCTGCGCAACTCCTGCACCAGTTCGGCCGGCGGGCGCAGGCTGTCGCGCAGCACGCGCACGCTGGCCGGCACAGGCGGCGCCTGGTTGAGGCAGCCGTAGACCACGGCCGCCAGCGCATAGACATCGCTCCAGGGCCCCTGGCGCATGCCCTCGGCGTCGGCGTACTGCTCGATCGGCGCGTAGTTCACCTTCAGGATGGCGGTGTGCTGCGGCGCCTCCTGGCCCAGCGCCTGGCGCGCCGCCCCCAGGTCCAGCAGCACGGGCGGGCCGATGTCCTGCAGGAAGATGTTGTCGGGCGAGATGTCGCGGTGCACCGTGTCGCGGCGGTGCAGCAGTTCGAGCGCCTGCAGCACCGACCACAGCAGCTTGCGCAGCCAGGGTTCGGGCGGCGGGGTGCGCATCTGCGCGCAGGCTTCCTTGAGCGTCACGCCCTGGTACAGCGGCATCGCCATGTAGGCCGTGCGGTTCTGCTCCCAGACGCGCAGCACCTTCACCAACGCGGGGTGGTCGAACTGCGCCAGCAGCCGGGCCTCGTTCATGAACGAGCGCAGGCCCTCCTCGAAGCGCTGCGCATCCGCGCCGGTGCGCAGCGTCACCGCCTGGCCGATGCGGTCGGCCAGGCCGCCCGGCAGGTACTCCTTGATCGCCACCGTGCGGTGCAGCGAGTGGTCGTAGGCGCGGTAGACCATGCCGAAGCCGCCCGCCCCGAGCAGGCCGTGCAGCTCGAACTCGGCCAGCCGCGTGCCGGGCGGCAAGCCCTGGGAGGGATGGTAGGCAGCGGCATTCACGGTGCAGGGCTGGCAGGCGGCAACGCCGGCCAGTGTAGAGGGCGCTCGCCGCGGCACCCGGCACCGGTACCATTGGCCGATGTTCAGTTACCGCCACGCCTTCCATGCGGGCAACCACGCCGACGTGCTCAAGCACCTGGTCCTGGTCGCCACCCTGCGCCACCTTGCCGAGAAGGAGACCGCGCTGGCCCTGCTGGACTCGCACGCTGGCGCCGGCCTGTACCGGCTCGATGGCGACTACGCCGCCACCAGCGGCGAGGCGGCCGACGGCGTGCTGCGGCTGCAGCAGGTGCCAGCCGCCCAGCGCAAGGACTGGCCCGCCGCGCTGACCGACTACATGGAGCTGCTGGCCGGCTTCAACCCGAACGGCGGCCACCGCATCTACCCGGGCTCGCCCTTCGTGATGCACCGGCTCGCGCGCCCGCAGGACCGGCTCAAGCTGTTCGAGATGCATCCCACGGACGGCAAGACGCTGCAGGCCAACATCGAGCAGCTGGAAGCCGGCCGCCAGGTTGCGGTGTTCCGCGAGGACGGCTTCGAAGGCGTGCGCCGCTTCCTGCCGCCGCCCTCGCGCCGTGCACTGTTGTTGTGCGACCCGAGCTACGAGCTCAAGAGCGACTACGGCCGCGTGGTGGAACTGCAGACCATGGCGCTGCAGCGCTTTCCAACGGGCAGCAGCATGGTCTGGTATCCCATCATCGCGCGCAATGAGGCGCACATCCTGCCGCGCAAGCTCAAGAGCGTGGCCACGCGCGCGGGCAAGCCCTGGCTGCACGCCACGCTGACCGTGAAGGCGGCCAAGCAGGTGGCCGCAGGCGAGCGCCGCCCGGGCCTGCCGGGCAGCGGCGTGTTCATCGTGAACCCGCCCTACACGCTCAAGCCGGCGCTCGAGCAGGCACTGCCGCTGCTCGTGAAGCTGCTGGCGCAGGACGAAAACGCCACCCACACGCTGGAAACGCAGGGCGGCTGAGCGGCGGAGCAGCGCCGCCGCTGCTGCTTCAGAAGTGGTAGTCGGCGCGGATCATCGGCGTCTTGGCCAGCGAGCCCGGCACGCTGTGCGGGTTGCCGAACTTGTTGCGCCAGTACTGGTAGCCCACGCCCACGCGGAACGAATTCTTGCTGGCGCCGATGTGCGGCGACACGTCGTAGAACAGCGTCATGTCCAGGTTGGTCTCGGGCGAGGTCGGGCCGCCGAACTCGTTCCTGCCCTTGTCGCCGATGTAGTTCAGGAAGCCCTCGAACGACAGGCCGGTGTTGCCCACGGGGATGCCCCAGACCAGGTTCAGCATGGGATGCACGTCGTACGAATAGCGTTCGGCGACGCCGACCGGCTTGTTGCTCTCCCACAGCGCGTACACGCCCACATTCAGGAAGCCTGCAGGCACGTCGACCATGAAGGTCGGGCCGGCCACCACCATGCGCTTCTTGGAGCTGTAGCCGGGGTCGTTCTTGGTGTTCACGTCGAAGCCGGCCGTCAGGCCCAGGCCCTTGACCGGACCGAACGCCAGCGACTTGCCGGTGACCTTGCCCAGGTCCAGCGTGTGGCGGTAGACCACGTAGATCTCCTGCGCATTGCTGTCCTTGCCGTCGGACATCAGGAAGTCGACGTTGAGGAAGTTGCTGCCGTACTTGTAGCCGCTGGCATGCGTGAAGTTGACGATGGTCTTCTCGATGTCCTGGCTGTTGTAGGGCTCGGCGAACTTGGTGCCCCAGCGCACGCCCATGGAGGTGTCGCTCCAGTCGGCGGCCTGGGCACCGACGGCGGCACAGGTCAGCGCGGCGGCAGCCGCGAAACGGAAGAAGTAGTGGTTTTGGTGCATGGGAAGGTTGCTGTTGTTGTCGCACAGTGGTCACAGCAACCAACGTGCCATGCACTGCGTGAACCATCGTAGCCACGCCCGGCGCCGAGACCATTCGACTTCCATTGCGTACGCGATACGCAATGGCGTATGGCGCGTCGCCGCGGTTCACCTATACGCGTGCAGCGTGCCGGGAACGTCAAGGCGGCGCGGTCAGCACCTCGCGCGCAACGGCGACGAACGAGGCCAGCACGGCCAGGCCGGCGTCCTCCTTGCGCCAGGCCAGCGCGCCCACCGTCAGCGGCACCAGGCCGCGCACAGGCACCAGCCGCGCACCGCGCATGCCCGCCTGCGCCAGCGAGGCTGGCACCAGCGCCACGCCCAGCCCGGCCGCCACCATGGCCACCACCGTCAGCCACTGCCGTGCCGCGTGGCGCGTGCGCGGATGGATGCCGGCCCGGTTGAACACCGCGATCACGTTGTCGTAGTTGGCCGGTGCCACGTCGCGCGCAAACATCACGAAGTTCTCGTCGGCCAGGCGCCTGAGGTCGATGCTCTTCTCGCCCGCGAGCGGATGCGCCTCGGGCAGGCAGCAGACCAGCCGGTCGTCGGCCAGGGGCAGGCTGGCCAGGGCCGCCGGAAAGGCCTTGGCGTTGAGGAAGCCGGCGTGCATCTGGCCGTGGCGCAGCGCCTCCAGTTGCTCGGCCGAGGACATCTCGCGCAGGTTGACCTCGATGTCGGGCCGGCGCGCGCTGAAGGTCTCGACGATGCGCGGCACCTCGCGGTAGACCATGGAGCCGGTCATGCCCAGCTCCAGGCGGCCGCGCATGCCCGCGGCCACGGCCTGGGCCGCCTCGCGCGCCGCGGCCACGCGCTCGAGCACCAGCCGCGCCTGCGCCAGGTAGGCCGCGCCGGCCGGCGTCAGCGTCACCTGCTTGCTGTTGCGCTCAAGCAGGCGCACGCCGAGCTCCTCCTCCAGCGCCTTGATGGCCGAGCTCAGCGGCGGCTGGGTGATGGCCAGGCGCTGGGCGGCGCGGCCGAAGTGCAGCTCCTCGGCAAGGACGACGAAGTAGCGCAGAAGGTGCAGTTTCACGGCAGGGGCGGCACGGGTGGACGGGCCGGCAGTATCGTGCGCCCCGGCACCGGCCAGGGCGCCCTAACATGGCGCTCCATGCCCGAGCCCTCCCCGCCCCCCGCCAGCACCGACGCGCGCGTGCTGCGCGAGCAGGTGGCGGCGCTGTACGCCACCATGCCGGCCTCCACCGCCATCGACGTGCTGCTGGCCTGGGGGCTCTGCGCGCTGCTGTACTGGCAGACGCGCGATGGCGGCATCCTCATCTGGCTGGGCCTGCACTTCATCCAGGTTCTGCGCTACCCGCTGATCCACGCCTACTTCCGCGACCCGCACGCGGCCGAGCGCAGCGCCTTCTGGGCCCGGCGCCACTGGCGCGAGCTGCTGTACTACAGCATCACCTGGGGCCTGGCGCCCTGGCTGTTCCTGCCGGCCGACAGCGTGCCGCTGACGGCGCTGGTGATGCTGACCATGCTGGGCCTGTGCAGCGGCGGCGTGCCCTCGGTGGCGCCGCGCTGGCCCTCGGTGCTGGCCTTCATCGTGCCGATGACGGTCGGGCTCATCACGGCCCTGGCCTGGCGCGCCGACACCATCCACCTGTTCCTGGCAGCCTGCGCCGTGCTGCACGTGGGCGCCACGCTGCACTTCGCGCACGCCCAGCACAAGCTGCTGACCACCGCGCTGGCCACGCGCTTCGAGAAGGAGGCGCTGGCCGATGCACTGGCGCACCAGGTGCAGATCACCCAGCAGGCCAGCGAGGAGAAGACGCGCTTCTTCGCCGCCGCCAGCCACGACCTGCGCCAGCCTCTGCACGCGGTCGCGCTGTTCGGCGTGGTGCTCGAACGCGAATTGCAAGGCCATGCGAGCCAGCCGCACGCGCAGCGGCTGATGCGCGCCGTCAACGCGCTGAGCGGCTCGCTGGACACCATGCTGGACGTCTCGCAACTCGACGCCGGCGTGGTCCCCTCGCAGCCGCAGGCCGTGCCGCTGCGCGGCGTGCTGCTGGCTGTGCAGGCCCTGGCCGCCACGCGCGCCGATGCGCGCGCGCTGCAGCTGCGCGTGCGCACCACGCCCCTGTGGGTGCGCACCGACCCGCAGCTGCTGCAGCGCCTGCTGGTCAACCTGGTGGAAAACGCCACCAAGTACACGCCGGCCGGTGGCGTGCTGGTGGTCGCGCGCGCCCGCGGTGCCGAGGTCTGGCTGGACGTGGTGGACACCGGCGTGGGCATCGCACCCGAGCACCACGAGCGCGTGTTCCAGGAGTTCTACCAGGTCCACAACCCGGGCCGCGACCGGGCCCAGGGCCTGGGCATCGGCCTGTCCATCGTGCGCCGGCTCTCGCGCCTGCTGGACCACCCGGTGGAGCTGCGCTCGCAGCCGGGCCGCGGCAGCCGCTTTCGCGTGCGCCTGCCGCGAGCCGATGCCCCCGCCCACGTACCGACGCCCGCCGTGGCACCAACCCGCGGGCTGCCCGCTGCCGCCCTGCCCCGTCATGTGCTGCTGCTGGACGACGAGGCCGACATCACCGATGCACTGAGCGCTTTCCTGCGCGGCGAGGGCATCGCCACCGCCAGCGCGCGCGACGAGTTGGAGGCGCAGCAGCACCTGGACCGGGCCGCGGCCGCCGGCCAGCCCTTCGATGCGCTGCTGTGCGACTACCGGCTCGCAGACGGCGCCGACGGCCTGGACGCCGCGCTGCGCCTGCACAAGCGCGCGGGCGGCACACCGGGCCTGCTGCTGGTCACGGGCGAGACCGCGCCCGAACGCCTGCAGCGCGTGCACGACTCGGGCGTGCCCGTGCTGTTCAAGCCCGTGCAACCGGAGCGGTTGCTGCAGGCCCTGGCGGAACTCAGTACGACTTCGGCAGGCCCAGCACCTTCTCCGCGATGAAGCACAGAATCAACTGCGGGCTGACCGGCGCCAGGCGCGGGATCCAGGCCTCGCGCATGTAGCGCTCCACGTGGTACTCCTTGGCGTAGCCCATGCCGCCGTGGGTGAGGATGGCGTTCTCGCAGGCGTGGAAGCAGGCCTCGGCGCCCAGGTACTTGGCAGCATTGGCCTCGGCGCCGCAGGGCTGGTGGGCGTCGTAGAGGCTGGCGGCCTTGTGCACCATGAGGTGGGCCGCCTCCAGCTCCATCCATGACTTGGCCAACGGGTGCTGGATGCCCTGGTTCTGGCCGATGGGCCGGTCGAACACCACGCGCTCCTTGGCGTACTGCGCGCCGCGTGCAAGCGCCGCGCGGCCCAGGCCGATGGCCTCGGCTGCGATCAGGATGCGCTCGGGGTTCAGGCCGTGCAGGATGTAGCTGAAGCCCTTGCCCTCCTCGCCGATGCGGTCCTCCACCGGGATGCGCAGGCCGTCGATGAAGACCTGGTTGGAATCCACCGCCTTGCGACCCATCTTCTCGATCTCGCGCACCTCCACCGTGCTGCGGTCCAGGTCGGTGTAGAACAGGCTGAGGCCCTCGCTGCCGCGCGCCTCCTCCACGGGCGTGGTGCGCGCCAGCAGCAGGATCTTGTTGGCCACCTGGGCCGTGGAGATCCAGACCTTCTGGCCGGTCACGAGGTAGTGGTCGCCCTGGCGCACGGCGCGCGTCTTCAACCGCAGCGTGTTCAGGCCCGTGTTGGGCTCGGTCACGCCGAAGCAGGCCTTGTCGCGCCCGGCAATCAAGGGCGGCAGCCAGCGCTGCTTCTGCGCGTCGCTGCCGAACACCACGGCCGGGTGCAGGCCGAAGATGTTCATGTGCACGGCCGAGGCGCCCGACAGGCCGGCCCCCGTGGCGCTGATGGTGTGCATCATGAGCGCGGCCTCGGTGATGCCCAGCCCGGCCCCGCCATAGGCCTCGGGCATGGCGATGCCGAGCCAGCCCGCCTGCGCCATGGCCTGGTGGAAGTCGTCCGGGAAGCCGCCCTCGCGGTCGCGGCGCAGCCAGTAGTCGGCGTCGAAGGGCGCGCAGACGCGCTGCACGGCGTCGACGATCTGCTGCTGTTGTTCGCTCAGGTTGAAGTTCATGAGACCTCTCAAGGGCGGCGTACCAGCGCCGGGTTCTCGCCGTAGGGCGGGCTGTAGATGACGAGCAGGCGCGCGGGCTCAGCGCTCGTGACGGTGAAGACATGCATGGCGTCGGCCGGGAACAGGCAACAGTCGCCGGGCTGCATCTCGAACACCTCGCCACCGACCTCGGCGCGCGCCGTGCCTTCGAGCAGATAGCACACCTGCTCCATGCCCGGGTGCGCATGCGGCAGCGCGCCGCCACCCGCACCGATGGTGCCCAGCACCACCTCCAGATGCTGGGCGCCGTTGGCCGGGCCGATCAGGCGCCGGTTGTGGGTGTGGTCGTGGTTGGCCGGGCTGTAGCTCGGCACTTCGCTGCTGCGCACGAACAAAGGGGATCTCATGGGGTGCTCTCCTGCAATGGTTCGGCCTGGCGGCAGGCGCCATCGGCCAGCAGTGCCGCGATCTCGGTTTCGGCGAAACCGGCCTCGCGCAACACCGCAGAGGAATGCTCGCCCAGCCGCGGTGCCGGCCCGGGCTGGTCGGTCGGCGGCGTGCCGCTCCAGCGCGTCGGCACGCCGGTGCCGACCAGGCGGCCTTCGCTGGGGTGGTCAAAGCGGCGCACGAAGCCGGTGGCCGCATGGTGCGGGTCGGCCAGCAGTTCGGCCGGGCCCATCATCGGCATGTTGGGCACGTCGGCGGCGTCCAGCAGCGTCTGCCACTCGGCCGTGCTGCGCCCTGCCATGAGGCGCGCCACCTCGGCGTAGACGGCGTCGATGTGCGCCGCGCGCGCGCTGTGGGTGGCGAAGCGCGGGTCCTCGGCCAGTTGCCGGCCGGCGTCGCCAATGGCGGCGAAGAAGCTGCGCCAGTGCTTGTCGTTGTAGATCAGCACGCACAAATGGCCGTCGCGAGTGCGGTAGGGCCGGCGGTGCGCCGTCAGCAGCCGTGCATAGCCGGCATCGCCCTGCGGCGGATCGAAAGCCAGGCCGGCCAGGTGGTCGCCCAGCACGAACTGCGTCATGGCCTCGAACATGGGCACCACGATGGCCTGGCCTTGGCCCGTCTTCTCGCGCGCGTACAGGGCGGCTGTGATGGCGTAGACGGCGTGCAGGCCGGTCACGCGGTCGGCCAGCGTGATGGGCGCGTAGGCCGGCTCGCCGCCCGCATAAGCCTGCGTGAGCCAGGGGATGCCGGTGGCGCCCTGGATCAGGTCGTCGTAGGCCGGCCGCGCGGCGTAGGGGCCATCCTGGTCGAAGCCGCAGCAGCTCACATGGACCAGGCGCGGGTGCAAGGCGCGCACGCTGGCGGCGTCCAGGCCCAGCCGCGCCAGCGCCTGCGGGCGCACGTTGCTGACCAGCACATCGCTCTGCCCGGCCAGCCGCAGCGCGGCGGCACGCCCGGCAGGCTGCTTGAGGTCGAGCACGATGCTGCGCTTGCCCTGGTTGGCCTGCAGGAAGATGTGGCCCATGCCGGGGTTGCGCATGGGCCCCACGTGGCGCATGTTGTCGCCTTCCGGGCTTTCGAGCTTGGTCACCTCCGCGCCCAGCGAGGCCAGGATCTGGGTCGCGAACGGGCCCATGATGACCGAGCTGAGGTCCAGCACCTTGACGCCCGCGAGCGGACCTTGTGCTGCGCTCATTCCGGCTTCACGCCGGCCTGGCGGATCAGCTGGCCCCAGTGCGCCAGCTGGTCGGCCACGTACTGGGTGAACTCCTCGGGCGTCTTCGACGGCCAGACCTCGAAGCCCAGCTGGCGCAGCTTGTCCTGCGTGTCAGGCTCTGCCAGCACCTGCTGCAGCGCGGCGTTGACGCGGTCCACGGCCGGCTTGGGCAGGCCGGCCGGGCCGAAGATGCCGTTCCAGGAGGTCAGGTCGAAGCCCTTGACCGTGGCGCCCACGGGCGGCACGCCGGGCAGGATCTGCGACTCGCGCGCCGTGGTGATGGCCAGCGCGCGGATCTTGTCGGTCTTGAGCATGGCCATGCCCGAGCCCAGGTCGGCCACGTAGACCTGGACCTGGCCGCCGATCAGGTCGGTCATGGCCTGCGGGCTGCTTTTGTAGGGGATCTGCGCGATGTCGACACCGGCGATGCGCTTGATGGTTTCCATGGCCACCAGCGAGGTGCTGTTGGGCGTGGCGTACGAGAGCTTGCCCGGGTTGGCCTTCGCATACGCGATGAACTCGGCCAGTGTCTTCGCCGGCACGGCCGGGTGCACGGCCAACGCGAACGGCAGCTCGCCCACGCGCGCGATCGGCGTGAAGTCCTTGATCGGGTCGTAGCGCAGCTCCTTGTACAGGGCCGGGTTGGCCGAGTGCGAGGTGTTGGTGGTCATGAACAGCGTGAGCCCATCGGGCTTGGCCTTGGCCACGTACTGGGCCGCCACCTGGGCGTTGGCGCCCGGCTTGTTGTCGACGAGCACGGGCTGGCCCAGTTTCTCGGCCAGGCGCTGGCCCACGGTGCGGGCCACGGCGTCGGTGCCGCTGCCGGCGGCGAAGGGCACGACCAGGGTCAGGGGCTGGGTGTTCTGGGCCTGCAGGCTGCCGAACGCCACGGCGGCAAGCAGCGCCAGCAGCAGGCGGCGGTGTCTCCACATGGGTTGTCTCCTCGGGGGTGGGAATGGGAACGCGCCCGCATCTTCCCCGGGGCCAAGCATTGGCGTCCAATTGCAAATTCGGCTGGAAGCATTCGTTGTGCGAATGCTTGGCCCAGCCGCCGCAGCAACCGGCGCCGCGCCGCTCAGCAGGCGCTGTAGTCCACCAGGCCCTTGAGCAGCTTGTCGCTGAGCTTGCGGCGCTCCAGCCTGAACACGCCCACCCCCGAGCGGCTGCCGTCGTTGTTGGTGTTGCCTTCGACCGTCACGAGACGGCCATCGGGCAGCACCCGCTCCACGATGCCGGCATGCCCGAGCCCATGGCCGAAATCGCAGATGAACACCTGCCCCGGCTTGACGAGCGAGAGATCGGCCAAGGCCTCGGCGCTCGTGATCCGGACCGCGCCGGGTACGAAGCGGGCGCGCCCCCAATGGTCCAGGCAGCCGGCGGTCCTGGGCGCCACGTTGGGTGTCCCCAGGTGGGCCGCCCCCTGGTCGAAGGCCCAGTAGACGAAGGCCATGCACCAGGCGCGCGCGTCCGGGTTGCCGGTCAGCGGAACGCCGGTGGCCTTGAGGTACAGATCGACCATCGGCCCGCGGTTGCTGCCGAGTGGCACCTCCATCTGCCCGATCTGCGAAGCGGCCACGCCCAGGGCCTGCAACATCAGCGGCGAGGACGGCGCCGGCGCCGCCGTGGCAGCGGCCACGCCGAACAGCGCCCCCCAGGTGAAGCGGCCGATTTCGCCATCGACCACCAGGGCGTTGCCCTGGCTGTCCACGTTCTGCGCCTGGAACAGCTTGACCACGGCCGCCATCTGCGCATCGAACACGCCGACGGCCGTGAACGGGCCGTAGCCATGCCCCTTGAGTGCCGCCTGCACGGCCTTGACGAGCGTCGCGTCGGCCTCGCCCTTCTTGATCAAGCGCTTGGGAAATGGGAGGGGGGTCGTCGTGGCCATGGCATTTCTCCTGTGCGGCCGATCCTGCTCCGCGCCACCAGGCCGCACATCCCCTGCCTTGAGGATGCGCCGAGGGCACCGCCCAGCGTCAGGCCAGCGGCACGCGCTGGCGGATCTCGGAGGGCCGCGCCTGGTCGTAGACCGGTTGCGGTGGCATGCCCTCCAGGTGGGCGATGTCGGCCCAGTCGAGGATGTCCAGGCGGTGCGCGTCGTCCTTGACCAGCACCTGCACCTGGCTCACGCCGGCATTCGGGATGTGGGCCTGGCGCGGCCCGTCCAGCGAGAGAGAGCGCGCGCTGCGCCAGACCATGTCGAGCACGCCCCCATGCGTGACCACCACCAGGGTCTCGCCGGCATGGGCATTGGCCAGGTCGCGCAGGCCCTGCAGCACCCGGGCATGGAAGTGGCGCGTGCTTTCCCCGCCCTCGAAGGCGTAGTCGGCACGGAAATCGACCCAGCCGTTCCAGGCCGCCGGGTGCAGGCGCTTGATCTCGTCCACGCTCATGCCGTCCACGAGGCCGAAGCTCTGCTCGCGCAGCGCCGCGCTTTCGATTGGGTCGGGGCCACCGCGGCGGGCCAGCAGCTCGGCCAGCGGGGCGGCGGTCTGGCGCGCCCGCGCGAGGTCGCTGCTGACCACACGGTGCACCTCGCCGCCGGCCAGGCGCCGCGCGACGCGCAGCGCCTGCTCGTGACCGATGGCGTTCAGCGGCACATCCACCTGCCCTTGAAAGCGCAGCTGGCGGTTCCACTCGGTTTCACCATGGCGCACGAGAATCAGACGGGTCATGCCGGGATTATCCGAAAGCCGCCCACGGATAAGCTCAGGCACTGCACGAGTTCTATCGTTGATTCTGAGCATAAATGGACAAGTTGATCCTGATCCCCGGCCTGGCCTGCGATGCCGAACTCTGGCACGCGCCATTGCAGGCCCTGCCCGCGCACTGGAACGCGCGCGTCACGGACGTGGCCGAACGCAGCAACAGCATCGAGGACATGGCCGGGCGCCTGCTGGCCGAGCACGCCGGCCCCCTGGTGCTGTGCGGCGCCTCCATGGGCGGCATGGTCGCCATGGAAGCCGCGCGCCAGGCCCCTGCGCGCGTGCGTGGCCTGGCCCTGCTGGGCACCTCGGCCCGGCCGGAGACGCCGGACATGCGCCGGCTGCGCGAGCAGGCCATCGGCCTGTTCGAGAGCGGCCGTGCCGACGAGGTGCTGCGCGCCAACGTGCCCTTCGCCTTCGACCGGCGCCACCCGGAGCTCAAGGCCCTGGCGAAGCGCTACCTGGACATGGTGCTGCGCGTGGGCGCCGCGCAGCTGGTGCGGCAGAACCGCGCCGTGATGGCCCGGCCCGATGCACGCGTCCACCTCCCGGCGCTGCGCTGCCCGGTGCTGGTGGCCAGCGGCGAATCCGACAGCCTGACGCCGCCCGATTGCGCGCGCGAGATCGCCGCGCTCGTGCCGCAGGCCGAGCTGCACCTGCTGCCGCTGTGCGGCCACATGCTGACGATGGAGCAGCCGGCCGCAGTCAACGCGCTGCTGCTGGACTGGCTGGCGCGGTTGCCGTGAGCGCCGCGCGGCCGTCCGAAGGCGCTCGCACCGTAGGCGAAGCCGAAGGTTCCCAGTGAGCGTTCAGCCCGCGCGGCCCACCTTCGCCAGCAGGCAGCGCAGCACATAGGGCGAGACGAACTTCTCGACCTCGCCGCCCAGCGTGGCGATCTCGCGCACGAAGGTGCTGGAGATGAACTGGTACTTGTCGCCCGGCGTCAGGAACACGGTCTCCACGTCCGGCATCAGCGTGCGGTTCATGCCGGCCAGCTGGAACTCGTAGTCGAAATCGGTCACGGCGCGCAGGCCGCGCACCATGGCCTTGCCGCCCTTGGCGACGACGAAGTCGCGCACCAGGCCGGCAAAGCTCTCGACCTGCACCTGCGGGTAGGGCTTGACGGATTCGCGCACCATCTCGATCCGCTCTTCCAGCGAGAACAGCGTCTTCTTGTGGTGGCCGGCCGCGACCGCCACGATCACGGTGTCGAACAACTGGGCCGCACGCCGCACCACGTCCTCGTGGCCCAGCGTCATCGGGTCGAAGGTGCCGGGATAAACGGCGATCACGTGCTGGCTCATGGGCGGCTTTCTCCTGGGAGGCTTGTCTCGTGCGGCGCGATTATGCGCGGGCGAGCAGGTGCGCGTGGACGGCGCCGGCCTTCAGGTGGCGCTCGACCGCAAGACCATGGCCGGCCAGGCGCTCGGCGCTCCAGAGTTCGGGAGCTTCCAGGTACAGCCGGCCCGCAGGCGTCAGCACACGCAGTGCCGCGGCGACGGCAGCCGGGTACTGCGTGGTCTCGAACGGCGGGTCCAGCAGCACCAGGTCGATGCTGGCCGCGCCCAGGCGGCCCGTCAACGCCACACCGTCGCCGCGCGTGACCTGCAGCTGCGCGGCACCAAGCCGCGTCTTGAGCTGCACGAGTTGCGCCACCAGGGCGGCGTCGGCCTCGAACAGATGCACCTCGGCGGCGCCGCGCGAGGCGGCCTCCAGGCCCAGCGCGCCGGTGCCCGCGAACATGTCCAGGCAGCGCCAGCCCGTGAGGTCCTGGCCGAGCCAGTTGAACAGCGTTTCGCGCACGCGGTCGGGCGTGGGGCGCAGGCCGGGCTTGTCGGCCACGGGGAGCCGGGTACGCTTCCATTGGCCGCCGATGATGCGGACTTCGTGCGGTCGGGCAGGCGCGGTGGTCTTCTTGGCAGTCTTTTGAGCAGTGGGACGGGGCATGCGGCGAGCTTACGCGACGCCAGCGGCCCGCAGCGCCAGCCCCGCGGCCAGCACCAGCATGGTGGCGCCGATGCAGCGGTCCAGCCACTGCCAGGCGCGCGGACGCGCGAACCACGGCGCCAGCCAGCGCGCACCGAAGCCCAGCGCCGCGAACCAGCCGGCACTGGCCAGCGCCGCGCCGCCCACGAAGGCCGCCCGCGCCAGCGCAGCATGCTGGGCGCCAACCGAGCCCACCAGCAGCACGGTGTCCAGGTAGACATGCGGGTTCAGCAGCGTGAAGGCGGCGGCCTGGCCCAGCACGGCCGCGCGGCCCGCCGATCCGTGCGCGGCGGCCTGCAGCGCGGCGGGCCGCCGGCTGCGCCACAGGGCGCGCAGCCCATAGCCGGCCAGGAACAGGGCGCCCACCGCCGCCAGTGCGCGTGCCAGCAGCGGCTGTGCGCCCAGCAGGCTGGCCATGCCGAAGACGCCGGCGGCGACCAGCAGCGCATCGGCCAGCGCGCAGAACAGCACGACCTGCGGCACATGGGCGCGGCGCAGCCCCTGGCGCAACACGAAGGCGTTCTGCGCGCCGATGGCGACGATCAAGGCGAGGCTCAGCGAGAAGCCCTGGAGGAATGCGGACATGGGTGCGGAGCATGCCGGCACGGCGCCTGGCAGGCCAGCGCAAACTTCTAAACTCGGTTCAGTTTTTCTTCACCGACGGGAGACGCCGTGCTCGACTATGCCGCCCTTGCCGCACTGGCCGCCGTGGTCCGCGAAGGCAGCTTCGAACGTGCCGCCCAGGCGCTGCATGTGACGCCCTCGGCCGTTTCGCAGCGCGTGCGCCTGCTCGAGGAACGCGTGGGCTGCGCGCTGGTCGTGCGCGGCCAGCCCTGCCGCGCCACCGAGGTCGGCCAGCACCTGTGCCGCCACTTGGCCCAGGTGCGCCTGCTGGAGCACGATTTGCAGGACGTGTTGCCAGTGGCCGCGCCGACCGCCGAGCGCGCGCGCCTGCCCGTGGCCGTGAACGCGGACAGCCTGGCCAGCTGGTTCGCGCCGGCCGCCGCGCAGTACGCGGCCACGGCACCGGTGCTGCTGGAACTGACCGTGGACGACCAGGACCACACGGCCGAGCGCCTGCGCAGCGGCGCCGTGCTGGCCGCCGTGACGGCCCTGGCCCAACCGGCGGCCGGCTGCAACAGCCAGGCCCTGGGCACGCTGCGCTACCTGGCCGTGGCCAGCCCGGACTTCATGGCCCGGCATTTCGCCGACGGCGTGCAGGCCCGCAGCCTGGCGCTGGCGCCCAGCCTGCTGTTCGACCGCAAGGACCAGCTGCAGGCCCGCTGGGTGCGCCGGCAGTGCCGCAAGGCGGTGCCGCTGCCTTGCCATCTGCTGCCTTCGCCGCAGGCCTTCGTCGAGGCCGGGCTGGCCGGCATGGGCTGGGGCATGCAGCCGCTGCCGCTGGTGCAGCCGCTGCTGGCGGCCGGCCGGCTGGTGGAACTGGTGCCGGGCACGCCGCTGGATGTGCCGCTGTACTGGCAGCACGCGCGCGCCGCCTCGGCGCTGCTGGATGGGCTGGGCCGCGCCGTCGTGGCGGCGGCGCGCTCCGCGCTGGCTTAGGAAGCGCCGCCGACCACCACCGTCACCATGCGCTCGGGCTGCAGCATGCGTGCGAACGCGGCGCGGATCTGCGCCACCGTGATGGCCTCCACGCGCTGCGTCCAGGTGTCCAGGTAGTCCAGCGGCAGGCCGTTCCAGGCGATGTTGGCCACGTTGCCGAGCAGCTTGCGGTTGCTGTCCAGCCGCAGCGCAAAGCCGCCCACCAGGTTGTCCTTGGCGGCCTTCAGCTCCTGCTCGGTCGGGCCCTCGGCGACGAAACGCGCCAGCGTCTCGCGCGCCACCGCGATGGCCGCATTGGCTTGGTCGGCACGCGTCTGCAGGCCGACCGTGAACGCGCCGGCATGGCGGCCCGGCGAGAAGTCGCTGGAGACGCCGTAGGTCAGCCCGCGCTTCTCACGCACCTCGTGCGTCAGGCGCGACGTGAAGCCACCAGCGCCCAGGATGTGGTTGCCCACGAGCACGGCGAAGAAGTCCGGGTCGTCGCGCCGGATGCCGGGCTGGCCGATGATCACCTGGGCCTGGTTGGACGCGAACGGGATGCGGCGCTCCTCGGCCTTGGCCAGCGCCGGCACCTCGCCGACCGCGGGCAGCGGCGCGCAGGCGGTCTGCGGCAGCCGGGCGAGCAAGGCCTGCACCAGCTGGTCGGCCTGCTGGCGCGTCACCGCGCCCACCACGCTGACCTTGGCGCGGCAGGGCAGGATGCTCTGGGCGTAGAAGGCGCGCAGTTGGTCGACCGAAATGGCGGCCAGGGTCTGCTCCGTGGTCTCGCGGCCATAGGGATGGCCGCCGTAGACCAGTTCCTGGAAGGCGCGGCTCGCCACCGGGCCGGGCCGGGTGTATGACTCGCGCAATGCGGCGCCGATGCGCTCGCGGTCGCGCTGCCAGACCGCGGCATCGAAGGCCGGCGTGCCCAACTGACGCGCCGCCAGCGCGACGGCCTTGGGCAGCAGGTCCGGATAGGTCAGCGTGCGCAGCGAGAAGCTCATGCGGTCGCGGCTGGCACTGGCACCGAAGGAAGCGCCCAGGTCGGCCCAGGCTTCGCCCAGCGCGTTTTCGTCCAGCGCCGGCTCCTTGCCCTGCGCGGCGATGCCCTTGTTGGCCTGCCCCGCCGTGGCATCGGCCAGACCAGCCTGCGCGGCCGGGTCGCGGCGCGAGCCGGCATCGAAGTCGAGCTGCACGTCGACCATGGGAATGCCCGGGCTTTCCACCAGATAGACCTCGGCACCGCTGGCCTGGGTCCAGCGCTGCAGCGGAAGGGCGGCGCTGGCCCAGCCGGCAGCCACGAGCAGGGATGCGGCCAGGGACAACCGCACGGAAGACATCAGCTTGTTCATCGGCTCGGCTCGCTGGTGGGGGCTTGGCGCGCACCGGCGGGCGCGTTCTTGCGGGTGGTCGGATCGACGGGCTGCGGCCGCAGCACGGCCACATTGAGCTGGTCGTCGCCGAAGTAGCGCGCCGCCACGGCCTGTACCTGCTCGGCCGTGACCTGGCGCAGCCGCTCGATCAGGCGGTCGGAAAAATCGGGCGCGAAGCCGGTGACCCACTGGCTGCCGAGTTCGCGCGCCTGGTTGAACAGCGAATCGCGCTTGTAGACCTGGCCGGCCACCCACTGCGTCTTGACGCGCGCGAGCTCGGCCGCGCTGACGCCCTCGCGCGCCACGCGGGCCACCTGCTCGCGCAGAGCCGCTTCCAGTTGTTCGGTGGTCTTGCCGGGCGCCGGCACACCGTCCAGCACGAACAGCTGCGGGCCGCGGCCCATGAGTCCGTTGCTGGCGCCGGCGCTGTCGGCCAGGCGGTCGGGGCCCTGGGTCAGCGCGCGCTCCAGCCGCGCGCCGGGGTAGCCGTCGAGCACGGCCGACAGCACGGTCAGCGCCAGCGCGTCCTCGCTGGCTTCCAGCGTCGTCAGCTTGGGCACCTTGAAGGCCATGGCCAGATAGGACTGTTCGGCCGGCGCCTTGAGTTCGAGCCGGCGGATGCCGCGCTGCGCAGGTTCCTCGCGCGGCTTGCGGCCCGGCACGGCGGCGGCCGGGATGGCGCCGTAGGTGCGCTCGGCCAGCGCCCGCACCTGCGCCACGTCCACATCGCCCACGATGACCACGGCGGCGTTGGCCGGCACGTACCACTGGCGGTAGAACTGGCGCACATCGTCGGGCGTGAGGCTGTCCAGGTCGCCCATCCAGCCGATGATGGGCCGACGGTAGGGCGCGGCCTGGAAGGTCATGGCGTAGAGCGCTTCGTACAGCCGGGCGCGCGGTGCATCGTCGGTGCGCATGCGCCGCTCTTCCTTGATGACGGCCAGCTCGCGCGTGAACTCGTCGTCGGCCCAGCGGTTGTGGGCGAAGCGGTCGGCCTCCAGCCGCATCACGTCTTCGAGCCGTCCGGCCGGGATCTGCTGGTAGTAGCCGGTGTAGTCGAAGGAGGTGAAGGCGTTCTCGGAGCCGCCGATGGCCGCCACGCGGCGCGAGAACTCGCCCGGCTGGAGCTGCTCCGTGCCCTTGAACATCATGTGCTCCACGGCGTGGGCGACGCCGCTGGTGCCATCGACCTCGTCCATGCTGCCCACGCGCAGCCAGACCATGTGCACTGCCGTGGGCGCGCGCCGGTCGGTCTTGACGATCAGGCGCATGCCGTTGGCAAGCTGGAATTGCTGGGCGGCGGCTGTGGCGCTGGCGCCTGCGGTCGCGGGAGGCGCTGGGGGTGCTGCCTGGGCTTGCAGGCCCGGTGTCGCCCAGGCCAGCGCGAAGGCCATGGTGCACGCTGAAAGATTGCGTTTCATAGAATCATCCGATTCTAAGAACGCGCCAAATGTTCAGTTTCTTCAAGAAAAAACCGCCTGCACCGGAGCCGGCACCCGCCGAAGCGGCGCCTGCCCCTGCGGCGGCCGAGCCGCCGGAGCCCGCTGGCCGTGGCTGGCTGCGCAACCCTTTCGGCGCCAAAGCCGAGGCCGCGCCGGAACCTCCGCCCGCCGAGGTGGCGGCCGAACCCGCGGCCCGCACGGGCTGGGTGGACCGGCTCAAGCAGGGCCTGCGCAAGACCGGCAGCAGCATCACCACCGTCTTCACCGGCACCCGCATTGACGAGGCGCTGTACGAGGAGCTCGAAGAAGCTCTGCTGATGGCCGACACCGGCGTGAAGGCCACGACCGTGCTGCTGGACGATCTGCGCCGCCGCGTGAAGGAGGCCCGCGCCACCGAGCCGGCCGCCGTGCGCGAACTGCTGGTCGATGCCATCGCCGACCTGCTGCGGCCGCTGCAAAAGCCCCTGGTCATCGGCGAGCACAAGCCCACCGTGGTGATGGTGGCGGGCGTCAACGGCGCGGGCAAGACCACCTCGATCGGCAAGCTCACGCGGCACCTGGCCGCGCACAAAGCCTCGGTGTTGCTGGCCGCGGCCGACACCTTCCGCGCCGCCGCGCGCGAGCAGTTGGCCGTCTGGGCCGACCGCAACTACGTGGAGATCATCAGCCAGCAGGGCGGCGACCCCGCGGCCGTGGCCTTCGATGCCGTGAACGCCGGCCGTGCACGCGGCAAAGACGTGGTGCTGGTCGACACGGCCGGCCGCCTGCCAACGCAGCTGCACCTGATGGAGGAGCTCAAGAAGATCCGCCGCACGCTGGTCAAGGCCGACACCGCCGGCACCGGTGTGCCGCACGAGGTGCTGCTGGTCATCGACGGCAACACCGGCCAGAACGCGCTGATGCAGGTCAAGGCCTTCGACGACGCGATCGGCCTGACCGGCCTGATCGTGACCAAGCTGGACGGCACGGCCAAGGGCGGCGTGCTGGCCGCCATCGCGCAGGAGCGGCCGGTGCCCGTCTACTTCATCGGCGTGGGCGAGAAGCTGGAAGACCTGGAGACCTTCGACGCGCGCGAGTTCGCGCAGGCCCTGCTGGGCTGAACGGTACACCGTACGGCGCGGCACGCCGATCGACGGATTTCCGTTCGACCGGAGGCCGATCCTGGGCCCCGGCGCCCTGGTCTTCGCCTGTTTCTCCATGGCACGCAAGCTGCTGTAACAGGACGTCCGCCGCCATTTCGCGGTAGCGGCGTTACCCCACAGCTTTTCCATAGGAGCAGACCTCAATGAAGAAACACATCCTCGCCATTTGCTGCGCGGCACTGGCGGCCGGCAGCGCGGTGGCGCAAGGCAGCGACACCCTGGCGAAGATCAAGTCCAGCGGCGCCATCAGCCTGGGCGTGCGCGACTCGTCCGGCCTGTCGTACACGCTGGGCAACGGCAAATACGTCGGCTTCCATACCGAGATGGGCGAGCGCATCGTGGCCGACCTGTCCAAGGCCGCCGGCAAGGAGCTGACGATCACCTACTCGCCCGTGACCTCGCAGAACCGCATCCCGCTGGTGCAGAACGGCACGGTCGACCTGGAGTGCGGCTCCACCACCAACAACGCCACGCGCGCCAAGGACGTGGCCTTCGCCGTGACGACCTACGTGGAAGAGGTGCGCATCCTGACCAAGGCCAACTCGGGCATCAACGGCATCGCCGACCTGAAGGGCAAGACGGTCGCCGTGACCACCGGCACCACCTCGGTCCAGACGCTGCGCAAGAACAAGCGTGCCGAAGGCATGGAGTTCAAGGAACTGATGGGCAAGGACCACGCCGACAGCTTCCTGCTGCTGGAGTCGGGCCGCGCCGATGCCTTCGTGATGGATGGCTCCATCCTGGCGGCCAACGCCTCCAAGTCGCGCAATGCGGCCGACTACAAGATGGTTGGCGGACGACCCGGCCTTCAAGAAGGCCGTGGACGACAGCATCAAGCGCCAGATCGCAGACGGTTCGCTGGCCAAGCTGTACGACAAGTGGTTCATGCAGCCCGTTCCGCCGACCAACACCAAGGTGGGCCTGCCGATGTCGCAAGCCACCAAGGAAGCCTGGGCCAACCCGAACGACAAGCCCATGGAAGAGTACAAGCTGCCTTGATCCGACGGTGAGCGGCACGCTTCGGCGCGCGGGCGGGAAGGCCTCTTCCCGCCCTTTTTTTTGGCCGCGGCCCGCGGCGCGGCAAGCGTCGGAAAGCCGCACGGGCAATCGCCTGTGGCGCCGGATTTCCGTCGCTTTCGCCCGGACCAGCGCAGCGCCGCACGCCCCGATCGCCTGCTGCGCCAAGGGCATCGGCGCACCCGCCGTGCCGCGTCACACCTTGGCATGTACTTTGCGGTTGAGCCGTGTCGTACCACACAGGCATGGCAACGCTGCGGCGGCACGCCCGCCTCTTCATTCACGGATCACGATGACCTAGGGAGAACCAATGGACAAACTGAAAAACCTGAGGCTGCTTGTCATGGCAACCGCTGCGGCCGCCATGGCGGCCTGCGGCGGCGGCGACGACGCCCCGGCCCCCGCACCTACACCGGCACCAGCTCCCAATACCGCGACGATTCCCTCGGAAGTCGTGGCCGCTGCCACCAAGATCGCCGCCGATCCGCAGATCACCGCCTTGCTGAACGAGCAGCGCACGCCTGAAGCGGCCAAGGCGCGCTGGCACCAGTTCCTGGAGCTCACACGGATCCCCGCACCCTCTCGCGAAGAGCATGTCCGGGCCGTCGAGGTACACCGCCGGATGGCCGCAGAGTGGGGTTTCGCGCCAGACGAAATCATGACGCGGGCCGACGGCCACATGGACAACACCGACGTGAACATCGTGGACGGCCTGCCGGTCTACAACACCTGCGTGGTGATCAAGGGCTCGTATGCGGGCCGCGCGGGTGCCCAGCACTACAAGGGCCAGTACCCCAAGGTGCTGGTCGAAGGGCACTCCGATGTCGTCAACCCGGAGACGCTGCCACCGGCCACCGACCCGTACAACCACTTCAAGCTGCAGCCGTTCTCGCAGGCGGTCGTCGAGACCACGGCGCAGCTCGCTGCGATTCCGGACGAACTCGCCTTCAGCGCCAGCGGCCGCATTGTCGAGGACGCGAACTACGCGCTGGCGAGCAAGTGGTTCACGAATGCCGAGGCCGCCGCCGCCAACGGCGGGCTGCGCATCTATGTGCCAGGCTACGGCGACATGATGAGCTCGACGTCCAATGCCTTCGTCCTGGCCGCCGCCATGAAGAAGCACAAGATCAAACCGGTCTACGACGTCTGGATCTGCGGCACGGCCGGTGAAGAGGGCAAGGGCAACCTGGCCGGCATGAAGCAGCTGTTCGGCTTCGAGCAGGATCTGGGCACGGGCTCCAACCCGCTGAACTTCGTGACCTACTTCGGCCTGGAAGGCGGCGGCGCCGTCAACTTCCTGGGCAGCTACCGCTACGAGATGAAGTACAAGGCCCCCGTCGCGCCAGGCAGCAACCCGGCCAGCGCGGTGGAGGCCATGGCAGCGGCCATCGCCAGCATCGCCGACGTCAAGTCGCCGTCGGAGCTGCGCCAGGGTGCCCCGCGCACAACCTACACCGTGGGGCGCGCCAGTTGCGAAGCCCCGGCGGCAGGCAGCGACGTGGTGCCGAGCTGCTCGATCGAAGTCGACATGCGCTCGCCGACGACCGAAGTGCTCAACGAGATCCGCGACGTCATCCGTCCGAAGTTCCAGGCCGCGGTCGACGCGGAGAACGCGCGCCGCGGTGTCGCTGGCAACAGCGCGCAAGCGGTGACGATGGAGCAGGTGTGGTACGGCTTGCGCCCGGCCTTCACGCTGTCGAGCCCAAACAACGCTGCCATCCATGCCGGCCTGCAGGCCGGCATCGCCACCGGCACGTCGACCTCGCTCGCGGTGAGCACGGGGTCCAGCAGCCTGAACGACAACGTGCCGGCCAACACCGGCATTCCGACCTACAACTTCAGCCTGTCCTCGAACGCTGCCGGTGCCGGTGGCCACGCCTTCTGGGAATGGGGTACGCGCGGTGATCCGGCCGTGGAAGTCTCGCGCATGCACCGCGTGCTGACCGCGGCGCTGCTGGTCTCGGGCTTCCATGCCGCCGACGGCAGCGTCATCGAGCCCTCGGCCAAACCGATCGGCGCACGCACACGCGAAGTCAACCGCTAAGACAAGGGAGCCATGACATGATGAAGAAAGCCTTCGCTTCGCTCGCCAGCTTCGCGGGCCTCGGCCTGCTCTGCCTGAGCGCCGCAGCCCAGCAGAGCGGCACCGTGGACATCAACTTCCAGGGGCCGGGCGGCCACAGCAGTGGCAACTACGGCCGGACCAGCGCCGTGCACGCCGCAGGCCGCACCGTCATCCTGATCCAGAAGGCAGGCCTGCCTGCAGGCAGCTACGTGATCACGAACCTGACGGGTGGCAACTCGGTGAACAGCATCGCCTCCGACGGGCTGATCACGCTGCGCCTGAACGCCGCCGACGCCAGTGCCTACGACCAGTTGGTCAGCAAGCTGACCGAGCTGGCCACGGCCGGTGCCGATGCGGAGAACGCCTTCCGCAACGTGAAGGCCGGCGACCTCACCGCCGGCGCGCCGGCGACGATCCGGACCAGCGTCACGCGCAAGTAGGCCGCGCGACGCTCCGCAGACAAGGCGCGGCCCAGGCCGCGCCTTGTCATGTGCAGGAGCTCAGGCCAGGCCGTGCTTGCGGATCTTGTCGCTGAGCGTGGTCTTGGGCACACGCAGCGCACGCGCACTGTGCGCCACGTTGCCCTGGCTGCGGCCCAGTTCGGCGGCGATCAGGTCGCGTTCGTAGGCATCGACCATCTCCGTCAGCGACGGCTCGGCCGCCGCGTCGGCGCCACCGCCCTGCGCGCCGAGCACACCACTCGGGATGCCCAGCACCAGGCAATCGACCACGTTGCGCAGCTCGCGCACGTTGCCAGGCCAGTCGTGCGCCATGAGCCGGCGCATCTGCTCCTGCGACACGCCCCGGTGCGGCCGGTTGTAGCGGCTGGCGGCCAGCAGCATGAAGTGCTCGGTCAGCAGCGGCACATCCTCGCGGCGCTCGCGCAGCGCTGGCAGCTCGAGGGTGACGACATTGAGCCGGTAGTACAGGTCGAGCCGGAAGCCGCCGTCCTTGGCACGCTGCAGCAGGTTCTCCTTGGTGGCGGCCACCACGCGAACGTCGACCTGCATGCCTTCGTTGGAACCCAGCCGCTCCACGCGCCGCTCCTGCAGCACGCGCAGCAGCTTGATCTGCATGCCCGTGGGCATGGACTCCAGCTCATCCAGGAACAGCGTGCCCTGGTGCGCGTGCTCGATCTTGCCGATGCGCCGCTTCTGCGCGCCTGTGAACGCGCCGGGCTCGTGGCCGAACAGCTCGCTGTCGAGCAGGTTGTCCGGCATGCCGCCGCAGTTGAGCGCGACGAAGGGATTGCTGCGGCGCGTGGAGTGCGTGTGCAGCGCCTGGGCCACCACCTCCTTGCCGGTGCCGGTCTCGCCATGCACGAGCACGTCCACGGGCGAATCGGCCACCTCGCCGATCAGGCGGCGCACGCGCTGCATCTGCGGCGAGTTGCCGATCAGCTGGCTCTCCAGGCCTGCGCGGCTGGCCAACGACTTGCGCAGCGCCAGCACCTCCAGCGTCAACGCCCGCTTGTCCAGCGCGCGGCGCACGACCTCGACCAGCGCTTCGGGCGAGAACGGCTTGGGAATGAAATCGTAGGCGCCGCTGCGCATGGCCTCGACGGCCAGGCCCATGTCGCCGTGGCCGGTGATCATGATGGCCGGCAGGTCGGCATCGCGCTGGAGGCACCAGCGGATCAGCTCCAGCCCATCCTGACCGGGCAGGCGCATGTCGGTGACCAGGATGCCCGCGAAACCGGGTGGCAGCAGACCGTGCGCCTCTTCGGCCGAGGCGACCGCCCGCACCGCGATGCCGGCCAGTTGCATGGCCTGCACACAGCCCAGCTGCACATGGGGATCGTCCTCCACGATCAAAACGGAAAGCTCGGAATGGTTCATGGTGGAGCTGGGGCTTCGGCCGGAATCTGCAGCCGGAAACAGGTGCCACCGCCGTGGCGGTCGGACACCAGGATGTCGCCGCCGAAGCCGCGCACGATGTCGCGCGAGATCACGAGGCCCAGGCCCAGGCCGGCGCCGGGCGCCTTGGTGGTGAAAAAGGGTTCGAACAGCTGCTCGCGCGCCTGAGGCGACAGGCCGGCACCGTTGTCCTCGACGTCGATCCAGGTCCAGCGGCCGCCGCCCTGCGTGGGCGTGGAACTGCCCGCGCGCAGTTCCAGGCAGGGTTCGGGCGCCGCCGCCATGGCATCCAGCGCGTTGCCGATCAGGTTGATCAGTACCTGCTCCAGGCGGTTGGCGTCGCACCAGGCGAACACCGTGCCGGGCGCGCAGGCACTGACCACCTGGACGCGCATCTTGCGCAGCCGCAGGCCGTAGAGGAACAGGGCGTTGCTGAAGGTCTGGCCGATGTCGGTGGGGCCGTGCACGGCATCGGACTTGCGCGCGAAGGCCTTGAGCGGCTGGATGATGTTGCCCATCTGGTCGGTCAGCCGCCCGATGATCTGCAGGTTGCCGGCCAGCGGGTCCATCTGGCCGCGGCGCAGGAACTCCTCGGCGTTGCCCGACAGCGTGCGGATCGCACCCAGCGGCTGCGTCAGCTCGTGCGTGATGCCGGCGGCCAGCTGGCCCATCACGGCCATCTTGGCGGTCTGCACCAGCTCGTTCTGCGCGGCGCGCAGCGACTGCTCGGCCTGCTCGCGCTCACGCACCTCGCGCTTGAGCGAGGCGTTGGCCCCCAGCAGGTCCTGCGTGCGGGCCGCGACCTTGGATTCCAGTTCGGCGTTGGCGCGTTCCAGCAGGCGCCGGCCCTCGCGGCGCTGGCGCTGGATGCGGCGCGCCTGCACCAGCACCAGCACCAGCAGCACGAGGAACGCGGCGGCCACGGCCGACATGGCACCCTGCACCAGCGCAGCGTGGCGCACGTCCTTGAGGTCCAGGAACAGCATCACGCGCCAGTCCATGCCATCCAGCGGCCGCGTCAGCACCAGCTGCTCGTCGATGCGCTGGCGCTCGGCCTGCTGGTCCAGCCGCGGCACCAGCGGGAACTCCTGGATCTGCAGGTCGCTGTAGGTGCGCGTGAGCTGCATGTCCACGCGCTGCTCCAGCGTCAGCGGCGCCAGCGCGGTGTAACGCCAGGGCAGGTGCGAGCTGTGGATGACGATGCGGTTGGCATCGGCCAATAGTGCCGGCGCACCGACCATGGCCCAGGTCTGGTCGATCGGTTCCAGGCTGATCTTGATGGCGGCCACGCCCACCACCTGCGCGCCGTCACGGATCGGGTGCGAGACGAAGTAGCCGGGCATGTCCCCGTCCACGCCGATGGCGAAGTGGCGGCCGACGCGGCCTGACAAGGCGTCCAGGAAATAGGGGCGGAACGACACATCCATGCCGAGCATGCTGTCGTCGGGGTGGCTGTCGTTGCTGGAGGCCACCACCACCCCGCGGATGTCCAGCGTGAAGGCCGCCATGCTGCCCACATGCGCATTGAGCCGGCGCAGATACGCGCTGGCCGCAGCCACCCGGGCCGGCTCGGTCGGGGCGCGCAGCAGTGCCAGGATCTCGGGGTTCAGCTGGATGGTCGCGGGCACGTGCTCGGAACGTTTGACCATGCCCTCCACGGCAGACGCGAACAGGTCCAGCCGGTGGTTGGCCTCGCCCTGCAGCTGCCGCACGCCCGCCTGCTCGCCGTGCCGGTACGACAGCAGCGCGCAAGCGCCCATCAGCGCCAGCGCAGCGACGGCGGCCAGGAGGCGCCGTGCCGCACGCAAACGGTGGTTCTGGTCCGGCACGCGCTCCGTTTCAGTCGACCGGCTGGTCGTTCGGCGCTCGGTACAACTCGACGAGGTCTGGCGAGGCCGGCCAGTTGAGGTTCAGGCCGCGCGGTGGAATCGGCCGCTCGAACCATTTGGCGTAGATGCGCATGGCTTCGCCGGACTGCATCAGCTGCGTGAGCGCGGCATCGACGATGCGCTTGAGTTCGCGGTCGCCGCTGCGCATCATGCAGCCGTAGACCTCGGAGGACATGGGCGAGCCCACGACCACCCAGCGTTCGGGCTCGTGGGCCTTGGCGCGCTCGCCGTACAGCAGCGCATCGTCCATCATGAACGCGTCGACCCGGCCGCCCTCCAGCATCGCGAACGACTCGCCATGGTCCTTGGCGACGACGATGCTGAACTTGCGGCCGATGCCCTCGTTGAACAGGCGCAGCAGGCGCTCGGACGTGGTCGCGGCCGTGACCACCACGCGCTTGCCGGCAAGGTCGGGGAAGTCGTGGATGCCGGAATCGCGGGCCACCATGAGCCGCGTGCCGATCTTGAAGATGGACACCGAGAAGGCGACCTGGCGTGCACGCTCGCGATTGTGCGTGGTCGAGCCGCATTCGATGTCGACCGCGCCGTTTTGCACCAGCGCCAGCCGGTTCTGCGGCGTGACCGGCACCAGCTTGAGCGTCAACGCGGGCAGATTGAGCTCGGTCTTGAGGGCCTCCAGCACCTTGAGCATCAGGTCGTGCGAGTAGCCGACCACCTGGCGCCGGTTGTCGTAGTAGGAGAACGGCACCGAGGATTCGCGGTGGCCCAGGTTGATGGTGCCGGTGTCGGCGATGCGCTTGAGCGTGTCGATGGACTGGGCGGTCGCCGCGTGGGCGCAGCAGAGCAAGGTGGCGGACAGAAACAGGAAACGCAGCATGGGCAGGCGCGCGGCAGGCAATGGCAGAGGGCACGTGCCAGCACGCACTGTGCCAAGCGTGGCCGCATGCCGCGGCGCCCTTGCACGCAGGCCGGCTGCAGCCGCGCGCGAACGGTTTTCCGTCCAGCCGACGGCGGGGCGCACGGAAATCCGTCCGGGCACGGTCAACGGCCGCTCGGCATGGATTCGGGCCGCGTGTCGCAATCGCCCTTGAACAACTGGCGACCGTTGTCGCGCAGCAGGCGGGCGTGGCGCTTGCGCGTGTCCACGCGCCATTGCGCGCCGACGCCGAACACCACCTCGTCGCCCGCGACGAAACCCGAACTGAGCCATTGCCCGTTCACGGCCACGGCGTTCTCGGCCGCGCTGTAGCGCACCTCCACACGGCGCGCCGCCTGCCCGGCATCGGGCTGCATCTGGCAGTACAGGCTGCGGCTGTCGGGCGGGCTGCCGCGCGCGGCGAGTTCAGCCGCGATCTGCGCTGCACGGCCCGGCGCGCCGCTGGCCTCGCAACTGAACCGGGCCACCAGGGCGGTGCCGTCCATGGTGTGCACGGGCTCGAACACCAGGCGCGCGAGGTCGGTCCGGCCGCTGCGGCGCGGCGGCTGGACGAAAGGTTGCTCGGGCTCGAGCCGGCCCGAAGGCATGACCGAATTGAGAATGGCGATGCGCTGGGGTGTGCGGCAGTCGACCACGTAATTGGCGTAGCCGACCAGCGGCGAGGGACGCTGCGCATGCACGAGGAAATAGGTGCCGGCCACATGGTCACGGTCGACCACATCGAGCGCGATGGCGTCCACGCCGACCAGCATCTCGTCGATGCGCTGCACCATGTGGAAGGTGGCCGGCGCAGGTTGCGCCGCCGCTGTCAGCGCCAGGAACGCGGCAATGCAGAAGAAAAGGCGGTGGGAAGGCATCAAGGGGTTGCAGACCCCGCCGGTGCCGCACACGGACCTACATGGCGGGCTTGTCGCTCAGGGACTTCAGATTGTCGCGCAGCTGCTGGCTCATCGGCAGGCCGAGGTTGATGCCGCGCGGCGGGATCGGCGACATGAACCACTTGTTGTACAGCCGCTCGAACTCGCCCGACTTCATGGCATCGGAGAACACGCCGTCGACCAGCGCCTTGAAGGCAGGGTCGTCCTTGCGCACCATGCAGGCATAGGGCTCGACCTGCAGCGAATCGCCGACGACCTCGAGCTGTTCCGACATCTTGGAGTTGGCGCGCAGGCCGAACAGCAGGATGTCGTCCATCGCAAAGGCGACGGCGCGGTCGCTCTCCACCAGCAGCAGCGAGTCGTCGTGGTCCTTGCCCAGCACCACCGTCATACCGATGCTGTTGTCCTGGTTGTACTTGCGGATGACCTGGGCGTTGGTGGTTCCTGTCGTCGTGGCCACGGTCTTGCCGGCGAGGTCGGCGTAGTTCTTGATGCCCGACGACTTCTTCACCAGCAGGCGGGTGCCGGTATAAAAGTGGTTGATGGCGAAGGCCACGTCCTTGCCGCGCGCGGTGTTGTTGGTGGTCGAGCCGCATTCCAGATCGATGGTGCCGTTGGTGAGCAACGGAATGCGGTTCTGCGAGGTCACCGCCATGGTGCCGACCTCCAGGTTGGGCTTGTTCAGCTTCTTCTTGACGGCCTCGACAACAGCGTCGGTCAGATCGACCGCGAAGCCCACGGCCTTGGTCGAGCCGGCCAGGTAGCTGAACGGCACCGACGATTCGCGGTACGCCACGGTGATCTTGTTGTTCTCGGCCACCTTCTTCAAGGTGTCGGCATGGACAGCTGACAAGCTGGCGCAGCACAGGGCAATGGCGCTCAGGCGGGACAAGGCAGGCATGGGCTTCCTCGGCAAGCGGATGGGGGTTTGCAGTGTAGGCAGGCGGCCCATGCTGGAAGCAAGGGATATGCCTGAGGCCAGGCGCGACATCGTGCGGTACGTCACCGCCAAGTGGGCCGGTAAAACCCGCTCACGCGCACGGCGCGCCTTGCTTACGCTGGCGGCCCAGCACACAACACAAGGAGACCCGCCACCATGCAGACCGCCCCACGCCGATTGCTGCTGTCCATTGCCCTGCTCGCCCTTGTGGCCGGCAGCCTGCCCGCCACGGCGCAGCCGGCGGTCTGGCCGAGCAAGCCGGTCCGCATCGTCGTCACCTTCCCGCCCGGTGGCGCGCCAGACACGCTGGCACGCCTGCTCGCTGACAAGTGGAGCGCGCTGGGCCAGCCCGTCACGGTGGACAACAAGCCCGGCGCGGGCGGCAACATCGGCGCCGACATGGTGGCCAAGAGCCCGCCCGATGGCGCCACGCTGGTGCTGGGCACGGTGGGCACACACGCCATCAACGCAGCCCTGTACGACAAGATGCCGTACAACAACCTCAAGGACTTCACGCCGATCAGTTTCCTGGCCAGCACACCCAACCTGCTGGTCGTCAACAAGACGGTGCCGGCCCACAACGTGCAGGAGTTGGTGGCACTGGCCAAGCGGGAGCCGCTGGCCTTCGGCTCATCGGGCAGCGGCACCTCGATCCACCTGTCGGGCGAACTGTTCAACACGCTGGCCGGTGTGAAGATGCAGCATGTGCCCTACAAGGGCCGCGCCCAGGCGATCCCGGACCTACTGGGCGGACGCATCGCGATGATCTTCGACAACATGCCGTCGGCCCTGCCGCTCGTGAAATCCGGCGAACTCAAGGCGCTGGGCGTGACCAGCGCACAGCGCTCACCCGCCGCACCGGACATTCCGACGATCGCGGAGGCCGGCTTGCCCGGATTCGAGGCCACCTCCTGGTTCGCACTGCTGGGGCCGGCCGGCATGCCGCGCGACATCCAGCTGCGCATCAACCAGGAAGTTGCGCGTGTGCTGGCCCTGCCCGACGTGAAGGAGAAACTGGCCACCCTGGGCCTGGATCCGAACCCCGGCACGCCTGACGCCTTGATGGCGCTGATGCAGAGCGAGACCGCGAAATGGGCCAAGGTGGTCAAGGCATCTGGGGCCAAGCCAGACTGAGCTATAATCCGCAGTTACCTGATTTCCAATCAGGAAACGCCTGGCCAGGCAACGCCGAATCTCACGGCGGCACGTCGACAAGATCGCTCACGACGAAAAACGCAGAGTGGTCCTGCATGCGAAAGTGCCGTAAACGTGGACCGCGTAAGAGTCCACGACCAAATTCCCCAAGGCAGTCAGATCGAAGCCAGTCCGTCATTCGACCGACTGGCGTTTTGCGTGTTTGGCCGCCTCTTGCCAGGCCGCCAGCGTGGTTGTTCCAGACCTCAATGGGCACACATCAGTCCAACAGACAAGGAACGCCCAAAGAAAAGCCCCGCTGACGCGGGGCTTGCACTGCCTGCGAATGCGAACCTGCCTAAGTCGGCAAACCCTTGGTGGTATGCCGTTTGTGGTCATCGGCGCCAGCCCGAACCGGCACCGTTTTGCTCGGCACATAGGGGACGGTCATCGCGCTGTTCACGTGGGTCCTGGGCTCGACGGCCGCCGATGCAGGCGGTACGGGCTTCGAACTGTCGCTCCTGGTTTGATCGCTCATGCTTGAAGAATCCGGTTCGGTAATCAGGTCGCCAGCGGGCGTGCCAAGCGCGCATCAGGTGCACCTGGGCATTCTTTTTGCCCAAGCCCCAATGCATTCGATGCAACATCCGCGCCATGCGCGTGACTGCAATGAAATCAACAGACAAACTTCCGCACGGCAGCCGCGTCGAGCCCTTGTGTAAAAAAAGCCGACAGAGCAACCCGATACACGCTTGGTTTTGAGGTCGTGCGGTACACGGCACCGCCCGCCAATCACAAACGACGATCGAACCAACGCCACGCACTGACCGCCCACCGGCTCAGCGATGTAGGAAAAGACTGATGACGGCCGACGTTACATCCAAGCCGGGAATAGACAAAAAATGCCAGCAAGTAGTTGATCATCAAGACTGGCACACTGCTTGCTTCAGGCTGATGATGACTTCCATTCAGCCGATGAAACGCCTCTTGATCGCCGCCGCATCGCTGCTTGCTGTCTCTGCAGCATGCGCATTGGGCGCATATCCTGACCTTCCGCCGGTTCGAGCACTTCCTGACGTTGCCGCTTCGTGGGCCGCATCAACGTTCAGCGGCAGCCACGGCGGCATGTGGGAAGTGGTTGCAGCAATTGCCGTCATGGCAGTGATCGCCAAGCGCAACGGCAAGGCCTGACCGCCGGCGGCGTCAGGTTGGCGCCTCGCGCGCATGTGCCATGCAAAAGATGTGCGGCATGTCACATTAGAAATACGGTGTCATGGTTACGCTCGCGCACCATGAAACAAATTCGCATTTCAAGCACGCGCGAAGTGGCGCAGCACCAGGGCCAACGCTTCGTCTGCGAGTGGATGGAAGGCTCGTTGATGAACCGGTGGCTGCTGAAGAACCGACTGGCCGAAGCACTGGAGGTGCACGGCACAGGAAGCCACTGGGTTGAATCGCGCGACATCCAACCCGTCCGCCAAGCTGCAACCGCCTAGCATCGAAGGGGCATCGCCGCTGCCTTGCAGACGAAGACGCGGCGATAGCATCGAGGCAGTCGCACACCGCCAACGAAAAAGCCTCTGAAGTCACAGACTCCAGAGGCTTTGAATGTTGGTGGCGCTTCACGGACGCGCATCCGGAACCCGTATTGGCTCTAAAAAGATCAACGAAATCAACGACCTGTCGCTCCGCGCAGGGATTTCGAAGCGACACGTGGTGTCACCCCGAAGTGTACCTGTGACTAACGTTTGCGTCGAGTTTCGACACCCGGCAAAGGCATCCAAGTCCCCCCTGAAAATTCAGCTCTCAGCAGCACGCCAGCAGGTGATTTCTGCAGACCGTGGTCGGCACCGCTGCGGCGTCCCACAGGCCGAGCGCAGACACCGTGATAAAGCTTGGCGAAGGCGCAGAGGTCGGCGCTGTGGCCACCGCCGACGGTCCGCTGACCAGCGCAATGCCGTATGCGCAAAGGTTGCCCGTGCGGTCCGGCACAGCCCACCGATCGGCGGCGAGGCCTGGCCAATCAGCATGCGCCACATGAGCCCCCTTCGTGGGGCCTTCTCGTATCGAGATGCGCGTGGACAGGTTCCGCGCGATGATCGGCTCCCGCACGAGGGTGGCAGCGATGATCAGTATTTTGAGAATGCCTGCTGTCGTGAGCATCACGGGCCGCAGTCGCATGAGCATCTACCGCGCAGTTCGCGAAGGGATCTTCACTAGGCCTGTGCGAATCGGCATGAACGCGGTCGGCTGGCCAGACTACGAAGTTGCCTCGCTGGTCGCCGCGTGTGTAGCGGGCAAGACGTCTAACGAGGTGCGAGAGTTAGTTGTCCTCCTCCATGAAAAGCGCATGACCGCCCTCGACGAGGTGAAGTGGCCCAGCGATTGAGTACACTCGCAGGCTCCCTGCCGGTTTAGCTCAGTTGGTAGAGCACCCGCCTTGTAAGCGGACGGTCGTCAGTTCGATTCCGACAACCGGCACCACGACGTTCTGTCGCAGCTCTACGCCGCCTTCGGGCGGCCTCGTCGTTTATGAGCCCCCACAGCACCCGAGTCACGCAGTCCGTTGCGGCGCTGGCCGATCCGTGATCGTCTTCGTGAAATGGGGGCATGGCGCAGTCCGACAAAATGCCTCGCGGCGCGGGAGCGTGCGTTTGAACTTGAAACGAAGCCGCAGGCCACTCATGGCTTGACGGCATCCTTCCGCCAGTTGCACGAAAGCTTGACGACCCCGTCCTTGACGAGGTCCTTCCATTGCGGTTCCTGACGTTCGGCGGGAAGTGCTGCCGCCGCGCCGCCATTCGCATTCACGAATCTCGCGAAGCGCGTCTGGAACGATTTCCAGAGATCGTCGGCTCCTTTGAAGATCTCATCGCGATTCCAGTGGTCGATGACACCGCCGGTGGCGCGGTCCGCGCCGCGCGTGTAGGCGACCCACGCCGTGCCGCTCTTGTACAAGCCGAACTCGCGTGTGCCGCTCACCGGATGGTCGCCGTAAGCCGAAAAGTCGGGCTTCCAAGTGTCGTCCGCCCCGATCGTGGAGAAGCGCCAGTAGTAACGGTCAGCCGATCGCTTGATGTCCGAGACCACGACCAGCGCACGCTCGATCCGCGACGACTTGTCCTTGCTCCTCACCGAGCCGAACTTGTTGAGGATGTCGAACAGCATGAGGGCGCCCGTCGGGTCGGCCTGGTTCCAGATCGGCTTGTCGACCGCGCCGTCATACGGACCGAACTGCGAGTTCGTTTGGTCGATGAGTTCGGCGAGATGGCTCCGCAGGTAGTTGAACAAGGCCTCGGGGGTGGCCGGCTGGGCCGTGTTCGGAAGCTTGGGCAGGCTGGTCACCTTAACCTGGTACGAGTCGACATTCGTCGGCTCGCCGCCGTCGGCCCGCTCGATCGCGTTGAACGCGAACTTCATGCCGCCCGAGCCGGTCCTCTTCGCGATGATCCTCTGCAAGTCGTCGGAGGGACAAAAGTTGAGAATGTCGGCGTTGTCATTCGGTGTGAAGGCACCGGCATTCCCAGGGCAGGCTGCGGCCGCCACTAGGCAGCTCGCGGTGATGGCGTGGATTGTTCGATGCAATGCAGCGGAAGGGGACGTTGAGACATTCATCGCGGATCTCCTTCTGGTTTGTTCAGCCTCGGGTTTTTCTCTTTTGGAGCGCGAGGCGCGCCACGAAGCGCGGCCCCGATTCCTGGTGCATGCAGGTGGCGAGTTCGCCGGCTGCGATCGAGGGTGACACGGGTTCGTGGACATAGGTCGCGGGCAGGTAGGCTTCGCGTTCCTCCACGTAGACGAAGTGAGAGACCTTCTCGCGCACACCAAAGCCGCTGTGGTCGAGCAGCGCATCGAGGTTGATGTCGATGCTCCAGCTGCGGCGCGGGCCGCGATAGCCGTCTGCCGGCCGGCCGACGCCCTGCAGGGCGCCCAGCGACATGGGCATCGGAGGGCGTGCGCTGCGGCAGGTGATGCCCGCTTCGTTGACGTATTCACTCGTCACGTGGGCCCAGACGCGGGTGCCGATGATGTCGTCCGCGGCATCGAAGCGGTCGTTCAGCGGCCCCAGGCCTTCGACGGTCACCCGGGCGAACTCCACGCTGTCGCGCAGCAGGGTGGTCACGCTGACGTCGCGGCGAGGAAGCAGCTGCACCCATTGCGTGATCGGGAACGAGACCTGGAGATCCTTCGGCGCGTGGGGTTGGAACCGAACGAGCCCCAAGCGCACGAAAGGTTGCGCCTCGAACGCATGCTCGATGGCGGCGTCCACATACCACTGCTCGGTCTCCATGTCGAAGCGTGGCTCGTAGGTCACCAGCGACACGTCGAGCGTGATGGCAGGCGTGTCCGCCTGCGGCTGGTCCGGGGTCGCATCGACGCGAACCGGCATGCTGACATTCGGCGCCAGTTCCGCGGGGAAGCCCGCAGCACTAGGCGGGCGGACGGGACCGAGGTCCTTGAACGACGATGGATCCAGGAAGCCGGGAAATGCCGGGTTGGCGGGTGCGCGCGGATCGACAGGCCTAGTCGGGTCGCTGCCCCAGCGGGTCACGAAGCGGCCGCCTGGCCCCAGGTCCTCGTCCATGAATTCGGACAGCTTGAGCACGTCCGGATGCGTCGAATATCCGCCAGGCCCGACGGGCTGCGGCGGCAGTCCTGCGGCCTCGTTCAGCCAGCCGGGGGGCCAGACGACGATGCCCAGTCTTTCTCCCTGGCCAGACGAGAACCAGCCGCGACCGAGCGGGATGCGAATCACCGAGCCGCGGCTGGCGCTACGGGCATTCGGCGCAGACCAGACGAAGGCCGGCACCGGCGTCTGCGTAATAGGTTCGGAGGGGCGGATGCCGGCGGGAATCCATATCGGAACCTCCGGTAACTTGTCGTCGAAGGGCTCCACCGCCGCCTGGCCGGGCTGCAAGCGCTGCCCGAGCCTTGCCACGCCGCTGGCGGTCCGCATCAGCTCCTCGTGGCGAGGCCGCGCGATCATGCGGACCATGAGCCGGCGTGCCTTGCGATCGGGAAAGATGTGGCGCGTGGCGATGTGGCCCCATCCGCCCTTGCCCGCCCCGGGTTTCACCGCGCCCAGGTCCATGCGCCACATGCCGTCGTCTTCCGGGGCCAACTGGCACGACACCGGCGTTGGCAAGTCTGCGAGTTCCAGCAGGGAAATCTCGGTCTCCGGAAGCGTCACACGGCCATCATCGCCGACCTTGAAACCGAAGACATGCTCGGTCTCGACCGACTTGCCGCAATGCTCGGGCCACGCGCCGTTGCGCCGATCGCGGGCGCTGCGTCCTCGCCGCGGGTCATCGAATGCGGAGGCGTTCGGGAACACGGTCCTTGCCCGGAACTCGATGGACGCAGTGGTGTGGAGGTCGACGCGGATATCGCCTGCCAACAGGTATTCCGTCAACGCGGCTGCGACGTCTGCCGGGGCCGCGTCGGCCGGAGCGGGTCGGCGGAGTTCCAGCCGGCGGAGGGAATCTGTCGGTTCGAAAGCCGGCAGGCGGAACGGCCGCAGCGTGGCGTGGGTCACGCGCAGCGTCTGCACTGCGGCGAGCTCGTCCAGCGGGCGTGCCGTCAGGGTGTCGTGTAGGGCGTTGGCGATCGCGAGGCGCGTCACCGGGCCGGGTGCTGGAAGGCCGCCGACGCCATCGTTGCCTTGCAGGGCTTGCATCGAGTCGGCCTCCGGCCAGCAGCAGTAGGTCCTTAGCGTGCCCTCGACGGCGCGGGCCATCTGCGGCGGGAGCATCTTCTTCAGGGCGGACACCAACAATCCGGGCAACAGCTTGGGCAATTGATCAAGATCACCCTTCACGTCCTTGCCGGCACTCAACAGGGCCAGCGTCCCGATGTTCTCGACCGGTGCGAACCAGCTGGCAAGTGCCTGCTCGTCGGGGATGCACCAGACGTCGACATCGAAGTCGTCGCCGGGGGCCAGCGTGACGACGACTTCTACGGCGTGGGCGACCGCCGGGGATGTCTGGCGCCGCGATGGTTGCGACAGGACCTGATGAAGGCGGGGGCGCGCGCCGCGATGCCGGACCGAGGGATCGCGCTCGATCCGCAAAACCAGCGGCCGGCAATGTGGATACGTTCCAGCCTTGCGAATCGGCGTGGTGAAGGGCCGGCCGTCGAGGTAGTTGTTGGTTCCGGCGTGGCGCACCGCGACGACCCAGGTCATTGCTGCGGGGTCCGGGTAATAGCGGCGGTGGGTCGGGCCACTTGAGCCCACCCGCTCTTCGTAGACTGCATCGCCGCGTTGGTCGCGACCAGTGGCGATCGTCCGCTCGCCAAAGAAGACTTCGCCATTGATGCCTTCGAAGGACGGTGCCGCCACGAACGGAAAACCGCCGGCCGCGGCATCGAACCGGACATCCGGCAGGCCTGCGGTGGGATGCTTGTGCGCGGGGTTGCGGTCGAACACGCCATGCATTGCAGCGAACGGCCGCTCCACCGAGGGCGGCACGAAGATGCGTTGCGTGCTGGCCGGCGCCGCCCGATCGGCGTACTTGGGGTCGCCGGCGCTGCGGACGATCGCATGTGCGGATCGTTCGAACCCCATCAAGGAATTGGAGCGCAGTGCGACGTCCCTGTGCATGAGAAGCGTGGGTGCCGAGATCCGTTCGTGCCGAAGAAATCGGCGCACGCCGGAGCGATCCTTGTCACGGGCCGGAAGCGTGAGCACGCTGTCCTTCAGGCAGGCATCCGGCCCTGCGCCTTCATACAGCCGTCGTGCATGCTGCAGCGGCAGGGAGATCGAGCCGGTGTAGACAGCTCGAACGCCGAGGCGATAAGGCCAGCCGAAACGCAGCGGCGGCGGCAGGCGATCACGCTGAGCATGGTCCTTGGTGGGCAGCCGGATGGTCTCGCCGATGCCGACCGGTGCAGGAGCCCTCTTTTGTGCATCCGTGCCGGCGCATTGGGCCGCCATGGGCTCCCCCGTCCACACCGCCACCACCTCTTCGACGTAGGCGTCCTTGCTTTTTTCGTCCTTGCCCGATTCCGCGGTCGGCGCCAAGCGTGCCGGTAGGCTGAGTTGCGCGTCGTCGAGTGTCTGTTGCCAGCCCGAGGGCGTGTCGATGGCCCCGCCCATCAACAACTGCATCGTGTTCCTGACAGACACCGTGTCGTGGTTGCCGTAGGTCACCTGTCGGGCCATCAGGCTGCGCCAGGCCACGCCGCACTCGCCAGACGCCAAGTCCTCAGATGGCACGCCGATGTCGAGCCGGTAGCCGACCAGCAGATCCGTCGAGTCGAGTACGACGAGCTGTGGCTGCTTCAAGTGACTGGTGCGCGCGGCGAACTGGTTGACGGTCTGCTCGAGGCGTCCGCGATCCAGCAGCACCAGTCCGGCCGTGGAGTGCGTCTTGCGTGCCCATTGGCTGGGTTTGCACGCCAGCAGCGGCTCGGGCGCGCCTGCGGCGGGTGGGATCTCCTTGGGATCCGGAAGGACCATGCGGTCGAGTGCGCCGTTCGTGGCGCGTTGCACGTCGAGGCTGCTCAGCGCAAAGCGGCTGAGGATTGGCGGCTGGGCGTTCGGTTCCCTCGGGGCTCCGGTGAATTGCTGCCCGAGCGCGAGCACGCCTTCGTGCTGGGACGCCTGCGGATGAAGCACACCTCGCTTCGCCGACGTCAGCAACTCCAGTCGGCTGGCCGGGAAGAAATGCATCTCGCGACCAGGTCGATAGCGCACCAGGGTCCAGATCACTTTGTCGGTCTCCGCGCCTTCCGGAACGATGCCGAGCAGCAGGTGAACCACCGTGTCCTCGCTGCCGCTCTGATCCGAAGAAAGGCTCAATGCGCGATTGAGGTCGTCCCGGTTGATGTCGAGGTCGACGGTGAGCCCGAACAGGCGGGACAGAGCGGCCGAGCCCTGGATCGCGAAGTAGCGCTGCATCACAACGTCCGAGCCGGAATTCACGGCGGCGCGCGGTTCATGGGGATTCGCGGCCTGGTGCGAGCGTGCGGCATGCGGGAGCGCTTCGGAGACCTTGCCGCGGTCTCCAGCGTGATCGGCCGGGCTCAACAGCCAGGGAGCGCTGGCGAGGCCGGGCTTGGCGTTCCCGCACTTTTCGTACTGCTTGTCGACCGCTTCTTGCGCCTGGATGAAACGACTGCGCGCTGCATCGCGCAGCTTCTGCTGCTCCGGACTTCGGTTGACTTCCTCGGGCGACAGGAACTTGTTTTCCGGGTTCTGCGGCGGGGTGTCGGCCTCGGTGCGGCTCGCGCAGAAGATCTTGCCGAGGCAGGCGTTCTCCTCTTCCGAGTAGGTGATGAAATCGCCGTGCGCCCAGCGGGCGGTGGAACAGATCTCGTGGGCGCGCTCGCTTTCGAGCAAGAGCGCCAGGTCGCTCTGGCGTGATGGCACCACGGCTTCGACGTTGGTGCTGCCTTCCTTGGGATCCGGCGATTTCGGATCCAGGGTCTTGCCGGCCTGCAGGACATGACCGGCATTCGAGGCTAGCAGCGATCGTTCGAGGATCCCCCAGACGTCCGCGGGCAACTGGCCCTCGTTGTCCTTGAAGCCGTCTTCCCACAACGTCTGGAGCCACTTTGGAGGACTGGCGCTCCAGGCCACGGCACCGGATGACCAATGGGCCTTGCAGTCAGCGCTCATCTGAGGCGAGCGGATTGCATCCTCGAATGTGGCCGGGCAATCATCGCCCGTCACGCGCAGGCGCACGACCCTCAATGTCCAGTTCTTCTTCCGCCATTCGTCGACCAGGGTGGACGGCAAGGTCGACAGCACCTGCTTTCCGGGCGAAGGGGACAGCATCACTGTCGCGCGCAGGCGCCGATGGTCGATGACACCCGAGGGAATGACTTTGAAGATGCCATTGACGGACATGTCAGTAATCCTCCATTCGAACTTTCAGGCCTAGGTCGAAATACTTCGAATACTCTCCCCAGTCACTGCTAGGGCACACGGTGTCCACCTTTCGAAAGGGTGGCTGGTGGGCCGGCGCTCTCGGGCGGGTCGTGCGTTTGCGGGGCGGTTCCATCGAGACGAAGTGCAAAGGCGCGTCGCTCATCGTGGTGCGCGGATTCCACGCATCGGGGTCGATCGAGGCCAGGCGAACCGGTGGGTCCACTAGGTCGACCATCGCGGCCTGCTGGTCCTCGCCGCCGCTGGATCCGTCGAGGTTGAGATTGACGTTGACCGCCACCTTGTAGTCGTAGTCGACGATGCCCATCGAGAACGAGAAGGTGTAGGTCGCCGAGCCCTCCATGCTTGAGCCCTTCTGCTCGGCGTTCACGTACAGCGATGCACCGAAAGTGAAGACCCAGATCGAGGCCGACCCGCCCACGTAGAAGGTGGCGAAGATGCGCGTGCTGTTGCGGGAGCTGCGAATATAGGCGCCGACCATCAGGCGGCCCTGCCCAGTCAACGGGCCATAGGCGAAGGCGGCCGCCCCGCCATATTCGAACGAAGCTTCGAAGCCGACGATGCCCTTGGTGTCCGCTTCCAGCGCAAAGAAGCCGCTGCCGCCATAGGGAGCGATGGCGATCGTGAAAGGCGAGTCGCGCCGCGACAGCGAGGCGACGAAGGTGGCGCCTCGGTTGTCGAAAGGTAGCCTCGCCGCGGCGTTGAGCGAGACATTGAAGATGGCCAAGTTCCCGACGCTGAACGTCCCGAGGTTCAGCCCGTACCCGGCTTCGAGGCCGATGCCGGTGTCCAGCGGCTTCAGGTAGAAGCCGCTGCCGGGCTTGGAACCGAAGAAGGGCGTCAGCTGTTCCAGGAACTTCAGTTGCGGGCCGATCGTGAACCCGTCGTACTGCAGGTCGCAGTCGGGCTTGCCGCCCTGCGAGACGAAGCGCACGCCCTTGAAGTGCAGAGTGAGGGCGTCGAAGCTCCCGAGCAGTTGGATGTCGAAAGCACCCATCTCGCCGATCGACTGAAAGCTGGGCTTGCCGCCCTCCAATAGGTTGATCTTCGCTCGCGTCTTGATGCTTAGGGCGCAGCCCTCCTTGGGGCGGAATACCTCGGCTTTGTCCTCAGAACCGCCGGCTGCCGATCTGATCGAGGTCGAGAAGTCGTAGGAGAGCGTCACGGCCGCGGGAATGAGCAGCTTGATCCGCTCCTCGATCTCTTCGCGGATGGCCGAGAAGTTGATCAGGGCCATCAGCTTGGCGCGCACCTCCTCCAGCGAGATTTGCCGGACCTGCCGCGCGATGCGAAGCGGAGAGGACTGTCCGGTGCGCCAGCCCTGGACCAAGTAGTCGAGGAAGCGCACGGCTCGGGACCGGTTCTCGCCGGACGAGGAATCCTTGAGCGCGACCAGATGGCGAAGAGACTGGGTGTCCCAATGCAACTGGTCGCTGTCGGTCTTTGCCCCCGCGTTGATGTTGTCGGGCGGTGTATCCGGCACGAACACGAGGGCTGGGTCGGCACGCACAAGCAGGGCATCGTTGAACCACTCGGCCGGCGTTCCGATGGTTGCGGTATAGGCCTGGTTGCGTGCCTCGAGCAGCTTGGCGTAGGCATCCGAAACCGGCGAGACCGCGGGCCGGAACGCGGCCATCAGCGCATTGGTCGCGGCCTGGGTCGGCACAGCCAGGCTGGAGGCCCATGCCATTACCTGCTGCACGGCCAGGCGCTCCAGCGTGGTGACGGCGGCGGCGCTGCTGGCCTTTGCCGCATTTGCGGGTGCCGGCAGGTCGGACAGGTCCGGCAGGATGCCATTTCCCAGCTTCAGCCATTGCGCGTTGCTGTTGTTCTTGGCGGCGTCGGCGGCATTCTTGATCCGTTCGCCGTACTGGCCGGACAGGTCCAACCAAGGTTGCAGCACAGGATTCCAGGGCGTGTGCAACTTGGATATCTCTTCCAAGTGCTTCTTCAGGTCCGTGCTGCGGTCTGCCAGCCATCGCAGGGACCGCTCGACAAGATCCCGTGCAGGCGTCACGACCGGGCCGATGATCTTGAGGTCGATCTCGAGGGCCAACAGGTCATTGATCAGGCGCTGCAGGGTCGACGCGATGTCTTCGCCCAGGCGCGAGAGGGCCTCGCAGGCGGCATCGGCCTGGCTCGTCACCGAATGCAGTTTGGACTCGTCGAGGTCGGCCATCGCCTGGGCCGCGATGCGCACCGAGATCGCGGCGCGATGCAGCACCCATTCGGCGTCGAGGGCATGGTCGCCGAGCCGAGCGAGGGCGGCGCGGGATGGCGGGTCCACCCTCTCTTCCTCCTTGGTGGCCTTCTTCGCTTTCTCCAGCACGGTCTGCACCGCCTTGGCGGTGCCATGGAAGCGATCGACCAGGCTCGAAACCTTGCCAGGGACCAGCCAGCCCTTGGGAATCGTGAAGTCGCCGTTCGTCGAGGGCGTCGGCTTGGAATTGGCCGGCATAAGCGGATCGGCGATCGACTGCAGGCGTAAGTCGGCGGCGTCCTTGATGGGATCGAGAAACTTCTGGGCGAAAGATTTCACGTCGTTGAGGGACGGCAGCTTCTCCAGTCGCGGGCCCACCAGCAGAGCCAGGTAGTCAGACACCGCCTGCGAGAACAGCGCGAGAACGGCGTTACGGTCGCCGGCGATCTGCTTGATCGTCGCCGCGATCTGCAGGATGTTGGACAGTGCGTGGACCGCCTGACGGTACTCGGAGTTGTCGATCTTTGCGACGTCCGTGAGCGCGTCCCTCGCCCGAGACACCCGCGAACGGGCCGCCTCGAAGAACTCGAGAGCCGTTGAGACGGCGCCCGTCGCCTCGTCCGGCTTCTCCGGTGTTGGCAAATTGTCCAGGGGGGTGCGGGCCGCGTCCAACCAATCCTGCACGGCGTCGAGCCGCTCGCCGACGATCCGGGCAGCCTCCTGCAGAGGCGGCAGAATGTCCTTGGATGCAAACGCAGACACGATCGCATTGCGCAACTGATCCATCACGGGCGGAGGCGACTTCAGCCACGACAGGCTCAGGTCGAACGCGGCGAGGACGGGCTCCTGGTCCTTCACCTTCTTGCGCAGCTCTTCCACCGACCCGGCAAGCGCCGCAAACCAGTCGAAGGCGCCACCGAGCAGTTGCTGCACGGTTGCCGAGGACACCAGGTTCGCGACCAGCGGTGCAATGAGTGCGTCGACCTGCAGGCGCCCAAGTTCTTCCGAGAAGCGCTCGATGCCGTTTCCCAGGCCTTGCAGTCGTTGCCTCACCGCGAGTTGCAGGTGGTCGAGCGGATTGGCGGCGACGCGGCCACAGGCGTCCATCAGCCTGCGGCCGCATTCGTAGATCTCCGCCAGCGAGGCGAACACCGCCGCGTCGTCGGTGCTGGCAGCGGTCTGGCCCAGCACGTTCAGCAGGTCCTTCAGGGCCCGGTCCACATCGGGGAACACGTCTTCCATCTCACCGGCGAAGCCCGGCAGGCTGCCCAGCGCATCCGCACCGGCCCTGCGCCACTGCTTTTCCAGTTCCTTGACCACGTCGTGCAAGGGCACGATCACCTGGATGCGCATAACCTGCGCGCCGGCGTCGAGGCCACCAAGCCCGTACTCAACAGCCTCGCGCAGCACGGGCAGGTCCGAGGCTGCGTTCGAGATGTTGAGGTAGTTCACCAGCTCCTTCAACGACACCAAGCCCAAGATTCGGGTGTCGAGCGCGCTGGTCGCAGAACTGAAGAACTGCTCAAAGGCCCGCTTGGCTTCGTCGGGCCGCGAGGGTGCGCTCCTCTCAACGCCGACGAGGCGTTGTATCCGGTGCGGTTCGGGTTGCGTGACAGGATAGCCGCTGGCGCCCGTGACCGAGCTGGTGGTTCCCGCGGAAGTCACGGCAGCAGTGGTGCCGGTCAGCGGGCCACGTTGGCGCGACAGCGCGATCACCTGGCCGGCCGGGCGCATGACGCCTCCGCTGCGGTCGCCGCTGCCGCCCATGTCCATCGTTACGGCGTTGACGATGTCTAAGTAGATCTCAAGGGCGTCCTTCTCCCGCGATATGCGATCGGCATCGAATCCGTTCTTGACATACCAGCCGTCGAACTGCGCGATGGCTGCCTGCGGCATGCCGTTGGTAAGGCGCTCGACCTGATCGATGCGGATACGGGCGGTCTCGATTGCCGGAAAGAACGGCGGTTGGTCCGCGCCTTCCAACATCGGATCGTCGTAGCGCTCGACCAGGCCTTCCCACGGATTGATCTGCGTGCTGCGCTTTTCCAGGTGCGACGTGACGCCGGCGCAGCCGGTGGCCTTCAGCGTCCATGCGAGTGTCTTGTGCGAGGCGCTGCCGGGCTTGACCTCATCGCAATACCGCAGCGACTGGCCTCGCATGTCGAGCGATCGGAAGTGCTGCAGGGGCTGCACCGGCTTGATGTCGACCTTATTGCCCTGGTCGAGATCAGGCGAAGGCAGGCGGTTGTAGTACGCCACGAGTTCGTCCATCAACTCGGCCCGATTGGCGGCGACGTTGTCGACGAAGAGCAGCTTGGCACGGGTGGCCGCGCCCTGGACCTGGAGGTCGAACGCGACCTCGGCGCCGTCGAGTCTCGCGGTCCTTGGCCAGAAGACAAGGCCGGCCTGGTTGGCGAACAGCCGTCCCGATGGGCTCGGCACATCGAGCTTTTGGATATCCTCCATCGGGTCGACGATGTCGGGAGTGGTGACCGTCAGCATGCTGACCACCCCGCCCGGGAACTTGCGTCCCCCGTGCGGCTGGCCGTAGGCCGGAAAGGTCTTGTCAGGCCGCGCCACGCGGATGAACATGCGCTGGCGCAGATAGGCGCGGACCAGGCCGCCCCCGACAGGCCGGATGAACACGCGCTCGGTCTGCTTGACCAGCGAGGCGCGATGGCCGATCGGGAAGAGGTAGCCCTTGTAGACGACCTCGGCGAACACGTCACGACCGAGCACGGTCCAGTGCTGCCAGCGCTCGACCGACATTGAGTCGAACAACGGCCCGTGGACGATGTGGCGGGCCGCCGACGGTGGAACGAAATCGCTGTCGTGGCGCAGCGAGCCGCCCAGGGCCGTCAGCGTCAGTTCGCGCACCTTGAGCGCGCGGGGCCTGTATATCGCGGTGCCGGCCTGCGCGTCGAGCAGACGCCATTCGGGCGGCAACTCGACCTGGCTCGAAACGCGCAGCGCCTGCAACTCTCCGCTTTTCTCGCGCCGCCCGCGCACGGGCAGGCCCCATGCCGAACTGAGCAGCACGATCTCGTGCCGGTCGTAGGCATCGAGCGTCGAGCGGAACACCGCGTGCTTCTGGTATTCGGCGCGTTCGTGCTGGCGACGGCAAAGGTACTCGACGACTTGGTGCAGTTCCGGCTTCTCGACTGCCGAGGCCACCGAACTCGCCGGCAGCGCGGCCGAGGCCGACGCTGATGCCGACGGTGCCTGGCCGCAGACCGAGCCGTTCGTCGGTGGTGACGTGCCCTCCGGAGAGGTCGCCACGAACAGGTCCTCGATGGGACTGATGTTGGCGTCGCTCTCCTCGAAGCCCAGGGTCCAGGGGGCGCGCGGGCCGCGAGGTGGCGCAGATCCGACCGGCGAATGCAGCGGCTGGCCCTTTTCGCCCGTCTTGCCCTTCGCAGAAAGCAGCCTGCGCTCCAGGCCGTAGCGGACGAATTCGGGGCGCATGTCCGGCGAGGCCACGGCGCGGACCAGCGGATTGGCCGCATCGGTATCAAGGGTCGCCGACCAGAGCGGCACGGGCCCCCCGCCGTCCGGGCATTGGCGGCGTGGCGTGCGCCACTGCGCTTTCTGCGACGGGGAAAGAATCAGCCGTGCAGGCAGCTCGATGGCCGTCTGGAGATCGTCGGGCACCACGCGCAGCGACGCCTCGACATCGACCAGGCGCTCCTGGATCGTCCTCAGAGACTTGCCCCAGTCCCTCGAGCGGCCCGGGCCCTGGCGCCGTTCCGCGACTTGGCCGCTGCGGATGCCGAGCGACTTGAGCATCGTGACGTCGGCGCCTGCCGAATCGTCCTCGAGTCCCGACTCGCTGATCTCGCGCCGGATGAGTACGCCGCTGTCGTCGAAGGCTGCAGCCTGTCGCGCACGCGGCGTCACCGCCAAGTCGTAGTGTCCCCAGTCGGTCAACGCCTCGAAACTGAAGGGCAGCCGGGTGCCGTTGCTTGCGCCGGTCCTGCCCGATTGCCCTGACGGCAGGTGAGCGTCGCCATCTTCGACGTCAATGCCCGGGCGGCTTCCGCAGTCGACATGGAAAGCCAGCCGGGAAGTGCCCGACATGCGGGCGCGCATCACCTGGGCCGGGTCTTGCGTGCCTTCGAGCACGGCCAGGTAGGCCTTGTGGATGTCATCGAGCGGATAGTCCGGGCCGAATTTGAGGTCCTTGCGGTTGGCGGAGCTGAAGAACTCCATGTCCTGCGGCAGGTACTCCTTCTGACCCTGCCGCAGCACCATCTGTTCGACATAGAAGTCGCGGTAGTCGGCATAGCTCTGCATGACCCCGCACACCGCCTGCTCGATGAGACGCGCCTTGTCCAAGGGGGGCAGCGGATGCGTGTTCTTGTTCGCCGGGTCGAGTGCCGGGATGTACTCGTACACCTTCTGCCAGAAATACCGGGTGGCGCTATTGAGCGAGGGCTCCTGCTTGTTGAGCAGTTCCACCAATCGATCGGCATCATCCAGCGTCCGCTTCAGCAGGGATTCGGTGACGTCCTTCCTCAACCCGTCGTTGAGCTTGCGGGCCTCGGCGGCGAGGTCGGGCGGCAGGTTCAGCGCGCCGATGTAGATACGCTGCTCTGCGGGCCATTGGCCCGGCTTGACAAGCGTGCCGAAGAGTTCAGTGAACTTCTTCGAGAATTTTTGGAACGGGGCTTCGGGGTTATAGGCGGGACTGGTGCTCTTCGCCTGCTCTTCGACCTTCATGGAGGCGTAGGCCTGGCGCACGTTGAAGCGGTCCTCGGGGCGCGTCAGTTCGTCGAGCTGGCGCAGCAGCCTAGACAGCGTCGTGCTGAAATCCCGCTCCTGCTCCTTGGTTTCCTGACTGCCTTCCTGCGTCACTTGGACCTTGACGGTGAACGTCGGCGCCTTGAGCGCCACATCGGGGAGCGGTGCGGCGCTCGGCCGAAAGATCGCCTCCTCGAAGACGTGCTGGGGCGGGAACTCGGCCACCAGCACCGGCCGCGTGTCCAGCACCAGCGGGTCACTGTCGCGTCCCGGCTCGACGCGCCGGCGCACCCGGCAACTTCTGCGGGTGTCGGTGATCCATGCCGCGCCCTTGGCGATGTCTAGGTGCAGCCCCGCGAACATGAATGCCAGCCGGGCCAAGTCGAGGGAGCGAGCGACCTCGAGCCGGGCTTGCGTCAGGTCGATGTGCGCGAGCGGCAGGTCGCCGAGGTCCGATTCATTGCCCAGCCACAGGTAGCTGTCGCTGGCGCGCAGGTCGGCCCGTGCCTTGCGGACGTCCGAGCCGAACACCGCGCGCAAGCCGGTTGGCGCGAAGCTCAGCTTGCTGAAATCGCATTGGAGGGGCGCGAGTTCGCTCTCCAGCAGCAACAGCGGAACATCGAGCGAGGACAGCGACGTCCCGAAGCCGCCGCAGCCTGCGGTCATCAGCGGATGGTGCGTGCGCGCGCTGGCATTGGCTGGATCGATTTCTGCGGCGTCGATGCTCCAGCCTTGCGCACGAAACCATCCGATGCGCGACCTCACCCACCAAGGACTCGCATTGAGGCGACCGGCGAATCGAAGCGGCGGGTCCATGGACTGCGACTGTTGCAGCGCGCCTTCGCGGATGCACAGCGGGCCGAACTCGGAAATGCTGCCCGACACGCTCAGGCTGGCCCGCGCCAGCCAGGCCGCACGCGTGGTAGAGACGCCCGCGAGATGGCGGCCCCTCGAAGACCAGTCGCGGCGCACATAACGCCACTGCGGCGGGAACGAGAGGGCGGTGCGGTGACTCGCCTTGAACGCATCTAAGGCTTCGGTTCGGTCGAAAGGCGCGGGGTTGGTGTCGGACGCACAGGTGGTGGCCTGCTTCCCGGTGGCGGGTGCCGCTAGTGGTCCGGGGGGCGGTGGATTGGACGGCTCCGCGAGGATTGGCATCGCCTCCAGCGTGATGTGCGAATGACGCGGGTCCCCCAGAATCACCGGCTTCGCGACGGTCTGCAATTCGCCCCATGCCATGAATACTGGGTCGTTCTCCCTGCGCTTGCCGGTTCTGGCTGCCGAGTCGGTGGACTCGTCGGAAGCCGGATCGCACCAGCCCATGCTGACGCCTTGGTGCGCCAGCAAAGCACCCTGGGCCAGCAGGATCCGGCCGAGGGTTCCGGTGCTGCCCTTCCGGCGTGGGACTAGCGACCACACTCCATTTTTCGCCAGCACTAATCGCAGCGGACCTTCGACGCGCACGTGGTCCTCGAGGACGCCGCGCAGTGCCGTGCGAAGCACATCGGCGTCGGTGTCGATCCAGAAGCTTCCTTCGGGCTCCAGATCGGCCGGCACCGGATCTGCCGTAAAGTCGATCCCGGTCGTGCGCGCCTCACTGCTAACCGGTTTCGAAAGTTGCTCGAACGGAATCTGCTTCTCGCTGACCAGTGGGTGTCCTGCGTGCCACTGGCGCGTGCTCAGGCCGACCTGCCAGTGCGACCTCTTAGAGTCGTGGGTGAATGTGAGGGTGTGTGATGAGGTGGCGAGTTCACCGAAGCGGACACCCACGATCTCGAGGGCGTGGATGAAGTTCGGTTGATTGGCATCGCGTCGTAGGTGGAACTTGGTGCCGGGTCCGAACGCGTTGCGCACGATGCGCCAGGAGCGGGCCTGTGCTGCCTCGATCTCCGCAATCGACTTGTCCCGCTTTCGCTGTCGTTCATCCTCGAACGTGGGCACGCACTGGATCGGCTTGCCTTCATTGGCTTGGCTGGTGGTCTCGAGCGCGGGATACCAGGTGACGGTCATCCCGTCCTTGTCTTCGTCGAAGCGCAGCGTGCTCTCACAGATGCGGGAGGCCGTAGTGGCGGCGTGGCTTGTCGAGGTGCCCAACAACAACGGCGCTGCGGGGACGCCGATGCTGACCCCAATGAATGATCGTCGAGTGACCGTTCTCCCGCGCGGTCGATCACCCACGGGGGTGAAGGTCTCCAGCCAGAGCCTGTCGTTCATGTCGACCCTTTCCTGCGCCCGGCGAACGTGCCAAGCCCTTGTCGTTGTCGTGGTGCTGTTCACGCCGGCGCCGTTTTGAGCCACAAAGCCCCATTGGGCCGCTCGACGCTCGCCAAACCATGGGCCGCACTCAGCGTTCCGGTACTGGCTCACCCTCCGCCCGGCACGTGGCTCAAATCGGCGTCGGCCGCAACATTCGGTGCCCTAGCCATGCCTTTGCTGATGCATTCGACCGAATGGACAGACCAAGTCTCTTTGGGGAGAACTTCGGAGAGCGTCCATCCGTCTGTGCCCGAGAATGAACTTTCTACGGCAGGCTAATGAGCAGCGCTTATTTGGACGGTGCGCCTACAACTTATCTAGCAACTTCTTAATGGCGTCCTTCACGTCGCCAGTCACCTTGTTGTAACAAATCCTGGCGACTTCTTTAATCTGCTTTCGGCTTTTTTGATCTACCAAGCTCGCAATTGGGTCGGTCGCAGCAGTGATCTTGCTCCAATCGGCCACACTCAAGTCACATATCGATGAAGATGGCTGTGTATAACAAGCTACGTGAGAGTCAAACACATCTATTTGCATCTGCTTGCAGTTGCAACTATTTGCGGCTCCATCAACTGGAAGCATCGGAACGATCTTCTCCTGCAGACACCGCAACGTGGAATCACGCCATTTGTTACCTTTATCGGAGAGCCCTGGCAACTCCAAGAATGCTTTACAGTATTTTTCGCCGTAGCTCTTAAAGTATTCGTACTGCGAACCCGAGCAATTGCATCTATCAGCAAAACAACTTTGATAGACGCCACAAGTCGGCGTCGCCGTGTTTACGCATGCCGCCCAAGAGGACGCAGCAACCCCAGGCAGAAAAATTAGAGCGAGGAAAAGCCGACGTAGGTTGAGCAGATAAAGGGGTATTTGCATTTAAGCTTCCTCCAAGTCTTGGCAAGGCTACTTCTTAAAGTTGCCGCGCGCGGTAAAGATGAAGAAATAGCCGACCCCCCGTGCACCAGGAGTCGCCAACGAGCAATCGCTGTCAACGCTCAATCGATCCCATGACTCCAAGCCTTTAGCTCCTGCCTTCACGGCTTTTTCCTCAGCGTCTCGTTTTGCCTTGTTGCAGCCTTCAACTGGATCTGGCGGGTTGATCGAACCTGCTGCAATGGCAGCAGTGCCTTCAAACTTCGCTGTTTGCGCAACCGCCTCTGAAGACATCGCGACTGCGACTGCTAGCAATATGATGGACCTCCTTGCGATCGGCATGATTCCTCCTCAGTTTTGAACTGATGGTTCGTAGCAGGCACTGCCAACACACACCACCAAATTCCGTGGGGCGGCTTGCTACGCTGACCTAATTTCTCCCGATGAATACGATCTACCCTGAGGGCCGGCGGTGATCCTCATGCCAGCCCTATTTCCATTTCCAATTCGGAACTTTTCCGAATCTACTCAATCGGGCGAACCCCATCATCATCTGTTTTGGGGATGCCTTCCATACACCCATGCAGTTGGAAATGCAGTAGCGAGGCGTGTACCCGGGTGGCAAAGCCGCACACGGGGATTTAGGTTCATGGCATCCACACCACACCTTGGCCCTCTGGCCAGACATGCTTGTCGTTTGGGAATGTGACCGGTCGCAGCGCGAGACTGCCGCGATTCTCCGCACAAGTCGAAGGCTGGCTCTGAAAGGCTTCTAGCGACGCATCGCCTCGCGGAGCAATGCCCGCAATCAACCGAGCTTTTGGAAGATTGCATCCTCGAGCTGCGCGACGCGCAATTGGAGCGACGCCGCGAGAGCGGCTCGACCCTTTGAGTGGTGCAAGGCGCGATGGCAGTTCGGACAAATAGCAGCTACGTTGCTTGGCGCATCTGGGCCATCGTCGGCCAGCCTTAACAAGTGATGCACCTCTAGGTACGGAATGCCCTGATCGCTTTCAAAAGGCGCGCGCAAGCCGCAGCATTCGCATCTACCCTCCGCTCTGGCCAATGCGTATCGATGCACTGCAGAACTACGCGATCGGTACTCGATCGTCGTCAGCTTCTTCCGATTGGCTGGATTGGCCATCTCTCGCAGCTTCAGTTGCATTGCGCGGAGCGACAACTCCGGCTCCGCAAAGCCGCTAGGCACGAGCCCCTGAGTTTCAATGTAGCTATCGTCCGCCGGTAGCAAGAAGAATCTCAACAGGCGGTCGCCCTTCCTGGCGCCCGAGTCTGGGGAAAAAAACTCGAAGCCTGCCACATTGAACGCACCTCGGAAGACGTAGCGCTTGCCGTAACCCCGCTGCGCGATCTCCCTGGAGTTGGGCTCGCGCGTTGTGAACAGCAGCACTGATCGATCGAGCGCCGCGAGCTTCGCGTTTGCCGAATTCTCAAGCTGCTGATTGCCAGTTGTGCCCTGACCGACGTATATCCATGAACCATCCGGCTGCTGCCCGTCCGTGTACCCGGCCTTCTTGCCGTGCCGGCCACCTGAGGTACAGATAATGCAGCCCGGTTCCCTACTTCCCCAGATCACGCCTGGCTGGGCCTGCTGGCTGCCGACGAATGTCAGCAAGGCCGCTCGCTCGTACTCTTACCCTAGGCTAAACGGATGCATTCCTTGCTTTCCCCTACGTTATCCAGAGAGCGCGCAGCCCCCTGGTGACTAAAACGAATTTTCACGCCTCTGTACGACAGCGCCCTTCAAGTCCAACAATGTAGGCTCATATTGCCCCTTCGATTCGCCAAGGCGATCGGCATTGATCAGCCAGGAACGGAAGACGGCGGGCGCCGGCTTCTGGCCGCCCAGTTGCAGGGTCTGAGCCGTCAGCGACGTCCAATGTCGGTGGGTCGTCAACTGAAGAATGGAAGCCGCTAGCTGAGACAGCATGGAATGTCTTCCGTGGCGGCGGGCGTGCAGTTGCGGATGGCCAAACGAGAGATGGGTCTGCAGCAGAACGGTCCGCAGCTTGAAGCAGAGGCGATCGTTGCCGGCCGTTTGCTTCGCTTGTTCAAGCCGCCCATCGACCCAAAAGTTGCTCGAAAGCGAAGAGCAGCTTCCCTGCGTCGGCTCTTCGCGGCTACGAGGCGACAGCGGAACCAGCGTCGGCATCACGACCGGCGGTCGCTTGACCTAGACTGGCGCCAAAAAGTGCGTGTTGAATCGGCATCCGGATCGAGCCGGATGCCCACGCTGTCCAAAAAACCGAAAGATTGCGCAATTTGAGGGAGATTCGATGTTTACCAAGGATGAAGCGCTTGGGCTGGTCAAGGCCGCCTTCCTTCAAGCACAGCGCAAGGGCGGGCCAGGTGCCAACTCAATGACGTTGGCGGTGTTGAAGAATCGCCTTCTGACGATGACGGATCGTCGTTTCGACACAAACGACTTTGGGGCGGGCGACATGCGCGCGTTTGTCGCGCTGCTCGCACCGAATTTTGAATTGGGGAAACAACACGGCATAGAGTGCGTCTGCCCAGCAATATCTAGCGTGGACGACGGCAGTTCTAAGGCCGTGCTCGCGAAGCGAAGTCTAACGAAGGCGCCGGGCGAGAGCGTGCAGGAAGCGACTGCAAAGTCCAGGGATGACTTGCCACGACGCGGTCGGATTCGTGAGGACCTGTGGACCGCACTCATGGACTACACCAGTGGGCATGTCTATGTATGGGACTCCCGCGACGGCATGGCTCGACCCAAACGGGCTGGCGACTACGATCTTCCCGTTGTGCCAACTCTTACCCCAGTCGAACTAGCCGAGTGGCGCCGCACCTTCCTCGAAGAACAGCGCGATCACCTGCAAGGCAGCGAATTGGCCAGCGCTCAGCGCTGGCAGGAGCAGGGTTTAGCGACAGCCTATTTGCCTTGGCCAATGCAGCAAATATGGAATCGCGAATTGGCTGCGCGGGTCAGACAAAGGTCTGCGGCGTTTTTTGCCGGATTGGCCGAGACGTCGCTGGGCGGCGCAGTTGATGCGGCCGTCCCGACCGAAACAGAAATAGCCAAAGACGCGCTCGCCGACTCCTTGACTGCTGCCAGGAACCGTGGCGACGGGTTTACAGTGGGCGAATTGCTTGCCCAACAGCTCCCCAGCGCGGCAGGCGAGCAAGACTCGTCCCTCCTGGCGCGCGTCGTCAGCGCTTGGGCTTCCCCGCGGGGACTGCATCTTGAGCCCAACTCTCTCGCCTCGCTTCAGGAAAGCGCCGATTCGTTTTCTAAAGCCAGTTTAGCAGTCGCGTTCGTAAACGCCATCCATCGAATCGATGCAACGGACCCTGATTTCTCGGAAGAGACGCGTGACTTTGCGTTCAAACTGAAGGATGAAATAGCGACCGCATACGCCGTTCAACGCAATTCACCCGCCGAGATGTGCCGGTCTGCGCTCGTTCGTTTGGAAGAACATTGGGCTGCGGTTGCCGCCTCTGTTACACGATTCCTTCGAACAACGCCGGCAACGGCAAAAATTGCCTCTATTGATCTGCTCAAGGTTACTCACCGGCTGCAGCCAATGTTGATTCCTGCGGAAAAGGAGTTCCTAACCGACCTTGATGTTCTTCTCGGCCCCGCATTTCGAAAGATCTGCGAGGCCCATGAGCGAAACGAAGATTCGGACGTGATAAGAAGAGCCCCAGAACTTCTCGAAAATATTAAAATTCAAAGTCCAACTTCAGGCGACCCTCGTCTCGGCAGCAGAGCTTGGCGCACTTTTGTGAAGCCAGTCCTTGATCATCTGACCTCTATCATCGAGGACGCGTCTTCGCGCGGCGAAACTGCGCTGGCACCGGTGCTTGCTCTTAGAAACCCTAGCACCAAGGCGGATCTCCGAGCCACTGGCACTGAGGTTTTCCTCTCATTTACGCTGATAAATCTCGGCAAGGGCCATGCGCGGGACGTATCGCTGCAGCGCGAGACGACTCAAGAGCAGATGTTCGATCTCGCCATTGTTGAACCAGCCGGGCCATTTGACGTACCCGCTAATGGTGAGAAGTTGGTTCGAATTCGTTTGATACTTGCTAAGCCATACACTAAGATCGAAATTCCGATCCAGTGGGCGTGTTTCACTGGCGCGGAGAAACCTTCTGTACAACCGGACCGCTTGCTAATCCTCCAGCAAGTCATCGAGCCCAATTGGGAGTCGATGCTCGCCGAGCCACCTTATTCTCTCAACCCGATCAAAAAACCCGAGCGGCTCCATGGAAGAGATTCGCTGCTTCGCAAGCTGAATTTAGCTGCTATGGCAGGCACATCTACATTCGTGTGGGGACAGAAGCGTATTGGCAAAACATCACTCCTTCAGGTATTGGCGGCCAAGCTTGCAGAGCGCGAAGACACTACCTGTATTCTCCTCAGAATGGGTGAACTTGCGTCATTGCATGAGGGTCAACTTGCGCATCGAATCGCGCGACGCCTTGTGCAGAAGGTTTTAAGTCCAATTCAGGTCCCCACAGAATCCGAGTTCGGCGCCGGCATTAGCCTGTTGGTTCCATTCGTCGAGCAACTTTCGGCAACGCAGCCGACACAAAAGTTCGTTGTCATCATTGACGAATTCGACGATCTCGACGCTGCATTTTACACGGGCGAACGAGGTCGCCAATTTATAAAGGGCCTGCGGTCAGCGTCGGAGGCCGGATTAACATTCTTTTTCATCGGCAGTGAGCGAATGGATGCAATCTTCAGCCGACATCAAGCTGATCTCAACAAATGGACAAACGTTCGCCTTGACCGTATCGACAGCGCGGCGGATTGCCGAAACCTGATTGAAGCGCCAGTCGGAGGCGCGATTGAGTTCGATCCTGAAGCAATCGAGTTCATTACAGGCTACACCTCTGGGAACCCGTTTTTTATCAACAATTTCTGCTACCAGATCTTCGATCGCTGTCTTCAGGAACACAGGACGTTCGTAGACGCGAATGACACCTCGGCGATCCGGCAACAACTGCTACGCTCGCTGGGCGCGACCAACTTTTCTCACTTCTGGGAGGACAACCCCGTGCTTGACGCGACACAGAAGCGTCAGGACGCCGCGGAGAACTGTATCGCGCTCTCTTGCATCTCAGCTCTCGGCGGTCGATACGAAGGGATCGACGAACTGCTTGAGGCTCAAGAGAGCCTTCCAATTGACGCACAAGATCGCGCGCAGGGTTCAGTGCTGCGACGCGCTTGCGCACGCCTACTGCAGCGCGGCGTACTCGAGCAGCGAAAAGACGGAGATGGGCTCGTTGTGGGATTGCAGATCTTCCGAGAGTGGCTTGGGGAGAATGCTCGAGCTCAGCTTCTTCCCATCTGGTGCAACCTCCTCGAGGCTGAACGTGCGGCCCGCCCCGGTGAAGACGAGCTGCCTGCATCTGAAGATACCGCTGACACCGGGTTTCCGATCAGTGAGGACGACATGCTCATCGTGGCGCAGCGCCTAATTTATTGCGGTAGGCAGAAGGACGTGGCCGAGATCAAGAGTTGGCTCCGGCAGTTCGATGACGACAGCCGGATTGAGATCGCCTTCCTCCTGCTTCAAAGGATGGCCGACAAAGGATTCATCAACGAAGGCATGCGTGGCGTTCAGTTGGAGAAAGTCGAGCAAATGATTCTGGCCAGACGCAACGGTGTTGGCCACGGCATCTGGAAGATCGTGAAAGGTCGCCGCGACAATTTAGCAATCGGATACCTAGATGCGGAGCACAAGAGTGGCGCGACGATGGCGCGAGAACTGAAAAGCCGAGTCCTTCCGGGTAAGTGCGTCCCAGCAGCCGAACTTGGTCAGTGGATGCGAACGCATCTCGAGGCTGACGCGATGGTGGCCATCGTCGACGACTTCTCGGGTACCGGTGAGACGATGCTCAAAGGTCTGAGAAAATTCAAGGCGGCGGTTGGTGCCGAGACCTGGGGAAGGTATGCAGGCGAGGGTCGAATCGCCGTATTCATCATGTTTTCCTTTCCTGAGGCACTTGGCGCAATGCGCTGCGAGTTTCCTGATATCGATATTCACTCAGCCACGGTGTTTGGAGACGAACTTCGTTCCTGCAACGATCAGGCTGGTATTTTCCCTACCGAAGACGAGCGCGCGTTCGCTCAGGACGTTGTGCAACAAATCGGCCGCGAGTTGGTGCCTAGTAGTCCGCTAGGGCATGGCGCGATGGGCGCTCTCGTCATCTTCCACAACACTGTGCCAAATAACACGCTTCCAATTTTTTGGAGCGGCGGATCAGTACAGGAACGCCCTTGGAAGCCACTGTTTCCCCGACCTTGATCGAATGCACTATTTGCACAAGCTGCGGTCGGAGCCGCACACGTGAGATCGAGGCGCCTGACTACAGCTCGAAATTCGCGCCGACCATCAGGTCTCATAGTGGCCGTTTCGACACTCGACCGATCCTATGTGAAGTCTCAGATCGCCAGAGATTGGGGATCTGCTCCTGCCTCTGTCGCCGAGACAATCCAGCCAGGGCGCTTGCCAACACCATTCCAAGTTTTTCCCGTCGCCGGATCCTTGTATTTTGCAGCTCTGCTGGCTTTGGCACTCGGCGCGATACCTACCAAAGTCTGTTTGGCTCTTCGTCGCGGCGAGCCAAAAAGATCTTCTGCCGTTATGCCATAGACTTGAATGGCCTCCCGGATGCGACCGATTACATCGCTCACCTCTTGCGCCTTCAACGCTTCTGCTTTCAACTGCAGTTCTGCAATGTGCTTTTGTAACTCCGCGTAGGTGGAGGGAGTAGAGACCAGCGATCTTGCTTTAGCCATAGTAGGTTGCACTGAAGTTGGACACCTGAATGTGGTGGTGTTGATTTCCACGCAGAACTGACCCACCGCCACGGGTAATTTCCGTCCAAATCTGACCCACGTAAGAACCCTAACCTGCTGCTTTTAGTGGCAGGAGCACAGGAG
>NZ_LMMT01000038.1 GCF_001422365.1 Pseudorhodoferax sp. Leaf265 | reverse complement strand
ACCAAGAAGTTATCCACACCGTGAGCCCTGCTGGGCTCTATCCAGGGTGGGTCAAAGTTCGATGGAAATGGTGGGTCAGGAATACGTGGAAATCAACACAATGCCATCAGCGTGCGCCGCGCCGCCTCGGTTGCGACGTCGAGCCCCAGGTCTTTGGCCTGCTCGTTGGATGGCTGAGCGTCAAGCCGGAAATACCGGTCCTTCAGCTTGTGCTGCATCAGTTGGTCCACCAGTTGCTGCTGCGACGAGATCGTGACGGAGAAGAGCCGGTTGTCATCCATCCAGCCTTGGATGCCCAGCCCGCGGCCGGACTCAAAGGACAACGAGTACATGTTGGTCGTCGTGCCGACGCTGAGGATGCGAACGGCTTCGGTGCGGACACCGAAGAAGTGCTCGGCTTCGTGAAGCGCCAGCAGGTCCGGCGCGTTGGCGTACAACCCGCCATCGGCGTAGCGCTGACCATCGAGTTCCGCCAGCTCGAAGAACGTCGGGGCAGCCGAGGTGGCCAGAGCTACGTCCACCACCTTGTATTTCCAATCGCGCGTCCACTCCTCCTTGTGCCGGGTCTTGAAAACCTGCGGGCGACCGCTTGTGACGTTGACCGCGGGGATGCCGACAGCGTGTTTGGCGTCGTTCAAGGTTGCATCCTCAGGAATGAGGCTCGTGATCACGTCCCGCAGGGCCTGTGACCGGTATCGAGGCTGGCTCCAGTGACGCCAGATGTCCATGCCCTTGCCGATCTTGCCCGTGGGCTTGACGCGCGGCGGAAAAATCTTCTCGCCCGATTTCTCGAAGGCCTGGACCACCTTCTGCATGGGGACCTCGAAGGCCACGGCCAGCGCGATGATGCCGCCGATCGAGGTGCCATAGGAAAGGTCGAAACGACGGCCGATGGGCTCGTTGATGTGCTCCTCCATCTCCTGCAGCGCGCGCGCCGTGAACAGGCCTCGGTAGCCTCCGCCAGTCAGTGCTAGCGCCTGAAAGGGGCGGCCCTCGTTCCACTCCATGCTTTCTCCCTCTTCTCTTGCCATGGAGATTGAGGATAGCGCCCATTCCGATTGCTGAATGATCAAAGGCAATAACTAAGGCAGCGCCGGATAGTTGCATCTGCGCGAGACCAGCGGCGTGATGGGAAATCACTGGTTCGCGGAGTTCCCTTCCTCTAGGGCGCCAGCGACACAACCACCAAGCACCAACCGTGCTGACTGCCTGGCTTCAGTCTGTGGCAAACGCTGACCTCTCCACGGAGCGCACACTCGTCCTCCAGTCCGGCCCGGTGAACCAAAAAAATCGCGAGGAACGAAAAGCCCCATGGGCCAGCACCCCAACGGTCAAGACAGCCGCGGATCGGTAGATGCTGGGCCACCGTGTGGGCCATACGTGGGCCACAGATGGGCCATGGCCATCCAGAAACGACGAAGCCCGCATTGAGCGGGCTTCGTAAGTGCTTGTCAGCACTTCTTCTTATTTGGTTGCGCGAGGAGGATTTGAACCTCCGACCTTTGGGTTATGAGCCCAACGAGCTACCAGACTGCTCCATCGCGCGGCAAGACAGCAAGTATAGCGTATTTTTACGCCTTCGTCTCTTCAGTGGAAGAAACTTCTTCAGAAACTTCAGCGCGGTCCACCAGCTCGACCAGCGCCATGGGCGCGTTGTCGCCGACGCGGAAGCCCATCTTCAGGATGCGCGTGTAGCCGCCGGGACGTGCCTTGAAGCGCGGGCCCAGTTCGTCGAACAGCTTGACGACGCTGTCGCGGCTGCGCAGGCGGTCGAACGCCAGACGGCGGTTCGCCACCGTGGCTTCCTTGGCCAGCGTGATCATCGGCTCGACGACGCGGCGCAATTCCTTGGCCTTGGGGACCGTGGTCTTGATGACTTCGTGCTCGATGAGCGAGTTCATCATGTTGCGCAGCATCGCCAGGCGGTGCGAGCTGGTGCGGTTGAGTTTGCGGAGTCCGTGTCCGTGGCGCATGGTGATTTCCTTTCTTTATCGATCAGGGCGGCCGTGTCAGGTACCGCCCGTTCACCAGGTTGAGGGGGGAAAAGATTATCGCTTGTCCAGACCTGCGGGCGGCCAGCTTTCCAGCTTCATGCCCAGGGTCAGGCCACGCGAGGCCAGCACTTCCTTGATTTCGTTCAAGGACTTGCGGCCCAGGTTCGGCGTCTTCAGCAGCTCGTTTTCCGTGCGCTGGATCAGGTCGCCGATGTAGTAGATGTTTTCGGCCTTCAGGCAGTTCGCCGAACGCACCGTCAGTTCGAGTTCGTCGACAGGGCGCAGCAGGATCGGGTCGAACTGCGCATTGCCGCGCGGTGCCGGTGCGTCGAACGCAGCCAGCTCGCTGCCTTCCAGCTGTGCGAACACGGCCAGTTGCTCGACCAGGATCTTGGCCGAGGCGCGCACGGCGTCTTCGGCGGTGATGGCACCGTTGGTCTCGATCTCGACGACCAGCTTGTCCAGGTCGGTACGCTGCTCGACACGGGCGCTTTCGACCGTGTAGCTCACGCGCTTGACGGGCGAGAACGAAGCGTCCAGCACGATGCGGCCGATCGACTTGGTCTGCTCGTCGCCATGGCGGCGCATGCTGCCCGGCACGTAGCCGCGGCCCTTTTCAACCTTGATCTGCATGTCCAGCTTGCCGCCTTGCGACAGCGTGGCGATGACATGCTCAGGGTTGATGATCTCGACGTCGTGGGGCGTCTGGATGTCGGCGGCCGTGACGACGCCGTCGCCGTCCTTGCGCAGGCTCAGCGTGACTTCGTCGCGGTTGTGCAGCTTGAACACCACGCCCTTGAGGTTCAGCAGGATGTTGACCACATCCTCCTGGACACCGTCGATGGACGAGTACTCGTGCAGCACGCCGGCAATGGTGACCTCGGTTGCCGAATAGCCCACCATCGAGGACAGCAGGACTCGGCGCAGCGCGTTGCCCAGCGTGTGACCGTAGCCGCGCTCGAACGGCTCCAAAGCAACTTTGGCCCGGTTCGGGCCAAGTTGCTCCACATTGATGGCTTTGGGTTTCAGCAGATTGGTTTGCATGCAGCTTCCTCTCAATACCCCCAGCTCGTTACACCGGTAAGGCTGGTGAAGTGCCTAGGCCCGCGTGCGTGCGGGCCCAGGAATAATTCGCTCGATGCGTCGCGCCGATCAGCGCGAATACAGTTCGACGATCAGCGATTCGTTGATGTCGGCACCGAACTCGTCGCGGTCCGGCGTCTTCTTGAAGGTGCCTTCGGCCTTGTCCAGGCTGACTTCCACCCAGGCCGGGATACCGACTTGCTGGGCCAGTTGCAGCGCTTCGACGACGCGGTTCTGCTTCTTGGACTTCTCGCGCACGGCGACCACGTCACCGACCTTGACCGAGTAGGAAGCGATGTTCACGCTCTTGCCGTTCACGGTGATGGCCTTGTGCGAGACCAGCTGGCGTGCTTCTGCGCGCGTGGAGCCGAAGCCCATGCGGTAGACCACGTTGTCCAGACGCGATTCCAGCAGCGACAGCAGGTTGGCACCCGTGTTGCCACGGCGGCGGTCGGCTTCTTCGAAGTAGCGGCGGAATTGCTTCTCCAGCACGCCGTACATGCGCTTGACCTTCTGCTTTTCACGCAGTTGCAGACCGTAGTCGCTGGTGCGCGAGCCGGACGTGCGGCCATGCTGGCCAGGCTTGGAGTCGAACTTGGCCTTGTCGCTGATGGAGCGGCGGGCGCTCTTCAGGAACAGGTCGGTGCCTTCGCGGCGGGAAAGTTTGGCCTTGGGGCCGAGATAGCGTGCCACTTGGTGTGTCCTTTGAATCAACTGCTGCCGCGGCATGCGGCAGGAGCCGTCGGTCAGATGCCGACGGCGGTGGGCTTATGAGAGAAGCGTGAGCCGCTCAGATGCGGCGGCGCTTTTGCGGGCGGCAGCCGTTGTGCGGGACCGGCGTCACGTCGGAGATCGACGTGATGCGGATGCCCAGCGCACCGAGTGCACGAACCGAGGATTCGCGACCGGGGCCGGGACCCTTGATCTCGACGTCCAGGTTCTTGATGCCCTGCTCCATGGCCGCGCGGCCGGCGACTTCCGATGCCACCTGGGCAGCGAACGGCGTGGACTTGCGCGAGCCCTTGAAGCCCTGGCCACCCGACGATGCCCACGACAGGGCGTTGCCCTGGCGATCGGTGATCGTGATGATGGTGTTGTTGAAGGAAGCGTGCACGTGCGCAACACCGTCGGAGACGTTCTTGCGGACCTTCTTGCGCACGCGCTGGGCGGCGTTGTTCGACGGTTGCTTAGCCATGGTGATCTCTCAATCTCTTTACTTCTTCAGGGCCTGGGCGGCCTTGCGCGGACCCTTGCGGGTACGGGCGTTGGTGCGCGTACGCTGGCCGCGCATGGGCAGGCCGCGGCGATGGCGGAAGCCGCGGTAGCAGCCGATGTCCATCAGGCGCTTGATGTTCATCGTCGTTTCACGACGCAGGTCACCCTCGATCGTGAATGCAGCGATCTGGTCGCGGATCTTTTCCAGATCGGCGTCCGTCAGGTCCTTGACCTTCTTCGCGTAGTCGATGCCGCAGGCTTCGCAGATCTGGCGCGCGCGGGTGCGGCCGATGCCGAAAATCGCGGTCAGGCCAATCTCGGCGTGCTTGTGCGGCGGAATGTTGATACCAGCAATACGTGCCATAACGTCCTCTTAAATCTGGTCAGCCTTGGCGCTGCTTGTGACGCGGATCGGTACAGATCACGCGGACCACGCCGTTGCGACGGATGATCTTGCAGTTGCGGCAGATTTTCTTGACCGAAGCCGAAACTCTCATAACTCTCTCCTAAAACTGTTTAGCCATTCCAACCCATTGGCGCGGAACACTCTCCACGCATGCGACAGGTCGTAAGGCGTCAATTCGACCGTCACCTCTGGCGTCGCATCGTCGCGACTTGCCAATCTCAACCGCCCTTGAAGTTCGCCTTCTTGAGCAACGACTCGTACTGTTGCGACATCATGTAGTTCTGCACCTGGGCCATGAAGTCCATGGTGACCACCACGATGATCAGCAGCGACGTGCCTCCGAAGTAAAACGGCACGTTGTACTTCAGGATCAGGAACTCCGGCAGCAGGCAGACGAAGGTGATGTAGATGGCACCAGCCAACGTCAGTCGCAGCAGGATCTTGTCGATGTAGCGTGCGGTCTGCTCACCCGGGCGGATGCCAGGAATGAACGCGCCGCTCTTCTTCAGGTTGTCCGCCGTCTCGCGGCTGTTGAACACCAACGCCGTGTAGAAGAAGCAGAAGAACACGATCGCCGCGGCGTAGAACATCACGTAGACCGGCTGGCCCGGGCTCAGCGTCGCTGCGGCATCGCGCAGCAGACGGGAGAACCAGCCCTCACCACCTGAGCTCATCCAGCCCACCACCGTTGCCGGCAGCAGGATGATGGACGACGCGAAGATCGGCGGAATCACACCGGCCATGTTCAGCTTCAGGGGCAGGTGGGACGATTGCCCGCCATAGACCTTGTTGCCGACCTGGCGCCGCGCATAGTTCACGAGGATCTTGCGCTGGCCGCGTTCCACAAACACCACGAAGTAGGTGACCAGAGCCACCACCACCACGATCAGCAGCATCACGATGATGCTCATCGCACCCGTGCGCACCAGCTCGAGCAGCCCGCCGATGGAACTCGGCAGACCGGCTGCGATGCCGGCGAAGATCAGGATCGAGATGCCGTTGCCCAGACCACGCTCGGTGATCTGCTCACCCAGCCACATCAGGAACATCGTGCCTGCCGTCAGGCTCACGACGGCCGTCATGCGGAAGCCGAAGCCGGGCGAGATCACCAGGCCAGCCGAGCTTTCCAGCGCAATCGCGATCGACAGCGACTGGAACAGGGCCAGGCCCAGAGTGCCGTAGCGCGTGAACTGCGTGATCTTGCGACGACCGGCCTCGCCTTCCTTCTTCAGTTGCTCGAAGGTCGGCACGACGTAGGTCGCCAGCTGCATGATGATCGACGCCGAGATGTACGGCATGATCCCCAACGCGAACACGGTGAAGCGCGACAGCGCCCCGCCCGAGAACATGTTGAACAGGTTCAGGATGCCGCCTTGCTGGCCGCTGAACAACTGACGCAGCTGATCCGGGTTGATGCCCGGCACCGGGATGTGTGCCCCGATGCGGTAGACAACCAGCGCCAGCAGCAAGAAGACCAGCCGGCGACGCAGGTCGCCGAACTTGCCCGTCTTTGCGATGTTTGCCGAACTAGTGGCCACCAGGCAGATCCTCGTTCACGACCTGTGGATCAGGCCAGGCTGCCGCCGGCTGCTTCGATCGCAGCCTTGGCAGATGCGGTGGCACCGATGCCGGTCAGCTTCACGGCCAGCGTCAGCTTGCCCGTGCCGATGACCTTGACGACCTTGGCTTGCTGGGCGATCAGCCCGGCTTGCTTCAGCGTCAGCGCGTCGACTTCAGCGGCGCCCAGCTTCTCCAGTGCGGCGAGGGTGACCTCGGCGTTGAATTGCAGCAGGTGCGACTTGAAGCCACGCTTGGGCAGGCGACGGTGCATGGGCATTTGACCGCCCTCGAAACCGACCTTGTGGTAGCCACCGGAGCGCGACTTCTGGCCCTTGTGACCGCGGCCTGCGGTCTTGCCCAGGCCGGAGCCGATGCCGCGGCCGACACGGCGCTTGGCATGCTTGGCGCCTGCGGCGGGTTGGATGCTGTTGAGTTCCATCGTCGTTCCTCTTACAGGACCTTCACCAGGTAGGCGATCTTGTTGATCATGCCGCGCACTTCGGGAGAGTCCTTCAGTTCGCTCACGCTGTTGAGCTTGCGCAGGCCCAGACCACGCACGGTGGCGCGGTGGGATTCCTTGGTGCCGATGGGGCTGCGCACCAGTTGCACCTTGACGGTTTGTTCGGTAGACATGTTCAGTCCCTCGCTCAGCCGAAGATCTCTTCGACCGTCTTGCCACGCTTGGCGGCAACGTCGCCCGGCGTGGTGGAGTTGCGCAGCGCGTCCAGCGTTGCACGCACCATGTTGTACGGGTTCGACGAGCCATGGCTCTTGGCCACGACGTCGGTGATGCCCAGCACTTCGAAGACGGCGCGCATCGGGCCGCCGGCGATGATGCCGGTACCCTTGGGAGCCGGGCTCATCATGACGCGGGCAGCGCCATGGTGGCCATGGACCGTATGGAACACGGTGCCGTTCTTCAGCGTGACCTTGAGCATGTTGCGACGGGCTTCGTCCATCGCCTTTTGCACGGCAGCAGGCACTTCCTTGGACTTGCCTTTGCCCATGCCGACGCGGCCGTCGCCGTCGCCAACCACGGTCAGTGCGGCGAAACCGAGGATACGGCCACCCTTCACCACCTTGGTGACGCGGTTGACCGCGATCATCTTCTCGCGCAGGCCGTCCTCAGGCCCTTCAGCCTTGCCCTGCATCTTCCCTTGCATTCTTGCCATGATGGATTCCGATCTCTTTAGAACTGCAAGCCGGCTTCACGGGCTGCGTCGGCCAGAGCCTTGACGCGGCCGTGGTAGGCGAAGCCGGAGCGGTCGAAGGCGACCTTCTCGACACCAGCAGCCTTGGCCTTCTCGGCGATGCGCTTGCCGATCACCGTGGCAGCGGCGGCATTGCCACCCTTGCCCGAGGCGCCCAGTTCCTTGCGCACGTCGGCTTCCTGCGTGGAAGCGGAGGCCAGCACCTTGGCACCGTCGCCGGAGATGACCGCGGCGTAGATGTGCAGGTTGGTACGGTTCACGGTCAGGCGTGCAACACCTTGCGTGGCGATCCGGATACGGGTCTGACGCGCGCGGCGCAGACGTTGTTCTTTCTTGGTCAACATCATGCTGCCCCTTACTTCTTCTTCGTTTCCTTGATCGTGACCTTCTCGTCCGCGTAGCGGATGCCCTTGCCCTTGTAGGGCTCGGGCGGACGGATGGCACGAATCTCGGCGGCGATCTGGCCGACGCGCTGGCGGTCGGCACCCTTGATCACGATTTCCGTGGGAGCGGGCGTGGCCACCGTGATACCGGCGGGCATGTCCACATTGACGGGGTGCGAATAGCCGACAGCCAGGTTCAGCTTGGCGCCCTGGGCCTGGGCCTTGTAGCCCACGCCGATCAGGGTCAGCTTCTTCTCGAAGCCCTTGCTGACGCCGACGACCATGTTGTTCACCAGCTGACGCATGGTGCCGCTCATGGCATTGGCTTCGCGCGATTCGTCGATCGGCGTGAAGCTCAGCTTGCCGCCTTCGCTCTTCACCGTGACCAGACGGTTCTGGGTCAGCGACAGCTGGCCGCCGGAACCCTTGACGCTGATCTGGTCGTCTTTGACCGCCACGTCCACACCCGCGGGAATGGACACCGGCGCTTTACCTACTCGAGACATTTGCTCTTTCTCCTGGCTGCCGGTTTAGGCGACGTAGCAAAGAACTTCGCCACCCACACCGGATGCGCGCGCCTTGCGGTCGGTCATGACGCCCTTGGGCGTCGTCACGATGGCCACGCCCAGACCGTTCTGGACCTGGGGGATGGCGTCGTGGCCCTTGTAGACGCGCAGGCCGGGACGGCTCACGCGCTCGATGCGCTCGATCACGGGGCGACCGGCGTAGTACTTCAGTGCGATTTCCAGCTCGGACTTGTTGCCGTCCTGGACGACGCGGAAACCGTCGATGTAGCCCTCGTCCTTCAGGACCTGGGCGATGGCGATCTTCACTTTGGAAGAAGGCAACGTCACCGTGGTCTTGGACACCATCTGCGCGTTGCGGATGCGGGTCAGCAGATCGGCGATCGGATCACTCATGCTCATTTCGAATCTCCTGCCTGCTTACCAGCTGGCCTTGGTCACGCCGGGGATATCGCCCGCGAAAGCCAGTTCGCGGATCTTGGCGCGGGCCAGACCAAATTGACGGAAGGTGCCACGCGGGCGACCCGTGATTTCGCAGCGGTTGCGCTGGCGCGTGGGGTTCGCGTTGCGCGGCAGCTTGTGCAGCGTCTGGCGCGCGGCATCGCGCTCTTCTTCGCTGTGCTTGGCGCTGTTGGCGATGCCCTTGAGCTCGGCGTGCTTGGCTGCGTACTTGGCAACCAGACGGTCCCGCTTCAGTTCGCGTTCGATCAAAGCTTTTTTGGCCATGGATCTGTCCTCAGTTCTTGAACGGGAATTTGAAGCCGGCGAGCAGTGCCTTGCACTCTTCGTCGGTCTTGGCCGTCGTGGTGATGCTGATGTTCAGGCCGCGCAGGGCGTCGACCTTGTCGTACTCGATCTCGGGGAAGATGATCTGTTCTTTGACGCCGATGTTGTAGTTGCCACGGCCGTCGAAGGCGCGGCCGCTGATACCACGGAAGTCACGCACGCGCGGCAGGGCCACGGTGACGAAGCGGTCCAGGAACTCGTACATCTTCACGCCGCGCAGCGTGACCATGGCGCCGATGGCCTGGCCTTCGCGGATCTTGAAGCCGGCGATGGCCTTCTTGGCCTTGGTCACGACGGGCTTCTGGCCGGCGATCTTGGTCAGGTCGCCGACGGCGTTGTCCATGATCTTCTTGTCGGCGACGGCCTCGCTCACGCCCATGTTCAGCGTGATCTTGGTCAGGCGCGGGACCTGCATCGGCGACTTGTAGCCGAACTTGGCGGTCAGCTCGGGAGCGACCTTGTCGCGGTAGTGTTCTTGCAGTCGTGCCATGGTCATGCCACCTTGATTTCTTCGCCGCTGGACTTGAACACGCGGGTGCGCGTCTTGCCGTCTGCGGACAGCTTGATGCCCACGCGGTCAGCCTTGCCGGTTGCGGCGTTGAAGATCGCCACGTTGGATTGGTGGATGGGCATGCCCTTTTCCACGATGCCGCCGGTGGTGCCCTTCATGGGGTTCGGCTTGACATGCTTCTTGACGAGGTTGATGCCCTCGACCAGCACATGCGAGTCGTCCGAACGCAGCAACACCTTGCCGCGCTTGCCCTTGTCGCGCCCGGTCAGCACGATCACTTCGTCGCCCTTGCGAATCTTGTTCATGGTGTCCTCTTACAGAACTTCGGGGGCCAGGGACACGATCTTCATGAACTTCTCGGTACGCAGTTCGCGCGTCACGGGTCCGAAGATGCGGGTGCCGATCGGCTCCAGCTTGGCGTTGAGCAGCACGGCGGCATTGCCGTCGAACTTGACGAGCGAGCCATCACCGCGGCGGATGCCCTTGGCGGTGCGCACCACGACGGCGCTGTAGATCTCGCCCTTCTTGACGCGACCGCGGGGAGCGGCTTCCTTGATGCTCACCTTGATGATGTCGCCGACACTGGCGTAACGGCGCTTGGAGCCGCCGAGCACCTTGATGCACAGGACGGACTTCGCACCCGTGTTGTCGGCCACGTCCAGCCGGGATTCAGTTTGGATCATTTAGCTTATTCCCAACTTGTACCGGAAGGGCCGCGGCGCCGGGACAACCCCGAAACCTGCAACCCGCCTGGTCAGTCTTGGGCCCGTCGCTCACACCCCGAACCACTCGGAGCGCTCACGTTTGGGCAAGAAACTCATCGCTTTTTAAGGCGAAGCCCGCAATTATGTTGGCGCTGACGCGCCGTGTCAAGTGGGCTGTGCGATCAGGTCCGCGCGTCGGGCAGGTAGGACTGCGCCAGGGCCAGGAAGGCCTCGGCCTCGGGAGCCGGGCAGCCCTCGTCCAGCAGGATCTCGGCGACCGGCTGTGCCAGCGCTGCAGCCTGGCGGGCGTCCAGGAACAACAGGCGCACACGCCGGGCCAGCACATCCTCCACCGTGCGCGCGTACTCATGGCGCGCAGCGAAGCGCACCATGGCCTCGCTGACGCCGGAGCCGAGCATGCGCTCACTTCCTGGGGTGGAGGCCACGGTCTGCCAGTCGCTGCCATAGCCCTGGCGGCCCTGCGGCGCGCTCATCGGCGGGCGGTCCTGCGGCAGCCGGTCGTCGGCGCCGACCAGCCGCAGGCGCTGGGTGCGGCACGGCGCCTGGCCGGGCAGCAACTGGCGTGCGTAGCATTGTTGCAACACGTCTTCGGCCATGGCCCGGTAGGTCGTCCATTTGCCACCGGTCACGGTGACCAGGCCGCTGGCACTGACCTGCACCGTGTGCTCGCGGCTGATCTTCTTGGTCGCCGCATCGTCGCCAGACGGCTTGACCAGCGGGCGCAGGCCGACCCAGCAGCTCAGGATGTCGCTGCGCGTGGGCGGGCGGGCCAGGTAGCGGGCCGATTCGCGCAGGATGAAGTCCAGCTCCTCGGCGAAGGGGCGCGGCTCGTAGGGCAGGTCCTGGCGTGGCGTGTCGGTCGTGCCCAGGACCAGTTTGCCGAGCCAGGGCACGGCGAACAGCACCCGGCCATCGGCCGTCTTCGGCACCAGCAGCGCGTGGTCGGTCGGCATGAAGGAGCGGTCGACCACGGCATGCACGCCCTGGCTGGGCGCGACGATGGGCGTGACCGGCCGTGCCAGCGCCTGGGCGTCCTGGGCGCGCAGCTGGTCGACCCAGACGCCCGTGGCGTTGACCACGCAGCCGGCCCGCACTTCATGGACGGCACCGGTCTCGCGGTCCTCCAGCGTCAGGCCGACGACCTTGCCGCCTTCGTGCACGAGGCCAGTGGCGGCGCAGTAGTTGATGGCCAGCGCGCCGTGCCGGGCCGCCGTGCGCGCCAGCGCCAGCGCCAGGCGCGCGTCGTCGAACTGGCCGTCCCAGTACAGCACGCCGCCCTTCAGGCCCTGGGACCGGATGTTGGGCAGGGCCGACTGCACGCTGGCGCGCGACAGGAAGCGCGTGGAACCCAGCCCCGCGTCGCCAGCCAGCAAGTCGTAGGCCTTGAGGCCGGCGCCGTAGAACGGCCCTTCCCACAGCGCGTAGCAAGGCATCACGAAGGCCAGCGGCTGGGCCAGGTGCGGCGCGTTGTGCAAGAGCGTGGTGCGCTCGTGCAGCGCCTCGCGCACCAGGCCCACGTTGCCCTGGGCCAGGTAGCGCACGCCGCCGTGCACGAGCTTGGTGGCACGTGAGGACGTGCCCTTGGCGAAGTCGTGCGACTCCACGAGCAGCGTGCGCAGCCCGCGCGAGGCCGCGTCCACGGCCACACCCAGGCCGGTGGCGCCACCGCCGACGATGGCGATGTCGAAGGCCGGCGCAGCGGCGAGTGCCGCGAACAACGCAGCACGCTCGGTGGGCTGAGGGGAAGAAGGGTTGGAGCTCATCGGATGGCGGGGCCGCGCCCGGCGCTGGTGGCGCAGCGCGGCCCTGTGGCGCGCCGGGATCACGGCGCGCGGCCGATTATCGAACCTTGCCGTCCTTCCAGGCCTTGAGCAGCGTGTCGTAGGCGATGGTTTCGCCCTTGGGCTTCTCGTTGGCCAGCTTGGCCCACGGCGCGCCCTTGTCGGTGAGCCACTTCTTCGGGTCTTCCTTCTTGTTCAGCTTGGGCGCGCACTTGGCCATGCCGGCGCGCTCCAGCCGCGCCATGACCTGGTCCATCTCCTCGGCCAGGTTGTCCATGGCCTGCTGCGGCGTCTTCTCGCCGGTGACGGCCACGGCCACGTTCTTCCACCAGAGCTGGGCCAGCTTGGGGTAGTCGGGCACGTTGGTGCCGGTCGGCGTCCAGGCCACGCGCGCGGGGCTGCGGTAGAACTCGACCAGGCCGCCCAGCTTGGGCGCCATGTCGGTCATGGCCTGGCTGCGGATGTCGGACTCGCGGATCGGCGTCAGGCCGACGATGGTCTTCTTGAGCGAGGTGGTCTTGGCCGTCACGAACTGGGCGTAGAGCCAGGCGGCGGCCGTCCGGTTGGCGTCGTGCCCGTTGAAGAAGCTCCACGAGCCCACGTCCTGGTAGCCGTTCTGCATGCCCTGCTTCCAGTACGGACCGTTCGGGCCGGGCGCCATGCGCCACTTGGGCGTGCCGTCGGCGTTCACGACGGGCAGGCCGGGCTTGACCATGTCGGCCGTGAAGGCCGTGTACCAGAAGATCTGCTGCGCGATCTGGCCCTGGGCCGGCACCGGGCCGCTCTCGCCGAAGGTCATGCCCGTGGCTTCCTTGGGCGCGTACTTTTTCATCCAGTCCACGTACTTGGTCAGCGCGTAGACCGCGGCCGGCGAGTTCGTGGCGCCGCCGCGCGAAACGGAGGCTCCCAGCGGCGTGCAGCCATCGGCGCTGGCGCGGATGCCCCACTCGTCCACCGGCTTGCCGTTCGGGATGCCAATGTCGGCCGTGCCGGCCATGGACAGCCAGGCGTCGGTGAAGCGCCAGCCCAGCGACGGGTCCTTCTTGCCGTAGTCCATGTGGCCGTAGATCGGCTTGCCGTCGATGGTCTTCACGTCCTCGCTGAAGAAGGCCGCGATGTCCTCGTAGGCGCTCCAGTTCAGCGGCACGCCCAGGTCGTAGCCGTACTTGGCCTTGAACTTGTCCTTCAAGTCCTGGCGCGCGAACAGGTCGGCGCGGAACCAGTACAGGTTGGCGAACTGCTGGTCGGGCAGCTGGTAGAGCTTGCCGTCCGGCGCGGTCGTGAAGCTGGTGCCGATGAAGTCCTTGATGTCCAGGCCCGGGTTGGTCCACTCCTTGCCCGCGCCGGCCATGTAGTCGGTCAGGTTCATCATCTTGCCGTAGCGGTAGTGCGTGCCGATCAGGTCCGAATCGCTGACCCAGCCGTCGTAGATGCTCTTGCCCGACTGCATGGAGGTCTGCAGCTTCTCGACCACGTCGCCTTCCTGGATCAGGTCGTGCTTGACCTTGATGCCGGTGATCTCCTCGAAGGCCTTGGCCAGCGTCTTGCTCTCGTACTCGTGCGTGGTGATGGTCTCGGAGACCACGGAGATCTCCTTGACGCCTTTCTCCTGCAGCTTCTTGGCGGCGTCGATGAACCACTTCATCTCGGCCATCTGCTGCTCCTTGCTCAGCGTGGACGGCTGGAACTCGGCGTCGATCCACTTCTTGGCCTCGGCCTCGCCGGCCACGGCATGGCCCATCACCGCGCAGGCGGCAGCAACGGCCAGGACGGAATATCGCAATTGCATGACTTGTCTCCTCATAGAACCCCCTGGCTCACACAACGCTCGGCTACCGGGGGCAGCAAGCCGAATCCTCGAACCCTCACCCCTTGCGCATCACAAAGGCCAGCAACAGCATGGACGCGATGAAGCTGATCCAGATCGATGGATCGGCCTCCAGGCCGAACCACTCGGCGAACTTGCCCGAGAGGCCAACGAAGGCCAGGTTCACATAGGCCGCCGACAGCAGGCCGATGAACAGCCGGTCGCCGCGCGTGGTGGCGATCGGCAGGAAGCCGCGCCGCAGCGTGGTCGGCGACTTGAGCTCCCACAGCGTCATGCCGACCAGCATCGCGACGATGCAGCAGAAGAACACCGCGACCGGCAACGTCCAGGCCATCCACTCGAACATGCTCAGACCCTCCCCATCGCAAAACCTTTGGCGATGTAGTTGCGCACGAACCAGATCACGATCGCGCCCGGCACGATGGTCAGCACGCCCGCCGCGGCCAGCGTCGCCCAGTCCATGCCGGAGGCCGACACCGTGCGCGTCATCGTCGCCACGATGGGCTTGGCGTTCACGCTGGTCAGCGTGCGCGCCAGCAGCAGTTCGACCCAGCTGAACATGAAGCAGAAGAAGGCCGCCACGCCCACACCGGCCTTGATCAGCGGCAGGAAGATGGTCAGGAAGAAGCGCGGGAAGCTGTAGCCGTCGATGTAGGCCGTCTCGTCGATCTCGCGCGGAATGCCGCTCATGAAGCCTTCCAGAATCCACACCGCCAGCGGCACGTTGAACAGCAGGTGCGCCAGCGCCACGGCCAGGTGCGTGTCCATGAGGCCCACCGTGGTGTACAGCTGGAAGAAGGGCAGCAGGAACACCGCCGGCGGCGTCATGCGGTTGGTCAGCAGCCAGAAGAACACATGCTTGTCGCCCAGGAAGCTGTAGCGCGAGAACGCGTAGGCAGCAGGCAGCGCGACCGCCAGCGAGACCACGGTGTTGATGCCCACGTAGATCAGGCTGTTGATGTAGCCGCTGTACCAGGACGGGTCGGTCAGGATGGTGCGGTAGTTGTCCCAGGTGAACGCGCGCGGCACCAGCGAGAAGCTGGACAGGATCTCTGCATTGGTCTTGAACGACATGTTGACCATCCAGTAGATGGGCACCAGCGCGAAGACCAGGTAGAGCCAGAGGAACAGCGTCCTCTTCTGGAAGCGGGACTCATGCATGGTCGCCCTCCTTCTCCTCGGTGCCCACGCGCTGCATCCAGTTGTAGAGCATGAAGCACAGCAGCAGGATGATGAGGAAGTAGATCAGCGAGAAGGCCGCTGCCGGCCCCAGGTCGAACTGGCCCACGGCCTTCTGCGTGAGGTACTGGGACAGGAACGTGGTCGCGTTGCCCGGCCCACCACCGGTCAGCACGAAGGGCTCGGTGTAGATCATGAAGCTGTCCATGAAGCGCAGCAGCACCGCGATCATCAGCACGCCGCGCATCTTGGGCAGCTGGATGTAGCGGAACACCGCGAACTTGCTGGCGCCGTCGATGCGCGCGGCCTGGTAGTAGGCGTCGGGGATGGAGCGCAACCCGGCGTAACCGAGCAGCGCGACCAGCGGCGTCCAGTGCCACACATCCATCAGCAGCACGGTGAACCAGGCGTGCGTGGCGTTGCCGGTGTAGCTGTAGTCGATGCCCAGGCCTTGCAGCGCCGCGCCCATGAGGCCGATGTCGGCCCGCCCGAAGATCTGCCAGATCGTGCCGACCACGTTCCAGGGGATCAGCAGCGAGAGCGACACAATGACCAGCACGGCCGACGCCTTCCAGCCTGTGGCCGGCATGGACAGCGCCAGCAGCACGCCCAGCGGCAGCTCCACCAGCAGCACGGCCAGCGAGAAGCCGAGCTGGCGCGCCAGCGCGCCGTGCAGCTCCTCGTCGCGCATGACTGCGGCGAACCACTCCGTGCCGACGAACACGCGGCGCTCGGGCGAGATGATGTCCTGCACCGAGTAGTTCACCACCGTCATGAGCGGCACGATGGCGGAGAACGCGACGCAGACCAGCACCGGCAGCACGAGCAGCCAGGCCTTCTGGTTCACGGGCTTGGTGGTCATGGTGCAGGCTCCACAAGTTCCTCGTCGCGGTAGAAGCAGGTGTGGGTGCCCAGCACCTGCAGCCAGACGCGCTCGCCCACCCGGGGCAGCGCGGCATCGGGGCCGAGTCGGGCCTTCACCACCTGGTCGGCCGCATTGGCCGTCAGCATCACGTGCGTGCCCAGGTCCTGCAGCTTGTCGGCCGTGAACGGCAGCGCGCCGGCGGCTTCGGCCGTGGCGAGCCGCAGGTATTCGGGGCGCACGCCCAACTTCAAGGCGCCGCTGGGCAACCCAGGCGGCAGCGGCAGCGCGCGGCCGGCGATCCGCAGCACGCCGTCCACCGCCTCGGCTGGCAGGAAGTTCATGCCGGGCGAGCCGATGAAGTTGCCCACGAAGGTGTGGCGCGGCCGCTCGAACAGCGCCGCGGCCGAGCCGGTCTGCACGGCGCGCCCGCGCGTCATGACCACGACCTGCTCGGCGAACGTCAGCGCCTCGACCTGGTCGTGCGTGACATAGATCAGCGTGAGCTTCAGCTCGCGGTGGATCTGCTTGAGCTTGCGCCGCAGCTGCCACTTCAGATGCGGGTCGATCACGGTCAGCGGCTCGTCGAACAGCACGGCCGACACGTCGGGGCGCACCAGCCCACGGCCCAGCGAGATCTTTTGCTTGGCATCGGCCGACAGGTTGGCCGCGCGTTGGTTGAGCTGCCCGCTCATCTCCAGCATCTCGGCGATCTGGCCCACGCGCTGGTCGATCTGTGCCTGCGGCACGTTGCGGTTGCGCAGCGGGAAGGCCAGGTTCTCGGCCACCGTCATGGTGTCGTAGACCACCGGGAACTGGAACACCTGGGCGATGTTGCGCTGCTGCGGCGTGGCGCGCGTCACGTCGCGTCCGTCGAACAGCACCGTGCCCTGCGAGGGCTGGAGCAGGCCCGAGATGATGTTGAGCATGGTCGTCTTGCCGCAGCCCGAGGGGCCGAGCAGCGCATAGGCGCCGCCGTCCTCGAACACCATCTGCAAGGGCAGCAGCGCGTAGTCGCTGTCCTGCTGCGGGTCGGCGCGGTAGGCGTGCGCCAGGTCGAGTGCGATGCGGGCCATCAGCGAACACCCTCGCGCCGCGCCGGGGCGCGCAGCAGGGCGCCCTGCGCGTCGAACAGGTAGGCCTGCGCCGGACTCAGGTGCAGCGTCAGCGCCGTACCGATGGCGAAGGCATGCACGCCCGTCAGCTGCGCGACCAGTTCGCCCACGGGCGTCTCCACGTGCACGAAGGTGTCGGAGCCCGAGATCTCGGCCAGCTCCACGCGGCCCGGCAAGGCCGCATCGCCCGGCTGCGCCTGCAGCCGCAGCGCGTTGGCGCGCACGCCCACCGTCAGCGCGCCGGCGGGCACGGCCGCGCCCTCCAGCGCCAACACCGGGCCGCCCTGCAACTGCACGCCGCCGGCCGTGACCGTGCCCGCCACCAGGTTCATCGGCGGATCGCTGAAGGCACGCGCCACGCGCAGCGACTGCGGGCGGTGGAAGACCTCGGCCGTCGGCCCGTACTGCAACAGCTCACCGGCATCGAGCACGGCCGTGTAGCCGCCCAGCAGCAGCGCCTCGCCGGGCTCGGTGGTGGCGTAGATGACGGTGGAATCGCCGGCCGCGAACAGCGCGCCCAGTTCGTCGCGCAGCTCCTCGCGCAGCTTGTAGTCCAGGTTCACGAGCGGCTCGTCCAGCAGCATCAGCGGCGCGGCCTTGGCCAGCGCGCGCGCCAGCGCCACGCGCTGCTGCTGGCCGCCCGACAGCTCGGCCGGGTAGCGGTCCAGGAACATCTCGATGTGCAGCTTGGCGGCCAGCGCCTGCACGCGCGCAGCGGTGTCGGGCGCGCCGCGCAGCTTGAGCGGCGAGGCGATGTTGTCGCGCACCGTCATCGAGGGGTAGTTGATGAACTGCTGGTAGACCATGGCCACGTTGCGCTCGCGCACGGGCCGGCCGGTGACGTCGGCGCCGTCGACGCGCACGGTGCCCTGGCTGGGCACGTCCAGCCCGGCCATGATGCGCATCAGGCTGGTCTTGCCGGCCTGCGTGGCACCCAGCAGCACGGTCACCGCGCCGGGCTGCGGCGCCAGGCTCATGGCATGCAGCCAGGTCTCGGGCCCGACCTTCTTGCTGATCTGCTCCAGCGACAACTGCATGCGGCGCGTCTCCTGTGCAAAGCGTGAACTCGTTCCGCTCTGCGTGTTCGGTTTTGAGAATTATTGTTCGCATGTAGTGCGATTTGCTCGGTGCAAACCCTTGAGCGCTTTCCTTTTTTTTCGCTTTAAAGTCCTCCCGCCCATGTCCGTTTGCGCCCCTCCTCCCCTTCCATGAGCCCGAATCCGCGCCAGATGCTGCTCTTGCAAGCCGTGCAGGCCCAGGGCTCGGTGATGCTGGACCAGCTGGCCGCCACGCTGGGCGTGACGCTGCAGACCATGCGCCGCGATGTGCAGCGCCTGGCCGACGAGGGCCTGCTGACGCGATTCCACGGCGGCGTGCGCGTGCCCAGTTCCACCACCGAGAACATCGCGCACCAGCAGCGCACGACGCTGCACGCCGAAGGCAAGGCGCGCATCGCCCAGGCCGTGGCGCGCGAGGTGCCCAACGACTGCTCGCTGATCCTCAACATCGGCACGACGACCGAGGCCATCGCCCAGGCGCTGCTGCGCCACACCGGGTTGCGCGTGATCACCAACAACCTCAACGTGGCGCTGACGCTATCGGCCAACCCGCAGTGCGAGGTGATCGTGGCCGGTGGCGTGCTGCGCGGACGCGACCGCGGCGTGGTCGGCGAAGCGGCGATCGACTTCATCCGCCAGTTCAAGGTCGACATCGCGCTGGTCGGCATCTCGGGCATCGAGGCCGACGGCACGCTGCGCGACTACGACTACCGCGAGGTCAAGGTCTCGCAGGCCATCATGGCCCACGCACGCGAGGTCTGGCTGGCGGCCGACCACAGCAAGTTCAACCGGCCGGCCATGGTCGAGGTGGCGCGGCTGTCGGGCATCGACCGGCTGTTCACCGACGCGCCCGTCCCCGAACCGTTCCCTGCACTGCTGCACGACGCTCAGGTACGCTGCCACGTTGCGACCTGATAGAAAGCCCCCACGCTCATCGCTTCGCGTACCGCTGCCCCCGAAGGGGCGCGTCAGCGGCTTCGGAGCGGCCGGGCGCCACTGACAACGGAGACAGTCCATGACCTACCTGCTCGCCCTGGACCAGGGCACCTCGAGTTCGCGCAGCATCGTGTTCGACGCCCGCGGCCAGGTCGTGGCCAGCGCGCAGCAGGAGCTGCCGCAGATCTACCCGCAGCCGGGCTGGGTCGAGCACGACCCGCTGCTGATCTGGAGCACGCAGCTGGCCACGGCGCGCGAGGCGCTGGCCAAGGCCGGCCTGGCGGCGCGCGAGGTGCGCGCGCTGGGCATCACCAACCAGCGCGAGACCACGGTGCTGTGGAACCGCAAGACCGGCCAGCCCGTGCACCACGCCATCGTCTGGCAGGACCGGCGCGGCGAGCCGCTGTGTGCGCAACTGCGCGCGCAGGGCGCGGCCGACCTCGTGCACCAGCGCACGGGGCTGCTGATCGACGCCTACTTCTCGGCCACCAAGCTGCGCTGGCTGCTCGACAACGTGCCCGGCGCCCAGGCCCAGGCCGAGGCCGGCGAACTGGCCTTCGGCACCGTGGACAGCTGGCTGGTCTGGCAGCTGACCGGTGGCCGGGTGCACGCCACCGACGTGAGCAACGCAGCGCGGACCATGCTGTTCGACGTGCACCGCAACGCCTGGGACGACGAACTGCTGGCGCTGCTGGACATCCCCGCCGCGCTGCTGCCCGAGGTGCGCCCTTCCAGCGCGCTGTTCGGCGAAGCCGATGCCGCCCTGCTGGGCCAGGCTGTGCCCATCGCCGGCATCGCCGGCGACCAGCAGGCCGCGCTGTTCGGCCAGGCCTGCTTCACACCCGGCCTGGCCAAGAACACCTACGGCACGGGCTGTTTCATGCTCATGAACACCGGGTCGTCGTTCCTGCATTCGCGCAACGGCCTCATCACCACCAGCGCGGCGCAGACCGATGCCAGCCCCGAGTACGCGCTGGAAGGTGGCGTGTTCGTCGGCGGCGCCGTCGTGCAGTGGCTGCGCGACGGCCTGCGCGCCATCGAGAGCAGCGGCGAGGTGCAGGCCCTCGCGCAAAGCGTGCCGGATGCGGGCGGCGTGATGGTGGTGCCGGCGTTCACGGGCCTGGGCGCGCCCTACTGGCAGCCCGATGCGCGCGGCACCATCACGGGCCTGTCGCGCGGCAGCACGCTGGCCCACATCGCACGCGCCTCGCTGGAGAGCATCGCCTACCAGAGTGCAGCCTTGCTGGAAGCCATGAGCCGCGACGCCGTGGCAGCCGGCGCGCCACCGCTGGCCGAACTGCGCGTGGACGGCGGCGCCGCCGTCAACGACATGCTCATGCAGTTCCAGGCCGACCTGCTCGGCATTCCCGTGTTGCGACCGGCCGTGACCGAGACCACGGCGCTGGGCGCGGCCTACCTGGCCGGGCTGGCCACGGGGGTGTTCGCCGGCCGCGACGAACTGGCCAGCCTGTGGCGCGTGGAGCGGCGCTTCCTGCCCACGCTATCGCGCCCCCAGGCAGCCGAGCGCATGCAGGCCTGGGAACACGCCGTGCGCCAGGCCACGGCCGCGTAGACTCGCGGGCCGATGCCGCCCGCCCGCCCCCTGCCCCGCCGCCATCTGCTGCTCGGCGTCTGCGCCGGCCTGGCGCTCGCCGCCTGCGGCCACGCCGTCGCACCGGCCGCGGCCCGCAACCCGGGCCTGCGCCTGATCGGCGAAGCCACGCTGGCGCACCGCCTGCGCTTTGGCGGCAGCACGGTCGGCGGCCTCTCAGGCCTGGACTACGACCCCGCGCAAGACCTCTGGGTGGCCATCAGCGACGACCCAAGCGATGCGCGCTTCTACACATTGCACCTGCCGCTCACGGCCGAGCGGCTGGGCCCGCCCGAGCTGCTGGAGGCGGTGCGGCTGGACGCGCCCGCGCGCCCCGATGCCGAAGCCATCCGCTGGCGGCCGGCCACCGGCAGCGTGCTGTGGTCCACCGAAGGCGATGTGCGCCGCGGCGTGGGCCCGTCCTTGCACGAGTCCACGCGCGAGGGCCGGCTGCTGCGCAGCTTCGCGCTGCCGCCCCACTTCGCACCGGCCCCCCAGGGCCAGCGCGGCCCGCGGCACAACCTGGGCTTCGAAGGCCTGGCGCTGACGCCGGACGGCCGCCAGGCCTGGCTGGCGATGGAGAACGCGCTTGTGCAGGACGGCCCCGAGCCCACGCTGCAACAGCCCGGCGGCCCCTGCCGCTTCACACTGTTCGACCTGGCCAGCGGCCGCGCGCTGGCCCAGCGCGCCTACGTCCCCGAGGCCATACCGCAGGCGCCCAAGGCGCCAGGTCTGTTCGCCGACAACGGTGTCTCCGAGATCCTGATGCTGGACGCGCAGCGCATGCTGGTACTGGAACGCGCCTACGCCATGGGCGTGGGCAACACGCTGCGCCTGTACCGCGTGGACCTGGCCAGCGGCGACGACACGCTGGCGCTGGACTCACTCGTGCCAGGCCGCTTCCGACCGCTGGCCAAGACGCTGGTGGCCGATCTGTCCGCCTACCTTGGCCCCGGCCTGTCGCGGCTGGACAATACCGAATCCCTGGCCTGGGGCCCGCTGCTGCCGGCCACGGCCGAGCGTCCCGCACAGCGCACGCTGGTGCTGCTCAGCGACGACAACTTCAACCCCGGGCAGGTCACGCAGTTCGTGGCCTTCGCCCTCACGGAACCCTTGTGATGTCCACTTCTCTCGACACGACCATCGCCTTCATCGGGGGCGGCAACATGGCCAGCGCCATCATCGGCGGCCTGGTCCGCCAGGGCCTGCCGGCCGCCCGCGTGCAGGTGGTCGAGCCGTTCGCCGAGACACGTGCCAAGCTGCTGGCCGACCACGGCGTGCAGGCACTGGAGCAGGCAGGCCCGGCGCTGGCCGATGCCGGCCTCGTGGTCTGGGCCGTCAAGCCCCAGGTGTTCGCCGAGGCCGCCGCGCCCGTGCGTGCCCATGCCGCCGGCGCGCTGCACCTGAGCGTGGCCGCGGGCATCCGCAGCGACAGCATCGCGCGCTGGCTCGGCAGCGAGCGCATCGTGCGCGCCATGCCCAACACGCCGGCCTTGGTCGGCCTGGGCATGACGGGCCTCTTCGCACGCGACGCGGTCAGCGCGGCCGACCGCGCCCAGATCGAGCAGGTCATCGCCACCACGGGCGCCGCGCTGTGGGTGGGTCAGGAAGCCCATCTCGACGCCGTGACCGCGCTGTCGGGTTCGGGTCCGGCCTATGTGTTCTATTTCCTCGAAGCCATGGTGCAGGCCGGAACCGGCATGGGCCTGTCGGCCGCGCAGGCGCAGCAGCTGGCCATCGGCACCTTCGCGGGCGCCGCGGAACTCGCGCGCCGCTCCGACGAACCGTTGGCCACGCTGCGCCAGCGCGTGACCTCCAAGGGCGGCACGACCTATGCGGCCATCACGTCCATGCAGGAAGCCGGCGTGGGCCCGGCCTTCGAGCGCGCGATGCAGGCCGCCGAACAACGCGCCCGAGAGCTGGGCGACGAATTCGGCAAGGCCTGATCAGGCCAACGCGTAGCCGGCCACGATGCCGGCGAACACGGCGAAGCCCAGCCAGTGGTTGAGCCGGAAGGCCTTGAAGCAGCCTTCGCGCGTGCGGTCGTGGATCAGCGTGGCGTGCCAGACCACCTGGGCCGCCGCCGCCACGATGCCCGCGTAGAACAGCCAGCCCGGCACCAGCGGGCGCAGCGCCAGCGTCCAGATCGCCAGGAACAGCACATAGCTCGCCAGCACGCCCACCACGTCGAAGCGACCCAGCGTGATGGCCGAGGTCTTCATGCCGATCTTGAGATCGTCGTCGCGGTCGACCATGGCGTACTCGGTGTCGTAGGCGATCACCCAGAACAGGTTGCCCAGCAGCAGCAGCCAGGCCAGCGGCGGCACGCTGGCCCAGGCGGCCTGCAGGCTGAACGCACCGCTGCCCGTGAACAGCTCCCAGGCCGGCCCGCCGCGCACGGCCGAGAACGCCATCGGGATGCCGAAGGAAAAAGCCACGCCCAGCACGGCCTGCGGCATGGACACGTAGCGCTTGGCGAACGGATAGACCAGTGTGACGGCCAGCGCCGCGAACGACCAGGCGATGGTGGCACGGTTCAACGTCAGCACCAGCCCGAAGGCGGCCAGCGCCAGCACCGCGCCGAAGACAAGCGCCTCGCGCGGCGAGATGCGCCCGCTGGTCACGGGCCGCTGGGCCGTGCGCTTGACGTGGCGGTCGAAATCGCGGTCGGCCACGTCGTTGACGCAGCAGCCCGCGCTGCGCATGAGGATGGTGCCCAGCGTGAACACCACCAGCAGGTGCCAGCCCGGAAAGCCGCCGGCCGCGATCCACAGCGCGCCCAGCGAGGGCCACAGCAGCAGCAGCCAGCCCGCAGGGCGGTTCCAGCGGATCAGGTCCAGGTACAGCGCCAGCCGCCCGGGCGCGGGCGCCGCTGGCAGGGTCGCGGCCACTTACTCCTCGAGCAGCGAGCGCAGCATCCAGGCGGTCTGCTCGTGCACGGTCAGGCGCTGGGTCAGCAGGTCGGCCGTGGGCTCGTCGCTGGCCTTGTCGGCCACCGGGAACAGCTCGCGCGCGGTGCGGGCCACGGCCTCGTGGCCCTTGACCAGGATGCGCACCATCTCCAGCGCCGCCGGCGGCTCGGTCGGCGCATCGGCCAGGCTGGTCAGCGCGCCGAACTGGGCGTAGGAGCCCGGCGCCTTGTGGCCCAGCGAGCGGATGCGCTCGGCCACCGGGTCCACGGCGTTCCACAGCTCGGTGTACTGGGCCATGAACATCGCGTGCAGCGTGTTGAACATGGGACCGGTCACGTTCCAGTGGAAGTTGTGCGTGGTCAGGTACAGCGTGTAGGTGTCGGCCAGCAGGCGCGACAGGCCCTTGGCGATGGCCTCGCGGTCTTTCTCGCTGATGCCGATGTTGATCGCGGGTGCGCCGCCGGTGGGCAGTGCGATGAGCTTGGTGGTGCTGGACTTCTTCTTCGCCATGTCATGCTCCTGTAGAGAGAAAAGGGTGGTCTTTTAACATGCGGGCGTGTCGCGGCGACCCCAAGGCGGGCTATGCCTGCGATAGCCTTGCGGTGGATCAGGACAGGCGCTTCACGCCCGGCAGCTCGCAGGCGTAGATCGCGTTGCGCAGCGCGGCGATGGCCTCGTAGCGCGTGAAGCTGCGGCGCCAAGCCAGCACCACGCGGCGCGTGGGCGGATCGCCGTCGAAGGGCAGGTACTTCACATAGGGCTCGTCGGCCCGCTTGCGCTTGCCCTTGTGCTCCAGCGCCTCGCTGGGCACGCCCAGCCGCGGCACCAGGGTCACGCCCATGCCTGCGGCCACCATGTGCTTGATGGTCTCCAGCGAAGAGCCCTCGAAGCTGCGGCGGATGCCTTCGGCGTCGCTGGAGAAGCGCGCGAACTCGGGGCAGACCTCCAGCACATGGTCGCGGAAACAATGGCCATTGCCCAGCAGCAGCATGGTCTCGGCCTTGAGCTGCTGGGCCGTGATGTGGCTTTGCGCGGCCAGCGGGTGGCTGGTGGGCACCACGGCCACGAACGGCTCGTCGTAGAGCGGCGCGATCGCCAGGCCGGCATCAGGGAAGGGCTCGGCCATGATGGCGCAATCGAGCTCGCCCGTGCGCACCGACTCCAGCAGCTTGACCGTGAACTGCTCCTGCAGCATCAGCGGCATCTGCGGCGTGCGCGCGATGGCCTGGCGCACCAGGTCGGGCAGCAGGTAGGGCGCAATCGTGTAGATCACGCCGAGCTTGAGCGGGCCGGCCAGCGGGTCCTTGCCGCGCTTGGCGATCTCCTTGATGTTGGCGGCCTGCTCCAGCACGCTCTGCGCCTGGCGCACGATCTCCTCGCCCAGCGGCGTGACCGTGACCTCGTTGGCGCTGCGCTCGAACAGCTTCAAGTCCAGCTCCTCCTCGAGCTTCTTGATGGCCACCGACAGCGTGGGCTGCGAGACGAAGCAGGCTTCGGCGGCCTTGCCGAAGTGCTTTTCTCGGGCAACGGCCACGATGTACTTCAACTCTGTCAGTGTCATGGCCCTATTGTCTCCGGCCCGCTAAGCCTTGAGAAATTCCGCCTTTCCGCCTAGCCATCTCTGCACATGGCGCTCGGCCAGCAAGGGGTTGTCGTCCAGCATGCGCGGCGCCAGCTCGCGCGCCCAGGCCAGCAGGCCCGCGTCTTCCTCCAGGTCAGCGAAGCGCAGCAGCGCCGCGCCGGACTGGCGCTCGCCCAGGAACTCGCCGGGGCCGCGGATCTCCAGGTCGCGCCGCGCGATCTCGAAGCCGTCGGTGGTCTCGGCCATGGCCTTGAGCCGCGCGCGCGCCGTCTCGCCCAGGCGCGGCGCATCGCCTGTGGAGTACAGCAGCACGCAGGCCGAGGCCGCCGCGCCGCGGCCCACGCGGCCGCGCAGCTGGTGCAGCTGCGACAGGCCGAAGCGCTCGGCATGCTCGATGACCATCAGCGAGGCATTGGGCACGTCCACGCCGACCTCGATCACCGTGGTGCTGACCAGCACGCCCATGAGGCCCTCGGTGAACAGCGCCATGACGGCCTTCTTCTCCGCGGGCGCCATGCGCGCGTGCAGCAGGCCGACCAGCACGCCGGGCAATGCGTCGGACAGCTCGGCATGCGTGGCCGTTGCGTTGACGAGGTCGACGGCCTCGCTCTCCTCGATCAGCGGGCAGACCCAGTAGACCTGCCGGCCCTCGCGCAGCTGCTCGCCGATGCGCGCGACCACCTCGTCGCGCCGACCCTCGTGCACCACGCGCGTCACCACCGGCGTGCGGCCGGGCGGCAGCTCGTCGATGGTGGAGACGTCCAGGTCGGCGTAGTAGCTCATGGCGAGCGTGCGCGGGATCGGCGTGGCGCTCATCATCAGCATGTGCGGCTCCTGGCCCGCGTGGGCCAGCTTGGCCCGCAGCGCCAGCCGCTGCGCCACGCCGAAGCGGTGTTGCTCGTCGATGACGGCCAGGGCCAGGCACTGGAACTGCACCTTGTCCTGGATCACGGCATGCGTGCCCACGACCAGCGCGGCCTCGCCGCTGGCGATGCGCGCGAGCTGGGCTTCGCGGTCCTTCTTCTTCTGGCCGCCGCCCAGCCAGGCGATGCCACGGCCGCGTGCGGCCAGCAGCGGCTCCAGCCAGTCGGCGAGCTTGCGGAAGTGCTGCTCCGCCAGGATCTCGGTGGGCGCCATCAGCGCGCACTGCCAGCCGGCGTCCATGCAGACGGCCGCGGCCAGCGCGGCCACCACGGTCTTGCCCGAGCCCACGTCGCCCTGCAGCAGCCGGTGCATGGGCTGGTGCAGCGCGAGATCGGCCGCGATCTCGCCCACCACGCGCTGCTGCGCGCCGGTCAGCGCGAACGGCAGCGTCGCCAGCAAGCCGTCGCGCACACCGCCTGCGGTCGCGGGCAGCCGCGGCGCACGCAGCTTGTCGCGTTCGCGCTTGGCCGTCAGCTGCGAGAGCTGCTGGGCCAGCAGTTCCTCGGCCTTCAAGCGCTGCCAGGCCGGGTGGCTGCGGTCTTCCAGCGCGGCCAGCGACACCTCGGGCGCGGGATGGTGCAAAAAATCGAGCGCAGCGCGCAGGCTCCAGGCCTGCGGAGTGGGCAGGGTTTCGGACAGATCGGCCCGCGCCAGGCCGGCCAGCACCGCCTTGCGCAGGTAGCTCTGCGGCAGGCCGGCGGTCGTCGGATAGACGGGCGTCAGCGCGGTCGGCAGTTCGCCCGTGTCGGGCCGGAACTGCGGGTGCAGCATCTGCCGGCCAGCGAAGCCGCCGCGCACCTCGCCGCGCACACGGATGCGCGCGCCCGGCGCCAGCGCCTTCTGGTGCGAGGGATAGAAGCTGAAGAAGCGCAGCAGGCAGCGGTCGGTGCCGTCGTCCACGGTCACGAGCAGCTGGCGGCGCGGGCCGGGGCGGATCTCGCTGCCGACCACGGTGGCGGCGATCTGCACGACTTCGCCGTCGTGCGCGTCGGCCAGCGGCACGATGCGGGTCTCGTCCTCGTAGCGCAACGGCAGGTGCAGGGCCAGGTCGATGGGGCGGCGCAGCCCTAGCTTGTGCAGCGCCCGCTGCGCCGGGCTCTCGCGCGGTCGTTCGGCCGGCACGCTCAGCAGAGGTCCTTCAGTGCCGCGGCCGCGTCCGGAAAGCGGAAGGCGAAGCCGCTGCCCAGCAGCCGCCGGGGCAGCACCCGCTGGCCCGCGGTCAGCAGTTCGGCCTGCTCGCCCAGCGCCAGACGCAGCGGCAGGCCCGGCGTGGGCAGCCAGCTGGGTCGCCGGAGCTGGCGCGCGGCCATGCGGCTGAACTCGGCCTGGCGCAGCACGCCGGGCGCCGTGACGTTGTAGACCGGCGTGCCAGGCGGCGTGCCCTCGGCCAGGCCCCAGGTGTGGGCCATCGCGCGCAGCACATCCTGCACATGCACCCAGCTGAACCACTGCCGCCCTCCGGCCAGGGGCCCACCCAGGCCCAGGCGGATGGGCAGCAGCATCTGCGGCAGCGCACCTTCGCGGCCCAGCACCACGCCCAGGCGCAGCCGCACGACCGCCACACCCAGGTCGGCCGCGCGCAGGGCGGCCTGCTCCCAGCGCTGGCACAGCTCGGACATGAAGACAGGCTGGGGCGGCGCTTCCTCGGTCAGGGGGGTGTCGTCGCCGGGCGCCTGCACGCCGTAGTACCCCACGGCAGAGGCCTGCAGCAGCAGCCAGGGTTTGCGGGGCAGCGCGGCCATCCAGCCGACCAGTTGCTGCGTGAGGCCTTCGCGGCTCGCGAGCAGCGTGGCGCGCCGGGCCGCCGTCCAGGGCCAGCCCAGGATGCGTGCGCCGGCCAGGTTGACGACCACGTCGCACGGCGGCAGCGCGCGCAGCGATGCCACGCAGCGCACCCCGCTGCCCAGGCGCCGTGCTGCGGCAGCCGGGTCACGTGTCCACACGCTCACGCCGTGGCCGTCACGCACGAGCGCCTGGGCCAGCAGCCGGCCGATGAAGCCGGTGCCGCCCGTGAGCAGCACCTGCTGCGGGGTCGTGCCGAAGCGGATCAGGTCGCTCGCGGAGGTCATGGGCCGGCATTGTGCCCGCCGCCTGCAGCGCCATGGGAGAATCCCGCCCTTCTTGGAACGGGCCCGTCCGGCCCTCAAGCCATGCGCGCCTACACACTGTCCGATTTCGATTTCACGCTGCCGCCCGATCTCGTGGCCCAGCATCCCACCCCCGAACGCAGCGCCTCGCGCCTGCTCGACGGCCGCGGCCCCTCCCCCATCGACCGCATCTTCCGCAGCCTGCCCGAGCTGCTGCAAGCCGGCGACCTGCTTGTGTTCAACGACACCCAGGTCGTCAAGGCCCGGCTGTTCGGCGAGAAGCCCAGCGGCGGCAAGCTCGAACTGCTGGTCGAGCGCGTGCTGCTGGGCCAGGAGGTCGTGGCCCACATGAAGGTGAGCAAGAAGCCGCCGCCCGGCACCGTGCTGCAGATGGCGGGCGGCTTCTCGGCGCGGCTGCTGGGCCGCTGGCCCGATGCGGACGGCCCGCTGTTCCGGCTGGCCTTGCACGGCCCCGCCGGCGAGACACCGCACCAGCTCATGGCCGCGCACGGCCACGTGCCGCTGCCGCCCTACATCACGCACAGCGACACGGCCGAGGACGCGCAGCGCTACCAGACCGTGTTCGCGCGCGCGCCCGGCGCCGTGGCCGCACCCACGGCCGCGCTGCACTTCGACGAAGGCGTGCTGGCCGCGCTGGACGCGCGCGGCGTGGGCCGCGCCAGCGTCACGCTGCACGTGGGCGCCGGCACCTTCCAGCCCGTCAAGACGGAAGACCTGGACGCGCACCGCATGCACAGCGAGTGGTACGCGATCCCACCCGAAACGCTGGCCGCACTGGAGCGCGCGCGCGCGCGCGGCGGCCGCATCCTGGCCGTGGGCACGACCACCGTGCGCACGCTGGAGTCCTGGGCCCAGAGCGGCCAGACCGAGGGCGACACCAGCATCTTCATCCGGCCCGGACACCGCTTCCAGGTGGTGGACCTGCTGCTGACCAACTTCCACCTGCCCAAGTCCACGCTCATGATGCTGGTCTCGGCCTTCGCGGGCTACGAGCACATCATGGGCCTGTACCGCCACGCGATCCGCGAGGGCTACCGCTTCTTCAGCTATGGCGATGCCATGCTGCTTGCACGAGACGACCATGCTGCAATTTGACCTGCTCAAGACAGACCCCGCCAGCCACGCCCGCCGCGGCACGCTCACGCTGAACCACGGCGTGGTGCAGACGCCGATCTTCATGCCCGTGGGCACCTATGGCACGGTCAAGGGCGTGATGCCGCGCTCGCTCGAAGAGATGGGCGCGCAGATCATCCTGGGCAACACCTTCCACCTGTGGATGCGCCCGGGCCTGGACGTGGTGCGCCAGTTCGGCGGCCTGCACCGCTTCGAGCGCTGGGACAAGCCCATCCTGACGGACTCGGGCGGCTTTCAGGTCTGGAGCCTGGGCGCGATGCGCAAGATCAGCGAGGAAGGCGTGAAGTTCGCCTCGCCCGTCAACGGCGACAAGCTGTTCCTGACGCCCGAGGTCAGCATGCAGATCCAGACCGTGCTGAACAGCGACATCGTGATGCAGTTCGACGAGTGCACGCCCTACGACACCAAGGGCCACATCACGACCGAGGCCGAGGCACGCACCTCCATGGAACTCAGCGTGCGCTGGGCCAAGCGCTGCCAGGCCGAGTTCGCGCGGCTGCAGAACCCCAACGCGCTGTTCGGCATCGTGCAGGGCGGCATGTTCGAGCACCTGCGCGAGGAATCGCTGAACGCGCTGGTGGAGATGGACTTCCCGGGCTACGCCATCGGCGGTGTCAGCGTGGGCGAGCCCAAGCCCGAGATGCTGCGCATCATGGCCCACACGCCGCACCGGCTGCCGGCGCACAAGCCGCGCTACCTGATGGGCGTGGGCACGCCCGAGGACCTGGTCGAGGGCGTGGCCCAGGGCGTGGACATGTTCGACTGCGTGATGCCCACACGCAACGCGCGCAACGGCACCATCTTCACGCGCTTCGGCGACCTCAAGATGCGCAACGCCAAGCACCGCGCCGACGAGCGCCCGCTGGACGAGACCTGCACCTGCCATGCCTGCGCCGGCACCAGCGGTGTGGCGAGCGGCGCAGGGGGCACAGGCGGCTTCTCGCGCGCCTACCTGCACCACCTGGACCGCTGCGGCGAGATGCTGGGGCCGATGCTGACCACCATCCACAACCTGCACTACTACCTGAACCTGATGACCGAGATCCGTGCGGCGCTGGACGCGGGCACGTTCACGGAGTTCCGCGCGCAGTTCGCACGCGACCGGGCGCGCGGCGTGTGAGCCTCAGGTCGCGAACGCCTGCAAGCGCAGCGCGTGCCGCGTGTCGAAGCGCTCGCGGATGCGGTTGACCTCGGCATCCAGCGCTTCGAGGAACAGGCCCATGGCCACCGCGGTGCTGTAGCCCGAGCGCTGGTAGATGCAGCTGTGCAGCGCTGCGCCCTGGTCTTCCAGCGCGACCCAGACCAGGCGTCCGGCATCCACGTCCTCGGCCACGTTGTCGGGGATCAGAAAGCCCACGGCCTGGCTGCCGGCCACGAGCCGGCGCACCATGGGCACCGAGCCCGTCTCCACGAGCGGGCGGCCCAGCCGGGTCAGGCGCGGGTCCACGCGCTCGAGCAGGCTGCGCAACTCCATTTCCGGCGACAGCATGATGAGCGGATGGTCCAGGCAGTCGCGCAGCCGCAGCAGGCGCGGCGTGGACGTGAGCGGGTGGCCGGGCGCCGTGACCACGCCCAGCGGCTGGGCGTAGGCGCGCACCTCCTCCACGCCCGGCGGCGGCTTGCGGCGCAGGCAGAAAGCCACGTCGATCTCGCCATTGGCCACCCAGCGCTGCAGCGCCTCGCCGTTGCCCGAGCGCACGCTGAAGGTGATGTCGGGGTGGCTCTTCTGCACGTTCTCGATCACCTGCGGCAGCAGGTGCTCGGCCGTGGCATGGGGCACGCCCAGGTTGACATGGCCGCGCCGCACCTTGCGCAGGTCCTCCACCTGCGACAGCGCGTTGTCGAAATCGCGCTGGCTGCGGCGCACGGCCGCGATCATGATTTCGCCGGCCGTCGTGAGCTGCATGCCGCGTGGCAGCCGGTCGAACAGCGGCACGCCCACGGTGGCCTCCAGGTTCAGCACCTGCTGGTTCACGGCCGCGGCCGTCAGGTGCAGCGTCTCGGCGGCCTTGCGCACCGAGCCGCGGCGCGCAACCTCGTCGAAGCAGCGGAAGGCCTGGGAGATGGCGGGCATGCGGTCAGTGTAGGAAATTTCCCGGTACTCGATCACGCACGGTCTGCCGCGCCCCGCCACGGTGCAGGGGCGCACCAAACCATTGCTATCAGCGCTTGGAATAGCGAGAGCCCGAACATTCATTAACGCTGCGCGGGCCCCGCTCCCTATGCTTGCATCCCATCAGCGACCCGCAGGAGCCCGTGATGATGACCCCGCCCGATTCCCTTGCGCCAGTGTCGGCCACGGCGCTGCCCATGGGCCCGCACAAGGACGCCCTGCTGCAGGCCGTCCATGAACTGCTGGCCTTCGTCGGCGACCAGCCCCTGGGGCCCGCGCTCGAACAGCGGCTCAACGACCACTATGGTCCGACGACCGATCGCTACGCCATGCTGCTCGCGCTGCTGCGGCACGGCATCGCCGAGGGCTGGGCCTGCTACAGCGAGATCGCGCGCTGCTGGGGCCGTTGTTGTCGGTGCAGGTGGGCATGGGGGAGAGCATCCTGATCCTGGCCTTCGTGGTGGTCGTGATCGGCGGCATCGGCTCCATCCGCGGCGCGCTGGTCGGTGCCTTGCTGGTCGGCCTGGTGGACACGGTGGGGCGCACCGCGCTGCCGGCCCTGTTCGGCGCCTTCTTCTCGCCCACGGTGGCCTCGTCCCTGGGGCCGACGGCGGCCTCCATGTCCAGCTACGTGCTGATGGCTGCCGTGTTGTTCTGGAAGCCGCGGGGGCTGTTCCCCGCACGCGGATAACGGGGGGACGCCATGTCTTCGCTGCACCAATCCCTCCACAAGCCGCTGGCCGCCATCGTGCTGCTGGCCGCCGTGGCACTGCCCTACGCCGCATCGGCGCTGGCGCACGACTTCTACGTCGGCGTCGTCACACGGATCATGATCTTCGGCATCGTCGCCACCAGCCTGAACCTGCTGATCGGCTTCGGCGGCATGGTCTGCTTCGGGCACGCCGCCTTCTTTGGCCTGGGCGCCTACACCGTGGGCATCCTGGCGCACCATGGCGTGGACGCGGTCTGGATCGCCTGGCCGGCCGCCGTCGTCGTGGCCGGCCTGGCGGCCTGTGCCATCGGCGCCATCAGCCTGCGCACCCACGGCGTGTACTTCATCATGATCACGCTGGCCTTCGCGCAGATGCTGCACTACATGTTCGTCTCGCTGGCGGCCTATGGCGGCGACGACGGATTGCCGCTGGCGCAGCGTTCCACGTTGCCGGGCGGGCTGGACCTGGGGCAGGACACGACGTTCTATTACGTCACGTTGGTGCTGCTGCTGGGCGTGCTGGCGCTGGTGCAATGCCTGGTCAACGCCCGCTTCGGCCGCGTGCTGCAGGCCATCCGCGAGAACGAACAGCGCACCGAGGCCATCGGCTACCCCATCTTCCGAACCAAGCTGGTGGCCTTCGTGATCGCCGGGGCCATCGCCGGCCTGGGCGGCGCGCTCATCGCCAACCAGAACGGCATGGTCAGCCCCAGCCTGATGTACTGGACGCAGTCGGGCTCGCTGATGGTGATGGTCATCATCGGCGGCGTGGGCTACGTCTACGGCGGCCTGCTGGGCGCCTTCGTGCTGCTGCTGTTCGAGGAGCTGCTGTCGGCCTGGACCATCCACTGGCAGCTGCCGCTGGGCATCATCCTGCTGCTGATCGTGCTGTATTCGCGCAACGGCCTGGCCAGCCTGCTGGTGCGCCGCCCGCCTGCGCCCAGGGCATCCCCCGCGGCCGACAACACGGTCCCCACCCCCGCACCGGAGCAGGCCCATGCTTGAGATCACCCAGCTCGTCAAGCGCTTCGGCGGCCTGGTGGCCACCGACCATGCGGACCTGCAGGTGCAGGCCGGCGAGATCCATGCGCTGATCGGCCCCAACGGCGCCGGCAAGACCACGCTGCTGCACCAGATCTCCGGCGCCCTGGCGTCGGACAGCGGCAGCATCCGCTTCGAGGGCGCGAACATCACGCGCCGGCCGATGCACGAACGCGTGGCCGCGGGCCTGGCGCGCTCCTACCAGATCACCAATATCTACCGCAGCTTCAGCGTGCTCGACAACGTCGCGCTGGCGGTGCAGGCGCGCAGCGGCACGAGCCTGTCCTTCTTCCGCGCCGTCCGCCGCGAAACCGCGCTCTTCGACCAGACGCACGAGGTGCTGCGGCGCGTGGGCCTGGCACACCGCGCCGACGCGCTGGCGCGCAACATCGCGCACGGCGAACAACGCCAGCTCGAACTGGCGCTGGCCCTGGCCACCCAGCCGCGCCTGCTGGTGCTGGACGAGCCCATGGCCGGCATGGGCCCCGACGAGTCCGCCGCCATGACGGACCTGCTGGAATCGCTGCGCGGCAGCATCACCATGCTGCTGGTGGAGCACGACATGCACGCCGTGTTCCGGCTCGCGGACCGCATCTCGGTGCTGGTCTACGGCAGCGTCATCGACACGGGCAGCCCGGAGGCGATCCGCAACAGCCCCGAGGTCCGCAAAGCCTACCTGGGCGAGGAGGAAACGGCATGAACACGCAAGTCATCGAGGTCGAGGACCTGCAGACCGCTTACGGCAGCAGCCAAGTGCTGTTCGGCATCTCCTTCAGCATCCGGGCCGGCGAGATGCACACCTTGCTGGGCCGCAACGGCATGGGCAAGACCACCACCGTGCGCAGCATCTTCGGGCTCACACCCTGCCGCGCCGGGTCGGTGCGCTACCTGGGCCACCGCATCGAAAAACTCTCGCCCGACCGCATCGGCCGCCTGGGCATCGCCCTGGTGCCCGAAGGTCGGCAGATCTTCCCGAACCTGAGCGTGCGCGAGAACCTGGTCGCCTTCGCGCGCCCGGGCCCGCGCACCGGGCCGGCCGTGGCGGCCGACAAGCGCTGGACGCTGGAGCGCATCTATGCACTGTTCCCGCGCCTGCGCGAACGCGAGAAGAACATGGGCAACCAGCTCTCGGGCGGCGAGCAGCAGATGCTGGCCATCGGCCGCGCGCTGATGACCAACCCGCACCTGCTGATCCTGGACGAAGCCACGGAAGGCCTGGCCCCGCTGATCCGCGAGGAGATCTGGAGCTGCCTGCAGCAGCTGCGCGCCGCCGGGCAGACGGTGCTGGTCATCGACAAGTACGTGGAGCGGCTGATCCGCATCGCCGACCGGCACACCATCGTCGAGCGCGGCCGCGTCGCCTGGCAGGGCCCGTCCGCGGCGCTGTCCGCGGACCCGCAGCTCTGGCAGCGTTATGTCGGCGTCTGAGCCCCGGCCCGCCATGCAGTACGTGTCCCTGCAGGGCCTGGACCGGATGCAGAAGTACTGGCTGATCACCGGCAGCGTCGGCCCGCGTCCGGTCGCGCTGGTCACCACCCTGGGCGCGGACGGCCTGTGCAACGCCGCGCCCTTCAGCGCCTTCAACTACATGGGCGAGGATCCGCCGCTGTTCGTGATCGCCATCGACCGCTACGGCGAGGAGAGCCACCGCCCCGGCGAGGCCAAGGACACGCTGCGCAACATCCTCGAGCGCCGCGAGTTCGTCGTGAACATGGTCGACGAGCCGATCCTCGAACAGGCGGTGCACTGCGCGACCGACTACCCCGCGCAGGTGTCCGAAGCCGAGGCCAACGGCCTCGCGCTGGCGCCCTGCACGCAGGTCGCCGTGCCACGCATCGCCCAGGCCCCCATCGCCTGGGAGGCGCGGCTGTTCAAGGTGCTGGACCTGTCGGCGCAGCGCAGCATCGTGTTCGGCGAGATCCTGGCCATGCATTTCCGCGACGATCTGCTGGACCGGGAGCGCCTGCGCGTGGACGTGGAGCGCTTCGCGCCGGTGGGGCGGCTGGGCGGCCCGAACTACACGCGCAGCACGGACCGGCTGCGGGTGCGCGTGCCGACCTTTCTGCAAGCGGCGGGCAAGCCGCGGGAGTAGCTGCGGCTCATTCCTGCAGGTTCAACGGGTCCTCCCCCGCCTGCTTCAGGTGCGTGATGAAACGCTTGCACGAGGGCGTGAGGTCCTTGTCCGCCCGCACCGAGAAACCGACGCGGCTGGTGTAGTGCAGGGCCGGCATGGGCAGGATCACCAGGCTGTCGGTCTGCACCAGTTGCATGGCGGCGGCCAGCGGCATGAAGGACAGCAGCTGCGTGCGCCGCAACAGCCCCACGTTGGCCAGCAGCGACAACGATTCCACGCGCGGCACCGGCAGCAGCATGCCGGCCTCGCCGAACATGCGCTCGACCGCGGTGCGGGCCGGCGAATCGGGCAGCGGGAGGATCCAGTCGGCCTCGCCCAGCTCCGTCACCGCCACCGAAGTGCGGCCCACCAGCGGATGGCGCGGGCCGCAGACCACACAGAATTCCTCGTCGTACAGCGTCTCGTGCCGGATCGGGTAGGCGGTGAAGATGGGCGAGTCGCGTTCGGGCAGGCGGCCCACGACGATGTCGATCTCGCCCATCATCATCTTCGGGAACAGCTGCGCGGCCGTGCCCTCGCGCAGCGTGACGATGATGCCCGGCGCCTCGCGGTGCAGGCTCGCGACCGAGCGCGGCAGCAGCACGGCCGAGGCCGCGATCAGCGTGCCGACCACCAGCTGCCCCCGGTCGCCCTGGCGGAAGGCCTGCACGTCGTCGGTCAGGTGGCGCAGCTCGGACATCAGCGAGCGCACGCGGCGCCCCAGCATGGCGCCGAACTCGGTGGGCGTGACGCCGCGGTTGGAGCGGTGGAACAGCGGCTCGCCGAACATGGACTCCATCTCGAAGATGGCCTTGGAAACCGCGGGCTGCGTCAGGCCCAGCTCGTTGGCCGCGCGGATGAAGGAGCTGGTGTCCAGCACGCGCGAGAACACCATCATCTGGCTCAGCTTGAGCTTGCGGCTCATGCTGACGGTGGACAGGCTCCGGGCGGCGGACGGCTCGTGCATGGCGGAAGGTCCAGAAGGTGGCGGTGCCCGATTCTGACGCGCCGCCCGGCCTTCAGGCGGCGGCCGTGCGCGGGGCGCGCAGCAGGTCCAGCGCCACGTCCACGATCATGTCCTCCTGGCCGCCGACCATGCGCCGCGCACCCAGCTCCACCAGGATGTCCACCGTCTTCAGGCCATACTTGCGCGCGGCCGCCTCGGCATGGCGCAGGAAGCTCGAATAGACACCGGCATATCCCAGCGCCAGGGTCTCACGGTCCACGCGCACCGGGCGGTCCTGCAGCGGGCGTACCAGATCGTCGGCGGCGTCCATCAGGCGGAAGAGATCCGTGCCGTGCCGCCAGCCCTGGCGTTCGGCAGCGGCGATGAACACCTCCAGCGGCGCGTTGCCAGCGCCGGCGCCCATACCGGCCAGGCTGGCGTCGATGCGGTCGCAGCCCTCCTCGACCGCGACCAGCGAGTTCGCGACGCCCAGGCCCAGGTTGTGGTGCGCATGGATGCCGGTCTCCGTCTCCGGCCGCAACACGTCCTTGAAAGCCCGGAAGCGCTCGCGAACCTCGTGCATGCCCAACGCGCCGCCGGAGTCCACCACATAGACGCAGCTGGCGCCGTAGCCCTCCATCAGCCGTGCCTGCTGCGCGAGCTGCGCCGGGGTCGTCATGTGGCTCATCATCAGGAAGCCCACCGCGTCCATGCCCAGCTCGCGCGCATAGGCCAGGTGCTGGCGCGACACGTCGGCCTCGGTGCAGTGCGTCGCCACGCGCACCACCCGGGCGCCGGCGTCGAAGGCACAGCGCAGGTCGTGCGCGGTGCCGATGCCGGGGATCAGCAGGGTCGCTACGCGCGCCTGGCGCACCGTCCCGGCCACGGCGGCGATCCACTCGACGTCGGTATGCGCGCCGAAGCCGTAGTTGAAGCTCGAGCCGTTGAGCCCGTCGCCGTGCGCGACCTCGATGCTGTCCACGCCGGCGGCGTCCAGCGCGGCGGCGATGGCCGTCACCTGCGCGATGCTGTACTGGTGGCGCACCGCGTGGCTGCCGTCGCGCAGCGTCACGTCGCTGATGTGCAGCTTGCGGGCGGCTGGGTCGTTCACCGGATTCATGTGCGCTCCTTGAGGCCGCGGGCGATGCCGCGCGCGATGCGTTTCTCGGCCATGGCCTCGGCACACGCCAGCGCGGCCGAGGTCATGATGTCCAGGTTGCCGGCGTAGGACGGCAGGTAGTGCGCGGCGCCCTCGACCTCCAGGAACACCGAGGTCTTCAGGCCGTGCCGCAGGCCTAGCCCCGGCACGTTCAGGGGCTGCTCCGGCGGCACGCGGTCGAACTGCACGCGCTGCTTGAGCCGGTAGCCGGGCACGTAGGCCTGCACGCGGGCCACCATCTGCGCGATGCTGGCCTCGACTGCCTCTTCGCTGGCGGACTCGGAGAGCGCGAACACCGTGTCGCGCATGATCAGCGGTGGCTCGGCCGGGTTCAGCACGATGATGGCCTTGCCACGCTCGGCACCGCCCAGCGTCTCGATGGCGGCGCGGGTGGTCTCGGTGAACTCGTCGATGTTGGCCCGCGTGCCCGGGCCCGCGCTCCTGCTGGCGATGGAGGCGACGATCTCCGCATAGTGGACCTTGGCGACCTGCGACACGGCCGCCACCATGGGGATGGTCGCCTGGCCGCCGCAGGTGACCATGTTGAGGTTGCCCGCGTCCACCGCGGCCAGGTTGATGGCCGGGATCACGTAGGGGCCGATGGCAGCCGGCGTGAGGTCGATGAGCTGCACGCCGCGGGCCGACAGCACCTCGTGGTGGCGCCGGTGGGCGCCGGCCGAGGTGGCGTCGAACACGGTGTCGATCTCGTCGAAGACCGGCAGGGCGAGCAGGCCGTCGAGCCCGCCGGCCGTGGTGGCGATGCCCAGGCGCTCAGCCCGGGCCAGGCCCTCGGACTGCGGATCGACGCCGACCATCGCGCCCATCTCCAGATGGCGCCCGTGGCGCAGGACCTTCACCATCAGGTCGGTGCCGATGTTGCCGGGACCGATGATGGCGACCTTGAGTTTCGGGTGGTGGTGGCGCATGCTCAGCCCCCCACGTGGAATGCGGCGCTGCCCAGGCGCTCCATCTCCACCGCGACATGCTGGCCGGGCCGTATCCATTCCGCCGGCGTGGCGCCGCCGGCCATGACCACCCAGCCGGCGCGCAGCGGCTCGCCCGCCGCAGCCGACAGGCGCGCCGCAGCCACCAGCGAGCGGATGGGATGGCCGAGGATGGCGGCGGTGGAGCCCACCTGCCGCACCTGCCCGTCGATGCTGAGCACCAGGCCCAGGTTGCCGAAGTCCTGGCGCGGATCGCACCACGGCCCGAGCACGAAGCCGCTGGACGAGGCGTTGTCGGCCACCACGTCGGGCAGGCTGAACTTGAAGTCGCGGTAGCGCGAGTCGATGATCTCCAGGGCCGGCGCGATGGCCTCCACCGCCGCCAGGGCCTCGACGGCCGTGGCATCGCCCGCCAGGTCCTTCTTCAGCACGAAGGCCAGCTCGGGCTCGACACGCGGATGCACGAAGCGCGCGAACGGCACGGGCGCGCCCTCCTCGCACTGCATGGCGCTGGTGAGGCGACCCCAGATCACATCGGAGATGCCCATCTGGACCATCTTGGCGCGGCTGGTGAACCCCATCTTCACGCCGACGCGCCGCTCATCGCGCGCCAGACGGCAGGCGATGGACGCGGCCTGCACCGCGTAGGCGTCGTCCAGCGACAGCCGGCCTTGGGGATCGATCTGCGGCACGGCGCTGCGCGCCTGCGCGGCCGTGTCCAGCAGGCGGGCCCATTCCTGGATCTTGCTCATGACGTTTCCTTGGAAGTTGCGGCTTCGAAGACGGCGCGGACACTGCCCAGGCCGCTGATCCGGGCCTCGAACACGTCGCCGGGCGCCACCGGCACCATCGGGCCGAGCGCGCCCGACAGCACCAGGTCACCGGCCCGCAGCGGACGGCCGAGCGCGGCCATGGTGCGCGCCAGCCAGACCACGGCGTTCAACGGATGGCCCAGGCAGGCCGCGCCGGCGCCGGTCGAAACCGGTTCGCCACGGCGCGTCATCGCCATGCCGCACAGGCGCAGGTCCAGCGCTGGCAGCGGCTGCGGCGTGGTGCCCAGCACATAAGCGGCGGACGACGCGTTGTCGGCCACGGTGTCGACGAAGCGGATGTTCCAGTCCGCGATGCGGCTGCCGACGATCTCCAGCGCGGGCAGCGCGTAGGCGATGGCGTTCATCACCTCGGCCTGCGTCGGCGCCGCCATGTCCAGGTCACGCCCCAGCACGAAGGCGACCTCGGCCTCGACCTTGGGCTGCTGCAAAGCCGCCAGCGAGATCGGCTCGCCGTCGCCGTAGCCCATGTCGTCGAACAGCATGCCGAAGTCGGGCTGGTCGACGCCAAGCTGGGCCTGCACGGCGCGTGCCGTCAGCCCGATCTTGCAGCCCACGATGCGCCGGCCGCTGGCGACGCGGTGCTCGGTGTTGAGCCGCTGGATGGCATAGGCGGCGGATCCGTCCAGCGTGGGATAGGTCTCGCACAGCGGCGCGATGGGGCGGCCGGTCGCCGCCGCCTCGCGCAGCGCTTGCGCGGCCGTGGAGAGTTGTTCGGGTGTCACGGGGACTCCTGGGATGGTGGTGAAAACGGTGGGTGGTGGTGGGTGCGGTGGGTGGAACAGGCAGGCGCAGCCATCCCCGGGGTGCCCTGCAGGCGCCCGCACAGAAAAAAGGGGATGCGGCAGCGGCCGGCCGCGCGGCTCAGGCGGGGGCGGCGCCCTCGGCCAGCGAGAAGAAGCGCAGCGCGTTGCCCGACAACAGCGCCTGGCGCTCGGCCTCGTCGAGGAAGTCGGCCTCCTGCACCAGCGTGCCGATGCGGGCCTCGCCCAGCGGGAAGGGGTAGTCCGAGCCGAGCAGGATGCGCTGCGTGCCGTGCACCTCGGCCAGCAGGCGCAGCGAGCGCGCGTCGAACACGGCGCTGTCCACATGGAAGCGGTCGAGGTAGGAGGACGGCAGGTTCGGGCAGTCCTGGCGCACGATGTCGCGGTGCCGCCAGGCGTTGTCGGCGCGGCCAAGCAGGAAGGCGAAGGCGCCACCGCCATGCGCGAAGCAGATCTTCAGCGAACGCGGGATGCGCTCCAGCGCGCCGGACAGGATCAGCGACAGCATGCCCAGCTGCGTCTCGGCCGGCATGGCCACCAGCCAGGGCAGCATCCATTTCGCCATGCGCCCCTGGCCCATCATGTCCCAAGGATGGACCAGCACGGGAATGTCGTCGCGGGCGCAGTGCGTGAGGAAGTCGACGAGCTGATCGTCGTCCAGGTCGCGCGGGCCGAGGTGGTTGCCGATCTGCACGCCCACGTGGCCCGCGCGCCGTGCGCGGCTGGCCTCGCGGCAGGCCAGCTCCAGGTCCTGCAGCGGCACCTGCGCCAGCACCTTGAGCCGCGCCGGGTCGGCGCTGGCGAAGTCCAGCGCATGGTCGTTCATGCGGGCACACCAGTCGGCCGCCAGGCGCGCCGGCGCGCTGTAGGCGAACATGATGGGCGTGGCGCAACTGATCTGCAGGTCCACGCCCTGGCGGTCCAGGTCGTCCAGCCGTGCCTGGGCGTCCCACAACACGCGGTCCACGGGGCGGAAGGGCCGGTCGCCCTGCATGATCTGGCCGTGCGCACCGTCGGCGTCGATGCGCAGCCAGGGGCCGCCGGCCCCACCGGCCCCACCCAGCGCGTCCGCCTCCGCCCGCGTGAGCCGCGGGAAGTGGTGGGCGTGCATGTCGATCTTCATCGTCTTGGGCATGGCTTGTCCTTCAGGCAAACGCGTGGTGTTCGGCCAGCGCGCGGTGCCAGGCGGTGGCATCGCGGCCGGGATGGACTTCGCCGCAGCGCGGGCAGGTGCGTTCGGCGGTGGAGGAGGCATAGAAACGCTCGTAGGCCGGCGGCAGGTCCGTCACGATGCTGTGCAGTTGCAGCGTCTGGCGCAGGACCGTCTCGCCGCAGCAGGCGCAGCGCCATTCGAAGGCGTCCTGCAGCGAGGCCGGGCGCTGCCGCTCCACCACCAGGCACAGGCTGCCGGCCTCGGGGCGCTGCGGCGAATGCAGCACGTGCGGCGCCATCAGGAAGATGTCGCCTTCCTTCAGGTCCACGCGCTCGAAACGGCCGCGGTCGGCGATCAGCAGGTGGGCATGGCCCTTGAACTGGTAGAAGAATTCTTCCAGCGGGTCGTCGTGGAAATCGCTGCGCCTGTTGGGACCGCCGACCACGGTGACCAGGAGGTCGCTGTCCTGCCAGATCTGCTGGTTGCCCACCGGGGGCTTGAGCAGATGGGCGTTGTCGTCGATCCAGCGCGGGAAATTGAAGGGGCGTCCGTAACGCAGCATGGCGTGCCAGTCTTTCTGTGGAGGGGGGTTCAGGCGTCACGGGCCAGCGGCTTGTAGGCCACGGCCTTGATCTCGATCAGCAGGTGCGGGTGCGGCAACTGGTGCACGGCCACCGTGGTGCGTGCCGGCCCGCCCTCGTCGAAGAACTCGCCATAGACCGCGTTGTAGCCGCCGAAGTCGTTCATGTTCACCAGGTAGGCGCAGACCTCGACCACGTCGGCCAGCGAAGCACCGGCGGCCTGCAGCACGTCGCCAATGTTGCGGATCACGGCCCGTGTCTGCGCGCGGATGTCCAGCGCCGTGGTGCCCAGGGCATCGACCTCGACGCCCTCGAAGCTGTTGTCCGGCCGGCGCGAACTGGTGCCCGAGACGTAGATGAAGTCGCCGGCGCGGCGGTAGTGGGGGAAGCGGCCGCGCGGGCGGGCCTTGCCTTCGACGATCTGGCTGTGGACGGTGGTCATGGCGCGCCTCAGAGCTGGATGCAGATGTTGCTGATCTCGGAATAGAAGTCGAGCGAGTGCCGCCCGCCTTCGCGGCCCAGCCCCGACAGCCGGGCGCCGCCGAAGGGCGTGCGCAGGTCGCGCGTGAACCAGGTGTTGATCCAGACGATGCCGACGTGCAGGCGCCGCGACACGGTGTGCGCGCGCTTCAGGTTGGTGGTCCACAGCGCGGCGGCCAGGCCGTACTTGCTGTCGTTGACGCGGCGTACGACCTCGTCGTCGCTGTCGAAGGGCGCGATGTGGCAGACCGGGCCGAACACTTCCTCGACGTTGCAGCGCGCGTCGTCCGGCAGCCCGGTCCAGATGGTCGGCAGCACGAAGGCGCCGTTGTCGCGGGCGTCGCCGAAGTGCGGTACGCGCCCGCCGGTCACGACGGTAGCGCCTTCTTCCACCGCCAGCGCAAAGTACGACAACACCTTCTGCCGGTGGCTCTGCGAGATCAGCGACCCCATGTGCACGCCGGGCTCGTCCGGATAACCGATGCGCAGCGCCTCGGTGCGCTGCCTGAGCGCGGCGACGAAGCGCTCAAAGATCGGCCGCTGCACGAACACGCGCTCCGAACACAGGCAGACCTGGCCGGAGTTCGTGAACGAGGACCTGAGCACGCCTTCGACAGCGGCGTCGAAGTCGGCATCGGCGAAGACCACGGCCGCGTTCTTGCCACCCAGTTCGAAGGACACCTCGCGCACACCCTCGGCCGCGACCTTCATGATGGCCTCGCCGGTGCGCGACTCGCCGGTGAAGGTGATGGCATCCACCATCGGATGCCGCGTCAGGAACTCGCCGGCCGAGCCGGGCCCGAAGCCGTGCAGCAGGTTGAACACGCCCGGCGGCAGGCCGGCGTCGTGCATCACCTCGGCCAGCAGCGTGGCCGACGAAGGCGTCTCCTCCGAGGGCTTGACCACCACGCAGTTGCCGCAGGCCAGCGCGGGCGCCACCTTCCAGGTCAGCAGCAGCAGCGGCAGGTTCCAGGGCGAGATGATGCCGATCACGCCGTGCGGCTTGCGCACCGTGTAGTTCAGCAGGTCGCCGGCCGGCGTGCGCGACTCGAAGGTCTCGCCGCCGCCCACCTTGACCAGGTCGGCGAAGGTGCGGAAGTTGGCGATGCCGCGGGCCACGTCCAGGCTGCGCGCCTGTTCGACCAGGCGGCCGGTGTCGGCCACCTCGGCCGCGACGAAGTCCTCGAAGCGGGCCTCGATGCCATCGGCGATGCGGTGCAGCACCTGCGCGCGCTCGGCCGGCGACAACGCGCCCCAGGGGCCGTCTAGCGCGGCCCGCGCGGCGCGCACCGCGCGGTCGACCAGCGGCGCGTCCGCCTCGCAGACCTCGGCGATGCGGGAGCCGTCGATGGGACTGGTGTTGGCGAAGCGCTTGGCGGTGGCGACGAAAGCGCCGTCCACATAGGGCATCGTCGTGCGCAGCGAAGCGGGGAGGGTCGGCGTCGATTGCATGTCATGGGCTCCTGGAGGCACTGCGAGCGCAGGGATGCGCTTGCGATGGGCAGGAATGTAGAGAGGGCCTGCCGCGCCGGCCAATGAAACTCCGGGCGGTGTCTATAACCGCCACTCATGGCGCCTGGCACGGCAGCGCGTGGCACACAGCAAGGGGCGCAGGAGACGCGCAGAGCGTCAAGAAATTTCTGACATCCCTGCAAAAACGTTCCGCTACTCCAGACGCTCGGCCATGCCCAGAATTCGCTCCATCGCAGCTTTCCCAATCCCCTGCAGGAGCACCGACATGGCCACCACCGTCGACCAGATCACCCAGCGCCGCCGCGGCGTCGGCCTCATCGCCCACGACCCCGCGGCCAGCGCCGGCGGCTACACGCTGATCGCGCCGCAGACGGCGGGCGGCAAGGTCTATCTGATCGACATGGCAGGCGAGGTGGTGCACCAATGGCAGATGCCCGTGCGCGCCGGCCGCCACGCCGTGATCCTGCCCAACGGCAACCTGGGCTACAACGGCAACCACGCCGAGTCGCCCGATCTGTATGCGCCCTGGTCCATGTGGCACGGCGGCGACTTCTACGAGGTCACGCCGTTTGGTGAGACCGTCTGGCGCTACCAGGATCCGGCCCACCACCACGACGCCCAGTGGCTGCCCAACGGCAACCTGCTCTACGCGGCCTGCGCACCGGTGCCCGCAGGCTTCGCCGAGCGCGTGCCGGGCGGCACGGCCCATGGCGAGAACGAAACGATGTACGGCGACGTGATCCGCGAGGTGGACCGTGCGGGCAAACTCGTCTGGGAATGGAAGGCCTGGGAGCACCTGCAGCCCGAGGACTTTCCCATCCACCCGGGCTTCGGCCGCTACCACTGGCCGCTGGTCAACGGCCTGGGCGTCGCGGGCGACGGCACCATCTACATGAGCCTGCGCACCACGGCCGGCATCGTCGGCGTGGACAAGGCCACCGGCGCGGTCAAGCAGCACATCCCGCCCTCGGTGGTCTCGCACCAGCATGCGCCCGTGCCGCTGGCCAACGGCCATGTGCTGGCCTTCGACAACGGCAACTTCCGCCACGGCGCGCACGTGGCCTTCTCGCGCGTGGTCGAGATCGATCCCAAGACCAACGAAGTCGTCTGGAGCTACCAGGACGAGATGGTCAACGCCTTCTTCACCGCCTTCATGGGCAACGCCCAGCGGCTGTGGAACGGCAACACCCACATCACCGAATCGGCCACGGGCCGGCTGTTCGAGGTCAACCCCGAGGGCGAGGTGGTCTGGGAGTTCATCCTGCCCTGGTTCGCCGAATACCCCGACGCGGCCGCGCGCAAGACCGGCCCGGGCCGCCTCAACAGCGTGTTCCAGACCTTCCGCTATCCGGCCAGCGCCCTGCCCTGGCTCAAGGCCTGATTTCTGCTTCCACGAGGTTCACCACCATGCCCGTCACCCGTCGCGTCGCATCGGCCCTGATGCTCGCCCTCCCGCTACTGGCCCAGGCCCAACCCGGCGCCTGGCCCAGCCAGCCCATCACCGCCGTCGTGCCGTTCTCGGCCGGCGGCAGCGTGGACGTGGCCGCCCGCCTCGTCATGCCCCGCCTGGCCGAACGCCTGGGCCAGCCCGTGGTGGTCGAGAACACCGTGGGCGCCTCCGGCACCATCGCCACCCAGCGCGTGATCAAGGCCAGGGCCGACGGCTACACGCTGCTGTTCGGCGTGGCCAGCCCGGTCACGGTGGCGCCGCTGGTCTCGCCAGGCCGGTTCAAGTACGACGGGCTCAAGGAGTTGCTGCCCGTGGTGCCGGTCGCGGCCTCGGCCTTCTTGCTGGTCGGCCGGCCCGACCTGCCCGCGGCCAACGCGGCCGAACTCGTGAAGCTCGTGCGCAGCCAGCCCGGCAAGCTCAACTTCGGCACCGACGGTGTGGGCACCAGCCTGCACGTGACGGCCGAGATGCTCAAGCAAAAGGCCCAGCTGGACATGGTGCACGTGCCCTACAAGTCCGGGCCCCAGGTGTTGACCGAGCTGGCCGGCGGCCAGATCGATCTGGCGGTGCTGCCCGTGGCGCTGGCCCAGGGCATGGCGCGCGAAGGCAAGGTCAAGGCCTTCGGCGTGACCTCGCGCCAGCGCGCCGCCACGCTGCCCGACGTGCCCAGTCTGTCGGAGACGGCAGAGTTCGCAGGCCTGGACGTGCTGGCCTGGCAGGGCCTGCTGCTGCCCGCGGGCACGGATGCCTCCATCGCCGCCCGGCTGGCGCGCGAGACGGCCGCCGTGCTGGCGGAACCGGACACGCAGCGCCGTCTGGCCGAGGCTGGCTTCGCTCCCATGGCCATGACGCAGGCGCAGTTCGCCGACTACCTGGCCCGCGAGAAGAAGGACCTGGCCGCCACCATCGCTGCGGCCCATATCACGGTCGACTGACAAGGCCGTCGTTCGCGCAAGGGCTCGACGGGGGTTGCAACAAGCGGTGTCTATACTTTTCGGCTTCGCCGTACCCTGAGACCGCGTGCGCTGACCGGGCGCAGCGCTCACCACGAGACACCCGCCCATGCCCCCGGTCCTGCAAGCCCCCCTGATCGCCCGCCTGCTGCTGCTGCTGGTGCTGGCCGCGGGCGTCTATTTCTTCCGCGGCTTCCTGGTGCCAGTGCTGGCGGCGCTGATCATCGGTTTCGCGAGCTGGCCGCTGTATGCGCGGCTGGTGCAGCGCTGCGGCGGCCGCACGGCGCTGGCGGCCAGCCTGGCCACGCTGGTGGTCGTGATCGGGCTCGTCGTTCCGCTGTCGCTGGCGCTGCACTACGCCTTGCAGGAAGCCGCGACCTTCGTGCAGTGGCTGCTCAAGGCCAACCGGGTCGGCGCGGCCGTGCCGCACTGGGTGCAGGAATTCCCGCTGGTCGGCGAGCGCATGGCGCAGTGGTGGGTGGAGCACCTGGGCGCGCCGGGCGCCCTGGGCGAATGGGTGGAGCTGCTGAGCGGCCAGCACATCGGCAACATCTACCGGCTGGCCCTGGCCACCACCGGCAACCTGCTGCAGCTGGCGCTCACGCTGCTGTTCATGCTCATCACGCTGTTCTTCATCTACAAGGACGGCGCGCGCTTCGCGGCTCAGCTCGACGTGGTCGGCGAACGCACGCTGCCGCAACGCTGGCAGCGCTTCTCGCGCGTGGTGCCGGCCACGGTCAGCTCCACCGTCACGGGCATGGGCCTGATCGCACTCGGCGAGGGCCTGGTGCTGGGCGTGGCCTACTGGGTCGCGGGCGTGCCATCGCCTGTGTTGCTGGGCGTGGTCACCGGCTTCATGGCGCTGATCCCGGGCGGCGCGCCGCTGTCGTTCACGCTGGTCTCGCTGTACCTGGTGGGCGGCGGGCACTTCGCGGCCGGCGTGGGCCTGTTCCTGTGGGGCTCGATCGAACTCTTCATCGTCGACAAGACGCTGCGCCCGCACCTGGTGGGTGGGCCGGTCAAGCTGCCCTTTCTGCCGACCTTCTTCGGCCTGGTCGGCGGGGTCAAGACCATGGGCTTCGTCGGCCTGTTCGTCGGCCCGGTGCTGATGGCGCTGCTGGTGGCGATCTGGCGCGAATGGGTGCTCAGCATCCGCACCGAGCAGGCGCCTCAGCCGCCGGACGTCGGGCGCGCGGCCGACGTGCCGCACGCATAGCAGAACTTCGAGAACGCGCTCTTGCGCGCCTGGCAGGCCGCGCAGCGGTCGAACAGGTGGATGCCGCAGTGCGGGCAGTAGTCGATGGCCGGGTCCTTGAGGTCCACGCCGCGCTCGCAGCCGGGGCACACGCCCTTGCCCAGCCGCGTCAATGCAGTGTCGTAGCTGAGTTCGTTGCGGCGCACGGCGTCGGGCTGGTCTTCGGCGAGCCGCTGGCGCGCCAGGTAGCGGTTCAGCGCGAGGATGGCGTAGCGGCCGGCCAGCACCGTCAGCACGATGCCCACGATGTAGCGCACATAGCCGCCGTAGCTGGGCAGGTAGGGCACCAGCTCGACGAAGAACGCGAACAGCGCGAAGAAGATGAAGCCCCAGACGAAGGGCCACCAGGTGCTCTTGCGCTTCCTGGCGAACAGCCAGCCGGCCAGCGCCAGCAGGGGCAGCGTCAGGGCCAGGCGGTAGCCGAACACGCGCAGCTCCATGCGGCGCTCTTCCGCATCCATCGCCTTGTGTGCAACCGCCTCCAGATCGTTCAGCTGCGCACGCACGTCGTCCAGCCGCTGGGCCTGGTCCAGCCCAGCCTGGCGCAGCGTGTCGATGCGGCGTTGGGCTTCGCCCTCCTTGGCCTTCAGCGCGTCCAGGCCTTTGGTGCGTGCGATCAGTTCGGCGTCCTGGTCGGGCTGCGCCGTGGCGCGCCGCGTCGCCAGCCAGTTGGTGAAGGTCTCGCGCGCAGCCACCGTGGCCTGCTGCGCCACCTGCAAGGCCAGCTCGGCCTGTTCGCGCGCGGCCTCCGACTGCTGCTGGGCCAGTTCACCCTCGCGCAGCTGGGCGCGCAGCGGCTCGGCGGCGGCCCGGTCGATGAAGTCGTCCAGTTGCAGGCTGCGCTCGACCTGCGGCAGGTCGCCCACGATGCTGCCGCCCAGCCCGATCAGAAAGCTGGCGAACACGAAGGCCACGAGCCACAGCCCGCGGCGGAACCACTTTTCCGACAGACGCAGTGCATTGGCCATGGTGCTCATTCTCCCGGCTGCTGGACCAACAAGGCGGCTACCGCGCCCTGCAGCGCCTCGGGCGTCGCCGTGTCAAACGCCAGCGCGGGCCCCACGTTCAAGCCCACGCGGCTGAAGGCGCCGCGCCGGAACGGCCGCACCATGGCCCCGCCGGCCTCGATGCGGCTGAAGTACGAACCCCACAGGTTGGTCAGCGCCATCGGCACCACGGGCACGGCCAGGCCGTCGGCGCGGGCCTGGGTCAGGATCTTGGCCACGCCACCCTTGAAGGTCTGCAAGCTGCCGTCGCGCGTGATGCCGCCCTCCGGGAAGATACCCAGCAGATCGCCCTCGCGCAGCACCTGGGCCGCCGCGGCCATGGCGGCGGCATAGGCTGCGGGATCCTCCTTCTGCGGCGCGATCGGGATCGCTTTGGCCAGCCGGAACAGCCAGCCCAGCACCGGCACGCGGAAGATGCGGTGGTCCATCACGAAGCGGATCGGCCGCGGGCTTGCGGCCATGAGCAGGATGGCGTCGACGAAGCTCACGTGGTTGCAGACCAGCACGGCCGGCCCGGCCAGCGGGATGTGGGCGTCGCCGCGCACGCGAAAGCGGTAGACGAAGTGCGAGAGCACCCAGGCGATGAAGCGCAGCAGGTACTCGGGCACCAGCAGGAAGATGTACAGACCCACGACGGCATTGGCCAGGGCCGTGAACAGGAACACCTGCGGCACCGTGAAGCCCGCGCCGAGCAGCGCGCCTGCGATCAGGCTGCTCGCGATCATGAACAGCGCATTGAGGATGTTGTTGGCCGCGATGATGCGGGCACGGTGCGTGGCCGGGCTGCGCAGCTGGATCAGCGCGTACATGGGCACGCTGTACAGGCCGGCCGACAGCGCCAGCAGCCCCAGGTCGGCCATGACGCGCCAGTGCGCGGGCCGGGCCAAGAACTCCGAGAGACCCAGCAGGGTGGAGGCCGGCAGGCCGCGCAGCGCGAAGTACAGGTCCACGCCGAACACGCTCATGCCGATCGCGCCCAGCGGCACCAGGCCGATCTCCACATGGCGCCGGCTCAGCACCTCGCAGAGCAGCGAGCCGATGGCGATGCCGATGGAAAACACCACGAGCAGCAGCGAGGCCACGTGCTCGTCGCCGTGCAGCACCTCCTTGGCCAGGCTGGGGAACTGGCTCAGGAACACCGCGCCGAAGAACCACATCCAGCTGATGCCCAAAAGCGAGCGGAACACCACGGTGTTGCCATGCGCGAGCTTGAGGTTGCGCCAGGTCTCGCTGACCGGATTCCAGTTGATGCGCAACTGCGGGTCGGTGGCCGGCAGCTGCGGTATGCCCTGCGCCGCAAGCCGGCCCGCCAGCGCCAGGCCCACGCAGCCGATGGCCACGTAGGTCCGGCCCACGCCGGGCAGCGCGATCAGCAGCCCGCCCACGATGTTGCCGAGCAGGATGGCGACGAAGGTGCCCATCTCCACCATGCCGTTGCCGCCCGTCAGTTCGCGCTCGTGCAGCACCTGGGGCAGGTAGGCGAACTTGACCGGCCCGAAGAGCGTGGAGTGCAGGCCCATCAGGAAGGTGCAGGCCAGCAGCAGCGGCACCTGCAGGCCCACGTTGCCCGAGAGGAAGCCGACCGCCGCCAGCGCCATGATGGCGATCTCCAGGTTCTTGACGAAGCGGATCACCTGGGTCTTGGGCAGCTTGTCGGTCAGTTGCCCGCTGGTGGCCGAGAACAGCAGGAACGGCAGGATGAACAGCGCGCCGATCACCAGCCCCGCCATGGCCGGCGGCAGCCAGGCCACGCTCAACTGGTAGGTCACCATCACCGTGAAGGCGAACTTGAACAGGTTGTCGTTGGCCGCGCCCGAGAACTGCGTCCAGAAGAACGGCGCGAAGCGGCGCTGGCGCAGCAGGGCGAACTGGTTGGGGTGGGTCTGGTCGTCGGCGATCATGGCTGCCCAGGATTGTGGATGCCGCCATGCTGCCACGCCCGCAGGCGTGGCCGGGGGCTCAATCCGTCGCGGTGAACACCGTCAGCACACCGGTATAGCCGTACAGGTGGTGGCGGGCGATCTCGCCGCCCGCGAAGAAACCGACCAGCGGCACGTCGCCGAGCGCGTGGCGCACGATCTGCAGCTCGGCGCTGGGGCCGCCGAAGTGCGCGCCGCCGCGGCTCGCGCAGCTCACATACACGGCGCCGGCCATGCGCCGCGCCGGGTGCGGCGCCGAGGCGGCCAGGTTGTTCGACAGCGCGAGCGCGGCCTCGGCTGGCATGTCCTCGGGCTCCAGTTCCTCGCGGATCTCGGCGCAGACGCGGACCAGATCGGCCCGCGCGGCCTGCGCATTGCGCTGGCAGAACGACAGCCGCATGCCGATCTCCAGCGTCTCGGCGATCGCCACGCCCGCGCGCGCCGGGTCCAGGCCGATGATGTGGCGCACGCGCACATCGGGGCCGAAGCTTCCAGGCCGACGCACAGCGTCGCTGCCGGCAGCACCGGGTGCGGCACGCAGCCCGGCCAGCGTGGCGCGCACGCGGCCCAGGGCCTCGCGCGGCTCGTCGAGCGAGACGCCTAGGTCGCCCAGCAGCACCTGCAGCGCGGGCTCACCATCGAGCGCGGTGACGACGTTGCCCTCGCAGGCCGTCACGCTGCGCTCGGGCGCGATGGGCTGGCAGCCCTGGGTCACGCGCGAACTCAGCGCCACGTCCTGCGTAAAGGCCACGCCCGACAGGCCGCCGTGGAACACGCCGCGCGCGCCGCCCTGGCCCTTGATGTTGCCGTTGCCGCCGGTGGCGAACTGCACCGTGCTACCGCGGCTGGAGGCCAGGCCACCGAACAGGTAGCCGGTGTCGGTGCGGCCCGCCATCTCGGCCACGAGTTCGGCGAGATCCTGGGTGTTGCCGTCGGCATGGACCAGGGCCGTGTGCGCCTCGAAGGCCATGCCCAGCGGCGCCACGCCCGAGAACACGCGGTACTGGTGCGCCGGCAGGCCCAGCAGCATGACGGCCATGGCGGGCTCGTCAAAGTACTCGACGTTGTTGGCGGCGATGCCCACGCCCACCGTGCCCGACCAGTCGGTGACCTCCGGCAGTTCGGCGCTCAGGTGGTCCAGGATGTCCTGGGCCGCGCTGGCGTAGTGGTCGGTGATGTAGAGCAGCGCCAGCGCGGGCGCGCTCGCGTAATCCGGCAGGGCCAGCTGCGCGCGCAGCTGCGCCAGCACCAGGCCGGCGGCCATCCGCCACTGCGGGTGGGTCGCGTGGGCGTAGGGAAATAGCTTCATGGGGTCATCCTGCCATGGGCCGCACGCGCCGCAGCGCTTGGCCCCATGGCACGCATGGGCGCGTCGGGCCGCGCCTCAAGGGGCACGTTTGCGCGGTGCCGCCTTCTTGGTGGGGGCTGCGGCTTTCCTGGCCGGTGCGGCAGGCGTCTTGGCGGCGGCATGCGGCCGCGCGGGCGCCGCGCCCGGCTCGGGCGTGGCACGGGCTGCGGCCTCTTTCATGGCCGTGGCGGCGATCTGCTGGAACTGCTGCGTCAGCGCACCCCACCATTGCATGGCGTCGATGACGCCGGGCCGCGCCCCTTCGCCATCGGCGGCTTCCTCGGCCTGCGGCGCGGCCGCTGGCGCGGGCTCGGGTGCTGGCCTGGCCACGGACGCAGGCGCCGGTGCGCGCGCCGTGGTGGCTTCGGGCGGTTGTACCGTGAAGGCCTTGGCCACCTCGGACATGCTCACGTTCATGCCCTTGAGCGTGGCCAGCGTCATCTTCTGCACTTCGAGCGCCTGGATCGTGGCCTTGAGCGCCATGGCGTTCTGGTCCAGCCAGAACTGCACGGCCTTGAGTTCGCTGATGCGCTTGTCCAGGTCTTCCACGCTCAGCGTGGGGGCAACCCAACCGCCCAGGCCAGGCATCTGCGGCATGCTCTGCGCCGCGCCCTTGGCCAGGCTTTGCAGGAAGTCGAAGCCGGGGACGAACTTGCCGAAGCCGGCGGCGGGTGTCTCGTTGCTCATGGGGTCTCCTCCTGGGTCGGGGTTGTGGGGCACGCGTGCAGCTTACTGCACCGGCGCGAAGCCGCTGGCGGGTCTGGCCTCGGCGCGGTCCAGCGCCACGATCTCCTGCTCGATCGCGCCGAACAGGCTGTGGCCTTCGCCGTCCTTCATCTCGGTGCGCACGGTGTCGCCCAGGCGCAGAAAAGCGGTGCGGACCTCGCCGTCCTGCGCCTGCTCGAAGGCGCGCTTGTCGGCGATCGCGTGGTAGCCCTTGGGCCAGTCACGCCGCTTGCCGTTGTCCACGCCGCGCTGGCGCACGGTGCCGGCGCCCACGATGCTGCCGGCGCGCAGGCCGCGCGTGGCGCAGAGGTGGGCGATCAGCTCACCGAAGGACCAGCGCATGTCCTCGTCGGCGTCGGCGATGCCCACGCGCCGGCCGTTCCAGTTGGTCTGCAGCGCCAGGCCCACGCGGCCCTGCGCCCAGGCCTCGCCGAGTTCGTCGGGCGTCACGGCCACCGGGCCGAAGGCCGTGGCGGGCAGGCGCTGCACGGCCGACAGGCCGGCCGCCTGCAGCTGCACGGCATTGGCCAGCAGCAGAAGGCGCACGCCTTCCAGTGCCTGGGCCGGGCTGGCGCGCTGGGGCAGGTCCCCCGTGACGACGGCCAGGCCGGCGCCGAAGTCCATCTCCAGCTGCTCGGCGGCCAGCACCAGCGGGTCGCAGGGGCCGCACAGGCTGTCGCCTGCGGCCAGGCGGAAGCCCGGATCGGCCGCGTCGGCGGGCTCGAGGCCGTGCTCCCAGGCCTGGGCCAGCGCCCAATGGCAGGCGCGGGGCAGCGGCGCCATGCACTGACGCGGGTCGAACGGGAACGCATGGCGCGCGCGCTCGGCGTTCAACGCGTCGTAGAGGTCCTGCAACTGCGGGGCGATGAAGTTCCAATCGTCCAGGGCTTGCTGCAGATGGTGGGCGGCATGGGTGGCGTAGTGCGCACTGGCCAGGTCGCGCGAGACGACGACCAGCTGGCCGTCGCGTGAGCCGTCCTTGTAGGTGGCGAGTTTCATGGGGTGATCGGTGGGGCTCGATGGCGCCGGGCCAGCGCCCGGCAGACAATCCGGGCGTGCAAGCAGATCGCATGGCGGCCGGTGGGGCGCAGGATACAAGCAATTCGCGCAGCAGCCGGCCGCTGCTGGCGCTGGGCGCGGTCGTGGTCCTGGCCCACCTGGTGGCGCTGCAGCAACTGCCGGCCATGCTGGCGCCGCCCGACCTCGCGCAGACCCGCGCCTTCACCACGCGCAGCATCGTGGTCCAGCCACCGCCAGCGCCCGTGGTCGCGGCACCGGAACCTGCGCCACCGCCGCCCCCCCCTCCACGCCGCAAGCCACGTCCCGCACCGGAGGCCGCGGCGCCACCCGCGCCGGTGGCCGAGGCGCCCGTTGCCATGGCGGCACCAGAGCCCCCAGCCGTGGAGCCCGATCCGGCTGCTGTGCCTGCACAGGAAGCCGCCTCCCAGCCCGAGCCACCAGCACAGGCGGCCTCCGCGCCAGAAGCGGGACCCGCACCTGCCCCAGCGCCAGCCCCGGAGCCGGCGGCGCCCCCAGCCCCCGCGACCGCCCTGGCCCTGGGCATCCCCGGCTCGGTGCGGCTCAAGTACACACTGACGGGAGAGGCCAAGCAGCAGACCTACCACGCCATGGGCGAACTGCTGTGGCTGCAGGACGGCAAGACCTACGACGCCCGGCTCGAATACAGCGCCTTCTTGATCGGCTCGCGCGTGCGCACCAGCAGCGGCAAGCTCAGCGAACGCGGCCTGGAGCCCACGCGCTTCTCCGACAAATGGCGCAAGCGCGACCTGGCGGCGCATTTCGAGCGCGACAAGGGCATCGTGAGCTTCAGCGCGAACACGCCCAGCGCGCCGCTGCTGCCCGATGCGCAGGACCAACTCAGCGTGCTGCTGCAGCTCTCTGCCATGGTGGCGGGCGATCCGGCCCGCTTCGGGGCGGGCGCCAGCGTCACGCTGCCCGTGGTCGGCCCGCGCGACGCCGATGTCTGGACCTTCACGATCCAGGGCGAGGAACTCTCTTACCTGCCCTACGACAACCTGCAGACCCTCAAGCTCACGCGCAACCCGCGCAAGGAATTCGACCAGAAGGTCGAGGCCTGGCTGGCCCCCAGCCTGGCCTACATGCCCGTGCGGGTGCGCATCACCCAGCCCAACGGCGACTTCGTGGACCAGCTGCTGCGCAGCGTGGACAGCCCCTGAACGGACTTTTTTGGCAGGTAGTCGCAGGACTACCACAGTCCGGCCTTGAAACCGGCCCGGAAGTTGCAATCTAGGGAGCAAGATAGCGCCAATTGGAAAGGGCACCGACATGAACATGCTGTATGACTCCGACTCCTTCGTGGTGGTCCACATGGAGCCGCACGCCGGTGACATCGACGTGCAGATGCAGGATGGCGTGGGTCTGGTCGCGCGTGCCAAGGACAAGGACGCCACGCCTGCCACCCATCCGGCCTTGGAACGCCACGGTTTCGAGATCGTCGACAAGCGCTCCGGCAAGGAGGTCTATCTGGATGGTTCCTGGGCCGAACTGTTCCAGCAGCAGATCGCTGCCTGGCGTGCCCACACGCCGACCCAGGAAGAGGTCGAGGACACGCTGGACCGCTATGCCGAACTGGCGCAGAACCCGGTCGTGATGCATTGACCCTGCCACCGGGCCGGCCATCGCCGGGTCCGGTGCATCATCGGGGCATGCAACGGGCTCCGCGCATTTTTGTCATCCTGGCCACCGTTCTGGTGGCCTTTTTGTTGGGCGGCTGCGCCAGCGGACGCTCTCAGGACGGGGTTTCGGCCCTTCTGCCGGCCGATGCCATCCTGCTGGGTGAGCAACACGACGCCCCCGAACACCAACAGGCCCATGCCCGCGCCGTGCGCGACCTGTCCAGCCGCGGCCGGCTCGCGGCCCTGGTTGTCGAAATGGCCGATGCCGGCCAGACCACGGCTGGCCTGCCACCCCAGGCGGACGAAGCGGCCGTACGCCAGGCGCTGCAGTGGAACGACAAGGCCTGGCCCTGGGCGGCCTACGGGCCGGCGGTGATGGCCGCCGTGCAGGCGGGCGTTCCGGTGCTGGGCGGCAACCTGCCACGCGTGCGCTTTGCCGCGGTCATGCAGGACGAGACGCTGGACGCCACGCTGCCGCCGCCGGCCCTGGCCGCGCAGCGGCAGGCCATCCGCGCCGGCCACTGCGATCTGCTGCCGGCGACACAACTGGCGCCCATGGCCCGCATCCAGATCGCGCGCGACCAGTCCATGGCCCGCGCGCTGCAGGCCGCGGCCCGGACAGGCCAGGTGGTGCTGCTGCTGGCCGGCAGCGGGCATGTCGACCGGCAACTCGGCGTGCCGCAACACCTGCCACCTGGCTTCACGGTGCGTGCCGTGCGTCTGCAGGCTGGCGGAACGGCCACTGCAGCACCAGCCTTCGACACGGTGTGGACCACACCCGCGCTGCCGGCCAGGGACCATTGCACCGCGCTGCGCCAGCGCCTGGGCAGGTGAAGCGGGGGGCTGCGACAATCGCGCCCCTATGACGACGACCAGCGCCTCCTACATCCTGACCCTGTCCTGTCCCGACCGCACCGGCATCGTCCACGCCGTGTCCGGCTTCCTGTTCGAGCGCGGGGCCAACATCGAAGAGGCGGCCCAGTACAACGACCACGCCACCGGCCTGTTCTTCATGCGCGTGCGCTTCGCCAGCAGCGACGACCACGCCACGCTGCAGGCCCAGCTGACCCCGTTCGCCGAAGGCTTCCAGATGCGCTGGAGCCTGCATGCCACGGCCGAGCCCATGCGCACCGTCATCATGGTCAGCAAGGAAGGCCATTGCCTGAACGACCTGCTGTTCCGCTGGAAGAGCGGGCTGCTGCCGGTGGACATCCGCGCCATCGTTTCCAACCACCGCGACTTCTACCAGCTGGCGGCCAGCTACAACGTGCCGTTCCACCACATCCCGGTGACCGGCGCCACCAAGACCCAGGCCGAGGCACGCGCACTGGAGGTGATCCAGGGCGAGAACGCCGAACTCGTGGTGCTGGCGCGCTACATGCAAATCCTGTCGGACGACCTGTGCCGCAAGCTGGCCGGCCGCGCGATCAACATCCACCACTCGTTCCTGCCCAGCTTCAAGGGTGCCAAGCCCTACTACCAGGCGCACGACCGCGGCGTGAAGCTGATCGGCGCCACGGCGCACTACGTGACGGCCGACCTGGACGAAGGCCCCATCATCGAGCAGGACGTGGCCCGCGCGGACCACAGCAAGACCGTGGAAGACCTGACGGCCATGGGCCGCGACACCGAGAGCCAGGTGCTGGCGCGCGCGGTCAAGTGGCACAGCGAGCACCGCGTGCTGCTGAACGGCCACAAGACCGTGATCTTCAAGTAGCTGGAGAACCCCAGTCGGCCATGCGCTCGCCCAGGCGGATCGCACGGGCCGGCGCCCAGTCGGGGTTGAAGGCCAGCGGGCCTTGCGGGAACAGCATCACCACGGTGGAGCCCAGCAGGAAGCGGCCCATCTCCTCGCCCTGGCGCAGCGTGATGGCTTCATCGCCGTCGTAGCGCCATTCGCGCAGCTCCCCCAGCCGCGGCGGATTCACCACGCCGTGCCACACGGTCGCCATGCTGCCGACGATGGTGGCGCCCACCAGGGTCAGCACGAAGGGGCCGTGCGCCGTCTCGAACACGCAGACCACGCGCTCGTTGCGCGCGAACAGGCCCGGCACGCCGCGCGCCGTGGTCGGGTTCACCGAGAACAGCTCGCCCGGCACGTAGACCATGCGCACGAGCCGCCCGTCGCAGGGCATGTGGATGCGGTGGTAGTCGCGCGGGCTCAGGTACAGCGTGGCGAAGCTGCCATGGCGGAAATGCCCGGCCAGCGCCGCGTCGCCGCCGACCAGCGCGCGCGTGGAATAGGCGTGGCCCTTGGCCTGGAAGATCTGGTCGTCCTCGATGCGGCCGAACTGGCTGATGGCGCCATCGACCGGGCAGACCAGATCGGCCTGCGCGAGTGGCCGCGCGCCGTCCTTGAGCGCCCGCGTGAAGAACTCGTTGAAGCTGGGATAGGACGCGATGTCCGGATCGGCCGCCTCGGCCATGTCGACGCCATACTTGTTGACGAACCAGCGGATCAGCGCCGTGGTGCGTGCGCCGCGCCGGGCCGAGGCCACCCGTCCTGCGAACCGTGTCAGACGGTGCTTGGGCAACAGGTATTGCGGCAGGACGGCAAGGCGATCAGACAAGTGGGCACTCTCTTCCTCGGGACGTCTTCGAGTGTAGCGGGCGCCCTGGGGCAGCACGTAGGCCAGCGGCTGCAACGACAATCGGACGATGGCCGCCACCGCCCGCATTCCGCCGATCCAGTGCCTGCTGACCTTCGAGGCGCTGGCGCGGCTGCGCAGCGTCACGCTGGCGGCCGACGAACTCTGCGTCACGCCCAGCGCCGTCAGCCACCGCGTGCGCCAGCTGGAGCAAAGCATCGGCACCAAGCTGTTCGGCCGCGCAGACTTCTCGCTGACCACCGAGGGCAGCGAGTACCTGGCCCATGTGCGCGAGGGCCTGGCCATGCTGGGCCGCTTTCCGGGCGCCCAACCGGCTCCGGGCAAGCGCAAGCTGCGCCTGGCCGTGACGCCGACCTTCGCGCGCGCCATCCTGATCCCACGGCTGCGCCAGTTCACCGAGGCCTACCCCGAGATCGACCTGCTGCTGCAGGTCAGCATCCCGCTGCTGGACGTGGTGGCCGAAGATGCCGACCTCATGGTGCGCTTCGGCGCCGGCCGCTACGCCGATGTGGAGCATCTGCTGCTGGCGCGCGACGAGGTCACGCCGCTGGCCGCGCCCAGCTACCTGCGCGAGGCCGGTGGCCCCTTCACCCAGGCCGAAGACCTCGAAGGCCAGCGCCTGCTGCGCTCGGCGCTCGACCCCTGGCGCACCTGGTTCGTGGCCCGCAAGCTGGATTGGCCCGAGCCCGGCGAAGGCTCGCAGTTCAACGACGTCGGCCTCATGTGCGACGCGGCTGCGGCCGGCATGGGCATCGCGCTGGTGCGGCTCAAGCTGGCCGCGCCCTGGCTGGACAGCGGAGCCCTGGTGCGCATCGGCACCACGCCCACGTTCACCGAGAGCGTGCCCAGCCCGCATGCGCACTACCTGTGCTGGCGCACTGGCACCATGGACCGCTGGGAGTGCGCGGCCTTCTCCGACTGGTTGCGCCAGGCGCTGGCCTGAAGCCGCTTCACGCGGCGCTTGAACATTCCTCAGCCGCACGGCCGCCACCTGGCGATACAGTCGGTCGCCCGACGAAAGAGACCATGGCCGCCCTTGCATCCGCCCCTGCCGAGACCCTGGCCGCGCTGCGCCGCGTGCTGCCCGCCCACGCCCTGTTGTCGCAGCCCGAGGACACCACGCCTTACGAATGCGACGGGCTCACGGCCTACCGGCAGCGTCCCATGGCCGTGGCGCTGCCCGAAACCTACGAACAGGTGCAGGCCGTGCTCAAGACCTGCCATGCGCTGGGCGTGCCCGTGGTCGCGCGCGGCGCCGGCACCGGCCTGTCGGGCGGCGCCATGCCGCACGCCCAGGGCGTCACGCTGTCCATGGCCAAGTTCAACAAGATCCTCAGGATGGACCCGGTCAGCCGCACGGCCGTCGTGCAATGCGGTGTGCGCAACCTGGCCATCAGCGAGGCCGCCGCGCCGCACGGCCTGTACTACGCACCCGACCCGTCCAGCCAGATTGCCTGCACCATCGGCGGCAACGTGGCGGAGAACTCGGGCGGCGTGCATTGCCTCAAGTACGGGCTGACCGTGCACAACGTGCTGCAGATCAGCGGCTTCACGGCCGAGGGCGAGCCCGTCTCCTTCGGCGGCTCGGCGCTGGACAGCCCCGGACTGGACCTGCTGGCCCTGGCCATCGGCTCCGAAGGCATGCTGGCCGTGGCCACCGAGGTCACGGTCAGGCTCGTGCCCAAGCCCATGCTTGCGCGCTGCATCATGGCCAGCTTCGACGACATGCGCAAAGCCGGCGATGCGGTGGCCGCCGTGATCGCGGCCGGCATCATCCCGGCCGGCCTGGAGATGATGGACAAGCCGATGACGGCCGCCGTGGAGGATTTCGTGCGCGCCGGCTACGACCTCACGGCCGAGGCCATCCTGCTGTGCGAGAGCGACGGCACGCCCGAGGAGGTCGAGGAGGAGATCGGCCGCATGAGCGACGTGCTGCGCGGCTGCGGCGCCACGGCGATTGCCGTGAGCCAGAACGAGGCCGAGCGCCTGCGCTTCTGGAGTGGCCGCAAAAACGCCTTCCCGGCCTCGGGCCGCATCAGTCCCGACTACATGTGCATGGACTCGACCATTCCGCGCAAGCAGCTGGCCGACATCCTGCTTGCCATCGCCGAGATGGAGAAGAAGTACGGCCTGCGCTGCGCCAACGTGTTCCATGCGGGCGACGGCAACCTGCACCCGCTGATCCTGTTCGATGCCAACGACCCTGACCAGCTGCACCGCTGCGAGCTGTTCGGCGCCGACATCCTGGAGACCAGCGTGGCCATGGGCGGCACCGTGACCGGCGAGCACGGCGTGGGCGTGGAAAAGCTCAACAGCATGTGCGTGCAGTTCTCCGCCGAGGAGAACGCGCAGATGTTCGGCATCAAGCATGCCTTCGACCCCAAGGGCCTGCTGAACCCCGGCAAGGTGATTCCCACGCTGAACCGCTGCGCCGAGTACGGAAAGATGCTGGTGCGCGGCGGCAAGATCGCGCACCCGGACCTGCCCCGTTTTTGATTTACGCGCTGGTGGCACTGACATCCGACAGCGTTGCGCAGCACAGTGTCAGCGCCGACAGCCCTGGCCTGCAAGGATCAAGTTGGCTGGCCGCGCAATGGGAAACCGCACGCGCGTTGGCCGCGCAGGCCGGCAGCTGCATCCTGGTTCTCGACGAGGTGCAAAAGCTTCCCGGCTGGACCGAAGAGGTCAAGCGCCTGTGGGACGAAGACACGGCCGCCGGCCGCGACGTGCGGGCCGTGGTACTGGGCTCCGCGTTGCTGCTGGTCGCCCGCGGCCTGACCGAAAGCATGGCCGGCCGCTTCGAGACCACGCGCCTGGGCCACTGGCGCTACACCGAGATGCGTGAAGCCTTCGATTTCACGCTGGAGCAATACATCTTCTTCGGCGGCTACCCGGGCGCCGCGCCGCTGGTGCACGACGAGATGCGCTGGGCCGCCTACATCCGAGACGCACTGATCGAGACCCCCATCAGCAAGGACGTGCTGCTGACGGCCCCGGTGCAAAAGCCGGCGCTGCTGCGCCGGCTGTTCGACCTGGCCTGCCGCTACAGCGGCCAGGTGCTGAGCTGCCAGAAGCTGATGGGCCAGCTGGCCGATGCCGGCAACACCACCACGCTGGCGCATTACCTGGAACTGCTGGAAGGCGCGGGCATGGTCTGCGGGCTGCAGAAGTATTCCGGCAAGGCGCTGCGCCAGCGCGCCTCCAGCCCCAAGCTGCAGGTCTACAACACGGCGTTGATGGGCGCGCTGGCCGTCGCCGAAGGCTGGGGCTTCGCGCAGCTGCGCGCCACACCCGATCAATGGGGCCGCCTGGTCGAGAGCGCCGTGGGCGCCGAACTGCTGGCGCGCCGGCTCACGCACAGCAGCACGCAACCCGCGCTGTACGACTGGCGCGAGGCCGGCCGCGAGGTCGACTACGTGCTGCCCGATGGCAAGGAGCTGTTCGCGCTGGGGGTCAAGAGCGGCCGGCAGCACGGCAATGTCTCCGGGCTCGATGCGTTCCGCGTGGGCCGCTCCAAGGCCAGGCCCATGGTGCTCGGCACCGGCGGTCTCGATCTCCACCACTGGTTCGCGACACCATGATCCCCTTGCGCGGACTGGCCTGGTTGCTGGCCCTGCAGTCGGCGGGCGAGTTGCTCGCGCGTGGCCTGCACCTGCCCTTTCCCGGCCCTGTGATCGGCATGGTGTTGCTGCTCGTGGCCCTGCGCTGGGAACCGGTGCGCACGCCGGTCGCCGCCTGCGCCGATTTCCTGCTCTCGCATCTGTCGCTGCTGTTCGTGCCGGTCGGCGTCGGCGTGATCGTGCACCTGCGGCTGCTGGCGCAATACGGCGGCCGCATGCTGGTGGTGCTGGTGGTGTCCACCTGGGTCGGGCTGGCCGTGACGGCGTTGGTGTTGTACGCAGGGCGCCGGCGCCCACCGAAGTAGGAGAAGCCATGGCGCAGTTCGTCGAACTCTGGGTCTACCTGTCCGCCACGCCGCTGTTCGGGCTGACGGCCACGCTCGTGGTCTACGTGCTGGCCCAGGCCGCCTATGCCCGGCTGGACCATGCGCCCTGGGCCAATCCGGTGCTGTGGAGCGTGCTGTGCATCGGCGCGGTGCTGCTGGTCACGCGCCTGCCCTACCCGACCTACTTCGCGGGCGCGCAGTTCATCCACTTCCTGCTGGGCCCAGCCGTCGTGGCGCTGGGCTGGCCGCTGTGGCAGCGCCGTGCCGAACTGCGCCAGCGCTGGGGCCGGCTGCTGCTGGCCGCGCTGGCCGGTGGCGGGGCTGCCAGTGCCACGGCCGTGGTGCTGGGCCGCGCGCTCGACCTGCCGGCCGACGTGGTGTTGTCGATGGCGCCCAAGTCGGTCACCGCGCCGGTGGCCATGGGCGTGGCCCAGGCCATCGGCGGCATCCCGGCATTGGCGGCCGTGTTCGCGGTGATCACCGGGCTGGTCGGCGCGCTGAGCGGCAAGTACCTGTTCGATGGGCTGCGCATCGCGCGCGACCCAGCCGGCTGGCGGGCGCGCGGCTTCGCGCTCGGCACGGCTGCCCACGGCATCGGCGCGGCACGTGCACTGCAGGTCGACGCCGATGCGGGCGCCTACGCCGGGCTGGCGCTGGGCCTGCAGGTGGTGCTGGCTTCGCTGCTGATCCCGCTGGTGTTCCGCTGGCTCTGAAGCTCAGACGGCACGCGCCGCGTGCAGCACATCGCGTGTGCGCATGGCTTCCTGCCGCGCAGCCGCGGCAAAGTCGTCGCCCGACGACGCATACAGGATCGCCCGAGATGAGCTGACCACCACCGGCCCGGTGGTCTGTGCAGCATCGCCACGCCACGCCGCACGCACCGTGGCCTGCGCGTCACCGCCCTGCGCACCGACGCCCGGGATCAACAGCGGCACCGAGGGTGCCAGCGCACGCACCCGCTCCAGTTCGGATGGGTAGGTGGCACCCACCACCAGACCCAGTTGCCCATTGCGGTTCCAGGGGCCCTGCGCCAATTGCGCGATGTGTTCGTACATGCGCGGCTGGCCGTTCACGCTGGCCAGGCTCTGGTTCTGAAGGTCGTCGCCCCCGGGGTTGGAGGTGCGGCACAGCAGGAAGGCGCCCTTGCCTTCGCGCCGCAGGTACGGATCGACCGAATCGAAGCCCATGAAGGGCGACAGCGTGACCGCGTCGGCACCGTAGCGCTCGAAGGCCTCGATGGCGTATTGCTCGGCGGTCGAGCCGATGTCGCCACGCTTGGCGTCCAGGATCACGGGCACATGCGGCGCGGCGCGGCGGATGTGGGAAATCAGGCGTTCGAGCTGGTCTTCGGCGCGGTGCGCGGCGAAGTAGGCGATCTGCGGCTTGAAGGCGATGGCCAGGTCGGCCGTGGCGTCGACGATCGCGGCGCAGAAATCGTGGATGCGGCTGGCGTCGCCGCGCAGCGCACCGGGAAAGCGGGCCGGGTCCGGGTCCAGGCCCACACAGAGCAGCGAGCCATTGCGCTGCTCGGCACCGCGCAGCATGTCGAGGAAGGTCATGCCGCGATTGTAAGAACCGACCCCCGCTACCATCGGCCGCCTATGCAGGCACTGAGCACGAGACAAGCCGCCATGCTGGTGGCGCTCACGGTCGTCTGGGGGCTGAACTGGCCGGTCATGAAGATCGGCGTGACGGGCTACCCGGCGATCACCTTCCGCGTCATCTCGCTGTGGATCGGCGTGCCGCTGCTGGGCCTGGGCCTGTTGGCACTGCGCACGCCACTGGCCGTGCCGCGCACATACTGGGGCGAACTGTTCTGGCTGGGCGTGACCAACATGTTCGTCTGGCATGCGTTGATGGTGCTGGCGGTGCAAGCACTGTCCAGCGGGCGCGCGGCCATCCTGGGCTACTCGATGCCGATCTTCTCGGCCGTGTTCGGCGCGCTGTTCTTCGGCGAACGGCTGCGGGCACGTGCGTGGAGCGGCGTGGCTGCGGCAGCGCTGGGCGTGTTGCTGCTGCTCTGGCACGAACTGTCCAACATGGCAGGCCGGCCGATCGGTGTGCTGCTGGCGCTGGCAGGCGCCGCCACCTGGGCCATCGGCACGCAGAAGATGCGGCGCCACACCCTTCCCATCTCCACGCCCGCGCTGGTGTTCTGGATGACGGCCATGAGTGCCTGCATCATGAGCGTGCTGTCCTTCCTGTTCGAGCGCGAACGCTGGATGGCGCCGACCCCACCCGTCTGGGGCGCCATCCTCTACAACGGCGTGCTGATCTTCGCGCTGGCGCAGGTGGTCTGGTTCTCGCTGGCGCGCGCCCTGCCGCCCGTGGCCTCCACGCTGGGGGTGATGCTGATCCCCATCCTCGGCGTGTTCAGTGGCGCCTGGTGGTTGGGCGAGGCGCTGCACTGGCAGGACTGGGCCGCCATGGGTCTCATGGTGGTGGCGATCGCATCGGTGCTGTGGCCCGAGCGGCGCGCCGTCACGGCGACCTGAGCGTTTCCATCGCCAGGCACAGGTCGGCCCAGGCCTTGGCTTTCTCGGGCAGGCTGCGCAACAGATAGGCCGGGTGGTAGCTCACGACCACGGGCACGCCCTCGTAGCGGTAGACCTTGCCGCGCAGCCGGCCCAGCGGCTGGGTCTGCACGTCGGGCACGCTGCCGGCCAGCAGCGACTGCACGGCGAAGCGGCCCACGGCCAGGATGAGCCTGGGCTGCAGCAGCGCGATCTGGCGCTTCAGAAAGGGCTCGCACTGCGCCACCTCGTCGAGCGCGGGATTGCGGTTGCCGGGCGGGCGGCACTTGAGCACGTTGACGATGAAGGCCGCCTGCGCGCCCCGCACCTCGCCATGCCGGCTCACGCCGACGGCGCGCAGCATGTTGTCCAGCAGCTTGCCGGCCTGGCCGACGAAGGGCTCGCCGCGCAGGTCTTCCTGCTCGCCAGGCGCCTCGCCGACGATGAGCCAGTCGACGCGCGGCGGCGCATCCGCTCCGGGCGCCACCGGGCCGACGCCGAACACGGTGTTCTTGCGCGTGCCGCAGAGCTTGCACGCCTCGCAGCCCGCCACGGACAGCTGCAGTGCGGACCAGTCCATGGCGGCAATGGCGGCGGCGCGGCCGTCGTCGGCCGGCACCGTAGCCGACAGGGGCACGGCAGCCACAGGCATGGCCGCCGCCACGACAGGCGCGGGCCGTGCCACCGCGGGCGGTGGCGCGACGGGTGCGGCCACGGCCGCAGGCGGCTCTGCGGGCACCACGGCCGGCGCCTGCGGCCACCAGACGCGCACATGCATCTCTTCCAGCATCGCGCGCTGGCGTGCATCGAGTTCCAGGGCCATCAGCAGCGCACGCTCACAGTTGCAGACTCATGACGATGGCGTCTTCGCGCTTGAACGCCGACTCCGGGTAGTAGCCCTTGCGCTGGCCCACGCGCCGAAAGCCATAGGCCGCGTAGATCTGGAACGCGCGCAGGTTGCTCACGCGCACCTCCAGCCACAGCCACTGCGCACGCTGGCCGCGCGACCACAGGCACAGCGCATCGAGCATCAGGCGGGCCCAGCCGCGGCGCTGCTGGCTCGGCGCCACCGTGATGTTGAGCAAGTGCACCTCATCCACCCCCTTCATCGCGATGAAGTAGCCCAGGACCTCGGAGTCGCCCAGCAACACCTGCGCCTGGTAGCCGGACGCCAGTGCGTCCTGGAAGTTGCGGCGCGTCCACGGATGGGTGTAGGCCTGCTGCTCGATGGCGACGACCGCCGACAGCCAGTCCTCGGTCATGGGCTCGAAGCGGGCCTCGCCCGTCAGTTCCGGCAGCGCGCTCACGGCGTGGCAGCCTTTTCGGCCAAGCGCTCCGCCGTGGTCTTGGCGACCTTGTTGCGCACATAGCGGGGCAGCGCCTGCTCGGCCGGCACGGCCAGGCCTGCGGCCAGCAGCTGCGGCGCCACCCGCAGCATGGCGGTGGCCAGCGGCAGCACGGCCAGGCCCGGCGCGCCGGCCAGGCGTCCGCCGTAGGCCGCACCCGCATTGCCGGCCAGCGTCCAGCCATCGGGCACCGTCAGCGCCTCGGGCGCCAGCAGGTCGAAATCGCCATCCTGCAACCAATGGCCTTCCGCGAAGCGGTAATGGCCGGCATAGACCTCGTTCATGCGGGCGTCCAGCGCGGCCACGACCTCGGTCACCCCGGCCATCTGCCGCGCCTCGTCGGCCACGGCCAGCAGCGTATCGACCGGCAGCAGCGGCACGCCTTCTGGGCGCTGGGCCCGCGTGCCGAACGCCAGCCCCTGGGCCACTGCACAGGCGGTGCGCAAGCCCGTGAACGAACCCGGCCCGCAGCCGAAGGCAATGGCATCGAGTTGCGCCAGCCCCAGGCCGGCCTGGCGCAGCAGGTCCAGCACCATGGGCAGCAGCGTGGTGGACGCCTGTGCACCGCCGGGGCCGCTGCGCTCCAGCACGCGCGCGCCATCGCTGACCGCCACCGACAGGCTCTCGGTGCTGGTGTCGAATGCCAGCAGGCGCAGGCTGGAAGAAACGGGGAGCATGGCCAGGATTATCCGATGGGCCGCCGGTAGACTCGCGCGCCATGCGCTTGCCCTTCTCCCGGCTGGTCCCGCTGCTGGCGGGTTGGATGTTGAGCCTGCCCAGCGCGGCAGCCCCGCCTGGTGCGGAGCGCCCGCTGCCGCCCGCCGTGGCCACCGCCTTGGCACAAGCCAAGGTGCCGCGCGACGCCGTGGCCTTCCTCGTGCAACCACTGGACGACACCGCGCCGCGGCTGGCCCACCGCGTGGATGCGGCGATGAACCCGGCCTCGGTCATGAAGATGGTGACCACGCTGGCCGCGCTGGACCAGCTCGGCCCCGGCTTCACCTGGAAGACGCGCTTTTATGCCGATGGCCCCGTCGCCGATGGCGTGCTGCACGGCAACCTGTACATCGAGGGCGGCGGCGATCCCAAGCTCGTGCTCGAACGCGTGGACAGCGCCTTCCGCACACTGCAGGCCGCCGGCGTGCGCCAGGTGCGCGGCGACATGGTGCTGGACAACAGCATCTTCGACGTGCCGACGCACGACCCGGCCGCCTTCGACAACGAGCCCCTGCGCCCCTACAACGTCGCCCCGGACGGGCTGCTGGTCAACTTCAAGGCGCTGATCCTGCGCTTCACACCGCAGGCCGATGGCACGGCGCTGGTGACGAGCGAGCCGCCGCTGACCGGCGTGGTCGTGCCGGACGCCGTGCCGCTGGCCCGCAACCAGGCCTGTGGCGACTGGCGCAGCGCCCTGCAGGCCGATTTCTCCGATCCCAACGCCGTGCACCTGCAGGGCGACTACCCCGCCCGCTGCGGCGAGCGCGACTGGACCGTGGCCTACGTGGAGCCGTCCAGCTATGCGCAACGCGCGCTGCTGGCCTTGTTCCGCGCGGCTGGSGGCCAGCTCGACGGCAGCGCCCGCCAGGGCCGCCGGCCGGCCAACGCCCGCCTGCTGCTGGAGGCGCCCTCGCTGCCGCTGGCCGAGGTCATCGCCGACGTGAACAAGCGCAGCAACAACGTGATGGCCCAGCAACTGCTGCTGACGCTCGCGGCCCAGCGCCGGCTGCCAGCGCGCATGGAGGACGGGCGCGAAGCCATCGCCGCCTGGTGGCGCCGATTCGTCGGCAGCGCCACGCCAGGGCCCCTGCTGGAGAACGGCGCAGGCCTGAGCCGCGACGAGCGCATCAGCGCGAGCGCGCTGGCGCGCATGCTGGCGCGCGCCAGCCGCCATGCCGAGGCTGCCACCTACCTGCAATCGCTGTCGCTGGCCGGCGTCGACGGCACGACCGAACGCATGCGCGAGCGCGGGCTGACCCACGTGGTCGGAAACGCCTGGCTCAAGACGGGCTCGCTGCGCGACGTGGCATCCGTCGCAGGTTACGTACGGGGCCGCAGCGGGCAGCGCTACGTGGTCGTGGCCATGATCAACCATGCCAATGCGCTGTCTGCGCGGCCCGCGCTGGATTCCTTGTTGGAATGGGCCGCAGAGGACGACAGGTGACGACCTAATGCATGCAAACGCCCGATGACAAGGGAATTTGCACATCTTCTTTGGTCGACTTGCATTCCCTTTCGTTCAAAAATCGCCCGCCAAAGCGTGTCTGGCTGTAAATTTTGTGAGCGGCTCCGCGCACATTGCCATGACCTCCTGCATTCAAGCCGTTGAAAGGAATTCCATGCAATTGAAGAAGACTTGCCTCGCCGTCCTCGCAGCCCTCGCGGTGGCCGCCTGCGGTGGTGGCGATGACGGTCCGACCTACAGCCGGCTCGTGTCGTTCGGCGACAGTCTGTCCGACGTGGGGAGCTACAAGACACCGGGCATCGCGGCCCTGGGTGGCGGGAAGTACACCGTCAACGGCGGTGGCAACGAGATCTGGATCGAGCAGTTGTCGGTCAAACTGGAGCTGGCAGCCCCCTGTGCGGCGCAGACCGGGCTGGAGGCCAAACCCGACGGCATCTTCGCGGCACTCGCAGCCGCCGTCACCAACCACCCCGGCTGCACGGCCTACGGCCAGGGCGGCTCGCGCGTGACCGATCCGGTCGGCCCCTGGAACAAGGCACTGCTGAACATCCAGACGGAGCAGGCCCAGTTCCAGGGCCAATTGGGCCAGTTGACCGTTCCGGTTGCGACGCAAATCGCCAACCATCTGGCGGCCTCGGGCGGCAGCTTTTCCGACCGGGAACTCGTGACCGTGCTGGCTGGCGCGAACGACGTGTTCGTCGCGACAGACGCATTCGCCGCAGCAGCGGCTGGCGCGACCACTCCGGAGCAGGTGCAGGCGGCCACGGCCCAAGCCATCGGCACCTTGGCGCAGGCCGGCACCGAACTGGCCACGCTGATCCGCACGCAGATCGTCGCCAAGGGCGCCAAGCGCGTCCTGGTGCTGAACCTGCCCAACATCAGCAAGACGCCTGAAACGCTGGCTGCAGGCGCGCAGGCGCAACAACTGGTCGACGGCATGACCCTCGCGTTCAACGCCGCGCTCAAGGCGGGCCTGGATGGCACGGCCGAAGTCGCTCAGGTCGATTTCTATGCGCAGAACTCCCAGCATTCGGTCACGCCGGCCGCATTCGGCCTCACGGTCACGGACACCCCCGCCTGCACCAACACCTTCCCGCAGGCACCGGGCTTCCTGGCACCTTCTCTGACCTGCACCACCGCGACCACGCGGGCGGACTCCTCGCGCTACCTGTTCGCCGACACCGTGCACCCCACGCCCTATGGCCACTCCCTGATACGCGACATGGCACTGGAAGCGCTCAAAGCCAAGAACTGGCTCTGAACTCCAGCCGCCCAAAAAACAAAAGAGCCCCGCGGGGCTCTTTTCGTTTTCAGCCTGGCGTGCTCACCAGCGGTTGTTGATCCGTCCGTAGGCGTACGTACCGAATTGGCGCTGCAGATTGGGCGTGGTGTACAGCTTGTCCGCGAACATGTAGCTGTTGTACGTGACGCCGGAGGCGATGGTGCCGGTCGTGCACAGTGCCGAGTTGATCTCGTTGCTGCCGATGCCGATGCCTGGGCCGGCATCCGCCGAAGTGCAAGCCACGTTGACGGCATTGTTCAGGCCAAAGCTCGAGATCGTGTCCTTGTCAGCCGCGAGGTTGAAGTAGTAGGCCGCGTCCACGTACAGCACTGTCTCCCCCAGGTCGACCACGGACACCAGGAACGCAGAATTGAAGGCCTGACTGGCGCTTTCGATGGCGGAGGCCTGGCCAGATGCCTGGGCCCAGGGCGTGATGCCCAGGTTCATCGTGCCGACCACCACCACGTGTTTTGCCCCGGACGCGACCAGATTTCGCGTCAAGGTGCCGAGCGCCTTGCCCGCCGTGTCCGCGTTCTTCACCAACTCGTCCTGGGTCTGGCTACCGGCCAGGAAAGCCTTGGCCTGCGCCAGCACATCGGCCATGCCGCCGTTGACGATGACCAGGTCGTTCTCCGCATAGGTGTTGCCTGCGGCCAGGAAGGCGGCAGCCTGTTCGGTCACGGTCAACGTGTCGGAACTGCCCAGCAGGTCGGGCTTTTCCACCACCCGGGCACCGTTCCTGGCATAGCCGGTCCCGCCGGCGCTCGAGGCGGTGATGGTCATGCCGTACTCCGCTGCCACCTGCGCCAGCCAATGGTTGGTCGTGCCGTCGTTGACGGTGTACCTGTTGCCACCGGATTGCCCCACATCGGAGAAGGCATCGCCAAAGGAAATCAGGCGGCTGGGCTGCAGGTCCGACTCGGTGGTGCTCGACCCGCAGGCACTCAGCAACACGGCCGAGGCACCCAGGGCCACGGCGGCCAGGGCGCGCCGCCAGGAAATTCGACTCATCGGTCTCTCCAGAAAAAGTTGCGGGAGTGTACGGCCGCGGTCAGGCAGCTGCCGCACGTTGCAAACGGTCACGTATACCCGCCCACGCGTCATCGGACGGGGGCATTTCCACCCAGATCAGGCGCACGCCCGTCGCGTCGAGCTCGCGCAGCACGGCGAACAGTTCGCGCGCTGCATCAGCCGCATCCGCGGGCATGCGCCGCGCCAGCACGCGGCGCGAGGGACTGTGCAGGGCCGTGCGCGCATAGACCGCCACGGTGGGCGTGGCATCCACGGCCGCGTCCAGCTCGGTGCCCAGCACCTGCAGCGCGGCCTGCAAGGCGGCGGCGTCCATCAAGCGCACGCTGGCCCGCGGCGCGTAGTGCGCGGCCAGGGTCCCCGAAGCGCGCGGGTCGGCCGCCAGCTCGTCCTTGCCGCGCACGGGCTGGCCGCAGACGGCCTCGATCTGCTCGCGGCTGATGCCGCCGGGACGCAGCAACACCGGCACGCCGCGGGTCGCGTCGACGATGGTCGATTCGATGCCGACATCGCAGGCGCCACCGTCCAGCACCAGCAGGCCATCGCCGAACTCCGCGGCCACGTGCGCGGCCGTGGTCGGGCTCACGCGGCCGAACTGGTTGGCGCTCGGCGCCGCCACGCCGGCCACACCCAGCTCGGCGGCGGCGCGGAAGACGGCCTGGGCCACCGGATGGGAGGGGCAGCGCAAGCCGATCGAGTCCTGTCCGCCGGCCGCCTTGGCGCCCACGGCGCTGCGCCGCGGCAGGATCAGCGTGAGCGGACCGGGCCAGAAGCGCCGGATCAAGGCCTCGGCCCAGGCCGGCCAGTCCTGCGCGAAGTGCGCGAGCGCCGGCGGCAGGCCGCCGGCATCGCCGGGCGCGACGTGCACGATCAACGGGTGGTCGGCCGGGCGGCCCTTGGCGGCGTAGATCTTGTCCACGGCGGCGTCGTTGCCGGCGTCGGCCGCCAGGCCGTAGACGGTTTCGGTGGGCAGGCCCAGCAGCCCGCCAGCGGCCAGCGTCTGGGCCGCGCGCGCGATGGCGCCGGGATCGGCAGCAGCAAGGATCATGGTCAGAACGGCGCGATGCCCAGGATGGCCGCCACCCGCAAGGCGGTGGTGCGCACGGCCTCGGGCGTGGCGCCCGTCACATTCAGGTGGCCCATCTTGCGCGCCCGCGCTGCCTTGAGCTTGCCGTACAGGTGCAGGTGCACGCCGGGCAGGGCCAGCACCGCATCCCATGGCGGCGTGACGGCCTCTGCGCTCACCTGCGCCCGCTGCCCATTGGGGTCGAACCACAGGTCGCCGAGCAGGTTCAGCATGACGGTGGGGCTGTGCAGGCGCGGCGCGACCAGCGGCAGGCCGGCCAGCGTGCGCACCTGCTGGTCGAACTGCGAGACGTCGCAGGCATCGATGCTGTAGTGGCCGCTGTTGTGCGGGCGCGGCGCGATCTCGTTGACGACCAGGCGGCCGTCCTGCAGCACGAAGAATTCCACGCACAGCACGCCCACGTAGGCCAGGCCCTCGGCCACGGCGCGCGCGGCAGCGATGGCCTTCTCGCAGATGGCGGCCGGCAGCACGCCGGCGTGGACGGTGGTCACGGCCAGGATGCCGTCGCGGTGCAGGTTGTGCTGCACCGGGAAATGCACCATGGCACCGTCGCGGCCGCGCGCCACGATGACCGAGCACTCGTCGGCCAGCGGCAGCATCTGCTCGAGCACGCAGGGCGCGCGCTGCAGCCGCTCCCAGGCGGCCGCCAGTTCCTCGCGCGTGCGCACCCGCGCCTGGCCCTTGCCGTCGTAGCCCATGCGGGCGGTCTTGAGAATGCCTGGCAGCAGCTGGGCGTCGACCTGTTCAAGCGAGGCCTGGTCCGTGATTTCGGCGTAGGGTGCGCAGGGCACGCCGATGCGCGTGAAGTGCGCCTTCTCGGCGCTGCGGTCCTGGGCGATGGCCACGGCCTCTGCCGCGGGGGCCACGGGCCGCCGAGCGGCCAGCTGCGCCAGCGCGGGCGCGGGCACGTTCTCGAATTCGGTCGTCACGGCGTCGCACAGGCGCGCCAGTTCGGCAAGGCCCTGGGCATCCAGGTAGTCGGTCTGCACATGGTGGTGGCTCACGCGGCCTGCGGGGCTGGACGCATCCGGGTCCAGCACGGCCGTGAAGTAGCCCATGCTCTGCGCCGCGTGCACGAACATGCGGCCCAGCTGGCCGCCGCCCATCACACCCAGCGTGGCGCCGGGCAACAAGGGGGGCTGCGTCATACCGGCGGCAAGGTCATGGCCTGGGCAGCCGCGGTCTGCTCGGCGCGGAAGGCATCGAGCCTGGCGCGCAGGGCCGGGTCGTTCACAGCCAGCATGGCGACGGCGAACAGCGCCGCATTGGCCGCGCCGGCCACGCCGATCGCGAAGGTGGCGACCGGGATGCCCTTGGGCATCTGCACGATGCTGTGCAGCGAATCCACGCCCTGCAGGTGTTTGCTCGCCACCGGCACGCCCAGCACGGGCACCGTGGTCTTGGCCGCCAGCATGCCGGGCAGGTGGGCGGCGCCGCCGGCGCCCGCGATGATGGCCGCCAGGCCGCGGCCGGCGGCGGCCTCGGCATAGGCGAACATCTCGTCCGGCATGCGGTGGGCCGAGACCACCCGTGCTTCGTGTGCGATACCGAATTGCGTGAGAATCCCCACCGCATGCTGCATGGTGTCCCAGTCGCTGCTGGAGCCCATGACAATCCCAATTTGAACTGCGCTCATCGCGCGATTTTACTTTTCACCCCCAGGTTCTCCCGATGATTGACATCACCCTCGACAATTTCCAGGCCGACCTGATCGAAGCCTCCCAGCAGCAACCGGTGTTGCTGGACATCTGGGCCGAATGGTGTGGCCCCTGCAAACAGCTGGGCCCGGTGCTGGAAAAGCTCGAGCGCGACTACGACGGCCGCTTCCTGCTGGCCAAGCTCGATGCCGACAAGGTGCCGCAGATCGCCCAGCAGCTGAGCCAGATGTTCGGCGTGCGCAGCATCCCGTTCTGCGTGATGTTCTCGGGTGGCCAGCCGGTGGACGGCTTCGTCGGCGCCGTGCCCGAAGCGCAGATCCGCGAGTTCCTGGACAAGCACGTGCCGGGTGAAGACGAACTGGCCAGCGCCGACGAGGCCGAGGCCGCGCAGGAGCTGCTGGAGTCCGGCGACGCCGATGCCGCCCTGGTCAAGCTGCAGGAAGCGCTGGCCGTGAACCCGGCCAACGACGACGCGCGCTACGACTACGTGAAGCTGCTGATCTCCGCCGGCCACTTCGAGGACGCCGGCGCGGCGCTGCAGCCGGCGCTGGTGCAGATCCCGGTGCAGCTGCGCTTCGAGGCGCTGGCCCAGTGGCGCGCAGCGCTCGAAGCCGTGGCCGCCGACCCGCGCCAGGACTGGAGCGTGGAGCAATTCGACGCCAAGATCGCCGAGAACAAGCGCGACTTCGACCTGCGCCTGGCCAAGAGCCGCGTGCTGCTGGCGCGTGGCGAGCCCACCGCTGCCATGGACGAACTGCTGGAAATCATCATGCGCGACAAGAAGTGGAGCGAGGAGCTCCCGCGCAAGACCTACATCGCCATCCTGGAGCTGCTGACGCCGCCCAAGCCCAAGGCCGCGGCCGACGCTGGCGGCAAGACCGCCGGCGGCATCGAGCTGACCGGCAAGGCGGCCATGGCGGAAGACCCGCAGGCGGCGCTGGTCTCCAGCTACCGCCGCAAGCTCAGCATGGCGCTGAACTGATCAGCCGTTGAGACGCTGCCAGGCTTCCTGGTACTTGGCAGCGGTCTTGTCGATCACCTCGCGCGGCAGGCGCGGCGCCGGCGGGGTCTTGTCCCAGGGCTTGCCGTTGATGCGCACCGATTCCAGCCAGTCGCGCACGAACTGCTTGTCGTAGCTGGGCGGGTTGCTGCCCTCCTGCCAGCTTTCGGCGGGCCAGAAGCGCGAGGAATCGGGCGTCAGCACCTCGTCCATCAGATGCAGCGTGCCGGCATCGTCCAGGCCGAACTCGAACTTGGTGTCGGCAATGATGATGCCCTTGGTCTGGGCAATCGCGCAGGCGGCCTGGTAGATCGCGATGCTGGTGTCCTTGATCTTCGTCGCCAGCTCGAGGCCGACGATCTCCACGACCTTCTCGAAGGTGATGTTCTCGTCGTGCGCGCCGGCCTCGGCCTTGTAGGCCGGGGTGAAGATGGGTGCGGGCAGCTGGCTGGCGTTCTTCAGGCCAGCGGGCAGCGGCACGCCGCAGACGGCCTGGCCTTCCTGGTATTCCTTCCAGCCGCTGCCGGCCAGGTAGCCGCGCACCACCGCCTCCACCGGAATGGGCTTGAGGCGCTTGACCAGCATGGCACGGCCACGCACCTGCTCGACCTCTTCAGGCGCCACCACGCTCTCGGGCGCATCGCCGGTCAGGTGGTTGGGGCACAGGTGGCCCAACTGGTCGAACCAGTACAGCGCCATCTGCGTCAGCAACGCGCCCTTGCCGGGGATGGGCTCGCCCATGATCACGTCGAAGGCGCTGATGCGGTCGCTGGCCACCATCAGGATGCGGTCGGTGCCGACGGCGTAGTTGTCGCGCACCTTGCCGCGGGCCAGCAGCGGCAGGGAGGTCAGCTTGGAGGTGTGCAGGGCAGAGGTCATGGTGCAGGCCGCAAGGCATCGGAAAGTCGGAACACGGGTCGCCGGCGATTGTCCACGACGCCGGCCGCCCAGAAAAAAGGCCGCGGATTCCGCGGCCTTGGGCTGGGCGCGGGCGCCGCTCAGGCGATGGAGGCCTTGTAGATCGATTCGATGGCGCTGTCGAGCGCGCCGTTGAATTCGGCGTCGGACTGCTGGGCCGACAGGCCTTCGGTCAGCGCGCGGCTGAAGCTGGCGATCACGCCGGGGTTCTTGGCCAGCATGGCGTTGGAGTCGTCACGGCTGTAGCCGCCCGACAGCGCCACCACGCGCACGACCTTGGGATGCTTGACCAGTTCGCTGTAGAAGCCGTCCACCGTGGGGATGGTCAGCTTGAGCATGACCTTGGCGTCGCCCGGCAGCGCGTCCAGGCGCTTGATGAAGCCGGCCTTGAGCAGCGCCTCGGCTTCCTTCTTGTCGGTGGCCTTGATGTTGACTTCCGGCTCGATGATGGGCATCAGGCCACCCTTGAGGATCTGCAGGCCCACGGCGAACTGCTGGTCCAGCACGGCATCGATGCCCTTGGCGTTGGCGCTGTTGATGACCGAGCGCATCTTGGTGCCGAAGATGCCCTTCTTGACCGCGCGCGCCACCAGGGCGTCGAGCTCGGGCATGGGCTTCATGAGCTGCACGCCGTCAGCTTCGTCGGCCAGGCCCTTGTCGACCTTCAGGAAGGGCACGACCTGCTTCTTCTCCCACAGGTAGGTCGCGGCGTCGACGCCGTCGAACTGGCGGTCCATGGTCATCTCGAACAGGATGGCGCCCAGCACACGGCGGCCGTCGAAGGCCGGGCTGGTAACGATGCGGTTACGCATGGCGTGCACCAGGTCGAACATCTGCGCCTCGCCGTTGTAGGCGGATTCCTCGACGCCGTAGAGCTTGAGCGCCTTGGGCGTGCTGCCGCCACTCTGGTCCAGAGCGGCGATGAAACCGTTGCCGGTGGAGACTTTGTTCAACTGTTCCTGATTCACTGGTGACACCTTCTTGGGATGGGAGGCCGGGGCGGCGGGATGCACAAAACCGCGGAATTGTAGGGGGATGGCCCGCCGAATCGGGTGAAACCCGAGCGCTGCGGCCGGTAACCAGACCGTAACCAGCATCCGGGACAGAGAGCGCGCCACGCCGCTGTCGGACAAGCGCGCGATCGCCGGCCGGTCTCAGCAATTCACCGCAACCGCGATTGCTGCGCCGCACACCATTGGCGGCCACAGCGCTCGCAGCGCTTTTTTCTTTTCTTCCAGGAGGTTTTCCCGATGCCGTCGACCCGACTCTCGATCCGCCAGGCCACCCTGACCGCACTGCTCGCAGCGCCGCTGCTGGCCTCGGCCCAGGTCACGCTCAAGCCGGACAACAAGTGGCGCTACCTGTTCACAGCCGGCGCCAATGCCGCGACCGGCAACAACGAATCGGTCGCCCTGAACCTGACGGGCGAGGCCGCGCGCGTGAGCGCGATCGACAAATGGACCTTCCTGGGCCAGGGCGCCTACGCCCACAGCGATGGCGAGACGCAGACCGAGCGCTTCGCACTGGGCACGCAGTACACGCGCGACCTGACACCGGTCTGGTTCGGTTTCGGCTCGGCCGACGGCCTGCGCGACAAGCTGGCCAACCTGTCCTCGCGCCTGTCGGTGGCCTCGGGCGTGGGCTACCACGTCATCAAGAACGACCTGACCACCTTCGACGTGTCGGGCGGCCTGGGCTACAGCCGCGACCGCTTCATCGAGCCGACCGAGATCGACGGCAGCGTGCGCGACGGCTACGGCCGGCTGGAACTGGTGCTGGCCGAGGAATCCAACCACAAGCTGACGCAGACCACCAGCCTGCGCCAGCGCCTGGCGCTCTACCCCAACCTGCGCGACACGGGCGCGTACCGCGCCAGCTTCGACACCAACGTCACGGTGGCGATGACCCAGTCCATGAACCTCACGGCCGGGCTCAGCGTGCGCTACAACAGCGACCCCGGCGCGGGCGTGAAGAAGACCGACGCGATGTTCGTGACCGGCGTGTCGTTCCGCTTCGACTGACGCGCTTCAGCTGACCACGCAGATCTTGAGCATGTTGGTGCCGCCCGGGGCACCCATGGGTTCGCCGCAGGTGATGGTGTAGACGTCCCCGCTTTGCACGATGCCGCGCTTCTTCAAGTGGGCCTCGGCCTGCTCGAGGGCGGTGTCGCGGTCGGTGTGGGAGTCCATCAGCAGCGGGCGCACGTTGCGGTACAGCGCCAGCTTGCGCTGCGTGGCCAGGCGCGAGGTCAACGCGTACATGGCGATGTGGGCACGGTGCCGGCTCATCCAGAGCATGGTCGAGCCCGAATCGGTCAGCGCCACGATGGCCTTGGCGCCCACGTGGTGCGCCGTGAACAGCGCGCCCATGGCGATGGACTGGTCGATGCGCGCGTAGTTGCGGCCGCTGAAGTCGGCGTCCAGGTTCTTGTCCTCGGCGCCCTCGGCGGCTTCGCAGATGCGGCTCATCTCCTGCACGGTTTCCAGCGGGTAGCGGCCCGAAGCCGTCTCGGCCGACAGCATCACCGCGTCGGTGCCGTCCAGCACGGCGTTGGCCACGTCGCTGACCTCGGCACGCGTGGGCACCGGGTTGGTGATCATCGACTCCATCATCTGCGTGGCCGTGATGGCCACCTTGTCCATGTCGCGCGCCATGCGGATCATCTTCTTCTGCAGCGCCGGCACGGCGGCGTTGCCGACTTCCACAGCCAGGTCGCCGCGCGCGACCATGATGCCGTCGCTGGCGCGCAGGATCTCCTCGAGCTTGGGAATCGCCTCGGCGCGTTCGATCTTGGCGATCATGCCGGGCTTGTGCCCGCTCTCGGCGCCCGCCACGTTGCACAGCTGGCGTGCCATCTCCATGTCGGTGGCATTCTTGGGGAAGCTCACGGCCACGTAGTCGGCCTGGAAGCTCATGGCGGTCTTGATGTCCTCCATGTCCTTGGCCGTCAGTGCCGGCGCGGTCAGGCCGCCGCCCTCCTTGTTGATGCCCTTGTTGTTGGACAGCTCGCCGCCGAGCTTGACCGTGGTGAACACCTGGTCGCCCTTGACGGCGTCGACCACCAGCACGATCAGCCCGTCGTTGAGCAACAGCCGGTCACCGGCCTTCACGTCGCGTGGCAGATCCTTGTAGTCCAGGCCCACGCCGTCGATGTCGCCCGGCTCGGTGCGCGCGGCATCGAGGACGAACTTCTCGCCCGGCACCAGCAGCACCTTGCCTTCGGCGAACTTGCCGACACGGATCTTGGGGCCTTGCAGGTCGGCCATGATGGCCACTTCGCGACCCGCCTTGCGCGCGGCCTCGCGCACCATGGCGGCGCGCGCGATGTGGTCCTGCGCCGTGCCGTGGCTGAAGTTCAGCCGGACCACGCTGACCTTGTGGATGATCATTTGCTCCAGCATCTCGGGCGTGCTGGAGGCCGGGCCCAGGGTGGCGACGATCTTGGTGGCGTGGCGGGGAAGTCGGGTCGTGCTCATGCAGGGTCTCCTTGTGGCGGCCATTCTCACATGGCGGTAAGACAGATTGCCCCGGCTTTGACCTCCATCACGGCACCGACCCGGCGGCTGGGCTACGGTGCCGTCTTTCGTTCGTCCGCACGCTCCCGTCATGCACAGCTTTCCCGCTCCGGCCCGGCCGGACCTGCCCGCGCCGCTCGCACCCGAGGCGCCCCTGCCGCACCGTAAAACCATCCGCTCCTGGCTGCTGCCGATCGCCCAGCGCAGCACGCTGCGCGCCTGCGTTCTGCTGGCCTTCGATCTGGCGCTGTTCATCGCGCTGGTCGCCGGCACCGTGCTGCTGCCCGCCTGGGGGCTGCAGCTGGCCTGCGCGCTGGCGGCTGGCTTCGTGATCGGCCGGCTGTTCATCATCGGCCACGACGCCTGCCACCAGAGCCTCACGCCGCACCGGCGCCTGAACCGCTGGCTGGGCCGCATCGCCTTCCTGCCCTCGCTGACGGCCTACAGCCTGTGGGACATGGGCCACAACGTGGTGCACCACGGCTTCACCAACCTCAAGGGCGTGGACTTCGTGTGGGCCCCGGCCACGCAGGCCGAATACCGCGCCATGTCGCCGCTGCGCCGGCTCTGCGAGCGCATCTACCGCAGCGGCTGGGGACCGGGCCTGTACTACATGGTGGAGATCTGGTGGAAGAAGATGATGTTCCCGCGCCGCAGCAGCATGGGCAACAGCTACCGCCCGGTCTTCACGCGCAACTGCCTGCTCGTGACGGGCTTCGCGGCACTGTGGATCGCCGCGCTGGTGGCCGCCGCGCTGGCCACGGACCAGGCCGTGTGGCAGGTGCTGCTGCTGGGCTTCGTCGTGCCCATGGTGTTCTGGTTCCACATGATGGGCTTCGTGATCTACGGCCACCACACCCATGTCAAGGTGAAGTGGCACGACGACAAGGCGGCCTGGCAGCGCGCCCAGCCCTTCGTCTCGACCACCGTGCACCTGACCTTCCCGCTGCGGATCGGCGCGCTGATCCACCACATCATGGAGCACACGGCGCACCACGTGGACATGAGCATCCCGCTGTACAAGCTCAAGGAAGCCCAGGCCCTGCTCGAGCAGTTGTTGCCCGAGCGCATCATCGTCCAGCGCTTCTCGTGGAAGTGGTACTTCGCCACCGCCCGGGCCTGCAAGCTCTACGACTTCTCGCGCCAGTGCTGGACCGACTTCCAAGGCCGCCCCGTCGTTGAGACGGCTTGACCCCAGGCCGCGCAGGGGGAACGCACCGGCCATGCGAGGATCACAAGGCCACACACCGAAAGGAGACCGCATGCCCGCCCCCGACCACCGCGACCTGCACCCGCCCCGCGCATCGGGTTCGTCCTGGATGCTGGGTCTGCTGGCCGTCGCGCTGGCAGCGGGTGGCGCCTGGTGGTTCTGGGGCCGGCCCGCCGTGCCGGCGCCGCCCGCACCGGCGCCTGCCGTGGCCGCCCCGGCGGAATCCGCGACCAGCGCCCCGCCGCCGCAGGCCGCGGCCTCCGGGCCGGAGCATCCCATCGAGGTTCCGCCAACCCAGGGCCAGGCCCTGCCCGCGCTGGCCGAGGCCGACGGTCCGGTCACCGATGCGCTGGTCGAACTGCTGGGTCGCGGCCCCGTGCAGGCCCTGCTGTTGACGGACGGCTTCGTGCGCCGCGTGGTGGCCACGGTCGACAACCTGCCGCGCGCCAGCGCGCCGGCGCGGCTGTGGCCAGTGCAGCCCACACCGCAGCGCTTCCTGGTGCAGGAAGAGGGAGAGAAGGCCCGGATCGCGCCGACCAATGCCGGCCGCTACGGCGCGCTGCTGTCCTTCGCCGAAGCCATTCCGCTCGAACGGGCGGTGCAGCTCTACGGCCGGCTCTACCCGTTGTTCCAGCAGGCTTACGAGGAGCTGGGCTACCCGGGCCGCTACTTCAACGACCGCCTCGTGGCGGTGCTGGACCACCTGCTGCAAACGCCAGAGCCGCAGGGTCCGCTGGCGGTGCGTCTTCTCGAAGTGCGCGGCGAGGTGGCCGATCCGCGTCCCTGGGTGCGCTGGGAGTTCGCCGATCCGCAGCTGCAATCGCTGTCGTCAGGCCAGAAGATGCTGGTGCGCATGGGCCCGGCCAACGCCAAGCGGGCCAAGACCCTGCTGACCAAGCTGCGCCGGCTGGTGGCCGCGGGTGCGGCCACCGCGCCCGTGCTCGCGGCGCCGGCCGCACCGGCAGCCTCGGCAGCGCGCTGATCAGCCGGCGGCGCGCTTGGACAGGATCTCGAAGGCCGGCAGGGTCTTGCCTTCCAGCACTTCGAGGAAAGCCCCGCCGCCCGTGGAGATGTAGCCCACGTCCTTCTCGATGCCGTACTTGGCGATCGCGGCCAGCGTGTCGCCGCCACCGGCGATGCTGAAGGCGCTGCTCTCGGCCACGGCGCGCGCGATGGCTTCCGTGCCCTTGGCGAAGGCGTCGAACTCGAACACGCCGACCGGGCCATTCCAGACGATGGTGCCAGCGGCCTTGAGCTGGGCCGCCAGGCGCGCCGCGGTCTTGGGGCCGATGTCCAGGATCAGATCGTCCGCTTCCACGTCGGCCGCGGCCTTGACGGTGGCCGGCGCGTCCGCCGCGAAGGCCTTGGCCGTGACCACGTCCTCGGGGATCGGCACCTCGGCGCCACGCGCCTTCATGGCCGCGATCACGGCCTTGGCCTCGCCGACCAGGTCGGGCTCGGCCAGGCTCTTGCCGATGGGCAGGCCGGCGGCCAGCAGGAAGGTGTTGGCAATGCCGCCGCCGACGATGAGGCCATCCACGTTCTTGGCCAGCGACTGCAGGATGGTCAGCTTGGTGCTGACCTTGGAGCCGGCCACGATGGCGATCAACGGGCGCTTGGGGCTGGCCAGCGCCTTGGTGATGGCGTCGATCTCGGCCGCCAGCAGCGGGCCGGCGCTGGCGGTCTTGGCGAACTGGGCGATGCCGTAGGTCGTGGCCTCGGCGCGGTGGGCCGTGCCGAAGGCATCGTTGACGTAGATGTCGCACAGCGCGGCGAGCTTCTTCGCGAGCGCCTCGTCGTTCTTCTTCTCGCCCTTGTTGACGCGGCAGTTTTCCAGCAGCACGACCTGGCCGGGCTGCACCTGCACGCCGTCGACCCAGTTGGCGACCAGCGGCACCTCGCGGCCCAGCAGCTCACCCAGGCGCTTGGCGACCGGGGCCAGCGAGTCCTCGGGCTTGAACGCGCCCTCGGTCGGGCGGCCCAGGTGCGAGGTCACCATCACGGCCGCACCGGCGTCCAGCGCCATGCGGATGCAGGGCACGGAGGCGCGCACGCGCGTGTCCTCGGTGATGTTGCCGGCGTCGTCCTGCGGCACGTTGAGGTCGGCGCGGATGAAGACGCGCTGGCCGGCGGCCTTGCCTTGGGCACACAGGTCGGAGAAGCGGAGAACGTTCATGGTGTGGTGGTGGGAAGTGGTGGACGACAGCCGCCCATTGTAGAAACCACCCCTACCAGCCCAGCCCCAGGTGCAAGGGCAGATACACGGCCATGCCCACCAGCATGGTGCCCAGCACACCGCCACGCCAGAAGTACCAGGCTGCGCCGACCGCGGTGGCGTACAGGCGTGCGTCCTGCCAGGTGGCGACGAACTGGCCGTTGCTCATCAGGATCTCGGGCGCGATGACCGCGGCCAGCGCCGCCACCGGCGCGTAGTGCAGCGCGCGGTGCGCCCAGTCGGGCAGGCCCCAGGGGCGGTCCAGGATGAAGAAGAAGCAGCGCGTGAGCACCGTCACGCCGGCCAGCCCGACGATGACGGCCAGCGTCCACAGGTCGGTCGTGCCGCTCATTTCTCGTCCTCGGCGTCGGCGTCGAGGCCCAGTTGCTTCTCCAGCCAGAAGCAGGCCAGCACCGCCATGCCGATGCCCGCGACGATGTTGAGCCTGAGCGGCAGGGCGTAGGCTGCCACCGCCGTGGCCGAGGCGATCAGTGCGGCCAGGATGCGCAGCCGCGTGGTCGCCATCGAACACACGATGGCCACCAGGCTCAGCACGCCCGCGAAGCCCAGGCCCCAGTGCGTCGGGATGAAGTTGGCCAACGCGATGCCGATGAGGCTCATGCCCATCCACGCGATCCAGGTCACGCAGTAGCCGCCGGTCAGGAAGGCTTCCTGTGCCGCGCGCTCGTCCGGCGTCTGGCCCGGCGTCGCGAAGCGGCGCGTAAACATGGCATAGCTCATGTCGGCCGTCAGGTAGCCGTGCAGCAGCCGGCGCCAGCGCGGCATGTAGAGCAGGTAGGGCCGCAGGTGCAGGCTGAACACCACGAAGCGCAGGTTCACGCAGAAGCCCGTGGCCAGGATCACCCAGAACGGCGCGCCGGCGACCAGCAGAGGCAGGGCCGCCAGCTGCGAACTGCCGGCGTAGACCAGCAGCGTCATGGCCACGGCCTCGACCACCGACAGGCCGGACTTGAGCATGGCCACGCCCGTCATGAGGCCCCAGGCGCCGATGCCCATGGCCACGGGCAGCATCTCGCGCCAGGCTTCACCGAACGCCGGCCGGCGCCGCACCTCTGCGGACCAGAACATCAGCCCAGTACCTGGCCGCGCTGGATGGAGAAGCCCGCCAGCACGGCCGCGGCCGGCAGGCGTTTGCCGCCAGCACGCTGCAACTCGGTCAGCAGCAGCACGCCGTCGCCGGTGGCCACGGCCAGGCCCGCGGCGTCGGCCGCCAGCACGGTGCCGGGCGGCAGAGCGGTGGCATCGGGCAGCACGCGGCCGGCCCAGCACTTGAGCGTTTCGCCGCCGAGCTGCGTGGTCGCGCCCGGGAACGGGTCGAAGGCGCGCAGCCGGCGCACGATGGTGACAGCCGGCAGTGTCCAGTCGATGGGCGCCTCGGCCTTCTCGATCTTGTGGGCGTAGGTGACGCCTTCGGCCGGCTGGGGCCGGGGCCGCAGGCGGCCGGCTTCGGCCTGGCGCAATGCCTCGACGATCAGGCGCCCGCCCTGTTCGGCCAGGCGGTCGTGCAGCTGGGCAGTGCTGTCCTCGCCGATGGCGAGCGACTCTTCCACCAGCATGTCGCCGGTGTCCAGGCCGGCGTCCATCTGCATGATGGTCACGCCGGTCTGCGCATCGCCGGCCTCGATGGCGCGGTGGATGGGCGCGGCACCGCGCCAGCGCGGCAGCAGGCTGGCGTGGATGTTCAGGCACCCCAGGCGCGGCAGGTCCAGCACCCATTGGGGCAGGATCAGGCCGTAGGCGGCAACCACCATGGCGTCCGGCCGCGCGGCCAGCAGGGCCGCGCGCGCGGCAGCCGCGTCCTCAGGGTACTTGCCGTCCAGCCGCAGGCTGCGCGGCTGGGCCACGGGCCAGCCGTTCTCCAGCGCGCACTGCTTGACCGGCGAGGCCTGCAGCTTCATGCCGCGGCCGGCGGGCCGGTCGGGCTGGGTCAGCACGAGGGGAATCTCGAAACCGTGGGCGTGCAGGGCCGCCAGGGCCACCCGTGCGAACTCGGGTGTACCCGCAAAAACAATGCGCATGGATCAGTTGATGGTGTGTCGCATGTTGCGCCAGTCCACGCCCTCATGGGCACGGCGCACCACGCCGGCGGAGTCCAGGTAGACCCAGTAGTAGAGGTCGATCATGCCTTCGCGCCAGCGGTAGGTCAGGATGGGGCCGTCCCAGCTGCTGACGCGCTCGTTGTCCGGGGCGGGGCCGAACTCGCGCTCGACGTCCGCGCGCATCCACGAGCCATCGGTGGCGATGCGCGCGAAGTCACTGCGGTTCATGACCTGGCGCACACTGCGCACCTGGCCGCCGGCGTCCACGTCGACCATGAAGACCCGCTGGCCGGATGGCTGCTGCGAGTACTGCAGCCGCTGGCCGTCCGGCAAGGCGACGCTGCGCGTGGGCTGGCCCCAGGAGGCCAGCACCTGCTCGCGCGTCATGCCGGGCTGCACGCTGGCGCATGCTGCCAGCAGCAGGGGCAGCGCAGCGGCAAGCAGGCGCAGCATGAGGGTCAGGCCGCGTCGCGCGCCAGGTCGCGCTGGGCCTTGAGCATCTTGGTTTTGATGCGATTGCGCTTGAGCGGCGACAGGTATTCGACGAACACCTTGCCCAGCAGGTGATCCATCTCGTGCTGGATGCAGATGGCCAGGAGACCTTCGGCCTCGACGCTGCGCGACTGGCCTTCGCCATCGAGGGCTTGCACGCGGATGCGGCTGGCGCGCTCGACACCGTCGTAGATGCCGGGCACGGACAGGCAGCCCTCTTCGCCGAGCTCGCGCTCGGGGCTGGACCAGGTGATCTCGGGGTTGATGAGGACCAGTGGCTGGTCGCGCTCTTCGGACACGTCGATCACGATCACGCGCTCGTGCACATCGACCTGCGTGGCGGCCAGGCCGATGCCCTTGGCGTCGTACATGGTCTGGAGCATGTCGGCCACCAGGGCCCGGATGCGGTCGTCCACGGTGACCACCGGCTTGGCCACCTTGTGCAGCCTGGCGTCGGGGTATTGAAGAATCGGAAGCAGGGCCATGGAAACGCAAAGATCGGAGTTGTGGCTATTTTCGCCACTTTTGACGACCGGCCTGGGCGGCCAGGGCAATAATCGTTGTCCGATCAGGGGCTCACGCGCACAATTGCCGGCGATATTTCGCGCGATTTCCGAACGGCGCGGCCACCATCACGCTTCGCTCAAAGGATGTTTCTGGTGCAACGCATGACCCACCACAGCCTGGGAATCGCCGCGCTGGCTGCCGCGGCCACCCTGCTGGCCGCCCCTGTGAAGGCCCAGAACCACCCGGTCACGCCCACGCAGCGCGACACCGCCGTCCAGGTGGCCCAGCGCGGCGTAGCCCTGTCGGAACTGGCGCCCGACGCACCGGACAGCTACACGGTCAAGAGCGGCGACACGCTGTGGGGCATCTCCGGCCTGTTCCTGGTCCGGCCCTGGCGCTGGCCCGAGCTGTGGGGCATGAACCTGCAGGACATCCGCAACCCGCACCTGATCTACCCCGGCCAGCAGCTGTTCCTGCACAAGGACGGTGACCGCGCGCGGCTGAGCACGCGGGCACCCGGTGCTGATGGCCTGGCCACGGTGCGCGTGTCGCCCCGCGTGCGCTCGACCTCGCTGGCCGACAGCGCGCTGCCCACGTTGTCGCCCAGCGCCATCGAACCCTTTCTGACCGAGTCGCTGGTCGTCGAGGAGAACGCGCTGCAGAACGCGCCGCGCATCGTGGCCACGCGCGAGCAGCGCGTGATGCTGGCCAAGGGCGACCGCGCCTACGCCCGCGGCTCGGTGGAGTTCCCGCTGGCGCCCGTGCCGGGCCAGCCGGCCGCCTTCCGCGTGGTGCGAAACGCCGTGCCGCTCAAGGACCCGGTGTCCGGCGAGGTGCTGGGCTACGAGGCCTACTACCTGGGCAAGGCCCAGCTGCTGCAGGGTGAGGGCACGCGCGAGATCACCGACAAGGACGGCAAGACCACCGTGGAGGTGGTGCCCGCGTCCATGGACATCCTGGTGTCCAAGGAGGACATCCGCGTGGGCGACCGGCTGCTGCCCGAGCCGCCACCCGAGCTGACGCGCTATGTGCCACACGCGCCGTCCGGCGCCATCGACGGCCGTGTGGTGTCGATCTACGGCAGCAGCGGCATCTCCAACACCAACGCAGCCCAGAGCCAGGTGGTGGCCATCAACAAGGGCACGCGCGATGGCCTGGAACGCGGCCACGTGCTCACGCTGCTCAGCGATGGCGGGCGCCTGCCGGACAGCACCGACCCGGCCAAGGCCATGCTCAAGCTGCCCGACGAGACCAACGGCACGCTGATGGTGTTCCGCACCTTCGAGCGCGTGTCCTACGGCCTGATCCTGGGCATCCAGAGCGGCGTGAAGGTCGGCGACCGGCTGGTCGCGCCACGCTGAGGCCCATGCCCCGAGGGCGCCGCCCATGGAGCGCAGCGAACTCGGCCACTGGCTCCGGCTGCTGGGCACGCCGGAGATCGGCAACGACGCCGCGCGCCGCCTGCTGACGGCCTTCGGCACGCCGCAGGCGGTGTTCGAGCAGGACGTTTCCGTGCTGGCCCGAGTGGTGAATGCGCGCCAGCTGCGGCACCTGGCCGAACCACCGGCCGGCCATGCGGACCTGCTGGAAAAGACCTGGCAGTGGCTGCAGCAGCGGCCTGAGCAGCGCCGCGTGCTGGTGCCAGGCCAGGACGACTATCCCGCGGCGCTGCTGAACATGGCCGACCCGCCGCTGCTGCTCTACGCGACAGGCGCGCTGGCGCGCTGGCAGGCCTTCGCCGCCGCAGGGCGCGGCCTCGCCATCGTGGGCAGCCGCAAGCCCACACCCCAGGGCTTGGCCCATGCCCGGCAGTTCGCGCGCGGGGCCGCCTCGGCCGGCTGGACCATCGTCTCCGGCCTGGCACAGGGCGTGGACGGGGCGGCGCACGAAGGCGCGCTGGAAGGCATGGCCGACGACGCGTCCCAGCCGGCCACCGTGGCCGTGGTCGGCACCGGGCTGGACAGCGTCTACCCCAAGGTCCACCTCGCGCTGGCCCGCGCCATCTCCGCGCGCGGCATGCTGCTGTCCGAGTACCCGCTCGGCACGCCGCCGCTGGCCGCCAATTTTCCGCGCCGCAACCGCCTGATCGCCGGGCTCAGCCGCGGCACGCTGGTGGTGGAGGCTGCGCTGCGCTCGGGCTCGCTGATCACCGCGCGGCTGGCGGCGGAGCAAGGCAGGGAGGTGTTCGCCATCCCCGGCTCCATCCATGCGCCGCAGGCGGGTGGCTGCCACCAGCTGATCCAGCAAGGCGCCAAGCTGGTCACCCGGATCGAGGAGGTGCTGGAGGAATTCGATGCGGCGACCGCAGCGGCCGCGGCCCCTGCGCCGGCCGAACCGCGGCCCGACGACGACGTGCTGGCCCACATCGGCTTCGACCCCATGGGCCTGGATGCGCTGGCGGCCCGCACCGGCCTGCCGACCGCGATCCTGCAGGCCCGCCTGCTGGAGCTGGAACTGGACGGCCACATCGTGCGCCTGCCCGGTGCGCTGTTCCAGCGCTTCGCGGCCGCCTGACAAACCTGACAGGCTGCTGCGCTATATTGGGCCCATGTTCGAAGTGCTCGCTTACGTCTACGAAAACTACTGGCGCGGCGATGCCTGCCCCGAACCGCAGCAGCTGGGCCGCAAGCTCAGTGCCGTCGGATTCGAGGCCGAGGAAATCAGCCAGGCGCTGGATTGGCTCAGCGGCTTGCGCGTCGGCACCGTGCACGAGGCGCTGCCGCCCAGCACGGCCATGCGGGTCTACACGCCCGCCGAACGCGAGCATCTGGGCGCGGAATGCCTGGGTTTCGTGCACCTGCTCGAGGGCGCCGGCGTGCTGCCGGCGGCGCAGCGCGAGCTCGTGGTGGATCGGGCCATGGCCGCGCCTGGCGCGCCGGTGGCGCTGTCCGAGTTCAAGATGATCGTGCTGATGGTCTACTGGAGCAGCGGCACCGAGCCCGATGCGCTGGTGCTGGACGAGCTGTCGCAGGACACCTCGGCGCGCCTGGCGCACTGAGGCGGCTGCTCAAACCGCCAGCAGCCGCCCCGGGTTGGCGTCCAGCTTTTCGAGCGCCTGGCGCGTCGCGCGCAAGGTGAGCGCTTCCTCTTCCTGCGGGATCAGCAGGCCAGCCTGCAGGTAGGCGGCCAGGCGCTTGGCCTGGATCAGCGTGCTGCGGCCGTCCATGGCCGCGAACAGGAACAGTTGCCTGCGTTCGCTGCGCCAGGCCAGCTGCACCTGGCTGATCTTCTGGTTGTGGTCCAGCGTGAACCAGTGGCCCAGTTGCAGTTCGTGCGCCCAGGCCAGCATGGCTTCGCTGGGCTTGGCGCCGGCATCCGGGATCACGTCGATGGACGAGGCGTCGATGCCCAGCATGAGTTCGATGCTGTCGGCGTCCAGCGGCAGGTCACCCATGCTCTCGTCGCTGACGAAATCCTCCAGGTTGGCCAGGCGCTGGGCCATCATGTCGATGCGGGCTTGCGGAATCGCCTCGGTCTTGGACATGAAGGCGTCGGCCAACGTGTCGCTGATGCGCTTGATGTGGCCTTCCTGCACCGGCGAGGACAGGCCCAGCAGCGTCATGCCCTGGCGCAGGCGCTGCAGCAGCGCCGGCAGGCTCTGGATGACGCGCGCGCGGTCGGCCCGGTTGGGCTTGGCGCTGGCGGCCCAGACCAGGTCGGCGGCCGAGCGCTTGAAGGCCACGGTCTCCTCGTCCTGCGCGCCCTTGCGCACGGCGGCCATGGCCAGCACCTCGGCCCAGACCTTGAACAGGAACTCGCGCACCTCGTCGCGCACCGGCATGTCCTTGAGCATGTTGCGCAGCTCGATCGTGTACTGGATCGCGAGCGTCTCCTTCTGCTCGACCTGCTGCGCGACGCTGACCACCTTGGAGGCCGCGCCTTTCTCCGTCAGGTACTTGGACAGGAACTTCTGGAACTCGTCGTAGACCAGCTGGAACACGCGCCGGCCGGTCTCCGGGTACTGCTCGATGACCTGCACCACGCGCCGGATCTCGGCCTCCAGCGCACTGCCGCCGATGGCATGGGCATCGAAGCCCAGCGCACAGGAACCCATGCGGTCGATCAGCTGGCGCGCCGGATGGTTCAGCGTGCCGAAGAACTCGGGCTCGGCCAGCGCCACGCGCAGCACCGGCAGCTGCAGCCGCGCGAACCAGACGCGCACCGCCGCCGGGATGCGCTCCTCGGCCAGGATGCTCTGGAACATCAACGCCACGATCTCGATGGTGGCCTTCTCACCATCGGTGGAGGCCTTCTTCTTGAGTTCGTTGGAGCGCTCGCGCAGCACGCCAGCCACGCGGACCACGCTGGCCTGGGTGTAGGCCACGCCGTCGGCCGATTCGGTGTCGCCGATCAGCATGTCGGGGTCGACCATGCTCTGGCTGCGCTGCAGTGCGTGGGCCAGCGTCGGCGTGATCTCCTGCTTGGCGGTGGCCTCGAAGATGCCGGCGGTCTGCTCGCTCAGCACGCGGCGCAGCTGGCCCAGCACGCCCTGGGCACGGCGGCGCGCGCGCGCCAGCGGCGACATGGCAGCCACCATCTGGCCGTCGGCGAGGTGGCGGTTGCGCTGGCCATCGTCGCGCGCAAGCGGCTGCGCGGTGTCGGGGCCGCGGCGCGCAGGGTCGGGCAGCACGCTGTCCAGCGCGTCCTGGCCGGTCGGCGCTTCGCGCCGTGCCTGGGCCGCATGCTGCCCCGGAGAAGCGGAAGACATCTGCGTCAGGCGCACGCGGTACTTGGTCTCGCCGTCGGTCTGCACGCCCGAAGACACCAGCAGGGCCTCGCAGGACTTGCAGGCATCCAGCACATGGGCAGCCAGTTCGCGCTGCAGGGTCTCGACCACGAGCAAGAGGCTGGCACGCGGCAGGCGGGTTGCCAGCCATTGCTCGATCAGCAACCGCATCAGGGTCTCGGGCCGCAGCACGTCGTCCGGCCCGAGCTCGTCGCTCTTTTCGAGCTGCTGCACCCGAACGCACAATTCGGCCAGCGGCCCACCGATGCGTTCCTGCAGGGCCAGCGCCAGGCGCGAGGCCAGGATCTTGTTCTCGACGACGTCGTCGCCGACCAGCGTCAACTCGAGCACCGGCGGCACCGGCTTGGACGGCACGGCCGCCGGATCGGCCCGGGCCGCGCGCTGCCAGGCAGCAGCCACGGCCTCTTCCCAGGCGCGGCCATGGCTCTGGAACAGCGTCCACGCGTCGCGCCGCTCCTGCATCTCGCGTACCGAGCTGACCTGCTCCAGCGCCTGCGTCAGGCGTTCCTTGACCGCGGCACCGACCTCGCCCAGGCGGCGGCTGAGTTCGGCCACGAAATGCTGGCGCGTGCGCCGGGCTAGCGGATGGTCGGGAGTGGCGGTGGTGGACATGGACGTTCGGTGGCTGCCCTTCTAGACGACGGCGCCCGAATTCGGGTCGTTCGGATCTTCATCCTTCCTGGCGACTTTCACCAGATCCTCGCGCTTGACACCCAGCCACATCGCGATGGCCGCCGCGACGAAGCACGACGAGTAGATGCCGAAGCAGATGCCGATGGTCAAGGCCAGTGCGAAGTAATGCAGCGTGGGGCCGCCGAAGAAGAACATGGACAGCACCACCAGCTGCGTCGAACCGTGGGTGATGATGGTGCGGCTGATGGTGCTGGTGATGGCCGAGTCGATCACTTCCTGCGTGGTCAGCTTGCGGTAGCGCCGGAAGTTCTCGCGCACGCGGTCGAAGATCACGACCGACTCGTTGACCGAGTAGCCCAGCACCGCCAGCACGGCCGCCAGCACCGCCAGTGAGAACTCCCACTGGAAGAAGGCGAAGAAGCCCAGAATGATGACCACGTCGTGCAGGTTGGCGAAGACCGTGGACACGGCGAACTTCCACTCGAAGCGGAACGCCAGGTAGACCATGATGCCGATCACCACCATGGCCAGCGCCTTCAGGCCGTTGGTGGTCAGCTCCTCGCCGACCTGCGGGCCGACGAACTCCACGCCGCGCAGCGTGACGCCGGGGTCCACCGCCTTGAGCGCCTGGACGACCTGGTCGCTCTGCTGGGTCGCATTCATGTCCTTGCGCGCGGGCAGGCGGATCTGCACGTCGCGCGAGGAGCCGTAGGCCTGCACCAGCACCTCGGAGTAGCCGAGCGTGCCGATGGTTTCGCGCACCTTGCCGATGTCGGCCGATTGCTCGTAGGCCACTTCCATCACGGTACCGCCCGTGAACTCCACCGACAGGTGCAGCCCGCGGTGGAACAGGAAGAACACGGCCAGCGCGAAGGTCAGGAACGAGATCGCGTTCAGCACCAGCGCGTGGCGCATGAACGGGATGGTCTTGCGGATGCGGAAAAATTCCATTCTTCTCTCCCGCCTTTACTTGGCCGGCACAGCCTGGGGGTCCGACTCGGGCCGCCAGACGGTACCGATGGACACGCTCTTGAGCTTCTTCTGCCGGCCATACCAGAGGTTTACCAGCGCGCGCGAGAAGAACACGGCCGAGAACATGGAGGTCACGATGCCCAGGCAGTGCACCACGGCGAAGCCGCGGATCGGGCCGGAGCCGAAGGCCAGCAGCGCCACGCCGGCGATCAGCGTGGTGACGTTGGAGTCCAGGATGGTGCCCCAGGCGCGGTCGTAGCCCGCGTGGATGGCGGCCTGTGGCGAGGCCCCGGTGCGCAGCTCCTCGCGCACACGCTCGTTGATCAGCACGTTCGAGTCGATGGCCACGCCGATGGCCAGTGCCATGGCAGCGATGCCGGGCAGCGTGAGCGTGGCCTGCAACATGGACAGCACGGCCACCAGCAGCAGCAGGTTGAACGCCAGCGCGATCGACGAGAACACGCCGAACAGCGCGTAATAGGCGCACATGAACACCATGATGGCCAGGAAACCGTACAGCACGCTGTTGAAGCCCTTGCTGATGTTGTCGGCGCCCAGGCTCGGGCCGATGGTGCGCTCCTGGATGATCTCCATCGGCGCGGCCAGCGAGCCGGCGCGCAGCAGCAGCGCCGTGTCGTTGGCTTCGGTGGTGGTCATGCTGCCGGAGATCTGCACACGGCCGCCGGCGATCTCGGTGCGGATCACGGGCGCGGTGACGACCTCGCCGCGCCCCTTCTCGAACAGGATGATGGCCATGCGCTTGTTGATGTTCTCGCGCGTGACGTCCTTGAAGATGCGGGCGCCCTTGGCGTCCAGCGTCAGGTTGACGGTGGGCTGCTGGGTCTGGCTGTCGAAGCCGGGCTGGGCGTCGGTCAGGTTCTCGCCGGTCAGCACCACCTGGCGCTTGACGATGACGTTCTGGCCGGCGCGGTCCGGGTAGCGCTCGGAGCCGAACGGCACGGCGCCGCTGCCGGTCTCGGCGCTGCGCGCCTCGGTGCTCTCGTCGACCAGGCGCACCTCCAGCGTGGCCGTGCGGCCCAGGATGTCCTTGGCCTTGGCCGTGTCCTGCACGCCGGGCAACTGGACCACGATGCGTTCCAGGCCCTGCTGCTGGATCACAGGCTCGGCCACGCCGAGTTCGTTGATCCGGTTGTGCAGCGTGGTGATGTTCTGCTTGAGCGCGGCGTCCTGCAGGCGGCGCGCGGCCTCCGGCTTGATGCTGGCGACCAGTCTCCAGGTGTTGCCTTCCTGGCTGTCGGTGGACGACAGGTCGGGGAACTGGTCCTGGATCACGTTCCTGGCCGCGGCCAGCGCCTGCGCGTCGCGGAAGGTGATTTCCACGTTCTGGCCGCTGCGGTTGACCGAGGCACCGCGGATGTTCTTGTCGCGCAGCGCCGTGCGCAGGTCGCCAGCGAAGGATTCGGCGCGCTTGTCGATGGCACCCTTCATGTCCACCTGCAGCAGGAAGTCCACGCCGCCGCGCAGGTCCAGGCCCAGGTACATGGGGTGGGCGTTGAGTGCGGCCAGCCAAGCCGGCGAACGCGGCACGAGGTTCAGCGCCACCACGTAGGACGGGTCGGCCGTGTCGGGCACCAGCGCGCGCTGCAGCGCGTCGCGCGCCTTGAGCTGCTCGTCCGGCGTCGCGAAGCGCGCGCGCACCGAGCCGCCGTCCAGCGACACCAGGTCGGGCGTGGCACCCGCCTCTTTCAGGATCTGCTCGACGCGCTCACGCGTGGCGGCATCCACCTTCACGCTGGCCTTGCCGGCAGACACCTGCACGGCCGGCGCTTCGCCGTAGAAATTGGGCAGGGCGTAGATCAGCCCCAGCAGCAGCACGACCACGATGGTCACGTACTTCCATACCGGATAACGGTTCATGATCGCTCGCGCGCCGCAAGGCGCCTTCCAGACAGACAGGAATTACTTGAGGGTGCCCTTGGGCAGCACCTGCACCACGGCGTGGCGCTGCAGCTGCACCTCCACGCCCGTGGCGATCTCCACGCTCAGCGAACCTTCGCCCAGCTTGGTCACCCTGCCGATCAGCCCGCCGGCGGTGGCGATCTCGTCGCCCTTGGCCAGCGCGTCGATCATGGCGCGGTGCTCCTTCTGCTTCTTCATCTGCGGACGGATCATGATGAAGTACAGCACCACGAACATCAGCAGCAGCGGCAGCATGCTGCCCAAGGACGACATCAGGTCGCCACCACCGGAAGCTGCAGCAGGCGCGGTTTGGGCAAAAGCGGAAGAAATCAGCACGAAGCGTCTCCAGACGAGGATGCAAAGATCGAAAAGCGCACGAATGCGCGCAACGCCGCGCGCAGTAAACGCACGAAGCGGGCGAAAAACAGGCGATTGTATGCCGCCGGCCCGGGCGGGGCGCGGAGGCCCCAGCCGGCATAAGGCCGGCCGGGGGCAGGGCCTCAGGCGGCGCGCGCCTGGCTGGACGGATCGCGGAACGCGGCCTGCAGCTGCGCCCACTTCTGGCGGGCTGCCGCCAGGTTGCGCTCCTTCACATGGCCGTAGCCCTTGATCTGCTCGGGGATGCGCGCGATGTCCAGCGCCACGGCGTGGTTGGCGGCGTTCAGGCCGGCCAGCACCTCGTCGATGCTGGCGCGGTACTCTTTGACCAGCGCGCGCTCGGTCCGCCGCTCCTCGGTGCGACCGAACACGTCGAGCACCGTGCCGCGCAGACCCTTGAACCTGGCCAGGATCTTGAAGCCGGTCAGCATGGAGGGGCCGAACTTGCGCTTTTGCAGCTCGCCCTTGGCGTTCTTCTTCGCCGTCATGGGTGGCGCCAGATGGTAGTTCAGTGTGTAGTCGCCTTCGAACATGCCATGCACGCGGGCCAGGAAGGCCGGATCGGTGTGCAGCCGCGCCACCTCGTACTCGTCCTTGTAGGCCATCAGCTTGAACAGGTAGCGTGCCACGGCCTCGCTGAGCGGAAGATGCCTGGGCGCGCCCATGGCTTGCTCGCGCGCGCGCACCTTCTCGACGAAGGCCTGGTACTCGGCGGCGTAGGCCGCATTCTGGTAACCGGTCAGGAACTCCACGCGGCGCGCGACCATCTGCTCCAGCGTCTCACGCTTCTTGAAGTCGATGACCTGCACCTTGCCGCCCGCGCCGGACAGCAGCTGCTCCATGGCCGCCGGCTCGGCCGCTGCGCGGCGGCCCCAGGCGAAGGCCGCCTTGTTCTGCGCCACGGCCACGGCATTGAGCTCGATCGCGCGCATCAGCGAATCGAAGGCCAGCGGGATCCAGCCCTTCTGCCAGGCATAGCCCAGCATCATGGGGTTGACATAGATGGTGTCGCCCATCAGTTTGGTGGCCGCGGCATCGGCGTCGAAGCGGCCCAGGCCGGCCTCGCCGACGATCTGCGCGAGTTCGGCCGCGCAGGCGTCGGCCGGGTTCTGCCATTCGATGTTCTTGACGAAGGCCGCCGTCGGCGCGCCGTGCACGTTGAGCGCCACATGCGTGCGGCCGCCCCGCATGCGCATCGTCGACTCCTTGTTGGCCGCCACCAGCGGGTCGCAGCCCAGCACGAGGTCGGCCGCGGCCATGGACACGCGCGTGGTGCGGATGTCGTCCTGGTGGTTGCCGATGAGCACGTGGCTCCATGTGGCCCCCCCCTTTTGCGCCAGGCCCGCCGCATCCTGCGTGACGATGCCCTTGCCTTCCAGGTGCGCGGCCACGCCCAGCAGCTGGCCGATGGTGATCACGCCCGTGCCGCCGACGCCGGCGACCACGATGCCCCAGGTGCCACTCACAGCCGGCAGCTGCGGCTCGGGCAGCGCACCCAGCTCGAACGGCGACGGCGCCTGCGCCTTGGACTTGCCCTTGAGCTTGCCGCCCTCCACCGTGACGAAGCTCGGGCAGAAGCCCTTCAGGCAGCTCATGTCCTTGTTGCAGGTGCTCTGGTTGATGGTGCGCTTGCGGCCGAAGTCGGTCTCCAGCGGCTCCACCGACAAGCAGTTGGACTGCACGCTGCAGTCGCCGCAGCCCTCGCAGACCAGTTCGTTGATGACCACGCGCTTGGCCGGGTCCACGGCCGTGCCGCGCTTGCGGCGGCGGCGCTTCTCGGTCGCGCAGGTCTGGTCGTAGATGATGGCCGTGGTGCCGGCGATGGCGCGGAACTCGCGCTGGATCTCGTCCAGCCGGTCGCGGTGGTGCACGGTGACCTGGTCGCCCGGGATCGCCACGCCCTGGTACTTCTCGGGCTCGTCGGTCACGACCACGACCTTCTTGGCGCCCTCGGCATGCAGGCTCTCGGCGATCTGCAGCACCGAATGGCCCTCGGGCCGCTCGCCGACCTGCTGGCCGCCGGTCATGGCCACCGCGTCGTTGTAGAGGATCTTGTAGGTGATGTTGACGCCCGCCGCGATGGACTGGCGGATTGCCAGCAACCCGCTGTGGAAGTAGGTGCCATCGCCCAGGTTGGCGAAGATGTGCTGGTCGGTCGTGAAGGGCTGCTGGCCGACCCAGGGCACACCCTCGCCGCCCATCTGCGTGAAGCCGATGGTCGAGCGGTCCATCCAGGTGGCCATGAAGTGGCAGCCGATGCCGCCCATGGCACGCGAGCCCTCGGGTACCTTGGTGGAGGTGTTGTGCGGGCAGCCCGAGCAGAACCAGGGCAACCGGTCGGCACCCTGCACGCCGCCGACTTCCAGCACCTGCATGGAGCGCTCCTTGGCCTCCAGGATGGCCAACTGCGCGTCCACGCGCGCCACCATGTCGGCGCCGCCTGCCGCCAGCACGCCGGTCTTCTGCAGCCGCTGGGCCAGGGCCTTGGCGATCAGCGCGGGCGACAGGTCGGCGTTGGCACGCAGCAAGGTGTTGGCCGTGGGGTTGGCCATGGACCATTCGCCGCCCGAGAAATCGCCCGCGACCTCGTTGAACTTGCCCAGCACGTTGGGCCGCACGTCCGAGCGCCAGTTGTAGAGCTCTTCCTTGAGCTGGTACTCGATGACCTGGCGCTTTTCCTCCACCACCAGGATCTCCTGCATGCCGGTGGCGAAGTCGCGCGTGAGCTGGGCCTCCAGCGGCCAGACCACGCCGACCTTGTGCAGCCGGATGCCGAGCTGGCGACAGCTGGCGTCGTCCAGGCCCAGATCGAGCAGGGCCTGGCGCGTGTCGTTGTAGGCCTTGCCGCTGGCGATCAGGCCGTAGCGGTCGTTTGCCCCCTCGATCACGTTGTAGTTCAGCTTGTTGGCTCGGATGTAGGCCAGCGCGGCATACCACTTGTAGTGGAACAACCGGGCTTCCTGCTCCAGCGCGTGGTCGGGCCAGCGGATGTGCACGCCGCCGGGCGGCATTTCGAAGTCCGTGGGGATGCGGATCTGCACGCGCTCCGGGTCGATCATCGCCGTCGCGCTCGATTCGACGATCTCCTGGATGGTCTTCATGCCCGACCAGACGCCCGAGAAGCGGCTCATGGCGAAGGCGTGGATGCCCAGGTCCAGGATTTCCTGCACGTTGGCCGGGAAGAACACCGGCAGCCCGCAGGCCTTGAAGATGTGGTCGCTCTGGTGTGCGGCGGTCGAGCTCTTGGAGATGTGGTCGTCGCCGGCCACGGCGATGACGCCGCCCCAGGGCGTGGTGCCGGCCATGTTGGCGTGCTTGAACACGTCGGAGCAACGGTCCACGCCCGGGCCCTTGCCATACCAGATGCCGAACACGCCGTCGAAGCGATTGGTGCCCGGCGGCGAGAAGCCCAGTTGCTGCGTGCCCCACAGGGCGGTGGCCGCCAGTTCCTCGTTCACGCCGGGCTGGAAGACGATGTTCTGGGCCTTGAGGAACTTGCTGGCCTTCCACAGGGCCTGGTCGTAGCCGCCCAAGGGGGAGCCACGGTAGCCGCTGATGAAGCCCGCGGTGTTCTTGCCGACCTGCGCATCGCGCAGGCGCTGCAGCATGGGCAGCTTGACCAGGGCCTGCACGCCGCTCATGAAGGCGCGGCCGTGGTCCAGGCTGTACTTGTCGTCGAGCGTGACGGTCTCGAGCGCCTTGCGGATGTGCTCGGGCAGCGGTGCGTTCATCGTGGAAGGTCTCCGGAAGGTGAAGCTGGCGCCTCGTGGGCGCTGGCGATGGTTCTGCGGGCCAGTGTATTGAGAAGGCGCAGATATGTCCTTGCTTTTGCTTCCTTGATTTCGGCCATTCCAGAAAGCTTCTTGCTGTAGATTTGCATTCATGGAAACACTCGACAAGTTCGACCGTGCGATCCTGCAAGAACTGCAGGCCGATGGCCGGCTCAGCAACGCCGAGCTGGCGCAGCGCGTGGGCCTGTCGGCCGCGCCCTGCTGGCGCCGCGTGAAGGCGCTGGAGGAGTCCGGCTTCATCAAGGGCTACCGCGCCGAGATCGACCGGCGCCGCATCGGTCTCGGGGTGCTGGCCTTCGTGCGGCTGGATGCCGACCGCAACAACGGCAATGTCACGCGCGAGCTGGAAGACGCGATCCGCAAGCTGCCCGAGGTGGTGTCGTGCCACTACATCAGCGGCGCCGGCACCTTCGAGCTGCAGGTGGTCTCGCGCGACCTGGACAGCTTTGCCCAGTTCGCGCGCGAGGTGCTGATCAACCTGCCCAATGTGAAGGACCTGCACACCAGCTTCTCGCTGGGCGAGGTCAAGGAAAGCAGCGCGCTGCCGCTCGGCCACCTGCAGCCACGCTGACCACCGAAGCCGGCAAAAGCCTGGCTTTTCCCCGTCTGTCGGCCGATTCGCACAGCCGGGGATTCCTAGAATCGGCCGCCATGGATTCGCCCCTGCTGCAACAAGAAAGCCCCTGGAACACCGAGCTGCTGCTCCCCCGGATCACCCAGGATGCAGGGCTCACGCAGATGCAGATCGCCGCAGGCGGCCTGTCGCTGCTGCTGAGCCGCCTGAGCCCCGAATTCGCACGCAGCAAATTCCTGCCCACGCGCCGCGTGGCGCAGCGCCTCACACGCGCGCTGGAATACCGCAATCCGGCCAAGGCCCACCTGGTGGCCGACGACGTGGCACAGACCCTGCGCGAGTGCGAGCGCGCACTCGATCCCGGCACGGTCATGGCCTTGAAATCGCTATTGGTCCAAACCCAGCGCCGCGAAGCCGAGGCCGCGCAGCACGAACGCGCCGACGACTACAGCTTGAGCGACTTCATGGCCGAGCAGGAACTGTCGTTCGGCAGCGGCGTCCTGACGCGCCCACACGCGCTGACAGCCAACTGACGCAGGGTAAATCCCGAGCCCCGCAACGAACAAATTGTCCTAAAGTCCTTTGTGTTGTCCGGCGGCCTTGCCAACCGGATACGAGAGGTCCGAGGAGACATTCAACCAAGTCCAAGACATCACTCAGACATCCGTACGAGATGTTCCTAACTTCGAAACGTCGCTTCTGCGGCGTTTTTTTTTGCGCGGGCGGTTGGGGGAGTGCAGGGATCAGCGGGCAACGGCCGGCGTCGGCGTCTGCGCCATCTGCACCGGCCCCGTCGTCGCCGCGTCGGCCATGGACGCGCCCACGACGGGCGGTGCCGGCAGGTCGGGCACCTCGGCGATCGGCCGTGGCTTGCCCAGCGGCGGCCCGCCCTTGCCGGCGCGCACATGGGCCAGGTCGGCTTCGTTGGGATACACGCCGGCCACCCAGAAATCGAACACACGGCGCGCGATCGGGGCGGCGGCCTCGGCCCCCCAGCCCGCGTTCTCGACGATGAGCGCCAGCGCGATGGTGGGCTTGTCGGCCGGCGCGAACGCCATGTACAGCGCGTGGTCGCGCTGGTACTCGGCCAGCGCCGCGGCGTTGTACTTGCTCTTCTGGCCGATGGTCACGGCCTGGGCCGTGCCGGTCTTGCCGCCCGACAGGTAGGCGGCACCGGAGAACACACGCGTGGCCGTGCCCTCCTGCGTCACGCCGACCAGCGCGCGCCGGATCGCCGCCACGTTCTCGGGCCTGTAGTTGAGATTCACGCCGGGCTCGCGCACCACCGGGCGCCGCTCGCCGGTCACGCTGTCCTCCACGGCCAGGGCCAGGTGCGGCCGGTGCTTGATGCCGTTGTTGGCCAGGATGGACGTGGCCTGTGCCAGCTGCAGCATGGTGAAGGTGTTGTAGCCCTGACCGATGCCCAGCGAGATGGTCTCGCCCGCGTACCACTTCTGGTGCTCGGGCCGGCGGTAGGCCTTGCGTTTCCAGGCCTGGCTGGGCAGCACGCCGCGCACCTCGCCGTTGATGTCCAGGCCCGTGAGCTGGCCGAAGCTCAGCGGTGCCATGAAGTCGTGGATGGCGTCCACGCCCATGTCGTTGGCCAGGGAATAGTAGTAGACGTTGCTGGACTTGACGATGCTGCGGTGCAGGTCCACCGCGCCCAGGCCGCCGTCGCCGTGGCTGCGGTAGGTGTGGCCGCCGAAGGTCCAGGAGCCGCCGTCGCTCGTGATGTCGCCGGGCCGGCGCTTGCCGGTCTCCAGCGCGGCCAGGCCCATGAAAGGCTTGTAGGTCGAGCCCGGCGGGTAGGTGCCGCGCAGCGCGCGGTTCAGCAGCGGCCGGGCCATGGACTCGCTCAGCGCGGCCCAGCTTTCCTGGTCGATGCCCTCGACGAACAGGTTGGGGTCGTAGGTCGGCTTGCTGACGAAGGCCAGCACCTCGCCGGTTTGCGGGTCCAGTGCGACCAGCGCACCGCGGCGCTCGCCGTACAGATCCTCGACCAGCTTCTGCAGCCGCGCATCGATCGACAGCACCACGGTGTTGCCCGGCGTGGCCTTGCTGCTGGCCAGGCGCCGCACCGCGCGGCCGCCGGCCGAGGTTTCGATCTGCTCCACGCCGGTCTTGCCGTGCAGCTCGGCCTCGTAGCTCTGCTCGATGCCGAGCTTGCCGATGTACTCCGTGCCCTTGTAGTTGCCTTCGTCGTCGGTCTCTTCCAGGCGCGCCTTCTCGGCCGCGTTGATGCGGCCGATGTAGCCGACCACATGCGCGCCGAGCTCGCCCTGCGGGTAGTGGCGGAACAGCCGGGCCTTGATGTCCATGCCCGGAAAGCGGTAGCGCTGGGCCGCGAAGCGCGCCACCTCCTCGTCGGACAGCCGCGTGCGGATCGGCAGCGACTCGAAGTTGCGCGACTCGTCGAGCAGCTTGCGAAAGCGCCGACGGTCGCGCGGCGTGACCTCGATGACTTCGGACAGCGCGTCGATGGCCGGCTCCAGCGGGCCGACCTTGGACGGGGTGATCTCCAACGTGTAGGCCGAGTAGTTGCTGGCCAGCACCACGCCGTTGCGGTCCAGGATGTGGCCGCGCGTGGGCGCCACCGGCACGATGGCCGTGCGGTTGCGCTCGGCCTGGGCACGCAGATCGTCGTGGCGCCCCACCTGCAGGACGACCAGCCGCGCGAACAGGCCGGCGAAGGCCAGCAGCACGAGCAGGCCGATCACGACCATCCGGCGGCGGAAGCCGGCGAGCTCGCGTTCGACGTCCTTGAACTCGGTCATGCGGGTGGCGCGCGCGGGGCTGGCCTCAAAGCGGCCGATTGTCGTCCGGATCGGGCGCACGCCGCTGCGGCAGCAGCAAGGCCACGCTGACCACGGGCCACAGCGCCGCCTCCACCACCGGTGTCAGCAGCATCCACCAGCCCGGGAAGATGCCGCCGCCCAGCAGCCGCAGCACCCACTCGATCGCATGGGCGACCACGAACAGCGGCAGCACCTGCATCGCCTGCGAGGGCACGCTGAACCACAGCAGACGCCGGTGGATGGCGATCGCCAGGTAGCTCAGCACCGTGTAGGCCAGCGCGTGCTGGCCGAGCCAGGAGGCCTGGTGCACGTCCATGCACAGGCCGAACACGAAGGCCGTGCCCACACCCACGCGCTGCGGCTGGTGCACGGTCCAGAACACCAGCACCACGGCCACGAGGTCGGGCACCCAGGCCGCGCGGCCCCACAGCCCCATGTTCTGGACCATGTTGAGCAGCAGCGCGACGACCAGGCTGCTCCAGATGAAGACCGGGCTGGCCGGCAGCAGCAGCTGCTGGCCCGGACGCATGATCATTTCGTGGCCCCCTTGGCTGCGGACGCTTTCGCGGCGGGTGCCGCGGCCTTGGCCGCCGGCACCTCGGCCGCGGCCATCTCGGCGGCCGGGCGCAGCGGCTCCAGCACCATCACGTGGCGCACACCGGTCAGCTGCGCGAGCGGCCGGCAGTAGATGCGCGCGAAGGTGGAATCGGCCTGGCGCTCCACGGCCTCGACCACGGCCACGCGCAGACCGCCCGGGTAGACGCCGTCCACGCCACTGGTGGTCAGCTGGTCGCCGACCTGCACATCGGAGTTGCCGGCCATGAAGCGCAGCTCCAGCACGCCGCCCAGGTAGCCCGGGTTGCCATAGGCCACGCTGCGCGCACCTGTGCGCGCGTTGAGCACGGGAATCGCCTGGTCGCGGTCGATCAGCAATGTGACCTCGCTGACCAGCGGCAACACGCGCGTGACCTGGCCCAGCACGCCACCGGCGTCGAGCACGGGGGCGCCCGCGACCACGCCATGGGTGAGGCCGCGGTCGATCACGACCTTGCGCACATAGGGATCGGCTGCGTCGTAGAGCACCTCGGCCGCCTGGCCGGGCGTCGTGAGCCGTTCGCGCAGGCCCAGCAGGCTGCGCAGCTGCGCGTTTTCCAGCTGCAGCAGGTCGGACTGGCCGGCGCGCTGCGACTGTTCGGCCATGCGCCGCTCGGCCGCGTCGGCGCGGGCCTGCACCTCGGTCAGGCTGTCCAGGTAGACGCCTCCGCCCTGCACCAGGCGCACCGGCCCGAGCGCGGCCCACTGCACGGGATAAAGCACGGTGGCCACGGCCGCGCGCAGCGGCCGCATCAACGCGAAACGCGCATCGGCCACCATCAGGAACAGGGCCACCGCGCTGAACACCGTGAGCTTGGTGAGCGCGGAGGGGCCCTGCTTGAAGAACGGTGGCGGGGTTCTGTCCAGCGTACCGAGTGGCATCGCCTACCCCTGGGACTTACTCGCTGGTGAAGATGGAACCCAAGCGGTCCATGCGCTCCAGCGCCAGGCCGCAGCCGCGCACCACGCAGGTCAGCGGATCCTCGGCCACCAGCACGGGCAGGCCGGTTTCCTCGGCCAGCAGGCGGTCCAGGTCGCGCAGCAGCGCGCCGCCGCCGGTCAGCATCATGCCGCGCTCGGCGATGTCGGCGCCCAGTTCGGGCGGGGTCATCTCGAGCGCGTTCTTGACCGAGGCGACGATGTTGTTGAGCGGATCGGTCAGCGCTTCCAGGATCTCGTTCGACGAGATCGTGAAGCTGCGCGGCACGCCTTCGGACAGGTTGCGGCCCTTGACTTCCATCTCCTTGACCTCGGAGCCCGGGAAGGCCGAACCGATGTTCTTCTTGATGGCCTCGGCCGTGGGCTCGCCGATCAGCATGCCGTAGTTGCGGCGGATGTAGTTGATGATGGCGTCGTCGAAACGGTCGCCGCCCACGCGCACGCTGCCCTTGTAGACCATGCCGCCCAGCGAGATCACGCCGACCTCGGTGGTGCCGCCGCCGATGTCGACGACCATGGAGCCCGAGGCCTCGGCCACGGGCAGGCCGGCGCCGATCGCGGCGGCCATGGGCTCCTCGATCAGGTAGACCTGCGAGGCGCCCGCCCCCAATGCGGATTCACGGATGGCACGGCGCTCGACCTGGGTGGAACCACAGGGCACGCAGATGATGATGCGCGGGCTGGGCCGCAGCACGCCGCGCGGGTGCACCATCTTGATGAACTGCTTGAGCATCTGCTCGGTGACGGTGAAGTCGGCGATCACGCCGTCCTTCATCGGGCGGATCGCCTCGATGTTGCCGGGCACCTTGCCCAGCATGGCCTTGGCTTCCTTGCCGACGGCCTGGATCGTCTTCTTGCCCTGGGGGCCGCCTTCGTGGCGGATCGCGACGACCGAGGGCTCGTCCAGCACGATGCCCTTGTCACGCACGTAGATCAGGGTGTTGGCCGTGCCAAGGTCGATCGCCAGGTCGGTCGAGAAATACCGACGAAAAGCACCAAACATTTGAAAAATTCCTCTCGGGGGCACGGCATGCGCATCGGCTTGCGGTCGCCCCGGCTTCGGTCGAATCGGGTGGGTGTGGGCGCGTCAGGCAGCGTGAAACCAGCCCTCGCGCAAAGGCGGGATAATACCCGATCCCCCCGTGAAAACCCGCTGCAAAGCCTTGCGGCAAGCCGTTTCCGCGACCTTTCTGCTTGCAATTTTTCCATGGCACTGACCTCCGACGACATCTCACGCATCGCCAACCTGGCGCGGCTGGAACTGCACGATGCCGAGCGTGCGCGCATGCTCGGCCAGATCAACGGCTTCTTCGACATCGTCGAACGCATGCAGGCCGTGGACACCACCGGCGTGGTGCCGCTGGCCCACCCGGCCGACGTGGTGTCCGACGTGACGCTGCGCCTGCGCGAGGACGTGGTCAGCGAGCCCGACGCACGCGAAGCCAACCAGCGCAGCGCGCCAGCCGTCGAGCGCGGCCTGTTCCTGGTGCCCAAGGTGATCGAGTAATACGCCATGGCCTTCGACCTGACCCAAGCTACCGTGGCCGCCATCGCGGCCCGCATCCAGGCCCGCGAACTCTCGGCCGCCGAGGCGGCCCAGCACTTCCTGGCCCGCATCGAACAGCACCGCGGGCTCAACGCCTTCGTCGCCACCGACGCCGAAGCCACACTGGCCCAGGCGCGCGCGGCCGACGCGGCGATTGCCGCCGGCAACGCCGGCCCGCTGGCCGGCGTTCCCATCGCGCACAAGGACATCTTCGTCACGCGCGACTTCCCGACCACGGCTGGCTCGAAGATGCTGGAAGGCTACCGCTCGCCGTTCGACGCCACCACCGTGGCCCGCCTGGCCGCGGCCGGCGCCGTCACGCTGGGCAAGCTCAACTGCGACGAGTTCGCCATGGGCTCGTCCAACGAGAACTCGGCCTATGGCGTCGTGCAGAACCCCTGGGACGCCTCGCGCATCCCGGGCGGCTCCTCGGGCGGCAGCGCCGCGGCCGTGGCCGCGCGCCTGGCCCCGGCCGTGACCGGCACCGACACCGGAGGCTCGATCCGCCAGCCCGCCGCTTTCTGCGGCGTCACGGGCATCAAGCCAACCTACGGCCGCGCCTCGCGCTACGGCATGGTGGCCTTCGCCTCCAGCCTGGACCAGGCCGGCCCCATGGCCCGCAGTGCCGAAGACTGCGCGCTGCTGCTGTCCGCCATCTGCGGCCCCGACCTGGACCGCGACTCGACCTCGCTGGACCGCCCGGCAGAGGACTTCGGCCGCAGCTTGAACGACAGCCTGGACGGCCTGCGCATCGGCGTGCCCAAGGAGTTCTTCGGCGACGGCCTGGCCGCCGATGTGCGCGCCGCGCTCGACGCCGCGCTCAAAGAATACGAGAAGCTCGGCGCACGCCTGGTCGAGATCTCGCTGCCGCGCACCGAGCTGGCCATCCCGGTCTACTACATCATCGCGCCGGCCGAGGCCAGCTCGAACCTCTCGCGCTTCGACGGCGTCAAGTTCGGCCACCGCGCCGCCCAGTACGGCGACCTGCTGGACATGTACAAGAAGACGCGCGCCGAAGGCTTCGGCGACGAGGTCAAGCGCCGCATCATGGTCGGCACCTATGTGCTGAGCCATGGCTACTACGACGCCTACTACCTCAAGGCGCAGCAGATCCGCCGCATGATCGCCGACGACTTCCAGCAGGCCTTCAAGACCTGCGACGTGATCGCCGGCCCGGTCGCGCCCACCGTGGCCTGGAAGCTCGGCGACAAGTCCGACGACCCGGTCGCCAACTACCTGGCCGACATCTACACCCTGCCCGGTTCGCTGGCCGGCCTGCCGGGCATGAGCCTGCCGGCCGGTTTCGGCGAAGGCGGCATGCCCGTGGGCCTGCAGTTGCTGGGCAACTACTTCGGCGAAGCGAAGCTGCTCAACGCGGCCCACCGCTTCCAGCAGGCCACCGACTTCCACCTCCGCCAGCCGGAGGGCTTCTGACATGAGCGAAACCAACGCATTCGAGGCCGCACAGGCCGGCCGCCCCACGGGCCCGCTGGTGCAGGGCTATGAGGTCATCATCGGCTTCGAGACCCACGCCCAGCTGTCCACCGCCAGCAAGATCTTCAGCCGCGCGTCCACCGCCTTCGGCGCCGAGCCCAACACCCAGGCCTGCGCCGTGGACCTGGCCCTGCCCGGCACGCTGCCCGTCATGAACAAGGGCGCGGTCGAGCGCGCCATCCGGCTCGGCCTGGCGCTGGGCTCGACGATTGCGCCGCGCAGCATCTTCGCGCGCAAGAACTACTTCTACCCCGACCTGCCCAAGGGCTACCAGATCAGCCAGTACGAGATCCCGGTCGTGCAGGGCGGCACGGTCAGCTTCTACCTCGGCGACGAGCACAAGACCGTGCGGCTGGTGCGCGCGCATCTGGAGGAAGACGCGGGCAAGTCGCTGCACGAGGACTTCATCGGCCAATCGGGCATCGACCTGAACCGCGCCGGCACGCCGCTGCTGGAGATCGTGACCGAGCCCGACATCCGCTCCTCGGCCGAGGCCGTGGCCTACGCCAAGGAGCTGCACAAGATCGTCACCTGGATCGGCATCTGCGACGGCAACATGCAGGAAGGCAGCTTCCGCTGCGACGCCAACGTCTCGGTGCGCAAGCCCGGCGACAAGCTGGGCACGCGGCGCGAGATCAAGAACCTGAACAGCTTCAAGTTCATGCAGCAGGCCATCGATTTCGAGATCCGCTGGCAGATCGAGCAGATCGAGGACGGCCTGGCGATCCAGCAGGCCACCGTGCTGTTCGACCCCGACACGGGCGAGACGCGCGCCATGCGCACCAAGGAAGACGCGGCCGACTACCGCTACTTCCCCGACCCGGACCTGCCGCCGCTCGTGATCGCACCCGAGTGGGTCGAGCAGGTGCGCGGCGAGATGCCCGAGCTGCCGCGCGCCATGGCCCAGCGCTTCGTGGCCGACTACGGCCTGCCGGCCTACGACGCCACGCAGCTGACCGCAAGCAAGGCCACCGCGGCCTACTTCGAGCAGGCCGCGAAGGCCAGCGGCCAGGCCAAGCTGGCCAGCAACTGGGTCATGGGCGAGATCTCGCGCCGCCTCAACGCGGGCGAGCTGGGCATCGACCAGGCACCGGTCTCGGCCGCGCAGCTGGCCGCGCTGCTGGGCCGCATCGCCGACAACACCATCTCCAACAACGCGGCGCGCCAGGTGTTCGACGCGCTGTGGACCGGTGAAGGCCAGGACGTGGACGCCGTCATCGAGGCCAAGGGCCTCAAGCAGATGAACGACGACGGCGCACTGGACAAGATCCTCGACGAGGTCATCGCCGCCAACCCCGACAACGTGGCGCAGTTCAAGGCCGGCAAGGACAAGGCCTTCAACGCGCTGGTCGGCCAGGCCATGAAGGCGAGCAAGGGCAAGGCCAACCCGGCCCAGGTCAACGCGCTCTTGCGCAAGAAGCTGGAAGGCTGAGCCTCAGCGCGGCCGGCCAGGCTGCGCCTGCTCGGCCCACAGCACGCGCAGCCGCGCAAGCTCCTCGTCGTAGCGCTCGTTCACGCGCTTGCGCTCGGCCTCCTGCTCGGCGATCACGCCCTGCTGCGCGGCCACGCTGGCCTGGTGCTCGTCGAGCAGGCTGCGCAGCCTGGGCGGCAGCTTCTCGGGTGGGGTGTTGGGATAGAACTCCAGCTCCCGGTCCAGCAGCTGGCGCTGCTTGTCGAGCGCCTGCATGCGCTGCTGGGCCAGCGCCAGCACCCCGTCGACGGGAGCCAGCGCGTCGGCGCGCGCGCGATCATGGGCCGCCTGGTCGCGGTAGCGCGACAGCATCGCGCGGCTGCGGCGGATCTCTTCGTTGTTGCGGGACTGCTCCTCGGCGGCCTTGCGTTCGCGCGCCTCGATCTGCGCCCGCTCGCTGGCCGTGAGGGAGGGGCCGACCTCGCGCCGCAGGCTGCCGCTGGGATTGAGCTCCTTCTGCACGCGGTCGATGCATTCCCGGATCGGCCGGTCCGAGGTGATGCGCCGGCCCTGCCCGTCCACGCAGGTGTAGATGCCCTGCGCCTGCACCAGCACGGCCCAACCTGCTGCGAGCAGGCCGAGCGCCACGCGGGTGCACACACCGGTCACGAGCCGGCGCCCTCCTGCACGCCGTAGCGCTGGCGGTAGGCCAGCACGCGGCCATGGTGCTCGGCCAATGCGGCCTGGCTGCCGCCGGCCAGGTACTGCAGCAGGTCTTCGAGCCGCGCGATGGCGCAGACCTGCAGGCCCAGCTGGCGACGCACGTACTGCACGGCGCTGTGCGGCACGTCGCGGCCGTCCTCGGTCGCCATCTCCTGGCGGTCCAGCGCGATGACCACGGCGTGCGGCGAGGCACCGGCGGCGCGGATCAGCGCGATGGACTCGCGCACCGCGGTGCCGGCCGACATCACGTCGTCCACCACCAGCACACGGCCCTTGAGCGGCGCGCCGACCAGCGTGCCGCCTTCGCCATGGTCCTTGGCTTCCTTGCGGTTGTAGGCGAACGGCAGGTTGCGGCCACGCCGCGCGAACTCCACGGCCAGCGCCGCGGCCAACGGAATGCCCTTGTAGGCCGGGCCGAACACCATGTCGAACTCGGTGCCGCTGGCCTCCAGGGCCGAGGCATAGAATTCCGCGAGCCGGGCCAGCTTGACGCCGTCGTCGAACAGGCCTGCGTTGAAGAAGTACGGGCTCATGCGGCCCGCCTTGGTCTTGAACTCCCCGAAGCGCAGCACACCGGCCTCGACCGCGAAGCGCACGAAGTCCTGGGCCAATCGATCGTTCTGGCCGGCATCCGCTGCGCCGACCTTGTGTTCCACCATGGGAGCTTCCTTGTTCAAGTTGACCAGCCTGAATCTCAACGGCATCCGTTCGGCCACCACCAAGGGCGTCGAAGCCTGGATCTCGGCAACGGGCCCGGATTGTATTTGTGTACAGGAGGTCAAGGCCCAGCTGCCCGACGTGCAGGGTCGCTTCGAGCAGCTCGCCGGGATGCAAGGCTACTTCCACTTCGCGCAGAAGAAGGGCTATTCGGGCGTCGGGATCTACAGCCGGCATGCACCGAGCGACGTGCGGATCGGCTTCGGCGCACCGGAGTTCGACGACGAAGGCCGCTACATCGAGCTGCGCTTCGACACGCCGGCCCGCAAGCTCTCGGTGATCAGCTGCTACTTCCCGAGCGGCTCCTCGGGCGAGGAACGCCAGGCCGCCAAGTTCCGCTTCCTGGACCTGTTCGACCCCTACCTGGTCGCGCTGAAGCAGGAGCGCGAATTCATCCTGTGCGGCGACATCAACATCGCGCACCAGCCCATCGACCTCAAGAACTGGCGCAGCAACCAGAAGAACAGCGGCTTCCTGCCCGAGGAGCGTGCCTGGATGGGCAAGCTGCTGTCCGAGACCGGCGTGGTCGACGTCTACCGCCGGCTGCACCCCGAGACCACCAGCGAGTGCTACACGTGGTGGAGCAACCGCGGCCAGGCCTGGGCCAACAACGTGGGGTGGCGGCTGGATTACCACCTGGCCACGCCCGCCATGGCCGCGCACGCGCGCAGCGCCGCGGTGTTCAAGGACCAGCGGTTCTCCGACCATGCGCCGCTGACCATCGACTACGACTTCACGCTGTAGCCCGCTGACGGTCCCGCGCGGGCCTGCTCATGGCCGCGCCCCTTCGGCGGACGTCCCGAGCAAGGCGTCCAGGTCGATCGCCTCGGCCATGCGCCGGTAGCCGGCGTCGCCCGGGTGCAGGTGGTCGCCCGAATCCAGCGCCGGCGCCAGCCGGGTGGGATGCGCAGGGTCGCGCAGCACGGCGTCGAAATCGACCACGGCATCGAACACGCCCGCCTGGCGGATCCACGCGTTCAGCGCCGCGCGCTGCGCCTCCTTGGCTGGGCTGTGGTGTCCCTGCAGCGGCGTGCCCTGCAGCGCTTGCTCGAACGGCGGCACGGTGCCGGCCATCACGCGCACACCACGCGCATGCGCCTGCGTGACCAGCTGCCGCAGACCGGCCTGCAGTTCGGCCAGCGCGGCCGGCGCCTCGGCCGGCGCGAACGGGCTGCCGGGAAAGCCGATGTCGTTGGTGCCGAGCAGCACCACGATGGCGCGCACGCCGGGGTGGCCCAGCCCATCGCGCTCCAGCCGGGCCAGCGCGCTGTCGCCCCAGCCACCGTGCAGCAGGCGGTTGCCGGCGATGCCGGCGTTGAGCACGGCGACGCCGCGCTGCGCCAGGCGCCGCGACAGGTGGTCGGGCCAGCGCTGGTCCGTGCCAACGCCCGAGCCGTTGCCGTCGGTGATGGAGTCGCCGAGCGCGACCACGGTCGCCGGTGCCTGCCCGGTGTCGACCCACAGGCCGGAGACGAAGGCGCGGGTTTGCAGGACCTGCAGGACCGGGGCCGTGCGGCGTCCCACGGCATTGCCCTGCAGCAGCAGCGTCTGCTCCTGCGCATCCCAGTGGAAGCCCGCGGTCGCGGTGGCCTGCGGCAGATGGAGGTCGACCTGCAGGCGCTCGCCGGCCGCGACGGACAGCGCGAGCGGGTCGCTGACCACCCGTGCACCGGCGGGAACGACCGTGCCATCCCGCCCCTGGAAACGGACCGCGCGGGCCGGCCCGGCGCCGTCCTGGCGCAGAGCCACCGCCCCCAGCGTGAGCGGCGCACGGCCGTATTCGTTGCTGACGACGAGCCGGACACGCCCGCCGCCCAGGCTGCTGCGCAGCGACTGGCGCAGCGTCATGTCGCGCAGGCTGGCTGGCATCCCGAGCGGAACGACCCAACCCTCGCCCCACACGGGCTGGGCGGCAGAGAACCAGGTGGGCTGCCATGGCCGCGGCGGCGCCGCCGCGACCGGCAAGCTCAGCAGCGCCGCGAGCGGGGCGGCAAGGAAAAGCGTCTTGAGGCGTTGCATGCCGCCACTGTCGCCAATGCCATCCGCATTGAGAAGATGGCAAAGTGGAAGCCTCTCCATTCAAAACTGGAATGCCATGGACCGGCTGCGCGCCATGCACATGTTCGTGAGGGTCGCCGAGCTGGGCAGCCTGTCGGCGGCAGCCCGCTCGCTCTCCACCACCCAACCCACGGCGAGCAAGCTGATCGCGGCCCTGGAGGCCGCGCTCGGTGTGCAACTGCTCGAGCGCGGGCCCGCACGCGCTGCGCTGACCGAGGAAGGGCTGCGCTTTGCCGACAGCGCGCGGCGCCTGCTCGAGGACTACGAGGAGGCCGTCGCCGACCTCGACCAACGCACGCGCGAGCCGCGCGGCCTGGTGCGCATCGCGGCGCCCGTGGCGCTGGGCGAACTCCGGCTCCACCCGCTGATACTGCGCACGCTGCGGCAGTACCCCGAACTGCAGATCGACCTGGTGCTGGAAGACCGTTTCGTCGACCCGGTGGAGGAACGCTTCGACCTCACCGTGCGCATCGGCGGGCCCCTGCCGCCCGACCTGGTGGCGCGCGCGCTGGCCAGCTGGCCGCGCTACATCGTCGCCTCGCCCGGCTACGTGGAACGCCACGGCCGGCCCGAAGCCCTGGAGGACCTGGCCCGCCACAGCTTCTTGCGCTACCCGGGATGGAACGACGGCGTGGTGACGCTCAGCCGCGGCGGCGACCGGGTGGACCTGCCGGTCAGCACGCGCTACCGCGTCAACCACGCGGTTGCGCTGCTGGACGCGGTGCGCGAGGGCGCCGGCATCGCGTTCCAGCCCTGCTGGATGGTCAACGCCCTGCTCCAGCGCGGAGAACTGGTGCGCCTGCTGCCCGAGTGGAGCGGGCCGGCACAGCACGCCTGGCTGGTCCATCCGCGGCGCCGCCGGCAGCCGATGCGGGTGCAGCTCATGAAGGACTTGCTGGTCCGCGAGATCCAGGCGCTCTAGCGCCGGCCGGGCGGCCGACAGACAAGCCCCGTCCGCCCACGTGGCACAGGTCTCAACGCGGCCCGTAGCCCCCCTGGCGCGCCAGGTGCACCTGGTGCAGCGTGATCTTGCGCACCTCGGCCTGGCTGGTCTCGATGTGGGCGCGCATCAGCATCGCGGCCTGGTCGCCGCGCTTGCGCTGCACGGCCTTGAGGATCTTGGCGTGCTCATCGTAGGTGGCGTCGATGCGCAGCTGCTGCGTGAAGTCGAGCCGGCGGATGATGCGGATGCGCTCGGTCACCTCGCGGTGCACGCGAGCCATCTCGCCGTTGCCGGCGGCCGCCACGATCTGGCAGTGGAAATCCTCGTCCCATTGCGAGACCCGGGCCATGTCGCTGCTGCGCTCGGCCGGTGGCACCAGCCAGATCGCGGCCAGCGCATCGAGCAGACCGTGGTCCACCCGCACCGCGTCCTCGCAGAGCCGGTGGATGGCCGTGGTCTCCAGCACCATGCGCAGGTCGTAGAGCTGCTCGAACTGGTCGAAGTCGAAGGGCAGCACGCGCCAGCCCGAGCGGAACAGCACCTCGACGAAGCCCTCCTGCTGCAGCCGGAACAGCGCCTGGCGCACCGGCGTGCGCGACACGCCCAGGCGCTCGCTGATCTCGTTCTCGGTGAAGCGGTCGCCCGGCACGAGCTGGAAGTCGGCCACGTCGCGCTTGAGCTGTTCATAGACCTCGTCGGCGCGCGAACGGAAGGCTGCGGCCTGTGCGGCCGGGGGCTTCTTGGAAACGTTGGGAGGCACGGAGTGCGTGGAGCCTGGATGGTGAAAGGCGCTACCTTACTCCGAATGCAGCGCCGCCAGCAGCTGCGCGCTGGTGGCCGTCCAGCCGACGATGCCGCCCTGGGCACGGACCATCTCCAATGCCGCCGCCTTGAACTGCGGAAAGTAGCTCTCGGTGCAATCCTCCAGCACCAGGCACTCGTAGCCGCGGTCGTTGGCCTCGCGCATGCTGGTCTGCACGCAGACCTCGGTGGTCACGCCCATGAACACCAGCGAGCGGATGCCGGCCTGCTGCAGCAGGTTCTGCACGGGCGTGCCGTGGAACATGCCCTTGCCCGGCTTGTCGACCACGATCTCGCCCGGAACCGGCGCCAGCGCCGGGATGATCTCCACGCCCGGCTCGCCGCTGACCAGCACGCGGCCCATGGGCCCCACATCGCCGATGCGCAGGCTGGGGTTGCCGCGCAGGCGCTTGGCGGGCGGGCAGTCGCGCAGGTCGGGCCGGTGCGCCTCGCGCGTGTGCAGCACCAGGCCGCCGGCCGCGCGCCAGGCCTGCAGTGTGCGCCGGCAGGCCGGCACGATGGCCTCGAGCAGCGACACATCGTTGCCCAGGCTGGCGCCGAAGCCACCGGGCTCGATGAAGTCGCGCTGCATGTCGATGATGACCAAGGCCGTGGTGGCCAGATCGAACGGGAAGTCGAAGGGCCGGGCCTGCACGGCCAGGCTGCGGATCTCGCGCACATCGCTCTGCATCAGTGGCCTCCTCCCATGTGGGCGCCCAGCACCTGGCGCTCGGCGCCTGCGGCAGGGGTTTCGTAGACGATGCGGCCCTCGCTCATGACCACGATGCGGTCCGACAGCTCCAGCAGTTCGTCCAGGTCCTCGCTGACCAGCAGCACGGCGCCGCCCTTGTCGCGCACCTGCACGATGCGGCCATGGATCTCGCGCACGGCCGCGAAGTCCAGGCCGAACACCGGGTTGGCCGCGATCAGCACATTGATGTCGCCGGCCAGCTCGCGCGCCAGCACGGCGCGCTGCACGTTGCCGCCCGACAGGCTCTTGATCGGCGCGCCCTCGCCCTGGGTCTTCACGCCGTACTCCTGGATCCAGGCGCGCGCGCGGCTCTTCCACTGGCCGAAGCGCAGCCAGCCGCCGGCCGACAAGGGCGGCGCATCGTAGTCGCGCAGCGCCATGTTCTCGGCCACGGACAGGTCGCCCACGCAGGCGTTGCGCAGCGGCTCCTCGGGCAGGCTGCGCAGCTTCAGGCGCGTGTTCTCGGCGCGGCGCGCGGCATAGGGCTCGCCCATCACGGTCACGCTGCCGGCATGGCGCGGGCGCTGGCCGACCAGGGCCTCGACGAGTTCGCGCTGGCCGTTGCCGGAGACACCGGCCACGCCCAGGATCTCGCCGCTCCTGACCGCGAGGTCCACGCCGTGCACGGCCAGGGTGCCGCGGTCGCCCATGGCGCTCAAACCCTGCAGCTGGAGCGCCACGCGGGCGTCGGCCGGCACGGGGCTGCGCGCCATGCCGGTGTCCGCCTCGGCGTGCAACACCTCGGCCGGTGTCGCCGCCTCGCCCATCATCGCGGCGGCCAGCCGGGCCGGGTCGGTGTCGGCCACGCGGCAGTGGTGCACGGCCTTGCCCCGGCGCAGCACGGTCACGGCGTCGGTGTAGGCCATGACCTCGCGGAACTTGTGCGTGATGATGAGGACCGTGCACTGCCCGCTCTGCGCGAACGCGCGCACATGGCCCAGCACCTCGTCGGCCTCCTGCGGCGTGAGCACCGAGGTCGGCTCGTCCAGGATCAGCAGGCGGGGCTTCAAGTACAGCTGCTTGAGCAGTTCGAGCTTCTGCTTCTCGCCGGCCGCGAGTTCGGCCGGCCGCGCGTCCAGGTCCAGCCGGAACGGGGTGGTGGCGAGGAAGGCTTCGAGCTCGGCGCGCTTGGCCTTCCAGTCGATCACGGCCGGCGTGTCACCGCCGGCCAGCAGCAGGTTCTCGGCCACCGTCATGCCGGGCGCCAGCGTGAAGTGCTGGTAGACCATGCCGATGCCCAGGGCCCGCGCAACGATGGGGTTCGCGATGTCGCGCTCGCGGCCGTCGATGAGGATGGCGCCCTCCTCGGCCTGCTGGAAGCCGGCCACGCACTTGACCAGCGTGCTCTTGCCCGCGCCGTTCTCGCCCAGCAGGGCGTGCACGCTGCCCGCCTCCACGCGCATGCTCACGTGGTCCATGGCCGTGAAGGCGCCGAAGCGCTTGGTGAGCTGGTAGGTCTCCAGCGCCAACGCACCCGTGGCGGAGGACGGCGTCTTGACCGGGGCGATCATGACAAGGCCTCGATGAGTGCGGCCGAGGTCGCATGCGCACCGAACACCCCGCCCTGCATGGTGACCATGTTCAGCGCGGCCTGGTGGTTGGCCGGGTCGGTGGCGGCCGTGCAGTCCGACAGCAGCAGGCACTCGAAGCCGCGGTCGTTGGCGTCGCGCATGGTGGTGTGCACGCACACGTCGGTGGTGATGCCGGCCAGGACCAGGTTGCAGATGCCGCGCGTGTGCAGCACGAGTTCCAGGTCGGTTGCGTAGAACGAGCCCTTGCCGGGCTTGTCGATGACCACCTCGCCCGGCAGCGGCGCGAGTTCGGGAATGATCTCCCAGCCCGGCTCGCCGCGCACCAGGATGCGGCCGCAGGGCCCGGCGTCGCCGATGCCCAGGCCGCCCTGGCCGATCTGGCGCGAGCGCCAGCGCTTGTTGGCCGGCAGGTCCGACAGGTCGGGCCGGTGGCCCTCGCGCGTGTGGATGATGGTGTAGCCCAGGGGCCGCAGCACCTCGAACAGCTTCTTGATCGGCTGGATCGGCGCCTGTGTCAGCGACAGGTCGTAGCCCATCACGTCCACATAGCCACCCTTGCCGCAGAAGTCGGTCTGCATGTCGATCACGATCAGCGCCGTGTTGTCGGGGCGCATGCTGGCGTCGTAGGGCCAGGCGTAGGGGTTGGCTGGTACTTGGTGCGTCATGCTCATGCCACCTTCTTCAAGGCCTCGGGTGGGGCTTCGGCGCCCTGGTAACGCCGCGTCGGCGGTGCGAAGCCGCAGGAGCTACCGTCCGTCACCTGCACGGTGTCGGTCCACGGCAGCCGGTAGCGCCCGGCCACCATGTCCTGCATGAAGGTGTACGGGCAGTCCTGCGCACCGCCCTGCACCGCCACATAGCCCCTGTGCCAGAGCTGGTACGGGTTGTTCTCGACACCCCAGCCCGCGCGCGCCTCGCGCACGAGGTCGGGCCGCAGTTCGGCCGTGACGATCTCGTCGGGGCGGCCGCCGCCTTCGACCATGACCGTGCCGTCGAAGCTGCAGAACATGCCCTGGCCCATGGAGTCGAAGCTGCCGTCGCTGCCGCACATGCAGACGCTCGCGGTATAGGCCAGGTTCTGGAAGGCGTTGCTCTGGTTGGTGATGCGCCAGGCATGGCGGATCGGCGCGGTGTAGCCGGCCGTGCGCAGGATCACCTCCGCGCCCTTGTACGCGGCCTCGCGCGCCATCTCGGGGAACATGCCGTCGTGGCAGATGATGAGGCTGAGCTTGACGCCGTTCGGCCCCTCGCAGACCGGCACGCCCAGGTTGCCGGGCTCCCAGGGCTCGACCGGCACCCAGGGGTGCAGCTTGCGGTAGTAGAGCCGGATGGCACCGGTGTCATCAATGATCAGGCCGCTGTTGTAAGGGTTGCCGCTCGGGTTGGCCTCCATGATGGAGAAGCAGCCCCAGATGCGGTGTTCCACGCAAGCAGCCTTGAACGCAGCCACCTCCGGCCCGTCCAGCGTGCACAGGATGGCGGGGTTGGTGTCCATTGACAGGCCGTGCAGCGCGTACTCCGGGAACACCACGAGGTCCATGGTCGCCATGTTGCGGCGCGCCTTGCCCACCAGCTCGCAGATGCGCCGCGTCTGCGCCGCGAGGTCGTCCGGCGTCACCACCACCGGCAGCTGCAGCTGCACCAGGCCCAGCACCACGCCGGCCTTGGACTTGTTCAATCCACCGAGTCCACTCATTGCACCATTCCTCTCATCGCGCGGACGACAACTCGCCCGGGCTGCCCGTGGCTACCGCACCGGGCTTGCAGGTGATCACGAGGATCAGCAGCGTCAGCACGTAGGGCACGGTGTTGAACAGGTGGTAGCCATAGCTCACGCCGATGGACTGCATGGCCGGGCCGATGGCGCCGGCGCCGCCGAACAGCAGCGCCGCACCCACGCAGCGCAGCGGGCTCCAGCGCGCGAAGATCACGAGCGCCACGGCGATCAGGCCCTGGCCGCTGGAGATGCCCTCGTTCCAGCTGCCCGGGTAGAACAGCGTCAGCGAGGCGCCGCCCAGGCCGGCGATGGCCCCACCGGCGGCCGTGGCCGCGATGCGGATGCCGTTGACCGAGTAGCCCAGCGCCTTGGTGGCCATGGCCGAGTCGCCCGCCAGCCGCACCAGCAGGCCGGCGCGCGTGCGGCCGAAGGCCCACCACAGCGCCACTGCCAGCAGGATGCCGATGGGCAGCAAGGCATTGATCTGCAGCGCCGCCTGCACCACAGGCGAATCGCTCCAGCTGCCGAGCGGGATGGCCGGCAGCTGCGGCGCCTGCGGCTGGATCAGCGGCTTGCCGAGGTAGAACGCCAGGCCCATGCCCAGCAGCATCAGCGCGATGCCGGTGGCCACGTCGTTGACGCCCGTCAGCGAGCACAGCACGCCGTGCAGCGTGGCCAGCAGCGCGCCGACCGCCGCGCCGACCAGCACGCCGACCCAGGCCGAGCCGCTCCAGTAGGCGCCGCCGAAGGCCGCCATGGCCGACAGCACCAGCACGCCCTCCAGCCCCAGGTTGATGCGGCCGGACTTCTCGGTCAGGCATTCGCCCAGGCTCACGAACAGGAAGGGCACGCCCACGCGCAATGCCCCGCCCACGATGCCGGCGAACAAGGCGATCCATTGGTCAGAGGTCATGCCAATGCTCCTTGCAGGTTGCCCGGCGCAGTCCGGTACTCCAGTTCCTCGTAGGGCCGCGCGAACAGCTTGCCCAGCACCACCTTGCCGTCGACATGGCGCAGCGCCTCGCTGGCCAGGATCAGCACGAAGGCGATGCCCTGCAGCACCAGCACCGAGGCGTCGGGCAGGCCCACGCGGCGCTGCAGCAGGCTGCCGGCCGCGCCGAAGCCGCCGAACAGGATGGCCACCGGGATGATGGCGATTGGGTTATGCCGTGCCATGAAGGCCACCAGGATGCCGGCGTAGCCGTAGCCCGCGATGATGGAGGCGTTGGCATTGGTGTGCACCGCCGCCACCTCCACCGCGCCGGCCAGGCCGGCGCAAGCGCCGCCCAGCGCGCAGGCGCCGATGATGAGTTTGGATGCCGGCAGCCCCACCAGCTGCGCCGTGCGCGGGTTGCCGCCCACCACACGCACCGAGAAGCCCGAGGCCGTGCTACGCAGCCAGACCCAGAAACCCAGGCAGGCGACGACGCCGATGGCCAGGCCCCAGTGCACGTCCGAGCCCAGCATGCCGGTGATGCGCATGCCCTCGTCCAGCGGCAGCGTCGACGGCTTGTTCAGGCTGGCCGGGTCGCGCAGCGCGCCCTCCACGAGGTGCTTGAACAGGCCGATGGCCACGTAGGCCAGCAGCAGGCTGCTGATGGTCTCGTTGATGCCGCGGTACTGGCGCAGCCAGCCGGCCAGCGCGATCCACAGCGCGCCCAGTGCGGCACCGGCGGCGCAGACCAGCACCGTGCCGATGGCATTGGCCGGCAGCGGCACCAGGTAGGGCAGCGCTGCGCAGCCCAGGCCGCCCAGCACGAGCGCGCCCTCGCCGCCGATGACGACCAGGCCGGCGCGCGCGGGGATGGCCACGCACAAGGCCGTCAGCATCAAAGGCGCGGCGCGCTGCAGCGTGTTCTGCCACGAGAACCAGTCGCCGAACGCGCCCTTGAACAGCAGCGTCCAGACCTCCACCGGGTCGACGCCGGCGAAGGCGACGAAGAGGCCGAACAGCAGCAGCGCCGCGGCGATGGCGGCCACCGGCAGGCCGATGTCCTTGGCGAGGGAGTTCATGGCGTCAGAAGGAGCCTTGCACGCCTTCGACCAGGTAGTTCATGCCTTCCAATGCCAGGTCGGTCTGCTTCTGCACCTGGCCGGCGGCGATGACCTCCTTGCCCTTGTTGTCCTTGAGCGGGCCCTTGAAGATGTCGAACTGGCCGGCCAGCATCTTGGCCTTCGTCTCGTCGGCCTGCTTCATGGCCGCATCCGTCACGGCCGGGCCATAGGCCGACATCTTCACGAAGCCTTCCTTCATGCCGCCGCGCAGGAAGTTCGGGTGCGGCTTGCCGCTGCGGGCCGCGTCGATGATGGTCTTGTAGGCCGTGATCCAGTTCCACTCGGCGCCCGTGAGGTAGGCCTGCGGCGCGAGCTTGGCCTGGCTGGCGTGGTAGCCGCAGACCATCTTGCCGCGCTTGGCTGCTGTCTCGACGATGACCTTGGGCCCGTCCACGTGCATGGTGAACACGTCGCAGCCCTGGTCCGCCAGGCTGTTGGTGGCCTCGGCCTCCTTGACGGCCATGGACCAGTCGCCCGTGAAGATCACGCTGCAGGTGATGCCCGGCTTGACCGAGCGCGCGCCCAGCGTGAACGCATTGATGTTGCGCAGCACCTGCGGGATGGGCTTGGCCGCGACGAAGGCGATCTTGCCGCTCTTGCTCAGGTGGCCGGCCACCACGCCGTTGAGGAACTGCGCCTCGTCGATGTAGCCGAAGAAGCTGCCCGCGTTCTTGGGGTGCTTGCCCTCGGTCCACATGCCGCCGCAGTGCGAGAAGCGCACGTCGGGGTATTTGGCGGCCAGCGCCAGAAGGTGCGGGTCGTAGTAGCCGAAGGAGGTCGGGAACAGCAGCTTGGCGCCGTCCTGCATGATCATGCCGGTCATGCTCTTCTGCACGGCCGCGGTCTCGGGCACGTTCTCTTCCTCGACCACCTTGATGCCGGGCATCTTCTTGACCTCGGCCGCGGCCTGGGCATGGGCCTGGTTGTAGCCGTAGTCGTCGCGCGGGCCGACGTAGATCACGCCGATGGTGAGCGGGGCCTGCGCCGCCGCCAGGCCATGGAGGCCTCCGAGTGCGCCGGTGGCGCCGACGGCGGCCAGGGTCTTGAGCGAAGCACGGCGGTTCATCTTGTCCATGGGGCTGACTCCATTTGCGATCGGGGTTGGGAGCTGCATCAAAGCAGTGCGGCGGTCTTGAACTTCAACTTGGATACATGAAGGCGTGCAAGGAGCGTGCCTGAACAGATCTGCGCTCAGGCCATCAGGCTCACGTGCGCAGACACCACGCGCCAGCCTTCGGGCAGGCGCAGCCAGGTCTGGCTTTGCCGGCCGATGCGCGGGCTGCCTTCGCGCTGGAACTCGATGTTGGTGGTGGCGAAGTCACGGCCGTAGGTGGTGATGGCGGTGCGCGTGACGGTGCGGGCCAGGCCCTGCGACGGGCGGGCGGCGCGAAAGGCCTGGATCGCCTCGTACCCGTACAGGTTCTCGCCAGCGCCGTAGCGCAAAGTGTGCGGGCTGTTCCAGAACAGTGCGTCCAGCACCTCGACCTTGTTGTTCACGAGCGCGTCTTCGTACTGCGCAAACGCGGCCGTCACTTCGGCCAGCACGTCGGGGAGGTTGATGTCTTGGGTCATGTTTCTGTTCGGCGATGTGTTGCTTGCGATGCGTGCTTCGGTTGCGCGTGGGCCGACGCCACCGGGTGGCCTTCTCCGCGAATGTCCCCCGGCTTCGCCTCCTCCTTTATTTCGCTGCGAAGGCCACCCGATGTCCTCGACCTTGGAAGCGTCGCGTCGTGCGGGCTCATGCAACGCGACGCTGACGGATCGCGTCGATGGCGTGCTCTGCGCAGCGAAATAAAGGAGGAGCCCTGGGCCGCCTGCGGCCCAGGGCGGGGGACATTCGCGGAGCAGAGCACGCCGTCGGCGTGGTCCCGCACCCGCGCCAGCCGGTCATCGATGCGCACTGCACACAACTTCATGGCAGCGGAGCCACAGGCGCCCGCACCACGCCCAGGCCCTCCAACGCAGCGGCCGCGCGCAGCGCGATGTCTTCGCGCCAAGGCGCGGCAATCAGCTGCACGCCGATGGGCATTCGCGGGTGCGCGTCCCAAACCGGCACGCCACACACCGGCAAGCCGATGCACGAAATCGGCTGCGTGAGCAGACCCATGCTGGGGCGCAGCGGCAGCCGGCGTTCGCCCAGCGTGAGCCATTCGGTGCCGACGGGCGTAGCGGCGCAAGGTGTGGACGGCGCCAGCAGCAGGTCGTACTGCGTGAACACCTGCGCCACGGCCTCGGCGTAGAGCCGGCGCACGCGCTGCGCGCGCGCCACCCAGGCGGCGGGCAGCAGCGCGCCGGCCAGGAATCGGTCGCGCGAATGCGGCTCGAAGTCCTGCGCGCGGCTGCGCAGGTCTTCCAGGTGCAACGAACCGGCCTCGGCGTTGGTGATCAGGAACGCGGCGGCACGGCTTTCTTCGACCAGCGGCAGCGCGACACGCGCGCTGGCACCCAGCGCCTCGGCCACGCGGTCGACGGCGGCCAGCGCCTCGGGCAGCGCGTTGTCGCGGAACCAACCGTAGAGCACGCCGATGCGCAATCCCGCCACGCCCTTGCCCAGCAGGGGCATGACGGGCTCGGCCGCGCGCTGCGCACAGCCCGGGTCACGCAGCGCGCCTGACTCGGGGCCCTGCATGGCATCAAAGCTCAGCGCCAGGTCGCGCACCGAGCGCGCGAACGGGCCCAGGTGGTCCAGGCTGGAGATGAAGGGGTAGCTGCCGCTGCGTGGCAGCCGGCCGAAGGTCGGTTTCAAACCGAACACGCCGCACAGCGACGCGGGCACACGGATCGAGCCGTTGGTGTCCGAGCCCAGCGTGATCGGCACCTGGCCGGCCGCCACGGCCGCGCCGGAGCCGCCCGAGGAACCACCGGCCACGCAGTCCAGGTCGTGCGGGTTGCGGCACGGCCCCTCGTGGCTGTTCTCGGTCGTGAAGCCGTAGGCGTACTCGTCCATGTTGAGCGCGCCCACGAGCACGGCACCGGCCGCCTCCAGGCGCTGCACGAGCACCCCATCGGCGCTGGCCGGGGGACTGTCGCGCTCGATCTTCGAGCCGGCCAGCGTGCGCAGCCCGGCGATGTCGAACAGGTTCTTGACGGCGAAGGGCACGCCCAGCAGTGGCTGCGCCGAGAGGTCGCCGCCAGCCGCGACGCGCGCGTCGAGTTCGGCCGCACGCGCCAGAGCACGCTCGCGCACCAGGTCGGTGAAGGCGTTGACGCGGCCGTCGGTCGCCGCGATGCGGGCCAGACTGGCCTCGGCCAGGGCCACAGCGCCGACCTGGCCCGCGCGCACGGCGGCGGCCATGGTGGCGCCGTCGGCCAGCAGCAGTTCGGCGGCGGTCATGCCAGGTCCTCGGGCGCGATGGGCGTGAAATGCACCGCCGTCTCGTCGTGCGGCGCCAGCGGAACGCGCGCCACGGTGTCGGCCATGCCGGCCGCAAGCGCCAAGAACTGCAGCACGCCGGGGCGGTGCGCGGGGTCCAGGGTCAGGCCCAGCGCGGGCGCCACGGCGTCCACGTAGGCTTCGATCTGCTGTGGGGTCAACGAACTCTCCTTGCGCGCTACCGCCGCACTTCCCGCTGGAAAATCTCCAGGCTGAGCTTCTTGGCACGGATGAAGCTGGGCTCCGACAGCGTGGCCACGGTGCGCGGTCGCGGATCGGTGTAAGGCAAGATCTCTGCCACCTTGGTCGGCCGCTTGGTCAGCAGCAGCACCTCGTCGGCCAGGTACACCGCTTCCTCCAGATCGTGCGAGACCAGCAGCATGGTGGTGCCGGTCTGCATGAACACCTCCTGCAGCTTCTCGCGGATGAAGAGCGTCATCTCGAAGTCGAGCGCCGAGAACGGTTCGTCCAGGAACAGCACCTCGGGGTTGGGCGCCAGCGCCCGCATGATCGACGCCGTCTGCTGCTGCCCGCCCGACATCTCGTAGGGGTAGCGGTTCAGGTCGAACTTGACGTCGAAGCTGGCCACCAGCTCGGCCATGCGCCGGTCCACCTCGACCTTGCTCTTGCCGGCCAGCTTGAGCGGGTAGGCGATGTTGTCGATGGTGCGCATCCACGGGAACATGGCCTCGCGGTAGTTCTGGAACACGTAGCCGATCTTGGTGTCCTTCAGGCTCTTGCCGTCGAACAGGATCTCGCCCGCGTCGATCGGGATCAGCCCCGCGATCATGTTGATCAGCGTGCTCTTGCCGCAACCGTTCGGCCCGAACACCGAGACGATCTTGTGCTTGGGGATGTCGAGGTCGAAGTTCTCGTACAGCGGCCAGCCCGCGAAGTACTTGGTCAGCCCGCGGATGGTGATGTGGGTGCCCGCCGGGCCGGGCTGGAACGGTGCCTTGGGGACGTCGGCGACGACGGGGGCATTCAGTACGGCGTTCATCGTCCACTCCAATGCACGATCTTGCGTTCCAGCATCAGGAACAGGATGTTCAGCGCGTAGCCCAGGGCTCCCGCCGCGAGGATGGACGCGTACATGTCGCGCACGTTCATGACCTGCTGCGAGTTGATGATGCGGTTTCCGAGGCCCGAGTCGGCGCCGATGAACATCTCGGCCACGATCACGATCACCAGCGCCATCGACACCGCCGAGCGCAGGCCGACGAAGCTGGGCTGCAGGCTCTCCCAGATCAGCACGTCCTTGAACACCTGCCAGCGCGTGGCGCCCATCACCCTGGCCGCCATCACGCGCTGCTTGCGCGCGTTGATGACGCCGTAGGCGCTGTTGAACACCACGATCAGGAAGGCGCCGAACGCGGCGATGGCGATCTTGTTGACGTCGGAGACGCCGAAGATCATGAGGAACAGCGGGATCAGCGCCGAGCTGGGCGTGGAGCGGAAGAAGTCGATCAGGAACTCCACGCTGCGGTAGGCCTTCTCGTTGCTGCCCAGCAGCACCCCGAGCGGCACGCCGATGGCCGCGGCGATGAAGAAGGCCTGCAGCGTGCGCCAGACCGTGACGGCGAAGTCCGTCAGCAGCGGCCCGCCCCACAGGCCCTTGATGAGCGTGCCCAGCGCGTCGAGCGGCGGCGGCAGCAGCAGCGCCTTGATCATGCCGGTGCGCACCACCAGGTCCCACAGGATGAACAGAGCGATGGGGCCGATGAAGGGCAGCACCTTGTCCCAGACCGGCGCCTTGGGTGCGCTGGTCGTGGCCTGGGCCGCGGGCGGCGTCCAGGGCTTCACGGTGGAGGGCGTGGCGGCCATGGCCTTAGAACCCGCGAATGGACTGATCGCGCCCACGACAGGGTGCGGCGGCCCGCAGGCGTAGGCGCAGGCCGCCGCCCTGGCTCATGCCAGGGCAAGGACTGCAACGCCCGCATGCGGGCTGCCGTGCCCTGGCCCGCAGGGCGAGGCCCTCGGCAGCACGTTGACGGTGGAAGCAGGTGGTCATAGGGGCCTCGCGTGGGTGTAAGCAGTTCGTTCGCGGGTCCTTAACCCTTGTAGAGCATGCTCTCGACCATGAGCCGCGAGGAGAAGATGCCCTTCTCGCTGAACAGGTCGAAGAACTTCTGGAAGTGCGCCACATCGGCCGGCTTGAATTCGTCGTACATGGTGTACGCGGCCAGCGGCACCTCGCCGGTCAGCGGCCCCTCGATGGCGGTGTAGCCCTTGAGGTACTGGCGCGCCTCGTCGGGCTTGCTGCGCACGTACGCCACGCCCTTGGCGTAGGCGGTGATGAACTTCTTGGCCTCGGCCGGGTTCTTCTTGATGAAGGCCGCCGTCAGCGAGGCCGAGCCGCCGAACCAGGGCGCCATCGGGTCGCCCAGCACGTACTTGGCGATCACGCCGGACTCCAGCGCCTTGGTGGTGCCGTTCATGCGGCCGATGGTGCCGGTGGGCTCCAGCGTGTAGCAGCCGTCCAGCTGGCCTGCCGCGAGCGCCGCCACGTGCTGGCCGATGGGCAGTTCGACCACGGTCACGCCGGTGGCACCGCCACGCTCCAGCACGGTCTTGGCCAGCGTCACGTTCTGGATGCCGGGGCCCGAGCCCACGCGCTTGCCCTTGAGGTCGGCCATCACCTTGGCCGTGCTGGCGGCCGGCACGATGACCTGGTCCAGCACGTTCTTGGCGTTGCTGGGGTTGGAGCAGAAGATCTTGAAGCTGCCCGGCGCGGCGATCTCGCCGATGGCGATGTTGGCCGAGCCCGTGCCATTGGCGCTGCCGTCGCAACGGTCGGACAGCATGCCCTCCATGATCTGCTGGGCGCCCGCGAACTTGAGCGGCTCGACGTTGAGGCCGGCCTCCTTGAAGTAGCCGAGTTCGACAGCGGCGTAGAACGGCAGGCCGGCCGCGATGGGCCAGTAGCCGACGCGGATCTTGGGGCCGGCCTGGGCGTGCACGGCCAGCGGCGCGCCGAGCGCGGCCAGCGCGGCCGAGGCGCCGGCCGTCTGCAGCAGGCGGCGGCGGGCCGGGGACGGGGTGAGGGGGCGGTTCAGCATGGTTTTCTCCTGCAAAGGCGGTGGATCAAGGGGTCAGGAAGCGGCGGCGCGGTCGCGCAGGAATGCGCGCCAGCCGCCGAAGTGGCTGATGTCCTGCGCGCCTTCCAGCGCCAGGGGTTCGCAGACGAAGCCCTGGGCCTGGCTGCCGTCGGCGAGCAGCAGCGTGCCGATGCCCAGCGGCGGCGGGATCAGTGCGACGAAGCTGCCGTAGGCCGTGGCCGGCATGCGCCAGACCTCGACCGCGATGCGCGCGCCGCGGCCCGGCGCCACGCGCAACAGGCCGGGCTTGGGTGGCACCGTGCCGGGCAAGGCGAACAGCCGGTAGTCGGGCGCGGTCTCGTCGGCGCGCAGCAGCACTGCGCCGCGCTCGGTCAGCTGGCCGTTGAGCGGCAGGCCCGACAGGTGGGCGCCGACGACGACCACGTCCACGGTCGCGGCCGGTTGCAGCGCGGCGATGGGCGCGGGCGCCGGCAAGGGCTGGCCGGTTGCGCCCAGCGTGAGCCCGGTGGCATGGTGGTAGCGCTGGCCCAGCTCGGCCAGCTGCCAGTCGCTGCCTGCCGGGCCGATCAGCGTGATGCCGAAGGGCAGGCCGTCGGGCCGCAGGCTGCTGGGCACCGAGATGGCGGCGTAGTCCAGCAAATTGACGAAGTTGGTGTAGGCGCCCAGGTTGCGGTTCAGCGCCACCGGGTCGGCCTGCATCTGCGCCACGGTGTAGTGCGTGGGCGCGGTGGGCACCAGCAGCACGTCGATGCCCTGCCACATCGCAGCGGCCTGCTGGCCGAAGGCGCGCAGCCGGGTCTGGGCGTCCACGAGGTCGGCCGCGCTGTAGCCCTTGCCGGCCAGGAGGATGCTGCGCACGGGCTCGACGATCTCGTCCGGGTGCGCATCGACGAAGGGGCGCACGGCGGCGTAGCGCTCGGCCACGAGCGCGCTCTCGTAGAGCAAGGCGGCGGCGCCGGCCAGCGGTGCGTAGTCGATGTCCACGGGCGTGCCGCCCAGTGCGCGCAGACGTTCGATGGCCTGGGCGAAGGCCTGCTCCGCCTGCGCGTCGCCGCAGAACTCCAGCGGCGTCGGCACGCCGAAGCGGAACGCGGCCGGCAGCGGCGTGGTGGCCATCTGCAAACGGCGCGCATAGGGGTCCTCGGCGTCGTAGCCCTGGGCCACGGCCAGCACGCGGGCCGCCACATCCACGGTGCGCGCGAAGATGGAGACGCAGTCCACGCTCTGCGCGGCCGGCACCACGCCGCGTGCGCTGATGAGGCCCTTGCTGGGCTTGATGCCGACGATGTTGTTGAGGCCCGCCGGCACGCGGCCCGAGCCGGCCGTGTCGGTGCCCAGCGCGAAGTCGGCCTCGCCCGTGGCCACCACGTAGGCCGAGCCCGAGCTGGAGCCGCCCGACACATAGGCGGGGTTGACCGCATTCGGCACCGGACCATAGGGTGAGCGCGTGCCGTTCAGGCCGCAGGCGAACTGGTCCAGGTTGGTCTTGCCCAGCAGGGCCGCACCGGCATCGAGCAGGCGCTGCACCACGCTGGCGTGCTGCGCGGGCTCAAAGGCGAAGGCCGGACAGGCGGCCGTGGTGGCGAAGCCGGCTGCGTCGATGTTGTCCTTGGCCGCGAACGCCAGGCCGGCCAGCGGGCCGCTGGTGACGGTCTGCACGGGCTGGCCGGCGCGCGAGATCCAGGCGTTCTCGGGCCAGGCGTCGGAAGCAGGGGAAGGCATCTTGAGTTGCACCACTTTGAGGCATCCAATCATGTGTACATGATGAGATGCAAGTGATGTGCCAACGCGCTGCGTGGCGCATCCGCTAAGCTCGGCCACCCCTCCTTCGCCCAGCCCACACCGCCGCCATGAACGTGCGTTTCCTCGAAGCCTTCGTCTGGGTGGCCAGGCTCGGCAGCTTCAAGGCCGCAGCCGAGAAGCTGCACACCACGCAGGCCGGCATCTCCAGCCGCATCGCCACGCTGGAAGAGCAGTTCGGCGTGCGGCTGTTCGAGCGCGAACACCGCGGCGTGATGCTGAACCGGCACGGCACCGAATTGATGCCGCATGCCGAGCGCATGATCGAGCTGCAGGCCCGCATGATGGCCGCCATGGGCCAGCCCGAGACCTTCGCGGGCATGCTGCGCATCGGCGTGATCGAGACCATCGCGCACACCTGGCTGCCCGCGCTGCTCTCGCGCTTTGCCGAGCGCTACCCCAATGCCACGCTGGAGCTGATCTCCGACATCACCCCGAGGCTGCGCGACGAACTGCTGCGTGGCACGCTGGACTGCGCCATCCTGTCGGAAGAGATCACGCAGGGCTTCATCGACAACCGGCGGCTGGCCAACTTCGCAATGGGCTGGGCCGCCAGCCCGGCACGGGCGCTGAGCTTTCCGACACGCACGCAGCTCTCGTTCGCCGACATCGCGCAGCACCCCATCATCTCGTTCCACCGCGAATCCAGCGTGTACCGCAACATTGCGCAGAACACGGCCGGTGTGGCCAACCTGCGCGTGAGCTACTTTTCCTCGCTGGGCGCCATGGTGGACATGGCCCGTTCGGGCTTCGGCGCGGCGCTGCTGCCCATCGGCGCGATCCAGCAGGACCTGGAACAGGGCCGCCTGGTGCTGCTCGACGTGGAACCCCGGCCGATTCCGCTGCCGGTGGTCGCCAGCTTCCGCATGGAGCCGGCCTCGCCCATGGCCGAGGCGCTGGTGGCGATGGCGCAATCGGCCAGCGACGACTTCGTCGCGGCGAGCCGCCCGGACATCCTCGCGAACTGAACCCGCCCGGCACGGGGACTTTTCCGCACCCCGGCGGGGCATGCCGATCCCCAGCCTGGGGCGCTGCCTGCGCCAGCGCAGTGCCATCAGCAAATCTGTTGGACCGGCACAAGAATTTCCCGTTTGACCGGGGTCGGGGGCACGACAACACTGCGCCCCCATGCCCTCCCCCAGCCAAATCACCCTGCCCAAACTGCACCGCGAGTTCTTCGCCATCGACCGCAGCGATGCGGCCTGGCAGCCCGTTCCCGCCACGGCCGGCCGCATCGAGGAGATCGTGCTGGCCGACAACCTCGACCCCGCCACCGGCACCGGCTCGCGCACGCGGCTGGCCCGCTGGTCGGCCGGCGCGCTGATCGACCGCCCGGTCGTGCACGACTTCCACGAGGAGGTCTTCATCGTCGAGGGCGACTTCGTGGTGGGCTGCGATGCCGAGGGCCAGGGCGGCGAGACATTCGGCGCCTACACCTTCGCCTGCCGGCCGCCGGGCGCGCTGCACGGGCCCTTCACGACACGCAAGGGTTGCGTGCTGTTCGAAATCAGCTACTACTGACATGGCCACTCCCCGCTCCGACCTCGCCCACCGCGCCCCCGACGGCCGCGCCGCGCGCCAGCTGATGCGCACAGGCGCCTACAACGGCCACACCGCCGGCATGGCACCTGGCCATGTGCAGGCCAACCTGGCCATCCTGCCGCGCGCACAGGCCGACGACTTCCTGCGCTTTTGCCAACGCAACCCCAAGCCCTGCCCGCTGCTCGCAGTGGGCGAACCCGGCGACCCGCTGCTGCCCACGCTGGGCGAAGGCCTGGACCTGCGCAGCGACCTGCCGCGCTACCGCATCTGGCACGACGGCGTGCTCGTGGAGGAGGTGGACGACATCACAGCGCTGTGGCGGGACGACCTCGTCGGCTTCGCGATCGGCTGCTCGTTCTCGTTCGAGGAGGCGCTGCTGGAGGCCGGCGTGCCGCTGCGCCACGTGGCCGAAGGCCGCAACGTGGCCATGTACCGCACCAGCCTTCCGACGCAGCCTGCCGGCCAGCTCCACGGCCCGCTGGTGGTGTCGATGCGCCCCATGAAAGCGCTTGACGCCATCCGCGCCGTGCAGGTCACCTCGCGCTTTCCGCAGGTGCACGGTGCGCCCGTCCACATCGGCGACCCGGCCCTGATCGGCATCGACGACCTGGCCCGCCCCGATTTCGGCGACCCCGTCGCCGTGGCCGACGACGAGTTGCCGGTGTTCTGGGCCTGCGGCGTGACACCGCAATCCGTGGTGATGGCGGCCCGGCCCGCTTTCTGCATCACGCACGCGCCCGGCTGCATGCTCGTGACCGACCTGCTGAACCACCGCATCGCCAGTTTCTGATCCCCCTGTCCCCATCTTCCAAGGAGCGCCCATGCAAGCCCCGTTCAAACTTCTCTGCGCCGCCACGCTCGCCCTGACCGCCACGCTGGCCGCGGCCCAACCGAAGATCGCCGTGCAGGCCATCACCCAGGTCGCGCCCAACCTGCCGCAGTACACCAAGGTCGACCAGCCGATGCTGCGCGACGGCATGGCCAAGGCCACGGGCGGCCGCGTGGAGATCACGCTGTCGTCCTGGCCCGAGCGCAACGTCAACGGCCCCGAGGTGCTGCGCCTGGTGCGCTCGGGCCAGGTCGACATCGCGGCGGGCCCGCTGACCACGGTCTCGGGCGACGTGCCGATGCTGGACGGCGTGGACCTGGCCGGCATGAACATCGACATCAAGCAGGCCCGCAAGGTGGCCGACGCCATGGTGCCGGTGGCCAACAAGGAACTCGAACGCCTGGGCATCAAGCTCGTCGCCACCTACCCGTTCTCGGGCCAGATGCTGTTCTGCCGCAAGCCCATCACGGGCCTGGAAGACTTGAAGGGCCTCAAGGTACGCACCAACGGCCCCTCGGCCTCCGACCTGATCAAGTCCTACGGCGGCCAGCCGGTCTCGCTGGCCTTCGGCGAGGTCTACACGGCGCTGGAGCGCGGCACCGTGGACTGCGGCATCACGGGCTCTGGCTCGGGCAACGGCGTCAAGTGGCCCGAAGTCACGACGCACCTCTACACCATGCCCGTGTCCTGGTCCACGGCCGGCTACTTCGTGAACCTCTCCTGGTGGAACAAGCTCGACCCGGCCATCCGCACGCAGTTCGAGAAGACCTTCGCCGAAGTGCAGGAAGCGCAGTGGACGCTGGGCGTGGAAGCCACCGAGGACGGCATCGCCTGCAACGTCGGCCGCGCCGAGGGCTGCAAGATGCACGCGCTCATGAAGAAGCCCATGGCCGAAGTGAAGCCCGCTGCCAACGTCGCCGCCTCGCTGCAACAGCACCTAGCCGGCGAGGTGTTGCCGGGCTGGATCAAGCGTTGCGGTGGCCGCTGCGAAGGCGTCTACAACGACGTGATCGCGCCCATCACGGGCATCAAGTACGGCGCGGCGAAGTAAGACCATGTTCCGCGCGCTCGAATGGCTGAGCCGCCGCGCGATGACCGTCGCCGGCTGGTGCTACCTCTTGATCACCGCCCTGATCTGCTTCGACATCGTGGCCCGACGGCTGCTGGGCTTCTCGTCAGAGGCCACGGCCGAGCTGACCGGCTACCTGATGGCGGTCGGCATGAGCTGGGGCCTGGCCGGCACGCTGTTCGAGCGCGGCCATGTGCGCATCGACGTGCTGGTGCAAAAGCTCCCGCTCAAGGTCCGCGTCTGGCTGCACCTGGCCTCGCTGGCCGCACTGCTGGTGGCCACTGCCTTCTTCGTCTACGGCGCGTTCTCGCTGGCCAAGGACTCGTACGACTTCGGCTCCACCGACCTGTCGGCGCTGCACACGCCGCTGGTGCTTCCGCAGGGCCTGTGGGCCGCGGGCCTGGCCTTGCTGCTGCTGGCGGTGCTGGCCATGGCCGCGCGCGCCGTGGGCCAACTGGCCCGTGGTGACGCCGACGGCATGGACCGCATGCTGATGGCACGCACCTACATCGACGAGGCGGCCGAGACGCTGGACGCGGTGGCCGAGGCCCAGCAGGGCATGGACGGTTCCGCTTCCGCCCCCCACAAGAACACCACCGCCAAGGTGCCCGCATGATCGCCATCGTCTTCATCGTCGCCATCGGCCTGCTCATCGGCGGCGCCTCGCTGTTCGGCGTGCAGGTGCCCGCCTCGACCGCGGCCGCCGTGCCCTGGTGGGCGCTGGCCAGCGTGCTGGCGGCCTTCATCGGCTTTTTCGCCGGTGGCATCTACGTGGGCGCCGCGCTCGCGCTGCTGTCGCTCTTGGCCGGCTTCGGCCTGTCGGACCGGCCGTTCTGGAACTTCATCGGCGAGATGATCTGGAACCCCTCGACCAACTTCGTGCTGGTCTCGGTGCCGCTGTTCCTGCTGATGGGCGAGATCATGCTCCGCGCAGGCCTGTCCGAGCGCCTGTACCGCGCGATGAACGTCTGGATGGGCCGGCTGCCCGGCGGGCTGCTGCACACCAACATCGTGTCCTGCGGCGTGTTCTCGGCCGTGGCCGGCTCCAGCGTGGCCACGGCCGCGACCATGGGCTCGGTGGCGCTGCCTTACTTCGAGAAGAGCCACTACCCACCCAAGCTGGTGCTGGGCTCGCTGGCGGCCGGCGGCGCCCTCGGAAACCTGATCCCGCCCGGCATCACCTTCATCATCTATGGCCTGCTGACCGAGACCTCGGTGGGCGCGCTGTACCTGGCCGCGGTGGGCCCCAGCATCCTGGTGATCGCGCTGTTCATCGCGGTGATCCTGTACTACAGCTGGAAGCTCAAGCTGCACGGCGACGCCGGCGGCGCCAAGCCCACGGCCGCCCAACGCGTCGCCAGCCTGTCGGACCTGGTGCCCACGGCACTGTTGATCGCGCTGGTGCTGGGCACCATCTATGCGGGCTGGGCCACGCCCACGGAGTCGGCCGCACTCGGCGTGGCCGGCAGCCTGGTGCTGGCGCTGGTGGACCGCAAGCTCCAATGGAAGATGCTGGCCGAGTCGATGCACGCCACGGCGCGCACCACGTCCATGATCGCGCTGATCCTGTTCGGGGCCTACTTCCTGAACTACATCCTGTCGTCGCTGGGCATCCCGCAGATGCTGGCCAAGTTCCTGACCGAGCTGCCGTTCCCGGGCTGGGTGGTGATGCTGGTGATCATCGGCTTCTACATCGCCATGGGCACCTTCATGGAAGGCATGGCCATGGTCATCACCACGATCCCGCTGGTGTTCCCGGTCGTCACGGCCCTGGGCTACGACCCGATCTGGTTCGGCGTGGTCATCACCATGCTGGTGGAGATCGCCATGATCAGCCCGCCCGACGGCACCGTGCTGTACGTGCTGCAGGGCATGCGGCGCCAGCCGGGGCCCATCACCGACGTGTTCTCCGGCGTCATGCCCTTCATGCTCGTCTACATGCTGGCCATCGTCGTGCTGATGGTGTTCCCGGCCATCGCGCTCTGGCTGCCCGGCGTCGCGATGTAAACCCTGCGTTCCTCACCATGACCAACACCCTCCATTTCGCCTGCGAATCCGTGGCCGCCGACGGCGTGCGCTCCACCCGCGTGCTGCCCTTCGTGCCGCGCCGCCTGATCGTCGCCGGCTGGACCGGCCGCAACGCCGCCGCCATCCAGCACCACATCGAGGAGCTGCAGGCCCTGGGCGTGCCGCCGCCCTCCAGCGTGCCGCTGTACTACCGCATGGGAGCCGCGCTGCTGACCCAGGCCGCGCAGATCGAAGCCCTGGGCGCGCAGAGCTCGGGCGAGGCCGAGCCCACGCTGTTCTTCGCGGATGGCGAGTGGTGGCTGACCGTGGGCTCGGACCACACCGACCGCCATGTCGAGACCTACTCGGTGGCCGTCTCCAAGCAGCTGTGTGCCAAGCCCGTCGCCACGGCCGCCTGGCGATGGTCCGACGTGGCGGCCTACCAGGACGAACTGCAGCTGTCCTCGCGCATCCTGGAGGACGGGCAATGGCTCGACTACCAGAAGGGAACCCTGGCCACCATCCGCCCGCTCGCGGGCCTGCGCGATGGCATTTACGATGCAGTCCCCGATGAAGGAAGCATCATGACCTGTGGAACCCTGGGCGCGCTGCCCAACGCGAAGGGCGAGGCGATCCGCCCGGCCGCCGAGATGGAGATCACGCTGCACGACCCGCGGCTGAACCGCAGCATCGTGCACCGGTATGCGGTCTCCGTGCTGGAGATCGTTGCGTGACGCGGCCGGTCATCGCCGCCATGCGCGCCCGGCTCGACGCGGGCAACGCCTCGCACGAAGCCATCGTCACGCAGGCGCTGGAGGGTGCCAAGCTCCCCTCGGCCGAACATGTGTTCACCCGGCTCTACACCGACGCCGCGCTGGCCGCCGCCCGCCATGCCGATGCCGCGCGCAAGGCCGGCGTGCAGCTGCCGCCGCTGGCCGGCCTGCCGGTGTCGATCAAGGACCTCTACGACGTGGCCGGCGAGACCACCATGGCCGGCTCGGTCGTGCGCCGCGGCGCCGCGCCCGCCGCGCAGGACAGCGTGGCCGTGCAGCGCCTGCGTGCGCAGGGCGCGGCCATCGTCGGCAAGACCAACATGACCGAGTTCGCGTTCTCGGGCGTGGGCATCAACCCGCACCACGGCACGCCGCGCAACCCGGCCGACCCGGACATCGCGCGCATCCCGGGCGGCTCCTCCTCGGGCGCGGCCGTGTCGGTGGCGCTGGGCCTGGCCGTCGTCGGCCTGGGCTCGGACACGGGCGGCTCCATCCGCATCCCGGCCGCACTGTGCGGCATCGTGGGCTTCAAGAGCACGCAATCGCGCACGCCACGCACGGGGGCCTTCCCGCTGTCGCAGACGCTGGACACGGTCTGCGCCATGGCGCGCTCGGTGGAAGACTGCCTGGTGGCCGATGCCGCACTGGCCGATGCGCCGCCGCAGGTGCGGCGGCGCCCGCTGCAGGGCCTGCGCCTGGCGGTGCCGAGCACGCTGATGTTCGACGGCATCGACCGGCCCACGGCACGCGCCTTCCAGCGCGCCGTGTCCAAGCTCTCGGCAGCCGGCGCGCAGGTCGTGGACATCACACTCGCAGAGCTGGCCGAGGTCGCCCAGATCAACGCGCCGGGCGGCTTCTCGCCGATCGAGGCCGCGGCCGTGCACCGCGCGACCATCGCCGAACACCGTGCCGACTACGACAGCCGCGTGGCCGCCCGCATCGACCTGGGCATGACCGTGAGCGCGGCCGACTACATCACCATGCAGCACCGACGCGCCGACTGGATCGCGCGCATGGAGGGCGCGCTGCAGGGCTTCGACGCGCTGCTGTGCCCCACGGTGCCGATCGCCGCGCCTTCGATCGAATCGCTGGCCACGGACGAGGCCTTCTTCCAGGCCAACGGCATGCTGCTGCGCAACACCTTCGCGATCAACTTCCTGGACGGCTGCGCGTTCAGCCTGCCCTGCCACGAGGCGGGCGAGCTGCCGGCCGGGCTGATGCTGTCGTCGGTGCGCGGCGACGACGCCAGGCTCGCGGCCGTGGCGCTGGCCGTGGAAGCCGCGCTGGGCTGATCAGGCCCCTGTGAACGCGTCGTAGGCCGCTTCGTCCAGCAGTGTCGCGAAGCGGGCCTCGTCCACGTGCGCCAGGCGCAGCATCCAGCCCGCGCCCATCGGGTCTTCGTTGACCAGGGCCGGGTTGTCGGCCAGCGCGGCGTTGACCTCGGTGATCTCGGCGTCCAGCGGCATGTGCAGGTCCGAGGCGGTCTTGACCGATTCGACCACGCCGATGACGGTGTTCTCGGCCTGCCGGCCACTGGCCGTCACGTCGACCACGACGATGTCGCCCAGCGTGTCTTGCGCATGGCGCGTGATGCCGGCCACGGCCGTGCCGCCTTCCTCGAGACGGACCCAGAAATGCTCTGCGGTGTAGCGGATCACAGGCGTGCTTTCTCGGCCAGGGTGCCGTCTTGGTGGATGGGTTCGCCCAGGTTCAGCATGAGCCGGTTGGCCCAGGCGAACAGCGCCACGGCGTGCACGAGGTCCAGCGTCTCGCCATCGGTGAGGCCGGCCGCGCGCAGGGCCTGCACGTCGGCCGCTCCGACTTCTGCCGGCGCCAGGCCATGCTTGGCCGAGAACTGCACGATGGCCTTCTCGCGCGCGCTGGTGCCGGCCGTGGCCGGGTCTTCGAACAGCTGCACGATCACGTCGTTGCGCTTGGCCAGCTGCTCGAAGCGCTGGGCGTGCACCGAGGCGCAGTAGACGCAGCCGTTCAGGCGCGACTCCACCGTGGCGCCCAGTTCGCGCTCGGCCCGCGGCATGCCGCCCGGCGCGAACATGATGGCGTTGAAGGCGATCGAGCGCTGCAGCAGCATCTCCGGCTGGTGCGCCAGCAGGCGGAAGTAGGCCTGGTCCTTGGCCGTGGGGCTCATCTCGTGCAGCGCGGCCATCTGCTCGGGCGTGGCTTCCTCCAGGCGCACGGGCTCGGCCCAGGGCGTCCAGTCCAGCACCTCGTTGGTGAAGCCGCGGATGCGGATCGGGCTCGCAACGGTGCTGCCGCCGCGCGCCTCGGGCGGCTGCGCCGTCGCAGGGCCTTCGCCGCCGGCCGCGGCCAGCGCCTGCAGGCCCGCGACCACGCGGATCTGGTAGGACAGGAAGGCGATCAGCTGGCCCACGGCCACGACGGCGGCCGGCGCCAGGCCGGCATCCGCCAGCGACTGCACAGCGCTGCGGTCGCCCTCGATGGGACGCACGATGAGCTTGGCCGTGAAGGCCAGCAGCGTGGCCACGCGGGCATCGGCTGCGGTCCCTTTGCCCTCGGCTGCGGCCACCAGCGCCGCATCCGCACCTTCGGCCTGCAGCCGCGCGCGGTAGTGGTCGGCCAGCGTCGCGGCGCCGCTCAGGTGGCAGGCATGCAGCGCGATCAGCAGGCGCTCGACCACGGACACGCCGGCCACCGTGGGCGCGAACATGCCGGCATAGCTGCCCTGCGTGGCGTCGACGATCTTGGGGCGCTGGCGGCGCAGCGCGTGCAGCGCATCGCCTGCGGCCAGTGGCACGGCCTGGTCGATCACGTCCACGGGCAGGGTCTCGGAAGAGGTCATGTCGGTCTTGTCTTTCGGAGGGAAGCGGAAGGGATCACGCCGGCACGGTGGCCGGGAATTCGGCAGGCACCCACTCGTCGCCCAGCAGTTCGGGCTCGGCGTAGGCCTGCAGGTTGGCGAAGTGCTGTTCGAAGTCTTCGCGGTAGAAGTGGCTGGCGATGCCGGCGGCCAGCCGGCGCGCGCCGTCGCTGATGTTGGGGATGTCGCCGGCCAGCGCGCCGTGCGACAGCGTCGCCGGATAGCAGAAGCAGTGCACGTGCGAGAGGCCAGGGCAGCTGCCGGGCGTCTTCTCCTGGAACTCGAAGGCCGGGCCCAGCACGGGCGAGTCGGCCAGTTCCTGGTCGTGCAGCGCGGCGGGCGGCTGGTAGCGCTCGGACCAGGTGCGGATGTGCGGCGCGATGTGCGCGAACTCGGGCCGGCGGCTCCAGTCGATCACAAAGCCCGTGGAGACGATCAGGAAGTCGTAGTCGAACGCACCCTTGGGCGTGCGCACGACCAGGCCGTCGCCCTGGGCCTGCACGGCCTGCACCGGGCAACCCAGCAGGAAGCGCACGTTCGGGTTGCGCGACACGCGCAGCGTGCTGCCGCGCGGCGGCGGCACCTGGGTGGCGTTGATGTACTGGCGCAGCCGCCATTTGTCGGCGTCGGGCAGATCGTGGTGGCCGTGCGTGAGGCCGGCCACGATGGAGCCCTTGCTCTTGTTCACGCGCGGCAGGTCGGTGCGGCGGATCAACAGGTCCACGCTGGCCGCGCCCATCTCCAGCGCGGTCGCCGCGCTGTCCATGGCCGAGGAGCCGGCGCCGACCACGGCCACGCGCTTGCCGCGCAGCAGCGCGTAGTCGTTGGGGTCGGACGAATGCGCCCACAGCGCGCGCGGCACGCCCTGCAGGAAAGCCGGCAGCGCCGGGCCGCCCAATCCGTCGCGCCCGGTGGCCACGACCACGCGGCGCGCCAGCAGGCTGCCCTCGCCGGCGGCCGTGCGCAGTGCCAGGCGCACCAGGCCGTCGGCGCGCGGTGCGATGTCGGTCACGGCCGTGCCGTTGCGCACGTCCACACGTGCCACGCGGCGCACCCAGCGCAGATAGTCCATCCACTGCAGGCGCGGGATCTTGTCGAGCGCGTCCCAGGCCCCGGGGCCGAACTGCGCCACGAACCAGGCGCGGAAGGTCAGCGCCGGCAGGCCCATGGCCGGGCCCACCAGCTCCTTGGGCGAGCGCAGCGTCTCCATGCGTGCCGTGGTCGCCCAGGGGCCTTCGAAGCCCTCCTCGGCCCGGTCCAGGACCACGGCGGCGATGCCCTGGTGCGCCAGGCCGATGGCCGCGGCCAGGCCGGCCTGGCCCCCACCGATGACGACCACGTCCAGCACCGGCTGCCCGTCCACGGTCCGCGGCGGCACCCAGGCGCGCGGCGGCAGGCCCAGGTACAGCAGGTCCTGCGCCAGGCGCTGCTCCAGCGCGGCCAGGCCGGCGTTCGGGTTCGGGGTGGTCGGTGCTTCGGTGGACATGGGGGTGGTCGGTGGATCAGTTCAGTTCGATGTTGGCGGCCTTCACGACCTCGGCCCACTTGGTGCGGTTGTCGTGCACGGTCTGCTTGAATTGCGCGGGCGACTCGATGCGCAGGCTGTTGCCCTGGCTCTCGAAACGCGCACGCACATCCGGTTGCTGCACGGCTGCGCTGATGGCGGCGTTGAGCTTGTCGACGATGGCCGGGTCCGTGCCCTTGGGCGCGAACACGCCGAACCAGATCGAGCTGTCGAAGCCCTTGGTGCCGGGCAGGCCGCTGGCGGCGATGGTGGGCACCTCGGAGACGGCCGCCACGGGCTTGGCCGTGGTCACGGCCAACAGGCGCACGGTGCCGGCCTTGTACTGCGGCAGCACGGTCTGCACCTGGTTCATGATGCAGCAGGTCTCGCCACGCACCACGGCCGTCAGCGCCTCGGGGCCGCCCTTGTAGGGCACGTGGACCATGTCCAGGCCCAGGCGCGAGTTCAGTTCGGCGAACGCCATGTGGGTGCCGGCACCGTTGCCGGTGGAGGCGTAGTTGTACTTGCCCGGGTTGGCCTTCACCAGGTCGACGAATTCCTTGAGCGTCTTGACCGGCATCACGCTGGGGTTGACGGTCAGCACGTTGGAGACGTCGAGCACAGGCGCCACCGGCACGAAGTCGGCCTCCACGTCGAAGGGCAGCTTCTTGTACAGCGCGGCGTTGCTGCCGTGCGTGGCCGCGGTGCCGAACGACAGCGTGTAGCCGTCGGCCTTGGCGCGCGCCACGTACTCGGAGGCGATGTTGCCGGCCGCGCCGGACTTGTAATCGATGATGACGGGCTGGCCGAGCGACTTGGACAGCGGGTCCTGGATCGCCCGCGCGACGACGTCCACGCCCGAGCCGGCCGGGAAACCCATGATCAGCGTGACGGGCTTGGTCGGCCAGTTGGTCTCGGCCTGGGCGCCGGCGGCGGCCAGCGCCAGGCAGGCGGCCAGGACGGGGGCGGCGCGGCGCGCGTTCTTGAGCAGATCCAGCATGAAGATTCCTCGGTGAGATTGAAAAAACCAGGTTGACGCAATCGCCATGCCATTGAGCAAGCCATGCTTTTGACTGCGCATGACGTTGGTTTTTCCTTTCACTGAAGAACAAATCTCAGCAGAAATTTTCCCAACCCATGCGGTGCGCGCGCGCCAAGGGGGAAGGATTTTCCACGCGCGGCGGCCCGCGCATGGTGGGCATGGCCGTCAACCGGACCGGACCAGGGGCCATCGCGGTGCATGGCCTGCGCCGTGCCTGGAGGGTCCTCGCGTTGCGCGCTGCAGCGCCGAGCACCTTGGCGCGGCCCGGCGGTGCTCACGCCACCGTCCACCGGGCCAGCCCGCCGGCCAGGCTCCAGGCATTGGCATGGCCCTGGCGGCGCAGCGCGGCCGCGGCCTGGGCGCTGCGCCGGCCGCTGCGGCAGACGAAGATCACGGGCGTGGCGGCCGGCAGGTCGCGCCAGCGCGGCAGTGCATCGGCCAGCGCCGACAGCGGCACCTGCTCGGCGCCAAGACCGGTGGCCGGCTGCTCGCCCTGCTCGCCCGCCTCGCGCACATCGACGACCACAGGCCGCGAAGCCGCCTGCAGCGCCTGGCGCACGGCCGGCGCATCCATCTCGAGCGCGGCACGCGCGCCATCGTCCGGCACCGCGCCGGCACGCCATTCCTCGCCGCAGGCACGCAGGCGGGCGCAGGCGTCCTGGACGAAGGCCGCACCGTCGGCGGCACCGAAGGACAGGCGCACGGCCGAGGCCGCCTGCCAGTCCGGCAGGCCCATGGCCTGCAGCACATAGCTGGGCTCGGCACGCGCGGCGCCGCAGGCCGAGCCGCCGCTCACGCGCACGCCGGCCGCGTCGAACAGCGCGATCAGGTCCTGCGCCGCGACGCCCGGCACCGCGACATTGAGCGTCGTCGGCAGGCTGGTGGCGAATGGCGCGTTGAACACCAGGCCCGGGAAGGCCTCGCGCAGCGCATCGGCCAGCTGCGCGCGGTGCGCCTGCAGCGTGGCATGGTCGGCGAACACCCCGCCTTCTTCCAGCGCCTGCAGCACCGCGCCCAGCGCGGCGATGCCGGCCATGTTCTCGGTTCCGGCGCGCTGGCCGCTTTCCTGGCCACCGCCGGCCTGCAGCGGCGTGAACGGCACGCCCTCGCGCACGTAGAGCAGGCCGATGCCCTTGGGCGCGTAAAGCTTGTGGCCCGAGAACGGCGCGTAGTCGATGCGGCGCGCCAGCAGGCGCAGGTCCAGCTTGCCCAGGGCCTGCACACCGTCGACCAGCCACAGGGCCGGGCTGCCGGCCAGCGCTTCGGCAATGCCGTCCAGGTCGCTGATGGCGCCGGTCTCGTTGTTGGCGGCCATGGTGCACACCAGGCCGGCCTGGGCGGCATGGCCGCGCAGCCAGGCCAGGTCGTGCCGCCCATCCAGGCCCACAGGAATGGCCTGCACGCGCAGGTGAAGGCCCAGCAGCGCGTTCCAGTGGCGAATGGCCTCGGGCACGGCCTTGTGCTCGGTGGCGCCGTAGAGCAGCAGCGCAGGGATGGCCTGTCCCGCGTCGCGGCGGTCGCGCAGCGCCCGCAGCACCGACAACACCGCCGTCTGGATCCCCTCGGTGGCGCCGCTCGTGAACAGCAGCCGGCCGCTGGGCACGCCCAGCACACGGCGCGCGCTGGCGCGCACACCGTCGAGCAGCGTCCGGGCCTTCAGGCCTGCGCCGTGGGTGCTGCTGGGGTTGCCGAACAATTCGGACATGGCGGCCAGCGCCGCGCTGCGGGCCTGCGCGAGCACCGGCGTGGTGGCGTTGGCGTCGAGGTAGATTTCCATGGCGAAAATTTTGCCGGCCATGCTGGAGAACATGGGTTCAAAATCCAGCGCTTATTGCCTCGTCAGTGAAATCCGATTCTCCAAATTGCCCGATTCTCGAAAACTTTTACCCATGGAACCACGCCCGCTTCTGGACAAGATCGACAAGGCCATCCTCGATGCGCTGCAGACCAATGCCATGGCCTCGCTGCAGGACATCAGCGAACGCGTGCACCTGTCGGCCACGCCCTGCTGGCGCCGCATCCAGCGGCTCGAACGCGAGGGTTACATCCAGCAGCGCGTGGCCCTGCTGAACCCGGCCAAGCTCAACGTGGGCGTGACGGTGTTCGTCTCGGTGCGCACCAACCAGCACAACGAGAAGTGGGCGCAGCGCTTCACGGCCGTGGTGACGGCCATCCCCGAGATCGTCGAGTTCTACCGCATGAGCGGAGAGATCGACTACCTGCTGCGCGTGGTCGTACCCGACATCAAGGGCTACGACGCGGTCTACCAGCGGCTGATCCGCGAGGTGGAGCTGGCCGACGTGAGTTCCAGCTTCGCGATGGAGCAGATCAAGTTCACGACGGCACTGCCGCTGGATTACGCCTGAGCAGGCCGCGGCTCAGGCCGCCTGCTTGCGCGCCGTCACCTCGATCTCGATCTTCATGCGCGGGTCGGCCAGCCCGGCGCTGATCATCATGGCCGCGGGCTTGACCTCGCCCAGGTACTGGCGCATGACCGGCCAGCACTGCGGGAACAGGCTGGCGTCGGGCAGCACGTAGGTCACGCGCACCACGTCCGCGAGGCTGCTGCCGGCCTGCTGCAGCGCCGCTTCGATGTTGCGAAAGCACTGGTCGGCCTGCGCCACGATGTCGTCCGTGATCGTCATCGCCGTGTAGTCGAAGCCCGTGGTGCCGGACACGAAGACCCATTCGCCGTCGACCACGGCACGCGAATAGGCCATCTGCTCCTCGAAGGTGGAGCCGGAGCTGATGCGGATGCGCTTGCTCATCACTTTGGTCAATGCGCGGTGACTCAGGACACGCGCGGAAGTCGGACAAGCACGCGATGATAGGCGCCGCGATCCACCACCGGAGCGAGGCAAACCATGAAGCATCTTCTGACCAAGGGCGACGCTGGTTCCGACGTCGACCTGTTGCGTGCCACCCTGTTCACGCTGCTGGCCGCCGACGCCAAGGCCTTCCCCTCGTTGGCGGCGCCGCCCGGCAGCCCCATCGACGACGACTTCGACGCCGCCATCCGACGCTGGCAATCCGGCGTGGGCCTGATCGCCGACGGCATCGTCGGTCCGCGCTGCCAGATGCTGCTGGAGTTGGCGCCGCCCGTGCCGCTGCAGCCGCCGCTCAACGTGGGCGACGTGTGCCGGCTGTTCCCGGCCACGCGGCCGGCCAACATCGCGCGCTACCTGCCCTATGTGGAGGCCGCCCTGGGCGCCGCGGAGCTCACCGACACCGCCATGGTGATCGGCGCGCTCGGCACGATCCGGGCCGAGACCGAGGGCTTCGTGCCCATCGCCGAGCTGCCCTCCAAGTACAACACCCCGCCCGGCGGTGCCCCCTTCTCTCTCTATGACACCCGCAAGGACATCGGCAACGGCGCGCGCGGCGACGGCGAGCGCTACCGCGGCCGCGGCTTCGTGCAGCTCACGGGCAAGGCCAACTACGCCACCTACGGCAAGCGCATCGGCATCGACCTCGTGGCCTTCCCCGACCGCGCCAACGCGCCCGAGGTGGCGGCCGTCATCCTGGCGCAGTTCCTGGCCGACAAGGCCACCAAATTCCGCGCCGCCGTGGCGGCCGGCGACCTGCGCGCCGCGCGCCGCCTGGTCAACGGCGGATCGCACGGGCTGGAGAGCTTCTCCGACGTGTTCAAGCGCGCCGCCGCGGTCTGGCCTCCGGCCCCGCCACGCGCCGCCGGCGGCAAGCGCGCCGGTGCCAAGACCGCAGCGCTGGCCGCCATCCAGCCCGTACCCAAGAAGCCGCGCAACCTGCACACCCGCAAGGACGCGGCCGACCTGCGCGACCGCCAGTTCCAGCCCGCTGCCATCACGCTGCCCGACCAGGTGCCTACGCCGCAGGACATCAGCCGCTTCCTGCCCGGCTACACGGGCACCGGCCTGATCCTGGACCAGGGCCAGGAAGGCGCCTGCACCGGCTTCGGCCTGGCCTGCGTGGTCAACTACCTGCGCTGGATCAAGGCCGGCAACCCGGTGCAGATGGAGTCGGTCAGCCCGCGCATGCTCTACACGCTGGCGCGCCGGCACGACGAGTACGAGGGCGAGAACTACGACGGCTCCTCCTGCCGCGGCGCGCTCAAGGGCTGGTTCAACAACGGCGTGTGCCTGGAAAGCGACTGGCCTTACGCGCCCGACAAGGCCAACCCCGCGCGCTACGGCTTCGCCGACCGCGCTGTACAGCACACGCTGGGCGTGTACTACCGCATCGACACCAAGTCGATCACCGACATGCAGGCCGCCATCCACCAGCACTGGGCGGTGTTCGTCTCGGCCTTCACGCACGACGGCTGGAACCAGGTGCGCACGCGCAAGCAGGTGCCGCAGGACCATGGCGACCTGCCCGAGATTCCGTTCGACGGCCGGCCCTCGCAGGACGGCGGGCATGCCTTCGCGCTGGTGGGCTTCAACGCCGTCGGCTTCATCGTGCAGAACTCCTGGGGCGACAACTGGGGCGCGGGCGGCTTCGGCGTGATCAGCTACCTGGACTGGCTGGCCAACGGCATGGACGCCTGGGTGGTGGCGCTGGGCGTGCCGGGCGTGGTGGCGGGCCGGCTCGCCGTCTCGCACGGCCAGGCCGGCGCGCTGGCCGGCACCGACCGCACCAAGTGGTGGGACCAGGGCCTGGCCTACCAGCACAGCGTGGTGCTGGGCAACGACGGCCGCGTGAGCCGCTACCTCACGCAGGACGAGCAGCCGCGCAAGCTGCAGCACCAGTGCACCACGTTGCCCGACGAGTGGTTCCGTGCGCAGAAGGACAAGACCAAGCGCCTGGTGCTCTACGTGCACGGCGGCCTCAACGACGAGGGCGCGGCCATCAAGCGCGCCAGCGCCATGGGCCGCTACTTCGTGGCCAACGGCTGCTACCCGCTGTTCCTGGTCTGGAAGACCGGATTGTTCGAGACGCTCTCCAACATCCTGCAGGACAGCCGGCAGAAGGAGCCAGCCCTGGCCGGTGCGGGCCTGGGCGAATGGATCAGCGAGAAGACCGATCTGCTGCTGGAAAAGACCGTGGGCCGTCCCCTCGCGCGGCCGATCTGGAGCGAGATGAAGGAGAACGCCGACCTGGCCTTCGCACCGCGCCGCGGCGGCGACCTGCTGCTCGACGCGCTGCAGGCGCTCTCCAGCATCTGGGGCGACGCCTTCGAGCTGCACGTGGTCGGCCATTCGGCTGGCTCGATCGCGCTGGGCCACCTGATCTCTGCGCTCGCGCGGCGCAAGGCCGAAGGACGCGACGCCGGCCTGCACGACAGACTGGCCTCGGTGCACCTGTACGCGCCGGCCTGCAGCGTGCCCTTCGCCAACGTGCGCTACGCGCGCAACGCGCATGTGATGGAGCGGCTGTACATCGACGTGCTGTCCGACCGCGTGGAGCGCAAGGACAGCGTGGGCGCCGTGTACCGCAAGTCGCTGCTGTACTTCGTCTCCAACGCGCTGGAGACCGACCTGCGCTTGCCCATCCTGGGCATGGACCGCATCCACGACACCGGCTACAGCGGCTGGGACGGCACCTCGGACACCGGCGAGGCGCTGGCCGCCTGGCGCGCCGCGGCCGCGCAGGCAGGGTTGTCCAAGCGCACCACGGTGCTGGACGCCGAGCGCATCGCCACGGCCGTGGGCGCCGACAGCCAGCCCATCGCCACCCAGGCACCCGCGCACGGCAGCTTCGACAACGACGTGGACGTCGTGACACGCACATTGCTGCGCATCCGCGGGGGCAGGAAACTGCCGCAGCCCGTGGACGACCTGCGGGGCTACTGAGACGGGGGGCGCGGTGATTACCATGCCGCCATGCCCGCCCCAGCCCCCCGCCCCCGCATCCTGATCGCCGAGGACGAATCCGGCATCGCCGACACGCTGGCCTATGTGCTGCGCGCCGACGGCTACGAACCCGTCTGGTGCGCCACGGCCGGCGAGGCGCTGGCCCAGTACCGCGCCGAGAAGCCCGCCCTGGCCATCCTCGACGTGGGCCTGCCCGACATGAACGGCTTCGAGCTGTTCCGCCGCCTGCACGAACTGCCCGGCGCCGACGGCGTGCCCATGTTGTTCCTGACCGCGCGCAGCGACGAGATCGACCGCGTGGTCGGACTGGAACTTGGTGCCGACGACTACATCGCCAAGCCCTTCTCGCCGCGCGAACTGGTGGCGCGCGTGCGCAGCATCCTGCGCCGCAGCGCGCGTGGCGGCACGGCGCCTGCGGCGCCCGTGGCCCCAGGCGGCGCTCCACCCGTGTTCCAGATCGACGGCGAACGCCGCCGGATCCACTACTACGGCCAGCCGCTCGAACTCTCGCGCTACGAGTACGGCCTGCTGGCCCTGCTGGTGCAGCGGCCCGGCCGCGTCTACACGCGCGACGAGCTGCTCGACATGGTCTGGGACGACGCCGCCCAGAGCCTGGACCGCACGGTGGATGCCCACGTCAAGACCCTGCGCGCCAAGCTCAAGGTGGTGGCGCCCGAGGTCGAGCCCATCCGCACGCTGCGCGGTACCGGCTACGCGCTGCACGAGAACCTGCCACCCACGCCGTGAGCCGGCGCACGCGCATCTTCCTCGGCATCCTGGCGATCTACGTCGCCGGCATCGCCTTGCTGCTGTACCGCGTGGTCGGCGACATCGACCCGCGCTACCGCGAGTCGGCCGAGGAATCGCTGGTCGACACCGCCAACCTCGTCGCCAGCCTGATCGAGCAGGACGTGCAGGGCGAGCGCATCGCGCCGGCCCGGCTGGAGCCGCTGCTGCGCACGCTCTACGCGCGCCAGTTCGACGCCGAGATCTACGGCCTGCGCAAGACCCGCGTGGACCTGCGCATCTACGTGACCGACGCAGACGGCCGCGTGCTGTTCGACGCGCAGCGCGGGCGCATCGGCCAGCACGTGGGCGAGGACTACCTGGACTGGCGCGACGTGCGCTACACGCTGGACGGCCTGTACGGCGCGCGCACCTCGCGCGACGTGGCGCACGACGCCACCAGCTCGGTGATGTACGTGGCCGCGCCCATCCGCAACCGCGACCACGTCACCATCGGCGTGGTCAGCGTGGGCAAGCCGGTGCAGAGCTTCGGCAAGTTCGTGCAGGACGCACGCTGGCGCACGATCTGGGTCGGCGTGGGCTCGGCACTGGCGCTGCTGGTGGGCGCGCTGATCGTCTCCGCCTGGCTGGTGCGCCCGTTCGGCCTGGTGCGCGACTACCTGGCCTGGGCCCGCACGCAGCCACGCCTGCGGCCCGGCCCCATGCTGCGCCATGCCGTGGCCACGCTGCGGGCAGGCGTGCACGAGACGCGCGACGCGCTGACCGGCCGCAACACCATGGCCGACCACGTGGCCACGCTCACGCACGAGATCAAGAGCCCGCTGTCGGCCATCCGCGGCGCGGCCGAGCTGCTGGACGACCCGGCCATGCCGGCCGACGCGCGCGCGCATTTCCTGGACAACATCACGCGCGAGACCCAGCGCATCCAGGAGATCGTGGACCGCATGATGGAGCTGACCACGCTGGAGAGCCGGCGCGTGCTCGAGCATGCCGGCCCGGTGGCGCTGGCGCCGCTGCTCGAAGAGCTGGCCGCCGGCCACCAGGCCGCCGCCGCGGCGCGCGGCCTGCGCATCGAACTGGCGCTGCAGGCCAGCCCCACGGTCTGGGGCGACGCCTTCCTGCTGCGCCGCGCCGTGAGCAACCTGCTGGCCAACGCGCTGGACTTCGCACCCGCCGGTAGCGCCGTGGCGCTGACGCTGGCGGCCGACGCGCGCCAGGCCCGCGTGCGTGTACGCGACCACGGCCCCGGCATCCCGGACTATGCCCGCCAGCGCGTGTTCGAAAAGTTCTATTCGCTGGCGCGGCCGAACGGCGGCAAGAAGAGCACCGGCCTGGGCCTGGCCTTCGTACGCGCCATCGCGCAGCAGCACGGCGGCCAGGCGCTGCTGGACAACGCGCCGGGCGGCGGTGCACTCGCCACGCTGACCCTGCCACTGCGGCGTTAGTGCGCCTCGAGCGGCGCTACGGGCTCGGCCACGGCGCCGCGCGCTTGCGGCACTGCCGCGCCCACCCAGCCGGCCGCCGAACCGATGCTCAGCAGCAGGTGCTCCGTGAACGCACGCACCTTGGCATTGGCCCGGCCGCCGGGTCGCAGCAGGTGGATGCCGCTGACCTCGGCCGGCGGCGCGTCCTCCAGCTGCAGCGCCACGATGCGCCCGGCCGCCAGGTCTTCGCCGATGGCCCAGTTGGGCATCAGCGCGATGCCCAGGCCGCGCGCCGCGCACAGCCGCCGCGTGTCGCAGTCGTTGCTCTCCAATGCGATCTGCGCCGGCTGGCGCCAGTCGATGCCGGGCAGCTCGCGCCAGCCGCGCACGCTGGTGCTGTGCTGGCGGTCGATCAGCCGGTGCGCCGCCAGGTCGGCCATGCGCTGCGGCGTGCCGTGGCGGCGCAGGTAGGCCGGCGACGCGCCCATCACGTAGCGCTGGCTGCCGATGCGCCGGCTGACCAGGGCACTGTCGGGCTGGTCACCGATGCGGATGACGAGGTCGAAGCGCTCGGCCAGCGGGTCGACCACGCGCTCGGTCAGCTCCAGCTCCACGTTCAGCGCCGGGTAGCGGTCGAACAGCGCAGGCAGGTGCGGCGCCACGTGCCGGCGGCCGAAGGCCGGCACGCAGCTCACGCGCAGCAGGCCCTGCACGCTGCCGTCCAGCGCCACCACCTCGCTGCGCGTGTCCATGAGGTCGTGCAGGATCTTCAGCGCGTGCTCGTACAGCAGCGCGCCGGCCTCGGTCAGCGCCAGCGCGCGCGTGGAGCGCGTGAGCAGCGGCACCTGCATCTCGCGCTCCAGCGCGTCGATCTGGCGCGCCACCGACGAGGCCGCCAGGCCGCGGCGCCGCGCGGCGGCGGAAAAGCTCCTGTCCTGCACCACGTCGACGAACAGGGACAGGCTTTCGGCAAAGCCCAGGGAATTCATCTGTGCACCTCGCGCAAAGGCATTTGGCCCGCGCGCGGTATTCCCGCCACGGGGCGCAAAGAATAGCATCGGCCGCCTTCTTCGATCGCGACCCTTCACGCCATGCATCCACACGAGACAACGCGCGCCCGCGGGCGCATCCCTCCCGCCAGCCCGCGCCGGCGCCAGGCGCTGCTGGGTGCCGGCATGGCCCTGCTGCTGGCCGGCGCCGGGCCGGCGCGGGCCAACGACTACCCGAGCCGCATGCTCACGCTGATCGTGCCGTTCGCGGCCGGCGGCACCGTGGACAAGGTGGCCCGCATGCTGCAGGAGCCGCTGCGCGAGCGGCTGGGCCAGCAGGTGCTGGTAGACAACCGCGGCGGGGCCGGCGGCACCATCGGCATGGCCCAGCTCGCCAAGAGCGCACCCGACGGCTACACGGTGGCCATGGTGTTCGACTCCTACGCGACCGAGCAGCACATCCACCGCAAGCTGCCCTACGAGACGCTGCGCGATTTCGCCGGCGTCTCCTATGCCGTGCGCTCGCCCATGGTGCTGGTGGTGCCCGCGGCCTCCCCTTACAAGACCCTGGCGGAGTACGTGGCTGCCGCGCGCCAGCGCGACGTGACCTACGCCTCGGTCGGCGCGGGCAGTTCCAACCACCTGGCGGCCGAGCTGTTCCACGAGACCGCCGGCAGCCGCGGCCTGCACGTGCCCTACAAGGGCGGCGGCCCGGCCATCGCCGACCTGCTGGGCGGCCACGTGGATTCCATGGTCGCCAGCCTGCCGCTGGTCCTGCCCCACGTGCAGGCCGGCAAGCTGCGTGCGCTGGCCGTCACGGCACCGGCGCGCAGCGCGGCGCTGCCCGAGGTGCCGGCCGTGGCCGAGACGCACAAGGGTTTCGAGATCTACTCCTGGGTCGGCATGGTGGCGCCGGCGAAAGCGCCCGCGCCGGTGTTGGACAAGCTCTCCGCCGCGATGACGGCCACGCTGCGCGAGCCCGCGCTGGCGCGCCGCCTGGCCGACAACGGCTTCGAGGTCGTGGCCGGCGACCGCGCCGCCATGGACCAGCTGGTACAGCGCGAGAGCCAGCGCTGGGGCCAGCTCATCGCCAAGCGCAGGATCAGCGTCGAATGAACACCGCTGCACGCCCCTTCACCTACGAGAGCCGCGCCCAGCGCGTGGTGTTCGGCGCCGGCACGCTGGCACAGGCCCCCGAGGAGCTGGACCGGCTCGGCGCGCGCAAGGCGCTGGTGCTGTGCACCGCGCCGCAGCGCGCGCAGGCCGAGGCGGTGGCCGACCTGCTGGGATCGCGCGCCGCCGGCATCTTCGACGGTGCCGTGATGCACGTGCCCCTGGCCAGCGCCGAGGCCGCGCGCGCCGCGGCGACAGAGGCCGGCGCCGACGCGCTGGTGGCCGTGGGCGGCGGCTCCACCGTGGGCCTGGCCAAAGCCATCGCGCTGGTGTCGCCGTTGCCGGTGCTGGCCATCCCCACCACCTATGCCGGCTCGGAGATGACGCCCATCTACGGGCTCACCGAGAACGGCCTCAAGCGCACGGGCCGCGACGCGCGCGTGCTGCCACGCAGCGTGCTGTACGACCCGGCGCTCACGCTGGCGCTGCCGGTGGGCCTGTCGGTCGTCAGCGGCATCAACGCCATCGCGCACGCGGCCGACGGCAACCCGGTCACCGGCCTGATGGCGGCCGAGGGCATCGCCGCGCTGGGCCGCGCGCTGCCCGCACTGCATGCCGCGCCGCACGACCTGGCCGCGCGCAGCGACGCGCTGTACGGCGCCTGGCTGTGCGGCCTGGTGCTGGGCAGCGTGGCCATGGCGCTGCACCACAAGCTGTGCCACACGCTGGGCGGCAGCTTCAACCTGCCGCACGCCGAGCTGCACACCGTGGTGCTGCCGCACGTGCTGGCCTACAACGCGGGCGCGGCGCCGCAGGCCATGCAACGCATCGCCACCGCGCTGGGAACGGCCGACGCGGCGCAGGGCGTGCAGGCGCTGGCGCGCCGGCTCGGCGCGCCGGTGGCGCTGCGCGACATCGGCATGCGCGAGGAAGACCTCGACCGGGCCTGCGCGCTGGCCCTGCGCGACGCCTACCCCAACCCGCGGCCGATCGAGGCCGGGCCGTTGCGGGCCTTGCTGCAGGCGGCCTACGAAGGCGCGGCCCCGGCCGGCTGAACGGCCGCCCGCGTCAGAGCTCCGTCTTCAGGCTGTCGAACGCCTCACGCAGAAATTTGGCCGCCGGCTTGCGCGGGCCGGCCTGCTCGCGCCAGGATTGCAGCGCGAGCCGCAGGGCGCCGATGGACACCATGGCCACCATGCGCAAGGCCGCACGGCGCTCGGGCTGGCGCCAGACCTCGCACAGCGCGTCGAACACCACCACCTCCTGCTGCGCATAGAAGGCCTGCTTGCGCGCCAGCAGCGCGTCGCTGGAGCGCATGAGGTTGTCCACGGCCGTCATCTGCTCGGTGGTGTAGCGCGCGATGTGCTTGACCATCACGTCGCGCACCGCATCCAGCGGCGCCTGGTCGGGCGAGGCCTTGCGCAGGTCGTCCACCAGGCGGGCCGAATCCTCGGCCTGCCAGAACACGATGATCTCGTCCTTGGACTTGAAGTACGAGAAGAAGGCGCGGCGCGAGATGCCGGCCTCGGCCGCGATGGCGTCCAGCGTCGTGCCTTCGTAGCCTTGGGCGAGGAACAGGCGTTGCGCCGCCTCCGCGATGCGCTGGCGGGTCTCGCGGCGCTTGCGCTCGCGCAGGCCTTCTTCGGCGGGCGCAAGGCCCGTGCTGGGGGAATTTCCTGACATGGCCGGGGTCTTTTGCAAAACTGCACTGAGTGCAATAATATTTGCACTCAGTGCATTGTTTGACCACCCAGTTTAGCCCCTCCCTGCCAAGCACCATGAACCACTGGACCGCCTCCGACATCCCTCCCCTGCACGGCCGCACCGCCGTGGTGACCGGCACCGGCGGCCTCGGCCTGCAGGATGCGCTGGCCCTGGCCCGCGCGGGCGCCAGCGTGGTGCTGGCCGGGCGCAACCCGGCCAAGGGCAGGGATGCGCTGCAGCAGATCCGGCACAGCGTTCCGCAGGCCAAGGTGGTGTTCGCGCCGCTGGACCTGGCCAGCCTGGCATCGGTGGCGGCCTTCGGCCAGGCGCTGCGCGGCTCGCACGAGCGCATCGACCTGCTGGTGAACAACGCCGCCGTGATGGCGCCGCCCCAGCGGCGGCAGACCGCCGACGGGTTCGAGCTGCAGTTCGGCACCAACCACCTGGGCCACTTCGCGCTCACCGCCGCCTTGCTGCCGCTGCTGCGCAAGGGCCATGCGCCGCGCGTGGTCAGCGTGTCCAGCATCGCCGCGCGCAACGGCCGCATCGCCTTCGACGACCTGCAGGCGCAGCGGCACTACGCGCCCATGCAGGCCTACGCCCAGTCCAAGCTGGCCTGCCTGCTGTTCGCGCTGGAACTGCAGCGCCGCAGCGATGCCGCGGGCTGGGGGATCCAGAGCATGGCGGCCCACCCTGGGATTGCGCGCACCGACCTGCTGCCCAACGGGGCCGGCGCAGCCAGCCTGCCGGGCCTGGCGCGCCGCTGGCTCTGGTTCCTGTTCCAGCCCGCCGCGCAGGGCGCATGGCCGACGCTGTACGCCGCGACCGCGCCGCAGGCCCGGGGCGGCCAGTACCACGGCCCGCACCGGCTGAGCGAGACCCGCGGCCATCCCGCGCCCGCCCGCGTGCCGGCGCAGGCACTGGACACGGCCGCCGCAGCCCGCCTATGGGTTGTGTCGCAGCAGCTCACCGGCGCGGTGTTCGGCGACGGTCCGGCGGCCACAGCGCCAGGCACCGCGCGCAGTGCCCGCCTGGGCGTCGCACTGGCCCAGGCCCAGCCGGTCTGACGCGCCATGCTGTCCCTCTCCACCCCATCGCCCGCAGCGCGTGCGCCCGACCTGGGCCGGCGCCGAATGAACGCCTTGCTGCTGGCCGCGCTGGCAACCCCGGGCCTGGCCGCGGCCGAGCCCGCCGCCACGCCGGCCCAGCGCGTGCTGGATTTCGACTGGGTCGACGCCACCCGGGCACGCCCGGTGCCCGTGCGCCTGTACTGGCCTGCCGCGGCCACACCCGCGCAGCCGGTGCCGCTGGTGGTGTTCTCGCACGGCATCGGCGGGTCGCGCCAGGGCTACAGCTACCTGGGGCGCCACTGGTCGGCCCACGGCGTGGCCAGCCTGCATGTGCAGCATGTGGGCAGCGATGCGGCCCTGTGGCGCGGCAACCCGTTCGGCATGCTTGGCCGGCTGCAGGCTGCGGCCCAGGAAGCGGAAGCGCTCGCGCGCACCGCCGACCTGCGCTTCGCGCTGGACCGCATGCTCTCGGACGACAGCGGCGGCTTGGGCGCGGCCGTGGACCGCCAGCGCCTGGTGGCCGCCGGGCACTCGTACGGCGCCAACACCACGCTGCTGGCCGTGGGTGCACAGGTGGTGCGCGGCGGGCGGGTGGTCGATTGCCGGGACGCGCGCCTGCGCGCGGCCATCGTGCTGTCCGCGCCACCGTTCTACGGCGAGCCCGATCCGGCGGCGGTGCTGCGCAGCATCGACGTACCGACCGTGCACGTGACCTGCACGGACGATGTGATCCACATCCCCGGCTACCACTCCGGGCTGCAGGACCGGCTGGCGGTCTTCGATGCGATCGCCCACCCCCGCAAGCTGCTGGCCGTGTTCGAGGGCGGCTCGCACAGCATGTTCACCGACCGCGCGCGCACCGGCGGCGCCGCGTTGAACGCCCAGGCCAAGCGCGCGACAGCAGAACTCGGCCTGGCCTTCTTCGACCTCGTCTTCGCACAGGACGGCAGCGCACTGGCGCAATGGCAGGCCACATGGCGGCCCATCCTGAGCGTGGCGCCGGGCGACGCGGGCCGCGCGCCGAGCGGCGGCCGGGCCACGCAGCTTGTAGGACGGGGCCGGGCTTTGGGGATGATGGCAAGTTGAAGGGAATCCAGGGCGGTGCGCTGCGCGTATCAGCAGTGCCGCCGCGCATCTCCGGGGCGGCCAATGCAACAGGAGCATCCATGCAACGCTTTCCTCAACTCGCTTCGATCGCTCTGGCGGCCGTGCTGTCGGTCGCCTCGGTCACGGCCTTCGCCCAGGTCACGGTCGGTGGCGCCCCGATGCTGCCCACCAAGGACATCATCGACAACGCCGTCAACTCCAAGGACCACACCACGCTCGTCGCTGCCGTCAAGGCCGCCGGCCTGGTGGACACCCTGAAGGGCCCGGGACCGTTCACCGTGTTCGCCCCGACGAATGCCGCATTCGCAGCCCTGCCCGCAGGCACGGTCGACACCCTGATGAAGCCCGAGAACAAGGCGATGCTGAGCGGCATCCTCACCTACCACGTGGTGCCGGGCAAGGTGGACGCCAAGTCGCTCGTGAAGATGGTCGAGGACGGCAAGGGCTCCGCGTCGCTCAAGACCGTGGCCGGCGGCACGCTGACGGCCAAGTCCAGCGGCGGCAAGGTCATGGTCACCGACGAAAAGGGCGGCACGGCGACCGTGACCATCGCCGACGTCATGCAGTCCAACGGCGTGATCCACGTGGTCGACAAGGTGCTGCTGCCCAAGTAAGCACGCGCCACACGGCACACGCCCGGTGGAGTCCGTCGTGGACAAGAAAAAAGCCGCTCGCTCGAGCGGCTTTTTTCATGGGCGGCGCCGGTGCCCCGCAGCCGCCCCTTCATCCTGACGCCTCGTCCGCGGCCCGCGCAGCGCGGTGCACGGGCAGGCCGTCCGCCAGCACGGTCCATGCGAGCTTGCTGCCGGCGTGGGTGTGGTCTTGGGGCGGCAAACGCTCTGGGTCGTCGAGGCTGCAGGTGGTGACGTCGATCTCCTCCCCGGCATCGTCGTCCTCGAACGTGAGCTGGGTGCCGCACTGGCCGCAGAAGCTGCGTGTGGCGTGCGGGCTGGATCGGAACCGCGTGGGCGCCCCCCGCACGATCCGCCATGCCACCTTCGGCACGCTGAACCAGGCCACGAACGGGGCGCCCGTGCTGCGGCGGCAGACCGTGCAGTGGCAGCAGGTCTGGTGGAACGGCGCGCCTGCCGCCTCGTAGCGGATGGCGCCGCACAGGCAGCCGCCGGTCAGCATGCCTGGCATGTACGGCAGCGCATGGGTTGGGACGGGCAGCAGCCATGCATGGGTCGACCTCCTGAGAACCTGGTTCGCGTCCATTCTGGACCCGGCGCGGCGCCACTTCACACCGACTTCACACAAGCCCCGCGCCTTCGCACTGCCTTCGCATGCGCGGCCGACAGTGGCTTCCGTGCACCGTCGCACGGCCACTTCCAGCGGACACCCCGTGATCGCCTTCCTTCTTCTTCCCCAAAGCGCCGCCGGGCGCTGGCTTGCTGCGGCCCTGCTGGCGCTGTGCGCCGCGCTGCTGCACCGCCCCGCGCTGGCCCAGCCACGCGAGGCCGACGGCCCGCGCCAGCAGACCGAGAGCCCCTACTTCCTCGTGCGGGGCGACACGCCCGGCGTGGACGCGCTGCCGCTCAAGGCCACCGAGGTCTCCGTGCAGGTCTCCGGCGTGATCGCCGAGGTGCGCGTGGTCCAGCACTACCGCAACGAGGGCCAGGTGCCCATCGAGGCCGACTACGTGTTCCCGGGTTCAACGCGGGCCGCCGTGGGCGGCCTGCAGGTGCGCCTGGGCGAGCGGGTCGTCACCGCGCAGATCCGCGAGAAGCAGCAGGCCCGCATCGAATTCGCCGCGGCCAAGCAGGAGGGCAAGACCGCCGCGCTGCTCGAGCAGCACCGGCCCAACGTGTTCCAGATGCGCGTGGCCAACATCCTGCCCGGCGACGACGTGCAGGTGGAGCTGCGCTACACCGAGCTGCTGCTGCCGCAGGACGGCCGCTACGAATTCGTCTTCCCCACCGTCGTCGGCCCGCGCTACGCGCATGCGGCCAGCCAGGGCGGCAACGCCTGGGCGGCCCAGCCCACGCTGCGCGCCGGCAGGCCACCCGCCAGCCGCTTCACGCTGCAGATGCAGCTCGACGCGCCGCTGCCGCTGCAGGACATCCGCTCGCGCACACACGCCATCGATGTCACGCAGGCGCAGGACCGACCCCGCCACGCCAGCGTGCGCCTGGCCGACGGCAGCGGCCCGGCCAACAACCGCGACTTCGTGCTCGACTACGGCCTGGCCGGCGACCAGCTGGCCGCCGGCCTCATGCTGTCCGAGGGCCAGGGGCCGAAGGCCGAGAACTTCTTCCTCGCGCTGGTGGCGCCGCCCCAGGCCGTGGCGGCCACGCAGATCGCCCCGCGCGAATACATCTTCGTGGTCGACATCTCTGGCTCCATGCACGGCTTTCCGCTGGACACGGCCAAGACCATGCTGCAACGCCTGATTGGTGGCCTGCGGCAAACCGACCGCTTCAACGTGCTGCTGTTCTCGGGCAGCAGCCGCATGCTGGCGCCCCAGTCGGTGCCGGCCACGCAGGCCCACATCGCCCGCGCACTGTCTGCGCTGGACCAGACCATGGGCGCGGGCGGCACCGAGCTGATCCCGGCGCTGCGCCGCGTCTACGCCGAGCCCAAGACGCCCGACGTGGCGCGCACCATCGTCGTCGTGACCGACGGCTACGTGACGGTGGAGCAGGAGGCCTTCGCGCTGGTGCGGCGCCACCTGAACCAGGCCAACCTGTTCGCCTTCGGCATCGGCTCCTCGGTCAACCGCGCGCTGCTCGAAGGCCTGGCCCGAGCCGGTGGCGGCGAGCCCTTCATCATCACCGACCCGGTGCAGGCGCCCGAGCAGGCGGCGCGCTTTCGGCGCATGGTGGAGTCGCCCGTGCTGACCCATGTGCGGCTGCAGTTCGAAGGCCTGGACGTGTACGACCTCGAACCCGCCGTGCAGCCCGACGTGCTGGGCCAGCGCCCCGTCGTGGTGTTCGGCAAGTGGCGCGGCCGGCCCCAGGGCCGCATGCTGGTCCAGGGCCACACCGCCGCCGGCCCCTGGCAACAGGCGGTGGAGGTGCAGCCCGTCCCGCCGGGCCAGGCCGCGGCCCTGCCCGCGCTGTGGGCCCGCCACCGCATCGCCCAGCTGACCGACCAGGAGGCGCTGGAAGGCGGCGACGCCCAGCGCGCCGCGATCACCCAGCTCGGCCTGGACTACGCGTTGCTGACGCCCTACACGAGCTTCATCGCGGTCGACCAGGTGGTGCGCAAGCTGGCACCGGCCGCCAGCCAGCGCGTGCAGCAGCCGCAGCCGCTGCCCCAGGGTGTGGGCGAGCGCGCGCTCGGCGAGAGCGCCACGGTGATCGCCGGTGCCGAAGTGCCCAGCACGCCCGAGCCCGAGACCCTGGGTGCCGTGCTGCTGGTGCTCTCGGTGCTGGCCATGCTGCGCCGCCGTGCCCAGCGCACGCGCAACGGGAGCTTCACGCGATGAGCCCCCACGACCTGGTCCGCAGCCCGCGCTTCGTGCGCTGGGGCATCGCCGTCGACCGCCTGCCTGCCTGGGCCTGGATCGCACTGCAGGCGCTGGCCCTGCTGCCCGCCTGGGCCTGGATGGCGTGGCGCCTGACCGACGGCGCCGACGACCCGCTGGGCCTGCTGGCGCTGGCCGCGCTCGCCACGCTGGCGGCCTTGCACCGCAAGGCCTTGCGCGCCTCGCCCGCCCTGGGCTGGTTGGCCGCCGCCACGGTACTGACGCTGGCCGCCACGCTCGCACGCGGCGCCTGGCCGCCCCTGTTGTCCAGCCTGCTGGCGGTGCTCGCGCTGGCCGCCACGCTGCTGGCGTTCCTGCCACGCCAGGTCGCGGCCACGCCCGTGCTGCTGCTCGCGGTGCTGGCGCTGCCGCTGCTGTCCTCGCTGCAGTTCTACGCCGGCTACCCGCTGCGCGTGCTCACGGCCGAGGCCTCGCACTGGCTGCTGGCGCCGTTCTTCACGGTCTGGCGCGAAGGCAGCACGCTGCTCGTGGACGGCCGCCTCGTCATCGTGGACGCGCCCTGCTCGGGCGTGCAGATGGCCTGGCTGGGCTACTTCACGGCCGGCGCCACGGCGCTGTGGGCCGGCCTGGCCGACCGGACCGTGCTGGCGCGCCTGCCCGGCGTGGGCCTCACGGTGCTGGCCGGCAACGTGCTGCGCAACACCCTGCTCGTGGCGGCCGAGGGCGCGGGGCGGCCGCTGCCGGCCTGGGGCCATGAGGCGCTGGGCCTGGCCGTGCTGGCGGCCGCCTGCGCCGCGATCGCATGGCAGCTGCACCGGCCCGCCACCCAACCCCTGTCCCTCGGAGTGCGCCATGCCCACGCGGCTTGAAACCCTGTTCGCCAACCGCTTCGTGCAGCGCGTGCTGCACAAGACCGCCTTCGCTGCCGCCCTGGCCCTGTGCACGCTCTGGGGGCTGGCCCAGGCCGTCCGGCCCGGCGATGCGGTGCCCGCCCAGACCAGCGCCTGGGAATGGCCCAGCCAATGGGAAGGTGCCGCGCTGCGGCCGCTGGCCCTGGGGCCCGTGGAGCAGCGCTTCGCGCGGCAGTTCCCGGGCGCCATCGCGCGCATGACCGATGGGGAACGCGTGCTGGTGCTGCGCCACGTGACGGCGCCCACGCGCATGCTGCACCCGGCCGAGGACTGTTACCGCGCGCTGGGCTACGGCATCGCCAGCGCACGACTGGAGCACGATGCGCATGCGCAGCTGTGGCGCTGCTTCGTTGCCACACGCCCCGGTGGCCAGCCCCTGCGCGTGTGCGAACGCACGACCGACGCCCGGGGCCAGTCCTTCACCGACACCTCGGCCTGGTACTGGGCGGCCCTGCGCGGCCAGTCCAGCGGCCCCTGGTTGGCCGTGACCACGGCGACGCCGCTGGCCTCCGTCGCCGCCACGGGGCTGCTGTGACCCCGGCCCGGGCGCTGCGCCTGCTGCTGCTCTCGCTTGCCGCCCTGCTTCTGGGCATGCTGCTGGCCGGCGCCGTCGCGCTGCGCTTGCTGGCGCCCCAGTCCGGCGAGTGGGCGATGCCGCTGCGCATCGGGCCTTGGCACACCAGCGTCAGCGTGCCTGCGGCGCTGCGGCTGGCCACGGCCGCCCCCTTCGCGCCGTGGCTGGACGGCCGCCGGCTGCAGACGCGCTGGGGGCCGGTGCAGCTGCACTGGCAGGCCCGCGACCGCAGCCTGCACCTGCAATGCGCGCCCTGCCGCATGCCGGCTTCGGCGCTGGGCAGCGCGCCGCTGCAACTGCAGCGGCTGCAGATCGCCGTCTTCCGTGACTTCGAGACCCTGCAGGGCCTGGTCCGTGCCGACTCGGGCCTAGACGAGGGCCCTGCGCTGCAGGCCTGGTTCACGGGCCGGCTGCGGGACGGCGGCCTCGCGCTGCAGCTGCGCCTGTCCGCCACGCCCGTCGCCGACGCCTACGCCGTGCTGGCGCCGCAGCTGCCCGAGCTGCGGCAGGCGCGGATCGGCGGCGAGATCGCCTTGCGCGCGCAATGGCAACTGCCCGCCGGCCCGTTGCGCGTGCAGCCGCGGCTGGAGGGTTTCACGGTGCAAGGCCTCGGCACCGAAGCCTTGGCCCACGCCACGAGCAGCTGCGGCGCGCCGAGCCGGCTGCGCCAGGGCGACTGGCTGGTACGTGCCGTGCTCGCGGCCGAAGACCAGCGCTTCTTCGAACACCCGGGCTACGACCTCCGCGAACTGCAGGCCGCGCTGCAGGCCAACCAGGCCAGCGGCGGCGTGCGCCGCGGCGGCAGCACGCTGACCCAGCAGCTGGCCAAGCGTCTCGTGACGGGCGACGAACGCAGCGCCACGCGCAAGTTGCGCGAGCTGCTGTATGCCGTGGAGATGGAGCAGACGCTGGGCAAGGCGCGCATCCTGCAGCTGTATCTGGACAACGCCCCCTGGGGCGCGGGCATCTGCGGCGCGGAGGCCGCGGCGCGCGGCTACTTCGACCGCAGTGCGCGCCGGCTGGAACCCGCGCAGGCGGTGTGGCTTGCCGCCATGCTGCACAAACCCGATGCCGAGGCGCGCGCCTGGCGCAGCAGCGGCGGCATCGCGCCGGAGCGGGCCGAGTGGGTCGCCGGCCAGCTGCGCGGCGGCACGCACGAACGCGAACGGCAGGCCGTGCGCCAGAGCCTGCGCGCGATGGCCGGTGCGGCACCGTGAGCGCGGCCGGTCATGCGCCAGGAGCAGCGGGCTCCACCCGCACCGCATCGCCCACCGCGATCTCCCCGCCTCGCAGCACGCGCGCCGTCATGCCGCCATGGCCACGCAGCGCGTTGTAGCCGCCCGGCCCCAGCGTGGTCTCCATCTTCGAACAGGGGTCGCAGGGCCCGGTCAGCTGCAGCACGACGGCCGCGCCGATGTGCAGTTGGAGCGGCTGGTCGGCGAACAGCGTGCGCGCCGCGACAAGGTTCAAACCTTCGACCACGAGGTTGCGGCGCAGCAGCGTGGGCGCGATGTGCGCCAGCCCCGTCCAGGCCGCAAGCAAAGGCAGGTGCTCGGCCTGCAGCAGCGTGACCTGCCGCTTGCCGCCGCCCGGGCGCGTGGACGCCCGCGCGGCGCTGCGGTCGCCCTGCAGGCCCCGGTCCGCAACTGCCAACGCACGTGCGACCGACAGCGCCGGCATGTCGCGCGCAGGGCGCAGCACGATGGCCTGCAAGCGGCCGGCATGGGGGAACTGGCGGGACAACTGGCGCAGATCGGGCATGACCCGCATGCTAGACGCGAATGCCTCAGCGCCGCACCCGCCCGCCCAGCACGCCCACCACCTCGCGGAACACCGCGTTGCCCGCCCCTGCATGGGCCAGGTCCAGCACATGGCTGGCGGCGTAGTAGGGACTCAGGTCCAGCCCCACGCCTACGCCGACCAACGCGATCTGGCCCTGCTGCTCGATGCGCTGCGCCACCTGCTGCAGATGCCGGTCCAGCATGTGCGTGCCGTTGGCCAGGCGCGTGGCGCCATCCATGGGGCAGCCGTCGGACACCACCAGCAGAATGCGGCGCTCGGCCTCCTGCGCGGCGAGCCGGCCGGCGGCCCACTGCAGCGCCTCGCCGTCCACACCCTCGCGGAACAGGTCGGGCTTGAGCAGCGCGGCGATGCCGGGGCGCGCACGGCGCCAGGGCGTGGCCGCGTCCTTGAACACGATGTGGCACAGCTCGTTGAGCCGGCCGGGCTGCACGGGGCGGCCGGCGCGCTGCCAGTCGCGCTGGGCACGGCCGCCGTTCCAGGCACCCGTCGTGAAGCCCAGCACCTCGCAGCGCGCGCCAATGCGCTCCAGCGCGCGGGCCAGCACGTCGGCCAGCATGGCCGTCCACTCGGCGTGCTCCTTCATCGAGGCCGAGCAGTCGAGCAGCAGCGTCACGGCGCAGTCGGCCAGCGGCTGCGTGCGCGCGGCACGGAACAGCCGGCGCTCGGTCGGCAGCGCCACCAGCCGGGCCAGCCGGCGGCCGTCGAGCAGGCCCTCCTCCTGGCCGTCGTGCCAGCCGTCGGTGTGCGGGCGGGCCAGCAGCGCCTGCAGCGCGCGCACCAGCCAGGGCAGCTGCACGGCCTGGCGCGCGATGCGCGCGTCCAGCCGCTCGCGCAGTTCGCGCAATGCGTCGGGGCGCACCAGTGCGGTGGCGGCCACCTCGCGGTCGTAGGCGCGTGTGAAGACCCGGTAGCCCTCTGACGCGCCTTCGAGCACACGGGCATCGCCGGCCTGGGCCAGGCGGACGGCCTCGCCCGCCGGCGGGTCGAAGTCCATCAGCACGCGGAAGCCGGCGGCGCTGTCTTCGTCCTCGCCTTCGCGCTCGGCGGCCTGCTGCTCGGCCGCCTCGGCACCGTGCGCCAGCATGGCGGCCACGGCGCGGGCGATGGCCAGCGCATGCTGCGCGTAGGCGGCCTGGTCGCGGCGCTGGCGGCGCAAGCCGGCCAGGTCGGTGCCCAGCTGCGGCACGAGATCGGCGCGCGTGCCCTCGATGAGATCTTCGGTCTCTTCCATCACCGGCTCGCCCGTCACGCGCGAGCGGCTGATCTGCGCCACGGTGTACAGCAGCATGCCGCGCGTGGTCTCGTTGAGCCGCGCATGGTGGTAGGCGCGCGACCAGGCATCGAAGCGGTGGCGCAGGTTGCGCGCCACGCCGGGCATGGCGGGGTCGGCCAGGGATTCGCAGCGCAGCTGCTCCAGCAGCTCGAACAGCAGGCGCTCCACGGGCGGCTGCGGGCACAGGCTGCGGTGCAGCGCCGCGTCGCTGTGCGCCAGCCGCAGCGCGATGCCGTCGGCCGCGCCGCGGAAGGAGCCCGCGTCGTCGCCCTGCTCCAGCGCCGGCGCCAGGTGCGGGCCGAACAGCGGCAGCGGCTGGTGGCCCCGGTGCAGGCGCCGGCCGCGGTAGTGCAGGTCGGCCTCGCCGCTCAGCGCGCGGATGGCGCCGGCGCTGAGTTCCTCCACCTGCTCGTGCCAGCGCGCGAGCTGCGGCGGCGTGGGCGGCACGCCCTCGGCGTCGGCGCGCGGCAGCTCGGGCCAGTGGCGGGGGGTCATGCCGCTGTCGCGGGATCCAGCTCGCGGTCCAGGCAGCGCTGGAAGTACTCGGCCACGACGGGGCGCTCGGCTTCGTCGCACTTGTTGGCGTACGAGAGCCGGAAGGCCAGCGCCACGTCGCCGAAGATCTGCAGGTTCTCGGCCCAGGTGATCACGGTGCGCGGCGACATCAGCGTGGACACGTCGCCCGCCGCGAAGCCTTTGCGCGTGAGCCCGGCCAGCGCCACCATCTGCGCCACCAGCCGGCGGCCGGCCTCGTCGCGCAGCGCCGGCACGCGGGCCAGCACGATGGCTTCCTCCTCCGCCGGATGCAGGTAGTCCAGCGCGGCGACGATGTTCCAGCGGTCGATCTGCGCGTGGTTGAGCCGCTGCACGCCGTGGTACAGGCCGTTGAGGTTGCCCTGGCCCACGGTGTTGGCGGTGGCGAACAGGCGGAACGCCGGGTGCGGCGTGAGCACGGTGTTCTGGTCCAGCAGCGTGAGCCGGCCGCCTTGCTCCAGCACGCGCTGGATCACGAACATCACGTCGGGCCGGCCCGCGTCGTACTCGTCGAACACCAGAGCCACGGGCCGCTGCAGCGCCCAGGGCAGGATGCCGGGCTGGAATTCGGTGACCTGCTTGCCGTCCTTGAGCACCACGGCATCGCGGCCGATCAGGTCGAGCCGGCCCACGTGGCCGTCCAGGTTGACACGCAGGCAGGGCCAGTTCAGCCGCGCCGCCACCTGCTCGATGTGGGTGGACTTGCCGGTGCCGTGCAGCCCCTGCACCAGCACGCGCCGGTTGTGCGCGAAGCCGGCCAGCAGCGCCAGCGTCACGTCGTGCTGGAAGCGGTAGGCCGGGTCCACCTCGGGCACATGGGCATCGGGCGTGCGGAAGGCGGGAACGCGCAGCTCGCTGTCCAGCCCGAAGACCTCGCGCACGCTGACCTGGGTATCGGGAACGGTGGTGGGATCGGTCATGGGTGGCCTTTTGCAGTTCGGTTGTCCATTGCGCTGGCGCGTCACCCGCATTGCACGAAGTCGGCTCGCAAGCAGCGGTTCGAAGGGCCGCGGAGCAGGCCACGCCAGCAGATGCCGCGGAACTGGCTCTGCCAGGCCGCTGGCGGCGCCCCCTGGAGGGGGGATGGGACTTCTACACGCAGTGAGAAGTCCAAACGGGGGTGGTCTCATGCCGAGGTCTGGCGCGGCACGGCGTGCTCAATGGCGGCCAGTGCGCGTGCTGCCCGCTGCAGCGCGGGCAGCACGCTCTCGGCCTTCTCGCGCGGCAGCCGCATGACGGGCGCCTGCACGGCCACGCAAAGGTTGGAGCGGCCCGTGTCGGACGGCACCAGCACGGCCACGCAGAGCAGGCCGGGCAGGAACTCCTCGTCGTCCAGCGCGTGGCCGGCGCGGCGCACGGCCTTGAGTGCGGCTTCCAGCTCGGCCAGGTCGGTCACGGTCTTGGGCGTGTAGGCCATCAGCGGCGCATGGCCCAGCAGGCGCTGGCGCTGGGCCGGACTCATCTGGGCCAGCAGCAGCTTTCCGCTGGCCGAGCAATGCGCCGGCACGCGCGAGCCGGGCGCCAGGTAGAAGCGCAGCGGCGCAGCGGTCTCCACGCGGTCCAGGTAGACCACCTCGTCGCCCGCCAGGGCCGTGATGTTGCAGCTCTCGCCCACCTCTTCCACCAGCCGGCGCAGCACGGCATGGCGCGCGCCGTGGAAGGTGTCGTTGAGCAGCAGGTTCTCGGCCAGGCGGCGCAGCCGCACGCCGGTGCCGTAGTGGCGGCCGTCGCCTTCGCGCTGCAGCAGCCCGGCGCCTTCGAGCTGCTGCAGCATGCGGTGCAGCGTGGGCTTGGGCAGGCCGGTCTCGTCCACCAGGGCCTGCAGCGTGAACAGCTGGTCGCGCGCGGCGATGACCTCCAGCAGCGCGAACAGACGCATCGTGGGGGTGTCGCCCGAGAGCTCGGCCGCGGCGCCGGCGGGCAGGAAAGGGGGAACGATGTGCATGGCGTTGAATGTTCTCATATTCCGTTATTTGGACCAAGAAGTTTCATTTTTCGAAATTTGTTGACGTTTCGGAGCCGGGCTTCCTAGAATCCGCCGGCAATTCGACCCACCCCGTTTTCACCGGAGACTCCCATGAGCCAAACCACCACCGACGGCCGCAGCGTCGCCACCGGCGTGCAGAAGATGACGCCCTCCGAAGCCTTCGTCGAAACCATGGTCGCCAACGGCGTGCGGCACATCTTCGGCATCATGGGCTCGGCGTTCATGGACGCGATGGACATCTTCGCGCCGGCCGGCATCACGCTGATCCCGGTGGTGCACGAGCAGGGCGCGGCCCACATGGCCGACGGCTACGCGCGTGCCAGCGGCCGGCACGGGGTGGTGATCGGCCAGAACGGCCCCGGCATCAGCAACTGCGTGACGGCCATTGCCGCAGCCTACTGGGCGCACAGCCCGGTGGTCATGATCACGCCCGAGACCGGCACCATGGGCATGGGCCTGGGCGGCTTCCAGGAAGCCAACCAGCTGCCGATGTTCCAGGAATTCACCAAGTACCAGGGCCATGTGACCAACCCCAAGCGCATGGCCGAGTTCACCGCGCGCTGCTTCGACCGCGCCATGAGCGAGATGGCGCCGACGCAGCTGAACATCCCGCGCGACTACTTCTACGGCGAGATCCAGTGCGAGATCCCCAAGCCCATGCGCGTGGAGCGTGGCGCCGGCGGCGAGATGAGCATGGCAGCGGCCGCAGAACTGCTGGCCAACGCGAAATTCCCCGTGATCCTGGCCGGCGGCGGCGTGGTGTTGGGCGATGCGGTGGAAGAGACCAAGGCACTCGCCGAGCGCCTGGGTGCCCCGGTCTGCAACGGCTACCTGCGCAACGACAGCTTCCCCGCCAGCCACCCGCTGTGGGCCGGCCCGCTCGGTTACCAGGGCAGCAAGGCGGCGATGAAGCTCATCAGCCAGGCCGACGTGGTGATCGCCTTGGGCTCGCGCATGGGCCCCTTCGGCACGCTGCCCCAGCACGGCATGGACTACTGGCCCAAGGAGGCCAAAATCATCCAGGTCGAGGCCGACCACACCAACCTGGGCCTGGTCAAGAAGATCCACGTGGGCATCCACGGCGACGCCAAGGCCGTGGCCAAGGCGCTGCTGGCGCGCATCGGCGGCCAGAGCCTGGCCTGCGACGCCACCAAGGGCGAGCGCGCACAGAAGATCGCCGCCGAGAAGGCCGCCTGGGAGAAGGAACTCAGCGACTGGACGCAGGAGCGCGACCAGTACAGCCAGGACATGGTGGAGGAAGCCAAGGGCGAGAAGACCTTCAACGGCGGCCAGTACCTGAGCCCGCGCCAGGTGCTGCGCGAGCTGGAAAAGGCCATGCCGCCGCGCGCGATGGTGTCCACCGACATCGGCAACATCAACGCCGTGTCGAACAGCTACCTGCGCTTCGAGGAGCCGCGCAGCTTCTTCGCGCCCATGAGCTTCGGCAACTGCGGCTACTCGCTGCCCACCATGATCGGCGCCAAGCTGGCCTGCCCGGACCGCCCGGCCATCGCCTACGCGGGCGACGGCGCCTGGGCCATGAGCATGACCGAGATCATGACGGCCGTGCGCCACGGCATCCCGGTCACGGCCGTGGTGTTCCACAACCGGCAATGGGGCGCGGAGAAGAAGAACCAGGTGGATTTCTACAACCGCCGCTTCGTCGCCGGCGAGCTGGAGAGCCCGAGCTTCGCGGGCATCGCGCAGAGCATGGGTGCCGAGGGCATCGTGGTGGACGACCTGGCCCAGGTGGGCGCCGCGCTCAAGAAGGCCATCGCCCTGCAGATGAACGAGAAGAAGACCTGCGTGATCGAGATCATGTGCACGCGCGAGCTGGGCGACCCGTTCCGCCGCGACGCGCTGAGCAAGCCGGTGCGCTTCCTGGACAAGTACAAGGACTACGTCTGAGTCCGGGGGGCGGGACGGTGCAGCCCCTGCCTGAACTGGAGGCGCATCCGCGCCTCGCCGCGCTGATCGCGCGGGCCCGTGCCGGGGCCGCCGCGCGCCTGCCGCGCATCGGCCTGGTCTACCCCTGCGACGCGCTCGCGCTCGATGCGGCCCGGCGCATCGCGGCCAGCGGCATCGGCCAGCCGGTGCTGGTCGGTCCGCGTGCCGCCATCGCGCAGGCCGCCGCGGCCGCGGGCGTGGACCTGTCGGGCATGGCCCAGGTCGACACCGCCGACATCGGCGCCGCCGCCGCGCTGGAGGCCACCCGGCTCGCGCGCAACGGCCAGGTCGACGTGCTGATGAAGGGGTCCCTGCACACCGACGAGCTCATGTCCGCCGTGGTGCACAAGGAGAACGGGCTGCGCGGCGAGCGCCGCGTCAGCCATGTGTTCCTGTTCGACCTGCCGCACTACCCCAAGCTGCTGGCCATGGCCGACTGCGTGGTCAACATCGCGCCGGACCTGCGCACCAAACAGGACATCCTGGGCAATGCCGTCGCGCTGCTGCAGCGGCTGGGCAATCCCCGGCCCAAGGTCGGCATCGTGGCCGCGGTGGAGACCGTGACGGCCGCCATCCCGGCCACGCTGGACGCGCAGGCGCTGGTGGCGCAGGCCCAGGCCGGCGCCTGGCCCGGCGCCATCGTCGAGGGCCCGTTCGGCTTCGACAACGTGATCTCGGCCGAGGCCGCGCGCATCAAGAAGATCGCCGGCGTGGTGCCGGGCGATGCCGACCTGCTGCTGCTGCCCGACCTCAACGCCGGCAACATGCTCTACAAGAGCTTCGTCTACATGGGTGGCGGCGACTGCGCGGGCCTGGTGCTGGGCGCGCGCGTGCCGGTGGTCGTGACCTCGCGGGCCGACTCGGCCGGCGCGCGCATCGCGTCGGTGGCGCTGGCGGTGCTGGCCGCGGGTTAGCGCAGCGATGCTGTCCATCCGCTTCAGCATCTTCGGCAGGCTGGTGGACATCGTCGGCGACGGCCGGCATTGGCGGGCCTTCTCGGCCAACCTGGACGGCAAGCGCGTGCCGGCCGACTTCGTGGTGCCCGACGGGCTCGCGAAAAGAGAACTGCTGCAGTATCTGGAAGACCTGTTCCATGAGCACGCCACACCGACCAACGGCGACGTCCGGCGCATCGGCTGAAGCTCGGCGCCCTGGCGCGCCAGCGCAACCGGATGCGGCGCTGGTCGTGCGCCGCGCCGGCCCGGACGACGCCGCACGCCTGGCAGTCCTGGCGACGCAGGTCTGGCTGCACACCTACGCCACGGACGGCATCGGCGACGAGATCGCCAACCACGTGTTGTCAGCACTCGGCGTGGACAGGTTCGCCGCCTTGCTCGGCGATTCCTGCGCCAGCGTGCTGGCGGCAGAGCGCGGCCACCGGCTCGTCGGCATGGCCGTGGCTCGCGCCAAGGCGCCCTGCCCGGCGGGCGTGCCGTCCACGGTGGAGCTGCAGACGCTCTACGTGCAGGCACACTTCATCGGCCGCGGCATCGGCAAACGCCTGCTGCAGGCCATCGAGGCGCAGGCGCTCGCCGAGGCAGGCTGTGCGCCGTGGCTCACGGTCAACGCGCGCAACGACCGTGCTCTGGCCTTCTACGCGCGCCAGGGCTACACGCAAGTCGGCACCGACTGGTTCGTGCTGGGCGCGACGCGCCACGAGAACTTGGTGCTGATCGGCGCCGGCCGTGGCGTCCGCTGAAGTGCCGCCTCAGCCCGCCACGCGCGGCAGCCAGGTCGCCAGCGCCGGGAACAGCATCAGGATGATCACCGCCAGCACCTGCAGCGCCATGAACTGCAGCATGCCGGCGTAGATGTGCTTGAGCTCCCACTGCGGCACCACCCCCTTGAGGAAGTAGGCCGACAGCGCCACCGGTGGCGACAGCCAGGCCGTCTGCAGCGTGACGGCCACCAGCGTGCAGAACCACAGCAGGTCGATGCCGGCGGCCTGCACGATGGGCAGCACCACGGGCACCACGATCAACACGATGGGCACCCATTCCAGCGGCCAGCCCAGCACGAAGATGAGGCCCAGGATCAGGCCCAGCATCGCCATCGGCGGCAGCGACAGTCCCAGCAGCCACTCGGCCATGAACTCGGGGCTGCCCAGGCGCGCGAACACGGCGCCGAACAGGTTGCTGGCCACCACCAGCAGCAGGATCATGCAGGACACCTCCAGCGTCTGCAGCATGGACTTCTTGATCTGCGGCCAGCGCATGCGGCCCGAGCCCACAGTCAGCACGAAGGTGGCGGCGCAGCCCACGGCGCCCGCGTCGGTGGGCGTGGCGATGCCCAGCAGGATCACGCCCAGCGTGGCCATGATGACGACGATGACGGGCAGCACGCCCAGCGCCAGGTCCTTGACCACCGGACCCAGCGCGGTCGGCCGCAGCTCGGGCGGCAGGGCCGGGCCCAGCGCCGGGTTGAGCCAGCAGCGCAGCAGGCACCAGACCAGGAACAGCGTGGACAGCAGCAGCCCGGGCAGCACGGCGGCGGCGAACAGGTCGGTGGCCGGCACGCCGACCACCGGGCCCATCACGATCAGCATCACGCTGGGCGGGATCAGGATGCCCAGCGTGCCGCCGGCCGTGATGGCGCCCGCGCTGAGCTTGGGGTCGTAGCCGCTCTTGATCATGGACGGCCCGGCCATCACGCCCAGCAACGTGACCGAGGAGCCCACGATGCCGGTGGCGGCCGCGAAGATCGTGGCCGTGACGATGACCGCGATGTAGAGCGAGCCACGCACGCCGGCCAGCAGCTGCTGGATGCCGCGGAACAGCCGCTCCATGAGGCCCGACTGTTCGAGCAGGAAGCCCATGAACAGGAAGAACGGGATGGAGGCCAGCACGGTGTCGCGCATGACAGAGAAGGTCTGCAGGATGGCCAGGTCGAACACCACCGGACCGAGCGCGATGTAGCCCGTGGCCAGCGACAGCGCACCCAGCGTGAACGAGATCGGAAAGCCGATGAAGATCGCGCCGAACAGGACCAGCAGCGCGACGATGCCCAGGACTTCGTCGCTCATACGGCCACCTCCGCAGCGGCGTGCGCATGCTTTGGGCAGTGAGGTCGGTGGCCGGCGGCATGCGCGCTGGCGTCGATCCCCGCGCTGCGGGGCCCCTCGCCGCGTGCGCTCATACCGCCACCTCCGGCGCAGCCACCGCTTCAGGCCAGGCACCCGTGCGCAGCGTGTGCAGGCACTTGAGGCATTCGCTGACGCCTTGCAGCATCAGCAGCGCGCCGGCCACCGGCAGCGCGAGCTTGAACGGCCAGGTGATGGGCTGCCAGGAGCTGCTCACGAAGGTCTCGTTGGTGACGAAGGCCTTCCAGAAGTAACCCCAGCCCACGAACAGCAGCACGCCCACGAAGGGGAAGAACATGAGCAGGTAGCCGGCCAGGTCCACGCTGGCCTGGCGCCGCGGCGACCAGTTGGCGTAGAAGCTGTCGGTGCGCACATGGCCCTTGCGCTGCAACGTATAGGCCGCGCCCAGCATGAAGAAGCTGCCGTACAGCATGAAGGTCATGTCGTAGGCCCACTGCGTGGGTGCGTTGAACGCGTAGCGCGCCACGACCTCGTAGCTCAGCGACAGCACCAGCGGCACGATCATCCAGGCCACGAGGTGGCCCGAGACGATGGCCACGCGGTCGAGCGCGCGCGCGGTGCGCAGCAGTCCCGGTTCCATGGGTTGCATCCGTTCCTCCGTCCGGATGCCGCAGCGCCGCCACGGCGGCCCCGCGGCACGCCGTTCACTTGTAGGGCGAATCGATGCCCAGGTTGTAGTACAGGCCGACGATCTTGTTCCAGTACGGCACGACCAGCTTGGCGAAGCTGCGCTGCGACTCCAGAACCTCCTTGAAGAAGGGGTTCTTGCCAGCCTCCCGGTCGTAGACCAGGTTGGTGGCCTTGATGAAGGCCGGGAAGATGTCCTTGGGCGTGTCGTGCACCTGCACCTTGAACTCGCCCTGGATCTTCTGCAACGCCTGCGCGTTGCGCTGCACGTTGTAGCTGTAGGTCTCGGTCATGCAGGCCAGGGCCGCGGTCTCGACGATGGCCTTGTGCTCGGGCGCGAGCTTGTCCCAGGTCCGCTTGTTGATGAGCAGCTCGCCGACGTCGGTGGACTGGTGCAGGCCCTGCAGGTAGTAGTGCTTGAACACGGTGTGGAAGCCCAGCGCCAGGTCGTCGGCCGGGCCGATCCACTCGGCCGCGTCGATCACGCCGCGCTGCGCCGCGGGAACGATCTCGCCGCCCGGCATGGCCACGGCGTTGATGCCCATTTCCTTGAAGATCTCGCCGACCAGGCCCGGAGGCGCACGGTACTTGAGCTTGCGCATGTCCTCCAGCGAATTGATCGGCGCCTTGAACCAGCCCAGCGGGTCCGGCCCCATGGGCTGCACCATGAGCGGCTCGACGTTGAGCTTGAGCACCTCGGCGTAGAAGCGCTTGTACAGCGCCATGCCGCCGCCCTGCAGCAACCAGGCCACGTGCGAGATCTGGTCCATGCCGGTGCCGGCCCCGGCCGCGGGGTTGGAGAACAGGCCGGCCGCGGTGTTCTTGCCCGACCAGTAGTGCGTCCACGAGTAGCCGCCGTCCACCACGCCCTTGTCCACCGCGTCCAGCATCTCGAAGGCGTTGACCACCGCGCCGTCGGGCAGCATCTCCATCTTGATCTTGCCGCCGGACATCTTGTCGCAGCGCTCGCCCAGCTTCTTCATGAGGTCGAAGTAGATGCTGGAGGTGGGCACCGCCGTCTGGATCTTCATGCGCACCGTGCTCTGCGCGCCAGCCACCGTGGGGGCCGCAAGACCGGCCGCCGCCAGGGCCGAGGCGGCCCCGCCGAGGGCGCCGCGCCGTGTGAGTTTCGCCATGGTCTGTCTCCTTCTCGTCGCTCGTTGAAGAACTGCGCGCTGTACCCTGGCAGGCGCGCTCCGCCATCCATCAAGGCCGCCTGCGCGCGTCCTCCCGGATCATGTCCACGGCCTTCTCGGCCATCATCACCGCCGGCGCGTGGGTGTTGCCCGAGACCAGCGTGGGCATGGCCGAGCAGTCGACCACGCGCAGCGCATCGATGCCGCGCACGCGCAGCCGCGGGTCGAGCACCGCCCCCTCGTCCACCCCCATGCGGCAGGTGCCGCTGGGGTGGAAGATGGTGGCGCCGTGGTCGCGGCAAAAGGCCAGCAGCGCGGCCTCGTCGGCGGCATCGGGGCCCGGCTTGACCTCGCGCCGCACGTAGGGCCGCATCGACGGCGCGGCCGCGATCGCGCGGGCCGCCTGCATGCCGGCCACGGCGGTGCGCCGGTCCAGCTCGGTGGCCAGGTAGTTGGGCTGCATCGACGGTGGCGCGAACGGGTCGGCCGAGCGGATGCGCACGCGCCCGCGCGACTCGGGCCGCAGCTGGCACACCGACATCGTGAAGCCCGAGAACGGATGCACCTTGCCGCCGGCCATGTCAGCCGACAGCGTGGCCACGTGGAACTGGATGTCGGGCGTGGTCGCCACGGGCAGGCCGTCCGGCCCGCGCAGTGCGCGCAGGAAGCAACCGCCCTGGTTGATGCCCACCGCCAGCGGCCCACTGCGCGCCAGCAACCACTGCAGGCCAAGCCGGGCCTGCCCCCACCAGCTGCGCAGCTGGTCGTTGGTGGTGATGGGCTTGGTGCACTCGTAGATGAGGCGGATCTGCAGATGGTCCTGCAGGTTCTCGCCCACGCCGGGGGCGTCGTGCACCACGGGGACGCCATGCTCGGCCAGCAGGGCGGCCGGACCGATGCCCGAGAGCTGCAGCAGTTGGGGCGACTGCAGCGCGCCGGCCGCCAGCAGCACCTCGCCGCGGCAGCGCGCTTCGCGGTCCACGCCGTTCTGGCGCCAGCGCACGCCCACGGCGCGCCGGCCCTCCATCAGCACGCCGGAGGCAAAGGCGCCGGTCTCCACGCGCAGGTTGGAACGGTTGCGCGCGGGCTTGAGGTAGGCCTTGGCAGCGCTCACGCGCAGGCCACGGTGCGTGGTCAACTGGTAGTAGCCAGCGCCCTCCTGGCGCGCGCCGTTGAAATCGTCGGTGCGCGGAACGCCGATCTCGCCGGCACCGGCGATGAAGGCCTCGATCAGTTCGTGCCGTGCACCGATGTCGGACACGCGCAGCGGCCCGTCGCCACCGTGCAGCGCGATCGCTCCGCGCTGGTTGCGCTCGGACTTCACGAAGTAGGGCAAGACTTCGTCGTAGCTCCAGCCGGTGTTGCCCAGCGCGGCCCAGTGGTCGTAGTCCTCCTGCTGGCCGCGGATGTAGATCAGGCCGTTGATGGAGCTGCTGCCGCCCAGCGTCTTGCCGCGCGGCCAGTAGATGCGCCGGCCGTTCATGTTCGGGTCCGGGTCGGTCTGGTAGCACCAGTTGACCTCTGGACTCCACATGGTCTTGCCGTAGCCAATGGGCAGGTGGATCCACGGAGAGGTGTCGGGCGGACCGGCCTCGAGCAGCAGCACGCGCGTGGCGGCGTCCTCGGACAGCCGCGCCGCCAGCACGCAGCCAGCGGAACCCGCGCCTACGACAATGTGGTCAAACACCTCGGACATGTTGATTCCGGAACGATATCTTCCGAATTACGGTGAAGATGATTATTCTTGGAATGAAATGTTCCGTTTCTTAATGAATACCCTGAGCATGACGCCGTGAAAGCTCCCGATGCCCCGACCGCCCCAGACTCGTCCGCGGCCCGCAGCCTGCGCGTGCTGGCGGCCGTGGCCGAGGCCGGCCATGCGCTCACGCTGGCCGGCCTGGCCGAGCGGCTGGACCTGCCCAAGCCCACGGTGCACCGGCTGTGCGGCCAGCTGCAGGAGGGTGGCTTTCTCGCGCGCGATGTGGACGAGCGCAGCTTCGTGGTCGGCCCTGCGCTGCGCCGGCTGGCCTTCGACACGCTGAACCACGGCGCCGCGCGTGGCCTGCGCCACGACGTGCTGGCGCAGTTGGTGCAGCAGGTCGGCGAGACCTGCAACTTCACCACGCTGGACGGCACGCGCGTGCTCTATCTGGACCGGGTGGAGGCGCACTGGCCGCTGCGGCTCACGCTGGAGGTGGGCTCGCACGTGCCGCTGCACGCCACGGCCAGCGGCAAGCTGTTCCTGGCGTTGATGCCGGCGGCTGAGCGCGACGCGCTCATCGGCCAGCTGGTGCTGGAGCGGCTCACGCCCGAGACGCTGAGCGATGCGCAGGCGCTACGCGCCGAATGCGCGCAGATCGCGGCCCAGGGCCATGCGGACGACCGGGGGGAGTTCATTGCCGGGCTGATCGCGGTGGCCGTGCCGGTGCTGGACGGCCAGGGCAAACCGAGGGCCGCCATTGCGGTGCATGCGCCGACGGCGCGCATGTCGCTGGCCCAGGCGCGCGAGAAGCTGCCGTTCCTGCATGCGGCGGCGGCACGGATGAGGACCTTGCTGTAGCCCAGGGTCTGGCGTGCAGGACGAAGGCCGCGCGGCGACAGCCTGAAGCCTCCCATCCCGGCCGGCCTGGGCGCACGGCGATGGCGCGCGCCAAGCGCAGAACGCGTTCCGGGCCTCAGGCCGTCAACGTCAGCAGGATGGCGGCGTACCAGGCCGCGTTCAGGCCGAGCGACTCGTCCAGCACCAGGTCACGCGTGCCCATGTCGATGCGCGAGGAGTGCACGCCCAGCAGCTTCCACGGCAGCGCCGCGCCGGCCGTGGCGTCGCGCGTGACGACCGGCGCGCCGCTGGTGCCGCGGTGCGTGCGGGCATCCGTCAGGAACAGGCCCTGCCCCTGGAAGCGGATACCGAACGCGGAGGCGATCACGGCATGGCGCACCACGGGCAGGTGGTGCATGGTGTCGTGGAATCCCAGCGGGAAACCGACCACGAGCAGCCCCGTCCCGACCTCCACCTGGCCCAGCTCGACCTGCAGATGGCCGGGCGTGAAACAGCGGATCTCTGCATTCGCGGGCAGCGTCGCGCGCGCGATCTCGAGCACGGCGACGTCGATCTCGCCACCCGAATCCAGGCCCTGGCGCCACTGGCTCCTGCCATCCTTGAACAGCCAGACCGACAACATGGCCGAGCGCGTGAGATTGACCGCATCGACATGCAGCTCGATCTCGATGCGGTTGGGATGGTGCTTGCTGGGCGCATCCTGCAGCACGTGCCGGCTCGTGACGAAGAACAGACGCGCTGCGCGCTCGAAGAAGAAACCGCTGGCCCCGGTCAGCAGCCGGTCGCCGTCGAAGGTCATGACCCGTGCGGTGGTCAGAAGGAGCGGTTCCGTCATGGCGCTCTGCGGATGCTAGGTGGCATGGCGGTCATTGGCCGCCTCCAGCATGCGCTGCATCTTGGCGCTGGCATCGCCACGCAGTGCGGCCAGCACCTCGGCATCCTCCTCGCTCATCCTGGCGGCGACTCCCTGCACGCGGCTGAACACCTTGTCGTTCGCCGCGCGGGCGGCATGCTCGGCCGCCAGCCAAGCCTCATAGCTGTCATCGAAACGCATGGCTTCACCTCGTCATGGCAGTGCGTTCAGATAGAGGAGGCGGCCAGGGCACCAGGGAGGTCGCCCCCCGAGTCTGACAGGAACGACGGCCGCGCCCGCCACACGATGCCGCCAGGTGGTGTCGGCCGACACGCCGTTGCGGCAACGCACGTGCCTTGCCGCCAGGGCCGGCTATGCGGGCCGCTCGGGGAGCCCCTTGGCCCGCTCGACCATGTCGTGCAGCGCGGCGGAGGCGGCGGTCCGCAGGCGGCTCAGCTCGCCCATCTCGGCCTCGGACGGATACCGGCCCGCCTTGATCGCCGCCGCGAAGCTGTCGGCCGCCTCGCGGGCCTTCGTTTCCATCTCGCGCCACACGAGGTAGGCTTGAAGATGCTCAACCATGTCGACTCCTCGTCATCCGGGATGCCCTGCCACCGGGGCCGTGGCACGCTGCACCGCGCGGGGCAGGACATCGGCATGGCATTGCCTGCCTGCCGCATAGCAGCTGCAGGCCAAGGCCTGCAGCCCGCGAGTGCGCCAACAGGCGGCGGCGTTCGGAAACTCCGAGCCGGGCGATCGGCGGGTTCTGGCCGGCGGGCCGCGGCGGTGGCGCACGAATCTTCATGCGCGCAGTGTTGATCCAAGTCACAGGCCTCACTGTCTGCCTGCGCACATAGTGTGGACATTTCGCACACCCGGCCGCAGGCGTGTATGTTCGATAGCGTACATACGCAGCCCATCCGGATGTGTCAATGTCGGCCTTGACTTCCGAAGGAACCGCTTCCGTGCAACCCGATCCGAGACCGCGTGGCGCAGTGCGCGACCCGCGGCACAACCGCCTGATTGCGGCGCTTCCCGGCGATGAGCGGGCGCGGTGGGAGCCCCTGCTCGAGTACATCGAGATGCCGCTGGGCCAGGTGCTGTACGAATCCGGCGTGCAGCAGCGCTACGTGTACTTTCCGACCACCGCCATCGTCTCGCTGTTGTACGTGATGGAGAACGGCGCGTCGGCCGAGATCGCGATCACCGGCAACGAGGGCGTGGTCGGGGTCTCGCTCTTCATGGGGGGCGAGTCCACGCCCAGCCGCGGCGTGGTGCAGAGTGCAGGCCATGGCTTTCGCCTGCCGGCGCGGGCGATCAAGGACGCCATCACACGGACGCCGGTGCTGAGCCTGTTGCTGCGCTATGTGCAGGCGCTCATCACGCAGATGGCGCAGACGGCCGCCTGCAACCGCCACCACAGCGTCGACCAACAGCTGTGCCGCTGGCTGCTGCTGAGCCTGGACCGGCTGGACGGCAACGAGATCGCGATGACGCAGGAACTGATCGCCAACATGCTGGGCGTGCGCCGCGAGGGCGTCACCGAAAGCGCGCTCAAGCTGCAAAAAGCCAAGCTGATCCGCTACGCGCGCGGCCACATCACGGTGCTGGACCGGCCTGCCCTCGAAAGCCGTTCCTGCGAATGCTATGCCGTGGTGAAGAAGGAATACGACCGGCTGCTGTCCGAGGTGTAGCGGCTCTGAGACCCCTTGCGTTGCCCGGCGCACAGTCCGGCCATGCTCCGCAGTGCATGATGCGAAGATGGGCCGGCTTCGGACTTCACCACCACCACAGGAAACCAGCATGAGCCCGACACCCAAAGGCCACACGCCACAGGCACCGCCGCCGGCCACGGTACAGCCCAGGACCCACGTCAACAGCGCGATGAGGACACCCTACGTTCCAGCGGCCGAGCCTGCCGTGCGGCCAGGCTCCAACGACCACCGGCGCTACGCGACCAAGGGCAACCCGACATGAATGGGCAGGCAGGCCGCTTAGCCGGCCTGTGAGACGCTAGCGTCCCGTCCCGGCGCCCGGGAGCGGCGCGAGGTCTGCATCGCGCAGCAAAATGGGCTCGGCCGAGCCCGCCGCCGCGCGGCGGCGCACGGCGCTGTCGATTTCCGCCGCGTTGTCGCGGTAGGTCTCGAGGGGATCGTCGTTGCTCACCAGCGGGTGGTAGCGGTAGTGCAGGGTTTCCTTGCGGACCATGGCGCCGATGGGCGCCTGGTCCAGCTGCACCCAGAACCGGACGGTGCCCGAACCGTCATGGAAATAGGCTTCGGTCGACATCTTCTTTCCTTCCAGCGCCAGAGGCCCCGCCCACCGGCGCCTGCAGCACACACACCAAGCGCAACGCCGTCTCCTGGCTGAACGGACCGGCCTCCCGGTAGGCACGGCAGAACCCGCCACCGTGCGCGAACAGGCGGAATCCGACGATGTCCACGTAGCCCAGCAGCAGGTCACCGAGCTGCACCGGCACACCGGAGTGCTGCGAGAACACCCATGCGCTGCCGTTGGCCAGCCGCAGAGCGAACAGACGCCTGCTGGCTTCGACGGCAACCACGGTTCCTCTGCCCATGCCGCATGCTGCGGCGACGGCGCCAATTGGTCCGTACGCTGCCGCACACATGCCATGTGCGACGCCGTACAGACACGGCCGCGCACGGCGCTAGGGTGGAGCCTCCGAGCTTGTCAGGAGTGTGTGCATGTCCAATACCGAACTGGCAGGGCGGGTGCTGATCCAGCGCTACCTGCGGCATCGCAAGATTCCCCGCCTGATGCACGACGCTTTGGTGGTCATGGTGCAGTCCCGGCTGCAGACGGGCACGCTGCCCTACCTGACAGACTGGATGCGCTTCGACATCGACCAACGGGCCCGGCCCGCTGATGTCGATGTCGATGTCGATAACTATGCCGATGTCGATGCCAATGCCGATGCCCAGCGCAACTGATGCCGCACACGACGGTGCCGCGCCGCCCGCCAGCGCCGATGTGCGCACGCTCAGCGACGCGGACCTGATCGGCCGCTTCAGGCTGGTGTGCGCGCTGGAACAGGCGCTGCTGGCGCCTTGCGCACAGGCCGGCGTGCACGCGGCGGTGGCCCGCGCCGCCGGGCACAACAGCGCCGAGATGCTGGACATCGTGGACGACCTGGTGCGACGCGTCGTGCAGCGCGGGCCGGCGGCGCTGCGCTGAAGCCGTGTCATGCCGTTGGCGCCGCATCGATCTGCAGCACGGCGCACAGCAGCTGAGACCGGCAAGCCGGTCGATCAAGGGGCTTTGCAAGCGGCGGCCGGCTCGGCCGAAGGCGGACAGCGCAGCGACCAGCATGGCCCCCAGGTTTCGATGCGCAGCGATTCACCTACGCCGGCACGCCTACGACCATGCAGCGGACACGGTGGCCTGTGCCCACAGGGTGTTGAGAAAAGCAATGCGCTGAAGGACCGCCTGCCTGCTCGGCGACCATCCCGATGAACCGGGCAGCAACCGTGCGTCGCCGACCGAGCGCACGGATGGCGTGAGACATCCGGGCGGGCACTGAAGCGCCATGCGGGTGCACGGCGCCCCCTGCGCGGGCGATCCGCGCCAGCGCCGGCCCTGCGAGGCCGTCACACCGTGCCGACCAGGCCCCAGACCGCCCGGCCCAGCGCCAGCCCGGCCAGCACACCCAGCAGGTCCAGCAGCCGGCGCCGGAACTGCTCCGGCGACACCCGCGTGAACGCGTGGCTGCCCAGCCAGATGCCGGCCAGCATGGCCGGCGCCAGCCACGCGGCCCAGCGCCAGGTGTCCACCCCCACCAACACACCCGCATCGCCCGCCCGCGGCAGCACGGCCGCAAAAGCGAGGGCCAGCACATCGGAGCACAGCAGCATCAGCACCATGGTCGCGCGCAGCGCGGCCGGCGCCATGCGCGTGGTGCTGAGCAGCACGGCCACCACGATGCCGCCGATGGCCGCCACGCCGTTGACCACGCCGGACAGCGTGCCGACCGCCAGGCGCATGCGCGGCGTGGGCTCCAGCGCCGGCCGCACGCCACTGCGCAGCGCCAACACGGCCACCACCAGCAGCATACCGATCACCAAGCGCAGCCCAGCCTCGGGCAGCCAGGCGAGCAGCGCCACGCCCATGGGCACGCCCAGCACCTGGCCGGCCACCAGCGCGCGCAGCCAGGGCCAGTCGGCGTCGCGCAGGCCCACGCGCAGCATGTGCAGGCTGGCCAGGATCTCCAGCAGGAAGATGGACGGGATGACGGCCGAGGGCGCCACCAGCAGCGACAGGCCGGCCACGCTGAAGGCCGAGAAGCCGAAGCCCGCGAAGCCGCGCACGAAGCCGGCACCGAGGACCACGGCCAGCGCGGCCATCAGCGACCAGTCGGCCAAGGGTGGCGTCAGCAACACGGCACTCAAGGGTGGCACTTCAGGTCAGCGCCTTGCGCGGCGCAGACGCACCGGCGACCGTGGCAAGGACGCCCGCGCCTTCACGGCGACGTGTTCCTGAGCCTGCGCAACTGCTCCTCGGCGCGCGCGAGTTCGGCGCGCAGGGCCTCGACCTCCTGCTCCAGCCGCGCGATGCTGGCGGCCCGGCTGGCCTGTGCCGGACTGCCGTTGCAGCGCGCCTGCACGGCGGCGAGCTGCTGGTCCAGCTCCCGGCGCAGCAGCATGCGCCCCCTGGCGCGCGCATCGTCGATCTGCGCCTCGATGTCCGCCAGTTGCGCGGCGCACACCGCCTCGTCTCCCGGGGCTGTGGGCCGCTGAGCCAGGACGGGGCCCGGCAGGGCCACGAGAAGGGCCGCCAGGAAGGCCAAGGTGCGAGGGCTGACGCGCATACCGGTACCGGGGAGATGGGCCACCAGCATGCCAGCAAATGCGCGCTCCGCCTTGGGGGTATGCAGGTACCGGCAGCCCGGCAAGGCGATGACACCGGGCCTGCGGGTCCGGCGCCCCCCCCGGCGCATGGGCCTACATGCGGCCCTTCCACGGAACCACGCTCCGCTCGACCCAGCGCATCAGCAGGTCGAACAGGTAGGCCACCACGCCGATCACCACGATGCCCATGATCACGATGTCGGTGCGCAGGAAGTTCGAGGCGTTGAGCACCATCTGGCCCAGGCCCATGTTGGCCGCCACCATCTCGGCGGCCACCAGCGTGGTCCAGCCGAAACCGATGGCGATGCGCATGCCCACCAGGATCTCGGGCATGGCCGCGGGCAGCACCACGTGGCGCACCACCTGCCAGTAGCTCGCGCCCATGGAGTAGGCCGCGTTGATCTGCTCCTGTGCGGCGCTGCGCATGCCCGAGCGCGCAGCCAGCGCCAGCGGCGCGAAGCACGACAGGAAGATCAGCAGCACCTTGGGCAGCTCGTCGATGCCGAACCAGATGATGATCAGCGGCAGGTAGGCCAGCGGGGGCAGCGGGCGGTAGAACTCCAGCGGCGGGTCGAAGATGCCGCGCGCCCAGCGGCTCATGCCCATGGCGATGCCGACCGGAATCGCCGTCACGCAGGCCAGGAAGAAGGCCGAGAACACGCGGAACATGCTGGCCAGGAAGTGCTGCCACAGCGGCTTGTCGTTGGCCCGGCCGGTCAGGTACTGCCAGAACTGCTCGAACACGGCTTGCGGCGTGGGCAGAAACAGCGGCTTGACCCAGCCCATGTTGGTCACCAGCGTCCACAGCACCAGCAGCACCACCACCGTGGCCACGCTGATGGTGCCGCTGCTGCCTTCGCCGGGTGTGCGGAAGCGGCTGGTCTTGAGCGGTGTGGACGACGTTGCTGCGGCGGGCGCCACCGGCCCGGCCAGGGTGGATGCGCTGTCAGGCATGGGCGGGCTCCGTCGCTTCGCGGTGGTGGATGATGGCGAGCACCTCTTCGCGCATGCGAATGAAGGCCGGCTCGGACTTGACCCTGCGCGCATCGCCGTGTGCGAGGAACTGGCGCGAGAACGGCACTTCGTCGTAGACATGCGAGATGCGGCCCGGGCTGGGGCTCATGACGATCAGCCGGGTGGACAGGAACAGCGCCTCCTCCACGTCGTGGGTGATGAAGAACACCATCTTCTGCGTGGCCATCCAGGCGCGCAGCAGGATCTCCTGCACCTGCTCGCGCGTGAAGGCGTCCAGCGCGCCCATGGGCTCGTCCATGAGCAGCACCGACGGGTCGTTGGCCAGCGCCCGCGCGATGCCCACGCGCTGCTGCATGCCGCCGGAGAGTTCGTACACGGCGCGGTCTGCGTACTTGGCCAGGCCCACCAGGGCCAGCTTTTCTTCGGCAATGCGTCCACGCTGCGCCGCGGGCACGCCACGCAGCCGCAGGCCCAGCGCCACGTTGTCGCGCACGTTGAGCCAGGGCATCAGCGCGTGCTTCTGGAACACCACGCCGCGCTCGGCGCCCGGGCCCTGCACAGGTTGGCCGTCCAGCAGCACCTGGCCCGACGAGGGCGGCAGGAAGCCGGCGATGCAGTTGAGCAGCGTGGTCTTGCCGCAGCCCGAGGCACCGAGCGCGACCACGAAATCGCCGCCCTGCATGCGCAGATTGACGGGCGCCAGCGCCTGCAGCGTGCCGCCCTTGACGGCGTAGTTCACCGTCAGTTCACGGATGTCGAGCGTGGGCATCGCCTTACTGGCCCAGGGCCTTCTTCACATACACGTCGGTCACGAAGTTGGCGTAGCTCGGCTTGACCTCCTGCACGCGGCCCTGCTCCTTCAGGAACTCCGCGGTGCCGGCCATGGCCTTGGCCGCGCCGCCGCCCAGCCAGTTGGCCGAGAGCTGCTCCTGCAGCGTCGGGAAGCTGTAGAGCGCCATGCCGGCCGCCACGTCCTTGGGGTCGGCCTTGGTCCACTTGGCCACGGCCTTGACCTGCGCAGAGTCGGCATTCCAGCCCTTCAGGCCTCCGCGCACCTCGGCGTTGGCGCGGTCCAGCGCCTTGACGAAGGCGACCATGAAGGCCTCGTTGGCGGCAGCCCACTTGGCATCGACGACGATGCCTTCGAACGTGGGGTAGCCCTGCTTGCCGATGCTGCCTGAGGTGGCGATGACCTTGCCGTTGCCCTTGACCTTGGTCAGCACCGGGTCCCAGATGAAGGTCGCGTCGATGTCGCCGCGCTCCCAGGCGGCGGCCACCTCGGGCGGGCGCATGTTGTTGACGTTGACCTGGCGTGCGTCCACGCCGGCGGCCTTGAGCGCCGCCATGAGCTGGTAGTGCGCGGTGGACACGAAGGGCACGCCCACGCGCTTGCCCTTGAGGTCGGCCAGCTGGTTGACGTTCGATCCGTTGCGCGCCACCAGGGCCTCGGCGTCGGCGATGTCGGCCGAGACCCAGAACAGCCGGATGTCCTGGCCCTGGCTGGCCGCGGCCGTGAGCGGGCTGGAGCCCACTTCGCCCATCTGCACATTGCCCGAGGCCATGGCGCGGATCACGTCGCCGCCGCCGCCGAACATGCGCCAGTTGATCTTGTAGCCGGTGGCCTTCTCGACCTCCCCGGATTCCATGACCAGGCGCAGCGGCACCAGCATGTCCTGGTGGGCGAAGGTCACCTCCTTGGTCTGGGCCTGGGCCCCGACAGCGAGGACGAGCGCGGCGGCAGCGGCGGCGCGGTGCATGGATCGACGGGTGGGCATCGTGGAGATCTCCTGGGTCCGAACGGGAACACATGCGGCCACCGCAGACCTGCGGCGCCGGGGGGGGGGCGAGCCGGGCCAATGTGCAGCAAAGGCGCACGACACAAAAGAACCAGCGTGCGCCCGCCCATGGGGCCAGGGAACCAGGGTGAACCCTCGGTTTGGTGCGGTGCGCACCGGCGGCGTGCGCCGCGCCCGGCGGCGCTCAGCGGCGCCGTGCGCCGCGGGCCGTGGCCAGTTCGTCCACCGCCTTGGCCAGCGCAGCGATGCCGTCGGCGATGCGTTCCGTGGCGATGGACGACAGCCGCAGCCGGAAGTACGGGCAGGGATAGGGCGGGTGCTGGAAGAACACGTCACCCGCCTCGATCAGCACGCCGTGGCGTTGCGCGATGGTGGCGAGTTCGGCGCCATCCACCCAGGCCGGCGCACGCACCCACATCGAGGCGCCGCCGCGCGGCAGGTCGAATGCGAAGTCGGGCAGCTGCGTGCGCAGCGCCCGCGCCAGCAGTTGCACACGCTCCTGCATCACCGTGTTCACGCGGCGCGCGTGCGACTCGTGGTGGCCCAGCGAGATGAACAGGGCATAGGCGTGCTGCAGGAAGGCGCTGGGGTGGCGCACCATGGCATGGCGCAGCACACGCAGTTCCTGGATCAGCGCACGCGGCGCCACGATGTAGCCCAGCCGCATCGATGGCGACAGGCTCTTGGACAGCGAGCCCACGTAGACCACACGGCCGCTCTTGTCCAGGCTCTTGAGGGCCGGCATGGGGGCGCCCTCGTACAGGTTCTCGGCCTCGTAGTCGTCCTCGATGACCACGAAGTCGGCCAGCTCGGCCTTGCGCAGCAGCCATTCGCGCCGCGTGAGCGACAGCGTGGCCGTGGTGGGGCTCTGCTGCGAAGGCGTGACGAACAGGTAGTCCAGCGGCGGCAGCGTGTCGACCAGCACGCCCTCGCCATCCACGGCCACCGGCACCCAGCGCGGCCGGCGCAGCGAGAAGGTGTTGCGGGCGTGCGGGTAGCCCGGCTCCTCGAAGCCGAGCCGGCTGGTTTCGTCCAGCAGCGCATCGGCCAGCAGGTGGAAGGCCTGCTGCGCGCCGACGGTGACCAGGATCTCCTCCCGCAGCGCGAACACGCCACGCTTGGGCAGGAGGTGCAGGCGGATCTGCTCGATCAGGTCGGGCACGTCGTCGGTCTCGAAGTCCGGCGTCCACTGCGCCAGCTGGGCGCGCGCCAGGCTGCGCGTGCAGCATTCGCGGAAGCCCTCGATCGGGAACAGTTCGGAATCGTGCGTGCCGTAGACGAAGGGATAGGGCACCTCGCGCCAGCGCTCGGGCTTGGAGAGCGTGGGTGCATCCGCCAGCGAGCGCAGCACACGCGCGCCCCAGTCCGGCGCGACGCCGCCGCCACTGCCAAAGCTGGTCGGTGGCGTCGCCCCCACACTGGCGGGCCGGGCGTTGCGCGCCACGAACACGCCGCTGCGCGCACGCGCTTCCAGGAAGCCCTCGTCGATCAACTGCTGGTAGGCCGCCGTGGCCGTGTTGCGCGACAGGCCGAGCAGGCGCGAAAGTTCGCGCGAGGATGGCATCGCCGCGCCGGCCGGCAGCCGCCCCTCCAGGATGGGCTGCACGATCGCCAGCCGCAGGCGGCCCTGCAAGGGCAGGCCGGGCTGCTCGGGCACGACGAACAGCCGGGCCCATTGGTGGTGCGCTTCGGCGCCGGGGGTGCTCATGGGAGGCGCAGTCTAGCGCCATGCCGGCACACGACTGGCGTGGTGGATTGGGGGCCACTGGCACTATCGCCGCGCGGATCAAGCGCCTAACCTGCGACGCAACCTGAACAGGAGAGCCTCTTGAGCACCACCACCCCGCCCGTCACCGAAGCCACCCTGGCCGCCTTCAGCGAGGCCTGGAACCGCCACGACATCGATGCCTTGATGTCCTTCATGACCGAGGACTGCATCTTCCAGACCGCCGGCGGACCGGACGCCTGCGGCACGCGCCATGTGGGCGCAGACGCGGTGCGCAAGGCCTTCCCGGCCGCATGGGCCACCATGCCCGACGCGCAGTGGCGCAACGGCAAGCACTTCGTGCACGGCGACTTCGGGGTGTCCGAATGGACCTTCACGGGCACCGCCGCCGACGGCACGCGCGTGGAGGTGGACGGTGTGGACCTGTTCACCTTCAAGGGCGGCTTGATCCACCTGAAGAACGTGTTCCGCAAGACGCGGCCGAACCTGCCGGCGCGTTGAGGCGATGAGCAGCCTGCCCTTCACGGCCGACGCCCCGCCCGAGCGCCGCTACGACCCGCGCTACGACCCGCTGGTCGCGCCCGACCCCGGTGCAGGACGCGCCTATGCACCGACCTGGTGGGTGGCGAGCGCCGGCACCCCGCCGGCCGACGACGGCCCCGTGCGTGGGGACGTCGACGCCGACGTCGTCGTCATCGGCGCCGGCGCCACCGGCATGTCCACGGCGCTGTACCTGGCGCAGGAGCACGGCATCGCCGCCGTGGTGCTGGAGGCCAACCAGAGTTCCTGGGGCTGCTCCAGCCGCAGCGGCGGCCAGGGCCAGAACGCGAGCGGCCGGCTCAAGCGCAGCCAGTGGATCGCACGCTGGGGCCTGGACACCGCGCGCGCACTCGACCGCGAGATCCGCACGGGCTTCGAGAACTTCGCCGGGCTCACGCGCGAGATCGATTGCGACGCCTACGACGGCGGCCATCTCTACGTGGCCCATCGGCCCGAGAAGATGGACTACCTGCGCGCCGAATCGCGCGTGATGAACGAACAGTTCGGCTACCGCACGCGCATGCTCACGCCCGCCCAGATCCACGAAGAGTTCTGCGGCGAGCGCGAGGCTGCCGGCGCCATGTGGGAGGAGCACGGCATCGGCATCCATCCGCTCAAGTTCACCTTCGGCCTGCTGCGGCGCGCCCGCGCGCTGGGCGTGAAGGTGCACCCGGCCAGCCCGGTGCAGGGCTGGGAGACCATCGGCGGCGTGCACCATCTGCGCACGCCTGGAGGCACCGTGCGGGCGCGCCGCGTGGCCGTGTGCACGGGTGGCTATACCGGGCAGCAGCTGCACCCGCTGCTCAAGAACAAGATCATGCCCATCCTGTCGAACTCGGTGGTCACGCGCGAGCTGACGGCCGCAGAGATGGCGGCCTGCGGCGTGCGCAACGAGACCTTCCTGACCGACACGCGCACGCTGCGCTTTTACTACCGCTTCCTGCGCGGCAACCGGCTGCAGCTGGGCAGCCGCAGCGCCGTCACGGGCGCAGACGCCGAGGCCCCCGAGCACCTCAAGCTGCTGACGGACGCCATCGCGCGCAAGTTTCCGCCGCTGGCCGGCATTCAGATCGACCACTCGTGGTGGGGCTGGGTGGACGTGAGCCACGACATGATGCCGCGCATCACGCGGCCCGACCCGGCGCAGACCATCTGGTACGCCGTGGGCTACGGCGGCAACGGCGTGTCGTTCTCCACCTGGGCCGGCAAGCGGCTGGCCCAGCGCGTGACGGGCCAGGACGCCGGGCGCGCCGTGTTCTCGCTGCCCATCTACGACGGGCCGCTGGAGTTTCCCAACGCGTTCGGCGTGGTGCGTTCTCCGTTGCTGGCGCCGTTCCGCCGCATCGGCCAGCGTGCGCTCTACAAGTGGTACTGGCTGCGCGACGAGAAGTAGCACGACGCGACACAGCACGACGACGGTGCATGGCAAGGGAAAACACTGCCCCTCTGGCTCCAGCATTTCACCGCCTGTGGCATGCGTGCATGGCGTGCTTCATGCGTATCGTTGGCGCAAGGCCGCGACGGGCGCGGCCAGCAGAACAAAGGAGCTTCCCCCATGCGTTCGTTTTCCCTGCACCGCCGCGCCCTCGGCAGCATCGTATTCGCCGCGGCCGCGCTGGCCGCGACGGCCCTGCCCAGCCAGGCCCAGGAGCAAGCCAAGAAGGGCGGCACGCTGGTGGTGGGCAGCACCCAGGTGCCGCGCCACCTCAATGGCGCGGTGCAGTCCGGCATCGCCACGGCCATGCCGTCCACACAGCTGTTCGCCAGCCCGCTGCGCTTCGATGACAAGTGGCAGCCCCAGCCCTACCTGGCCGAATCGTGGAAGCTCGCGGAGGACGGCAAGTCGCTCACGCTGAACCTGCGCAAGAACGCGGTGTTCCACGACGGCAAGCCCATCACCTCGGAAGACGTGGCCTTCTCCATCATGGCCATCAAGGCCAACCACCCGTTCCAGACCATGCTGGCGCCGGTGGAGAAGGTGGAAACGCCGGACCCCTACACGGCCATCATCCGCATGGGCCAGCCGCACCCGGCGATCCTGCTGGCCATGAGCCCTGCGCTCGCGCCCATCCTGCCCAAGCACATCTACGGCGACGGCACCGACCTCAAGGCCCATCCGCGCAACACCACCGACGTGGTCGGCTCCGGGCCGTTCAAGTTGGCCGAGTTCCGCGCCGGCCAGCGCATCGTGATGGAGCGCTTCGACAAGTTCTTTCTGCCGGGCAAGCCCTACCTGGACAAGGTCATCATGAACATCGTGCCCGACACCTCCAGCCTGCTGCTGGGCCTGGAGCGCGGTGACATCCAGATGGTGCCCTACGTGGCCGTGTCGATCGACCTCAAGCGGCTGCAGAGCAACCCCAACATCGCGCTCACGAACAAGGGCTTCGAGGGCATCGGCGCGCTCAACTGGCTGGCCATCAACACCGCCAAGAAGCCGCTGGACGACGTGCGCGTGCGCAAGGCCATCGCCTATGCGATCGACAAGAACTTCATCACCAAGGCGCTCATGGGCGGCTTCGCCACGCCGGCCGACGGCCCCCTCGTCGGGAGCAGCCCGTTCGCGGTGGCCGACCTTGTGCGCTACCCGGTGGACCTCAAGAAGGCTGCCGCGCTGCTCGACGAAGCCGGCCTGAAGGCGGGCAGCAACGGCGAGCGCTTCAAGATCACCATCGACTACCTGCCCGGTGCAGACGAGCAACAGAAGAACGTGGCCGAGTACGTGCGCGCCCAGCTCAAGAAGGTCGGCGTGGTGGTGGAGGTGCGCGCCTCGGCCGACTTCCCGGCCTGGGCCAAGCGGCTGGCCACACACGACTTCGACCTGTCCATGGACACGGTCTTCAACTGGGGCGACCCGGTCATCGGCGTGCACCGCACCTACCTGTCGAACAACATCAAGCCGGTGGTCTGGACCAACACCCAGTCGTACAAGAACGCGCAGGTCGACGAACTGCTCAACACGGCCGGCGGCATCATGGATGAGACCAAGCGCAAGGCCTACTACGCCACCTTCCAGAAGATCGTGACGGACGAGGTGCCCATCGTCTTCATCAACAACTCGCCCTACTACACGGCGACGCGCAAGAACGTGGGCAACGTGCCGACGACGATCTGGGGGCCCGCCGCTCCCTACGACGAGGTCTTCCTCAAGTAGGCACCCGGCCACGGCCCCGCGACCATGTGCCAGAACGCACGCCAGGGATCAGGCCCCGTGGCCCCCGATGGCTCCGTCGGCGCGCGGGCTTGCGGCATCGGCCAGGTGCTGCCAGATCCGCTGGAACTCGGCCCCGATGTCCAGGAAGGCGTCGACCACATGCGGGTCGAACTGCGTGCCGCGCCCGTCGGCGATGATGGCCGTCGCCTGCGCATGCGACACGGGCAGGCGGTAGGCGCGTCCGCTCACGAGCGCCTCGTAAGCATCGACCAGTGCCACCAGCCGCGCGCCCAGTGCGATCGCCTCGCCCGCCAGGCCGCGCGGATAGCCGCTTCCGTCCCAGCGCTCCTGGTGCCCATGCGCCATCGCGCCGGCCGTCTGCAGCAGCGGCGTGCTGCCGCCCAGACCCTGTTCGATGCGCTGCAACAGCGCACCACCGCGCTCCGCATGCAGGCGCACGATGTCGCGCTCCTCCGCGGTCAGCGCCTCGGCCTTGAACAGGATGCGGTCCGGCACGTCCACCATGCCGATGTCGTGGAGCGGCACCGCCTTGACCATCAGCCGCAGCGCCTCGTCCGGCAATGCCGGCGCGTAACGCGGGTCCAGCTGCAGCCGCTCGGCCAGGGCCTGCAGGCCGGCCTGCAGGCGCTGCACATGCCGGCCGCCTTCGAATGCGCGCGCATGCAGCAGACCGGCCATCGTGCCGATGATCGCGTCGTACTGCCGCTCGGCCGCTGCCATGCGCCGCCCGACCTCGCCCTCGAGGAACTGGTTCTGGTCGCGCAGGAAATCGGCCGCGGCCTTCAGGCGCAGTTGCGCGTCGATGCGGGCCAGCACGATGGGCGGACTGACCGGCTTGGCGATGTAGTCCACCGCGCCCATGCCAAGGCCCATCTCCTCGTCGACCGCATCGTCCAGCACCGTCAGGAAGATCACCGGGATGTCGCGGGTGCGCGCGTCCTGCTTGATCCTGCGGCACACCGCATAGCCGTCCATCTTGGGCATCACCACGTCGAGCAGCACCAGGTCGGGCACGGGTCCGGCGTGCAGCAGGCGCAGGGCGCGTGCGCCGTCGGTGGCCACGCGGACCGCATAGCGGTCCTGCAGCATCCGGGTCAGCACGGCCAGGTTCTCCGGCACGTCGTCGACGATGAGGATCGTCGGCCTGTCCATGGTCTTGTGCTTCATCGCATCCTCCGCTCCGCCCGTCTGATCGCATGCAGTTTATGCGCGAATCCCCCGTTGAAATGAACTGCACACACGCCGCATACTGGTCCGCATCACCCCAACTCCCCTCGATGACATGAACATGCTGCGCGCTCTTGCAACCCGCCTGCTCCAGGGCTTCCTGCTGGTGCTGGCCGTGGTGGTGCTGAACTTCATGCTGGTGCACGCCGCACCCGGCGATCCGGTCGAGACCATCGCCGGCGCCAGCGGCGGCATGAGCCCCGAGCTCATGGCCCAGCTGCGCACCCAGTACGGGCTGGACCGCCCGCTGCCGGTGCAGCTGGGCATCTACCTCGGCCGCGTGCTGAGCGGCGACCTCGGCTACTCCTACTTCTTCAACCTGCCCGTGGCGCAGATGATCTTCGAGCGCGTGCCGGCCACGCTGCTGCTGGTGGTCTCCGCGGTGCTGCTGGCCTTCCTGGCCGGCACGCTGCTGGGCGTGCTGTCCGCGCGCCGGCCCAATGGCCTGCTGTCGCAGTGCATCACCGTGCTCTCGCTGGTGGGCTTCGCCGCGCCGGTGTTCTGGACCGGCATGCTGCTGGTGCTGCTGTTCGCGTCCTGGCTGCCGATCCTGCCGGTGGCGGGCATGCGCTCGGCCGACTCGGTGGGCGCCACCGGTCTGACCGACATGCTGGACGTGGCGCACCACCTGGTGCTGCCCGCGGTGACGCTGGCCCTGGTCTACCTCGCCCAGTACAGCCGGCTGGCGCGCTCTTCCATGCTGGACGTGCTGGGCTCGGACTACATCCGCACCGCGCGCGCCAAGGGCCTTGCGGAGCATGTCGTGCTCTACAAACACGCGCTGCGCAACGCCCTGCTGCCGGTGGTGACCATGCTCGGCCTGCAGTTCGGCAACGTGATGGCCGGCGCCATCATCGTCGAGACGGTCTTCAACTGGCCAGGCCTGGGCCGCCTGGCCTTCGACTCGGTGCTGCGGCGCGACTACCCCACCATCCTCGGCGTGCTGCTGTTCTCCTCCATCGTCGTGGTCGTCATGAACCTGCTGACCGACCTGGCCTACCGCCTCATCGACCCACGCATCAAGACCGCCTGAGAACACCATGACCACCACCGCCCCACCCGTCTCGCCCCTGCCCGCCGCGCGGCTGGCAGCCGCAACCGCCGCGCCCGAGCATCCCGCGCGCGAGGCGCTGCGCATGTTCCTGCGCAACCCTGCGGCCATCGCCGGCATGGTGATGCTGATCGCCGTGCTGCTGGTGGCCATCGTCGGTCCCTGGGTCTATCCGGCCGACCCGTTCGAGATCCGCACCATGCCGCTGTCGCCGCCGTTCAGCGAGGAAGCCTGGCTGGGCAGCGACCAACTCGGCCGCGACGTGCTGACCGGCATCGTCTACGGCGGGCGCGCCACGCTGCTGGTCGGCGCCTTCGCAGCGCTGCTGTCGGTGGTGATCGGCGTCTCGCTGGGCGCCCTGGCCGGCTACTACGGCGGCCGCGTGGACGCGCTGCTGATGCGCGTGACCGAGTTCTTCCAGGTGCTGCCGGCGCTGCTGTTCGCCATGGTGGTGGTCACGCTGTTCTCGCCCTCGCTGGTCACCGTCACACTGGCCATCGGCATCGTGAGCTGGCCCGGCACGGCGCGGCTCGCGCGGGCCGAATTCCTCAAGACCAAGAACCTGGAATTCGTGCGCGCCGAGCGCGCCATCGGCGCACGCGACGCCCGCATCATCTGGAAGGTGATTCTGCCCAACGCGCTGCCCTCGCTGGTGGTGTCGGCCACGCTGGCCGTGGGCGCCGCCATCCTGTTCGAGGCCGGCCTGTCCTTCCTCGGCCTGGGCGATCCGAACCAGATGAGCTGGGGTCTCATGATCGGCTCGGCGCGCCAGTACGTGCTGTCGTGCTGGTGGGCCGTGGCCTTCCCGGGTGCGGCGATCTTCATCACCGTGCTGGCCGTCAGCCTGATCGGCGACGGCCTCAACGATGCCTTGAACCCCAAACTGAGGGAACGCTGATGGACACCCCGTTGTTGCAAGTGAAAGACCTGCGCGTGGCCTTCAGCAGCCGGCGCGGCCAGGCCATGGTGCTGAACGGCGTGGACTTCGGCATCCGCGCTGGCGAGACGCTGTGCGTGGTCGGCGAGTCCGGCTGCGGCAAGAGCATGACGGCGCTGGCGCTGCTGCGCCTGATCCCCTCGCCGCCGGGCCGCATCACCGGCGGCCAGGTGCTGTTCCAAGGCGAGGACCTGCTGGCCGCCGACGATGCCCGCATGCGCGCCGTGCGCGGCAACCGCATCTCCATGATCTTCCAGGAGCCCATGACCTCGCTGAACCCGGTGTTCACCGTGGGCGAGCAGATCGGCGAATCGCTGCGGCTGCATGCGGGCCTGGACCCGGCGGCCGCGCAGGCCCGTGCGGTGGAGATGCTCAAGCAGGTCGGCATCCCGGCGCCCGAGCGGCGCGTGCACGAGTACCCGCACCAGATGTCCGGCGGCATGCGCCAGCGCGTGATGATCGCCATGGCGCTGGCCTGCCGGCCCGACATCCTGATCGCCGACGAGCCCACCACCGCGCTGGACGTGACCGTGCAGGCGCAGATCTTCGACCTGCTGCGCGACCTGCAGCGCGAGAAGGGCACAGCCATCCTGATGATCACGCACGACATGGGCGCCGTGGCCGAAATGGCCGACCGCGTGATGGTGATGTACGCCGGCCGCGTGATCGAACAAGGCACCTGCAGCCAGGTGCTGTCGGCGCCGGCCCATCCCTACACGCGCGGCCTGATCGCCTGCCTGCCCGAGCTGGGCAGCAGCCAGGAGGCCACGCGCGAGGACCTGCCCGAGATCCCTGGTGTCGTGCCCTCGATCTGGGAACTGGGCAGCGGCTGCGCCTTCCGCGCGCGCTGCCGCGAGGCGCTGCCACGCTGTGCCAGCGAGGTGCCGCCCCTGGTCGCGCTGGCGCCGGATGACAACGGCAGCGCGCACGGCGTGGCCTGCTGGCTGCACACCCAGGCGCCCAAGCTGCGCGCCCGCACGGAGGAGATCGCATGAATGCACGCACCGAAGACATCCTCTTGCAGGTGGACGACCTGCAGGTGCACTTTCCGCGGTCGGGAGGCGGCATGTTCGCCTCGCCGGAGGTGGTCAAGGCCGTCGATGGCGTGTCTTTCCGCGTGCGCCGCGGCAGCACGCTGGCCGTGGTCGGCGAATCGGGCTCGGGCAAGACCACCACGGCCCTGGCCGTGATGCGGCTGGCGCCCGTGACGGGCGGCCGCATGCGCCTGGGCGACACCGACCTGGCCGCGCTCTCCGGCGAGAACCTGCGCCAGGCGCGCCGGCGCATGCAGATCGTGTTCCAGGACCCGTTCTCCTCGCTGAACCCGCGCCAGCGCGCCGGCGCCGCCGTGCGCGCGCCGCTGGACCTCATGCAGGTCGGCACGCCGGCCGAGCGCGAGGCGCGCGTGGCCGAACTGTTCACGCAGGTCGGCCTGCGGCCCGAACAGCAGCACCTGTTCCCGCACCAGTTCTCGGGCGGACAGCGCCAGCGCATCAACATCGCGCGCGCGCTGGCCACCAACCCCGAACTCGTGGTCTGCGACGAACCCGTGTCGGCACTGGACATCGCGATCCGCGCGCAGATCCTGAACCTGCTGGCGCGGCTGCAGAAGGACCTGGGCCTGACCTTCCTGTTCATCTCGCACGACATGGCGGTGGTCGAGCACATCTGCGACGACATCGCCGTGATGTACCTGGGCCAGATCGTGGAACAGGGGCCGCGCAAGACCTTCTTCGCGCGGCCGCTGCACCCCTACAGCGTGGCGTTGATGTCCGCCGTGCCCACGGTGGGTGGCGGGCGCCAGCGCGCCGCGCAGCGCATCAAGCTCACGGGCGATCCACCCAGCCCGATCAACCCGCCGCCGGGCTGCCGCTTCGCCGGCCGCTGCCCCGTGGCGGTGCCGGCCTGCGCGGCCGAGCTGCCGCCCTTGCGCGAGGCCGCACCGGGCCACTGGGTGCGCTGCATCCGCGTCGAAAACCATGGCGGAGTCCCCGTCGCACCGCTGGCCATGCCAGCCTGAAAGCCACACCACCGCATGACCACGACCACCGTCTACCGCGCCCGCAAGATCATCACGCTCGAACCCGGCCAGCCCGAAGCCACGCACGTGGCCGTGCGCGAGGGCCGCATCCTGGCCGTCGGCGATCTGGCCCGTTGCGCTGCCTGGGGCGCCTACACACTCGACGAGCGCTTCGCCGACAAGGTGCTGATGCCCGGACTGGTCGAGGGCCACTGCCACCTCAAGGAAGGCAGCATGTGGGAGTGGACCTATCTGGGCTGGTTCGACCGCCGCGACCCGGACGGCAAGGTCTGGCCGGGCCTGCGCTCCATGGACGCCGTGGTCGCGCGGCTGGCCGAGGTCTCCGCACGCATGGACGCCGAGGGCCAGGGCGCCAGCGCGCCGCTGATCGCCTGGGGCTTCGACCCGATCTACTTCGGCGGCGAGCGCATGACGGTGGAGCACCTGGACCGCGCCAGCGCCGTGCGACCCATCATCATCGCGCACGCCAACGGCCACCTCATGAACGTGAACACGGCCATGCTGCGCAGCGCCGAGATCACGCGCCATACCGGAGCAGATGGCGAAGTCGAGGGCGTCGTCAAGTTCGCCGAAGGCCACGCCCGGGCCGGCGAACCCACGGGCGAGCTGCAGGAGCCGGCCGCCATGTTCCTGGTGCTGCGCAAGATCGGCAACGCCGGCCTGCTGGCGCCGATGACCGAGGCTGGCGTGCGCTCGTTCGCGCGCCTGGCCTGCCGCCAGGGCGTGACCACGGCCACCGACCTCGTCAACAAGCTGGCCGAGGACGACGTGCGCGTGCTCGAGGCCGCCCTCTCGGACGATGCCGTCTCCATCCGCATCCTGCCGGCCTTCCAGGCCTTCCACGGCACGCATGCCGCGCAGGCCGGCGCCGAGCATGTGAAGACGCTGATGGCGCGCAACACCGACCGGCTGCGCTACGGCCTCGTCAAAATGATGCTGGACGGCTCGATCCAGGGCTTCTCGGCCCGGCTGCGCTGGCCCGGGCACTACAACGGCGCACCCAACGGCATCTGGGTCATGGCGCCGGCGCAGTACGAGGCCGATTTCGAGACCTACCACCGCGCCGGCCTGCTGGTGCACACCCACACCAATGGCGACGAGGCCAGCGAGGTCGCCATCGACGCCATCGGCCGCGTGCTGGCGCGCGCGCCGCGGCCCGACCACCGCCACACGCTGCAGCACGGCCAGATGATCGACGGCCCGCTGTTCGGCCGCATGGCGACGCTGGGCCTGTGCGCCAACCTGTTCGCCAACCACCTGTGGTACTGGGGCGACCAGCACTACGAGATGACCATGGGCCCGGACCGCGCCATGCGGCTGGACGCCTGCGGCAGCGCGCTGGCCGCCGGCGTGCCGCTGGCCATCCACTCCGACGCACCGGTCACGCCGCTGGGGCCGTTGTTCACGGCCTGGTGCGCGGTGAACCGCGTCACGCCCAAAGGCCGCGTGCTGGGCGAGGCCGAGAAGCTCACGGTGCAGCAGGCCCTGCACGCCATCACGCTGGGGCCGGCCTACACGCTCAAGCTGGACCACGAGATCGGCTCCATCGCCTGCGGCAAGCGCGCCGACTTCTGCGTGCTGGAGGACGACCCGCTCGCGGTCGATCCGATGGCGCTGAAGGACATCCCGGTCTGGGGCACGGTGCTGTCGGGCCGCGTGTTCCCGGCGCCATGAGCCAGCGGTTGCCGCTCACCGTCATCGGCGGCTTCCTCGGCGCCGGCAAGACCACGCTGCTGAACCACTGGTTGCGCCACGCCGGTGGCCAGCGGCTGGCCGTGCTGGTCAACGACTTTGGCGCGCTGAACCTGGACGCCGAACTCGTCGCGCACAACAGCGGCGACACGCTGGCGCTGAGCAACGGGTGCGTGTGCTGCCAGATCGGCGACGACCTGTCGATGGCGCTGCTCCAGGTGCTGGAGCGCCGGCAGGACTTCGATGCCGTGGTCATCGAGGCCAGTGGCGTCTCCGACCCCTGGCGCATCGCCCAACTGGGCCATGCCGATCCGGCGCTGGTGCTCGATGGCGTGGTGGTGCTGGTCGATGCCAGCGCTGTGCTGGCGCAGGCGGCCGATCCGCTGCTGGCCGACACGCTGGCGCGCCAGGTGGCCAGGGCCGATCTGCTGGTGTTGAACAAGACCGAGCTCGTGGATGCCGGCACCCTGGCCCGCGTGCACGCCTGGGCCGATGCGCATGCCGCCGGCGCGCGCCGCTGCGCGGCGGTGCAGGCCGAGGTGCCCACCGCGCTGCTGAGCGGCGCCGCGCTGCTACGCCAGGCGGAGCCACGGCCGGCCGGTGTGCCGCTGCGCGTGGCCGCGCCGCCCCGCCATGGCCAGCAGTTCGCCACCTGGTCGGCCCGGCCCGACGCCGTGCTGTCCGAAGCCGCCCTGCAGGCCTGGCTGGACCGGGTGCCGGCCGGCGTGCTGCGCCTCAAGGGCCTGGTGCGCACGGGCGAGCACGCCTGGCACGAGCTGCAGTTCGCCGGCCGGCGCGCCAGCCTGCGGCCCGCCGCGCCGCCTGCCGGCGGCGCCATGGTGGTGGCCATCGGCCTGGCGGGGCAGTTGCCGCGGCAGGCGCTGGAGGGCCTGGTGGCGCCCGGCCTCTGACACGTGTTGGCGATACTCTCGCGGACCCGGACCACGCCAACGCCCCCTTGCCCGCACCTGCCGACCCACTCAAGCGCCGCGTCATGCTGGCCATCCTCGCATTGGCCTGGGTCAGTTCCGGCACGGCCTGGGGCCTGATCGAGGCGCGCGGCGAATCGTCCCCCGTGCTGCGCGCGGTGTTCGGCCTGAACATCCTGTTCCATCCGGCGACGTTCTTCGTGGTCTGGCGCCGCCTGCTGCCGATGCGCGTGGTCGACATGGCCTGCCTGCTGTTCGCGGCGGGCCTGTGCGCCATCTGCATGGCGCTGCGCCTGTACGTGCCGGCCCTGGGCGGGGAGATCGACATCCAGCCGCTGTACCTGTGGATCCCGGTCATCTACGTGTTCGCCTTCACGCTGACCGGGCACCGGTCCAGCCTGCGGCTGTCGCTGGCCATCATGGCGCTGTTCGTCGCCATCAGCCTGCCCTACCTGCTCCAGCGCCCGGTGGCGCCGCATGCCAACTTCACGTTCCAGCTGCACATGGTGTCGGCCATCCTGATCGCGGCGCTGCACTTCTTCTCCAGCTACCAGCACCGCCTGCAGGCGGCCCAGCTGACGGTGGACGAACTCGCGCACCTGGCGAACACGGACACCCTGACCGGCCTGGCGAACCGGCGCCGCGTGAACGAAGTGATCGCCTCCGAGCTGCTGCGAGCGCGGCGCTGCGGCCACGCGTTCTCGGTCATCCTGGTCGACATCGACCACTTCAAAGGGGTCAACGACCGCCACGGGCATGCCGTCGGCGATGCGGTGCTGGCGGCCCTGGCCTCACGCGCCAAGGAGACGCTGCGCGATGTCGACATGCTGGGCCGCTGGGGCGGTGAGGAGTTCATCGTCGTGCTGCCCGAGACCGATTTCGCGCAGGCGCTGGACAAGGCCCACGCGCTGTGCGCCCACGTCGCCTGCAGGCCACTGGCCGGCGGCCACTCGGTCAGCGTGAGCTGCGGCGTGACCAGCGTGCAGCCAGGCGACAGCGCCGACGCCCTGCTGCAGCGTGCCGACCGGGCGCTGTACGCGGCCAAGGACCGCGGCCGCAGCCGCGCGGAAGGGGCGGCCTGCGCAGAACCGCCACCGTCGCTCAGCCCGGCTGCGCCAGCCAGCGCCGCGCCCGCTCCACGATCGGCCGGTCGACCATCCGGCCCTCCAGCATGACGGCGCCCTGACCGCGGGCTGTGGCGTCCGCGTCGGCCGCGAGCACCTTGCGCGCCCAGGCCAGCTCCTGGGCCGTCGGGCCGAAGCCGGTGTTGGCCACGCCGACCTGGCGCGGATGGATGCACACGGTGCCGGTGAAGCCGATGGCCCGGGCCTCGGCCACCAGGCCGGCGAAGGCCGCCATGTCGGCGATCTCGGCCACGCTGCCCGGCAGCCCCCAGCACGCCAGCTGCGAGGCCCGCGCGCAGGTGGCGACCTGCTGCGCCGGCCAGCGCAGCGACAGCGGTTGCGGCGCCACCCCCATCTCGGCGGCATAGTCCTCGGCACCGAAGCCCAGCGCGACCAGGGAGGGATGGGCTTGCGCGATGGCCGCCGCCTGCACTACGCCGCGCGCCGTCTCCACCAGCGCGACGATGGGCACCGCCCGGCCGCTGCGTGCCAGCGCGGCCGCCAGGTCCTGCACCTGCTGCGGCGACTCGACCTTGGGCAGCATCACGGCCGCCAGCTGCTCCAGTGGCGCCGCCGCGAGGTCCTGCGCCAGCAAGGCCGGCTCGGCATTGACGCGCAGCAGCACCGGCGCATGGTCCGACAGCGCCGCCACCGCCAGCGCGGCCAGGCCGCGCGCCTCGCGCTTGCGCGCCAGCGGCACGGCATCCTCCAGGTCGACCACCAAGGCGTCGGCGCCGCGCTGCGCCGCCCTGGCCAGCAGGTGCTCGGAGGTCGCGGGCACGAACAGCAGCGAACGCAGGGCATTCAGGCGCATCGCGCGGCCTTTCGTTCGAGCAGCGCCTGCAGCTCACCCTCGGTCAAGCCCAGTTCCAGGGCCAGCGCGCGGGTGTGTTCGCCCAGCGCCGGCGCTTCGCGCCGGATGCCGCCCGGCGTGCCGGACAGGCGCGGCGTCACCGCATGCATGACGGTGCCCTGCTCGCCCACCGCCACATAGCAGCCGCGTTCGACCACGTGCGCGTCGGCCAGCAGGCGGGGCGCATCGAGCACCGGGCCCACCGTGACCCCCTTGGCGCGGAACAAGGCCAGGCATTCGGGCAGGTCGCGCGCGGCGATGAACTGCGCCACCATGCCATCGAGCTCGGCGTCGTGCCGCAGCCGCGCCGCGTTGGTGGCAAAGCGCGGGTCGTCCGCCAGCGCGCCCTGGCCGATGGCCTGCAGCACGCGGCGCGCCATGGCATCGGTGGAGCCGGACATGGCCACCCAGCCGCCGTCGCGGCAGCGGTAGACGCCGCGCGGCGAGGCGATCTTGCGCGTGGGCTCCGGTGCCTGCCCGGTGCGCGCGGTGCCGCTGGCGTCCGGGCCCATGATGGCCAGCATGGGGTCGAGCAGCGACAGGTCGACCACCTGGCCACGGCCGCCGTGGACCTCCACCTCGCGCAGCGCTGCCAGCGTGGCGAACGCGCCCGTGAGGCCGGCCACCATGTCGGCCAGCGCCATGTTGGGCAGCCGCGGCGTGCCCTGCTCCAGGTGCTTGTGCGCATAGCCGCTGAAGCCTTCGACCAGGCTGCCGAAGCCCGGCAGCTCCCGGTAGGGCCCGCTCTGGCCCCAGCCGGAAATGCGCACCACCACCAGGCCGGGATGCTCCGCGAGCAGGGTCTCGGGCGCCAGGCCCATGGCCTCCAGGGTGCCCGGGCGGAAGCTCTCGACCAGCACCTGGGCCGAGGCCAGCAGGCGGCGCAGCAAGGCCATGGCCTGCGCGTCGCGCAGGTCCAGCGCCAGGCTGCGCTTGTTGCGCGCATAGGTGCGCCACCAGCCATCGAACGGGGCGCCGCCTTGCGGGTCGGGCTCGCACCACTGGCGCAGCGTGTCGCCTTCGGTCGACTCGACCTTGACCACGTCGGCACCGAAATCGGCCAGCTGCAGCGACAGCATGTTGCCCGCCACCAGGCGCGACAGGTCGACCACGCGCACACCATCGAGCGGGCCGCGCAGCGTCGGATCGGGGGTCACACGGGGCGGCATCAGTCCGCCTTCAGGTCGAGCTGGCGCACCAGCGCCTGCCATGCGGGCGCCTCCTTGCGCAACTGGGCCAGGAAGGCCTCGTTGCCCATGCGCAGCATCCCCGTCTCCATGGCGGCGAAGCGTTGCACGACCTCGGGCTGGCGCATCGCCGCGTCGACCGCCGCCGCGAGCTTGTCGCCCACCTCGCGCGGCATGCCCTTGGGCGCGAAGACGCCGCCGATCACGGCGATGGGCTCGCCGGGCAGGCCCGCCTCGGCCAGTGTCGGCACCTCGGGCAATGAGGCCTCGCGCTGGTCGCCGGTGACGGCCAGCACGCGCAGCTTGCCCGAGCGCACATGGGTCAGCGCCGCGGTCAGCGAATCGGTGGCGAACAGCACCTGGCCGCCGATCAGGTCGGTCAGCGCCGCGCCGCTGCCCTTGTACGGCACGTGCGTGGCCTTCAGGCCGGCCCGGCGCAGGAAGATCTCCGAGCCCAGGTGCGTCATCGTCCCGGTGCCGGCCGACGCATAGGCGGCCGGCTGGCTGCGCACCTGTTCGACCAGGTCGCGCAGCGTCTTCGGCGCGGCCGGCGTGTTGGCCACGAGGATGGCGAACGGCGCGCGCAGCACGGGGGCCACGGGCGCGAAGTCGTCCAGCTGGTAGCGGGCCGCGCTGTTCATGGCCGGCACCACGAGCAGCTGCGCGGTGGAACTCAGCAGCAGCGTGTAGCCGTCGGGCTGCGCACGGGCCACGGCCTGGTGCGCGATGATGCCGCCGCCCCCGGTGCGGTTGTCCACCACCACCGACTGGCCCAGCGCCGTGCCCATGTGCACGGCCAGCAGGCGCGCGACGACGTCGCTGCCCGAACCCGCGCCCTGCGGCACGACCAGCGTGACCGGCCTGGCCGGCCAATCGGCCGCCGGGGCGGCGGCGGGCAGCGCGAGGGCGAGCGTGGCGGCCAGCGCCGTGCCCAGCGTGCGCAGCGCGCCACGGCGGGCTCCACATTGACAATGCATGCTTGTCTCCAGATTGTTCGATCCTGGGGAGGCTACCACATGTGTGCTATGGCAACTATTGACAAAGCAAGTAAAGGCGCGCGACCCCGTGGCGCAGCCAGCGCCGCGGCGGTGCGCACGCATGCGCCGGAGCAGCTGATCACGTTCCGCGTCTCGGTGCTGTCGCAGCTGCTGTCGCGGCTCGTGGACGTGTCGGTCAAGCAGGCGCTGGACCTGACCAGCCGGCAGTGGCGCGTGCTGGTGATCCTGAACCGCCTGGGGCCGTCCAGTTCCGGCGATGTGGCGCGCATGTGCAGCTTCGACCACAGCCAGGTCAGCCGCGTGGCCTTCGAGCTGGCGGAGAAGGGGCTGGTGACCCAGGGGCACGACAGCGCCGACAGGCGCCGGCAGGTCCTCGCACTGACGCCGGCGAGCCTGGAGCTGCTGCGCCAGGGGGTCCCGGCTTCGCTGGCACGCCAGGAGCGGCTGCGCCAGCGCCTGGGCGAAGAAGACTACGCCGCCTTCTGCCGCGCGCTCGATGCGTTGACGGACGAGGCGCAGCAGATGCTGGCCCAGAGCGGCGGGCCTGGGTGATGCAGGGCGCGCCGCAGCCCTGTAGCGCGGCGCGCCGCCTTCAGTACTGCGCCTGCACGCCCCGCCCCGCCCGTTGCGTGGCCGGATCGCGCAGCACCTCGGCCAGCTGCTCCAGGTACAGGTCGGCCACCGGCTCGTGCGTGAGGTTGAGCATGTGGTGCAGGCCGTCCGGCGCGCGCACGTAGCCCATCGTCCAGCCCTTGTCGGTCATGCCCTGGCCGATGGCGGCCATGTCGCGTTCGGCAGAGCCATAGGCCAGGATGGACAGCTGCGGATCGCCCAGCGTGGGCAGGCCCAGCGCCGTGGCGCCCTGCTGCAGCCGCTGGCGCGTGGCCAGCACGCGCTGCGTGATGCGCAGGTAGCCGTCCTGGCCCAGGAAGCGCAGCACGGCCCAGGCCGCGGCGATGGCGCCACCGGCGCGCGTGCCCACCAGCGAGTGCGTGAAGTACTGCCCGCGCGGCCAGCCGTCGAAGTACCAGCCCATGCGCGCAAAGTCTTGCTCGTGGGCGAAGAACAGCGTGGAGGCGCCCTTGGCGGTGTAGCCGTACTTGTGCAGGTCGGCCGAAATGCTGGTCACGCCCGGCACGGCGAAGTCGAAGTCGGGCACCTGTGCCCCCAGCTGCCGCGCGAACGGGATGAAGTAGCCGCCCACGCAGGCGTCCACGTGCATCCACAGGCCATGGCGCTGCGCCACGGCAGCGATCTCGGCGATGGGATCGACCACGCCGTGCGGGAAGGCCGGCGCCGAGCCGACCAGCGCGATGGTCTGCGGCGTGATGGCCGCCTCCATGGCCGCCGGGTCGGCCAGGAAGCCCGCGCCCAGCGGCACGCGCACCACCTGCAGTTCCATGAAGTGCGCTGCCTTGTCGAACGCCGGGTGCGCGCTCACGGGCAGCACGATGGAGAGCTGGCCCTTCTTGCCGTCCGCCCGCGCGCGGTCGCGTGCGCACTTCATGGCCAGGAAGATGCTCTCGGTGCCGCCGGTGGTCATGGCGCCGCGCGCGCCGGGGCCGCCGTGCAGCAAGCCAAGGCCCATGGCGACCACCTCGCTCTCGAACCGCGCCAGGCTGCCGAACGCACGCGGCCCCAGCCCGTTCTCCGAGAAGTACATCGCGTAGGCCTTCTTGGCCACCTGCAGCGCGTCCTCCCCGGCGTAGTGGATGAACATGGGCACGCGGCCGCCGCGCCAGTCCACGTCGCCGCGGCCAGCCTCGGCCAGTTCGTGTTCGAGCTGGTCCCAGGCGATGCCCTGCTGGGGCAGTTGAATGTCATTCATGGTGTTCATCCTTCCCGGCCGCCCCAGTGGACGACCTTGTTCTCGACAGCCCGCGCGAGCAGGTCCAGCCCATAGCCCAGCACGGCCATGATCAGCGCCCCCACCAGCACCACATTGGTCAGCAGGAAATCCGCCGCGGACAGCGCCATCCAGGCGATGCCGTCGCTGGTGGCGATCATCTCGGCGCCCACCAGCATGGTCACGCCCAGGCCGATGCTCACGCGCAGCCCGGTGAAGATGCCGGGCAGGCTGGCCGGGAAGATCACGCGGCGGAACACCATGCCGCGCGAGGCCCCCAGGGCCAGCGCCGCCTGCACCTTGCGCAGGCCCACGCCGCGCACGGCCTGCATGGCGCTGATGGACAGCACCGGGAACAGCGCCAGCACGATGATCACGACCTTGGACACCTCGCCGATGCCGAACCAGATGATGAGCAGCGGCAGCAGCGCCAGCTTGGGCATCGGCCGGGTGATCTCGATCGGCGGGTCGCACAGGCCCTTGACGGTCTCGTTCATGCCCATCCACAACCCCAGCGGAATGGCCAGCAGCGCGGCGATGGAAAAGCCCAGGCCGAAGCGCATGAGGCTGATGCCCAGGTGGTGGAACAGGCTCTCGCCCTGGTAGCCGTTGCGCAGCAGCGTGACGAAGGTGGTGGCCACCGACTGCGGCGAGGGCAGGAACAGCGGCGCCACGAGCGGGCCGCGGCCCAGGTCGATGGTCAGCGCCACCCACACCAGCAGCAGCGCCGCGAACGATGCCGTGTTCAGCAAGCGGCCGCGGGCTTTTGCGGAAAGACGGCCGCTCATCGCGCCTCCTCCTGTTGCTGCGCCGTGCGCGCCTCGTTGTGCAGCAGGCCGACGATCTCGGCCTTCATGCGCACGAACTCGGGGCTGGTCGCCAGGCCCGGCGCGGTGCTCTGCGCGAAGGTGGGCGCAAAGCGCGCCTTGATGCGGCCCGGCCGTGCCGACATGACGACGATGTCGGTGGCCAGGAACAGCGCCTCCTCGATGCTGTGGGTGATCCACAGCACCGTCTTGCGCGTCTGCAGCCAGATGCGCTTGATCTCTTCCTGCAGCAACTCGCGCGTCTGCGCGTCGAGCGCCGCGAAGGGCTCGTCCATGAGCAGGATCTCCGGGTCGTTGGCCAGCGCACGCGCGATGCCCACCCGCTGCTGCATGCCGCCCGACAGTTCGTACGGGTAGCGCTTGGCGAAGGCCACCAGGCCCACCATCTCGAGGAAGCCCATGGCGATGCGTTCGGCCTCGGCGCGTGACTTGCCCGTGGCCAGCGGCCCGAAGGCCACGTTGTCGAGCACGCTCATCCAGGTGAACAACGCCCCCTGCTGGAACACCACGCCACGCCGAGCGTCCGGTCCGCGCACCGGTTCGCCGTCCATGAGCACCTGGCCGGTGGTGGGCGTGTCGAAGCCCGCGAGCAGGTTCAGCAGCGTGCTCTTGCCGCAGCCCGAGGGGCCGACCAGGCAGACGAAGGCATTGGCGGTGATGTCCAGCGAGATGGGTTCGAGCGCCTGCACGGCGCGCTCGCCCTCGCCGAAGCGCTTGGACACCTGGTCGAAGCGCGCCTTGACGACAGCCTCCATCGCTCAGGCCATCTTGGCCACGAAGCTGGCATCCACCAGCCCGGACCAGTCCTTGGGCATCGCCGCGATCTGCCCCGACTCCAGCAGGAACTGCGCCTGCGTCTGCAGCGTCTTCTCCACGCCCGTGCCCTTCTCGCCAGGCCTGCCCATCCACTTGGCGGTGACCTGCTCGCGGGCCGGCACGGGATAGAAGGTGTTGAGCGAGCGCATGACGGCCGGCTCGTCCACGCCCAGGAACTTGGTCATGGTGGCGACCACGTCCTTGGGGTCCTGCTTGAAGGTCTGGGCGATCTTCTCGAAGTCCTTCAGGAAGGCCAGCACGAGGTCGGGCGACTGCTGCTTGAACTCGTCGCGCACCAGCAGGCCGTCGAAGATCACGAGGCCGCTCTTGTCCGCCAGGTCGCCGGTCTTGAAGATGATGCGGCCGGCGTCTTCGGTCAGGCGCGGCACGACAGGCACCCAGATGTAGGCCGCATCGATCTCGCGGCGCTGCCAGGCCGAGGCGATCTGGTCGGCCCGCATGTTGATGAGCTTCACATCGGACACGCCCAACCCGGCGGTCTTGAGCGCGGCGATGGCCGCGAAGTGCACCGAGGTGTTGAACGGCAGGCCGATCTTCTTGCCGCGCAACTCGGCCAGCGTGTTGATGCCCGACGTTCCCTGCACCACCAGGCACTCGCTGTCGACGATGTTCTTGTAGACGTAGACCATCGACGCCTTGAGCCCGTTGGCATAGCCCACCACCATGGGGCTGGAGCCGATGTTGCAGACATCCAGGCTGCCACCGGCCATGGCCGAGATCACCTCGGAGCCGGCGCGCACCGTCACGAAGTTGGCAGTGACGCCCGGGCCGAAGGTGCTGGCGATGGAATCCTTGGCGCGGATGTAGTTCTGCGCGTCGATGGAGCCGAAGGTGCCCAGCCGCACCTGGCGCGCCTGGGCCTGGGCCGCCGCACCGAGCAGGCCGGTGGACGAGGCGATGAACATCTGGGCAGCCGCGCGCTGGAACTCGCGGCGGGACAACAGGAACTGCATGCGGTGACCCTCTCTGGATGGCGTGGACGGGCACGCACCCGGAACCGCTCCGGACGCGCAGCCCGCACGGTAGGTCACTCAGAATATATTGTCAAACAGCCAGAAGCCGCCCGTTCATGGATCCAGCAGGCGCACGAGGAAGCTGGAACCGTGCACCAGATCGTCGCGCACCGCCTTGGCCAGCGCCTCTGCATCACGGCGGTGCAGCGCCTCCATGGCCGCCAGGTGGTTCTCGTGCCCTGTGAGGCTGCCGCAATAGCGCGGGAACAGCAGGTTCAGCGTGGGGCCCACGCGGCGCCACAGCACCTCGATGAAACCGACCAGGATGGCTTGCTGGGAGGCTCGATATATCGACAGGTGAAAATCCGTGTTCTCGGCCAGCGTGCGGCGCGCGTCGCCCGCGCGGATGGCTGCCACATGCTGGGCCACCACCTGCTCGAGCCGGCGGATCTCTTCGTGGGCGATGCGCGTGGCCGCCTCTCGCGCGGCCAGCGGCTCCAGTTCCATGCGGATCTTGAGGATCTCGCGGTAGGTCTCCACGTCCAGCCGCGGCACGCGGATCACGCGACCGCCCACCACCTCCAGGCCGCGCTCGGCCACGAGGCGCTGCACCGCCTCGCGCACCGGCGTGAGGCTCACGCCGTAGCGCTCGGCCACGCCGCGCACGGTCAGCACCTGCTCGGGCAGCAGCGCGCCAGTCATCAGTTCGTGGTGCAGCCGCTGGTAGGCCTGGTCGGCCAGCGTGTGGCCGCGCGGCAGGGCTTCGGCGTCGAGGTCGGTGTCCTCGGTTTCGGCAGGGCGGCGGGCGCGCTCGCGGGTGGTGGCGGTCATGGGGCGGAGATTCTGGCAACAGCACCGGTGCGCAAGCCCCGGCAGCGGCTGAATATACTCCGCGCCCCTGCCCGCCCGGGGCAGGTTTTCAGCGCTTCTGCGGCCCGCGCAGCAGCCTGCCGGGCAGCGCACCGGTGCGCTCGCCGTTCTCCATGATGGCCTCGCCGGCCTTGAAGGTGGCGCGGTAGCCCTCGGCCGTCTGCACCAGGCGGCGGCCGCCGGCCGGCAGGTCGAAGGCCACGTAGGGGGGCGGGATGCGCAGGCGGTCGAAGTCGATGATGTTCACGTCGGCCAGGTAGCCCGGCTGCAGCAGGCCACGGTCGTGCAGGCCGTAGATGGCGGCGGTGTCGCGGGTCTGGCGCTGCACCATCAACTCCAGCGGCAGTGTGGGACCGCGCGAACGATCCCGCGCCCAGTGCGTGAGCATGTAGGTGGGCATGCTCACGTCGCAGATGTAGCCGCAGTGCGCGCCGCCGTCGGCCAGGCTCATCATGGTGCGCGGGTGCTGCAGCTGGGTGTGCAGCTGGGAGAGGTCGTTGTAGGCGTAGTTGAAGCTCGGGAAGTAGACGATGCCCTTGCCGTCCTGCGCCATCAGCATGTCGTAGGCGACCTCGAGCGGCGAGCGGCCTTCGCGCTGCGCGATGGCCGCGATGCTCCGCTCCTGCGCCGGCTCGTAGTCGGGCTCGGCGCCCAGCGCGTACATCTTGTGGAAGCTCTGCGTGAGGTAGGCCAGGCGCGAGTCGTGCTCCATGGCCTGGCGCATGGCGGCAGCGTCCGTCAACTGCGCGCGCACGGCCGGATCGCGCAGGCGCGCCAGCTTCTGCTCCCAGGGCAGCGCGGCCATCTGCTGCCACAGCGGGTGCGCCATGAAGGGGTGGGTGGAGCCCAGCCAGGCCATCAGGATGCCGGCCGGGCGACCGGCCACGGCACCGTACAGCGGGATGTCTTCCTTCTGCGCGTCGTCCAGCGCGGCGAGCAGGCGCTTCCAGGTGTCGGGCGTCTGGTCGGTCTGCACGAGCGCGAAGGCCACGGGCAAGCGGTTGCGGCGCGCCACCTCGGCCAGCCAGGGCACCTCGGTCTCCATCTGGCTGTGGTTGGAGGTCATCTGGAACACGCCGTGGCCGACCTCGCCCATGGCCCGCGCGATGCCCAGGATCTCGTCGGGCGAGGCGAAGGTGCCGGGCGGGTACTTGCGCTGCTGGTACTTGTGGATCAGCGTGCGCGTGGTGGAGAAGCCCAGCGCGCCAGCCTGCAGGCCCTCGCGCACCAGCTGCACCATCTGCGCGATGTCCTGCGGCGTGGCCTCGTCGTGCGTGATGCCGCGCTCGCCCATCACGTAGGTGCGCAGCGCCGAGTGCGGGATCTGCGCGCCCACGTCGAGCGCGCGCGGCTTGCGCGCCAAGGCATCCAGGTACTCGGGAAAGCTTTCCCACTCCCACTGGATGCCCTCGGCCAGCACGGTGCCGGGAATGTCCTCCACACCCTCCATCACGCTGATCAGCCAGTCGTGCTTGTCGGGCCGCACGGGCGCGAAGCCCACGCCGCAGTTGCCCATGACCACGCTGGTCACGCCGTGGTCGGTGGAAGGGCTCAGGTACGGGTCCCAGGTGACCTGGCCGTCGTAGTGCGTGTGCACGTCGACCCAGCCGGGCGTGACCAGCGCGCCTGTGGCATCGACCTCGCGCCTGCCGGCGCCGAGCTTGGCGCCGACCTCGGCGATCTTGCCATCGGTGATGCCGACGTCGCCCGTGAAGCGCGGTGCGCCGCTGCCGTCGACGATGGTGCCGCCGCGGATGACGGTATCGAACATGTATGTCTCCTAGTCCAGTTTGATCCTGGCGGCGCGGATGACCTCGCCCCAGCGCTCGCTGTCGGCCCGCACGATGGCCGCGAACTCGGCGGCCGGCGCACCCGAGGGCTCGTTGCCCTGCAGCTGGACCAGCTTCAGGATCTCGGGGCCGCGCGAGATCCTGGACAGCAGGTCCGACACCTTCTTCGCCACGGCCGGCGGCATGTTGCCGGGGCCGAACACGCCCTGCCAGCCCACGATGTCCAGGCCAGGCACGCCCTGCTCGGCAATCGTCGGCAGATCGGCCAGCACGGCGACCCGCGTGGGCGTGGCCGCGCCCAGGCCCTTGGCGCGGCCGGCCTTGATGGCCTCCACGGCCGAGGCCGTGCCGTCGAAGTACAGCTGCACGTCACCGGTCATCAGCGCGCGCGAGGCGTCGGCCGTGCCCTTGTACGGGATGTGGACCATGTCGATGCCCGTGCGCATCTTGAGCAGCTCGCCGTTCAGGTGCGAGGTCGACCCATGCGCGTACGAGGCATAGCTGAGCTTGCCCGGATGCGCCTTGGCATAGGCCACGAGTTCCTTGACGTTGTTGAAGGGCGCGTTCGGCGGCGCGATCAGCACGGTGGCCGACTTCATGACCTGTACGAGCGGCGTGAAGTCCTTGACCGGGTCGTAGGGCAGCTTGGCGTACAGGTGCGGGTTCTGCGTGTGCGTGACCACGATGGTGTAGAGCAGCGTGTGGCCGTCGGCCGGCGCGCGCGCCACCTCCTGCGCACCGATGAAGGTGCCCGCGCCTGGCCGGTTCTCGACCACGACCGGGTGCCCGCCCAGCTCCTCGGTCATGAGCTTGGCGAGCACGCGGACCGTGACGTCCGAGCCGGAGCCCGCCGAGAACGGCACGATCATGCGGATCGGCTTGCCTGGAATGGGAAAGGCGTCCTGCGCCAGGACGGGCGCGAACGGCAGACCGGCGAGCGACAAGGCCAACAGGCCACGGCGGGAAAAGCTGCGCATGGGGTCGTCTCCTGTTTTGTCCTGCACGCAAGGCCGCGCAGAAAGCGCTTATGCAAGCGCTTGCATATATTGTCATCAAAGGGCTTTTCACGGCGCACCTGGGTCTTTCCCTTAGCCTGATACGCGCTTCTCGGTCAGCCCGGACTCTTTCCTGCATGCGCTTGCATAGATGCGGTCCGGCGGCGATGGGATGGGCGACACTGCGCACCATGCCACGCCCCTCTCCCGCCGCTACCGATCCCGCCGAAGTCTCCCGCTCGGCCTCGCTCGCCGACGTGGCCGCGCTGGCCGGCGTGTCGGCCGGCACGGTCTCGCGCGCGCTGTCGCGCCCGGACATGCTCAGCGAGGCCACGCGCACCCGCGTGCTGGCCGCGGCCGAGCGCCTGGGCTACGTGGCCAACGGCGCGGCGCGGGCCCTGGCCATGCGCCGCAGCTTCACGGTGGGCGCGATCGTGCCCCGCTTCGGCCGCTCCTCTTTCCCCACCATGGTCCAGGCGCTGGAGGCGACGCTGGCCGCAGAGGGCTACACGCTGCTGCTGTCGGCCCCCGAGCGCGAACGCGGCCACGACCCGGCCCTGCTGCGTGCGCTGCTGGAACGCGGCGTCGATGCCGTGGCCCTGTTGGGCGCGGACCAGCCGCCGGCCATGTTCGCGGCGTTGGCGGCGCACCGCCGGCCCTTCGTGCTGATGTGGGCAGAGCACAGCGCGCAGGGGCCTTGCGTGGGTTTCGACGAGGCCGGCGCGGGCGCGCAGGTGGTCGCCCACCTGGCCGCCCTGGGCCACCGCCGCATCGGCATCCTGACCGGCAGCACCGCCGAGAACGAGCGTGCCCAGCGCCGCCTGCGCGGGCTGACCGCCGCCATTGCGCGGCATGGCCTGCAGCTGCATCCCGAGGCCCTGGTCGAGACCGAGACCGGATTTGCACAGGGCCACGCGGCCATGCAGACACTGCTGGCGCGGCGCACGCCGGTCACGGCGGTGGTCTGCGCCAACGACTACCTGGCCGCCGGTGTGCTGTCGGCGCTGGACCAGGCGGGCGTCGCCGTGCCCGCGCAGATGTCAGTGGCCAGCTTCAACGACAACGACTTCGCCGCCTTCCTGCACCCGCCGTTGACCACGGTGCACCTGCCGATCGAGGAGATCGGCGAGCAGGCCGGCCGCGTGCTGCTGGCCGTCCTGCGCGGCGATGCCCCGCCCGCCAACCCGCTGCTGCCGGCCACGCTGGTGGTGCGTGCCAGCACGGGGCCCGCGCCACGCTGAGGCTCAGCCGGCGGCGATGTTGGCCGCCTTGATGATGCGGCCCCAGCGCGCGATCTCGTCGGCCAGGAAGGCCGCGAAGGCCTCGCCGCCCATGGGGCTCGGGCGAAAGCCCAGCGCCTTGGCGCGCTCTTCGATCTCGGGGCTGTACAGCGCCTTGATCAGTTCGCGCGCATAGCGCTCGACCAGTGCGTCGGGCGTCCGAGCGGGGGCCATGGCGGCCGTCCAGCTCTCCACCAGCAGACCCGGCATGCCGGCCTCCGCGGTGGTCGGCACGTCGGGCACCTGCGCATGGCGCGCGGCCGAGCACAGCGCCAGCGCGCGCAGGCGCCCGCCCTTCACGTGCGCGATCGACTCGGGATAGTTGGAGAAGATCACGTCGAGCTGGCCGCCGATCAGGTCGGTCATCGACGGCGCGCCGCCCTTGTAGGGCACATGCGTCATGCGCGAGCCGTTGATGTCGTTGAACAGCGCCATGGTCAGGTGCGGCGGCGTGCCGTTGCCGCTGGAGCCGGCGTTCAGCGTCTTCTGCCTGGACAGCGCCACCAGGTCGGCGAAGGTCTTGACCGGGCTGGTCTCGGGCACCACGACCAGCATGGGCGAGCCGGCCAGCAGCGCGACGGGCCGCAGGTCGCGCACGAAGTCGTAGGGTGCGTGCGGGAACAGCGTCACGTTGGCCGCATGCGTCAGCGTCACGGCCAGGATCTGCGAGCCGTCGGCCGGTCCCTTGGCCACGGTCTCGGCCCCGATCTGGGCATTGCCGCCGGGCTTGTTCTCCACCACGACCGACACCTTGAGCGCGTCGCCCAGCTTCTGCCCCGCGATGCGCGCCATCACGTCGGTCAGCCCGCCGGGCGGAAACGGCACGACGTACTTGATGGTGGACGGCTGCGCCTGCGCGGCCAGCGGGACGCCCGTGGCGGCCGAGGCGGCCAGGGCGGCGATCAGGTCTCTGCGGTTCATGCGTGTCTCCTTGTCGTGGTGGAAAGCGCCGTTCAGCCGGCCAGTGCGCGCAGCTGCGCGAGCAGGGCCTCGGGAATGTGCAGGCCCTGCGCCGCGGCCTGCCGTTCCAGCGTCAGCCGGCGCGCGCCGGCCAGGCGCACGCCTTCGTCGGCCAGCATCTGCGCGACGAGCACCTCGGTGCGCGCGAAGTAGGCCGCGGTGCCGGCCAGCGCGCCGGGGTCGATGACCAGGAAGGCCTGGCCGATGCCGGGCTGGTTGCCCTCGTCGACGAAGAACGAGGAGGCCTCGAAGCCGAACTGCGCGCCGATCACGGCCGTGGCCAGCAGTTCGACGATGAGCGCGAGCATCGCGCCCTTGGGGCTGGTGGCCGCGCCGATGGGCAGCATGGAGCCGGCCAGCCCGGCCTGCGGATCGGTGGTGGGCTGGCCCTGCGCGTCCAGCGCCCAGCCCAGCGGGATCGGCCGGCCCTCCTTGGCGGCGACCATGAGCTTGCCGCGCGCCACCTCGGACAGCGACAGGTCGATCAGCAGCGGGTCGTGCGCCGCACGCGGAAAGGCCGCGGCCACCGGGTTGGTGCCGAACAGGGGCCGCTTGCCGCCCGCGGCGGGCATGGCCGCGGGCGAGTTGCCGAAGGCCAGGCCCACCATGCCGGCCGCGACCGCCGGCCGCAGGTGGTCCACCAGCACGCCGCAGTGGTGGCTGCGCACCACGCCGGCGAAGCCCACGCCCAGTTCGCGCGCCGCGGCGATGGCCTCGCGCACCGCCAGCGCGCAGGCGCCGAACGCCAGGCCGCCGCCGGCGTCCACCACCAGCGCCGCGCCGCGCCGGTGCCGCAGCACGGGCTCGGCCTGCCCGTTGGCACGGCCGTTGCGCAGGTGCACGGCGTACTGCGGCACGCGCGACAGGCCGTGCGAGGCCAGCCCCTGCGCCTCGGCCAGCACCAGCGCCTGCGCCGCCGCCTCGGCCATGGCAGGGCTGGCGCCGGCCGCCTGCAGCGCCGCGCTGGCCAGCGCCTGCGCCTGCGCCATCGGCAGCGCACTCACCGCAGGGCCTCCAGCACGCGCTGGGCGATCAGCGTGCTCACGCGCTCGTTCGACTCGGCCGTGAGGCCGGCGATGTGCGGCGTCAGCAGCAGGTTCGGGCAGTCCGCGAAGTGCGCGGCGGCCGGCAGCGGCTCGTGCTCGAACACGTCGAGCGCCGCACCGCCCAGCTGGCCGCTGCGCAGGGCCGCGGCCACGGCCTGCTCGTCGACCACGCCGCCGCGCGCGGTGTTGATGAGCACCGCGCCGGGCTTCATGCCGGCGATGCGGGCCGCGTCGAGCAGGTGCCGCGTGCCATTGGTCAGCGGCACGTGCAGGCTGACCACGTCGGCATCGGCCAGCAGCGGCGCCAGGCCCAGCGGTTCGACGCCCGATTCGGCGAACGCCGGGTCGTCGTTCTCCATCATCGCGTCGAAGGCGACGACGACCATGCCCAGGCCGCGCGCCAGCCGCGCCGTGGTCTGGCCGATCACGCCGAAGCCCACCAGCCCCAGCGTCTTGCCGCCGATCTCGCGGCCGTTGGACAGCGCCGGCCGCGGCCAGGCACCGCCGGCCACCGCGTCGCTGGCGCGGTAGGCGCCGCGCAGCAGCAGCAGGGCCGTGGCCACGACGTACTCGGCCACCGACAGCGCGTTGGCGCCGGTGGCGGGCAGCACCGCGATGCCGCGCGCCGCGCAGCCCGGCAGGTCGATGTTGTCCAGCCCCACGCCCAGGCGGCCCACCACCTTGCAGCGCACCAGCGCCTGCAGCAGCGGGCCGCGCACCTGGGTGCGGTTGCGCACCACCAGCGCGTCGGCGCGCGCGGCGGCCTCCAGCAGGCGCGCCGGCTGGTCCACCAGCTGCGGGTCGTACAGCACCTCGTGCGCCTGCTGCAGCTGCGCCACGGCAGGCAGGTCCATGAACTCCGCGATGAGGATGCGGGCCATGGGTCAGGCGGACTCGTACAGCCGCGTCAGCACGAATTCGCGGTGGCCCAGCGCCTCGGCCGCCGTGAGCCGGCCGTTGGCGGTGCGCAGCATGCATGCGAGCAGCTGGTCGCCGGCCTGATCCAGCGTGATCTCGCGCTGCAGCAGGCCCGAGCTGTCCACGTCGATGTGTTCGCTCATCGTGCGCACGGTGCGCGGGTTGGCGCAGATCTTGATGACGGGCAGGATCGGGTTGCCGATCACATTGCCCTGGCCCGTGGGGAAGAAGTGCACGGCATAGCCCGAGGCCGCGCACAGCGTGACCATTTCGGCGGCGGCGCTGCTGGAGTCCATGAACCACAGGCCCGGGTGCGTGGGCGTCTCGGCCTTGTCGATCACGCCGTCCACCGTGCAGCGCTTGCCGATCTTCTGGATGTTGCCCAGCGCCTTCTCCTCGATGGTGGTCAGGCCGCCGGCGATGTTGCCCTTGGTCGGCTGGCTGTCCGACAGGTCGCTGGTCTTGTGGCGGTTGATGACCTCCTGGTAGCGGTCGAACATGAACTGGAACTTCTGGCGCACCGCATCGTTGGCGCAGCGCGCGGCCACGATGTGCTCACCGCCGGTCAGCTCGGTGGTCTCGCCGAAGCACAGGAAGCTGCCCAGCGGGTGCAGCTTGTCGAAGGCATTGCCCACGGTCGGGTTGGCACCGCAGCCGCTGGTGGTGTCGGACTCGCCGCACTTGGTGGAGACCCAGAGCTCGGAGATGGCGCAGACCTCGCGCTGCTTCTCGCTGGCCCACTGCACGTACCCGCGCGCGGCCTTGCTGGCGCGCAGGATGGTGTCGTGGTCGCCGTGCATCTCGATGCCGAAGCCCACCACCGGCTTGCCCGTGGCGGCGATGCCCTCGACCACCTTCTGCGTCCAGCCGTCCTCGATGCCGATCACCACCACGGCCGCGACGTTGGGGTTGCAGCCGGTGCCGATCAGCGTGCGGAAGTGCAGCTCCAGGTCGGCGCCGAACTGCAGCCGGCCGTAGGGGTGGGGAATGGCCAGCGCACCCTTGATGTTGTGGGCCACGGCCTCGGCCGCGGCGTTCGACAGGTCGTCCAGCGGCAGGATGATCACGTGGTTGCGGATGCCGACGCGGCCGTTTTCGCGGCGGTAGCCGAGGAAGGTGGTGTCTTGCGAGATGACGGGCATGGTGCTGGGCTTTCGTGGAGGGTGTGGACGGGGCGGCGCGCGCGGCTCACCAGCGCTTGGTCTTGATGTTGTGCACGTGGGCGTGCTGGCCCACCGCGATGGGCTGGACCACCTTGCCCATGTCGATGCCGTACTTGACGACGGTGTCGCCGACCGCCATGTCCTTGAGCGCCACCTTGTGGCCGATCGGGATGTCCGACTGCGCGCGGACCTCGACCATGCGGTCCTCGTCCATGATCCAGCCCGTGAGGCTGTCACCGGACTTCACGCCTTCGACCACGACCACGGCGACCGTGTCGCTGGCGTCGTGCAGAACGAAATGGATCATCGTTGCTCCTGTGGGATGAAAGGGTGGGCCAGTGTCCGGGCCGGATCCCGCGCACGTCAAACAACTCATCTAGATGACCTGGAGCACCGGGCGCCACCGGCGCTACAGTGCGGCCATGCAGTCCCGCCACACCGCATCGACCGTGCTGTACCGCGAGGTCAAGCGCAAGCTGCTGGCGCGCATCGAGTCGCAGCGCTGGGGCCCGGGGCAGACGCTGCCGCGCGAGAGCGACCTGGCACAGTCCTTCGGCGTGAGCATCGGCACGCTGCGCCGCGCCGTCGATGAGCTCGTGCACGAGCATGTGCTGATCCGGCGCCAGGGCAAGGGCACCTTCGTGGCCCAGCACTCGCGCGACCGTTTTCTGTTCCAGTTCTTCCACGTGGAGCCGCGCGGCGACTGGCCGCTGCAGCCGGTGCAGCGCGCCGCCGAGTTCCCGCGCGTGGAGACGCTGGCCTTCGAGCGCGAGCGCGCCGACGAGACCTGCGCCGCGGCGCTGCGCCTGCGCATCGGCGATCCGGTGTTCGTGGTGCAGAACCGGCTCAGCCTGTCGGGCCAGCCCGTCACGCACGATGTGATCTGCATCTCCGCGGCGCTGTTCAAGGGCCTCACGGAGAAGCGCTTCCTCGAACGCGCCGGCACGGTCTACCAGCTCTACCAGGCGGAGTTCGGCATCACCGTGCTGCGGGCCGAGGAGCGCGCGCGTGCCATGCCGGCCTCGCGCCAGGCGGCGCGGGTGCTGGGCGTGCCGCAGGGCTCGCCGCTGCTGGAGGTGCACCGGCTGGCGCTGAGCTTCGGCGGGCGGCCCGTGGAGTACCGCGTGTCGACCATCAGCACGCGCATGCACGACTACCTGAGCACCATGGGCTGAAATGAAACACCCCCGTTTGGATTTCTCACTGCGTGTAGAAATCCCATCCCCCCTCGAGGGGGCGCCGCGGGCGGCCGGGCAGAGCCCGTTCCGCCGCGTCTGCTGGCATGGCCTGCTCCGCGGCCTTCGGAGCAGCGGCTTGCGTGCCGGTTTCGTGTCCTGCCGGTGGCGCGTCAGCGCCGTGGGGAACTGAGATGAAACCAGCCCCATTTGGACTTCGCACCGCGTGCGGAGGCCCCAAGCACCGTCAAGGATGCGTGCCGCACGCAGCTTGGTCTCGCACGCGGCTCGCTGCCATCGGGCTGTTCATCGCGCTCGTCGTGACCGCATTGCCGGCGGCTGCTGCGCCCGTCGATCGCGGCTGCGGCACACCGCAGCAGACGGACGACGGCTGGAACATCGAAGCGAACGCCCGGCTGGCGGGATTCGATGCCGGGCTGCTGTGCGAAGCGGCGCAGGACTTCTTCCGGAGCCCGCGCAACCTGCATGGCTTCGTGGTCGAGCGGCATGGCCGGCTGGTGCTGGACGCCTACCGCGCGGGACCGGACCGGTCGACGTACGCGCTGTGGGCCAGCCGGACCGCCTTCGACAAGGACACGCGGCACGACGTCCGCTCCGTCACGAAGTCCGTCGTGGCCTTGCTGTGGGGCATCGCCGAGAGCAAAGGCGCCGTGCCGCCGCTGTCCACCCCGGTCCTGGACCTGCTGCCGGCGCTGGCGGACCTGCGCCATGGCGGCCGCGAGCGCATCACGGTGGCCGACATGCTCTGCATGCGCAGCGGCCTGGCCTGGGATGAGAGCGGCAGCTACAGCCGGTGGGACAACGACGAGAAGGGCCTGTTGTGGCGCGGCGACCGGGCCCGCTACGTGTTCGACCGGCCGATCTCCACGTCGCCGGGAGCGCACTTCAACTACAACGGCGGACTGACCGCCGTGCTGGGCCTGCTGCTCGAAGAGAGGACGGGACAGGACCTGGCGGAGTTCGCAAGGCAGCGGCTGTTCGATCCGCTGGGCTTGCAGGAGTGGGAGTGGGTGGACGACCTGCGCGGCCGCACCCGTGCGTACACCGGCCTGCGCCTGGTGCCGCGCGATCTCGCACGCATCGGGCGGCTCATGCTCGACGGGGGCCGCTGGCAAGGCCGGCAGCTGGTGCCGCAGGCCTGGGTCCGCACCATGCTCTCGCCGTGCCAGGCCGGCGGCGGGTATGGCCACCACTGGTGGCACGGCAGCGTGCAGGTGCGCGGCCAGCGGGTCGGGTGGCACGCCGCCATGGGGAACGGCGGGCAACGCCTGTTCGTGGTCCCGGGCCTGGACCTGGTCGTGGTGCTGACCGCGGGCGAGTACGGCGACGGGAGCATCGGCCGCGTGCAGCAGCACCTGCTCCACCAGGTGGTGGCCGCCACGCTGGAGCATGCGGGCGAGCCGGCAAGCACGCCCGCGCCCGCCGCTGCAGCGGTGGCCCAGGCCGGCCCGGTCGAGACGCGGGCCACCGTGCGCTCCATCACCGAGGAAGACGGTGGCAAGCGCGTGGTTGTGCACCTGAAGCTCGCGCCCATGTCGAACCTGCCGTTCACGACGCTGCGCTTCCGTGTGCGCGATCCGGCCCTCGTTGCGGGGCTGCACGCGGGTGCCAGCGTGAAGTTCAGGGCCGAGCGCATCGACGGGGAGAACACGCTCGTGGCGATTCGCAGCGTTCCCGCCTGCGTTCGCTTTCAGCCATGCGATTGACCGACAGGTGTTGACTTCGGGCGAGCCTGGCTGAGGTGGAACGCATGCTGCAGGCGCTGCATGCCTGCGTCAGCGGGAGTCGCCACCCGCCGCGATCTGCGCCAGCACCTGCCGCAGCCGCGGCGCGGCAGCGTCGAGGAAGCGGCGCATCTTGAGCGGCATCTGCCCGCGCGCGGCGTGGACCAGGTGCACGGGCGCAGGCGCGGGCTCGTAGGTTTCCAGCACGGGCTGCAGCGTGCCGTTGCGCAGCGCATCGGCCACCTGGTAGTGCAGCAGCCGCACGAAGCCGATGCCGCGCACGGCCGCGTCCGCCGCGGCCTGCGGGTTCGTCACGGTGAGCCGCGGGCGCACCGCGACATCGCGCGCCGCGCCCGAGGGCGGATCGCGGAAGCGCCAGGACGGCGCGGGCATGGGCGTGTCGACGGCGACGCAGGGCAACCGGGCCAGGTCTTCGGGCGCCTGCGGCACGCCGTGCGCAGTCAGCAGCGCCGGGCTGGCGCAGGCCAATGTGCGCAACAACCCCACCTGCGTGGCCACCATGCCGCTGTCGGGCAGGCGGCCGATGCGCACGGCCATGTCCACGTGGTCGTCGACCAGGTCCACGTTGCGGTCGGCCAGCACCAGCCGGATGTCGATCTGCGGGAAGGCCGCCAGGAAGTCCCCCACGATGGGCAGCACGTGCAGCCGGCCGAACAGCACCGGCGCGGTGACGACCAGTTCGCCCTTGGGCGCCTGGTACTCGCCGGCCGCCTCCTGCTCGGCCGCGTCCACCAGTTCCAGGATGCGGCGCGCGGCGGCCACATAGGACTGGCCGGCGTCCGTCAGCGTGAGCTTGCGCGTGGTGCGCAGCAGCAGCCGCGTGCCCAGCTGCGCCTCCAGGTCGGCGATGCGGCGGCTCAGCGTGGCCAGTGGCACCTGCAGCGCCCGGCCCGCGGCCGAGAGGCTGCCGGTCTCGGTCACCTTGAGCAGCATCGCCATGGCATCGAGGCGGTCCATGCGTCCTCCCATAATTCGGGAGAGTGATTCTCCAGATCGATGGATTATCAATCTCTTTGAAAAGATGGACCATTGGCGCACCCAACCAGGAGAAGCAGATGGCCTACGGATACCTCGACATCGCGATCACCCCCAGCGTGCGCGCCGCGCAGGCCGAGATGGGCGCCGACAGCCTGTGGACCGACTTCCCGGGCCACCGCGAGTTCGACCGCTTCACCGAGGCCGAGGCCGCGTTCATCGCCGACCGCGACAGCTTCTACATGGCCACCGTGTCGGAGACCGGCTGGCCCTACATGCAGCACCGCGGCGGGCCGCGCGGCTTCCTCAAGGTGCTGGACGACCAGACACTCGCCTTCGCGGATTTCCGCGGCAACCGGCAGTACATCAGCACCGGCAACCTGCGCGCGAACGACCGCGTGAGCCTGTTCCTGATGGACTACCGGCGCCGCGCGCGGCTCAAGGTCTATGCGCATGCCGAGGTGCTGACGCTCGATGCCGACCCCGCGCTGACCGCACAGGTGGTGGTGCCCGGCTACCGCGGCAAGCCCGAGCGCATCGTGCGGCTGCGGCTGGAGGCGTTCGACTGGAACTGCCCGCAGCACATCACGCCCCGCTGGAGCGAGGCCGAGCTTGCCGCGCTGCAGGCGGACGGCGACTGAGGGACCGGCCGCGCAGCCAGCGGCCGCCCGCCGCCGCGCCGGCTGGCCTGGGGCTGATCTCGCTCGGCACCGGGTATACCCCAGGCCCCTGCCGCATTGACTTCCCGTTTGAAGGCGGCATACAGTCAGTCATACGACAACCAGCCCACGTTCGGCGCCAAAGTTAAACGTTTACTTTCCAGAATTCCAGCACATTGCGCCCATTCGATTGGTAAGACATCGTATGAGTTGCGGCGTGCTTCCCTGACGCCGCCCGTTGGGCCCAGCGTCCTTTCATGCCCACCTAGAGGAGACTCCATGGAGCGCAGACTTTTCCTTGGTTCCGTTGCCGGAGCCTTTTTGACCACCGCCTGCGGCGGCGGCGACGGTGACAGCGCGCCGGTCACGCCGGCCGAGCCCGAGCTGCCCGTCGATCCCGATCCGTTCCGCCAGTCGACCAAGCTGGCGATGCGGCGCGCCGCGCGCTACATGGACCAGAACGTCTCGTCCAGCGGCGCCTACGTCTGGTCCTACCTGGCCTCGAACCGCAACCAGTGTTGGGGCGAGATGGAAGCCACGCCGACCATGGTCTGGATGCAGCCGACCGGCACGCCCTCGGTGGGCCACGCCCTGCTCGACGCCTACCACGCCACCCAGGACGAGACCTTCTACAAGGCCGCCGAGCGCACCGCGCTGGTCATGGTCGAGGCCCAGCATGCCTCGGGCGGCTGGAACTACATCCACGACCTGGCCGGCGAGCCTGCACTCAAGCGCTGGTACGAGACGGTCGGCGCGAACGGCTGGCGGCTGGAAGAGTTCCAGCACTACTACGGCAATGCCACCTTCGACGACGCCACCACGGCCGTGTCCGCCCAGTTCATGCTGCGCATGTACCTGCAGAAGAAGGACGCGCGCTTCAAGGCCTCGCTCGACAAGGCCATCGCCTTCGTGCTGGACGCGCAGTTCAAGACCGGCGTCGTCGCCGGTGGCTGGCCGCAGCGCTTTCCGCGCGCCTACAACGCCACCAAGGCCATGCCGGCGCCGAACTGGCCGCCGACCGGGCCGGGCTGGGAGCAGCTGGTGGCCGGCAACCAGAACGGCGACTACATCTGCCAGGGCCCCGGCGGCGTGCCGGGCCAGCCGGGCTACACCGGCATCTTCAGCGGCATGGAAGACGGCGACTACACGAACTTCGTGACCTTCAACGACGACGTGATGGGCGAGAACATCAAGTTCCTGATGCTCGCCTCCTTCGGCCTGGGCGACATGAGCCTGAAGGCGCCGGCCGTGGCCGCGATGGACTGCATGTACAACATCATGTACGAGTACGACGGCGACACCAGCAAAGCCAGCAACCCGAACGCGACGACGACGCCGCAGGCCGGCTGGGGCCTGCAGCACCTGTCGGCCGACACGGTGGACGCCTACGGTGTGCTGCGCAAGGCCGGGCTGCCGGCTGCGGCACGCAGCTACGAGCCGCGCGGCCTGAGCCCCTCGGTCTCCATCACCAATGCCACGCAGCTGTTCCACTACTTCCGGCTGACCGGCGACAAGAAGTACCTGTCCAAGCTCAGCAAGGTGTTCGACTGGATCGACACCTGCGCGCTGCGCAACGACCAGCGCTCGCGCACCGCGGACCGGCCGGGCGGCGACCCCGAGAGCATCCTGACCGGCACGCACGCACGCGTGGTGGAGCTGGAGTCCAACCGCCCGCGCTTCCCGCACCGCTACGGCACCAACATCCACAACGGCGCCTACTTCATCGACCACGACTGGCGCCGCACGCCAGGCCACTACGGTGCCTCGCAGAACGCCAGCACCGCCGCGCCACGCGCGACGCTGGCCCGGATGCAGGCGCTCTCCAATGCCGAGATCGCGGCGATGGTGGCCAGCTCGCCGCTCAACGTGCAGGGCGAGCGCGCGCTGCCGGCCTACTTCACGGTCAACGGCGAAGTGGACTTCCCGCACCTGTGGGCCAATGCCGTGAAAGGCACGGCCACGCGCACCCAGGCGCAGACCCAGGCCCTGATCGACAGCCTGGGCGAGAAGAACCACTGGAGCGAGGACCAGTCGACCTTCACCAACGCCTACACCCAGAACGGGCCGAGCACGCCCTACCTGGGCAAGGAGTACATGAGCACCCACGTGGGCGACCAGTACGACACCTCGCCCTTCGGCAGCAACCAGATGCCGGCCAAGGAGCCCTACACCTCCAACCCGCCCAAGGTCGAGCAGGTCATCAACAGCAGCACCTTCGTGGGCAACCTGGGCAACCTTGTGAGCTTCATCGCGCCCGTCGCTGGCGTGACCGACCCGGCCTACAAGGCCTGAGCCAGCGCCCCGGCCCGGCGGTCCTCAGGACACGACCTGGTAGTACAGGTTCTGCGGATGCCGCGCCTGGGCGAAGAAGAACCAGCGCTCGGCCAGCAGGCCGGGCACCTGCAGCGCCACGGCCAGGGGCCACAGCCAGCCGGGGCCGCCGGCCAGTGCGCCCGCCGCGCACAGCGCGGGCAGCACGAAGCCGCACAGCAGGAACAGCCAGCGCAGGTTCTTGAGGAAGGCCGCCGTGCGGCCGTGGAAGAATTCGCGCGTGTTGAAGGCGCCGGCCGACATGCCCATGGACTTCTGCACGAGTTGGGGCGTGCGGATGCCGGTGGCGCTGTGCAGCGTGGACCTGGGGACCAGGGCCGCGTTGCGCGCCAGGCTGGCCCAGCGCGCCGCCAGCGCGGCCAGCAGCACGCCCAGCGCGGCCGGGCCGGTGCGGGCCAGCAAGGCCTCTTCGCCCGCGCCCGCGGCCAGCGCACTGGCCAGCACCAGGCCCGCGCCCTGGCCGATCAGGATGAAGTTGACCAGCGTGAGCGGCTGCGCCCATTCCTGGATGAAGCGCAGGCAGGCGTAGATCATGGCCGTGCACAGCCACAGCAAGGCGGCCAGCACCAGGGCGCCCAGGGGCAACCAGAGCGGCGCCGCGCCGTCGGCCGGCAGCAGCACCCACCACAGCAGCGTCCAGCCGATGAAGGCCGGCAGCACCAGGCATTCGCGCGAGAGCCAGGAGGTGCGCCACATCAGCACGGCGCGCCAGGCCCGCTCCTTGCGGCCCAGGTGGCCGAAGGACGACAGCAGGCCGACGGTGGCCATGGCCGCGGCCAGCAGCAGCGCATGGGCGACGAAGCCGCCGGCCATCGGCACGCCGATCAGCGTGGCCACGGCCAGCGCCACCACCAGGCCCTGCGCGGCGCCCGCGATGGCCGTGAACACGACGACGGACATGGCTGGGTTCATGGCTGCTCCCCAGGCGCGGACTGCATGGACCGCCGCGGCAAATACTGGTTGGCCGGCTGCGTCTCCCACTCGGGCATCAGCGCGTAGCCACCGCGCTCGCGGATGGCGATGGAGACTTCGCTGCTCGGGTCCTTCACGTCGCCGAACAGCCGCGCGTTGGTCGGGCAGGCCTTCACGCAGGCGGGCTTGCGGTCCTCGGGCGCGAGCTTCTGGTCGTGCACGCGGTCGACGCACAGCGTGCACTTGGTCATGACCTGGCGTTCCTCATCCAGCTCGCGCGCGCCATAGGGGCAGGCCCAGGCGCAGTACTTGCAGCCGATGCACTTGTCGTAGTCCACCAGCACGATGCCGTCCTCGGCGCGCTTGTAGCTCGCGCCCGTGGGGCAGACCGGCACGCAGGGCGGGTCTTCGCAGTGCAGGCAGCTCTTGGGGAAGTGCACCGTGTCCATGGTCGGGAACACGCCGGCCTCATACGTCTGCACGCGGTTGAAGAAGGTGCCCGTGGGGTCGGCCGCATAGGCGCGCTCGTCGGCGAGCGGGCCGGCCGAACCCGAGGTGTTCCACTCCTTGCACGAGGTCACGCAGGCATGGCAGCCCACGCAGACGTTGAGGTCGATGACCAGCGCGAGCTGCTTGGCCAGCGTGTCGCCTTGCTTCCAGCGCGCGCTGGGTGGGTTGGCGGGCGCGGGCGCCGGTGCGGGCGACACCAGCGGCTGCGGGTTCAACAGGTCCTTGAGCCACTGGATCATTTCTTGCCTCCCGCGAAATAGGCCAGCACGCGCTGCGCCTTGCCGCGCACGCCGGGCGCGGGCGGCACGGCGGCGAACTGCGGATAGCTCTCGTGCGGCTCCTCCGGCTCGGCCGGGCGGATGCGCACGCGCACGTCGTACCAGCCGGCCTGGCCCGTGATCGGGTCGGAGTTGCTGATGGTGCCGGCCGGCGTGCCCGCGCAGGGCAGCTCCTCGCTGATCAGGTGGTTCAGCAGAAAGCCCTTGCGCGCCTCGTCCGCGCCCGGCGCGAGCTGCCAGGCGCTGTCGGCCTTGCCGATGGCGTTCCAGGTCCAGACGGTGCCGGGCTCCACGGCCTCGGTGTAGCGCGCCATGCCCCGGACCTTGCCCCACTGGCTCTCGACCCAGCACCAGCCGCCGTCGGCGATGCCGGCGGCCTGCGCCGTCTTCGGGTTCACGTGCAGGTAGTTGTGGCTGTGGATCTGGCGCAGCCAGGCGTTCTGCGAGTCCCAGGAGTGGTACATGGCCATGGGCCGCTGCGTGACCGCGTTGAGCGGGTAGGCCGCGAGGTCGGTGGCGGCCTCCTCCAGTGGCGCATACCAGAAGGGCAGCGGGTCGAAGTAGGTGGCGATGCGTTCGCGCAGGTGCTCGGGCGGCTGGCGGCCGCCGCATTGGCCCCGGGCCGCGAGGCGGAAGCACTGCAGCGTGTCGCTGTACAGCGCCAGCTGCACCGGGTCGTTCTTCTGGCGCCAGCCCTTGTCCTTGGCGAAGTCCAGGTAGGCGCGGTTCCAGTTGCGCATGTACTGCATGCCTTCGGGCATGTGGTACTGGAACACGCAGTTGTTCTGCGCGTACATCTCCCACTGCCTGGGGTTGGGCTCGCCGCGCAGGTGCTCGGTGCCGTCCTTGCCGCGCCAGCCCATCAGGAAGCCGATGCCGGGCGCCGGCTGGAAGTTGACGATGAAGTCCGGGTAGTCCTTGAACTTGGGCGCACCCTCGGCCGTGGTGAAGGCCGGGAATTTCAGCCGCGTCGCCAGGTCGATCAGCACCTCCTGGAACGGCCGGCACTGGCCCGTGGGCGGCAGCACCGGCACGCGCACCGAATCCACCGGGCCGTCGAACTCGGAGATGGGCCGGTCCAACATGCCCATCACGTCGTGCCGCTCCAGATACGTGGTGTCGGGCAGCACCAGGTCGGCGAAGGCCACGGTCTCGCTCTGGAAGGCGTCGCAGACCACGAGGAAGGGGATGCAGTGCTCGCCGTTCTCGTCCTTGCGGTTGAGCATCTCGCGCACGGCCTGCGTGTTCATGCTGCTGTTCCAGGCCATGTTGGCCATGAAGATCATCAGCGTGTCGATGCGGTACGGGTCGCCCTTGACCGCATTGGTGATCACGTTGTGCATGAGCCCGTGGGCCGACAGCGGGTGCTCCCACGAGAAGGCGTGGTCGATGCGGATCGGCGAGCCGTCGGGGTAGATGGCCAGCTCGTCCGGGTTGGCCGGAAAGCCCAGCGGCGCCGCGTTGAGCGGCGTGTTGGGCTGGATCATGGCGGGGTCGTTGAAGGCCCGGTAGTTGGGCACGATGTGGCGCGGGTACGGCGCCTTGTGGCGGAACCCGCCCGGCCGGTCGATGGTGCCGAGCACGCTCATCAGCACCGACAGCGCGCGCACGGTCTGGAAGCCGTTGGAATGCGCCGCCAGCCCACGCATGGCGTGGAAGGCCACGGGCCGGCCGATGGTGGTGGGATGCTGCTTGCCCCAGGCGTCCTCCCAGGGGATGGGCAGCTCGAAGGCCTGGTGCATGGCGGTCTCGCCCATCTCGCGCGCCAGCAGGCGGATGCGCGCGGCCGGCACACCGCAGATGGCCTCGGCCCATTCGGGCGTGCAGCTGGCCACGCGTTCGCGCAGCAGCTGGAACGATGGCGCGACGCGCGTGCCGTCGGCCAAGGTGTAGTGGCCTTCGAGCGCGGGGTCGCAGCCCTCGGCGATGCCCTCGGGGTAGGCGTTCAGCGCGCGTTGGCCGTTCCTGCACCAGATGAGCTTGTTGTGCGGATGCCGGCCATCGCCGGGCGGGCCCCGTGCGGGGTCGGGATCGAAGGCGAACAGGCCGTCGCGCGCGCCGCCGTCCAGCACCACGAGCTGCGGCGCATTCGTGAAGCGCTTGAGGAAGTCGTGGTCGATCAGGTCGTCCGCGATCAGCACATGCAACAGCGCCATGAGCAGCGCGCCGTCGGTGCCGGGCTTGATCGGAATCCACTCGTCGGCGATCGCGGCGTAGCCCGTGCGGATCGGATTGATCGCGATGAAGCGGCCGCCCGCGCGCTTGAATTGGCCGAGCGCCATCTTCATCGGGTTGCTGTGGTGGTCCTCGGCGGTGCCGATCATCACGAACAGCTTGGATCGCTCCAGGTCCGGCCCGCCGAACTCCCAGAAGCTGCCGCCGATGGTGTAGATCATGCCGGCCGCCATGTTCACCGAGCAGAAGCCGCCATGCGCCGCGTAGTTGGGCGTGCCGAACTGGCGCGCGAACAGGCCCGTGAGCGCCTGCATCTGGTCGCGGCCCGTGAACAGCGCGAACTTCTTGGGATCGGTGGCGCGGATCCTGCCCAGCCGCTCGGTCAGCAAGGCCATGGCCTCGTCCCAGGAGATCGGCTCGAACTCGCCCGCGCCGCGCGCGCTGCCCGGCTTGCGGCGCAGGGGCTGCGTGAGCCGCGCCGGCGAGTACTGCTTCATGATGCCCGCCGACCCCTTGGCGCAGATCACACCCTGGTTCAGCGGGTGCGCGGGGTTGCCGTCGATGTAGCGCACCTCGGGGCCCTGCTCGCCCTCGCGCAGGTGCACGCGGATGCCGCAGCGGCAGGCGCACATGTAGCAGGTGGTGGTCTTGACCGTGGTCGCGTCGGTGGGCGTGGGCGCGGCCAGCGGGTCGTGGACCGGCTCGGCAGAGAGGAACTGGAGCATGGCTGTCTGCGCCTTTTCAGGACGTGGATGGCGGTGCCGCCGCATGCTAGGCAGGAAGTGCAATCAGGAAAAGCCAATAATCCCATTCAACATGATCGAAAAATCAGATCAACGCCTGCGCATGAACCTGCGCCAGCTGGAAGTCTTCGTCGCCACCGCGCACGAGGGCACGACGCGCGGCGCAGCCGACCGCATCGCGCGCTCGCAGTCCGCCGCCAGCGCCGCGCTGGCGGAACTGGAGGCCGTGCTGGGGGCCGCGCTGTTCGACCGCGTGGGCCGGCGGCTGCTGCTCAACGAGAACGGCCGTGCGCTGCTGCCGCGCGCGCGCGTGCTGCTGGAGCAGGCGGCCGAGCTGCAGGAACTGTTCTCGGGCGCCCACGCGGCACCGCTGCACGTGGCGGCCAGCTTCACGATCGGCGAGTACCTGCTGCCCGGCCTGGTGGCCGAGTGGACGCGCGCGCACCCGCACAGCCGCGTGCGGCTGCGCATCGCCAACACCAGCGAGGTCATCGACGCCGTGGCCGGCTTCGCGGTGGACCTGGGCTTCATCGAGGGCCCACAGACCCATCCCGACGTGGTGCTGCGGCCCTGGCGCAGCGACGAGCTCGTGATCGTGGCCGCGCCGGACCACGCGCTGGCCGGCCGGCCGGCCACCACGCGCCAGCTGGCCGACGCGACCTGGGTGCTGCGCGAGCCGGAGTCCGGCACGCGCCAGGCCACGGACAGCTGGCTGCTCGCGCACCTGGACCGGCTCGACGTGGCCTTCGAACTCGGCAGCACCGAGGCCATCAAGCGCCTGGTGGCCGCCGGCGCAGGCCTGGGCTGCCTGTCGCGCCAGGCCGTGGCCCAGACCCTGGCAGAGGGCGGCCTCGTGGAGCTCAAGACGCGCCTGCCGGTGGCCGAGCGCCGGCTGGCCGTGGCCACGCACCGCCACCGTCCGCTGGGGCGCACGGCGACGGACTTCATCGCCCATTGCACGGGCGCGGTGGCCTGACGGACTTCAAATTGACCTGATTTTCTGGTCAACACGACCGCAAGTATTCGTTTTTATTCTTTATGAGGTTTCCGTAGATTCGGCTGCGCAAAACGCATAAGCCGATGTCTACACCCTTCCCCCTCCCCGCGCGGCCGTCCCTCGCCGCGCCCTTGCCTGCCGCGGCGCGGCGCCTGGCGCCCGGCCTGCTGCTGGTGCTGGCCATCGCCGCGGTGGCCGTCAGCGCCGGCGCCCAGCCCGCCCTGGCGCGGCACGGCCTGTCGGCACTCACCCTGGCCGTGCTGGCCGGCATCGTGCTGGGCAACAGCGTCTACCCGCGCCTGGCGCCCGCGGCCGACCCCGGCGTGGCCTGGGCCAAGCACTGGCTGCTGCGCGCGGGCATCGTGCTCTATGGGCTGCGGCTGAGCCTGCACGACATCGCCCAGCTCGGCGTCGCCGGCGTGGCCGTCGATGCGGCGGTCATCGTCTCCACCTTCGGGCTGGCCTGCTGGGCCGGCCAACGCTGGCTGGGCCTGCCCTACGAGCAGGCCGCGTTGATCGGCGCGGGCAGCGCGATCTGCGGCGCGGCCGCGGTGCTGGCCACGGCGCCCGTGCTGCGTGCGCGCGGGGAATCGGCCACGGTGGCCGTGGCCTCGGTCGTGGTGTTCGGCACCTTGTCCATGCTGTTGCTGCCGTTGTTCGCGACGCCGCTGGCCAGCTGGCTCGGCGGCATGCCGCAGCTGGGGCTGTACATCGGCTCGACCGTGCACGAGGTGGCCCAGGTGGTGGCGGCGGCCGATGCCATCGACCCGGCGCTGGCCGACGCGGCCGTGGTGGCGAAGATGGTGCGCGTGATGCTGCTGGCGCCCTTCCTGCTCGCGCTGTCGCTGTGGGTCGCGCGCAGCGCCAAGGCCGCAGGTGCCGCGCGCGGGCCGATCACCATCCCCTGGTTCGCGCTGGGCTTCCTGGCGGTGGTGGTGCTGGGCTCGCTGCTGCCCGTGCCAGAGCCGCTGCGCGCGGCGCTGCTGTGGCTGGACACCGTGCTGCTGGCCACCGCGATGGCCGCGCTGGGCCTGGGCACGCACTGGCGCCTGGTGCAGCGGGCCGGCCTGCGGCCGCTGCTGCTGGCGGCGCTGCTGTTCGGCTGGCTGGTGGTGGGCGGCGGGCTGCTCAACAAGCTGGCCGGCGCCCTGGGCGAAGGCTAGTCGAACTTCTCCCCCGGCGTCAGCGGCGCATGCCGGTAGCTGGCCGGCGTGCGGGAGAGCTTCACGGGCGCGCCGACACCGCGGTAGCCACCGTCGAGTTCCACCACCATGCCGCGGTGCGCCGTGTGCGGGTGGGTGAGTGCGGCGTCCACCGCCAGCACGGGCGCGGCCGGCACGCCGGCGGCCATCAGGTCGTCGACGAGCTGGCGGCCGTCGAAGCGCGCCAGCGCCGCTTCGAGCAGCGGCTTGAGCGCGGCGCGGTGCACCGAACGGCCACCGGCTTCGCGGTAGTCCGGGTGCGCGGACAGCTCGGGCACGCCGATCACGCGGCACAGGGCCGCGAACTGGCGGTCGTTGCCCACGGCCAGGAACACCGGGTCGGTGGCCGTGCGCACCGTGTCGTAGGGGTAGATGTTGGGATGGGCGTTGCCGGTGCGGCCGGGCACGCGGCCGTCCATGAACCAGTTGGCCGCATGCGGGTGCAGCAGCGAGATGCCGGCGTCGTAGAGCGCGGCCTCGACGAACTGGCCCCGGCCGCTTCGGTGCCGCTCCTGCAGCGCCAGCAGCACGCCGATCACGGCGTTCAGGCCGGTGACCATGTCGACCACGGGCAAGCCCACGCGCAGCGGCTCGCCGCCGGCCTCGCCGTTCACGCTCATGAGGCCGGTCATGGCCTGCACGGCGGCGTCGTAGCCCGGCAGAGCGCCCAAGGGACCATCGGCACCGAAGCCCGAGACGCGGCACCACACCAGGCGCGGGAAGCGTTCGGACAGCTGGGCGTAGCCGATGCCCCAGCGCTCCATGGTGCCGGTCTTGAAGTTCTCGACCAGCACGTCGGCCTCGGCCACCAGGGCCAGCAGCTTCTCGCGGTCCTGGGCTTGGGTCAGGTCCAGGTGCTGCACACGCTTGTTGCGGTTCAGGCCGTGGTAGTAGGAGGCCACGCCATCGCGGAACGGCGGCCCCCAGGTGCGCGTGTCGTCGCCGCCGGGCGGCTCGACCTTGAGCACGTCGGCCCCGTGGTCGCCGAGGATCTGGCCGCAGTAGGGGCCGCCGAGGATGCGCGAGAGGTCGAGCACGCGGATGCCAGCCAGGGCGCCGGGGGCGATGGTCATGGGGGAATCTCCTGGTCCTAGGAAGGGGTGCGCTCGACCAGCTTGAAGGTGCCGGTCGCGAGCGTGAGCAGGTTACCGTCGGCGTCGTGCGCCTCGCCGCGCACGAAGCACAGCGACTTGCCGCGGCGCTCGCAGCGGGCCGTGGCGGTGACGTCGCCGCGCGTGCCGGCCACGTAGTGCAGCGCCATGTCGACCGTGATCACGCCGTAGCGCGTGGGCTCGTGGGCGCGCGCGGCGCAGGACAGCACGCTGTCCATCAGCACCGCGTAGGCGCCGCCGTGCACGTCGCCGCGGCTGTTGGTGTGCTGCGGGTTGGCCGGCATCAGCACCTTGGCCTCGTCGCCGTCGATGTGCAGGCCGCGCAGGCCGAAGGCCTGGACCATGGGCATGCGCAGGCTGAACAGGGTGTCGGGGGCTTCGTTGTCGAAAGAGGGCATGGCAGATCGGGCGGAATCGAAAACGCCCGAGGTTAATGGACGGACCCGCTCAATCGAGTTGCGCACCGGACTGCTTGACCACCGCCGCCCAGGCCGCCTTCTGCGCGGCGATGAACCTGGCCAGCTGCGCCGGCGTGTGGTCGGGCGCGCCCTCCAGCCCCTGGGTGGCGAACAGCTCCTTGACCTTGGGGCTGGCCAGCACCTCCACGAAGGCCTTGTTGAGCTTGGCGATGCGGTCTGCCGGCGTGCCGGCCGGCGCGACGATGCCGAAGAACACGCTCACGTCGTAGCCCGGCACACCCTGCTCGGCGACCGTTGGCAGCTCGGGCAGCGCCTGCGAGCGCTGCGCCGTGGCGATGCCCAGCGCACGCAGCTTGCCGGTCTTCACATAGGGCAGCGCGGTCAGCACGTCGGTGAAGCTCATGCCGACCTGGCCGCCCAGCAGGTCGTTGAGCGCCGGGCCCGTGCCCTTGTAGGGGATGTGCTGGATGTCGGTGCCGGCTTTCTCGTTGAACAGCACGCCGGCCAGGTGCGAGGACGCGCCGTTGCCCGAGGACGCATAGCTGAGCTTGCCCGGATTGGCCTTGGCGTAGGCCACGAGCTCCTTGACGTTCTGCGCCGGCACGCTGGGGTGGACCACCAGGATGTTGGGCAGGTGGCCGACCTGGATGACGGGCGCGAAGCTCTTGATCGGGTCGTAGCCGCTCTTGCGGTACAGGCTCGCGTTGATGGCCAGCGGGCCCGAGGTGCCGAACAGCAGGGTCTGGCCGTCGGCCGCGGCACGTGCGACGTACTCCGCGCCGATGTTGCCGCCCGCGCCGGCACGGTTCTCCACGACCACGGGCTGGCCGAGCCTGTCCTTCATCTCGGCCGCGATGGTGCGGGCCATGGCGTCGGTCGGCCCGCCGGGCGGGAAGGGCACGACCAGCATGACGGGCTTGTCGGGGAAGCTCTCGGCCTGGGCGCAAGGCGCGAAGGCCAGCACGGCGGCGGACAGCAGGGTGGCGAGGATGCGCATGGTTGTCTCCTGGGGGCGATGGAAGTGCCGCCCGCCGCGTGGCGGCGGGTGGACCGGGTCGTGGGCCGATCAGGCCGCGATGGCAGCCGGCTGCGCGGCCCCGGCCAGCCAGTCCGCCGGAATGTCGGCGATGGCCAGCGGATCGCGCGGCAGCACGCGGTGCAGCAGCACCAGCTGTGCCCAGCGCAGCCGCGCGGCCGAACCGGTGCGCTGCGCCTCCCAGGCCATGGCGATGGCGCTGGTGCAGTGGTACAGGCCGGATGCGGCCTGGCGTGCGAGCACCTCGCCGCCGGGGGCCGCGGCGGTCTGGCCGAGTGCGGCGGCCCGCGCGAGGGCATCGCGCAGCGCGCGGTCGAAGGCCGGCGCCAGGCCGGCCTCGTCCAGCAACGTGTGCAGATGGGCCTGCAGTACGGGCAGCGCGTTCTCGCGCTGGATGGCACGCACCACGTCCAGCGCGACGATGTTGCTCGTGCCTTCCCAGATCGAGCCCAGGTGCGCGTCGCGCACGAGGCGTGCGTCGGACCACTCCTCGATGTAGCCGCAGCCGCCGCGCACCTCCATCGCGTCGCCCGTCACCTTGCGCGCGTCGCGGCAGGCGCGGAACTTGATCATCGGCGTGAGGATGCGCAGCAGCGCGTAGGCGCCCTCCTCGCCCGCGTCCGAGCGCTGCAGCGCCTGCGCGGTCTGGAACACCATGCTGCGCGCCTGCTCGGCCGGCAGGCGCAGCTTGTCGAGCTGGCGCTGCATCAGCGGCATGTCGGCCAGGCGCTTGCCGAAGGCCATGCGGTTGCTTGCGATGAACTCGGCCTCGGCGCAGGCGCGGCGCATCATGCCGGCCGAACGCACGCCGTTGGACAGGCGCGAGTTGTTGACCATGTCGGCCATCTGCACGAAGCCGCGGCCGCGCTCGCCCACCAGCCAGGCCTGCGCGCCGTCCAGCGTGATCTCGCCCGAGGCCATGGAGCGCGTGCCCAGCTTGTGCTTGAGGCGCACGATGCGGTAGCGGTTCAGGCTGCCGTCGGACAGCCGGCGCGGCAGCAGGAACAGCGAGACGCCCTTGATGCCGGGCGGCGCGTCGTCGGGCCGGGCCAGCACCATGGCGAAGTCGGCGTCGGGGTTGGAGCAGAACCACTTGTCGCCCGTGAGGCGCCAGCTGCCGTCGGCCTGCGCGCTGGCGCGCGTCAGCGTGGCGGCGATGTCGGAACCGGCCGCCTGCTCGGTCATGAACATGGCGCCCTGGGCCAGTTCGTCGAAGTCCAGCGAGGTCAGGCGCGGCAGGCAGCGCGCCACGAGGTCCGGGTCGCCGAACTTCTTGAGCGTGCGCGTGAGCGAGTCCGTCATCGAGACCGGGCAGCACAGGCCGAACTCGGCCTGCACGAACAGGTAGAACAGCACGTACTTGACGGCCGGCGGCATCTTGCCCTGCCAGCCGAAGCTCTCGTCGCGGTGCGAGATGGCGCCCATCGCGAACTCGCTCAAGGCCAGCCGTTCCATCTCCACATAGGCCGGGTGCTTGACGATGGTCTGCTGGTCCAGGCCCGTGCGCGTGCGGTGCTCCAGCACGGGCGGGTGGTGGTCGGCCGTGCCGGCCAGTTCGTCGAGCCGGCCACCGGCCAGCGCGCCCAGGCGCTCGAAGTGCGGCAGCATGTGGCGGCGCAGATCGTCCGGCAGGTACAGGGCCAGCAGCTGCTGCAACTCGGTGTCGGTTCCGAACAGGTTCTGGCCGTGGCGGTCGGGGATGGGGTGGGCGGCGTTCTCAGGCATGGCGTTGTCTCCTGGCTGCGATTGTTCTGAACCAGACCATGTGCGTCTAATATTGTTGGCATATCCATCAATAGCCGATGCGTATCGGTCAACCGACCCGCCCCGGCCCCGGGAACCCATGGACACCACCATCCGCCGCGCGCAGCAGGCCGACCTGCCCGCCATCGCCGCACTGTTCGACCTGTACCGCCAGTTCTACGACCAGGCGCCGGACCCCGTGCGCGCGCAGGCCTTCATCCAGCAGCGCTTCGCCAACGGCGAATCGGTGCTGCTGGTGGCGCAGGCTGCACAGGGCGGCCTGGCCGGTTTCTGCCAGCTCTATCCGAGCTTCTGCTCGGTCGAGGCCATGCCCATCTATGTGCTGTACGACCTGTTCGTCGTGCCCGCGGCGCGCAGGAGCGGCGCAGGGCGCCAGCTGCTCCAGGCGGCGCACGCCCAGGCCGTGGCGGACGGCAAGTCGCGCATGGACCTCACAACGGCCAGGACCAACCACGCCGCACAACGCCTGTACGCCTCGCTGGGCTGGACGCGCGACGACGTGTTCCTCGCCTACAGCCTGCGCACCGGGACGGCCGACGTGGCGCCAGCGGGCGGCTGACCGTGGAACTGCGCCACCTGCGCTACTTCGCCGTGCTGGCCGACGAGCTGCATTTCGGCCGCGCGGCCGAGCGGCTGGCGATCTCGCAGCCGCCGCTGTCGGTGGCGATCCGCCAGCTCGAAGACACCGTGGGCGCACGCCTGTTCGAGCGCAACAGCAAGCAGGTGCGGCTCACGCCAGCCGGCCAGGCGCTGCGCGCCTCGGCGCGCAAGCTGCTGCGCCAGGCCGAGGAGGCCGCGCTGGAAGCGCGCGAGGTGGCGGCCGGCTCGGCCGGGCGGCTGCGCATCGGCTTCGTCGGCGCCATGCTGTACCGCGGGTTGCCGCAGGCGCTGCGCGCGTTCCAGGCCAGCCACCCGGCGGTGCGCATCAGCCTGGCCGAGCTCAATTCGGCCGAGCAGATCACCGACCTGCTGCACGACCGGCTGGACCTGGGTTTCATGCACACGGCGCGGCTGCCGCAGGACCTGGCCTCGCGCCTGCTGCTGACCGAGCCCTTCGTGGCCTGCCTGCCCACGCAGCACGCCCTGGCCCGCCAGCGCGTGCTGGAGGTCGGCGCGCTGCGCGACCAGCCCTTCGTGCTGTTCGCGCGTGCGGCATCGCCCGACTACCACGAGCGCCTGCTGGCGATCTGCGCGCAGGCCGGCTTCCTGCCCGAGGTGCGGCACGAGGTGCGCCACTGGCTGGCCGTGGTCTCCATGGTGGCCCAGGGCCTGGGCGTGGCACTGGTGCCGCAGGCCATGCAGCGCAGCGCGCTCAAGGGCGCGGTGTTCCGGCCGCTGGACGGCGTGACGGCGCAGTCGGAGGCCTACGGTGTGTGGCGGCCGGGGCCGCAGAACGTGCTTGTCGACGGCCTCCTGGCGGAACTGGTGCGCGGACTGGCGTGAAGCGTGAAACCGCCCACGCGGGGCGGAAACGATCGGTTGCAAACACCTGAAACACTGTTTTTAAATACAGTTAATATGGCTTGCACGCGGCCTTCGGTGGCCGTTTCCAACTCCGCACCCCGCCACCATGACGTCCGTTCCCGCCATCGCCCAGATCGCTGCCAGCGCCGCGCCGCCGGCTGCGGCGCCTGTGGTGTTCTTCGGCTGGCTGAGCCTGCCACTGCTCACGGCGATCATCCTGGCGTGTTCGGCCACGGTGGCGTTCGTGGGCCTGTCGTTCACGCTGCTGGCCTCGCGTGCCGACACCTTCCGCAACCTGCGCGTGGGCTTCAATGCGCTGCGCGCGTCCCTGCCCGCGCGGTTCTGGACGCTGACCGAGATGCCCGAACCCGCGCAGTTCGCGCAGCTGGTCAAGTACTGGCAGTACGCGTTCGACGAGTGGGTCATCACGCGCGAGCTCAACCCCATCGTGTTCGGCCGGCTGTGGCGGGCCTACTACCGCGACGTGATCCGCGTCTCGTGCAAGAGCCCGGTGATGGTGGCCGCGCTGTTCCAGGCGGCCGAAGGTGCCACGGCGCCGGTCGACTTCAAGTTCATCGCGCTGGTGCTGGGCCCGCGTTTCACGGCCCCCGCCGTGCTGGCGCGCGCCAAGGAGCTGGCGCAGCAGCACCGGATCGCGGTGCCGGCGGGTTGCCCGTAGCCGCGGAACTCAGCCTTTCAAGCTCTCAGGCCCTGGCCAGCAGGCCGCCCAGCCGCGCGCCGATGATCTGCCCGGCCTCGTCCATGATGCGGTCCAGCAGCGCCTGCACCGTGGGCACGTCGTGGATCAGCCCGGCCACCATGCCGCAGGACCAGGCGCCCGCACCCACCTCGCCGCCCTGCATCACGCGCGGGTAGACGCCGGCCACCTCGGGCGCGATGTCTTCGAAACGGATCGCCGCGCCCAGTGCGCGCTCCTTCTCCAGCAGGCGCTCGACGGCCGGGTTGGCCAGCACGCGTTCGGTGTTGCGCAGCGGGCGCATCACGAGCCGCGTGTCCAGCTCCGTGGCGGCCACCAGCGCGGCCTTGACGTTCTCGTGCACCGGCGCCTCGCGGGTGGCGACGAAGCGCGTGCCCATGTTGATGCCCTCGGCGCCCAGCGCCAGCGCCGCCACCAGCGAACGCCCGTCGGCCATGCCGCCCGAGGCGATGAACGGGATCTTGAGCACCTCGGCCGCGCGCGGTAGCAGGATGAAGTTGGGCACATCGTCCTCGCCCGGATGGCCACCGCACTCGAAGCCGTCCACGCTGACCGCGTCGCAGCCGATGGCCTCGGCCTTGAGCGCGTGGCGCACCGAGGTGCACTTGTGGACCACGCGGATGCCGGCCTCGTGCAGCAGCGGCAGCCACTTCTGCGGGTTGTTGCCGGCGGTCTCGACGATCTTCACGCCGCCCTCGACGATGGCCGCGATGTAGCCCGGGTAGTCCGGCGGGTTCACGCTCGGCAGGAAGGTCAGGTTCACGCCGAAGGGCTTGTCGGTCATGGCGCGGCAGCGCGCGATCTCCTGCGCCAGCAACGTGGGCGTGCGCTGGGTGAGCGCGGTGATCAGGCCCAGGCCGCCGGCGTTGGAGACGGCCGCCGCCAGCTCGGCCAGGCCGACGTGGTGCATGCCGCCCTGCACGATGGGGCGCTCGATGCCGAACAGTTCGGTGATGCGGGTCTTCAGGATGGTCATGGTTCCGGGTCCTCAGGCTGCGAGCTGCAGGATCTCCAGCACGTCGGCCGGCGCGGTGATGCGCCGCGCGTTGCCGCGCGTGAAGATCTCGCCCATGCTGATGCGCGCGATGTTGTCGAACTGGTCGGCCTGCACGCCCACGGCGCGCAGGTTGCCGGGCAAACCCAGCTGCGCCACCAGGTCGGCGAAGGCGTCGCCGGCCGGCACGCCGGGCCGGCCCAGCGCCTCGGCCAGCTGCCGCTGGCGCTCGGCCGTGGCCGGTGCGCTCCAGCGCAGCACGGCGGGCATCAGCACCGGCGTGCAGAAGTAGTGCGGCACGCCGCAGGTGCCGCCCAGCACATGGCCGATGGCATGGCTGGGGCCCATCATCACGCCGCCGAACACGCTGCGGCTGGACAGCCCGTACGAGCACAGCCAGGACGCGATCTGGCAGGCCGCGCGCAGCTCCAGGTTGCCGGGGTCGGCCTGCCACTGCGGCAGCAGTGCCGCCATCCGGCGGATGCCTTCGAGCACCACGGTGTCCGACAGCGGCGTGGGCGAGATGGACAGCAGGGCCTCGATGGCGTGGTCCAGCGCGCGCGTGGCCGAGCCCAGCCACAGGTGGGCCGGCGTGTGCACCGTCAGCGCCGGGTCCAGCACCACCATGCGCGGCATCATGTGGGCGTGGAAGAAGGTCTGCTTGTGGTGGTGGCGCTCGTCCGTCACCAGGCAGCCGGCGTTGAACTCGCCGCCGTTGAGCGTGCTGGGCACGGCGATCATGCGCACCTGCGGGCCCTCGAAGCTGGGCCGCACGATGCGGCCCTCGGGGCTGAGCTTGGTTTCGAACGCGTCCAGGCCCTGCAGGTGCTCGTCCGTGAAGCCGTGGCGCAGGCACAGCGTGACCATCTTGGCCCCGTCGATGACCGAGCCGCCACCCACGGCCACCACCAGGTCCGCCCCCACCTCCTGCGCCGCCTGCGCGGCCCGCGCCACGCCGCGGCGCGTGGTGTGCTGGGGCATGCCATCGAAGGTGCCGGCATGGCGCTCGCCGAGCGCGGCGGCGATGCCGCGCACCACGTCGGTGGTGGTGTTCAGCGTGCGGCTGGCCATGATGAACACGCGCCGCGCGCCGGCGCGCTCGGCCTCGGTCACGATGGCCTCGGCCGCCGGGCGGCCGAAGTGCACGCGTTCGATGGCAGGAAAGCTGTGGGCGCCGACGGCGGGCGGAATGGATGGCATGGTGGTCTCCGGCGAGGGTGGTGGGTCGGTCTGCAATGCACCCCTCTTGTTCTGCACTGCAGTTTGTCATTCCGATCGTTGTCATTCTCGGCAGCGTGCGGTCAAAATGACAGCATGGCCACTCGATCAAAAACTGCAGTGCAGAACGCCCAGGCCCTTGCCACCCCCGCCACACGCGACCCGCAGGACCGCCACTTCGTGACCGCGCTGGCGCGTGGCCTCAAGGTGCTGAGCTGCTTCAAGTCGGGCGAGGAGCGCCTGGGCAACCAGGAGCTGGCGCAGCGCTGCAAGCTGCCCAAGTCCACCGTCACGCGGCTCACCCACACGCTGACGCGGCTGGACTACCTGCACCACATCGAGGAGTCGGGCCGCTACCGGCTCGGCGTGGCGGCGCTGGCGCTGGGCGGCACCACGCTGGCGCGGCTGGACGTCAAGGAGGTCAGCCGGCCGCTGATGCAGGCCCTGGCCAACGCCACCAGCACCCTGGTTTCGCTGGGCACGCGCGACGACCTGGCCATGCTCTACATCGAGAACTGCCGCGGGTACTCGCTCGTGACGCTGCGGCTGGAGATCGGCTCGCGCATCCCGCTGGCCTCCACGGCCATGGGCCGGGCCTACCTGGCCGGTGCCGAGCCGGCGCTGCGCCAGGGGCTGGAGGAACGCCTGCGCGCGCTCGACCCGCTGCAATGGCCGCGCCTGCAACAGGGCATAGCCCAGGCCATCGCCGATGTCGCCGCGCACGGCTGCTGCAGCTCCTTCGGCGACTGGCATGCCGAGATCCACGCCATCGCCGTGCCGCTGCGCACCGGCCAGGGCCTGCCGCCCATGGTGGTCAACGCCGCCTGCCCGGCCACGGCGACCTCGGCCGAGATGCTCACGCAGGCCGTGCGGCCGCGGCTGATCGAGACGGTGCGCGCGATCGAGGCGCAGCTGGGGCACTGAGCCTCAGCTCTTCACGAAGCCGATCTCGTCCAGCAACCGCTTCTCGCGCAGCACCGACTCGGCCGCGAAGCGCTGGTACTGCGCCGATCCCATGTAGGCGGGCTCCATGTCGTAGGCCGCCAGCGCCTGGCGAAATCCCGGCATCTGCATGGCCTGGTGGAAGGCGTCGTGCAGCGTGCGCACCGCTGCGGGCGGCGTGTTCTTCGGTGCCGCCAGCCCCCAGGCGGCCGAGGGCGGCGGAAAGTCGATGCCGGCCTCGCGCAGCGTGGGCACGTCCGCGAAGCGCGCCACGCGCCGTGCGTTGAACGTGACGAGCAGGCGCAGCTTGCCGCTGGCCACGTAGGGGCCCCAGGCCGAGGTGTCGGCCGCCGCCATCACGTGGCCGCCGAGCACGGCGTTCAGCGCCTCGGCCGAGCCCTTGTAGGGCACGTGGTTGAAGCGCACGCCCTGGATGCGCGCGATCTGCTCCATGGTGATGTGCTGCGCCAGCCAGGGGCCGGCCGTCGCGTAGTTCAGCTTCTCGGGGTTGGCCCGCGCGAAGGCCAGCAGGTCGTCCAGGTTGCGCAGCGGCGAATCGGCGGGCACCACGATGCCGTAGACGAACTCCGTGAGCCCGATCACGTAGCGCAGGTCGCGTGCCGGGTCCCAGGCGATGCTGCCGGTATACGGGAGGCGGAACAGATTGCCGGGGATCACGCCGATGGTGTGGCCATCGGCGGGGCTGTTCTGCAGCAGTTGCGCCGGCATCAGGCCCGCGTTGCCGGGCCGGTTCTCGATGATGACGGGCTGGCGCAGCATCCTGGCCGCGTCCTCGGCCAGCACGCGCATCGGGCCATCGGTGGAGCCGCCGGGCGGAAAACCGAGCAGCACGCGCACCGGGCGCGAAGGGAAGCCCGGCTCCTGCGCGGCCACGGGGCCGAGCGCGCTGGCCATGCCGGCCAGCAGCATCTGTCTTCTGTACATGCCTTGTCTCCTTTTGCGGGTTGGTTTCAGCTGCGGCTGCGCGACAGGCCCAGCAGGTCCAGCACCTCCTTCTCGCGCCGCATCGACTCGACCGCGAAGCGCTGGAAATCCGCCGCGCTGCGGTAGTCCGGCTCCATGTCGAAGCTGGCCAGCACGTTGCGGAAGGCCGGTGCGTCCATGGCCTCGCGGAAGGCGTCGTGCAGCCGCACGGCGATGCGCGGGTCCATCCCCTTGGGCCCGACCAGGCCCCAGGGCGAGGTCTGCACCAGGTCGACGCCCGCTTCCTGCAGCGTGGGCACGTTCGGAAAGCGCGCCATGCGCCTCTTGCCCCACACCGCGATCAGGCGCATCCTGCCGCTCTCCACGTAGGGCACGAACGCGGATGTCTCGGCCGCCGAATCCACGTGGCCGGCCAGCAGCGCCTGCAAGGAGTCGGCCGAGCCCTTGTAGGGCACGTGGTTGAGCCGCACGCCGGCCAGGCGCGAGAACTGCTCCATGGTCAGGTGGTTGGTGGTGGCCACGCCGGGCGTGCTGTAGGTCAGCTCGCCCGGCCGGGCCTTGGCGGCGGCGATGTAGTCGGCCAGGCTGGCGACGGGCGATGCGGCCGGCACCACGGTGCCGAAGGCATAGCCCGTGATGCCGATGACGTAGCTGAGGTCGCTGGCCGGGTTCCACTTGAGATCGGTGGTGTAGGGCAGGCGGTACACGCCGGCCGGCGCGATGGCCAGGGTGTAGCCGTCGTGCGGCGCGCTCTGCAGGTTCTGCGCCGGGATGACGCCGGCCGCGCCGGGCTTGTTCTCGATCACGATGGGCTGGCCCAGGAGGCGGCCGGCGTGCTCGGCCAGCACGCGCATGGGACCGTCGGTCGAGCCGCCCGGCGGAAAGCCGATCATGATCTTGACCGGGCGCGTGGGCCAGGCCACGGCGCGGTCCTGGGCACGCACGAGCGCGGGGGCGGCACACCATGCGGCGGCCGAACCCACCGCCCGAAGGAAGTGGCGTTTGAGCATGTCTGTCTCCTGGTGATGTCCATCGATGGCCTGGCCGCGGTGGTGCGGCCGGGCTCCCGCCTTGGCGCTGCGGATGGCGCGCAGCGCGCGGGACGCCGGTGCTGCGTGCGCCTCAGCCGCGCTGGCGCACGATCTCTTCCTCCACCTCGCGCAGCCGGTCCTTGCCGAAGAAGAGTTCGTCGCCGACGAAGAAGCTCGGCGAGCCGAAGGCGCCGCGTGCGTGCGCCTCGTTGGTGTTGGCCAGCAGCTTGGCCTTCACGTCGGCGTCCTGCGCCGTGGCGAGGAGCTGCGCGGCCGGCAGGCCGGCCTCTGCGAGCGTGGCGCTCACGACGTCGGCCTGCCCCATGTCCAGGCCGCGCTCCCACATGGCCACATAGACCGCCTCCACATAGGGCGCGAAGCAGCCGAGCTTGTGCGCCGCCACCGCGCCGCGCATGAGCTGCAGCGTGTTGATCGGGAAGAAGGGGTTGAAGCGGTAGCGGGCGAGGCCGTGCCGGGCGACGAAGCGGTCGACCTCCAGCCGGTCGTAGGCGCGCTTGTTGGGAATGTCGGCGAAGGCCTCGGCCGGCGAGCGGTTGTTGGCCAGCTTGAACAGCCCACCGAGCAGGATGGGCCGGTAGTCGAAGCGCACGCCGGTGCGCGCCTCGATGGCCGGAATGACCCGGTGGCACAGGTAGGCGTTGGGGCTGCCGAAGTCGAACAGGAACTGGACGTTGGGGGTGGGCATGCGTTGTCTCCTTGCGCGTTGTTCCGGGTTCACCAGGCTTCCATCCAGGGCCGCAGCTCCAGCTCGTGCGTCCAGGCATTGCGCGGCTGCCGGTGCAGCTGCCAGTAGGCCTCGGCGATGCTCTCGGGGTCGACGATGCCCTCCTGCTCCTTGAGCGCATAGCGCTCGGGGAAGGTGGTGCGGATGAACTCGGTGTCGATGGCGCCATCGATGACCGGGTGCGCCACATGGATGCCCTTGGGACCCAGCTCGCGCGCCATGCTCTGCGCCAGCGCGCGCAATGCGGCCTTGGCGCCGGCGAAGGCCGCATAGCCGTCGCGCCCGCGCAGGCTGGCCGTGGCCCCGGTGAAGATGATGCTGCCGCGCCCGCGCGGCAGCATGGCCTTGGCCACCTCGCGGCCCATCAGGAAGCCGCCGAAGCAGGCCATCTCCCAGACCTTGAAGTACACGCGGGCCGTGGTCTCGGTGATCGGAAAGCGCACGTTGGCGCCGATGTTGAACACCGCCACCTCGATCGGCGCGATCTCGGCCTCGATCTTCTGCACCAGGGCCACCATCTCCTCTTCCTTGCGCGCGTCGCTGCCGAAGGCGTGGGCCTTGCCGCCGTCGGCCTCGATCTGCGCGACCAGCGGGGCGAGCTTGTCGGCGCTGCGCCGCGTCACGCAGGCGATGTAGCCCTCGCGCGCGAAACGCCGGGCGATGGCGCCGCCGGTGGCATCGCCGGCGCCGATGACCAGGACGGCCTTGGGGGTGGAAGTTGTCATGCGGTCTCCTTGGATGGTTGGGGCATCACAGCACCGGCGGCACGGCGGCCTGCGCCGGCTGCTGGGCCATGGTCTTGAGCACGTTCTTGAGCACCTTGCCCGTGGGCGCGGCCGGCAGCGCCGGCAGGAAGCGGATCTCGCTGGGCAGCTTGTAGGGCGAGAGCCGCTCGCGCAGATGCCGGCGCAGGCCATCCTCGTCGAGCGCGGCGCCGCCCTGGGTTTCGACGAAGGCGACCACCTCCTCGTTGTGGTCCACGGTGCGCCCGACCACGGCGGACTGCACCACCTGCGGGAAGGCGTTGATCGCCTGCTCCACCTCGACCGGGTAGACGTTGAAGCCCGAACGGATGATGAGCTCGCGCGTGCGGCCGGCGATGTGCAGCGCGCCGTCGTCCGTGCGCCGTGCCAGGTCGCCGGTGTTGAACCAGCCTTCGGCGTCGACGGCGGCCCGCGTCTGCTCCGGGTTGCGGTAGTAGCCGCGCATCACGTTGGGGCCGCGCACGTGCAGCTCGCCGACCTCGCCGGGCGCCACCGGCTGGCCTGTGCGGTCGAGCAGGCGCGCCTGCACGCCGGGCACCGGTGGGCCCACGGCGCAATCGGTGCGCGGCGCATCGACGGGCGTCTGCGCGACCGTGGGCGCGGTCTCGGTCAGGCCATAGCCGTTGTGCAGCGGCAGGCCGAACACGCGCTCCACGTCGGCCTTCAGGCTGGTGGTGAGCGGCGAGCCCGACACGCCGATGAAGCGCAGGCGCGGCGCCGCCAGCGGCCGGCCCTGGCGCTGCTCCAGCAGCCGCGCGAACATGGCCGGCACGCCCATGAAGACGGTGGCGCCCTGCTGCTCGAGCGCAGCGGCCAGCGCCTGCGGCGTGAAGCGCGGCTCCAGCAGCAGCGCCGCACCGCTGGCCATGCTGCCCAGGAACTGGATCGACAGGCCCACCACGTGCGCCATGGGCAGCACGCCGTACAGCAGGTCGCCCGGGCCGAAACGCCGCTGCGTGCGCAGCGTGTGGGCCGCGAACAGCAGGTTGGCATGGCTCAGCATCACGCCCTTGGGTGCGCCCGAGGTGCCGGAGGTGTAGATCATGGCCGCCACCTGCTCGGCCGCGTCCGCCGCGCAGGGCTCGGGCTGCACCGCGGCGGCCAGCGGGCCCAGCAGCAGGCCCTGCAGGCCGGGCCAGTCGATGGCCGCAGCGCCGTGGCGCTCGGCATGGCGGGCCGCGTCGGCCGAAACGTGCGCGGTGTAGAACACGCGCCGTGCACCGGAATGCGCGATGAACTCGTCGATCTCGCGCGGCGACAGGCGTGCGTTGACGATGGCCGGCCAGGCATCGAGCCGGCTCAGTGCGAGCACCAGCACGCACAGCGCGGCGCAGTTCTCGCCGACCAGCAGCACGCGGTCGCCGGCGCGCACGCCTGCGGCCTGCAGTGCGGCGGCCGTGGCCTGGCCGGCGCGGTCGAGCGCGGCATAACCGAGCGCGGTGTGGGCGTCGCGCACGGCCGGCGCGTCGGGCTGCGTGCGAACCCAGGGGTCCAGCAGCTCATGGATGCGCCGGGGCGGCGCCGTGGTCATTTGCGTCAAGCCTGTCTCCTGTGCGGAACGCCATGCAGCGTTCTCTGCGCAGGATGGTAGGGCGCAAGCCGGCCCGTTGGGGCCAGCGCAGGCCTTCAGCGGCCAAGTTCAAAACTGCATGGTGGAACTGCCGCCCACCGGCCTTGCCGGCTCAGTCGGGCTGCGCCCGGATCTCCTGCGAACGCTTGGCCAGCTCGTGGCGCAGTTGCTTGCGCTCCAGCGCCTGGGCATGGCGGCGCCGTTCGTCCGGCGAGAACGGGCGCAGCGGCGCCACCGCCACCGGCTTGCGTTCCTCGTCCACCGCCACCATGGTGAAGAAGCAGCTGTTGACGTGGCGCGAGGCCTGCGTGCGGATGTTCTCGGCGATGACCTTGATGCCAATCTCCATCGACGAGGTGCCCGTGTAGTTGACCGAGGCCAGGAAGGTCACCAGCTCGCCGACCAGGATGGGCTCGCGGAACATGACCTGGTCCACCGACAGCGTGACCACGTAGCAGCCCGAGTAGCGCGCCGCGCAGGCGTAGGCCACCTGGTCCAGCAGCTTCAGGATGGTGCCGCCGTGCACGTTGCCCGAGAAGTTGGCCGTGTCGGGCGTCATGAGCACGGTCATCGTGAGCTGGTGGGCGGGCATGTCCAAGGTGGTTCTCCGGTCGGTGGGGTGTCGATTGTCCGTTGAAACGCCACGCGAAAGCCGTGCCATGCCGGGGCTGGCGTCGGCCCGCGACTACATGCTTTCGCGGCCCTGCCGGGGCGACAGATCGGTCCGGCTGCGCGAAGCTGGGCGCCTGTGCCACGCAACGGAGACCTGCCATGCCCGACACCCGCCGCCCCCCGCCGCCGATGAAGGACGAGCCCGAACCCACTGCCGAGGAGGCCGTGCCCAGCGACGGCAAGGACCGCGAGGGCGAGAAGATGATGGAAGAGCTGGGCCGCGACAAGCCCGGCAAGCCGCTGGCGCCCGACGGCGCAGACGCGTAGTCATTCCGCCCCTGCGTGCAGCCCCTCCTTGAGCGGCTGGAAGCTGTCGGCCGTGGCGATCGGCCAGTAGTAGCGGAACACGTTGTGCAACGCGTCCACCGGCCCGAGCAAGGCGCCGGGCGCCACGCGGGTGATCAGGTTGGACAGCAGCCGCACTTCGGTGTCGGAGATGCGCCGCACGATGTGGTGGGCCGTTATCTGCTGCGGATGCTCCAGGCCCGCGGCCTGCACCAGTTCCTGCAGCGCATGCAGCGTGCTGCGGTGGAAGTTGTGCACGCGCTCGGCCTTGGCCGGCACCACCAGCGCCTGCTGGCGCACCGGATCCTGCGTGGTCACGCCCGTGGGGCAATGGCCGGTGTGGCAGGCCTGGGCCTGGATGCAGCCCAGCGCCATCATGAAGCCGCGTGCGGAGTTGCACCAGTCGGCCCCCAGCGCCATCATGCGCGCCACGTCGAAGGCCGTGATCACCTTGCCGGCGCAGCCGATCTTGATGCGCTGGCGCAGGTTCACGCCGACCAGCGTGTTGTGCACCATGAGCAGGCCCTCCTGCAGCGGCGCGCCCACGTGGTCGCTGAATTCCACGGGCGCCGCGCCCGTGCCGCCCTCGGCGCCGTCGACGACGATGAAGTCCGGCGTGATGCCGGTCTGCAGCATGGCCTTGACGATGGCGAACCACTCCCAAGGATGGCCCAGGCAGAACTTGAAGCCCACCGGCTTGCCGCCCGACAGGCGCCGCAGCTCCGCGATGAAGTGCATCATCTGGAGCGGCGTGCCGAAGGCGCTGTGCGAGGACGGCGAGATGCAGTCGATGCCCACCGGCACGCCGCGCGCCGCGGCGATCTCGGTCGTCACCTTGGGGCCGGGCAGCACGCCGCCATGGCCGGGCTTGGCGCCCTGGCTGATCTTGATCTCGACCATCTTCACCTGCGGGTCGGTGGCGTTGACCACGAAGCGCTCGGGGCTGAAGCTGCCGTCGTCGTTGCGGCAGCCGAAGTAGCCCGAGCCGATCTCCCAGATCAGGTCGCCGCCGTGCTGGCGGTGGTACTGCGAGATCGAGCCCTCGCCCGTGTCGTGCGCGAAGCTGCCCAGCTTGGCGCCGCGGTTCAGCGCCTGGATGGCGTTGGCCGACAGCGCGCCGAAACTCATGGCCGAGATGTTGAACACGCTGGCGCTGTAGGGCTGGGTGCAGGGATGGGTGTGGGCTGGGGCGCCGGTGTCGCCGATGTCCACGCGGAAGTCGTGGCCGGCCAGGCGCGTTGGCTGCATCGAGTGGTTGATCCACTCGTAGCCCAGCAGGCTCACATCCAGATGGGTGCCGAAGGGCCGGTTGTCCGGGTCGCCCTTGGCGCGCTGGTAGACCAGCGAGCGCTGGGCGCGCGAGAACGGCGCGGCCTCGGCATCGCTCTCGATGAAGTACTGGCGGATCTCGGGCCGGATGAACTCCAGCAGGAAGCGCATGTGGCCGATCACCGGGTAGTTGCGCAGGATGGCGTGGCGCGTCTGACGCAGGTCGTGCACGCCGGTACCGCTGAGGCCGGCGAACACCAGCAGCGCCAGCCAGGCCGGCCAGGCCATGGGCAGCAGCACCACCGCGACCGCGCTGGCGGCCAGGCCTGCCAGGCACAGCGCGAAGCTGCTGTAACGCATGGGAAAGAGGGAGGGCATGGTCGGTCGCATGGAGCTCTCTTGTGGGTTTCTTGTCGGGCCGCAGCCGGCCCAGTGAACCATGATCGCAGCCCCCGGACAAGCCGGGATGACACGGGCCCATGCCGTAGCATCGACCGATGCGTTTTCTTGCCAAGAGCCTCGCCGCCCTGCTGCTGTCTGCCGCCGTGATCCTGCCGCTGGGCGTGGTCGGCCTGCTGGTGCTGGCCTGGTACTGCACCGACCACCAGCCCAGCGTAGTGCGCCTGGCCGTGACCACACCGGCCGACGTGGCGCGCGCGCTGCGCCTGGCCGAACGCAACGACCCGCGCAAGGCCCCGCCAGGCGTTCTGCGCACCATCACGCTGACCCAGGACGAGCTGGACCTGCTGCTGCCGCAACTGGCCGCGCACACGGCCCGTGGCCAGGCCGTGGCCGAGCTACAGGACGGCCGCGCGCGCGTGCAGCTGAGCCTGCCGCTGCCCAGCAGCCCGTTCGGCTCCTGGCTCAACGTGCAGGGGCAGCTGGTGCAGACCGAGGGCCTGCCGCAGGTGCAAGCGCTGCGCCTGGGCCGGCTGGAGCTGCCGCAAGCCGTGGCCGACTGGCTGCTCGCGCGTGGGCTGGCCTGGCTGCAGCAGAACCCCGGGCTCGGCACCGCGGCCGATGCGGTGCAGCGCGTGCAGATCACGCCACAGGCCCTGAGCGTGGTCTACGCCTGGCACGACGGACTGCCCGGCCCGTTGCAGGCCGCCCTGCTGCCGCCCGAGGAGGTGCAGCGTCTGCGCGCCCACCAGCAGCGGCTGGCCCGACTGGTGCAGGCACCGCAGCCGCAGGGCCTGGCCCTGCACGAACTGCTGCAGCCGCTGCTGGCCCTGGCCGGCGAACGCGCGGGCGGCGCCAAGGCCACGCCCGAGGCACGCGCGCAAGAGCAGCGCGCCGCGCTGCTGGTGCTGGCCTTCTATGTCAACGGCAAGGGCCTGGCGGCCATCGCGCCCGCCGCGGCCGACGGCCCGGCACCCCGGCCGCAGCGCGTGCACCTGGCCGGCCGCAGCGACCTGGCCCAGCACTTCAGCGTGTCGGCCGCATTGGCGGCCGTGGCCGGCACACCGCTGGCCGATGCCGTCGGGCTCTACAAGGAACTCGACGATGCGGGCGCCGGCGGCAGCGGTTTCTCGTTCGTGGACCTGGCCGCCGACCGCGCCGGCACGCGGCTGGGCGCGCTGGCGGTCGGCCCGGCCGCGGCCCAGGAGCGGCTGCAACGCCGCGTGGCCGCCGGCCTGACCGAGCAGGACCTGCTGCCCAGCGTGCGCGACCTGCCCGAGTTCCTGCCGCAGGCCCAGTTCCAGAAGCGCTACGGCGAGCCCGGCAGCTTGGCCTACAAGCGCATGCAGGCCGACATCGAGCGGCGCATCGGCACGCTGGCGCTGTACCGCTGAGCCGGGCCGCTACATCGCGCTGGGCAAGCCGCCCAGCCGCAGGAACAGCGACAGCTGGCGCACGTCGGCCTTGCGCGCTGCCGGCAGTGCGCGAAAGCGCTGCTGCAGCTGCGGCGCGACACTGGCCGGCCCCATGGCCACGGGGCTGCGCAGCACCACCGTGAACGGGCTCACGGCCGTGGCGTAGATCTGCGCGCGGCCGGCCAGGTGGCGCTGTGCCACGCGCTCGAAATCCTGCAGCGTGAAGGCCGCATGCAGCGAATGGATGTAGTCGTCGATCAGCGCGGGGCTCTCGCCGGCGGCGGCGCGGCTCACGAAGTAGCGGATCGATTCGGCGCTGCGCAGGCGGCCGAAGTCGTTGAAGTAGACCGTGCCCTGCGGTTTGAGCACGCGCGCCACCTGGGCGAAGGCTCGGTCCAGCGCGTCCTCGTCGGGGAGGTGGTGGAAGGCCATGGACGACACGGCCAGGTCGATGCTTTGGTCGGCGATGCCGGACAGCAGGGTCATGTCCTCGCACTGCAGCGTGGCATTGGCGATGCCGCGCGCGCCGAAGGCCTGTGCCGCCCGCTCCAGCATGGGTTGCGACAGGTCGGCGCCGATGAAACGGGCGCCGGGGTTCAGCTCGGCCAGCTGGCCGAGCAGGTTGCCGGGGCCGCAACCCAGGTCCAGCACCGTGCCGCCGGGCGGCACCATGCGGCACATCTGCGCCAGGTGGTAGAGGTAGGCGCCCGACAGCGCGCCGTTCTCGCGGCCACCGTTGGCATAGGCGGCCACGGCATCCTCCTCTTCCATGGCCTGGCTGGGCTCGGGCGTGCGGGCCAGGGGCTCGCGCAAGGTCAACTCCCGGATCACGGTCTTGAGAAGTTCTGGCATGAACAAGGAGGGCCTCCGCTCGCTGTGGGGTGGTGGTGCGGGTTGTGCGACCGGGGCGCATTGTGCTGCAACCGCCGGCCGCTCAGCCCAGCCCGGGCGCGCTGCGCAGCATCTGCACGTGCGGGTTGCTCTCGGGCCGGTGGATCAGCGCCACGCAAGCCGGCGGCCACGCGGCGCGCTATGCTCGCCGGCCATTCCCATTCCAGCCCTGTCCTGCATGCCCTTTCCGCTCTCAGAACGCCAGGCCCTGCTCGCCGTGAAGGGCATCGGCCCCACCGTGGTGTTCCGTCTTGAGCAACTTGGCTTCGAATCGCTGGCGCACCTGGCCAAGGCCAATGCGCTGGACATCGTGGCCAGCGCAGCATCGCTGCTCGGCTCCAGTTGCTGGAAGAACAGCCCGCAGGCGCGGGCCGCGATCCAGGCGGCCATCGCTCTCGCACAGGCACGGGTCGGGGACCCGCGCTGACGATGACCATCGGCCAGGCACCCGAGACCATCGCACGCCAGATCGCCGACGTGCAGGCCGTCCTGCAGCGCCAGCTCGGCGAACAGCTGCGCGCCATCCACCTCTACGGCTCGGCGGTCGAGGGTGGTCTCCAGCCCGGCAGCGACATCGACCTCATGGTGACCGTGGCCGCGCCGCTGCCGCCCGCCGTGCGGAACGGGTTGCTGCAGGCGCTGCTGGCGCACTCGGCCTGGCCCGGCAGTTCCACCGCGTTGCGGGCGCTGGAGGTGACCGTCGTCGCCCTGCCCGCGCTGCGGCCCTGGCGCTACCCTCCCCGGCGCGAACTGCAGTTCGGCGAATGGCTGCGCGCCGACCTGCAGGCCGGGCGTTTCGAGCCGCCCGTGGCCGATCACGACCTGGCCATCCTCCTCACCAAGCTGCGCCAGCACAGCCTGGCATTGCTGGGCCCGCCGGCGCAGGACCTGTTCGATCCGGTGCCGGCCGCCGACTTCAGGCGCGCGCTCGCCGACACGGTGGCGCAATGGAACGCACCGCCGGATTGGCAGGGCGAGGAGCGCAACATCCTGCTGGCCCTGGCCCGGATCTGGTTCAGCGCCTGCACGGGCGGCATCGCCACCAAGGATGGCGCCGCCGCCTGGGCTGCCGAGCGCCTGCCCGCGCAGCACCGCGCGCGCATGGAGGCCGCGGCCCTGGCCTACCGCAGCGGCCAGGACGGTGCACAGGCCTGGCGGCCGGAGCAGGTCGCTGCCACCATCCTGTTCTGCAAACACAGCATCGTGCGCGAACTCGCACGCGCACCAGAGCCGACCGCATGACGCCCTTGCTCGACGAACTCCAGGCGCTCGAAACCGAGCTGCACCATCCCGGCCACCGCTGTTCGCCCGCCCGGCTGGAGCGGCTGTTGCATGCCGACTTCCACGAGATCGGCCGCTCGGGCCTGGCCTACGACCGCGCCACCGTGCTGGCCTGGCTCGCGGGCCAGGCCCAGCGGCCCGATGTGGTGTCGGACGGCTTTCGCGTGGAGCGTTTGGCGCCTGACACCGCGCTGCTGCACTTTCGCTCCGTGCTGCGCGACGCGGGCCGGCCCCCACAGCACACGCTGCGCATGTCGCTGTGGGTCAGCACCGCGGCCGGCTGGCAGCTGCGCTACCACCAGGGCACGCCGGCCGCGGCACCCTGGTAGCACACGCGCGCCGGCTGGCCAGCGCTCAGGCCAAGGCCGACGCCGGGCCGAAGAACTCGTAGCGGGCCTGCGCCGGCGGCACGCCCAAGGCGTGCAGATCGCGCCGCAGCTGCGCCATGAAGGGCTTGGGGCCCAGGAAGTAGGCGTCGAGATCGCGGTCGGCGGGCAGCCAGTCCTGCAGCCGCGCACGGTCGAGCCGGCCGATGGCATGCGCCGCGGGGCCGCCGCCGGCCTGCTCGTCATGGCAGTAGAAGACCTGCAGGTGCGGATGCCGGGCGGCCTGGGCGTCCACATGGGCGCGGAAGGCATGCACCTCGGCATTGCGCGCGCAATGGATGAAGTGCACGGGCCGCCGGCCCGGCGCGGCCAGCGCGGCGTCCAGCATGGCCAGGGTGGGCGTGATGCCGACGCCGCCGCTGATCAGCACCAGCGGCTTGTCGCCCGCACCCAGCGTGAACTCGCCAGCCGGCGGGAAGACGTCGAGCAGATCGCCCTCCTGCACGCGGTCGTGCAGGTGGTTGGAGGCCACGCCACCCGGCTCGCGCTTGACGCTGATGCGGTACTGCCGGCCGTCGGGCGCGGCCGACAGCGAGTAGTTGCGGCGGATCTGCTGGCCGTCCACGACCAGGCGCAGGCCCAGGTACTGGCCCGGGCGGAAGTCCAGCAGCGGCCCGCCGTCTGCCGGCACCAGGTGGAAGGAGCTGATCTCGGCGCTCTCGCGCTGCTTCCTGGCCACGCGGAAGGCGCGCGCCCCGCGCCAGCCGCCGGGGGCCTGGGCGTTGTCGGCATAGACCGCGGCCTCGGCGCCGATCAGGAGGTCGGCCAGTTGGCCATAGGCTGCAGCCCAGGCCTCGATCACGGTGTCGGTGGCGATCTCGGCGCCCAGCACCTCGCGGATGGCGCGCAGCAGACTGTCGCCCACCAGCGGGTAGTGCTCGGGCAGCACCTGCAGCGCCACATGCTTCTGCACGATCTGCTGCGCCAGCGGGCCCAGGGCTTCCAGCCGGTCGATGTTCTTCGCGTACATCAGCACGCCGTTGGCCAGCGCGCGCGGCTGCTCGCCGCTGGCCTGGTGGGCCTGGTTGAACAGCGGCCGCACCTCGGGATGGTCGCGGAACAGGCCCTTGTAGAAGTGCGTGGTCAGCGCCTCGCCGCCGGTTTCCAGCAGGGGCACGGTGCTCTTGACGATGTCGCGTTGCGCAGGGGTCAGCATGAGGGACTCGGTTGGTGGATGACAGGCAGACATAGGCAGCCTTCGTGCCATGGAAAAAATCCTTGGACTACAACAGCTTGCCGCGCATTGCGTCAAAATGACACTGACCAAAGACCAGTCCAAATGACCTCTTTCGGGACATGATGACTCCCCAATCCATGCTCGCTGCCATGCTGCCGCTGGTGGCCGACCTGGCGCGCCAGATCCCGCCGTCCGAGCGTTACCGGCGCCTGCTCGACGCCGTGCGCCGCCTGCTGCCGGCCGATGCCGTGGCGCTGCTGCGCCTGGATGGCGACGCGCTGGTGCCGCTGGCCGTGGACGGCTTGGCGCCCGACACGCTGGGCCGGCGTTTCCTGGTCGGGCAGCACCCGCGGCTGCAGGCCCTGCTGCAGGCCGCGGGCCCGCTGCGCTTCGCGCCCGACTGCGGCCTGCCCGATCCCTACGACGGCCTGGTCGAGCATGTGCACGGCCACCTGCCCGTGCACGATTGCATGGGCTGCGCCCTGCGCGTGCAGGACCGTCCCTGGGGCCTCATGACGCTGGACGCATTGGCGCTGTCGCGCTTCGACGGCATCGACATGGCCGCGCTGCAGAGCCTGGCCGACCTGGCCGCCGCGACCGTGGCCGCGGCCGAGCGCATGGACGACCTCGCCCTGCGTGCCGAGGATGCCCAGCGCCGCGCCGAGCAGTACCGCCGCGCGGCCGGCAGCGAACGCGCGCGCCGGCTGGTGGGCCGCAGCGCCGCCCACCGCGCGCTGCTGCGCGAGATCGCGCTGGTCGGCCCGAGCGACCTGACCGTGCTGGTGGGTGGCGAGACCGGCGTGGGCAAGGAACTGGTCGTGCAGGCCCTGCACGCGGCCTCGCCGCGCGCGGGCCGCCCGCTCGTGAGCCTGAACTGCGCGGCCCTGCCCGAGACCCTGGTCGAGAGCGAGCTGTTCGGCCATGTGCGCGGCGCCTTCTCGGGCGCCGTGGCCGAGCGCCAGGGCAAGTTCGAGCTGGCCGACGGCGGCACGTTGTTCCTCGACGAAGTCGGCGAGCTGCCGCTGGCCGTCCAGGCCAAGCTGCTGCGCGTGCTGCAGAACGGCCAGCTGCAGCGCCTGGGTTCGGACCGCGAACACCGCGTGGACGTGCGCCTGGTCGCCGCCACCAACCGCGAGCTGGCGGCCGAGGTGCGCGCGGGCCGCTTCCGCGCCGACCTGTACCACCGGCTCGGCGCCTACCCGCTGCAAGTGCCGCCGCTGCGCGAACGCGGGCGCGACGTGCTGCTGCTGGCCGGCTCCTTCCTCGAGGAGCAGCGCGCCAGCCTGGGGCTGGGCAACGTGCGGCTGGACGCGGACGCACAGCAGGCCCTGCTGGCCCATGCCTGGCCCGGCAATGTGCGCGAACTCGAGCATGTGCTGGCACGCGCGGCGCTGCGCGCGCTGGGCCGCCATGGCCAGCGGCCGCGCGTGCTGAGCGTGTGCGCCGGTGACCTCGGCCTGGCAGCGCCGGGGCAGCCGCCGGCGGCCGCGGCCACACCCGCCGTGCTGCCCGCCGGCACCGTGCCGCTGCGCCAGCGCGTGCAGGCCTTCGAACGCCAGGCCATCGAACAGGCGCTGGCCGGCCATGCCGGCAACTGGGCCGCCGCCGCCCGCGCGCTGGACATGGACCGCGCCAACCTCGTGCGGCTCGCGCGCCGCCTGGGCCTGGCCGTGCCGGCGCGCAACGGCCGGAGCGCGCCGGCTGGCTGATCAGCGCGACAGGTCGATCGCGTACTTCGACAAGCCCTTGCCCAAACCGTCGTCGGCCGCCAGCAGCGAGATGTTGGACAGGCCTGCGGCCTGGGCCACCGGCAGCGCGTTCGGCGCGCTGCTGAACACCACCGGGCCGGCCGTCGCCACGCGCGTGAAGCGCCAGCTGCGGGCCGCACCATCGTTGGCGCGCGTGACCGTGGGGTTGGCGCGGATGTGGTTGATCAGCACGTCGCGGTTGGCATCCGGCGAGGCCCAGACCGTGGCCGAGCCATCCAGCTTGGGGATGAAGCTGGCGCCGCTGGTGGCGCGGTAGTTGTTGGTCGCGATCACGAACTCCTGCGCCGGGTCGATCGGCTGGCCCAGGTAACGGAGGTTCTTGATGCGGCTGCCCTGGGCCTGCGTCACGTCGATCTCGTACTGGACGTCGGGCGTCGTGAACATGTCGAAGTTGTAGCCCGGGAACGTGCTGATCAGCGCCTGCTCGGCCGTCGCCGTCGGGTCGATGCGGTTGAAGCGGCGCGCCGCTGCCTCCAGCCACTGCCGGATGTCGGCGCCGTTGACCTTCACGGCGTAGACCGTGTTGGGGTACAGGTAGAGGTCGGCCGCGTTGTAGATGGCCAGGTTGCCGGCCGCCACGTCGGTGTAGTCGCCCGGGCCCTGGAAGCCGGACTTGAACGGCGCGCTGACCGACAGCACCGGCAGGCTGGCGACCTGCGGCAGGTTGGCCTGGATGTAGGCCGCCACGTAGCGCTGCTGCGCCTCGTTCACGATCTGGATCGCGCCCGGGTCGCCGACGTCGGCGAACTGCGTGCTCATGCGGAAGTCGGTGCTGCCGATGGGCTGCTGCACGTAGGCGATGGTGGCCTGGTGCGGCGTTTCGACCAGCGGCGCAATGGTGGCGTCCACGGCCACGTACTGGGCCGGGCTGGCCTGGGTTTGCGTGTTGCGCAGCTCGCTCTTGTTCGCGGCCTTGTCCACGCTCCAGCGCTGGCCGTCCCAGCGCAGCGCGAGCTGGACCACGCCCAGCGCCTTGCCCCAGGAGCTCGGCATCACGGCCGGCACGCCATGCACGGTGCCGGCCGCGTTGTCCACGCCGGCCTGGGTGTAGGCCGGGCGCGCGCCGCGGTCGGGAAACACGCCGTGCTGGTGGCCCATGACCAGCGCGTCGATGCCGGCCACCTTGGCCAGGTGCAGGCCGGGGTTCTCCATACTCGGGGAGTAGGTGGCAGCGTCCATGCCGCCGTGCAGCAGCGCGACGACGATGTCGGCGCCCTTGGCACGCACCTCGGGGAGGTAGCGCGTGGCGGCCTCGACGGCGCCCTCGACGCCGACCTTGCCTTCGAGGAAGCGCTTGTCCCAGTTCAGGATGCCGGGCGTGGTGAAGCCGATCACGCCGATCTGGATCGGCAGCGCGACCGCCGTGCCGTCGCTGCGCTTGGCCTGCACCGTGCGCTCCAGCACCGCATAGGGCTGCACCAGCGGCTGGCTGGATTTGTTGCTCTTGACGTTGGCCAGCACCATGGCGAAGCCCGGGCCGGCGCACTTCAGAGAGGCATCGACGCCATCGACGTTCAGGCCGCCGCCCAGCACCTGGTTCAGGAACGGCAGGCCGTAGTTGAACTCGTGGTTGCCGAGCGTGCCGGCGTCGTACTGCAGCGCGCCCATGGCCTTGTACATGGCGTGCTGCTGCGTGCAGGGGATGGGGTTGACCACGGCCTCGTAGTCGGCCAGCGCCGTGCCCTGGAGGGTGTCGCCGTTGTCCACCAGCAGCGTGTTGGCGAACTCGCTGCGCGCCTGGCGCACCAGCGTGGCCGTGCGCTCGAAGCCGTAGGACGGGTCGGCAGCGAGCTTGAAGTAGTCGTAGCTGCGGACGTTGTTGTGCAGGTCCGTGGTGGCGAGCACGGCCAGCGTGGCCTGGGCCGGCTGCGGGGCGGGGTCGTCGCTGCCGCCGCAGGCGGCCAGCAGGGCCAGGACGCCAGTGGTGCACAGGGCCATGGAGAGACGGGCGGGGCGGAAGTGGGGGGTGGTATGGAGCGTGGTCACGCCCCTGATTCTTGGGGGCTGCCTTGACAGCCCTGTGACGCGCCGTGACGTTGGGTGACGGCCTCAGCCCCCGCTCCTGGCGCGCTCGTACAAGGGCATGACCTTGGGCAGGTTGCGCTCGATGCTGGTGATGCGCGTGCTGCCCGAGGGGTGGGTGCTGAGCCACTGCGGCGGCGCGCCCTGGGCCGCGGCGTTCATCTTCTGCCACAGCGTGACCGCGGCGCGCGGGTCGTAGCCGGCGCGCGCGGCCAACTCCAGGCCCACGAGGTCGGCGTCGGTCTCGTTCTCGCGCGAGAAGGACAGGCCGATCAGCTGCACGCCGCCGCCCACCACGGTGCGGCCCAGGGTTCCCAGGCCCAGCAGTTCGGAGAACACGTTGGCGCCCAGGTTGGTGGCCGCACTCTTGCCGGCACGCTCGCGCGCATGCTCGCGCAGCGCGTGCGCGATCTCGTGGCCCATCACGGCGGCGACCTCGTCGTCGCTGAGCTTGAGCTGGTTCAGGATGCCCGTGTAGAAAGCGATCTTGCCACCCGGCATGCACCAGGCGTTGACCTGCTTGCTGCCGATCAGATTGACTTCCCACTTCCAGTCCTTGGCGCGCGGGTTCCAGTCCACCGCGTGCGGAATGATGCGGGTGGCGATCGCACGCAGGCGCTGCAGCTGCGGGTTGCCGGCCGGCGCCAGCGCGTTCTGCTGGGCCGCCTCGCGCAGCACCTGGCGGTACTGCTGCAAGGCCGTGGCCTCCATCTGGTCGGCCGAGACCAGGCCGGTGAAGACCGAGTTCTGGCCGACATTGACCCCGTCGCGCTGCGCCAGCGCCGGGGTGCTCAGCAGGGCGCCGGCCAGGCCGAGCGCGACGAGGGTCTTCAAGGGCTTCATCGGGTGCTTCGCGCGGCCGGTGACAGAAGGCCGCCACGTATTATTCCCAGATGACATCCCGCCCGGCAAAGCCCGCAGAACTCGAGGTCGCACCGGCCACCACGAAGCCCTCCTGGGGCCAGACCCTGCGCGTCTACCTGGAACCGGCCACGCTGCGCATGCTGGCCCTGGGCTTCTCGGCCGGCCTGCCGCTGCTGCTGGTGCTGGGCACGCTGAGCTTTCGGCTGCGCGGCGCCGGCATCGACCGCACCACCATCGGCTACCTGAGCTGGGTCGGACTGGCCTATGGCTTCAAGTGGGTCTGGGCGCCGCTGGTGGATCGCCTGCCGTTGCCGCTCCTGACGCACTGGCTGGGCCGGCGCCGCAGCTGGCTGCTGCTGTCGCAGGCGCTGGTCGTCGCCGGCCTCGTGGGCATGGCGCTGGCCGACCCGCGCGGCGGGCTGGAGCCGCTGGTCTGGTGCGCGCTGCTGGTGGCCTTCGGCTCGGCCACGCAGGACATCGCGCTGGACGCCTTCCGCATCGAATCGGCCGCCACCGACAAGCAGGCCGCGCTGGCCGCCGCCTACCAGACCGGCTACCGGCTGGCCATGATCTGGGCCGGCGCGGGGGTGCTGTGGATCGTGGCCGGCGCGCGCGTCGAGGCCAGCGGCTACGAGAACCCGGCCTGGACCACGGCCTACCTGGCGATGGCTTCGAGCATGGTGGTCGGCGTGCTGACCGTGCTGCTCTCGCGCGAGCCGGTGCCGCGCGCCTTCCAACCCGCGCGCAGCCCGGGCGAGTGGCTGGAGCAGACGCTGTTCGAGCCCTTCGCCGACTTCTTCCGCCGCTACGGCTGGCAGGCCGCGCAGATCCTCGCGCTGATCGCCGTCTACCGCATCAGCGACGTGGTGATGGGCATCATGGCCAACCCCTTCTACGTGGACATGGGCTTCTCCGAGGCCGAGGTGGCGACCGTGAGCAAGGTCTACGGCGTGGTCATGACGCTGGTGGGCGCCTTCGTCGGCGGCGCGCTGGCCATGCGGCTCGGGGTGCTGCGCGTGCTGATGCTGGGCGCGGTGCTCAGCGCGGCCAGCAACCTGCTGTTCGCCTGGATGGCCGGCCGCGGCCACGATCTCGCGGCGCTCACGCTGGTGGTCTCGGCCGACAACCTGGCCGGCGGCATTGCCTCGGCCGCCTTCATCGCCTACCTGTCGAGCCTGACCAACGTGCAGTACTCGGCCACGCAGTACGCGCTGTTCAGCTCGCTGATGCTGCTCTTGCCCAAGTTCATCGCGGGCTTCTCGGGCCAGTACGTGGACGCCTTCGGCTATGCCAGCTTCTTCACGGGGACGGCCTTGCTGGGCGTGCCCGTGCTGGCGCTGGTCTGGCTGGTGGGCCGGCGCCTTCCCGTCAAGCCGGGCTGACCGCCTTTTACTTAACTTTACGGCCGTGACAACACAGGTCGGCGCGGGCGCCGCACCATGGCGTCTCCCTGCCTGCACAGAAGAAAACCATGAGCACTCCTTTGCTGATGATCGAGGACGACACACGGCTGGCCCAGATGGTGGGCGCCTACCTGGGCCAGTCCGGCTTCGTGGTGGAGCACAAGGCCACGGCCACGGAGGGGCTGGCGCGGCTGCAGCAGCCCGGCGGCCTGCCCGAGCTCGTGATCCTGGACCTGATGCTGCCCGACATGGACGGCCTGGAGGTGTGCCGGCGCATCCGCGCGGCCCAGGGCGAGATGGCGCGCGTGCCGGTACTGATGCTCACGGCGAAGGGCGATCCGCTGGACCGCATCATCGGCCTGGAGCTCGGCGCCGACGACTACCTGCCCAAGCCTTTCGAACCGCGGGAACTGTTGGCGCGCATCCGCGCCGTCCTGCGCCGGCGCAGCGAGGGCGCGCCCGTGGCCAGCCAGGTATTGCGCTTCGGCTCGCTGGAGATCGACCGCGACGCGCGCAGCGTGACCGTGGGCGGCCAGGCCTGCGAGCTGACGGCCTACCAGTTCGACCTGCTGGTCACGCTGGCCGAGCGCGCCGGCCGCGTGCTGAGCCGCGACCAGATCATGGAGGCCGTGCGCGGCCGCGAGCTGGAGGCCTTCGACCGCTCGATCGACGTGCACATGGGCCGCATCCGCGCGGCCATCGAGGCCGACCCCAAGAACCCCAAACGCATCGTGACGGTGCGTGGCGCCGGCTATGTCTTCGCCAAGCAGCAGGACTGAGCGCCCTGGCTCCGAGGCACCGCCGCGGCGCCTGCCCGGCGTGCTGCAGCGCCTGTACGTGCGCATCTGGCTGTCGGTGCTGGCGGCCGTGGCGGTGCTCATGTTGTTGCTGGGCTGGGTCTGGCGCATCACGACCGACCCGCCGGCGCGCACGGTGGTCGTGCAGAACATGGCCGGCGAGGTGATCGGCCAGGGCGCCTGGCGCGGCTGGCGCGACCTGGACGGCCACGTGCCGCCGCATTTCGGCGGCGACAACGAACCGCCCGACCCGGCCACCGTCGCCAAGTACGAAAACTTCAAGAGCGGCCCCGAGTTCCTCGTGCGCATGCAGGACGGGCAGGAGCTCGTGCTGCACATGCCGCGCCCGCCGCGCTCGATGTGGGGCCGCCCGCCGGATGGCTTCTTCTGGGTGCTGGGCATGGTGGGCATCGGCTGCGCGCTGGTCATGTACCCGGTGGCGCGCCGGCTCACGCGCCGGCTCGAACGGCTGCAGAGCGGCGTGGAGCGCTGGGGCGCGGGCGACCTGTCGGTGCGCGTGGCGGTGCGCGGCGACGACGAGGTCGGCTTCCTGGCGCAGCGCTTCAACAGCGCGGCCGAGCGCATCGAGCAGCTCATGCGCGCGCAGAAGTCGCTGCTGGCCAATGCCTCGCATGAGTTGCGCTCGCCGCTGGCGCGCATCCGCATGGGGCTGGAACTCATGGGCACGGCTCCCACGCCCGAGATCCGCGACGAGATCAGCCGCAACATCGCCGAGCTCGACCAGCTCATCGACGAGATCCTGCTGGCCAGCCGGCTCGACGCGCGCGAGGCCGACATGGGCACCGTCGAGGAGGTGGACTGGACCGGCCTCACGGCCGAGGAATGCGCGCGGCTGGACGTGGCCTTCGAAGCCGGTGCCGAAGACGGCAGCGATGCCGCGCCCGTGCAGGTGCGCGGCGTGCCCAAGCTGCTGCGCCGCGCCGTGCGCAACCTGCTGGAGAACGCGCGCCGCTACGGCCGCGGCGAGGTCAGCGCGAGCCTGCAGCACGACGGCCGCCAGGCCGTGCTGCGCGTGTTCGACCGCGGGCCCGGCGTGCCACCGGCGCTGCGCGAACGCATCTTCGAGCCCTTCTACCGCCTGCCCGGCGCGAGCGAGAGCAACGGCGGCGTCGGCCTCGGGCTGGCGCTGGTCAAGTCGATTGCCGAGCGCCACGGCGGCTCGGTGCGCTGCGAGGCGCGCGAGGGCGGCGGCGCCTGCTTCGTGATCGCGCTGCCGGACGCGGCCTGATGCAGAGTGGGCCCCCTCTGGCGGCGGCTCAGCGCACGCTCAATGCCGCCACGAGGTAGGTGCAGGGCGCATCGGTCTCGTTGAGAAACTGGCAATCCGTCGGCGGCCCGAGTTCCAGGCAATCCCCGGCCTGCATCGCGTGCCGCACCCGCCCTTCCACGAGCACCAGCTCGCCGGCCACCACCCAGACCAGCTCGCGCAGGAAGGCGTAGGACGAGGCCGGCATGGGCACCTGCGTCCGCGGGGGCAACATGACCTGGACCAGGTCCAGCGGCATGTCCGAGCGCGGCGACACATGGCGACGCACATAGCCCGTGGCGGGGTCGGTCCAGGTCGGCTGGTCGGCACGGCGCAGCAGCCGCCCCTGGGCGATCTCGGCCCGCGCCATCAGCGTGGACATGCTCAGGCCGAAGGCGCCCGCCAGCTTGCCCAGCAGCTTGGCAGTCGGGCTGCTGTCGCCGCGCTCGACCTTGTAGACCATGGCCCGCGACACCGCCGCCCTGGCCGCCAGGTCGGTCAGCGACCAACCGCGCGCCTCGCGCTCCAGCCGGATGCGGGCACCGATGCGTTCATCCAGATCACTTGGCATGCGTGCTACTTTAGTAGACGCAGATGTCCTTTCCTTCGACAGTGCGTCGGCACAATCCAAAATTGGCGTCGCAACATAGTGAACTGGCGGCGCGTTTGGAGAAGCCCATGCAGCCAGCCACCACCATCGTCCAATGCAGCCATGCGCGGCACGCTGCCGCGATCCTGGCCATCTTCAACGAGGCCATCGCCCATTCGACGGCGCTCTACGACTACCGGCCGCGCACACCCGAGAGCATGGCCGGCTGGTTCGAGGCCAAGCGTACGGGTGGCTTCCCGGTCATCGGCGTCGAGGACGCCATCGGCCAGCTGCTCGGCTTTGCCAGCTACGGCACGTTCCGCGCCTGGCCGGCCTACAAGTACACGGTCGAGCATTCGATCTACATCCACCAGGACCACCGCGGCCGCGGCCTGGGCCGCACCCTGCTGCAGCAGCTGACCGACGCGGCGCGCCAGCGCGGCGTGCATGCCATGGTCGGCGGCATCGACGCGGACAACGCCGCCAGCATCGCGCTGCACCGGCGACTGGGCTTCGAACACTGCGGCACGCTGCCGCAGGTCGGCTTCAAGTTCGGGCGCTGGCTCGACCTGGCCTTCTACCAGCTGCTGCTGGACACGCCGGCCGAGCCGGTCGACGGCTGACGCGGACGCAGTGCAGGCAACGCACGCGCCCAGCTCCGTGCTGGTGGTGCTGACCGCCGACGACTGATCGAGGCCTGGCCGCCGCTGTTCGCACGGGGCACGGTCGGACTGTTGGGCGCCGCGGCCGTTCTCTACCGGTTCGTGTGGATGGGCTTCGCAGCGCTCGCGCTGCCTCGGCTCGACGTCGGCGAGGGCGCGCTGCCGACCTGCACCATGCCACTGCGGGCGAACCTGCCGGCCTGGCCGCTGTTGCTGTAGCGGCCGGGCCCGCGGAATCTCGCGGGGTTGCCGCTCGGCTTGGGCGGCGTGGCCGTGCTGGTCGCCGGGCCGGGGCCGTCCACCCTGGGTGAGAAACGGCCCGGCGTCGCCCTGGCGCTGGCGCGGCGTTGAGCGCCGGGGCGCTTCAGGCCTGCAGGAAGGCCGGCTGCGGCCACTCCAGCAGCTCGGCCGTGCGCGCCACGACCCAGTTCGCCTCGGGCGGCTCGACGCCGCTGCCGTCCTGCAGCAGGCCCATCCAGCAGCGGCGAAGCACCTCCTCCTTGGTGAGGTCGTGCCGGTGCTCCAGGCTGGCGCACAGCGTGGTCATCTGGACCGCCATGTCCTCGCACAGGTCGTGGCGCTCTTCCACATGCGCGCGCGTGGCCGTGGGGCGGCCGTTGGCGCTGTACAGCGCCATGAAGGCGGCCGGGATGATGGTCTGGTTCGGGTCTTCCATGGGGCCGCGAGTATGCGCCTGCGAGCTCGCTATATTCGGCGCTTCAATCTGGAGAACAGCATGGCCAAAGGCGAACAGCGCAGCAACAAGATGACCAAGAAACCGAAGAAGGACAGCAGCCCTCCGCCGAGCCTGAGCAGCAGCACCTCGACCCGGCCCACGCCGCCGACCACGACGGTGATGCCCAAGGGCAAGCTCAAGAACAAGCCGGCCTGATCAGGCGGGCCCGCGCCGCGCCGCCTCGATGGCGGCGACGTCGATCTTGCGCATGGTCATCATGGCCTCGAACACGCGCTTGGCCACGGCCGGGTCGGGGTCGGCGAAACCGTCCAGCAGCACGCGCGGGCTGATCTGCCACGACAGACCCCAGCGGTCCTTGCACCAGCCGCACTCGCTCTCCTGGCCGCCGTTGCCGACGATGGCGTTCCAGAGCCGGTCGGTCTCGGCCTGGTCGTCGGTGGCGATCTGGAACGAGAAGGCCTCGCTGTGCTTGAACGCCGGGCCACCGTTCAGGCCCACGCAGGGGATGCCGGCCACGGTGAACTCCACCGTCAGCACGTCGCCCTGCTTGCCCGACGGGTAGTCGCCCGGCGCGCGGTGCACGGCACCGACGGCGCTGTCGGGGAAGGTCTGGGCATAGAAGTTGGCGGCCGCTTCAGCGTCGCCATCGAACCACAGGCAAACGGTGTTCTTGCTCTGCATGGTGTGTGTCTCCTCAAAGCGGCCATCTTGGCACCACCGCCACGCCGCGTTGTCGGAAACCCGCCAACGCCTGCGTCAGCTGGTCCGCACGGCGCGCTTCCATAAGCGTAGCGTATGCAAACGCAACGCAAGAGGGCGTTCTCAGCTGCACAGGGGCTGCCGATACTGCCGCGACCGCGCACCGCGGCGCCCATCGGAGACAGCATGCACACCCTCTATCGCCGCACCCAGGCCGCGGCCCTGCCCACGGCCTTGACGACTTCGCTGGCCTGCACGGCCGCCCTGGCGCAGGGCGCGCGCGCCGCCTTCGTGCCCTTCGTCGATGCAGAGCGCACCCGCCTGAGCGCGGTGGTGGTGGCCTCCGGCCTGCAGCATGCGTGAGCTGGGCGGTGGCGCCATCCGCGCCGTCGACAGCCACGCGCATGTGTTCGCACGCGGTCTGCCGCTGGCGCCGCAGCGCCGCCATGCACCCGACTACGACGCCCTGCTGGCCGACTACCTGGCGCTGCTGGACGCGCACGGCGTGTCGCACGCGGTGCTGGTGCAGCCCAGCTTCCTGGGCACCGACAACCGCTTCCTGCTCGCTGCGCTGCGCGCCGAACCGCGGCGCCTGCGCGGCGTGGCGGTGGTCGATCCCGGCATTGGCGAGTCCGACCTGCAGGCACTGCACCTGGCCGGGATCCGCGGCATCCGCCTGAACCTCGTCGGCCTGCCGCTGCCCGATCTCGGCCAGCCCGATTGGCAGCGCCTGCTGGCCTGCGCGCGCGCGCTGGACTGGCATGTGGAAGTGCACCGCCCCGCGCACGACTTGGCCGGCGCCGCACAGCCGGTGCTGGAGGCCGGCTGCAGGCTGGTGGTCGACCACTTCGGACTGCCGGACGGCCAGGGCGTCAGCGACTGGCTGCTGCGTGCTGCCGCGGGCGGCCGCACCTGGGTCAAGCTCTCGGCCGCCTACCGCAGCTGGACCGATGCCGCACCGGCTTGTGCAGCGGCCGCTGCGCTGCTGCAGGCCTTCGGTCCCGGGCGCCTGCTGTGGGGCAGCGATTGGCCGCACACGCAACACCGCGAGCGCGTGGACTACACCCGCGCCCATGCCGCACTGGCCGACTGGGTGCCCGATGCCGCGGCGCGCCAGCGCATCCTGGTCGACACACCGGCCGAACTCTTTTCATTCGCTTCTGGAGACGAACACCATGCATAAGACGCACTGGACCCGCACCCTGGCCGCTGCGGCCCTGACCCTGGCCAGCGTGGCGGCACAGGCCCAGGCCTGGCCCGCCAAACCCGTCAAGCTGGTCGTGAGCTACCCGCCCGGCGGCACGCTGGACGCCGTCGCCCGCATCATCGCCACGCCGCTGTCGCAGCGGCTCGGCCAGCCGGTGGTGGTGGACAACCGCGCCGGTGCGGGCGGCGCCATCGGCGGCGAGCTCGTGGCCAAGAGTGCGCCCGACGGCTACACCGTGCTGCTCGACGCATCCAACCACGCGCAGAACCCCGCGCTGCGCAGCAAGATGCCGTTCGACACGCTGCGCGACCTGGCGCCGGTGTCGCTGCTGGTCAAGGTGCCCAACGTGCTGGTGGTGAACCCCGCCACCTCCATCAAGACCGTGCAGGACCTCGTCGCCCAGGCCAAGGCCAAGCCGGGCGAGATCAACTTTGCGTCCTCGGGCAACGGCTCGGCGCAACACCTGGCGGCCGAGCAGTTCAGCGCCATGGCCGGCGTGCGCATGACCCACGTGGCCTACAAGGGCGGCGGCCCGGCGCTGACGGACGTGATGGCCGGCCAGGTGCCGGTGTTCTTCGGCAGCCTGGCGTCCAGCCTGGCCTACATCCAGGGCGGCAAGCTGCGCGCCGTGGCCGTCACCGGCAAGGCGCGCGCGGCCGTGCTGCCGCAGCTGCCCACGGTGGCCGAGGCCGGCCTGCCGGGCTACGAGGTCTACGAATGGAACGCGGTGTTCGTGCCGGCCGGCACGCCGGCCGCCGTGACCGAGCGCCTGTCGAAGGAGCTGGCCGCGGTGCTGCAGGAGCCCGAGGTGCGTAAGCGGCTGGAAGCGACGGGGGCCGAGGTCATCGGCTCCACGCCGGCCGAGCTCGACGCCTTCCGCCGCGCCGAACTCGCCAAGTGGAGCAAGCTGGCCAAGGACAACAAGATCCAGCTGGACTGAGCGATCGCCCCTGCGCCGCCACCGCCTCGACCGCGGTGGCGTCGGTCTGCTGCATCGTCGTGGTTGCGTCGAACACGCGCTCGGCGACGGCCGGGTCAGGGTCGGTGAACCGACATCCTAGGAAGCCAGCATCTCGGCGAACAGGTCGGCCAACCCCGGCCGCGAGCGCATGCGCCACAGCGCGGACAACTCGAACCGGGGCAGCGCCGCAACCTCGCGCACCTCGGCGAAGCGAACGCCCTCGTGCTGCAGTGCGCGCACCGAGCTGGGCAGCAGCGACCAGCCCAGGCCCGCGGCCACGCAGGCCAGCACCGTGAGCGTGCGGTTGGCGTCCTGCACCACGCGCACCTCGTGGCCGGCGCTGCGGAATGCGCTCATCAGCCGGGCGCGCAGGGCCGGGATCTGCTGCTCGGGAAACCACACCAGGCCGTGCCGCGCGATGTCGGCCAGCGACACCGGCGCGCCGTCGGCCGGCGCATCGGCCACCGGCAGCGCGGCCACGAAGGTCTCGCTGCCCAGCGGCAGTTCATGCACGCGCGCGTTGACCGACACCGGCGGGTGCAGCAGCGCCACGTCGATGCGCCCACCCTCCAGCGCCGCCACCTGCTCGGCGTTGCTCATCTCGCACAGCACCACGTCCAGCTGCGGGTGCGCGGCGCGCAATCGGCGCAGCGCGCGCGGCAGCACCTCGTAGACGGCGTGCGTGACGAAGCCGATGCGCAGGCGGCCGGCCCGGCCGGCACCGATGGCGCGCGCGCGTTCGGTGGCGGCGTCGCCATGCGCCAGGCTGGCGCGCAGGTCGTCGAGGATGGCCTGGCCGGCTTCGGTCAACGCGGCGCCGCGGCGGCTGCGCTCGAACAGCTTGGCGCCGAGATCGGCCTCCAGCCGGTTCAGCGTCTGCGTCAGCGCGGGTTGGGCCTGGCCCAGGCGCACGGCCGCGCGCGTGAGGCTGCCGGTCTCGGCGATCGCCACCACGCAGCGCATCTGCCGGGTGTCCATGCCCGTGCCTGCGGGCTCAGAGTCCGGCCAGTGCCCGCGTCAGCTTCGCCGCGCTGGGCTCGCCGCAGCCACTGCGGTTCTGGCCCGACCACAGCGAGGTGAAATCGGTCAGGCCCTGCGCCTCGGCCTTGGCCTTCAAGGGGGCCAGCGCCGCCGTCGCGGTCGGGAAGGCCGGCGCATCGGGGCTCAGCGCACCGAGTTCGCGCATGAGGCGGTTGACGATGCCGCGCGCGGGGCGGCCCGTGAACAGCCGCGTGAGTTCGGTCGGCGCCGCCAGGTCGCGCAGCGCGGCGCGGTGCAGGGCGCTGGTCTCGGCCTCGTCGCAGCCCAGGTAGGCCGTGCCCACCTGCACGGCCGCGGCGCCCAGCGCCAGCGCGGCCTGCACGCCGCGCGCATCGGCGATGCCACCGGCCGCGACCACGGGCACCGAGACCGCATCGACGATCTGCGGCAACAGCGCCATGGTGCCGCTCTGCAGGCCCAGGTCTTGCGAGAGGAAGTGGCCCCGGTGGCCGCCGGCCTCCAGGCCCTGGGCGATGACCACGTCGGCCCCGTGCTGCTGCAGCCAGACGGCTTCGGCCACCGTGGTGGCAGAGGACCAGACCTGGGCGCCCCAGGCCTTCACACGCGCCAGCAGCTCGGGCGCCGGCAGGCCGAAATGGAAGCTGACCACGGCCGGCTTGAACTCCTCCAGCACCTCGGCCATGGCGGGCGTGAAGGGCTGGCGGCCGGCACCCGCCGGCACGCCGGCGGGATCGATGCCCAGCTCGGCGTAGTACGGGGCCAGCCGTTCGCGCCAGCGGGCCTCGGCCGCGGCGTCGGGCGCCGGCGGCTGGTGCACGAAGAAGTTGACGTTGTACGGTCCGCGCGCCTGGGCGGCCAGGGCCTGCAGCTCGGTGCGCAGGCCCGTCGCGTCGAACATGGCGCCCGGCAGGGAGCCCAGGCCGCCGGCCGCGCAGACCGTCGCGGCCAGGCGGCTGCGTTGCACGCCGGCCATGGGGGCCTGGATGATGGGCAGTTCCGTGCCCAGGAATGCATGGCGCATGGCCGGTCTCCCGAAAGAAGTTCAGGCGATGGTAGCGAGCACGTCGGCCACACGCGCGGGCCGGATGTCGACCATGCAGCGGTTGTGGCCCAGCGGGCATTCGCGCTGGAAGCAGGGGGCGCAGTCCAGCGGCGGCTGGTAGGCGGTGTCGCGCTTGAGCCAGAGCACGGTGGCGGCATCGCTGAGCGGCGGCGTGTGCTCGGGGCTGGTGGAGCCGTACACCGCGACCTGCGGTGTGCCGAAGGCAGCCGCCACATGCATCAGGCCGGAGTCGTTGCTGACCACGCTGTGGGCCGCGGCGATCAGGCCGAAGGCATCGAGCAGCGCCGTCTTGCCCGCGAGGTTGGTGCAGCGGCCCGGTGCGGCCTGGGCGATCTGCTCGCACAGCGCATGCTCCTTGCCCGAACCCAGCAGCAGCACGGGCAGCGCCAGGCCGGCCGCCAGCTCGGCGTAATGCTGGGGCGGCCAGCGCTTGGACGAACCGAACTCCGCGCCCGGCGCGAACACGTGGAAGCCGCGGCGCGCCAGGCCATGGGCCTGCAGCACCGCGTCGATCTGCGCCGGTGGCAGCAGCAGCCGCGGCCGGTCGGCCTCGGTGCCGCGCTCGCCCGCCAGCGCCGAGTAGAAGCCCACCATGGGCGGACGCTCATCGCGCGGGGGGTTGGGCAGCCGCTGCGTGAGCAGGCCGTAGCGCATCTCGCCGTGGTAGCCGATGCGGCGCCGGATGCCGGCCAGGAAGGGCAGCAGCGCGCTCTTGGCCGAGTTCGGCAGCACGTAGGCGGTGTCGAAGCGCCCGCGCAGCTGGCGCGCCATGGCGCGGCGCGCCTGCCACTGCAGGCCGCCGTGCTGGAACGGGAACTCGATGACCTCGGCCACCTGCGGCATGGCCCGGTAGACCGGCGCCACCCAGGGCAGCGCGCCGACGCTGAGCCGCTCACCGCGTTGGTGCAGCCGCAGCATCAGCGGCTCCGTCATCACCGCATCGCCGATCCACTGCGGCGCGATGACGAGCGAGCGGGTCTTAGTGCCCGGCTCCAAAGTGCTCACCGGCCTTGAGCTGGTAGGTGGTGCCGCAGTACGGGCACTTGGCGGCGCCGGTCTTGGCCACGTCCAGGTAGACCTTGGGGTGGGTGTTCCACAGCTGCATGCCGGCCTTGGGCGCAGGGCAGAACACGCCGCCCTGGGGGTTCAGGTCCTTGGCCAGCAGTTCGATGGTGGCGGTGGTGCTCATGGGGATCAGACTTTGGTGAGCCAGTGGGCGTACTTGGGATTGCGGCCGTTCACGATGTCGAAGAACGCGCTCTGGATCTTCTCGGTGATGGGGCCACGCGAGCCCTTGCCAAGTTCCACGCGGTCGAGTTCGCGGATCGGCGTGACTTCGGCGGCCGTGCCCGTGAAGAAGGCCTCGTCGGCGATGTAGATCTCGTCGCGCGTGATGCGCTTTTGCACGAGCTCGATGCCGAGGTCCTTGCAGATGTGCAGCACGGTGTTGCGCGTGATGCCGTTCAGTGCGCCGGCCGACAGGTCGGGCGTGTAGACCACGCCGTCCTTGACCACGAACACGTTCTCGCCCGCGCCTTCGCTGACGAAGCCCGAGGCGTCCAGCAGCAGGGCCTCGTCGTAGCCGTCGTCCACGGCCTCCATGTTGGCCAGGATCGAGTTGCTGTAGTTGCTGACGGCCTTGGCCTGCGTCATCGTGATGTTGACGTGGTGGCGCGTGTAGCTGGAGGTCTTCACGCGGATGCCGCGCTTCATGCCCTCTTCGCCCAGGTAGGCGCCCCAGGCCCAGGCCGCGACCATGGCGTGGATGGTGTTGCCCTTGGGGCTCACGCCCAGCTTCTGCGAACCGATCCAGACCAGCGGGCGCAGGTAGCAGCTTTCCAGTCGGTTCTCGCGGACGACATCAAGCTGGGCCTGGTTGAACTGCTCCTGGGTGAACGGGATCTGCATGCGCAGGATCTTGGCGCTGTTGAACAGGCGCTGCGTGTGTTCCTGCAGCCGGAAGATGGCCGTGCCGTCCACGGTGTTGTAGGCGCGCACGCCCTCGAAGGCGCCGCAGCCGTAGTGCAGCGTGTGCGTCAGCACATGGATCTTCGCGTCGCGCCAGTCGACCATCTGGCCATCCATCCAGATCTTGCCGTCGCGGTCGGCCATGGAGGGCGCGGGGGGGATGAGACTCATGGTGCGCGAATCCTTTTTGTTGGGAAGCTGCCGTGGGGCAAAAGCGGCGGATTTTACGGCGCGGCCGGCGGCGCCTCGGCCTCGGGCTGCGGCCGCGTCATCTGCCATTGCACGAGCTTGCCGCCCTGGAAGGTGCAATCGACGTAGGAGCCGCCCGCATCGGTCCAGCGGTAGACCTCGGGCTGCTCGTCCTTGGGACTGAGCAGCTGGCCCAGCGCGCGCGTCATGGCCACCACGTGCAGCAGGGTGTGGCCGGGCTTGAGCTTGGCGTTGAGCATGACGGCGCTGCCGACGAAGCCGATCGGCCGGTCGGACGCACGCTTCATGACCTGCATCATCCGGGTGACATGCAGCATGCCCCACATGACCAGTGCGCCGGCCACCAGGGCGATGCCGCCGAAGCCGTAGTTGCGCCAGGCGAAGAACAGGGCGATGAGGCCCAGGGCCGGAATCAGGATCCTCTGGAAATTCATGCTGCGATTGTCGCCCGGCACCGAACGACCCTGGGTAGCATGGGGCGGTGGAGGACGCCGCCATGGCCTTGACCCTGTACTACCACCCCCTGTCCTCGTACTGCTGGAAGGCGCTGATCGCGCTGTACGACAGCGGCACGCCGTTCACGCCGCGCCAGGTCAACCTGGGCAGCGCCGACGACCGCGCCGTGCTGCAGGCGCTGTGGCCGCCCTGCCGCTTCCCGGTGCTGCACGACGGCGACCGCGTGATGCCCGAGTCCACCATCCTGATCGAGTACCTGGCCCAGCAGCAGGCCGGCGCCGCCGGCCTGCTGCCGGCCGAGGCCGATGCACGGCTGCAGGTGCGGCTGTGGGACCGCATCTGCGACAACGACCTGCAGGGCCCGTTGCAGAAGATCGTCGGCGACCGCCTGCGCCAGGAGGCCGAACGCGACCCGAAGGGCGTGGCCGACGCGCGCGCGGCGGTGCAGCGCACCTATCCGCTGTTCGAGCGGCAGCTGGCAGGCCGCACCTGGCTCGCCAGCGAGGGCTTCAGCCTGGCCGACTGCGCAGCGCTGCCGGCGCTGTTCTACACCTTCATCGTGGAGCCGCCGCCCACGGAGCTGGTGCAGCTGCACGCGTACTTCGAGCGGCTGCTGCAACGGCCCGCCGTGCAGCGGGTGTTGCAGCAAGCCAGGCCCTGGTTTCAGTACTTTCCGTTCGTGGACGCGATGCCGGCGCGCTTCCTCTAGGCCTCGCGCAACACCGCCACCGCCTCGTCCACCCGGTCCACCGCGTGGATGGTCAGCCCCTCGATGGGCTTCTTGGGCGCATTGGCCTTGGGCACCACGGCCACCGAGAAGCCCAGCTTGGCCGCCTCGCGCAGCCGCTCCTGGCCGCGCGGCGCGGGCCGCACCTCGCCCGCCAGGCCGACCTCGCCGAAGGCCACGAAGCCCTTGGGCAAGGGCTTGCCGCGCAGGCTGCTCGTGATGGCCAGCAGCACCGCGAGGTCGGCCGCCGGCTCGGCGATGCGCACGCCGCCCACGGCGTTGACGAACACGTCCTGGTCCAGGCAGGCCACGCCCGCGTGGCGGTGCAGCACCGCCAGCAGCATGGCCAGGCGGTCGCGGTCCAGGCCGACCGACAGGCGCCGCGGACTGGGGCCACCGTCGTCCACCAGGGCCTGGATCTCCACCAGCAGGGGCCGCGTGCCCTCCAGCGTGACCAGCACGCAGCTGCCCGGTACCGGCTCGTCATGCTGGCTCAGGAAGATCGCGCTGGGGTTGCTGACGCCCTTCAGGCCCTTCTCGGTCATCGCGAACACGCCGATCTCGTTGACCGCGCCGAAGCGGTTCTTGATCGCACGCACGAGGCGGAAGCTGCTGTGCGTGTCGCCCTCGAAGTACAGCACCGTGTCGACCATGTGCTCCAGCACGCGCGGACCGGCCAGCGCGCCCTCCTTGGTCACGTGGCCGACCAGCACGATGGCCGTGCCGGACGACTTGGCCGCACGCGTGAGGTGGGCCGCGCATTCGCGCACCTGGGCCACCGAGCCGGGTGCTGAGGTCAGCTGCTCGCTGTAGACGGTCTGGATCGAATCGATCACGGCGATGCCGGGCTTGCGCGCGTCCAGCGTGGCGAGGATCTTTTCCAGCTGCGTCTCGGCCAGCACCGGCACCTGGCTGTTGTCCAGCCCGAGGCGGCGCGAGCGCAGCGCGACCTGGGCACCGCTCTCCTCGCCCGTCACGTACAGCGTGGGCATGCCGCTGCGCTGCAGCGCGTCCAGCGCCTGCAGCAGCAGCGTGGACTTGCCGATGCCGGGGTCGCCACCGATCAGCACCACGCCGCCATCGACGATGCCGCCGCCCAGCACACGGTCCAGTTCCTCCTGGCCGGTGGGTGTGCGCGCGACCTCGCTGGCCTCGATGTCGGCCAGCACCTGCAGCTCGGCTGCGGGCGCCAGCGCGGCGAAACGGTTCCTGCCGCTGGCGGCCGGCTGCGCCACGGTCTCCACCAGCGTGTTCCAGGCTTCGCAGTGCGGGCACTTGCCCAGCCACTTGGGGCTGGTGCCGCCGCACTCGCTGCAGGTGTAGATCGACTTGTCTTTGGCCATCGGGCGACTATAGCCAGCGGCCTGTCCCCGCCCACGGCTTGACGGGCCACGGCCCATGGAACTACATTGTTCCAAACTTTCAAACGACGTTCTACATATTAGAACCACATGGACTCCACACTCGCCAAGGGCCTGGCCGTGCTCGAATGGCTCGCACGCGCCGGGCGCGCATGCCGCGTCACCGAAGTGGCCCAGGCCTTCGGCGTGCCGCGCAGCAACGCGCACCGCACGCTGCAGACCCTGGTCGAATGCGGCTGGGCCACGCAGGACGCGGCCACCAGCAGCTACCGCGCCAGCATGAAGCTGTTCGAGCTCGGCGCCCAGGCCGGCGCGGCGGCCGACATCCCGGGCCTGCTGCGCCCGCTGCTGGCCCGGCTGGCCCAGGCCAGTGGGGAGACCATCCACCTGGCGGCGCTGGACGGCGCCGAGATCCTGTACCTGGACAAGTTCGACAGCCCGCTGCCTGTGGCCGCCTACTCGCGCATCGGCGGCCGCGCGCCGGCCTACTGCGTGGCCTCGGGCAAGGCCCTGCTGGCCGTGCAGCAGCCCGATGCCGAGGGCCTGCGCGCGCTGCTGGGGCCGCTCGTGGCCCACACCCCCAAGTCCATCACCGACCACGCAGCGCTGCAGGCCGAGCTGGTGCGCGTGCGCGGGCGCGGCTTCGCCGAGAACCGCGAGGAATGGCGCACCGGCGTGTGCGGCCTGGGCGCGCCGGTGTTCGACGCGCGCGGCCAGGCCGTGGTGGCGGTCGGCATGAGCGTGCCCTCCATCCGTTTTGCGCGCGCGCAGTCGCGCGCCCTCTCCGAGATGCTCCTGGCCTGTGCCCGCGAAGCGAGCCACATGCTGGGCTGCCCGCAGGCGGCAGGGACGCTGCCATTCCAACGTCCGTCAGAGACACACCGGAGACAAACAGCATGGAAACCATCCAACGCGGCCGACGGGCCTGCTGCCTGAACCTGGCCACAGGCGCCGCAGCGGCGCTGCTTCCCTGGGCATCCCGCGCCGAGGGCTACCCGGACAAGCCCGTCAGGTTCCTCGTGCCCTACCCGCCCGGCGGCGGCACCGATGTGATCGCGCGCATCGTGCAGCCGCGTTTCCAGGCCCTGCTGGGCCAGCCCGTGGTGATCGACAACCGCGGCGGCGCGGCCGGGCTGGTCGGCACCGAGCTCGTGGCCAAGGCGCCGGCCGATGGCTACACCGTGCTGTTCACGCTGTCCTCGCACACCATCAATCCGGCCATCTACGCCAAGATCCCGTTCGACACCGCGCGCGACTTCGATCCCGTCGGCACCGTGGCCTCGCTGCCGCAGATCCTGGTGGCCCATCCGCAGTTCGGCGCCGGCACGGTGGCCGAGCTGCTGGCGCTGGCCAAGGCCAAGCCCGGCACGCTGTCGTACGCCACGGTGGGCAACGGCTCGCCGGGCCACCTGGCGGGCGAGCTCATGAAGCTGCGCACCGGCATCCAGATGACGCACATCCCCTACCGCGGCGGCGGCCCGGCCGTCACCGACGTGCTGGGCGGGCAGGTGCCGCTGCTGTGGGTGTCGATCCCGGCCGCGGCCGCGCACGTGAAGGCCGGCAAGCTCAAGGCGCTGGCGGTGTCCACGCGCAAGCGCAGTGCCGCCTTCCCCGACGTGCCGACCATGCAGGAGGCCGGTGTGGCGGACTTCGAGGTCGATTCCTGGTACGCCATGTTCGTGCCGAGCAAGACGCCCAAGGCCGTGGCAGAGAAGCTCAACCGGCTGCTGAACGAGATCGTGCAGGAGCCCGAGATCAAGGCCAGACTGCTGGAACAAGGCAGCGAGGGCGTGGGCGGCACGCCGGCAGCGCTGGCGCAGACGGTGGACAGCGAACTCGGCAAATGGGCCAAACTGGCCCGCGACGCCAGCATCAAGGTGGAATGACATGCAGATGAACGCAGAGAGGAACTCGCCCGCGGCACTTACCGTGGCCGCGCTCGTGGCGCGCGCACGCGCGGCGCAGCAGTTGGCCGAGGGCTACGACCAGCAGCGCGTCGATGAGCTCGTCGCCGCGGCCGGCTGGGCCATCATGGAGCCGGCGCGCAACCGCGCGCTGGCCGAGCTGGCGGTGGCCGACACCGGCATCGGCAACGTGGACGACAAGATCCGCAAGAACCACCGCAAGACGCTGGGCCTGCTGCGCGACCTGCAGGGCGCGCGCTCGGTGGGTGTGATCCACGAGGATGCCGAGAAGGGCATCACCGAGATCGCGCGGCCCGTGGGCGTGGTCTGCGCCGTGACGCCCTCGACCAACCCCGCGGCCACGCCGGCCAACAAGATCATCAACGCGCTCAAGGGCCGCAATGCCGTGATCGCGGCGCCCTCGCCCAAGGGCTGGAGCACCTGCGCGCAACTCATCGCGCACATCCACGCGCAGTTCGACCGCATCGGCGCGCCGCGCGACCTCGTGCAATGCCTGCCGGCGCCGGTCGACAAGGCCTCCACCCACGAACTCATGCGCCAGTGCGACCTGGTCGTGGCCACCGGCTCGCAGGCCAATGTGCGCGCGGCCTACACCTGCGGCACGCCGGCTTTCGGCGTGGGCGCGGGCAACGTGGCCAGCATCGTCGACGAGAGCGCCGATGCGGCACTGGCCGCCGAGCGCATCGTGCTGTCCAAGACCTTCGACAACGCCACCAGCTGCTCGTCCGAGAACAGCCTGGTGGCCGTGGCCGGCGCGGCCGCGCCGCTGCTGGCCGCGCTGCAGGCGCGCGGCGCCGTGCTGCTCGACGCGGCGCGCAAGGCCGAGCTGCAGCAGTTCATGTGGCCCGAGGGCAAGCTGTCGCCGGCCGCCATCGGCCAGTCGGCCGCACGCATCGCCGAGAAGATGGCCACGCGCGAAGGCGCGGGCCGCAGCGCGTGGCAGGCCATCGCCGCCGGCCAGCCGCGCATGCTGGTCGTGGAGGAAGACGGCTTCGGCGACGGCCACCCCTACTCGGGCGAGAAGCTCAGCCCGGTGCTCGCGCTGTACCGCGTGGCCGACTTCGCGCAGGCGGCCGACACCGTCCGCCAGCTCTACGCCTACCAGGGCGCGGGCCACTCGGTGGGCCTGCACACCATGCTGCCCGAGCGCGCGCTGGTGCTGGGCCAGCAGCTGCCGGTGGCGCGCGTGATCCTGAACCAGGCGCACTGCATCGCCACGGGCGGCAGCTTCGACAACGGCCTGCCGTTCTCGCTGTCCATGGGCTGCGGCACCTGGGGCGGCAACAACTTCTCGGACAACATGAACTACCGCCACTACCTCAACATCACGCGCGTGTCGCGGCCCATCCCCGAGCAGGTGCCGAGCGAGCGCGAGATCTTCGGCAGCTTCTTCGACAAGTACGGGGCGGCCTGATGAGCACGCCCGCCCCGCCCGGCACGGTGTTCGCGCTGGTCGAGCACCAGGCGGCCACCCGGCCCGACGCCGTCTACGCGCTGGGCTGCGAGGACGGCCGCAGCGTCGACTTCGCGGCCCTGCGCGCGCACTGCCGCGCCACCTGCGCGCTGCTGGAGCGTGCCGGCGTGGCCGCTGGCGACACCGTGGCCTTCGTCATGCCCAACGGCCTGCAGACCCTGCTGCTGCTGCTGGGCGCCATGTACGGCGGCCGCTGCGTCAACCCGGTCAACCTGCTGTCCCAGCCCGAGCAGATGCGCTATGTGCTGGAGCACTCGGACTGCAAGCTCGTGTTCGTCGCCCCGGACTGGGAGGCACGCGTGCGCGCGCTGCTGGACGGCATCGCGCGGCCGGTCGCGCTGCAGGTGGTCGACCCCGCCGCGGCCGAGATACCCGCGGCCGCCGACGCGGTGGCGCCGCCCGCCCCCGAGGCCACCGCGCTGCTGATGTACACCTCGGGCACGACCGGCCGGCCCAAGGGCGTGATGCTGACGCAGGCCAACCTGGCGGCCAACGCGCAGGCCATCGCCACCGAGCACGGCCTCGGCCCTGCCGACCGCGTGCTGGGTGTGCTGCCGCTGTACCACATCAACGCCTTCGCGGTGACCATGCTGGCCCCGCTCGCGCACGGCGGCAGCGTGGCCATCGCGCCGCGCTTCTCCGCCACCGCGTTCTGGCCGCAGGTGCAGGCGCAGCGCTGCACCTGGATCAACGTGGTGCCGACCATCATCTCCTTCCTGCTCGAAGGCGAGGCGCCGCCTCCCGGCGCCACGGACGGCGTGCGCTTTTGCCGCTCGGCCTCGGCGGCGCTGCCGCCCGAGCACCTGCGCGGCTTCGAGCAGAAGTTCGGCATCGGCGTGATCGAGACCATGGGGCTCACCGAGACGGTGGCACCCGCGTTCTCCAACCCTTTGGCGCCGGCGTTGCGCAAGCTCGGCGCGGTGGGCCGAGCCAGCGGCTGCGAGGCGCGCGTGATCGATGCGGACCTGCAACCGGTGCCCGATGGCAGCAGTGGCGAGATCGCGATCCGCGGGCCCAACGTGATGCGCGGCTACTACAAGAACCCCGAGGCCACGGCCGCGGCCTTCACGCCGGACGGCTGGCTGCGCACGGGCGACCTGGGCCACCGCGAAGCCGACGGCTTCTTCTTCGTCACCGGCCGCATCAAGGAACTGATCATCAAGGGCGGCGAGAACATCGCACCGCGCGAGATCGACGAGGCCCTGCTGCAGCACCCGGCCGTGCTCGAGGCCGCAGCCGTGGGCGTGCCCGACAAGCACTATGGCCAGGAAATCCTGGCCTGCGTGGTGCTGCGCGAGGGCATGGCCTGCGACGAGCCGGCGCTGCGCGCGTTCTGCCTGGACAGGCTGGGCCGCTACAAGACGCCGGCGCAGTTCCGCTTCGTGGCCGAGCTGCCGCGCGGGCCCTCGGGCAAGGTGCAGCGGCTCAAGCTCCTGGACTGAAGCCGCAGGCTCAGCCTGCCGTGATGCGGCCGATCAGTTCCTCGCGCGAGGCCACGCCCACCGCGGGCGCCAGCACGAAGTCCCAGTCCACGCGCCAGAACGGCGCCGCCATGCCGTAGCGCAGCGCCTCGTCGGCGTCGTCCACCTTCTGGAAGTCGGCGACCAGCTCGCGCTTGACGCCGAACACCGCGTCCTCGCCCAGGTAGGGGCAGTCGGGCGTGAAGATGTGCGTGATGACCGGCTGGTGGCCGGGCGCCGTGACGATGAAGTGCAAATGCGCCGCGCGGTTCGGGTGGCGGCCCAGCCGGCCGAGCAGCTGTCCGACCGGCCCGTCCGAGGGAATGGGGTAGTGGCGCGGCTTGACCGACTTGAACCAGTAGCGGCCGTCGGCATCGGCCTCGAACACGCCGCGCAGGTTGCCCTCGGGCTGGATGCCCTGCTGCTGCACGTCGTAGTAGCCGTCGTCGTTGGTCTGCCACACGTCCAGCATGGCGCCGGCCACGGGCCGGCCGGCGGTGTCCACCACCCGGCCGCGCACCACCATCGGCTCGCCCTTGCCATCGCGGCAGATGTCGGCGCCCAGCGGGTGGCGCGGCGCACCGTCCACGAAGAAGGGGCCCAGGATGGTGTTGGGCGTGGCGCCGCTGGGCCGCCGGTTGTTGATGGAATCGACCAGCATCGACACGCCCAGCACGTCCGACAGCAGGATGTACTCCTGCCGCCAGGCGTTGCACATCTGGCCCGTGGCGGTCAGGAACTGGATGGCGGCCAGCCACTCCTCGTGCGTGGGCTCGATCTCCTTGACGGCCGCGTGCAGGTGCCGGACCAGGGTGCCCATCACCTGCTTGAGGCGCGGCGAGATGTCCTCGCCCATGCGGGCGTTGACGACCTCGGCCGAGCTGTCCTCCTGGAAGTACGGCAGGCCGCCGGGGCCGGTGTCGGGTTGGCGCATGGCCATGGGAGTCTCCTGTTCGTTGAAGTCGCGTGGCACCACGCCCTGCCGGCCTGCGCTGTCAGCTTCGCGCGGCGGGGGTGTCGCCCTGCATTCTCTGCACGGCCTCGGTCCAGCGCGCGAAGGCGGCCATCTGCTGGGTGACGAAGTCCCGCGTGGTCGCGTCCGTGCAGGCGCCGGTCTCGGCGTCGAACTTCGCGGCCGCCCCGCCGATGAAGACCTCGGGCTTGACCAGCGGCATGGCGTTGACGAACAGCAGCACCTTGCGCAGGTCGTACTGCACGCGCGCGCCGCCGAGCGGGCCCGGCGATGCGCTCACGATGGCGACGGGCTTGCCATTGAAGGGCTGGTCCTCGCCGCGGCTCAGCCAGTCGATCAGGTTCTTCAGGCCGCCGGGGATGCTGAAGTTGTACTCGGGTGTGGCGATCAGCACCGCGTCGGCGGCTCGGATGCGCGCGCGCAGCGCCGCCACCGACGCGGGATAGCCGTGCGCCAGTTCGTCCGCGTCGAGGATGGGCACGGCGCGCCAGTCCAGTTCTTCGATGGCCATGTGGGCGGGTGCGACCTCCTGCGCCAGCCGGATCGCGCGGCGGTTGAGGGAGGCACGGCGCAGGCTGCCGCAGAGTGCGACGACGTCGAGGTTCTTCATGGGTGGTGGATGCGTTGGGAGAGGAAGGAGGGGTTCATTCGAGCGTGATGTCGTTGTCCTTGACGACCTTGGCCCAGCGCTTCGATTCTGCGTCGATGACCTGCACGAAATCGGCCGAGCTGCCGCCCACGGCCACCAGGCCCTGTTCGGCCAGGAAGCGGCGGTAGTCGTCGGACGCGGCGATCTGCCGCGACACATTGCCCAGCGCATCGATGACCGCCTGCGGCGTGCCCTTGAGCGCGAACAGGCCGTGCCAGGAATCGCCCTCGAAGCCGGGGAAGGCCTCGGCCACCGTCGGCACCTGCGGCAGCGATTCGAGCCGGTGCGGGCTGGACACCGCGAGCGGCCGGATCTTGCCCGCGCGGATGTGCTGCAACACGTCGGCGATGGGCGAGAAGGCCGTGTCGACCCGCCCGCCGATGAGGTCGGTCACGCCGCCGTCGCGGTAGGGCACATGGTTGAGCTTGAGGCCCGCGCTGTTGGCGAAGTAGGCCATGGACATGTGCGGCACGGTGCCCACGCCGTAGGAGGCGTAGCTCACGTTGCCGGGCCGCGCCTTGGCGTCCTTGATCAGGTCGGCCGCCGTCTTGTAGGGCGACTGGCTGGACACCGAGACCACCAGCGGGATCGACAGCATGCGCGTGATGGGCACGAGGTCCTGCGCCTGGTAGGGCAGCTTCTTGTAGACGAAGGGGTTGATGGTGACCGTGCCGCTCGCGGTGTAGAGCAGCGTGTAGCCGTCCGCGGGCGCGTTGGCCACGGCCTGCGTGCCGACGATGGTCGAGCCGCCGGCCTTGTTCTCCACCACCACGGGCTGCTGCAGCTGTTTGGACACGCGGTCGCCCCAGTAGCGCGCCATCACGTCGGGCGCCGTACCGGCCGGGAAGGGCACGATCACGCGGATGGGCTTGCTGGGGTAGCGGTCCTGTGCAAGCGCGCAGGTGCCGGCCGCGAGCAAAGCCAGGGCGATGGCCGGGCCGTGGAAGAGGCGCAGGGTGGGCAGGGTGGTGGCGGTCATGCTTGTCTCTCGTGTTGTGGCGGTCGGCTGGCGACCGTGTGGCTGAAAAACGGCGTGGCGGGATCAGCGGGCCGCGCCGCTGGCGTAGTCGACCTGGTGGCGCGCGATGCGCATGCCCTCCAGCTCCTGGCGCACGCGCAAGTGCGCGGGGTGGGAGGCGTAGGCGTCCAGCGCCTGCTGCGACTCGAATTCCGAATACAGCACCACGTCGCAGGCGTAGTCGACACGGCTGCAGTCCAGGCCGATCTCCAGGTGCGCCATGCCGGGGATGGCGCCCACCAGGCTCTCGAAGCGGCCCTTGAGGAACAGGGCCGCCTCCTGCCTGGCGGCGGGGGTGTCGCCGCGAACGTCCCACATGACGATGTGCTTGATCATGGGCAGATGGTAGATTCGCGCCGCGCGGCAAAAAAGCCCAACTTTGGGAAATTCTTTCCCGCGAATCGGGAAAATAACCATGGACCGTTTTGCATCGGTGGGCCTGTTCGTGCAGGTCGCGGAGACCGGGAGCCTGACCCGTGCGGCCGAGGCGCTGGGCATGTCGACCTCGGCGGCCAGCCGCCACCTGTTCGCGCTCGAAGAGCACCTGGGCGTGCGGCTGGTGCAGCGCACCACCCGGCGCCTGCAGCTGACCGATGCCGGCACCGAGTTCTACCGGCGCACCCGCTCACTCGTGTCCGACCTGCGCGAGGCCGAGGACGCCGTCACCGAGTCGACCGCCAACCCCACGGGCGTGCTGCGCGTGACCGCCTCGCTCTCGTTCTGCCTGCTGCACATCGCGCCGCTGCTGCCGGAGTTCACGCAGCGCTACCCCGCGGTCTCGGTCGAGGTCGTGGCGGCCAACCGCTACTACGACATCATCGACAACAACATCGACCTGGCCATCCGCACGCGGCAGTTCGAGGCGGACTCCAACATCACCATCCGCCGGCTGGCGGCCACGCGGCGCATCCTGGCCGCGGCGCCCGCCTATCTGGAGCGGCACGGCCGGCCGCGCACGCCCGGCGATCTGGCTGCGCACCGCATGCTGATCTACACCCACGCCGTCGACCCGCACCGCCTGGACTTTCGCCAGGGCGAGGCCCGGGAAGAGGTGGTGGTCAAGCCGCTGCTGGAAGCCAACGACGGCCAGATCGTGGTGCAGGCCGCGCTGTCGGGCATGGGCATCCTGGTGCAGCCCAGGTACATCGTGCAGGAGCATCTGGCCGCCGGCAGGCTGGTGCCGGTGCTGGACGACTGGGACCTGCCGCGCCTGACGATCAACTTCGCCTTCCAGAGCCGGCGGCACCTGCCCTCCAAGGTGCGGCTGTTCATGCAGGCCATGATCGACCGCTTCGAACAGCAGGGCTACGAGAAGCTCTGGACGGCCTGAGCCGCGGACGGTCGGCGGGTTTCAGCGGCCCTGGAAGGCAGGCTTGCTGCGTGCGAAGAAGGCGTCCACGCCGGTGCGGAAATCCTCCGTCGCGGCGCAGACCTGGAAGGCGGCCGATTCCGCATCGAGCTGCTCGGGCAGCGCGCGGTCGAAGCTGGAACGCATGAGCCGGCGCAGCTGTCCCAGCGCCACCGTGGGGCCGTTCGCCAGCCGCTGCGCGAGCGCCATGGCTGCCGCGGGCAGCCCCTCGGCTGGCAGCACCTGGTTGACCAGACCCATGCGCTCCGCCGCCGCCGCATCGAGCATGTCGCCCAGCATGGCGATCTCCAGCGCGCGGCGCAGGCCGACCCAGCGCGGCAGCGCCCAGGAGGCGCCCACGTCGCAGCTGGCACCGATGTTCACGTAGGCCAGGTTGAAGCGCGTGCCCTCGGCCGCGAGCACGAAGTCGGCCTGCAGCATCAGCGACAGGCCGGCGCCGGCCGCCACGCCGTGCACCTGGGCCACCACGGGCGCGTCGATGCCGGCCAGCACCACCAGGGCCTCGTGCAGCGGGCCGATCAAGGCCTTGGCACCGCCCTGCGGATCGGCCTGCAGCACGGCCAGGTCGCCGCCGGCCATGAAGCCCTTGCCGCTGCCGGACAGCAGCACGGCACGCACGCTCCCGTCGGCGGCGATGTCGCGCACGGCGGCGAGGAAGCCCTCGGCCATGGGCACGTCCAGCGCGTTGAGCGCGGCCGGTCGGTTGAAGCGCAGCGTGGCGACCGCGCCTTCGCGGCCGATCAGCAGGGGGGCGTCGTCCTGGGTCATGCGGATGTCTTTCGTGGTGCGCGCCGACGTGGCGCGGAAGTGGGAGGCCGGGGCGCCAGCACGCCGCCCAGCAGCAGCGCGATGCCCTGCTCGGCGATCTGCTCGGGCGCCATGCTGCCGTCGGGGCGGTACCAGCGGCCGATCCAGCTCAGCGCGCCGGCCAGCATGAAGGCCGCCAGCTTGGGGTCGCAGGGCTGCAGCGAACCCTCGGCGATGCCCTCGGCCACGAGCCGGCGGAACTCGTGGTCGATGCCGGCCTTGAGCCGGCGCAATTCCTTCCTGAGCGGCGGCGGCAGCGGGTCTTCGCCGATGCGGATCACGCACTGGCCGAAGTCGTCCATGACGATGGCCGCGTAGCTGCGCATGCAGGCCTGCAGCTGGTCCAGCGCACGGCCGCCCTGCTGGCGCACCTCGGCAATGCCCTGCTGCATCAGGGCCAGCGCGGCGCGCACGCATTCGAGCAGGATGTCGTCCTTGCTCTTGACGTAGTAGTACAGCGTGGGCTTGCTCACATGCAGCCGCTCGGCGATGTCGTCGAGCGAGGTGGCGTGGAAGCCCCGCTCGTTGAACAGCCGCGCCGCCGTCTGCAGCACGGCCTGGCGCTTCTTCTCGCGCTGGTCCACGCGCGTGCCGCCGGCCAGCCAGGGCGAGGCGATGGCCCGGGGGGTGCGGCGGCGCGGCGTGGTGCTCATGGTATTTCCCGATGCCGCGCGTGACAGCTTGTCACGAAGATCGCGCGTTACCGGTGGGTAGGAATTCTACGGACGAGTAGCCCGCCGGCTGCAGGAATAACCCGTACACCAGTCTCCATGAACGCCGCCTTGCCGACAGCGCCTTCCGCCGCCACCGCACCCGTGCTGCGCGTGGCGGCGCTGACGCTGGGCTTCGGCGGCGTGAAGGCACTGAACGGCGTGGGCTTCGACGTGCAGCCCGGCAGCATCACCGCCGTGATCGGGCCCAACGGCGCGGGCAAGACCTCGCTGTTCAACACCATCTCGGGCTTCTACCGGCCATCGGCGGGCAGCGTGGAGTTCGAGGGCGCCGACATCACCCGCGTGCCGGCGCCCAAACGCGCAGCGATGGGCCTGGCGCGCAGCTTCCAGAACATCGCGCTGTTCCGCGGCATGACGGTGCTGGACAACATCAAGCTGGGCCGCCACGCGCACCTGAAGACCAATGTGTTCGACGCGCTGTTCTACCTGGGCCGCGCGCGCCGCGAAGAGGCCGAACTGCGCCGCGATGTCGAGGAACGCATCATCGATTTCCTGGAGATCGACCACATCCGCCACGCCTCGGTCGCCGCCCTGCCCTACGGCCTGCAGAAGCGCGTGGAGATGGCCCGCGCACTGGCCATGCAGCCCAAGGTGCTGATGCTCGACGAGCCCGTGGCCGGCATGAACCGCGAGGAGACGGAAGACATGGCGCGCTTCATCCTCGACGTGCGGCGCGAGTGGGGCATCACCGTGCTCATGGTGGAGCACGACATGGCCATGGTGATGGACCTGTCGGACCACGTGGTGGTGCTGAACTTCGGGCAGGTGATCGCGCAGGGCAGGCCGGACGAAGTGCAGGCCAATCCGGATGTCGTGCGCGCCTACCTGGGTGCGGGTGACGTGAGCACCCTGCGCAGCAAACTGCGCGGCGCGGCGGCCACGGCATGATGGACTGGGCCTACCTGTTCGAGATCGCGCTGACCGGCGTCGCCGGCGGCGGGCTCTATGCGCTGGCGGCGCTGGCCTTCGTGCTGGTCTACAAGGCCACACGCGTGGTCAACATCGCCATCGGCGAGATGCTGATGGTCGGCGCCTACCTGTTCTTCGCGTTCGCCACCACCATGGCGCTGCCCATCTGGCTGGCCGTGCTGGGCGCGGTGCTGGGCACGGGCCTCTTGGGCGCGGTGGTCGAGCGCACCATGATCCGGCCGCTGCTGGGCGAGCCGCCGATCTCGGTGTTCATGGTCACGGTAGGGCTGGCGTCCATCCTGGTGGGGCTGGTGGAGATCATCTGGACAGCGGACCAGCGCCGGCTGCCCGAGTTCTTCCCGACCGCGCCCGTGATGGTGGGCGAGGCCTTCCTCGCGCCCAAGGTGGCTTACGGCGCACTGGCCGCACTGGTGCTGATCGTGCTGGTGCTGCTGCTGTTCCGCTTCTGGCGCGGCGGCGTGGCGCTGCGCGCCACCGCCTCGGACCAGGGCGCGGCCACCATGATGGGCATCAACGTGCCGCGCGTGTTCTTGCTGGCCTGGGTGGCCTCGGCCATGATCGCGGCCGTCGCCGGCATCGTGGTCGGCGCCATCGGCGGCATCTCCTCGTCGATGGGCGTGTTCGGGCTGTCGGTGCTGGTGGTGGTGATCGTGGGCGGACTCGACAGCGTGCTGGGCGCACTGGTCGGCGGGCTGCTGATCGGGCTGATCGAAGCGCTGGCCGGAGCCTTCCTCGGCGGGGAATACAAGCTGCTGGCGACCTTCATCGTGCTGGTGTTCGTGCTGATGATCCGGCCCTACGGCCTGTTCGGCACGCACGAGATCGAAAGACTCTAGGCCATGCGCATCGGCACCCTCAAGCAAAGCTACATCGCCGACGCGGCGCTGTTCGACTCGCGCACGCAGAAGGTCTGGCTCGCCATCGGCGCCGCGCTGCTCGTGCTGTTTCCCTTCATCGCGAGCGACTACTGGCTCTACCTGGCCTGCCTGGTGGCCATCAACGTGGCCAGCGCCACCGGCCTCAACATCCTGACGGGCTACACCGGCCTGGTGAGCCTGGGCCAGGCCGCGTTCATGGGCCTGGGCGCCTACACGGTGGCCATCCTGCAGGCGCGCTGGGGCACGCCCTTCCTGCTGAACATCTTTGCCGGCGGGGTGGTGGCCATGGTCGGCGGCATCGTCGTGGGCATCCCCTCGCTGCGCGTGAAGGGCCTGTACCTGGCGATCGCCACCATCGCGGCGTCGTTCATCGCGCACTTCCTGTTCGCCAACCTGAAGTTCACGGGCGGCACCACCGGCCTGTCGCTCCAACCCGCCACCGTGTTCGGCCTGCCGCTGGACACCTCGTTCCGCATCTACTGGCTGATCGTGCCGGTGATGCTGCTCATGGTGCTGGGCGCGGCCAACCTGTTCCGCACGCGCGTGGGCCGGGCCTTCATCGCCATCCGCGACCGCGACATCTCGGCCGAGGTGCTGGGCATCCCGCTGCTGCGCACCAAGCTGCTGTCGTTCGGGCTGTCCTCGTTCTACGCGGGCGTGGCGGGCGGGCTGTGGGCCTACTTCTTCCGCGTGGTCACGCCCGAGAGCTTTCCGCTGCTGATGTCGATCTTCTTCCTGGCGGCCATCATCGTCGGCGGCATGGGTTCCATCCTGGGCGGCATCCTGGGCGCGGTGTTCATGACGCTGGTGCCCGAGGTGCTCAAGCTCGTGTTCGACCTGCTGCCGGGCGGTACCGAGATGACGGTGTTCCTGTCTCCCGTGCGCACGGTCGTGTTCGGCCTCTTGATCGTGGGCTTCCTGGTGTTCGAGCCGCACGGGCTCGCCGAAGTGTGGCGGCGCATCCGCCGCTTCTTCCATCTCTGGCCTTTTAGAAACTGAAGGAGACCTGCCATGCGTGCTGCACAAGCCATCGCTTCCACCCGCCGCCGCGCCCTGGTGCTGACCGGCGGCGCCGCCCTCGTCGCGGGCGCCATGCCGCGCCTGGCGCGCGCCCAGGGCGAGGACATCGTCATCGGCGGATCCATCCCCATGACCGGTGTGTTCGCGTTCGCCGGCATCGGCATCAACGCCGGCATCGCCGACTACGTGAAGATGGTCAACGACGCAGGCGGCATCAAGGGCCGCAAGCTGCGCTACGTGCCGGAGGACACAGGCTACAAGGTCGACGTGTCGGTGGCCGCCTTCAAGAAGATCACGAGCCAGAACAAGGTCAACCTGTACTACGGCGACTCCACCGGCTTCGCCAAGACCATCAACCCCGAGCTGGACCGCAGCGGCCAGATGCTGATGGCCGGCGCGTCGTTTGCCAGCGAGCTGAACAACCCCGCCAAGTACCCCAACCAGTTCCTCGTGGGGCCGGACTACACCGAGATGTTCGGCATCCTGCTGAACCACATCGCCAAGGAGAAGCCGGGCGCCAAGGTGGCCTTCGTCTACAGCGATTCGGAGTTCGGCCGCGACCCGATCGAGGCCAGCGAGGCCACGGCCAAGAAGCTGGGCCTGTCGGTGCCCGTGAAGATCATGACGCCGGCCGGCAGCGTGGACGTGTCGACCGAGGTCATCAAGCTGCGCCGCGCCGCGCCCGACTACACCATCTTCCACGGCTACATCCTCGCGCCCATCCCCGAGTTCATCCAGCAGGGCAAGCAGCAGGGCATGACCAGCAAGTGGATGGGCACCTTCTGGACCATGGACAGCTCCACCGTCATGAAGATGGGCGAGGCCGGCGACGGCTTCATGGGCGTGATGCCGTTCCGCTACTACTACGACACCGAGAAGGCGCCCATGCTGGAGAAGATCCGCGCGCTGCGGCCCGAGTACCAGAGCACGGCCTACATCCAGGGCTTCCTCACGGCCATGCTGTTCGCCGAGGCCGCCAAGCGCACGCTGGACGCCGGCAAGCCGCTGGACGGCAAGAACCTGAAGGCCGCGCTGAACACGATCAAGGACTTCGACACGGGCGGGATCATCGGCACGCCGATCACGATCAGCGGCAATTCCATCCCGGTCGGGCGCGTGTACCGCGCCGACATGAAGGCCCAAAAAATGGTGGCCGCTTCCGACTGGATCAAGCTCTAAAGCCAGCATGACCGCAGCCGCCGGCGCGATCCTCGAAGTCAACAACATCGAGGTGGTCTACAACAAGGTCGTGCAGGTGCTGCGCGGCCTGTCGCTGGCCGTGCCGCGCGGGCAGATCGTGGCGCTGCTGGGAAGCAATGGGGCCGGCAAGTCCACCACCTTGAAAGCCATCTGCGGCCTGCTGCCCATGGAAGACGGCGAGCTGCAGGCCGGGCAGATCCGCTTCGACGGCGCGGCCACCGATGCGCAGCCCGCCCACCAGCTGGTGCGCCGCGGCCTGGCCCATGTGATGGAAGGCCGCCGCGTGTTCGAAGACCTGACGGTGGAAGAGAACCTGGTGGCTGCCACCTACGCTTTGACCGGCCGCAAAGCCGCGCCCAAGGACTTCGACGCGGTCTACACCTACTTCCCCCGGCTGCACGAGCGTCGCAAGGGCCTGGCCGGCTACCTCTCGGGCGGCGAGCAGCAGATGCTGGCCATCGGGCGCGCGCTGGTGGCCGACCCGCAACTGATCCTGCTGGACGAGCCTTCGCTGGGCTTGAGCCCCATGCTGGTGGAGGAGATTTTCACCATCATCGCGCGCATCAACGCCGAGCGCGGCGTGTCCATGCTGCTGGTGGAGCAGAACGCCAGCGTGGCCCTGGCCGTGGCCGACTTCGGCTACATCATGGAGAGCGGCCGCATCGTGATCGACGGCAGCGCCGAGCGGCTGGCGGCCGACCCGGACGTGCGCGAGTTCTACCTGGGCGTGGGCGGCAGCGGCGAGAGCCGCAGCTTCAAGGACCTCAAGCACTACAAGCGCCGCAAGAGGTGGTTGTCGTGAACGGCCCTGCCCTGCCCGAGAAGACCCTGCCCCAGATGCTGCGCGAGCAGGCGCAGCGCCAGGGCGCGCGCGTGGCCATCCGGCAGAAGGACTTCGGCATCTGGCAGCCCATCAGCTGGGCCGACTACCTGCGCCGCGCCAGCCACGTGGGCCTGGGCCTGGCGTCGCTGGGCCTGCCGACGGGCGGCCACCTGGGCGTGATCTCCGAGAACCGCGTGGAGTGGGTGCTGGCGCAGATGGGCGCGGGCCTGGTCGGCGCGGTGACGGTGGGCGTGTACCCCACCAGCCCCAGCAACGAGGTGGCCTACGTGGTGGGCCATGCCGACGTGGAGGTGGTGGTCTGCGAAGACCAGGAGCAGCTGGACAAGATCCTCGCCGCGCAGGCCCAGCTGCCGCGCCTGCAGCGCATCGTGGTGGTGGAGACCAAGGGCCTGGCCAGCTACCCGCCCGATGTGCGCGCGCGCATCGTCTCGTTCGCCGAGCTGGAGCGCCTGGGCGCCGAAGTGCAGGCGCGCGAGGGCCTGGCCCGCATCGACGCGGCGCTGGCCGCGCAGACGCTGGACGACATCGGCCTGATGATCTACACATCCGGCTCCACCGGCGCGCCCAAGGGCGCCATGCTGTCGTGGCGCAACATCCGCGGCGTGGTGCCCGGCATCGTGGACCGGCTGGGCCTCAGCGGTGCCACCACGCACCTGTCGTACCTGCCGCTGTGCCACGTGGCCGAGCAGATGCTGAGCTGCTTCGTGCCCTTGTACCTGGGCTCGCAGGTGCACTTCGGCGAATCCATCCGCACCGTGCAGGAAGACCTGCGCGAGGTGGCGCCCAGCATGTTCCTGGGCGTGCCGCGCATCTGGGAGAAGCTGCACGCGGCCATCAGCATCAAGATGCAGGAAGCCGGCCCGCTGCAGCGTGCGCTCTACGCACGCGCCATGGGCGCCGGCGCGCCGCTGGCCGAGAAGCCGCGCAGCCAGTGGACGCTGGCCGAGCGCACGCGCTTTGCGCTGGCCTACTGGACGATGCTGCGCGCGCTGCAGAACTTCATCGGCCTGCGCGCGGCCAAGGTGGCGCTGACGGGTGCGGCGCCCATCCCGCCCGACGTGGTGCGCTTCTTCCGCACGCTGGGCGTGCCGCTGGTGGAGGTCTACGGCCTCACCGAATCCAGCGGCATGGTGACGGGCCAGGCCGTGGACCAACTGCGCACCGGCACCGTGGGGCCGCCCACGCTGGGCGTGCAGGCGCGCATCGGCGAGCAGGGCGAGCTGCAGATCCGCGGCGACATGGTGTTCGCGGGCTACTACAAGAGCCCCGAGGCCACGGCCGCCGCGGTGCAGGACGGCTGGCTGCACACGGGCGACGTGGTGCAGCAGGACGCCGATGGCCACATCCGCATCGTCGACCGGCTCAAGGACATCATGATCACGGCCGGCGGCAAGAACCTCACGCCGTCGGAGATCGAGAACCAGATGAAGGGCAGCCCCTTCATCAAGGAGTGCATCGTGGTGGCCGACGGCCGCAAGTTCGTGGCCGCGCTGGTGCAGATCGACTACGAGACCGTGGGCAAGTGGGCGGAGGCGCAGCGGCTGGCGTTCACGCACTTTCGGTCGCTGGTGGAGCTGCCGCAGGTCAGAGAGCTGGTGCAGGCCGAGATCGACCGTGGGAATGCGCGACTGGCGCAGGTGGCGCAGATCCGGCGCTTCCACCTGCTGACCAAGGAGCTGGACCACGACGATGGGGAGGTGACGGCGACGATGAAGGTGCGAAGGGCGAGTGTTTACAAGGCGTATGCGGGGGAGATTGAGGGGATGTTTGGTGGTCGTCACTAGGGAGCCGTTGAAGGACCACGGACCCACACGCGTATCGCATAAGGCGGATTGGATCTGCTACGCCGCGCTGCGTTGTAGAAATTAGGCGATGGAGACATTTCGTGTCTTTGTATGATGGCCCGGCGTTCGCCCTCAGGAGGGCCACAGCGGCCTAGTAAACGAGCTGCGAACAACCTATAAATTAATATGGCAAAAACCAAAATTGTCGAAAGAAGTTCTCAACTTGAACTAAGTGCTGTAGATGAGCTTTTGGTGCTGTGCGAAGAGGTGACACGAGCCACTCCTGAGGGCGCAAAGAGATTCATTGAGCCCGCCCCCAGCGTGTTGTCACGTGCAAAATCAAAGCAACATCACATGATTTTCGGCAGGCGTGGTTCTGGAAAGTCGAGTCTGTTAAGAAAATCAGTTGCTGATTTTACGGTTGACCGGCGGCCAATTGCTTTCGTCGACATGGAAACATTCAAGGGGCATACCTACCCCGACGTACTCATCAGCGTCTTGATAAAAAGCTTACAAGAGTTTAATAAATGGCTAGTTGAAGCAGCAACTGCCCCAGCCAGCAAAAAATCTTTCTGGCTCAAGATCTTTCAGGCTAAGCCAGCACGAGCCCCATTCAACAAAAATAAGACAGCAGAACTATCGGACGCCCTAAAGCGGCTAATAAAAGATCTCGAGGACCAGCTCCGGGAACCCGAATCGAGTGAAAAGCAGAAAACAAAGAAAAAATCGGGCGACCAGACATCCGAGCTGAATGCTGAAGCAGATGGTGGAATTCCTGGCGCAAGCATAAAGGCGAAAGCCAATATTGCCGTCAAGGACTCTGAAGAGACGGAAGAACAGTCAAAGTATGTTTCACACAAGGTGGAGTATTTACATCAGAACATCCTTCGCTTCAAGGAGTTTTTTCTCCAATTATCAGTGCTTTCGGATGGTGCTGCATTTCTGATGCTCGACGATCTCTACCATATTCGAAGATCAGATCAAGCTAAAGTTATTGATTACTTCCACAGGATGGCCAAGGGATGCAATTTGTGGCTAAAGATCGGGACGATTAAGCACAGAACGCAATGGTATGAACATTCCGACCCTCCGATCGGTGTAAAGCTAGGCGACGATGCCAAAGAGATAAACCTAGATATCTCTTTGGAGAAGTACGGAACCCTTCGGGACTTTCTAAGGAAAATACTTACAAATCTCCTCGATGAGACGCCTCCACTCACCATATCCGGGTTGCTCAACCCTACGGCCATTGATCGATTAATAATTGCCTCGGGTGGAGTCACGCGTGACTTCATCGGGATTTTTGCAAACTCAATTAATCAAGCCAGAAATCGTGACAAAAGCCATCATCGCGGACCGAAAATTGGGGCGGAGGATGTGAATCTTGCTACTGGCGACTACTCACCCCTGAAGCAGGAAGAGTTTAAACTGGACACAGACTCTGAGCGAAAAATACTCGAGGACGAATTCAAATCGCTGGTTGATTTTTGCACCGAAACATCAAAATGCAATGTCTTCCTGGTTTCTCAGAAACTTGTCGGACCGGTTCGAGAATCAATCGATCAACTGATTGACTTGCGATTGGTGCATCCGGTTAAATCAAGAGTAACCTTGAAAAAAGGAGCGTCAGGCGAGCTTTTCGAAGCCTACATGCTTGATCTAAGTCAATACACTGCAGCCAGAAAAGTCCACGAATTTAAAATGATCGACCTTGGAGGCGCCGATAAAGATGAAGATATACGCAAGGCTTCCCTCATATACTCTGGGTCGCAGTAAAATTACCTCATCCCTCGACGCCCGGGATGCCACAAATATCCAACCATGCCGGTTAACCCTTTGTCCCATCAGTGGCAATTGTATTGGAATTTTCTGATTGCTGCGAAATTGGCGGAATGTCATAATCCGAAATTCATTGGCGCCTGCGGCACTGAGCAATCCCACTGAAGCGCGAAGCCTGCAGAGAGAAAGTCCACTTTGCATCTTCACATTTGCCGGCGCAACGCACACATTATGTGAGGTCCGCTGGCATGACCACACTCGTCCCCTCCGTAGGCTCCTGCGAACTCCGCATGACCAATGGCGAGCGTCGCCTCGCCGAACGCCTGGAGCAGCAACTCGATGAGGATTACCTGCTCTGGTACGACGTGCCCGTCGGCCTGAAGCAAACGGACCCGGATTTCGTCGTCCTAAATCCGCGGCGCAGCCTGCTGATCCCGGAGACCAAGGACTGCCGGCTGGACACGATTCAGAGCGGCACGCCCCCGCTTCGGCGGCGCGCGATGCCGACAAAAGCTGCAGCGCGCAGCTGCCCCACCCTGCACCAACACATCGACACAAGAACACTTGACCTGCACCCCACGGCGCGCGGCCCCGTATCGACGCATCGGGTCCGCGCGTGTCTGGCAGCAGGACGGAGCTTGACGGCATGACCGAGATCACTCGCCACACCGACTACCGCCAGGCGCTGGCCGCCATCAAGCAGCGCATCCAGACATCGCAGACCCGGGCCGTGCTGGCCGTGAACGCCGAGCTGTTGGGTCTGTACTGGGATATCGGCCGACAGCTGGACGTCTTGCAGCGCGAGCGCGCCTGGGGCTCAGCGGTGGTCGAGCAGATGGCGCTGGACTTGCAGGCCACGTACCCCGGCATGAAAGGCTTCTCGCGCACCAGCCTGTTTGCGATGCGGCAGTTCTATGCCTTCTTCAGTCCGCAGTTTGGAATCGTCCCACAGCCTGTGGGACAAATCCCCTGGGGCCATGTGCGCACCCTGCTGTCCAAGGTGAAGTCGGTGGAGCAAGTGTTGCTGTACGCACAAGCCTGCACCGAGCACGGCTGGAGCCGCACGGTGCTGGAGTGGCAGATTGCGCAACGCTTCCACGAGCGCGCGGGGCAGGCCGTGGGCAACTTCGCCAAGACCTTGCCGGCACCCCAATCGGAGCTGGTACAGCAAAGCCTGAAAGACCCGTATGTGTTCGACTTCCTCACGCTGGCCCCGCAGGCGGTGGAGCGGGACATCGAGAACCAGCTGGTGGCCCAGATCACACGCTTCCTGCTGGAGCTGGGCAAAGGCTTTGCCTTTCTGGGTCGGCAGTATCCCTTGGTGGTGAATGGCAGAGACTACTTTCTCGACCTGCTGTTCTACCACGCGCGCCTCAAGTGCTATGTGGTCCTTGAACTGAAGGCGGGCGCATTCAAACCGGAGTACGTGGGCAAGCTGAACTTCTATCTGTCGGCGGTCGATGACCAGTTGCGCGCAGCGGACGACCAACCGACCATCGGCCTGATTCTGTGCAAGGACAAGGACAAGCTGGACGTGGAGTACGCCTTGCGAGATATCCACAAGCCCATGGGCGTGAGTTCATTCATCACCAAGGACATTCCTTTGTCGGTGCAGTCACAACTGCCGACCGTCGAAGAAATCGAAACGGAATTGACTGCGCTGATCCAGGACGGTGAGAAAGCGCCGGATGCGTAACGGCAGGACCACCGCCGCACCCCGGCGCTTGAAAGCTACCGGCAGGCATGTCGCTGCTGAAGCCTGCTTGGCGAGAAGCCGAACCGTGTAAGGCGCCCGCCATGGCCACCCTCATCCCCTCCCTCGGCTCCTGCAAACCCCGCATGACCAGCGGCGAGCGCCGCCTCGCCGAGCGCCTGGAGCAGCAACTCGATGAAGACTACCTGCTCTGGTACGACGTGCCCATCGGCCCGAAGCAGACGCACCCGGACTTCGTCGTCCTGCACCCGCGGCGCGGCCTGCTGATCCTGGAGACCAAGGACTGGCGGCTGGACACCATCCAGAGCGCCACGCCCCAGCGCTGGGACATCCTGGCCGACGGCCGACCCAAGACCGTGATCAACCCGCTGGCCCAGGCCCGGCATTGCGCCATCCAGGTCGTCAACGCGCTGGAGCGCGACGCCCAGCTCGTGCAGGCCGGCGGCCCGCACCAGGGCAAGCTGGCGTTTCCGTGGGGCCACGGCGTGGTGTTCACGCGCATCACGCGCCGGCAGTTCGAGTCGTCCGGCCTGGGCGAAGCGATCGAGCCGCACCTCGTCATCTGCGCGGACGAGATGCTGGAGGGCGACGACGCCGAGCGGTTCCAGCAACGGCTGTGGGCGATGTTTCCCCATGCCTTCGGGTCGCGCGTGCTCTCGCTGCCGCAGATCGACCGGGTGCGCTGGATCATGTTTCCCCAGGTGCGCGTGCAGACCCAGGGCATGCTGTTCGACGACCAGGATGCGCAGGCCCAGCTGCCCGACATCCTGCGCGTGATGGATCTGCAGCAGGAGCAGCTGGCACGCTCGCTGGGCGATGGCCACCGCGTGATCCACGGTGTGGCGGGCTCGGGCAAGACCATGATCCTGGGCTACCGGGCCGAGTACCTGGCCAAGGCGGCCGGCCCGGGCAGCAAGCCCGTGCTGGTGCTCTGCTACAACGAGCCGCTGGCCGTGAAGCTGGCGGCCATGATGCAGGCGCGCGGGCTTGGCGATCTGGTGCATGCGCGCCACTTCCACAAGTGGTGCCGCCAGCAGCTGGTGGCCTTCGGCCAGCCCCTGCCGGGCCAGGGGCCGGCCCTGTTCGACGCGATGGTCGAGGGCGTCATCCGCGCGGTGGACCGGCGGCAGATCCCGTCGGGTCAATACCGGGCAATCCTGATCGACGAAGGCCACGACTTCGCGCCGCAGTGGCTGCGCCTGGTCACCCAGATGGTGGACCCGGAAACGAACAGCCTGCTGCTCCTCTACGACGATGCGCAGAGCATCTACGAGCGCCAGCGCAGCCGGCAGTTCAGCTTCAAGAGCGTGGGCATCCAGGCGCAGGGCCGCACCACGATCCTCAAGATCAACTACCGCAACACGCGCCAGATCCTGCAGACGGCCAGCCTGATCGCCGCCGAACTGCTGAGCCCCGACGAGAAGGACGAAGACGGCATCCCGCTGGTGCAGCCCGTGTCGTGCGGACGCGAGGGCGCGGAGCCGGTGTTCATCCGCCTGCCCACCTTGCGGGACGAGGCGCACCGCATCGCCGACCTGCTCGGCAGCCTGCACGACGGCGAAGGGCATGCCTGGAGCGACATGGCCATCGTGTGCCGCGACTACGCGGCCATGGACACCTGCGCATCGGCGCTGCGGCGGCGCGGCCTGCCGATGCAGCTGCGCAAGCGCGCCGGGGATTTCCGACCCGACGCCGACGCTGTCACCGTGATGACCATGCGCGTGAGCAAGGGGCTGGAATTTCCGGTCGTGGCCATGGCGGGCGTGGGCCACATGCCCGCGCCGGACCAAGACGAGCAGGAGGAGGCGCGCCTGTTCTATGTGGGGGCGACACGCGCGACGCAGCGGCTGATCGTGGGCGTGAGCGGCGACGGGGCGTTCGGGCGCAGGTTGGACCCGGGCGCAAGCTGAGAACCGGCTGGCTCGGGCCGCAATGCCGCCACGCTGGCGCGAGGCGCTGATCCAGCATCAGCCGCCCTCGCGCGTCCTGCCCAGCCAGAGCAGCCCCTGGGCCGTCAGGCGGTAACGCTGCTTGCTGCTGCGCGGCGTATCAGGCAACGTCATCTCGACCACACCGCTCACCAGCGCGGGCAGCAGATATGTCTTGCGAAAGTGCTCTGCATCCTTCAATGCAAGGGCGTCCTGCAATGCTTGACGCGACAGTTCGTCGCCTTGCCGCATTGCAGCGGCAAGCCGCCCGACTTCCGGGGTGACTTCCGGGGTGACTTCCGGGGTGACTTCCGGGGTGACTTCCGGGGTGACTTCCGTGGCGGCCCCCTCGTCCACCCGCGCCAGCGGATGCACCGGCAACCGGATCACATACGCCGCCCGGTCGTCATCCGTTTCGAACAGCGGCGCCGGCGAGCCGTTGGCCGCCATCGCCTTCAGGATCTTCGGCACGCCCGTGCTGCGCCCTTCGGTCAGATCCAGCTCCTTCAGAAACTCGCCGATGCGGCGATTCCGGTAGCGCCGGCTCACCGCGCGCCCGGCCTCGAAGTCCTCCAGGCGGATCGACCGGTCCGGACCCGGAAAGCTCAGGATCACCAACTCCTCCCAGCTGATGCGCACCTCGATGGGCTCGCGCTCCTCATAGGCACGGTGGTACACGGCGTTGACCAGCGCCTCCTCGATCGCCACGTAGGGGAAGTTCCAGACCCGCGTGGCCTCGGCCCGGTCGGGGTGCTTCTGCACGGTCTCGGTCAGGAAATTGCGCTGGATGTAGCCCAGCGCCTCGCGCGTCATGCGTGCCAGGGGGCCCTTGAAGATCTTCTCCTCGAAGCGGTCGCCGCCTGCACCTTCGGGGAACCACACGACATCGATCTGCGTGTAGGGGAAGAAGCGGTCGGGCGCTTCATTGAAGAACAGCAGCCCGACGTTCTTGGGCCAGGGCGCCTCGGTCGAGCCGCCCACCACGTTCATCTGCCGGCCCAGCGCTTCCAGCGGCATGGCTGCCGCGTCGTCGGCCAGCGCACTGCCCACCTCGCGCAGGTAGTCGAGCATCAGCGTGCGCGAGAGGTCTTCGACCCGCGCCTGCTGCGTCAGCCGGTCGTCCCAGGGCACGTTGGCAGTCAGGCTCAGCAGCTCCTGCCCATCGGCGCCCTTGGACTCTACGGTGCTGCCGTAGCGGCGGATGTAGTAGTGCCAGGTCTTGTGCTTGGCCGTCACAGAAGCCGGGGCCTTGTAGGGGCGGTGCATGCCGCCGGGAGCCTGCAGCACGATCAGGTGGCGCCCCTCCACCTGTTCCACGCTGAGCGCGGGGAAGGACGGCGGCTGGATCAGCTGGCAGGCGGCCAGCAGCTCCTGCTGGATCTTGTCGATCCGGCTCTCGTCCAGACCCACGGGCGGAAACACGGGCCGGCCATCGGCGTCGCAGTCCTGCCCGATCACGAGGTAGCCGCCGCCCAGGTTGGCGAAGTCGTTGGCGAACGCGCACAGCGTGCGCAGGATGGGGTCGGGGTTCCAGCCGGCCTTCTATTCGATGCGCTCGCTCTCCACGGTGCGCAGGCGCAGCAGGTGGGGCAGGTTGAGGGGGAGCTTCATGGGGACGTGCTCGGGGTGGACGTGGTGTTTGTAGCATCGTCATCGGAACTCCCCCTGGTTTTCTACTCTGCCTCACGAGGAGCAGCCAGTGGAATGAATCGGTGCAATCGGCTGTCGAAACAGGCCTCCGAGTCAGGCCGCGCAGAGACGGTGCGTCCCAGAACGACAAAACCGCCCGAAGGCGGTTTCATCGCAGAGCGCTGGAAGCCTCTCAGACTTCGCCGCCCACCAGCTGCCCATGCCGCACGGCGTAGACGGCTTCGGCACGGACGGCGTCACGCGACAGGGTGCTCTTCGCGCTGGCCACGGCGCCCACGTCGGCGCCTTCGCCCAGTTCGGGCAGCGCATCGTTGCGCTGGGCTTGCAGGTAGTCGGCGCGCACGGCTTCGCGGGTCAGGTTGCTCTTGGCGCTGCTCACCTGGGGCACGTAGCCGACTTCACCGCTGATGTTGTCGCCAGCGAAGCTGGGGGCTGCGGCAAAACCGGCGGCGGCGATCAGGGCGGAGGCGATGAACTTGTTCATGATGGATTCCTTTGAAAGTGACGGTTGCGACTGCTCATGTCGGCGGGGCCGGACCTTCCGTCCCCGTCCTCGATGAGCCGTCGTCTTGCGTGCGTCTCATCGATGGGTTGAATTGTGGAAGCCGCACCCCGAAAGAAAAACCGGGCACCGGGCAAAGCATCGTTTCCACGCGCTGAACAATCGCCGCATGCGTGCGCGCCGAGCGGGAGCCAGCGGACGATCAGCCCCTCCACCATGCGACCATCCGCCACCATGATCCAGATCCCCGGCACCGCCGGCTACGGCGCCCATGCGGCCGCCCTGGCCGACCAGTACGAAAGCCTGTCGTTCGCCGACCTGCACCGCGACGTGCTGCACCTGTTTCCCACCACGCCGAGCCACGTGCTGGACATCGGCGCCGGCTCGGGCCGCGACGCCGCAGCGCTGGCGCTGTCGGGCCACCAGGTGACGGCTGTCGAGCCCACGGCGGAGCTGCGCGCCGAAGGCCAGCGCCGCCACGCCGCGCTGGGCCTCGCCTGGGTGGACGACCATCTGCCGCACCTGCACCGCGTGCGCGCGCTGGGCCGGCGCTTTGACCTGGTTCTGCTGACCGCCGTCTGGATGCACCTGGATGCGCCCGAGCGGGCGGCCGGCATGCCGGCCCTCGCGCAGCTCGTGGCCCATGGCGGCCAGGTGGTGATGTCCCTGCGCCACGGGCCGGTGCCGGACCAGCGCCGCATGTTCGACGTGTCGGCCGAGGAGACCATTGCGCTGGCGGCGGAACACGGCTTCACCTGCCACCACCAGGGCACGCGCGGCGACGTGCTGGGGCGCGACGGTGTGTGGTGGAGCGTGGTGGCCTTGCGGCGCAACGGATGACCGATCGCCGTTCCCCAGCCCCACCTACCCCACCACCGCCCCCCCACCCCGCGCCTTCGCAAAGTCGATGAACGCCCGCAAGGCCGACGGCACATAGCGCTGGCGCGGGTAGTACAGCAACGGCCGGCCCAGGCCTGGCGACCAGTCCTCCAGCAGGCGGACCAGCGTGCCGGCCGCCAGCTCGCGCACTGCGTACTGCTCGTGCACGTAGGCCACGCCCACGCCGGCCACGGCGGCATTGACGGCGATCTGCGCGTCGTTCACGGTGAGCGGGCCGGCCGGGTCCACCCGCACGGTTTCGCCATGCTTGCGAAAGCTCCACACGAAGATGCTGCCGCCCTGGAAGCGGCGGCGGATGCAGGCGTGGTCGGCCAGGTCGGCCGGGCGCTTCGGCGGCGGCAGGTTCAGCAGGTACGCGGGCGCCGCCACCACGGCGTAGCGCTGCGGCGGGCCGATGGGCACGGCCACCATGTCCTGGTCCAGGTCGCCCTCGAAGCGCACACCGGCGTCGAAGCCGGCCTGCACGATGTCGATCCTGGCGGCGTCGGCGGTGATCTCCATCTCCACATGCGGGTGCGCGCGCAGGAAGTCGGCCGCCAGCGGCGCCAGCAGGAACTGGGCGATGGGCGCCGGCGCGTTGATGCGCAGCATGCCCATGGGCGATTCGCGGTGCAGGTTCACGCGGTCCACCGCGTCGCGGATCTGGTCCAGCGCAGGCGCCAGCTGCAGCAGCAGCTGCTCGCCCGCAGCGGTGGGCGCCACGCTGCGGGTGGTCCGGCGCAGCAGCACCATGCCCAGCTGCTCCTCCAGCCGGCGCAGGGTCTGGCTGACGAGGGCGGGTGACACGCCGCGCTCCAGCGCCGCGCGGCGAAAGCTGCGGTGCCGCGCCACGGCGGCGAAGGCTTCGAGGTCGCTCAGGGCAGGCTTGGCCATTGTTCACATAGGCTAATGAATCTGTACAGCATTGTGCGGCTAGTGTTCTGCACGCCACTGCCTACGATGCAGGGCATGCACGCACTCGCCCCGACCTTCGCCATGCGCCGCCGCGACGCCCTGCGCCTGGCCACCGCCCTTGCCGCCACGCCCATGCTGCGCCCCGCCACCGCGCAGGACACCGCACCGCGCTGGACCACCGCCGCCCCGGCCTCGCTGGCGCGGCAGGAGCTGTACCCCGAGGTGCTGGACGGCAGGATCTACGTGGCCGGCGGCCTGCTGAGCCCGAACACCGGCTACTCGGCCCACCTGGAGGCCTACGACCCCGCCACCGACCGCTGGACGCGGCTGGCCACGCTGCCCGAGGCGCGCCACCACATCGCGCTGGCGGCAGCCGGCGGGCTGCTCTACGGCGTGGGCGGTTTCAGTGGCGGCTTCCCGAACTGGCAGGCGCAGGCCTCGGCCTGGGTCTACGACCCCGCCGCCAACCGCTGGCGCGACGGCGTGGCCCTGCCGGCGCCCAATGCCGAAGGTGTGGCCGCCACCGTCGCCGGCAAGATCTACGTGGTGGGCGGGCGCGTCCGCGCCACGGCCGACGCACGCCACTTCAACGCCCATGTGGACACGGCGCGCGGCCTGGTGTTCGACCCGGCCGCCGGCCGCTGGTCATCCATCGCCGACGCGCCCACGGCACGCAACAGCGCCGCCTCGGCCGTCATCGACGGGCGGCTGTACGTGGTGGGCGGGCGCCAGGCCCTGCCGCAGCCCGATGGCACGCTGCGCCAGGTGAACGTGCCGCAGTTGGAGGTGTACGACCCCGCCAGCGACCGCTGGACCACGCGCGCACCCATGCCCCAGGCCCAGGGGGGCCTGGCGGCGGCGGCCTGGGGCGGCCGGCTCTACGTGTTCGGCGGCGAGCAGTGGGTGCCCGAGCAGAAGGTCTTCGCCGACTGCTGGGTGTACACGCCCGGCACCGACCAGTGGGCGGCGCTGCCGCCCCTGCCCACGCGGCGCCATGGCCTGGGCGCGGCCACGGTGGGCAACCGCATCCATGTGTTCGGCGGTGGCACGCGCGTGGGCGGCGATGCCGCCACCGATGTGCACGAGGTGCTGGTGCTGGAATAGGCACGGGCCGCTGGCGCGCTTTGCCTACGCGGCAAGCGGCACGGCCCCGACATGCGCGCGCCGCGTGCCCCGCACACTGCAAGCCTTGCAAGCACAGGAGCGCACGATGGAACCGATGAAGCCCATGCAACCCATGCAACCCATGGCACCCATGCAGCCGATGCAGCCCGACGACGCCTGGTGGCCCGACGGCCTGGCCGATCCGTCCTGCACCGGCGCACAGAACGGGCTGCAGTACGCGTTCTTTCCGCAGCAACAGCGCCTGGCGATCCGCCAGGGTGGTTCGGTCCAGCAGTACGACACCGGCCAGCTGGCGATTTCGGGCGTGGCCCAGAGCCAGGGCAGTCAGGGGCCGGGCGCCGACCCGTTGTTCTCGACCGCGCAGGGCGAGGTCGCGCTGTCCAGCCTGCGCAAGCTCCGCTGAAGTCCTGCCTACACCGGCGCGGGCGGCAGCGGCTCCGGGCGCTGCCAGGGCAGGCCCACGGTGAATTCGACTCCCTTGCCCTGCCCCGCGCTGCGCGCCGCCCGAGATCGACTGGCCCGCCGCCTGCCCGGCCGACCAGCCCAGCCCGGCAGGACCTCGCACGCGCGCGACCAGTCACGCACGATGAAGGCATCGCCGGACGGGCGCGCGCGGCAGGAGGCCAGCCCTGTCACACCTTGCCCGGCGAGGCACCTTCTGGTGGCCGGTGCCCGCCACGGCGCCGGCGGTGCCCTCACAATCGCGCATTCCGGGAGGGACGCCGCCATGAGAGTTCCATTCGCGCAACTGCATGCGCCGCTGTTCGCGGTGGCGGTGTTCGGCACGCTGTCCCTGTCGCGCCTGCTGGCGCTGGTGGTCCCGACGGACTTCTACTTCACGTTCCAGTCGCTGTTCGCCGACCGCAGCCCGCAGAACCTGCTGTGGTCTGCGCTCGGCAAGACGGCTGCGCCGCTGGTGGTCGGTCTCGCCGCAGGGCTCTGGTGCACGCTGCGCTGGCGCCCGGGCAGCGGCCGGCCCGAGGGCCCGCGGCCTGGCTTCGTGCGGCGCGTGCGCGGGCAGTTCGGCCCCACGCTGTTCGCGGCCGGCTTCTTCGCGGCCTTGCTGTCGGCCTGGCCGGCCATGGTCTATTGGGACCTGATGGCCAACCCCGCCGTGGCCCACCTGAAGCCGGTGTTCTTCGGCCTCTACGTGCTGTACATGCTGGGCTTCGGCTATGTGAGCCTGCTCGGCCTGCTGCTGGCGATTTACCTGCACGAACACTGGCAGGGCAGTCCGCCGGGTACGGCCTCGGTGTCGATCAAGGAGCTCTCCAGGGTCGGCGCGCTGTGGCTGTTCAACTCGGGCCTGGCGGCCAGCGCCATGAAGCTGCTGACGGGCTGAAGCCATGGCCCGCATCCACGAACCCCTGAGTGCCGACGGCCGGCGCGCCCTGCGCATGCCGCTGGTGCTGGGCGCGCTGGCGCTGGCGGCCACGCTGTGCGTGCCGGTGGCGCAGTACCTGGACCTGTCCACGCCCGAGGACCAAGGGCAGCGCTCCTTGCCGGTGCTGGTGCAAGGCCTGGAAGCACAGGGCCGCATCCCGGACCAGCCCGACGCCGACCGCGTGGCCGACACCCGCAGCCTGGTGGCGGCCAACATCCTGCTGCGCTCGGGCTATCTGACACGCGCGAGCGTGCAGACCGACCCGGTCACGCAGCGGCCGCTCTACGCGCTGTCGCTCCAGCCCGAAGTCCGGGGCTGCGCCAGCGTCCCGCAGGACGAAGCGGCCGGCGCACAGGTCCAACCGCCCCTGCCCTTCCACCAGGCCGGCGACCTGGCCATCGCCGCCGTGGCCGTGGAGAAGTTCAACCGCCACGCGCTCCACCGCACGCTGGAATGGGCGCTCGCCCGGGCCACGCTCGCCCTCACGGGCCGCCTGCCGGAGCTTTCGCTCGGGCCGGCGCAGATCCGGCCGTCCACGGTGCGGCGCCTGGTCGCGGCCGGGGTCGGTGGCGCGGCGTGGCGCCCGCTCGGCCAGGACGACGCGGCGTTGGCGCAGGCCCTGGGCGACGAATGCCGCGCGCTGGCCCTGGCCACGGCCGTCCTGGCCACGCAGGCCTGCACGGACTGCCCCGACCCGGCCGCGCATGCGCTGCAGGCCTATGGCGGCCAGCGTCCGCGGACCGAAGCCGTGGTCGACTACGTGCCCATCGTGCGGACCATGGCCGCCATGTGGCAGTGACGGCGGATCAGCAGACCGCCGGCCGGCTTGTGCCACGCCGGCGCAACAGCCGGTCCAGCAGCCGTGCCAGCCGCGGCCGGGCCAGCACGTGGCCCAGCTGCGCATCGCCCAGGGCGTGCACACGCAGCCAGCCCGCCTGCTCCACGCGGTAGGACTGGCCTTCGTCCAGCCGCAGCCTGACCGGCACCCAGCGCTCCGCCAGCCAGCGGGGCGCCTCCTCGATGCGCAGCGCGCCGCGCGTGGCCACCAATACGGTGCCGGCGTCCACCGGCAGGTGCAGGCACTCGCCAGCGGCAAGCGGCGTGGTGGTGTGGAGATGGGAAGTGGCGTTCATGGCAGGCTCCGGCAAGGAATCAAAACATGGGCAAATCGTAGGCAGGGCGTGCCTTGCGGAACAGGCACAGGCGCCGTCCATCTGAACCGGAACAGCCACACCGGGAAGCCATCTGTTATGGTCTTATGCCCCGCCATCTGCATCTGTTCAGCCGCCAGGCCGCGCTGCAAGATCGCGCCGGAGTTCCACCGCGCCATGCCTTCCACGCCCCGCTACCGCCAGATCGCCGAGCACTACCTGCAGGCCATCCGCGCCGATGCGCTGCAGCCGGGCGACCGCCTGCCCTCGCTGCGCGAGCTCATGCAACTGCACGGCGTGAGCCTGTCCACCGCGCTGCAGGTCTGCCGCCTGCTTGAAAGCGAGGGCTGGGCCGAGGCGCGCGAGCGCTCGGGCTACTTCGTGACGCGGCCACGGCGCCTGAAGATCGTGCCCATGGAGGAGCCGGCCACCGACCGCGCGCCGGACCCGGCACAGTTCGTCGGCATCCACGAGAAGGTGTCGGCCTTCGTCACGCAGCGTCGTTCGCACGCGGTGCACCTGAACCTGTCGACGGCGCGCGGCGCGCCCGCGCTGTACCCGGCCGAGGCCATGCGCAACGCGGTCACGCGGGCGCTGCGCCAGCACCCCGAGCTGCTGACGCAGGCCACGCCCTCGCGCGAGCGCACGCCGTTCCGCGAGGCCGTGGCCCAGCGCGCCGTGCGCGTGGGCATGGCCTTGTCGCCCGAGGAGGTGCTGCCCACGCACGGCTGCATCGAGGCGCTGAACCTCGCGCTGCGCGCCGTGGCCCAGCCCGGCGACACGGTGGCCGTGGAATCGCCCACCTTCTACGGCCTGCTGCAGGTGCTGGAGACGCTGGGCATGCGCGCGCTGGAGATCCCTACCAGTCCGCAGACCGGCCTGTCGATCGAGGCGCTGGAACTGGCCATCGCGGCTTACCGCGACATCAAGGCCGTGGTGGTGGTGCCGCACCTGCAGAACCCCTTGGGCAGCGTGATGCCGGATGCGCACAAGGCGCGGCTCGCAGCGCTGTGCGAACAAGAGGGCATCGCGCTCATCGAGGACGACACCTACAGCGAACTGCTGGACGCGCCGGCGCCGGCACGCGCGCTCAAGTCGTTCGACCGCAGCGGCAACATCATCCACTGCGCCTCGCTGCACAAGGTGCTGGCGCCGGGGCTGCGGCTGGGCTGGATCAGCGCGGGCCGCTGGCAGGCGCGCGTGGAGATGCTCAAGTACGCGCAGTCGCGCAGCAACGAGGCGCTGGCGCAGTGGGCGGCCGGCGGCTTCATGGCCTCGAGCGCCTACGACCGGCACTTGAGGCAGCTGCGCGCCAGCCTGCGCACGCAGCGCGAGCGCACGGCCGAAGCGGTCACGCAGCACTTTCCACCCGGCACACGGCTGAACCTGCCGCCCGGCGGGCTGCAGCTGTGGGTGGAGCTGCCCAGGCCGCTGTCGTCCGTGGCGGTGTTCGACGCGGCACTGCGCGAGCACATCCTGGTGGCGCCGGGCACGCTGTTCTCCAACACCACGCGCTGCGACCACTACGTGCGCATCAACTGCGGCCTGCCGTGGACACCGGCGCTGGAGGCGGGCCTGCGGCGCCTGGGCGAGATCGTCCGCGGCCTGCAGGAGCAGGAGCGGGCCGCAGCCTGAGCGGGCAGACGCGGGCCTGCGCGCACGGCCGGGGTGGGCGGTGGCGGCACCGGGCGGTGGTGGCCACGCGTCGGCCCCCGCACACCTGCTATCTTTGCTGGGATTCCATGTCCCAGGGGCCAGCATGACAGCCGCACGCGACGCGCCGCACATCCAAGCTTCTCCGCCGGCCGCACGCACCGCACGCCTGCGCACCATGCTGCTGTTGCTGCTGGTCGTGGCGCTGGCACCTGCGCTGGCCACGGCCGTGTTCGCGATCTGGAAGTCCGGAAATGCCCACCGCGACGCCTCGACCATGCGCCTGGCCGACACCACGCGCGCGCTGGCGCAATCGATCGAAGGTGACCTGGCCAACCGCGCCGCCTTGCTGCAGACCATGGCCCGCGGCCTCGAAAGCGGCGGCATCGCCCTGGAACAGGCCCGGCGCTGGGTCGACAGCAATGGCGCAGGCCAGGGCCGGCTGGTGGTCTCCGCCGCCCGCGAAGCCGGCGCCGGCCAGCCACCCACCGTGCACAGCGACGAGCTGCCGCATTCGGTGGTGCGCGATGCACTGCAACGCAAGGGCGTGGTGCTGTCCAACCTGTTCACGCGCCCTGGCCATGCGGCGCCGGAAGTGGCGCTGTCGTTGGCGCTGAAGGCTTCCCGGCAGGAGCAGGCCGTGCTGTCGCTGGTGCTGCCCGCCGAGCACCTGATCCAGCTGGAGCCGCAGCGCAGCCGCAACGACGACAGCCTGCTGATCGCCGTCACCGACGGCAACGGGCTGCTGGTCGCGCGCTCGCGCGACACCGAGCGCTTCGTCGGACGGCCCGTTCCGAGCTGGACGCGGCTCAAGGCCGTGAACGCCCCGCGCGGCCAGTTCCAGGCCGTGACCGCCGAAGGCGGCAGCGTGATCCTGACCTTCGAAACGCTGGCCTCCACGCCGGATTGGGTCGTCGTGATCGGCGAGCCCATCAGCGTGTTCGACCAGGGCTGGCAACAGCCGCTCGTGCAGCTGGCCACCGGCAGCGCCCTGGGCCTGCTGGCGGCCTTGCTGGCCGCGCTGTGGATCGCGCGCAGCATCACGCGGCCGGCGCGGGCGCTGGCGCGCAACGCACTGGCGGTGGCGCAGGCCGGTGGCGAGGCTGCGCCGCCGGCCGGCGAGGCACCGGCAACGGCTTCGGCCATCACCGAATTCGAGTCCATGCGCGTGAGCATCGAGGCGGCCCAGGCCGCGCTGCACGAACGCGCCGAGGCCGAACGCCGCAATGCGCAGGCGCTGGCGATGAGCGAGTTGCGCTTCCGCACGCTGGCCCTGACCGGTGCGGTGGTGCTATGGCGCGCCACGCCCCAGGGCGAGATGCTGGCGGCCGATGGCTGGGAAATGCTGACCGGCGAGCCCGACGCGCAGGCGCTTGGCGACCTGTGGCGCAGCCGCCTGCATCCGGACGATCCACCGGTCATCGACGCGCTCAAGACCACCGTGTCCCAGGGGGCACGGCAGGTCGATGCGGAGTTCCGCATCGCCGGCAAGGACGGGCAATGGGTCTGGGTGCGCATGCGTGGTGCGGCCGTCCCCGTCGCCGGCGGCGGCGTGCAGGAGTGGGTCGGCGTGCTGGAGGACGTCAGCGAACGGCACCACGCGCAGGCGCGGATCGTGCACATGGCCCTGCACGACGCGCTGACCGGCCTGCCCAACCGCGTGGAATTCCGCAACCGGCTCGAAGCGGCCATCCGCCGCGCCGCGCGTGGCGACCCGGGCGCTGTGCTCTACATCGACCTGGACCGCTTCAAGGAGGTCAACGACACGCTGGGCCATCCGATCGGCGACGCGCTGCTGCGCGCCGTGACCGAACGCCTGGGCACGCTGCTGCGGGAGCACGACACCGTCGCGCGGCTGGCCGGCGACGAGTTTGCGATCGTGCAATCACATGTGCGCCAGCCCAGCGACGCCGCCGATCTGGCCACGCGCGTGGTGCAGGCCCTCAGCGCGCCCTATGCCCTCGGCGGCCACCAGGTGACCATCGGCGCCAGCGTCGGCATCATGCTGATCCTGGACGGCAGCCATGACGCCGAGCATCTGCTCAAGTACGCCGACATGGCGCTGTACAAGGCCAAGCAGGAAGGCCGTGGGCGCCACAGCTTCTTCGAGCCCGAGATGGACCAGCGCATGCAGGCGCGTCGGCGCAACGAGCTGGAACTGCGCGCGGCACTGGAGCAACGCGACTTCGGCCTGAGCTACCAGCCGCTCGTGAACCCGATCAAGCGCCGCGTCAGCGGCCTGGCGGCGGCCCTGCACTGGCAGCATCCCGAACGCGGACAGGTACCGGCCAGCGAGTTTTCGGCCATGCTGGACGAACTCGGCCTGTCGGGCCGGATGGTGGAGTGGATGCTGCAACGCGTCTGCGAGGACATGCGGCGCTGGCCCGGTTGCCCCAAGGTCGCGGTGGACATCTCCGCGGCGCTGCCGCGCCATGGTGCGGCGGTCGCCGGCTGGGTGGCCAGCGCGCTGCAGGGCAGCGGCCTGGCGCCCGGGCGGCTCGAGCTGGAGGTGGACGAGCGGGCCCTGCTGGCGCACCCCGAGAACGCCAACCGCGCACTGCACGCCTGCAAGGCGCTGGGCGTGCGGCTGACCATGGCCAGCATCGGGTCGACGCATTCGGGTCTGGGCTACCTGCGCCGCTTTCCGTTCGACAAGGTCAAGATCGAACGCGCCATGCTGGGCGAAGGCGAGCCGGCCGCGCACGGCGACGCCATCGTGCGTGCGATGACGGTGCTGTGCGAGGAACTGGGCATCGTGGTCGGGGCCGATGGCATCGACACCGAGTCGCAGTTTGCCGCGCTGCAGGGCGGTGCCCACATGGAGCTGCAGGGCGCGCTGTTCGGCAGGCCCCGCGCCGTGGACGACCTGGTGTCGGTGTTCCGCGGCCTCTAGGGGCCGTGGCTCCCTGCCATCTGCTCTGCCTGGCCTTCATCGTCGCGCGGACGGCGTGGCCGCCGCAACCGCATGGCCGGGAACATCCGCGCGCCGGACACCACCCCGGACCGAGGGCGCCCGGACGCACGCCGGCCACCCCCGATCACTCGATCTTCGCGCCCGAAGCTTCGACGATGCCCTTCCACTTCTGGTAGTCGCTCCTGACCAGCGCGGAGAACTGTTCGGCCGTCATGCGCTGGACCTCGGCGCCCTGCGCCTGGACCGCGGCCACCATGTCGGGCATGGCGAGGAGCTTGTCGACCTCGTTGTGCACGGTGGCGACGATCTCCTTGGGCGTGGCCGCCGGCAGGAACAGGCCATACCAGGTGCTGACGTCGAAGTCCTTGTAGCCGAGCTCGGCCACGGTCGGGATCTCGGGCGCGGTGGAGCTGCGCTTGGCCGAGGTCACGGCCAGTGCACGCAGCTTGCCGGACTTGAGCTGGCCGATGGCCGAGGGCAGCGAGGACACCATCAGGTCCACGTTGCCGGCCAGCACGTCCATCATGGCCGGGTTGGAGCCCTTGTACGGCACATGGCGGATGTTGATGCCGGCCGCGGTCTTGAAGATCTCGCCGGCCAGATGGATGGTGGTGCCGTTGCCCGGCGAGCCGTAGGTGATGGTGTCCGGCGCATTGCGCGCCGCGGCCACCACGTCGCCCAGCGTCTTGAAGCGCGAGGTGCTGGACGTGACGATCACCACCGGCGTGTAGGCGATGTGGGAGACCGCGACAAGGTCGCGCGTCGGGTCCCAGGGCAGGTTCTTGTACAGCCAGGGGCCGACGACCAGGTTGTCCTTCTGGCCCATGACCATGTCGTAGCCCGTGGGCGCGCCGCGCACGGCCTCGCCGATGCCCACGGTGCCGCCGGCACCGGCGCGGTTCTCGGCCACCACGGTCCACTTGGTGACCTCGGTCAGCTTGGCCGCCACCAGGCGCGACAGGATGTCGGTGCCGCCGCCGGGCGGGAACGGCACGATCAGGCGGATGGGCTTGCTCGGGTAGGCCTGCGCGAGCGCCAGGCCCGGGGCCAGCGCGCCGGCGGCGAGCGCGCTGCAGAAGGTACGGCGGAACATCGAAGTCTCCTTGTGGGTATCGGGCACCGGGCGAACGCTCAGACGTTGGTGATCGACACCGAACGCGTGTTCAGGTAGGCCTCCATGGCCTCCGGGCCGCCTTCGGAGCCGTAGCCCGAATCCTTGATGCCGCCGAACGGCAGCTCGGCCGAGGGCGTGGCGGGCTGGTTGACCCACAGCATGCCGACTTCCACGCGCTGCGACAGGATGTGCGCGTTCTTCAGCGAGCTCGTGAAGGCGTAGCCGGCCAGGCCGAAGGACAGGCGGTTGGCCTCGGTGATGGCGTCCTCGATCTTGTCGAACGGGCGGATTGCGGCCATGGGGCCGAAGGGCTCGTCGTTGAAGACCTTGGCCGACAGCGGCACGTCGTTCAGGATGGTGGGCTGCCAGAAGTTGCCGGCGTCGCCGATGCGCTCGCCGCCGACCAGCAGCTTGGCGCCCTGCTTCACCGCGTCTTCCGTGAACTCGGCCATGGCCGTCAGGCGGCGCGGGTTGGCCAGCGGGCCCATGGTGGTGCCCTCGGTCAGGCCGTCGCCGACCTTGAGGCCGCGCGCGTAGGTGGCCAGCGTCTCGGCGAATTCCTTCTGCACGCTGCTGTGCACCAGGAAGCGCGTGGGCGAGATGCAGACCTGGCCCGCGTTGCGGAACTTGGCGGCACCGGCGGCCTTCACGGCGAGCTGGATGTCGGCGTCCTCGCAGACGATCACGGGGGCGTGGCCGCCCAGCTCCATGGTCACGCGCTTCATGTGCTGGCCGGCCAGGCCGGCCAGCATCTTGCCGACCGGCGTGGAGCCCGTGAACGTGACCTTGCGGATGATGGGGTGCGGGATCAGGTAATTGGAGATCTCGGCCGGGTTGCCATAGACCAGGCCGACCACGCCGGCCGGCACGCCGGCGTCGGCGAAGGCCTTGATCAGTGCGGCGGGCGAAGCCGGGGTCTCTTCCGGTGCCTTGACCAGCATGGAGCAGCCGCTGGCCAGCGCGGCCGACAGCTTGCGCACCACCTGGTTGATCGGGAAGTTCCAGGGCGTGAAGGCGGCGACCGGGCCGACCGGGTCCTTCACGACCAGCTGGCGCACGGCCAGGCTGCCGCGCGAGGGCACGATGCGGCCGTAGATGCGCAGGCCTTCGTCGGCAAACCATTCGATGATGTCGGCGGAGGCCATGGCCTCGACCTTGGCCTCGGCCAGGGGCTTGCCGTTTTCCTGGGTCAGGATGGCGGCGATCTCGCCGGCACGCTCGCGCATCAGCGCAGCAGCGCGGCGCATGGTCTTGGCGCGCTCGATGGCGGGCAGGTCGCGCCAGACTTCGAAGCCCTTTTGCGCAGCGGCCAGTGCGCGGTCCAGGTCGGGAATGCCGGCATGCGCGACGCGGCCGATTTCCTTGCCCGTGGACGGGTTGAACACGGCCAGCGTGCGGCCGTCGGCGGCGTCCTGCCATTCACCGGCGATGAAGAGTTGGGTGCTGGGGTAGGTCATGGCAAGCTCCTGGAGAGGTTGGACAAGGGCGTCGGAAGACGGAAAGCCGGCGATTGTCCATGGTTTCCAAGACGGCCACGGCGGCGCCCGGGTACATCCCCGCCAGGCGAATTGGTGTGCCTTGCGGCTCAGGCGCGCCGGAACGAACGGCTGTCGTGCCCGCGCACGCGTGCCAGCCGGCGCATGAGCCGGTCGATGGCCACAGGATCGGGATCGGCGTCGCACTGCAGCTCGAACAGCGTCTCGCGCAGGCGCCCGATCAACCGGGCCTGGCGCAGGCTGGGCGTGGGGCGGGATGCGGGCGGACGGTGTTCTGGCATGGACGGGCTCACCGATGGACATTTGGCGGGCAGGCAGCCCGCAAGAACCCATTGTCAAAACGAAGCTGCCAGGGCGCCGTCGGCCTGCAACCAGCGGCCGTGTCAGCCATGGGACGACGCCGCGCCACAGCGACAATCCATGGCTTTTCACCGCCGGAGACCGCCCCATGCCCCATCTCGTCGTGCTCTACAGCCCCAATGTGGAACCGGCCACCGACATGGGCGCGCTGTGCCGCCAGCTGTCGGACACCATGCTGGCGCAGCGCGACGACGCCGGCAAACAGGTGTTCCCCACCGGCGGCACGCGCGTGCTGGCCTTCGCCGCGGCGCACTACGCCGTGGCCGACCACCAGGGCGACTACGCCTTCATCTACCTGAACCTGCGCATGGCCAGGGGCCGGCCCGCGGCGCTGCAGCAGCGCATCGGCGAGGCGCTGATCGCCGCCGTGCGCGAGCAGCTGGCGCCGGTCTTCGGCAGCCGCCACATCGGCGTGACGCTGCAGATCGACGAAGGCCACGAGGTCTTCGACGCCAAGCACAGCAACCTGCACCCGCTGTTCGGCCCACCGGCCTGAGCTGCCGGCGCCAAGCGATGGCGCACTGCAACATACTAGAAAACACGGGGGTCGGCAGCACCGGCGCGCGCCCACAATGGCGCGCCCAGCGGCACCTATGCCGCGCACCATTTGTCCACCCGAGGAGCACAACCATGTCCATGAACCGCCGCCAACTGCTGCAGTCCGCCAGCGCTGGTGCCCTGCTGTCGGCCATCGGCCAGCACGCCCTGGCCCAGGCCCACCCCGAACTGCTGCGCATCGTCACGGGCTTTGCGGCCGGCGGCACCTCGGACACCATCTGCCGCCGCGTCGCCACCCAGCTGGCGCCCAGCTATGCCAAGACCGCCGTGGTGGAAAACCGCACCGGCGCGGGCGGCCAGATCGCGATCCAGTTCGTCAAGTCGGCGGCACCGGACGGCGCCACGCTGCTGCAGACGCCCACGTCCATGCTGACGATCTACCCGCACATCTACAAGAAGCTGGCGTACGACCCCAAGGCCGACCTGGCGCCCGTCTCGCTGGGCTGCGTGTTCGACTTCGGCCTGGCCGTGGGTCCGGCCGTGCCGGCCAGCATCAAGAGCGTGCCCGAGTTCCTGGCCTGGGCCAAGGCGAATCCGGCCGGCGCCAACTTCGGCTCGCCGGCCGCCGGCTCCACGCCGCACTTCATCGGCGCGCTGCTGGGCAAGAGCGCGGGCGTGGACCTCAAGCACGCGGCCTACCGCGGCACCCAGCCGGCCATGCTGGACCTGCTGGGCGGCAACGTCTCGGCCGTGTCGGGCCCGGTCGGCGACCTCACGCAGCACCTGCCCAGCGGCAAGGTGCGCATCCTGGGCACCTCGGGCAGCAAGCGCAACCGCTTCGCACCCGATGTGCCGACCTACGAGGAGCAAGGCATCAAGGAGGGCACGCACAGCGAGTGGTTCGCCTTCTTCCTGCCGGCCAAGACGCCGGCCGACACCGTCACCCACCTGAACGCCGCGATGAAGACCGCGCTGGCCAACAAGGACGTGGTCGACGGCCTGGCCGGCTTCGGCCTGGAGGCCATGTCGTCCTCGCCGTCCGAACTGGCCGACCTGGTGGCGCGCGACACGGCCAAGTGGGGCCCGATCGTGAAGGCCGTGGGCTTCACGGCCGAGGGCTGATGGCAGTGCAGTTCCAACGCGTCTGCGTGTTCGGCGCGGGCGCCATCGGCGGCTGGATCGGCGCGCGGCTGGGCGAGGCCGGCTGCGAACTCAGTGCGGTGGCCCGTGGCGACACGCTGGCCGCGCTGCAAGCCCATGGCCTGCGGCTGGACCAGGGCGGCCAGACGCTGACGGCGCCCGTGCGGGCCAGCGCCGATCCCGCCGAACTGGGTGTGCAGGATCTGGTGCTGGTCGCTGTGAAAGCCCCGGCCATGGCCCAGGTGGCCGCGCGCATCGCGCCGCTGCTGGGGCCGCACACCGTGGTGCTGACGGCCATGAACGGCGTGCCGTGGTGGTTCTTCCAGGGCTTCGGCGGCGCCTATGCGGGCCGCAGCCTGGAGAGCGTGGACCCGGGTGGGCGCATCGCCGCAGCCATTGCGGCCGAGCACGTGCTGGGCTGCATCGTGCACGCCAGCTGCGCGCTGCACGGGCCGGGCTTCGTCAAGCACCATTTCGGCAACCAGCTGATCCTGGGCGAGCCGGCGGGTGGCGCCACCGAGCGCGTGCAGGCCCTGGCCTCGCTGCTGGGCAAGGCCGGCATCGACACGCAGGTGTCCGCGCAGATCCAGAAGGACTGCTGGTACAAGCTCTGGGGCAACATGACCGTGAACCCGATCAGCGCCATCACGGGCGTGACCACCGACCAGATCATGGACGACGAACTGGTGCGCGGCCTGGTCACCCAGGTCATGCTGGAGGCCAAGGAGATCGGCGCGCGCATCGGCATCCCGATCGCGCAGCAGCCCGAAGACCGCCACGCCGTCACGCGCAAGCTCGGCGCGTTCAAGACCTCGATGCTGCAGGACGTGGAAGCCGGCCGCGCGGTGGAACTGGATGCGCTGGTCGGCGCGGTGCGCGAGTTGGGCCAGATCACGCAGACGCCGACCCCGTTCACCGACGCGCTGTTCGGCCTGGCCCGGCTGCATGCGCGGGCGCGCGGGCTGTACTGAAGCCTGTCCTCAGCTGGCCACGATGCCGGCCTTGCGCACCACCTCGCCCAGGCGGCCCGTCTCCTCGGCGATGAAGGCGCCGAACGCCTTGCCAGCCAAGGGCCGCGGAATGCAACCGCTGTCGGCGATGCGCGCTGCCACGGCCGGGTCGCGCACGGCGGCCAGGGTCTGGGCCTCCAGCAGGGCCTTGCGCGCCGGCGGCACGTTGGCCGGCAGCAGCAGGCCGAACCAGCCCACCGAGACCAGGTCGGTGCCGGCCTCGCGCAGCGTGGGCACGCTGGCGAAGGCCGGCACGCGCACGTCGCTGGTCACGGCCAGGGCCTTGACCTTGCCGCCGCGCGCCAGGCCGGCGGCCGCCGAGATGGTCTGGAACATCACGTCCACGCGCCCCGCCATGAGGTCGGTGTTGGCCGTGCCGGTTTCCTTGTAGGGCACGTGCACCATGTCGAGCCTGGCGGTGCTGCTGAACTGCGCGCCGGCCAGGTGCAGCGAGGTGCCGTTGCCGATGGACGCGAAGGTCGCGCCGCCGGGCTTCTTGCGCGCATAGGCGATGAACTCCTCGACCGTGTTGGCGGGCGAATCGGCCGGCACGATCATGAGGTTGGGCACGGTGGCGATCAGCGCGACCGGCTCGAAGTCACGCTCGGGGTCGAAGGGCAGCGTGCGGAACAGGAAGCGGTTGACCGCCAGCGGCACGCCGGTCAGCAGCAGCGTGTAGCCCTCGCGGTCGCCCTGGGCCGCGGCCTGCGTGCCGATGTTGCCGCCCGCACCGGCGCGGTTGTCGACCAGCACCTGCTGGCCCAGCGACTGCGCCAGCTTCTCGCCCACGGTGCGGCCCAGAAAGTCGGCCGCGCCCGCGGGCGGGAACGGCACCACCATGCGGATGGGGCGGGCCGGGTAGGCCGCCTCCTGCGCGTGCAGCCCGGCGGTGGCGCCGGCCAGCGCGGCGGCGAGAAAGGTGCGGCGGTTGGAAACGTTCATCGGCAAGGTCCTGCGGTGAGATCGACGAGGCCATGCCCGGCGCAAGAAGCGCGCCATACCACGTGATTGCTCAACGGCCTGCGCGCCACTGCGCCAGCAGCGCTGCCGAATCCATGACCAGCCCCAGGTGCAGCGAGACCATGCTCAGCGCGGCGGCCTCCAGGTGGTCGTCCGTGCCGCGCACGAGGTCGCGCAACACGACCACGCGGTAGTTGTGGTTGTTGGCATCGAAGGCCGTGTTCAGCACGCAGCAGTCGGTGAAGCCGCCGTCCAGCACCACCGTGGTGATGCGCTGGTTGCGCAGCAGGAAATCGAGGTCGGTCGGGTAGAAGGCGGACAGCCGGCGCTTGTTCTCCACGCGCAGGTCCTGCGGCAGCACCTCGGTCACCCACTCGGTCCAGCGGCTGCCCTCGATGGCGTGCGCGTCGGCGTTCGGGATCGGTCCCACGTGCAGCGGGAAGGTGCGGCGCCAGGCCGCGGGAATGCCGGCCAAGTCGTCCGCACCGCCCGGGCGCAGTACCGACTTCACGTGCACGATGGGCACGGCCAGCGCGCGCGCTGCGCGGTGGAAGGCGTCGATGGGCGCCACCACGTCGCGTGCGCGCGGGGCCGGACACGGGCAGTCTGGACTGTCCTCCAGGTGGCCGCGGTGCATGTCGATCGAGATCACTGCGGTGGTGGCCGGATCGAGGTAGTCGGCGAAGTCCGCGGGCGCGACCTCGCGCGGCTGGTTGTAGACCTGGATCTGCATCAACGTTCCTCCCGGACATAGGGTTCGCCCAAGGCGCCGGGCTGGCTGCCACCGCCGCCGCGCTGGCCGACGGCCACCCAGACCATCACGCCCAGCGTGACCACGTAGGGCGTCATGAGCACGAAGTACTGCGGCAGCTGCACGCCGGCCGCGGCCAGCTGCGGGATCAGCGCCTCGATGCAGCCGAACAGCACGGCGCCGGCGAGCGCCTTCCAGGGCGACCAGCGCGCGAAGATCACCAGGCCCACGGCGATCCAGCCGCGCCCGCCCGTCATGCCGGCGATCCAGAGCTTGGTCGACAGCAGCGAGATGTAGGCCCCCGCCAAACCGACCAGCGCGGCGCCGGCCAGGATGGCCAGGAAGCGCATGCCGCCGACCGGGATGCCGGCCGCGTCCGCCGCCTGCGGGTTCTCGCCCACGGCGCGCAGCTTCAGGCCCGTGGCCGAGCGGTTCAGGAACAGCACCACGGCAAGGAAAATGAATGGCGTGAGGAAGACCACCGGGTTCTGCTTGAACAGCCCGCCCACGACCGGCAGCGCCGACAGCGGCCACAGCGCCACCGCGCCCTGCGCTGTGACAGGCTGGTTCGTCCAGCCCAGCAGCGTGCCGAGCAGGCTGGACAGCCCCTGGCAGAAGAACACCAGCGCCAGGCCGGCGATGACCTGGTGGATGCGCAGCCACACCACCATGACCGCGAACAGCACGGAGACCAGGCTGGCCGCCCCCATGGCCAGCAGCAGCGAGATGCCGGTGGCGCCGAAGGCCAGCTGCGCGCCGATGGCGACGAGCGCGCCGACCAGCATCAGCCCCTCGGCGCCGAGGGCGAGTACGCCCGAGCGTTCGGTCAGGATCAGGCCCAGCGCGGCGAGCGCGTAGGGCACGGCGAAATCGGGGACGCTGCCCAGCCAGTGGCCGATCAGTTCCATCCCAACACCCCCGCGGCCGAGCGCAGCGAAGGCCTGTGTGCGACCCCGCTCCCGGGGCCCCTGTGCCCACGCCGAGGAGCGCAGGGGCCTGGGCGGCGCGGGGAACCTCGCGCACTTGTTCGAGCTGAACGAACGCAGTGAGTGGTGCGAGTTGTGCAATGCGCCCAGGCCGCGAGCACCGCAGGTTGCCCGGAGCGCTAGCGGAGGGACGTGGGGACCGGGGTCGCCCTTTCTTTGGTTACTTTCTTTCGGCGAAACGAAAGAAAGTGACTGCGCTGCCGGGCGCACATCCCGGCCTCTGGCGCCAGCAGGAAACACTACGTCTGATCGAGGTGAGGAGGTGGGGGCTTCACCCCCACACCCCGACTTACTTTCTCTTGCTTCGCCAAGAGAAAGTAAGCAAAGAGAAGGCGACCCCNACGTCTGATCGAGGTGAGGAGGTGGGGGCTTCACCCCCACACCCCGACTTACTTTCTCTTGCTTCGCCAAGAGAAAGTAAGCAAAGAGAAGGCGACCCCGGTGCCCCTGTCCCTCCGCTGCGCTCCAGGCAACCTGTGGTGCTCGCGCCATGGGCTGCATTGCGCAACTCGCACCGTTCACTGCGTTCACTCAGCTCGGACAAGCGCAATGAGTCAGATATTGAAGCGCAAGGTGCCCTTGCGCAGCCCATGGCGCTGCGCTCCTCGGCAGGGGCACAGGGGAAGTTGCCATTCGGGCCATCGCTGCGCTCGGCCTGGGGTTCGGGCCATTGCTTCGCTCGGCCTTGGTGCGCCGTTTTGGAATATGTCATTGCATGCGTCGCAGGCGATGGCGGATGAAGAAGTCCGACGACGCCACGCTGATGACCACGATGGCCTGGATCAACTGCACCATTGCGAACGGGATCTGGTAGAAGACCTGCAGGCTGCGCCCGGCCACGAACAGCAGGGCGATCAGCACGGCCACCAGCGTGGCCGCCACCGGGTGGCTGCGCGCCAGGAAGGCGATCAGGATGCCCGAGAAGCCGTAGCCGTGGTGGAAGGCCTGCGTGAGCCGCCCCTCCTGCCCCGCCGCCACGAGAAAGCCCGCGATACCGGCCAACGCGCCCGAGACCAGCACCGCCGCCAGCACCATGCGCGCCACCGGCACGCCGGCCGCACCGGCCATGGTTGGGTTGGCGTGCACGAAGCGCAGGTACAGGCCGGCGCGGCTCGCGTTGACGAACCACCAGGCCAGCGCCATGGCCGCGAGCGCCAGCGTCACGGCCGCGCCCGAGGGGCCGAAGAACTCGGGCAGCCGCTCGAAGGCGCGGAACTGCGGTGAATGCGGGAAAGCGCTCTGCGGGTCCTTCCACGCGCCGTACAGCAGGTGCAGCAGGAAGTTGCCGGCCACGTAGTTCAGCATCAGCGTGGCGATGATCTCGTTGACGCCCAGCTTGAGCTTGAGCAGCGCCGGCCCCAGCGCCCACAGCAGGCCGCAGCAAGCCGCCACCGCCATCATGAGCGGCAGGCGCAGCCCGGGCGGCCCCAGCTCGAAGATCGACACGGCCGTGGCGCCGATGGCACCCCAGACCATCTGCCCCTCCAGCCCGAGGTTCCAGAAACGCGCGCGGAACGCGATGGAGGCCGCCAGGCCCACCATGATCATGGGCGCGGCCTGGAACAGCACGGCCTGCAGGCTTTGTGCGTCGAACACGGTGGCGACGATGAACTCCTGGAACAGCTCGCCGGCCGGCACGCCAGCCGCGACGAGGATGGCGCCCGAGATGGCCAGGCCGACCAGCACGGCCAGCGCGAGCACCAGCGCCTGCTGGCCCCAGGGCATCTGCTGGCGGATCTCCAGCGTGTAGCGGCGGCTGGCCAGGGGCTCGAACCGTCGCCGGGGCACGGGGACGGCTGCGTCAATCATGGTGTGTCATGGCTTCGCCGACGGCCTGGCGGTCGGCAGGTGGATCGAACTCGGCAACGATGCGCCCGCGCGCCATCACGCCGATGCGGTCGGCCAGCGCGAGCACCTCGTCCAGGTCTTCGCTGATCAACAGCACAGCCGCACCCGCATCGCGCGCGGCGCGCAGCCGCGCATGCACCTGGGCACTGGCGCGCACGTCCAGCCCGCGGCTGGGGCTGTGCGCGAGCACCAGCGCCGGGCTGCGGCCGAACTCGCGCGCGATCACGAGCTTCTGCGCATTGCCGCCAGACAGCAGCGCGGCCTTCTGCGTGACCGAGCGCACGCCCAGCACGTCGAAGGCGGCGACGGCCTCGCGCGCGTCCGCCGCCATGCGGCGCTGGCGCAGCCAGGCGAAGGGTCCATAGCGGCCCGCCTGCACCTGGCCGATGCCGAAGTTCTCGGCCACCGACAAAGTGCCGGCCAGCGCGTGGCTGTAGCGGTCGGCCGGGATCGCGGCGATGCGCAGCGCGTGGCGTGCCGAGGGCGGCACCCGCGTGAGGTCCACCTCCTGCAGGCGCAGTTCGCCTGCGAGGCCCGTGGCCAGGCCCATGATGGCGCCGGCCAGTTCACCCTGGCCGTTGCCGCCGACACCGGCGATGCCGTAGATCTCGCCAGCGTGCACGGTGAGGTCCACGCCATCGAGCACGCGCTGCGCTGCGGCGGCGGCCGTGGCCAGGCCGCGCGCCACGAGCATGGGCGCGCCGCGCGTGCGGGTTACCGCCTGCGCGGCAGGTGCCGGCACGCCCTCGCCCACCGTGAGCCGCACGAGTTCGGCCACCGGCGTGGCGGCGGGGTCCACGGTGGCCACGGTGCGGCCGCCGCGCATCACGGTCACGCGGTCGGCATAGGCCTTCACGTCAGCCATCTTGTGCGTGACCAGGACCACGGCCGCGCCCTGGCGCGACAGCGCGCGCACGGTGCCCAGGAGGTTCGCGGCCTCCTGGTCGGTGAGCACGGCCGTGGGCTCGTCCAGGATCAGGATGCGCGCGCCGGCCAGCAGCACCTTGAGGATCTCCACGCGCTGCTGCTCGGCGATGGACAGGCGGTCCACGCGCGCCTGCGGGTCGATCGCGAAGCCCAGCGCCTCGGCCTGCGCGCGCACGCGCTGCGCCACCTCGGCGAGGCGCTGGCGGTAGCCCTGCGGCGGATCGGGCTCGGCCAGGCCCAGCAGGATGTTCTCGGCCACCGTGAACGGCCGCACCAGCTTGAAGTGCTGGTGCACCATGCCGATCCGGTGGCGCGCGGCATCGCGCGGGCCCTGCAGCCGCACGGGGTTGTCGTCGACCAGCAGCTCGCCCGCCTCCGGCCGGTACAGGCCCGCAGCGATGTTCATGAGCGAGGATTTACCGGCACCGTTCTCGCCGAGCAGGGCGTGCACCTCGCCCCAGCGCACGGTGACGTGCGCATCGTTCAGGGCGAGGAAGCCGTCGAAGCTCTTGCGGATGCCGGTCAGGGCAAGCGCGTTGGTCATTTTTGGGTCGTGACGCCCTTGACGAACCAGTCCATCTTCCAGAGGTCGGCATCGGACAGCACCTGGCCGGCGGCCACGCGTTCCTTGCCGTCGCGGTCGGCCAGCGGGCCGGCGTAGATCTGCTTGCCCTTCATGAGCGCGTCGCGCTCGGCCTGGATCAGCTTGGCCTTGTCGGCCGGCACGGCCGCGCCGAAGCCGGCGATGTCGGTGCCGCCCGCGCTCATGGGGATGAAGGCGCCATAGGGCGCGGGCTTCCAGCCGCCGGCGATGACCTTCTTGAGCTCGGTGACGAGGAACTTGTCCCAGACCCAGACCGAGGAGCACAGCGTGGCCTTGGGCGCGAACTGGCGCAGGTCGCGGTGGTGGCCGGTGCCATAGACGCCACGCTCCTGCGCGACGATCTGCGGCGTGGGGCTGTCCACGTGCTGGCCGATCACGTCGGCACCCTGGTCGATCAGCGCGGAGGCCGCGGCACGTTCCTTGACCGGGTCGTTCCAGGTGCCGGTGTAGATCACGTTGACGGTGGCGGCCGGGTTCATCTTCTGCGCACCCAGCGCGAAGGCGTTGATGGTCCAGTTCACCACGCCGAAGGGGTTGGCCGCGACGAAGCCCAGCTTGCCGCTCTTGGACGCCGCACCGGCCGCCATGCCGCACAGGTACTGGCTCTCGTAGGTGCGGCCGTAGAAGGACTCGAGGTTGGGGCCGTTGGTGGTGCCCGACGCGTTCAGGAAGGCCACCGTCGGGTGCTTGGCCGCGAGGTCCTTGAACGCGTCGGAGTGGCCGAAGGCGGTGCCGATCACGATGTTGGCGCCGCGCGAGATGAAGCGTTCGGCGGCCGGCTTGATGACCGAGGCGTCCTCGGTGATGTTCTCGACGAACTGGATCTTCTGGCCCAGCTCCTTCTCGATCTTCACGCGGGCCTCGTCGAAGGCCTGGGTCCAGCCGCCATCGTTCTTGGGGCCGTAGTACAGCATGGCGATGACGGGCTTGCCCTTGAGCGTGAAGCCTTCCTGGGCAGACGCGACGGTGGGCACGGCGGCGACGGCCGCGAGGCCCAGCGCGGAGATGGAGAACAGGGTGCGCAGCATGGGAGCAGGTCCTTTCAGGACATCATGAAGTTGATTCGGAACACATTGCCCTCGGGGTCGAGCAGCACGGCCTGGTACCAGTGGTAGTAGGTCACGTAGGGCGGCTTGACCAGCGTGGCGCCGGCCGCGACCGCGACGGGCACCATGCGGTCCACCTCGGCCTGGCTGTCCACGTCGATGTTGAGCAGGAACTTGATGCCGCGCGTGTCCGAGAACGCGGAGAGCTGCAGCAGTTCGTAGGCGTCCAGCGCGTTGAAGCCGAGGCTGGACTTGCCCGTGTCCAGGCCGCGGAAGATCGGCGAGCGGATGGCCTCGATCTCGGCAAAGCCGAACACGCGCTGGTAGAAGCCGCTCAGTGCGACCACGTCCCTCGCGAAGACGTTCACGTACGAGAGGTGCGCTGTCATGTCACACCGTCGCCTTGGTGCCGCCGAAGGTGGTCTGCTTGACGAACTTGGACGTCAGGTGGTCGCCCGAGGTGACGGGCGCGTACTTGGCCACGGCGCCCGGCCCGAGGCAGCTCGGCAGGCACTCGACCAGCGCGTCGTAGTTGGGCTGGTGGAAGAACACCAGCGACTGGCGGCGCTGGTTCTTCATGCTGTCGTCGAATGGCGGGTTGACCACGCGGTGCAGCGTGGAGACCCATTCGTCGTTGGTCCACTGCATCATGAGGTCGGCGATGTTGACGACCAGGCTGCCCTCCACCTGCGGCACATCCACCCACTGGCCGGCCTTGTTGAAGACCTGCAGGCCCGGGCCGTCGGGCAGTACCACGGTCAGGCTGCCGTAGTCGCTGTGCGCGCCGGCGCGCATCTGGCCCGGCAGCGGCGGCTCGGTCTGCGCCGGGTAGCTCAGCACGCGGAACATGCTGATGTGCTTGTCGATCTTGTCGTCGAAGAAGGTCTCGGGCAGCTGCAGGCCGACCGCGAACATGCACATGAGTTCGCGCGCGAGCCCGCTCATCGCGGCGAAGTATTCCTCGTACGCCGCCTGGAAGCCAGGCACGCCCACGGGCCAGGCATTCGGCTCGAAGTGCGCGCCGGCCGCGGGGCCGCGGTGGTAGTCGTCGTCGGGCACGCCGCTCGGGCCGATCGAGAACGACTCCTTCAAATCGCCCGGCGCGGCTTCTTCGAGGCTGTACGACAACCCCTCCTCGCCGACCGCGCTGTAGCCGCGCACGGCGTCGTCGCGCGGCCGATCGACCTTGCGCTTCTCGGCCAGCGGCAGCGCGAAGAAGGCGCGTGAGGCCTCGGACACGCGGCGGATCAGCGCCGGGTCGATCTGGTGGTGCGTGATGACCAGGAAGCCGATGCCGCGGCAGGCTTCGTCGACGGCGCGGGCCACGGCGGCCTTGCCCTCGGGCGTGCCCGAGAACCAGGGTTGCAGGTCGATCACGGGAACATTCAGCGTGGGCATGGGGGCTCCGGAAAAACGTGCGATCCGGTGCCGCTTGCAACGTCCATGCCAATTGGACCAGTTGGACAAATCGGGCTCTGCGGCCGATTGCACGCCGCGTCCGCGCTGGGCTGGTGCGCGGGCGCGCCGCGCTGGTGCGGAGGGCGCGCATGCTTCATGCATGATCGGTGCCCAGAGAGACCCCTCCATGCCCGCATCGCCCGCACGCAAGACCAGCAGCACGCCCCGCAAGAAGACCGGCACACGCGCGACGCCAGTGGCCACCCAGCGCGTGGCGCGCAAGCTGCTGCAGCCCGCCACCAAGCAACGCGGCCGCAAGATCGAGGACAAGCGCAACGTGATCCTCTCGGCCGCGCTGAGCCTGTTCTCGCGCTTCGGCCTGCACGGCACCACGGTCGACCAGGTGGCCGCGCGCGCCAAGGTTTCCAAGAGCAACCTGCTCTACCACTTCGCCAACAAGGAAGAGCTCTACGTCTCGGTGCTGCGCGAGCTGTTGCAGGTCTGGCTGGAACCCTTGCGCGGCTTCGCCGCCGAGCAGGATCCGCGCACGGCGATCGCCGGCTACATCCGCAACAAGCTGGCCCTGTCGCGCGACCGGCCCGATGCCTCGCGCCTGTTCTGCCTGGAGATGGTGCAGGGCGCGCCGCTGCTGCGCGACGAGCTCGCGCGCGAGTTGCGCGACCTGGTGGAACGCAAGTCCGAAGTCATCCGCGCCTGGGTGGCCGATGGCCGGCTCGCGCCGGTGGAGCCGCACCACCTGGTGTTCGCGCTGTGGGCCGTGACCCAGCACTACGCCGACTTCGCGGTCCAGGTGGAGGCCCTGACCGGGCGCACGCTGGCCGATGCCGACTTCTTCGAAGAGACGGTGCGCAACCTGCAGGCCATCGTGCTCGACGGCATCGCGCGCACGCCGGTCGGCGCGGCCTGATCCGTCTCAGGCTGCCAGCAGGTCGTGGTAGCGCCGGTCGAAGTAGACCAGGCCCTGCGCCTTGTCGGCGCTGCGGATGGCGACGGCTTCGCAGAACAGCACGTCGTGCGTGCCGACCGCGGTGCTGCGCACCACGCGGCAGTCGAAGGACACGGCCGCGGCCTCCAGCACCGGTGCGCCCGTCACCAACGCGCTCCAGGGGCTGGCCGCGAAGCGCTCGTCCATCGGCGTCTTGCCGCCGAACAGGGTCGACAGCCCCTGCTGGCCAGCGGCGAGCACGTTCACGCACAGCACGCCGTTGGCCTGGAACGCCGGGTAGACCGAGGCGGTGCGGTTCAGGCACACCAGCAGCGTGGGCGGCTCGTCGGTCACGCTGCAGACGGCCGAGGCCGTGAAGCCCGCGCGGCCCGCGGGACCGTCGGTGGTGATGATGTTGACGGCTGCACCCAGGCGCGCCATCGCGTCGCGGTAGTCGCTGCGGGGCAAGGTGGTCTGCGCGGGCGGCATGGCGGCTCCTTCAGGCGAGTTGGCAGGCTTCCTCGAAGCCCAGCCGCGGCAGGCGGCCGAACAGCTTGCGCGTGTCGCCATGCCCCAGGTTGATGAGGAAGTTGGTGGTCCAGGTCGTGCCAGCGAAGAAAGCGGCGTCGACCTGCGGCTTGTCGAAGCCGGACATGGGACCGGCGTCCAAGCCGAGCGCACGCGCGGCCAGGATCAGGTAGCCGGCCTGCAACGAGGCGTTGCGGAACGCGGTCTCGTGCGCGGCGGCCGGGCTGCCCGTGAACCAGCTCTTCGCATCGGCATGCGGGAACAGGCGTGGCAGCTGCTCGTAGAAGGCCGTGTCCCAGGCCGCGACCACGGTGACGGGCGCGGCCATGGTCTTGTCCAGGTTGCCCTTGGACAGCGCAGGCGCGAGCCTGGCCTTGCCCTCGGGCGTGCGCACGAAGACGAAGCGCGCGGGCGAACAGTTGGCCGAGGTCGGCCCCATGCGCACCAGCTCGTAGAGCTGGCGCAGCAGCGCGTCGGAGACCGGCGCGTCGGTCCAGCCGTTGTGCGTGCGCGCGTCGAGGAACAGCGTGGCCAGGGCGGCCGCATCGAGGGAGGAACTCATGGTGTGGTGTGCTGCGCCAGGAAGGCGAGCAGCGCGGTGTTGAAGGCTTCGGCGCGGGTCACGCTGTGCGCGTGGCCGCCGTGCGGCAGGCGGTGCAGTTCGGCGCGCGGCAGGCCCTCGGCCAGGCGCTGCGAGCAGGTCCAGGGCACCAGCGCGTCGTCCTGCGCTGCGCTGACCCAGACCGGCACGGCGATGCGTGCGAGCTGGGCATCGACATCGAAGGCGCGCAGCGCGGCGATGCGCGCGCGCATGGTGCCCTCGCCCGGGAAGTGGGCGACGGCATGGTCCACCTCGGCCTGCACGCGCGCGGGGTGCGCGGCGCACCAGTCGGCCGGGTAGAGGAAGATGGGCTGGGCCTCGCAGTAGGCGCGCGCGCCGCCGGCGGCCAGCAGCGCCAGCCGCGCGTCGAAGCAGCGCGCCGAATGCGGATTGGGCCGCGACCAGGCGTTGACGAGCGCCAGGCTGGCCACGCGGCCGGGCGCGTCCAGCGCCAGCTGCAGGCCGACCAGGCCGCCCAGCGCGTGGCCGACCAGGTGGCAGCTGGCGGTCTGCGTCGCGTCCAGCAGCTCGCGCACGTCGCCTGCCATGTGGGCGATGCCGTAGGGCGTGGGCAGCGTGCCGCCGGTGCGCCCGGTGCCGCGCTGGTCGTAGGCGATCACGCGCCAGCCGGCCGCAACCAGCGCCTCGGTCTGCGGCTTCCAGAAGGCGGCCGCGCCGCCCAGGCCGGAGGACAGCAGCACGGTCGGCGCGCCGGCCGGGCCGTGGATGTCGTGCGCGACGACGGCCATCGCGCTCAGCCCTTCTTGCCGACGTGGGCGACGGTGGCGATCTCCACGAGCGCATCCGGCTTCACGAGACCACACTGCACGCAGTAGCGCGCCGGCTTGCTGCCCGGGAAGAACTCGGCGTAGACCGCGTTGATGGCGCCGTAGTTGGCCCAGTCGGTCAGGAAGATGTGGTTCATGGTCACGTCGGCCATGGTGCCGCCGGCGGCCTCCACCACGCCCTGGATGATCGTCAGCACATGGCGCGTCTGCGCGGCCGCGTCGCCGACGTGGACCACGTTGTTCTGCTTGTCGAAGGGCAGCGTGCCGGAGACGTACAGGATGCCGTCGGCGAGCGTGCCGGGCACGTAGGGGGCGAGCGGCACGCCGGTGCCGGGGGGAATCACTGCGGTTTGGGGCATGGAAAACTCCTGTGGAAAAAAGGGATCAGCCGGCCAGGGTGGCGCAGAAGGCGTCGGCGCTGGCGACCCAGCCGAAGAAGGTCTGCACGTTGTAGACCACGCCCTGCTGGATCTCGGCCGCGCCGAGCTGGTGCGTGGCCTCCTCCAGCAGCACGGCGAAGTACTCGAGGTGGAAGGCGTCGCGCAGCGTGGACTCCACGCAGACGTTGGTGGCGATGCCCGTGAACGCCAGGTTGCGGATGCCGCGTGCGCGCAGGGTGCTGTCCAGCTGGCTGTTGAAGAAGCCGCTGTAGCGTGTCTTGGGCACCACGATGTCGCCGGCCGCAGGCTGCAGCGCCTCGATGAGTTCGTAGTCCCAGCCGCCCTTGGCCAGGAACTTGCCGGCCAGCTCGGGCCTGGCGCGCATGGTCTTGAGCGCGTTGGACTTGTACCAGTTGGGCGAGCCCGGGCCGCCGGCCTCCACGTACTGCGCGTCCCAGCCGTTCTGCAGGAAGACCACCAGCACGCCGGCCTGGCGCGCGGCGTCAATGCAGCGCGCGATGCTGGCGATGGTGCCCTGCGCGCCCGAGATGTCGAAGCCGGCCGAGTCCACATAGCCGCCCAGCGAGGCATAGGCGTTCTGCATGTCCACCACGATCAGCGCGGTGTTGGACGGCTGCAGCAGCAGCGGCTCGGGCCGCGCCGGCAGCACCAGCGCGGGCGGCGCACCGGCCGGCGCGGGGATGCCGACCGGAGTGGTCGAGCTCAGGGTTTGGTTGGTCTTCATGCGGCCTCCTTGAGCGGGGCCACGCGCGTGGGCACGGGGCTGTCCACGTCGGCGCGGCTGGTCATCAAGGGCTGGATGTGCTCGCCGAAGTCGTGCACGCCCTGCACGAAGTCGTCGAAGGTCAGCAGCACGCCCTCGGTGCCGGGCACGGTGGCGACCTCGTCGAGCATGCGCGCCACGCTGGCGAAGGAGCCGACCAGCGTGCCCATGTTGATGTTGACGGCCGAGGTCGGATCGGCCATCTGGCGCACGTTGGTGTCGGCGCCGGATTTGGTGTCGGCCGCGCCCTGCTCGCCCAGCCAGGCAATGGCCTCCTGGTCGGCGCCGGCCTTGTAGTGCTCCCACTTGGCGCGGGCCGCCTCGTCGGTCTCGGCGGCGATGACCATCATCAGCACGTAGGTGGTGACGCTGCGGCCGGTCTTGGCCGTGGCGGCGATCAGCTTGTCGGCCGCCGGCTTGAAGGCCGTGGGCGTGTTCACGCCCTTGCCGAAGCAGAAGTTGTAGTCGGCGTACTGGGCCGAGAAGGCCATGCCGGCGTCGCTCTGGCCCGCGCAGATGACCTTTATGGCGGCCTGCGGGCGCGGGCTCAGCCGGCAGTCGTCCATCTGGAAGTGGGCGCCCTTGAAATCCGACTTGCCGGTGCCCCAGAGGTCACGCAGCACCTGGATGTACTCGGACAGGTACTGGTAGCGCGTGCCGAAGAACTGGTCACCGGGCCACATGCCCATCTGCGCGTACTCGGGCCGCTGCCAGCCGGTGACCAGGTTCAGGCCGAAGCGGCCACCCGAGATGGAGTCGATGGTGGAGGCCATGCGCGCCACGATGGCCGGCGGCATCACCAGAGAGGCGGAGGTGGCGAACAGCTTGATGCGGCTGGTGACGGCCGCCAGGCCCGCCATCAGCGTGAACGACTCCAGATTGTGGTCCCAGAACTCCGTCTTGCCGCCGAAGCCGCGCAGCTTGATCATGGACAGCGCGAAGTCCATGCCGTAGCGCTCGGCCGAGAGCGTGATCTGCTTGTTCAGTTCGAACGACGGTTTGTACTGCGGAGCGTTCTCCGACAGCAGCCAGCCGTTGTTGCCGATGGGGATGAAGACGCCGACTTTCATGGGTTGCCTCGCGAGGTGGGGCCACGCGAACCACCCCGGTCCGCGTCACCCGGCCCACCAAGCAGTGTTCATGCCAGTCGATTTATCTCCATCAATTCAATTACTTGCGAAAAAACGCCGGCTGTCTTTTGACCAAATGGTTCAATTTGGCGCAGGCCGGCGGCGCGCACACCGCATGCTGGTGCATGGCGTGCGCGCCGGCGGTGCATCGGGCCGCTCAGGGCAGCACGGGCGTGGCGACGGCCTGCTGGATGCGCAGGTCCGCGTCGCGCTGCAGCAGCAGGCGTTCGGCCACGAGCTGGTTGGCCGCCGCGGTCACCGCCGCCACATAGCCGGCCTGCGTGCCGTACAGCGACTCGAGCGAGGGCCGCGTGTCGCCGGCCGCGATGCGCGCCGCCTCGGTGGTGTGGAACGGGATGAAGCTGCCCGTGAGGTTGGACAGGTCGACGATGCCCGGCGTGGCCACGTAGTTGAACTCGATGCTGGTGCCCAGCGGCGCACGCGCTTCGACGCTCTTGATGCCAGCGCGGGTCAGGCCCGTGGTCGGGTCCACCTGCGGCACCAGGATCGCATAGTCGCGGCCTGTGTCGTACGGCGGCAGCAGCGTGGCGATGCCCGATTCGTCCTGCGGGATGTACTGCGGGCCGAAGTCGAACAGCGCAAAGCCGTTGTAGCGCGCGAGGTAGTTGAAGTCGGGGATGGCCGTGGCGGTGCCGGACACCGGCCAGGTCAGGCCCTTCATGCTGGGGAACACGAGCTGGTCCGGCCGCGCGAGCGTGCCGTCGGCGAGCTTGGGCACCTGGCTGGCCGGCGGCTCGGTGCCGCGCACCACCCAGTCCTCCAGCGCGACGAAGAGCGCGCGGAAGGTGTCGGTGAAGTGCACCACGGTGCCGGCAGGGTAGACGTTGCGCGTGGGCGCGTAGCCGATGCTGGCGGTGCCGCCGTTGCCGCCATGCTGGGTGCTGGCGTAGTAGTAGATGCGCGCGTTGTCGGGCTGGGCCAGGTCGCGCAGGCCGTAGGCGTCGGTCAGCACGGGCGAGCCCTGCAGCTGCCAGAACTCCGTGCCCGACAGGCCCAGGAAGAACTTGGGGCAGGTGCTGGTGGCCGCGCAACGCTTCATCACGCCGCCCTGCCGGCCGCTCACATCGTCCATGTAGTCCGCAGCCAGCCCGCGCGGCGCGGTCTGGCCGAAGGCCGTGTGGTCGGTGCGCAGGCCGCCACCGCCACCCGGCACGGCAAAGCGCGTGTTGATGTTGGTCTGGCGCGCCGCCACGTGGGCGTACAGGCCGTCGAACACCTTGCCGCCGTCCAGCGCCTGGTTGAAGCCCAGGTGCAGGAAGGTCTTCATGGCATTGCCCGACTGCGAGGTGCCCTGGCCGATGGCGTGCGTGATGCGGCCGGCCAGCGGGTTGGCCGTGCCGGCGCTGTCGGCCTGGGCCTTGCGGAAGAAGCTGACCGTGTCGCGCAGCGCGGCCAGGCCCACGCCCATGACCTTGGGGTCCTTGGCCACGTAGACCAGCTCGTACAGGTACTTGGGGTCGAAGCCGCCCTTCAGGCAGACCTTGCTGCCGTCGGGCGTGCCCGGGAAGGCGTTGGCCGCGCTGCAGTCCGCGAACTTCCAGTCGCTGGCCGGGATCAGCTGGCGCGCGTCGGTCTCGTTGACGCGGCGCGTGAGCGAGTAGCCGGGCAGGGTGTTGTCCAGGCTGGCGGGCGCGTAGGGGATCATGGTGCCGTTGAACACGCCGCCGGGCAGCGTCATGACGGGCGTGGCGGCCGAGGGCACGAGCTCGCTGCGGTAGGTGCCCGTGATGCTGCTGCCGTCCGCGTTCTTCGCCACCGGCACCGTGGCCGTGAGCCGGGCCGCGCTGCTCTTGGGCACGTCGCCCTGCCAGGCCGAGTAGAGCACCACGTAGCCGCGCTCCAGGTACACGGCGTCGCTGGGCGTGGCCGCGGGGTTCAGCATCGTGAGGATGTTGCCGCGGTTGGGCGCGTCGTAGCGCAGCACGCCACTGGCCTTGGCCATGTCCTTGGGCTTGAGCAGCACGAACTCGGCGCTGTACTCGACCATGCCGCGCGCATTGACGGGCGCCAGCGCCAGGTCCTGGATCACGGCGTTCTTCGGGTCCTTGGGGTCGACCTCGCCGCTGATGCTGCCGGTCAGCTTCTCGTAGGCGCCCACGCTGCCGTAGCTGCCGGGGAAGTCCTCGGTCGCGGTGACGCTGAGCTTGAGCTGCGGCGTCGCGGCCGGCGGCGTGACCGGCGGGTCGTCGTTGTCGCTGCCGCCGCAGGCAGCAAGCAGTGCCGCGACCAGCACGGCGGTGGGGGTCCAGGTGGTCTTCATGCGTTGTCTCCGGTGGGGGCCATCACTGGCAATTGAAATTCGTGGCGTCGTCGGTGCTGCCGCTGCCCTTGTAGACGGCGGTCTGGGGGTAGACGCACAGCGGGCGCGTGCGCACCACGTTGCCGCCGCTCAGGCGTGCGGCCACGATCCTGTCGGGCGCCCTGCCCTGTTCGACCCAGCGGTCCAGCGCCATGAGCAGGTCGTTGTCGGCCGTGGGGTTGGGCACCTGGCCGCCGCTGTTGCCGAAGGTGGCGGCCCCGCTGCCGCCGCTGCAGTGGCCCATGCCTGGCACCAGGAACAGGCGGTAGAACGTGTCCATCTCGGCCTGTGTGCCCTGGGCGGCCTTCACGCGTTCGGCGTACGCGATGGTGTCGACCGGGTTGACCACCGCGTCCTGCCAGCCCTGGAACACGATGGCCTTGGCCCCCGCGGCCTTGAAGGCCGACAGGTCGGCGCTGGTCTGGTCCACCAGCGGGCTGACGCGGGCGTCGGCGTAGGCGATGTCGCGGTCGTAGTCGAAGGTCCACCAGTCCCACTGCGGGTTGGCGAAGACCCACAGGCGCCAGTAGTCGGCCCGCACGGGCTCGGCGCCGCCCCAGTAGCCCGACCAACCCGATTCCGTGCCCACGGGCAGGCCCGGGTAGATCTGGGCGCCAGTGCGCGGGTTCTTCGGGCCGGCGTAGATCTTCTGCGCCACGGCCACTTGGTCGGCGGTCAGGCAGTCGGCGGCGTCGGCGCCCGTGCATTGCAGGCCGGCCACGTCGAACCTGTCGCTGGTGCAGGCCAGCGGGTTCTCCACCACGCCGTCGCTCACGCCGTCCAGGGCGTCGCAGGCGGCGACCACGCGCTGCGTGATCAGGTTGGCCTTGGCCGCGGTGAGGATCACGGGGCCGCTGGTGCCCGGTGCGCGGTTGGACAGGTAGCGGTGCAGGAACTCGACGTTCAGCCGCGTGCGGTTGTTGCCGGGCGCGCCGGCGATGACGCCGTCGAAGTCCTGCGGGTAGCGCTGCATCTGCGCGTAGCCCTGGTGGCCACCCGTGGAGCAGCCGTAGTAGTAGGCCCGGCTGGGCGCCTGGGCGCGCAGGCCCTCGACCAGCGTGCGCGAGGGCACCGTGATGGCGTGGATGGAGCGCGTGCCCCAGTCGCGGATCTTCTCGGGATGGTCCACGCCCCAGAACATCTCGTTCGGATCGGCGGACTGGTGGCCGGTATCGCCGCCGACCACCGCGTAGCCCTGGCGCATGGCGTAGGCCATGTCGCCGGTGCTGAGCGCGGGGCTGTAGCCGCCGTTGCCGGTGACCACCATCTTGCCGTTCCAGGCCTGGCCCTCGGGCACCCAGATCTCGAAGTTGATGAGCGAATCGGCGCTGGGCGTGGCCTGGGCCGTGATGCGGCAGAACGCCGGCAGGTTGGCGATGGGCCGCCCGCCGGTCGGGGTGTAGCTGCCGGCGGCCACGGGGGCCGCGCCGGTGACGGTGGCACCGGCCAGCTGCACGCTGGCGAGCGCCGCCGGCTCGCAGCTCTTGGGCGTGGCGACCGGGGCGCCCGGCGGGTCGTCCCCGCCACCGCCGCAGGCGGCGAGCACGGACAGGGCTGCGCAGCCGACCAGGCCTCGCGTGACGATGGGATGCATGCTGTGTGTCTCCTCGTTGTCCGGGCATGGCTGCGCCCTGCACTGCGCAGCCGTGCACCGGTTCTGTTGGCGAAAGCGGGGCTGTGTGGTTTCTTGGAGCCCCGAGGCAGGCCGGCCGGCTGGCCGGCCGGTGTGGCTTATTCGGGCTCGATGCCCGCCGCCTTGATCACGCGGCCCCACTTGGCGGTCTCTTCGCCTTGGAACTTGGCCAGGCCTTCGGGCGTGGTGGTCCAGGCGGTGGAGCCGCTGCCATCGAAGAAGGTCTTGGCGCCGGCGCTCTGCACGGCCTTGGCCAGGAGCGCGTTCAGGCGCGCGACCACGGCGGGCGGCGTACCGGTCGGCGCGTAGGCCGCGAACCAGTAGCCCATGTCGTAGCCCTTGACGCCGGCCTCGGCGATGGTCGGCACCTCGGGCAGCAGCGGGTTGCGCTCGACGGTGGAGATGCCCAGCGCCTTGAGCTTGCCGCCCTTGACCTGCGGCACGCCGGTGGAGGTGTCGGTGATCATGAAGTCGATCTGCCCGCCCATGAGGTCCGTGATCGCATTGGGGTTGCTCTTGTAGGGCACGTGCAAGATGTCCGTGCCCGAGAGCTGCTTGAACATCTCGCCGGCCATGCGGCTGGACGAGCTGCCGCTGCCGAAGCTGAGCTTGCCCGGCGTCTTCTTGGCCGCAGCCACGAGGTCGGCGACGTTCTTGTACGGCGCGTCCGGCCGCACCACGAGCACCTGGCCGCCCTTGCCCAGGCCGGTGATGGGCGCGAAGTCCTTGACCGGGTCGTAGCTGAGCTTCTTGTACAGGTGCTCGTTGGCCGCGTGCGTGGTGTTGGTGGTGATCAGCACGGTGTAGCCGTCGGCCGGCGCGCGCGCCACCTGGCTCGCGGCGATCTGGCCGCTGGCACCGCCCTTGTTGTCCACGACCACGGGTTGCTTGGTCTGGTCGGTGATGGACTGGCCCAGCGCACGTGCGATCTGGTCGGTGGCGCTGCCGGCCGCAAAGGGCACGACGAAGGTGATGGGCTTGTTCGGGAAGTCTTGCGCAGCCGCGAGTTGCGGTGCCAGGCTGCCAGCGGTCAGCGCCAGCGCGGCGGCCAGCCAGGTGCGGCGGGGGTTGAAACGTTCTTGCATCGGTCTTGTCTCCTGGTGATGGAAAGTCAATGGGGTGGTTCGAGTGGTGGACCGGCCAGCAGCGGCAGCAGCGCAGGGGGGACCTGGATGGGCAATTCCAGCAGCAGGAAGGACAGGGCCTTGCCATGGCTGTCCAGGTTCAGCGCGTCGTTGACGCCGCCATCCAGCACCTCGTCGAGCACGAAGTTCATGGCCTGCAGGCGCGGCAGCACATGGCGCGTGACGCGGGCCGGCTGGCGGTGCGCGAACTGCGCGGCCACGGCCGCCTCGGTGACCTGTTCCAGCAGCAGCGGCCACAACGCCGGGTGCCAGGCGATCACGCTGATGTTGGAGCGGTTGCCCTTGTCACCGGTGCGGCCGTGGGCGGCGCGGTAGAGCGGGACGGTGACGGTGTTCATGCAGCGACCTCGATGAAGCGGAACGACGTGGGCGCCTGCTCACGCGCCAATACGCACGAGACCGTGCCCAGGCGCTGGCGCAAGGCGGTGCGCACGCCGCCGCCACCGGCCGGGCCGCAGGTGTACAGCGCTGTGACCTCGCGCGCCAGCCGCTCGGCGCTGCTGCGCTCGCGGTGGTTCATGGCCACGCGCAGGCGCACGTCGCGGGCGCCGCTGTCGGACAGGCTGTCCAGCCACTGGCCACCATCGTCGGCAAACACGCTGGACACACCGATCAGGTCGGCGCGCAGCGGCCCCAGTCCGGCCAGGCGTTCGCGCAGGACCTGCGCCGCCAGCCGAGCGCGGCCCTCGGCGCGCGCGCCGGCATACGAGATCTCGCCCTCGGCCAGCCAACCCGTGGCATGGCAGACGTTGACCTTGAGCGTGGCCGGCCGGGCATGGCCGCGCACACCGGACAGGCGCACGCGGTCGGGGCCCAGCTCTTGCGCCTCGGCCTCGGTGATGTCGGCCACCACGTCGGGCGTCAGGTAGGCGGCCGGGTCGTGCACCTCGTAGAGCAGTTGCTCCTTGACCGTGTGGGCGTCGATGCGCCCGCCCGTGCCGGCCGGTTTGGTGATGGTGCAGTGGCCGTCCGCATCGATCTCGGCGATGGGATAGCCGAGGCTGGCCATGCCGGGCACGTCCTTGTAGCCCGGGTCGGCGTAGTAGCCGCCCGTGACCTGGGTGCCGCATTCGAGCAGGTGGCCGGCCATGGTGGCGCGCGCCAGGCGCGTCCAGTCGTCGCGCGCCCAGCCGAAGTGGGCGAGCGCCGGGCCGACCGCCAGCGAGGGGTCGGCCACGCGGCCGCAGACCACGATGTCGGCGCCGGCCAGCAGCGCATCGGCGATGGCCTCGGCGCCCTGGTAGGCGTTGGCGGAAACCAGGTCCAGCCCGTCCAGCGCCGGACCCAGCGCGGCCTGCAGCAGCGGGCGGTGGCCGGGGCCAGAGACATCGTCGCCCTCGACGATGGCGACGCGCGGGGCGGGCAGGCCCAGTTCGCGCGCCAGCGCATGGATGCGGCGCGCGGCACCGGCGGGGTTGGCCGCGCCGAAGTTGCTGACGATGCGCACGCCGTGCGCCAGACAGTCCGCCAGCACGGGGCGCAGCAGGTCGGGCAGCAGCGGCTCGTAGCCGGCTTCGGGGTCGGCGCGGCGCGCCAGCTGGGCCAGCGCGAGCGTGCGCTCGGCCAGAGTTTCGAAGATCAGGAACGCCGGGCCGCCGGCCGCGATGAGCGCCTGCACGACAGGCGCTGCCGCGTCGGTGCGGTCGCCCGAGAAACCGGCCGCGCAACCGATGCGCAGGATGTTCTGGTCCACATGTCTCCTTGTCTGTTCCCGGGCGCAATGTAGAGTGCGGCCCTTCATCTGTGAATTCGAAAGTTCGGATCAATTCATCTGCAGATCAAATGAATCAGCCGGCCCGTTCCAACGTCTCCATGCGCCAGCTGCAAGCCTTCGTGGCGCTGGCCGACCAGCGCAGCTTCACGCGGGCGGCCGCGCAGTGCCATCTGTCGCAGCCGGCCTTCAGCGCACTGATTGGCCAGCTCGAGGCCGCCCTGGGCCTGCGTCTGTTCGACCGCAGCACGCGCCATGTGGCGCCCACGCCCGAGGGGCAGGAGTTCGAGGCTTCGGCGCGGCGCGTGCTGGCCGAGTTCGACGCGGCGCTGACCGGCGTCTCGGAACAGCGCGCGCTGCGGCGCGGCCGCGTGTCCATCGCGCTGTTGCCTTCGCTGGCGGCAGGCTGGCTGCCGGGCATCCTGCGCGACTACCGCGCGGCGCATCCGGGCGTGGAGATCGCCGTGGCCGACGTGCTGTCCGAACCCTGCGTGGAACTGGTGCGCCAGGGCCAGGCCGACTTCGCGCTGGCCGCCGTGCGCGCCGACACGCAGGAACTGCGCGCCGAGCCCTTTTGCAGCGACGACTTCCACCTGGTCTGCCCGGCCGACCACCCGCTCGCGCGGCAGCGCGAGATCCGTCCGCGCGACGTGGCGGCCTACCCCTTCGTGCACATGGCGCGCAACTCCAGCGTGCGCCAGTACCTGGACGCGGCGCTGCACCCCTTGCAGATGCAGACGCTGATGGAGGTGGACCAGCTCGCCACCGCCATGGGCATGGTGCGCGCAGGCCTGGGCGTGAGCGTGATGCCGGCGCTGACACTGTTCCACTTCGCACAGCCGGGGTTGGTGACGCGGCCGCTGGCCTGGAGCGGGCTCAAGCGCCGCATCTACCTCGTGCGCCGGCGCGAGCGCAGCCTGTCGCTGGCCGCACAGGCTCTGTACGAACGCGTGAAGGCCAGTCCGCCCGACCTCACGCAGACCCTGGCGTCTACTCGGCGACCACGACAGGCACGCGCGGCGCCAGAGCGCACATGAGCTCGTAGCCCACGGTGCCGGCCGCGTGCGCCACCTCGTCCACCGGCAGCACGGCGCCATTGCCGGCCCGGCCCCAGAGCGTGACGGCGCTGCCCAGCCCGGCCTGCGGCACGGGCGTGAGGTCCACGGTCACCATGTCCATGCTGACGCGCCCGACCAGGCGCGTGCGCACCCCGTCCACCAGCACCGGCGTGCCGGTGCCGCAGTGGCGCGGATAGCCGTCGGCATAGCCGCAGGCCACGACGCCGATGCGCATGGGGGTGTCGGCGACGAAGCTGGAGCCATAGCCCACGCTGTCGCCGGGCAGCAGGTCCTGCAGGCCGATGACCTTGGAGGCCAGTGTCATGGCGGGCTGCAGCTCCCAGTGCGCGGCGTTGAAGCCAGGGTGGTCCGGCGCCCCGCCGTAGACGGCGATGCCGGGGCGCACCCAGTCGCCGCGCACGCCTGGGCTGTCGGCATGGCGCAGCGTGGCAGCGCTGTTGGCCACGCTGCGCTCGCCGGGCAGGTCGCGCGTGGCCTCGTCGAAGGCAGCCATCTGCGCGGCGATGCCCTTGGCGCCATCGGCATCGCTGAAGTGCGTCATCAGCGAGATCTCTTCGACCTGGGGCAGCGCATCGAGCCGCATCCAGGCCGTGCGGAAGCTGGCCGGCGCAAAGCCCAGCCGGTTCATGCCCGAGTTGAGCTTCAAGAAGACGCGGTGGCCCTGCTGCGTCTTGTGCGCGGCCAGCCAGTCGATCTGCGCCTCGCAGTGCACGGCATGCCACAGGCCCAGGCGCGAGCACAGCTCCAGGTCGCGCGGCTCGAACACGCCTTCGAGCAACAGGATGGGGCCGCGCCAACCCAGCGCGCGCACGCGTTCGGCCTCGGCCAGGTCGAGCAGTGCGAAACCGTCGGCACCGCGCAAGGCTTCGAACACGCGCTCGATGCCATGGCCATAGGCATTGGCCTTGACCACGGCCCAGACCTTGGCGTCGCCGGCCGAACGGCGCGCACGCTGCAGGTTGTGACGCAGCGCAGCATGGTGGATCGTGGCTTGGATGGGACGGGGCATGGCAGGAAGCGCTGCGGTGTGCAACCGCGCAACGATGGCAAGGACTTGAAGAATTCTCGCATTGGCCCCGTGATATAACCGCCGGCCGATTGAACAGACAAGCTCTTATCACTTTGCATCAGCTCAACTGATCGCCCCCACGACATGCGATGAAGCGCGGTTTTTTCACCATCATGTCGGCCCAGTTCTTTTCGTCGCTGGCCGACAACGCGATCTTCATTGCCGCGATCGAGTTGCTGCGCGCCAGCGGAGCGCCCGACTGGCAGCGCGCCGCCCTGGTGCCGATGTTCGCGCTGTTCTATGTGATCCTGGCGCCCTTCGTGGGCGCGTTCGCAGACGCCTTGCCCAAGGGCAAGGTGATGTTCCTGAGCAATGCGATCAAGGTGATCGGCTGCCTCATGATGCTGTTCGGCAGCCATCCGCTGATGGCCTACGCCATCGTGGGCCTGGGCGCAGCGGCCTACTCGCCGGCCAAGTACGGCATCCTGACCGAACTGCTGCCGCCGTCCCAGCTGGTCAAGGCCAACGGCTGGATCGAGGGGCTGACCATCGGCTCCATCATCCTGGGTGTGCTGCTGGGCGGACAGCTCGTGGGCCATGCCGTGTCCAGCCGGCTGCTGGCGATCGACCTGCCGTTCTTCGACACCGGCATCGACTCGCCGGCCGAAGGCGCCATCGCGGTGCTGGTCGTCATCTACGCGATCGCGGCCTGGATCAACACGCGCATCCCCGACACCGGCGTGCCGATGCGGCCCATGCCCAAGAGCGTGCTGGCACTGCTGCCCGACTTCTGGCGCTGCAACTCGCGGCTGTGGAACGACCGGCTCGGCCAGATCTCGCTGGCCACCACCACGCTGTTCTGGGGTGTCTCGGGCAACCTGCGCTACATCGTGCTGGCCTGGGCCGCCGCCGCGCTGGGCTACAGCACCACGCAGGCGTCCTCGCTGGTGGGCGTGGTGGCCATCGGCACGGCCGTGGGCGCGGTGATCGCCTCCATGCGCATGAAGCTGGACATGGCCACGCGCGTGATGCCGCTGGGCATCGCCATGGGCCTGCTCGTGATCGGCATGAACTTCATCGACAGCGTGTGGGTCGCCGCACCCTTCCTGATCCTGCTGGGCGGGCTGGGCGGCTTCCTGGTCGTGCCGATGAACGCGCTGCTGCAGCACCGCGGCCACAACCTCATGGGCGCCGGCCGTTCGATTGCGGTGCAGAACTTCAACGAGCAGGCCTGCATCCTGGGCCTGGGCGCGTTCTACAGCCTGTCGACGGGGCTGGGCCTGTCGGCGTTCGCGGCCATCACGGCATTCGGCGTGGTGGTCGCGGGCTTCATGTTCGTGATCCAGCGCTGGCACCAGCACAACTGCCGCGTGCACACGGACGAAGTCGAGCACCTGCTCGAGATCGCGCGCAACGACCACACGCATTGAGGCACGCCACATGGCCACTGTCTACGACTTCGAAGCCCTGGACATCGCCGGCCGGCCGGTCGCGCTGGCGCAGTTCAAGGGCCGGCCGCTGCTGATCGTCAACACCGCCAGCGCATGCGGCTTCACGCCGCAGTTCGCGGGGCTGGAGGAACTGCACAAGACCTACGGTGGCCAGGGCCTCGTGGTGCTGGGCTTTCCGTGCAACCAGTTCGGCCGCCAGGACCCGGGGAGCAACGAGGAGATCGGCGCGTTCTGCCAGAAGAACTACGGCGTGAGCTTCCAGATGATGGGCAAGATCGACGTCAACGGCGATGGCGCCCATCCGCTGTACCAGTGGCTCACGCGCGAGGCGCCGGGCCTGCTCGGCACCAGGGCCATCAAGTGGAACTTCACCAAGTTCCTGGTCGGCAAGGACGGCGAGGTGCGCAAGCGCTATGCGCCGACCGACAAGCCCGAGAGCCTGGGCCAGGACATCGAAGCCGCGCTCGCGGCCTAGCCGGCGAGCGCTGCGTCCAGCACCTCGACCCAGTGCCGCACGGGCGTGCTGCAGCCGCCCTGCAGGTGCGTGATGCAGCCGATGTTGGCCGACACGATGGTCTCGGGCGCCAGCGCCTGCAGGTGGCCGAGCTTGCGGTCGCGCAGCTGCTGCGAGATCTCGGGCTGCAGCACGGAGTAGGTCCCGGCCGAGCCGCAGCACAGGTGCGACTCGCTGGCCGCCACCTGCACGTCGAACCCCAGCTCGCCCAGGTGGCGCTCGACCAGGCCGCGCAGCTGCTGGCCGTGCTGCAGCGTGCAGGGCGGGTGGAAGGCGACGACGCCGGACGGCTTCTTGCCCGCGAAGCGTTTGGCCAAGCCCTCGGAAATCTGCGGCAGCAGCTCGGTCAGGTCGCGCGCAAGGCCGCTCACGCGGCGCGCCTTCTCGGCATAGGCTGGGTCGTCCCGCAGCACATGGCCGTAGTCCTTGACCATCACGCTGCAGCCCGAGGCGTTGACCACGATGGCCTCGACCGCGGCGTCGCCCGCACCCTGCACATAGGGCCACCAGGCGTCGATGTTGGTGCGCATCTGCGCCAGCGCGCCCTCCTGGTCGTTGAGGTGGAACTTGACTGCGCCGCAGCAGCTGGGCTTGGGCACGCGCACGGCCGTGATGCCGACCGCGTCGAGCACGCGGGCCGTGGCGCGGTCGATGCCGGGCGCCATGGACGGCTGCACGCAGCCCTCGGGCAGCAGCACCTTGCGCGCGTGGCGACGCTGCGGCCAGGCACCGGGGTGGCGCCGCTCGGGCACCTTGGCGCGCAGCTTGCCGGGCAACAGGCCGCGCACGGCCTGGCCCACGCGCATGGCCGGTGCGAACCCGGCCGAGGGCAGGGCCTCCTTGAGTGCCCAGCGCGTGGCGCGCTCGCCGGCCGGCCGCGGCACCTTGGCATCGACGAGCTTGCGGCCGATGTCGACCAGGTGGCCGTAGTCCACGCCCGAGGGGCAGGTGCTTTCGCAGTTGCGGCAGGTCAGGCAGCGGTCCAGGTGCAGCTGCGTGGCGCGCGTGGGCTCGGCGCCTTCGAGCACCTGCTTCATGAGGTAGATGCGGCCGCGCGGGCCGTCCAGCTCGTCGCCCAGCAGCTGGTAGGTCGGGCAGGTCGCGGTGCAAAAGCCGCAGTGCACGCACTTGCGCAGGATGGCCTCGGCCGCGATCCCGTCGGGCGTGCCCTGGTATTCGGGGGAGAGATTGGTTTGCATCAGAAGTCCTGGTACAGGCGGCCGCGGTTGAAGATGCCGGCCGGATCGAACGAGGCCTTGAGCGCGGCGTGGATGCGCGCGAGCGCTGGGGACAGCGGATCGAAGAACGCGGTACGTGCGCCGCTGCGTTCGCCGGCCGTGGCCAGGAACAAGGTGGCGCTGCCACCCACGGCCTGCGCCGCCTTGCGCACGGCCTGCGCCTGTGCCGGATCAGCGGCCAGCCAGCGCTGGCCCCCGTGCCATTCGACCAGGGTGTCGCCGACCAGGTCCAGCACCGGCGCCGTCTGCGGAACCGACAGGCGCCACAGGTCGCGCGCACGGCCCACATCGGACCATGGCATGCGCAGATCGCGCCGCGCCTGCCAGAAGTGCGCGGCTTCGTCGGGCGCCAGTGCCACGCCGCCGAGGCGGCTGCAGGCGGCGTCGACCGCCGCCACGGCGCCGCGCAGGCGCAGCGTGAGGCCGACGCCGTCCTGCCAGCAGCTCGCGTTCAGCGGCAGCGGCTGGCCGCCCCAAGCATGCAGCTGGCGCAGCGCCTCGTGCTGCGGCAGGTCGAAGCGCAGCGTGGCCTCGGCCGGCGCCACGGGCAGCACCTTGAGGCTCATCTCGGTGACCACGCCCAGCGTGCCCAGTGCCCCGGCCATCAGGCGCGAGACGTCGTAGCCGGCCACGTTCTTCATGACCTGACCGCCGAAGCGCAACAGTTCGCCGCGACCGTTGAGCAATTCCAGCCCCAGCACGAAGTCGCGCACGGCGCCGCTGCTGGCGCGTGCCGGGCCCGACAGGCCGGCGGCCAGCATGCCGCCGCAGGTGGCGCGGCTGGCTTGGGTTGCGTCGCTGTCGGGGAGATGGTGCGGGGGCTCGAAGGGCAGGCACTGGCCGCGTTCGGCCAGCACGGCTTCGAGTTCCGCGAGCGGCGTGCCGGGGCGCACCGTCACAACCAGTTCGCTGGGCTCGTAGCTCACGATGCCGGCCAGGCCGCGCACATCGAGGGGCTCGCCCACGAGCGACTGGCCGTAGCCGTCCTTGCTGCCGCCGCCGACGATGCGCAGCGGCTGCCCGTGCGCGGCAGCAGCGCGCACCCGCGCGACGGTCTCCTCCAGTGGGGGCGTTGTTGTCATGCGGGCGATGGTACGGCGCGCACCCATCGGGCGCCTTGAGCTTTTTTCAGCCCACACATGAACAAAAAAAGGCCCGCAGAGCGCTTGCTCCGCGGGCCCAACCTCTTCAGGAGACCTCGCTCGTGTCAGGCGCGGCGGGTGGTCCGCCGCGCCACTCCCCTCAGCGGTTGTAGGCCGTCTCGCCGTGCGACGAGATGTCCAGGCCTTCGCGCTCTTCCTCTTCCGTCACGCGCAGACCCACGGTCATGTCGGCGATCTTGTAGGCGATGAAGGCGACCACAGCCGACCAGACGATGGTGAACAGCACGCTCTTGATCTGGATCCAGACCTGGGCGCCCATGGCGAAGGTGTCGGGCGTCAGGCCGCCCGTGCCACCCAGGCTCTGGGCAGCGAACACACCGGTCAGGATGGCACCGACGATGCCGCCCACGCCGTGCACGCCGAACACGTCGAACGAGTCGTCGGCACCCAGCATGCGCTTGAGGCCACCCACGCCCCACAGGCAGACCAGGCCGGCGATCAGTCCCAGCACGATGGAGCCCATCGGACCGACGAAGCCGGCAGCGGGCGTCACCGCAACCAGGCCGGCGACGGCGCCGGACGCAGCGCCCAGCATCGATGCCTTGCCCTTGTGCAGGCCCTCGCCCATGATCCAGGACAGCGTGGCAGCGGCAGTGGCCAGCACGGTGTTCACGAAGGCCAGGCCGGCAGCGCCGTTGGCCGCACCGGCGGAGCCGGCGTTGAAGCCGAACCAGCCCACCCACAGCAGCGAGGCACCGACCATGGTCAGCGTCAGCGAGTGCGGCGTGAAGGCTTCGCGGCCATAGCCGATGCGCTTGCCCAGCACGTAGGCGCCCACCAGGCCGGCGACACCGGCGTTGATGTGCACCACGGTGCCGCCGGCGAAGTCCAGCGCGCCGTCCTTGGCCAGCAGGCCGCCGCCCCAGACGATGTGGGCCATCGGCACGTAGCTGAAGGTGAACCACAGCACGGCGAACACCAGCACGCCGGCGAACTTGATGCGTTCGGCGAAGGAGCCGACGATCAGCGCCACGGTGATGGCTGCGAACGTGCCCTGGAAGGCGACGAACACGTACTCGGGGATGGTGATCAGCGCGCCGAAGGTCTCGGTGGTGACGCCCTTCAGGAAGATCTTGTCGAATCCGCCGAAGAAGTTGCCGTCGCCCGAGAACGCCAGGCTGTAGCCGTAGACGGCCCACAGGATGCTGATCAACGAGAAGATCACGAAGACCTGCATCAGCACCGACAGCATGTTCTTGGAGCGGGCCAGGCCGCCGTAGAACAGTGCCAGGCCGGGCAGCGTCATCAGGATGACCAGCAGCGTGGAGGTCAGCATCCAGGCGGTGTCGCCGGAATCGACCTTGGGGGTCGGTGCAGCGGCGGCCGGTGCAGCCTCGGCTGCGGCGGGTGCGGCAGCCGGTGCGGCTGCAGCGGGAGCCTCGGCCGCGGGTGCTGCGGCAGATGCCGGCTCAGCGGCCGGCGCCTGGGCCAGCGCCATGGATCCCCCGATCCACACGCCGACGCCGAGAAGGAAGGAAGCAAACAGTTTTTTCATTGCCGATGTTCTCTTTCTGAAGGGAGCACGCTGCTTAGAGCGCCTCCTTGCCGGTTTCGCCGGTGCGGATGCGCACGACCTGTTCGACGTCGTAGACGAAGATCTTGCCGTCGCCGATCTTGCCGGTGCGCGCTGCGCTCTCGACCGCCTCGATCACGCGGTCGACGAGGTCGTCGGACACGGCCGCTTCGATCTTGACCTTGGGCAGGAAGTCGACCACGTACTCCGCGCCGCGGTACAGCTCGGTGTGGCCCTTCTGGCGACCGAAGCCCTTGACTTCGGTCACGGTGATGCCCTGGACACCGATGCCGGACAAGGCCTCGCGGACCTCGTCGAGCTTGAACGGTTTGATGACCGCCGTTACGAGTTTCATGGCTGGCTCCTCAGGAACAAAAAATCAGAATGCGTACTTGATGCCGACGACGACCATGGTCTTGCCGGCGAACTTGTCGTTGACCGTGCGGTACAGGGCCTTGTCGGCGTTCGTGCCGATCAGCGCGGCGGAGGCGGACCAGCCGTTGCCCAGGTCCTTGCCCAGCGTCAGCGCGTAGTCGGTGTAGGAGTTGTCGCTGTAGTTCTTGACCTTCTGGTAGCCGATGTGCGGCGTCAGCGACCAGCCGTTGCCCAGGTCGAACGCGGCCGACAGATCCAGGTAGTAGCTGTTCTTGCTGTCGTCGAAGCCGAACAGGTCGCTGATCGCATGCGAGTACTTCAGCGTGAACATGCTGTAGGTCACGGCGCCGTACAGCTCGGTGGTGTTGGGGCTGGCTTCCAGGTCGTGGCCGGGGTACTGGTAACGCAGTGCGCCCACGTCGTAGCTGATGGCGCCGGCCGTGCCCTTGTAGCCACCGTAGAAGTCGATCTCGACCGGCGCATCGCCGCCGCCGTCCTTGACCCACTTGATCGTGGATGCCCATGTGCCGACGTAGAAGCCGCTGGAATGCGCGAAATCGATGCCGCCCTGCGCTGCAGCCTGGTGACGCGTCTGCGTCAGGCCGCGGTAGCGGTAATCGGTCACGACACCGGCGTTGAAGCTCAGCGTGTAATCCGGGGCGGGTGCAGCCGGGGCAGCGGTCTGTGCGAATGCGGCGCCCGAGAGGGCGAGGCCGGCAAGGATCAGGCTCTTGGTGAGGCACACGGTCATGGGTCGTTCTCCGGGATGTAAAAAGATGGCGCGGCTCCTCAATGCATGGAGCGTGCCAATCGAAACCGGGCTTTCCCGCCCGCTGCACAAGGGTTTGGAGCGTTGTGCAGTACACGCAAGTTCTCGTGAATGCACATATTTGGTGCGGTTTGCGCCCATGCGCGCCATCATGGTCAGCAAGGCACCGCAATGGGGAGTATTTCAGCGATGAGCCTGTCTTTGGTGCAAAGCCGCGTGCTGATCGGCCTGCAAGCACCTGCCGTCACCGTCGAGGTGCATCTGGCCAATGGCCTGCCCAGCTTCACGCTGGTGGGCTTGGCGCACACCGAGGTCAAGGAGGCACGGGAGCGGGTGCGCTCTGCCATCCAGAACGCAGGGCTGGCGTTTCCGCACAACAAGAGGATCACAGTCAACCTGGCACCGGCCGACCTGCCCAAGGATTCCGGCCGCTTCGACCTGCCCATTGCGCTGGGCATTCTGGCGGCCAGCGGTCAGGTCGACGCCGGGCGGCTGGCCGGCCACGAGTTCGCCGGGGAATTGTCGCTGTCCGGCGAACTGCGGCCCGTGCATGGCGCGCTGGCCTTGAGCCTGGCGCTGCACGGCCAGGCCCATCCCGCCATCCTGGTCCTGCCGCCCGGCAGCGCCGAAGAGGCCGCCCTGGTGCCGGACATGCACGTCGTGCGGGCCCGGCACCTGCTGGACGTGGTGGCCGCATTCCCGCCGGGAGACGGCCCCGCTGCGCCGCCCGGCGAAGGCTGGGCCCGGCTGCAGCCCGGCCTGCCACCGGCCGCCGCCGCTGGCCTGGACCTGGCCGACGTCAAAGGCCAGTCCGCCGCCAAGCGGGCGTTGGAGATCGCTGCCGCTGGCGGCCACAGTGTGCTGCTGGTCGGGTCGCCGGGCAGCGGCAAGTCCATGCTGGCCCAGCGCTTTGCCGAGCTGCTGCCCCCCATGCGCACCGAGGAGGCCTTGCAAAGCGCGGCGGTTGCCAGCCTGGCGGGCCATTTCTCGCTGGCGCAGTGGATGCGCCGGCCCACCCGCACGCCGCACCACACGGCGAGCGCCGTGGCCCTGGTGGGCGGCGGATCGCCGCCCCGACCGGGCGAGATTTCGCTGGCCCACCACGGCGTTCTGTTTCTGGACGAGCTCGTCGAATTCCCCCGCGCCGCACTCGAGGCCCTGCGCGAGCCCCTGGAAACGGGCCGCATCGCGATTGCCCGCGCAGCCCAGCGCGCCGAGTTCCCCGCGCGCTTCCTGCTCATCGCGGCCATGAACCCCTGCCCCTGCGGCTACTTCGGCGCCACCCACCGCGCCTGCCGCTGCAGCCCGGACCAGGTGGCGCGCTACCAGTCCAAGCTCAGCGGCCCGTTGCTGGACCGGATCGACCTGCATCTGGAGGTGGCCGCGCTGGCGCCCCAGGAGCTGCTGGACGCGCCCGCGGCCGAGAGCACCGCCACGGTGCGTGCGCGCTGCACCGCGGCGCGCGCGCTGGCCCTGCAGCGCCAGGGCCTGTGCAACCAGGCCCTGGCGGGCCAGGAACTGGAGCGCCATGCCCCACGCACCGAGGAGGCCAGCCGCTTCTTGAACCATGCTGCGGCGCGGCTGGGTTGGTCCGCACGCGGCATCCACCGCGCGCTGCGCGTGGCGCGCACGATCGCGGATCTGGAAGGCACTGAGAAGCTGCAGACCAGCCACATCGCGGAGGCGGTGCAGTACCGCCGGGCCTTGCGCGGCCCCGGGGCGGGTTGATCCGCGCTCAGGCGCTCAGCGGCGCGCCCTGCGTGACCGGCGCCTCGGCCAAGCCCTGGTGGACCATGGCCTCGTGCACCAGGTAGCAGGTGTCCATCTGGGCATGCACCTCGTGCCAGATCGGGCGCACCATGGCGCGCAGGCTGCTGTAGACCTGCGACACGCGCATCAGCGAGGGGATGCGCATGCCGCGGTGCTCGATGGGAGCGCCGACGGTTTCGATCTGCACGCCGCCGCGTGCGAAATGCTTGGCCAGGCGCGGTTCCGTCAGCGTGAACAGGTATTCGACGCCAGCGCGCTGGGCCAGCGCCACAGCGCCGAAATACAGGCTCACCGGAATATTGGGGAAGCGCGCCGCGGGCTCGCTCGAACTGTCACGGGCGGACAAGGCCACCGGACGGTGGAGTTCGCCACGGCGGCGGCGGAACTCGCCCATCACGGCCAGCCGCGACACCTCGGCGATGCGTTCGCGCGGCAACGCCGCCGGATCGATGATGCGGCGGTCTAGCGTGGCGCGGCAGGATCGTTCGAACGGCAGTGGGGCGTGCCGGTCCTGCGGATCCGTCAGCACCACCCGGGCACAGCCGACAGGGCGCACATTGTCGTCATTGGTCCGGACAATGCAGTGCAGCGCATGCCTGTCGTAGCCATCCATCTCCCGCTGTTCTGCGCGCACCGGCTCGAAACCCAGTTCCCGCGCGTACACGTCGTGGCGCACAAAATACACTTCGTCTCTCGCCGCGGCGTCTAATGCTGGTGCAATGCGGAAATATTGCCCAAACCGCTCACTGGCGGGCGAGGTTTCAAAAGTTTTCATGACTTTTATGTGATCTGGGCGTTGCACGGCGTGCTCAACGGGTGTAGGCGGATGCTAGTGGCTTTTGTAGGCCAACACCGCTACAAAATGTCAGAGAACGTGATTAGTTCCCTTGACTTCCCCTCGATCTGAACTATTTTTTGTTCCACTTTTGTTACTTCGCCGGACTTTGTTCTGGCGGGCGCCGACCGCAACTGGCTGCTTCTCCAGTTCCGAAGTAGAAAAAAAGGCCGGGCGCCATGGGCGCCCGGCCTTGTTTATTGCAACGACTGGCGGGGTCGCGCGCTACGAACCGTTCCAGGCCGTGGCATGGCCGCGCGCCCGCGCAGTGCCGTTCTGCACCAGCACGGGGCTGCCCACGGCCACGGCCTCGGCCTGCTCCACGGTACGCACGCTGCCGTCGTCCATGCGGACGCGTACCGCGTAATGGGTGGTCTGGCGCACGCGCTTTTCGACCTCGTTGCCGGCCCAGCCGCCGCCCACCGCGCCCAGCACCGTGGCCACGGCGCGGCCGCTGCCGCCGCCGACCTGGTTGCCCAGCACACCGCCGACCACGCCACCCGCCACGGCGCCCACGCCGCTGCCCTGGCCTGCGCGCTGCAAGGCGGTGACGGAAACGACGGTGCCGCAGCTGTCGCAGCGCGCTACGGGTGCGGTGGCGGCAGCCGGCGCGCGGACCACCGCGGGCGCGACGCGGGGCTCCGCCGGTGACGTCGGTGCGCTCTGGGTTGCGGGCTTGGGCGTTGCCGCGGGCGCACTGTCAAAGGGCACCAGGCCCGCGGCCTGGCTGACCGGCGGTTCCGCAGCACCGCGGGGCAGTTGCGTGCCCAGCAGGGTGCCGCCCAGCCCGGCGACAGCCACGGCGAGCGCGCCGACGGCAATCCACAGCGGCTTGTTGCCCGAACGGGCGGGAATCGAAGGGGACGTTTGGTGTTCTTGCATGGGCACTCCTCGAAGCGGAGCGCAGGCGCGCTCCATGGATGCCAAGGCTATGCAAGCGGCGTTGTCGTCCGGTGTCTCTTTTGTAAGGCACCGTAAAACCTCGCAGCGGTCCGGCCGCGACGCTCAGAGTTGTGGCGCCAGCGCCCGTTCGAGTTCGTCGACCGGCACACCGCGCCGGCGCGCCAGGTCTTCCACCTGGTCTTGGCCGATCTTGCCGACGTTGAAGTAAGTGCTGTCCGGGTGGCCGATGTAGAAGCCGCTCACGCTGGCCGCAGGCGTCATGGCCCAGCTGTCGGTCAGGCCCATGCCGATGTCTTCGCACTGCAGCAGCGTGAACATATCGCGCTTGACGCTGTGCTCGGGGCAGGCTGGGTAGCCCGGCGCGGGCCGGATGCCGCGGTACTGCTCGCGGACCAGCTGCTCGTTGTCCAGCGCTTCGCCGGCCGCATAGCCCCACAGGTCGGTGCGCACACGGTGGTGCAGGCATTCGGCGAAGGCTTCGGCCAGGCGGTCGGCCAGGGCCTTGAACATGATGGCCGAATAGTCGTCCAGGTCCTCGACAAAGCGCTTCTCGCGCGCCTCGGCACCGATACCGGCCGTGACCGCGAACATGCCGGCATAGTCGGCCACGCCGCTGCCTGCCGGCGCCACAAAGTCGGCCAGGCAACGGCTAGGCCGCGGCACGCCATCGATGACCTGCTTCTCGGTCTGCTGGCGCAGGCCGTGCCAGGTCAGCGCGGACTGGCTGCGCGTCTCATCGGTGTAGAAGGCGATGTCGTCGTCCTGCACGCTGGCGGCCGGGTACAGCGCCACGATGCCGTTGGCCGTGAGCCAGCGGCCCTCGATGATGCGCTGGAGCATGCGCTTGCCGTCGCTGAACACGCGCTGGGCTTCGGCGCCGACCACCTCATCCTTGAGGATGGCCGGGAACGGGCCCGCCAGGTCCCAGGTCTGGAAGAACGGGCCCCAGTCGATGTACCTGGCCAGTTCCGCGAGGTCGAAGTTCTTGAACACGCGGCGGCCGATGAACTTCGGCTTCGTGGGCTGGTAGGCGGCCCAATCGATGGGCGTCTTGTTGGCGCGGGCCTTGGCCAGCGGCCACAGGGGTACCTGCTTCTTGTTGGCGTGCTGCAGGCGCACCTTGTCGTAGTCGGCGTTGAGCTCGGCGATGTAGGCGCTGGCCTGGTCGGACAGCAGGCTCTGCGCCACGCCCACGCTGCGCGAGGCATCGGGCACGTAGACGACAGGGCCCTCGTAGTGCGGCGCGATCTTCACGGCGGTGTGCACGCGGCTGGTGGTGGCGCCGCCGATCAAGAGCGGGATCTTCCTGATGCGGAAGTGCTCGTCCTTCTGCATCTCGCCGGCCACGTACTGCATCTCTTCCAGGCTGGGCGTGATCAGGCCCGACAGGCCGACGATGTCCGCCCCTTCGACTTTGGCCTTGGCCAGGATTTCGTGGCACGGGACCATCACGCCCATGTTCACGACCTCGAAGTTGTTGCACTGGAGCACGACGGTCACGATGTTCTTGCCGATGTCGTGCACGTCGCCCTTCACGGTGGCGATGACAATCTTGCCCTTGCTGCGCACGTCGCGGCCGGCCGCCTCGTCGCGCAGCTTCTCCTCCTCGATGTAGGGGATCAGGTGGGCCACGGCGGACTTCATCACGCGCGCCGACTTCACCACCTGGGGCAGGAACATCTTGCCGGCGCCGAACAGGTCGCCCACGATGTTCATGCCGGCCATCAGCGGGCCTTCGATCACGTGCAGCGGCCGGCCGCCCTTGGCCAGGATGGCCTGGTAGGCCTCTTCGGTGTCGGGCACGATGAAGTCGGTGATGCCGTGCACCATGGCGTGGGCCAGGCGCTGCTCCACAGTGGCCGGCGCCTCGGGCGTGCCGCGCCATTCGAGCTTCTTGCTCTCGTCCTTGGCGCCGCTCTTGGCGGTCTCGGCAATCTCGACCAGGCGTTCACCCGCGTCGGGACGGCGGTTCAGCACCACGTCTTCCACGCGTTCGCGCAGGACGGGTTCGATATCGTCGTAGACGCCGACCATGCCGGCGTTGACGATGCCCATGTCCATGCCCGCCGCGATCGCGTGGTACAGGAACACGGTGTGGATGGCCTCGCGCACCGGATCGTTGCCGCGGAAGGAGAAGCTCACGTTGGACACGCCGCCCGAGACCTTGGCGCCGGGCAGGTTCTGCTTGATCCAGCGCACGGCCTCGATGAAGTCGACCGCGTAGTTGTTGTGCTCCTCGATGCCGGTGGCCACCGCGAAGATGTTGGGGTCGAAGATGATGTCTTCGGGCGCGAAGCCGACCTCGTCCACGAGGATGCGGTAGGCACGCTCGCAGATCTCGATCTTGCGCGCGAAGGTGTCGGCCTGGCCTTGCTCGTCGAAGGCCATCACCACGGCCGCCGCGCCGTAGCGCCGCACCAGCCGGGCCTCGTACTTGAATTTCTCGACGCCCTCCTTCATGGAGATCGAGTTGACGATGCCCTTGCCCTGGATGCAGCGCAGGCCGGCCTCGATGACCTCCCACTTGGAGCTGTCCACCATGATGGGCACGCGCGCGATGTCGGGCTCGCTGGCGATCAGGTTCAGGAAGCGCACCATGGCGGCCTTGCTGTCCAGCATGGCCTCGTCCATGTTGATGTCGATGACCTGGGCGCCGTTCTCCACCTGCTGGCGCGCGACCGACAGCGCCTGGTCGAACTGCCCATTGAGCACCATGCGCGCGAAGGCCTTGGAGCCCGTCACGTTGGTGCGCTCACCCACGTTCACGAACAGGCTGCCGGCGCCGATGGACACAGGCTCCAGGCCGGACAGGCGCATGGGCGGCGGTGCGGAAGCGTCGGCAGCGGAAGGAGAAGCAGCGGAATCTGGGGTCATGGTCTCACCTGGGCATCCGGTCAAGGAACAGGTGAGCGTCGTTGCGGATGCGCGGTCCCAAGCCTGACGGGCGCCGATGAATCAGCCCGCTGCAACGCTCCTTGGGAAGGCGCGGATTCTATCTAGTCGGGCTCGACCACATAGTCCGGAAACTGCTCCCGGATTTCCTCGATGGCCGACAGCGTGCCCGACAGGTGTGCGCGCAGCGCCTCCTGCGCGGCTGCCGCGTCGCCAGCCGCGATGGCCTCCACGATGGCGCGGTGGTCGCGCAGGATGGAGGCGGTCTTGCCGGCCGTCGGCAGATGCAGGCGGCGCAGCCGGTCCACATGGCCCGAGACCCGGCCGACCAACTCGACCAGCGCCGCCATGTCCGCCGCCGCATACAACAGCTGGTGGAACTGGCGGTCTGCGGCGACGAATTCGCCGTACTGCTGAGCCTCGGCCAGCGCCTGCTGCAAGGCGATCTGGCGGCTCAAGGCTTCGACCAGGCCCTCGGGCCGGCGCACCGCCAGCTCGCGCACGAGTTCCAACTCGATCGAGCGCCGCAGGAAATGCGCTTGCCGCGCAGCGCGCAGGTCGATGCGGCTGACCAGCGTGGCGTGCTGGGGAAACACGTCGACCAGGCCCTCTTCCGCCAGCCGAAGCAGCGCCTCGCGCACGGGCGTCTGGCTCACGCCGAACTGCTCGGCCAGGGCCTGGCGCGCCAACACCGTGCCGGGAACCAGTTCCAGCGCCAGGACCGCCTCACGCAGCCGCTCCAGCACCTGCGGCGCGGCCAGGCGCGTGCGGTCCAGGCGGATCTTCGGGAGGGCATTCATTGCGGGCGATTCTGCATTGACGTACTAATATATTAGTGTTTCAATCCCGCGCCAACAAGACCCGTCGAACCGAGACAAAGGAGATGCACATGCAACGTCGCACGATGATCCAGGGCGCGCTTTCCACCATGGCGACCGCGGCACTGCCAGCGCTGGCCCAGGGCAGTTGGCCCACCGGCAAGGCGATCACCTACATCGTCCCGTTCCCGCCCGGGGGCAACACCGACACGCTGGCCCGGGTGATCGCACCGGCGCTGTCGACGGCGCTGGGCACGCCCGTGGTCATCGACAACAAAGGCGGCGCGGGCGGCAGCGTGGGCTCGGCCATCGCAGCGCGCGCTACGCCGGACGGCTACACCATCCTGGGCGGCACCATCAGCTCGCACTCCATCAACGGCAGCCTGTACGCCAAGCTCGACTACGACCCGGTCAAGTCCTTCGCGCCGGTCGCCATGCTCGGTTCCGGGCCGCTGGTGCTCGTCGTGAACGCAAGCAGCCCGTACAAGACCCTGAACGACGTGCTGGCTGCCAGCCGCGCCAAGACAGGTGGCCTGTCCTCGGCCTCGCCGGGCAACGGCACCTCGCCGCACATGGCGCTGGCCCTCTTGAGCTACCAGTCGGGCGTGGCGTTCACGCACGTGCCCTACAAAGGCAGCGGGCCGGCCGTGCAGGACCTGGTCGGCGGCCAGGTGGACATGATGTTCGACACCACGCTGATCGTGGGCCCGCACATCCAGTCCGGCAAGCTGCGGCCCATCGCGGTCAGCAGCGCCAAGCGGCTCGAATCGCTGCCCGACGTGCCCACCATCGCCGAAGCCGGCCAGAAGGGCTTCGACATGGGTTCGTGGCAGGCGGTGTTCGCCCCCGCCGGCACGCCCAAGGCCATCGTCGACCGGCTGCATGCCGAGATCATGAAGATCATCGCCACGCCCGAGGTGCAGGCCCGGCTCAAGGGCTTCGGCATGCTGCCCTCGGACATGACCCCGGCCCAGCTCGGTGACTACCAGAAGGCCGAAGTCGAGAAATGGGCGAAAGTGATCAAGGCCGCCGGCATCAAGGCGGAATAGCCCTCCTCCACACCCATCCACGATGACACAACGCACCTACGACGACCTGCGCAGCGCGCGCTGGTTCGCCCCCGACGACTTCCGCTCCTTCGGCCACCGCTCGCGCGTGCTGCAGATGGGCTATGGCCACGAGGACTGGAAGGGCAAGCCCATCATCGCCATCGTCAACACCTGGAGCGATGCCAACCAGTGCCACACGCACTTCAAGCAGCGTGTGGAGGACGTCAAGCGCGGCGTGTTCCAGGCCGGTGGCTTCCCGCTGGAACTGCCCGCCATCAGCCTGTCGGAAAGCATGGTCAAGCCCACGACCATGCTCTACCGCAACTTCCTCGCGATGGAGACCGAGGAGCTGCTGCGCAGCCACCCGGTGGACGGCGCCGTGCTGATGGGCGGCTGCGACAAGACCACGCCGGGCCTGACCATGGGCGCGCTGTCCATGGGCATTCCTTTCATCTACCTGCCGGCCGGCCCCATGCTGCGCGGCAACTGGAAGGGCCAGGTGCTGGGCTCGGGCTCGGACGCCTTCAAGTACTGGGACGAGCGCCGCGCCGGCCGCCTCTCGGACCAGGCCTGGTTCGAGATGGAGGCTGGCATCGCGCGCAGCCACGGCACCTGCATGACCATGGGCACGGCAGCCACCATGATGGGCATCGCCGAATCCATCGGCTTCACGTTGCCGGGCGCCTCCAGCATTCCGGCCGCTGATGCCAACCATGTGCGCATGAGCGCCGAATGCGGCCGCCGCATCGTCGACATGGTCTGGGACGACCTCACGCCCGCCAAGATGCTCACGCGCGCCAACTTCGAGAACGGCATCGCCTGCGCCATGGCCATGGGCTGCTCGACCAACGCCATCATCCATTTGATCGCCATGTCGCGGCGGGCAGGACACCCCGTGAGCCTCTCGGACTTCGACGCCTTCAGCCGCCGCGTGCAGGTCATCGCCAACATCCGGCCCAGCGGCGACGCCTACCTGATGGAGGACTTCTTCTACGCCGGCGGCCTGCGCGCGATGCTGGAGCGCATCCGTCCGCACCTGAAAACGGAGGCGCTGACCGTCAACGGCAAGACCATCGGCGAGAACATCGCAGGCGCCGAGGTCTACAACGACGACGTGATCCGCCCGCTGGACAAGCCGATCTATGCCGAAGGTGCGCTGGCCGTGCTGCGCGGCAACCTCGCGCCCGACGGCGTGGTCATCAAGCCCAGCGCGGTCGCGCCGCACCTCTTGCGCCACACCGGCCGCGCGCTCGTGTTCGACGACTACCCCAGCCTCAAGAAGGCCGTGGACGACCCGGACCTGGACGTGACGGGCGACGACGTCCTGGTGCTGCGCAACGCCGGCCCCCTGGGCGCCGGCATGCCCGAGTGGGGCATGCTGCCGATCCCGACCAAGCTCTTGAAGCAGGGCGTGAAGGACATGCTGCGCCTGTCCGATGCGCGCATGAGCGGCACCAGCTATGGCGGTTGCCTGCTGCACTGCTCGCCCGAGGCGGCCATCGGCGGCCCGCTGGCGCTGGTCAAGACCGGCGACCGCATCACGGTGGACGTGCCTGCGCGCAGCATCCATCTCGAAATCTCCGACGAGGAGATGGCCGCACGCCGTGCAGCCTGGACAGCCCCGCCGCCCCGCTACGAGCGCGGCTACGGCTGGATGTTCGGCCGCCACATCAAGCAGGCCAACGAGGGCTGCGACTTCGATTTCCTCGAGACCACCTTCGGCAAGCCCGTGCCGGAACCCGACATCTTTTGAACCTGGAGACCGACCGCATGAAACCCGAGACCCGCGACCTGCTGAAGAAGGTCAGCACCGCCACCCTGTGCACCGCGCTGTTCAAGCGTGGCCTGCGCAACCAGATGATCCAGGACGTGCGCCCGCTGAACCCGGACGCGCCCACCATGGTCGGCGAGGCCTTCACGCTGCGCTACATGCCGGCGCGCGAGGACCGCAACGGCATCGCCGTTTTCCAGAACCGCGACCATCCGCAGCGCAAGGCCGTGGAGGAGTGCCCGCCCGGCGCCGTGATGGTGATCGACAGCCGCAAGGACGCGCGCGCCGCCTCGGCCGGCGGCATCCTGGTGGCGCGGCTGATGCAGCGCGGCGTGGCCGGTGTCGTCACCGATGGCGGCTTCCGCGACAGCCCCGACATCGCCCAGTACGCCATGCCGGCCTACCACGTGCGCCCCAGCGCGCCGACCAACCTGACGCTGCACGAGGCCATCGAGATCAACGGCCCCATCGGCTGCGGCGACGCGCCCGTGTTCCCCGGCGACGTGGTCGTGGGCGACGGTGACGGCGTGGTCGTGATCCCCGCCCACCTGGCCGACGAGATCGCCGCCGAGGCCACCGAGATGACGGTCTTCGAGGACTTCGTGCAGGAGAAGGTCATGGAAGGCCGCACCATCCTGGGCCTGTACCCGCCGACCGAAGAAAAGAGCCGCACGGACTTCGCCGAATGGCGCAAGGCCAAGGGCCGCTGAGCGTCGTCAACCACCTGGAGGAGACACATGCAACGCAGAACATTCGCCCTGGCCGCCACGCTCATGCTGGCCGCGCCCGCCTTCGCCCAGAGCTTCCCGACCAAGCCCATGACCATCGTCGTGCCCGCCTCCCCGGGCGGCGCGATCGATCTGGCCGCACGCCTGATCGGCCAGAAGTTCACCGAGGCCTGGGGCCAGCCCGTCGTCATCGAGAACAAGACCGGCGCCACCGGCGTGATCGGCACCGACTTCGTGGCCAAGGCCGCGCCGGACGGCCACGTGCTGGCGCTGGTGGCCAGCAGCCACGCCATCAACCCCAGCATGTTCAAGAAGCTGCCGTTCGACACGGTCAAGAGCTTCGAGCCCGTGGTGCAGACACACACCGTGCCGTTGGTGCTGGTGGTGGCGCCCGATTCGCCGTTCAAGACCATGCAGGACGTGATCGCCTTCGGCAAGAAGAACCCGGGGCAGCTCAGCTTCGCGTCCAGCGGCAACGGCGGCGCGCCGCATTTCTCGGGCGAGCTGTTCCAGAGCATGGCCGGCCTGCAGATGCAGCACATCCCCTACAAGGGCAGCACGCTGGCGCACCCGGACCTCATGAGCGGCCGCGTCTCGATCATGTTCGACACGCTGGCGGCGACCAGTGCCCAGATCAAGGGTGGCAAGCTGCGCGCGCTGGCAGTGACCACGCGCGAGCGCCTGCCCGCATTGCCCGATGTGCCGACGGTGGCGCAATCTGGCCTGCCCGGCTACGAGACCAGCACCTGGGGCGGCCTGCTGGCCCCGGCCGGTACGCCCAAGGCCACCGTCTACAAGCTCGCCGCCGAAACCACGCGCATCCTCGCCCTGCCCGATGTACGCGAACGCATGCTGGCGGCCGGTGTCGAGCCGGTGGGCGGCACGCCCGAGCAGTTCGCGAACTTCATCGCGAGCGAGATGGTGAAGTGGGGCAAGGTGGCGAAGGCCGCCGGGATCGAGCCGGAGTGAGCGCCAGAGCGGTGCGCCATGCACCGCATTGATTCGCCCTCAGTTCCGCGCCAGGCCGCAACGGCAGCGGTACAGATGGGTGCACAGCACGTCCCAGCGTTCGGAAATCGTCTGCTGGGGCACGCCGCCGGAGCGCCCGCCCAGCGGCCGCTCCTCTGACGCGTCAGCACGTGAACCCGGGCCAGACCTGGGGCGCTCGCCGTCCCAGGTCCGCGATGCAGAGCGAGATCTGCCTGTTCTCATCGCGACACCTCCATTCGGAAGACGGTGCCGCTGAATGCAAGAGTGATGCCGGCCGTTCTGGCTGGGTGGCTCAGCCCAGGCCCTGCTGCGCCACCAGCTCCAGCACGATCTTGCGCACCCCCTTCACATGCCCCGCCACCGCCCGCGCCGCGGCATCCGCATCGCCCTGGCGGCAGGCCGCCAGGATCACGCGGTGGTCCTCGTTGGAACTGCGGTTGAAGCCCGCGAGCGAGAGCTGCATGAAGGACATGCGCTGGATGTGCCCCTGCAGCATGGCCAGGATCTGCTTGGACAGCGGGCGCTGCGCCGGGCCGTAGAGCAGGTCGTGGAAGCGCACGTTGAGTTCGCTGAAGGCCCAGGCCGTGCCGGCCTTGTCCATGGCGCGCACCAGGCGCTCGGCTTCGTCGAGGTCGGCGCGCGTGAGCAGCGGCGCGGCCGTGCGCATGAGGCTGGGCTCGACCAGGAGGCGCAGCTCGAAGGCGTCCTTCAGCTGGTCCAGCGTCGGCGCCTGCACGAGCGCGCCGCGGTTCAGCGGCAACTCGACGAAGCCCTGGGCCTGCAGCGTGCGCAGGGCCTCGCGCAGCGGGATCTTGCTGACCTGGAACTCGGCCGCCAGCTCGTCCTGGCGCAGCGCCTGGCCCGGGTGGAAGATGCCGCGCACGATGGCCTGGTGCAGCACGGCCACGATGTCGTCGGTGCTGAAGCGCCCGCCCAGCGCCGCGCGCTGCGCGGCCACCAGACGCTGCAGCGGCGTGGCCGTTTCAGGCGCTGCGGCTCTCGTGCCCGGCATGGATGGTCTCGCGCACGAAGCTGCAGATGCTGTTGAACACCGGGTCTTCCTGCATCTCGGGCCGGCGTGGCCGCGCGAAGGGCACGCGGATGTCGGCCACGATGCGCGAGGGCCGCGCGTTCATGACCAGCACGCGGTCGGACAGGTAGACCGCCTCGCGGATGCTGTGCGTGATGAACACGGCCGTCTTGTGCACCTGGTCCCAGAGCCGGGCCAGCATGAGGTTCATGTCGTCGCGCGTGATCGCGTCCAGCGCCGAGAAGGGCTCGTCCATCATGAGCAGGCGCGGATCGTTGATGAGGCCGCGGCAGATCGCCACGCGCTGGCGCATGCCGCCCGAGAGCTCGGCCGGGCGCTTGTCGCGGAAGTCCCACAGGCCCGTCGCGCGCAGCAGCCGTTCGGCCTCGGCGCGGTACGCGGCCACATCGCGCTTCTGCGTGCGGATCGGAAACAGCACGTTGTCCAGCACGCTCTTCCAGGGCAGCAGCGTGGCGTCCTGGAACACGTAGCCGAAGTCCCGGCGCGGCGCCGTGACGGGATCGCCGCCGACCAGGATGCGGCCCGCACTGGGGTTCTCCAGCCCGCCGACCATGGACATCAGCGTGCTCTTGCCGCAGCCGCTGGGGCCGACCAGGCTCAGGAAGTCGCCCTCGGCCACGTCGAAGTCGGCATGCTGCACGGCATGGACCTCGCCGTTGCGGGTGGCGTAGGTCTTGTGCACGTCCTGCACGGACACATAGGCCTGGCCGCGGTCGGCCGGGGTCGCGAGCGGCTGCAGCCAGGAAGGGGGAGCGGAAGACATCAGGCGCCAAACTTCTGTTGCATCCAGCGCTCCAGTCCCGCGACGAGCCCGTAGAACGCCAGCCCGAACACGCACAGCACGAGGATGGCCGCGAGGATCAACGCCGTGTCGGCCTGGGCCGAGGCGAACAGGATCAGGTAACCGAGGCCCGCCTGCGAGGTGATGAACTCGCCCACGATCACGCCGATGATGGCGAAGGTGGTGGCGATCTTCATGCCGCTGAACACATAGGGCAGCGCATGCGGCAGCCGCACCGCCGCGAACACCTGCCAGGGCGTGGCGGTCAGCGCGCGGCACAGCCGCAGCAGCGATTTGTCGACATGGTCCAGCCCGGCCAGCGTGGCGATCACTACCGGGAAGAAGCTGATGAAGACCGAGAAGGTCAGCCGCGACTGGAAACCGATGCCCAGCCAGACGATGAACAGCGGCGCCAGCGCGATCTTGGGAATGAGCTGGAACAGCACGACGTTGGGGTACAGCATGTCGCGCATGAGCGCCGAAGTGCTCAGCAGCGCGGCCAGCGCCACACCCAGCAGCGAGGCGATGGCAAAGCCCGCCAGGCTTTCCCAGACCGTGGGCCAGGCGTGCTGCATGAGCAGGGGGAAGGTCTCCACCAGGCGCAGCGCGATCGCGCTGGGCGCGGGCAGCAGCACCTCGCGGATTGCGAAGCCGCGCACCACGGCCTCCCACAGCGCCAGCGTGGCCAATGCGAACAGCAGCGGCAGCAGGATGCGCCGCGGCGTCAGTCCATCGTTCACGCGGGCAGCCTTTCGAAACAAGCCACCGCATCGTCAGTCGACACCGTCCAGCCGAAGAACTTCTCGATGTTGAACACGCTGGCCTCGAACACGGCGGGCGAGCCGGCCTGCAGCGTGGCGTCTGCCACCATCACGGCGAAGAACTCGCGGTGGAAGGCATCGCGCACCGCGGTCTCCACGCAGACGTTGGTGTTGACGCCCACGAACACCAGCGTGGTGATGCCGTGGGCGCGCAGCAGCATCTCCAGGTTGGTGCCGGCGAACGCGCTGTAGCGCGGCTTGTCGACCACGGGCTCGCCCGGCAGCGGCTGCATGGGCTCCACGAAGGCATGGTCCCAGCTGCCGCGGATCAGCAGCTGCGCGCCGGGGTGGCTGCGCATGTACTTGAGCGGGTTGGACTTGTGCCACATCGGCGAGGTGGCCGGGCCGGCCTCGGCCAGGCTCTCGGTCCAGCCGTTGCGCACGTGCACGACCATGAGGCCGGCCGCGCGCGCGGCGGCCAGCACACGCGCCGCACGCGCGACCACGGGCGGGCTGCCCGCGATGTCGAAGCCGGCCAGGTCCAGGTAGCCGCCCGGCGAGAGATAGCCGTTCTGCATGTCGATGACGACCAGCGCGGTCTGCGCGCGCTCGGCCGCCAGCGGCTCGGGCCGCGTCGGCAGCGTGAACGGCATCAGGCCAGGCCCAGCATCTTGTTGTAGGGCGCCACGTTCTTGCGGATCTGGTCCCACTCGGCGCTGCTGAGCTTGATCTTGCCGACGAAGCGGTTCGTCGCCAGGTCTTCGGGCACCAGCGGCTTGGCATCGGCCGTCAGCGCGCCCGCGCGCGCGGCCAGCGAGATCATGCTGGCCAGCGTGGGGATGCTGCTGTAGCCCATGCCGTGCTCGATGGCCTCGGGCGCGACCATGGTGGCCTGGGCCAGGCCCTGCGAGATCTTGGCGTTCTCCTTGCCGCCCTTGGCCATGCCGATCTCGGGCTGGGCCTTGTAGAGGATCTCCAGCGATTCCTCGGGCTTCTTGAGCGTGGTGACCACGGATTCGAGGATGCCGTCCACCATGGCCTGGCACAGGCCGGCGTCGGCCTCGATGGTCTCGCGGCGCGCGATGACCTGGGCTGCGTAGAGCTGCACGCCGGCCTTGGCCCAGGGGATGAAGCGCGTCTTCACGCCCAGCGAGTCCAGCACCGGGATGCTGGACGAGCCGATGGCCGTGATGGCGTCGACCTGCTTGTCCATCAGCGCGCGCTCGATCAGGCGTGCATCGAGCTGCTGGCGCGTGACCTTGCCGAGGTCGATGCCGGTCTTGGCGGCGTAGGCCGTCCAGTACGGCGACTCGGCCGAGGTGGCGACCGTGCCCACGCGCTTGCCCTCGAAGTCCTTGGGCGCGCGGATGGTGGAGTCCTCCAGCACCAGGTTGCCCATCAGTGCGTCGTAGCCCACGGTGGCCAGGGCCTGCAGCGGCAGGCCGCGCGCCATGTTCACCAGCGTGCCGCCGAAGAACACCACGCCCAGGTCGAACTGCTTGTTGGCCACGGCCTGCGCCGCGGCCACCGAGCCGTTGCCGCGCGAGACCGTGAGGTCGATGCCGCGCTTCTTGAAGTAGCCCAGTTCCTTGCCGACCATGGGCCAGTAGTTGGAGCCGTTCACGACCCAGGGCAGCGTGATGCTGATGGCCCGCGTCTGCGCGAACACCGGCGCGGCCACGGCGCCGCAGGCAACAGCGCCGGCTGCCTGTAACAGGCGGCGGCGCGACAGGGAACGGGAAGGGCTGGGCGAAGAGGTCATGGCGGCTCCGGGGGGCGGGGATGGCGGACGCGGTGCACCGACCCGGGGCGGGCCATGCACCAAAACGTATACGATTGGCGATACGTTGCGGGCTACGCCCTGAAACGCAAGTTGCGTACCAAACGCCCTGCCCCGGGCTTCACGCCCGCCGCACCCAGCCCTCGGGAACGGCCTGCAGCAGCGGGCTGTCGAACACACCGAACACCTGGGCCGCACGCTGCGGCCCCAGCACCTCGGCCCAGCGCCGGCCCTGGCACATGGCCACACCCACGCCCAGCACGGTGGCGCCCGCGGCCTCCAGCAGGTTCCACGGCGCGGCGATGGTGCTGCCGCTGCTGACCGCATCGTCCACCAGCACCACGCGCTTGCCGCGCACCAGCGGCAGCAGGTTCGGGTCGAGGTACACGCGCTTGCCGGCCGTCGGCGTGGTGATGGACTGCACGGCGCCCGAGAGCGCCTCGTCGTACCAGAACTTGCGCGAGTAGCCCAGCGGCACGATGCGCGACAGGCCGAGCCGGCGCGCCACGATGGGCGCGAAGGACAGGCCCAGCGTGGGCACGCCCACCACCACCTCGGGCTGCAACGGTGCCAGCCGCTCGGCCAGCAGCTCGCCCAGCGTGTCGATCACGTCCAGCGCGGCCTGGTTGCAGATCAGCGAGGCGACGGCGTGGTCCGGCTGGCCCGCCATCTGGCGGATCGGCAGCACGAGCACGCGGCCGTCGGGCAGGTGCGCCGGGTAGCCGTACTGCCAGGGACCGTCGGCCGGGCCGGCCGCGGCGGCGGGCAGGATCTGCTGCCAGTAGCCGGTGGTCGGCTCGGTGAAATGGGGGGGGGTCATGGGCGGGTGGTCAAGAAGGGCGCGGTTCGGTGTAGCAGGCCGCGTGCCCGGCCCGGGCCTAGGTGCCGGCAAAGCCGCGCAGCGCGCGGCACAGCGCGCTGTCCGGCTGCTCCAGCGGCACCATGGCCTCGAAGTGGTCGGCGCCCGGTAGCACCAGCAGCTCGCTGCGGTTGCCGGCCTGCTGCCAGGCCGTGTGCAGGCCCTGCGACTGCTCTGCGAAAGCGGCCTGCTCGGCGCCGCCCCAGGCCAGCAGTAGGGGCGTGGCGCTGGGCCGCACCAGGTGCATGGGCGAGTTGCGGCGCACGGTGGCTTCGTCCAGCTGGATCAGCGGCTGCAGGTAGCTGTAGCGCAGCGGCGCGATGTCGTACAGGCCCGAGAGCAGCACGGCGCCGGCAAACGGGTCGTTGGGCAGGCCGTAGTCGGCGCGCCAGGGCGTGGTCAGCAGCATGGCGCCCAGGTGGCCGCCGGCCGAGCTGCCGCCGATGACGATGCGGCCCGGGTCGCCGTTGAATTCGGCGATGTGGCGCAGGGTCCAGGCAGCGGCCGCGCGCACCTGGCGCACCAGTTCGTCCAGCGTGACCGTGGGGCACAGTGCGTAGTCGATCACCACCGTGGTGAAGCCCATGGCCTGCGGACCCAGGGCCACGCAGCTGAAGTCGCGCGCAGCACGGGCGCGCCAGTAGCCGCCGTGGACGAAGAAGAACACGGGCGCACCGGGCTGCGCGGCCGGGAAGATGTCCAGCGTCTCGGCCAGCGTGGGGCCGTAGGGCACGCCGAGCCGGTGCGGCAAGGTGCGCCGGGCCTCTTCGCTGCGCTCGGCGAAATGGCGGTTGGACGCCGCGGCATCGTGGGCCCGGCGGAACGGGTCGTAGGCCTCGTCGATCTCCGGCTGGCCGGCGAAGCCGTGGGGAAACGCGAAGGCCATGGCGGGCCGTTCAGGCCATGGCCGGGTAGAACGCCGTGCGGGCCGGCACCGCGCGCGTGGCCACCGGCGCCACGGCCTGGCCGATGGCCGCGATGTGCTCGGGCGTGGTGCCGCAGCAGCCGCCCACGATGTTGACCAGGCCCTCGGCTGCGAACTCGTGCAGCAGCTTGGAGGTGTCCGCCGGCGTCTCGTCGAAGCCGGTGTCGCTCATGGGGTTGGGCAGGCCGGCGTTGGGGTAGCAGCTGATGAAGGTGTCGGGCGCGACGCGGTTCAGCTCCTGGATGTAGGGCCGCATCAGCGCGGCGCCCAGCGCGCAGTTCAGGCCGATGGCCAGCGGCTGCGCATGGCGCACGCTGTGCCAGAAGGCCGTGACGGTCTGGCCCGACAGGATGCGGCCCGACGCGTCGGTCACGGTGCCGCTGATCAGGATGGGCAGGCGCTGGCCGCTGGCCTCGAAGTACTCGTCCACGGCGAACAGCGCGGCCTTGGCGTTCAGCGTGTCGAAGATGGTCTCCACGAGGATCACGTCCGCCCCGCCTTCGACCAGCGCTTCGGTCTGCTCGTAGTAGGCCTGGCGCAACGTCTCGAAGTCGACGTTGCGCGCGCCCGGGTCGTTCACGTCGGGGCTGATGCTGGCGGTCTTGGGCGTGGGGCCGAGGGCGCCGGCGACGAAGCGCGGCTTGTCGGGCGTGCTGTACTTGTCGCAGGCCGCGCGGGCCAGTTTGGCGCTTTCCAGGTTCATCTCGCGCGCCAGGTGCGCCATCTCGTAGTCGTCCTGTGCGACCGTGGTGGCGCCGAAGGTGTTGGTCTCGATCAGGTCGGCACCGGCCGCGAGGTAGCGCTCGTGGATGTCGGAGATCACGTCGGGCCGGGTCAACGAGAGCAGCTCGTTGTTGCCCTTGACGTCCTTGTGGAAGTCCTTGAAGCGCTGGCCGCGGTACTGTTCCTCGTTCAGCTTGAAGCGCTGGATCATGGTGCCCATGGCGCCGTCGAGGATGGCGATGCGTTCGGCCAGGATGGCCGGCAGTTGCTGGGCGCGGGTGTAGGCGGGGAGCTTCATGGTGGGGCGATTGTAGAAAGCGCCTTGTGCTGCCGCAGCGCGCTAGCATCGCAGCCCTGCATGCCCAGCGCCTTTCCCTCCCCCCCCCTGCAACCCGGCCTCATGGTGCTGCACGGCAACCGGCCGGAAGACCTGCGCCAGCTGCTCGTGGCCTGGCTGCGGCGCCACCCGCTGGCGCCGCTGGAGAACGAGGTCGTGCTGGTGCAGAGCAACGGCATCGCGCAGTGGCTCAAGCTGGCGCTGGCCGCGCACCCCGACGACCCCGCGGGCGGCGGCCTGGGCATCACGGCCGCCACCCAGCTGCAGCTGCCCGCGCAGTTCCTGTGGCGCGCCTACCGCGCCGTGCTGGGCGCCGACGCCGTGCCCGAGCGCTCACCGCTGGACGAGGCGCCGCTGACCTGGCGGCTCATGCGTTTGCTGCCCGGTCTGCTGGGCCAGCCGGGCTTGGAGCCGCTGGCCCGCTTCCTGGCCGACGACGCCGACCTGCGCAAGCGCCACCAGCTGGCCCAACGCCTGGCCGACCTGTTCGACCAGTACCAGGTCTACCGCGCCGACTGGCTGGAAGACTGGGCGGCAGGGCGCGACGTGGTGCGCAACCTGCGCCGCGGCGAGCATGCCCTGCCCGCCGACCAGCGCTGGCAGGCCCTGCTCTGGCGCGCGCTGATCGCGGATGCCGGTGCCGCCGGCCAGGCTGGCAGCCGCGCCGGCGTGCACCAGCGCTTCATCGCCGCGCTGGCCAGCCATGAAGGACCGGCACCGGCCGGCCTGCCGCGCCGCGTCGTGGTGTTCGGCATCTCGGCGCTGCCCGCGCAGACGCTGCAGGCGCTGGCCGCGATCGCGGGCGTGGCCCAGGTCATGCTGTTCGTGCACAACCCCTGCCGCCACCACTGGACCGACATCGTGGCCGACCAGGACCTGCTGCGCGGCCCCTACCGCCGCCAGACGCGCCGCGCCGGCATGCCGGCCGTGCTCGACGAAGCCACGCTGCACCAGCACGCCCACCCATTGCTGGCGGCCTGGGGCAAGCAGGGGCGCGACTACCTGCACCTGATCGACAGCTTCGACACGCCCGACCAATACCGCGCGGCCTGGTCGGGCATCGGCAGTGGCCGCATCGACCTGTTCAGCGAAGACGCCGCGCCCGCCGGCCTGCTGCAGCAGCTGCAGGACGACATCCTGGACCTGCGCCCGCTGGCCGAGACGCGCGCGCGCTGGCCCGCGGTCGACACCGCACAGGACCGCTCGCTGCGCTTGCACAGCACGCACTCGGCCCAGCGCGAGATCGAGGTGCTGCACGACCAGCTGCTGGCCCGCTTCGACGCCGACCCCACGCTGCAGCCGCGGGACGTGATCGTGATGCTGCCCGACGTGGACGCCTACGCGCCGCACATCGAGGCTGTCTTCGGCCGGCTGCCGCGGGGCGACGCCCGCCACATTCCCTACACCGTGGCCGACCAGGGCCGGCGTGGCCAGGAGCCGCTGCTGGTGGCGCTGGAGCTGCTGCTGCAGCTGCCCGACAGCCGCTTCGCCGCCAGCGACGTGCTGGACCTGCTGGAGGTCGGCGCGCTGCGCGCGCGCTTCGGGCTCGATGACGAGGCCCTGCCCCAGCTCAAGCGCTGGATCGCGGGCGCGGGCGTGCGCTGGGGCCTGGACGCGGCCCAGCGCGCCCAGCAGGCGCTGGGCGCGGCCGGCGAGGTCAACAGCTGGCGCTTCGGCCTCTCGCGCATGCTGCTGGGCTTCGCGGTCGGCGAGGGCGGGGCCTTTGACGGCATCGCTCCTTACGACGAAATCGGCGGCCTCGACGCCGCCGCACTGGGCCCGCTGGCCGCGCTGCTGCGCGCGCTCGGTGAGACGCTCTCGACCGTGAACGACCCTGCCCCGCCACTGCAGTGGGCCGAGCGCCTGCGCGCGCTGCTGCAGGGCTTCTTCGCGCCCGTGGACGCGCGCGAGCAGCTGCGCGTGCAGCAGCTGCTGCAGGGCCTGGACCAGTGGCTGGACGAATGCGCGGACGCCGGTTTCGACCAAGCGCTGCCACTGGCCGTGGTGCGCGAACGCTGGCTGGCCGTGCTCGAGCAGCAGGGCCTGCAGCAGCGCTTCATGACGGGCGGCGTGAGCTTCTGCACGCTGATGCCCATGCGCGCGATCCCGTTCCGCGTGGTCTGCCTGCTGGGCATGAACGACGGCGACTTCCCGCGCCCCATGGTGCGCGCCGACTTCGACCTCATGCAGGGCGACTGGCGCCCCGGCGACCGCTCGCGCCGCGACGACGACCGCTACCTGCTGCTCGAGGCCCTGCTGTCGGCACGCGAGCAGCTCTACATCAGCTGGGTCGGCCGCAACGTGCGCGACCACAGCGCGCGCGCGCCCAGCGTGCTGATCGGCCAGCTGCGCGACCACCTCGCGGCCGGCTGGCAGACGGCCGACGGCGCCGACCTGCTCCAGGCCCTGACCACCGAGCACCCGCTGCAGCCCTTCAGCCCGCGCTACTTCGCGCCCGACGCACCGGCCGCCCCCGCCATCGACGGGCTCTACAGCTACGGCCGCGAATGGCAGGCCGCCCATGCCGAGGCCGCCACCGCGCGCGGCCCCGGCGCGCCACTGCCGGCCTGGCAGCCCGAGAACGCCCAACCGCTGCGCCCGCTGGCCGACTTCCTGGCCCAGCCCGTGGAGGCCTTCTTCCGCCAGCGGTTGCAGACGGGCCTGGCGCTGCACGCCGAGGACACGCAGGACGACGAGGCCTTCGGCCTGGACAGCCTGCAGCAATGGACGCTGGAGCGCGATCTGCGCGCCGCGCTGCAGCCCTGGTGCGACACCCAGCCGAGCCCCGCCGCCGCGCGCGCCGGCCTGGCCGACGCATTGGCCGAGCAGACCGCCGCACTCGCCCGCGCCGGCCGGCTGCCGCTGCAGGCCTTCGGCCCCATCGCCGAAAGTGCGCTGGCCCAGCCACTCCTGCGCACGCTGGGCCACTACCTGGACGCGCTGGACGGCTGGCCCATGTTGGAGGACCAGCGCCACGCGCTGCGCTGGACCGATCCGGCCACGGCCATCGCTTTCGACGATGCGCTGCCGCAGCGCCGCCTGCCTGCGGATGCCGAGCAGTTGCCCGCCTGCCTGGTGCTGGCCAACGGCCGGTTGCACAAGGGCCCCACACTGGCCTGGCACCACATCGTGCGGCACTGGCCCACGCACCTCGCGCTGCAGATCGCGGCCGGCCCCACGCTCACGCTGCTGGCCAGCGAATCCGGCCTGCTCCGCCTGCCCGCACTCGATGCCGAAGCCGCCAGGGCCACGCTGTCCGCGCTCGCGCAGGCGTGGGCCGCCGGCCTGGCCGAGCCGCTGCCCGTGGCCTGCAAGACCGCGTTCGCGGTGCTGGCCGGCGATCCGCGCGGCGCGCAGGTGCTCTACGACGGCGGCCAGCAGGTGAGCGGCGAAGGCCAGCGCCCGGCGCTCGCGCGCGTGTTCGCCGACTTCGCCGCGTTGCAGGGCGCGCAGACGGCCGACGGCCGCGGCCTGCGCGACTGGAGTGAGGACCTGTACGGGCCGCTGTGGCGCGCGCTGGGCGGGGCGCACCGAGGCCAGTCCGGCGCCGAGGAGGACGCGGCATGAGCGGCGTCCTTCCTCTCGATCCGCTGCATTTCCCGCTGCACGGCCAGCGCCTGATCGAGGCCAGCGCCGGCACCGGCAAGACCTACACCATCGCGCTGCTGTACCTGCGCCTGGTGCTGGGCCATGGCGCGGACGGGACGGCGTTCGCGCGCGCGCTGACGCCACCCGAGATCCTGGTCGTGACCTTCACCGAAGCCGCCACGCAGGAGCTGCGCGAGCGCATCCGCGCACGGCTGGACGAGGCCGCGCGCGTGTTCGCGGGCGAGGCCGAACCCGCGCCCGGCGACGTGCTGGACGCGCTGCGCGCCGACTTCCCGCCCGCGCAATGGCCGGCCTGTGCGCACCGCTTGCGCGTGGCCGCACAGTGGATGGACGAGGCCGCCGTGGCCACCATCCACGGCTGGGCCTGGCGCATGCTGCGCGAGCACGCCTTCGACAGCGGCAGCCTGTTCCGCCAGACCCTGCAGACCGATCTCGCCGCGCTGCAGCAGCGCGTGCTGCAGGACCACTGGCGCAGAAACTACTACCCGCTCGCGGCGCCGGCCGCGCAGATGCTGCTGCAGTGCTTCGCCAACCCCGAGGCGCTCTGGAGGGCCGTGGACCCGCTGCTGCGCCGCGAGGATGCGCTGCTGCAATTGCAGGGCAGCGCGCTGCCCGAGTCCGACGATGCCCTGGCCGCGCTGCACGCCGCGGGCGCAGCACGCCAGCGCGCCGATGCGCTGGAACAGACGGCGCGCGCCGCCTGGGCCGCCGCGCGCGAAGACCTCGAACGCCTGTGGCACACCGCCCGCCCCCACCTGAGCGGCACCAGCTACCGCAACAAGGACGACGAGGCCGTCTTCGCCGGCTGGCTGCAAGCCCTGGCCGACTGGAGCCAGGGCGCGCCCGCGCCCAGGAACATCGCGCTGTTCGGTTTGGCCGGCGCCCGGCTCAAGAAGAACCAGCAGCTGCCCGAGCATCCCGCGCTGCACGCCATCGACGCGTGGCTGGAGGCCAGCGAAGGCATCGCCATCGACGAACTGCGCGCCCGCCTCGCCGCGCAGGCCGCCCACGCGCTGCGCGCGGCCCTGGCCGCCGAGAAGCTGCGCCGGGCCGAGCTCGGCTTCGACGACCTGCTGCAGCAGCTGGACGGCGCGCTGCACGGCGACGGCGGCGCGGCGCTGGCCGCGCGCATCCGCGCGCAGTTCCCGCTCGCGCTGATCGACGAATTCCAGGACACCGACCCCGTGCAGTACCGCATCTTCCGGCGCATCTACGCCGTGGAGAGCGGCGAACGCGCCGACCGCGACAGGGGCCTGGTCATGATCGGCGACCCCAAGCAGGCCATCTACGGTTTTCGCGGTGCCGACATCCGCACCTACCTGCGTGCGCGCCGCGATGTCGGCGACGCCCTCTACGCGCTGGACACCAACTTCCGCTCCACCGCGGCCGTGGTGCGCGCCGTCAACCACGTGTTCCTGCACGCTGAGCAGCAGCCGCGCGCGGCCTTCCGCTTTGCGCAGGAAGGCGACAACCCGGTGCCCTTCGTGCCCGTGCAGGCCAAGGGCCGGCCCGAATGGCTGCAGATCGACGGCGCGCCGGCCGCCGCGCTGACGCTGTGGTCGCTGGAGCCGCCCGCGGACGCCGACAAGCCGCGCGTGGGCAGCGCCGAATACCGCCGGCGCATGGCCGAGACCAGCGCCAGCGCCGTCGTGCACTGGCTGCGCGGCGCCGATGCGGGCCGCACCGGCTTTGTCCACGGCGACCGGCTGCAGCCGCTGCGCCCGGCCGACATCGCCGTGCTGGTGCGCAGCGGCAGCGAGGCCGATGCCGTGCGCGCGGCGCTCGCGGCGCGCGGGCTGCGCAGCGTCTACCTGTCCGACCGCGCCTCGGTGTTCGCCACGCCCGAGGCGCAGGACCTGCTGCACTGGTTGCGCGCCTGCGCGGCACCGGCCGATGAAGCACTGCTGCGCAGCGCCCTGGCCACGCGCACCCTGGACATGCCGCTGGCCGAACTGGCCCGCCTGCGCGAGGACGAGCTGGCCTGGGAAGCGCTGGCGCTGCGCTTTCGCGCGCTGCGCGAGCTGTGGCAGCGCCACGGCGTGCTGCCCATGCTGCACCAGCTGCTGCACGACTTCGGCCTGCCCGCGCGCTGGCTCGCCGAGCCGGGCGGCGAACGCCGTCTCACCAACGTGCTGCACCTCGCGGAATGGCTGCAGCGCCGCGCCGTGGAACTCGACGGCGAGCATGCGTTGCTGCGCGCGCTGGCCGAGCGCCTGGCCAGCCCCGAGGGCGAGGAAGACATCCTGCGGCTGGAGAGCGATGCCGCGCTGATCAAGGTCGTCACCATCCACAAATCCAAGGGCCTGGAGTACCCGCTGGTGCTGCTGCCCTTCATCAGTGCCTGGCGCGAAACGCGCAGCGGCAAGCAGGAGACGCTGGGCTTTCACGACACCGCGGCCGACGCGCGCGTGCTCGAACTGGACGGCCAGTACTCCCAGGCCCGGGCCCTGGCCGAGGAAGAGCGGCTGGCCGAGGACCTGCGCCTGCTGTACGTGGCGCTCACGCGCGCGCGACACGGCCTGTGGCTGGGCCTGGCGCCGCTGGCCCCCGGCAATGCCGGCAAGCCCCAGCTGCACCGCAGCGCGCTGGGCCATGTGCTCTCGGGCGGCGCCCCCATCGACGACCTGGCCAGCTACCGCGCCCAGCTGCAGGCCCTGGCCGCGGGCTGCGCCGACATTGCGCTGGAAGCAGCGCCCACGCCCGACGACGCGACCTGGCAGGCCGCTGCGCCACCGCCCGTGGGGCCGGCGCGCCAGCCGCAGCGCCTGGGCCATGCGCCCTGGTGGATCGCGAGCTACTCGGCGCTGGTACAGCAGCTCGGCACCATGACGGCCGAGCCCGAGGACGCGCGCCAGGACCAGGCGCTGGAAGAGGCCGAGCCCGCCGACGAGCCGGAAAGCCCGCGCGCGCCGGCAGCCGGCAGCTGGCACGCCTTTCCGCGCGGCGCCGAGCCCGGCAGCTTCCTGCACGGCCTCTTGGAATGGTGCGCACTGCAGGGCTTCGCCAAGGTCGTGGCGCAGCCGCAGGCGCTGCGCGACCTCGTTGCGCGCCGCTGTGCCGTGCGCGGCTGGGAGGCCTGGATCGCTCCCCTGTGCGACTGGGTGTTGCGCTGGCTGCAGCTGCCGCTCGTGCTGCCCGGCCACGCGACGCCCGCGGCGCTGGACGGCCTGGCCCAGTACCAGACCGAACTGGAGTTCTGGTTTCCCATCCACCGGGCCGACACGCGCGCCATCGACGCGTTGGTCACGGCCCACACCTTCGACGCCGCGCCGCGCCCGGCCCTGGCCGGCACGCGGCTGGCCGGCATGCTCAAGGGCTTCATGGACCTGGTGTTCGAGCACGAGGGCCGCTACTGGGTGGCCGACTACAAGTCGAACTGGCTCGGCCCCGACGCGCGCGCCTACGACGCCGCCGCCATGCAGCAGGCCCTGCTGGCGCACCGCTACGACGTGCAATACCTGCTCTACGTGTTCGCGCTGCACCGGCTGCTGGCCGCGCGGCTACCCGACTACGACTACGACCGCCATGTGGGCGGCGCGCTGTACCTGTTCCTGCGCGGCGCCGAGGCCGACACGCAGGGCGTGTTCGCGACGAAGCCGCCGCGGGCCTTGATCGAGGCCCTGGACACCTTGTTCCGCCATGAACCAGCCTGATTTGTTCGACGCCCCGGCCCCGCCGCTGGACGACTGCGGCACGCTGCTGGCCGACCTCGGCGAATGGGTGGAGCACGGCTGGCTGCGCGAGCTGGACCGCAGCTTCGCGCTGTTCCTGCACGAACTCGACCCTGCCGCCGGCGCCCCGCTGCTGCTGGCAGCCGCGCTGGCCAGTCACCAGCTGGGCCGAGGCCATGTCTGCCTGGACCTGCAGGCCGCGCTGGCCGACAGCCCGGCCAGCCTCTCGCTGCCGCCGGCCCATGCGCCTGACGCACCGCTCGCGCGCACGCCCAGCCAGTGGCTGCAGGCGCTGCGGCTGGGCGACTGGTGCGCCGCGCTGCGCGCCAGCCGGCTCTGCGAGGCCGGCTCCGGCAACGCGCCGCTGGTGCTGCAGGGCCCGCGCCTGTACCTGCGCCGCTACTGGCAGCACGAGCGCGAGGTGCGTGCGCTGGTCAGCGCGCGGCTGGCGCCCGAGCCCGTGGCGCCGGCCGCGCAGATCCGCCCCGTGTTCGATGCGCTGTTCACCGCACCCGCCCCGGACTGGCAGAAGCTGGCCTGCGCGCTGGCCCTGCGCCAGCGCTTCGCCATCGTCACGGGCGGCCCCGGCACGGGCAAGACCACCACCGTCGTGCGCCTGCTCGCGCTGCTGCAGTCCATGGCGCTGCAGGGCGGCGGGGAGCCGCTGCGCATCCGCCTGGCCGCGCCCACGGGCAAGGCCGCAGCCCGGCTGGCCGAATCCATCCGCGGCGCGCTGGACCGCCTGCCCTGGGGCGCGCTACCACACGGCGAGGCGCTGCGTCCGCACGTGCCCAGCGCCGCCACCACCTTGCACCGGCTGCTGGGCAGCCAGCCCGAGAGCCGGCACTTCCGCCACCACGCGGGCAACCCGCTGGCGCTGGACGTGCTCGTGGTCGACGAGGCCTCCATGGTCGACCTGGAGATGATGGCCCGGCTGCTGCAGGCGCTGCCTTCCAGCGCCCGGCTGGTGCTGCTGGGCGACAAGGACCAGCTGGCCTCGGTCGAGGCCGGTGCCGTGCTCGGCGAGCTGTGCAGCCGCGCGCAGGAAGGCCATTACGACGCCGACACCGCGCAGTGGCTGCAGGAAGCAGCAGGCCAGCAGCCGCCGCCCGCGCTGCAGGACGCCGCCGGCCAGCCGCTGGACCAGGCCATCGCCATGCTGCGCGTGAGCCACCGCTTCACGGCCGACAGCGGCATCGGCCAGCTGGCCCAGGCCGTCAACGCCGGCGACGGCCGGGCCGCCCAGGCCCTGTGGCGCGCCGGGCTGGACGACCTGCGCAGCTGCCGTCTGGCCCAGCCGCCCGCCCTGCTCGCGCAGGATGCCAAGCTGCGCGCGCTGGTGCTGGCCGAGCGCGCCGCGCCCTTCGGCCATGCGCACTACCTGCGCCGCATGCACACCACGCGCCCGGCCGACAACGCCGGGCCCGCGGCCTGGGATGCCTGGGCCGGCGACCTGCTGCAGGCCCTGGGGCGCTTCCAGCTGCTTTGCGCACTGCGCGAAGGCCCCTGGGGCGTGACCGGCCTCAATGCGACGGTGGCCGAACTGCTGCGCGAAGCCGGCCTGTTGCAGGGCACGCAGGGCTGGTTCGCGGGCCGGCCCGTGCTCGTCACGCGCAACGACTACGGCCTGTCGCTCATGAACGGCGACGTGGGCCTCACGCTGGACCTGCCCGCGTCCGAGCCGGGCGCGCCGCCCGTGCGCCGCGTGGCCTTCCCGGCCGGCGACGGCAGCGGGGCCGTGCGCTGGGTGCTGCCGGCCCGGCTGCAGGCCGTGGAGACCGTGTTCGCGATGACGGTGCACAAGTCGCAGGGCTCGGAGTTCGAGCACGCCGCGCTGGTGCTGCCGGACCAGGGCAACCCGGTGCTCACGCGCGAGCTGGTCTACACCGGCATCACGCGCGCCAAGCGCTGGTTCACGCTGGTCGGTGGCGCGCGCGCCCAGGGCCCGGTGCTGGCGGAGGCGATCGGACGGCGCGTGCTGCGCGCCAGCGGCCTGATGGCCGGGTGACAATCGCCCCCATGCAAGAACTCTTTCCCAAGCAGGCCTGGGACCTGCTGCTGGAACGCACGCAGGATGCCGCCGAAGGCGCTGGCGACCCGCCGCTGTTCGTGGACGTGCGCATGGAGATCGAGTTCCTTTACGTCGGCCACCCGCCCGGCGCGCAGAACATCCCCTGGTACGAGTACCCGGCCATGGCACCGGACCCGGCCGCCTTCGTCGCCGCCGTCGAACGTGCCGCCGGCAGCCGGCACCGCACGGTGGTGCTGATCTGCCGCAGCGGCAAGCGGTCTCTCGACGCGGGCCAGGTGCTGGACGCGGCCGGCTTCTCCGACGTGGTCGCCGTTCTGCACGGCTTCGAGGGCGACCTCGACAACAACCTGCAGCGCTCGCGCACCAATGGCTGGCGCTTCGATGGACTGCCCTGGGAGCAGATGTAGACAGGTGTGGTGCGAAGCGATGAGTGAAGTGACCCGTTCCATCCTGCGCGAGACCTTCGGCTACGCGCAGTTCCGCGGCCAGCAGCAGGCCATCGTCGACCACGTGGCCGAGGGCGGCGACGCGCTGGTGCTGATGCCCACCGGCGGCGGCAAGTCCCTGTGCTACCAGATCCCGGCGATCGCGCGGCAGAACGCCGGCCAGGGTGTGACCGTGGTGGTCTCGCCGCTGATCGCGCTCATGCACGACCAGGTCGGCGCGCTGCTGGAGGCCGGGGTCGACGCGGCCTACCTCAACTCCACACTGGACTGGGCAGCCACCCAGGACCTGGAGCGCCGGCTGGCCCGCGCCGAGGTGACGCTGGTGTACGCGGCGCCCGAGCGCGTGGTGACGCCGCGCTTCCTCGAACTGCTGGACGGTCTGGCCGCGCGCGGCAAGCTCGCGCTGTTCGCGATCGACGAGGCGCATTGCGTGAGCCAGTGGGGCCACGACTTCCGGCCCGAGTACCGCCAGCTCACACTGCTGCACGAACGCTACCCCGGCGTGCCGCGCATCGCACTGACGGCCACGGCCGACGCGCTGACGCGGGCCGACATCGTCGAGCGGCTGCAGCTGGAGGAGGCGTGTCAGTTCGTCAGCAGCTTCGACCGGCCCAACATCCGCTACGCGATCGCCGAGAAGAAGGAGCCGATGGCGCAGCTGCTGCGCTTCATCGAGGGCGAGCACGCGGGCGAGGCCGGCGTCGTGTACTGCCAGTCGCGCAAGCGCGTGGAGGAGGTCGCGGCCTCGCTACAGGGCGCGGGCGTCAACGCCCTGCCTTACCACGCCGGCCTGGACGTGGCCGTGCGTCAGAAGCACCAGGACCGTTTCCTGCGCGAGGACGGCATCGTGGTGGTGGCCACCATCGCCTTCGGCATGGGCATCGACAAGCCCGACGTGCGCTTCGTCGCCCACCTGGACATGCCCAAGAACATCGAAGGCTACTACCAGGAGACCGGCCGCGCCGGCCGCGACGGTGAGGCCGCCGACGCCTGGATGGCCTATGGCCTGCAGGATGTGGTGAACCAGCGCCGCATGATCGACGAGAGCCCGGCCGACGAAGAGTTCAAGCAGGTCATGCGCGGCAAGCTCGACGCGCTGCTGGCGCTGGCCGAGGCCACCGACTGCCGGCGCGTGCGGCTGCTGCGCTACTTCGGCGAGGCCAGCAGCGCCTGCGGCAACTGCGACAACTGCCTGTCGCCGCCAGAAGTCTGGGACGCCACCGACGCCGCGCGCAAGCTGCTGTCCACGGTCTACCGCGTGCAGCAGCAAAGCGGCATCGGTTTTGGCGCGGGCCACATCATGGACATCCTGCGCGGCAAGGTGACGGAGAAGGTCAAGCAGTTCCAGCACGAGAAGGTGAGCACCTTCGGCATCGGTGCCGAGCTGTCGGAAGCGCAGCTGCGCAGCGTGCTGCGCCAGCTGGTGGCCACCGGCGCCATCGCCGTCAACGCCGAGCGCTTCAACACGCTGCAGCTGACCGACGGCTCACGCGCCGTGCTCAAGGGCGAGGTGCCGGTGCGGCTGCGCGAATCGGCGTCGGCACCGGCGGGCCGCAAGCCGCGCACCTCCAAACCGCGCAGCGAGCGCGTGGCACCGGCCGCCGCACCGCTGGATGCGCCGGGCCAGGCACTGTTCGCCGCGCTCAAGAGTTGGCGCGCCGAAGTGGCCAAGACCCACAACCTGCCGGCCTATGTGATCTTCCACGACGCCACGCTGGCGGCGATTGCGCAGCGCGCGCCGCACACGCTGGACGACCTGCAGGGCATCAGCGGCATGGGCGCGACCAAGCTGGAGAAGTACGGCGAGGACGTGCTGCGCGTGTGCCAGCAGGGCTGACGCCCCATCCGGACATGCAGCAGTTCGCCCACTTCGTCGCTGCCCAGGACCCGGTGTGGCCGCAGGTCTGCGCCGAGTTGCAGGCCGGGCACAAGACCAGCCATTGGATGTGGTTTGTCTTTCCGCAGCATGTGGCGCTCGGCAGGAGCAGCATGGCGCGGCGTTTCGGCCTGGCCTCGCTGGCGGAGGCGCAGGCCTATGCCGAGCATCCCGTGCTGGGGCCGCGGCTGCTGGAGGCCACCGGCCTCGTGCTGGCAGTGCAGGGCCGCAGCGCGCACGCCATCTTCGGCTCGCCCGACGACCTCAAGCTGCGTTCGTGCATGACGCTGTTCCAGGCGGCGGTGCCGCAGCAGCCGGTGTTCGGCGAGTTACTGGCGCGCTACTACGGCGGCCAGCCCGACGCGCAGACCCTGGCGCTACTCTGAAGGGCCACGCGGCTACTGCACGAAGCCGATGCCGCGCGCCTCGCGCACCTCGGGCTTGATGCGGTGCTCGGCTTCGAGCTGCTCGAGGAACTCGGCCGGCGTCATCTCGGTGGCCAGGATGTCCACCTGGCGTCGCACGGCGGCAAAGTCGCCCGGGCACAGGTGCTCCAGCCGCTGCAGGCGCACACGCATGCCTTCGTCGAGACGACCTGCGTCGCCGCCCAGCGCCTCGACCACGAACATGCGCTCGCGCTGCGCCGGTAGCAAGGGCTTGAAGCGGATCTTGAAGGTGAAACGCCGCAGCGCCGCCTGGTCGATGCGGTCCATCAGGTTGGTGGTGCAGACGAACACGCCGCGGTGCCGCTCCATGCCCTGCAGCATCTCGTTGACCTCGGTGACCTCGTAGGTGCGCTGCGCGCCGCGCCGGTCCTGCAGGAAGCTGTCGGCCTCGTCGAGCAGCAGCACGGCCTTCTCGGCCTCCGCCTCGCGGAACATGGCGGCCATCTGCTGCTCGGTCTCGCCGACGAACTTGCTCATCAGGTCGCTCGCGCGCTTGACGATCAAGGGCTTGTCGAGCGCGCGCGCGATGTGCTCGGCCAGCGCGGTCTTGCCGGTGCCGGGCGCGCCGTAGAAGCACAGGCTGCCATGGCCGCGCGCCTGCAGCGCCTGCACGATGCGGCCGATCTCGAAGCGGCTCTCGACGTTGAGCATCTCCAGGTCGTAGGTGGTGGCCGCGGGAATGCCGGCACGCTCCTCGCTGTGACGCCCCAGGGCCTTGTCGGCGTTGCGCAGCTGGCGCTCGATGAGTTCCTCCGTGCCGGCCGCGTCGGCGCAGGCCAGGCCTGCGAAGCGCACCGCGGTGCGGATCTGCGCGGGCGTGAGGCCCTTGCGTTCGGTCAGCTTGGCGACGAAGGCATCGGACACGGCCACGCCTTGAAGCGTTTTGCGCACCAGGCCCTCGCGCGCACCGGGCGGCGGCGACTTGAGCTCCAGGTGGTAGGCGAAGCGGCGGCGGAAGGCTGGGTCGATCTGCTCGATGCGGTTGGTGACCCACAGCGTGGGCACGGTGTTGCTCTCCAGAATCTGGTTGACCCAGGCCTTGCCGCTGACCGAGCCGCTAGGCGGTGCCGCGATCTGCTCGGCACGCGCCATGAGCTGCGCAGCCTCGGTGCTGATGGGCGGAAACACGTCCTCCACCTCGTCGAACAGCAGCGCGGCCTGCACGCTTCCCTTCAAGAACACCTGGGCGATCTGCAGCGAGCGGTAGCGGTCGCGGCCCGAGAGCGAGTTGCCGTCGCGGTCGGCGTACTCGACCTCGAACAGGTCGAGGTTGGCGGCCTGCGCGACCACGCGCGCCAGTTCGGTCTTGCCGGTGCCGGGCGGGCCGTACAGCAGGATGTTGACGCCGGGCTCCTTGCGCGCGACCGCGTTGCGCAGCAGCGCGACCAACACCTCGGCGTCGTCGGCCACGAAGCCGAAGTCGCCCATGGCCAGCGCGCTCTTGGTGGCCGGCCGCGTGAACACGGCCATGAGCTCGCTCTGGTCACGGTACTCGCGCATGAGCACGGGCGGCAGCTTCTCGCTGACCTTCATGAGGTCGGCCAGGTCGGTGATGTTGTGCTCGGAAATCAAGTTCTCCACCAGGCCGATGCGCTCGAGCCGCGAGCCCGCGCGCAGCGCCTCGCCGACCTCGGTGGCGCTCACGCCGGCGACTTCGGCGATCGCGGCATAGGCCTCCGGTGCGTTGTTGACCTTGACCTCCACGAGGATGGTGCGCAGGTCGCGCTGGTAGCGCGCCAGCGTACCGTACAGCAGCAGCGCGCGCTCGGCGCGGTTGAGCTGCAGCAGACCCGACAGCGCATCGATGTTCTTCTCGACCAGCGTAGACTGCTTCTTGAGCGCGCGCGTCAGCCAGTCGCAGGTGACCTTGAGCGCGGCCAGCAGGTCCTTGGGCTGGTCCTTGGCGTATTCGTCCAGGTAGAAGAACAGCGTGCCTTCCTCGTAGGGGCCGCGCCAGATCGCATGGCGCTCCATGAACTCGGCCGTGGACAGCGCGGTGTGGCCGCGCCAGAACTCGTTGTCCTTGCAGCGGCGGGCCAGGAACTCGCGCAGGCGCAACAACACGGGCTGCGGCCACACCAGGTGGCGGCCGGCCATGGCCAGCAGGCTGTTCAGGTCGCGCCGCACGTTGAACTTGGGGCCTTGCCGCGCGACCAGCGTCAGCACGAAGTGCGAACACATCAGGTCCAGGACCGGCGCAGCCTCCAGCCCGGGCGAGGCAATCACCTGGGCGGTCACCGGATCACGGGCCGAACGCTTCACCATGGACGGGTCTCCAGTCGAGCAAAGGAGTGAGCCACGATAACGCAGGGTCCAGGGCTTTGGAAGACAGGGCCGCAAAAACGCAGACGACACCCGGCCTTGCCCCCCACAATGCGGCCATGCTGACCCTCGACGACATCCGCCAGGCCGCGGCCCGGCTGCAAGGCCAGGTGCTGGAGACACCCTGCGTGGAATCGCGCACCCTGTCGGACATCACGGGCGCCCAGGTCTTCCTGAAGTTCGAGAACCTGCAGTTCACGGCCTCGTTCAAGGAGCGCGGCGCTTGCAACAAGCTCGTGCGGCTGGTGCAGGCCGGCGGCGCTGAGCACGGCGTGATCGCCATGAGCGCCGGCAACCACGCCCAGGGCGTGGCCTACCATGCGCAGCGCCTGGGGCTGCGCGCGGTGATCGTGATGCCGCGCTTCACGCCGGCCGTGAAGGTGGAGCGCACGCGCGGCTTCGGCGCCGAGATCGTGCTGCACGGCGATTCGCTGGACGCGGCGCGCGCACATGCACAGGAATTGGCCAAGGCCCAGGGCCTGGCCTTCGTGCACCCCTATGACGACGAGGACATCGTCACCGGCCAGGGCACGGTGGGTCTGGAGATGCTGGCACAGGTGCCGGCATTGGAAACGCTGGTGGTCTCGGTCGGTGGCGGCGGGCTGATCGCCGGCATCGCCACGGCGGCGCGCGCGCTGAAGCCGGGCATCGAGATCGTCGGCGTGCAGACCGCGCGCTTTCCGGCCATGGTCAACGCTGTGCAGGGCACGGCGCATGTCCAAGGCAACAGCACCATCGCCGAGGGCATTGCGGTGGGCTCACCGGGGCAGATCACGCAAGCCATCGTGCGCGAGAGCGTGGACGCGCTGATGCTGGTGCAGGAAGGCGACATCGAGCAGGCCATCCTGATGCTGCTGGAAATCGAGAAGACCGTGGTCGAGGGCGCGGGCGCGGCCGGCCTCGCGGCGCTGCTGCGCGAGCCGGAGCGCTTTCGTGGCAAGAAGGTGGGCCTGGTGCTGTCGGGCGGCAACATCAATCCCATGCTGCTGGCGGCCATCATCGAGCGCGGCATGGTGCGCTCGGGCCGGCTCGGCCGGCTGCGCGTGAGCGCGGCCGACCACCCGGGCTCGCTGGCGCGCATCGCCACCGTGGTGGCCGACAGCGGCGCCAACATCGACCAGGTGGAGCACCAGCGCGCGTTCACGGCGCTGTCGGCGCAGAACGTGGACATCGAACTCGTGGTGCAGACGCGTGGGCGCAGCCATCTGGACGAGCTTGTGCAGGCACTGGGCCAGGCCGGCTTCGAGACCAAGGAACTGCGCTGAGGCCCATCGCTACAATCCCGCGTTTTAGAGCGAAGGTATAGAGAGGAATAGAGACATGTCCGACTCCCACGCCAGCCCCAACCCGCACGAGGTCGCCGCCCATGAGGTGGACCCGGTCGAGGCCGTGGTGCCCATGATTCCCATCGTGCTGCCCATCGTCGGCGGCGTGATGATGTTCCTGCTCGCCTTCATCGCTGTCTCCATGGCCTGAGCCGACAGGCTCAGGCGGGCCGTGCAACGCGGCCCGTTGTTTCCCCTTTGGCGTCGGCACGCCCGACGCCATCTCCCGTTTCCCCTGCTTCTCGCCTCGCGTACGGCACTTGTTGCGTCCGCACGACGACAACTTTGTCACAGCCGTCATCACGAGGACATAACCCTATGCTTGTTTTGCATGGGTTTTGTCTCCAACGTGGCTCCGCGTGCAAGCCCCATCCCTAGAATTGGCCTCCCGACCGGCGCCGGACTCTTGCGCCGGGCTGCACCTGTCGTCTTCCACCAGGTCCAAGGCCCGCTTGCATTGCGAGCGACTTTGTGAAAGACGATTTTTCAACTTAGGAGCTAGCCCATGAACGCACCCACGATGCAAGGACTGAACATCAATCCTCCGGCACACGTGAAGAACGCCAAGCTGATCGCCTGGATCTCGGACATCGCCGCACTGACGCAGCCGTCCGACATCTACTGGTGCGACGGCAGCGACGCCGAATACCAGCGCCTGTGCCAGCAACTGGTCGACGCCGGCACTTTCCAGAAGCTGAACCCGGCCAAGCGCCCGAACTCCTTCCTGGCGCTGTCCGACCCGTCCGACGTCGCCCGCGTGGAAGACCGCACCTTCATCTGCTCGGCCAAGAAGGAAGACGCCGGCCCGACCAACAACTGGACCGCACCGGCCGAAATGCGCCAGTTGCTGCAGACCGGCGAGAACGCGCTGTTCAAGGGCGCCATGAAGGGCCGCACGATGTACGTGGTGCCGTTCAGCATGGGTCCGCTGGGCTCGCCGATCGCCCACATCGGCATCGAGCTGTCCGACAGCCCCTATGTCGCCGTGAACATGAAGACCATGACGCGCATGGGCAAGGCCGTGTACGACGTGCTGGGCGTGGACGGCGACTTCGTGCCCTGCGTGCACACGGTGGGCGCGCCGCTCGAAGCCGGCCAGGCCGACGTGAAGTGGCCCTGCAACAAGACCAAGTACATCGTGCACTACCCGGAAACGCGCGAGATCTGGTCCTACGGCTCGGGCTACGGCGGCAACGCGCTGCTGGGCAAGAAGTGCTTCGCGCTGCGCATCGCCTCGACCATGGGTCGCGACCAGGGCTGGCTGGCCGAGCACATGCTGATCCTGGGCGTGACCAAGCCCGACGGCAAGAAGTACCACGTGGCGGCCGCCTTCCCGAGCGCCTGCGGCAAGACCAACTTCTCCATGCTGGTGCCGCCCGCCGGTTTCGAGGGCTGGAAGGTCACGACCATCGGTGACGACATCGCCTGGATCAAACCGCAGGCCGACGGCTCGCTGCGCGCGATCAACCCCGAGGCCGGCTACTTCGGCGTGGCACCGGGCACGAACTACAAGACCAACCCCAACTGCATGCGCAGCCTGGACAAGAACGTGATCTTCACGAACGTGGCGCTCACGGACGACGGCGACGTCTGGTGGGAAGGCATGGAAGACGACGTGGCCGGCAAGGCACTGCCCGCACACCTGATCGACTGGCAGGGCAAGGACTGGACACCGCAGATCGCCAAGGAAACCGGCGCCAAGGCCGCCCACCCGAACGCACGTTTCACGGTGGCCGCCCTCAACAACCCGGCGCTGGACGAAGCCTGGGACGATCCCAAGGGCGTGAAGATCGACGCCTTCATCTTTGGTGGCCGCCGCTCGACCACGGTGCCACTCGTGACCGAGGCGCGCAACTGGAAGGAAGGCGTCTACATGGCCGCCACCATGGGTTCGGAAACCACCGCTGCGGCCGCCGGCCAGCAGGGCGTGGTGCGCCGCGACCCGTTCGCGATGCTGCCCTTCATGGGCTACAACATGAGCGACTACTTCCAGCACTGGCTGAACCTGGGTGCCAAGCTGGAGCAGGCGGGCGCCACGCTGCCGCGCATCTACACCACCAACTGGTTCCGCAAAGGTGCCGACGGCAAGTTCGTCTGGCCCGGCTACGGCGAGAACATGCGTGTGCTGAAGTGGATGATCGACCGCCTGGAGGGCCACGCTGAAGGCGGCCAGGAGCACGTGTTCGGCGTGAGCCCGGCCTACGAGCAGCTGAACTGGACCGGCCTCAACTTCAGCGCCGAGCAGTTCAAGACCGTGACCAGCATCGACCAGGCCGCCTGGCAGGCCGAACTGAAGCTGCACGACGACCTGTTCACGCAACTGGCCTACCACCTGCCCAAGGAAATGGGCGAGATCAAGCAACAGATCGAGACGCGCCTGGCCGCTTGAGCCGGCACCGCGACCCATGAAGGAGCCACCGCAAGGTGGCTTTTTCAATGGCGCGCTATGCCATCTGGCGCCGCCGCAGCATGAGCCCCACCGCCGTCAGCGCAGCGAACAGCGCGCCGCAGGCGAAGGTGCCCTGGAATCCCACCAGATCCCAGAGCGCGCCGGCGATCACGCTGGCCAGCAGCAGGGCCACGCCCGTCAGCAGGTTGTACATGCCGAAGGCCGTGCCGCGCAGGTCGGCCGGCGCGCTGTCGGCGATCAGCGTGTTGAACACACCCTGCGTGAAGCCCATGTGCAGGCCCCAGAGCACCACGCCCAGCCCCAGGCCCCACAGGCCCGGCACGCAGGCCAGCACGAGATCGGCGGCGACCAGCAGCGCCAGGCCGGCGAGCAGCACGTCCTGACGCGGCCGGCGATCCGACAGCACGCCCGCCGGGTAGGCCGACAGCGAATACGCCACGCCCATCAACACCAGCACGGCCGGCACCCACATTGGTTCCAGACCGACTGCCTGGGCGCGCAGGATCAGGAAGGCCTCGCTGAACCGCGCCAGCGTGAAGACCAGGCCGATGCCGACCACCCACCAGTAGGGCGGGCCCAGGCGCACGAGTTCGCTCTTGCGCAGCGGCAGTTTGCGCGGGCGCGTCGCCTCGGGCAGCTTGGGCTCGCGCACGAAGACCACGAGCACGGCCACCGACACGAAGGCCGGTAGCACAGCCAGCCAGAACACCAGCTGGTAGTTGTTGGCCGTCCACCACATCAGGCCCATGGCCAGCAGCGGACCGGTGAAGGCGCCGATGGTGTCCAAGGTCTGGCGCAGCCCATAGGCCGTGCCGCGCAGTTCGGGCGGCGTCACGTCGGCCACCAGTGCATCACGCGGCGCGCCGCGGATGCCCTTGCCGATGCGGTCGACGAAACGCGCGCCCACCACCCAGTCCAGTGTGCCGGCCAGCGGGAACACCGGCTTGGTCAGCGCGCCCAGGCCGTAACCCACCACCGCCAGCAGCTTGCGCTTGCCGAAGCGGTCGCTGATGGCGCCCGAGAACACCTTGACGATGGAGGCCGTGGCCTCGGCGATGCCCTCGATCAGGCCGACCGCCAACACCGAGGTGCCGAGCACCGCCACCATGTAGACGGGCAGCAGCGCATGGACCATCTCGGACGAGATGTCCATGAACATGGAGACAAAACCCAGCGCCCAGACGCTGCGGGGCACGGCGCGTGCGCCGCGGGCTGGTGCCACGCTGGCGCCGGATTCAACGGTTTTCGTCATGGGCGTCGTACACCTGCTTGGCGTAGCTGTCGAGGAGAGCTTCGCACTGCTTCAGGCGTTCGGCGGCCGTGGTGGCCAGCGGGGCGTCGTAGAAATCGAGCTTGCGGATCTTCTCGAACCAGGTCTGCAGCTTCTTGAGGTCGGTTTCTTCCTCGTCGAGCTCCGCATACGTGAACTTCTGGATCGCGATTTCCTTGGCGATCTCGGCCTCGAAGTCCTGGCAGCGGCCCAGCAGTTCACGGTACTGGTCGTCGCGGTCGGCCTTGAAGCGGGCGATGACCTTGTCTTCCTGCAGCCGGTCCAGCGCGATGGTTTCCAACAGCACGCAATCGCCGTCCATGGACGCGATGTCGTTCTCCAGCACCTTGAGCTTGCGTACGTGGTCGTCGGTCTTGGGCAGCAGACAGACGCCGTTCTGCAGGTAGACCGCACCCAGTGCCTTGAGGCGGCGCCACAGCGCCATGCGTTTGGCGGTCGGCTCGGCTGGTACCTTGTAGGTCAGCAACAGCCATTTGATTGAATCCATCGCTCAGTCAAATTTGTGACGATGGTTTCATTCTAAACAGCGAATCAGCTTCATCGAGATATGAAAAAAGCCACCGCGAAGGGTGGCTTTGAAGGTTCCCGGCGCGGCCGGGACGGAACGCTGGGCTCAGAAGTAGTAGCTGCGGCGAGCACCCATGGCGTGGGCAGCATCGCGCAGTGCATTGCTGGCGTTGTCGCCGCGCAGCAGGGTCTGCGTCTGGGCCGGCACGGACTCGGCGCGGGTGGCAGCGGCGCGCAGTTCGGCCAGCATGCGCGGGTCTTCGTGGGCCGCGGCCAGGAAGGCCACGTCGGCGCGCGCCTTCTGCACGTCGCGGTACCAGCCTTGCACCACTTCACGCAGGCTGATGCGGGCCGGCGCTTCAGCGGCATGCAGGGCCGCCGCGATACGCGGGGCAGCCAGTTCGCTGCGCGACACGGCCGCCTTCAGGTCGGCCATCACGCGGGCGTCGGTCTGGGCAGTGGCCCACAGGCGTTCGTCGGCACGGTCACGGGCCACGCGCTGCGACCAACCGTCCAGGCGCTGCACCATCGCGGTGGCCAGGCGGCGAGCGGGCGTGGCGAACAGCGCCAGTGCGGCGAAGGTCACCAGCCACAGCACGACCCAGGCGGCCATCAAGCGGCCATCGGCCCAGCTGTCGACCATGCGGTCGGCCAGCACCAGCAGCGCGGAGACCACGGCAGCCAGCAGCAACGCGGCGATGCCACGGGTGCCGTCGAAGCCTTGGCGCAGGCTGCCTGCAGCCTGGATTGCCGCTTCGACGCGCGCAACGCCGGGGTGTTGTTGAGGATAGTCGACGTGAACAAAGCTGGTCATGGGGTTTTCCTTCTCTTCGCCACCTGGGTCGGCAGCGGCATGGGGTGAATCTTAGGGTTTGCCCTAGTGTTCTTCAACTTTATATTCATGATGCTGGACATTCACCGTGGTGATGAATAGAGTCGCATGCGAACTCATAGACACCCCAAGCGCCATGGCCGCCCCGAACTTCCGCACGCTGGATCTGAACCTGTTGCGCGTTTTCGACGAGGTGCTGGCAGAGCGCAGCCTCACGCGCGCAGCACGCAATCTCTCCCTGACGCAGCCCGCCGTCAGCAATGCGATCCAGCGCCTGCGCGACGCGCTGGGCGATGAATTGGTGCAGCGCAGCGGCCAGGGCATCGAGCCCACGCCGCGCGCCATGGCGTTGTGGCCCGCCGTGCGCGAGGCCTTGCGGCAGCTGCAGGCTTCGCTGGCACCCAACAACTTCGACCCGTTGTCAGCCGACAACACTTTCGTGTTGGCGATGGCCGACGCCACCGCCGCCATGCTGGTGCCGGGGCTGGTGGACATCCTGGAAGACGAGGCGCCGGGCATCTCGCTGCGCGTGGTGCCACTGACCACGCGCGACCCGCGCCGGCTGCTGGACGACGAGACGGCCGATCTGGCCGTCGGCTTCTTCCCGGCCGTGCTGGCCGACCTCACGGCCCGCGCGCAGGTGGGCAAGGCCGTGCCCTTCGAGCACCAGCGCCTGTACGACAGCGAATACGTGTGCGTGATGCGGCGCGACCACCCGCTGGCCGGCGGCACGCTGACGCTGAACCAGTTCTGCGCCGCGCGCCACCTGCTGGTCAGCTTCTCGGGCCGGCCCTATGGCTTCATCGACGAATCGCTGGCGCTGCTCAAGCGCGAACGCCGCGTGGTGCTGACGGTCAACCAGTTCTTCACGGCCGGCCGCGTGGTGGCCAATTCCAATCTGCTCACCGTACTGCCACGCCACTTTGTCGAGGCCACGGGCATCGCCGAGCAGCTGGTGCACCAGGAGTTGCCGTTCGACGTGGCGGCCGTGCACGTGGCCGCGCTGTGGCACCGCCGCACCGACCTGCAAAGCCACCACCAGTGGCTGCGCCAAGCCGTGGTGCGCGCGGCCGAACAGGCTTTTGCGCTGTGAGGGCGCTGCTTCAGCGCACCACGCTGAGCCAAGCCTGCGCGGCGCTGCGCAGGCGGCGAGCCTCGTGCGGGTCGTGGCCGGCGAGGTTGTCCGCGCTCTCCAGCAGCGCGAAGGCGACTTCGCGGGCGGCGCCATCACGGGCGCCCTGGTGGGCAGAGGCTGCGGCGGAAGCGGTCCACCCTTGGTAAACGCGGGCAAACCAGGAAACGATCAACATACAAACACCGCTTGTGGCGGTCCAAAGTTCAGAGTGATTGAAGAATAAGGGTTATCCCTAGGGTTGCAAGTCCTGGCCCATGCAGTTCACGCATAACCTTGGCATGGCCCTGCGCAGAACACGATTCCATGAAATTTCAGCTGCTTTCCGACCTGCACCTTGAAGTGCACACCAACTTCGTGCCCGAGCCCGTGGCCGGCGCCGATGTGCTGATCCTGGCCGGCGATGTCGGTTCCTACCAAACCGGCTCGCGCATGGCCGATGCCGATTTCGGCCTGCGCCTGTTCGCCGGTTGGCCGGTGCCGGTCTATTACGTGCCCGGCAACCACGAGTACGACATGCTGGACGTGGACGCCACAGCCCTGCGCCTGCGAGAAACCTGCGAGCGCCTGGGCCTGCGCTGGCTGGACCGCGAGGTCGTCGAACTGCCCGGCGCAGCCGCCGATGGCAGTGCGCTACGCCTGGTCGGCAGCACGCTGTGGACCGACTACGACGCCATCGGACCGGCCGGGCGCGGCGGCCACTTCTCGCTGGCCGAGCAGTTGAAGGCCAGGCACAAGGCGTTCCGCGCGGCCGACCACTACCTGCGCCGCACCGGCACCACGCGCCACGGCCAGCCCTGGCTGGCCGCCGAAATGCGCGAGGAAGGCCTGGCCTGCCAGCAGTGGCTGCGCGCGGCGCTGGCCCAGCCCTTCGACGGCACCACGGTGGTGGTGACGCACTTCGCGCCCAGCCTGCACAGTGCCGACCCGCGTTATGGCCTCACGCCAGGCACGGCGGGCTTCTGCAATGCACTGGACGACCTGCTGCCCTTCGCCAGACTCTGGCTGCATGGGCTACTAGCAAGTAAACCACTCTCGACACTGTTCGCAAGTAGGCCTAGCATGGACACTCAAAGGGCATGCCTTGCCCTTAGGAGCCGTCGCAATGGACCGTCCGCGCCGCCACACCCTTCCGCTGCTACAGCTCGCAGGGCTCTCAGACGAAACCAGCATTTATGCCTTCTTCGTCGATGGAGAAGACCGGCATGACGGATATTTCCTAAGCCCTAAGAAGTTCGTATTCCCCACGTCTTCCGACGCTCCTCCTGCTGAGGACCACCTACTGCCACTGTTTCCATTGGTGCTAAATGCTGATGGAAGTCCGTGGCCGGAGGCCACCCTGTACCTCCTCGACTTGGCAACAGAGGCAGACCAGTACGAGCCTCAGACTCTGGGATACAAAGCTGACGATTTGTCCAACTACCGACAATTTCTCGACGACTCCGAAGTCGACTGGCTTGATTTCCCTAAACTAAAAAACAAGAGACCAACCTACAGGTACAAAGCATATTTGAAACGTCTTGTGGATTTGGAGCGCCTGCCTCGCAGCATCGCTAATCGCAGACTGGGCTCCGTTGTAGGCCTCTACTCTCGGCTCATCCAGGATGGGCACGTCCAACTCGCCCATGAACCTTGGAAGATGAGACCCGGCGTAAGAGTCTTCTTTGCTTCAAGCACCGGGCCACTTCAAAAACAAGTCATGGCCACCGACTTGATGATTGCGACTACCGAGAGGAGCAATCCTTTTGACGACTGCATCCAAGACGAAGGAAAGCTAAGGCCCCTTCCTCGTAGCGAGCAAGACGTTCTGCGAGAAACCCTCAAGAAAATTGGCAACACCGAGATGACGTTGGTTCATCTTCTCTCGCTTGTGTCCAGCGCAAGGATTCAAACCGCACTTACGCTGCGCAAGAAGAACTTCATAGCGCCACCTGAAAGCGTTAAAGGTCAGGAAGTACGTCTATTGTGCAAGGCATCGCTAGGCATTGACACAAAAAAAGGAAAAGTGGGGGTCTTGCATGTCCCCATTCAACTGTATCGAATTTTTCACACCTATATCCACAGCGAACGATACCGTAGCCGAGCGAATAAAGCCGATGGCGGCGACCAAGCAGAACAGTACGTTTTTCTCAGCCACAACGGAAGTCCATTTTATGACGCCAAACGAGATTTAATAAAGTCTCTTCAAACCAAGCAGCGAAGATATAAGCGCACCGGGCAAGCCGTGCGCCAGTTCATTAAAGAGAAAGTGCTTCCTTTGATGCAGAAGGCGCTCTCCAATCCAGATTATCACTTTCAATTTCATGACCTCCGAGCCACCTTTGGACTAAGGTGGGTAGAAGCAATGGAGCCGCTTATCCAATCAGGAGCCATTACGTACTCCAAAGCGCTAGATGACCTCTCAACGTTAATGTGGCACTCATCTACACAGGTGACTGAGCAGTACCTTAAATACAAGAGCCGCCGCAACGACGTACGCAAGATGAACGAAGCCTATCAGGCGGACCTAGATGACTTAAGTTTATTCTTTGACCCTTAAATACAATGCGCCAGCCCATCGTGCTATTGATGCCAACAAGCCCCCTTCCCGCAATTGCATTTCCTGAAAACCTATTCCTAAAATGGAGCGGAATTGCTCGTTTGTTGGATATCGGCCAGATAAGTTATCTGCAACGAAAGACCAATAGCAATGCTCGGAAAAATCACACCTTTGACGCCGGCTCTCTATGCGAAGTTCGTCGCCGCTGTGTAATTCAACTTGCATCTGCTATAGCTGAGCATCAGAACGAAGAGGGTCTTCGTGACAACTCTATCTACTTTAAAGCACGCAGTGCGCTATGGTTCATTGATTGGGCTGACGAGAATGGGTACGAATTTGACCTCTCATCTGCTTCTGACACATTGCGGGTTGCCGCTCACTGGATTACATTCGAAAAGCAGCGTACCGCAGCCCTCACACTAGGTTCGCAGAATTCCTCTGCCAATATTCAATCGGCGGCCATAGGCATACTGCGCACCTATTTTCATGACGATAGTTGGGGAGCCGAACTCAAGCCGACCAAAAGACGAAAGCCGAGGACTTCTACAACGGCCGTGCCTTCCCGGTCTGACAGAAACCGCCTTTACGCAACCTGTAAAGCGCTGTTCACCACCATTGCAAATCACGTTCTTTCCTGCGAGTCATACCCAATAACGGTGAAGGGTCCCTTTGGGGAAAACGGTACCACAACGGAAATCGCTATTCTCAACGGTGGCAAGCTTCTATCAGAAAGTCCTAAGGGATACAGCCGGGAGACAGGAAGGCCGCTCTCGTATGAAGAGATTCTAATCACCCTCCCAAAAAATGGATTCTACTTCCGCCAAGCTGCGAGGGGGACTGCAGAATACAGTCATGCGAACTTTACCAAGGCCAACCTTCCTCGAAGCGCGACAAGACTAAATCACGCGACTTTTGCAGCACTATGTTTCGCTGCAATGTTCGTCGCGACTATTGGTCAGAATATCGGATTCATCTGCGCGCTAGATGGCGGCGAGGAGCCGGACCTCGTTAAAGTTACCAAGCAAAATTACCGTGGCATTCGATGGCGCGCACGCGGAAAGGAAGTTACTGTCGAGGTGCCATTAGATTTTCTTCCACTGCTTCGACTGTACACAAAGCTTAGGAGCTATTTGCTCGAACCCCATACCTCGAGTGCTCTTCTCTTAACCACAGACCATCGAGATTTTCCGGTTCGACTGCCGGAGACTTTTCTTCCGTTACTGTACAAACGGCTTCAGTCACTACGCGTTCAAGTGCCTAAGCTTAGCGCTCGGCAGCTGCGCGCCGCCAAACAAGACTTTGCGATATCAAACGGGACACCCGAGGACGCTTCGGCGCTGATGGGGCATGACATTAGAACGGGAATTAGGCAATACTCGAATGGAAATAGCAAGAAGCAACGAGAGGAAATATCGAAATTCCTTGAGAGGCTTGAGCCGCCGTCATTGTCGCCTGAGTGCGCGGAGGATACGGAAAGTGCAGTTGGCGGGTGCTCTAAGTTCGGCTCGCCAGTCGCCATGGAACATGCCCCCGTCGAGCCAAAATGCCGAAGCAGCGAGAGCTGTTTATTCTGTCAGCGCAATCGAATTCATGAGACAGCGGAAGACCTTAGAAAACTGCTAAGTTGCAGGTTTTGTCTTCGCGAACTCTCTATGTCGACATTATTTTCGAGCGAAGAGCGTGCAACTTACTCGAAAGTACTGGCAAGGCTAGACCTACTCATCGCGGAACTCAAGGTGCGACTCGATGCCACCGCCTTTGAGCGATGTCGCGCAGATGTCGAAGACGATGGAAACCTTCATTCGTTTTGGTCCGCGAAGCTTGACCAACTCATTGCTTTGGAGATGGTATGAAGTGGGTACACGGTCCGGTTAGTTATGAATCACCAGACTACGACACGCTTCGAACCCCTCCCGAGGCGGTTGTGTCCATAGATGAAAAGGGCGCAGCAATATCCCTCCTTAACGACGACTACTGGGACTTGCGCCGAGTATGGACCGCTCGCGTGAATACCGGAATTAACTTCAGAAATTTCTTGTCTGACGAAATATCAGAAGGGCTTGCCGCGGTCATTAAGTGCGAGGTAAAGCAGGCCATATACCACTTGATGTTTGACAGTGATGGATTCCCAGCTTTCGGCACTCTATTAAGCAGGTCAGGCTGCCTAAAGTGGCTGGGTAATCTTTGCGGCAAGGAGGGGCTCACTTTGGGCGAGGGGCTGCAGAACATAGATTTTCTTCTGAAATTATGCAAACTGGCACCCGGGCGGGTCTATGCGCTGACGGGGACACTGGGCGTTCTATCGGCGATAGGCTCCTCTCGCTGCGGCTTTATTTTTGACCATGCGAAGCTGCTAGAAACCCTGTTACCCATAGGAGCAGCATGGCGTGAGGATGTTAATCAGCATGCGCCTATCCCGTCAGAACTCTATTCTCGCCTCATCAGCGGACTGGAAGGTGAGCTGCGAAAGTTCGAGGCGCTTTCCAAAGAGTTCACGGTGCTGCTAAAGCAAGTACTAGATAATGAGAAAATTTCTAATCCATCAAGCGAAATCCAAGGGCTCCTAAAGTTCTATGGGGCGAAGAACATTAGCCGCCATTCTGTTGGTGCAGTTGTGACGAAGCTTTCGATGGTCTTCGAGCTGCTTATCTTATTATTCAGCGGCATGCGTCATATCGAAGCTAGGATGCTTCCGTTCGACTGCCTAAGCATGGAACTGGTGGATGGCCGCTGGGAGTATCTCATTCATGGGTTTTCCACAAAGGAGAACGGTGGGCTTCCGTCTCCGGATGTTTGGGTTACCAGCTCACTAGGCGCAAGGGCAGTCCGTAGTGCCCAAGCCATATATCACGTCATTCATAGAGCGTTTCAAAATCAAGGTCATATCAAGAATCGAACAAGAAGTATTGCATTGTTTTGCGCTCTCGGGATTGGGTTTAACCGCTATAGGCCCTCAGTCACGCGCCCGGCGCACTCTTTAGGAAGTATCGCATTTCGACTCAATCTTGTCATCTCAGAGAACGACGTCGAAGAATTGATGCTCATCGATACATCACGCGAATGGAAATCCGAGCCACAGTTTTCTGTTGGAACGGTCTGGCCACTCCAGAGGCATCAGGCTAGGCGAAGCCTTACCCTATACGCACACGCAAGTGGCATCGTGAGCTTCCCGAGCCTAAAACGGCAGTTGAAGCAAATCATCGAAGCGGTCACTCGCTATTACGGCAAGGGCTCACATCTCGCCCCTGATGCGACACGACGGGGACGTGCCTTCAGGCACGTCGCAGCTGAATGGAAAGATAACCAACCGCTCGCGGTCTATTATGCTTACCTCAAGCAAGTTCTTTTCGCAGATGAGGCGCTTGCTGGAGGACACGGAAACTGGGTAGGCAGCGCGGCAGCGCAAGGTTTCATAGCAGACTTTGCGGATAAGGAGATTACCTTGGACAAGATTCGCAAAGGGGAAATATGCTACCGCGAAACGGTTCTGGGAGGGTGCACGTCTACCTCGCGGTGCGAGCGTCTCCCGCTCGAACTTTTCCCCAAGGAATGCCTAGAGAAGAATTGCCGCCATCTGGTGGTTTCACCAACGAAGCTGAATGAGGTGATTGACTCCCAAAAACTGGTGGTCGCAAAGCTGCGCGCTGACTACCCCGGGAGTGTTGAGGATAGACTCGAAAGCGACGTCTTGGGCGTACTTGAGAAATTTAAGATGGCTATCTAATGTTAGCTTCTTTACTCCCCATACTATTCCGCTATTTAGTTGAGGACGCATTATCATGCCTGAGGCTCTTGATGAATATAGGGCAGCCCTCTCGCGCCTTGTGGCCCGGGGGGAAGTAATCAACAATAACAGCGTGTCGAGAGAGGCTGGCCGACTAGATGGAAGCATCAAAAGGAAGAGGCCAGGCTTCGCGGCTCTAATAGAGGAAATTGACGCTGCACGACGCGAGTCTTGTAAGCGGAAGAAGGACCCCACGACGACGATAGATGGGCTGCGCGGTGACATACGCACTCTCAGCGGCAAGCTCGACGCATCATTGGCTCGTGAGGTATCGCTTCTCCACGAGCTACGCTCATTGAAAGAGGAGCTTACGTCACTACGCGGGGGAGGGACGGTGGTGCCGATTCTTCGCGCAGCCGCTGCAGACAGTGAAAAGGATACCTGAATGAAATTTCAACTGCTCTCGGACTTGCATCTGGAACGCCAGCCTCACTTCGTTGCGTCACCGGCAAAGGGCGTCGATGTCCTTGTATTGGCTGGGGACATAGGCTCATATCAAGAAGGTAGCTTACTTAGTTCCGACGATTTTGGTTTGACGGCATTTTCACCCAAGCATTCGCCCTGGAAGACGGTTGTTTACGTGCCTGGAAATCACGAGTACGACCAGCAGGACTTTTCGCGAACCCATGAGAAGCTCAGGCGAACTTGTCAGAAACTCGACATTCTTATGCTAGAACGCGAAGCAATTGTTATTGACGGTGTACGATTCCTAGGCACGACGCTATGGTCTGATTTTGATGCGTTGGCGTTGCAGGTTGGGCTGGCAGTCCCCCCTTCACTACCAGAGGTCCTACGAAATCGCGAGAAGGCTTTCAGGGCAGCCAACTTCTATCTGAGGAAGTACAGCACTTTGTACAACGATGCCCCCGTTTTGGCTGATGGCATTCGGGAGTTGGGCCTCGAGTGTCAGCGTTGGCTTGACGCCGAGCTTCGTACAAACCATCACGGAAAAACTGTCGTTGTCACCCACTTTGCCCCAAGTCTACTGAGTGCAGACCCAAGATACGGAAGAACGCCGGGCACCGCAGGATTCTGCAACTCCTTGGATGAACTGTTTCCCTACGCGGATGTCTGGGCTCATGGACATCTGCATTGTCCAAATGAATATCAGGTCGGAAGGTGCCGAGTAGTATCCAATCCACTTGGTTACCTCGACAAAGGGGAGCAGGAATTTTTCATTCCAGAGTATGTAGTCGAGGTTTGAACTGGACACCTGTGCCATTGGAAAACTGCGATTCTTACAGGCTGGATTTTTGGGTGAGTTTCTAGCGCCGCAGTGCGTCACGTATTGGACCTCTTCCCTCGCCCAGCTTCTACGCCCATGACTCTATGCTGCAGCCGGTCGAGCTTGATGGCAAGCCATGGCGCTCCCAAGGCGATTCGCGCATGTCGCAATCCAGCTCACGACGGCACCACATGGACGCGAGATTGTCGTTACTCGGCTAACGAAGACTTGAATTTGTCGCCAAACAGCTATTTAGCCTCGACAGCAAAATTCTAGCCTGGGGTCCAGTGCGGAGTTCTGGCTGCAGTCCCTGAGGCTACGACCGCACGCGGTCGGCGGCCGCAGCCATCTCGGCAAGATAGGGGCCCGCGTCTGGCCGCGGGCGCTCGATGAGGAAGTCGCTCCGGTCCTTGCCGGCAATCCAAGCCGGTGGCTTTCCACGGCCGCTCCAGGTCTGGCCGGTTTTCTCGTTGAGGTACTTCGCGCTGCTCTTCTTCGCGGCGGCTGGCTTCCAAGGGAAGACTTGCTGCGAAGTGAAACCGAACTCGGCCACGAGCTCGTGAATGGTCCTCAGCGCTTGGGCCGACTCTGTCTTGCGGCGACTCGCGATTTCCGCGTCCAACTTGGCGCGCTCGGCCAGCAACTCTTTTAACGTTTGGGGCATCTGTTCCACGTGAGCGTTGCGCTCTCTTTTGCAGCCTGCATTATCTGTTCACATGCTGTACGCCGAAGTCGGCCGCGGCTTGGTTGCAAGCGAGGATGAGCAGGTCGGTTAGTGGAAGTCTCGTTAGACGGTCGAAAGCCCAGCCAACATAGGCGTGAGGTCCGCCAGCCGATGCGCAATGAGGTTCATCACGTCGCCTTCGCGCTGCCACCTGCCCTGGACCGCCAGCAGTTCAGCGCGCAGAACTTCCTCCCGCTGCTTCTCGCGCAACGAGCGCCACACGATGACCTGGACAACGCCGGTCTCGTCTTCCAATGACATGAAACTGTGCCATTGGCGGTTTCGGGCTGCTGCCGCAGCGTGACGATGGCGGCGTAGCGGACCCACGCTCCATCGCGCGCGCGTGCAAGTCCATGGTGTTGATTTCCACGTATTCCTGACCCACCATTTCCATCGAACTTTGACCCACCCTGGATAGAGCCCAGCAGGGCTCACGGTGTGGATAACTTCTTCGGTTTGGACTCCTTCTTGATGGGTTGCGCGGAGCTGTTCTTGAACCGGTAGCTGTCGTTGCCGGTCTCAAGGATATGACAGTGATGCGTGAGGCGGTCCAAGAGTGCCGTGGTCATCTTGGCGTCGCCGAACACGCTGGCCCATTCGCTGAAGCTCAGGTTGGTCGTGATGACCACGCTGGTGCGCTCATAGAGCTTGCTGAGCAGATGGAACAGCAAGGCCCCGCCCGAGGCGCTGAATGGCAAGTAGCCCAGCTCGTCGAGCACCACCATGTCTATGTGAGCCAGGCGATGGGCCATCTGCCCGCTTTTGTTGCAGACCTTCTCCTGCTCCAGCAAGTTGACCAGCTCGACCGTAGAGAAGAAGCGAACCCTGCGCCGATGGTGCTCGACGGCCTGCACACCAATGGCGCTGGCCAAGTGCGTCTTGCCCGTGCCCGGACCGCCGACCAGCACCACGTTCTCCGCGTTCTCCATGAACTCGCAGCGGTGCAGCTGGCGCACCAGGGCTTCGTTCACCTCGCTGCTGCTGAAGTCGAAGCCGGCCAGGTCCCGGTACGCTGGCAGCTTGGCCTGCTTGAGCTGGTAGGCCACGGCCCGCACTTCGCGTTCGGCCGTCTCGGCCTTGAGCAGCTGCGCAAGCATCGGCTGCGCGGCCTCGAAGGCCGGTGCCCCTTGCTCGGCCAATTCGGAGACAGCCTGCGCCATGCCGAACATCTTCAGTTCGCGCAGCATGATGACGATGGCAGCGCTGGCGGGGTCATGGCGCATGGCGCACCTTCCTTTCCGACGCCCGCAGGTCGTCATAGCGGTTCACGTTGGCAAGCGGTTCGCGGACCAGGCGCAGCGCCTGAGGTGCGGTCACCGGTGGCGGTGCGGCCTTGCTGTCCAGCAGCCGATGCAGCACATTGAGCACGTGCATCTTGGTCGGCACGCCGGCCTCCAGGGCCAGCTCGACGGCGGTCAGCACGGCCTGCTCGTCGTGGTGCAGCACCAAGGCCAGCACCTCGACCATCTCGCGGTCGCCGCCGGGTTGCTTGAGCAGAGCGGCCTGCAGCTGGCGGAACGCCGCTGGCAGTTCAACAAAGGGTGCGCCGTTGCGCAGCGCACCCGGCTTGCGCTGCAGCACCGCCAGGTAGTGCCGCCAGTCGTAGACGGTGTGGCCAGCGCTGTCGTGGCGCCGCTCGATGACGCGCCGGTGCTCGCACAGCAGCTGGCCCTCGGCCGCGACCACAATCCGCTCGGCATAGACGCGCAGGCTCACCGGCCGGTTGGCATACGAGGCCGGCACGCTGTAGCGCACCCGCTCGAACGTCACCAGGCAGGTGGGCGAGACGCGCTTGGTGTGCTCCACAAAGCCATCGAAGGGCCGCGGCAACGGCATCAGCAGTGCCCGCTCCTGCGCCCATACGTCTGCGACGGTGCCTGGCAGCTTGCCGTGGTCAATCTCGCGCCACAGGGCCATGCACCGCCCCTCCAGCCAGTCGTTCAAGGACGCCAGCGTGGCGAAGGCCGGCACTGGCTGCCAGAGCCGGTGGCGCGCATCGCGCACGTTCTTCTCGACCTGGCCCTTCTCCCAGCCAGAGGCCGGGTTGCAGAACTCCGCCTCGAACAGGAAGTGGCTGACCATGGCGCCGAACCGCGCATTGACGTCGCGCTCCTTGCCGCGACGCACCTTGTCGACGGCGGTCTTCATGTTGTCGTAGATGCCGCGCCGAGGCACGCCGCCCAGCACGCGGAACGCGTGGTTGTGGGCATCGAACAGCATCTCGTGCGTCTGCAGCAGGTAGGCCCGCACGATGAAGGCGCGGCTGTGGCTGAG
>NZ_LMMT01000037.1 GCF_001422365.1 Pseudorhodoferax sp. Leaf265 | reverse complement strand
CCGGGCAACCTGCGGTGCTCGCGGCCTGGGCGCATTGCACAACTCGCACCACTCACTGCGTTCGTTCAGCTCGAACAAGTGCAATGAGTCAGATGTTGAAGCGCGAGGTTCCCCGCGCCGCCCAGGCCCCTGCGCTCCTCGGCGTGGGCACAGGGGCCCCGGGAGCGGGGTCGCACACAGGCCTTCGCTGCGCTCGGCCTCGAAACTTCCCGACACTGAGGCCTGACCACCATGCCCGCTGCCCAGCGCACCGTCCGCCACCTGCGCCTGCAGGCCCCCGGCGCCGAGCAGGCGCGCCGGCTGCTGCCGGTGCTGGAGGATGCGCTGCGCTGCGCCAGCCTGGGCGATGGCGAAGGCACGCGGCTGCTCGTGGTGCGCCGACTCGCGCTGGGGCCTGTGGCCCCCGGCATCACGGCGCCGACCCTGGCGCAACGCGTCGAGGAGCGGCTGGCCGAGGCCACGCGGCATTGGGTCGGCGCGGACAGCGACAGCGCCGCCGGCGCGGCCTGCGTCGCCTTCGCCGGCGCGCTGGACGCGCGCGTGCAGCTGGCACTGCGGCGGCTGCGGGGCGCGCCCTGCGCGGCCTGGTACTGGCCGCTGGCGGTGCCCGAGTGCGCGGCCGCCATGGGTCCGGCCGACCAACTGCAGCGCATGGCCTGGACCATCGCAGGCTGGCCCGAGGCCCGCGTGGCGCTGCCGGCCTGGGCCGCGGCGCTCGCGCAGGCGGGCCATGCCGTGGCGCTGGGCCGCGCGCTGGCGCCGGTGCAGGGCGCGGCCCTGCTGGCGCGCGCCGGACTGCCGCCGCCCGCGGCCGAGGCAGCCCGGCCGGTGGCCGCCGCGGCGCCCGCACCGGCGCTGCCGGCCTGGCTGGAGCAGCTGCTGCGGCACACGCAGGGCATGCACACCGCCGGTGCTGCCGTGCCACCCCCCGCCCTGGCGGATGCGCCGCCCCCTTCCGACGCGACGGCGCCGCCGGCCACATGCGCCGCGGCGGCATCGGATGCCGCGCAGGACACCCTCCCACCCACGGCGCCGGCACGGCCGCTGCGCGCAGACACGCCGCAACGCAGCCCGCGCCGCACGCCGCACGCCGCCCCCGCCGCACCGCCCAGGTCCGCGTCCCCCACCGCCGCCGGGCCGGCCTGGCGCACCCCGACCCGCCACGGCGGCCTGCTGTTCCTGCTGCCGCTGCTGGCCCGGCTGGGCCTGCCGGACTGGCTGGCACCGGACGACCAGCGCTTTGCCGCCCTGGTGCTGCGCGCCGCCCTGCTGCGCCTGCGCGCTCCGGCCGACGATCCGGCCTGGGGGCTGGCCGCCACGGCGGCCGAGGCCGCGGCCGCCCCGCTGCGCCCGGCCGCGCCGGCCGGCTGGTCCGCAGGCCTGGACCGCCGCACCACGCGTGGTGCCCAGGCGTCCACCTGGCTGGCCGCGTGCCGCCTGCAGCTGCGGCGCGCGGGCGGCCCGCCGCTGGCCGGTCTCGTGCGGCGCCCGGCCGGCCTGGCGCTGACCGCCACGCACGCCGACCTGTTCTTCGCGCTGGACCAGACCGACCTGGCCGTGCGTCGCCTGGGCCTGGACATCGACCCCGGCTGGCTGCCCTGGTTCGGCCGCGTGGTCGGTTTCCACTACGGCGGGCACGCGCCATGAACGCCCCGCAGCCCCAGGCCGCACTGCAGCTGCTGCCACTGCACCGGCTCGCGCTGGCCGCGTTGCTGCCGCCGGCCGATGCGCAGGCCGGCCCCGAGGCCGGCTGGCTGGCCGCCGCCGGCGCCACCGATCCGGCCAGCGCGCTGCAGGCCTGGCTGGCCGAACCGCCGGCCGAAGACCGGCTGCTGCACGCGCTGGCCCGCACGCTGCCGCTGCTGCCGCTGGAACTGGTCGCGGTGGCACTGGCCATGGCCGTCGAACTCGACGCGATGGCCGCGCGCGCCGTGGCCTGGCTGCAGGCACCAGCCGGAGGATCGCGGCCCACGGTGGGCCTGGTGGTCGCGGCCACGCAGGCACTGGGCCTGGAGGCGCCATTGGCGGCCCTGCTCGACGGCGCGGCACGCGCGGCCGGCCTGCTGCTCGGTGACGCCGAGCCCGCGCCGCGCCCGCTGCCCGAGCAGGCGCTGCGCGTGCCCTTGCCGCTGGTGCTGGCGCTGCGCGATGGCGCCTCGCGCTGGCCCGGGGCGGCGCTGGAGCCGCCGGCCTTCGCCGTCGCGCCCTCCCTGCGCGAGGCCGCGCAGCGCCAGGCCCAGGCGCTGCAGGCCGGTTCGGGCGAGCTCGTGGTGCGCAGCGGCCATCCGCGCGAGGCGCGCAACGCGGCGGCCTGGGTGGTGCATGCGCTGGGTCGCCGGCCGGCGTTCTTCGAGCAGGACCCCGCGCCCGGCGCGGGCCTGTGGCTGGCGCTGTGCGGCTGCGTGCCGGTGCTGTGCGCCGAACTGGCGCCCGGCGAAGCGCGCCGCCTGCCCACGCTGCCCGGTTACCACGGCCCGCTGCTCGTGGCCAGCGGCACCGAGGGCAGCTTCGAGCGCGACGGCAGCACCGTCGGCAGCTGGCGCGTGCCGCTGCCCCCGCCGGACGAACGGGCCGCGCTGTGGCAGCCGCTGCTGGGCGACGCGGCGCTGGCGCGCAGCGCCGGCCGCCAGTACCGCTACGACGCGGCACGCATCGCGCAGATCGGCCAGGCGGCGCGTTACCAGGCCCGGCTGGCCGCGGCGCCCGCGCCGCTGCTCGCGCACGTGGCGGAGGCGGCCCGCAGCGGCCTGGCGGCCGAGCTCGGCACGCTGGCCGAGCGGATGCCCGAGGCCATCGCCGACACGGTGCTGACCGTGCCAGCGCCGTTGCGCGAGGCGCTGGCCGCGCTGCGCCAGCGCTGCGCGCTGCGCGAGAACCTGGCCGACGGACTCGGGGCCTCGACCCGGGCGCGCTACCGGCCCGGCGTGCGTGCGCTGTTCGTCGGGCCCTCGGGCACCGGCAAGACGCTGGCCGCGGGCTGGCTGGCCACGCAGCTGGGCTTGCCGCTGTACCGCGTGGACGCGGCCGCCATCAGCAGCAAGTACATCGGCGAGACCGAGAAGAACCTGGCCCAGCTGTTCGCGCGCGCCGAGCACGCCGAGGTGGTCCTGCTGTTCGACGAGGCCGATGCGCTGTTCGGCAAGCGCACCGACGTGAAGGAATCGAACGACCGCTTCGCCAACGCGCAGACCAACTACCTGCTGCAGCGCATCGAGTCCTTCGAGGGCATCGCGCTGCTGACCAGCAACAGCCGCGGGCGCTTCGACAGCGCATTCACGCGGCGGCTCGACGCCATCCTCGACTTTCCGCAGCCCACGCCGCAGGAGCGCCGCGCGCTGTGGATCGGCCACCTCGGCGACGGCCACGCGCTCGGCGACGGCGAGCTGAACCGGCTGGCCACCGCCTGCGAACTCAGCGGCGGCCACATCCGCAACATCGTGCTGGCCGCCGCGGCGCGCGCGCGGCACGCGGGCCGCCCGATCGGCTATGGCGACGCGCTGGCCGCCGTGGCGGCGGAATGCCGCAAGCTCGGCCGGCAGGCGCCGGCCAGCCTGGCGCCGGAGGCCTGATGGGCACCGCGCTGGCCCCACCGCGTCCCGCGCGCGAGAGCGTGCGCCGCCACCCGGGCGCGGCGCCCGCGGACAGCGCGGCCCTGCCACAGGCAACGGCGGCCCCGCCCGCCGCGCCGACCGGCGTGCCGCGCTACCTGGCGGCGTTCGCGCAACCGGCGTTCGCGCAACCGGCGCCCGCGCCAGCGGCGCGTGGCACGGAACAGTCCGAGACGGGCGCCCTGCCTGCCACCTCCGGCGACGCGCCGCGCACCGCACCGCAGGACGCCGCCGCCACGGCCAGGACCGGCGCAGACCTCGCCGAAGACGGCCTGGAGCCCGCCGAAGCGGCACCGGATGCGCAGGCGCCGAGCGCGGCGCAGTCCGTGGCCGCCACGGTGATCGGGCCTTCGGCAGCGGCCAGCGCCAGCGAAGACGTCGACGACCGCGTCATGCGCGGCGAACTGGCCGAAGTGCTTGCCATGGGCGGCATCCAGGCCGAGCGGAGCGCGGGCCAGCCCACGGTCCTGGCGCCGAGCGGGCCGATGCCCGAGGAGCAACCGACGCCGGCTGCCGCCCTCGAACCACCGCGGGCGCAGTCCGCCCCCGCGGCCGCGGCCGCAGGCCCCGCCCCGGCCGCAGAACCGCCCGCGGGCGAGCGCACCATCGTAGAAGAGCTCGCGGCCGGAACCCAGGCGCTGGAGCAGGCGCAGCAGGCTGCGATGCCCGGCGAAGAAGGGCCGTCTCCGCACGCGGACGATGCGCCGTCCGCCGCAGGACCGGGGGAAGGAGCCGCGGATGCCGCGCCGCTGCCCACAGACGTGCCACCGCCGGATCCGGCCGCATTGCAGGCCGCGATTCCGGAGCGCGAGCCGACCCAGCAGGAGTTCCTCGAACTGTTCGAATCCGGCACCAGCCCGGAGCAGGACCGCGCCCAGGTGGCGGCGCTGCTCGCCGCGCTGCGCGCAGAGGCCGAGACGCACAAGGCCGCCATCGCCACCGAAGCCGAGACCCAGAAGGCCCTGCTCCTCGCCGGTGTACAGGAGCAGGCCGCGGCCGTGCAGCGGGATGCGGCCGCGCTGCGCGCGCGCATCGGCGCGCACTGCGCGGGCGCCCGGGCCGCGCGCGTGGCCGCCACGGCGCAGAGCCGGGCGCAGCTCTCCACGCAGATCGCCGGCCAGGTCGCTGCGCTCGAGGCCGAATCGGCGCTGCGCACCGCGGACGCCGAAGGCCAGCTCGCGCAGCGTACGCTGCAGATGAGCGAGGCGGCCGCGGCGCGCAGCCGCGAACCCGGGAGCATCGCGGAACAGGAGGTCGCGCGCTCGGACCGGGAACTGGAGGCCGCGGCCGGCCAATGCGAGCAGGCCGGCCGCGCCGAGGCGGCGCGCCATCCCGGCAGCGAGGAGCCGAATCCGGACAAGCGCGCGGCCGCGCTGGAAGTGGCCACCGAGAGTGCAGCGGACATCCGCGACAAGAAGCCCTCGCTGGCCGCGGACGTGCGCGAGCGGGCCGCCGAGTTCTCCGGCGGCTACTTCGCGTACGCGGACAGCGTCAACGCGCAGATCGCGCAGGCGCGCGCCGACCTGATCCCGCTGCTCGCCGAGGCCGCGGCCGCGGCGATCGCCGAACTGCAGGCCAGCGAAGCCGGCGCCGCTGCCGGCCTGGACGAGCGGCTCGCCACGGACCTGGCGGCCCTGGACGCCGCCGAGGCCGGCGCGCTGGCGCAGGTGGACGCCGCCAGCGCCCGGACGCTCGCGTCGATCCGGCAGGCCGCGCAGGCAGCAGCGGCGCGCCTGGACGGCGACGCGGCCACGCTGCAGGCCGGCATCGACGCCAGCCTGCAGGAAACCGAGGCGGTCGCGAGCGGCGCCGCAGAGCCGCTGCCCGGCGGCATGCGCGACGTCATCGAGGCGACGCGCGCCGCCATCGCCGCGAGCGCCGCGGACGGCTGCGCGGGCCTGGCCCAGTCGGCCACGGCCACGCTCGGCCAGTTGGCCGAGGCGGCGGCCGGGTTTGCCACGCAGGCCGACGCGCTGGAAAGCGCGGCCGCGCGCGCATCGGCCGCGGTCGTGCAGAGCGGCAGCGCTGCGGCCGCGGCGGTGCTCGCGGGCCAGGCCAGCCAGGGCGAGAGCGCCATCGCCGCGCTCGCCAGCCGCCAGGAGCAGCTGAGTGCGGGCGTCATGGCCGAGATCGACACCGCGATCGCGCAGGCAACGGCCGAGCTGGACGCCATCAACACCCGGTTCGCCGGCGACCTGCGCAGCGCGGTGAACGAGGGCATCGCCCAGGCCATCCTGCCGCGCACCGACCAGGTCGAGGACCGCGCGCAGGAAGCCGCCGCGCAGGTGGACGACGGCTGGTTCTCCGGGCTGGTGCGGGCGATCGGGCAGATCGTGGTCGGGCTGCTCATCATGGTGGCGGTGGCTCTGGTCGTCGCCGCCATCGCCGCCGCATTCGGCGTGATCCTCACGGCCTGGACCGCGGTCATGATCGCCGGCGCGATCCTGCTGGTGGTGGGCTTCGTGCTCGCGGTCGCCGCGCGTAGCGGGCAGGCGGAACTCTCGGACAGCCCCTGGTATGCCATCGCCGGCTATGCGCTGGCAGACACCGTGGGCATCACCGGCATCGCCGAAGGCATCACCGGACACGATTTCGTCACGGGACGGGCGCTCACCCAGGGCGAGCAGACCGAACGCGGCGTCATGGGTGCGTTCACGCTGGTGAGCCTGGTGCTGGGCGCGCGCGCCGCGATCAAGGGGCCGCCGGGCGGTGCCTTCTTCCGGCCCAACCTGGTCCCGCGCGGCTGGGTGGGCTGGCGCGCCGCGCTGCCGCAGGCCTGGCGCGGCATGCGCGTCACGGGCATCGAGATGTACACCGGCCTGCGCCTGGGCGCGCGCAACCTGAACGAGTGGGTGCGCACCCGCGTGCTGGGCGCGGAGCCGACGCGCGCACCGCCCGAACTGCTGGATGCGGTCGGCGAGCCCTCGACCGCCGAGACCCTGCGGGAAGCCGAGATGCCCTACCGCAACCCGCCCGAGATGATGACCGCGCGCCGCGGCCAGCCCATCGACGTGAGCCAGCTCGATCCGGCACGCAGGTACCTCTGGGTGGTGGACGCCGAGGGCAACTTCATCATCGCGCCGGAGAACCAGCCCGGCTTCAAGTCGCGCGTGGTGCACGGCGACCTGACGCCGGGCGCGGGTGGCGAGTTCCGCGGCACGGCCCGCGCCGCCGGGGAGCTGAACGCGCGCGTGGGTCCCAACGGCGAGGTCACCTGGGTCATGGACAGCGATTCGAGCTACAGCTTCAACCGCTCCGACGGCGCCGTCCTCGGCGAGCCGAGCCGCACGGCCGCGCACGATGTGCTGACCGACACCGGCACCAACACCGAGTCCATCGATGTCCAGGCCGGAGACGGCTGGCCGCTGACCGAGCCGCGGCCGCCCCGGCCGGGCGCGGCACCGGTCGTGCCGCCACTGCGGCTGCCGGAAGAATCCGACGCGACTGCGCCATGACGGCGCCGCCCGGCCATGGGGGCAATGGCTGGGCCAGGCCGCTCGGCAGCGCCGCCGTCCGTATCATCGACCGCATGCACGCCACCATCTTCCACAACCCCGCCTGCAGCAATTCGCGCAGCGCGCTGGCGCTGCTGCGCCAGCGCGGCATCGAACCCGAGATCGTCGAGTACCTCCAGACCCCGCCCACGGCCGAGCGGCTGGCGGGCGTCATCGCCGCCATGGGCATCACGCCACGCGAGCTGCTGCGCAGCAAGGAGGCGCTCTACGCTGAACTGGGCCTGGACGACGCGAAGTGGACCGATGCGCAGCTGATCGCGCAGATGGTGCAGCACCCCGTGCTCATGAACCGGCCCATTGTCGAGACGCCGCGCGGCACCCGGTTGTGCCGCCCCGGCGAGCTGGTGCTGGACCTCATCGCATGAAGACCATCACCCTGGTGCGCCATGGCGAGAGCGAGGCCAATGCGGGCCTGCCCAGCGGCGACCCGGCCCTGATCCCGCTCACCGCCACCGGCATCGCCCAGGCCGCGCACTGGGCCCGCAGCATGGACTGGCAGCCGGCCCAGGTGTTCAGCTCCTACTACCAGCGCGCGCAGCACACGGCCGCGCCCTGCGCCGCGCGCTGGCGGCTGCCGATCGAGACCATCGAGAACCTGCACGAGTTCGTGACCTTGCCGCCCGACGAGGTGGCCGGCACCACCAACCTCGCGCGCAAGCCGCTCATCGATGCCTACTGGGCGCGCGCCGAGCCCGCGCACTGCACGGGCCCGGGGGCCGAGAGCTTCCTGGCCTTCGCCGGCCGCGTGGACCAGGTGCGCGTGCGGCTGGAGGCCCTGCCCGACCGCAGCGTGGTGTTCGGCCACGGCATGTGGCTGGCCATGCTGGTCTGGCGCTGCATGGGCTTTCCGGTGGACAGCACGCGCGCCATGCAGGCCTTCCGCGCGTTCCAGCTCGGCCTGCCCATGCCCAACTGCTGCAGCTACGCGCTGCATGGCGACGACGGGCACTGGGCGATCCGCTTCGCCGCGGCGCTGCCGCGCGCCCTGCCCACGCCAGGCGAGCAGGCGATGCAGATCCAGTAGCGTTCAGGGCAGCACGCCGAGCAGGCTGGTGCCCGAGGCCGTGATGTCGCTGGCGCCGGCCTGCAGCGCCTCGTCGCGCCAGCGCTGCGCGGCGTCGACGCTGCAGTAGATGTACAGCGGCACCTCGGTGCCCTGCGCCCGCAGCCGGCGCACGAGGTCGATGCCGGCGGTGCGGCCTTCGGGCCGGCCCATGTCGGTGACCACCACGTCGTAGCGCTGCGCCGCGAACCTGGCCAGGCCCTCGTCGGTGCTCAGCGCGGTGTCCACCTCGACGCCGCGCTCCTGCAAGGCGGCGATCAGGTAGCTGTTGTTGCGCGGCACGTCGTCGACCCACAGCACGCGGTGCCCGCGCGCCGGCTGCACCGTGCGGGCGGCCATCGGTGCCGCGGCGGCCTCGGGTGGCGGGCCGAGGCGTTTCTCGAGTTCCGCGAGCTTGGTCTGCAGGTCCAGCACCACCTGGCTTTGCTGCTCTGCCGCCTCTTCCATGCTCAGTTCGTTGCCGGCGATGGCGATCTTGAACTTGCGCTGCTTGGCCGAGGCGATCAGTTCGCCGACCGGGCCGCGCAGCCAGACCAGCAGGAAGGCACAGACCGCAGGCCAGGCCAGCGCTGCGAGGGCGGAAACCAGAGCGGCAAAATCCTGCATGGCGGATGCTCCCCATCGAGGCCTGGGCGGCGACGCGTCGACTGTAGCCGCAGCGCGCGCATATGCACATGCGAAGTTCTTCGTGGCGCTGGTGCCGCAGCCTGCCTACGCTCGGCGCCATCGTCACCACGGATCCTCCCCCATGTCCCTTCCCCTGCGCCGCCGCCAGGCCCTGCAACTCGCTGCCGCCGGTGCCGCCCTGCTGGGCGCGCCCGCCTTGCGCGCCCAAGCCCCGCGCACCATCCGCATCGGTTACCAGAAGTTCAACACGCTCAACATCCTCAAGGGCACGGGCCAGCTCGAAAAGGCGCTCGCGGACCAGGGCGCCAAGGTCGAGTGGCACGAGTTCCTGGGCGGCGGCCAGCTGTCCGAGGCGCTGGCCGCCGGCGCCATCGACTTCGGCCACGCCTCCGACGGCATCGGCGTGTTCCAACAGGCCAGCCACAAGGGGCTGGCCTACCTCGCGGCCGAAAGCCCCTACCCGCGCGGCGTGGGTTTCCTGGTGCCGGCGAATGCGCCGTTCAAGACCGTGGCCGATCTCAAGGGCCAGCGCGTGGCCACCGGCCGCGGCTACAACAGCCAGTACATCCTGATCCGCGCGCTGGAGGCCGCCGGCCTGCGCTACGAGGACGTGGAAGCGGTCTACATCGTGACGGCCTCGGACACCGTGGCCGCGCTGCAATCGGGCAGCGTCGCCGCCATCGGCCTGTGGGACCCGTTCCTGGCCGGCGCCCAGGTGGCCACCGGCGCGCGGCTGCTGTTCGACGGCACCGGCCTGTCGGCCAACCGCACCTACCACTTCGCCCGGCCCGAGGTGGCGCGCGCGCAGCAGGACCTGCTGCGCACGGTGTTCGCCGAACTGCGCAAGGCCAACGCCTGGTCGCAGGCCAACCCCAAGGAGGTGGTGGCGACGCTGGCACCGCAGCTCAAGGTCGACCCGCAGGTGCTGGCGCTGGCCACCGAGCGGCGCGCCTACGGCGTGGTGCCACTCAGCGACGCCATCGCGCAGGACCAGCAGCTGCTGGCCGATGCCTTCGCCAAGATCAAGCTGATTCCCAGGCCCGTGCAGGTCAAGGACGCGTTCCTGAACCTGGGCATCGTTTGAGGTCCAATCCCGCCCCATGAGCAGCAACGACGAACCCTATGACGTGGCCGTGGTCGGCCTGGGTGCGCTGGGCAGCGCCATCGTGCGGCCGCTGGCCGAGCGCGGCGCGCGCGTGCTGGGGCTGGACCGGCATGCGCCGCCGCACGACCTGGGCTCCTCGCACGGCGAGTCGCGCATCACGCGCCTGGCCATCGGCGAAGGCGATGCCTACGTGCCGCTGGTGCGGCGCTCGCACGCGATCTGGCGCGCACTCGAACGCCAGACCGGCGTGCCGCTGTACGAGGCCACCGGCGGCCTGGTGCTGGGCAGCGAGCGCAGCCGGCGCACGCACCACGGCAAGCCCGACTTCCTGCAGCGCACCATCGGCAGCGCGCAGCGCCACGGCATCGCGCACGAACTGCTGGACGCGCGTGAGATCCGGCGCCGCTTTCCGCCGTTCGCGCTGCGCGGCGACGAGATCGGCTACTGGGAACCCGAGGCCGGCCTGGTGCGGCCCGAGCAGGCCATCCGCGCGCAGCTGGCCGTGGCCCGCGCCTCCGGCGCGCACCTGCGCACGGGCGAGACCGTGCTGGCTCTGGAGCCGCACGGCGACGGCAGCGTCACGCTGGCCACCGACCAGGGCCGCTACCGCGCGCGCCAGGTGGTGCTGTCGGCCGGCGCCTGGCTACCCGGGCTGCTGCAGGGCCTGGGCCAGGACGCCTGGGCGGCCTGGGCCGGCGAATTCGCGGTGTACCGCCAGGTCATGCACTGGTATGCGCTGCAGCCCGACGCGGCACCGGCCTTCGTGCCGGGCCGCTTTCCGGTCTTCATCTGGATGTACGGCGACGGCGAGGAAGACTACTTCTACGGCTTCCCCTCGCTCGATCCGCAGCAGCCGGCGCTCAAGGTGGCGACCGAGCAGTACGCCGCGCCGACCACGCCCGAAGCGTTGCGCCGCGAGGTCGGCGTTGAGGAGGCCGCGGCCATGCATGCCAGCCGCGTGGCCGGCCGCTTTCCGCAAGCCGGGCCGCAGGCGCTGCAGTCGCGCGCCTGCATGTACACGGTCACGCGCGACCGCGATTTCGTGGTCGACCGGCTCGGCGACGGCCTGCCCGTCTGGGTGGCCTCGGCCTGCTCGGGCCACGGCTTCAAGCACTCGGCCGGACTCGGCGAGGCGATCGCGCTCAAGCTGCTGGACGTGGGCACGGGCGCGCTGTTGGCCTCGTTCCAGCGGCGCGCCGCGCCCGTGGCTCAGGCGGCGTCGCCGGCCGCCGCGCCGAACCGGTAGCTCGACACCGAGAGCCCGCCCACGAAGTCGCTCTCGTGGTAGACGCGGGCGGCCTGTTCGCCCTCGGCCGCGCCGACCGCCACCATGAGCGGAATCAGGTGCTCCTCGCGCGGATGCGCGATGCGCGCGGCCGGGGCCTGCTCCCAGTCGACCAGGGCCTGGCTGCGCTGCGCGGGCGCGTTGGCCATGGCCTGGCCCAGCCAGTCGTCGAAGGCCTTGGACGGTGCCGCCGCCTGCGGGCCGAAGGCGCGCAGGTTGTGGTAGCTCAGGCCGCTGCCCACGATCAGCACGTCCTCGTCGCGCAGCGGCGCCAGCGCCCGGCCCAGCGCCAGGTGCTCGGCCGGGTCCAGGCCGCGCCGCAGCGACAGCTGCAACACCGGCACGTCGGCCTGCGGGTAGATCGCCTGCATGGGCGAGAACATGCCGTGGTCGTAGCCGCGCTCGGCGTCCACGGCCGCCGGCAGGCCGGCTGCCTGCACCAGCGCCTGCACGCGCACTGCGAGGGCCGGCGCGCCCGGCGAGCGGTAGTGCACCTGGTAGGTGTGCGGCGGAAAACCGCCGTAGTCGTAGATCATCCCGGGCTGGGCCGTGGCCTGCACCGTGAAGGCCGGCGCCTCCCAGTGCGCAGACACCATCAGCACCGCTGCCGGCTTGCGGCCGAGCTGGCGCGGCATGTCGGCCAGCGCGGCCTCCAGCTTCGCGTAGGTGTTGCCCATCTCGGCCTTCATCCAGGGCCAGGGGCCGCCGCCGTGGGAGATGAAGTAGGTGGGCAAGCGGGAGGTCGGGGGAGTGGTCATGGGCTGCGGAGCGAGAACGGTGTTGCACCACATATTAGGCCGGCACGTCGGTTTGCAAAGGCCGGTGCACGAACAGCCAACGCTAAGATTCTTTGCACACCGGCCTCATCTTCGGCGGCCTGTTGGCCGCACCGTTCGCGGCCGTGCTCACGCGCCATGCGCCGACCAAGCTGCTGCTGGCCATCGTCGGCCTGCTGATCTCCGCGCTCAGCGCCTACAACCTGGCCAAGCTGTTCTGAAAAGGGCTCAACGCGCGCGCAGCAGGTCCAGTAGCTGCCGCGCGGCCGGGTCCACCCCGGCGGCCGGCTGCTGCAGGCCCTGCAGCAGCCGCTCGACCACCGGCCCCGTGGGCTGCACGGGCCCGCAGAACAGCGGCGTGGCGCCGTCGGCGATCAGGAGCACCGGGAAGGTCTCGATGTCCAGGATGTCCAGCACGGCCTCCTGCGCATCCACGTCGACCCAGACGAAATGCTCCTGCGGATGGGCGGCCGCCAGCGCATCGAAGCGGGCACGCCACTCGCGGCAGACACCGCACCACTCGGCGCACAGGCAGTAGACATGGCGCCCGGCGGGGCGCGGTTCGGGGGCGTTGGCAGACATGGGGCGCCATCATGCCAAAGCCGGCCCGACCGCGTGCTGACCCACCGCGCACGTCATCGCACAACCTGCGCCGGGGCGGCCGCGACAGCAGCATCTGCCATTCGCCAGACATGTCGGCATGTTGTCGTACAACTTGGCACAATGCACCGCTTTGGTTCATCCACGCTGCTCCATGTCGGCCTCCACCACCTCCGTTCCGCTGGCCCACCCTTCCCCGCTGACCGACCGCAAGACCGTCTTCCTGCTGGCCACCTTCTGCTGCCTGCTCTGGGGCAGCTCCTACCCGGCCATCAAGGGTGGCTATGCGCTGTTCGGCATCGCCACCGACGACATCGCCTCCAAGCTGGTGTTCGCAGGCTGGCGCTTCGCGCTGGCGGGGGGGGTGCTGCTGGCCTGGGCCGCGGCCAGCGGCAAGCGCGTGGGTGGCTGGCCGGCGCGCACGCTGGGCCAGTTCGCGCTGCTGGGCCTGGTGCAGACCACGCTGCAGTACGTGTTCTTCTACATCGGGCTGGCCCACACCACGGGCGTCAAGAGCTCGATCATGAACGCCACGGGCACCTTCTTCAGCGTGCTGCTGGCGCACTGGATCTACGCCAACGACAGGCTCAGCTACGGCAAGGCGATCGGCTGCGTGGTGGGCTTTGCGGGCGTGATGGTGGTGAACTTGGGTGCGGGTCTGGGCGGCCTGCTGGCGCTGGACTTCACGCTGCTCGGCGAAGGCTTCGTGGTGATCGCCGCCGCCGTGCTGGCCGCGGCCAGCATCTACGGCAAGCGCATCTCGCAGGGCGTGGACCCCATCGTCATGACGGGCTGGCAACTGGCCATCGGCGGCGCGGCCCTGCTGGTGCTGGGCTATGCGCTGGGCGGTGCGCTCACGCGCTTCACGCCGGCATCCACCGCGCTGCTGGCCTACATGGTGCTGCTGTCCTCGCTCGCGATCTCGATCTGGAGCCTCTTGCTCAAGCACAACCGCGTGAGCCTGATCACGGCCTTCAACTTCATGGTGCCGGTGTTCGGCGCGCTGCTGTCGGCGCTGTTCCTCAACGAGACCATCCTCGAGTGGCGCAACGCCATCGCGCTGGTGCTGGTCTGCGCGGGCATCTGGCTGGTCACGCGCGAGCCCAGGGCGCCCTGACACCTTGTAACCACTTTCCCGGCCGCGCTGCATCCGGCAGCGCCGCCCATCGGTAGTGCCTGTGCGTCCATGCCATCCGGGCCTGGGCCCAGTCTTCACAGGAGTCAACCGATGATCTTGCGCACCGCCGTCCATTCCTCCCTGCTCGTCCTGGCCACGGCCGGCCTCGTCGCCTGCGGCGGCAGCGACGACGACGCCCCGCCCGCCCCCGTGCAGGTCGGCGACACCATCGTGCTGACCAGCGCCGGCCGCCTCGTCTCGTTCAACCGCGCGGCCCCGGCCACCGAGGTCGGCGCAGTCGCCGTGACCGGTCTGGCCAGCGGCGACACGCTGGTCGGCATCGACCTGCGGCCGGCCGACGGCGCGCTCTACGCACTGGGCAGCAGCGGCACGCTCTACACGCTGGACCCGGCCACCGGCGTGGCCACGCGCAAGTCCTCGCTCATCGCGGCGCCGGGCGACAACGCCCCCTACACAAGCCTGACGGGCACGCAGTTCGCGCTCGATTTCAACCCCGCGGCCGACCGGCTGCGCGTGGTCAGCGACACGGGCGTGAACCTGCGCATCAACGTCGACACCGGCGAGGCCACCACCGACGGCAGCATCACGCCAGCCACCACCAGCGTGACCGCGGCGGCCTACACCAACTCCTTCGCGGGCACCGTCACCACGCAGCTGTTCGGCATCGACGCAGCCGCTGGCCGGCTGGTGCTCCAGGACCCGCCCAACGACGGCGTCGTCAGCACCGGCGTGCCGCTGGGCGTGACGGCCGAGGCGGCCAACGGCTTCGACATCGACCCGCGCACCAACACCGGCTACGCCGCGTTGCGCGTGGGCGGCGGCACCGGGCTCTACACCGTCGACCTGGCCGCCACCGGCAATGCCGCCACGCGCGTCGCGACCATCGCCGGCGGCGAGGCCGTGCGCGGCCTGGCGCTGAACGGCCCGGCCAAGCTGCAGGCCCTGGCGCTCGCGGCCGACAACCGCCTGCTGGCCTTCGACCCCGCGGCGCCCAACACCATCACCGCCACCACGCCCATCACCGGCCTGCAGGCCGGCGACACGGTGCTGGGCATCGACTTCCGGCCCAAGGACGGGCTGCTCTACGCGCTGGCCAGCGGCGGCCGGCTCTACACGCTGGACCCGGCCAATGGCGCGGCCACGCTGCGCGCGACTCTGGAGGCCGACCCGACCGACGCCACCGCCCCCTACGCCGGCCTCACCGCACCGCGCTATACGGTGGACTTCAACCCCGTGGCCGACCGCCTGCGCGCCATCGGCAGCGACGGCCAGAGCCTGCGCATCGTGGTGGAGACGGCCACCGCGGGCGGCACCACCGTGACCGCCGGCCGCACCATCACCGACGGCGCCGTCAACCGTGCCGGCACGCCGGCCTCGGTCGTGGCCTCGGCCTACACCAACAGCTTCGCCGGCGCCACCACCACCGCGCTGTACAACCTGGACGAGACGCAGGACCAGCTCACGCTGCAGAACCCGCCCAACGACGGCACGCAGGTCAACGTGGGCGCGCTGGGGCTGGACCTGGCCGGCACGGCCGGCTTCGACGTCGCAGGCGGCGGCAACGGCGCGGCGCTGGCGGCGCTGCGCACCGGCGCGGCCGGGCCGTTCACGCTCTACAGCGTGAGCCTGGCCAGCGGCGCCACCGCGCTGTACCGCAACGCCACAGGCGATGCGAGCCGCTCGCTGATCGGTGGTGCCGGCGGGCCGACCAACCTGGTCGATCTGGCGTTGCGCTTCTAAGGGAAATCCGACCGGGGCCTCGGCCCTGGTTAGGATGGCGCGCCCATGTCGCCGCCCCACCCCGACTTCGACTACGAATCCACCGTGGAAGCCTGTGCCCGTGGCGATGCAGCCGCCCTTCAAGCGCTGTACAAGCGCGAGTCGCGCTGGCTGCTGGGCGTGGCCCAGCGCATCGTGCGCGACCGCGACGCCGCGCACGATGTGCTGCAGGACGCGTTCGTGCAGATCTGGCAGCGCGCATCGACCTTCGACCGTGCGCTGGGCTCGGCGCGCGGCTGGATCTACACCGTGGTGCGCCACAAGGCGCTGGACGAAAGCCGGCGCGCGCAGCGTGAGTTGCCGGCCGGCGACCTGCTGGAGCAGCTCAGTGCGCAGGCGGCCCCCGAAGCCGCCGCCACCGACGCCGACGCCCTGAGCCGTTGCCTCGATGCGCTGGATGCGCCCAAGCGCGACTGCATCGTCAGCGCCTTCGTCGAAGGCCTCACGCACGAGCAGATCGCCGCCCGGCTGGCCGCGCCGCTGGGCTCGGTCAAGTCGTGGATCCGCCGCGGCCTGCTGTCGCTGAGGAACTGTCTGTCATGACGCTCGACGACGCCGACGACCGCAGCGTGGCCGCCGCCGAGTACGTGCTGGGCACGCTGGACCCGCCCGCGCGTGCCGCGTTCGAGGAACGGCTGCAACACGATGCCGCGCTGCGCGCCGAGGTCTACCGCTGGCAGGACCGGCTGCTGCCGCTGGCCCTGCGCACGCCGGCACAGGAGCCGCCCGCGGCGCTGTGGCCCGGCATCGCCGCGCGCATCGCGCCCGCGCCCATCGACGCCGCTGCCCCTGCCGCCAACGATGCGCTGTGGCAGAGCCGGCGCCGCTGGCGCGCCGCTGCCCTGCTCTCGATGGCCGCGTCGGTGGCGCTGGCCGCCGTGCTGGTGCTGCGCCCGGCTGAAACCCAGGTGCGCTACATCACGCTGCTGCAGGCGCCCGAGACGCAGCGCACCGGCTGGGTCGTGGAGGCCACCACGGGCGGACGCATCCGGCTGGTGCCCATAGAGGCCGGCGCCGCGGTGCCGGCCGGCAAGTCGCTGCAGTTCTGGACCAAGCCGCAAGGAGCGGACCGGCCGACCTCGCTGGGCCTGGTGGACGCCGGCACCCGGCTGGAGCTGCCCGTGGCGCGCTCGCCCGGCCTGGGCGAGCAGCAGCTGTTCGAGCTCACGCTGGAGCCGCAGGGCGGCTCGCCGACCGGGCTGCCCACCGGGCCCATCCTGTTCGTGGGCCGCTCCGTCCGGCTTTAGGCAGTCGCCGCCAGCAACGCGGCCACGCGGCGCATGGCCGCTGCCACGGGCGAAATGACCGGCACGCCGAAGCGCCCGGCCAGCCGTTCGGCGCTTTGGGCCAGCGGGCCGCCGCCGATGACCACGGCCTGGGCCGCGTCCTGCGCGATGCAGGCGTGCACCGCGTCGCCCAGCAGCCGGTCCTGCAGGTTCGGGTCGGCCGCCAGGCGCAGCGGGTCTTCCTCGGGAATCCGCGTGCCGCTGAACTGCGCCGACAGGCCCAGCCGCGCCACGGCCTGGGCGATGGAATCTGCCAGCCCTGGCGTGGTGGTGGCCACGCCAAAGCGCCGCCCACCGTCGGCGGCCTCCTGCATCGAGGCTTCGCCGATGCCGACCACGGGCACGGCCACGCGCGCGCGCAGCACGGCCAGTGCCGGGTCGCCGAAGGCGGCGACCACGATGGCAGCCACGTGGCCGGCCTCGCGCATGCCGATGGCCAGCACCTCGTCCACGGCGGTGGCGAGTTCGGCGTCGCTCGTGATCATGGACGCGCCGCGCGCCGCCGTGGCGCTGCGCAGGTCCAGCGCCGGCGGCAGCGCCGCGCGGGCCAGCTGCGCCATCATCGCGGTCGTCGCGGCCGAGGTGTTCGGGTTGATCAACAGCACCGTGCGCGCCATGCCTGCCCCTCTCAACGCGCGGCCTGCACCGGTTGCAGGACGAGGTCCGGCGCGCCGGCATCGGCCTCCTCCTCGATGGACTTGCCATAGGTCTCGGGCGCGAACTGCACGGCCAACGCGAAGATGGCGTACATGGCCGCGATCATGCCGAACATGCCGGCCACGCCATGCAGGTCGAACATCTTGCCGGCCAGGAGCTGCGACAGCGCGCCGCCCACCGTGCCCAGCGCCAGCAGGAACGAGGTGCCCAGGCCGCGCATGCGCGTCGGGTAGAGCTCGGGCGCGTAGATCCAGATCGAGGTGTTCAGCGTCAGCACGCAGAACTGGAACAGCGCGCCGAACACCAGCACCATGGCCACGCTCGAGGTCAGGTTGCCGAAGGCCAGGCCCGCCAGACAGGCCGCGATGGCCCCGCAGGTCAGCACGCGCTTGCGCGGGAACCTGTAGCCCAGCACCGAGGCCGCGATGGCGCCCAGCAGGCTGCCGCTCTGCATCACGATCGTGAACGCGAAGCTCTTGGTGATGGAGTAGCCCTGCGCCACCAGGATGGTGGGCATCAGCGTGAGCACCGAGAGCTGCGCGCCGAACGTCATCCACGAGGCCACGCCGACCGCGATGGTGCGCCGCGCGTAGCCGCCGCTGAAGATGTCGGCCAGCCGCGTCTTGCGCACCGGCGCGGCGCTGGCCTCGGCACCGGCCGTGATGTACTGGTGCAGCGGGTACTGCGCATTGGCGAGCTTGCCCGAGGCCAGCATGGACAGCACGCGGTTGGCCTCCTCCACCCGGCCCTGCGACAGCAGGTAGCGCGGCGTCTCGGGCACGAAGCGGCGGTAGAACACGATGAACACCGCCGGCAGCACCAGGCAGCCGAACAGCCAGCGCCAGGCGTTCTCGCCCGGGAACAGCGCGAACACGCCCAGCGCGAAGGCCGGCGCCAGCATGTTGCCCAGCCCGCCGCCGCCCACGTTGATGAGGCCCACGGCCGTGCCGCGGAACTTGGACGAGCAGAACTCGGCCAGCATGGTCACCGCGGTGGTGATCTCGCCGCCCAGCCCCAGGCCGACGATGAAGCGGCCGACCGCCAGCACCGCGTAGTTGGGCGCCAGCGCGCACAGGATGGCGCCGAAGGTGAACAGCGCCAGGTTCACGTTGAGCATGAAGCGCCGGCCGAACCGGTCGGCGCAGTAGCCCGAACCCAGCCGGCCCATCGCCGCGGCGATGAAGGTGATGGTGTTCAGGAAGCCGATGTCGGTCGCGTCCAGCCCCCAGTGCTGGCGCAGCAGCGGGCCGACCAGGCCCACCGCGTTCTGTTCGAACACGTCGAACAGCACGCCGCAGACCACGAGGAAGATGATGCTCTTGTGCGAGCGCGTGACGCCGATCTGCTCGAGCGCCGATTCGAGTTGGTGCATCTGCGCCGTCTTGGGCGTTGACGCCGAGATGATTGCTTCTCCGGCCATGGTGGATACCTCCGTGTTGCCTGCGCTGAAGGGCTGCCGGCCGCCTGGGCCGCACCCGCGTGGTGCCCGCTACGGGGCACTGGTTCTGAAAAGCATTTTTCAGACCATATTGTTTGTGAAATTAGGTTTTCACAAACATCCGGACAAACCCGGGCCTTGCTGACGGAGGAGGACGGAGGTGCTGGAGCCGGCGCCGGGCCCCAGGTGGCGCGGCAGGCCAGCCGCGCTCTGGCAGCCGCGGGCCGCGGCTGCCGGCCCCGTCCAGGCGCGTGCCTGGAGGCGGGGCCTTCGGGCGCTCAGGCCTTCGTGCGGCGGCGGTTGGCAGCCAGGCCGGCCAGCGCCAGGCCGACCAGGGCCAGCGAGGCCGGCTCGGGCACCTCACCGGGTTCCTGCGGCTCCACCGGACGCAGGTTCGGGTCGAACCAGATGTACTGACCGTCGACCACGTCGTTCATGCCCGGCGTGTTGGAGCCGGCGATCACCACGGCATTGCCCTGTCCGTCGCCGAAGCCGACGGCGGCGGTCTGGCTGGTGTCGGTCTGCTCCCAGTCCATGTTGCCGTAGAAGAAGCCGATCTGGCCCTCGCCTTCGGGCAGCACGTAGTCGTTGCTGCGCAGCACCAGCTGGAAGCTGTTGCGCAGGTCGTCCTTGCTGTCGAAGTAGCCGACCTGGTCCCAGGTCACGACCAGCTGGTTGGCGCTCAGGCTGTAGTGCATGACGCCCGATGCGGGGCCGGTGGTGTCCACGTCGCCGAAGAAGGTCGAGATGACGGGTGCGTCGGCGCCCGTCGGGCCAGAAGGCACGTACGCCGAGATTCCGCTGCCGAAGCTCACGTTGCCGTTGTTGTTGAGGAACAGGCTGGTGTAGGTTTGGCCGAAGAAGGTGAAGCTGAAGCCCAGGTTCAGGGCCATGTAGCCGTCGTCATTGCGGCCGTCCGCGCCACCGATGTTGGGCGTGGCGCCCCCGCCGGTCATGACGGCGACCTGGCCGATGTTGTTGGTGTAGTAGCCATTGGGCGTGTAGACGCCGCTGGATGCGTTCAGCGCCGAGGTGGGAAGCGTGACAACGGCGGCCGAAGCGGCAGGCGCCACCACAGCGCTGGCCAGGGCCAGCACGGCGGCCGCTTGCTTGAAAAACAGCATGGGATCTCCGAATAGTTAAAGAAATAGACCAAGTTCGAAACATCGAACTGGGGATTTAGAGCAGCATCCATGCCAAATGCAGCAAGTCTTTGACACAACAGGAAAATTTCGCGCAAAAGCGTGACGAATCATGCGCACGGCATGACGCGCTGTCAGGTATTTCGACGCACCCCCGGGGGTGGCGTCAGGGTTCAGCGGCGTCGCCCCGTGGCGCGGTGCGCAGCTCGCCCAGTGCCGCATGCGCGGCCTCCACGCCGGCCAGACGCTGGCGGCCGGCCGCACCTGCCGCCTGCAGCGCGCGCGTGGCCAGCAGCTCGCACAGCAGCATCGGCGCCACATGGCTGTCCAGGGGCCCGGGCGCGGCCGTGTGGCAGTGCAGAACCCAGCGCGCACCGGCCCCCTCGGCCGACGAAGGTTCGGTCACGAACACCACCTGGGCGCCTGCCTGCGCGGCGTGCCGCGCGAAGGCCGCCGCCACGGCCGGGCTGCGGCGCAGCGCGAACACCACCAGCACGTCGCCCGCGGCGATGTCCACGGCGTACTCGGCCAGCGTCTCGCCGGGCCCGGGCAGCACCTGCGTGCGCGGCAGCACCTGGGCCAGCTGCCAGCGCAGATAGGCCGCGAAGTTGCGGTTGTTGCGAAAGCCCAGGAACCAGACCGCACGTGCCTGCACCATGGCCTGGGCGATCGCGTCGAGCTGGGCGTCGGCGATGCCGCGCAGGGTGGCGGCGATGTTGTCGTGCGCGGCCTGCGCATGTGCGGCCAGGCCGCCGCCAGACGTGCCGGCCGGGCGCGGCGCCAGGTACAGCGGCGAGCCCGCCGAGCGCTGGTCGCGCGCATGGCGGCGCGCCTCCTCGTAGCTGGCATAGCCCAGCCGCTGCACGAAGCGCGTCACACTGGCGTTGGACACGCCCACCAGGGCGGCGAGCTCGGAGGCGCTGTAGCTGGCCAGCTCGCCCGGGAAGTCGAGGATGAAGCGGCCCAGCCGCTGCTCGGTGGGCGGCAGCTGGTCCAGCAGCGCGCGGATGCGCGCGAGGAAGGAGACGGAAGAGTCGTCGTGGGCAGGCATGGGCGCCGGCGATGCTAAGCCATCGCGCGGCCCCGCCGCGTTCAGAGCTTGGCGATCGAGACTTCGGTGGACTTCACGAGCGCGACCACGTCCGAGCCCGGCTTGAGCGCGAGCTCGTCGACCGAGCGCGTGGTGATGACGGAGGTGACGATGCCCCAGGGCGTCTCGACATCGACCTCGGAGACGACGTCGCCGCGGATGATCTCCTTGACCTTGCCGCGGAACTGGTTGCGCACGTTGATGGCTTGGATGCTCATGACAAATCTCCTGATGAAGTGAAGGTTCAGACCGCCCAGCGCAGGGCATGCGCGGGGTGCAGGCGGTCGGGTTCGGGTTGCTCGAGCGCGGGCTTTTGCAGCACGCGGTCGAGGATGCGTTTCTCGATGGCCGCGAAGGCCGCGTCACCCTGCGAACGCGGGCGCGCCAGGTCGATGCGCTGGTCCAGCGCGATGCGGCCGTCCTCGATCAGCACCACGCGGTCGGCCAGGGCCACGGCCTCCTGCACGTCGTGCGTGACCAGCAGCGCCGTGAAGCGGTGGCGCTGCCACAGGCCTTCGATGAGGCGGTGCATCTCGATGCGGGTCAGCGCGTCCAGCGCGCCCAGCGGCTCGTCGAGCAGCAGCAGTTGCGGCCGGTGCACCAGCGCGCGCGCCAGGGCCACGCGCTGGCGCTGGCCGCCGGACAGGCGGGCCGGCCATTCGCGTGCGCGCTCGGCCAGGCCGACCTGCGCGAGCACCTCCTCGCCGCGCGGGCGCGCCGCTTCGGGCAGGCCCAGCAGCACGTTGTCCAGCACGCGCTTCCAGGGCAGGAGGCGCGCCTCCTGGAACATGATGCGGGTCTGCGGGTTCAGGCCGCCGATGGCCTGGCCGTCGACCTGCAGGCTGCCGCCGCTGGCTTCTTCCAGGCCGGCCACGAGGCGCAGCAAGGTGCTCTTGCCGCAGCCGCTGCGGCCCACGATGGCGATGAACTCGCCAGGCGCGATGTCCAGCTGCGTGTTCTGCAGCACGGTGCGCGCGCCGTAGCGCTTGGTGAGATGGTGCGCCTGCAGGCGCACGCCGCCTTCGCTCATGTGGCGCTCCCGGGTTTGAACAGCGGGACGTCGAGGGCATTCACCCGCTTGGGCAGCAGCTTCTCGGCGAAGAACGCATCGGCGATCTTCTGCTGCTCCGCGAGGCCCGCCGGCACGGCGGCGCGCACGGCATAGCTGCGCCGGCCGTTGGCCTGCAGCACGGTGGGCAGGTCCACGCCCCAGACCGGCGCCAGCAGCGCCGCCGCGGCATCGGGGTTGGCCTTGACCCATTGGCCGGCCTTGGCCAGCTCGGCGTAGACCACCTCGAGCACATCGGCGCGTGCCTGGGCGAACCTGGTGCTGGCCAGGTAGTAGCGCTGGTAGCTCGCGATGCCCGTGCCGTCGGCCAGCACACGCGCTTGGGACTGGCGCTGCGCAGCCGACAGGAACGGGTCCCAGATCACCCAGGCGTCGATGGCGCCGCGCTCGAAGGCTGCGCGCCCGTCGGCTGGCGTGAGGTAGGCGGGCGCGATGTCCTGGAACGAGAGGCCGGCCTGCTCCAGCGCGGCGATCAGCAGGTAGTGCGCGCCGGCCGCCTTGGCGAAGCCGACCTTCTTGCCCTTGAGCTCGGCCACGCTGCGCAGCGGCGAATCCGCACGCACCACGATGGCCTGGGCCGTGGGCGAAGGCGCTTCCTGGGCGACGAAGGTCAGCTGCGCACCGGCGGCCTGCGCGAACACCGGCACGGTGTCGGCCACGTCGGCGCTGAAGTCCAGGTTGTCCAGGTTCAGTGCTTCGAGCAGCGGCAGGCCGCTCGTGAACTCGTGCCAGCTGACCTTGGCGTTCAGCGGCGCGAGCCGGCGTTCCAGCGTGCCCTGCGACTTGAGCACCACGGTCAGCGTGGACGACTTCTGGTAGCCGATGCGCACGGTGGCCGGTGCGGGCTGGGCCCAGGCCGCGCCAGCGGCCAGCGAGGCCGCGGCGCCGAGCAGCGTGCGGCGTTGGAATGAGATGCTATGCGTCATGGAACTCGGGTTCAGGTCGTTCAATGCAAGGCTTGCATGGAGCGGGTCAGAAGGCCGCGGAGCAGGCCAAGCCAGCAGACGCCGCGGAACTGGCTCTGCCAGGCCGCTGGCGGCGCCCCTGGGGGGTATGGGATGGCTACACGCAGTGAGCCATCCAAACGGGGGAGGTCAACGTGCATAGCCGGGGTGCCAGCGCAGCCACCAGTGTTCGAGACCTCGCGCCAGCAGGTCGGCCAGCTTGCCGAGCAGCGCGTAGAGCAGGATGCCGACCAGCACCACGTCGGTCTGCAGGAACTCGCGGGCATTCATGGTCAGGTAGCCGATGCCGGCCTGGGCCGAGATGGTCTCGGCCACGATCAGGATCACCCACATCAGGCCCAGCGAGAAGCGCAGGCCCACGAGGATGGAGGAGACCGCGCCGGGCAGGATCACCTCCTTGTAGAGCTGCCAGCGCGACAGGCCGTAGGTGCGGCCCATCTCGATCAGCTGCGGGTCGACGTTGCGGATGCCATGGAAGGTGTTGAGGTAAATGGGGAAGAACACCGACACCGCGATCAGGAACAGCTTGGCCGACTCGTCGATGCCGAACCACAGGATCACGAGCGGGATCAGCGCCAGCGCCGGGATGTTGCGCACCATCTGGATGGTGGAGTCCAGCAGGGTCTCGAAGAACTTGACCGAGCCCGTCAAGAGGCCCAGCAGCAGGCCCAGGCCGCCGCCGATGGCCAGGCCCAGCAACGCGCGGCCGGCGCTGACCTTCACGTGCGTCCAAAGTTCGCCCGAGGCGGTCAGTGTCCAGGCGGCCGTGACCACGTCGACGGGTGCGGGCAGCACGCGCGTGGACAGCCAGCCCAGGCTGGAGGCTGCCTGCCAGACCACGATCAGCAGCACCGGCACGAGCCAGGGCAGCAGTTGGCGCGCCGCGCCGGCGATCCAGGCCGGTGCTTCGCTGCGCTCGGGTGGGTCCGTCACGTCCGGCAGCGGCGTGACCTGCGGCTCGCGGATCTCGGAACTCAGCGTGCTCATCGCGCTTTCCTCGCCTCAGCTCTGGGAAGCCAGCCGCGCCGGCGCATCCAGGTTGGCCACGACCTCGCCGAACGGTCCCGTCACGTTGCCGCCGGCCAGCCGCTCGCGCAGCCGCAGCGGCAACCGCGGGAACACGAGTTCGGCGAAGCGGTAGGCCTCTTCCAGGTGCGGGTAGCCCGACAGGATGAAGGTCTCGATGCCGAGCTCGGCGTACTCCTGGATGCGTGCCGCCACGCTCTGTGGGCTGCCCACGAGGACGGTGCCGGCACCGCCGCGCACCAGGCCGACACCGGCCCACAGGTTGGGGCTGATCTCCAGCGCCGCACGCGAGCGGCTGTGGGCGCCGCCCTGGGCGCGCGCCTTGGCGTGCAGCGCGGCCATGCGTTGCTGGCCCACCGAATCCATCTTGGCGAACACCGCCTGGGCGCGCTCCACCGTGGCATCGTCGAGCCGGCTGATCAGCGCGTCGGCCGCGGCCCAGGCTTCCTCCTCGGTCTCACGCACGATCACGTGCAGCCGGATGCCGAACTGCAGCTTGCGGCCCTGTTGCGCCGCGCGCGTGCGCACGGCTTCGATCTTGCCGGCCACATCGGCCGGCGGCTCGCCCCAGGTCAGGTAGGCCTCGACCTGCTCGGCCGCCAGGTCCTGCGCGGCCGGAGAGGAGCCACCGAACCACACCGGCGGATGCGGCTTCTGCACCGGCGGGTACAGCAGCCGCGCGCCCTTCACGCTCAGGTGCTTGCCCGCGAAGTCATAGGTGTCCGTGCCATGGCTGCGCGCGAGGATCTCGCGCCAGATGCGGATGAACTCGGCCGATTGCTCGTAGCGTGTGGCGTGGTCCTGGAACACGCCGTCGCCTTCGAGCTCGCCCTGGTCGCCACCGGTGACCAGATTCACGAGCAGGCGCCCGCCCGAGAGGCGGTCGAAGGTGGCGGCCATGCGCGCGGCCAGCGCCGGCTGGTGCAGGCCGGGCCGCACGGCCACGAGGAACTTCAGGCGCTGCGTCGCGCCGACCAGGCTGGAGGCGATGACCCAGGGGTCTTCGCAGGAGCGGCCGGTGGGGATCAGCACGCCCTCGTAGCCCAGACGGTCGGCCGCGCCGGCCACCTGTTGCAGGTAGGAAAGATCGACCTGGCGCGCACCTTCGCCGGTGCCCAGGTAGCGGCTGTCGCCGTGGGTGGGGAGGAACCAGAAGACTTGCATGGCTGTGGGGACAGTGGTGGGGAACGGAATCAGGCGGCGATGCCGGGGGCGGCGGCCTCGAGCACCTTGATCGGCTTGGGGATGAGCTTCAATGCGTGGAAGGTGTCGGCGATCTGTTGCTGCTCTGCGAGGATGGCGCGCGTGATCGGCGTCGTGCCGTAGCGGCTGCGGCCGACCGACAGGTCCAGCACCGGCTTGGGCAGGCCCAGCAGCGTGGCCAGTTCGCCCGCGAAGGCGTCCTTGTTGGCCTCCGACCAGCGGTCCAGCGCGTTGATCTCCTCGGTCACGGCGGCCAGCACATCGGCGTTCTTCGCCGCATAGTCCAGCGAGGAGAAGTAGTAGGCCCGGTTGCCCACCACGCCCTGCGCATCGGCCAGCACGCGGGCGCCCAGCGTCTTTTCGGCGGCGGCCAGGAACGGGTCCCAGATCACCCAGGCGTCGACCGAGCCCTTCTCGAAGGCCGCGCGCGCATCGGCGGGCGGCAGGTAGACCAGGTTCAGATCGCCGTACGCCAGGCCGTGCTTTTCGAACAGCTTGACGATGAAGTAATGGACGTTCCTGCCCTTGTTCAGCGCGATCTTCTTGCCCTTGAGGTCGGCCACGCTCCGGACGGCCGACTGCGCGGGCACCAGCACCGCCTCCGAGGCCGGGCGCGGCACGGTGGCGGCCACGTAGGCCAGCGGGGCGCCCGCGGCCTGGGCGAAGATCGGCGGAGCCTCGCCCACGTCGCCGAAGTCGATCGAGCCGACGTTGAGCGCCTCCAGCTGCACCGGGCCGGCCGTGAACTCGGTCCACTTGATGGCCACGCCCAGCGGCGCCAGACGCTTGTCCAGCGTGCCGCGGCCCTTGAGCACGTTGAGCGCGCCCTTCTGGTGGCCGATGCGCAGCGTGCGCTGCGGCGCCTGCGCGAACGCGCGGAACGTGGGCAGGGCGATAGCCGCTGCCGTGGCCTGGACCAGCCGGCGGCGCGCAAGGGAGATGGAAGTCATGTCTCGGTTTTCTGGAAGGGATCAGTCCTGGGCGAACACCACGGCCTCGCTGACCTTGATCGGCTTGGGGATCAGCTTGAGCGCGTGGAAGGTGTCGGCGATCCGTTGCTGGTCGGCCGCCACTTCGCGGGTGATGGGCTGGACGTTGAACTCGTAGCGGGACAGCGCCAGTTCGACGACGTCCACCGGCAGGCCTTGCAGCGGCGCGATGAGTTCTGCCGCCTGGCGCAGGTTCTTCTTGAGCCAGATGCCCTGTTCCACCGCGTCGGCGAACAGCGCCTGCACGACCTTGGGGTTCTTCTGCACGAAGCCGCGCTCGCCCAGGTAGTACTGGTAGTTGTTGACCACGCCGGGCGTGCCGTCGGCCAGCACGCGGGCGCCGGTGGCTTTCTCGGCCGCGGCCTGGAACGGGTCCCAGATCACCCAGGCGTCGACGTTCCTGCTCTCGAACGCGGCGCGGCCGTCGGCCGGCGCCAGGTAGACGGGCTGGATGTCGGCCAGCTTCAGACCGTGCTTCTCCAGTTGCTTGACCAGCAGGTAGTGCACGTTGCTGCCCTTGTTGAGCGCGACCTTCCTGCCCTTGAGGTCGGCCACGCTCTGGATCGGCGAATCTTTCGTGACGAGGATGGCCTCGGCGCGCGGCGCGGCCGGGTCGACGCCGATGTAGACGAACTTGGCGCCAGCGGCTTGCGCGAAGATCGGCGGCGCCTCGCCCACGTAGCCCACGTCGACCGCACCCACGTTGAGCCCTTCCAGCAGCTGCGGGCCGGCCGGGAACTCCACCCACTTCACGCCGAAGCCCAGCGGTGCGAGCCGCTTTTCCAGCGTGCCCTGGGCCTTTTGCAGCACGAACAGGCTGGCGGACTTCTGGTAGCCGATGCGCAGCTCGGGCCGGGTCTGCGCCTTCACGGGCATGGACAGCAGGCCCACGGCCAGCGCGATGACGGCCACGGCCAACAAGGCCGCGCCGAAATGGCGCAGCGCGCTGCGCCAGAACGGGACTTCGGGGGTGGGCGCTTCGGCTGGCGCGGCGGGATGGGGCAGCATGGACGGGTCTCCGGCGGGGTTGGTGTCGCCAGTGTCCGGAGCCGGGTGCGCGAAGAGAACGAATCAATCTGCGCGTGCTTATGCGTTTTCCGAGCAAGCGAACCGCGCCATCCACTGCCCAGCGATTGGGCAATCCGTCGCAGGCCGCGCCATTGCTGGGCCTGCGCCTGCTGCCCAACCGTTCTTCACAGTGTTGTCCACAGGACCTGGGGGCAAGCCGGCGGCGCCCGCGCGTCACAATCGCCGGCCAGGGAGTGACACAGGATGCTGGATGGCTACGCAGCGGTGCTGCTGGTGGGGCTGGTCGCAGGGGCCGTCAGCGGGGTGGTCGGCACCGGCTCGTCGGTGATGCTGCTGCCGGTGCTGGTCCACGCCTTCGGCCCCAAGCAGGCCGTGCCCATCATGGCCGTGGCCGCCGTCGTGGGCAATGCGGCGCGCGTGCTGGCCTGGTGGCGCCTGGTGGACTGGCGCGCCGTCTGCGCCTACGCCCTGCCGGGCGCTCCGGCGGCAGCGCTCGGCGCCCGCACGCTGTGGGCCATGCCGGCCCAGGCCGTGGACATTGCGCTCGGCCTGTTCTTCGTGCTCGTGGTGCCGCTGCGCCACTGGCTGCAGCGGCGCCAGTGGCGGCTGCAGCTGTGGCAACTGGCCGTGGCCGGCGCCGCCATCGGCTACTTGACGGGCCTCGTGCTGTCGACCGGGCCGCTCAGCGTACCGGCCTTCTCGGCCTATGGCCTGGTCAAGGGCGGCTTCATCGGCACCGAAGCGGCCAGCGCGCTGCTGCTGTACGTGGCCAAGTCGCTGGCCTTCGCGCAGCTCGGCGGCCTGCCCTGGGCGGTGCTGGCCAAGGGCCTGATCGTGGGTGCCTCGCTGATGGCCGGCACCTTCGCCGGCAAGGCCTTCGTGCTGCGCCTGCCCGCGGCGCTGTTCCAGCGCCTGCTGGACGCGCTGCTGCTGCTCTCCGGTCTGGCGCTGCTGGCTGCCGCCTGGCGCTAGACCGGCCGCCAGACCGCAGCCGCGCCTCAAGCCAGGCCACAGCCGCCCCCAGCGGTCAGGCGCCAGTGCGGGCTCTCCTGCGCAAGCAGCACCGCAGCACCGGTGGCCGCATCACCACGGGACGAACACCGCGAACAGCAGGAAGGCGACGACGACGGCGCCGACGGTCAAGGTGCGCTTGCTGGCGTGGCGGTTGCGGCTGGACGAGGTGGGCACGGCGCCGGGAGGGTTCTGGGAAGCGTTCATGCCACGGAGCGTCGCAGGCGCCGGCGGCCCCGGTACGTCGGACAGGAGCGCAAAGCCCCTGCAGACGTCTTCTCCTTCCGCGCTCAAGTCGCTGGGGCGGTCACCCGGCCCGCGCGCGCCGACGCGCCGTGCGCCGTGGAGGCGCGCACGCTGCACTTCATCACGGTGGCCATGTGGCGCAAGGCACGACGCTTGGCCTCGGGCGTCTCGGCCGCCGTGCAGTCCGAGGGCACCCAGGCGCTGTAGCCGTGCATGTAGGCCTCGGCCGTGCTGAGCTGCACGCACATGTCGGTCGCCAGTCCCACGAGCACGAGTTCGCGCGCCTGCATCTCGCGCAGCAGCAGGTCCAGCGGTGTCGCGAAGAAGGCCGAATGGCGCGGCTTGAGGATGGTCAGGTCCTGCGGCGCCGGAGCCAGCAGCCGCGCAATCTGGCCGCGCGGGCCGGGCAGCGCCTGGCAGGCGCGCAGCACGTCGCTGAACTCGGCATGCCAGGTGCCGTAGTGGTCGTTGGCATAGATGGCGGGCACGCCGGCCTGGGCCAGGCGCTGCTTGAGCCTGGCCGTGGCGCGCGCCGCCCGCAGCGCGCCGGGCACCAGGCGTTCGGCACCCGGGAAGTTCAGTGGATTGATGAAGTCCACGAGCACCAGCACGCGCGCGGCATGCGGCAGCGGCGTGGCGCGCAACGCGGGTTCGGCATCCGCCGTGGGTCTGGAGTGCAGCATGCGTCGCAGCCTAGGCCGCGATGCAGGGAGGCTGCCGTCGGCGGTGCGCGCATCCCAGACCGTCGCCACGTCCTACACCACGCGGCGGGCCGTGTTCTTAGCGTGTCTGAATCGGCAATGTCGCCGCACCACCACCCCTGGACCCCACGCACACCACCATGGCCAAGTCTCCCAAGCCCGCCGCTCCGGCGCGCGCCCGCACCGCCCCAGCCGCCGCCCACCACACCGACAGCGGCCCCGCACAAGGCCCGGCCGGCGACCTCGCCGACCCCGCAGCCCGCCAGAAGGCCGAGGTGCAGGCGCTGGCCGCAGGCATGCGGTCCAATCCGACCAAGCCCGACGAGCATGGCTTCGCGAACGGCGTGGCGCCCAAGCCCGGCGTCAGCATCGCCCCACCCTCGCGCCTGCCCGGCGCCAGCACGCTGTCCGAAGCCAACGCCTCGGACAAGACCGGCGGCGTGGCGCCCGAGGGCGGCAACCCGACCGTTGCGCCGCTGGACCGCGTGCGCGTGGACTCCACCGGCCAGCGCCTGACCACCAACCAGGGCGTTCCCGTCGCGGACAACCAGAACTCGCTCAAGTACGGCCTGCGCGGGCCGGTGCTGCTGGAGGACTTCATCCTGCGCGAGAAGCTCACGCACTTCGACCACGAGCGCATCCCCGAGCGCATCGTGCACGCGCGCGGCTCGGGCGCGCATGGCTTCTTCGAGTGCTATGAGCCGCTCACGCAGTACACCAAGGCAGCGCCGTTCCGCGAGGCCGGCAAGCAGACACCTGTGTTCGTGCGCTTCTCCACCGTGGCCGGCGAGCGCGGCTCCAAGGACACCGCGCGCGACGTGCGCGGCTTCGCCGTGAAGTTCTACACCGACGAGGGCAACTGGGACCTGGTGGGCAACAACATCCCGGTGTTCTTCATCCAGGATGCGATGAAGTTCCCCGACCTCGTGCATGCCGTCAAGCCCGAGCCGCACCATGCCATGCCGCAGGCGGCCAGCGCGCACGACACCTTCTGGGACTTCGTCTCGCTGATGCCCGAATCCACCCACATGCTGATGTGGGCCATGAGCGACCGCGGCATCCCGCGCAGCTACGCGACCATGCAGGGCTTCGGCGTGCACAGCTACCGCTTCGTCAACGACGAGGGCCAATCGGTCTTCGTCAAGTTCCACTGGAACCCGAAGTACGGCACGCACTCGCTGGTCTGGGACGAAGCCGTGAAGATCTCGGGCGCCGATCCGGACTACCACCGGCGCGACCTCTGGGAACGCATCGAATCGGGCCACTACCCGGAGTGGGAACTGGGTGTGCAGATCTTCAGCGAGCAGGACGCCGAGCGCTTCAGTTTCGACATCCTGGATGCGACCAAGATCATTCCCGAGGAGCTGGTGCCCGTGCTGCCCGTGGGCCGCATGGTGCTGAACCGCAATCCCGACAACTTCTTCGCCGAGACCGAGCAGGTGGCCTTCTGCACCGCGCACGTGGTGCCGGGCATCGACTTCTCCAACGACCCGCTGCTGGCCGGCCGCATCCACTCCTACGTGGACACGCAGATCTCGCGCCTGGGCGGGCCCAACTTCCACGAGATCCCCATCAACGCCCCGGTCGCGCCCGTGCACAACAACCAGCGCGACGGCATGCACCGCCAGGCCATCCACCGCGGCCGCGTGGCCTACGAGCCCAACTCGCTGGCCGGCGGCTGCCCGTTCCAGGCCGGTGCCGTGCAGGGCTTCGTCTCGGTGCCTGCGCGCATCGCGGCCAAGGAGGAACAGGGCAAGGTGCGCGCCAAGCCCGAGAAGTTCGCCGACCACTACACCCAGGCCACGCTGTTCTACGAAAGCCAGAGCCCGGTGGAACAGGCCCACATCGCGGCCGCCTTCCGCTTCGAGCTGTCCAAGCTCACGGTGCCGGCCGTGCGCGAGCGCATGGTGGCCTCGCTGCGCAACGTGTCCGACGCGCTGGCCAGCCAGGTGGCCCAGGGCCTGGGCATGCCGGCGCTGCCCGAGCCGCTGCCGCGCGCTCTGGCCAAGCCTGCCAAGCCCGAGGTGCGCACATCGCCCGCGCTGTCGCTGCTGGCCCGCCCGGGCGAGATGGGCATCCGCGCGCGCATGGTCGCGCTGCTGGCGGCCGACGGCGTGGACGGGGCGCTGCTGCTGGCCCAGGCCGCGGCGCTGGCCGACCAGGGCGCCGCGCCGCGCATCGTGGGCCCGCACGTGGGCGCCATCGCCGCGGCCGACGGCGCCACGGTCCAGGCCGACGCCTCGCTCGAGAACGAACCGGGCTTCCTGTTCGACGCGGTGGTGCTGCCGCAGGGCCAGGACGCCATCGCTGCGCTGGCCGCCAACGGCCTGGCGCTGGAGTTCGTCAAGGAGCAGTACCGCCACGGCAAGACACTGCTGGTGCCCGCCGATGCCCGCACGCTGCTGGAGCAGGCCGGCATTCCCTGGGAACTGCCGGACGGCAGCGCCGACCCCGGCCTGGTGCCGGGCGACGGCGATGGCGAGGCGGCCCTCCAGGCCTTCGCGCAGGCCGTGGCGCGGCACCGCCATCCCGAGCGCGAGACCGATCCGCCGCGGGTCTGACGCCACCACACCGCGCCGCCGCAACGCCAGGCTGCGGCCGGCGTCTCACCGGCGGTCTTCGGGGTAGGCCTGGTCGATCTGGCGCGCCAGGTTCTCGGGCCGTGTGGCCTGGTCCAGCGCGGCCAGGCCGCCGGATGCGTCCTCGACGCCGAGCTTCTCGGCGATGCGCGCGAGCAGCTGCAGCGCCTTGGTGTTCTCCTGCTCGGTCAGCAGGTTGATCTGCAGGTCCAGCTTGTTGCGCCGCTCGGTGGTGCGCATCTCATGGTTCTGGCTCATCAGCACGAAGGTGGACAGGAAGATCGCCTCGAGCGAGACCACCAGCACCAGGAAGGTGAACGGATAGGGGTCGAAGTGCGGCAGCATGGGCAGGCTGTTGAACGCGATCCAGCCGCCGAACCAGGCCACGTGGAGCCAGACGAACTGGATGCGCCCGCACCAGTTGGCGATGCGCGCCGCGGCCCGGTCGGCCGAAGTCTCATGCCGCGCTGCCGCATCGTCCAGGTGGCGCATGGCGCGCACGTTGTGCGCCGTGAGCTCCTCGGCCGTGCCCGGATCGCGGTAAGTGGATGGGGACATCGCAGTCGGCAGGCACGCAGCGCCTCAGCTGGCCCAGCCCTTCTTCTTCGGTCGTTGCTCGGCCTGGATGTCCACGGCCTTCTTGACCACCGGCCGGTTCTGGGCGTCGGTGTCCACCACCTCCTCCAGGTCGATGTCCTTGACGTCCACATCGCTGTGGTCTTCGAGTTCCTGCAGCACGGCGCCGACCTTGCGCTCGGCTTCGTCCACTTGCGGTCCGTCGGGCTGCTTGCTGCGGATGCCCAGGCCATTGGAATGCGCCATGTCTTCTACCTCAGGTTGTGGTGTTGCGATCTCACGGACACAGGGGCCGCACACCGGAGCATGCACAGTGGCCCACTGCATCTGGTTGTACGCAGTGCGGGGGCGGGCGCGGTGTCGGAAAGGGGATGTGGGCGGCGTCGGCCGCGGCGCCATGCCAGTGCTGCGACGCGCCCGGCCGATGCGGTCAGCCTGCTGGACGACGCATGGCACAGCGGCTTTCCCACAGCGCGCGCCGGCCCCGGTTCCGTACAACCGTGGGCAGTTCCACCGCTGTCCTCTTGCAGCCAACCGCTCCGACGACCAACCCGCCCGTGCCCGCCGCCCAAAGCGCCAGAAAATCGCCCGCCCTGCTGGTGCTGCCCGGCTGGGACGACGACGGCCGGCAACAGTTCGACGCTTTGCAGGCCCAGCTCGCCCCGTCGGGATGGCTGTGCCTGCGTGCCGACATCCCCGATGCCGGTTGGCCGGCCGAGCAGCGCGCGCGGATCAACTGCGACCAGGCCCTGCACCGCGTTCTGGAGGACTACATGAACCTGGCCGCCGTGCGCGGTGTCGCGCGCAGCCGCCTGGCCCTGCTGGGTTTCAGCTTCGGCGCCTACATGGCGACCTTTCTCGCCGCGGCCAAGCCGGCGCGGCTGCTGGTGCTGCGCTCCCCCGCCATCTATCCCGACAGCGGCTGGAGCACACCCAAGGAGCAGCTCGATGCGCAGGGACTGCGGGCCTACCGCTCCAGCCCCCTGGCGCCCGACCAGAACCGCGCGCTGTGGTGCTGCAGCCAGTTCACGGGCGACGTGCTGCTCGTGGATTCCGGGCAGGACGAGACCATTCCGCCGCAGCTGATCGCCAGCTATGCGGGCGCTTTTCGCCGCGCGCGTTCGCTGACACGTCACACCCTGGCCGACGCCGACCATGCTTTGACGCGGCCGGCCTGGCAGCGCGAATACCACAACGTGGTGGTCGAGTGGCTGAACGCGCGGATGGGCCGTGCCTGAGCGGCGGCGCCCAGGACCCCGTACGCCTTCAGCGCAAGCCGGCCAACTGCCCCAGCAGCCGGCCGTAAACCGAGTCGAACTGCAGTCGTCCTTGTACGGCCGTCAGGCACACGCACTCGCCCGCCGACTGGACCACAGGCAGGTGCTGCACGCCGCGGCCTGGCGCATCGAAATCGCCGACATGGAACTGGGCCCGGCCATCGTGGAAGGCACCGCACAGCACCTGGGTGAACTCGCGCCCGCTGTGGGCGTGCTGCGGCAGGTACTTGCCCGGCGCCAGGCGCAGCAGGAACACGGCCACGGCGTCTTCGCCGGCCAGGTGCACACGGCTGTAGCGCATGCCAGGACCGATCCAGCGCCAGGGCGCGATCCGGCTGCCGGCCAGCGCCGCTGGCCAGGCCTGGCCCTGCGGCAGCGGCGGCGGGCCCTGCGAGGCCGGCGGCTGCGCCGCCCCGGCAGGCGGTGCGTCCAGCCGGGCCATGGCCTCATCCAGCGCCAGGGCGTGCATGGCGGCCGGCGGCGTCTCGTCCAGCAGCGCGCCGCCGGCGGCCTCCAGCGCTCCCACATAGGCCGCGCAGCGTGCGCAGCGCTCCACGTGGACGGCCACGACCAGCGCCAGCCCGACCGGCAGCCGGCCCGCCGCATGCGAGAGCAGCAAGGCGTCGGAAGGATGGTGGGTGATGCGTGTCATGGCGCGGGCCCGCCATCCTGCAGGGCGCGGCGCAGATGCGCAAGCGCCGCGCGCATGCGCGACTTCACGGTGCCCAACGGCAGGCCGAGCGTGTCGGCGATGCGGCTGTGGGGCTGGTCCTCGAAGTAGCACAGGCGCAGCACGCGCGCCTGCTCGGCCGGCATGGTGCGCAAGGCCGCGCGCATGCGGGCGCACAGCTGCGCGGTGTGCAGGCGCTCGTCCATGTGCGGCGATTCGTCGGCCACATCGTCCAGCTCGGCCGCATCGGCACGCAGCAGCGCCGAACCCTGGCCGCGCAGGCGGTCCACGCGCAGGTTGCGGGCGATGGTGAACAGCCAGGTGCCCACGCTCGCCCGCGCGCCGTCGAACAGCGCCGCCTTGCGCCACAGCACCAGCAGCGCCTCCTGCGCGATCTCCTCAGCCAGGCAAGGCTCGGTGCCAGCCCGGATGAGCTGGCCCTTCACGCGCGGCGCGTAGAACGCGAACAGCTGGGCGAAGGCATGGCGGTCGGCCAGCTCGGCCACCGCCTGCATCCAGGCCAGCAACTGCTGCTCGACGGCCAGGCCTTGCGGCGACACCAGCTGCAGCGGGGCCTGCGCCGCGGGCGGCACGCGTGGCGGAACCGGGTGCTGCGCATCGGCCATGGTCGGCTGCCGCGGTTGGCTGCTTCGCCGGTGCTATGCCAGCGCGGTGTCCAGCACCATCATGAGGATGAAGCCCAGCATCAGCCCGCAGGTGGCCCAGCGCTCATGCCCGGCGCGGTGCGACTCGGGAATGATCTCGTGGCTGATCACGTAGAGCATCGCGCCCGCGGCCGCCGCCAGGCCCCAGGGCAACAGGCTGGCCGACAGTCCGATGACGGCCGCGCCGAAGACGGCCGCCACCGGCTCCACCAGCCCGGACAGCACGCCCAGCCCCGCCGATCGGACCCGGCCATAGCCCACGCCGCGCAGCGCCAGCGCGACGACCATGCCCTCGGGCACGTCCTGGATCGAGATGCCGGTGGCCAGGGCCAGCGCGCCGAGCGGATCGGTTCCCGCGTAGGCCACACCGATGGCCAGGCCCTCTGGCAGGTTGTGCACGGCGATGGCCAGCACGAACAGCCAGACCCGTTTCATGGCCCGGGCCTGCGGCCCCTCCAGGCCCTTGACGAAGTGCTCGTGCGGCACGACGCGGTCGACCAGCAACAGCAGCAAGGCACCGGCCCCGATGCCCAGGCCCACGGTGCCGGCCGCGCCCCAGCTGCCGGCGCCCTGCTCCTTCGCGGCGGCCAGGGCCGGGATGATCAGCGAGAAGGCGCTGGCCGCCAGCATGACACCGGCGCCGAAGCCCAGCATGGTGTCGTGGCTGCGCTGGGAGAACTTCTGCGACAGCAGCACCGGCAAGGTGCCCAGCGCCGTGGCCAGGGCCGCCATGCTGCCGCCCATGAGGGCGCCCGAGACGCCGGGGCCCTGCAGCCAGGGGGCCTGCAGCAACTGCTGCGTCCAGATCGTCAGCGCGCCGAGCACGATGGCCAGCCCGGTGAGATGGCGCCAGCGCCAGCGCAGCCCGTCGGCGCGTGGCAATGCGGCAGCATGCGGTGCATGGGGTCTGTGCAGGAATTCCATGGTGCGTCCTCGTGCGGATGGAAACAGCCAGCCCCGCATGCGCGGGGCCGGTCCGGGGCTCAGGCCAGTGCGCTGCTCAGCACCAGCGCGCCATTCACGCCGGCCGGATAGAAGCCGCCGCGCGTGACCGCGCCCGGGTTCAGGTAGACGATGTTGAGCACATCGCCGGGGCTGCGGCTGAAGGCGATGCCGTTGGCATCGGTGGGCACGATGTTGGAGCGGTCATCGGCGCCGCTCACGCCCTGGTCCACATCGCTGCCGCCGTCCAGGCTGTCGCGCGCGTTGGAGATTGCGTCGGTGGCCGTGCGCAGCGCCGGCGCGGCCACGCCCTTGGCATAGAGCGCGGTGCGCACCAGCCCGGCGTGGTACGCCTCCACCGCCAGGATGCCGGCGGCGGCCTCCAGGAAGGTCTTGTTCTGGATCAGCGGCGAGGCCCCCTTGTAGGCCGTGACGCCCACATCCTCGAAAATGAAGGCGGCGAGCAGGAAGTTCTCGTCGCTGGCGTAGGGATCGAAGGCCTGGCCGGCGGCCACGAGCCCGGCCGCGCGCGCCGCGCTCGAGAACGCACCATTCGGGTCGGCGCCGATGTCGATGGCCGGTTGCGCCACCGCGGCCGAGCCCAGCGCCTGGCGCAGGAAGGCCACGTGGGCGATCTCGTCCTGCGCGATCTCCTTGGCGTACTGGCGCACGACCGGGTCGGTGAAGCTCACCGCGCGCCCGCCGGTGACAGCCCCCTGCATGCCCGTGCCGGTCAGCTGCGCCGCCGGAAGGCCGACGCCGGTGGCCGCGTAGGCGTAGAACTGCGCCTCCAGATACTCCAGGTTCAGCGCGAAGTTCAGCACGTCGGCATCGGAGACCTCGTTGGCCTGGGCGTTGGAATCGCCCGAGCCCCCGCCGCAGGCGGCGAGGATGCCGCCCCCCGCCACGCCGACCGCGAACCCGCTCGTCTTGCGGAAGAAGGCGCGCCGCTCGGCGCGCCGCATCGTCATCCCGTCGACCTGCTCCCGCGTCAGAAAGTGACCCAGCATGGCTTGCTCCTGTAGGGTGGCCGCGCGCCGGTATCGGCATGGCGCCACCGTGGGTGGGCACCTGCGCGGCTGCGCAGGCGCAACCAAATGCCCGCCTGGTCCACGCCGCAAGGCGAAGGCAGCACACCCGATCACTGCCTGATACGGACGATCGCGGAATGCGGACCGAAGCCGCCGCGTAGGACGAGGCGCCGACATCGTCAGCGGCCACCGGCCGGCAATGCGAAGCGCTCGGCCCGGCGCGCGCCGCGGCGGCCATGCGGTGCCGCCCGGTGCGGGCGTCCGAGGCGCATGTCATCGGGTGTTCACGGTCGCTGCCTACATTGCCTTCGCCCTGACCGGCGCATGCGCCCGGCGGCACCCCATCGACTGGAACCTCACAACAATGCACTCCTCCAACTTTGCGTTCCCGCGCACGAAGGCGCAGCCATGAGCCGCCGCGACTTCCTGCGCACCCTGGCACAGGCCGGCGGCGCCAGCGCCGTGCTGGCCAGCTTCCCGCCGGCCATCCAGCGCGCTTTGGCCCTGCCCGCCAACCAGCGCACGCGCACCCTGCAGGACGTCGAGCACATCGTCGTGCTGACGCAGGAGAACCGCAGCTTCGACCACTACTTCGGCACGCTCGAAGGCGTGCGCGGCTTCGGCGATCCATTCCCGATCCCCGTGAAGGACCGGCCCAACCTGTTCAGCGGCAAGTCCGTGTTCGTGCAGCAGACGGTGGGCGGCGCGCCCGTGCCGGGCCGCCCGAACTGGCCGACGAGCAAGCCCATCGCACCGTTCCGCCTCAACACCGAGCAGGACTTCCCGGTCATGCGCGTGGCCGGCACGCCGCACTCCTGGCTGGATGCGCAACTGGCCTGGGACCACGGCCGCATGAACGACTGGTGCGCGGCCAAGCAGAACCACTCGATGGGCTACTACGCCGAGGGCGACCTGCCGTTCCAGTTCGCCCTGGCACGCGCCTTCACGCTGTGCGACCACTACCACTGCGCCACGCAGACCGGCACCAACACCAACCGCCTGTTCCTGTGGACCGGCCACAACGATCCGCTGTCCGTCGCGGGCGGCCCGTCGACCGACAACAGCCGGGACAGCTTCAACCCCGACCAGAACACCGACTACCGCTGGACCACCTACGCGGAACGCCTGCAGGCCGCCGGCATCAGCTGGCAGGTCTACCAGAACATGGCGGACAACTTCACCGACAACCCGCTGGCCGGCTTTCGCAGCTTCCGCAATGCCTGGTACCTGCGCCCGGGCTACTCGCAGGCCCTGCGCGACCGTGGCGTCAGCACGCGCGACCTGGACCTGCTCAAGGCCGACGTGCTGGCCGACCGGCTGCCCCAGGTCAGCTGGATCGTCGCCACCGCTGAAGGCTCCGAGCATCCGGGGCCCTCGAGCCCGGCCTCGGGCGCCGACTACACGGCCCGCGTGCTGGACGCCCTGACGTCCAACCCCGAGGTCTGGAGCAAGACCGTCCTGCTCATCAACTTCGACGAGAACGACGGCTTCTTCGACCACATGCCGCCGCCGGCCGTGCCCTCGTACCTGGCCTACAACGCCAACCCTGCACAGGCCCAGCTGGCCGGCGCCTCGACCGTGGACACCACGGGCGAATACCACAACGTGCTCAATGGCGCGGACCCCCGCACCATCAACCGCCCCTACGGCCTGGGCCCGCGCGTGCCCATGTACGTGGTCTCGCCCTGGACCAAGGGCGGCTGGGTCAACTCGCAGGTGGCCGACCACAGCTCGGTGCTGCGCTTCATCGAGGCGCGCTTCGGCGTGCAGGAGCCGCTGATCAGCCCGTGGCGCCGGGCCGTCTCGGGCAACCTGCTGTCCTGCTTCGACTTCGTGAACCCCGAGGACAACGGCTTCATGCAGCTGCTGCCGGCCACGGCCGCACGCCGCGCGCAATCGCTGGCGCTGCCCAACACCAAGGTGCCCGCCACGCCGACCACGCTCGCCGCACCGGTGCAGGCCGCCGGCGTGCGTCCCGCGCGCGCGCTGCCCTACGAGCTGCAGGTGCAGGCCCAGGTCGAGACCGGTGCCGTGCTGCTGACGTTCGAGAACGCCGGGGAAGCCGGTGCCGTGTTCCATGTCTACGACCGCCTGGCGCTGGACCAGGTGCCGCGCCGCTACACCGTGGAAGCCGGCAAGCAGCTGCAGGGCCGCTGGGCCGCCAGCGCCGCCTACGACCTCTGGGTGCTGGGGCCGAACGGCTTTCACCGCCACATCACGGGCGACGTGCGGCGTGCCAGCGGCGCGGCGCTGCCCGAGGTGATCGTGCGTGCCGAACGCGCGACGGGCGAACTCGTGCTCGAACTCGTCAACAACGGCGGCCAGCCCTGCACCTTCCAGCTGACGGCCAACAAGTACTACACGAACACCTTGCCCGAGGTGCGCGTGGTGGCGCGCTCGCGCAGCAGCCTGCGGCTGCCGCTGGGCACGAGCTCGCACTGGTACGACTACAGCCTGCGCGTGAACGGCGCACCGACCTGGCTGCGCCGCTTTGCCGGCCACCTGGAGAACGGCCTGCCCTCGATCAGCGACCCCGCGATGCAGGGCGCCGCCCAGCTGGACCAGTTCCGCATCAACTGAACCCCAAGGATTTCCTGCAATGAACTTTCGACACCTTCTTGCCACGGCCCTGCTCGCCGTGGCCTGCAGCAGCCAGGCGGCTGCCGTCTATGGCAGCAACCTGGTCGTCAACGGCGATGCCGAGGCCGGCACCGCCGGATGGAGCGGCTACGACACCTACGGCAACATCCAGTCCGTCAGCTATGGCAGCAACTGGGTGCTGCCCACGCAGCCGGGGCCGGACGACCGCGGCGCCAAGATGTTCACGGGCACCGGCGCCTACGCCGTCGGCTACCAGGCGCTGGACTTCGGCACGGCCACGACCCAGTCCATCAGCTACTCGCTGAGCGGCTGGCTCGGCGGCTGGAGCAACCAGACGGACAACGCGCTGTTCTACGTGCAGTTCCTCGATGCCTTCGGCGCCGAGATCGGCGGCGCTGCCATCGGCGCCGTGACGGCTGCCGACCGCAACAACCAGACCGGCCTGTTCTACCGCGAGACCGACGGCCTGCTGCCGGTGGGCACCAGTTCGCTGGCGTTCTGGCTGTCGATGGAGCGCAACGGCGGCGGCGACAACGACGGCTATGCCGACAACCTGGCCTTCGTGCTGGAAGCGCCTGCGGGCGAGGTGCCCGAACCGGGCATGGCCTCACTGCTGCTGCTGAGCCTGGGCGCCCTGGGCTGGGCCCGCCGCCGGGCCCGCTGAGGGTTCGCTGGCGTCTGCGCGTGCCGGCCCGGGCGCGAGGCCGGGGAGCCGGCAGCGTCCTGGGGATCGCCCAGGACGTTCCGCGCGCCTGGTCCGCTTCTTCGCAGGATGCAAGCGGTGATCAAGCCCTCCGCTTCGCGCGGCGCGGCGCACCCCGCGCCCTGCCGCCAGTGCCCGATGTCATCGCCGCTCGCCTGCGCGAGGGGCTGGAAACCCGAGGGTCTCCTCACTGCCCCTGCTTGGGCAGGTTCAGGCTCTGCAGCAACGGGATCCAGCGCTCGGACTCGGTCTTCATGAAGCGGTTCAGTTCCTCCGGCGTGCCGCCGCGCGGCTCCATGCCCATGGCGCGGGCGCGCGCCACGAACTCGGGGTCGGCGATGACCTGGTTGACCGCGCGGTTGAGCCGCTCGACCACGTCCCTGGGCGTGGCCGCCGGCACCGACAGCGCGTACGCGAGCAGCGCCTCGATGTCGTAGCCCTGCTCCTTGAAGGTCGGCGCATCCGGCACCTGCGGCAGGCGCTTGCTGTCCATCACGCCCAGCACGATCATCTTTCCAGCCTTGATGTGCGGCAGCGGCCCCGTGATCGAGGTGCCGTGCACGTCGATCTGGCCACCCAGCAGCGCCTGCAGGCCTGGCGTGTCACCGTTGAACGGGATGTGCATGGTGCGGATGCCGACCTGCTGCTCGAACGCCAGCGGCGCGAGGTTGGTCAGGATCGAGGCACCCGGCGAGCCACGGTTGATCTTGCCGGGGTTGGCCTTGGCGTAGGCCACCATCTCCTTGATGTTCTTGTACGGCAGGTCGGGCCGGCCGACCAGGATCGCCGGCTGGTAGGCGATCTGCGAGACCGAGGCGAAGTCCTTGATCGGGTCGTAGGGCAGCTTGTCGTAGAGGACGGTGTTGGTCGCCAGGATGCTCATCGAGCTCATCAGCACGGTCAGCCCGTCGGGCCGCGAGCGCGCCACGTGGTCGGCCGCGACGATGCCGCTGGCGCCCGGCTTGTTCTCCACGATCACCTGCAGGCCGTGCTTGCCGAGCTCGGCCGCCAAGAGGCGCACATACTGGTCTGTGCCGCCGCCGGCCGCGAACGGCACGACGATGCGGGTGGTCTGCTGGGCCAGGGCCGGGACGGCCGCCAGGGCGCCGCACAGGCCCAGGGCCAGCGCGGCAAGGGTTCGGCGAATGGTCATGGTGTCTCCTTCGTTGTCTCGTTGTCTGTCGGTGGGCGGCGTCCACGCTGCGCCATGCCCGGCCAGCTTAGGCGCGGAATCGACGCCTGCGCTGCAAAGAGTGAAAAGCTGCTTTCCAGGTCGTGCACGTCTCAGGACGCGGCCGGGGTCCGCACCACGCCGCCGGCCTGCAGCGCGGCGATCTCGTCCGCGCCGTAGCCGGCCTCGCGCAGCACCTGCAGCGTGTGCGCGCCATGGGCCGGCGCGGCCTGGCTGGGCGGGCGCGGCGTGTCGGCCAGCTCGTAGGGCAGGCCGAAGCTGCGGTAGCCGGGCACGGCGCCGTTGGCGCCGGCCTCGATCAGCATGCTGCTGGCCTGGAAGTCGGCGCTGCGCAGCGCATCGCTGTAGCGCCGCACCACACCGACCACGATGGCGTTGCGCGTGAGCAGGTCCACGCATGCGTCGGTGCCCAGCAGCGCCAGCCGCGCGCCCACGGCGGCCTTCATGGCGTCCCGGTTGGCCACGCGCAGTTCGTTGGTGGCCAGGCGCGGGTCGCTGGCGAGTTCGGGCGCGCCGATGCAGTTGCACAGCCGCACCCAGTGCGCCTGCACATAGGCCGAGACCACCACCATGCCGTCGCGCGTGGCGAAGATGTCGGCCGCCGGCGCGGCCATGGGCTGGCCGTCGCCGCTGCGCTGCGGCTCCACGCCACGCACCAGGTAGTCGCTCCAGTTGGGCAACTGCAGGTTCAAGGCCACCTCCAGCAGCGACAGCCGGATCGTCTCGCCAACGCCCGTGCGCACGCGGCGCAGCAGCGCGGCGAGGATGGCCTGGGCCGCCACCTGCACGGTGGCCGCGTCGATGATGGTGGCGCCCACCTTCTGCGGCAGGCCCTGCGGCTCGCCGGTCACCGACATCATGCCGCTCTCGGCCTGGGCGGCAATGTCGTAGCCGGGCCGTGCGGCCGAGGGCGCGCCGGCCGGAAAGCCCGCGATCGAGACGTGGACCAGCGCCGGCTGCGCGGCCCGCAGCACATCGGCGCCCAGGCCCAGCGACTCCATGGCACCCGGGCGCAGGTTCTGCACCACCACGTCGGCGCGCGCGATCAGGCGCTTCGCCACGGCCAGGCCCTGGGGCTGGCGCAGGTCCAGCGCGATCGACTGCTTGTCGCGGTTGTAGGCGCGCAGCATGGCCATGCCGAAGGGGCCTGTGCTGCGCGCCGCGTCGCCCTCCAGCGATTCGATCTTGACGACTTCGGCACCAAGGTCGCGCAGCACCATGGCGGTGCCGGGGCCGGCGATGTAGTTGCCGAGTTCGACGACGCGGATGCCCTCCAGGGGCGGCGGGGAGTGAGGGGGCAAGGTCATGCCGGCAACTCTAGGAGCCGCCCACACCGCCATGGCGACAGGAGCTGCAAAGCAGCTTTGCGCCCGTTCGCTGGCGGCGCGCGCCAATCTGGCCACACTGGCCGCCATGAGCGAGATGCACACCATCCGGATCGGAGACAGCCTGGACCGGCTCGGCGAAAGCCCCTGCTGGGATGCGCGCACGCAGGCCCTGGCCTGGATCGATGCGCTGGCCGGCACCTTGCACCGCTGGTGGCCCGCCACGGGCCAGCGCGAGGCCCACAGCCTGCCCGCCCCCGTCGGCTCGGTCGCGCCCTGCCGCGACGACGCCGTGGTCGTGGCCTTGCAGCACCGCTTCGCACGCTACGACTTCGGCACGCGGCAACTGACGACGCTGGCCCACATCGACAGCGAACACCCCGACCTGCGCCTGAACGACGGCAAGTGCGACGCCTGGGGCAACTTCATTGCCGGCACGCTGCACTACAACCGCGCGGCCGATGCCCCGCTGCTCGGCGGCCTGTACCGGCTGCGCCCCGACGCCCGCCTCGAGCAGCTGGCCGAGGGCTTCGCGCTGACCAACGGCCCCTGCTTCAGCCCCGACGGGCAGACGCTCTACGTGGCCGACAGCACGGCACGCACCATCTGGGCCTTCGACTACCACCCCGAGCGCCCGCTCGCGCGCCGGCGCGTGTTCGCGCAGACCGAGGCGCTGGGCTCCGGCCCCGACGGCGCCACGGTCGATGCCGAAGGCCATCTGTGGGCCGTGCTCGTGCGCACCGGCGAACTCGCGCGCTTCGCGCCCGACGGGCGGCTGGAACGGCGCGTTGCGCTGCCGGCCACGCACCCCACCAGCCTTTGCTTCGGCGGGCCGCAGCTGGCCACGGCCTACGTGACCTCGATCTCGCGCAGCGTGCACCTGGCCGGCACGCGGCCGCAGGACGGCGGACTGTTCGCTGTCGACGGGCTGCCGGCGCCGGGCCTGCCGACTTGCACATTCGGCCAACCGGACTGAACAACGACAGGAGACACCATGCACAAGCGCCAGATGCTGCAAAGCCTGGGCGGCGCCACGCTGCTCGCACTGGCCGGAACCGGCCGCGCCCTGAACCGCTTCCCGACGCGGCCCGTCACCATCGTCGTGCCCTACACGGCCGGCGGCCCGACCGACGGCCACACGCGCGTGCTGGCCCACAAGCTGTCCCAGCTCTGGGGCCAACCCGTGGTGGTGGAGAACCGCGGCGGCGCCGGCACGTTGATCGGCACGCAGTTCGTGGCCCATGCCGCGCCCGACGGCCACACGCTGCTGTTCACGGCCTACGCCTACACCTCCAACCCCATCCTGCGCAGCACCATGCCGTACAAGGCCGATGCGCTCAAGCCGCTGGTGCAGATCGGCGCCAACGGCCTGATCCTGTTCGTTTCGGGCCGCTCGCCGCTCAAGAGCCTGAAGGACGTGGTGGAGCGCGCCCACGCCGGCCCCGACCGGCTCCGGCTCGCCTCCTCGGGCAACGCCTCCAGCCCGCACATCGCGCTGGAACTGCTGGGCCGCGCCATCGACGCCAAGATCCTGCACCTGCCCTACCGCGGCGCGGCACCGGCCAAGAACGACGTGATCGCGGGCGTGGTCGACGGCATCTTCGACGGCACCTCCTCGATGCCGCTGGCGCGCAACGGCGCTCTGCGTGCGATCGCCATCGCCTCGGCGCAGCGCCACCCCGCGGCGCCCGAGGTGCCGACCTTCCGCGAGCTCGGCGTGGACCTGCTCTACGCCACCTGGTACGGCATGCTGCTGCCCGCGCGCACGCCGCAGCCCATCGCGGACCAGCTCAATGCCGACATCCGCACGGCGCTGGCGGACCCTGCCGTCCAGGCCGCCATCGCCGAGACCGGCCTGCAGCTCTCGCCCGGCACGCCACAGCAGTTCGCGGCCTTCCTGGGCGCCGAGTCGCGCAAGCTCCAGGCCCTGGTCGACAGCGGCGTGAAGATCGAGGTCGAGTAGCTCAGCCGCCCGCGGCCGGTTCGCGCAAGGCCTCGGCCATGAAGTCCACGAAGGCCCGTACCTTGAGCGGCAGGGTGCGGTGCTGGCGGAACACCGCGAACACGCCGTTGGAGAACTGGCGCACCGCGAAGCGGTAGTCCGCCAGCAGCCGCACCAGCGTGCCAGCGCGGATGTCGGCGCGCACGGCCGACTCGGACAGCAGCGCGATGCCCATGCCGCCCATCGCAGCCAGGCGCAGCACCTCGCCGTTGTTGGAACTCAGCACACCCTTGATCGCCAGTTCCTGCTGCGCGCCCTCGGCGTCGATGTACTTCCAGGTCGTGGCTTCGTGCTCGCGCCGGTAGGTCAGGCACGGCAGGCGAGCCAGGTCGTTCGGATGCTGGATGCGCGCATGGCGCTGCGCGAACGCGGCACTGGCCACCAACACCTCGTCGCTGCTGAGCAGCCGCTTGATGACGAAGCCCGAGTCGTTCGACTCGCCCGTGCGGATGTCGATGTCGAAGTCCTGCTCGACGATGTTGACCGGGTGCTCGGACAGCTCGTACTCGACCTGGATGTCGGGGTACTGCTGCGCGAAGCGCGGCAGCAGCGGCGCGATCACACGGATGCCGATCTGCGTGCGCGAGTGGATGCGCAGCCGGCCCTCGGGCCGCTGGCGCGCATCGCGTGCGGCCTGCTCGGCCTCGGCCATGGTCTCCAGCACGCGTTCGGCATGTCCGATGAAGGCCTGCCCGGCCTCGGTGACCTTGAGATTGCGGCTGGTGCGGTCGACCAGCTGCACGCCCAGCTCCTCCTCCAGCGCGCTGATGCGGCGCGAGATCGTGGCCGGCGAAAGCGACAGGCTGCGCGCCGCGGCCGACAGGCTGCCCTTGCGCTGGGTGATCACGAAGATCCGTAGCGAATCGAGTGCTTTCATGGTCCTTGTGCCCGGTGCGCCGCACGGCCGCGACCGGCTTGTCTCATTTCAGTTGTCCATTGCGCTGGCGCGCCACCCGCAGGGCACGACACCGGCGCGCAAGCAAAGGTTCAGAAGGCCGCGGAGCAGGCCATGCCTGCGCAGCCGCGGAACTGGCTCTGCCAGGCCGCCGGGTGCGCCCCCTTGAGGGGGGATGGGACTTCTACACGAAGTGAGAAGTCCAAACGGGGGTGGTTTCATCTCAGAAGTTGCAAAGAAGCTGTGCGCAGCATGGTGCGCCGCGCGGTGGCTCCGTTCCTAAGATCGTTGCAAGCCAATCGCAACAAGGAGCCCGTGATGGATTTCGGAATCTTCATTCTGATGCAGCAGCGCAACAAGCATAAGACCTCGTACCAGATCCTCCGCGATGCAGTGGAGCAGACCCGCGTGGCCGACGAGCTCGGCTTCGGCGCCGCATGGTACGCAGAACACCACTTCAGCAACTACGGCATGTGCTCGTCGCCGCTGACCATGATCGCCCACTGCGCGGCCGTGACCAAGAAGATCCGGCTCGGCACCGGCATCGTGGTGGCGCCGCTGTACACCCCGGCCCGCCTGATCGCCGACGTGGCCATGGTCGACCAGCTGTCCGACGGCCGCCTGAACCTGGGGATCGGCTCGGGCTACCAGCACTTCGAGTTCGAGCGCTTCGGCGTCTCGCTGGACACGGCCAAGCAGCGCACCTTCGAGATGCTGGACATGTTGGAACTCGGCCTGAAGCAGCCCAAGTTCAGCTACGCCGGCCAGTTCTACCAGCAGCCCATGAGCGCGATCAGCCAGCGCGCCGTGCAAAAGCCCATGCCGCCGACCTGGATCACGAGCGTGGACCCGGCCTTCGTCGCACGCGCCGTGCGCGGCGGCCACCATGTCTTCGTCTCCGGCGGTGACGGCGGCCTGGAAAAGCTGCACGCCACGCGCAGCCTGATCGACAAGGTGGCGCACGCCGAAGGCAAGGACCCGGCCCAGGTGCCGGTCGGCCTGCTGCGCGCCGCCTACGCGAGCGACAACAAGGCCGAGGTCGACGCCTACCTGGAGTGCTCGCGCTACCAGCGCCGCATCGCGGTCAGCTTGAAGCGCCGCACCGCCCAGATCGCCGACGACTACCAGGTCGAGGAAGGCATCGTCGAGGGCGAGCCCACGATCGAGGAGTCGCGCGCGCTGCTGCCGGTGGGCTCGGTCGACACCGTGATCGAACGCGTGGTCCACGAGATCCGCACGCTCAAGCCCGTGCACTACTGCTTCCAGACCCAGATGGGCGACTTCGACCACCCCACCATGCTCAAGCAGCTGGCGCTGTGGGCCAAGGTCATCATCCCGACCGTGCAGCAGGAGATCGCCAACGACCCGCCGCACGTCGCCGCACCCGCCGCCGAACTGGCCGCGGCCTGACGCCCCGCGCACGCGAGACCTGGCCATGACCAGCGCCACCGCCGAACCACCCGTCCATGCCATCGAGCCGGCGCAGTTCCGCCAGTTGCTGGGCTGCTTTCCCACGGGCGTGGCGGTCATCACCACGTGCGCGGCCGACGGCCGGCCCGTGGGGCTGACCTGCAACTCCTTCAGCTCGGTCTCGCTGGAGCCGCCGCTGGTGCTGTTCAGCCTGCGCAAGCAGAGCAGCCTGCGCGCGGCCTTCACGGCCGGCCGCGGCTTCGCGATCAACATCCTGTCGCAGAGCCAGGACGCGCTGTCGGGCCGCTTCGCCTCCAGCAGGATCGAGGACAAGTTCGAGGGCGTGCGCTGGCACCGCGGCGCGCTGGGCCTGCCCGTGATCGACGACTGCCTGGCCAGCTTCGAGTGCAGCAGCTACGCCTGCCACGAGGCCGGCGACCACGACGTGCTGATCGGCGAAGTGCGCCACATGGGCGGCGGCGGCAGCGACCACGCGCTCGTGTTCTACCGCGGCGCCTACATGATGCTGGCCGAATCGCTGCGCAAGCTCGTCGTGCAGGGCCAGCTCGACCAGGCCGGCATCGACGAGGCCTACCGCACGCTGTACGGCACGCTGCTGCGCCTGGCCTGCGAACGCGCGAGCGACGCCGAGGTCGACGCCATCGAAGCCGCCGTCGACGCCATCGAGCAGCACCCCGACACCGCTCAGCTGGCCGACCGCATCGATTCGGCCAGCCGCTTCTTCGCCGCCATCGCCACGGCCGGCCACAACGCCGCGCTGCTGCTCATGGCCCAGACCATGGGCACCGTGCTGCGCGAGCGCATGACCCATGTGCTGTCCGTGCGGCCACGGCCCGACCTGTACCCGATCCGCCGGCGCATCGTGCAGCAGCTGCGCGCGCACGACGCCGACCGGGCCGCCGCCGCGCTGGACGAACTCATCACGACGCTGCGCAGCGGCGCCTGACCCCACACACCAGGAGACACCATGTCCGACGACACCGCCCGCGGCGAGGACGAAGGCCTCGCGGCCTTCCGCCGCGAACTGCTGGCCTTCGCGCGCAGCGCCTGTCCGCCCGAGATCAAAGCCGTCGTGGCCGCGGGCCAGAAAGTCACCAAGCGCGAGTACCAGCGCTGGCAGCAGATCCTGAACGACAAGGGCTGGGGCGCACCCGGCTGGCCCCGAGAGGTCGGCGGCACGGGCTGGGACATCCGCCAGCGCCTGGTCTTCGAGGAGGTGATGGCCGAGAACGACTGCCCGCCGCTGTACCACCACGGCCTGGGCCACATCGGCCCCGTCATCATCCGTTTCGGCACGGCCGAACAGAAGGCGCGCTTCCTGCCGCGCATCCTGGACGGCTCGGACTGGTACTGCCAGGGCTACTCCGAACCCGGCTCGGGCTCGGATCTCGCCTCCCTGCAGACCAGCGCGCGGCTGGACGGCGAGCACTACGTCATCAACGGCCAGAAGATCTGGACCTCGCATGCGCACGAAGCCAACATGGTCTACATGCTGGTGCGCACCTCCAGGGAGGCCAAGAAGCAGGAAGGCATCTCGCTGATCCTCGTGCCCATGGACACGCCCGGCGTCACGGTGCGGCCGATCCGCAGCATCGACGGCTGGCACCACCTCAACGAGGTCTTCTTCGACGAGGTGCGCGTGCGCGCCGACAACCTGATCGGCGAGCCCGGCAAGGGCTGGACCTGCGCCAAGTACCTGCTCGAGCGCGAACGCCTGCCGCCGGCCAACGTGGCGCGGCTGGAACTCGTGCGCCGCCAGGTCACGCGCCTGGTCGAGGACGCAGCACGCCAGGCCGCCGGCCGGCGCGACTTCAGCGGCCTGCTGCACAAGCTGCTGCTCTGCGAGGCCGACACCAAGGGCGCGCGCGTGCTGATGGCCCAGGCCACCGACGACCTGATCCACCAGCGCCCGCTCGGCGTGCAGCCCTCGGCCATCAAGCTGACCTGCGCCGACGTGGCGCAGCGGCTCACGACCATCGCGCTCGACGCCGTGGGCCCCGATGCCGCGCACCGCTTCCTGGCCGAGGGCGGCGACGGCGAGACCGCCGGCGTGCCCGAGGCCACCTGGATCCAGAACTACATGTTCACGCGCGCCCGCACCATCGCTGGCGGCACCTCCGAAGTGCAGCGCACCGTGATCGCCAACGAACTCTTCGGAGCATGAATTGAACCGACCCCGTTTGGATGTCTCACTGCGTGTAGACATCCCATCCCCCTCCAGGGGCGCCGCCAGCGGCCGGGCAGAGCCCGGGCCAAAGCGTCCACTGGCATGGCCTGCTCCGCGGCCTCTCGAACCGCTGCTTGCAGCACGGTGCCGTTCCCTGCGGGTGACGCGCCATCGTCTGGAGAACTGAATGACGACTTCGTTTCCCCCTTTGTTCCCGGGCATGCTGCTCGACGCGGCGAGCCGCTATGCGCAGGACCAGGCCGCCGCGCCGCAGGCCGGTGACGCGATCGCGCAGATGGGCTGGGCCTGCACGCTGGTGCCCGAGGCCGCCGGCGGCGTGGGCGGCAGCGTGGCCGACCTGGCCGCCATCGTCGAGGGCCTGGCCATGCACGGCGTGCAGCTGCCCGTGGTCGAGCGCTGCGCCGTCGTGCCGCTGCTGCTGCAGGCCGCCGCGCCCGATGTGGCCGGGCGCTGGCTGCAAGCCCTGTGCGAGGGCGATGTGGACATCGCGCCGCTGACCGCTCTGGCCGACCCGCTGGACCAGCCGGCCGTCACGGCGCGGCACCTGGACATCGGCTTTGAGCTGACGGGCCTGGTGCGCGGCACGCAGCTGTCGGCGGACACCAGCCATGCGCTGGTGCCGGCGCTGCTGGACGACGGCGAGCCCGCGCTGTTCCTCGTCGAACGCGAGCGCCTGCCGGCGTCGGCCGCGCGCTACCGCAGCATGGAAGGCCGCGAGACCGTCGATGTGCGCCTGGACCGGCTGGCCCTGCCCGAGGGCGCCTGCCTGGCGCGCGGTGCCGCGGCCCAGGCCGCGCTGGAGCAGGCCGACAACGCCGCGCTCGTGCTGACGCTGGCCGACACGGTCGCGGCACTGGCCGCACTGATCCAGCGCACCGTGGCGCACCTGCAGGAGCGGCGCCAGTTCGGCGTGGCGCTGGCCAGCTTCCAGGTGCTGCGCCACCGCACGGCCGACATGTACGTGCGCTTCCTTGGCGCGCGCGGCCTGCTCGTGCACGCGCTCAACGAACACCAGGCCAGCGGCGGCGCCGGCCCGGCGTTGCGCCGCACGCTGCGCCTGGCCAAGCTCTCGCTGGCGGAGACGGCGCGCGCCTGCGCCGAGGCCGCGATCCAGATGCACGGTGGCATGGGCATGAGCGAAGAGGTGCTCGCCACCCGTCTCGCGCAGCGCCTGCTGGCCTCCGAGTTCCGCTACGGCGACCGGCTGCACCACGCCATGCACCTGCATGCGCACGCCGCCGCCACGTCCCAACCCCTTCTGTCCAGGAGCGCACCATGAGCATCCACCTCGAAGTTTCCGACCACATCGCCGTCGTGCGGCTGGACAAGCCACCCGTCAACGCGCTCGCCCGCGAAACCCGCATGCGCCTGATCGAGGCCTTCGACGAGGTCTCCGAGCGCAGCGACGTGCGCGTGGCCGTGCTGACCGGCACCGGCAAGTTCTTCTGCTCGGGCGCCGACCTCAAGGACCGGCCCGATCCCGAGAAGCCCGGCGACTTCCTCGCCCACAACCGCTGGACGCGCGAAACCGGCAACGCGATCCGCGAATGCGCCAAGCCCGTCATTGCCGCGGTCAACGGTCCGGCCCTGGGCGCCGGCTTCGGCCTGATGGCCTCGTGCGACATCTTCCTGGCCTCCGAGGACGCCACCTTCGCCATGCCCGAGATCAACGTCGGCCTGGCCGGCGGCGTCTCCATGCTGCGCACCATGTTCGGCCGCTCCTACACGCGGCGCATGTTCTTCACGGGCATGCGCGTGTCCGCGGCCGAGCTGTACCGCCGCGGCGTGCTCGACGAGGTGCTGCCGGCCGAGCAGCTCATGCCAGCGGCCATGGAACTGGCACGCGAGCTGGCTTCCAAGAGCCCGCTGGCGCTGGCCTATGCCAAACAGGCCGCCAACATGATGGACCTGATGCCGCAGCGCGACGGCTACCGCTTCGAGCAGAACATCACGATGGCGCTGTCGCGCACCGAGGACGCCAAGGAAGCCCGCATGGCCTTCCTCGAGAAGCGCGCTCCGGTCTACAAGGGCAAGTGAATGGCGCGCTTGCAGAGCAGGAGCATGGCATGACGGCAGAGCACGACGTGGGCCGTGGCCTGGAGGCCGTGTTCAACCCGCGGTCCATCGCGTTGATCGGCGCCTCCGACGACAGCACCAAGATCGGCGGGAGGCCGCTGCAGTTCCTGCAACGCTACGGCTACGCGGGCGCGATCTACCCGGTCAACCGCAGGGGCGGCACGGTGCAGTCGCTTCCCGCCTACGCCAGCGTGGCCGAACTGCCCGAGACGCCCGACCTCGCGGTCGTGACCGCGCCACCCGAGAGCGTGCCCGAGGCCATCCACGACTGCGCCGCGCGCGGCGTGCGCGCGGCCGTGGTCATCAGCTCGGGCTTCTCAGAGATGGGCGCGGCCGGCCAGGCCTTGCAGCAGCAGATCGGCGACATCGCGCGCGCCTCGGGCATGCGCATCGTGGGGCCGAACTGCCTGGGCGCCATCGGCGTGCACGAGAAAAGCATCGCCACCTTCTCGGTCGCGCTGGAGGCCGGCTTCCCGGCCGCCGGCCCGGTCGGCATCGTCTCGCAGAGCGGCAACCTGGGCAGCTACGCGATGCGCGTGGCGGCCGAGCGCGGCGCCGGCATCAGCCGGCTGCTGACCACGGGCAACGAGTGCGACGTGGACATCGCCGACGCCATCGCGGCGCTCGCGCTGGACGACGTGACCTCGGTGATCCTGTGCTGCATGGAGACCTGCCGCAACGGCCCGCGCCTGGTGCGCGCGCTGGCGCTGGCGCGCAAGGCCGGCAAGCCCGTGGTGGTGCTCAAGGTGGGCGTGTCCGACGCGGGCAGCGCGGCCGCGGCCTCGCACACGGGTGCGCTGGCCGGCTCCGACGCGGTGTTCGACGTGGTGCTGCGCAACGCCGGCGCGGTCCGCGTGCCCAGCATCGAGCAGCTCATCGAAGTCGGCCTGGCGGTCTCGGTCGTCGGCGTGCAGCGCGCGCCGCGCGGCGAACGCGTGGCCGTGCTGACGGCCTCGGGTGGCTTCGGCGTGCTGCTGGCCGACGCGGCCAGCGCCCAGGGCCTCACGCTGGCGCCGCTGCAGGCCGCCACGCGCGCGCGCATCCTGGCCGCCGTGCCCTTCGCCTCGCCCGCCAACCCGGTGGACATGACGGCCCAGGTCTCGAGCCGGCCCGAGCTGCTGGCCGAGGTGCTGGATGCCGTGGCCGCGGACGACAGCTGCGACGCGCTGCTCCTGCAATCGGCCAACGCCTTCAACATGCCGCGGCTGCGCGACGTGTTCCTGGCGGCGCTGCGCCGGCTGCGCGAAGCCCATCCGGCGCGCACGCTGCTGGTCTGCTGCCGCGCGCCGCGCGAGGTGGCGCAGCAGTTGCACGCGTTGGGCTATCCCACGGTCGAGGGCCTGGACGCGGCCTGCGCGACGCTCGCCGCGCTCGTGCGCGTGGGCCGGCAGGCCGGCGCGCCGCACGAAGCCGCGCCCGGGACCACGGCCGCCACGCCGCTGGACGCCCGCGCGTTCGCCGACGAGGCTTCGGCCAAGGCCGCGCTGGCCGCCGCCGGCCTGCCCGTGCTGCGCGAGGCCACGGCCGCCACGCGCGCGGCCGCACTGGCTGCGGCGCAGGACATCGGCTTTCCGGTGGTGCTCAAGATCGTCTCGCCCGACATCGCGCACAAGACCGAGGTCGGCGGCGTGGTGGTCGGCGTGCGCACGCCCGCCCAGCTCGAGGCCGAGTACGACGCGCTGCTGGCGCGCGTGGCGCAGAACGCGCCGCAGGCCCGCATCACGGGTGTGCTGGTGGCGCAGATGGCACCGCAGGGCACCGAGCTGATCCTGGGCACCAAGAAGGACCCGGTGTTCGGCCCCATGGTCATGGTCGGCCTGGGCGGCATCTACGCCGAGGTGTTCCAGGACGTGGCCTTGCAGACGGCCCCCGTCAGCGAAGCCCAGGCCGAGGCCATGCTGCGATCGCTCAAGAGCTTCCCGCTGCTGGACGGTGCACGCGGCCGCGCCAAGGCCGATGTGGCGGCCGCCGCGCGCGCCGTGGCCAGCCTGTCGCGCTTCGCCGCGGCGCATGCCGACAGCGTGGCCGAGATCGACATCAACCCGCTGGTGGTGCTGAGTCAGGACCAGGGCGCGTTCGCGCTCGACGCCCTGCTGGTACCCCACGCGCCTGCCCAGCACACCCAGGAGACCGAACAACATGTCTGAAACCCCCGCAGCCAGCACGCTGCACGGCCGCGTGGCCTTCATCAGCGGCGCCGGCCACGGCATCGGCCGCGCGACGGCGCGCGCCATGGCGGCGCTCGGCGCCACCGTGGGCGTGAACGACCTCAAGCCCGAGTTCGTCGACGCGACCGTGGCCGAGATCCGCGCGGCCGGCGGCCAGGCCATCGGCATCGCGCAGGACGTGTCCACGCGCGAAGGCATGCACGCCGCCGTGCAGCGCCTGGCGCGCGAAGCGGGCCGGCTCGATGTGCTGGTCAACAACGCGGCCTGGGTGCGTTACCAGCCGCTGCCCGAGATCACACCCGAGGTCATGGACCGCATGGTGGAGATCGGTTTCAAGTCCGTGGTCTGGGGCATGCAGGCCGCAGCCGAGGCCATGGATCCAGAGCGCGGCGGCGCCATCGTCAACGTGGCCTCGATTGCAGGCTTCAAGTCGGCCATGCGCTCGGTGGTCTACAGCGGCCTGAAGGCCGGCGTGCTGGGCCTCACGCGCGCGGGGGCGGCCGACCTCGGCGCGCGGCGCATCCGCGTCAACGCCGTGGCGCCCGGTGCCGTGCCGACCGAGGGCACGGCCAAGCACCGCAATGCCGAGCTCGACGCGCGGCGCATCGCACGCACGCCGCTGGGCCGGCTCGGCACGGTGGAAGACATCGCCGACGCGATCTGCTTCCTGGCCAGCGATGCCGCGCGCTTCGTCAACGCCGAGACCATCCGGCTCGACGGCGGCGCCTCGGAGACATCGCTGTGAGCGCCGCGGCGGGCCGCCCCAAGCAAGCTCGCGCCCCGTCGGGGGGCAGCGAACCTCGCGCAGCGGGGAGCGTGGGGGCACCAGTGAGCGCAGTCGCACCCAAGCGTTTGCAGAACGTCTATCTGGTGGCCGAACGGCCCGGCGCGCTGCACGACTTCTACAGCCAGGCCTTGGGCCTGCAGCTCAGGTTCCAGGACGGCGAGCGCTGGTTCCAGTACGGCGTGGGCGGCGGCAACGTGTCGCTGGCCTGTCGCGAGGAGGCTGCACCCGCCACCTCCGGCGCCGTGCTGGTGTTCGAGGTCGACGACTTCGACGGTGCGCAGCAGCGCATCGCGGCCGCCGGGGGCGAGGTGATGGGCCTGCGGGACATGGGCAGCCATGGCGCCGTGCTGTCGCTGCGCGACCCCGAGGGCCATGTGGTGCAGCTGTTCCGGCGCGCGCCGGCGGAGGTCGCATGAGCGCGGACAGCCTGCAGGCGCTGCTCGACCGCGAAGCGATCCGCGACTGCCTGTACCGCTACTGCCGCGGCATCGACCGCTGCGACGAGGCCGCGCTGCGCTCGGCCTACTGGGAGGACGCGCGCGACTGTCACGGGGCCTGGAACGGCAGCGCGAGCGGCTTCATCGACCAGGCCCTGGCCCGCATGCGCCAGGGCGGCCGCCGCGTGCACCAGATCACCAACGTGCTGATCGAACTGCACGGCGACCGCGCCGCGGTGGAGAGCAACTTCTTCGCCCTGCAGGCCACGGCGGCACGGCCGGACCGCGAAACCTTTCTGTGCGGCCGCTACGCCGACCGCTTCGAGCGCCGCGCAGGAGAATGGCGCGTGGCTGCGCGCACCGTGGTCTACGACTGGATCGAGGAGCGCACGCGGCCCGAGGCCGCGCAGGACAGCGCCGCGCTGTTCGGCCTGCGCCAGCCAGTCGGCTGCGCTGCGCCCATGGACACCATCTATGGCCTGCTCGGCGCGGTGCGCGCCGGCTGAACCCGAACACGCCGTGCATTGCGCCCCTCTCTCGAACGACACCCTGCCCACCGCCCTCGTGACGGGCGCCGCGGGCGGCATCGGCCGCGCCACCGCGCTGCGCCTGGCGCAGGCCGGCTGGCGCTGTGTGCTGGTCGATGCCGACGCGGCCGGCCTGCAGCGCCTGCAGGCCGACTGGCCCGTGGGCAGCGCGGCGCCGCTGGCCCGCACCGCCGACCTCACCGACCCGGCCCGCATCGCAGCGCTGGCGCAGGACCTGCCGCCGCTCGATGCGCTGCTCAACAACGCAGGCCTGTCGGCCGGCGGTGCCGAGGCGCTGGCCGGCGACGAGGACGGCACGGCCGCACGCCTGCTCGCGCTGAACCTGCATGCGCCGGCCCGCCTCGTGCAGGCCCTGGCCGAGCGGCTGCGACCCGCCGCGCGCATCGTCAACGTGGCCTCGGGCGCGGGCCTGCGCGCCATCCCCTGGCGCGGGCTCTACAGCCCCAGCAAGGCCGGCGTGATCGCCCAGACCCGTGCGCTGGCCCGCGCCCGGCCGGGCTGGACCGTGACCGCGCTGGCCCCCGGTTTCGTGCGCACCGAGCTCGTGCAGGGCCTGATCGACAGCGGCCGTCTGCACCCGGCCCAGGCCGTGGGCAAGATCCCGCTGGGCCGCATGGCCGAGCCCGCTGACATGGCCGAGGCGCTGTGCTTCCTGGCCAGCCCCGGTGCGCGCGCGCTGACGGGCCAGTTGCTCGTGCTCGACGGTGGCTCCTCGGTCTGCGGCGGCAGCCAGGCGCTGCCGGCCGCGCGGCATGCGCCGCGGCACTTCGGTCTGCCGACCCGGCTGGCGATCCACGACGTGCGCGCGCCGCACTGGCAGGCCAGCCTCCAGGCGCTCGCCACCGGAACCGGCGGCGAGGCCTATGACGCGGTGGTCGACGGCGCCGCGCTCGACGCCGCACCCGGCGCGCTGCTGGCCACCGTGCGCGCATCGGCCCGCCACTTCCGCGTGCGCCATGCGCACAGCGCCAGCCTCACGCTGCTGCTGCCGCGGCCCGACGCCGCCACGCCCTGGGAGCATGCAGGCGACCTGGCCGCCACCCACATGCTGGTGGCCACGCTGGCCGCCGAATGGGGCGCCCATGGCCTGCGCATCAACGCGCTGGCGCCGGGCGATGCGATCGACCCCTGCCTGCCGCTGCTCGACTACATGGCCGGCGCGCGGGCGCAGTTCCTGACCGGCCAGGCCCTGCAAGCCGGCGCCTAGCGTTCCGACACGGACGGCCTGCCGACGGCAGACCTCCCCAACCCACGACAAGGAGACCCGACATGTTTGATTCCACCGTTTCCCGGCGCGGCCTCATGGCCATCGCAGGGCTGTACGCCCTGCACAACCGGGCCCTGGCGCAGCCGGCCTGGCCTGCGCGGCCGATCCGGCTCGTCGTGCCGGGCCCGCCAGGGGCCGGCTCGGACATCTTCGCGCGGCTGCTCGCCATCCCGCTCGGCGAGGCGCTCAAGCAGCCCGTGCTGGTGGACAACAAGGCCGGCGCCAATGGACTGATCGGCAACGACACGGTGGCCAAGGCCGCGCACGACGGCTACACCATCTTGCTGTCGCCCTCCTCGGCCATCGCGATCAATCCCATCATCCAGCCCAAGATGCCGTACGACGCGCTGAAGGACCTGCAGCCCGTGGCCCAGGTCGGCTCGGCCGGCGTGCTGCTCGTCGCGCATCCGTCCACGGGCTTCAAGTCGCTGGCCGACCTCGTGCGCCATGCCAAGGCCCACCCCGACAAGCTCGCCTACGGCTCCTGGGGCAGCGGCTCGACCGGCCACCTGGTCATGGAAGGCATCAAGACCCAGTACGGCCTGGCCATGCCGCATGTGCCCTACAAGGGCGTCTCGCCTCTGGTCAACGACCTGCTCGGCAACACCGTCAGCGTGGGCTTCGTCGACATCGCATCGCCCGTGCCGCAGATCCGCGCGGGCAAGCTCACGGCGCTGGGCTGCACAGGCTCGTCGCGCGGCCCGGCGCTGCCCGAGCTGGCCACGCTCAGCGAGCAGGGCTACAAGTTCGACGCCGACGGCTGGTACGGCATCTTCGCGCCGGCCGGCACGCCGCGCGAGACCGTGCTGCGGCTGAACCAGGAAGTGAACCGCATCCTCGCCACCGACGACACGGTGCAGAAGTTCGCCGCGCAGAACATGCCGCGCCCGCCGATCAAGAGTGCCGACGAATTCGCCGCCACGGTGCGCCGCGACATCGCGGCCTGGCAGGAACTGGCCCGCGTGGCCCAGCTCAAGATCGATTGAGGCGGCGTTCGCGACGCCGACCGGCCCGCAGGAGGCACCGGCGTCGCGCAGCCAGGGGTCAGGCCTGCCGCCGCGCAGCGCGGGTGTTCCCCGCCATCAGACTCTGAGACAGCCGCCCTCCAGCTTGGTGGCTTCAGCGGGGCACGATGCTGACAAAGTGCGAGAGCTGGGAGTTCTCCAGCCTTGCCGAGGTGCTACGAGGTGTGCCGCCCACGGCGTTGACGGAAATCCCTCATTGCCCGAGGTTTTCGTGCTGGGTACCTTCGTACCTCCTTCGAACCAACCGAGAGGTCCACATGGCAGCGCAACAGCCTTCCGACAGGAAGCCACAACCCGATCCCGCGGAAATGAACGCGTTCTTTCCCTCCAGCTACTCGCTCAGCCAATTCACATCGCCGAAGTCCGATCTCAGCGGTGCCGATTACGACGCTCCGTACCGAGGCAGCAAGAAGATCCTGATGATCGGGGCGGACGAACGCTACCTGCTGACCGACAACGGCAGCTTCTTCTCCACCGGAAACCACCCGGTCGAGACACTGCTGCCCATGTTCCATCTCGACAAGGCAGGCTTTGCCTTCGATGTGGCCACCGTCTCGGGAAATCCCGTCAAGTTCGAATACTGGGCGATGCCTTCCGAAGACGAGGCGGTCAAGGGCTTCTTCGACAAGTACCACCCACAGTTCAAGCGGCCGTTCACCTTGTCGGCGCTGCTTGGGCAGGGCCTGGACCAGTACGCCGCTGTTTTTGTCCCCGGAGGCCATGGCGCGCTGATCGGCATCCCCGAAAGCCGGGATGTCGGCGCGGTGCTGGAATGGGCGGCCGCCAACGACCGATTCGTCATCACCCTGTGCCATGGACCTGCAGCCTTCCTCGCTGTCGGAGACAGCGACATCTACCGCGGCTACAAGATCTGTGCCTTCCCTGACGCGCTCGACGCCACGACGCCCGACATCGGATACATGCCGGGTCACTTGACCTGGAAGTTCGGCGAGAGGCTGAAGGCCCTCGGCTTCGAGATCGTCAACGACGGCATCGCGGGCGCCGTGCACCGCGATCGCAAGCTCATCACCGGCGACAGCCCCCTCGCCGGCAATGCGCTGGGCAGACTCGCAGCCGAGACCTTGCTCAAGGAAGTCGCAGCCTGACATGGCCGCCGAGATCGCGCAGGCAGCATTCCAGACCGCGCTGGCCATCGAGGGCGCTCGCAGCCTTGCCGCGATCCAGGACGCGGTCCGCGCCTTCGGCGGCCGCCTGGGATACGACCGCTTCGTCCTGTTCTCGGCCTCCCCCGCACAGGATGGGGTCATCGAGCGCATCTACTGGGTCGAGGGCAACTGGTTCGCCTCGGGTGTGTCGGCCGATGCCGAGACCTATGTCCGGCATTGCCCCATGACCCGCCATGTCCTGGAGAAGCGCGAGTCCTTCTTCTGGACCAAAACCGCTGGCAAGAAGGGCGAGTTGTACCGGGTCGTCCGCATGCCGCAGGGCCAGGGCATTCATGGTCTGCAAGTGCCTGTTTTCGGCCCTCTGGGACTGGAAGGCGCGATGAGCCTGGGCGGTGAGCGCATCGATGCGTCGCCGCAGGCACGGCTGGCATTGACATTGCTGGCCGAAACGGCATTTTTTGCGGCTCGCTCGATGCTGGAGCTGTCTCTGGACGGGGAGATCGGCGCCCTTTCCGACCGGGAGCGCGAGGTTCTGGCCTGGACGGCCGCCGGACGGCGGCAGGTGGAAATCGCGGCTACGCTCGGCCTGTCCGAACGCACCGTGGAGAACCACCTTCGTCGGATTCGCAAACGACTGGGCGTCGCCACAACGGCACACGCGATCCGTGTGGCGATTCGAAATGGCGAGATCGCAGCTTGAACGCATCCGTGGCAGGCAATGCATGCGCACCCGATGCGTTTGCAGCGCTGTCATCGCCGTCAAAACGGCAGGCAAGTGCCACGGCTCAGGGTCGGGGATCCGCCCAACTTGTCTCTGACCCTAGTGCGCTGTCTCGGACATTGATGGCCAGGAAGAGCGGGCCGGCGGCCCGCCGCCCCGCAGCACCTTGCGCGACCAGGCCGGCAGCCAGGCCGCGAGGTGTTCCGCGAAACCCTCCGTCGCGGGCGACACGGCGCGCGCGACGGGTCGGTACAGGCACACCTTGCGGACCGTCTCGGGGTCGACCACGCGCCGCATCACCAGGCCGAAGGGCTCGGCGACGACGCCAACGTAGGCCGGTGCCAGGGTGGCAGCCAGGCCATGCACCGCCATGCCCAGCGCCGTCGAGACGTTGTCGACCACCTCCACGGGCACGACCCGCTCGCCTTCCGGTGCGCTCGCATGCATGCGCGCGACGCTGCGTTCGTGGTCCCGCCCCGCGGCGACCAGGGCCACGCCGTGCAGGTCGGCCCAGCGCAGCCGGGCGCGGCGCGCCAGCGGGTGGTTCCTTGCACACCACAGGACCCACAGGCTGTCGAACAGGACATGGCGCGCCACCTCGGCCGGCACTGCGCGGTCGGGGCCGACGGCCAGGTCCACATCGCCCGCGGCCACCGCGTCCACGAGCGCGTCCACCGCCAGGTCGTGCACGCGCACGACCACCTTGGGGTGCGTCGCCTGGTAGGCCTGGATGGCCGCGGGAACCGCGGAGCTGGCCAGCACCAGCGGTGCGCCGACGCGCACCACGCCAGCCGCGCGGTTGCGCACGTCGGCCGCCGCCCGCTCCGCGGCGTGGACATGGCGCAGCATGGTCTCGGCCGAGCCCAGGAAGTCGCGTCCCGCGCTGGACAGGTCCACACGGCGCGTGGTGCGGTCGAAGACCTTGAACCCCAGCACGGACTCCAGCTCGGCGATGAGCTGGCTGACCGCCTGCGTCGTCATGCCCAGCTGCTCGGCCGCCTCACCGAAGTTGCGGGTCTGCGCGACGGCAGTGAGCGCCTCGATCTGGCGCAGCGTGAAGCGTGTCAAAGGCATGCCTGGATTATCAAGCTCAGCTTGAAAACTCACCCGAATCCATTGATTGTTCTCGGCATGCGCGCCCTGGACACTGCCGGCTCCCTTCGCGACTGCCCCCTGCCAGTCGCCAGCCACGGAGACAGCCTTGCTCGCCACGAACATCCACCAGGCCCTGGCGCGCGACCTCGCGCAGGCCGAAAGCAGCCGGATCCAGTTGCCGCAGTTCTCGCGGCTCCACCCCGCCATGGACATCGCCGACAGCTACGCCATCCAGCGCGAATGGGTGCGGTTGCAACTGCAGCAGGGCCGCCGCGCCATCGGCCACAAGATCGGCCTGACCTCGCGCGCGATGCAGATCGCTTCGCAGATCACCGAGCCGGATTACGGCACGCTGCTGGACAGCATGCTGCTGCGGGACGGCAGCGAGGTCGAAGCGGCGCGCTTCATCGTGCCGCGGCTGGAGGTGGAGTTCGCCTTCATCCTGGCCCGTCCACTCAAGGGCCCGAACCTCGGTCTCGTCGACGTGCTCAACGCGACCGACTACGTGATCCCGGCCCTGGAGCTCATCGACGCGCGCATCGAGCAGTTCGACCGCGACACCAAGGCACCGCGCAAGGTGCTCGACACCATCGCCGACAACGCGGCCAATGCCGGCATCGTGCTGGGCGGCCGCCCGATGCGGCCGGACCAGGTCGACTGGCGCTGGGCCGGCGCGCTGCTGTTCAAGAACGGCGTGGTCGAAGAGTCCGGCCTGGGCGCCGCGGTGCTGAACCACCCGGCCAATGGCGTGGCCTGGCTCGCCAACACGCTGGCGGCGCATGACGAGGGTCTCGCAGCCGGCGAGACCGTGCTGGGCGGCTCGTTCACGCGGCCGGTGGCCTGCGCCGCGGGCGACGTGTTCCATGCCGACTACGGCGCTCTCGGTTCCATTTCGCTGAGGTTCGTCTGATCTGCAGGAGTCCGCGTTGACCACATCCCAGCCCATCGTCGTCGACGGCCTCTCCGTCTCGCCCGACCACTACATCGACGGCCAGCGCGTCGCATCCGCCAGCCACTTCGCCCTGTCCAGCCCCATCGACCAGCGCCCGCTGGGACAGGTCAGCGAGGGCCTGGACGCGCATGTCGAGGCCGCCATCGCGGCCGCGCAACGCGCCTTCCCGGCCTGGAGCGCCCTGAGCGCCGCCGAGCGCAAGCCCTGCCTGGACCGCTTCGCCGAAGAGATCGGCAAGCGCGCCGACGCCTTCTGCCGCCTGGAGAGCAACGACGCCGGCGTGCTGCTCTCGCGCATGCAGCACGGCGTGGTGCCGCGCGCCATGCTCAACATCTCCTGGTTCGCCCAGCATGCACTGGACCTGCAGAACCGCCGCATCGAGACCGAGCAGGCGCACCACATCGTCAGGCACGATCCGGCCGGCGTGGTCGTCGTCATCACGCCCTGGAACGCGCCCCTGATGCTGTCGACCTGGAAGCTCGGCCCGGCCCTGGCGGCCGGCAACACCTGTATCCTGAAACCGCCGGAGTGGGCGCCGCTGACCTGCTCGCTGCTGGCCGATGCGGCCCAAGCGGCAGGCCTGCCGCCCGGCGTGTTCAACGTGGTGCAAGGCACGGGCGCGCGCACCGGCGCCAGGCTGGTCAGCGACCCGCGCATCGCGCGCGTGTCCTTCACGGGCAGCGTGCCCACCGCCAAGTGGATCGCCCAGGCGGCCGGCGCCAACCTGGTGCCGTGCAGCCTGGAACTGGGCGGCAAGAGCCCCTTCATCGTGCTGGAGGACGCCGACCTCGACGGCGCCGCCGCCACCGGCGCGCTGATGTACCGCAACGCCGGCCAGGTGTGCCTGGCCGGCACGCGCTTCCTGGTGCACGCCGCGGTGGCGGAGCCATTCACCGCGGCGATGCGCGGCTACGTCGAGAAGCTCACCGTGGGCGACCCGCGCGAGGCGGCGACCGAGGTCGGCCCCATCATCCATCCGCGCCAGGTCGAGCGCGTGCAGGGCTTCGTGCAGCGCGCCGTCGAGGGCGGCGCCCGCCTGCTGTGGGGCGGCGCGGCGCATCCTTTCGGTGCCCAGTACTTCCAGCCGACCATGCTGACGGACGTGCGGCAGTCCGACGAGATCGTGCAAAACGAGGTGTTCGGTCCGGTGCTCACGCTGCAGACCTTCGGCAGCGACGACGAGGCCATCCTGCTGGCCAACGGCACGGACTACGGGTTGGGCGGTGTCTGCTACGGCGCGACCGAACATGCCACCGCCGTGGCCGAGCGCGTGCGCACCGGTTTCATCTGGGTCAACAGCTTCGGCATCCGTGACCTGGCCGCGCCCTTCGGCGGCATCAAGCGCAGCGGCATCGGCCGCGAGGGCGGCGACTGGAGCTTCGAGTTCTTCTGCGACATCAAGGATGTCGTGGTGCCCAAGAAGCCCTTCCGCGCCAGCTTCAGCCACCGCTGACGGGAGAATTTCCATGGGACAGATCGTTGGCGCCGCCCTGGTGTCGCACCACCCCGGCCTGATGCAATGCGAGGAGTTCCGCCGCGCCATGGGCGCCGGCGAGGACTCGGACCTGATCGCCGGCTACGCCCGGCTGCGCGACAAGCTTGCGGCCGCCAGGCCCGACGTGGTCGTGGTCTTCGACAGCCACTGGTTCACCACCGGCTACCACCTGGTGGACGGCGGCAAGGGCTACAGCGGCACCTACATCTCCGACGAGATGCCGTGGTACCTGCACGGCGTGCCCTACGCCTACCGTGGCCACCCCCCGCTGGCGTTGGCGATCGAGGCCGTCTCGCGCGAGCGCGGTGGCTACAACCGCACCATCGCCCACCCCGACCTGGGCCGGCACTACGCCACCATCAACCTGGTGAAGCACCTGCGCCTGGAACTGTCGGACACGCCGGTCGTGACGGTCAGTTCGTGCCAGAACTGCGACTGGCAGCACTTCCTCGTCTCCGGCGGACACATCGGCGAGGCCATTCGCCGCAGCGACCTGCGCGTCGTGCTGCTGGCCTCGGGCGCGCTCTCCCACAGGTTCAACGGCATTGACTGGAAGCCGACGCACCCGCGCATCTTCCACGAGAGCAATGTGTCCTCGCCCGAGAACCTGGCCAGCGACAAGCAGGCCATCGCGCTGATGCAGGAGGGCCGGCACGACCAGATCCTGGAACGCTGGGACGCCGAGTACCGGCGCAAGCCCTGGGAAGCCTTCGGCGCCCACTATCTCCAGATGCTGGGCGCCATCGGTGGCGCGGACTGCCGCGCGAAAGGCGAGCCGCTCTCGGCCTACGAGAACGCGCGCGGCACCGGCAACATCCACATGTGGTTCCCGACGGAGGCGTGATGCAGTTCGAATTTCCCTTCACCGAGCTCCCCGCCGTGCTGCGCGGCCCGCGCGTGGAACGCCGCCGCGTGCTGCTGGGCGGCAGCGCCTTCTGGGGCACCATCGTCGAGGAAGGCGCCCATGCAGGCCGCCTGCGGCTGGACGACGGCCGACTGCTCGATGCGCAGGCGCAGAGCTACCTGCCGCCCGTCACGCCGAGCAAGATCATCGCCGTGCACATCAGCTACAGCTCGCGCAGCCAGGAGACGCGCAACAAGCCCAGGCCGACCGAGACGCCGACCTACTTCACCAAGCCGCCGAGCGCGCTGAACGGCCACGGCGGGCAGATCCTCAAGCCGGCCGACTGCAAGTACCTCAACTACGAGGGCGAGTACGCGGTCGTCATCGGCAAGACCTGCCGCAACGTGACGCCCGACGAGGCCTGGGACTGCATCGAGGGTTTCTGCCCGGCGCTGGACATGGGCCTGCAGGACTTCCGCGACACCGACCAGGGCAGCATGCTGCGCGTGAAGGGCGCGGACACGCTGCTGCCGATCGGCCCGGGCATCGTGCGCGGCGTCAACCTGTTCGAACAGACGCTGCGCACCTATGTGAACGGCCTCGTGGTGCAGGAGGCGCAGATCGGCGAGGAGACCATCTGGGGGCCGCACTACATCATCGCGGACATCGCGCGGCACATCACGCTGCTCGCAGGCGACGTGATCCTGATGGGCACGCCCTGTCATTCGCGCAGCGTGGACCCGGGCCAGACCGTGGAGTGCGAGATCACCGGGTTGGGCCGCGTCGGCGGCACGGTCGTCGGCATCGACGCACCGCGCGCGGCGGCACTCGGCGTGGGCCATGCACCCACGGACACCCCGGAAGTGCGGCGCGTCGCGCTGGGGTTCGACGAACGGGTCCCCGAACGCTTGAAGGCCAACCTGCGCCAGGCCCAGAAGAAGGCGTGAGCGCGAACCGCGCCGGCCGCTTGCGCCGCGGCGTCGTGCAAAGCCCGGTATAGCCCTCGTGCACGCGCGCTGATCGCCCTGGGCGGCCGCGTCGGCCGTGGGAGATGCCTGTCGTTGGCGTGCCATGAGACATCGGGCAGCGCAGGGCCTTGTCTTACAAGCTGCGCAAGGACACGGCTTCAGACTCATTCGCACCATGCGAGAAGCCGTGACCGAGTTGCCCATGCCCTTGGCCGTCTACCTGGTGGAAGATGTGGAGATCATCAGGGACAGCCTGATCGAGGCCCTGGAAGACCTCGCCGGCGCGCGCATCGTCGCGACGGCGCAGGACGAGGCAGGCGCGCTGGCGTGGCTGCGCAGGCATCCGTCCGCATGGAAGCTCGCGGTGATCGATCTGTTTTTGACGCAGGGATCGGGCATCGGCGTTCTCAAAGCCATCGCCAACCGGGGCGCCGATCAACACGCTGTGGTGCTGACGAACTACGCCACCGCCGACATCCGCCAGCGTTGCATGAATGCAGGAGCGAACAGGGTCTTTGACAAGTCCACGCAGCTGGAGGAGTTTCTGGACTACTGCCGTGGCCTGGCCTAGATGCAGGACCCAACCGCCTTCTGACGAGCGGCGCGCGCCCGATCGGATGTTTGGAAGCGCGCGGAGACCGCTGGGCGGCCTGGTGGGCGATCAGCCGCGCCCCCGCTGGTCTTCGCCACCGCGCTCGTCCGCCAGCTCGTCGACGCAGGGGTAGAAGGCCCGCCTGCGCCAGATGCGCGCGCGGGGCGCTTGCAAGGGATGTTGACACGGTGGGTAGAACGGCCACGAGCCCCCACGACAGCGGCCACGTCCATCGCTTGCTGCGCAGTCCCGATGGCGATCACGCAAGCGCCAGGTGCTTGGACGATCGACGTGCCGGCATGAACAAGCCTGGCTCAGATGCCCGCATACCACTCGTACCCCCGGTCTTCCCAGAATCCGCCCTTGCCACCCCACAGGCCGCTGTACGCATCGACGACCTCGATGCGCATCAGGTACTTCGCCTGCTTGTAGCCGAGCTGCCGCTCCACCCGCAGCCGCAGCGGCGCCCCGTGCGCCACCGGCAGGTCCTTGCCGTTCATGGCGTAGGCCAGAAGTGTCTGCGGGTGGTAGGCATCGATGAGGTCGATGCTCTCGTAGTAGCGGCCGCTGCCGTCCAGCGTTCGCTCCAGCTCGTCCGCGCAGTGGAACACGACATAGCGTGCGCCAGGCCTGACGCCAGCGGCATCGAGCACGAGGCCGAGCGGCACGCCCTGCCATTTGCCGATCGCGCTCCATCCCTCCACACAGTCGTGCCGTGTGATCTGCGTGCGGGACGCGAAGCCCCGCAGCTGCGCGAGGGACAGGCGCTGCGGGCGCTCGACCAAGCCGTCCACCTGCAGGTGCCAGTCCTCGAAACCACGCTCCAGCAGCTGGGCATATGCATCGGACTCCGGCATCTGCGTGCCATTGGCTCGGAACACCGGCGAGAGATCGGCTTCGCTGAACTCCTGCGCCAGAGCATGCCGGCCGAGCAGCAGGCGCTGGCCGCGCAGGGTCAGCTTCTCCGTCTGCCGCAACACGCCGTCCACCTGCGCGTTCTGGGCCAGGCCGTCGCAGCCCGCGAGCGCCAGGGCGCCCGCAGCGCTGGCCAGTCCCATCAGCAGGCGGCGGCGTGAGAAGTGGGTTGCGCTCATGTCTTTCCTCCGTCGTGCGTGATCGCGTAGCGGCCGCTGAGCATGGACCGCAGGTTGTTCCAGAATCCCGAGGCGATCACCATCGCCACGTGCACGGCGACGAACAGCAACAACAGGAAGGCGCTGATGAAGTGCAGGCTGCGCGCGGAGGCCCGGCCGCCGAACAGGTCGGCCAGGAACGGGAACGCCGCATCCAGGCCGGGCGACATCGTCAGCCCGGTGAGCACCACCATCGGCAACAGCCCGAAAACCACCGCCAGGTAGCTCAGCTTTTGCAGCGCGTTGTAGCGCCGCGCGGCGTTGCCCTGGGCGAAGCGCAGGCGCGCATGGTCGCGGATCTCCTGCCACAGGTGGCGCGGCGCCATCTGGTCGCGGCTGGGCAGCAGATCGCGCCGAAAGTGCCGCCGCCAGAACCCGTGCACCAGATAGACCAGCCCGTTGAACACCAGCAGCCAGGCGAAGAAGAAGTGCCAGCGCCGGCCCGCGCCCAGGTCGTGGTAGGACGGCACCGTGAGCCAGGCCGGGAATGCCCGGGCGGTCGCCGTGCCGTTCTTGTCGGAGACGCCGAGCACGCCCGTCGTCTCGATGCGCAATGGGCCGATCTCGAAGAAGCCCTGCGCGGCATCGCCTTGCTGCGTGGCGCCGATGGCGATCCAGGACCGGTCCGCATCGGCGCCGTACTTGCCCCAGTACAGGCGCGGATGCGCGTTGAAGATCTGCAGCCCGCTCATCAGCAGGAAGGACAGGCACAACACGTTGAGCCAGTGGGTGATGCGCACGGTTAGCGCATGCCGCCGGATGAACTGGCGCCGGGCCGGCAGCGCGTGGGCCACGGCATGGGGCACTGGAGGAGGATGCATGGCAATCGTTTCGGGACGGTCGTGGCCTAGGACTGAAGCAGGCGACGCCGTGGAGGTGAATCCATCGTATTGGTCGTGGACTGTGCTGAAGGCCTCGCGCGGCCGCGGCCGATGCCAGCTCGCTCGACCAGCGGCTGGCCGAGCTCCGCACCGAGGTTCAACAGCAGGTCGATGCGCCCATAGGCATCAAGGGTGTGGTCGACCAGCATGTCGATGCTGGCCTGGCGCGCCGGGTCTGCGGCGCGGTACTGCGCGCATCCGCCCTCCTCTGCGATCCGGGCCACCAGCGCGTGCAACTCGGACAGGCTCTGGTCCCCCAGCATCAGCATGGCGCCCTTGGTGGCGAGCGACCGTGCAGTGCACGCGCCGGCAGGGCTACACGCGCCGGCGATGGCCACGACCTTGCCGTGCATGTCTGAATTCAAAAGCATGGTTCGACAGTTGGATTGCGTTGGGGAACAGGAGGAGTGCAGCGCAACAGGCCAGCCGGGGCACAGCGCATGCCGGCCGGCCAGCCCGATCACATCGGCGGGACGACGCCGTTCTTGCCCACGATCACCTGGCCGGAACGGATGACGCCGTTTGCGGCCTTCTCGGCGGGCACGAAGACCACGGCCCCGGGTTGGAGGTCCTCGGCCGTGGCCGGTGCCAGCGTGACGACCGGTGTGTCCGGCTGGATGGAGATCTTCTTGTCCTGGCCGTGGTAGCTGACGGTCACCACGCTGCCCTGCACCGACTTGACCGCATCGGCCACGGTGGCGTTGGTCATGGAGCTGTTGGGTTGGAGGTCCCAGCCGAAGCTGCCTTCGCCCAGGCCCTTCATCTGCGGCGGGAAGATCAGCACTTCCAGGGCGCCGTCGCCGCCCTTCGACTTGGGCAGCGAGGCGATGCCGACGTAATCGCCCCGCTTGATGTCGTTGACGCTGGCCTTGGCGACCGCGGCCACGGACCAGCCCGGCTTGAGCGCGATGCTGACGGCGTTGCCCTCGCGCGCCTTGACCTGCAGCTGCTCGCCGGCCAGCGCGACGACGGTGCCGCGCACGCGGATCTTCCGCGCGGCCGGCTCGGCGGCGACGGCGCTGCCGAGGCTGGCGAACGTACCGAGGGCGAGCAGCGCACCGGCGAGCACGCGGTGGAGGGACTTGGTGTGGCGTTCGATGTGCATGGGTTTTCTCCTGTGCGACCGGGGTCGCAGATGGGTGAGGCGCGGCGCCACCAGGCCATGGCCTCGATGGCACCGCGGTGCGGTGATGCGGGGCTGCATCACCGTGGTTCTCACTGTAGGGAGCGCCCTTTAGCGGACGCTTAGGGATTTCTTAGCCCGGCGTTAGCCGAACCTCAGCCCGCAGATTCGAGCCGCGCGATGAGTCCGCTGCGGTCGTCCCGGTTGTGCAGGCTCAGCTTCAGGCCACAGCGCTGCGCCGCGGCCTGCGCGATGGCCAGGCCCAGGCCGCTGCCGCCCGGGGCACTGCCGGGCACGCGGTAGAAGCGGTCGAACACCCGGCCCAGCAACTCGGGTGCGATGCCGGGGCCGGTGTCGACCACTTCCACCACGGTGCGGCCAGCTGCGTGCACGAGGCGCACGTCCACCACGCCGCCTTCTGGTGTGTAGCGCAGCGCGTTCTCGATGAGGTTGTCCAGCGCGCTGCGCAGGTCGCCGGCGCTGCAGCCCAGCCGCAGCGGCTTAAGGCCCTCGGGCGCGACCAGGCCCAGGTCGATGCGGCGCTGGTCCGCCAGCGCGATCAGCGTGTGGATGCTCTCGCGTACATGTGCCTGCACATCCACGCTGGCGCTGCTGTCCGCCGCGGCCGCCTCCTGGCGCGACATCCTGAGCAACTGGTCCACGAGCCGCTTGGCGCGGCCAACACCCGCCTCCAGCTGCTGGAAGTGCTGCGCCGCCGGCCCCGCGGCCAGGTCTTCGCGCAGGTTCTCCAGCTGCAGCCCGACCGCCGCGATCGGCGTGCGCAACTCGTGCGCTGCGTCCTGCACGAACAGGCGCTGCGCGGCAAAGCTGTCGCGCAGCCGCGCCAGCAGGTGGTTGAAGGACGCAACCAGCGGGCGGATCTCCTCGGGCACGCGCTCCAGCGGCAGCTCGGCGATGCTCTGCGCGTCCTGCTGCGCCGCCTGCTGCCCGATGCCGCGCAGCCGGCTGGAGATGGCACGCACCACGCCCCACAGCACCAGCATCGACAGTGGCAGCAGGACCAGCACCGGCAAGGCGGCTTCGCCAGCGCGGCCGAAGGCCAGGTTGGCGCGAAAGCTGCCGCTCTGCAGCACCTGGACCATCTGGCCATCCCGCGTCGCGGCGGCGTAGATCCGCCAGCGCTGCCCGCCGTCCTCGAGGTCCTGCAGGCCCGGGTGCGGCATGCGCCGCGCCACCACACCGTCCCAGGACGCCATCAGGGGCTGCCCGTCGGCGCCGAAGAATTGCAGCACGTACAGACCGCGTCCGTGCACGCCTTCGGCGCCCAGTTCCGGCGCCTGGCCGGGATGGCCCTGCCGGGCCATCGCGTCGCCCAGTTGCACCATCTGGTCGTCCAGGAAACCGGCCGCCATGTGTGTGACCATGCGGTACGACAGCCCCGCGGAGGCCAGCGCAACCGCCAGGAAGGTGGGCACCAGCCAGGCCATGAGGGTGCCGCGGATCGAGCGCATGCGGCCGGCGCCGAACAGCCAGCTCATGGCGAGGGCGCCACCACACGCCAGCCCAGGCCGCGCACGTTGCGGATGGTGTCCGGCCCGAGCTTGCGGCGCATGCCGTGGATCAGCACGTCCACCGCGTTGCTGCTCACCTCTTCGCCCCAGCCATAGATGCGGTCCTCCAGTTGCTCGCGCGACAGGATGGCGCCGGATCGCTCCATCAGCGCGTGCAGCAGCGCGAATTCACGGGCGGACAGTTGCGAGCGCACGCCGCCGACCAGCACTTCGCGCGTGCCCAGGTCCAGCTGCAGCACGCCCTCCTCGCCGATCAGCGACTGCGCCGCGCCATCGCGGCGCCGGATCACGGCACGCATGCGGGCCAGCAGCTCGCGCAGCTCGTAGGGCTTGACCAGGTAGTCGTCGGCGCCCAGGTCCAGGCCGTCCACGCGGTCGTCGAGTCCGTCGCGCGCTGTCAGCACCAGCACCGGCGTGGTCTCGCCGGCCGCGCGAGCGCGGCGCAACACCTCCACACCATCGCGCTGTGGCAGGCCCAGGTCCAGCAGCACGCAGGCATAGCCCCCGTCGGCCAGGGCGCTCTGGGCCAGCAGGCCGTCCTTGACCCAGTCCACCGACCAGCCCTGGCGCGTCAGGGCCTCGCGCAGGCTCTGCCCGATCATCTCGTCGTCCTCGACCAGCAGTACACGCATGGGCTGCAGCTTAGCGGGCCTCAGTTAGGCGGGCATTAGCCCGGGCCTTCAGCCATCGGTCGAACGCGCCAGCGCCTCCCAGGCGTGCAGCTTCTGGGTCAGCGCCGACAGCTTGTCGCGCACCAGCGCGAGCGCATCGCTGCCGAGCAGCAGATGCGCGGGCGGGGCGTCGCTCGCGATCACCGCCAGCATGGCCCGGGCCGCCTTGGCCGGATCGCCGAGCTGCTTGCCACTCTTCTCGGCACGTGCCGTGCGGATCGGATCGAACAGCGCGTCGTAGTCGGCGATGGACCGCGCGGTGCGGGCCATCGACCGTCCCGCCCAATCGGTGCGGAACGAGCCCGGCGCCACGGCGGTGACGTGGATGCCGAAGGGCTTGACCTCCTTGCCCAGCGCTTCGGAGATGCCTTCCAGCGCGAACTTGCTGCCGCAGTGGTAGGCGATGCCCGGCATGGTGACGAAGCCGCCCATGGAGGTGATGTTGAGGATGTGGCCGCGCCGGCGCTTGCGCATGCAGGGCAGCACCGCCTTGGTCATGGCCACCGCGCCGAACACGTTCACGTCGAACTGGCGGCGCATCTCGTGCAGCGGCGACTCTTCCAGCACACCCTACGTGCCCGTAGCCCGCGTTGTTCACCAGCACATCGATCGGCCCCACCGTCGCCTCGATGTCCGCCACCACGCCGTCGATGGCGTCGAAGTCGGTCACGTCCAGCACGCGCCCGATGGCCTGCCCGGGTGCAAGGCGCTCGAAGTCCTGTTGCGCGTGAGCGCTGCGCACATGAGCCGTTGCACACTCTCGCCCACGTCGAACGGCCTTCCACCCTGCCGAGCCACAAGCATCTGACTTCTACGGTGAGAGCATCGTCCCGGTTCGACAACGAGCGACCACTGCGGCGGAAGCGGAACGTGAACCGCATAGGGCCAATGAGGATCTCGGGCCGCGCCCCTCGCGATCAAGCTGGGACAAGCCCGTCGCGTCGCTGACCCAGCACGCCGGGCGGAAGCCACTTCGCCTGCGGGGGCCGGTCTATTCGGGCTGGATGTTCCCTTGACGGACCACCGTGGCCCATTGCGCGCTCTCCTCGCGGATGCGCTGCGCGAACTCCGCGGGCGTGCTGCCCACGGGCAGGAAGCCCATGGCCTGCAGCCGTGCGCGCATTTCGCCATCGCGGATCGATGCACGCAGCGGCGCCGACAGCTGCTCGACGATGGCTGCCGTCACGCCCGCCGGCGCGATGAGGCCGAACAGCGGCATGGTGTCCACGCCGGGCAGGCCGGCTTCGGCGAAAGTGGGCACCTCCGGCAGCTGCGCCACGCGTTGCCTGGGCGTGACGGCCAGAGCGCGCAGCCGGCCAGCCTTGATGTGCTCGGCCAGCGTGGGCACGGTGGCAAACGCATATTGGAACTGCCCGCCCAGCAGATCGGTGATGACCGTGCCGCCGCCCTTGTAGGGGATGTGCTGGACCTGAATGCCGGCCTGCTGCGCAAACAGTTCGCCGGCCAGGTGCGGACCGCTGCCGACACCCGCCGAGCCATAGGCCATGCTGCCCGGAGCCGCCTTGGCGCGCGCGATGAAGGAGGCCAGGTCCTTGATCGGTACGGAGGGATGGGTGACCAGCACGAACGGCGCGGTCGCGACCAGCGAGATGGGGGTGAAGTCTTTTAGCGTGTCGTAGGGCAGCTTAGCGCCCAGCAGGCCAGGGTTGATCGTGAAACTGCTGTCCACCATACCCAGCGTGTAGCCGTCCGACGCGGACTGTGCCAGCGCGCGCGTGCCGATGGTGGTGCCGCCGCCAGCGCGGTTGTCGGCGATGAAAGACTGTCCCAATGCCTGCTGCAGCGCCTGCGCGCACAGCCGGCCCAGGTTGTCGGTAGCGCCACCAGCGGGGTACGGAATGATGACGCGAACGACCTTGTCGGGGTAGGCTGCAGCACGTGACAGCGGCCCGAAGCCGGACAAGCCCAGGACGGTGGTGTGCTGCAACAGCGTGCGGCGGTTGATCTGCATGTGGGTCTCCGTCACTTGATTTGAAAAGAATGGTTAGCCGGCGTAGCGGCCTTCGACCAGCGCGGGCTCGGGGTCCGCGCCCAAGCCTGGCGCGTCGGGCACCTGCAGCCATCCGTTCTCGATGGGCACGGTGGCGGCATAGGGAACGTGGGCAAGTTCGACGAACAGCCTCTCCAGCGAGACCTCGTCTTGCTGCGCCGCGATGAGGTGCAGGCTGGCCAGGAAACCGGGGCCGAAGAAGGCCACCTGCGGCGCGCAGACCGTGCCGGTGCCTTCGCAGGAACGCGCAATGTCCAGTGCAGCCGTGAGCCCCAGCTTGATCACGCTGGGCTGCACATACTGCACCGTGCCCTGCTCGGCCATGCGGCGCAGCGCCAGCGCAGAACTTGCGTTTTCTCCCACGGCCAACGGCACTCCGCAGCGCTGGCGCAGCGTGGCCAGAGCCTGCGCGTCTTCCGGCACCCAGAGCGGCTCCTCGATCCAGTACGGCTCGTGCGGCAGCATGGCCGCAATGGCGGCCTCGGCCTCGTGCGGCAGCCATGCGCAGTTGGTGTCGACCATGATGGGCACGCCTGGGCCGGTCGCGTGGCGCACCGCGGCCAGCGCCTCGGCCGTGCGCTCGTGCAGCTTGATCTCGGTGAAGCCCTGGGCCAGTGCGCGCGCGGTCACGCTGTGCAGCAGCTCGGCCTTGCCGTAATACTGCAGCAGGGAAGCATAGACACGCACGCGCTCGCGGCGCATGCCGCCCAGCAGGGCGTGCAAGGGCACGCCAGCGCGCTTGGCGCGCAGGTCCCACAGCGCGATGTCCAAGCCGGCCAGCGCGTGCACCACGGGGCCGGAGCGGCCCAGGTTGTGCAGCACGCGCTGCATGCCAGGCAGCAGTGTCTCCTCGTCGGCTTGTCGGCCACAGGCCAGCGGCGCGACGAGCGTCTCAAAAATGGCCTGCAACGCGCGCGGCTCCACGCAGTAGGACTCGCCCCAGGCCACGCTGCCGTCCTGCGTCTGCACGCGCACCAGCGCGCTGTCCAGCTTGTCGCGTGGGCGGCCGGCGAACAGCGGTGGGCTGCTCCAGTGGTGGAACGGCAGCCGCATAGGGATGCAGATGACGGAAACGATGGTGTTGGAGGTCATCGCGGCATTCTTCGGCGGCTGCACTCAGTGGTCAAATAGATGAATTGACTCATTCCATATGAAATCTGTATGTTGAGCCGGCGTGAGCTGGCGCTGCTGCGCGCCATGTACCTGCAGCCCACGGTGACGGCCGCGGCCGCGAGCGTGCACATGAGCCAGCCGGCCGCGAGCGCGCTGCTGCGCGACCTGGAGACGCGGCTGGGCTTCGCGCTGTTCAGCCGCGAGCAGCGCCGGCTGCAGCTGACCACCCAGGGCCGCTCGTTGATTCCGGAGGTGCTGCATGCGCTGTCGGCCATGGATGCAGTCGACCGGCTGGCGAGCGACATCCGCAAGGGCACGACAATGCGCCTGACGGTGGGCGCCGTAGCCATCGCCTCCACCATGCTGCTACCGCAGGCCCTGGTGTCGGTGCGGCAGGCCCATCCGCAGGTGGCACTGACGGTGCGGGCCGGCACGGCGCTGGAAATCGTCGACATGGTGGTGGACCACCGCGTCGATCTGGGGTTGGTCATCACCAGTGCTGCCGCGGTCGGCAAGCGCGCCGTCAAGGAGCGGCTTGCGCCGTTGAGCCTGCACGCGGTGTTCCATCCTGCACATCCGCTGGCACGTCGCAAGGCGCCGCCAACGCTGGCCGCCGTGGCGGCCCTGGGGCCGATCGTGTTGTCGTCGGCTCTGCCAGCGGGGCTGGCCACGGAACGGGCCATAGCAGCAGCAGGGCTGGCCTACCACCCGCAGATGGAGGTCACGCAGTCCTATACCGCCTGCGAGTTCGCTGCGCAGCAGTTGGGCGTGGCCATCGTCGAGACGCTGGGCGCCCGTTATGCGCAGCGCCGGGGCCTGGTGGCGCGGCATCTGCTGACGCTGGAGGATTCGGAGCTGGCCCTCGTCAGTCCCAAGGACAGGCCGCTGGAGGGGGCTGCCGCCTGTCTGCGTCTTGCATTGGTCGACGGCATCGCGCAGGACCTTTCCTGCGGCGCATCATGGGCTGGCGGGTGAGCGGTCGAATGAACGCAGTGGGTTTTCCGTTTTGTCGCAAGGCCGTGCACGATCCGTGTGCCCGCCCCAGCCATGGGCCGCGGCCTTCAGCACAGGGGCACAGACATGGTCCGATCTGCATAGCAGCCCTGCGGCTTGCGTCCTATCTGCCTTCGACATCGTTCACTAGACTGGTGGCTCGCCAAAACCACGCTATGCCGCGCACTGGAGACTGCATGGACGACCTGACCCAACTCATCTACGAACTGAACGGCCATGTGGCCACGCTGACCATGAACGCGCCGCCCGTCAATGCGCTCACGCGCACGCTGAACGACGAGCTCACGCTGGCGCTGGACCGCATTTCCGAGATGGACGAGGTGCGCGCCGTGGTGCTGACCGGCGCCGGCAAGGTGTTCTGTGCAGGGGCCGACCTGAAGGGCCGCGCCTCCGTCATCAAGGGACCGGGCGACCTGCCCGCCCATTCGCGCCGCACGCGCGAGTGCTTCCACGCGATCCGCGAATGCGCCAAGCCCGTGGTCTGCGCCATCAACGGCGCGGCGCTCGGCTCGGGCGTGGCCATGGCCGCGTCCAGTGACATCCTGGTGGCCTCCGAGAGAGCCTCGCTGGGCCTGCCTGAAGTCGACGTAGGCCTGCTGGGCGGCTGCCGCCATGCCATGCGCCTGTTCAGCCATTCGCGCCTGCGTCGCATGGCCCTGACCGGCATGCGCGTACCGGGCGCGGAGCTGTACCGGCTGGGCATCGTCGAGGCCTGCGTGGCGCCCGAGGAACTCATGGCCACAGCCATGGAGATCGCCCAGAGCATCGCGTCCAAGAGCCCAGTCTCCACGCGCATGGGCAAGCACACGCTGAATGTGATCGAGGACATGAGCCTGCGCGACGGTTACCGCTACGAGCAGGACATGACGGCACAGATCGGCAAGACCGACGACGCCAAGGAAGCCCAACGCGCCTTCGCCGAGAAGCGCGCCCCGGTCTTCACGGGCCGCTGACATGCGCCACGCCTACCGGGCCGGGCGCCGCAACCTGCTGCTGGGTGCAGCCGCGCTGTGCCTGGCCGCCCACGCCAGTGCCGCCGACTATCCCGACAAGCCCGTCCGCCTTGTCGTGCCATTCCCGGCGGGCGGCGCCACCGACCTCATGGCGCGCACGCTGGGCCAGAAGCTCTCCGAGCGGCTGGGCAAGGGTGTGGTCATCGACAACCGGGCCGGCGCGGGCGGCAGCATCGGCGCCGAGGCGGTGGCCACATCCGCGCCGGATGGCTACACGCTGCTGTTCGCCACCATGGGCTCGCTCACGATCAATCCCAACCTGTACAAGAGCTTGCGCTACGACCCGGTCAAGAGCTTCGTGCCGATCACGCTGACGCACAGCACCTCGAACCTGCTGGTGGTGCATCCGGGCGTTCCGGCGCAGAACGTGGCCGAGCTGATCGCGCTGGCGCGCAGCAAGCCGGGCGAGCTGACCTTCGCCTCGGCCGGCAACGGCACCACCAGCCATCTGTCGGGCGAACTGTTCAAGAGCCAGGCCCAGATCGACCTGACGCACGTTCCCTACAAGGGCAGCGCACCGGCGATGACCGACTTCCTCGGCGGGCGCATCTCGATGATGTTCGACACCACCTCGAACTTCGTCGACTACGCGAAGACCGGCAAACTGCGCCCACTCGGCATGACGGGTGCCAAGCGCTCCCCGGCCATGCCTTCGGTACCCACGATCGCCGAGACGCCCGGCATGGCCAGCTACGACATGACGTTGTGGCTGGGCATGCTGGCACCGGCCGGTACGCCGCAGCCCATCATCGACACGCTGCACCGCGAAATCGGCGCGGCCATGTCCACGCCCGAGATGGCGCGCCAGATGGCGGACGCCGGCATCGAGGTCCGGCTCAGCTCGCCACAGGAATTCGCCAGCCTGATCCGGACCGACCTGGCCAGATGGGCACAGGTGGTACAGCGCGCCGGCATCCGCCTGGATTGACAAGCGCAAGTCGACGGTGGGCGCCGCACCGCATGGCGCGGGGCTGCCGTGGCCGGCCGCGCACGCAGCGTGGGTTCATGCAAGGAGACACCCGTGTTCGCCAACCCTCCGCCAGGACGGCCGACCTGCTGCAACGCATGCAGGCCTTCTTCGACCGCCACATTCATCCGAACGAGGCCCGCAGCCATGAAGAGATGGCAGCCTTCCGCAGCGCCGGCAATGCCTGGCAGGTCTCGCCGCTGATCGAGGAACTCAAACCCCTCGCGCGCGAGGCCAGCCTCTCGGCCTCTGGAACCTGTTCCTGCCGCACGCGCACCGCGGCGTGCCTGGCGTCTCCAACCTGGACCATGCGCCGCTGTGCGAGCTGATGGGCCGCGTGTCCTGGTCGGCCCAGGTCTTCAACTTCTCGGCGCCCGACACCGGCAAGATGGAGACCATCGAACGCTACGGCGCCGAGGCGCAGAAGGACGCGCTGGAGCCCTTGCTGGGCGGCACCATCCGGTCGGGGTTCCTGATGACCGAGCCGGCCATGGCCTCGTCTGACGCCACCAGCATCCAGTGCGCCATCGAGCGCGATGGCGACCACTACGTCATCAACGGCCGCAAGTGGTTCTCGTCCGGCGCCGGCAGCCCGGACTGCAACATCTTTATCGTGATGGGCAAGGCCGACCCGGACGGCCCACGCCAGGCCGGACGAGGTGCACCGCAATGCGATCGCGACGCTGGAGCTGGCCAAGCGCGGCGGCCGCATCCAGCGCTGATCCCGGGCGCGCGGCGCAAGCCGAGCGCCATCCACTCAATCGAGCTTGGCCCCGACCGCCTTCGCCAGTGCCCCCCAGCGCGCTGACTCGGCCGCGATGAAGGCGCCGAACTCCTCGGGCTTGCTGGCCACCACCTCCACCCCCTGTTGTTCGAACTGCTTGAGCAGCTCGGGAGAATGCAGCGCGGCGCCCGTCGTCGTGTACAGCTTGCCCACGATGTCGGCAGGCGTCCGGGCCGGCGCCAGCATGCCGTACCAGTTGTAGGCCTCGGCCTTGGGCACGCCCAGCTCGGCCATGGTCGGCACGTCCTTCATGATGGGGATGCGCTTGCTGTTCGTGACTGCAAGCGCGCGCAGCTTGCCGGACTGGATGAAGGGCAGCGCGACCGGGATGTCGACCATCATCATGTCGACCTGCCCGCCCAGGATGTCGGTGATGGCCGGCGCCGCGCCGCGGTACGGGATGTGGTTGATGTTGAGCTGGGCTTCGCGCTTGAGCAGTTCGGCCTGCAGATGCGGCGTCGTGCCGCTTCCGGCCGACGCGTAGTTGATCTTGCTGCCCTGGCCCGTGGCGGCGGCCTTCAGCTCGGCAAAGGTCTTGTAGGGCGAGGCGGCCGACACCACCAGCACGGCCGGCACCTTGAGCGCCTGCGTGACCGGGATCAGGTCCTTCTGCGGGTCGTAGGGCATGGATGCCGTGAGGTGCGGCACGATCGCCAGCGCACCGGCGGACGAGAACAGTACCGTGTAGCCATCGGCCGGCGCCTTGGCCACCGCATCGGCACCGATCAGGCCACCGGCACCGCCCTTGTTGTCGATCACCAGCGTCTGCCCCAGCGCCGCGCCCATCTTGGCGCCGAGCGCGCGGGCAGTCTGGTCGACGGGGCCGCCCGCAGGGAACGGGATGACCACGCGGATCGGCTTGTTGGGATAGCCCTGTGCTGCGACCGACAGCGCGGCAATGCCCAGCGCGATGGCGGCGGCGGATTTCAGGAACTTGTGCATGGCGATGTCTCCACGGGATTAACGTGCAGGCACTGTAGGAAGCGGCCGCCCGTCTGCCACCGATGCCATGCGCATACCTGCTATGCAAAGCCGGCGCTGCTATGCGCCGCGGCGCATCACAGCCTTGCCGGCTGGCGGGTAGCCCGAAGCGGTGGCGGCTTCCAGAATCAATGGCATCCCCAAGGAGATTCTCCAGATGACCACCGCCAAAGGCCCACTGTCGCACGTGAAAGTGCTCGACCTCAGCCGCATCCTCGCCGCACCCTGGGCCAGCCAGATCCTCGCCGACCTGGGCGCCGACGTGATCAAGGTCGAGCGCCCCGGCGCAGGCGACGACACGCGCACCTGGGGGCCGCCCTTCCTGAAGGACGCCGAGGGCCGCGACACCAAGGAGGCCGGCTACTACCTGGCCGTGAACCGCGGCAAGCGCTCGATCACGGTGAGCCTGGAGAAGCCCGAGGGTCAGCAGATCGTGAAGGACCTGGCGGCGGAAGCCGACATCGTGCTGGAGAACTACAAGGCAGGCACGCTGGCACGCTACGGGCTGGACGAAGCCTCGCTGCGCAAGATCAACCCGCGGCTGATCTACTGCTCGGTCACAGGCTTCGGCCAGAGCGGCCCGCGCCGCGACCAGCCGGCCTACGACTTCCTGATCCAGGCTATGGGCGGCCTCATGAGCGTGACCGGCGAGCGGGACGACCGGCCCGGCGGCGGCCCGCAGAAGGTGGGCATTCCCATCGTCGACCTGATGACAGGCATGTACACGGCGGTCTCGGTGCTGGCCGCGCTGGCGCGCCGCAACGAGACCGGCGTGGGCGACAACATCGACATCGCCATGCTCGACGTGCAGGTGGCCACGCTGTCGAACCAGGCCATGAACTACCTGGTGTCGGGCAAGCTGCCCCGACGCAACGGCAACGCCCACCCCAACATCCAGCCTCAGGACGTGTACGCCTGTGGCGACGGCGACGTGATCCTGGTGGTGGGCAACGACAGCCAGTTTGTCAAGCTGTGCGAGGTGCTGGGCCGCGCCGAATGGAGCACCGACGAGCGCTTCGCCACCAATGCGCAGCGCGTGCGCAACATCGGCGAGCTGTCGGGCCTGCTGCGCGCCCTGTTCTCCACCTGGTCGCGCGAGCAACTGATCGCCGCTCTGGACCAGGCCGGTGTGCCTTGCGGTGCCATCAACAACGTGGCCGAAGTGTTCGAGGAGCCGCAGGTACAGGCGCGCGGCATGCTGCGCCATGCGCCCCACCCCTGCGGCGTGGACGTGCCGCAGGTCGCCAGCCCCATGCGCTTTGCCGAGTCGCCGCTTCAGACGCAGACGGCGCCACCGCTGCTGGGCCAGCACAGCGAGGACATCCTGGCCGAGCTGGGCTACAGCGCCGAGAGCATCGCCCGGCTGCGCACGGCGGGAGCCATCTGATGGCCGCGCTCATGCGGTTGCATTGGTCGCCCAAGTCGCCCTACGTGCGCAAGGTCATGGTCTGCGCCCACGAGCTGGGCCTGGTTCCGCAGCTCGAGCTGGTGCGCTCGGTGGCGGCCATGCTCAAGCCCAATGCAGCGCTGATGCAGGACAACCCGCTGTCCAAGATCCCCACGCTGGTCTGCGCCGACGGCCTGCGGCTGTTCGACTCGGCCGTCATCTGCGAATACCTCAATGCGCTCGCAGACGGCCCGCTGTTCCCGCAACAGGGCCCCGCGCGCTGGCAGGCGCTGCGCTGGCATGCGCTCGGCGACGGGCTGCTGGACCTCTCGATCCTGTGGCGCAACGAGCGCGAGCGCACGCAGCCACTGCAACCGCTGATCGAGGCTTTCGAATTGAAGGCCCGCGCGTGCCTGGCGCAGCTGAACGCCGAGACCGACGATCTGCTGGTAGCGCCCTTCTCCATCGGACCGCTGACGTTGGGCTGCGCGCTCGGCTACCTGGACTACCGCTTCGACAGCTTCGGCTGGCGCCAGCAAGCGCCGCGGCTGGCGCAATGGTTCGAGCGGCTTTGTGCCCGGCCGTCTTTCCAGGCCACGGTGGCTGTCGATGGCTGAGGCGCCCGCCGGCTTCGTCTGCATCGATGGGCAGAGCCTGGACACCGACACCGCGTACCGCCTGGTCGTGGGCTGCGTGGCGCCGCGCCCGATCGCCTGGGTCACCACGGTCGATGCACAAGGCCGCGTCAACGCAGCACCTTTCAGCTCCTACAACTACGTGGCAACCAGTCCGCCGATGCTGGCCATCAACATCGCCGCGCGCGCCGGCGATGGGCGCACCAAGGACACGGCGCGCAACATCCTCGGCAGCCGCGAATTCGTCGTGAACGTGGCGACCGAGCACAACATGGAGCTCATGCACCAGAGCGCGCAGGAGTTCGCGCCCGACGTCAGCGAAACGGAGGTGCTGGGCATCCCACTGCTGACCAGCCGCCATGTACGCCCACCACGCATCGCGATTTCTCCGGTGCAGATGGAGTGCCGCCTCGACCAGGCCATCGTGCTCGGCTGCGGCATCAACACGCTGTACATCGGCGAGGTCGTGGCCTTCCATCTGTCGCAGGACGTGTACGACGGCCAGCGCGTGGACACGGCGCGCATGCGGCCCATCGCCCGACTGGGTGGCCCCTTCTACGCAGGGCTTGGCGAGATCTTCCACCGGCCCATGCTGCAGCGCCCGCCTGGCGGCGAGGGATGGGAACCGACGAACACCAACTGACAACGAGACAACGCAATGCCCTCCACCCATCGACGCTCCATCCTGCTCGCAGCCGCCGCGCTGTGCCTGTCGCCTGCGCTGCATGCCGAGGAGTTCTACCCCACGCGCCCGATCACGCTGGTCAACCCCTACGCGGCCGGCGGTCCGGCCGACACGCTGGCACGCGGGCTGGCACGCCTGCTGGAAGCCCGGCTGAAGCAAGCCATCGTGGTCGACAACAAGTCCGGCGGCGCCGCCACCATCGGCACGGGCTTCGTCGCCCGCGCCCGGCCGGATGGCTACACCGTGCTCATCGGCACCTCGGCCGGCCACGTCGTCACACCACTGATGCAGAAGATCCCGTTCGACGGCGTAGCCGATTTCGCGTTCATCGCCGGTGTGGCCAACCAGCCCAGCGTGCTGGTGGTCCATCCTTCGGTGGGTGTGTCCAACGTGGCCGAGCTGATCGCGCTGGCGAAGAAGGAGCCGGGCAGGCTGAACTACGCCTCGGCCGGCAGCGGCGGTGCCACGCACCTGGCCGCCGAAGCTTTCCTGCAGCGCGCCGGCATCCGGATCACCCACGTGCCCTACGGTGGCGCGGCCCCGGCCATCAAGGACGTGCTGGGCGGCCAAGTGCAGATGGGCATGCTCAATCTGGCGGCGACGCAGGCCTTCATCGCAGACGGCAGGCTTCTGCCCTTAGCCTATGGCGGCGCCCAGCGCGCGCCGATGCTGCCGCATGTGCCCACCATGGCCGAGGCGGGCTTCAAGGGCTCGGAAGTCTCGACCTGGTACACGCTGGCCGCCCCCAAGGGCACGCCGGCCGCCGTCGTCGAGATGCTGCGCAAAGCCATGGCCGACGCCCAGGCCGATCCGGCCTACCAGGCGCTGCTGTCGTCCCTGGGGGCGGAGCGGCTGGATCTATCGCCCGCGCAGACCACGGCATTCGTGCAGGCGGACAAGGTGGCAATGACGCAGTTGCTGGGCAGGTTGAACCTGCTGGACCGGTAGCCAGCATGGGCGGCGACCTGGCTGCTGGCAGCAGGCCGCTCCACCCAGACCAATGGAAGGAGGAACAGCCGTCCTGGGCAAGGCTGCGCGGGCCGAGGCCACCGGATTGCCCTGCCCGCGCAGGTCCCCCGCAGGCCCATGCCCGACGTCACGGTCGAGCCAGCAGGGAGAAGACGGCGCCCTTGGGGCGTATACGACCTCCTCAGCGCGGCAGGCGGTCCGCCCAGTCGGCCACCGCATCGGCCGTTTCCATGGGCTTCTCCGCTGGCAGCGCATGGCTGGCGCCCTCCACGATCTTCACCGTCACACGGTCCGCAAACTCCTCCTTCAGCTCCAGGCGTGAGGCCACCGGACGGAACGGGTCTGCGCCGCCCTGCAGGTCGAGCAGCGGCGCGCGGCCACCGGCCCACCAGTCGGCCTGCCGCGTGCGCTGGCGTGCCGCACGCTGGCTCTTCGTGACATCTTCGTACCATCCATCCAGCCAGGGCCGCGGGTCGTTGCCGGCGGCGAAGAAGCCCAGCCGCAGCCCGGCCAGCCGTTGTGCCTCGGTGGACTTGGGATCGTTGATCATGGTGATCGCGTCGCTGAGCTCCTTGGGCCAGGTCCTGGCTCCTGCTGCAAGCAACACCACGCCGCGCGTCAGCGCGGGGAAGTCTGTTGCGATCACACGCGCGATCCAGTTGCCATAGGCATGGCCAGCCACGATGGTCGGGGTGCCACCCTCTTGTTGGATCACGGCCGCGAAATCCTTGGCGAAGTCGTGGAAGCTGACCCCGTCCATCGGGCCGACGCTGCCACCGATGCCGCGCGGCTCTGGTCGCAACACACGGTATCCGCGTGCAACCAGGCGCTCCGCCAGCAAGCCGAACTCTTCCGTGCCGCGCCCGGTGGACGCGATGACCATGATCAGAGGTCCGCGACCCTGAGCGTGGTAGACGATGGTGGCCTCCGGGGTCTGGACTGTCTTGCGCTCCGCGCCGCTTGCCGTGGCCATCAAGGGCAACAGGCATGCCGCGGCCACCAGGCCCTTTGCCAAGCGGCGGCGGGTGCGGTCGCGCAGTGGCGGCGCAGCCAGGTCATGGCGTTGCATACGGTTGTGCGAGCGCGTTTCTGCAGTCATGGTGGTTTCCTGACATTGATGGATGGCGTGTCGCGGCGCACATGCCCGGCCGCGTTCTCGAAGTGTCGTGACCGGGAAGCCAACACGTCAGGACGCGGCCGGCAAGACAGCTATGCACCGGCAGCCAACTCCATGGGCAACTCGCGCCTGCATTGCGCAGCGGGAGAAGGCAGGTTTGCGCCGCGTGGGGTGGCTGCGCAATGCCCCGGTTCCTAATTGGTGTTCTACCGCAGTGGCAAAACGCTAGCGGGTCTGTCGTACACGCGTGTCGACAACGCCAACGACCTGGCCCACGACGCCGGCACCACCTTCGGCGTGCGCCATGATTTCGGCGCGTTCAGGGTGGCCGGCATCGCGCAGTCCGGTGCCTGGCACGGCACGCGGACGTCCGCAGCGGCGAGCCCGACCAGCATCTTCAGCCGCAGCTACCGCAGCTACCTGGTCGGCGGCTCTGTGCCGGTGGCCACGACGACGACGGTCAACGTCTCCTGGAAGCGCTATGACGACCGCACGGCTGGCAACTTCGATGCCAGCCAGCTGAGCATCAATGTCGTGCATGCGCTGTCGCGCCAGACCGACCTCTACGCAGGCCACTCGCGACTGAAGAACCTGCGCGCATCGTCCTACAGCGTGTCGGATGCGAGCACTGCCTACACCGGCGTGGCACCGGGGGCGTCCACGTCTCTGCTGGCAGCAGGCATCCAGCACACGTTCTGGTGCCGCATGGCCCGGCCACCCAGGGGTTGAGCGGGCATGGTTCAGGATGGCGCGCCCCAATGGGGGCGCGCGTGTCAGCGGTACAGGGTCTCGGGATTGGCGTGGAGGACCTGCTGCACCACAGCCTCGTTACCGGCCCAGTCCTCGAACAACGCCAGCAACCGGGCCGCATCCGGCTCCGGCGTCACACGCAGGTGCGGCCAGTCGCTGCCCCACACCAGGCGCTCTGGGTTGGCCGCCACCATCGTCTGCTGGAAGACGCGGCCGACCTGCCAGTCTGGCGACTGCAACAAGTTGCGGTAGGCGCACAGCTTCACCCAGATCTTGCCGGTGGCGAGCAACTCCAGCAGCGTACGGAAGCCCGGAGCGTCGACACCCGCGGCCACATCGAAGCCGCCCATGTGGTCGATCACGACGGGCACGGGCAGTGCCTTCAGTTCGGCAGCAATGTCGGGGAGTACCTGGCAATCGGTCCACAGCTCGGCGTGCAAGCCGGCGTCGGCCAGCTGCGGCGCCAGCGCCAGCAGGTCCTCGAACGACGCGCTGCCAGCAAAGTTGGCCGCGCCGCTGCGGTGGCTGAAGCGCGCACCGCGTACGCCGCGTGCGTGCAGGCCGACCAGAGGCAGAGCGTCGCCAGGCTGGACGACAACCACGCCGCGCCAATCCGGCCGAAGGGCCAGCGTGTCGAGCAGCAGAGTATGGTCCTTGCCGTAGGCGCTGGCATGCACCAGCACGCCGTGGGCCAGGCCCAGGCGTTGCAGGAGTGTCGCGTACCGGACGTCTACCGCTTCCGGCGGTGTGTAGCTGCGCTCGGCGGCCAGCGGGTAGCGCGCGTAGGGTCCGAACAAGTGGGCGTGGCAATCCCAGCCGGCGATGGTCATGCAATGGCTCCGCGCTGCGGCAGCGGGAAGGCTGGCACCTCGCCCTCGGGCAGAGGGATCTCGTGGCAGTTCAGCGTCATGGCGACCAGCGTGTAGTAGCCGATCAGCGCCGTCAGCTCAACCACGCCGCGCTCGCCGAAGCAGGCCAGCGCGCGTGCATAGGTGGAGTCGGAGACCGAGCGGTGACGGTTCAACTCCACCGCATAGCGGTAGATGGCGGCATCGTCGTCCGACAGCCCAGGCGGCTCGGTCTGCGCCAGCAGGGCCGCGATGACGGACGGTTCGACACCGGCTTTCTCGGCCTCGCTGCGGTGGGCATACCATTCGAATGGCGACTGGCAGGCGCGGCCCGTGACCAAGATGGCGATCTCGGACTGGCGCGGCGTGAGCTTGGTGCCGTAACGCAGCAGCGCGCCGAAGGCCTGCCATCTGTCGGCCAGCTCCGGGTTGTGCAGCGCCGCGCGCAATGGGCCCTGGATGCGGCCGCGCGGGCCGGAGACGATACGGTCGTGGACGGCGCGCTGCGCATCGTCCATGGCGTCGGTGGGAAATAGCGTGATGCGAGGCATGCGTGTCGTCTCCGAGCGGAAAGCATGCCAGCTTATCGGCTGCGGCGCGGGTCGCGTGTGCAGGCCCGGCAAGCCTGCTATGCGGCGGGCGGCAAGTCGCCATTCGCCGCGATGCCCGAGCGCCACATCCCGCTGCGCGCGCTGTCTTCGACAATCTGCACGATCTCGGCCGCCACGGCCGCCACGGCCCGGCTCGGCCCCTTGCTGCGCGCCGTGGCCATGGACACGATGCGCTGCAGGGTTGGCGTCGCGATGCGGGCCGCCTGCAGCTTGCCCTCCTGGACCTCGGACCACACGGCGTGGATGGGCAGCACGGTGTAAAGCCGCGCCTCCGCCACTGTTGAGCGCATCAGCGGCAGCGAATCGGCTTCGATGACGGGGGCCAGCGTGATGCGCTCGTGCCGGGCCATGGCGTCCAACGCCGTGCGCAAGCCATTGGGCACGCCGGGCAGGATGAAGGGCAGTTCGTGCAGTGCGGAGAACGGCACCTCGTCGGCCGCCGTGAGCCGGTCCCCGGGCGCGCCGATCAGGTAGCTGTCCACCGTGGCCAAGGCCCGCTCGTGCTCAGGTGGCGCACCACCGTAGCGGTACAGGATGGCGATGTCGACACGCGCATCCGCCAGCCACTCCTCGACCTGGCCACTGGAGCCTTCCAACACCTTGAGGTGCACGCCCGGGTGGAGTCCGCGCAGTTGCCTGAAGAGCCGCCCGACCATGGGGTTGGTGATGGAGGGCAACGAGCCGATGGTGACGCGGCCGGCCGGCTCGCGCGCTTCGCCCAGGATCTCCGCTTCCAACTGCTCGGCGTCGGACAGCAGGGCCTTGACCAACGGAAAGATGCGCTCCCCCACATCGGACAGCGCGACACCGCGGCCAGTGCGGTTGAACAGGCGTGCCTTGCATTCGCGCTCCAACGCGTTGAGGTGGCGGCTCAGCAGCGACTGGTTGCTGTCCAGAAAAAGAGCCGCACGCGTGAGGCTACCTAGCTCGGCGATGGCGAGGAAGGCGCGCCATTTCTGCAGGTCGGAGGTCAGGTCCAGCCGCAACTGCGTGGGCTTGTGGGACTGCATGAAGGGCTAACGAGAAGTCAATGGGATTTGAGGATTGTGACGGCGATCCGCGTGAGCCTCGAGCGAGGAGCCAATCCGAGCGGCAGGAAGACAGACGGGACCTTCAGACGTGCGCGACCTCCTACGGTCGGCCCCGCGCATGGACGTCATCTTCAGGTGCACCCCGCGTGAACACTGGGATCAGCGCACCGCAGCGCTCCACCCATCCAACCCAAGGAACCACCATGCTGGCATTGACCTATCAGGGATCGAAGAATGTGCGCGTCGAGCAGGTTCCCGACCCGGCAATGGAAGCCGACGACGACCTCATCCTGCGGGTCACCGCAACGGCCATCTGCGGTTCGGACCTGCACATCTACCGCGGCAAGATACCCATGATGAAGGACGGCGACATCCTGGGCCACGAGTTCATGGGCGTGGTGGAGGAAGTCGGCGCTGGTGTCACCGAGGTGCGCAGAGGCGACCGTGTCGTCATCCCCTTCGTCATCGCGTGCGGGCAATGCTTCTATTGCAACAAGGCCCTGTTCGCTGCCTGCGAAACCACCAACCCGGGCCGCGGCGCAATCATGAACAAGAAGCACGCGACAGCAGGAGCCGGATTGTTCGGCTACAGCCACCTGTATGGGGGCTATGCCGGCGGACAAGCCCAGTTCGTTCGCGTGCCCAAGGCCAACGTCGGTCCCATCAAGATTCCCGACGTGCTGCAGGACGAGCAGGTGTTGTTTCTCTCCGACATCCTGCCAACGGGCTACCAGGCGGCAGTGAACGCGAACCTTGGGCCGGGCAGCTCGGTGGCAATCTTCGGCGCGGGCCCGGTCGGGCTCATGGCCGCGGCATCGGCGCGCTTCCTCGGTGCGGAGCAGGTCTTCGTCGTCGACCACCACGAGTACCGCCTCCAGTTCGCGCGCGAGACCTACGGCGCAACCACCATCAACTTCGACCAGGACGACGATGCGGCGGACACAATCTTGAAGGCGACGCATGGACACGGGGTGGATGCCACCATCGACGCCGTCGGCTTCGAAGCCAAGGGCAGCGTCCTGGAGACGGCTCTGACCGCCATCAAGCTCGAAGGGTCCAGCGGCAAGGCGCTGCGCCAGTGCATCGCGGCGACGCGGCGCGGCGGGGTGGTCAGCGTCCCGGGGGTCTACGCCGGGTTCATCCACGGCTTCCTATTCGGCGACGCCTTCGAAAAAGGCTTGACCTTCAAGATGGGCCAGACGCATGCGCAGCGGTTCATGCCGGAATTGCTGGAGCAGATCGGCGCCGGCAAGCTGCGGCCAGAAGCCATCATCACGCATCGGTTGCCGCTGGCCGACGCGGCGCGCGGCTACGAAATCTTCGCCAACAAGGAAGAGAATTGTCGCAAGGTCATCCTGACGCCTTGACCTTCAACTCTCGCCAAGCGCCGAGCGCGAATGGGGCACGGCCAAAACGACCCACGTGGACAAGAAAAAAGCGCCTAGCAATTTCTTGCTAGGCGCTTGTTTTCACGACTTAATTTTGGTGGGCCCTGAGTGACTCGAACACTCGACCTACGGATTAAGAGTCCGCTGCTCTACCAACTGAGCTAAGAGCCCGATGTCTTGTGCTGCCGAACGGTTCGAGCGAACCGACTGTCTTTGCAACCATCGCCGGGAATTTTCAAGAGATCTTGTGTCCCCCGGAAGCCCTAGACTATAACCTACTTTTTGTGGATGACGCAAGATTTTGAATATTTTTTAGCGCCAGGGCCCTACTAAGATGACGGCACTGCCAGCCACAAGAACAAGGACCACACCATGCGCACATCCGGCCCATGGACACTTTGCACGGTGGGCCATGCCGCACTGGACCACTGCTTCAGCATCGCGGACTTCCCGCCGGCGCCGACCAAGACACCGGCGCGGCACTACCAGGCCATCTCCGGCGGCATGGCCGCCAATGCATCGATCGCAGCCGTGCGCCTGGGCGCGACAGTGCGCCTGCATGGCGCGATCGGCGATGACGATGCCGGCGACTTCCTGGTGCGGCGCCTCAGCGAATCCGGCGTGGACTGCCGGCAGCTCCAACGCGTGGCCGGCGCGGCCTCCTCGGTGTCGGCGGTGGTCATCGACGCGCGCGGCGAGCGCCAGATCTTCAACCACCGCGGCGACGCCCTCACGCGCGCCGCCGCACTCGACACCGGCGTGCTGGCCGGCTGCGACGTGCTGATGGCCGATCCGCGCTGGATGCCTGGCGCCCTGGCCGCCTTGCGTTGGGCGCGCCAGGCCGGTGTGCCTTCGCTGCTGGATGGCGATCTTTCGCCCACACAGGACCTGCAGGCGCTGGCGGCATGGGCCGACTGGGCGGTGTTCTCCGAAGCCGGCCTGGCGGCCTTTGCGCCGCATGCCACGCTGGCCGATGGCCTCGGCGCCGCGCTTGCCTCGGGCGCCCAACTGGCTGCGGTGACGCTGGGCGCACACGGTGTGCGCTGGCAGCGCCCGGGTGGCCCGGTGCTGAGCCTGCCGGCCTTCCCCGTGCAGGCCGTGGACACCAACGGCGCGGGCGATGTGTTCCATGCGGCGTTGGCCATGGCGGTGGCGCGCAGCCTGCCCGACGAAGACGCCATGCGTTTCGCCTGTGCCGCCGCCGCGCTCAAATGCCAGCGCCCGGGCGGCGTGGCCCACGGGCCGGACTGCGCAGAGGTCGAGCGCCTGCTCGCCGCCCAGGCCCCTGCCCTCACATGAGCAGGTGCTCGCCGGCGTTGTCGCCGCCCAGGATCACGTAGTTCACCTTGCGGATGTCCATGAGCTTCTTGCCGCCGGCATAGCTGATGGAGCTCTGCACGTCCTGCTCCATCTCCACCAGCGTGTCCGAGAGCTTGCCCTTGATCGGCTCCAGGATGCGCTTGCCCTCGACGTGGCGGTACTCGCCCTTGTTGAAGTCGCTGGCCGAGCCGTAGTACTCCTTGAACAGCTTTCCGTCGACTTCCACGGTCTTGCCGGGCGATTCCTCATGGCCCGCGAACAGCGAGCCGATCATGACCATGGAGGCGCCGAAGCGGATGCTCTTGGCGATGTCGCCGTGGTCTCGGATGCCGCCATCCGCAATGATGGGCTTGGTCGCCACACGCGCGCACCACTTGAGCGCCGACAGCTGCCAGCCGCCCGTGCCGAAGCCGGTCTTGAGCTTGGTGATGCAGACCTTGCCCGGGCCGATGCCGACCTTGGTCGCGTCCGCGCCCCAGTTCTCCAGGTCGATGATGGCCTCGGGCGTGCCGACGTTGCCTGCGATCACGAAGGACCCGGGCAACTTGTCCTTGAGGCAGGCGATCATGTTCTTGACGCTGTCGGCATGGCCATGGGCGATGTCGATGGTCACGTACTCGGGCGTCAGGCCCTCGCTCACCAGCCGGTCCACGGTGTCGTAGTCCGGCTTCTTCACGCCCAGCGAGATCGAGGCGAAGGTCCCCTGGTCCTTCATGCGGCGCACGAAGGCCACGTTGTCCAGGTCGAAGCGGTGCATCACGTAGAAGTAGCCGTGCTGCGCCAGCCACAGGCAGGTGGCCTCGTCGACCACCGTCTTCATGTTGGCCGGCACCACCGGCAGGCGGAAGCTGCGGTCACCCAGCGTCACGCTGGCGTCGCACTCCGAGCGGCTCTCCACGCGGCACTTGCGCGGCAGCAGCAGGACGTTGTCGTAGTCGAAGATTTCCATGGCGATCCAGCTTTCATCAATGCTTGCATTTAAGGATTGAGCGCTTGGACTGGACCGGCCTGTCACCGCAGCGGGCAACAAAAAACCGGGTGCCAAATACTTGGGCCCGGTGACTGATTCTAGCCGCGTGGGTACCCCTACGCAGCCTCCTAGAATCCGACCGATGGCCCGCCCCTACAAGATCCCGCAGTCGGTCCTGGTCGTGATCCACACGCCTGCGCTCGAGGTGCTGCTGATCCGCCGCGCCGATGCGCAGGAGCACTGGCAATCCGTCACGGGCAGCAAGGACACCGAGACCGAGGAGCTGCGCGAGACCGCCCGGCGCGAGGTCTTCGAGGAGACCGGCATCGCCTGCGGCGGCAGCCTGGTGGACTGGAACCTGGAAAACGTCTACGCGATCTGGCCACAGTGGCTGCACCGCTACGCGCCCGGCGTGCGGCACAACACCGAGCACCTGTTCAGCCTCGCCGTGCCGGCCGGCACGCCGGTGCAGCTGCATGCGCGCGAACACACGGCCTTCCGGTGGCTGCCCTGGCAGGCCGCGGCCGAAGCCTGCTTCTCGCCGTCCAACGCCGAGGCCATCCTGATGCTGCCGCGCTTCGCGGCCCGCGCATGACGCGTGGCGCGGCCCGGCTGCATGGCGGCCACCAGCTCACGCTGCTGGAAGGCACGCGCGAGTTCTTCCCGGCGCTGATCGCGGCCATGGACGCGGCGCAGACGCTGGTCCACTTCGAGACCTACATCTTCGACTTCACGGGCAGCGGCGCCGAACTCGCCGAGGCCCTGCTGCGCGCGGCACGGCGCGGCGTGCAGACCTGGGTGGCCGTGGACGGGCTGGGCACGGGCGCGGCGCCCAGGGAATGGCAGCAGCGCTTTGCCGAGGCCGGCGTGCAGTGGCGCGTGTACTCCCCCGTCAACGCGCTGGGGCTGCTGCTGCCCACGCGCTGGCGCCGGCTGCACCGCAAGCTCTGCGTGGTCGACGGCCAGGTGGCCTTCTGCGGCGGCATCAATGTGCTGGACGACTTCCACGACCCCAGCTGGGGCCGGCTGGAGGCCCCCCGCCTGGACTTCGCCGTGCGCGTGACAGGCCCGCTCGTGGCCGATACGCAGCAGGCCGTGGCCCTGCTCTGGCGCCGGCTGCAGGCCGTGCACGACCTGCGCCGCCGCGAACCTCTGCAGGCCGTGCACGACCTCCTGCAGTACGGCGGCAGCCGTGGGGAGGCCATGGCGCACGGCAGCGCCGGTGCGCGCGCCGCCCTGCTCCTGCGCGACAACCTGCGCCACCGCAAGCACATCGAGCGCGCCTACCTCAAGGCCATCGGTGCGGCGCACCACGAGATCGTGATCGCCAACGCCTACTTCATCCCGGGCCGCAAGCTGCGCAATGCGCTGGTGCGCGCAGCCGGGCGTGGCGTGCGCGTGCAATTGCTGCTGCAGGGCCGCTACGAGTACTTCATGCAGTACCACGCCTCGCGGCCGGTCTACGGCCTGCTGATGGAAGCCGGCGTGGAGATCCACGAGTACGCACCCAGCTTCCTGCATGCCAAGGTGGCTGTCATCGACGGGCACTGGGCCACGGTGGGTTCGTCCAACCTCGACCCGCTGAGCCTGCTGCTCGCGCGCGAGGCCAATGTGGTCATCGAGGACAAGGCCTTTGCGCAGCAGTTGCGCGAACGCCTGCTGCGTGCCATGCGCGAAGAGGGCAAGCGCATGGAGCCCACGCACCATGGCCGCCGGCCCTGGCCGCAGCGCTGCAAGGAGAGCCTGGCCATGTTCGTGATGCGCCTGGCCCTGCTGGTCACCGGAAAGCGCTATTGAACCAGCAGGCGCTTGGCCGCGCGCCAGGCCAGTTCGCAGTGCGCCAGGCTTTCGGCGCGGTCGAACTGGCGCGCCGTGCGCTCGCAGACCTCGGGCGGCGGCAGGCTCAGCGGCCGGTTGCCGGCCAGCGCCTTCACCTGGGCTTGGCAGGCGCGCTCCAGGAAGTAGATGTTGACGAAGGCCTCGGCGATGCTGCGGCCCGCGGCCAGCAGGCCGTGGTTGCGCAGCACCATCGCGCGGTGCTGGCCCATGCTGGCCACCAGGCGTGCGCGCTCGTCCAGGTCCAGCGCGATGCCCTCGTAGGCGTGGTAGCCGAGCCGGTTGTGGAACTTCAGCGCATGCTGCGTGATCGGCAGCAGCCCCTCCTGCTGGCAGGCCACGGCCATGCCGTCGGCCGTGTGCGTGTGGATGACGCAGGCCAGGTCGTGGCGCGCCACGTGGATGGCCGAGTGGATCGTGAAGCCGGCCTGATTCACCTGCTGCGCAGGGTCGTCCGGGTCGCGGACCGCCCGGCCTTCAGGGTCGACCGTGACCAGGTCTTCCGGCCGCATCTCGTGGAACAGCACGCCGTAGCGGTTGATCAGGAAATGGTCCGGCGTGCCCGGGATGCGCGCGCTGATGTGGGTGTCGATCAGGTCCGTCATGCGGAAATGCGCAACCAGGCGGTACAGCGCCGCCAGTTCGGTGCGCGTGTCGGCTTCCGCCGGGGTCATGCGCCCTCCTCGAAGGCCGCTGCCATGTCGGGCTGGGCACGGATCAGCCGGGCCACGGCCAGGCTCTCGGGCACGGCACTGGCTTGCAGCGCGGCCACCACGCCGCGCCGGTCGGCCACGCTCTTGTCCTGGCTCAGCTTCATCTTGCCTTCCAGCTGCGCGATGGGGATGTGCAGGGCCACGATGGCGCGCAGCCGCAGCGCCACCAGCGCGGCCGGGCTGGCCGCGAAATCCCAGCTGCCGCCCAGCGGCTGGTCGTAGCAGGCCACGGTGGCGCGCAGCACTGCGTGCACGTCCTGCGGATCCTCCAGCAGTGTGGCGCGGCCGCGCGCATGCACGGCCGTGTAGTTCCAGGTCGGAAAGGTGGCCTGGTTGGCGTACCAGCTCGGCGAGACGAAGGCATGGGCCCCCTGGAACAGCACGAGCACCGGCGCGCCCTCGCGCAGGTCCTGCAGCTGCGGGTTGGCGCGGGCCAGGTGCGTGGTCAGCCTGCCGTGCGGGCTGGCTCCGTCGTCGAGCAGGAACGGCAGGTGCGTGGCGTTGAGCCCGCCCCGCCCCCGCGTCACGAGCGTGGCGAAACTGTGCGCGCGCATGAAGGCATGCAGCCGCGCGGTGTCGTTCTCGGCATAGGCCGGCGGCGTGTACATGCTCAGGCCTTCATGGCCATCCAGCGCACGGTGTCGTCGAAGGCCTCGTCGGCCACCGGCGCGATGGACACCGCCTCCAGGAAGCTGTGCACCGTGCCCTGGTAGACCTTGGACGCCACATCCACGCCCTCGGCCTGCATCTTGGCCACCATGTCGATGTTGTCGTCGTACAGCGGGTCGCATTCGGTGATGGCCAGGTAGGCCGGCGGAATGCCGCGCAGGTCGGCCGCGAGCAGGTTCATGCGCGGGTCGTGGAAGTCCTCGGCGCGCCGCAGGTAGTTGCGGAAGAACCAGACCATCATGTGCAGCGACAGGCCGTAGTCGCCGGCGCCATAGCGCACCACCGAGTCGCGGTACAGGTTGGTCGAGAAGCCCGTGTAGTTCAGCACCATGCCACGGAACACCGCCTCGCCCGCATCGCGGAAGTGCAGACAGGTGTTCAGCGAGAGGTTGCCGCCGGCCGAGTCGCCGCCGATGAACAGCTGGCCCGCGTCGAAGCCCAGCGCCGCGCCGTTGGCACGCAGCCAGCGCACGGTGTCGATGCACTCCTCGATAGGCTGCGGAAAGCGCGCCTCGGGCGCCCGCGTGTAGTTGATGCCGACCACGACCATGCCGGCACGCTGGGCGTACTCGCGCATGAGGCGGTCGTGCGTGTCGTTGCTGAACAGCACATAGCCGCCGCCGTGGATGTAGATGAAGGCGCCAGGCTGGCGGCGTTCGGCCGGGGTGTAGACGCGGATCTGCACCTCGCCATGGCGCGTGGGCACGGGCAGGTTCTGCGTCTGCGCCATCGCCGGGCCGCCCTGGGTCCAGGGCGCACGCACCTTTTCTGCGATGTCGCGTCCTTCGGCGATGGACACGGTGTCGCGACGCGGGAACTTGCCGGCGTCGGCCGCCATGCCCAGCACGAACGCGCGCACCTTGGGGTCCAGCGGAGCGGGATGGGTGCCGTGCATGGCGGCCTTGAATTCGGGAGCGATGTGCATGGTGCAAGGCATGGAAAGAAGATGGGTTCAGTAGCCGTGGACGGTGTCGACCTGGTGTTGCAGGGGCTCACCGGCGCGCAGCCGCGCCACGTTGTCGGCGATCTGGCGCACGACCACGTCGAAGCCGGCCATCGAGGCCATGTGCGGCGTCACGACCACGCCGGGCGCGCGCCACAGCGCGTGTTCGGCCGGCAACGGCTCGGTCTCGAACACGTCGAGCACGGCGCCGCGCAGTTGGCCGCTGTCGAGCGCGGCCAGCAGGTCGTCGACCACCAGGTGCTCACCGCGGCCGCAGTGGATCAGCGCGGCGCCGGCCGGCAGCGCCGCGAAACAGTCCGCGCCGAGGATGCCGCGCGTGGCATCGGTCAAGGGCAGCAGGCAGACCAGCACGTCGGTGCGCGCGAGGAAGGGCTGCAGGCCTTGGTCGCCGCTGAAGGTCTGCACGCCGTCCAGGCTGCGCGGCGTGCGCGACCAGCCTCCCACGGCATAGCCCATGGCCGCCAGCTGCTGCGCGACCAGGCCGCCCAGTTCGCCCAGGCCCATGAGGCCCACGCGGCAACCGGACGCCGGGACCTGCGCATGGCGCTGCCAGTGCGCGGCGCTGGTTGGCCAGCGCGCGGTCGAAGTGGCGGTGGAAGTGCAGCACACCCCAGAGCACGTACTGCAGCATGCCCTGGGCCAGCAGCGGATCGACCACACGGCAGACCGGCAGGCCGCGCAGCGCCTGGCCGTCGACCACGTTGTCCACGCCGGCGGCGATGCTGTGCACCAGCCGCAGCCTGGGCATCCGCGCGTAGAGGCCGGGCGGCGTCTGCCAGCACACGGCCACCTCGGCCTCCAGGCAGCGTGGGTCGGGCCAGGTGGCGATGTCCAGGCTGGCGTCCTGCGCCAGCAGCAGCGGGCGCAGGAAGTCCAGGTCGGCCGAACGGCTCAGCAACGCGACGCGCGTCATGGGTTGACCAGCAGGTGCTGCGCCAGCGCGTGGTAGGCCGGCAGCGTGGTCGGATCGAGATTGGCATTGCCCGCGCCCGGGTGCGAGGCGAAGCGCGCGATCACCATCTCGGCCTGCGGGTCGATGTAGATGCCCTGGCCGTGGATGCCGCGCGCGCAGTAGGCGCCATGCGCGTTGTGCGTGACCCACCACATGGCGCGGTAGCTCCAGCCCGGCAGCAACGCGTAGCCCGCACGGCGGAAGTCCGCGGGGCTGGCGCCGCGCGCGATGTCGTCGACCGCGGCCCGCGGCAGGATGCGCCGGCCGTTGAAGACGCCACCGCAGCGCATCAGTTCGCCGAAGCGGGCCAGGTCGCGCAGCGTGGCGCTCAGCGCACCGCCCGCGCCGGCCAGGCGCAGCGCGTCCACGCCGAAGTAGGCGTCCTGCTCGGCGCCCATGGGCGCCCACAAGCGCTCGGACACCAGTTGCTCGAGCGGCAGGCCAGTGGTCTCGCCCAGCACCCAGGCCAGCATCTCGGTGTTGACGGTCTTGTAGGCGAAGCCCTCGCCGTGCGCCCCGTTCGCGCGCACCGTGCGCAGGAAGGCGTGGATGCCGCGCGGCACCGGCACGCCGGGCTCGGGCCGCAACTGGCCGGCCGCGCGCAAATAGGCCCAGACCTCGGCATCGGGCCGCGTGTAGTCCTCGTCGTAGTGCAGGGCCGTCGTCATGTCCATGACCTGGCGCAGCGTGGCCGTGGCCCAGGCGCTGCCCTGAAGGCCCGGCACGTAGCGGCTGACCGGCGCGGCCGGGTCGAGCCGGCCCTCGGCCACTTCGGCGGCGGCCAGCGTGCCGACCAGCGATTTCATGACCGACATGCACACATGCGGCAGCTCGGCGCGCAGCGGACCGTCGTAGCGCTCGTAGACGATGCGCCCGCGGTGCAGCACGAGGATGCCGTCCGTGCGGTTGGCCGCGAGCGAGGCATCCCAGCGCATCGTCTCGCTGCCGCCCAGCGGCGTGAAGCGCACAGCGTCGATGTCGTCGCGCAGCGCGCGCGGCAGCGCCGCCACGGGGCCGGTGCCGCGCCAGACATTGGCTGTGGGGACGGCGCTGCGCATGCTGCAGAAGCGCTCGCGCACGCGCGGCCAGGACCAGGCCTCGGGATCGTCGGCCAGGTCCGGCGCGCCCATGCGCCAGCCCAGTTCCACGGTAGGGGCCATGCTCATGCCTTGAACGAGACCGTGTCGAAGCTCTCGTGGATGCCGATGGCCGTGGTCACGAGGTTCTGGATGCGCTTGTCATGGATGGTCGGAAACTCCATCTCCACGAGCCAGGCGATCGGCACGTCTTCCACCAGCTGCTTCTGCATCTGGCTGTACAGCACCTGGCGCTTGGCGTCCTCGGTCTCGGTGGCCGCGGCATCGGCCAGGCGGTCGACCTCGGCGTTGGAGTAGCCCACGGTGTTGGTGAACAGGATCTTGCGGATGTTCGACGTCACATAGTTGCGCGTGACGCCCAGCGCCGGGTCGCCGAACTGGTACAGCCAGGACAGGTTCAGGTCGTAGTCCCACTGGCTGATGCGCTGCGTGTAGCTGCCGGGGTCGGTGGACTCCAGCGTGACGGCCACGCCGATCTTGGACAGGCACTGGCGGATGTACTCGCACGAGCGCTGCACCATCTCACCATAGGGCGAGACCGGAAAGCGCAGCCGCGCGCGGATGCCCTTGGCGTCGGGCTTCAGGCCCATCTCGTCGAGCAGCGCTGTGGCCTTGGCCACGTTGAAGTCGTACTTCTTGACGTCGGCCTCGTAGAACTTGGTCTTGGAGTTGATCGGCCCCGTCGCCACCTTGCCGAAGCCGTAGAGGATGCGGTCTTTGATGAAGTTGCGGTCGATCGCGTGCATGACCGCCTGACGGAAGCGCTTGTCGTTCATGGGCGCCGTGCGGTTGTTCATCTCCAGCCACATGATGGGTGCGAAGTACTCGTAGCCCTTGGTCGTCATGGCCAGGTTGGACTGCTTGGCGATGCGCTGGGCGTCGAACAGTTCCAGGTCGGTCCACTGGGTGAGCTGCACCGTGCTCTTCTCGATGGCCAGCGCGCGCGAGGCGCCGTCGGGCATCACGCGGTAGATGATGGCGTCCAGGTGCGGCAGGCCGGGCTTGAAGTAGTCGTCGTTGCGCACCAGGTGGATGTGCGAGCCGCGCACCCATTCCTTGAGCTTGTGGGGCCCCGAGCCGATGGGGTTCAGGTTGGCCGGGTTCTTGGCCAGGTCGGTCCCCGCGTAGATGTGCTTGGGCATGACCGGCAGGTTGGAGATGTCGAAGGCGCTCAGAAAGGGGCCGAACGGCGCCTTGAGTTTGAACACCACGGTGTGCGCACCGGCCGCGGTGATGGACTCGCAACGGCCGAAGATGTCGCGTGCGCGCGGGTGGGTCACGGGCAGGAATTCGCGTGCCGTGTAGACCACGTCCTCGGCCGTCAGCGGCTTGCCGTCGTGCCACCTGGCGTTGGGTTCGAGCTGGAAGGTGTAGGTCAGCCCGTCGGGCGAGACGGTCCAGCTCTTGGCCAGGCTGGGCAGCGGCTTGAGGTTGACGTCGTAGGTCAGCAGGCTCAGGAAGATCTTGCCCGAGACCATCTGCGTGGGCGTGAGCTGGCTCACGGCCAGGTTCAGCATGGGCGGCTCGGGCTGCACGATGGAGTTCAGCGTGCCGCCGCGGGTCTGCCCGTGGGCCCGCGTGATGCCCAGCGGCATGTCGGCCAGGCCCATTGCGGCAGCGGCGAGCGCGAACTTGTGGAAATCCCGTTTCTTCATGGTGCGTCCTCGGTGGAAGGGAGGGCCGGCCAGTGCCTGCAGCCGGCGACGAACCCAGTGTAGGAACGGGATCGCGGCAGGATTGGCGGGTTCGAGCCAAGTTCTGTTCCGCACGGGCCATCCGCGCGAACGGCTTGACCGATGGGCTTGCGCGCAGGCAGCATGCGCGGCCGTGGCACGGAAAATGCGCCTGCGTTGGCTTTGCCCGGACAACGCCCAAGATGTTTTGCGGAGCACCACCATGCAGGACCTGAGCCGTAGCGACACCTTCCACGCCTACCAGTTCGTGCCCCGGCCGGTCTCGATGATCATCGTGGAGCACGAGCCCGAGCCTTCGGTCATCGTGCCCGCGCATTCGCACCCCAAGGCCCAGTTGGCCGTGGCGGTCAAGGGCATCTTCTCGCTGCACACGGCCGAGGGCACCTGGCTGGTGCCGCCCAACCGCGCCGTCTGGGTGCCGGGCGGTGTGGTGCACGAGATGCATGCGCGCGGGCAGGCGGTATCCAACCGCTCGCTCTACATCCAGCCCGACGCCTCGCCCGGCCTGCCGGACGACTGCCGCGTGATCGAGCTGTCGCCGCTGATGCGCCAGCTGATCCTGGAGGCCACGCAGATCCCGCTGCTCTACGACGAGAACGGCCGCGACGGCCGCGTGATGCGCTTGATCCTCGACGAAATCTGCGCGGCGCCCAAGATGCCGCTGCACATCCCGATGCCGCGCGACCCGCGCCTGCTCAAGATCTGCCGCGCGCTGCTGGCCGATCCGGGCCAGGGCGGTGATCTGGACGACTGGGCCCGCATCGGCGCACTGGGCCGGCGCACGCTCACGCGGCTGTTCCGGCAGGAGACCGGCATCACGCTCACGCTGTGGCTGCAGCAGGTGCGGCTCATGGAAGCGCTGACGCGGCTGTCGCTGGGCCAGCCCGTGACCACCGTGGCGCTGGATCTGGGCTACGACAGCCCCAGCGCGTTCACCGCCATGTTCCGCCGCGTGATGGGCAGGACGCCCAAGCACTACCTCGGGCGCCAGGACGCGGCGCTGGACTGATCAGGCGCGGGGGTTCACCCCGCACCAGCGGGCCATGAACACAGCCAGCACGGCCGTGACCTCCATCAGGCTGGCCAGCGAGACCCATTCGTCGATGCCGTGGTAGCTCGCGCCCGTGGGGCCGTAGCACACCGAGGGCGTGTCGCCGTAAAGGTTGAAGAACTTGGCGTCGGTGGTGCCCGTGAACGCGAACGGCAGCAGCGGCGCGCCGGCGATGTCCTCGTGGCACTGCTGCAGCGCGCGGATCACGGGCAGGTCCAGCGGCAGATCGAAGCCGTCGGCCTGGAAGCCCTCGTAGACGATCTTGTACTGCAGCGCCGCGCTGGCCGGATGGGCGGCGTAGGCGGCGGCCAGCAGGGCCTCCACCTCGGCCTTGACCTGGCCGACCTTGATGTCGGGGTAAAAGCCGATGCGGATGTCGCTGCGACAGGCCGTGGGCACGGACGAGGCCCATTCGCCGCCCTCGATGCGGCCCAGGTTGAAGTTGACCGGGTGCTGGTTGTGGGCGAAGCAGCGGTAGCGCGCCGAGGGTGCGTTCCAGCGTGCCTCCAGCTCCTTGAGCTTGCCAAACAGGTACATCGAGAAATCGATCGCACCCACGCCGGTCTGCGCGACCGAGGCGTGCACCGGCTTGCCCAACACCTCGATGCGCAGCCACAGCACACCCATCTGGCAAGTCGTGATGCCGCCCACGGGCTCGGTGATGATGGCGGCGTCGGCGCGGTAGCCCTCGACCAGGCAGGCCAGCGCGCCGTTGCCCGTGCACTCCTCCTCGATCACGGACTGCAGGTAGACCGGCGCGGCCGGCTCCAGCCCCAGCGACTGCAGCGCCTTGAAGGCCATGGTGTAGGCCACGAGGCCAGCCTTCATGTCGCAGGCGCCGCGGCCGTACAGCCGGTCGCCGTCGATGAAAGGCTCGAACGGCGGACGCGACCAGAGCGCTTCGGCGCCCACCGGCACCACGTCGATGTGGCCATTGAAGATCAGCGACTGGCCGCGCGTGAGTCCGCGCGGCTGGTGGATGCCGACCACGTTGGTGCGACCCTCGTAGGAGACGATGGACGGCGAGTAGGCCGGATGCTGGCGCAGCCGCTCCTCGTCGATGGCGAAGCGGTCCACGCGCAGGTCCAGCCCCTGGAAGGCGCGCTCCATGACGTCCTGGGCGCCCTGCTCGTGGCCCAGCAGCGAGGGCTGGGCCACCAGGTCCTGCAGCATCTGGACGGCATCGCCGCGCAAGGCCCGGGCGGCGGACACGATCGCGGCCTCGTCGGCGCGGGGTTCGGTGGGAAGGTCTCGGTGCATGGCGTGGCGCGGCAGGGATGGAGGGTGGATCTTGCCTGCAATGGTGCGGGCCCATGGCCGACGCAACCATTGCGTTCGGGCCGTTCTTTGTCGCAGACCGGCCAGCCGCACAATCATGCCCCATGACCGAACTCGTGGTGCAACGCCCCGAAGGGCTGTACTGCCCGCCCGGCGACTTCTACATCGATCCCTGGCGGCCCGTGGACCGGGCCGTCATCACCCACGCCCACGCCGACCACGCGCGCACCGGCCACGGCCACTACCTGGCGGCCGCCCCCGGCGAGGGCGTGCTGCGCCAGCGCCTGGGCGAGATCACGCTGCAGACCCTGGCCTATGGCGAGCAGATCGTCCACAACGGCGTGGAGATCTCACTGCACCCCGCGGGCCATGTGCTGGGCTCGGCCCAGGTACGGCTGGCCCATGGCGGCCAGGTCTGGGTCGCCAGCGGCGACTACAAGGTGGCGCCCGACCCGACCTGCGTGCCGTTCGCGCCGCAGCGCTGCGACGTGTTCATCACCGAGTCGACCTTCGGCCTGCCGATCTACCGCTGGCGCAGCGATGCCGAGCTGTTCGCCGAGATCGACGCCTGGTGGCAGGCCAATGCCGAGCTCGGCCGTGCCAGTCTGCTGGCCTGCTACAGCTTCGGCAAGGCCCAGCGCATCCTGGCCGGCGTCAACGCGGCCATCGGCCCCATCGTCGTGCATGGCGCCGTGGAGCCGCTGAACCGGGCCTACCGCGCGGCCGGCGTCGCCCTGCCCGCCACGCTGCTGGCCACCGAGGTGACGGACCGCGCCGTCTTCAGGCGCGCGCTCGTGCTGTGTCCGCCCAGCGCGGCGGCCAGCACCTGGGCGCGCCGCTTCGGCGAGGTCGGCACAGCCTTCGCGAGCGGCTGGATGCAGCTGCGCGGCGCACGCCGGCGCGGCGGCTACGACCGCGGCTTCGTGCTCAGCGACCACGCCGACTGGCCCGGCCTGCACCGCGCCATCGGCGCAACCGGCGCGCGGCGCGTGATCGTGACGCACGGCAGCATCCCGGTCATGGTGCGCTACCTGGCCGAACAAGGCCTGGAGGCCGGCGCCTTCCAGACCGAGTACGGCGACGAAGTGCTGGAGACCGAGGCCGCATGAAGCTGTTCGCGCGCCTGTTCAGCGAGCTGGACGCCACCACCTCGACCAGCGCCAAGGTGCAGGCCATGCAGCGCTACTTCGCGCAGGCCCAGCCGGCCGATGCGGCCTGGGCCGTGTACTTCCTGGCCGGCGGCAAGCCGCGCCAGGTGGTGCGCACGGCCAGCCTGCGGGCGATCGCCTGCGAGATGGCCGGCATTCCCGACTGGCTGTTCGAGGAAAGCTACCAGGCCGTGGGCGACCTGGCCGAGACCATCGCCTACGTCCTGCCGCTGGACGGTGGTGGCAGCACCCTGGGCCTGGCCGCCTGGATCGAGGAGCGGCTGCTGCCCTTGCGTGGCCTGCCCGAGCCCGAAGTGGCCACGCGCGTGCGCGGCTACTGGCAGGAGCTGGACCCGCAGGGCCGCTTCCTGCTCATCAAGCTCGTGGGCGGCAGCTTCCGCGTGGGCGTCAGCAAGCTGCTGGTGCAGCGCGCGCTGGCTGCGCACGCGGGTGTGGATGCCAAGCGCGTGGCCCAGCGCATGATGGGCTACACCGACACGCGCAGCATGCCCACGCCGGAGCGCTTCGCGGCGCTGACCCATGCGGCGCTGGACGAAGACGGCCCGCACGCCCCGGCCGATCCCGGCCAGCCCTACCCCTTCTTTCTCGCGCACCAGCTGGACACGCCACTCGCCGGGCTGCCCGAGCGCCTGGGCCCCGTGGACGACTGGCAGGTCGAATGGAAGTACGACGGCATCCGCGGCCAGATCGTCAAGCGCGCGGGCCAGGTCTGGCTCTGGTCGCGCGGCGAGGAACTCGTGACCGAACGCTTCCCCGAGATCGTGGCCGCCGCCAGCGCCTTGGCCGACGGCACAGTGCTCGATGGCGAGATCCTGGTCTGGCCGGCCACGGCGGAGCAGCCTGCGCCCTTCGCCCTGCTGCAGCAGCGCATCGCGCGCAAGACGCTGCCGCGCAAGCTGCTGGCCGATGCGCCCGTCGCCTTCGTCGCCTACGACCTGCTCGAACTGGCAGGCCAGGACCAGCGCGCCCAACCGCAGGCCACGCGCCGCGCCGAACTGGAGCGCCTGCTGGCAGGCCATCCCGGGCTGCGCCTGTCGCCGCTGGTCCCAGGCGCCGACTGGACTGCGCTGGCGGCCGCGCGCGCCGAAGCGCGCGCCCGCGCCGTGGAGGGCCTCATGCTCAAGCGCCGCGACGCCGCCTACGGCACGGGCCGTACCAAGCAGGACGGCCTGTGGTGGAAATGGAAGATCGATCCCATGGCGGTCGATGCGATCCTCATCTATGCCCAGGCCGGCCATGGCCGCCGCGCCTCGGTCTACACCGACTACACCTTCGCGGTCTGGAACCGCGCGCCGCAGGACGCGGCCGAGGCCCAGTCCGTGCTCGACGCCATCGCGCGCAAGGAGCCGGCCCAGCCCGGTGCGTTGCAGCTGGTGGCCTTTGCCAAGGCCTATTCGGGCCTCACGGACGCCGAGTTCCGCCGCGTGGATGCCATCGTCCGCCGGAACACGCTGGAGAAGTTCGGCCCCGTGCGCAGCGTCGTGCCCTCGCTGGTGTTCGAGCTCGGCTTCGAGGGCATCGCGCGCAGCCCGCGCCACAAGAGCGGCATCGCGGTGCGCTTTCCGCGCATGCTGCGCATCCGCGAGGACAAACCGATCCACGAGGCCGGCACACTGGCCGAACTCGAGGTCCTGCTGCACGCCATGGAACCCACGCCGCAGACCACGCCCGAAAAGGCCCTGGGTTAATATCCCGCGATGCTCATGCACCCGCCAGGCGCAGCAGCGCTGTCCCCCACCACCACGACCACCGCCGACGACGAGGGCACGCCCGTCTCGGTGAAGATCCGCGAACGCCTGAACGCGGCCAAGAAGCGCTTCAATGCCAACGACAACATCGCCGAGTTCATCGAGCCCGGCGAACTCGAGCAGTTGCTCGACGAGGTGACGCAGAAGATGGAGGGCGTGCTCTCCAGCATGGTCATCGACACCGAGCGCGACCACAACACCGACAACACCGCGCGCCGCGTGGCCAAGATGTATGTCAACGAGGTGTTCCGCGGCCGCTACGTCAAGGCCCCCAGCATCACCGAGTTCCCGAACGCCGAGCATTTGAACGAGCTCATGATCGTGGGCCCGATCACGGTGCGCAGCGCCTGCTCGCACCACTTTTGTCCCGTCATCGGCCGCGTCTGGATCGGCGTGATGCCCAACGAGCACACCAACGTGATCGGCCTGTCCAAGTATGCGCGGCTGGCCGAGTGGATCATGGGCCGCCCGCAGATCCAGGAAGAGGCCGTGGTGCAGCTGGCCGACCTCATCATGGACAAGACCCAGCCCGACGGCCTGGCCATCGTGATGGAGGCCAGCCACTACTGCATGGCCTGGCGCGGCGTGAAGGACATGGACAGCAAGATGATCAACTCGGTCATGCGCGGCGTGTTCCTCAAGGACCCGAACCTGCGGCGCGAGTTCCTGGCCCTCATCCCCCAACGCAAGTCCTGAAGGCCGCCCATGCTCGTCCGTTTGCTCTATGCCAGCCGTGCCGTGGACACCAGCCCCGGCGCCATCGAAGCCATCCTGACCCAGGCCCGCGAACACAACCCGAGCTGCGGCATCACGGGCATCCTGTGCTATGGCGGCGGCATCTTCCTGCAGGCCATCGAAGGCGGCCGCATGGCCGTGAGCGAACTGTTCGGCCATATCCAGAAGGATTCGCGCCACAAGGATGTCGCGTTGCTGCACTTCGAAGAGATCAGCGAGCGGCGCTTCGGCGGCTGGACCATGGGCCAGGTCAACCTGAACCGGCTCAACCATGCCATCTTGCTCAAGTACTCGGAGCGGGCCGAGCTCGACCCCTATGCGGTGTCGGGCAAGGTCTCGCTGGCGCTACTCGAAGAATTGATGGCGACCGCCTCCATCATCGGGCGGGTGTGAGGAAACCGGGTGTATACCCGGGCGCCGGAACTACCGATGTGTAGGCAAGCTCCTACGCGCCGGTCCAGGGCACGCTGGCACAATCTTTCGAGCGCGGGTGATCCCCCTGCCCGCGGCCAGAACCCCAAACGCCGTGCCGCTCAGAACCTACATCGTCGAAGACAACCCCACCATCCGCGAGAACCTCGTCGCGACCCTGGAGGAACTGGCGAACATCCAGGCGGTGGGCAGCGCCGAGACCGAGAACGAGGGCAAGGCCTGGCTCACCGAGAATGGCCGGCAATGGGATCTCGCCATCATCGACCTGTTCTTGAAGCAAGGCAGCGGCCTCGGCATCCTGCACGCCTGCAAGGACCGTGCACCGGGTCAGAAGCTCGTGGTGCTCTCCAACTACGCCACGCCCGACATCCGCAAGCGGTGCGCCCAGCTGGGCGTCGATGCGGTGTTCGACAAATCCAACGAGATCGATGCGCTGATCGATTTTTGCGTCGAGCATTCGTCGCGCGCCTGAGCGCGGGGGGCTGACGCGTGCCGCGCTTCGCACGTCCGCGCTGGCTGTCCATTCCGACGATGGCGATCAGTCTGCCGCTGGCGATCCTCGCCGCGGCGGTGCTGATCGCGATCAACGAGACCGGCCACAGCCGGTCCATGGCCGCGCTGTCCAGCATGACGCAGGTGCAGCAGACGCGCAGCGGCGTCACCCAGCTCTTGCAGCACATGCTGGACGCCGAGACCGGCCAGCGTGGCTACCTGCTGACCGGCGACGCGCGCTACCTCGAACCCTACGAAAGCGCCACCTCGGTCATCGCGCAGAACCTGGACGCGCTGCGCGGCCTGTACCTGCAGCACCCGCGCGAGCTGGAGCTGTTCGCCGAGCTCTCGCGCAACGTGCAGCGCAAGCTGGCCGAGATGGACGTCAGCGTGCGCCTGCGCAAGCAGGGCCACGAGGACGCCTGGAAGTTCGTGCTCAGCACCGACGTCGGCCAGGAGCACATGAACGCGATCCGCGAGCAGTCCGCGCAGTTGCTGCAGGTGGCGCTGCTGCGCCAGGCGGCGGGCGAGGCGCAGATCACCCAGGCGCTGCAGCTCTCGCGCATCGGCATCGCGCTGGTGGCCATGGTGGGCCTGCTGGCCTTCTACATGTACCTGCGCCAGACGCGGCGGTTGCAGGCCGTGGACCAGCGTGTGCAGGAAGACCTGCAGCGCGAGCGCGACCTGCTGGGCCAGCAGGTCAAGGAACGCACGGCCAGCCTGGCCGAGCTGGCCACCCACCTGCAGGAGGTGCGCGAGCGCGAGCGCGGCCACCTCGCGCGTGAGCTGCACGACGAGCTCGGCGCGCTGCTGACGGCCGCCAAGCTCGACGTGGCGCGCCTCAAGTCGCGCCTGGGCGCGGACTCGCCCGATGCCCAGCAGCGCATCCAGCACCTGACCGACACGCTCAACAGCGGCATCGCGCTGAAGCGCCGCATCATCGAAGACCTGCGGCCGTCTTCGCTGACCAACCTCGGGCTGGTCACCTCCCTGGAGATCCTGGCGCGCGAATTCGGCGAGCGTTCGGTGCTGTCGGTCACGACCAGCCTGGAGCCGGTCGAACTCGACGAGGCTGCGCAGCTCACCGTCTACCGGCTGGTGCAGGAGTCGCTGACCAACATCGGCAAGTACGCGCGGGCCCAGCAGGTGCACGTGAGCGTGCAGAACTACGGCAACCATGTGACTGTGGAGGTCGAAGACGACGGCCAGGGCTTCGACACCAGCCGCACGGCCCCGGCGGCCAGCCACGGCCTGGCCGGCATGCGCCACCGTGTCGAGGCCGCCGGCGGACGCTTGGCCATCCACTCCACCGCGGGCCAGGGCACGCGCATTTCCGCCACGCTGCCACTGCGCACGCAGGTGCCGCGCGCCGACACCTGAGCCACCGCCGGCCTGCGGGGTCGGCACCCTCCTACGCAGGCAGCGCACTGCAACCGACGGTGCGAGCCGCTGGCCGCTGATCGGCAGTCCGCCCCGCGCTCCGTACGCTTGCGACCAGACCACAACGATGGTCTTGATCCACAGCCACAAGGAGTCCGTCATGCTGCACTACTCGGTCGTTTTCCTGGTGATTGCGCTGATCGCTGCCGTCTTCGGCTTCGGCGGCATCGCAGCCGGAGCCGTCGAGATCGCCAAGATCCTGTTCTTCATCTTCGCCGTCATGGCCATCGTGGGCTTTGTCGTGAGCATGGTGCGGCGCAATTAGCCACCACACGCCACCGGCGACGCCGCCCAGCCAGAGCACCAGGCACGCCGGTCCTCCTGTCTTTTGCCCCAACGAACACAAGGAAACTGCAATGAACTTCCGCACGCACAACGGGCTGGCCCGCGACGCCGACCAGATGACCCGCCACCTCTCCGACCGGGTGCTGCAGTCGGCGCACGAAGCGGTCGACTCCACCCGCGACCTGGCCCAGCATGCGCTGGACAGCGCCGACGGCGCGGTGCGCAGGGCGCGCGGCCGCATCGACCCCGCGCTGGAGGACATTGCCAGCAACGCGCAGAAGCTTGCGCACCGCAGCCTGGACCTCGCATCGCAGACCGGCGCACGCGCACAGCAGACGCTGCGCCAATGCGCGGCCGTCACCGAGCGCTACGTGGCCGACCAGCCCGTTCGCGCCATCCTGATCGCCGCCGCCGCGGGTGCCGTGATCGCCGCGCTGGCGATGGTCACCGCGAGCAGCGCGCGCAAGCGCCGCGAGAACGCGCACCGCAGCTACTGAGCCGCACGCCCTGCCCTTTCCACGCTGCACCCCACCACGACGATGCTGCATCCCATCTTCTCCACCGTGGTCTCCCGGCCCGACCTCGTGGTCGACCACCTGTCGGCCTACCTGGCCCTGGCCAGCGAGGAGGCCGCGGCCACCGGCCGCGACCTCAAGCTGCGCGCGCTGGCACTGGCCGTGGCGGGCGTGTTCGGCCTGATGTTCGTGCTGCTGGCCGGCGTGGCCGCCATGCTGGGCTTGCTGCACGGGCAGTTCCACTGGGGCCTGGCGGCGGTGCCGGGCGTCGCCCTCTTGATCACGCTGGCGGCCTTGCTGGCCAGCCGGCGTCCCTCGCCCGGCGAGCGCTTCGCAGAGTTGCGCCGGCAGATGGCGGCCGACATCGGCCTGTTGCGTACCGCAGGAGAAGGTGGCCATGGACACCATTGAACTGGCCAGCGAGCCCACGCCGCGCGAGCGGCTCGAGATGACCCGCAACGCGCTGGCGCGCCAGCTCGCGCGCCGCCGCCGCCCCGGCCTGCCGCCCGAGGATCCGGAGGCGGCACACCAGCAGGGCATGCTGCCGCGCATGCGCCGCGCGGCCCGCGTCTGGTGGCATTCGCACCCGATGCACAACGCCATCGATTTCGCCCGGCCCGCCCTGCAGGACTACGCCGAGGACAAGCCCTACCGGCTGGTCGGCATCGCTGCCGGGGCCGGTGCTGCGCTGGCACTGCTGCGCGTGTGGCACCTGCTGCCACTGACCGGTGTGGCCTTCGCCCTCATGAAATCGTCCGACCTGAAGGCCACGGCACGCTCGTTCGTCGCCGCGCCGCAGGGCGCGGATGCCGATCCCCGCGAGGAGGAAATCCCGCGCACGACCGCAGCGGTGGCGCCTGGCCACCGCACGGGCGCTGCGTGAGACCGGCGCCAGGCCTCGTGCAACCTGTCGCCGCCACTGTTCCGCACCACAACAAACCACAGGAGCCAACCATGCGCACCTTCCGCCCCATCACCCTCATCCTCGTCGCCGCCCTGAGCGCGGCCACCATCACCGGCTGCGCCGTCGTGCGCGATCAGCAGACCATGGGCGCCTACGTCGACGACGCGGCCATCACCACCGCGGTGAAAGCCAAGTTCGTCGAAGACAAGACCGTGGACGCCGGCGCCATCAACGTCCAGACGCTGAACGGCACCGTCAACCTGTCCGGCTTCGCCAAGTCCGGCGCCGAACGCAGCCAGGCCGAGCGCCTGGCGCGCGAGGTCAAGGGCGTGCGCGACGTGCGCAACACGCTGGCCGTGCGCCCCTGAGCGGCACTCGGCAGACCCGAGGCTGAACGGGCGCACACCACGGGTGTGCGCCCGTTTTTCGCGAGACGGCCAACAAGGCATTCCATGCAGATCTTCAGTTGCGACCACTGTGGTCATCCGGTGTTCTTCGAGAACGTGCAATGCCTGCAGTGCGGCAGTGCGCTGGCCTTCGTGCCCGAGCGCATGGCTGTCACGGCCATCGAGCCCGTGGCTGGCCCCGCGCCGGCCACGCCGCCGGACCCTCAGGCGCCGCAAGCCGATCCGCTGTGGCAGCCGCGCAGCACCGACGAGGGCAGCACGCCGCAGTACCGGCTGTGCCAGAACCAGACGCGCTACCAGGCCTGCAACTTCACGGTCGCGTCCGACGACCCCAACCCGCTGTGCATGTCCTGCCGGCAGACGCGCATCCTGCCCGACCTGTCGGTGCCCGAGAACGTGCCGCGCTGGATCCGCATCGAGACGGCCAAGCGGCGCCTGCTCTACACCCTGCTGCGCCTGGGCCTGGCGGACCCGCGCGCCAAGGAAGGCCCCATCTACCAGTTCATGGCCGACCTGCCCGGCCAGGCACCGGTCATGACCGGCCATGCCGCCGGCGTGATCACGCTGAATGTGGCCGAGGCCGACGACGACGAGCGCGTGCGCCGCCGCGTGCAGCTGTTCGAGCCCTACCGCACCCTGCTGGGCCACCTGCGCCACGAGTCGGGCCACTACTACTGGGACCAGCTGGTGCGCGACCATCCGCAGCGCCTGGCCGACTTCCGCGCGCTGTTCGGCGACGAGAGCCAGGACTACATGCAGGCTCTGCAGGCCCACTATGCGGCCGGCGACGGCAAGCCCGACTGGCGGCCGGGCTTCGTGAGCGCCTACGCGGCGGCCCACCCCTGGGAGGACTGGGCCGAGACCTGGGCCCACTATCTGCACATGGTGGACCTGCTGGAGACCGCGGCCTCCTACCGCACGCGCATCGTGCTGCCCAGCGCCGAGGGCGCGCAGCCCAGCCGCCCGGCCGATCCGTTCCAGGAGGGCCGCAGCAGCTTCGACGAATGGATCGCGCAATGGGTCCCGGTCACGCTGCTGCTCAACAGCCTGAACCGCAGCCTGGGCCAGGACGATGCCTACCCGTTCGCGCTCAGCGAGCAGGCGCTGCGCAAGCTGCGCTTCGTGCACGACGTGATCGCCCAGGCCGGCGCAGCTCTTGAGGCCGATGCCCAGCCCGAGGCCACGCCGGCATAGACCCGCCCGCGCGCCGGCCCCAGAATCGGGGCCATGTCCTATCCCTCTCCCACGGCCAGCCCCTGGCCCGAGCGTGCGGTTCCGGCCGGCACCATGCTGATCCGGGAAGCCGAGCGCAGCGACCACCTCTACGTCTTGCGCCAGGGCGCATTCGACATCGTGCGTGCCGGCGTGCGCATCGTGCAGGTGCGCGAACCCGGCGCCTTCCTGGGCGAGATCGGGCCGCTGCTGGACACGCCGGCCAGCGCGAGCGTGATCGCCGCCAGCGACAGCCTGGTGCAGGTCATTCACCCCGCTGGCGCGGCGGTGCGCAGCGACCCGGCCCTCACGCTGGCCATTGCCCAGTTGCTGGCGCGCCGGCTGCAGACCGTCACGGCCTATCTGGTCGACCTGCAGCAGCAGTACGCGGGCACCGGCACGCACCTGGCGCTGATGGACCAGGTGCTGGCGCGCCTCATGGAGCAGCAGCCCAGGCCGCCGCACGCGCCGGGCTCCGAGCGCGCCGACGTGCCAGATTACTGAAGCTGTTCCAAAGCCCGCGTTTCCACGCCGGCCAGCGAGATCCAGGTGGCGGTGCCGGCCGCGAGGTCGATCTCGATGCGCGCAGGCACATCGCCGATCTGCCGGCCCGCATTGAACAACCAGGTGCCGCCGATGCGCTCGGCCCAGGCACCGCCGGCCTTGAACGGGGCTTCGTGGATGTGACCGCAGAGCACGGCGCTGGGGCGCAGGCGGCCGACCAACTCGGGCAGCAAGGGATCGCCGTAGTGGCGCCGGCCGGTCCAGCTGAGGCCGCCCTCGGGCGGGGCGTGGTAGACCCAGACCCAGCGCCCCGCGGCGGCCTCGCCGCGGCGCAGCGCGGCGGCCTCCAGTTGCCGGCGCACGGCGTCCTGCGCATGCGGGCCATCCCACCAGGGACAGACCGTGAACAGCGTGCCGCCAATGCAGACGCTGTCGCCATCCACCGCCAGCCGCGGGCCACGCAGGCCATCGAGCCAGTCGGCCGTCTTCTCGCCGGCGGCATTGCGGGTGTTGAGGTCGTGGTTGCCCGAGCACGCCAGCACCGGCACCAGGGCCGACAGCCGCGCCAGCGTGGTCGACAACGCGGCCACCTGCACCTCGGCCGGCACGGCGGACACCACGTCCAGGTGGTCGCCTGCCACCACCACCGCATCGAAGTCCGCCGCCCTCTGGAACAACCAGTCGTACTGGCGCAGTTTGTAGTGCAGGTCGGAGGTCAGCAGGATGCGCATCGCGCCCGACTTTAAGCGCCCATGCGGCGCACGGCACAAAAAAAAGGAGCCGCTCGAAAGCGGCTCCTCTGTGCGGTGGGGATGGAGATCAGCCCGCGCGCACTTCCAGGTTGTTGTTGACGCCGGCCACGCCGTCCACGGCCTGGGCCAGGCTGGTCGCGCGGTCCTTGGCTGCGGCCGTGGGTGCCGGGCCATTCAACGTGACCACGCCGGACTTGGTGTCCACGTTGATCTTCATGGCCGAGAGGTCCGGGTCCTTGGCCAGGCTGGCGTTGACCGAGGCTGTGATGGCGGCATCGTCGACCTTGCGCTCGACGTTCTGCGCCATGTTGCCGGCGGCGGTGGCGGTGCGCTCCGCGGCCGAGTCCACGCGCTGGCCCACGGTCGGTTCGGTCGGCTGGGCGCCGGCGGTGTCCACGCGCTCACCGCAGGCCGCCAGGCCCAGTGTCAGCGCGCTGGCAGCCAGCAGGCCGGCTGCGCGCAGGGAGAGTTGCTTGGTCTTCATGCTGGGCTCCTCACAGCTTGTCCACGGCGTCCTTGGCCTTGTCCTTGGCATGCTCGCGGGCGTCGCCGAAATGCTTCTCGGCCTTGCCCATGTTCTTCTGCACGTTGCCCTCGGCTTGCAGGCTGGCATTGCCCACGGCCTTGCCCGCGACTTCCTTGACGGCGCCCTTGGCTTGTTCGACGCGGCCGGAAACTTGGTTCTTGTTCATGGTGGATGTCCTTTCCTGACAGGTTGGTGGAAGGCCTGCGGCACTGCCGCTGCGGCCTGGGTCCATCATGGTCGGGCGGGCGGCCCGGGCCTGTCGGCACGAACCGATGCGGGCGTAGGACACGGGCGCCGCTCCAGGCCAGTCGAGAAACCCGAGGGTTCATGCTTTGCCTGCAAAATGCTTCCAAATGGAAAACACCGACACCCTCGACAAGCGCAATGTGGACGTGGCCACCGCCTGGGCCCAGTTGCAGGCCTCCGCGGACCAGGGCCAGCCGCTGCAGGCCGATGCCTACCGGCTCGCCTTCGCCGACCCCGAATTCCTGCTGCGCCGCGAGACGCGCGGCATCCGCTTCCAGCTGGAGATGCTCAAACCCGACCTGGAGCAGCAGGCCCAGGGCATTGAAAACACCATCGTGGTGTTCGGCAGTGCGCGCTTCCCGGCGCCCGAGCAGGCCGAACTGGAACTGGCCGAGGCGCGCAGCAGCGGCGACGACAAGGCACTCCAACTGGCCGAACGCCGCATGCGCAACGCCCGCTACTACGACCAGGCCCGCCGCTTCGCCGAACTGGTGGCCCGCGACAGCGCCAGCCGCCCCGCGGCCGAACGCCTGGTGATCTGTACCGGCGGCGGCCCCGGCATCATGGAAGCGGCCAACCGCGGCGCGCACGAGGCCGGCGCGGCCAACGTGGGCCTGAACATCGCGCTGCCGCACGAGCAGAGCGGCAACCGCTTCATCACGCCCAGCCTGTCCTTCAAGTTCCACTACTTCGCGCTGCGCAAGATGCACTTCATGATGCGTGCCAAGGCGCTGGTGGCCTTCCCGGGCGGCTTCGGCACGCTGGACGAACTGTTCGAGGTGCTCACGCTGGTGCAGACCGGCAAGGCCAAGGCCGTGCCCATCGTGCTGTTCGGCTCCAACTACTGGAAGCGGCTGCTGAACTTCGAGGTGCTGATCGAGGAAGGCGCGATCTCGCCCGACGACCTCAAGCTGTTCAGCTACGTGGACCAGCCCGAGGACGCCTGGGCCGCGATCCAGGCCTTCTACGCCTTGTGATCGCCGGGCACGATCTGTAGGCGCAGCACAGCGCGCCCGCCCAGCGCGAGCATGCCGCCGACGATCCAGAACACCCCGCCGATGCCGATCAGCACGCCGACCGTGCCGAACAGCATGGGCATGGCCACGCTGGAGGCATTGATGGTCATGAGCCGCAGGCCCAGCGCCTCGCCCTGGCGGTGCGGCGGCGTGATCTGGTGCAACAGGCTCATGACCATGGGCTGCACAGCCCCCAGGGCCAGGCCCAGCACCACCGAGCAGGCGCCCATGGACCAGGGCGAGTACAGCAGCGGGTAGACCGCGAACACCGCCGCCGTGACCACGGTGGAGGTGAAGATCACATGCCGCTCGGCCACGCGCGCCGCGATCACGGGCAGCAGCACGCGCACCAGCGCGGCGGCGATGGCGAAGGCGCCCAGCAGCGTGCCGATCACGGCGGCGCTCAGGCCGCGCTCGTGGCCCAGCACCGGCAGCACGAAGGAATGCACATCCCAGCTGGAGGACTGCAGCCAGTTCACGAACAGCAGGCGGCGGAACATGGGCGCGCGCAGCAAATCCCAGGCGCGCGTGGGGGCCGCGCCCGCGGGCGGCGGGCTCGGCGGCTGCTCCTGGGCGCGGCGCACCAGCAGCCAGCTGGCCAGCGGCAGCAGCGCTAGCGCGAAGAAGCTCACGCGGAAGGCCAGCAGGTCCGCAGGCGCGCGCCCGGCATGGTCGATCAGCAGGCCCGCCGCGAAGGGCCCAAGGAAGTTGGCAGCCGCCGGCGCGATGGCCAGCCAGCTGAACACGCGCTTGAGTTCGCTGGTGTCGTGCGCGGAGCGGCCCACGTGGCGCTGCAGCGCGATCACGGTGGCGCCGGTGGCGCCGCCTGTCATGAGTGCGGCCACGCACATGGCCATGAAGCTGGGCCACACCAGAGCCAGCAGCACGCCGCCCGAGGCCGCCACCGCCGACAGGGTAATCGGCAGCTTCAGGCCATGGCGGTCGGCGAAGCGGCCAGCCGGTAGCGCGAGGAACACCTGGGTCAACGCGAACAGCGCGATCAGCACGCCGACGGCCGCCGGGCTGTGGCCCTGCTGCAGTGCCAGCAGCGGCGTGGCCAGGCGCATGCCGGCCATGGTGGCGTGCAGGCAGACCTGGGCCCCGATCAGGCGCAGCAGTTCGCGGCCCGTCATGCGTCGGCCTCGTCGTCCTCGGCCAGCAGCGCCTGGGTGCCGGGCAAGGCCTCCACGTCGCGCAGGCGCCGCGTCAGCACGTTGCTGCGGGTCTGCGCCTTGTCCAGCGTGTTGAGCACGGTCTGGGTCTGGCGCCGCACGTCGGCCAGCACGCCGCCGAACTTCTGGAACTCGCTCTTGACGGCACCCAGCACCTGCCAGACCTCGCTGCTGCGCTTTTCCAGCGCCAGCGTGCGAAAGCCCATCTGCAGCGCGTTGAGCATGGCCAGCAAGGTGGTGGGACCAGCCAGCGTGATGCGGTGCTCGCGCTGCAGGGCTTCGACCAGGCCGGGCCGGCGCAGCACCTCGGCGTAGAGGCCCTCGGTGGGCAGGAACAGGATCGCGAAGTCGGTGGTGTGCGGCGGCTCCACGTACTTGTCGGAGATCGACCGGGCTTCCAGCCGGATGCGGCCTTCCAGCGCACGCGCAGCCTGCTCTACAGCCGGCGCATCGGCGCGCTGCTGCGCGTCGAGCAGGCGTTCGTAGTCCTCGTTGGGGAACTTGGCGTCGATCGGCAGCCAGACCGGCGCGCCGTCGTCGCCGCGGCCGGGCAGGCGCACGGCGAAGTCCACCGCATGGCGCTGGCCGGGCCGCGTGGCGACCTGGGCCGCGTACTGCTCGGGCGCGAACACCTGCTCCAAGAGCGCGGCCAGCTGCGCCTCGCCGAACATGCCGCGCGTCTTCACATTGCTGAGCAGGTGCTTGAGGTCGCCCACGCCCTGGGCCAGGGTCTGCATCTCGCCCAGGCCCTTGTAGACCTGCTCCAGCCGCTCGGCCACCTGGCGGAAGCTCTCGCCCAGGCGCGTCTCCAGCGTGCTCTGCAACTTCTCGTCCACAGTGCGGCGCATCTCGTCGAGCTTGCCGGCATTGCTGGCCTGCAGCTGGGCCAGTTGCGTTTCCATGGTGGCGCGCACTTCGGCCAGGCGCCGGGCGTTGGACTCCGACAGGCCCATGAGCTGCTGGGCCAGCGTGTCGGCCAGCGACTTCTGCAGCAGTGCCAGCTGCTGGGCCAGCGCGTCGATCTGGGCGTTCTGCGTGCGCGTGGCCTCGGCCCCCTGGGCCAGCAGCGTGCGCTGGAAGCTGGCGAGCGCCTGAGCGCTTTCCTGGCGGCTGCCGCGTGCGCCGTCGGTCAGCTCCTGGCGCAGGTTGCGTTCGGTGCGCTCGGTGTGGGCGCGCACCAGGTCATCGAATTCGGCCGCGCGGGAGGTCGGCCGGCTCAGCAGCAGCACGAGCAGCACCACGTTGAGCGCTGCCAGGCCCAGCAGCAGCCAGGTGGCGAGCGGAAGTTCAGGCATGCAGGGCGGCGGCGTTCAAGGGTGTCAAGGGTTTGCCGTGCACGAGGTAGCCGATCAGGTTGTCGGCCGCGAGATTGGCCATGGCCAGGCGTGTGGGCACGCTGGCGCTGGCGATGTGCGGGGTCAACACCACGTTGGGCACGCTCAGGAGACCCGGGTGCACCGAGGGCTCGCCCTCGAACACGTCCAGGCCGGCGGCGGCGATGCGCCTGTCCTTGAGCGCCTGGGCCAGTGCGGTGTCGTCGACGATGCCGCCGCGCGCGATGTTGATGAGCGTGGCCGTGGGCTTCATCTGCGCGAGTTCGGCCGCGCCGATGGCGTGGTGCGAAGCAGGCGAGTACGGCAGCACCAGCACCAGGTGGTCGGCCTGGCGCAGCAGCTCTTCCTTGCTGACGTAGCGGGCCTTGCACTCGGCCTCGAGTTCAGGCGCGAGGCGCGAACGGTTGTGGTAGACCACGTTCATGCCGAAGCCATGGGCGCCGCGCCTGGCAATGCCCTGCCCGATGCGGCCCATGCCCAGGATGCCGAGCGTGGCGCCGTGCACGTCGCTGCCGGCGAAGAGGTCGTAGCTCCACTTCGTCCATTGGCCGGCGCGCAGGTAATGCTCGCTCTCGGCGATGCGCCGGGCCGTGGCCATCAGCAGCGCGAAGCCGAAGTCGGCCGTGGTCTCGGTCAGCACGTCGGGCGCGTTGGTGGCCAGCACGCCGCGCGCGCTCATGGCGTCGAGGTCGAAATTGTTGTAGCCCACCGCCATGTTGGCAGCAATCTTGAGATCGGGGCAGCGCGCCAGCAGGGTCGCGTCGATGCGCTCGCTGGCCGTCGTGAACACGCCCTGCTTGCCGGCCAGGCGGGCCGCCAGTTCGTCGGCGCTCCAGCTCGCGTCGGCCTGGTTGTCGCTGACCTCGAAATGCTCGGCCAGCCGGGCCAGCACTTCGGGGAACACGGCACGGGCGACGAGGACGGAGGGCTTGGACATGGATGGGCGCCTTTCAGACGAAGAAGATGAACGTGAGCACGACGAACAGCGGCACCAGCACGGCACAGGACCAGGCCATGTAGCCGAAGAAGCTGGGCATGGCCACGCCGCGCTCCTCGGCAATCGCCTTGACCATGAGGTTGGGCGCGTTGCCGATGTAGGAGTTGGCGCCCATGAACACGGCACCGGCCGAAACCGCGGCCAGCGTGGGCGCCAGCGTGGTCATGAGCTGCTGCGGATCGCCCCCGGCGGTGTTGAAGAACACCAGGTAGGTCGGCGCGTTGTCGAGGAACGAGCTCAGCACGCCCGTGGCCCAGAAGTACATGGCGGGCAACGGCTGACCGTCCGGCCCGGTCACGGCACGCACCACGGCACCGAAGGGGCCGTCGGTGCCGGCACGCAGCATCGCGATGACGGGGATGATGGTCAGGAAGATGCCCGCGAACAGCTTGGCCACCTCGGCCATCGGGCCCCAGGAGAACTGGTTGTCGGCATGCACCTTGGCAGCGGTGAGCTTGAGCGAGAGCAGCGTCACCCCGATGAGGCCGATGTCGCGCACCAGCGAAGGCAAGGGCAACGGTGTGCCGGCCACGTCGAACACCACCGGCGATTGCCACAGGCCGCTCATGAGCACCAGGCCGACCACCACGAGCAGCAGCACGAAGTTGATGCTCCCGTCGAAGCCCAGGCGCTGCGTGTCCGGCGTGGGATCGACCGGCAGCACGCCTTCGCGCCGGTAGTACCAGCTGTCCAGGCCATAGAACAGCACCAGCAGGCAGGCCAGCATGAACGCCGTCTCGGGCAGGATGTTGCGCAGCGTCCAGAAGAACTCCACGCCCTTGAGGAAACCCAGGAACAGCGGCGGGTCGCCCAGCGGCGTCAGCGAGCCGCCGATGTTGGAGACGATGAAGATGAAGAAGACGACCACATGGGCCTTGTGCCGGCGGTTGTCGTTGGCGCGGACCAGCGGGCGGATCAGCAGCATGGAGGCGCCCGTCGTGCCCATGAAGCTGGCCAGCACGGCGCCGATGGCCAAAATGGCGGTGTTCAGCGCCGGGCTGCCGTGCAGGTTGCCGCGGATGTAGATGCCGCCGGCCACCGCGAACAGCGCGGTGAGCAGCACGATGAAGGGGATGTACTCGGCCAGCAGCGCATGGACCAGGCTGGCACCGGCCAGGCCCGGCCCGAACACCCACACGAAGGGCACGAAGAAGGCCAGTGCCCAGGCCGCCGTGATCTTGCCGTAATGGTGGTGCCAGATGCGCATGGCGAACAGCGGGAACAGCGCGATCGACAGCAGCACGCCGGCGAACGGCAGCCCCCACCAGGCCGACAGGGCGCGTCCATCGATCTCTGCAGCCCATCCGGCCAGCGGCGCAGCCAGCCCCAGCACGCCTGCCAGCGTGCGCCCAGTGCGGCCGCTCATACGGCGGGCGGCTCGATCTCGAACACCTGGCGCAGGTAGGCCAGGTACTTCTCGTCGTCGCACATGTTCTTGGACGGCGTGTCCGACAGCTTGGCCACGGGCTGGCCGTTGCAGCGCACCATCTTGATGACGATCTGCAGCGGCACATGCGCGGGCGCATCGCCCAGGTCGTTCGTGAGGTTGGTGCCGATGCCGAAGGCCAGTTGGCAGCGGCCGCGGAAGCGCTGGTAGAGCTCGATGGTGCGCGGGACCGTGAGTCCGTCGCTGAAGATCAGCGTCTTGGTGTGCGGGTCCACGCGGTTCTGGCGGTAGTGCTCGATCAGCCGCTCGCCCCAGGTGAAGGGGTCGCCGCTGTCGTGGCGCGCGCCGTCGAACAGCTTGCAGAAGTACATGTCGAAGTCGCGCAGGAAGGCACTCATGCCGTACACGTCGGACAGGGCGATGCCCAGGTCGCCGCGGTACTCCTTGGCCCAGGAGTCGAACGCGAACACCTGGCTGTCGCGCAGCCGCGGGCCGAGCGCCTGGCAGGCCTGCAGGTACTCGTGCGCCACGGTGCCGAGCGGCGTCAGGCCCAGCTTCATCGCGTACAGCACATTGCTGGTGCCAGCCAGCTGGCCGTGCGGGCCCGTGCCCAGGCGATCGGCCAGGCGCCGCAGCACCTCCTCGTGCCAGGTCTTGGAGAAGCGCCGGCGCGTGCCGTAGTCGGCGATCTTGAGGTCGGCCAGGCCCTCGGCCTGCAGCTGCGCGATCTTGCGGTCCAGCCGCTCGCGGCCCTGGGCCAGGCGCGCACCGGCGCCGGTGTTGCGGAAATAGACCTCGTTGACGATGGCCAGCACCGGGATCTCGAACAGGATGGTGTGCAGCCAGGGCCCGCGGATCGAGATCTCGATGTCGCCCGAAGCGAGCGGCTGGACCTCGATGTACTTCTCGTTGAGCTTGAACAGGCCCAGGAAGTCGATGAAGTCGCTCTTGATGAAGCGCAGCGAACGCAGGTAGTTGAGTTCGGCGTCCTGGAAGCGCAGCGTGCACAGGTGGCGGATCTCCTCGCGGATCTCGTTCACATACGGGGCCAGCGCAATGCTGTTGCGGCACTTGAAGCGGTACTCCACCTGCGCGCCCGGGAACTGGTGCAGCACCACCTGCATCATCGTGAACTTGTACAGGTCGGTGTCGAGAAGGCTGCTGAGGATCATGGTTGGCGCGCCGCGCGGGCTTGTCTCCGGCTCAATGCTTCAGGGTGATGACAGCGCATTGTCGCAGGGGCGCCAGGCGGCTTTTTCTGCAGGGCGCAAGGCTTTCAGGCCTACGCAGGCAGACCGGCGCGTCCTACCGCCTGCGGCCCCCACCCTGCCTACAGTGACTCCACGTCCAGAGCAGCCCGCGACGGACGGTTTCACAAGGAGAGAGCACATGAACAACGACAAGCTGGAAGGCAACTGGAAGCAGTTCAAGGGCAAGGTCCAGGAGCAATGGGGCAAGCTCACGAACGACGACCTCGACGTGATCGAAGGGCGTCGCGAACAGCTGCTGGGCCGCATCCAGGAACGCCACGGCGTCGCCCGCGACGAAGCCGAGCGCCAGGTGCGCGACTGGGAAAGCCGCAACCCTGACTTCTTCTTCGAGAAGTCTGTCTGAATCCCCTTCTCCAAAGCAAAGCCACACACCGAGGAGTACCGCCATGCAAGCCACCACCATCAAGCACGCCCTGACCGCCCTGGGTGTCGCCATGACCTTCACCTTCGCATCGCACGCCAGCGCCATGACGCGCGACGAGTACAAGGCCGCCGAAGACCGCATCGAGGCCGAGTACAAGGCCGACAAGCAGCGCTGCGATGGGCTGGCCGGCAATGCCAAGGACGTGTGCCAGAGCGAGGCCAAGGGCAAGGAGAAGGTTGCCAAGGCCGAGCTCGACGCGCAGTACAAGCCCAGCGCCAAGGCGACGGCCAAGGTCGTCGAGGCCAAGGCCGATGCCGCCTACGACACGGCCAAGCAGAAGTGCGATGCGCTCGCAGGCAACACCAAGGACGTGTGCATGAAGGACGCCAAGGCCGCCCACGTGGCCGCCATGGCCGACGCCAAGCGCAGCTGATTGCACGCCGCTGGTGGCCTGGTTGGCACGCGATGGCGTGCGGCAGGCCCGTTCGGGCCGGTCGGGGTTGCACCCGGCCGGCCCGAACCCGTTTCACAGCAGCGGTGCAAGCACGCTGCGCAACGCTTCGGGCACCGGCACGGGCCGGCGGCTTTCCCGGTCCACGTACACATGCACGAAATGGCCATGGGCGGCCGTCTGCGGCGCGCCCTGCGCGAACAGGCCCACCTCGTAGCGCACGCTGCTCCCGCCCAGTCGCGCCACGCGCAGGCCGGCTTCAATGGTCTGGGGAAAGGCCAGCGGGGCAAAGTATTGGCACTGCGTCTCCACCACCAGGCCGATGGTGGGACTGCGCTCGACGTCCAGCGCGCCCTGCTCGATCAGGTACGCGTTCACGGCCGTGTCAAACCAGCTGTAGTAGACGACGTTGTTGACGTGGCCGTAGGCATCGTTGTCGGCCCAGCGGGTGGTGATCGGGCGGAACACCCGGAAGTCTTCGCGCCCACGCGGCTGGGCGCGGGCCGGTGCGGCGGCGGGGGTGGCTGGCATCGCGGCATTCTGCCAGCGGGGTCGTCAAGCACGGGCCGGTTTAGAAGCCGCCCTCTAGATTGTTGCAATGCAGCAAAAAAGGCTTGCACCGCCGCAGTGCGTCCCTATAATTCGTTCCATGCTGCACTGCAACATCAACGGATGAGGCGGGAGAGCAGCAAAGATCCCGCACATTTTCAAACTGGAGATTCATATGCTGACCGCTGACCAAATCGTTGCCACCCACAAAGCCAACTTCGACCTGCTGTTCGGCCTGACCTCGAAGGCCTTCGAAGGCGTCGAGAAGCTGGTTGAACTGAACGTCACCGCTTCCAAGGCCGCCCTGGCCGAAGCCGCCGACACCGCCCAGGCTGCCCTGTCGGTCAAGGACGCGCAAGAGCTGCTGGCCCTGCAAGCCAGCCTGCTGCAGCCGCTGGCCGAGAAGACCGCCGCTTACAGCCGCCATGTCTACGAAATCGCCCAAGGCACGGGCGCCGAGTTCGGCAAGGCCTTCGAAGCCCAGGCCAGCGACGTGCAGAAGAAGTTCCTGTCGGCCGTGGACAGCGCCGCCAAGAACGCCCCCGCCGGTTCCGAGACCGCCGTGGCCGTGTTCAAGAGCGCTGTGGCCGCCGGCACCAACGCCCTGGAATCCGTACAAAAGGCCGTCAAGCAAGCCAGCGACGTGGCCGAAGCCAACTTCAACGCGGTCGCCACCTCGGCCGTGAACGCCGGCAAGACGGCCACCGCCGCTGCCAAGAAGCGTTGATTCGTTGTTCTGGGAGACCGGCGCAGCCGGCTCCCGCGAGTTGTCTCCTCGGGTTTCTTCGAATTCATCGGGATTCAGGAACCCCTTCAAGGGCCCCGCTGTGCGGGGCCTTTTTTTGTGCCGGGGATTTTCGAGAACGATTCGCGTTGGCCTTACCATCGCCGCCTCCCATCGTTCCAGGAAGCTTCATGTTGAAGAGAGCCATTTCCCTGGCTGCGCTGCTGCTGGCAGCCGGCACCGCGCTCGCGCAGGACCAGGTCGTGAACCTGTACTCGGCCCGCCACTACGCCACCGACGAAGCGCTGTACAGCAATTTCACGAAGGCCACCGGCATCAAGATCAACCGCGTGGACGCGGGCGACGCGGACATCATCGCCCGCCTGAAGGCCGAGGGCACGGCCTCGCCAGCCGACGTGATCCTGCTGGTGGACGCGGCCCGGCTGTACCGCGGCGAGGTCGACGGCCTGTTCCAGCCGATCCGCTCCAAGCTGCTGGAAGACGCGATCCCGTCCAACCTGCGTTCGCAGCCGGCGGCCGATGGCGGCATCTCCTGGTGGGGCTTTTCCACGCGTGCCCGCGTGATCGTCTACGACAAGGCCACGCTGAAGGCCAGCGATGTCGACACCTACGAGAAGCTGGCCTCGCCTGCGCTCAAGGGCAAGATCTGCATCCGCTCGGGCTCGCATCCCTACAACCTGAGCCTGTTCGGCGCGGTCACGGAACACATGGGCGAGACGCGGGCCGAGGAATGGCTCAAGGGCATCGTGGCCAACCTGGCGCGCGACCCCAAGGGCGGCGACACCGACCAGATCAAGGGCGTGGCGTCCGGCGAGTGCGGCGTGGGCGTCACCAACAGCTACTACCTGGCGCGCCTGATGCGCTCGACCAACCCGGCCGACCGCACCGTGGCCGAGCGCGTGGGCGTGGTATTTCCCAACCAGAGCAGTTGGGGCACGCACCTGAACATCGCCGGCGGCGCGGTGGCGAAGTACGCCAAGAACCGCGACAACGCCATCAAGCTGCTGGAATACCTGGCCAGCCCCGAGGCCCAGAACTACTTTGCCAACGGAAACAACGAATGGCCGACCGCCAAGGGTGTGAAGGTCGACAACCCGGCGCTGGCGGCCATGGTGCCCAACGGCTTCAAGGCCGAGACGATCCCGATCGGCCAGGTCGGCGCACACCAGTTGAAGGTGCAGCAGATGCTGGACCGGGTGGGCTTCAAGTAGCCGCCTGCGCACCGCGCAAGGGCCGCCTCCGGGCGGCCCTTGTCGTTGGGCGGGCGCCATAATTGACGTTTACGTCAACGTCAAACCACCAAAGGAGCACACATGGACATCGCAGGCAAGGTCTTCATCGTCACGGGCGGCGCGTCGGGTCTGGGCGAAGGAACAGCGAGGGCGCTGGCCGCCAAGGGCGGCCGCGTGGTCGTGGCCGATCTGCAGGCCGACAAGGGCGAGGCCCTGGCCCGCGAGATCGGCGGCGCCTTCGTGCGCTGCGACGTGAGCCAGGAGGTCGATGGCCAGGCCGCCGTGGCCAAGGCCGTGGAGCTGGGCAAGCTCATGGGGCTGGTGAACTGCGCCGGCATCGCGCCGGCCGAGAAGACCGTGGGCAAGAACGGCGCCCATGGCCTGGCGACCTTCCAGAAGACGCTGATGGTCAACCTGCTGGGCAGCTTCAACATGATCCGGCTCGCGGCCGAGGCCATGGGCAAGAACGCGCCAGAGGCCACGGGCGAGCGCGGCGTGCTGATCTCCACCGCCTCGGTGGCGGCCTACGACGGCCAGATCGGCCAGGCCGCCTACAGCGCGTCCAAGGGCGGTGTGGTCGGCATGACGCTGCCGATCGCGCGCGACCTGGCCAAGACCGGCATCCGGAACATGACCATCGCCCCCGGCATCTTCGGCACGCCCATGCTGTTCGGCATGCCGCAGGAGGTGCAGGACGCGCTGGCCGCCAGCGTGCCCTTCCCCTCCCGTCTGGGCACGCCCGCCGACTACGCGCGCCTGGCCATCCACATCTTCGAGAACGACATGCTCAACGGCGAGGTGATCCGCCTGGACGGCGCCATCCGCCTGGCGCCGCGCTGACCTTTCGCCGATGGACAGGCCGCCGCCTGTGTAAGCTCGCCCCGTGGCCATTCCGCAGTCGTTCGTCCAGGAACTCCTCGCCCGCGTCGACGTGGTCGAGGTGGTGGGCCGGTACGTGCAGCTCAAGAAGGGCGGTGCCAACTTCCTGGGCCTGTGCCCCTTCCACGGCGAGAAGTCGCCCTCGTTCACGGTCAGCCCCAGCAAGCAGTTCTTCCACTGCTTCGGCTGCGGCAAGAACGGCAACGCCATCGGCTTCTTGATGGAGCACACCGGCGCAGGCTTCCGCGAGGCCGTGCAGGACCTGGCCCAGCAGGTCGGCATGGCCGTGCCCGACGACGACAGCACGCCGCAGGAACGCCAGCGCGCCGCCGAGCAGCGCGAGCGCCAGGCCACGCTGACCGACGTGCTGGAGAAGGCCGGCGAGGCCTGGCGCAAGGCGCTGCGCCAGTCGCCACGCGCGATCGACTACTGCAAGGGGCGTGGCCTGTCGGGCCAGATCGCCAAGCGCTTCGGCCTGGGCTATGCGCCCGAGGGCTGGCGCAATCTGGCCAGCGTGTTCCCGCACTACGACGACGCGCTGCTGGTGGACAGCGGCCTCGTGATCCACCACGAGGACAGCGAGGACGGCAAGCGCTACGACCGCTTCCGCGACCGGCTCATGTTCCCGATCCGCAACGTCAAGGGCGAATGCATCGCCTTCGGCGGCCGCGTGCTCGGCGACGAGAAGCCCAAGTACCTGAACTCGCCCGAAACCCCGGTGTTCAGCAAGGGCCGCGAGCTCTATGGCCTGTACGAGGCGCGCGAGGCCCTGCGCGACATGGGCTACGTGCTCGTGACCGAGGGCTACATGGACGTGGTGGCGCTGGCCCAGCACGGCTTTCCGAACGCCGTGGCCACGCTGGGTACGGCCTGCACGCCCGACCATGTGCAAAAGCTGTTCCGCTTCACTGACGCCGTGGTGTTCAGCTTCGACGGTGACGCCGCCGGCCGGCGCGCCGCGCGCAAGGCGCTCGAAGGCGCCCTGCCCTATGCCAGCGACGTGCGCAGCGTGAAATTCCTGTTCCTGCCGGCCGAGCACGACCCGGACAGCTACATCCGCGCGCACGGCACCGAGGCCTTCTCGCTCAGTGTGGGCGAGGCCGTGCCGCTGTCGCGCTTCCTCGTGGACGTGGCGCGCGAAGGCTGCGACCTGGGCAGCGCCGAGGGCCGCGCCCACCTGGCCAGCAACGCCAAGCCGCTCTGGGCGCAGTTGCCCGACGGTGCGCTCAAGCGCCAGCTGCTCGGCGACCTGGCCGACCTCGTGCAACTGGACGCGCGCGAACTCTCCGAACTCTGGGAACCCCGGGCCGCGCCCGATGCGCCCAAGCCGCGCCGCCGCCCGGCCAGCAGGGACGAAGCATCGCGGCCCCGCCCCAGCCGCGGCCGCAGCGCCAGCCGCCCCGCGCTGCAGGCCCATGCCAGCCATGTCGCCATGCTGCTGCTGCGCAACACGCTGCTCTGGGACAGCCTCACGCATGCAGACCACGACCTGCTCTGCGCGCTCGAAGGCCCCTATGGCGAGCTGTTCCGCTGGGTCGACCAGCAGGTGCACGAGCACGGCGCCCAGCCCTGGGCGGCACTGGACGTCGGCGTGCAGGGCCAGTCCTTCGAGCCCGAAGCGCGCAAGCTGGTCGCGCAGGACAACATGCAGCCCCTGGGCAAGGTCTTCGACATCGAGGACGTGCCGCTGGCCGATGTGCGGGCCACATTGACCCGGCTGCACCGCGACGTGATCGCCGAAGAACTCAAGTACCTGCAGACGCTGCCAGCCTCCGACCCGGAGCGCATCGGCCGCGAACGCGAGCTCATCCTGCAGCAACTGGCGCTCAAGAAATCTCTGGCGGCTTGAAATCCGCCGCGTCGGCTATAATCTAGGGTTCTCGCGGCAAGAGCGACAGCAGTACCTCCGAGCCCGGCCAACCGATGCCAACACGCGCACGACCGGCCAATCTCATCGCAAGGGCTGCATTCCAAATGATCGCCCCCACATCTTGCCCATGGGCCGTTCTGTCCTGACGGAAAGGCCGGTCCCATCGCCCCCGCGCCGGGTTTCCCGCGGCGCTTGCCCTTTGCGTTTTTCGTGTGTCGAGGTGTATCCATGCCAAGCCAGAAGTCCGAGAAGCCGGTCAAGAAGTCCGTGTCCCCACCTGCCGCAAAGGCTGCTGCCAAGCCGACGCCCAAAGCGAAGGCCGCCGCCAAGTCCCCTACGAAAGCTCTGACTGTGCCCGCATCCAAGACACCCGCCTCGGAAAAGACCCCCAAGACCGCCGCCGCAGCTGCGGCCACGGCCGATGAGACCGTGACCAAGAAGAAGCCCGGCCGGCCGCCCAAGGCTGCCGGCGCCGCTGCGGCCAAGAAGCCTGCCGCTGCCAAGAAGGCCGCGCCCAAGAGCATGGACGAGGACGATGTCGCAGACGACCTGTCCGACATCGAGGAAGAGTTCGCGGAAGAGCCCGCGGCGCCCGTGGCCGCCGCCGACGCACCGGTCGAGAAGGTCAAGCCGCTGCGCATGAAGATCAGCAAGGCCAAGGAACGGGCCTTGATGAAGGAATTCGGTCTGGACGAGACGGTGCTGTCCGAAGAGGACATGGCCAAGCGCCGCCAGCGCCTGAAGGCCCTGATCAAGCTGGGCAAGACGCGCGGCTACCTCACGCACGGCGAGATCTCCGACCACCTGCCCGACAAGCTGGTCGACGCCGAGACGCTGGAAGTCGTGATCGCCACGCTGAACGACCTGGGCGTGGCCGTCTACGAGCAGACGCCGGACGCCGAGTCGATGATCATCACCGACAACGCGCCGACCGGCTCGACCGAAGAGGAAGCCGAGGAAGCCGCCGAAGCCGCCCTGTCCACCGTGGACAGCGAATTCGGCCGCACCACCGACCCGGTGCGCATGTACATGCGCGAGATGGGCACGGTCGAGCTGCTCACGCGCGAAGGCGAAATCGAGATCGCCAAGCGCATCGAAGGCGGCCTCATGCGCATGATGGAAGCCATCAGCGCCAGCCCCGCCACGCTGGCCGAGGTGTTCCGTCTGGGCGAGGAGATCCGTGAAGGCAAGGTCGTCATCTCGACCATCGTCGACGGTTTCTCCAACCCCAACGAGGCCGACGACTATGTGGCCGAGGAAGACTTCGACGAGTTCGACGCGGCCGACGACGACGACGGCAAGGGCGGCTCCAAGGCGCTGACCAAGAAGCTGGAGGAACTCAAGAACGAGGCCCTGTCGCGCTTCGACCGCCTGCGCGAGCTGTTCGAGAAGGTCCACAAGATCTACGACAAGGAGGGCTACGGCTCGGCCAACTACCTGAAGGCCCAGGCGGCCGTCAGCGAGGAGCTGATGACCATCCGCTTCACGGCCAAGACCATCGAGAAGCTGTGCGACCTGCTGCGCGGCCAGGTCGATGACGTGCGCAAGAAGGAGCGCGAGCTGCGCCGCATCATCGTGGACAAGTGCGGCTATCCGCAGGAGCAGTTCATCGCCGAGTTCAGCGGCCGCGACAAGATGGGCCACAAGGTCGCCTCGCACCTGCTGGACTTGAAGTGGATCGAGAAGCAGGCCGCCTCGAACAAGCCCTGGGCCGCGATCATGGGCCGCAACATCCCGCCGGTGCAGGACCTGCAGCAAAAGCTGATGGACATCCAGTCCCAGGTCGTCGTGCCGCTGGACGAGCTCAAGGACATCAACAAGCGCATGAACGAAGGCGAGGCCTCGTCGCGCGATGCCAAGAAGGAAATGATCGAGGCCAACCTGCGCCTCGTGATCTCCATCGCCAAGAAGTACACCAACCGCGGTCTGCAGTTCCTGGACCTGATCCAGGAAGGCAACATCGGCCTCATGAAGGCCGTGGACAAGTTCGAGTACCGCCGCGGCTACAAATTCTCGACCTACGCCACGTGGTGGATCCGCCAGGCGATCACCCGGTCCATCGCGGACCAGGCGCGCACCATCCGGATCCCGGTGCACATGATCGAGACCATCAACAAGATGAACCGCATCAGCCGCCAGCACTTGCAGGAGTTCGGCTTCGAGCCCGATGCGTCCATCCTGGCCGAGCGCATGGAGATCCCGGAAGACAAGATCCGCAAGATCATGAAGATCGCCAAGGAGCCGATCTCCATGGAAACGCCGATCGGCGACGACGACGACAGCCACCTGGGCGATTTCATCGAGGACAGCGCCAACACCGCACCCATCGATGCCGCCATGCAGGCCGGCCTGCGCGACGTGGTCAAGGACATCCTGGACTCGCTGACCCCGCGCGAAGCCAAGGTGCTGCGCATGCGCTTCGGCATCGAGATGTCGACCGACCACACGTTGGAAGAAGTCGGCAAGCAGTTCGACGTGACGCGCGAACGCATCCGCCAGATCGAGGCCAAGGCGCTGCGCAAGCTCAAGCACCCGAGCCGCAGCGACAAGCTGCGCAGCTTCATCGACACGCTGTAAGAAAAAAGCCCGCGCCAGCGGGCTTTTTCAAGTCTGGCCGGGTGCCGGCAGGTCCACCTGCACCACCAGTCCCGGGTGGGCATTGGCCACCTGCCAGGTCGCGCCATGGGCCTGTGCCACCAGGCGGCACAGGTACAGCCCCAGCCCCACGCCACCGCTGCTGCGCTCGCGCGCGGCAGCGGGCCGGTAGAAGGGTTCGGCCAGGTGCGGCAGCACGGAAGCGTCCACGCCCGGGCCGTGGTCGCGCACGCGCAGGCGGATGCCGCCGTTCTCGGGCTGCAGATGCAGTTCGGGCGGCTGCGGCGCACCGCCGCTGTGGCGCTGCGCGTTGCCGAGCAGGTTGCGCAGCAGCAGGCGCATGCGGGCACGGTCCAGCGGCAGCTGCGGCAAGCCACCTGCCACCTGCAGGCGCGGCATCTGGCCGCCCTCTCCGCCCATGCCATCGAGCACCTCGCGCGCCAGCGCGGCGAGGTCGGTCGGCTCCAACTGCAGCGCGGCGTGGCGCACGGCCAGGCGCTCGCTCTCCAGCAGGTCGGTGACGAGGTCGCGCATCACGGCCAGGTCGCGCAGCAGCGCCTCGCGCGTGGGCGCGAGTTCGGCCGTTTCAGGCAGCAGTTCGGTGTGCAGGCGCGCGCGCGTGAGCGGGCTGCGCAGCTCGTGGCTGATGGCCAGCAGCAGGCCGCGCTTGGCCTCCAGCATGCCGTGGATGTCCTGCGCCATGGTGTTGACGCCTTCAGCCAGCTGGCCGAGCTCGTCATGCCGGCGTACCGGGATCGGCTCGGCGAAGTCTCCGGCGCCGAAGCGCAGCGCGCCTGCGCCGATGTCGCGCAGCGGCCGCAGCAGGCGGTGCACGTAGATCCAGGCCAGCATCGTCAGCACCAGCAGCACCGACAACGTCATCCAGCCGACGCGGCGCGGCTTTTCCTGCCAGGTCGCGACCGACAGGCCCAGTTCCACCACGTGGCCATCGGCTGTGGTGCGGCGCAGGAATTCATGTTCACGCCCGTCGCGGTCGCGGTAGCGCTCACGGCCGCCATCGGGCTCGCTCTTCCAGTTGATGGATGGGCCGGAGATGCTCACGCTGACCGGCAAGCGTGCCGTCAGCGCCTGCGCGCGTGCCACGCTGGGCGGGCTGCCGATCTCGGCGACCAGCCGGTCCACGTAGTCGGCCGCCAGCGGACGCACGGCGTCGCGCCAGCCCATGGAGATCGCCCGCTGCATGCCGAACAGGAAGCTGGCCGACATGGCCAGCGCCAGCAGCAGGAACAGCGTGACAAGCCGCAGCCGCAGCGAATGCCGCATGGCACGGTGCGCGCGCCGGTGCCAGCCCCGCACGCGCGCTTCAGCCACGGCCCGGCCGCGGCGCCAGCGCCAGCGCATAGCCGGCGTTGCGCAGCGTCTTGATCGCGTCCAGCGGTTCGAGCTTCTTGCGCAGCCGGCTGATGACGATGTCCACCGCGCGCGTGTAGAGCTCGGCCTCGTGGCCGCGCAGCTGGTTCAGGATGTCGTCGCGGCTCCAGACGCGGCCGGGCTCGCGCGCCAGCAGCTGCAGCAGCTCGAACTCGGTGCCGGTCAGCTCCAGCGCCTGGCCGCCGCGCCAGACGCTGCGCGTGACGGGGTCGATCTCCAGGCCCTCGAAGCGCAGGCGCGCATCGTCGGCAGGCGCTGCCGGCGCCACACGCCGGCGCAGCACGGTCTGCACGCGCGCCACCAGTTCGCGCGGCTCGAAGGGTTTGGGGATGTAGTCGTCGGCGCCGAGTTCCAGGCCGACCACGCGGTCCATGACCTCGCCGCGCGCGGTCAGCATGAGCACGGGCAGGTCGCTGTCCTTGCGGATCGCGCGGCACAGCGCGAAGCCGTCCATGCCGGGCAGCATCACGTCCAGGATGGCGGCGTCGAAGCCACCCGCGCGCAAACGCGCCAGCCCCTCGTCCGGGTGCAGGGCCTGGAGCAGCTCCAGCTCGAAGCGCGCGAAGTACGCGGCCAGTGGAGCGCCCAGGTCGGCGTCGTCGTCGATCAGCAGGATGCGGGGCATCAACGCCGCCCGGCCGCCCGAAGGCCTTGATGCGCCCCCTCGGGGGGCTGCGATACGCGAAGCGATGAGCGTGGGGGCCGCATGAACCGCATTGTCATCCGCGATGCCAGCCGCCGCGGCGCTGCATGAAGTCGCGCACCTTCTGCTGCTGGGCCGGCGTGAGGCTGTCGTAGAAGTCGCCCAGCGCAGTCACGACCTCGGGCGCCTTGGCCTTCAGTGCATCGGTCTTCTGGTCCACCAGCGCCTGCGCGCCGGCACGGTCGAACTTCTCGCCCGCCACCAGGGCCTGGGCTTGCTCGCGCGGATGGGCGCCGGCCATCAGCGCGCTGCGCTGCTCGGACAGCTTGCCGGCCAGCACCTCGAGCTTGGCCTTCTGCGCGGCATCCAGGTCGAGCTTGTCGGCCACGCGCGCCACCATCTTGGCGCGGCGCTCGGCCATCTGCTCGGCGCTGGCGTTCCAGCCGCCATCGTGCGGCCGGTGGCCGCAGGCCGACAGGCTGCCGACCACCACGGCGGCACCGAACAGGCCCGCCAGACTGCGCTTGATCCAGGATTTCATCGCCATGCCTCTTGAAGAGAAGTGAACATGGCAGCGATGGTGCCGCCGCACCGCCCCACGGGGGTCTCGGGGCGGTTTCGCTTTGTTTCGGTTTATCTCAGAGCTTGGGAGGCAGTTGATTGGGCGCACGACGTGGTGCCCGCAGGGCAAGGTCCCGAACACCACCATGCGCCCGCCAGCCGGCACTTGCCGGGGTCTTGCGTGAGCTCAAGCGATTGCCTCTCAAGCTCTCATGCGAAGTTCTCGGTGTCGACCTCGCCCGTGGCCTGTGGCGCGTAGCGCGGGCCCACCACGTTGTGCTGGCCGATCAGCGCCTCGGCGCGCGCCATCTGCGCGGGCGTCAGCTGCACCCTGGCGGCGTCCAGGTCTTCCTGCAGGTGCGCCAGGTTCGTGGTGCCCGGGATCGGCACGATGTGCGGCGCCTTGTGCAGCAGCCAGGCCAGCGCCAGCTGGGCCGGCGTGCAGCCCAGCTCGCGCGCGAAGGCCACGTAGGGCGGCAGCAACTGCAGATTGGCCGCGTAGTTCTGCGGCGCGAAGCGCGGCATGGGCCGGCGGATGTCCTTGGCGTCCAGCGTGGCCACGTCGTGCAGCGTGTCGGTCAGGTAGGCACGGGCCAAGGGGCTGAAGGCCACGAAGGCGGCGCCGATGGCGCGGCAGGCCTCGAGCACGGCGATCTCGGGGTTGCGTGTCCACAGCGAGAACTCGGTCTGCACGGCCGTGATGGGGTGCACCGCGTGCGCCTTGCGGATGGTCGCGGCCGACACTTCCGACAGGCCGATGGTGCGCACCTTGCCGGCCCGCACGAGGTCGGCCAGCGCACCCACGCTGTCCTCGATCGGCACCTCCTTGTGCCATCGGTGCAGGTAGTACAGGTCGATGACGTCCGTGTTCAGGCGGCGCAGGCTGTCCTCGCAGTTGCGGCGCAGGGCTTCGGGCCGGCCATCGATCACGCGGCGCACGACACCATCGTCGCCGCGCACGCCGGCCATGCCGCCCTTGCTGGCCAGCGTGAAGCGGCTGCGGTGGTCCTTCAGCACCCGGCCGACCAGTTCCTCGTTGGCGCCGAAACCGTACAGCGCGGCCGTGTCGAACAGCGTGACGCCTGCGTCCAGTGCGGCCAGCAGCAGGCGCTCGGCCTGCTCGGGCGACGGCGGCACGCCATAGGCGTGGCTCAGGTTCATGCAGCCCAGGCCGATGGCCGAGACGGTGAAGGGTCCGATGGAGCGTATTTGCATGCGCGCGAGCTTACCGCCACCCCAGGCATCCGCGCCCGACCGCAACGATGCCGCCATCCCACGCCGACACGCAATAACAATCTGTTTCATTCATGCAGGGATGGAATTCGCAGTGCTTTGAATACATTAAAACAATCCTTCCAACAGCACACGAGATGTACTCATGAGGCAGGTCGAGCTGCAACTGACGGCAGAAGATCGGCGCACGGTCGAAGAAATTCGCAGCAAGGGCGTGCACCACGCGCGCGAGGTCAACCGGGCCCATGTGCTGTGGTGCCTGGACCGCGGTATTCCCGAGGCGCAGATCCTGGAGGTGCTAGGGGTCGGCCGCACGGCCCTGTGGCGCACGCGGGCCGCCTACCTGCAAGGGGGCGTGGAGCGCGCTGTCTTCGATCTGGCCCGCTCGGGCCGTCCGCGCCGCTACGGCGCGGACGCCGAGGCACGCGTGATGGCGCTGGCCAGTTCCGACCCACCGGAAGGCCGCCAGCGCTGGACCTTGCTCGAGCTGGAACGTGCAGCACGCCAGCAATTCGGACTGGGTTCGGTGAGCCGTGAGACGGTGCGGCGCATCCTCAAGAGAACCGGGACCGGTACGGCGGCGGCCAGCTGAGGCCGCCGCGCGGCGCTCAGCCGTTCAGCTGCTGCTCCAGCTGGTGCAGCACCTGGTAGCAGGGCAGCACCTGGGCCACGCTGCTGTTGGGCTCGCGGCCTTCGCGGATCGCAGCGAAGAACTCGCGGTCCTGCAGCTCGATGCCGTTCATCGACACGTCGACCTTGGACACGTCGATCTTCTCTTCCTTGCCGTTGACCAGGTCGTCGTAGCGCGCGATGTAAGTCGCCGTGTCGCCGATGTAGCGGAAGAAGGTGCCGAGCGGACCGTCGTTGTTGAACGACAGGCTGAGCGTGCAGATCGCGCCGTTGGCGGCCTTGAGCTGGATGCTCATGTCCATCGCGATGCCCAGGTCCTTGTGGATCGGGCCCTGGATCGCATTGGCCTTCACGATGGGGCTGCCGGCCTGGTAGGCGAACAGATCCACCGTGTGGGCCGCGTGGTGCCACAGCAAATGGTCGGTCCAGCTGCGGGCCTGGCCCAGCGCGTTCATGTTGGTGCGGCGGAAGAAGTAGGTCTGCACATCCATCTGCTGGATGTTGAACTCGCCGGCCACGATCTTCTTGTGCACGTACTGGTGGCTGGGGTTGAAGCGGCGCGTGTGGCCGCACATGGCCACCAGGCCGCTGGTCTTGGCCACGTTGACCACTTCCTCACCGTCCTTCAGCACGTCGCACAGCGGAATCTCCACCTGCACATGCTTGCCGGCCTTCAGGCAGGCCAGCGTCTGCGAGGCGTGCATCTGCGTGGGCGTGCACAGGATCACGGCGTCCACTTCCTTGAGCGCCAGGCTGTCTTCCAGGTTCGTGGTGACATGCCCGATGCCGTACTTGTCGGCGACTTCCTTGGTCTTGTCGAGGTCGCGGCTGATCAGCGAGACGACTTCGACGCCATCGATGTTCTTGATGCCGTCCAGGTGTTTGATGCCGAAGGCGCCGGCACCGGCGAGGGCTACTTTGATCGTCATGTTCAGTTCTCCAGGATGAGGTGGCCCACGGCGGTGTTGGACGCCGGGACATGGAAGAAGCGGTGCTTGAGCTTGGGCGCCGGGCCACCGGCCACGTCGGCCATCGCGCCGCGGGCGATCAGCCACATCACGAGCTCGATGCCCTCGCTGCCGGCCTCGCGCACGTACTCGATGTGCGGCACCTTGGCCAACTCGGCCGGCTCGGCGATCAAACGGTCCAGGAACTTGTTGTCCCATTCCTTGTTGATCAGGCCGGCGCGCGGGCCCTGCAGCTGGTGGCTCATGCCGCCCGTGCCCCAGATCTGCACCTTGAGCGGCTCGTCGTAGGACTCGATGGCGCGGCGGATCGCCTGCCCCAGCGCGAAGCAGCGTGCGCCCGAGGGCACGGGGTACTGCACCACGTTCACATGGAACGGAATCACCTTGACCGGCCAGGCCTCGGGCGAGCCGAACATCAGGTTCATGGGCACCGAGAGGCCGTGGTCCACCTTGAGCTCGTTCACGATGGTCAGGTCGAAGTCCTGCTGGATCACCGACTGCGCGATGTGCGAGGCCAGGTCGGGATGGCCGATGACCTTGGGCACGGGCCGCGGGCCGTAGCCCTCGTCACCGGGCTCGAACTCGGCCGCCGTGCCGATCGCGAAGGTCGGGATCACGCCCAGGTCGAAGCTGGTCGCATGGTCGTTGTAGACCAGGAACACCACGTCCGGCCGGTTCTCGCGCATCCATTGCTTGGACGGCTCGTAGCCCGCGAACAGCGGCTTCCAGTAGGCCTCCTCGGTCTTGCCATGGTCGATCGCCGCGCCGATGGCCGGCACGTGCGAGGTGTAGACCGAAGCCGTGATCTGCGCATGGGCGGCCGGTGCATCGGCGCCGGTCTGGCGCGCAGCGTGCTCGCCCATGATCTGTGCGGCCAGGGCCTGCTGGTGCGTCAGCTCCCAATCCTTCCAGGCCTGCGATTGCGCGGGCGCACCCTGCGCGTTGCCGCCCTCTCCCACCACACGGTTGCCCTCGGCACTGCGGCCACCGCCGATCATCATGTCGCGGTAGGCGTGCTCGGTCATGCCCGTCATGCTGCCGGCCATCTGCTGGAACGACAGCCCGTCGGTGGCCCCCAGCTTGGCCAGGAAGTAGATGTTGCCGCCCGTGCGCATGGCCCAGTTCAGGTCGCGTGCGCGCACCGCGGCTTTCTGCTCGTCGGTCATCGGCCACTCGGCCAGGTAGGCGTCCTCGTCGGCCTTGAAGCGCGCGCGGTTCTCTGCCTTCATGAGGCTCATGCAGAACTGGTTGAGCCAGTAGCCCTTGCGCGACTGGTCGGCGTCGAAGATGGTCGTGCCGGGCACGTCCAGGTACGGCTTGTTCAGGGCCATGTCAGACCTCCTCCGGCCAATAGAGCCGCATCGGGTTGTCGACCAGCAGCCTCTTCTGCAGCTCGGCCGTGGGCGCGATGTGCGGGATGAAGTCCACCAGCAGGCCGTCGTCGGGCATGTGATCCTTGAGGTTGGGGTGCGGCCAGTCGGTGCCCCACAGCACGCGGTCGGGGAACTGCTCCACGATGCGGCGCGCGAACGGGATCACGTCCTGGTAGGCGTTCTGTTCGCCGTTCAGGGCCTTCGGTCCGGCGACCGACAGACGCTCCGGGCAGCTGACCTTGCTCCACACGTTGGTGTGCTCGCGCATGAACTTCTCGAACAGCGCGAACTCCGGCCCGTCCACGGACTTGGTCACGTCGGGCCGGCCCATGTGGTCCACCACCACGGTGGTCGGCAGCGCCGTGAAGAAGTCCCACAGCTCGGGCAGGTCCACGGCCTCGAAGTAGATCACCACATGCCAGCCCAGCTTGGCGATGCGGCCGGCGATCTCCATGAGCTCGTCCTTGGGTGTGAAATCCACCAGGCGCTTGACGAAGTTGAAGCGCACGCCGCGCACGCCGGCGTCATGCAACTCCTGCAGTTCGGCGTCGCTGATGCTGCGCTTGACCGTGGCCACGCCGCGCGCCTTGCCGCCCGAAGACTTGCAGGCATCGACCATGGCGCGGTTGTCGGCGCCGTGGCAGGTGGCCTGCACCACCACGTTGCGCGCGAAACCCAGGTGGTCGCGCAGAGCGTAGAGCTGCGCCTTGCTGGCATCGCAGGGCGTGTACTTGCGTTCGGGCGCGTAGGGGAACTCGGCGCCCGGGCCGAACACATGGCAGTGCGCGTCGACGGCACCGGCCGGCAGCGCAAAACGCGGTTGGCTCGGGCCGGCGTACCAGTCCAGCCAGCCGGCGGTCTTCTCGAAAGGGCCTGTGGTGGGTTTGCTCATGGGGGTGTCCTCAATCCAGGGTGATGTTGGCCTTGCGGATCACATCGCCGAAGCGCTGCGTCTCGGCCTTGACGGTGGCCTGGAACTGCTCGGGCGTGGTCGGGAAGGGCTCGTAGCCGAAGGTCTTGAAGCGCTCGACGAAATCCTTGTCCTTGAGGATCTCGGCCAGGTCCTTGCGGATCTTGTCCACCGTGGCGGCAGGCAGGCCCGGCGGCACGGCGATCACGTTCCAGCCCGTGACCTCGAAGTCCTTGGGGCCACCCGATTCGGCCACCGTCGGGATGTCCGGGAAATCGGCCGAGCGCTTGTTGGCGGCGAAGGCCACCAGGCGCAGCTTGCCGGCGCGGTACAGCGGCCCGGCCGTGCCGGCGCTGCCCAGCGCGAAGTCGATGTCGCCCGTGGCAACCGAGGTGTAGAGCTGCGTGGTCTCCTTGAAGATCACGTGCTCCATCTGCGTGCCGGTCACGCTCTCGAACAGCTCGGAGCCCAGGTGCACGGGGTTGCCCACGGACCAGGAACCGTAGTTCAGCTTGCCCGGGTGCGCCTTGGCGTCGGCAATGATGTCGCCCACGGTCTTGTACTTGCTGTTGGTCGGCACCGTGAAGAAGAAGTGCGTCTTGAACAGCGGCAGCGCGATGTCGAAGTCCTTCTGCGGGTCGTAGGGCAGCTTCTTGAACAGCGCCGGGTAAGCGGCCAGGTGCACGTTGTCCAGCACCAGCAGGTCGGTGCCGTCCTTGGCGCCGCGCTTCCAGGCGTCGATGGCGATGAAGCCGTTGCCGCCCGGGCGGTTCTCCACCACCACGGGCTGGCCCCACAGGCGCGCGAGCTTGTCGGCCGCCAGGCGGGCCACGCCGTCCGGGCCGCCGCCGACCGGGAACGGCGTGATGATGCGCACGGGCTTGGTCGGGAACTGCTGGGCAGCGGCACCGAAGGCAGCGGCCAGGGCGCAGGTGGCGAGGCCGGCGCGCAGCAGCGCGCGGCGAAGGGTGTTGGTCATGGCTTGTCTCTTCGTTCAGTCGATGTATTTCAGTCCGGCCGCGGCCAGCGGCTCGCGCATCTTGTACATGTCCAGCCCCAGCACGCCGGAGGCCAGCTTGTCGCGCTTGTCGCCTTCGTTGGCCTCGCGCTTGCGCGCCGCTTCCAGCGTGGCGGCGGCCTTCTCGCGTGGCACGCAGACCACGCCGTCGTCGTCGGCCACGACCACGTCGCCCGGCGTGACCAGCATGCCGGCACAGACCACGGGGATGTTGACCGAGCCGATGGTGGCCTTGATCGTGCCCTTGCTGCTGATGGCCTTGCTCCAGACCGGGAAGTTCATTTCCTTGAGCGTCTTCACATCGCGCACGCCCGCGTCGATGACCAGGGCGCGCGCGCCGCGCGCCTGGAAGCTCGTGGCCAAGAGGTCGCCGAAGTAGCCGTCGGTGCACTCGGCCGTGATCGCGGCCACGACGATGTCGCCGGGCTGAATCTGCTCCGCGACGACGTGCATCATCCAGTTGTCGCCCGGGTGCAGCAGCACCGTGACGGCGGTGCCGGACACCTGCGCGCCCGGGAAGATCGGGCGCATGTAGGGCTTGAGCAGGCCCACGCGGCCCATGGCCTCGTGCACGGTGGCCGAGCCCAGCGCGGCGAGCGCGTCGGCGGTCGCGGCGTCCGTGCGCTGGATGTTGCGGTAGACGACTCCGAGTTCGTACATGCGGTTCTCCTTATTGGCCTTTGGCGGTGAGGCGTGCGTCCAGGCGCGGGAACACGCGGCGCACGTTGCCTTCGTAGATCTGGTGCTTGTCCTCGTCACTGAGGATCGTCGACGCCGCGATGTAGCGCTTGGTGTCGTCGTAGTAATGGCCGGTGGTGGGGTCGATGCCGCGCACGGCGCCGATCATCTCGGAGGCGAACAGCACGTTCTTGACCGGGATCACGGTGTTGAGCAGGTCGATGCCTGGCTGGTGGTACACGCAGGTGTCGAAGAACACATTGTTCAGCAGGTGCTCGCTCAAGAGCGGCTTCTTCATCTCCTGCGCCAGACCGCGGAAGCGGCCCCAGTGGTAGGGCACGGCGCCGCCGCCGTGGGGGATCAGGAACTTCAGCGTCGGGAAGTCCTTGAACAGGTCGCCCTGGATCAGCTGCATGAAGGCCGTGGTGTCGGCGTTCAGGTAGTGCGCGCCCGTGGTGTGGAAGCAGGGGTTGCAGCTGGTGCTGACGTGGATCATGGCCGGCAGCTCGTACTCGGCCATCTTCTCGTAGATGGGATACCAGTGGCGGTCGGTCAGCGGCGGGCTGTTCCAGTGGCCGCCGGAGGGGTCCGGGTTCAGGTTGATGCCGACCGCGCCGTACTCCTTGACGCACTTCTCGAGCTCGGGGATGCAGGTGGCCGGGTCCACGCCAGGCGACTGCGGCAGCATGGCCACCGGCACGAAGTGGTCGGGGAACAGCGTGGAGACGCGGTAGCACAACTCGTTGCAGATGGCGGCCCAGGTGCTGGAGACATCGAAGTCGCCGATGTGGTGGGCCATGAAGCTGGCGCGCGGGCTGAAGAGGGTGATGTCGCTGCCGCGCTCCTTCATGAGACGCAGCTGGTTGGTCTCGATGGACTCGCGCAGTTCGTCGTCGCTGATCTTCAGGTCGGCGACCTTGGGGCGAACGGCCGGGTCCTTGATGCCGGCGATCTGCTGGTTGCGCCAGTTCTCCAGCGCCTTGGGTGCCGTGGTGTAGTGGCCGTGGCAGTCGATGATCAAGGGGGTCTCGCGGCTCATGTTGCTCCTCGTGTTGGGCTCTGCGGTGTGCGCGGATTCTGCGCGCGCGCCGCATACCCGCCTAGCTTGCAAGCCTGCTATCAGCTAGAACGAAATGGCATAGCTATGTCAGCGATATTCCATACACTCACAGCATGGATTTGAAGCAACTGGAGTACTTCGTCCGCGTGGCCGAGCTCGGCAGCTTCACGCGCGCGGCCATTGCACTGGATGTGGCCCAGCCCGCGCTGTCGCGCCAGATCCGCCTGCTCGAGGTGGAGCTGCGCCAGAACCTGCTGGCCCGCAACGGCCGCGGCGCCACGCCCACCGAAGCCGGCAAGCTGCTGCTCGAGCATGGTCGCGGCATCCTGCACCAGGTGGCGGTGGCGCGCGAGGAGCTCGGCGTGGCGCGCGGTGCGCTGGCCGGGCGCGTGTCCATCGGGCTGCCGCCCAGCCTGTCGCGGCTCATCACGGTGCCGCTGACCCAGGCCTTCCGCGCCAAGCTGCCGCAGGCCCAGCTCACGCTGACCGAGGGCTTCTCGCTGGTCATGATCGACAGCCTGCGCATGGGCAACCTGGACATGGCCCTGCTCTACAACCCCGAGCGCTCGCCCGACATGGAGCAGACCCTGCTGCACGAGGAAGAGCTCGTGCTGATCTCGCCGCGTGCCGAGGTGCCCGAGGGCAAAGGCAAGGCCCGCGCCGCGGTGGCGCTGCGCGACGCGGCCGCCCTGCCCCTGATCCTGCCCAGCCGCCCCAACGCCTTCCGCTTGCTGCTGGAGGCCGAGACCATGCGCCTGGGCTGCGCGTTGCGCATTGCGATGGAGGTCGACGGACTCAACGCCATCCTGAGCCTGGTGCGCGAGGGCTTCGGCCACGCCGTGCTGCCGGCCTACACGCTGGCCAACATCGACCATGGCGGCGCGCTCGTGGTGCGCCGGCTGCAGGCGCCGCGACCGACCAGCCAGCTCACGCTTGTGCGCTCCTCGCGCCGGCCCTCGACCGAGACGCAGAAGGTGGCGCGCGCCCTGCTGCAGGATGTGGTTTTGCAGGCCATCGCCCCCTACGCGAACTGAGGCCGAGACTAGACTGCGGCGCTTTCGCTGTCCGCTTCCTCCGCCATGACGACTTCCCGCCCCACCCTGCTCGTGCTGTGCCCGCTGCAAGCCGAGTACATGCAACAGTTCCGCGACCGCTTCGACGTGATCGAGGCCGGTGACGATGCACGCCGCGCCCAGGCCATCGCCGACCACGGCCCGCGCATCCGCGCCGTGCTGACCATCGGCACCATCGGCCTCACGGCGCTGGAGATCGCCGCGCTGCCGGCGCTGGAAGTCGTGCACACGCTGGGCGTGGGCTACGAACTTGTCGACGTCGCGGCGGCCAAGTCGCGCAGCATCGCCGTGGCCAACGCCGCGGGCAGCAACGCCACCTGCGTGGCCGACCATGCTTTCGGCCTGCTGCTGGCGGCCGTGCGCGGCATCGTGCAGATGGACGTGGGCGTGCGCCGCGGCCTGTGGCGCGACCAGCTCAGCGCCTACACGCCCACCGTGAGCGGCAAGCGCCTGGGCCTGCTGGGCATGGGCGACATCGGCCAGCAGATCGCCAAACGCGCGGCCGGCTTCGACATGGCCGTGGGCTACCACAGCCGCAGCGCCAAGCCCGCACTGCCGCACCGTTACTTCGAAAGCGTGCGCGCGCTGGCCGAATGGGCCGACTACCTGGTCGTGGCCACGCCGGGCGGCGCAGAGACCAGACACCTGGTCAACGCCGAGGTGCTGCAGGCGCTCGGGCCCAAGGGCACGCTGGTCAACATCGCGCGCGGCAGCGTGGTCGACACGGCCGCACTGGCCGCGGCCCTGCGCGCAGGGCACATCGCCTCGGCCGGCATCGACGTCTACGAGAGCGAGCCGGCACCGCCTGCCGAGCTGCTGGACATCGCCAACGTGGTCATCACGCCGCACATCGCCGGCCGCTCGCCCGAGGCGATCCAGGCCTCGGTCACGCTGGTGCTGGACAACCTGGAGGCCTTCTTCGCGGGCAGGCCGATGTCCACGTTGCTCTGAGCCGCCTCAGCGCCGCGCCATCCAGGCTTCGAGCGGCCAGGGGCCATGGCTGTGCCGGGCCGCGGCCAGCGCCACCAGCCACAGGCCCAGGCAGAACAGCACGGTCTGCAGCGTGCTCGCCGCGACCGCCCATCCCAGCCCGGAGAACAGCGCCACGCACAGCAGGCTGTGGGCCATGTACAGGCTCAGCGTGCGCCGTCCGAGCGGGCTGAACCAGCCGCACCAGCGCGCGCTGCCACCGCCCGAGGCCAGCGCCAGCCCGGCCAGGTAACAGGCCGCCACAGGGATGGCGATGAAGTCGCCGAGCGCGTCGATCCAGGACCGCCAAACGTGCGTCGGCGCCAGTGCGGCACAGCCCCAGCCGTAGACAGCGCTCAGCGCGAGCAACGGCGGGCCGCAGCACCACAGGCAGCGGCGCAGCGCCGCGCGCCAGCGGCGGTGGGTCAACAGCCGCAGGCGTGCCGCCGCGACGCCGCACAGCATGCACAGGTAGGTCACGGTCCCCGCCATCACCAGGCTTGCGCCCAGCCCGAACAGATAGCTGCTCGCGTTGAGTTGCAGGAATGGCCAGGCGCCACGGACGGTCGCGAACGAGGGCACATCGCGCGTGTCGGGATCGGCGCCGAAGCCCACCAGGACCAGCAGCCAGGCGAGCTTGGCCAGCAGCGCCCAGGCCAGCGCGCGCCATAAATGCCGGCGCAGGCTGCGCCAGGGCATGTGCAGCCGGCGCAGCAGCTGCCGGCCGACCACCGCATAGAGCGTCAGGATGTCGCCGAAGTAAATGAAGACGCCGTGCGCGATGCCCAGCCCCAGCAGGCGGCGGTTGCGCGCCAGGCCCCGCTGCAGCGCCTCGGCCCGGCTGCGCCGCCGGGCCSCCAGCCACAACGACATGCCGAACACGAAGCTCAGCATCGCCACGCCCTTGCCCTGCAGCAGCGCGCCCACCAGGCCCTGGACCATGGCGGCCCAGGCGCTGTCGGCAGGCTGGCGCGTACCGAGCATTGGCCCCCAGGGCGCCACGCCGTAGCCGATGGCGTTGACCACCAGCACGGACAGCATGGCGACGGCGCGCAGTGTGTCGGGGAGCTGTTCGCGGCCGCGTGCGGCGCTCACGGGGAGGCGCTGGCCGCGAAGTCGCGCAGCGCCTGCCCGTGCAGGCGGTAGCGCACCCATTCGCTCTGCGGTCGGGCGCCGATGGATTGGTAGAAGTCGATGGCCGGCTGGTTCCAGTCCAGCACGCTCCACTCGAAGCGGCCGCAGCCTTCGGCCACGGCGATGCCGGCCAGGTGCTGCAGCAGCCGCTTGCCGGCGCCCTGCCCGCGCGCCGAAGGCAGCACGAACAGGTCTTCCAGGTACAGGCCCTTCCTGGCCTGCCAGGTCGAGTAGTTGAAGAAGTACACGGCGAAGCCGATGGCCTGGCCGTCCTGCTCGCAGATGAGTGCGCGCGAGGGGCTGTCGGGACCGAACAGGCTCGCGGCCAGGGTCTCGGGCGTGGCCTCCACCTGGTCCTCGGCCTTCTCGTAGATCGCCAGTTCGCGGATGAAGTGCAGGATCAGCGCGGTGTCGTCGCGGCTGGAATCGCGGATGGTGATGCTCATTGCTTGGGAATGTTGGCGCGCGCGATGACTTCGCTCCAGCGCTTGATCTCGCGGTCCAGCTGACCAGCCAGTTGCTCGGGCGTGCTGCCCTGGGCGATCAGGCTCAGGGCCAGCAGCTTTTGCTTCACGTCGGGAAGCGCCAGCGCGGCGTTGGTCTCCTTGCTGAGCCGCGCCACCACGGCCTTGGGCGTGGCGGCCGGCACCGCCAGGCCGTTCCAGGACGCGACGTCGAAGTTCGCCAGGTCGCCGCCGGTCTCGCGCGCGGCCGGCGTGTCCGGCAGCAGCGACGTGCGCCTGGCGCCCAGCACGGCCAGCGGCCGCAGCGTCTTGCCGTTGATCTGCGACATCAGCGGCCCCAGGATGTCCAGCATGGCGTCGAGCTGGCCGCCGCGCACGGCCGTGATCACGGGCGGCGTGCCGTTGAAGGGCACGATCTGCGCATCGATGCCAGCCGTGCTCTTGAACAGCTCGGCCGCCAGGTTCTGCGTGGTGCCGATCTGCGGCGTGCCGATGTTGAGCTTGCCCGGGTTGGCCTTGGCGTAGGCCACCAGTTCGGCCAACGTCCTGAAGCGGCTGTCCTGCGCGACCACGATGCCGAGGTCGAAGGTCGCCAGCATGGACACGGGCGCGAAGTCCTTCTGCGTGTCGAACGGCAGCGACTTGAACAGCGCCGCGCTGACGGCCGTGCCGCTGGACACCAGCAGCAATGTGTGGCCGTCGGCCGGCGCGCGCGCGACCGCCTCGCCGGCCACGATGCCGCCCGCGCTGGGCCGGTTGTCGATGACCACGGGCTGGCCCAGCGCGTCGGCCAGCTTCTGGCCCACGGTGCGCGCCGTGAGATCGGCCGCACCGCCGGCGGCATTGGGCACAACGAGCTTCAACGGCTTGCTCGGGAAAGCCTGGGCATTCACCTCCCAGGGCAACAGGGCCATGGCGCCAGCCGCCAGGCATTCACGTCGGGTCCACATGCACAACTCCTTGTCGCGGCTCAGGGTCACGCGGCCGGGGCCGCGTGACCGATGTGTACCACGGCCGCGCCGCAGCGCGGCCGCAGGACCCGCGCGTCAGCTCGCCACGCAGGCGTAGGACGCCACCAGTTTCGGATCACCCGAAGCGCCTGCCGTGTAGCGCGGGAACATCGGGTAGCGGCACATCGGCTTGGCCGTCAACACGGCGTACGGCGGCAACGCAGCGCGGTTCGCCAGCGTCAGTTGGTCGGCCGGCTTGGTGCCCTTCTCGACCCAGGCGTCCAGCTCCGACAGCAGGTCCACGCGGCCGGGAATGCCATGGGCCGGCGCGTTGGCCACGCCGGCCGCGATGCCGCCGGAGGTGTGCGGCAGGCCGGTCGCCGCGTAGGCGACGAAGAACTGTTCCACGCGCTCGCGGCCCATCTTCTCGACCACGGCGTCCCAGTAGTTCAGGCCGGTGAAGCCACTCTGGGCGGTGTCCGACAGGTCCTCGCGCAGGATCAGCTTGCCGCCGCGCGCATGGAAGGCGCTGAGGTCCGGGTTGGTCGCATCCATGATGTTGGACACCGCGAGGATGCGCGCGCTGTAGGCGGACGGGTCGAAGCCCAGCGGATTGAAGTCCTTGTCCTGGGCGAAGAAGTAGCGCACCGCCACGTTGCCGTACTCGTACAGCCGGCTGATGGAGATCGGGTTGGTGCCGGTGGCGCCGTTGCCGATGGGGCCCGTGCTCGGGTGCGCCGTGCCGGCCATCCAGCGGTCCCAGTTGCCGGGCAGCCCCTCGCCGCCGAAGCCGAAGCCTGCGTACGACATCAGGCCGTTGGCCCGCGGGAAGCCGAAGGCGAAGCCATCGTAAGCCGCCCGCACCACGGTGAGCTGGGCGTCCGAGAAACAGGCAGCGCCTTCGTCGGCGCCCGAGGCGCAGCGCTTGGCCTGCAGTGCCGGCAGCGCCACCGGCTTGCAGGCGCGGTAGTTGCTGACCACGTTGTCGGCCAGGCCGTCCAGCGCGTCGCAGGCTGCGCGCACCGTGTCGTGCACCAGTTGCCACTTGTTGTTCTGGCCCAGCCAGGCGTCCGGCGCCACCTGCAGCGTGCCGCCGACATGGTTGCCGAAGGTCTGCAGCCCGGTCCAGTTCATGACCGGGTCGACCGAGATGATGCCGTCGTAGTCGGCCGGGTAGCGCTGGGCCATCATCATGGCCTCGCGCCCGCCCTCCGAGCCACCCATGTAGTAGCTGCGCGCCGGGCCCTTGCCATAGAAGGCGTCGCCCAGACGCAGCGCGACGTCGTGCGTCTTCTTGTACGCGGCGTAGCCGAAGTTGGCCAGCGCCTCGGCGTTCAGCGCGAAGGCACCCAGCGGCGCATCGTTCTGGTGGCCGGAGTCCGTGCCGGCCGTCATGTAGCCCTGCGTCAGCGGCAGCGCCACGTCGGGCCCGGCCACGCGTGCAGGGCCCAGGCCGTTGACCCCGGCGGACAGCGAACCGTTGTAGCCGGATCCCCCGAACTGCAGCTTCTTGCCGTTCCAGACGCGCGGCAGGTTGACCTGCGAATTGACCAGCGGCGCGCCCGGGTCGACCGGCTTGATCTCGACCTGCAGCTCGCAGTAGTCGGGCAGACCCTGCACGATGGCCGTGCCGTTGCCGTTGGGGGCGTCGGCGACCGCGGTCTTGTAGGTCGCCGTCTTCACGACGGCGCCCGAGGTCGGCTCGCCGATCTGTGCCGCGGCGACCGTGCGGCCTGCCAGCGCGCTGCAGGCCGCGGCCGCGTTGGCCACGGTGGCGCCAGGATCGTCGTCGCCGCTGCCGCCGCAGGCCACCAGGGCCGCGGCGCAGGCCAGTGCCGTCAGCGGCAGTGCCGGACGCAGCCGGACAGGGAATCGAGGTTGCATGTGTGTCTCCGGATCAAATTGCTGCAGGCGCAGCGGGGCACGATGCACAGGCATGGCATCGCATTTCTGGAGACCGGCACCGCAGGTCTCCGATGTTGTGGTTTGGTGAGCGCCCTGGGGCGCGATGCTCAGCGGACCACGCCGAGCAGTTGGTCGAGCAGCGCCGGCTGGGCGCGCAGCTCGGCCGCCGTGCCCCGGTGCACCACGGTGCCTCGGTCCAGCACGGCCGCCAGGTCGGAGATGGCCAGGATGGCCTGGGGATGCTGTTCGACGATGATGGCCGACAGTCCCTCCTCGCGCGTGATGCGGCGGATCGCGCGCAGCAGCTCCTCGCAGATGATGGGCGCCAGCCCTTCCAGCGGCTCGTCCAGCAGCAGCAGGCGTGGGTTCAGCACCAGCGCGCGGCCCACGGCCAGCATCTGCTGCTCGCCGCCGGACAGCTGGGTGCCCAGGTTGCCCTTGCGTTCGGCCAGCCGCGGGAACATCTGGTACACGCGCTCGGGCGTCCACTGCGCGCCCGTCTGCCCGGCCCGCGCGGGCCGCGCCACGGCCGTCAGGTTCTCGTGCACCGTCAGCGACTTGAAGATGTTGCGCTCCTGCGGCACCCAGCCGATGCCGGCCCCGGCGCGCTCGTGCGCGGCCAGCTTGTGCAGCGCCGTGCCGGCCAAGGTGATGCTGCCGGCGTGCCGGCGCGTGGCACCGGCGATCGTGTTCATGAAGGTGGTCTTGCCAGTGCCGTTGCGGCCCAGCAGCGCCAGCGTCTGGCCCTCGGGCAGCGCCAGGCTCACGCCGTTCAGCACCACGGCCTCGCCGTAGCCCGCGGACAGACCCTCCACCTGCAACAGTTCAGCCATTGATTTCTCCCCCCACGCTTGCGGCTGACGCCGCGACGCTGCCCCCCGAGGGGGCGCTCGCGGCTCGGGGCGGCCCGTCGCCGCTCGGCTCCTCTCCATGGCCCAGGTACACCGCCTTGACCTGCGGGTCGTTGGCAATCTCGTCCGGCGTGCCCTCGGTCAGCAGCGCGCCGTTCACCAGCACCGTGATGCGCTTTGCGAACTCGAACACCAGGTCCATGTCGTGCTCGATCAGCAGCACCGAGACGTCGGCCGGCAGCGCGGCCACGGTCTGCAGCAGCTCCTCGCGCTCGCCGGGCGGCACGCCGGCCACGGGCTCGTCCAGCAGCAGCACACGCGGCTCGCAGGCCAGCGCGATGGCAATCTCCAGCAGGCGGCGCTTGCCGTACGCCAGATGGGAGGTAGGCTGGTTCATCACGTCGGCCAGGTGGAAGCGCTCCAGCAACTCCTGGCAGCGCTCGGCCACGCCGTCCTCGCGGCCCAGCCGCTGCCACCAGCGCGCACCGATGCCGCGCTGCTGCGACACGACCATGGCCAGCGTCTCCAGCGGCGTCATGCCCTGGAACAGCTGGTTGATCTGGAAGGTGCGCACCATGCCGCGCTGCACGCGCGCATGCGGCGGCAGCTGGGTGATGTCCTCGCCCTGCAGCACGATGCGGCCCTCCGACGGCTCCAGCACGCCGGTCAGCAGGTTGATCAGGGTGGTCTTGCCGGCGCCGTTGGGGCCGATCAGCGCATGGCGCGCGCCGCGCGCCAGGTGCAGCGTGACGTCCTGCGTGGCGATGATGCCGCCGAAGCGCTTGACCAGGTGTTCGGCGGACAGAACGATGTCGCTGCCCATCATGCCTCCCTGCCCTTGCCGAACCAGGTCCAGGGCTTGAGCAGCCGGTCGCGGCCGACCAGCACCAGCACCACCAGGAACAGGCCGAGCCAGAACGTCCAGTACTGCGGCGTGATCGACGACAGCAGGTCGTGCAGCAGCTTGAACACGATCGCCCCGGCCACGCCGCCGTACAGCCAGCCGGTGCCGCCCACGATCAGGATCAGCATCACGTCGGCCGAGCGGTGGAAGTCGAACACCTCCAGCGAGGCGAAGGCCGTGGTCTGCGCCAGCAGCGCACCGGCGGCACCGGCCAGCGCCGCGGCGATGGTGTAGGCCACGGCAATGCGCCGGTTCACCGGGATGCCGATGGCGCCGGCACGCAGCCGGTTGTCGCGGATCGCCTTGAAGCTGGCGCCCAGCGGCGAGTACACCAGCCGGCGTGCCAGCAGGAAGCCGACCAGCAGCACCGACAACGAGTACCAGGCGGCCGTGCGGCCGTACAGATCGAACTCGAACAGGCCGAGCACCGGGCCCATGACCACGCCCTGCAAGCCGTCGGCACCGCCGGTCAGCCAGTCCATGCGGTTGGCCAGCTCCATCATGATCAGGCCCGCGCCGAGCGTGACCATCAGCCGCGTCAGGTCGGTGCCGCGCATCACCGTCAGCGAGGCGACCGCGCCCAGCAGCGTGGCGCAGGCCACGCTCACGGCCATGCCCAGCAGCGGGTCGGGCATCGCGTGCTTGGAGAACAGCGCAGCCGCGTAGGCGCCCATGCCGAAGAAGGCCGCATGGCCCAGTGAGACGATGCCGGTGTAACCCAGCACCAGGTCCAGCGAGATCGCGAACAGCGCCACGATGGCGATCTCGTTGACGATCAGCGCATGGCCGGGCAGCAGCAGCGGCGCGGCGAAGGCCAGCAGCCACAGCACAGGCTCCCAGGGCCGCATGCGGCTCAGGTTGAGGATGGAGGCACGCGTGTCGTGGTTCATTTCGAAGCCCCCTTGCGCACGAACAGCCCCTGCGGCCGCCAGATCAGGATCGCGATCATCAGGCTGTAGACGATGAAGGCGCCCATCTTCGGGATGTAGTACTTGCCGGCCACGTCGGCCACGCCCAGCAGCAGCGCCGCCAGCAGCGGGCCGGTGATGGAGGCGGTGCCGCCCACGGCCACGACGATCAGGAAATAAACCATGAACTTGAGAGGAAACTGCGGGTCCAGGCCCAGCACCTCGGCGCCGAGCGCACCGCCCAGCCCTGCGAGGCCCGAGCCGACCGCGAAGGTGAGCAGGAACACCTGGTTCACGTTGATGCCCATGCCGGCGGCCACGCGCTGGTCGTCCACGCTGGCGCGCAGCCGGCTGCCGAAGCGCGTGGACGACAGCACGTACTGCAGTGCCAGCGTCAGCACCGCGCAGATGGCGATGATGAACAGCCGGTAGTGCCCCATGCCCAGCGCGAACGCGCCCGAGCCGATCTCGGTGCGGCCCTTGAGCCACTCGGGCAGGTGGATGAACTGCTGGGTCGAGCCCATGAAGTAGTCCACCCCCGCCACGGCCATGAACACCAGGCCGATGGAGAACAGCACCTGGTCCAGGTGCGGGCGGCGGTAGAGCGGGCGGTACAGCGTGCGCTCGAGCACGGCGCCCAGCAGCGCCGGCACCAGGAAGGCCAGCGGCAGGCAGGCCAGGAAGGGCCAGCCCGCGCGCTGCATCAGCAGCACCGTCGTGTAGCCCCCGACCATGGCGAACGCGCCGTGCGCGAGGTTGATGAAGTTCATCAACCCCATGGTCACGGCCAGGCCCACTGCCAGGATGAACAGCAGCATGCCGTAGGCGATGCCGTCGAAGAGGATGGTCAGCATGGAACGCTCAGGAAATGGCGGCCGGACGCGCCGGCCACCGGATCGCCCGCAAGGGCCTCACTTCTTGGTTTTGCCCGGGTCCTTGACCTCTTTGACCGCGTCGAACTCGACGTTCCACAGCTGGCCGTCCTTGCGCTCGACCTTGCGCAGGTACACGTCCTGCACGATGTCGCGCGTCTGCGCGTCGATGTAGATCTTGCCGCGCGGGCTCTCGAAGATCTGGCCCTTCATGGCATTGAGCAGCGTCTCGCCGCCGCCGGCGCCCTTGGTGGACTTGAGCGCCTCGTAGATCACGCGCATGCCGTCGTAGCCGCCCACGGCCATGAAGTTCGGGCGCAGGCCCTTGTTGGCTTTCTGGAAGGCGTCGACGAACTTCTTGTTCATGTCGGACGGGTGCGCGGCCGAGTAGTGGTGCGAGGTGACCACGCCCAGGGCCACGTCGCCCATGTCGTTGAGCTGGTCGTCGTCGGTCACGTCGCCGGTGGCGATCAGGCGGATGCCGGCCTTGTCCATGCCGCGCTCGGCGAACTGCTTCATGACGGCCGCGCCCGCGCCCGAGGGCACGAACACGAACAGCGCGTCGGGCTTCAGGTCGCGCACCTTCTGCAGGAACGGCGCGAAGTCGGGGTTGCGCATGGGCACGCGCAGCGACTCGATCACCTTGGCGCCGTTGTTGACCATGCGCGCGTTGAAGAACTTCTCGGCGTCGATGCCGGGGCCGTAGTCCGAGACCAGCGAGACCACGGTCTTCACGCCGTTCGCCGGCGCCCAGTCGGCCAGCGCGACGGAAGCCTGCGGCAGCGTGAAGCTGGTGCGCACCACGAAGGGCGAGGCCTCGGTGATGCTGGAGGTGGCAGCGGCCATCACCACCAGCGGCGTCTTGCTCTGCGTGGCCAGCGGCGCCACGGCCATGGCCGAGGGCGTGATGCCCATGCCGGCAAGCACGTTGACCTTCTCGCCCACGATCAGCTCCTGCGCGAGCCGGCGCGTCTGGTCTGGCAGGCTGGTGTCGTCCTTGACGATGAGCTGCACCTTCTTGCCGGCCACGGTGTCGCCGTTCTGCGCCATGTACAGGCGCGCCGCGGCCTCGATCTGCCGGCCCGTCGTGGCCTGCTGACCGGTCATGGGGAGGATCAGGCCGATCTTGAACACGTTGTCCTGGGCCATAGCCGGAGCGGCCAGCCCGGCCAGCGTGGCCGCGGCCAGGGTCAGCGCGTGGCGCCGGGTCGTGGGTGCTTGCATGTCATCTCCTTCATTGGTCTCGAAATCGAACGGTTCCAGCGCCGCTTTTTGGTCGCGCATTGTGCGATAGCTTCAATGCGCGGCAGCGTCTTTGCGCGGCCTGCCGCGGCGGCGTGGCGCGGGGGGCTCGCCGAGGGGATCGGACGGCGCCGCCTCGGGCACCACCAGCCGCACGCCCGGCGCGCGGCCCGGCAGCGGTGCGGCCATGGCCTCGCGCAGGTTGCGCTGGGCGATGCGCGCGTGCTCGCGCAGGATGGCCTCGGCGCGTGCACCCTCGCGCCGCGCGATGGCGTCCAGCACCTGGCGGTGCTGGTCCTGCGCCACGATCAGCATGTCGCGCGCCTGCGGCGCATGGGCCTGCTGCACGACGAAGGCCGAAGGCGAGGCGAACGGCAGCCGCACCACGCGCTCGAGCTCGCGCGCCAGCACCGCGCTGCCGGACATGCCGTGCAACACGTGGTGGAACAGCTCGTTGGCCGCCACGTAGTCCTGCCACTGCGCGTCGTCGAGTGCGCTGTGGCGCAGCACCGCGTCGATGGTGTCCAGGGCCGCGCCGGCCTGCGCCAGCGCCTCGGGCGGCGCGCCGCGCTCGGCCGCCAGCCGGGCCGACAGGCCCTCCAGCGTGCCGCGCAGCTCGATGGCGTCGGCCACCTCGCGTTCAGAGAACACTCGGACCGCATAGCCGCCGCCCGGCAAGGCCTGCAACAGCCCTTCCTGCTCGAGGCGCAGCAGCGCAGCGCGGATCGGCGTGCGCGAGACACCGACGCGCTCGACCAGCGCCACCTCTGCGATGCGCGCGCCAGGCGCCAGCTCGCCCGCCAGGATCAGCTCGCGCAGCTGCCGCTGGGCGCGCAGCGACTGCGAGCCACCTTGGTCTGCGCCTTCGCGATCCTCCGGGTCGATGTATACATTCATCCGAGTATTTCTCTTCAATTCAGCCATTCTTACCCAATTTCCCCGAAGTCGGTATACATTGGAACCCTAATTACTTGCCACCCACGGAGACCGCATGTTCCCGCGCAACACCTGGTACGTCGCCTGCACGCCCGACGAGATCGACGCCAAACCCCTGGGCCGCCAGATCTGCGGCGAGCACATCGTGTTCTACCGCGGTGCCGACGGCCAGGTCGCCGCGCTGGAGGATTTCTGCCCGCACCGCGGCGCCAGACTCTCGTTGGGCAGCGTCTGCGAAGGCCAGCTGGTCTGCGGCTACCACGGCCTCGTGATGGGCTGCGACGGCAAGACCGTCTCCATGCCGGGCCAGCGCACGGCGGGCTTCCCCAAGATCCGCGCCTTCCCCGTGGTCGAGCGCTACGGCTTCATCTGGGTCTGGCCCGGCGACGCCGCGTTGGCCGACCCGGCCGCCATCCACCACCTGGAATGGGCCGACAGCCCCGACTGGGCCTACGGCGGCGGGCTGTACCACATCCAGGCCGACTACCGGCTCATGGTCGACAACCTGATGGACCTCACGCACGAGACCTACGTGCACGCCACCAGCATCGGCCAGAAGGAAATCGACGAGACGCCGGTCACGACCAAGGTGGAGAACGGCCAGGTCGTCACGAGCCGGTTCATGGACAACGTGATGGCCCCGCCCTTCTGGCGCGCCAACCTGCGCGGCAACCACCTCCCCGACGACCAGCCCGTGGACCGCTGGCAGGTCTGCCGCTTCACGCCGCCCAGCCACATCATGATCGAGGTCGGCGTGGCGCTGGCCGGCCAGGGCGGCTACCACGCGCCCGCGGACCAGAAGGTCTACAGCATCGTGGTGGACTTCATCACGCCCGAGACCGAGACCTCGCACTGGTACTTCTGGGGCATGGCGCGCAACTTCAACGTGAAGGACAAGGCGCTCACCGCGCAGATCCGCGAAGGCCAGGCCAAGGTCTTCGCCGAGGACATGGCCGTGCTCGAAGCGCAGCAGGCCAACATGCTGCTGCACCCCGGGCGCCGGCTGCTGATGCTCAACATCGACGCGGGCGGCGTGCAGTCGCGCAAGCTGCTCGACAAGATGATCGCGGCCGAGCAGGCGGCAACCCCGGTCGCGCAGGCAGCCTGAGATGGACCAGCTCACCGTCAAGGTCCTGCGCAAGACGCAGGAGGCGCAGGACATCGCCAGCTTCGAACTCGCGCGCGTGGACGGCGGCCCGCTGCCGGCCTTCAGCGCGGGCTCGCACATCGACGTGCAGATCCCCGGCGGACTGACCCGCCAGTACTCGCTGTGCAACGACGACCAGGAATCGCACCGCTACCGCATCGCCGTGCTGCGCGACGCGGCCTCGCGCGGCGGCTCGCAAGGCATGCACGACAGCGTGCGCGAGGGCGACGTGCTGACCATCAGCACGCCGCGCAACCACTTCCCGCTGGTGCGCGCCGAGCGCACGCTGCTGCTGGCCGGCGGCATCGGCGTGACGCCCCTGCTCTGCATGGCGCAGCGCCTGGCCACGCTGGGTGCCGATTTCGAACTGCATTACTGCGCGCGTTCGGCCGAACGCACGGCCTTCCGTGCCGAGATCGCGGCCGCGCCCTGGGCCGACCGTGTGCACCTCCACTTCGACGACGGCGACGCCGCGCAGAAGCTGGATGCCGCACGCCTGCTGGCCCAGCCCGCGGCCGGCACGCACCTCTACGTCTGCGGCCCGGCCGGCTTCATCGACCATGTGGTCGGCACGGCCAAGGCCCAGAGTTGGGACGCGGCCAACGTCCATCTCGAATACTTCGGCGCCGCGCCGCAGGACACCAGCGGCGACGGCAGCTTCGCCGTGCGCATCGCCAGCAGCGGCCAGAACATCACCGTGGCCAAGGACCAGAGCGTGGTGCAGGCCCTGCTCGCCCACGGCATCGAGATCATGACCTCCTGCGAGCAGGGCGTCTGCGGCACCTGCGTCACGCGTGTGCTCGAAGGCGAGTGCGAGCACCGCGACCTGTACTTCACCGACGAGGAGAAGGCCGCGAACGACCAGTTCACGCCCTGCTGCTCGCGCGCGAAGAGCGCAGTGCTGGTGCTGGATCTGTAGCCCTCATTCCAGCTGCAGGCCGATGGACTTCACGAGCGCGGCCCAGTCGCGCAGGTCCTGCGCGATGGTGGCGGCGAACTGCTCGGGCGTGGTCTGCGGCAGGTCGGTGAAGTTCAGCTCGCGCAGGCGCTGGACCACGGCCGGTTCCTGCAGCGCCGCGTTCACGGCCTCGTTGAGCTTGGCCACGACCGCGGCCGGCGTCTTCGCCGGTGCGAAGAGCCCGTACCAGGCGTAGTTGCGGAACGGAAAGCCGGCCTCGGTCATGGTCGGCACGTCCGGCAGCATGGGCAGGCGCGAGGGGCCGCTGTTGGCCAACGCCTTCAACCGGCCCGCGCGCACGATCTCCACCGTCGACGACGTATCCGCGAACGCCGCGTCCACCTGCCCGCCCATCAGGTCGTTCACGCAGGGGCTGCTGCCCTTGTAGGGCACGTGGACCATCACGATGCCGGCCTGTTTCTTGAGGCTTTCCATCGCCAGGTGGCCGCCCGAGCCCGCGCCCCAGGAGCAGTAGCTGAGCTTGTCGGGCCGTGCCTTCGCGTAGTCGACGAACTCCTGCAGTGTCTTCACCGGCAGGTCCTTGCGCACCAGCAGCAGGTTGCCGCCGCGCCCGACCTGGGCGATGGGCACCAGGTCCTTCTGCGGGTCGAACGGCAGCTTGCGGTACAGGCTGGGGTTGACGGCCACCGAGGCCGCGTAGGTGAACAGCAGCCGGTAGCCGTCGGGCGCGGCGCGCGCGCCGGCCTCCACACCCAGGATGCCGTTGGCGCCGGGCCGGTTGTCGACCACGAAGCTCTGGCCCAGCCGCCGGCCCAGCGCGTCGGCCATCACGCGCGCGATGGTGTCGGTGCCGCCAGCCGCGGCGGTCGGCACCACCAGCGTGACGGGCTTGTCGGGGTAGGCCTCGGCCGCGGCGGCCCAGGCTGGCGGCAGCAGCGCGCCGCAGGCGGCCACCACCAGTGGCGTGCAGCGCATGAACCAACGGCGCATGGCCTGTCTCCTCGTGTTCGTCTTCATCGGATGCTGAACCTCGCTTGTGTGCCTTGCTCGAGCATGTCGGCGCTGACCTGGTACAGGTTGCGCGACACATAGCTCTCCACCTGGGCCGCGCGCGCGCGCAGCCAGCCGGCCTTGAGCGTGCGCGCCTCGGCGATCTCGGGCGCATCGCCGCCGGCCGTGGCCAGCAGGTCGATCACGTGCAATGCCAGCTGGGTGCGGCCCTGCGCGGCCAGCGCGCGGGCCTGGCGGACCACGGCGCCCTTGTCGGCGATCGCATCGGCCACGGCCTGGCCCACGGCCTCGGGCGGCTCGGGGTGCAGCGAGGTCGGATTGCGGTCCCACCAGCCGTTCTCCGAGCGGTAGATGTCGCGCACGATGTAGCTGGGGTCGCCGTAGGAAGGCTTCATCCAGGGCACGCCGAACAGCTCGTCGGGAAAGCGGATGCGCGCCAGCAGCTCGCGCTCGCCCAGGCCCTCGTTCATGCCGCGCACGACCTCGGCGCGCAGCCAGCGCAGCGCCTTCGCGGTGTGCAAGAGCACCTGCCGCACCTGAGCCTCGCCGTCGATGCTGGGGCCGAATTCGCGCACCGCCAGCCGCGCGCCCAGGCCGGCCAGCGCCTCCAGCGTGTCGGCCCAGCGTACCGTGTCGCGCAGCGTGCGGAACGGCGTGCCGATGTTGGGGATCGAGTCGATCAGCGCCGCGCCGCCGTACAGCACGCGCTGCGCCGGGCTCCACAGCGCGATCGCGTCGTCGGTCTCCGAGGGCGCCCAGCGCAGCTCCACGCGCTGCGCGCCCTGGCCCACCACCAGCAGCTCGTCGAAGGTCTCGGTCGGCTCGTGCATCGGCATGCGGTGCTCGAAGAAGCCCGGCCGCCGCCTGAACTGGATCTCGGCCATGCGCTGCTGCAGCGCATGCGTCTCGCGGTAGCGCGCCAGGCGGCGGCGCACGTTGCGGTGCGCGATCACGCGCGGCGGCGGTTCGCCGCGCGCGGCCGCATGGGCCAGCCACTGCGGCAGGCCGGCGTTGTAGCCGATGTGGCCATGGCTGAAGCACAGCGCGTGCAGCGGCGCGTCGGACAGCTGCCGCACGGCCTCCACCATGCCCTGCGTGACCGCGCCGCCCGGCCCGGTGTCGACGACGACCAGGCCGGCGTCGGTCTCGGCCACGAAGGACTGGCCCTGGCCGCGCAGGATGTGCAGGCCCGGCGCCACGGTCTCGGTGCCGCTGCCGACGATCAGGAAGGGCTTTTCGGCGGTCTCGGTGTTCATGCGTTCTCCTCCACGGGGGTGACGGGCGGCAGCGCATAGCGCCCGTCCAGCAGCTCGGCACGCGGCAGGTAGGCGCGCAGGCAAAGGTAGAAGCCTCCCGGCGGCGCCGGCAGCCAGTTGGCGCGGGCGGCGGCGGCGGCCGGCGGCGCGTGCGCGATGTGCAGCGTGAGGCCGCCATCGGCGTCGCGCTGCAGGCCGGGCGTGCGGTCGCCGATGGCGTAGCGGTCGATCGGGTTGTCGACCAGCATGTAGTCGCGGCTGTCGTACAGCGTGATCGACCAGAACGCGTCGACCGGCGGCAGCGCGCCGGGCGCGAAGTGCAGGCGGTAGCGCCGGCTGCCGTCCAGCGCCTGGCCCGCGCCGTCGCGCCAGGCGATCGGGTAGGTCGCCTCGCGGCTCTCCAGCATGCCGATGTACTTGAGCGCGACCAGCGCGCGCAACAGGTGGTCGCCGCCGAAGCCGCCCTCGACCACCGGCATCCACGTCCAGCCGCTCGCGCTCACCTGGCCGGCCTGCCGGGCGCGCAGGGCCGGCAGCACGCGGTCCAGCGCGGCCTGCAACGCGGCGCGCTGCGGTGCATCGAGCGGTCCGGCGTCCGCGGCGATGCCCAGCGCCGCGTAGCGTGCGAAGCGCGCGGCCTCGTGCGCGGGCGGCGGGTTCTCGCGCAGCGCCTGGCCGACCTGCGCGGCGAAGCCGTCGGCATCCAGCGGCGCCTTGGGGTCGCAGGCCGGGTCGAAGGCCAGCGGCCGCGGCGTGGCACCGCCCATGCCGGCCCGCCAGTCGGCCAGCGGCCGCACCGTGAAGCCGTCCTGCAGCGCATGCACGGCGGGCAGGTCCTGCGGACCGTCGACCAGGATGCGGCCGATGACCCAGAGCCAGCGCGTGGGCGCCGCGATGTGCGCGCCGGGCGCGTCGAAGCCGGCCGGCAGAACACCGGTCCAGCCCGGCGGCGTAATCAGGAAGGCACGCGCCTGCGTGCCCGTGCAGCGCTGGCCGATGTGGGCGAAGGGCTCGGTGTAGAAGTCCAGCAGGCCCAGCACGTAGTAGCGCCCGGCGGTGTCGGGCACCTCGAGCACCAGCGGGCCCGCACCAAGGTCGAGCCAGGCGTTGGTGTAGAGCGTGTCGTTGTTGGGCGTGACCACGCGGCTCTTGCCGGCGCGCAGCAGCTCGCGCGCATGCGTGAACACGTTGCACCAGCGCCGGCCCTCGGGCGCAGCGCCGGCCGCTTCGGTGCGGCGCGGCGAGGTGGCGCCCCGCATGCGGCACATCTCGTACAGCGGGTAGGTGGCGAGCACGGCCTCGTCGGCCAGCGCATGGTCCAGATCGGTGACTGCCATCTCAGTTTTCCACGGCGCTGGCGCGCCACCCGCAGGACACGAAACCGGCACGCAAGCCGATGCTCCGAAGGCCGCGGAGCAGGCCATGCCAGCAGACGCGGCGGAACGGGCTCTGCCCGGCCGCCCGCGGCGCCCCCTGGAGGGGGGATGGGATTTCTACACGCAGTGAGAAATCCAAACGGGGGTGGTTCATTTCAGGCCTCCTGCACCTGCAGTGCCGGGATGCGCCAGCTGCGCACGCCCTCGCGCGGGTGGTACAGCCGCAGGATCAGGTAGAACGGGCCGGCCGGCGTGGGCAGCCAGTTGGTGGTGCGCGCCGGTGGCGCGTGGGAGAAGTCGATCTGCAGGCTGCCGTCGGGCTCGCGCTGCAGGCCGGGCGTGCGGTCGCCGATGGAATGCCGGCGCGCCGCGTTGCGGTACAGGAAGCGGTCGGCGTCGTACAGCGTGACCGACCAGAACGCATCGGCCGGCGGCATCTCGTCGGCCGCGAAGCGCAGACTGTAGCGCCGCCGCCCGTCCAGCGGCGCATGCTCGGCGTCGAAGTGGCCGGCGCCGTACAGCGCCTCGTCGGTGGCCAGCGCGCCCAGCCCGATGTAGGCGGTCAGCGCGCGCGTGAGGTAGTCGCTGCCGTAGCGGCCCGCGCGCGAGGCCAGCACCCAGGGCCGAGCACGCCGGCTGCGCGCGGCGGCCGCGACCAGCGCCACGCCCTCGGCAAAGCCCTCGACCAGGCCGGCGCGCAGCGGCGGGTCGATGCCGTCCCAGGCCAGGTGGGAGCCGGCCACCAGAGCGGCCTGGCCGAACCAGGCCAGCAGGCCCTGGTCCTCGGTGCGGCCCGGTGCGTCGGCGAGCGCGCGGCACAGGTTGGCGAAGAACAGCGGCGCCACCTGCGCGGCCGGCTGGCCCTGCTCGGAACAGGCGGCCATGGCGTCGACCGGCGCGCCCTCCCAGGCTTCGACGGCACCTGGTCGCCGCCCGGTGGGCGTGCCCGGCGCGGGTGCGAGCCGGATCTCGGCCTGCAGCGCCCGCGCGGCCGGCCAGTCGGCCTCGTCGCCGGCCAGAATGCGGCCGATCAGCCAGACCAGCGTGGTCGGGCAGCGCACCACGCGGTGGCCGGCCAGCGCCTCGGGCACGGGGTCGCCCGGGCCGACCAGCACCACCGTCTCGCCCGCGGCCGCGCAGTTGCGCGGGCCGAGGTTCTCGAAGTTCTCGGTATAGGCGTCGTACAGCGCCAGCACGAAGTAGCGGCCCGGGTGCGCGGCCGAGGACGGCACCTGCAGCAGGCGTGGCCCGTCGCCCAGGTGGATCCAGCCCGTGCTGTAGAGCAGGTCGTTGGCCGGCGTGACGATGTCGCGGTCCTGGTCGGTGGAGGGCCGCGGGCTGTGGTGCAACTGGTCGATCGGCATGCGCGCGTCCGAGCCCTGGTCGGGACCGGCCGCGGCCGCCGAGGTCTGCAACCGGCAGGTACGGAAGGACTCGACCAGCGGGTAGCCGTAGACGAAGGCCGACAGGCCGATGGCGCGGGCCTGGGCCTGGCGCGCCGCGGCCAGCGCGGCGGAGGATGGTGTGGTGCTCATGGGGGTGTCTCCTGGTGTGGGGTGTTCAGTCCAGCTTCACGCCGGTGGCCTGGATCAGCCGCAGCGTGACGGGCAGCGACTGGCGGTAGGCGGCAGTGGCTTCTTCGGGCGTGTTGCCGACCGGCTCGGCACCGAGCGCCTCGATGCGGCGGCTGGTCTCGGGCTGGTGCACGAGCTCGGCCACGGCGCGGCCCAGCCTGGCCACCACCGCGTCGGGCGTGCGGGCCGGCACCATCAGCGAGGTCGGCCCGGTCTGGGCGTAGACCTCGTCGGGATAGCCCTGCTCGGCGAAGGTCGGCACCGCGGGCAGCGCCCGCGCGCGCCGCGGGCCGGCCACGGCCAGCGCGCGCAGCTTGCCGGCGGCGATGTAGGGCTGCAGCGTGGTGACGGAGCCCACGGTCATCTGGATGGTGCCGGCGATCAGGTCGATCGCCATCGGCCCCTCGCCCTTGTAGGGCACGTGCAGGGTCTGCAGGCCGTAGGTCCTGTCCATGTAGACCTGGATCTGGTGCGGCTGCGTGCCGGGGCCCCAGGACCCCATGGCATAGCGCCCCGGGGCCTGACGCAGCACGGCCAGCAGGCTTTTCACATCCTGCGCCGGCAGCGAGGGGTGGACCGCCAGCACGGTGCGCATGGTCGCGATGTCCGAGACCATGCGCAGGTCGGTGCGCGGGTCGTAGGGCAGCTTGCTGTACAGCGCGAGGTTGGCGGCCACGGGCGCCGGCGTGGTCAGCAGCAGCGTGTGGCCGTCGGGCACGCTCTTGGCCACATGGTCGGTGCCGATGATGCCGCCCGCGCCGCTGCGGTTCTCCACCACCACGGGCTGGCCCAGCTTCCTGGCCAGGCCTTCGGCCAGCAGCCGCGCCAGCGTGTCGGTCGAGCCGCCGGGCTGGTACTGCACGACGATGCGGACCGGCTTGGACGGGTAGTCGGCCTCGGCTGCGCCCGCCGTGCCGAGCCCGCCCAGGGGCAGCAGCGCCAGCGCACCGCGCAGCAGGTGGCGGCGGCGCATCATGCAGCGCTCCCGACGACCAGTGCGTCCACCGCCACGCAGCCGCCCTCGCCCGCCGGCCGCGCGATCAGCGGATTGATCTCGGCGCTGGCCAGCGTGTCGCCGGCGCGCAGCGCGAAGTCCGCGAGCGCCTGCAGCGCGGCGGCCAGGGCATCCCGGTCCACCGGCGGGCGGCCGCGCGCGCCGTCCAGGATGGCGGCGCCGCGCAGCTCGCCGAGCATGGCCTGTGCATCGCCGGGCGCCAGCGGCAGCGGGCGCAGCACCACGTCGCGCAGCGTCTCCACATGGATGCCGCCCAGGCCGAACATCAGGATGGGGCCGAACACCGGGTCGCGGTGCACGCCGGCGATGCACTCCACGCCACGGCCGTCCACCATGCAGGCCACGAGCGCACCCTCCAACCGCGCTGCGGGCAACGCGGCCTGGGCACTGGCGCGCGTGCGTTCGAACGCGGCACGCACCTGCGCCGCGCCCTGGAGCCGCAGCGCCACGCCGCCCACGTCGGACTTGTGCGCGATGTCGGCACTGACCACCTTCAAGGCCACCGCGCCGCCCAGGGCCTCGGCCGCCGCCACGGCGGCATCGGCGTCGTGCACCACGCGGTGGGCCACCACGGGCACGCCGGCCTCGGCCAGCAGCGCGAGTGCAGCCGGCTCGGACAGCGCGCCGGGCGCCAGTGCCACCGCCGGGCCGGTGGCCGCCGCGGCCGGCGCCACCGCGCCGCGCTCGGGCAGGCTGGCCAGCGCCGCGACCGTGCGGATGCCGTCCGACGGGTCCGCGAACACCAGGCAGCGCATGGCCTCCAGCTCGGCGCGGCGCTCGGGTGCCAGCAGCGTGCTGACGGCCAGCAGCGTGTCGGGATAGGCCTCGCGCAGCGCGGCGACCAGCGAGCGCAGCACGGGCCAGAACGCATCCGATGCGCCGGCCGCCGCGAGGAAGCCCATCCAGGTGGCGAAGCGCTGGTCGTCCAGCATCAGGCGCGCGGCACGCTCCATGAGCGACAGGTCGTTCGTGACCTGGCCCGTGATGTCCACCGGATTGCGCGGCGCCGCGAACGGCACCCAGTCGCGCAGGCGGTTCTGCGCGGCCTCGCCGAGCGGGCGCACGTCCAGGCCCCGGGCCGAGGCATCGTCGGCCATGAGCGCGCCGACGCCGCCCGACAGCGTGAACAGGCCGATCGAGCGGTCGCGCGGGCGCCCGGCCACGGCCGCGCTGTGGGCCAGGTCGAAGAACTCGGTCAGCGTGCGGGCGCGCAGCACGCCGTAGCGGCGGAACACCGCGTCGTAGACGGCGTCGTCGCCGGCCAGCGCGGCCGTGTGCGAGGCCGCGGCTTGCGCGCCGAGCGCGGTGCTGCCGACCTTGACCATGACCACCGGCTTGCCCGCGGCCTGCGCCAGCGCCAGCGCGGCGCGCAGCCGTGGGCCGTCGCGGCAGCCCTCGATGTAGCCCATGATCACGTCGGTGCCGGGGTCCTGCGCCAGCCAGGCCAGGCAGTCGGCCAGCTGCACGTCGGCCTCGTTGCCGGTGGTGGCCCACAGCGACAGGCCGACGCCGCGCGCGCGCGCCATGGCATAGGCGTAGGCGCCGAACGCGCCCGACTGGCTGACCAGCCCAATGCGCCCGGGCTGCACGCGGCCCACGTTGGGCGCGGGCGAGAAGGTGGCGTACACATGGCGCGCCACGTTCATGAACCCCAGGCAGTTCGGCCCGATCAGCCGCACGCCGGCCGCGCGCGCCCTGGCACCCAGGCGCTCTTGCGCCGCCGCGCCCTCGGCGCCGACCTCGGCGAAGCCCGAGGAGAACAGCACCACGCCCTTGGCGCCGGCCTGCACGGCGTCGTCGAGGGCACTGTCCACGAGCGGCGCGGGCACGGCCAGGATGGCCAGGTCCACCGGCAGGCCGATGGCCTGCACGCTGGGCCAGGCCGGCAGGTCCTGGATGCGCTCGGCATGCGGGTTGACGGGGTACACGGCGCCGCCGAAGCCGAAGCGGCGCTGGTAGTCGACCGGGATGCCGCCGATCTTCTGCGCGCTGCTCGACGCGCCGACCACCGCGATCGAACGCGGTGCGAACAGGGCCGACAGCCCGGCGTGCTGGGATGCGAAGAGGTCCATGCGATGGGCTCCGGGTCAGAAGTTGTGGCGGATGCCGGCGGCCAGCACGCGCACGCCGTTTCCGCTGTCGGCCACGACCGGCACGCCGGCCAGCGTGGCCGAGGCGCCGCCGCGGTTGTCCAGTCCCAGCCAGCGGGCGTACAGCGCCGTGCGCTTGCTCAGGTGGTGGTCGTAGCCCAGCGTCCAGGCCAACTGCGCGCGGTCGCTGCCGCTGACCTTGCGCTGGGCGCCTTCGAGGATGAGGCTGGAGAAGGGCGTCACGGGGTAGGAGGCGCCGAGGCTGAACAGGCGCGCATCGGGCGCCGCCGCATGGCGGGCCGTGGTGCGCATGGCGTGGGCGTAGAGCGTCAGCTCGGCAAACTGGTAGCTCGCGCTGAGTGCGTGGTAGGTGGTCACCGCCGGCACGGCCACCGGCGCGGCGGCGGTACCGGAACGCGCGCGCTGGAAGCCATAGGCCACATACCAGGGCTTGCGCGACCAGCCGAAGGTGGCGCCCTTGAACTCGCCGCTGCGCCGGCTCGGCTCCGCCGCCTTGCTGGGTGCGTAGGCGATGTCCGCGAGGAAGGGGCTGCTGGCTGGTGTGCGGTAGCGCAGCATGCCGCTGGCGCGCGCCGCGAACGGCGTGATGCCGGGCTGCGCATCGGTGGCCGACACCAGGTTCAACGGCGAGAAGACGGCGTTCACGCCGTAGGGATCGGCCCTGAACAGCGTGTAGAACATCGGCGTGTACATGCGGCCGGCGTCGATCTGGCCCCAGGGGCCGGAGATGCCCACGAAGGCCTGGCGCGAGAACGCCAGGGCGGGGCCGGGCAGCGTGCCGGCACCGGTCTCGGGGTCGTAGCCGGCCTCCAGCAGGAAGTGCGCGTCCAGGCCGCCGCCCAGGTCCTCGGTGCCGCGAAAACCGATGCGCGATGCGGTGTGGCCGCCCTCCTTGAGGCCCGTGGTCGCGACGCCGCCAGAACTCGCCCGCGTCAGGGCCAGATCGACCGTGCCGTAGATCGCCACGTTGCCTTGTGCCCAGGCGCAGCCACAGGCCGCGAGCGCGAGGACCGCGCCGGCTGTCTTGTTCATCCGTCTTGTCTCCGTTGGTGTGCAGTGCGCCCAACGATAGAAATGCCTGCCGAACGAATCTGTCAACGCATTGACAGATTTGCGAACATCGCGCCCGGGAGAACCCTGTGATGCCGCCCTTGCCCACCCACGACGAAGCCACCGACAGCCGCGCGCTGATCGCCCGTGCGCTGCGCCTGATCGAGCTCTTCAGCAGCTGGCCCGACCAGCGGCTGGACGAGCTCATGCGCTCGGCGCGGCTGGAGCGCTACACGCGGCGCACGCAGCTGCTGTCGCAAGACCCGCTCAAGCGCGAACTGATGGCCGTGGTCTCGGGCTGCCTGGAGATCAGCAGCAGCAGCCGGCACGGCCGCAAGTACGTCAACGCACTGCTGGGGCCCGGCCAGGTGGCGCCGCTGGTGCGCCTGCTGGAGGACGTGCCGCTGCCCTACGACTACCACGCCCACGAGGACTCGGTGATCGTGCACCTGCCTTGCGACGCCGTGGTCGCCGTGCTGGACGCCGAACCGGTGCTGTGGCGCGGCGTGGCCAGGCTGGGCCTGCGGCGCCAGCGCCAGAGCGTCGCGCTGCTGCAGAACCAGATGCTGGCGCCCGTGCCCGGCCGCGTGGCGGCCACGCTGCTGAGCCTGGCGGAGATCTACGGTGCCCAGCAGGACCAGGGCGGGCTGGATCTGCGCGTGCGGCTGTCGCAGAACGACCTGGCCTCCATGCTGACGCTGTCGCGCCAGACCATCAACAAGGAACTGGGGCGCCTGGTCGCGCAGGGCGTGATCGAACTCAGCTACAAGCGCATCAGCATCCTCGACGCCCAGGCCCTGCGCCGGATCGCGGCCACGCCCTGAGGCGCGGGCTCAAGCCCGCTGGCGCAGCGTGGCCGAGGGCGCCTCGCCGAAGCGCTGCGCGTAGGCCTGGGCGAAGCGGCCCAGGTGCGTGAAGCCGCAGTCCAGCGCCACCGTGGCCACCGTGGTGCCAGCCTGCGGCTCGCGCAGCCGGCGGTGCGCCACATCGAGCCGCAGCGAGCGCAGGTACTGCATGGGACTGCAGTCGCGCTCGCGCTGGAAGGCGTCCTGCAGCGTGCGCACGGGCACACCGGCGGCCTCGGCGATGTCGGGCATGCGCAGCGGCGCGTCGGCGTGCTCGCGCATGTAGGCCTCGGCGCGGCGCACGCAGGCGCGGCCGCCCTGCCCCGGGCGCAGCATGGGCGCGGACGCAAGCTCCTCCCAGGGCTGGCCGGCCAGCAGCAGCTGCACCAGCAAGCGCTCCATCTCCAGCGCCACCAGCGGGTGCGCATGCACCGCCCCCAGCATGGGCTCGGCATTGAGCAGCAGCTGCAGTTGCTGCAGCCAGGCCTGCAAGGCCGGGCGGCGCAGGTCGAAGGCGGTGTCGAAGCGGATGGCCCGGCCCGCGTGCGCCTCCAGCATGCGGCGGTCCAGCCGCAACACCAGTTGCTCGGCATCGGCCGACAGCGCGGCCAGGAAGCGCTCGCCGGGCGCGCAGGCCAAGCCCTGCAGCCCCCGCGTCTGCAGTGCCTGGCCGCCGACCAGCGTGTCGGCCTGGCCGCGCAGGCAGAACATCAGCAGGTGGTAGTCCTCCACATGCGCCACGTCCACGCGCATGGCCTCGCCGAAGGCGATGGTGCCGATGCCGATGCCGCCCACGCTGAGGTAGTCCATGTGGGCCCGGCCGCCGCGCGGCCGCGCGATGGGTTGCAGGCCGTGCGGCTGCATCACGCGCGAGATGCGTGTGCGCGTGTCCTCCAGGTCGTCGGACTCGAACAGGCGACGCGCGCGCAGCAGCGCGGGCTCGAACACGGCAGAGGTGGCTGGACGGGATGTCTGGCTGGTCAACACGGCGTGGTCTGGCGCAAGAAGCGCGCCAGCACGCGGTGGCGGCAGATCGCTGCGCAAAGCGGACAAGCGCCGCTCCCCCTTGCGCAAAGCGGATCGCCAGACGCCACCGGTCTTCGAACAATGGATGGCACGCGCTGCCACCGTGCAGCGCACCGCCACAGGACCCCAGCATGAACCATCCCGTCGACATCAGTGCACTGAAATCGATCAAGGCCACGGCCGAGGCGGCCGCCCTGGTGCACTTTCCGCAGCCCGATGGCTCGCGCGTGCCCTACGCCGTCTTCAGTTCGCAGGAGGTGTTCGAGCGCGAGCAGGACCGCATCTACCGCGGCCCGACCTGGAGCTTCGTCGCGCTGGACGCGGAGATTCCCACCGCCGGCGACTACAAGAGCACGTTCGTGGGCGACACCCCGGTCGTCGTCACGCGCCTGGACGACGGCGGCGTGGCCGCCTGGGTCAACCGCTGCGCGCACCGCGGCGCCATGGTCTGTCGCAACGCGCGTGGCAACGCCAGGACGCACACCTGCGTCTACCACCAATGGAGCTTCGACACGCGCGGCAACCTGCAGGGTGTGCCGTTCCGGCGCGGCAAGGACGGCGCACCCGGCATGCCGGCCGACTTCGATCCCAAGAACCACGGCCTGCGCCAGCTGCGCGCCGAAAGCTACCGCGGCCTGGTGTTCGCGAGCTTCAGCGACGCCGCGCCGCCCCTGGCCGAGTACATCGGCCCGCAGATGGCGCCCTGGGTCGACCGCGTCATGCACAAGCCGGTGGTCTACCTCGGTTGCACGCGCCAGTACGCCCGCTCGAACTGGAAGCTCTACTACGAGAACGTCAAGGACCCCTACCACGCCAGCCTGCTGCACCTGTTCCACACCACCTTCAACATCTTCCGCGTGGGCATGAAGGCGCGCTCCATCGCCGACGCGCGGCACGGCCTGCACAGCATCATCACGGCCACCAAGGCCGACGAGAGCGACACCGCCTCGGCCTACAAGCAGCAGGCCATCCGCTCCATGGACGAAGGCTTCCACCTCGAGGACGACTCGGTGCTGGGCTTCGTCTCGGAGTTCGCCGAAGACTGCACCAACCACATCCAGACGATCTTTCCGCAGCTCGTGCTGCAGCAGATCCACAACACGCTGGTGGCGCGCCAGGTGCTGCCCAAGGGGCCCGGCGAGTTCGAACTGGTCTTCCACTTCTTCGGCTACGCAGACGACACGCCCGAGCTGCGCGCGCTGCGCATCAAGCAGGCCAACCTGGTCGGCCCGGCCGGCTACATCTCGATGGAAGACACCGAGGCCACCGAACTGGTGCAGCGCGGCACGGCCCGCGATGCCGGCGCCACCTCGGTCATCGAGCTGGGCCGCTCGGACCCCAACCGCGAAGACACGATGGTCACCGAGAACCTGATCCGCAAGTTCTGGACGGGCTACCAACAACTGATGGGCTACTGAAATGGACACGATGCTGGCAGAACGCCCCACCACCACCGCATCGCTCGACAGCCTGCTGCTCTGGTTCGAGATCCACCAGCTCAACGAGCGCTACTGCGCCGCGCTGGACAACGACCGGCTCGAGGAATGGGCCACGCTGTTCACCGAGGACTGCCTCTACGAGATCGTGCCCAAGGAGAACGCCGACCTGGGCCTGCCCATCGGCCTCATCCACTGCAACAACCAGCGCATGCTGCGCGACCGTGTGGTCTCGCTGCGCCACGCCAGCATCTACGAGGACCACAGCTGCCGCCACATGAGCAGCGGCCTGGTGCTGCAGCAGCAGGCTGACGGCAGCGTGCAGGCTGAATCCAGCTACGTGGTCATCCAGACCCGCACCAACGGCGAGAGCTTCGTCTACCAGGCCGGCCGCTACCTGGACCGCATCGTGCGCACGCCGGCTGGCTGGCGCTACGCCCAGCGCCGCGTGATCTACGACACCTCGCGCGTCATCACCCTCCTCGCCACCCCGATCTGACATGGACACCACCACCATCCTGCAGCCCGCCGCCTGGACCGACGTGGGCGAACCCGACGACTTTCCCGACGGCGCGGTCTGGCCCGTCGTGGCCGGTGGCATGCCGATTGCTATGTTCCGGCAAGGGGAGTCGCTGCATGCGCTGCACGACCTGTGCACGCACGGCAACGCCCGGCTGTCCGACGGCTACGTCGAGGACGGCCGCATCGAATGCCCGCTGCACCAGGGCCTGTTCGACATCTGCACCGGTGCAGCCTGCGGCGGCCCGGTGACCGAGGACGTGCGCAGCTATCCGGTCCGCGTGCGCGACGGCCGCGTCGAGGTCGCCACGCCGCTGCTCCCCTGATCTGTCCACCCCACGGAGTGTCCATGCCCGCATCGAAGAGTTTTTTCCATCCGCGCCACGCTGGTGCCGTCCTGGCGCTGGCGCTGAGTGCCCATGCCGCCCTGGCCGCCGACCCGATCAAGGTCGGCCTGGCGCTGGACATCTCGGGCCCCTTCGCGGCCGGCGGCGCCGAGACGCGCGACGCCATCAACCTGGCCATCAAGCTGCTGGACGGCAAGCTCGGCGGCTACCCGGCCGAGTTCCTGCAGGCCGACACGGCAGGCAGCCCCGACCAGGCCAAGCAGGTCGTGGACCGCTTCCTCCAGCGTGACAAGATCGACTTCTTCACCGGTCCCACGCCGTCCAATGTGGCGCTGGCCGTGGGCCCGGCGCTGTTCGCGGCCAAGGTGCCCTTCATCACGAGCAACCCCGGCCCCAGCCAGTACGCGGGCGCGCAGTGCAACCCCTTCTTCTTCGGCCAGAGCTACCAGAACGACACCTGGGACGAAGCGGCAGGCCAGTGGGCCACCGACAAGGGCCTGAAGACCTCGTTCATCGTCGCGCCCAACTACCCAGCCGGTCGCGACCACCTGACCGGCTACAAGCGTTTGTACAAGGGCGAGGTGGTGGCCGAGGTCTACACCAAGGTCGGCCAGCTCGACTACGCGGCCGAACTGGCGCAGATCCGCGCGGCCAAGCCGCAGGCCGTGTACTTCTTCCTGCCCGGCGCCATGGGCATCAACTTCATCAAGCAGTTCGTGGCGGCCGGCCTGTCGCGCGACATCCAGCTCGTGACCGGCCCGGCCTCGGCCGACGAGGACACCATCGCCGCCGTGGGCGAGCCCATGCTGGGCCTGTTCTCCACCTCGCAGTACTCGCACGACGTGCCGAACGCGGCCAACCAGAAGTTCGTCGCCGAGTTCCGCAAGGCCTACAAGCGCTACCCGACCTTCTATGCGGCCCAGGCCTACGACGCCATCCTCGCGATGGACGCCGCCGTGCGCGACGTGAAGGGCCATGTGCAGGACCGCGCCGCCGTGCTCAAGGCCCTCAAGGCCGCCAACTTCCAGTCCATCCGCGGGCCGTTCAAGTACGGCAACAACAACTTCCCGATCCAGGACTACTACCTGCGCGTGATCGGCAAGGACGCCGACGGCAACATCACGAACAAGACGCTGTCCACCCCATTGAAGGGCTACCAGGACGCCTACCACCAGCTCTGCAAAATGAAGTGACCCACTGACGTGACGGCCACCCTCTTCATCGAACAGATGCTCAACGGCATCGGCTACGGCCTGATGCTGTTCCTGCTGGCCGCCGGGCTCACGCTGGTGTTCGGCATCATGGACGTCATGAACCTGGCGCACGGCTCGCTGTTCATGGGCGGGGCCTATGTGGCGGCCAGCGTGCACACGCAGACCGGCTCCTTCATCGGCGCGCTGCTCGCGGCGCTGGCCGTGGTGGTGCTGGTGGCGCTGGCGCTGGAGGCCCTGCTGGTGCGCCGGCTCTACGGCCGCGACCATCTGTCGCAGGTGCTGGCCACCTTCGGCATCATCCTGATCGCCGACGATCTCGTGAAGATGGCCTGGGGTCCCTCGCCCATCATGGCCTCTGCGCCGGCCGCGCTGGCCGGCCCGGTGGAGCTGATCCCCGGCCTGCCCTATCCGGCGTACCGCTTCGTGATCCTGGCGGCCGGCGTGCTCGTGGCGCTGGGCCTGTACGGGCTCGTGAACCACACACGCGTGGGCATGCTGGTGCGCGCCGGCGCATCGAACCGTGCCATGGCCGAGTGGATGGGCGTGCGCGTGGACCGCGTGTTCTCGCTCGTCTTCCTGCTCGGCGCGGCGCTCGCGGCGCTGGCCGGCGCGCTGATGGGCCCGCTCACGGCCGTGCAGGTGGGCATGGGCGAGGAGATCCTGATCCCTTCGCTCGTGGTGCTGGTCATCGGCGGCATCGGCTCGGTGCGCGGCGCCTTCGTGGCGGCCATGCTGGTCGGCCTGGTCGACACCATCGGCCGCGCCTTCGTGCCCATGGCGCTGCGCAGCGTGCTGCCGCCTACGCTGGTGTCCGACCTCGCGCCGCTGGTCGCAGGCCTGGCCACCTATGCGCTGATGGCCGGCGTGCTGGCCTTCAAACCCACCGGCCTGTTCCCCGCCCGCGGCTGACCATCCCATGCATTCCTCGCTGTCCCGCTGGCTGCCCTGGGCCGTGTTCGCCCTGCTCGCGGCCTTTCCGCTGCTGGCCCCGTTGCTGGGACTGGACTACTACATCAACTTCGTGCGCCGCGCGCTCGTCTTCGCGCTGGCCGCGGCCAGCCTGAACTTCATCCTGGGCTACGGCGGCCTCGTGGCGCTGGGCCACATGGGCTTCGTGGGCGTGGGCGCCTACACGCTGGTGGCGCTGGCCGATGCCGGGCAGACCTCGGCCTGGCTGCTGTGGCCGGCCGCGATGGCGGTGGCGGGCGGCATGGCCGCGCTGATCGGGCTGGTGGCGCTGCGCACGCGCGGCGTGTACTTCATCATGATCACGCTGGCCTTCGCCCAGATGCTGTACTTCGTCGCGGTCGCGCTGCGCGCCTACGGCGGCGACGACGGCTACAACCTCATGGAACGCCCGCAGTTCGGCCTGGGCCTGGACAGCATGCACGAGCCCACCTTCTACTGGGTCGTGCTGGTGCTGTTCGCGGCCGCGATGGCCATGCTCAACCGCGCCACCGTCTCGCGCTTCGGCCATGCCTTGATGGGCATCCGCGACAACGAGACGCGCATGCAGGCCATGGGCTTCCCGGTGTTCCGGCTGCGGCTGGCGGCCTTCGCCATGGCCGGCGCGCTGGCCGGCCTGTCCGGTGCGCTGCTGGTCTCGCACAACAGCTTCGTGAGCCCGCAGCTCATGCACTGGACGCAGTCGGCCACGCTGGTCGTGATGGTGGTCATCGGCGGCGTGGGCCGGCGCTGGGGCGGGCCGGTGGGCGCTGCGGTCTGGATCGGGCTCGAAGAGCTGGTCAAGCTGCACACCGAGTACTGGCACCTGCCGCTGGGCGTGCTGCTGATCGCCATCGTGTTCCTGGCGCCGAAGGGGCTGGCCAGCGTGCTGGAACGGCGTCCTGCCCGGAGCACGCCGCTGCAGGAGGTCTTGCCATGAGCTTCTTCCAGGTCGAAGGCCTCGTCAAACGCTTCGGCGCACTGCTGGCCACGGACCATGTCTCCTTCACGGTGCAACCCGGCGAGATCCATGCACTGATCGGCCCCAACGGCGCCGGCAAGTCCACGCTCGTGAACCTGATCTCGGGCCTGATGCCGCCCGATGCGGGCCGCGTGCTGCTCGACGGCCAGGACCTCACGCGCCTGCCCATGCACGCGCGCGTGCGCGCCGGCCTGTCGCGCTGCTTCCAGATCACGAGCATCTTCCGCGAGGCCACCGTGCGCGACAACCTGCTGCTGGCGGCCCAGGCCCATGCGGGCTCCAGCTTCGGCCTGCTGCGCGACCGGCGCCACGAGCGCCCGCTGGCCGACACCGCGCAGGCCCTGGCCGAGCGCGTGGGCCTGGCCTCCGACCAGCACCGCGTGGCCGGCACCCTGCCCCACGGCGCCCAGCGCAAGCTCGACGTGGCGCTGGCCCTGGCCGCCAAGCCCAAGCTGCTGCTGCTCGACGAGCCCATGGCCGGCATGGGCCCCGAAGACTCCGAACGCATGACCGAACTGATCCGCCAGCTCCAGCGCGACATGGCCATCCTCCTGATCGAGCACGACATGAAGGCCGTGTTCGCGCTGGCAGACCGCATCTCGGTGCTGGTCTACGGCAAGGTACTGGTGTCGGGCGATGTGGACGCGATCCGCGGCAATCCGCAGGTGCAGGCCGTCTACCTGGGCACCGAAGAACCGGCCGGAGCACCCGCCTGATGGCCGCCCCGGAACCCATCCTCCAGGCGCGCCAACTGCAGGCCGGCTACGGCGCGAGCCAGGTGCTGTTCGGCGTGGATCTGGACATTCCCGCGGGCCAGGTGGTGACCCTGCTGGGCCGCAACGGCATGGGCAAGAGCACCACGATCAAGACGCTGATCGGCGCGCTGGCGCTGCGCGGCGGCAGTGTGCGTTTCGGCGGCCAGCCGCTCGCGGGCCTGCGCGCCGACGCCATCGCGCGGCTGGGCATCGCCATCGTGCCCGAAGGCCGCCAATGCTTTCCCAACCTCACCGTGCGCGAGCACCTGCTGGCCTTCGCCGACCAGCGCAACGGCCAGCGTGGCGGCTGGGACCTGGCCCGGCTCTACGCGCTGTTCCCGCGCCTGAAGGAGCGGGAGAACAACATGGGCAACCAGCTCTCGGGCGGCGAGCAGCAGATGCTGGCCATCGCGCGCGCGCTGTCGACCAATCCGCGGCTGCTGATCCTGGACGAAGCCACCGAGGGCCTGGCGCCCGTCATCCGCGAGGAGATCTGGCGCTGCCTGGCGCGGCTCAAGGCCGATGGCCAGACCACGCTGGTGGTCGACAAGTACATCGAGCGTCTGCTGCCGCTGGCCGACCACCATGTGGTGCTGGAGCGCGGCCGCGTGGTCTGGCAGGGCGATTCGGCCGCGCTGGACGGCGACCGCGGCGTGTGGGCGCACTACCTGGGGGTCTAACGTCCCCAGCGCAACACCAGCGGGTCGAGCCGGCGAGCCGTCTCAAGCAGCCCCTTGCGCACCTCGGGGTGCATGGCCGGCCAGGGCGCGCGCGGTGCGTCGCAGGCGATCACGCCGCCCTCCAGCATCAGCGCCTTGGCCGCCAGGAAGCCGGCCTGGCGGTTTTCGTAGTTGATCAGCGGCAGCCAGCGCGTGTATTGCGCGATGGATTCCTCCCGGTTGCCGGCGACAAACGGGTCCATGATCTGGCGGATGCCGTCGGGGTAGCCGCCGCCCGTCATCGCGCCGGTCGCGCCAGCGTCCAGGTCGGGGATCAGCGTGATCGCCTCCTCGCCGTCCCAGGGGCCTTCGATGGCGTCTCCGCCCAGCCGGATCAGCTCGCGCAGCTTGCCCGCGGCGCCCGCCGTCTCGATCTTGAAGTAGCTCAGGTGCTCGATCTCTTGCGCCATGCGCGCGAGGAAGGCCGCCGACATCGGCGTGCCGGCGGCCGGCGCGTCCTGCACCATGATGGGAATGTCGATGGCGTCCGACAGCGCGGCATAGAAGCCGTGGATCTGCGGTTCGCCCACGCGGAAGGTGGCGCCGTGGTAGGGCGGCATCACCATGACCATGGCCGCGCCCATGTCCTGCGCGCGGCGGCTGCGCTCGGCACAGACCCTGGTGGAGAAGTGCGTGGTCGTCACGATCACGGGCACGCGGCCGGCCACGTGCTCGAGCACGGTGCGGGTGAGCAGTTCGCGCTCGTCGTCGGCGATCAGGAACTGCTCGGAGAAGTTGGCCAGGATGGCCAGGCCGTGCGAGCCCGCGTCGATCATGAAGTCGACGCAGCGCTTCTGGCTGGCGAGGTCCAGGCTGCCGTCCTCGTGGAAGGTGGTCGGGACGACGGGGAAGACGCCTTGGTAGCGGGGTTTGGTCATGGAGTGGGTTTGCTCAGTGGGAGTGGCGTGGCACGTCGGCGCCGCGGCAGCCGACCAGGAAGTCGAAGTCGCAGCCCTCGTCGGCCTGCAGCACGTGTTGCACGTAGAGCCCGGCGTAGCCGCCGCGCACAGCCGGGGCCCCACGCGCGGCCTGCGCGGCGCGATCGGCCAGGCGGCGTGCCAGTTCTTCGTCGGAGATGTCCAGGTGCAGCCGGCCGCCCGCGCAGTCCAGCTCGATCCAGTCGCCGTCCTGCACGGCCAACAGCGGGCCGCCCGCGCCGGCCTCGGGCGCCACGTGCAGCACCACGGTGCCGTAGGCCGTGCCGCTCATGCGCGCGTCCGAGATGCGCACCATGTCCTTGATGCCGCGCCGCAGCAGCTTGGGCGGCAGGCCCATGTTGCCGACCTCGGCCATGCCGGGGTAGCCGCGCGGGCCGCAGTTCTTGAGCACCAGCACCGAGTCGGCGTCCACCTCCAGCGATTCGTCGACGATGCGCTCCTTGTAGTGCTCCAGGTTCTCGAAGACCACGGCGCGGCCGCGGTGCTGCAGCAGCGCGGGCGTGGCGGCCGAGGGCTTGAGCACGGCGCCGCGCGGCGCCAGGTTGCCGCGCAGGATGCGCATGCCGCCGTCGGGCAGCAGCGGCTTGTCCAGCGGGCGGATCACCTCGTCGTCGTAGCTGGGCGCGTCCTTCACGTTGTCCCACAGCGTGTGGCCGTTCACGGTCAGCGCCTCGGGATGCGGCAGCAGGCCGTGCTCGCCCAGGCGCCGCAGCACGGCCGGCAGGCCGCCCGCGTAGTAGAACTCCTCCATCAGGAAGCGGCCCGAGGGCATCAGGTCGACCAGCGTGGGCGTGCCGGCGCCGATGCGTGTCCAGTCCTCCAGCTCCAGTGGCACGCCGATGCGGCCGGCGATGGCCTTCAGGTGGATCACGGCGTTGGTGGAGCCGCCGATGGCCGCGTTCACGCGGATCGCGTTCTCGAAGGCCTGGCGCGTGAGGATCTTCGACAGGCTCAGCCCCTCGCGCGCCATCGCCACGGCGCGCGCGCCCGACATCTGCGCCAGCACGTAGCGCCGCGCATCCACGGCGGGAATCGCCGCGTTGTGCGGCAGCGAGGTGCCCAGCGCCTCGGCCATGCAGGCCATGGTGGAGGCCGTGCCCATGGTGTTGCAGGTGCCGGCCGAGCGCGACATGCCGCCTTCGGCCGCCAGGAACTGGTGCAGGTTGATCTCGCCGGCCTTGAACGACTCGTGCAGCTGCCACACGGCCGTGCCCGAGCCGATGTTGCGGCCCTCGAGCTTGCCGTTGAGCATGGGCCCGCCCGTGACCACGATGGCCGGGATGTCGCAGCTGGCCGCGCCCATCAGCAGCGCGGGCGTCGTCTTGTCGCAGCCGGTCAGCAGCACCACCGCATCGATGGGGTTGCCGCGGATGGCCTCCTCCACGTCCATGCTGGCCAGGTTGCGCGTGAGCATGGCAGTCGGCCGCAGATTGGACTCGCCGTTGGAGAACACCGGGAACTCCACCGGGAAACCGCCCGCCTCGGAGATGCCGCGCTTGACGTGCTCGGCGATCTTGCGGAAGTGCGCGTTGCACGGCGTCAGCTCCGACCAGGTGTTGCAAATGCCGACGATGGGCCGGCCGTCGAACTCGTGGTCGGGAATGCCTTGGTTCTTCATCCAGCTGCGGTACATGAAGCCGTTCTTGTCGGCCGTGCCGAACCATTCGCTGGAGCGCAGTTTCTTCTGGGTCATGGAGATCTCACCGGTGGGGGCCGCGCGCCGTGATGAAGCGCTGCAGCAGACAGAACACGAACAGCAGCGCGCCCACGACGATGCGCGTCCACCACGAGCTCAGCGTGCCGTCGAAGGAAATCAGCGTCTGGATGATCCCGAGCATCAGCACACCGAACAGCGTGCCGGCCAGGTAGCCCACGCCGCCCGAGAGCAGCGTGCCGCCGATGACGACGGCGGCGATCGCGTCCAGTTCCAGCCCGAGCGCGTGCAGACCATAGCCCGACAGCATGTAGAAGGTGAACAGCACGCCGGCCAGCGCAGAGCACAGCCCAGACAGGGCGTAGACCCCCACCAGCGTGCGCCGCACCGGCAGGCCCATGAGCCGCGCCGACTGCTCGTTGCCGCCGATGGCGTAGACCGTGCGGCCGAAAGGCGTCCAGTGCGCCACGTAGATGGCCAGTGCCAGCACCACCAGCGCGATCACGGCCGAGAGCGACAAGGAGGTTTCGCCCGGCAGCGGAACACGGATCTGCGCGAGGTCCGAGTACGCCTCGCTCGTGATGCTGATGGAGTCGATGCTGATGAGGTAGCACAGCCCGCGCGCGAGAAACATGCCGGCCAGCGTGACGATGAAGGGTTGCAGCCGGAAGCGCTCGATCAAGAGCCCCATGAAACCACCGAACAGCGTGCCCATCACGAGCACCAGCGGGATGGTGGCTGCGGGGCTCCAGCCATGCCGCTCGACCAGCGCGGCCGAGACCATGGTGGTCAGCGCGATGACGGAGCCCACCGACAGGTCGATGCCGCCGGTGAGGATCACGAAGCTCATGCCGACGGCCACCACCAGCACGAAGGCGTTGTCGATCAGCAGGTTCAGGAACACCTGGGCCGAGAAGAAGCCGTCGTAGCGCAGGCTGCCCAGCGTGGCCACGGCGAAGAACAGCGAGATGGTGGCGGCCAGCGGCAGGTACTTGGGGTCCAGCCGCGGGGGGCTGGCCGCGGGCGGCATGTGCGGTGCGGGCACGCTGCTCATCGCATGCCTCCGGCCGGCCGCACGGCCAGCACGCGCAGCGTGGCGCGGAACTCGGACGATTGCAGCAGCATCACGGCGAACACCACCACGGCCTTGACCACGAGGTTGATCTCGGGTGGCACGCCCAGCGAGTAGATGGCGTAGGTCAGCGTCTGGATGATCAGCGCGCCGATCGCGCTGCCGACCAGGCTGAAGCGCCCGCCGGTGAGCAGGGTTCCGCCCAGGGTCACGGCGAGGATGGCATCGAGTTCCAGCAGCTGGCCCGCATTGTTGGCGTCCGCGCTCTTGATGTTGGAGCTGATCAACAGCCCCGCCATGCCCGCGCACAGACCGCAGACCGCGTAGGCACCCAGGACGAGCCGCTTCGCCCGCACGCCCGCCACGCGGGCAGCCGTGGGGTTGATGCCCACCGACTGGATGAACAGGCCCAGCGCGGTGCGCGTGGCGGCCAGGTACAACAGGCCGAACACGGCAGCCACCACGAACACCGAGAACGGCAGGCCCAGCAGGTAGCCGCCGCCCAGCAAGAAGAAGGGCTTGTGGTAGACCGTGAGGATCTGCCCGTCGGTGATGAGCTGCGCGATGCCGCGCCCGGCCACCATCAGGACCAGCGTGGCAATGATGGGCTGCATGCCCACGCCGGCCACGAGCACGCCGTTCCACAGCCCGCAGGCGAGCGCCACACCCAGGGCCGCCACGATGGCCAGCGGCAGGCCGAAGCGCGCCGTGCCGTCCACGTTGCCGCCGATGGCCCAGGCCGCCACGGCCGCGCTGATGGCCACCACCGCGCCGACCGAGATGTCGATGCCGCGCGTGGCGATCACCAGCGTCATGCCCAGCGAGACCAGGATCAGCGGGGCGGCGCGGTTCAGGATGTCGATGAGGCTGCCGTAGAGGTGGCCCTCGCGCCATTCGATGCGCAGGAAGCCCGGGTTGAAAGCGGCGTTGACGATCAGCAGGATGGCCAGCGTGACCAGGGGCCAGGCAAGGCGGTGGTGCATCCAGCGGGTCATGTCATGCACCCGCAACGCTTGGCGCTCGCTTGCGCGCTGTGACTGGGTTGCGCGCGGGCCGAGGCCACCGGGTGGCCCCTTCCGCGAATGTCCCCCGCCAGGGCCGCAGGCGGCCCAGGCTCCTCCTTGATTTCGCTGCAGGGGCCACCCGATGCCCTCGTCCCTGGAGACGTCGCGTCGTGCCGGCCGATCAAGCACGAGGCGTCCAGACCACGACGATGGTGTGCTCCACGCAGCGAAATAAAGAAGGAGCCGCGGGCCGCCTGCGGCCCGGGGCGGGTGACATTCGCGGAGTGGAGTACACCGTCGGCGTGGTCCACCGCCAAACGCAAAAACCGGTGGTCAGTCATGCAGCCGCCGCAATCATCTCGTACACGTCGTCCTCCGTGCTGCCCGCCGGCAGCTCGCCCACCTTGCGCCGGTCGCGCAGCACCACGATGCGGTGCGCCACGCGCACCACCTCGCTGATCTCCGACGAGATGAAGACCACGGCCATGCCGGCCTCGGCCAACTGCAGGATCTGCTCCATGATTTCCTGCTTGGCCGCCACGTCGATGCCGCGCGTGGGCTCGTCCAGGATCAACAGGCGCGGCGCAGTGGCGAGCCAGCGCGCGATCACGGCCTTCTGCTGGTTGCCGCCCGAGAGCAGGCCGATGGGCGTCTCGATGCTGGCGGTCTTGATGCCCAGCATCGTGACGAAGCGCTCGGCCAGCCGCGTCTGCTCGGCGCGCGACAGGAACTTGCCCACGCCCATGCGCGCCTGCAGCGCCAGCGCGATGTTCTCGCGCACCGACAGTTCGGCGACGATGCCGTCGGTCTTGCGCTCCTCGGGACACAACGCCAGGCCCGCGGCGATCGCGTCGGACGGGCTGGCGAAACGCACGACCTGGCCGTCGATCTGCAGCGTGCCGCGGTCCGGTGTCTCCAGACCGAACAGCAGCCGCGCAAGTTCGGTTCGGCCCGCGCCCAGCAGGCCGGCCAAGCCGACGACTTCGCCTGCCCGCACTTGCAGGTCGATGGGGTGCAGCTGGGTCGTCTGGCCCAGGCCATCGGCACGCAGCAGCGGCGCAGTTCCGACTTCATTCGCCTGCGCCGGCTCGGTGCGCGCTTGCGCGGCGGCCAGTTCACGCCCCAGCATGGCCGCGATCAGCGCCGGGGCCGGCAACTCAGCCACCGGCCACTCACCGACCCAGCCCCCGTTGCGCAGCACCGTGATGCGGTCGGACACGGCGTAGACCTGGTTCATGAAGTGTGTGACGAAGACGATGGCCAGGCCTTCGTCGCGCAGCTGGCGCAGCACCGTGAACAGCTTGCGCACCTCGTCGTCGTCCAAGCTGGAGGTGGGCTCGTCGAGGATCAGCACGCGCGCCTGCACACCCAGCGCACGCGCGATCGCCACCATCTGCTGCACTGCCACCGGGTAGCTGGACAGCAGGCGCGTGACGTCGATGGACAAACCGATGCGCGCGAGCAGCTCACGCGCCTGGGCGTGCACGGCTGCCCAATCGATGCGCAGGCCGCGTTTCGGGTAGCGCCCCGCGAACATGTTTTCGGCCACCGACAGGTTGGGACACAGGTTCACGTCCTGGTAGACCGTGCTGATGCCCAGGCGCTGCGCGGCAATCGGCGAATCGGGCCGCACCCGTTCGCCGCCCAGCCGGATCTCGCCCGCGCTGGCCGGGAAGACGCCGGTGAGCACCTTGATCAGCGTGGACTTGCCCGCGCCGTTCTGCCCCATCAGCGCATGGATCTCGCCGGGGTACAGGCGCAGCTGCACGTCGTCCAGCACCGCAACGTCGCCGAAGCGTTTGCCGATGCCCGACAGCTCAAGAACAGGCTTTGTTGTCATGCCTTGTTCTTGTGATAGACGTCGATGAACACCGCTGCCAGCAGCACCAGCCCCTTGATGACCTGCTGGTAGTCGATGCCGATGCCCAGGATGGACATGCCGTTGTTCATCACGCCCATGATGAAGGCGCCGATCACGGCGCCCATGACCTTGCCCACGCCGCCCGAGGCCGAGGCACCGCCGATGAAGCAGGCCGCGATCACGTCGAGCTCGAAGCCCAGGCCGGCCTTGGGCGTGGCGGTGTTGAGCCGCGCCGCGAACACCAGGCCGGCCAGGGCCGCCAGCACGCCCATGTTCACGAAGGTCAGGAACGACAGGCGCCTGGTGTCGATGCCCGACAGCCGCGCCGCCTTTTCGTTGCCGCCCAGCGCATAGATGCGCCGGCCGATGGTGCTGCGCCGCGTGACGAAGTCGAACAGCAGGATCAACAGCGCCATCACCACCAGCACGTTGGGCAGGCCGCGGTACGAGGCCAGCAGCCACGCGAAGCCGATCAGGATGGCGGCGAACACCAGGGTCTTGGCCACGAAGAAACCACCCGGCTCGCTCGTGATGCCGTGTGCGCGCTGGCGTTGGCGTGCGCGCCAGCCGGTCCACGCGAACAGCAGTGCGGCGCCGATGCCCAGCAGCAGCGTGAACAGGCGCAGGCTCTGCTGGCCCGGCGTGGGCGGTGCGGCGAACGGGTCGGGAATGAAGCCGCTGCTCAGGCCCTGGAACACCTCCGGGAACGGCCCGACCGACTGCCCTGCCAGCACCGCCAGCGCCAGGCCCTTGAACACCAGCATGCCGGCCAGCGTGACGATGAAGGACGGGATGCGCGCATAGGCCACGAACCAGCCCTGCGCCGCACCGATCAGTCCGCCGCAGACCAGACAGGCCAGCGCGGCCGGCAGCACCGGCCAGTCGTACTGCACCATCAGCACGGCCGCCACGGCGCCGACGAAGCCGCAGACCGAGCCGACCGACAGGTCGATGTGGCCGGCCACGATGACCAGCAGCATGCCCAGCGCCATGATCACGATGTAGCTGTTCTGCAGCACCAGGTTGGTCAGGTTCAACGGCTGCATCAGCGTGCCGTCGGTCATGACCTGGAAGAACACCATGATCGCCACCAGGCTCAGCAACATGCCGTATTCGCGGAAGTTGTGGCGCAGGAAGCTGCCCATGGAAGGCGGGGGCACGGCCAGGGCGGCGCGCGCGGGCAATGTCTCTTCTGTCATGTCAAGGCTTCTTGTTGGGGCGCGTGGGCTTTCAGGATCGCGGCCATGATGCGTTCCTGCGAGGCTTGCGCGGTGGGCATCTCGGCCACGAAGCGGCCTTCGTTCATCACGTAGATGCGGTCGGAGATGCCCAGCAGCTCGGGCATCTCGGACGAGATCACGACCACGCAGCGGCCCTGCGCCGCCAGTTCTGCGATCAGCGCGTAGATTTCGTACTTGGCGCCCACGTCGATGCCGCGCGTGGGCTCGTCCAGGATCAGCACCTTGGGCTCGGTGAACAGCCACTTGCCCAGCACCACCTTCTGCTGGTTGCCGCCCGAGAGGTTGAGCGTCTTCTGCAGCACGTTGGGGGTGCGGATGCGCATGGACTTTCGGTAGCGCTCGGCCACCGCATGTTCCTGCTCCTGCGAGATCACGCCGCCGCGCGACACACCGGGCAGGTTCGCCAGCGAGGTGTTGAACTGGATGCTCTCGTCCAGCACCAGGCCCGCGCCCTTGCGGTCTTCCGTCACATAGGCCAGGCCATGCGCGATGGCCTTGCCGACCGTGCCCACGTCGACGGGCGTACCGTCCACCAGCACCTCGCCGCGGATCTGCCGGCCCCAGCTGCGGCCGAACACGCTCATCGCGAACTCGGTGCGGCCCGAACCCATGAGGCCGGCAATGCCGACCACCTCGCCGTGGCGCACGTTCAGGTGGAGGCCCTTCAGGAAGTCGCGGTCGGCATGCTCTGGATGGCGTGCCGACCAGCCACGCACCTCGAACCCGATGGCGCCAATCTTCGGGACGCGCGGCGGGTAGCGGTCGGCCATCGCGCGGCCCACCATGCCGCGGATCACGCGGTCCTCGCTGACGGGCTGGCCCTGGCAATCGATGGTCTCCACGCTGCTGCCGTCGCGCAGGATGGTGACCGCATCGGCCACGCGCGCGATCTCGTTGAGTTTGTGCGAGATCAGGATGCAGGTGATGCCCTGCGCGCGCAGGCCGATCAGGAGGTCCAGCAGCGCCGCGCTGTCGTTCTCGTTCAGGCTGGCGGTGGGTTCGTCCAGGATCAACAGGCGCACCTTCTTGGACAGCGCCTTGGCGATCTCCACCAGCTGCTGCTTGCCCATGCCCAGCTCGCCCACATGCACCTGCGGCGATTCGCGCAGGCCCACCTTGTCCAGCAGCGCCTGGGTGCGGCCATGGGCCTGCACCCAGTCGATCACACCGCGCGTGGCGACCTCGTTGCCCAAAAAGATGTTCTCGGTGATCGAGAGCATGGGCACCAGCGCCAGCTCCTGGTGGATGATGATGACGCCCGCGGCCTCGCTGTCGTGGATGCCGCCGAAGCGCTGCACGGCGCCGTCGTAGACGATGTCGCCCTCGTATTCGCCGTGCGGGTAGACGCCCGACAGCACCTTCATGAGCGTGGACTTGCCCGCGCCGTTCTCGCCCACGATGGCGTGGATCTCGCCTTCGCGGATGGCGAGGTCGACCCGGTCCAGCGCGACCACGCCCGGGAAGGTCTTGCGGATCGCCCGCATCTCCAGCAGCGTGCCCATGCCTGCCCCTGCCACGGTCCGCTTACTTGATCTGCGAGGCCTTGTAGTAGCCGCTGCCGATCAGCACGGCCTCCCAGTTGCTCTTGTCCACGGTGACGGGCTTGAGCAGGTAGGACGGCACGACCTTCACGCCGTTGTTGTAGGTCTTCGTGTCGTTGACCTCGGGCGTCTTGCCCGAGACCACGGCGTCCACCATGTTGGCCGCGACCTTGGCCAGCTCACGCGTGTCCTTGAAGATGGTGGAGGTCTGCTCGCCGCGCAGGATGGACTTGACGGACTGCACCTCGGCGTCCTGCCCGCTCACCACGGGGCACGGGGTCTGCTTGGTGCAGTAGCCCACGCCCTTGAGCGAAGACAGGATGCCGATGGACAGGCCGTCGTAGGGCGAGAGCACGGCATCGACCTTGGCGTTGCCGTAGAAGGCCGACAGCAGGTTGTCCATGCGCGCCTGGGCCACCGCGCCGTCCCAGCGCAGCGTGCCGACCTTGTCCATGCCCAGCTGCTTGCTGCGCACCACGAGCTTGCCGCTGTCGATGTAGGGCTTCAGGACCGACATCGCGCCGTCGTAGAAGAAGAAGGCGTTGTTGTCGTCGGGCGAGCCGCCGAACAGCTCGATGTTGAAGGGGCCCTTGCCCTGCTTCAAGCCCAGCGCGTCGACGATGGAGGAGGCCTGCAGCACGCCGACCTGGAAGTTGTCGAAGGTGGCGTAGTAGTCGACGTTCTTCGAGCCCTTGATGAGCCGGTCGTAGGCGATCACCTTGACGCCCTTGTCAGCCGCGTTCTGCAAGGCCTTGGACAGCGTGGTGCCGTCGATGGACGCGATCACGAGCACCTTGGCACCCTTGGTCACCATGTTCTCGATCTGGGCCAGCTGGTTCGGGATGTCGTCGTCGGCGTACTGCAGGTCGGCCTTGTAGCCGCGCTCCTTGAGCACCTTGACCATGTTGTTGCCGTCGTCGATCCAGCGGGCCGAGGACTTGGTGGGCATGGAGATGCCGACCAGGCCCTTGTCCTGGGCGTTAGCCCAGGGTGCGATGGCCAGCACGGCGGCGGTGGCAATGATGCTCTTGAGGAATGCGCGCTTCATGAGGGGTCTCCTTGTTGTACGTTGTTCTGTGGGCCGACTTCAGTACTTGCGCTTGGGGAACTCGGCCGCGGCCGTCTCCATCGGGAAGATGCTCTCCACGGTCTCGATGCGCTTGGGGATGGTCTTGCCGGCCACGATGTCCTTGACCGCCGTCATGAGCTGCGGGCCCAGCAGCGGGCTGCACTCGACCGAGACGTTGAGCTTGCCGGCGATCATGGCCTCGAAGGCGCCCTTCACGGCATCGATGGAGATGATCACGATGTCCTTGGCGGGCTTGAGGCCGGCCTCCTCGATGGCCTGGATCGCGCCGATGGCCATGTCGTCGTTGTGCGCGTAGAGCACGTTGATGGTCTTGCCCTCGGCCTTGAGGAAGGCTTCCATGACCTCCTTGCCCTTGGCCCGCGTGAAGTCGCCGGTCTGGCTGCGCACGATCTTGAACTTGGGGTCGGCCTTGATGATTTCCTCGAAGCCCTTCTTGCGGTCGATGGCCGGCGCCGAGCCCACCGTGCCCTGCAGTTCGACGATGCGCACCTCGCCGCTCTGGCCCTTCATCTTCTCGACCAGCCAGCGGCCGGCCTTGCGGCCTTCCTCGACGAAGTCCGATCCCATGAAGGTGACGTAAAGCGAGGTGTCCTTGGCGTTCACGGCGCGGTCCGTGAGTACCACCGGGATCTTGGCGGCCTTGGCCTCGCGCAGCACGTTGTCCCAGCCCGATTCGACGACGGGCGAGAACGCGATCACGTCGACCTTCTGCGCGATGAAGGCACGGATGGCCTTGATCTGGTTCTCCTGCTTCTGCTGGGCATCGGAGAACTTCAGTTCGATGCCGGCATCCTTGGCCGCGCTCTTGATGGACTCGGTGTTGGCGGTGCGCCATTCGCTTTCGGCCCCCACCTGGCTGAAGCCCAGCACGATCTTCTTCTGCGCGAAGGCCTGGCCCGGCAGGGCGCTGGCAAGGGCGAGTGCCGCGGCGGCGGCAATGAGGTCTCTGCGGTTCTGTTGCATGGCGTTGTCTCCTGCGGGTTTGGGTGAGGCGGTATCCGCGTCTTGCTATTCCCAACGCGGCTTGCCGAGGCCGGGCGCCAGTGTAAGAATGAAAAATGTATCAATCCAATCGTTTTTTTGACAAAACCGATATCAATTCAATCATCAGGAAAACCCGATGTCGCACTGGTTTCTGCAGGCCCGGCTGAAGACGCGCCAGCTGTTGCTGCTCTCCGCGCTGGCCGAGGAAGGCAACATCCACGGCGCCGCGCGCCAGCTCAACATGACGCAGCCGGCCGCCTCCAAGCTGCTCAAGGACCTGGAGGATGTGCTGGAGGTGCCGCTGTTCGAGCGGCTGCCGCGTGGCATGCGCCCGACCTGGTACGGCGAGACCATGATCCGCCATGCGCGCCAGGCACTGGCCAGCCTGAACCAGGCGCACGAGGAGCTCAGCGCGCTGAAGGCCGGGCGCTTTGGCCAGGTCGCCGTGGGCGCCATCACCTCGCCCGCACTGGCGCTGCTGCCGCCCGCCATCGCCATGGTCAAGCGCGAACAGCCCAGCCTGCGCGTGGTGCTGGAGATCGAGAACAGCCCGCCGCTGCTCGAGCGGCTGCGCCAGGGCAAGCTGGACATCGCAGTGGCGCGCTTCTTCGCGGGCGAGGACAAGACCAACCTGCGCTACGAGCCCGTGACGGGCGAGCCGGTCTGCGCCGTGGCGCGGCCGGGCCATCCGCTGGCCGGCGCGAGCGGGCTCACGCTCGCGGACGTGGTGCAGGCCGGCTGGATCGTGCCGCCGGCCGGCAGCGTGCTGCGGCATCGCTTCGACCTGATGTTCCAGGAGGCCGGGCTGGAGCCGCCGTTCAACGTGATCGAGAGCGCGGCCATTTTGTTCATCACGCGCATGCTGCAGCAGAGCGACATGCTCTGCGTGGTGGCGACCGAGGTGGCGCGCTACTACGCGGCGCACGGCATCGTCAGCGTGCTGCCGCTGGACATGCCCTGCCACATGGACGACTTCGGCCTCATCACGCGCAGCGACAGGCTGCTCTCGCCCGGGGCCACGCTGCTGCTGCAGGCGCTGCGCACGGCCGCGTTCTCGGCCTATGGCAAGCGCATGGAAGCCTGATCAGACCCAGCCTGCGTCCACGGTGAACTCCTGCGCCGTGCACATCTTCGCGTCGTCGGAGGCCAGGAACAGCACCATGGCGGCGATGTCCTGCGGTGCCAGTTTGTCGGGCAGGCACTGGTTGCGGGCCAGTTCCTTTTCGCCCTCGGCGTCGAGCCAGAGCCGGATCTGCCGCTCGGTCATGACCCAGCCCGGCGACACCGTGTTGATGCGGATGCGGTCGGCGCCCAGCGTGCGCGCCAGGCCGCGCGTGAGCCCGTTGACCGAGGACTTGGCGATCGCATAGACGGGATAGCCCGTGCCCTTGCCCTGCCAGCCCGTGGAGCCCAGGTTGACGATGGAGCCCGCGCCGAGCCGGCGCATGCCCGGCACCACGGACTGGATCGCGAAGAAGGCCGGCCGCTCGTTGATCGCGATGCGCTCGTCGTAGTAGGCCGGCGTGACCGACTCCAGCGTGTGGCGGTCGTCGCTGGCCACGTTGTTGACGAGCACGGAAAAGTCGCCCAGCACGGCCTGCGCGTCGGCGATGGCCGCCTGCAGGGCGGCGATGTCGCGCACGTCGCAGCGCCGCCACCAGACCGTGCCCTGGCCGGCCTGCGCGATGCCGTCGGCCAGCGCACGGCTGGGCGCCTCGGCCACGTCGACGAAGGCCACGTGCGCGCCCTGGGCCGCCAGCGCCGCGACGATGGCCGCGCCGATGCCGCTGCCGCCCCCCGTCACGAAGCAGTTGCGGCCGCGCAGGCTGGGGTAGGAGGTACGGCTGTCTCCGGGGCTTGTATTTGACATATTCAATTTGCTATCTATTAACAACAAAATCATTTCTTTCCAATATGAATGTGCCTTGATACGATGCGCCGCGTCAAGCCCCCGCCCCATGCCAGCCACCTCCCCCGCTCCCGGCGCTCCGCGCGCGCTGTCCGAGGCGCAATGCGTCTGGGATGCTGGCGCCCAACTCGGCGAAGGCGCGCTGTGGTCGCCGCGCACACAGGCGCTGTGGTGGGTCGACATCCTCGGCCGGCGGCTGTACCGCTGGCAATGGCCGCTGGGCACGCACGCGCACTGGGACTTCGCTGAAGAAATCTCGGCCGTGGCCGAACGCGCGGACGGCACCGGCCTGCTGCTGGCCCTGCGCCACGGCTTCTTCGCCTTCGATCCCGAGGACGGGCGGCTCACGCCCTTGCACCGGGTCGCGGACGAGCCCGCGCACAACCGCTTCAACGACGGCAAGTGCGATGCCCAAGGCCGCTTCTGGGCCGGCAGCATGGACTTCGACTGCGCCGCACCCACGGGCGCGCTGTACCGCTTCGACCCCGACGGCCGCTGCACGCGGCACGACGCGGGCTTCGCCGTCACGAATGGCCCGACCTGGTCGCGCGACGGCCGCACCCTGTTCTTCAACGACACGGTGCAAGGCCAGGTGCTGGCCTACGACTTCGACGCTGCCACCGGCCGCATCGCCGCGCGCCGGCCCTGGCTGCGCCTGGCCGCCGACGACGGCGTGCCCGATGGCATGTGCACCGACGCCGCCGGCCGCATCTGGATCGCGCATTGGGGCGGTGGCTGCGTGAGCTGCCACGACCCGGACAGCGCGGCCGAACTCTGCCGCATCGCCCTGCCCGCCCGCCAGATCACGAGCTGCGCCTTCGGCGGGCCCGACCTGCGCACGCTGTTCATCACCAGCGCCGCCACCGGCCTGGACACCAGCGCCCGCGCCGCCCAGCCGCTGGCCGGAGCGCTGTTCGCCGTCACAATGGACAGCCCGGGCCTGCCGGCGCACCGCTTCGGAAGCCACGCAGGAAGCGCATGAACGACTCCATCGTCTGGCTACGCCACGCCGGCCAGGAACTCGGCCTCGTGCCTTCGCTGGGCGGCGCTGTCGCGGCCTGGCGCTGCGCGCGGCCGGACGGCAGCTTGCTCGACCTCTGGCGCCCCTGGGACGGCCAGACCGCCGACCTCTACCAGCTGGCCTCGTTCGCGATGCTGCCCTGGTCCAACCGCATCAGCCAGGGCGGCTTCGCGCAGGACGGGCATTGGCATGCCATGCAGACCAACCGCGCGGGCGAACCCTACCCCATCCATGGCGATGGCTGGCTGCAGGCCTGGACGCTCACGCAGCCAGCGGACGACCAACTGCGCCTGGCGCTGCGTTCGCAGCACTTCGGCGGCAACCCCTACGACTACGCGGCCACGCAGACCTTCCGTCTGGTGCCAGGCGGGCTCGACCAGAGCGTCGAAGTGCAGCACCTGGGCGCTGCGCCACTGCCCTACGGCCTGGGCCTGCACCCCTGGTTCCCGCGCACGCCGGCCATGCGCGTGCAGGCCGGCGTCGACGGCGTGTGGCTCAGCGGCGACGACCCGATCCCGACCGGCTACACCCGGGACCTGCCGGCCGACTGGGACCTCAACACCGGCATCCCCGCGCACGGCAGCTTCATCGACAACGGCTACGGCGGCTGGCAGGGCCAGGCCCGCATCGATTGGCCCGAACACGGGCTGCGGCTCACGCTGACCACGCCCGACCCCGCGGCCTCCGCGCCGTGCTGCCTGGTGTACCGGCCCGGCCATGGCCCGGCGCTGTGCTTCGAGCCGATCACGCACCCCATCGACGCCTTCCACCTGCCGGGCCGCCCCGGCCTGCGCGTGCTCGCGCAGGGCGAGACGCTGCGCCTGCACGTGCAGTGGCGCTTGGAAGACGCCTGAGCCCCAAGCACCCACGGCGCCCAAGGCCATGGCAGGGGGCGCACTACACTGCGCCTCCCCGCAAGCGCCTCCCGCAGGCCCGCCATCCGCCACGGGGCGCTTGCGCCATGCACGCCTACAACGGAGGAAACAATGCATCCATTGCCCGCCCGCTACGACCATGTCGGCAGCTTCCTGCGCCCCGCCTACCTGCTCGAAGCCCGTGAACAGAAGGCCAAGGGCCAGATCACGCCCGAGCAGCTGCGCAAGGTCGAAGACCAGGCCATCACCGAGATCGTGCAGTTCCAGCAGGATGTGGGGCTCAAGAGCATCACCGACGGCGAGTTCCGCCGCACCTACTTCCACATCGATTTCCTCGAGCAGCTCGGCGGCGTGAAGACCGACATCCCGGTCACGGTCAAGAAGCCCGACGGCAGCGAGGAACTGGCCCCGCCCGTGATGCGCGTGATCGACAAGGTGCGCCACGCCAAGGACATCCAGCTGGCCGACTTCCAATACCTCAAGACGCAGGTGGCGGCAGGCCTCACGCCCAAGGTCACCATCCCCTCGCCCACCATGCTGCACTTCCGCGGCGGGCGTACCGGCATCAGCAAGACCGCCTACCCCGAGCTCGAGCCCGACTTCTACGACGACGTGGCCCGTGCCTACGGCGATGAGCTGCGTTCGCTGGCCGCGGCCGGCTGCACCTACGTGCAGATGGACGACACCAACCTCGCCTACCTGTGCGACGAGAAGATGCGCGAGGCCGCCCGCCAGCGCGGCGACGACCCCAACGAGCTGCCGCACCGCTACGCGGCCTTCATCAACAAGGTGGTCGCGCAGAAACCCGCCGGCATGCTGCTGGCCATGCACCTGTGCCGGGGCAACTTCAAAAGCACGCACGCGGCCGCCGGCAACTACGAGCCCGTGGCCGAGGCCCTGCTGAAGGAGATGGACCTGGACGCGTACTTCCTCGAGTACGACGACGACCGCTCGGGCGACTTCCGCCCGCTGCGCTACCTGCCCAAGGGCAAGACCGTGGTGCTGGGGCTCGTGACGACCAAGTTCGGCGAGATGGAGAGCAAGGACGCGCTGAAACGCCGCATCGACGAGGCCGCGCGCTACGCGCCGCTGGAGCAGCTGGCGCTGTCGCCCCAGTGCGGCTTCTCGAGCACGGTGCACGGCAACAACATCGCCGTGCAGGCCCAGCGCGACAAGCTGCGCCTGGTCGTCGAGACCGCCCAGGACGTCTGGGGCTGAACCTCACCGGTGGCGCATGCCCTGATGGCCTGGCTGCCCAGCGTCTCGCAGCACCTGCTGTTCGGCGCGCTGGCGGTCCTCGTCTACATCCTGACCAACCGGGCGCGGCGCCAGCCGCGTGCGCCGACCACGGCCATCGCCTGGGTCATGGGCCTGGCGCTGCTGCCCTACTTCGTGCTGCCGCTGTTCCTGCTGTTCGGCCGGCGCAAGCTGCGCCCGTTGGGCCGCCCGCGGCTGCGCGGCAGCCGCCCCACGCGCTTCATGCACTGGGCGGCCGACCTGCTGGACGGTTTCGACCTGGCCCCGCCCAGCGACAACCGCGCGCGCTTCCATGCCGATGGCACAGAGGCGCGTGAGGCGCTGTGGGAACTCATCGCCGGCGCCCGGCACCGGCTGGACATCAGCACCTTCATCATCGGCCGCGACGCCTTCGGCGATGCCGTGGTCGACCGGCTGGTGGAGCAGGCGCGCGCCGGCGTGCGGGTGCGCGTGCTGCTGGACGGCTTCGGCGCACTGCAGCTGCCGCGCCGGCACTTCGACCGGCTGCGCGCCGCCGGCGGCGAGGTGGCCGTGTTCCGCCCGCTGCTGAGCCTGCGCAACAACGGCCCGCGCAACCTGCGCAACCACCGCAAGCTGGCGATTGCCGACGACCATCGGCTGTGGAGTGGCGGGCGCAACCTGGCGGCCGAGTACTTCGAGGGCGATGCCGGCATCGTGGCCTGGACCGACCTGTCCTTCGACATCGAAGGCCCGGTGGCCAGCGCCGCGGCCTGGCAGTTCGAGCGCGACTGGAGCGCCGTGCGCCAGACCAAGCCGCGCACCGTGGCGCCGACCCCGCCCATGGCGCCGGGCGCGCCCGCGCAGTTCCTGCCCAGCGGGCCCGACCAGGCCGAAGACACGGCCCATGCGCTGCTGATCGATGCCTGCTACCGGGCCGAGCACCGCATCCTGGCCGCCACGCCCTACTTCATCCCCGACGACGCGCTGCGCGATGCCTTGCGCCGCGCCGCCCGCCGCGGCGTGGCCGTGGACATCGTGCTGCCGGGCGAGTCCAACCACCGCCTCGCGGACTTCGCGCGCAGCCGCGCCATGCGCGACCTGGCCGAGGCCGGCGTGGCCTTCCACCTGCTGCCGTCCATGTCGCATGCCAAGGCCGTGGTGGTGGACGAACAACTGGCCCTCGCGGGCTCGATCAACCTGGACCTGCGCAGCCTGCTGCTCAACCACGAGGCCGGCGTGGTGTTCTACGGCGCGGCCGAGATCGGCTGGCTCGCGCGGTGGATCGAGGACCAGCGCGCACTGGGCCAGCCCTACCAGGCCAAGACGCCGGGGCTGGCCCGCGACATCGCCGAAGGCCTGCTGCTCGCAGTGGCCTTCCAGCTGTAGGCCCATCTCCAGCAACGTCCGGCCGCCGCGTTAAGCTGCGCCCCCGCTCGCCCCGCCCTGCCCATGGAACCCATCAACTGGCTGCTGTTCGCCGTCTTCATCGTCATCGTGGTCTACAAGCTCGTGCGCCAGTTCCTCGATGGCCGCAAGGCCGGCAAGAGCCCGAGCCGACGCTGAGGCTCAACCGGCGCGCCTGCGCCCGGCCGCCTTCTCGGGCACATTGCCCCAGGTGCCCACGTTGGCCGACTTGAGCAGCGCCGAGGCCTGCCCGGTCGTGGCCAGTTCGGCGGCAGCGGCCAGCAAGGCCGGCCCGAACTGCTGCATGCGCGAAGCCGTGAGCCGCGCCGACGGCCCCGCGATCACGAGCACGCCCGTGGCCGGCTCGCCCTGGCGCTGGACCGGCGCGGCCATGGAACTCATGCCGGGCGCATAGGCCTCCTCGATCACACTGAAACGCCGCCTCCGGTGCTCGTCCAGCAGCTTGAGCAGCGCCTTGAACGAGGTCGGCGCGTTGGGCCCGAAATGCTTCGGCTGGCCCATGCCCTGGCGGGTGACGTAGGCGATGGCCGCGTCCTCGGGCAGCGTCATGAGCCAGGCCTGGCCGGCCGCGCTGCACGACAGCCGCAGGTCGATGCCCATGTCGGGGTCGTAGAGCAGGCCCGAGCGCGCGCCCTGGGCCTTGGCCACCAGCGTGAGCCGCTCGCCGTCGACGATGGCCAGGCGCACCAGCTCCTCCGTCGCCTGCGCCAGCCGCTGGACCACGGGCTGGGCGATGTCGACCACGCCCGACTTGGACAGGAAGCTCAGGCCCATGGAGGCCATCTTGGTCGTCAGCGCGTAGTCGCCGCGCTGCGGCAACTGGCGCACATAGCCGTAGCGGATCAACTCCTGCAAGGTGCGGTGGCAGCCGCTGCGCAGCTGGCCCAGCTCGGTCGCGATCTGCGCCAGCGCCACCCCGTCGGGGTGGGCGATCAGGTACTCCAGGATGGCCAAGGACTTTTCGAGGGCGCCACTCATGCTGTGCTTTCAAGGACTTGCGATGTTCAAATTTTGAACGCCTTCCAAAATTTGGAAGACGTTCAGCATTCTGCAATGATCCGCCCGCTTTTTCGAACGAGGACTCCCATGCCACACCCATCCCTGTCCCGCCGAGCCTTCGCAGCCGGCACCGCCGCGCTGCTGGCCGCCCCGGCCCTGCACGCGCAGGACATCCGCGAACGCCAGCTGCGCTTCGCCTTCAGCCTGGCCAAGGACCACCCGCTGGGCCTGGGCGCGCAGAGGTTCGCCGACAGCGTGGCCCAGCGCAGCGGCGGCAAGCTGCGCGTGAACCTGTTTCCGGGCGCGGTGCTGGGCAGCGACATGCAGAACCTGTCGGCAGTGCGCGGCGGCACGCTGGACTTCACCTCCATGGCCACCGGCATCGTGGCCTCGCTGGACAAGCGCTTCATGCTGTTCGACCTGCCCTTTCTGTTCAACACGCCGCAGGAGGCCTATGCGATCGCCGACGGCGCGGCTGGCACGCAGCTGCAGGCCGACCTGGCCCCGCACGGCATCGTCGGTCTGGGCATCTGGGACCTGGGTTTCCGCCACATGACCAACAGCAAGCGGCCGATCGCGCGGGCCGAGGACATCGCGGGCCTGAAGATCCGCGTGATCGGCTCGCCGATCTTCCTGGACCTGTTCAACGCGCTGGGTGCCAACCCGGTGCCCATGACCTTCGGCGAGGTCTACGGCGCGCTGGAGTCGCGCGCCATCGACGGTCAGGACAACCCGCTGGGCGTGATCGAGTCGGCCAAGTTCGCCGAGGTGCAGAAGTACCTCTCGCTGACACGCCATGTCTACACCGGCATGCCCTTCATGATGGGCAAGAAGACCTGGGACGCGCTCAACGAGGCCGAGCGCAAGGTGATCCGCGAGGCCGCCGACGAGGCCAAGCAGTTCGAGCGCCAGGCCGTGCAGCGCAAGGAGGGCGAATCGATCGACGCGCTCAGGAAGAGCATGCAGGTCAACGAGGTCAGCGCGGCCGAGATCAAGCGCTTGCGCGAGAAGGTGCAGGCGGTCACGGACAAGTTCGCACGCGAGGTCGGCGAGCCGCTCGTGCAGCAGGTCCACGCCGAGCTCGCGCGCCTGCGCGGCGGCCAGTAGGAGCCCACCTTGGCGCTTCTTGGCAAGGCCGCGCTGGCCATGTGGTGGGACATGGCGCCCGCAGCGCGTGCGGACTTCGAGCACTGGCATGCGCACGAGCATTTCCCCGAGCGGCTCGGCATCCCGGGCTTTCGCCGTGCCTCGCGCTGGCGCGCGGCCGGTGGTGGCGAAGGCGTGTTCGTTCTGTACGAACTGGAAGACCACGGCGTGCTGTCGTCGCCTTCCTATCTGGCACGGCTCAACGCGCCCACGCCCTGGTCCACCCGCCTGATGCCGCAGCACCGGAACATGGTGCGCAGCCAGTGCCGCGTGCTGGAGAGCCGCGGCGGCAGCATGGCCGGGCACGCGCTGACCGTGCGCCTGTCCCCCGCCCCCGGCCGCGACCAGGCGCTGCGCAGTACGCTGCGGGCGCTGGCCGCCGAGCTGGCCGCCCAGCCGGGCCTGGCCGGTCTGCACCTGCTGCGCCACGAGACACCCGCCATCGCGCAGACCACCGAACAGAAGCTGCGCGGCGCAGGCGACCAGTACGCGGACTGGGTGCTGCTGGCCTGCGGCTACGACGCGGCGGCGCTCGCCGCCCTGACCGACACCGCGCTGTCCGGCACGCGCCTGGCCGAACTGGGCGCGGCGCCCGGCACCGCGCACGGCCTGTACACGCTGGCCTACTGCGCGGTACCCACCGACGTGGCGGACACCGTGGCCTGAACCGGCGGCGCATGGCCGGACAGCCCGCGGTCGCTGCCGCCGCCATGCGCGGCCGCATCACCGCCGCAGCGCGCTGGCTGACCTGCGGACGGCGTGGGCGCCGAACCCCGGCGTACAGCCGCATCCCGAACATGGGTGCTTTCCACTCGAAGGCAATCCGATGAAACGTCGCCCCCTCGCGCTGTTGCTGGGCGCCGCTGCAGCCGGCGTGGCACTGGCCGCCTGCAGCAACATGGCACGGCGCACACCGGCACCACCCCTGCCCCAAGCCGGCGCCGTGGACCTGCCGCGCTACATGGGCCGCTGGTATGTGATCGGCAGCATCCCGACCTTGCCCGAACGCGGGGCCGTCGACGCGACAGAGAACTACACGCTGCGTCCGGACGGCAGCGTGGACATCGACTTCCGCTACCGGCGCGGCGCGGGCGAATCCGAGCAGGCCCTGGGGTCGCGCGGGTTCGTCGAGCCGGGCAACAACGCCGTCTGGGGCGTGCAGTTCATCTGGCCGATCCGGGCCGACTACCGCATCGCCTGGCTTGCGCCCGACTACAGCCGGGTGATCGTGGCGCGCGAGAAGCGCGACCATGTGTGGATCATGGCGCGCACGCCGACGTTGCCGCAGGCCGAATACGACGCGATGGTGCAGCAGGTCGGGGCCATGGGCTACGACACCGCGCGACTCCAACGCGTGCCGCAGGGCGCCGCCGGCCGCTGACCGAGCGCAGGCGGTCCCCCCTGCAGCGCCCCGGTGCACGGCCTGCGCTGCACCTGCCGGGTGGTGCCGTCATGGCAATCGTTGATCGGCAGCACTGCTGCACGCCGCGCCACGGCCAGTCACTGCCGCGCGGCCCCTGGCTCACGCCGACAAGGGCGCGCGCCGGCTCGGCGGGCGCAGCTCGACCCGGTTGCGCCCGGCCCGCTTGGCCTGGTAGAGCGCGGCATCGGCTGCGGCCACCCAGTCGCGCGTGCTCGCATAGTGCTTCTGCAAGGCAGCGATGCCGATGCTGCTCGTGAAGCGCAGTTCCGGGTGGTCGCGGAAGCGGTGGTTCTCGGCCTCGGCGCGGATGCGCTGGGCGATCTCCTGCGCCTGCTCCATGTCTGCCCCGCGCAGGAGGATGGCGAACTCGTCCCCGCCATAGCGGCCGGCGCAGTCGCTGGAACGCACGCAGTCGCGCACGATGCGGCTCAGCGTGCAGATCACGTCGTCGCCCACGGTGTGGCCCAGGCCGTCGTTGATCTGCTTGAAGCCGTCGATGTCCAGCATCAGGAGGCAGGCCGGCTCGCCGGTCTCGGCATGGCGGCGCTGCGCCTCGCGCACCTGCTGCTCCCAGTAGGCCCGGCCGTACAGGCCCGTCAGCGGATCGATGCGGCCCAGTTCGTCGAGCAGGCGGTTCTGGCGCGAGACGCGGCGGATCAGGCGGTAGCTCGACACGCTGACCGACAGCGTGTGGATCACCAGCATGGGCAGGCAGGCCAGCACCACGCGCATGCTGCTCTCGGGCACCATGGGCGCGTCCATCCACCAGGCGGCGAGCAGGCCCGCCGCCAGCATGCCGGGCAGCGATTGCAGCCACAGCAGGCGGATGCCGGTGCTGATCTTGTCCACCATGGTCAGCGTGACCAGCAGCACGCTGGGCAGCAGGTTGAACTGCATGAGCGGCACGAAGGCGCCCGCGATGGCCGAATCGACGAGCAGGTTGCGCACCTCGGCACGCTGCGGATTGCGACTGCGCCGTGTCAGCCACCAGGCCAGGTGCGGCCAGACGAAACCGCCGCAGACCACCAGGGCCCAGACCGCCGGCGCGGCATTGCGCTCGTACAGCACGACCATGGCCACCACGGCGCCCAACCCCATGCCGATCACGCGCAGTGGGTACACGAGCCGGGGCAAGCGGTGGAAGTCGTCGGCCATGCGGGACAGTGCGTGGGCTCTCCGTGGGAAAGGGGCGCGAAAGTCTATGGCGGCGCCACGCAGAGGGCGAGCGCCAGCCGCCCTGCGGTCCCCGGGAAGCGATGGGCGGTCGGCGCGGCGGCGTGCCGCCCCGTCTTCACTCCTTGACCGACCCCGTCATGCCCGACACGTAGTACTCGACGAAGAACGAGTAGATGAAGGCCACCGGCAGCGAGCCCAGCAGCGCGCCGGCCATCAGCGGTCCCCACTGGTAGACATCGCCCTGCACGAGTTCCGTCACAACGCCCACGGGCACCGTCTTCACCTCGGACGAGGACACGAAGGTCAGCGCGTAGATGAACTCGTTCCACGACAGCGTGAACGCGAAGATGCCGGCCGAGATCAGCCCCGGCACGGCCAGCGGCAGAACCACCTTGATCAGGATCTGCCAGCGCGTGGCGCCGTCGATCAGCGCGCACTCCTCCAGCTCCATGGGAATGGACCGGAAGTAGCCCATCAGCAGCCAGGTGCAGAACGGGATCAGGAAGGTCGGGTAGGTCAGGATCAGTGCCAGCCGCGTGTCGAACAGGCCCAGGTTGAACACCACGTTGGCCAGCGGGATGAACAGGATGGACGGCGGCACCATGTAGGCCAGGAAGATCGACAGGCCGACATGCTTGGAGCCCTTGAACCGCAGCCGCTCGATGGCGTAGGCCGCCAGCACCGAGGCCACCAGCGACACGAAGGTCGACACCACCGAGACCAGCACCGTGTTCCACAACCACTGCGGGTAGGTGGTCTCGAACAGCAGCTTGTGGAAGTGCGCCAGCGTGGGCTTGACCACCCAGAACGGGTTGCCGTCGCGCGAGAGCAGTTCGGCATCGGGCTTGATCGAGGTGATCACCATCCAGTAGAACGGGAACAGCAGCACGATCAGGAAGACGACCAGCGGCAGGTAGACCGTCACCGCCTTGCGCGGGATCGAGTCCAGGTAGGACATGCCGACGGTGTCGACATCTGCACTGTTGGCCATCAGTCCTTCCCCCCTTGTTGCCAGGCGCGGCGTTGCAAACCAAAGAAGCTGAACAGCACGCAGGCCAGCAGGAACGGCACCATCGCGATCGCGATCGCCGCGCCCTCGCCCAGTGCGCCACCCGAGATCGCGCGCTGGAACGACAGCGTGGCCATCAGGTGCGTGGCGTTCAGCGGGCCGCCGCGCGTGATCACGTAGATGAGCTGGAAGTCGGTGAAGGTGAACAGCACCGAGAAGGTCATGACCACGGCGATGATGGGCGTCAAGAGCGGCAGCGTGACATGCACGAACTGCTGCCAGCGCGAGGCGCCATCGATGGCCGAGGCCTCGTAGTACGAGGGCGAGATCGTCTGCAGCCCGGCCAGCAGCGTGATGGCCACGAAGGGCACGCCGCGCCAGACGTTGGCGATGATCACCGCGATGCGCGCGTTCCACTCGTTGCCCAGGAAGTCGATGTAGTGGTCGATCAGCCCCATCTTCACGAGCGCCCAGCTGATGATGGAGAACTGCGAGTCGTAGATCCACCAGAACGCGATGGCCGACAGCACAGTCGGCACGATGTAGGGCAACAGGATGACGGCGCGGAAGAAGGTCTTGAAGCGGATGTGCTTGTTCAGCAGCAGCGCCAGCCACAGGCCCAGGCCGAACTTCAGGATGCTGGCCACCACCGTGTAGAACAGGGTGTTGAACAGGGCCAGCCGCGTGACCGAGTCGTTCCAGAGGTAGATGTAGTTTTCCAGGCCCACCCAGACGCCAGCCCGGCCCACCTTGGTGTCGGTGAAGCCGAGCCAGGTGCCGAGGCCCAGCGGATAGGTCAGGAACAGCAGCAGCAGCACCGCCGCTGGCAGCATGAACAGGAAGCCGAGACCGTTGCGGCTGTTTTGCAGTCGGGCAAGCATGCAGACCCTAGACAGGAGCCATGGAACCCCGGCCGGACACATGCCCGGCCGGAACGCGGGGAGTTGCCTAGACTTTGTAGTAACGCTCGGCGCGCTTCTGGGCGCGTTCGGCGGCTTCCTTGGGCGTCTTCGAGCCGCTGGCGGCCTCGGCCACCATGTTGGCGACGATGAAGTCGGCCCCGGCACCGGCGGACGCATAGCCCAGCTTGCCCTCGTAGCCGCTCGGCCGCATGTTCTTCACGCAGTCGCGGTACGGCGTGTGCTTGGGGTCCGAGGTCCAGATCGGGCAGGACTCGTACGCCGCCAGCGGCTGGCCGATGTAGCCGCCCGCGCCGATCAGCCAGGCGTCGAACTGCTCGCGTTCCATCATGAAGCGCAGGAACTCCTTGGCCGCATTCGGGAACTTGGTGTACTTCATGACCATCTGGTTGAAGAACAGGTGCGATTCCGTCGGCACGCCGGCCGGCCCGATCGGGAACGAGGCATGGTTGATGTCGGCTGCCATCTCCTTGATCTTGGGGTCCGGCGAGTTCTTGGCCGCGTAGTAGATCGAGATGCCGTTGTTGGTGACGCTGATCTGCCCGTCCAGGAAGGCCTTGTTGTTGTTCGGGTCCAGCCACGACAGCGTGCCGGGGATGAAGGTGGCGTACAGCTCCTTGGCGTACTCCAGCGCCTTCAGCGTTTCCGGGCTGTCGATCACCACCTTGTTGGTCTTGTCGACGAGCTTGCCGCCGTGCGACCAGATCAGCCAGTTGGTCCACAGGCTGTCGCCGGTGGCATTGCCCAGCGCGTAGCCGCCCGGCGTGCCCTTTTCCTTGAGGGCCTGGTGCAGCTTCAGGAAGCCCGCCGTGTCCTTGGGGAAGCTGTCGAAGCCTGCCGCCTTCACCATGCTCTCGCGGTAGACGATCATCGAACCCGAGGCGCCCAGGCCCAGGCCCAGCCAGCGCTTGCCGTCGGGCCGCAGGTACTGCTGCACGGCCGGGTACCAGCCGCCGTACTTCTTGCCCAGATACTCGGCCAGGTCGGTCACGTCGAGCAGCTTGTCCGGGTACAGGTTGGCGTCGTCGTTGGTCGACAGGATGATGTCGGGGCCGGCACCGGTGTTGGCCGCCACGGCGGCCTTGGGCCGCACGTCCTCCCAGCCCTCGTTGTCCACGCGCACCTCGACGCCGGTGGCCTCGGTAAACTTCTTGACATTGGCCATGTAGGCGTCGATGTCGCCCTGCACGAAGCGGCTCCAGCGCAGCACGCGCAGCTTGGCCCCCTTCTCGGGCGTGAATTTGAGCGTCTGCGACCGCGCGAACGGCGAGAACAGCACGCCACCGGCACCGATGGATGCCACGGCGGCCGCGCCGGCCGAGCCCTTGAGAATGCTGCGCCTGCGTCCTTGGAACTCACTCATGCCTGTCTCCTTGCGTTGGTCGGAAAAAGCTCATGCCACCAGCCGTTGGCCGGTGCCCGCGTCAAACAGATGGGCCCGCGCGAGATCGGGCTGCAGATGGATCAGCGTGCCGGGGGCGAAGTCGTGGCGCTCGCGGAACACCGCCGACAGCTCGGTGCCCTCGTGCCGGCAGGCGACGAAGGTGTCCATGCCCGTGGGCTCCAGCACCGCCACCTTGGACGGGATGCCGGTGCTGCCCAGCGTCAGGTGCTCGGGCCGGGTGCCGTAGACCACGCTCTGCCCGTTCTGGCCACCGCTGCCCAGCGGCGCCGGCAGCCGCGTGCCGTCGCGCAACTCGACCTCGGCCACGCCACCACCGGCATGGCGCAGCGTGCCGGGCAGGAAGTTCATCGCGGGCGAGCCGATGAAGCCGGCCACGAACTGGTTGGCAGGACGGTCGTACAGCTCCAGCGGGCTGCCGGTCTGCTCGATGCGGCCGTCGCGCATGACGACGATCTTGTCGCCCATGGTCATGGCCTCGATCTGGTCGTGCGTGACGTAGACCGAGGTCGTCTTGAGCCGCTGGTGCAGCTCCTTGATCTCGCTGCGCATGGCCACGCGCAGCTTGGCATCCAGGTTGGACAGCGGCTCGTCGAACAGGAACACCTGCGGGTCGCGCACGATGGCCCGGCCCATGGCCACGCGCTGGCGCTGCCCGCCCGACAGCTGGCGCGGGTAGCGGTCCAGGAGCGGCACCAGGGCCAGGATCTCGGCGGCGCGCTGCACCTTGGTGTCGATGGTGGCCTTGTCGGTCTTGGCCAGCGCCAGCGAGAAGGCCATGTTGTCGCGCACCGTCATGTGCGGGTACAGCGCGTAGTTCTGGAACACCATGGCGATGTCGCGTTCCTTGGGCGGCAGGTCGTTGACGCGCTTGTCGCCGATGCGGATCTCGCCGCCGTTGATCTGCTCCAGCCCCGCGATCATGCGCAGCAACGTGGACTTGCCGCAGCCAGACGGCCCGACCAGGACGGTGAAGGATCCGTCCTGGATGTCGATGTCCACCCCGTGCAGGATGGACACATCGCCGAAGTTCTTCTTCACACCCTGGATCGTGACGCTGGCCATGCGCTGCGCTCTGTTGTTGGTTGGGGGAACGAGCGCCCGTCGGACGCTCCGAAGCCCGCGCAGTATCGGCACGCCGCCACTGCTTGGCATCAGGGAAATCAGGTAGGCGAAAACCCGGCAATTTGTATGATGACCCGATTACAGTACAGCGCCTTTCAGAGCGTCCGAACGTGTCCAACCGTCTCGCCGTCCCCGCCCCACCCGCGGCCGAACCCTTGCGGCAGGAGGCGGATCGGCTGTCCGACCGGCTGGCCCAGCGCCTGGCCCGCCAGATCACCACCGGCGCATTGCAGCCCGGCGCCCGCCTGCCGACCGAGCAGCAGCTGGCCCAGACCCATGGCATCTCGCGCACCGTGGTGCGCGAGGCCGTGCACCAGCTCAAGTCGCTGTCGCTGGTGGTCTCGCGCCAGGGCTCGGGCGTGTACGTGGCCACGGCGCCGGCCCACCAGCCGCTGGTCTTCGATCCGCGCGTGCTGGGCTCGGTGGAGGCCGTGGTCCATGTGGTCGAGGTGCGCCGCGTGCTCGAAGGCGAGATCGCCGCGCTGGCGGCCGAGCGCGCCACGCGCAGCCAGATCGCCGGCATGCGCCGCCAGCTCAAGGCCATCGACCTCGCGGTGGCGGAAGGCCGCGACGGCGTCGCCGAGGACCTGGGCTTTCACCGGCTGATCGGCGAGGCCACCGGCAACCCACAGTTCCGGCTGCTGCTGGGCTTCCTGGAACAGTACCTGCGCGAGGGCATGCGCATCACGCGCGGCAACGAGGCGCGCCGCCTCGATTTCATGCAGGCCGTGCAGCTGGAGCACCGTGCAGTGGTCGATGCCATCGCCGCGCGCGACCCGGCCGCCGCGCGGCGCTGCGCGGTGGACCACATCCTGCACGGCGAACAGCGGCTGGTCGAAGGCGGCGTGATCGCCGGCCGGCGCAAGAAGACTTCCCAACCCCCCTCACAAGGACGACCCCCATGAAACTCCTGATCACCGGCGGCGGCGGCTTCGTCGGCGCGCGCCTGGCGCGCACGCTGCTGGCACGCGGCCAGCTCGACGGCCAACAGATCGAACGCCTGGTGCTGACCGACATCGCGCCGCCACCGGCCGACCTGCTGGCCGATGCGCGCGTGCAGGCGCGCACGGGCACGCTGCTGTCGCAGACCGAGGCGTTCCAGGGCGAGGACTTCGACGGCGTGTTCCACCTGGCCTCGGCCGTCTCGGGCGAGTGCGAGCTCGACTTCGAGCTGGGCCTGCGCTCCAACCTGGACAGCACGCGCGCGCTGCTCGACGCGCTGCGCGCCCGCACGGCCAAGACCGGCAAGGTGCCGCGTTTCGTGTTCTCCAGCTCGGTCGCCGTGTTCGGGCCCGACCCCTCCTTCGCCTGGCCCGGCACCGTGGCCGACGACACGCTGCCCGCGCCGCAGACTTCCTACGGCACGCACAAGCTGATGTGCGAGTACCTGATCGCCGACTACACGCGCAAGGGCTACCTGGACGGCCGCAGCGCGCGCCTGATGACGGTGACGGTGCGGCCCGGCAAGCCCAACGGCGCGGCCTCGTCGTTCTTCAGCGGCATCATCCGCGAGCCGCTGGCCGGCGTTGAATCGGTCTGCCCGGTGGACCCCGAGGTCTCGCACCCGATGTCCTCGCCCTCGCAGACCGTGAACGGGCTGATCACGGTCTACGAGGCCACGCGCGCGCAGATGGGCGGCCGCCTGGCGCTGAACCTGCCGGGCCTGAACGTGCGCGTGGCCGACATGCTGGCCGCGCTCGAGGAGGTGGCCGGCCCCAAGGTACGCGCGCTGGTGCGCTTCGAGCGCGACGAGCGCATCGCCGGCATCGTGGCCAACTGGCCCAGCGGCGGCACCGCCAAGCGCGCCGAGAAGCTGGGCCTGAAACCTTACACCCAGTTCGCCGAGATCATCCGCGAGTACATCGCCGACTGCCAGGCCGGCCCCAACGCGGCAGAGACCCTCAAGGGAATGCAATGAGCAAGAAGGAATCCACGATGAAGAAGAACAAGGCCGCCAGGAAGGCCGCCGGCAAAGCGTCGCAGCGGCTGCGCTCGCAGGCATGGTTCGACAACCCGTCCAACGCCGACATGACGGCGCTCTACATCGAGCGCACCATGAACTTCGGCCTGTCGTTCGAGGAGCTGCAGTCGGGCCGGCCGATCATCGGCATCGCCCAGACCGGCTCGGACATCGCGCCCTGCAACCGCCACCACATCGTGCTGGCCGAGCGCGTCAAGGAAGGCATCCGCGACGCGGGCGGCATCGCCTTCGAGTTTCCGATCCACCCGATCCAGGAGACCTGCAAGCGCCCCACCGCCTCGCTGGACCGCAACCTGCAGTACCTGTCGCTGGTCGAGATCCTGTACGGCTACCCGATCGACGGCTGCGTGCTGACCACGGGCTGCGACAAGACCACGCCGGCCCAGCTCATGGCCGCGGCCACGGTGGACATCCCGGCCATCGCGCTCAACAGCGGCCCGATGCTGAACGGCTGGTTCCAGGGCGAGCGCACGGGCTCGGGCACCATCGTCTGGAAGGCGCGCGAACTCATGGCCGCGGGCGAGATCGGCTATCCGGAGTTCTTGAAGCTCGTGGCCTCCTCGGCGCCGTCCACGGGCCACTGCAACACCATGGGCACGGCCTCGACGATGAACGCGCTGGCCGAGGCCCTGGGCATGACGCTGCCGGGCGCCGCCGCGATTCCGGCGCCCTACCGCGACCGCCAGGAAATGGCCTACCTCACGGGCAAGCGCATCGTCGAGATGGTGCGCGAGGACCTGAAGCCCTCGGACATCATGACGCGCGCGGCCTTCGAGAACGCCATCGTCATCAACTCGGCCATCGGCGGCTCGACCAATGCGCCGGTGCATCTGAACGCGATCGCCAAGCACATCGGCGTGCCGCTGTCCAACGACGACTGGGAGAAGCACGGCTACAAGGTGCCGCTGATCGTGAACCTGCAACCGGCGGGCAAGTACCTGGCCGAGGACTACTACCGCGCGGGCGGCCTGCCGGCCGTGGTGGCCGAGCTCATCGCCAAGGACAAGATCCAGCCCGCGATCACAGCCAACGGCAAGACGCTGATCGACAACTGCACGGGCAAGTTCAGCAGCGACCGCGACGTGATCCTGCCCTTCGCCAAGCCGCTCAAGAAGGACGCGGGCTTCCTGAACTTCAAGGGCAACCTGTTCGACTCGGCCATCATGAAGACCAGCGTGATCACGCCCGAGTTCCGCCAGCGTTACCTGGAGAACCCGGCCGACCCGATGGCCTTCGAAGGTCCGGCCGTGGTGTTCGACGGGCCGGAGGACTACCACGCGCGCATCGACGATCCCAAGCTCAAGATCACGGGCGAGAGCGTGCTGTTCATGCGCGGCGTGGGCCCGGTGGGCTATCCGGGCGCCGCCGAGGTCGTCAACATGCGTGCGCCGAGCTATTTGCTCAAGAAGGGCGTCACGGCCCTGCCCTGCATCGGGGACGGCCGGCAGTCGGGCACCTCGGGCTCGCCGTCGATCCTGAACGCCTCCCCCGAGGCCGCGACGGGTGGCAACCTGGCGCTGCTGCGCACCGGCGACCGCGTGCGCATCGACCTCAAGAAGCGGCGTGCCGACATGCTGGTCTCCGACGAGGAACTGGCCAAGCGGCGTGCGGCGCTGGAGGCCCAGGGCGGCTACCGGTTCCCGCCGAGCCAGACCCCGTGGCAGGAGATCCAGCGCGCCGTGGTCGGCGAGCTGGCGGACGGCATGGTGCTCAAGCCGGCCGTGAAGTACCAGAAGATCCACGCCACCTTCGGCGTGCCGCGCGACAACCACTGAGAAGCGCCCCGGCGCACGGGGTGACCCCGGTCACCCTGTCCGCCGCGCACCGGTGCGCAGCGCCTGCTTCATGGCAATCTCCGTTCTGCGCCAATCCGTTCCCGCATCGGGAACGCCGCAGGAGAAATGACCATGAAGCCACCAATTACCGCCGCGATGCTGTGCGGCATTGCACTGGCCGGCAGCGCCCATGCCACGCTGGTGCGCACGGCCGATGCCGAGATCCGAGGCACCTTCCAGTACGACTTCGACGCGGGTGTCGAGGTGATGTTCAACGACGCCGACGTGTTCTGGAACCAACTGAGCAACACGGCCCGTTCGCTCAACACCGGCTACCCGAGCAGCAGCGCCCGGTTGTACGCGTTCGGCAGCGTCGACTTCAACGCCATCACCGAGAGCCAGCTCATGGCGCTGGTGTACACGGCCGATCCCATCGAAGGCCCGCCCGCCGCCGGCAGCCTGCTGCAGGTCGACGACGTGTTCGCCGTGCAGACCACGCAGGGCAACTACGTCAAAGCCATCGTGACCGGCTACGACAACGGTGTCGCAGACCGTGCGTACTACGACCTGCACATCCGCTACGCGCTCTACGATGGCCATCCGGTGACGGGCACCGTGCCCGAGCCGGCCAGCGCCGTCCTGCTCGGCCTGGGGCTGGCCGGCCTGGCCTGGCAGACGCGCCGGCGCCGCGAGCACGCAACGCGCTGACGCGCGCGTGCGTCGGCACGCCGCCACCGAACACCGCCCGGCCGGCGGCGACGACAGCCCGCCGCTTCCATGCCCCCAAGCGCAAGGGCATGCGCATCCCACGCCGACCTGGCCGAGATGGGCGCCGCGGCCCCGCCGCTGTGCTGCCGACTGCCATCTGGCCGCCATCCGCCTGCCACGGAACTGTCACACCGCGCTTCTACGATCTGGCCGCGCACACGCCGTGCTGCATCCACGACCACTACAACAGGCTCCTTGCGGGCCACCAGATCGATGTCCATGCCCTCCACGACCCCCGTCACGTCACGCCGCCGCATGCTCCAACTGCTGGCCGGCGCCCCCATGCTGCCGCTGGGTACCGGCGGCCTGCTCGCCTCCACGCTGGCCGCCTGCGGCGGTGGTGACGACGACGAGCTGCGCTTTTCTTCCGCCATGTTCACGGGCATGGCAGCGCCCGCGGCCAGCAACCCGGCCGCGCTGGCCACCACCACGGTGGGCTCCAGCCTCAAGGTGAACTACGGCAACGGCACCAGCACCACCTACCAATTGGCCTACCAGCCCTTCTTCCTGACGGGTCAGCAGGTCACTGGCACCAGCGGCGCCAAGGTCGTCGCCGGTGGCTATTACGACATCAACAACCAGCCCATCATCGACAAGAGCGTTCCGGGCCAGGAACGCCAGTTCTTCTCCGACTGCCCGGACGGCACCTCGCTGCTGACGGTGGCGGGCGCGCCGGCCAACACGGTGTTCGCCGTGGTCCAGTTCGAGTACACGACGGCCGACCTGTCCGGTGCCAGCGCCTACGGCACGCTGCCCTCGCCCATCGCCGTGCTGACGCTCAAGCAGGACCCCGCCAACGGCCACCTGAGCCTGGACAAGTACCACAACGTCGACACGTCGTCCGTGCACGGCCTGTGGATCACCTGCGGCGCCAGCCTGTCGCCCTGGGGCACGCACCTGTCCAGCGAAGAGTACGAGCCCGATGCCTTCAACCAGGGCCTGGCCGGCCAGAGCCTGGCCACGCTCAAGGCCTACAGCAAGAACGTCTACGGCAACGAGACCAGCGCGAAGGCCTACAACTACGGCCACCTGCCCGAGGTCACGGTCAAGGCCGACGGCACGGCCACGATCAAGAAGCACTTCTGCCTGGGCCGCATCTCGCACGAGCTGATCCATGTGCTGCCCGACGAACGCACCGCGCTGATGGGCGACGACGCCACCAACGGCGGCTTCTTCATGTTCGTGGCCGACACCGCCCGCGACCTGTCCGCCGGCACGCTGTACGTGGCCAAGTACCTGGACAAGCTGACCGACACCTCGACCGCCAGGATCCAGTGGATCAAGCTGGGCCACGCCACGAGCAAGGAGATCGAGGATCTCGTGAACGTGACGAACATCCAGCCCACCGACATCATGGACTCGACGACGACCGATCCGGGCGACGCGAGCTACACCAAGATCGTGCTGAACAAGAAGACCGCCTGGGTGCGCCTGAAGGCCGTCCAGGAGAAGGCCGCCGCGTTCCTCGAGACGCACCGCTATGCAGCTCTGATGGGCGGCAGCATGGCCTTCACCAAGATGGAAGGCACGACGGCCAACGCCAAGGACAAGGTCGCCTACTCGGCCCTGGCCAACATCCAGGACTCCATGGTCGTGGGTGGCTCGGGCTACGTGGAAGCCAACAACGTGGCCTTCCCGAAGATCGTGGCCGGTGGCGTGCTGGCGCACGACATGGCCGCGGGCCAGAAGGACAAGGGCGGCAACGCGATCAACAGCGAGTGGGTGCCGACGCAATCGCGCCTGCTGCTGCGCGGCGAGGACATCGCGGCCGACAGCCTGGGCAACACCGCCAACCCGGCCAAGGTCGCCAGCCCGGACAACCTCAAGTTCTCCGAAAAGCTGCGCACCCTGTTCATCGGCGAGGACAGCGGCAACCACCTGAACAACTTCCTGTGGGCCTACAACGTGGACACCAAGGCGCTGGAGCGGCTGCTGTCCTGCCCGGCCGGCGCCGAGTCGACCGGCCTGCACGCGGTGGACGAGATCAACGGCTGGACCTACATCATGAGCAACTTCCAGCACGCCGGTGACGAGTGGAACCGCTTCCCGGCACTGAACGCCACGCTGAAGAACCAGATCGACGCGCTCATCAACACCAACTACGACAACAAGCACAGCGCCGCCGTCGGCTACCTGACGGCCACGCCGCTGCAGCCCAAGCTGGGCGACTGAACCCGAACGCCTTCGGGCGCATACGCCAAAAGCCTGTCCCGGCATCCGCCGGGGCAGGCTTTTTTGTCTCGGGATGGCAATCCGGTCTCGACCGCGACCGCCCTGGCCGGCCGGCCGCTCGCGAAACTGCTCCGACGTCGAGGCTGCGCGCCACGTAAACTGCCGCGCCATCCGGCTGGCGACGTCGCCGGCCTTTCCCTTCGACGAGGAATCGACTCATGCGCAAGCTCCCCCCCGTGGCCCTGGCCGCCGGCGCCCTGCTGCTGGCCCTGGCCTCCACCACCGCCCAGGCCGGCAAGACGCTGGACGCCGTCAAGGCGCGCGGCACCGTCAAGTGCGGCGTGACGAATGGCGTCGCCGGCTTCTCGGCCCCCGACACCCAGGGCAACTGGTCGGGCCTGGATGTGGACACCTGCCGCGCCATCGCCGCTGCCGTGCTGGGCGATGCGAAGAAGGCCGAGTTCGTGCCGCTGAACTCGCAGCAGCGCTTCGCCGCGCTGCAGGCCGGCGAGGTCGACATCCTCACGCGCAACACCACCTGGAACCTCACGCGCGACGCATCCCTGGGCCTCAATTTCACGACCATCAACTACTACGATGGCCAGGGCTTCCTCGTGCCCAAGAAGATCAAGGTCACGAGCGCCAAGCAGCTCAAGGGCGCAACCATCTGCACCCAGGCCGGCACCACCAACGAGAAAAACGTGGCCGAGTGGTCCAAGGCCCAGGGCATCCCGGTCAAGACCGTCGTTTTCGAGAGCTTCGAGGCCTCGTTCAAGGCCTTCTTCTCGGGCCGCTGCCAGGCCTTCACGACCGACACCTCGGCGCTGGCGGGCCTGCGCAACAAGGAAGCGCCGAACCCCGACGACTACCTCATCCTGCCCGACCTGATCTCCAAGGAGCCGCTGGCCCCGGCCGTCAAGCGCGGCGACGACGAATGGTTCGCCATCGTCAAGTGGGTGCCCAATGCGCTGATCGAAGCCGAGGAACTCGGCATCACGCAGGCCAACATCGACCAGCTGCGCAGCAACAGCAAGGACCCCGCGCAGCAGCGGCTGGTCGGCACGGGGGACGATCTGGGCAAGCTGCTCGGCCTGGACAAGGACTGGTCCTACCACGCCATCAAGGCCGTGGGCAACCACGGCGAGATGTTCGAGCGCAACGTCGGTCCCAAGTCGGCCCTGCAGCTGCCGCGCGGCTTCAACAACCTGTGGAACAGGGGCGGCCTGCTGTACGCCATGCCGGTGAGATGAACCTACCCCGTTTGAATGGCTCACTGCGTGTAGCCTTTCCATCCCCCTCCAGGGGCCGAGGGCTGCGGCTCCAAGCCTGCCTGCGCAGGCTTGGACAGCCCGAGGAAGCAGTGCCTCTGGCACTGCTGCGGCCTGCAAGGCACGCCAGCGGCCGGGCAGAGCCCGGGCCAAAGCGTCTGCTGGCATGGCCTGCTCCGCGGCCTCTTGCAGCGCTGCCACTGGGCCGCTGCTGGCGGCCATTTCTGTCGCGTCGCACGACGAACGGTTGATGCAGGCCGCGCGGGTCAACGTGCCCGCAGCGCTGTGGGCGCTGCTGGCGTTCACGGTGGCGGCCATCGCCCTGTGGCTGCTGCGTGCCGTGCCCGGCGTGAGCAGCCTGTGGGCCTGGCTGGCCGCCCAGTTCGGCTTCCTGCAGCAGCCGGCCGGCTTCGGCATTGCCGAGGGCTGGCTGGCCTTCGACTCGGGCGACAGCTATGCGCGTGCCTTCATGGCCGGCCTCGTCAACACCGTGCGCGCGGCCGTGCCGGCTGCGCTGCTGGCCGTGGTGCTGGGCACCCTGCTCGGCGTCGGCCGGCTCACCTCGCACCTGCTCGTGCGAGCGCTCTGCACGGCCTATGTGGAAACGCTGCGCAACGTGCCGCTGCTGGTGCAACTGCTGATGCTGTACTTCGCGCTCACGCACCTGCTGCCCGATTCCACCGAGCCCGTGCAGTTGCTGCCAGGCTGGTGGCTCAGCAAGGGCGGGCTGTCGCTGCCCTGGCCGGTGCGCGAGGACGGCGCCTTTTGGCCCAGCCGGCTGGACTGGCCCGAGCCCACGGCCTTCAACGTGATCGGCGGCGCCGCGCTGAGCCCGGAGTACCTCACCATCGTGCTGGGCCTGGCGCTCTACACGGCGGCCTTCGTGGCCGAGATCGTGCGCGCCGGCATCGGCTCGGTGGCGGCCGGCCAGAAGCTCGCGGCCCAGGCCCTGGGCATGCAGCCGGGCCAGCAGCTGCGCCTGGTGGTGCTGCCGCAGGCGCTGCGCGTGATCGTGCCGGCGCTGACCAACCAGCTGCTGAGCCTGGTCAAGAACTCCTCGCTGGCCGTGGCCGTGGGCTATCCCGAGCTGGTGTCGGTGGCCAACACCTCGCTGAACTCCACGGGCCGGGCCTTCGAGTGCATCGCCATCGTGATGGCGGTCTACCTCGTGCTCTCGCTGCTGATCTCGGCCGCGATGAACGTCTACAACGCGCGCGTCGCGCTGCGGGGCTGGCGGTGAGCGGGACAGGCACCATGAACGGCTGGAAGGCCGAACTGTTCGGCTCGCCGGCGCGCGCGCTGGTCACGGCCGTGCTGCTCGCGCTGCTGGCCTGGGCTGGCTGGCACGCGCTGAACTGGGCGCTGCTGCAGGCCATCTTCCGGCCCGATGCCGCGGCCTGCCGCGCACTTGAGCATGGCGCCTGCTGGGGCGTGGTGGCCGAGAAGTGGCGGCCGCTGCTGTTCGGTCGCTACCCGTTCGAGGAACAATGGCGCCCGGCCCTGGCCACGGCGCTGCTCTCCATCACCACGCTGCTGTCGGCCTGGCCGCGCAGCTGGCGCTGGTGGCTGGCGCCGCTGTGGCTGGTCGTGCTGGCGCTGACCGTGCTGCTGATGGGCGGCGGCGCGCTGGGCCTGGCCCACGTGCCGACCAACCGCTGGGGCGGGCTGCCGCTGACCATCGGGCTGGCCGTGGTGGGCCTGGCGCTGGCCTTTCCGCTCGCGCTGGCGCTGGCGCTGGCGCGGCGCGCGTCCTGGTGGCCGGCGCGGCTGCTCTCGGCCGGCACCATCGAGCTCGTGCGCGGCGTGCCGCTGATCTCGGTGCTGTTCATGGCCTCCTACCTGCTGCCGCTGCTGTGGCCGGCCGGCTGGCGGCCCGACGTGCTGCTGCGTGTGCTGGCCGGGCTGGCGCTGTTCGTGGCGGCCTACCTGGCCGAGATCATCCGCGGCGGCCTGCAGGCCGTGCCCCGCGGCCAGGTCGACGCGGCCATGGCCATGGGGTTCTCGCGCTGGCAGGTGCAGCGCCACATCGTGCTGCCGCAGGCGCTGCGCATGGTGGTGCCGGCGCTGACCAACAACGCCGTGGGCACGCTCAAGGACACCTCGCTCGTGACCATCGTCGGCCTGTTCGAGCTGACCGGGGCGCTCAGCCTGGCGCTGGGCGGCGATCCGACCTGGCGGCCGTTCTACCTGGAGGGCTACCTGTTCGTCGCACTCGTGTACTGGTGCCTGTGCTTCGGGCTGTCGCGCTACAGCGCCTGGCTGGAGCGGCGGCTGGCCGCGGATTCGCCCAACAGCTTGTAGAGGTAGGAGCGTGAGATGCCGAGCCGCTCGGCCGCGCGCTTCTTGTTGCCGCCACAGTCGGCCAGCGTCTGCAGCGCAGCCGAACGCTCGTGGTCCTCGAGCCGCGCGGGCGCCTCGCGCAGCGGCGCAGCCTCGGCCTGCAGCAACGTGCCGCGGCCGAAGGCCTCCAGCGTGAGCCGCTCGGGCGGCGAGAACACCAGCGCCTCCTCGATGCGGTGGCGCAGCTGGCGCAGGTTGCCGGGCCAGGGCTGGTCCGCCAGATAACGCGCGACCCCCGCGTCGATCTGCGGCGCGGTGCGGCCGTTGCGCAGGCAGAACGCCGCGACGAAATGCGCCAGCAGCGCCGGGATGTCCTCCAACCGCTGGCGCAGCGGTGGCACCTGCAGCGTCACGCCGCTGATGCGGTAGAACAGGTCGTGGCGGAAGGCGCCGCTGGCGATCAGCGCACCGATGTCGCGGTGCGTGGCCGACACCAGCCGAAAACTCAGGCGCTTGGCCGCATGGCTGCCCAGCCGCTCGGCCACGCGTTCTTCCAGCACACGCAGCAGCTTGATCTGCACGTCCAGCGGGATGTCGCCGACCTCGTCGAGGAACAGCGTGCCCTCGTTGGCCATCTCGAACTTGCCCGCGCGGCCCTGCCTGGCGCTGCCCGTGAAGGCGCCGGCCGCATGGCCGAAGAGTTCGGACTCCACCAGGCTGCCGGGCACGGCCGCGAGGTTCAGGCTGACCAGCGCCTGCCCGGGCCGGCCCAGCGCATGGATGGCGCGCACCACGAGTTCCTTGCCGGTGCCGCTCTCGCCCTGCACGAGCACGGGCACGTCGAGCCGGGCCACGGCCTGCACCTCCTGGCGCAGCCGCTGCATGGCCTGGCTGTCGCCCACGAGCTCGGCCATGGCACCGCGCGTCTCGCGCAGGCCATCGAGTTCGCGGCGGTAGAACTCCAGCTGCGTGCGCAGCTGCTGCATCTCGGCCGCCATCTGGGCCACGGCCTCGGTGTCGCGGAACATGACCTGGCCCACGGCGCCGATGACCTGGCCATCGCGCCGCACCGGCCGCCGGTTCACCACGCGCGTGACGGCATCGCCGAAGGACAGCGGCTGGCCGATCTCGGCCTTGCCCGACGCGACCACGGCGCGCAGGCGCGAGTTGCGGATCACCTGCTCCACCGGCTTGCCCGCGCCGCCGCCGGGCGGCAGGCCCAGGAACTTCTCGTGCACGGGGCTCACGTAGCGCATGGTGCCGGTGTGGTCGGCCACGGTGATGCCCTGGTAGGGGTCGGACAGGATCTGCTCGAAGATGTCGAAGGCGAAAGGCACGGCGGCGACGAAGTCCAGCAGCGTGCTGCCGCTGTCCGCCGGACGCAGCAGCACGATCTCCAGGCCGTCCGCGCGCAGCGCGGTGGCAATGCCCGGGCCCATGGGCAAAGGCAGTTCGAACAGCGTTCGGTCGCCCGCGCGGGCGAGTGCCACCGCCAGCGCTTGCTGCACGGCCGCACCGGCCGCCAGGCCCAGCGCCGCAACCACGGCACCCTGGCGCCGCACGAACACGCCCAGGGGCGCGCTGGAAATCTGTTCTTCAGGCATACACGGCAGACACAGCAAGGACAGAGAACTGTAGCCAGCAACGACACTTTCGCGAGCAACACGGGCGACAGTGCGGCCTGGACACCCTGGCACGGTCGCTGCAATGCTGGATGCATGACAAGCACTCCGCCATCTCCGCCCTCGTCGTCCGACGCGATCAGCTACTTCGGCATTGAAGTGCCGTTCATGCAGCACATCGGCCTGCGCCCGCTGCTGCTGGACCAGGACAGCTGCCACACCTTGCTGGCCATGCGGCCCGACCTCGTCAACAGCCGTGGCGACATCCATGGCGGCACACTCATGAGCGCGTTCGACTTCACGCTGAGCGGGGCCGCGCGCGCCCACGACCCCGAGCGCCTGGGCGTGATCACGGTGGACATGACCACCCACTTCTACGAACCGGCGCGCACCGACCTCACCGTGATCGGTCGCTGCACGCGGCGCGGCAGGTCGCTGGCCTTCTGCGAGGGCGAGATCGTCGACACGGCCGGCACCGTGGTGGCGGTCGCGCGCGCCGTCTTCAAGCTGGTCGTGCGCCAGCCCGCCTGACCTGCCCCCAATCACAACAACACCGGAGACTCGTTTGAACAAACTGCTCATCGCCAACCGCGGCGAAATCGCGCTGCGCGTGCAACGCGCGGCGCGCGACCTCGGCATCGCCAGCGTGGCCGTCTATGCACAGGACGACGCCGCCACGCGCCACCGCCTGCTGGCCGACGAAGCCTGCGCGCTGGCCGGCAGCGGCCCCTCCGCCTACATCGACATCGCCGCCATGCTGGCGGCGGCCCAGGCCACGGGTTGCGACGCCGTACACCCGGGCTACGGCTTTTTGAGCGAGCGCGCCGACTTCGCCCAGGCCTGTGCCGATGCCGGCATCCGCTTCGTCGGCCCCACGGTGGAGCAGCTCGCGCTGTTCGGCGACAAGGGCCGCGCGCTGGCGCTGGCGCGCAGCTGCGAGGTGTCCGTGATGCCGGCCACGGCCGGTGCCGCCTCCCTGGACGAGATCACCGCCTTCTTCGACGCCCAGGGCGGCACCGGCATCGTGATCAAGGCCGTGGGCGGGGGCGGCGGGCGCGGCATGCGCGTGGTCAACCGCCGCGAAGACCTGGAACAGGCCTACGCGCGCTGCCGCTCCGAGGCCGCCAGCGCCTTCGGCGTGGACGCACTCTATGCCGAGCGGCTGGTGGCCCGTGCGCGCCACATCGAGGTGCAGATCGCCGGCGACGGCGAGCAGGTCGTGGCGCTCGGCGAGCGCGACTGCACGCTGCAGCGGCGCTTCCAGAAGCTCGTGGAGATCGCACCCAGCCCGGTGCTGCTGCCCGCGCTGCGCGAGCGCATCGTCGGCGCGGCCAAGCTGCTGGCCCAACGCGTGCGGTACCAAAGCCTCGGCACCTTCGAGTTCCTGGTCGAGGAGAACGCGGCCGGCGCGCAGACCGGCTTCGTCTTCATCGAGGCCAACCCGCGGCTGCAGGTCGAGCACACGGTCACCGAACAGGTCACGGGGGTCGACCTGGTCGCGCTGCAGCTGGGCTTGGCGGGCGGCCGCAGCCTGCGCGAACTGGGCCTGGACCCGGCCGCGCCGCCGCAGCCGCGCGGCTTCGCGATCCAGGTGCGCGTGAACGCCGAGGCCAGCGACGCCCAGGGCCAGGCCCGGCCCGCACACGGCCGGCTCGAGCGCTTCGAGCTGCCGGCCGGCCCGGATGTGCGCGTGGACACCCACGGCGCCACCGGCTATGCACCGCCGCCCAGCTTCGACACGCTGCTGGCCAAGCTCATCGTGACCAGCCAGAGCAACCATTTCGCCGATGCCGTGCGGCGGCTGCAACGCAGCCTGGCGGAGTTCCGCATCGCCGGCATCGCGACCAACCTGGACCTGCTGCGCGCCCTCGTGGCCCGCCCCGACTTCGCCGCGCAGGACGTGCACACGCGCCATTTCGAGGCCATCGCACCCGAGCTGCTGGCCGCAGCGGCGACCATCGCCGAGGCCGAGCGCGCACGCGATGCCGCGCTGGGCCTGGCAACGGCTGCCACGCCCGTGCCCGCTGCTGCCGCCGAGCAGGCCGCGCCCGCCGGCCTGCTTGCCGTGCGCGCGCCGCTCAGCGGCCGCGTGGTCGAACTGTCGGTGACGTCCGGCGACCTTGTGCAGCCGGGCCAGACCGTGGCCGTGCTCGACGCCATGAAAATGGAGCACAGCGTCGCCGCCACGGCCAGCGGCCGCGTGCTGGCCGTGCAGCTGGCGCCCGGCGCGCAGGCGGCCGAGGGCCAGATCCTGGTGCTGCTCGAACCTGTCGAAGGCGATGCAGCCGCAGCCCAGACGACCGAGGCCATCGACCCCACCGCCATCCGCCCCGACCTGCAGCGCGTGCTGGACCGCCATGCTCCGCTCTACGACGCAGCCCGCCCCGAAGCCGTGGCGCGCCGGCGCGCTCGCGGCCAGCGCACGGCGCGCGAGAACCTCGCCGACCTCGTCGATGCCGACAGCTTCGTGGAGTACGGCGCGCTCGCGCTGGCCGCCCAGGCCAGCCGCCGCAGCCAGGCCGACCTGATCGCCAACACGCCGGCCGACGGCCTCATCACCGGCATTGGCAGCATCAACGGGGCGCTCGTCGACAAGGGCCGTGCGCAGAGCGCCGTGATGGCCTACGACGCCACCGTGCTGGCCGGCACCCAGGGCAAGCGCAACCACATCAAGACCGACCGCATCGTCGAGGTGGCGCTGCGCGACGCGCTGCCGCTGGTGCTGCTGGCCGAGGGCGGCGGCGGGCGGCCCGGCGACGTGGACTTTCCCTCGGTCTCGGGCCTGTACCAGCCCTCCTTCGCCGCCTTTGCCGACCTGTCGGGCCAGGTGCCCGTGGTCGGCGTGGTGTCGGGCCGCTGCTTCGCCGGCAACGCGGCCTTCCTGGGCTGCTGCGACGTGATCATCGCGGACCGCTCGGCCAACATCGGCATGGCCGGCCCGGCCATGATCGAAGGCGGCGGCCTGGGCATCTACAAGCCAGAGGACGTGGGACCGGCGCCCGTGCAGTACGCCAATGGCGTGATCGACGTGCTGGTCGACAACGAGGCCCAGGCGGTGCAGGCGGCCAAGCACTACCTGTCGATGTTCCAGGGTCCGCTGAAGCAGTGGAGCGCGCCCGATCCGCTGCAGCTGCGCCAGGTCGTGCCCGAGAACCGGCTACGGGTGTACGACACGCGCCGTGCCATCGAGGGCATCGCCGACAGCGGCAGCGTGCTGGTGCTGCGCGGCGGCTTCGGCCTGGGCATCCACACGGCGCTGGCGCGCGTGGAAGGCCAGCCCGTGGGCATCATGGCCAACAACCCGCACCATCTGGGCGGCGCCATCGACGCCGACGCGGCCGACAAGGCGGCGCGCTTCATGCAGCTGTGCGATGCGCACGGCCTGCCCATCGTCTCGCTGATCGACACGCCCGGCTTCATGGTCGGCCCCGAGGTCGAAGCCCGGGCCCAGGTGCGCCATGTCTCGCGCATGTTCCTGGTCGCCGCCAAGCTGCGCGTGGCGCTGCTGGCCGTGACGCTGCGCAAGGGCTACGGCCTGGGCGCCATGGCCATGGCGGGCGGAGGCTTCCGCTCTGCCAGCTTCACGGTCTCCTGGCCCACGGGCGAATTCGGGCCCATGGGGCTGGAGGGTGCGATCACGCTGGGCTTCAAGAAGGAGCTGCAGGCCGTGCCCGACGGCCCCGAGCGGCGCGCGCTGTACGACAGCCTGGTGGCCCAGGCCTATGAGCGCGGCCACGCGATCTCGACCGCCGCGGCCGTGGAGATCGACGCTGTGATCGACCCGGCGCAGACGCGCCAGTGGATCGCCAAGGGCATCGCCTCGGCCGCGCTGCGCGGCCAGCGCGCGCGCCGCGGCTTCGTGGACGCGTGGTGAGCGCGGTGGCGATGCAGGGAGACAGCATCGACCGCGCGCCGGACCCGGCCCAGCTGGCGCTGCGCGGCCTGCGCGTGCTGGAGATCGGCACGGGGCCGGCGCTGGCCTACACGGGCAAGCTGTTCGCGGACTTCGGCGCCGAGGTCGTCAAGGTCGAGGCGCCGGGCGGCGACCCCTGGGAGCAGATGCCGCCGCTGCTGCCGGAGGTGGCGCCGCGCAGCGCCTTGTGGGCCTGGCTGCACACCAACAAGCGCAGCGTGACGGCGGACCCGGTCGCGGACGCAGGCTGGATGGAGCAGCTGGCGCAGACCTGCGACGTGGTGCTGGATGCGCGCGCGCTCGACGCAGGCCTGTCGGTCCTGGAGCGGCCCATCGCGGGCGCGACACCGGCCCCGGTCGAGATCGTCTTCACCTGGTTCGGCGAGGATGGCCCCTACAGCGGCTACGCCGGCTCGGAAGCCGTGTGCCGTGCGTTGTCGGGCGCCGTGTTCAACAGCGGCCCCATCGAAGGCCCGCCGCACATGCCGCACCCGCTGCAGACCGGCATCGCCGCCGGCCTGGCGGCCTTCTCCGCCGCGGTGGCGGCCTGGATGGGCCGCGCGCACGGCAGCCGCCGCTACGTGCTCAGCGTCCACGAGGCGGTGTTCCACACGGTGGAGATGGAAGCCGGCATGGTGCAGGACGGCCGCCACGCGCCGCGCCTGGGCGTGAACCGCTTCTGCGGCACGCACCCGACCGGCATCTATGCGACGGCCCAGGGCTGGATCGGCATCTTCACGCACACGCTGCCCCAGTGGGTGGCGCTGTGCGAGGCCATCGGCCGGCCCGAACTCGCGCACGACCCACGCTACGCCAACGGCGCCGAACGCATGGCACGCGCCGACGAGATCGACGCCATGCTGCGCGCGGCGCTGCGGACCCGCACGGCGCAGCAGTGGTTCGAAGAGCTGGGCGCGCGCAAGCACCCCACGGTGCTGGTGCCCACCATGGCCGAGCTGCTCGTGCAGCAGGTGCACCGCCAGCGCCATGCCTTCGTGCCCGTCACGGTGGGCGCGGCGCGCTGCGAAGGCCCCATCGTGCCGCTGCGCCTGGGCGCGGCCGGCCCGCTGCGCGGTGGCGCGGCGCCCGCACGCGGCGCCGACGACGCGCACTACCGTGGCGCTGGGCTGATGCACCAGCCGGCGCGCGCGGCCGGCCCGGCGCAGCGCCTGCCTCTGGCTGGCACCACCATCGTCGACCTGACCATGGGCTGGGCCGGCCCGCTGGCCGCACGCACGGCGGCCGATCTGGGGGCCGAGGTCATCAAGGTCGAGAGCACGGTCTACCCGGACTGGTGGCGCGGCGCCAACTTCACCGAGGAGTTCTACCGCGAGCGGCTGTACGAGAAGAACTCCAACTTCAACCTCATGAACCGCAACAAGCACGGCATCACGCTGGACCTGGCGCGCGCCGAAGGCCGGCAGCTGCTGCTGCAGCTCGTGGCCCAGGCCGATGCGGTGATCGAGAACTACTCGGCCGAGGTGCTGCCCAAGCTGGGGCTGGACGACGCCGCGCTGCGCCAGGTCAATCCGCGCCTGGTCATGGTCTCCATGCCGGCCTTCGGCCTCGGCAATGCCTGGAGCGACACACGGGCCTACGGCGGCACGCTGGAGCAGGCCACGGGCCTGCCGCTGTACACCGGCCATGCGGACGGGCCGCCGGCCATGACCTCCTACGCCTACGGCGACCCGGTCGGCGGGCTCAACGCGGGCGCGGCTCTGCTGCTGGCGCTCCACGTGCAGCGCGAGACCGGACGCGGCATGCAGCTCAATCTCTCGCAGGTCGAGGCCATGCTGCCCATGGCCACGCCCTTCGTGCTCGCGCAGTCGGTGCACGGCCGCGTGCCCACGCGCGCGGGCAACCGCCACCCGCTGGATGCACCACACGGCTGCTGGCGCTGCGCGGGACCGGACGACTGGCTCGTCGTGAGCGTGCGCATGGATGCCCAGTGGCAGGCGCTGTGCGGCGTGCTCGAGCGGCCGGACCTCGCGGCCGATGCCGGCCTCGCGCAGGCGCAGGGCCGGCGCGCGCAGCAGGACCGGCTCGACGCGGCGGTGGCGGCCTGGGCCGCCACGCGCAACGCCGATGCGGCCATGCAGCAGCTGCAGCAGGCCGGCGTCAGCGCCGGCGTGGTGCGCTCCATCCCGCGCCTCATGGACGACCCGCACCTGCGGGCGCGCGGCTTCTGGCAGCAGATGGAGCGCGCGCACGTGGGCCGGTATCTGAGCGGCAGCACGCCGTTCCGCCAGGACGGCCGGCCGCTGCCGATCCGGCAGGTGGCGCCCACGCTGGGCGAGCACACGGCCCAGGTGCTGGCCGAGCGGCTGGGACTCACGCCCGCGCAAGTCGACGCACTGGAACAGCAGGGCATCACGGGCCGCAGCGCGCGGCCCAAGACCAGCCGCAACGCGGCATGACAGACCACACACCCAAGGAGACCGAGATGAGACAAGCCCCCTTCCCTTCCCGCCGCAAGACACTGCAGCTGGCGCTCGCGCTGGCCTGCGCCGCTGCGCTGCCGGCCCAGGCCCAGGACGCCGCCTGGCCCAGCAAACCGGTCCGCATGGTCGTGCCCTTCCCGGCCGGTTCGTTCACGGACACCGTGGCCCGCGTCATGGCCGACACCCTCAGCCGCTCCCTGGGCCAGCCCGTGGTCGTGGAGAACAAGGTCGGCGCCAACGGCGTGATCGGCGTGTCCGAGGCCGCGCGTGCCGCGCCCGACGGCTACACGCTGCTGCTGACCAACTCCAGCAGCATCACGATCAACCCGCAGCTCTACCGCAAGCTCAGCTACAAGACCAGCGACCTCGCGCCCGTGACCATGGTGCTGGAAGCGCCCTTCATCCTCACGGCCAACCCCGAGTGGGCGAGCAAGAACAACATCGCCACCGTGGCCGACCTCGTGCAGTACGCGCGCCGCAACCCGGGCGCCATCAGCTACGGCTCGCCGGGTGCGGGCAACATCGCCCACCTGAGCTACGCGATGCTGAACAACCGCAGCAAGATCAGCACCACGCACGTGCCCTACAAGAGCACGGCGCAGGCGCAACTGGCCACCATCGCGGGCGAGCTCAACAGCTCCTTCGACGTGCTGACGGCCGTGCCGCACATCCAGGCCGGCAAGCTCAAGGCGCTGGCGGTGACCTCGCCCCAGCGCATCGCGCAGCTGCCCGATGTGCCGACCATGGAACAAGCCGGCATTGCCGACTTCAACGTGGCCTTCTGGATCGGCCTGCTGGTGCCCGCCGGCACGCCGACGCAGATCGTCGCCAAGCTGAACTCGGCCGCCCAGGGCCTCCTGAACGATGCCAAGGCCAAGGCCGCGCTTGGCGCGCAGGGCGAACTCACGATGCGCGCGCCAGCGGACTTCGCCAAACGCATCGCGGCCGAGGTGCCGGCCTGGGGCACGGTGATCCAGGCCGAGGGCATCGCACTGGATTGAGGCCTGCACGCCATCGTTCATTTGCATGATGCGCCGCCACGGCGGCCCCACGCACACTCCGTCACGCTTTGCAACAACCATGCGAGGAGGAGTGACCATGACGAACGGTGTTTCCACACAAGCTGCACACCGCAGCCCTTCGCCCAGCCGCCTGCGCTGGGCCTTGACCAGCCTCGGTGCGGCGGCGGCGCTGGCCGCCTGCGGCGGGGGCGGCGGCGACGACCCGGCGCCAGAACCCGAACCGCCGGCACCCGTCGCCACGACGCTGAGCGGCACGGCGGCCACCGGCGCACCGTTCGCCGGTGCGACGCTGCAGGTGACCGATGCCTCCGGCGCAACCGTCTGCGACACCACCACCGCCGCCGACGGCAGCTTCAGCTGCACGCTGGCGCCCACTGCTGCGCGGCCGCTCGTACTGCGCGCCGTGAAGGAAGACCAGATGCTCTACAGCGCCACGGCGGCCGCGGGCGACACGCGCGCCAACGTGACGCCGCTGACGACCATCATCGCCGCACGCCTGGCGCCCAATGGCGATCCTTCCAAGCTGGCCGCCTCGCCCCAGTCGATCACGGCCGACGCGCTGCAGGCCCAGTCCAGCGCCCTGCTGGCCGCACTGCAGCCACTGCTCACCGCACTGGGCCTCACGATCGATCCCATTGCAGGGGCGCTCACGGCCGACGGCACCGGCCAGGACAAACTGCTCGACAGCATCTCCGTGTCCGTGCAGCCCAGCGGCACGGCCGCCAACATCGAGGTAACGGTCAAGACCATCCCGACCAGCGCGGGCGCGCAGCCCGAGCCGCTCAAGTTCAGCAGCAGCGACGCGACCCTGCCGACGGTTTCCACCACCACCGTCGCGGCGCTGGCGCCGGTGCCCGCGCCGTCCAAGGTGGCCGACCTGTTCGCGCGGCTCAATGCCTGCTACGCATTGCCGCTGACGCAGCGCGTCGACAGCGCGACCAGCGACACGACCAGTGCCACCGGCACCGCCAGCAACGTGAAGGCCGCGGTCTGCCGCGGGCTGTTCCAGAACAGCGACCCGGGCACCTTCGTCTCCAACAAGGTGGGCGTGGGCCGCAACGCCAACAACGGCGGCGCCTTCGCCAGCATGTTCCGCTCAGGCGCCACGGGCCTGCAATGGACCGCGGGCGATGTGGAGTTCTTCCGCGGCAACGGCGACATGATCATCAGCTACAAGTGGGTGGACAGCGCCGGCAACCAGGACTTCGACCTCATCGCCGCGCACGCCGATGCCGACGGCACCCTGCGCCTCGTGGGCAACAGCAACACCTACCCGGTGACGATCCGGCCGTTCTCCGAAGACCGCGACCTGGTCAACACGCCGGCCTTCAGCTACTACACCACGGGCTACAACATCCAGATCGACAACCGCACATCGAACGGATCTCCGGTCTTCAGCAAAGTGGTCGTGACCCCGCCATTCGGATCGGCGCTGACCATGCTGCCGACCGCCGGCCTGTCGTACCTGGTGATTGCACCCGACGGTGTGACACCCACTGGCTCGCCGGTGCTGCGGCTGGCTGCGGCCTACCGCAACACGGCACTGTCCGGCAACCCGCAGGAGAAGGAGCCAGGCTTGGTCTACAGCACGCCGCAATACACGGAGGACCAGATCAGGATGCTCGACAACAACGGCGTCTGGACCATCGAGTTCTTCCATGCAGACACCAGCGTGGCCAACGTCGTGCAGTACTACCGTACGGTGCGCCGGGCCGAGACGATCGGTGAAATCCGCAACACCCGCGTGTTCCCGGATCTGCTGCCGGCCGGACGGGCCGGGATGATCGAAGAGACCCAGGCCAACGGATACATCTGGTTCGGCACGCCCGACACCCTGCTGATCGACACCAACGGTGGCGACGGCTGGACGGTTCCCGTCGGAGCGCTGGCGCCAACCTCCGCCAGCGCCTTCGGCCGGGCGCCGTTCGGCAGCACGACCACGGGCCAGCAGGGATTGCGCTTCAACGACACGGCATCGATCGCCAGCACAGCGCGCAAGGTCACGATCCTGTGTTCCGCGCAGACCGTGAACGACATGCATTGCGACGCAGGCGGCCAGGGCCGCTACGCCGTGGGCACCACGATCAACATGATCGAACTGTGGGCGCGCAGCCCCAAGCAGGTCGAAGTGAGCAAAAAGTTCGGGAGCTACAAGCTGCAGTGACATGCGGCGTCAGGCGCCGTGCAGCACAGGGGGCGGTTGGCCCCCTTTTTTCATGGGCCGCGCGGATGGAGCGGTCAAAGATCTTCGATTTCATCCAGCAACCGGACGCGCCAGGATAGGCAAGATTTTTGCTTGGCTTCAAGGGTAAACCCTAGGAGCCTGCCATGATCCAGCCCTTGCACTTCCTCTGGCCCCAATTGCTCTGGCTGCTGTGGGCCATTCCGGTGCTCGTTCTGGGCTATGTGTGGCTGCTGCGCAGCCGGCGCCAGCCGGCCCTGCGCTACGCCAACGTGGCCCTGGTGCGCCAGGCCCTGCAGCCCGGGCGGGTCTGGCGCCGCCACCTGCCTCCGGCGCTGCTGCTGGCCGCGCTGGCCGTGCTGCTGTTCGCCGCCGCCAGGCCCCAGGCGGCGCTGCCGCTACCGACCGGGCAGGCGACCGTGATGCTGGCAGTGGATGTTTCGCTCAGCATGCAGGCCGACGACATCAAGCCGAGCCGGCTGGATGCCGCGCGCGAGGCCGCCAAGGCCTTCGTGCGCCAGCTGCCCGACGGCGCCCGCGTGGGCGTGGTCAGCTTCGCGGGCACGGCCCAGGTGGTGCAGCCGCCGACCTACAGCCGCGAGAAGCTGCTCACGGCCATCGACGCGCTGCACCTGCAGCACGGCACGGCCATGGGCAGCGGCATCGTGGCCGCGCTGGCCGAACTGTTTCCCAACGAGGCCCTGGACCTGGGCGAGGCCGCCTTCATGCCGCTGACCGCGCACGCGCCGCGCGCCACGCCCAAACCGGTGCCGCGGCCGCCCGCCACGGACGCCGGGCCGGCCGCCACCATCGTGCTGCTGACCGACGGGCGCAGCAACTTCGGCGTGCACCCGCTGCAGGCGGCCGACATGGCGGCCGCGCGCGGCGTGCGCATCCACGCGGTCGGGCTCGGAACCGTCGACACGCCCGGTGCCGACCAGGACGACTGGTCCATCGTGCTGCAGCTGGACGAGGACATGCTGCGCCAGGTGACCGGCATCGCGCACGGCGACTACTTCCGCGCCGGCAGCGCCGAGAGCCTGCTGCAGGTCTACGAGAAGATGGGCGCGCGGCTGCAGGTGCAGATGCGCGAGACCGAGCTGGCGGGCCCGCTCGCGCTGGGCGCGCTGCTGCTGATGGCCGGGGCGGCGCTGCTGTCGCTGCTGTGGTTCCAACGCGTGGCCTGACGGTCGCCTGGACGACAAACCAAGGGATGGTGCTATGCGTGCAGCAGGCCGGCTTTGCTAGATTGCCCGGTCTTCCACGCTCCACGCTGATGCCATGGCCCTGATCCAGTACCTGACCCAAGTCCAGTTCGATTTCGGCGCGATCCGCCTGTTGGCCGCCGAGTGCCAACGCATCGGCATCACCCGCCCGCTGGTCGTGACCGATGCCGGTGTGCGCGCCGTCGGCATCCTGCAGAAGGCGCTCGACGCGCTGGGCGAGCTGCCCGTCACGGTGTTCGACGAAACGCCGTCCAACCCGACCGAGGCCGCCGTGCGCGCCGCCGTCGCGCTGTACAGGAAGGGCAACTGCGACGGCTTGATCGCCGTGGGCGGCGGCTCATCGATCGACTGCGCCAAGGGCGTGGCCATCGCCGCCACGCACGAGGGCCCGCTCAAGCACTACGCCACCATCGAAGGCGGCTCGCCGCGCATCACCGAGGCGACCGCGCCGCTGATCGCCGTGCCGACCACCAGCGGCACCGGCAGCGAGGTGGCGCGCGGCGCCATCATCATCGTGGACGACCACCGCAAGCTGGGCTTCCACAGCTGGTCGCTGATGCCCAAGGCCGCCATCTGCGACCCAGAACTCACGCTGGGCCTGCCGCCCAAGCTCACGGCCGCCACTGGCATGGACGCGATCGCCCACTGCATGGAAACCTTCATGTCGGCCGCCTTCAACCCGCCGGCCGATGGCATCGCGTTGGACGGCCTGGAGCGCGCCTGGGGCCACATCGAGCGTGCAACGAAGGACGGCAGCGACCGCGAGGCGCGGCTCAACCTCATGAGCGCCTCGATGCAGGGCGCCATGGCGTTCCAGAAGGGGTTGGGCTGCGTGCACAGCCTCTCGCACAGCCTGGGCGGCGTGGATCCGCGGCTGCACCATGGCACGCTCAACGCGCTGTTCCTGCCGGCCGTGGTGGCGTTCAATGCGGGTGCGGAATCGGTGCAGAAGGAGGCGCGGCTGCAGCGCATGGCCGGCGCCATGCACCTGGATGGCCCCGGCGACATCGGCGAGGCGATCCGCGACATGAACGCGCGCCTGGGCCTGCCCGGGGGCCTGGCCGAAGTGGGTGTGACGGCCGCGCAGTTCGAGCAGATCATCGACGGCGCGATGGCCGACCACTGCCACAAGACGAATCCGCGGCTGGCCTCGCGCGAGGACTACCGCGCCATGCTCGACAGCGCGATGTGAGGGCTCAGGCGCCGGCCGGCTCCGCCGGCCGCGGCCGGCGTTTGGCGGGCTTGGCCAGGATTTCGATGTAGAACTGCTTGCCGCCCTCCTTCACCACGCCGTCGATGCAACCGGTGATGTCGGACAGGTGCACGATGCCGGAGCTGGCCTCGTCCGCGCCGAAGCGGCAGTCGAAGTCCCAGAAGTCCGCGCCTTCGGGCAGCGCGCGGCCACGTTCGCGCTTGATGTACTTGCGGATCTCGTGCTTGATGGCGTCGAGAAGACGGTCGGGGTGCTTGCCCTCGACCTGAAGCTGGAATGTTTTTCTCATGGGTGATCCTAACGTGGGCACAGCGCCGTACAGTCGGCGCCCTCAACGAAGACAGGTGAACGACATGGCACGCGCAAACGACTGGTCCAGCAAGCTGATGGCCTTGATCAACGGGGGCAACCAGAGCGCAGCGATCGCGCAGATCAAGGTCGCCCCCACGCTCAAGGACCTGCAGGCGCTGCAGACCATCATGACCATCTCGAAGATGAAAGGCCGCTATCCACGCGTGGATGCGGCCATCACCGACAACCTGGCGCTGCTCTCGGCGCCTCGGCTGCACCGCGCGCCCTGAGCCTTACTTCGGCAGCGCGTAGGCGATCACGTAGTCGCCGCGGTCGGGCGACTGGCGCGCGCCGCCGGCCGTGATCAGCACGTACTGGCGCCCGCTCTTGGGCGACACATAGGTCATCGGGCCGCCCTGGCTGCCGACCGGCAGGCGGGCCTTCCAGACTTCCTTGCCGCTGGCGCTGTCGAAGGCGCGCAGGTAGTAGTCCTGCGTGCCGGCGAAGAACACCAGGCCGGACTGCGTGGCCAGCGAGGGGCCCAGCGTGGGCATGCCGATCGGGATCGGCAGGTGCATCTTGATGCCCAGAGGGCCGGTGTCCTGCACCGTGCCGACCGGCACCTGCCAGAGCAGCTGGCGGCTCTTGAGGTCGATCGCCGACATGGTGCCGAAGGGCGGCGCCTGGCACGGGATGCCCAGCTGCGACAGGAAGCGCTGGCGCATCGCGCCGTAGGGCGTGCCGGCCTGCGGCACGGCGCCCATCTCGATGCCGCTCGCGTTCTTGGGCATCTTCTCGCGCGGGATCATGTAGTTGGCCAGGCCCAGGCGCATGTCGTTGACGAACATGGTGCTGGTCGTCGGGTCGACCGACACGCTGCCCCAGTTCATGCCGCCCAGCGAGCCCGGCATCTGCAGCGCGTGGTCCAGGCCCGGCGGCGTGTAGACGCCCTCGCTGCGCATGCCCTTGAAGTTGATGCGGCACAGCAGCTGGTCGAAGGGCGTGGCGCCCCACATGTCGGACTCCACCAGCGTGGTGTTGCCGATGGACGGCATGCCGACCGAGAACGGCTGCGTGGGCGCGTAACGCTCGCCCGGCAGATTGCCCTGGGGCACGGGCTTTTCCTGCACCTCGGCCAGCGGCACGCCGGTCTCGCGGTTCAGCATGAAGATCTCGCCCTGCTTGGTGGTCTGCACCAGCGCCGGATCGGTGCCGCCCTGGGCGTTGGGCACGTCGATCAGCAGCGGCTGGGCCGGCAGGTCGAAGTCCCACAGGTCGTGGTGCGTGGTCTGGAAGTGCCAGCGCACGCGGCCGGTGGCGGCGTCCAGCGCGACGATGGAGGAGCTGTACTTCTCCTCCTCGGGCGTGCGGTGCGCGCCCCAGAAGTCGGGCGTGGCGTTGCCGGTGGGCAGGTACACCAGGCCCAGCTTGGCGTCGTAGGACATGGCGGCCCAGACGTTGGGCGAGCCGCGCGTGTAGGTCTGGCCTTCGGGCGGCAGCTTGGTGATGGCGGGGTTGCCCGAATCCCAGGCCCAGGTGAGTTCACCCGTGACCACGTCGAACGCGCGCACCACGCCGGGCGGCTCGTCGACCGACCAGTTGTCGGCCACGCGGCCGCCCACGACCACGAGGCGGCCCGCCACCAGCGGCGTGGAGGTCTGCTGGTACCAGCCGAATTGGATCTCACCCATGCCGACCGACAGGTCGACCGTGCCGTCCTTGCCGAAGTCGGCGCAGGGCTTGCCGGTCCTGGCGTCGATCGCGATCAGGCGCGCGTCCAGCGTGGGCAGGAACAGGCGCTGGCGGCAGGCGGCGGCCGGCTGTGCAGCCGCGACCGGCGCCTCGGCATCCTGGTCGAAGTAGCCCAGGCCGCGGCAGCGCTGCCAGTTGGGGGCCTTGGCCTGCGGGTCGAACTTCCAGCGCTCGGCGCCGCTGTCGGCGTCCAGCGCCAGCACGCGGCCGTAGGCGGTGCAGACGTAGACCGTGTCGCCCACCTGCAGCGGCGTGTTCTGGTCTTCGGCGCCCGAGCCCGTGCTCTGCGGAATGTCGCCGGTGTGGGCCGTCCAGGCCACCTGCAGCTGGCCTACGTTGGCGCGCGTGATCTGCTCCAGCGCGGCGAAGCGGCTACCGGCCGTGGTGTTGCCCCAGTGCAGCCAGTCCTTCTGTTCGCTGCCGGGTGCCACCGGGGTGGCTGGCTGGCCGGGGTTCTGCGCGGCAACCACGGGCGCGGGCACGAAGGCGTAGCCGCCCGTGGCCACCAGGGCGGCTAGCAGCAGGCCGGCCACGGCATAGGCGCCCTTGCCGGGCTTGCCACCGGACGCGCGGACCAGCGCCGGATAGGCCAGCGCCATCAGCAGGCCCAGCACGCCGAAGGCCATCAGGCGCGAGACCAGGGGCCAGAAGCGCAGGCCCACGTCGACCAGCGCCCAGAAGGCCGTGGCCAGCAGCGTCAGCGCGAACAGCCAGGCCCCGGCCGGGCTGCCGCGCACGACCAGGAAGCCAGAGGCCAGCAGCGCGATGCCGGCCAGCACGAAGTACCAGCTGCCGCCCAGGCCGACGAGCCAGGCGCCGCCGACGGCCAGAAATGCGCCCATCAGGAGCGTGAGCGCGCCCAGCGCGACGAGGGGCCAGCGGCGCCGGGGTTGTTGTTCGGTGTTTGTCATCGAGAAGTCGGGTGCTTGCAAGGCATGCAGCGGCGCGTTGCGGCCGCTGCGGCGAGCCCGGCATTCTCGCAAAACCGAGGGTTAACCCTTAATCACTGCCATGGAGACCGCCTTGGCGACAGGGGCGGCCGTGTTCAGGCGCGCTTGCCGCGGGCTTTGGCCGGGGCCGGTTGCGCGTCCTGGACTTCTTCGTCGTCCTCCTCGTCTTCTTCCTCGCCCTCCTCGAAGGCGTAGTCATCGTCCACATCGACGCCGCCCAGTGGCTGCAGCGCCAGCGCGTCGATCAGGTGCTTGCGGAACTCGGCCAGCTTGCGCGCGGCCTTGGCAATGTCCTTGTTGTCCTGGTCGGCCACCTTGCCGACCAGCAGGGCCGGATCGGCGTCGAGGATCTCGGCGATGAATCCGTCGGCCAGGTCGGCGGCGGCGAGGATCTGGGCGAAGCTGGGGGCGTGCTGCATCGAAGGCTCCTGGGTTGAAAGACAGCCATGGTGCGGGCCGCATGTGACAGCCGCATCACACCGCAGCCCTCAGCACCGCGCGGCCAGCCACGCCAGCAGGCGGCCCTGCACATCTGCCAGGCCGCGGTAGGCCAGCACCTCGGCGCCCATGCTGGCGATGGCCGCGTGCAGGCGCGCCGCCCGGGCCGGGCTGTCGATGGCCTGGGCCAGGGGCTGCACCTCGACCAGGATCGTGAAGACGGCCTGCGCCGCCCCGGGCACCGGGAGGAAGGTCTGCCGCTCGGTGCGCCACCAGGCGTCGGCCACCGCCAAGCCTTCCCAACCACCCGCAGGGAGGTGCGCCGGATGTGCAGCCAGGCCCCTGTGTGGGGAGACGGTCCAGACGAAGCGCTCCCAATGGTCCGCGCCGCTCACGAGCCGGGCCAAGCCCTGCGCCGCCTGCAGCAGCAGCGCGTTGTCGGCCACCGGCGCATGCACGGCGGCGAACGGGCGCCCGACCTTCAGCTCGGGCGCCCAATGCGACGGCAGGGCCACGGCCAGCCAGGGGATGGCGGTGCTGGCGGCGTCCAGCACGGCGAAGTCCTCGGCGAAGGCCAGGCTCAGCAGGCCGGCGAGGCGCCAGCCGGGCGGCAGGGCCCGCAGGCAGGCCAGCGTCTCGGGGTCGGCCGCGCTGCCCAATGGCTGCACCGCGTCGCCGGCCACGGCCAGGCCCAGCGCGGACGCCTGGGCACGCGCGCCGTCCCAGGTCCAGGCCGCAGGATGCTCCGCGGCGGCGTGGCGGCACAAGGCCTGCAGGGCCGGTGCCACATCGAAACCCGGTGCGGCGCACAAGGCCTGCGGCGCGCGTGCCGACAGCACGGCCAGCTTGGCGCGCCAGTGCGCGCTGCCCGGCCGCACCGGGCTCAGCTGCGCGGCACCGGCCGCCAGCCGGCGCAGGCCCGGCTGCATGCGGAACGGTGCCTGCACGGCGGCTTCGAAATCGAAGGGCATGCGGCCATGGTGGCACATGCCAGGCCAGCCCCCTGCATCACCCCATGCGGAGACAGCATGTAACCGCAGACCGGGGCGGGCACGCTTCCTGTATCTTCCGCCGCGCCCTGGCCGGCCCCACGGCCGCCATGCACCAAACCATGGCGGCGCGCGGCGCCGGGCCGGGCGACAAAGCCAATATTCCAGGAGTTTTCCTCATGCACTTCCCCTCCCGCATCCGCGCCTTCGCGGCCGGCGCAGCCCTGCTCGCGGCCAGCGCCATCGCCCAGGCCCAGCAACTGCCCAATGTGGTGATCCTCGCCACCGGCGGCACCATCGCCGGTGCCGGCGCCTCGGCCGCCAACAGCGCCACCTACGCCGCCGCCAAGGTGCCCGTGGACAAGCTGATCGCCGGCCTGCCCGAGATCTCCAAGGTCGCCAACGTCAAGGGCGAGCAGACCTTCCAGATCGCCTCGGAAAGCTTCACCAACGACAACCTGCTGGTGCTGGCCAAGCGCGTCTCGGCCCTGGCCAAGCAGTCCGACGTGGACGGCATCGTGGTCACGCACGGTACCGACACGCTGGAGGAGACCGCCTACTTCCTGAACCTCGTGGTGCGCACCGACAAGCCCATCGTGGTGGTCGGCTCCATGCGCCCGGGCACCGCGCTGTCGGCCGACGGCGCCCTGAACCTGTTCGATGCCGTCAACGTGGCCGCCAGCAAGGACGCCAAGGGCAAGGGCGTGCTGGTCACCATGAACGACGAGATCCAGAGCGGGCGCGACGTGGCCAAGGCCATCAACATCAAGACCGAGGCCTTCAAGAGCCAGTGGGGCCCGCTGGGCATGATCGTGGAAGGCAAGAACTACTGGTTCCGCGCACCGGTCAAGCGCCACACCACGCAATCGGAGTTCAACATCGACGAGATCACGGCGCTGCCGCAGGTCGACATCGCCTACGGCTACGGCAACGTGCCGGCCTCCACCGTCGAGGCCATCGGCAAGGGCGCCAAGGCCATCATCCACGCCGGCACCGGCAACGGCTCGGTCGCCGACCGCGTGGTGCCCGCGCTGCAGAAGCTGCGTGCCGACGGCGTGCAGGTGATCCGCTCCTCGCGCGTGAACACTGGTGGCTTCGTGCTGCGCAACGCCGAGCAGCCCGACGACAAGTACGACTGGGTGGTCGCGCACGACCTGAACCCGCAGAAGGCCCGCATCCTGGCCATGGTCGCACTCACCAAGCCGCTGAGCGCAGCCGACCTGCAGCGCGTGTTCTGGGAATATTGAACCACCCCGTTTGGCCGGCTCACTGCGTGTAGCCGGCCCATCCCCCTCAAGGGGCGCACCCAGCGGTCCGGCAGAGCCGGCCCCGCGGGTGCACTGGCATGGCCTGCTCCGCGGCCACCAGAACCGCGGCGTGCCAGCCGGGTCGATCGGCGCTGAACGGCCCCACACGTTGGTCCGCCACGACCTCCGCCCACGGGGTGCCCTGCAAGAAAAAGGGTAAACCCCTATAATCGTTAGCAAGCTAATTAATAGAGCGCTAACGAAATGTCCGAACACCCGCCGAGTCTGCCGCCCGAGCGCGAGACCGCGCTGATGGCGGCCACCATGCTGCTGTCGGTGCTGCAGCGGGCCTACAAGTCCACGGCCGACAAGGCCGTGGCCCACCATGGCGTCTCGGCCACCATGGCCTGGCCGCTCGTGATGATCGGCCGCCAGGGCGACGGCGTGCGCCAGGTCCAGCTGGCCGAGCTGCTGGGCATCGAGGCCGCCTCGCTGGTGCGCTCGCTCGACCAGCTCGTGGCCGCCGGCCTCGCGGAGCGCCGCGAAGACCCGGCCGACCGCCGCGCCAAGACCCTGCACCTGACCCCGGCCGGCGCCACGGCGCGCGCCCAGATCGAGGCCACCTTGCACGACCTGCGGGCCAGTCTGTTCGAGGGCGTGCCCGACGAAGACCTGGCCGCCTGCCTGCGCGTGTTCGCCACGCTGGAGCAGCGCCTGGGTTGCGTGATGCCCAGCCGCGCACCGGCCTCCCCTCGGCCTGCACCATGAGGCTGCTGCCCGCGCTGCCGCGCTTCACGCGCGGGGAATTCGTGTTCTCGCTGAAGAGCTTCGTCGCGGCCATGCTGGCCATGTACTGCGCCAGCCGGGCCGGCCTGCCGCGCCCGTTCTGGGCGCTGCTGACGGCCTACGTGGTGGCCAATCCGCTGGCCGGGGCGGTGCGCTCCAAGGCCATCTACCGCTTCCTCGGAACGCTGCTGGGCTGCACCGCCACGCTGCTGCTGGTGCCCGCGCTGTCCTCCGCGCCCGAGCTGCTGACGCTGGCGCTGGCGCTGTGGGTCGGCACCTGTCTGTTCTTCTCGTTGCTGGACCGCTCGCCGGCCTCCTATGTCTTCATGCTGGCCGGCTACACGGCCGCGCTGATCGGCTTTCCCTCGGTGGAGACCCCACAGACCCTGTTCGACACGGCCACGCTGCGCGTGGAGGAGATCTGGATCGGCATCGTCTGCGCCACGTTGGTGCACAGCATCGTGCTGCCGCAGAGCCTGGCGCCCAGCGTGCTGGGCCTGTTGGACAACACGCTGCACGACGCGCGGCGCTGGCTAGGCGACCTGCTGCGCCAGGACGGCCAAAGCAGTGGCCAGGCGCTGGACCTGGACCGCCGCCGGCTCGCGGCCGACATCACGCAGCTGCGCCTGCTGTCGACCCACGTGCCGTTCGACACCACCCACTTCCGCTGGACCGCCGGAGCCATCGGCGCGATGCAGGACCGCGTGGCCGCGCTCACGCCGCTGCTGTCGGCCGTGGAAGACCGGCTGCAGGCGCTGGAGCAGGACGCGGGTGCGCTGCCCGCGGACGTGACGGCGCTGCTGGCGCGCATCGGCACCTGGCTGCAGGCGCCCCACGCGGCCCCGGCCGCGCTGCTGCGCCCGGCCATCGACGCCCTGGCGGACACCCCGGCGAGCGACTGGCAGCGCGCCCTGCGCATCGCGCTGGCCTGCCGCCTGGGCGAGCTGGTGGACGGCTGGGCCGCCTGCACCGCGCTGCGCCAGGAGATCGACGCCGGCCTCCAGGGCGCCGCACCGGCACGCCACCAGGCGCTGGGCCACCGCGTGCTGCACCGCGACGTGGGCATGGCGCTGTGGTCGGGCGCGGCCGCAGTGCTGGTGGTCTGCCTCTGCAGCGCGTTCTGGATCCTGACCGGCTGGCCTTCGGGCTCGGTGGCCACCATGATGGCCGCGGTGCTCTGCTGCTTCTTCGCGACCATGGACGACCCGGCGCCCGCGATCAACGCTTTCCTCAAGTACACGCTGTGGTCCATTCCGCTGTCGGCGCTGTATGTGCTGGTGCTGATGCCACTGGTGCAGGACTTCGGCATGCTGGTGCTGATCTGCGCGCCGGCCTTCCTGGTGCTGGGGTGCTACATGGCGCGCCCGGCCACCTTCCTGGCCGCCATGGCCATGCTGATGGGCGGACTGGGCGGCACGCTGGCCATGCACGACACCGGCAACGCCGACATCGTAGGCTTCCTGAACGCCACGCTGGCCCAGACGCTGGGCGCCGTGGCCGCGGCCCGCGTCACGGGCCTGATGCGCTCGGTCGGCACCGACTGGAGCGCGCGCCGCATCCAGCGCGCGATCTGGCGCGAGCTCGGCGAGATGGCCGCCGCCCCGCGCGCACCGCAAGACGATGGCTACACGGTGCGCGTGCTCGACCGCATCGGCCTCCTGGCGCTGCGCATCACCACCGCCGACGGCCGCAAGGACGCCACCACCAACGACGCGCTGCGCGACCTGCGCGTGGGCAAGGACATCGTCACGCTGCAGCAGGCCCGTGCCCATCTGCCCGCGGCGGCGACGGCCCAGCTGCTGGGCGCCATCGCGGCGTTCTTCGGCGCGCGCAGCCGCGGCCCGGCCGCGCCCGTGCCCTCCGCCCTGCTGCCGGCGCTGGACGACACGCTGCAGGCCACGCTGGCCGCACCGCACCCCACGTCGCATCCAGCGCCCGAATGGCACGCCGCCGTGGCCGCGCTGGTCGGCCTGCGGCGCAACCTCTTCCCCCGCGCAGAGCCACTCGCGCAAGGAGCCACACCATGATCGGCGAGCTGAGTTTCTACGGCCTGTACATGCCCTGGCTGATGCCGCTGGCACTCGGCGCGCTGGGCGTGCTGTGGGGCCTGCGCCGCCTCTTGGCCGCCACCGGCCTGTACCGCCACATCTGGCATCCGGCGCTGTTCGACGTGGCGCTGTACGTGCTGCTGCTCTACGGGCTCAGCCAGGCCGCCTACCTTCTGCAAACAGGTTCACCATGAAAACCGCCCCCTTCTTCAAGCATCCCTGGACCGTGGGCACCGCCCGCGTACTGCTGACCCTGCTCGTGACGGCTGCCGCCGTCTGGGCCGCCCTGCGGCTGTGGGACCACTACGAGGTCGCGCCCTGGACGCGCGATGGCCGCGTGCGCGCCAACATCGTGCAGATCGCTCCCGACGTCTCCGGCCTGGTCACGGCCGTGCCGGTGGCCGACAACCAGGCCGTGGCCGGCGGCACGCTGCTGTTCGAGGTCGACCGTGCACGCTTCCTGCTCGCGCTGCGCCAGGCCCAGGCCGCGCTCGGCGCGCAGCAGGTCGCGCTGTCGCAGGCCCGGCGGGAGGATGCCCGCAACCAGGCGCTCGGCAACCTGGTCTCGCAGGAGGTGCGCGAGCAGACCCGCATGCGCGTCGAGCAGGCCCAGGCCGGCGTGGCGCAGGCCACTGTCACGCGCGACACCGCGCAGCTCAACCTCACGCGCGCCGAGGTGCGGGCGCCGGTGGGTGGCCTCATCACCAACCTGGACCTGCGCCAGGGCAGCTACGCCACGGCCGGCCGGCCCGCGTTGGCCCTGGTCGATGCCGCCTCGCTGTATGTCGAGGGCTACTTCGAGGAAACCAAGCTGCCGCGCATCCACATCGGCGACCGCGTGCGCGTGACGCCCATGAGCGGCGGCGTGCTGGGCGGCACGGTGGAGAGCCTGGCCGCCGGCATCGCCGACCGCGACCGCTCGACCAGCGCCAACCTGCTGCCCAGCGTGACGCCCACCTTCAACTGGGTGCGGCTGGCCCAGCGCGTGCCCGTGCGCGTGCGCCTGGACCCGCTGCCCGAAGGCACCCACCTGGTGGCCGGACAGACCGTGACGGTGCAGGTGGTCGAGGCCGCCGCCGCGCCCAGGAGCTGAGCATGGCCCGCGCCCTCGCCCCTCTCACCCTCGCCTTGGCGCTGGCCGCCTGCAGCACGGCGCCGGTCGGCCCCGACTACCACCAGCCGCCCGAGGCGCTGGCCAGCCAGCCGGCGGCCGCCGGGCCCTTCGCGGGCGCCCAGGCCGCGCCGTTCTCGGCCGAACCGCTGCCGCAGGACTGGTGGCGGCTGTGGCACGACCCTGTGGTCGACCGGTTGGTCGGCCAGGCGCTCACGCACAACACCGACCTGCGCCAGGCCGTGGCCAACCTGGAGCGCATGCAGGCCGTCGAGGCCGAGGTCGGCGGCGCGACCAGGCCCGGCATCGGCCTCAGCGGCGGCCCCTCGTACGGCCATGTCTCGGGCCTGTCGCTGCTGCAGAAGGACCAGGTGCCGCCCAACGCCGTGCACTACGGCGCCAATGCGTCGCTGTCCTACCAGGTCGACTGGGTCGGCCAGATCCGCCGCGCGATCGAGGCGGCCGAGGCCGGCACGGCCGGCGCGCAGGCCGCCGTGGACCTCGTGCGCGTGAACGTGGCCGCCGCCACGGCGCGCGCCTATGCGCAGGCCTGCACCAGCGGGCTGCGGCTGCAGGCCGCGCAAAAGTCGGTGCAACTGCAACGCGAGGCCCTGGGCGTGACCGAGCGGCTGCAACAGGCCGGCCGCGCCGGCAGCATCGACGCCGCACGCGCCCGCGCCCAGCTGCAGCAACTGAACGCGGCCTTGCCGCCGCTGCAGGCCGAGCGCCAGGGCGCGCTGTACCGGCTCGCCACGCTGACGGGCGCCTTGCCGCAGGACTTTCCGCGCGACGTGGCCGGCTGCGCCACGCCGCCGCAGGTCGCGGGCGCGATCCCCGTGGGCGACGGCGCCGCGCTGCTGCGCCGCCGGCCCGACATCCGCCAGGCCGAGCGCGCTTTGGCCGAGGCCACGGCGCGCATCGGCGTGGCCATCGGCGATCTGTACCCCAAGGTCACGCTGGGCCTGTCGGCCGGCTCGGTCGGCGCGGCATCGGGCTTCGCGCGCGGCGACACCTTCAGCTGGAGCCTGGGCCCGCTGATCTCCTGGACCGTGCCCAACACCGGCGTGGCCCAGGCCCGCATCGCCCAGGCCGAGGCCGGCACGCGCGCGGCCCTGGCCCGCTTCGATGGCACTGTGCTGACGGCGCTGCGCGAGACCGAGACCGCGCTGGTGGTCTACGCCCGCGAGCTCGACCGCCATGCGGCCCTGCAGGCCGCGCGCGACGACAGCGCCAGCGTGGCCGCGCAGGCGCGCCAGCTCTACCAGAACGGCAAGACCGGCTACCTCGACGCGCTGGACGCCGAACGCGTGATGGCGGCCAGCGAAGCGGCGCTCGCGGCCTCGGACGCGCAGCTGGCGGACGACCAGGTGGGCGTATTCCTGGCGCTGGGCGGAGGGTGGTAGCGGCCCTTGCATTCGCTTGACGCACACCGTCCAAAGATCCAAAATGGAACCGATCCATTTTGGAGCCAATATGCCAAATCTGTCTGTCAAGGACGTGCCCGAGGTCTGGGCTGAGGCGCTACGCCAGCGTGCCGCGCGCAACCACCGCTCGCTGCAAGGCGAACTGATGGCTATCCTTGAAAACGCCGTGATGGGCACCACGCCGGTGGCCATGCCACATGCCACGGTGTCGACAAGCGGTCGTGTCCAGGGATGGAAGACGGTCGCTCAGATTGCGGCCGAACTGGATGCCAAGTACCCGAACCCGGTTACCGGGGTATCCAGGGGCGTGGACATCATCCGGGCGGAGCGGGACGCGCGGTGAGCGCGCCACCACCGCCTTATGTGGCGGAGCCGCCAGCCCACTACCTCGTGCAGCCGCCGCTGGTGGTGGACTGCAGCGTCGTCGCTGGCCGGGTGTTCCAGGAAGAGTGGAAAGCGCAGGCGCAGGTCGCCATGGAAGGCCGGACCCTGCATGCGCCACACCTGCTGAACTTGGAGATCGCCAGCGTGGCGCTCAAGAAGTACAAGCAAGGCCAAACAGAAGTGGCCCAGGACGGCCTGAGTGCTTTCTCCCAGCTGCAGCTCACGCTGCACGACGTGCAACCCGCGCCGGTGCTGGACCTGGCCGTGCGTTACCAGTTGAGTGCTTACGACGCCGCCTACCTCTGGCTGGCCGCAGAGCTCAAAGCCCCCTTGGCCACCTTCGATGCGAAGCTGGGCGCAGCGGCCCAGACCCATCTGGCCAGCCTGGACTGATCAGGCTTTCAACGCCGCGAGCGCCTGGGCCGTCGCCGCATCGGCCGGAAAGAACGACTCCACCGCCAGCTCCTGCAAGGTCACGTCCACGGGCGTGCCGAAGATCGTCGTGGTGCTGATGAAGCTCAGCACGCCGGCCTCCGTGCGCAGCTGGAACGGCACGACCACGCTGGACAGTTCCCCGCCTCCCGCCGTGGCCGCATGGCCGGCGTCGCCCACCGGATAGGCTGCCAGCTCGTCGTGCAGCGCCTGCAGCACGGCGTCGCCCGTGGCCGCGATCTGTTGCTGCAGCCGTTCCAGCAGGTGGGCGCGCCACTGCGCGAGGTTGGCGATGCGGCTGGCCAGCCCTTGCGGGTGCAGCGAGAGCCGCAGCACGTTGACGGGCGGCTGCAGCAACTCGGGCGCCGCGCCCGCCATCAGCAGAGGCACGATGGCGTTGGCCGCCATTAGCTGCCAGTGCCGGTCCACCGCCAGCGCGGGATAGGGTTCGTGCCCCTTGAGCACGAGGTCCACGGCACGCCGCGCGGCCGCCAGGGCCGGATCGTCCAGCCCGCGCTGGCGGTACATGGGCGCGAAGCCCGCCGCCACCAGCAAGGCATTGCGCTCGCGCAGCGGCACCTCCAGCCGCTCGGCCAGGCGCAGCACCATCTCGCGGCTGGGCGTGGCGCGGCCGGTCTCCACGTAGCTCAGGTGCCGCGTGGAGATCTCGGCCTCGTTGGCCAGGTCCAGCTGGCTCATGCGCCGGTGCTGGCGCCAGTGGCGCAGGTGCAGGCCGAACGGATCGCGGGCGCCGGGCTGGCGCAGGGCATGGGATGGACTGGGCATGGCGCCGATTCTGGCGCCAGGGCCGCGCGTGCCCATGACCTGCGAGGTCATGGCTTCGCGGCACCGCCTGCGGAACCATGCGTTCCAACGCCAGGGGATGGTCCCAGGGCGTGCAACCCAAAGGAGTTACGCCATGTCCTCGTTCTTCGCCTCGCCCCGTTTCCTGTCCCGCGTGATGTGGGTCGACACAGCCTCGTGCGCCGCCACGGGCGCCCTGCAGATCGGTTTCACCGACGCGCTGGCCCGGCTCACCGGCCTGCCCGGTGGCCTGCTGCTGGGCACGGGCCTGTTCCTGCTGGCCTACGCCGCGGCGGCCGCGGCCATGGCCGGCCGCGCCACGCCGCCGCGCACCCTGATCGGCCTGGTCGCCGTCGGCAACTTCGGCTGGGCCGCGGCCTGCACCGCGCTGCTGGCCAGCGGCCTGTTCCCAGTCACGGCGCTGGGCACGGCCTGGGTCGTCGCCCAGGCCGTGACCGTGGTGCTGCTGGCCGAGGCCCAGTGGATGGGCTTGCGCGCCACGCGGCAGCCGCGCGCCGGCCTCGCCACTTCGGCCTGAAATCGCGCCAATCCCCCGCGGGCAGGGGGTTTAAATATGGACAATTGCGCGCCATGAGCGCCACGCCCCTGCCCCACAACCCCTCCATCTGGGCCACGTTGCGCTACCCGCAGTTCCGCGCCCTGTGGAGCAGCGGCGGCATCTACTTCATCGGCAACGCCATGCAGACCATGGCTGGCGCCTGGATGATGGTCGAGCTGACCGGCTCGTCCTTCCTGGCGGCCCTGGTGCAGACGGCCGTGTTCCTGCCCATGTTCCTGCTGTCCTTGCCGGCCGGGGTGATGGCCGACATCACGGACCGGCGCCGGCTCATCCTGACGGCGCTGGTGGTGCAGGCCGCTGCCGGCACGCTGATGGCCGTGCTGCTGCTGGCCGGCATCGGCGGGCCCGGCACCTTGCTGTTCATGATCTTCGTGGCGGGCTGCTGCACGGCGCTGCTGTCGCCGGCCTGGAATTCCACCATCGCCGACTCGGTCACGCGCGCGGACCTGCCCCAGGCCATCACCTGCGTGTCCATTGCCTACAACGCGGCGCGCGCGGTCGGCCCGGCCCTGGCCGGCCTGGTGTTCACGCTGGTGGGCGGCGCCTGGAATTTCGCGCTGGCCGTGGTCGCCGTGGTGGTCATGGCGCTGGCGATCCGGCGCTACCCGCCCAAGCCGCACCCGCCCTCGCGCCTGCCGGCCGAACGGCTGTGGGGCGGCATGATGGCCGCGCTGCGCTTTGCCTGGCATTCGCAGACCGTGCTGGCCCAACTGGTGCGCACCGTGGCCTATGCCGGTGCCGGGTCTGCGCTGTGGGCGCTGCTGCCCACCATCGGTGCGCAGAAGCTGGGCCTGGGCGCGACCGGCTACGGCATGCTGATGGGCTGCCTGGGCACGGGCGCCGTGCTGATCGGCCTGGTCGTGGGGCAGCTGCGCCACCGCGTGGGCCTGGAAAAACTCGTCGCCATCGGCTGTGTGGTCTATGCCCTGGTGAACCTGATCGCGGCCTTCGCGCCCTGGCCGGCGCTGGTCTACCTCTCGCTGGTGGCCGGCGGCGCGGCCTGGATGGCCGTGATGTCCACCTTCAACACCGCCACCCAGACCAGCGTGCCGCCCTGGGTGCGCTCGCGCGCGGTGGCCATGCACACGCTGTGCGCGCTGGGCTCGTTCGCGCTGGGTTCGGCCTTCTGGGGCGCCATGGCCGACATCACGGGCCTGACCTTCACGCTGGTGGCGGCCGCGGCGGCCATGGCCGCCGGCCTGCTGCTGGGCAAGCCCTTCCCCTTGCGCATGGGCGATGCGCAGGACGTGACGCAGACCACGCCCTGGGACGAGCTCTACGTGTCCAAGGAGCCGGCGCCCGAGGCCGGCCCCGTGGCCATCGAGATCGGCTACCGCATCCGGCCCGAGGACGCGAGCGCCTTCCTGGAAGCGACCAGCCTGCTGCGCGCCCACCGCAAGCGCGACGGCGCGACCTTCTGGCGCGTCTACCGCGACCTGGCCGATCCCTCGCGCTACGTGGAGCGCTTCATCGTGAGTTCCTGGGCCGACTACCTGCACCAGCGCGCGCGCCACACGCAGGCCGACCACGAACTCGAAGCGCAGGTGCGCGCATTCGTGCTGCCTGGCGAGGCGGTGGAGATGAAGCACTACCTGGCCGAAGCATGAGGTTCATCGACGCGGCCGCGGTGCATGCCGCCCTGCCCTTCACCCACCTGATTCCCACGCTGCGCCAGGCCTTCGCCACGCCCTGCCAGGTGCCGCTGCGCCACACCCACGCAGTCGACGAACGTTTCACCTCGCTGATCATGCCGGCCTGGACCGCGCGCCACTATGGCGTGAAAGTCATCAACATCGCCCCCGGCAATGCCGCGCTGGGCCTGCCGGGCCTGCACGCGAGCTACCTGCTGCACGACGCGGCCACGGGCGTGCCGCTGGCGCTGCTCGACGGCGATGCCATCACGGCGCGCCGCACGGTGGCGGCCTCGGCGCTGGCCGCCTCCTACCTCGCGCGCGAGGACGCGCAGCACCTGCTCGTGGTCGGCGCGGGCCGGCTCGCGCGGCTGCTGCCCGCGGCCTTCTCAGCCGTGCGGCCGATCCGCCGCGTGACGGTCTGGGCCCGCTCGGCGCCGCAGGCCACGGCCCTGGCGGCCAGCCTGCGCGAGGACGGCTTCGACGCACTCGCCGCGCACGACCTGGCCACCGCCTGCGCGGGCGCCGACATCGTGAGCTGCGCCACGCTGGCCACCTCGCCCGTGGTGCAAGGCGCCTGGCTCGCACCGGGCAGCCACCTGGACCTGATCGGCAGCTTCTCGCCCCAGATGGTCGAGGCCGACGATGCCTGCTTCGCCGGTGCCGGCGTCTGGGTCGACACGCCCGAGGCACTGCAAAAGAGCGGCGACCTGCTGGGGCCGCTCGCGCGCGGCGTGTTCCGCGCCGACGACGTGCGCGGCACATTGGCCGATCTCGTGACGGGCGCCGCCCAGGGCCGCCGCGCCGAGAGCGAGCGCACGGTGTTCAAGGCCGTGGGCACGGCGCTCGAAGATCTCGCGGCGGCAGTCGCCGTCTTCGAGGCCGAGGCTACGCGTCGACCTTGACCTTGCCGTCGCGCACCACCTTGCCCCACTTCGCGGTCTCGCTGGCGATGAACTGCGTGAACTTCTCGCGCGAGCCGCCGCCGTCTTCCGCCCCGTAGGTGTCCAGCCGCTCCTGCACGTCGGGCATGGCCAGCACCGTGTTGACGTCGCGGTTGACCTTGTCGGCGATCGGCGTCGGCAGCTTGCCGGGCCCCACCAGGCCGTACCAGGTGGTGGCCTCGAAGCCCTCGAAGCCCTGCTCCTGCATGGTCGGCACGCCGGGGTGGCCCTTGGCACGGCGCGTGCGCGTCTGCGCCACGGCCACGACCTTGCCGCTCTTCACATGCGGCGTGGCCGCCGTCATGGTCTCGAAGCTGTACTGGATCTGGTTGCCCATGAGGTCGGCGAGCAGCGGGCCGCTGCCCTTGTAGGGCACGTGCATGGCGTCCAGTCCGCCCTGCAGCTTGAACATCTCCAGCGCCAGGTGCTGGGCCGAACCGGCGCCGGCCGAGCCGAAGCTGACCTTGCCGGGCTCGGCCTTGCACAGCGCCACGATGTCCTTGAGCGCCGTGGCCTTCTGGCCCGGGCCGGCGATCAGCAGATTGGGTGTCACGCCCACCATCACGATGGGCACGAAGTCGCGCTGCACGTCGTAGCGCAGCTTGGGCTGCAGGCTGGGCGCCAGCGCATGGCTGTTGATGTGCGCCATGAGCAGCGTGCTGCCGTCGCTGGGCTGCTGCGACACGTACTCGGCCGCCAGCACGCCGGCCACGCCGGGCTTGTTCTCCACGATGACCGACTGGCCCCACATGGCCGTGAGCTTCTGCGCCACCACGCGCGCCAGCGCGTCGGTGCCGCCGCCGGGCGGGAAGCCCACCACGATGCGCACCGGGCCAGAGGGCCAGTCCTGCGCGAACAGGGAGGGGGCGCCGAGCGTGGCCGCCGCGGCGCCCACGGCCTGGATCAGGGAACGTCTTTGCATCGTGTGTCTCCGTTGGGGTGGTCGTGTCGCGGACGCTTAAACGGCGTTCTTCAGCGGCGTGGGGGCCGGATGGCCGCCGAAGTGGTCCATGGTGGCCTGCACGCCGCTGCCCGCCAGCTTGACGCCGGCCAGCTTCAGGCCCATCTCGACGCCCGCCACCATGGCCACCAGCGTGAGGTCGTTGCTGTCGCCCAGGTGGCCCATGCGGAACATGCGGCCCTTGAGCTTTCCGAGGCCGGTGCCCAGCGAGAGGTCGAAGCGCTCGTGGATCAGCTTGCGCAGCGCGTCGGCATCCACGCCCTCGGGCGTGATCACGCCGGTCAGCACGGGCGAGTAGACGGCCGGGTCGGCGCACTGGATCGGCAGGCCCCAGGCGTTGACGCCCGCGCGCACGCCGGCCGCCCAGCGCTGGTGCCTGGCGAACACGTTCTCCAGGCCCTCGCCCAGCACCATGTCCAGCGCCTCCGAGAGGCCATACAGCAGGTTGGTGCTGGGCGTGTAGGGCCAGTAGCCGGTCTTGTTCATCTCGACGATCTCGGCCCAGTCGAAGAAGGCGCGCGGCAGCTTGGCCGACTTCGACGCCTCGAGCGCGCGCGGCGACAAGGCGTTGAAGCTGATGCCGGGCGGCAGCATGAGGCCCTTCTGCGAGCCGCTGACGGTCACGTCCACGCCCCACTCGTCATGGCGGAAGTCGGCGCTGGCCAGGCCCGAGATGCTGTCGACCATCAGCAGGGCCGGGTGGCCCGCAGCGTCGATGGCCTTGCGCACCGAGGCGATGTCGGAAGTCACGCCGGTCGAGGTCTCGTTGTGCACCACGCACACGGCCTTGATCTTTTTCTCGGTGTCCTTGCGCAAGCGTGCCTCGATGAGCTCGGCCTGCACGCCGCGGCGCCAGCTGCCGGCGTTCGGCAGGTGTTCGTCGCGCCCCTCCCAGGCCAGGAACTCGGTCACGACGCCGAGCTTGGTGGCCATCTTGTTCCACAGGCTGGCGAAGTGGCCGGTCTCGTACATCAGCACGTGGTCGCCGGGGCTCAGGGTGTTGAGCAGCGCGGCCTCCCAGGCGCCAGTGCCCGAGGCCGGGTAGATCACCACCGGATGCTCCGTCTTGAAGATCTGCTGGATGCCCGCCAGCACCTTGCGCCCCAGGCCGGCGAACTCGGGCCCGCGGTGGTCGATGGTGGGCAGGCTCATCGCGCGCAGGATGCGGTCGGGCACCGGGCTGGGGCCGGGGATCTGCAGGAAATGGCGGCCGGTGGGATGGATGTCGAGCTGAAGCATGTCGGGTCCTTGTTGCCTTCGGAATTTTTGCATTCAAAAAACAATACTGAGCCATGGATAACCCTAGATCTATCGCAGAGCTGGCCAAAGAATTTGAATGCAAAATCCATTCGTCCGAGGAAGCCATGGCCGACATCATCGAAATCTCCCGTCTCGCGCTGCACGACCAGGTGGCCGCGCGGCTGCGCACCATGCTGGTGGAGGGCCGCATCGCGCCCGGCGCCAAGCTCAACGAGCGAGAACTGTGCGAGCAGCTGCGTGTCTCGCGCACGCCGCTGCGCGAGGCCATCAAGCTGCTGGCCGCCGAGGGCCTCGTGGATCTGCTGCCCAACCGCGGCGCCGTGGCCGTCAAGCTCACCGAAGCCGACGTGCTCAACACCTTCGAGGTGCTGGCCATGCTGGAGGGCCAGTCGGGTGAGCTCGCGGCGCAGCGCATCACGGACGCCGAACTGGCCGAACTGCGCGCGCTGCACTACGAGATGCTGGCCTGCCATGCGCGGCGCGACCTGTCGGGCTACTACCGGCTCAACGCGCTGATCCACACCGCCATCAACGCCGCCGCGCGCAACCCGGTGCTGACCAGCACCTACCGCGCGATCAACGCGCGCGTGCAGTCACTGCGCTTTCGCACCAACCAGGACGAAGCCAAGTGGCAGCACGCCGTGCAGGAGCACGAGCAGATGGTCGCGACACTGCAGGCGCGCGATGCGGCTGCGCTGCGCGATGTGCTCGTGGCCCACGTGCTGCGCAAGCGCGACACGGTGCTCGCGCTGCTGCGCGCAGGCGAGATCTACCCGATCGCCGCCGCCGCCCGAAAGAACTAGGAACACCCCATGCAGATCGAACCCGCAAGCGCCCTGCTCCCGGCCGGCACCGTGCTGCCACCCAACGAAATTTGCGAGGCGCTGGCGCGCCGGCTGCGTGCGGAGACCGAGGGCGAGGTGCTGTTCGACGCGGGCTCACGCGGGCGCTACGCCACCGATGCGTCGATCTACCAGATCATGCCGGCCGGCGTGCTGGTGCCGAAGACCGAACGCGATGTGGCCCTGGCCATCGACATCGCGCGCGACCTGAAGGTGCCCGTGCTCGCGCGCGGCGGTGGCACCAGCCAGTGCGGCCAGACCACGGGCGCGGCGCTGGTCATCGACAACAGCAAGCACCTGCGCCGCGTGCTCGAGGTGGACGTGCAGGCCCGTACCGCCACGGTGGAGCCCGGCCTGGTGCTGGACCACCTCAACGCGCAGCTCAGGCCGCATGGCCTGTGGTACCCGGTGGACGTGTCGACCAGCGCCCAGGCCACGCTGGGCGGCATGGCCGGCAACAACTCCTGCGGCTCGCGCTCGATCGCCTACGGCAACATGGTGCACAACGTGCTGGGCGCGCAGGCCTGGCTGTCGGACGGCGAACTCGTGAACTTCGGGCCGGTCGCCGGCGTCGGCGGCCGCGCGGCGGCGATTGCCGACCATGTGCGCAAGCTCGCGGCGCAGCACAGCGCCGAGATCGCCGCGCGCTGGCCCAAGGTCATGCGCCGCGTGGCCGGCTACAACCTCGACATCTTCTACAACCAGAGCGAGAAGCCCTACACCAGCGACGGCAGCGTGAACCTGGCGCACCTGCTGATCGGCTCCGAGGGCACGCTGGCCGTCACGCGCAGCCTCACGCTGAAGCTGGCCGAACTGCCACGCGCCAAGGTGCTGGGCATCGTCAACTTCCCGACCTTCCACGCCGCGATGGACGCGGCCCAGCACATCGTCAAGCTCGGCCCCACGGCGGTGGAGCTGGTCGACCGCACGATGATCGAGCTGGCCCTGGCCAACCCGGCCTTCCGCCCCACGGTGGAGACCGCGCTGATCGGCAGGCCCGCGGCCATCCTGCTGGTGGAGTTCGCAGGCAGCGACAAGGCTGCGCTGCTGCCGCAGCTGCGCCAGCTGGCCGAGCTCATGGGCGACCTGGGCCTGCCAGGCAGCGTGGTGCAGATGCCCGACGACGCGGCACAGAAGTACCTGTGGGAGGTGCGCAAGGCCGGCCTCAACATCATGATGAGCCTCAAGGGCGACGGCAAACCCGTGAGCTTCATCGAGGACTGCGCCGTGCCGCTCGAGCACCTGGCCGAATACACCGACGCGCTGACCGAGGTGTTCGCCAGGTACGGCAGCCGCGGCACCTGGTATGCGCACGCCTCGGTCGGCACATTGCACGTGCGGCCCATCCTGGACATGCGCACCGACGGCGGCGCCAAGATGCGCGCGATCGCCGAAGAAGCCTCGGCGCTCGTGCGCAAGTACAAGGGCGCCTTCAGCGGCGAGCACGGCGACGGCCTGTGCCGTGGCGAATGGATCGAATGGCAGTTCGGCCCGGCCATCAACGCCGCGTTCCGCAGCATCAAGCAGCACCTGGATCCGCTCAACCTGCTGAACCCCGGCAAGATCATCGACCCGCCCAAGATGGACGACGCCGCGCTGCTGCGCTTTGCGCCGCCCGCGTCACCGCGGCCCTACAAGCGCATCGAACTGAAGCCCGTGCTCGACTGGTCGGCCTGGAATGTGCAGGCCGATCCGGTGACCGAGGTGACGACCCCGCCCGGCACGGGCGGCGACAGCACGGGCGGCTTCGCCAAGGCCGTGGAGATGTGCAACAACAACGGCCACTGCAGGAAATTCGACGCCGGCACCATGTGCCCGAGCTACCGCGTGACCCGCGACGAGCAGCATCTCACGCGCGGGCGCGCCAACACGCTGCGCCTGGCGCTCTCGGGCCAGCTGGGCCCCGATGCGCTGACCGGCGAGGAGTTGCACGCCACGATGGACCTGTGCGTGGGCTGCAAGGGTTGCAAGCGCGACTGCCCGACCGGCGTGGACATGGCGAAGATGAAGATCGAGTTCCTGGCCCACTACAAGAAGACGCACGGCCACACGCTCAAGGACAAGCTGATTGCCCGCCTGCCCGACTATGCGCACATGGCCAGCAAGATGCCCTGGCTCATGAACCTGCGCAACCGCGTACCGGGTGCGGCCTGGCTGGGCGAGAAGGCGCTGGGCCTGTCGGCCAAGCGCTCGCTGCCGGCCTGGCGCAGCGACACCTTCTGGCGCGCGCGCGACGAACGTCTGTTCGCCAGCCGCGAGGCCACGCTCTCCGCGGCCCAGGCCGGCCAGAAGGCGGCGGTGCTGTTCGTCGACACCTTCAACGGCAACTTCGAGACCGAGAACGCACTGGCCGCCGCGCGCGTGTTGCGTGCCGCAGGCTACGTGCTGCACACGGTCGAGAAGGCCGGCGGCCACCACTGCTGCGGCCGCACCTACCTGGCCAGCGGCATGGTGGACGAGGCCCGTGCGAAGGCCTCCGCGCTGATCGACGCATTGCTGCCATTCGCCCAGGCCGGCATCGCCATCGTTGGCCTGGAGCCGTCCTGCCTGCTGACGCTGCGCGACGAGGCGCTGGTCATGGGCCTGGGCGAGAACGCCGTCAGCGTCGGGCAGCAGGCCCTGCTGTTCGAGGAGTTCGTCGCGCGCGAGGTCAAGGCCGGCCGCTTCGCCCTCGCCCTGCAGCCCGCCGGCCAGCCCATCCTGCTGCACGGCCACTGCCACCAGAAGGCCTTCGGCGCCGTCACCCCCATCCTGGATGTGCTGAAGCTGATCCCGGGCGCCAAGCCCGAACTCATCGAGAGCAGCTGCTGCGGCATGGCTGGCAGCTTCGGCTACGAGGCCGCGCACTACGCCGTGTCCATGCAGATGGCCGAGGCCGACCTCCTGCCTGCGGTGCGCCGTCGGCCCGAGGCCATCGTCGTGGCCGACGGCACGAGTTGCCGGCACCAGATCGCCGACGGCGCGCAGCGCGAGGCCGTGCACGTGGCGGTGCTGCTGGACCGGCTGCGCGCGCCGCGCGCGGCCTGACGTCAGTCCTTCTTGCGCTTGCGTTCGAAGAAGTGCTGCATGTAGGCAGCCGGTTCGCTGCCCGCGTAGGACTGGCCGAACACCGCGATGCTCTCCTTGAGCCCGCGCTCCAGGTGCGGCGCTTCCCAGGCGCGCAGCAGCACCTTCTGCGCGCGCACGCTGTCCGGGCCGTTGGCGAGGATCTCGCGCAGCGTGGCGGCGATGGCCTCATCCAGCGCCCCGGGCACCACGCAGTCGTTGAGATAGCCCCAGCGCTCGGCCTGGGCGCCGTCGATGGCCGCGCCGGTCAGCAGCAGCCAGCGCGTGCGGCCTTCGCCGACCAGGCGCGCCAGCAGGTTGGCGTGGATCACGGACGGAATGCCGATGCGCACTTCGGGCATGGAGAACTGGCTGGCCGTGGTCCCGATGCGGATGTCGCAGGCCGCGGCCAGTTCCATGCCGGCGCCCATGCACCAGCCTGCCATGCGTGCGATGGTCGGCACCGGGAAGTCGCGCACGGCCTCGCACAGGTCGTGCAGCCGCGTGATGAAGACCACGGCCGTGTCCTGGTCGAGCCGGGCCAGTTCGTGGATGTCGGCCCCGCCCACGAAGGCCTTGTCGCCGCTGCCACGCAGCACCAGCGCGCGCACGCGGGCGTCGCGCGCCAGGCGGCGCAGAGCCTGCGTGAGCGCCACGATGGTCGGGCTGCCGAGGATGTTCAGTGCCGTGCCGTTGGCGATCTGCAGCGTGGCGACGCCGCTGTCGTCCAGCGCCAGATCGGCGTGCGGCAGGTCGTCCATGCGGCGCTCAGGCCGGCGTGAACATCGGCAGCATGGCGCCGCCCTCGGCGGCTTTGAACACCAGCTGCACGCGCTGGCCGATGGCCAGCGCATCGAGGTCGCAGTCGACGATGTTGGTCATCATCGTCACGCCTTCGTCCAGCCGCACATAGGCCATGGCGAAGGGCACCGGGCCGACGCGGCGGCACACGGTGAAGCTGTAGATCGCGCCCTTGCCGGCCGAGCGCTTGAAGGCGGTGCGGTCGGACATGCAGAACGGGCACTGCGTGCGCGGGTACCAGTGGGGCTTGCCGCAGTCCTCGCAGTGGCGCACCAGCAGCTGGCCGGCGGCGGTGCCGGCCCAGAACTCGGCGTTGTCGGGGTAGACCACGGGCGCGGGCCAGGCGCGGTCTTGAGCGAGCGTGGTCATGTTCAGGCCCTTTCCATGATGAGCGTGGCACTGCCGTGGCGCGAGCCGAGCAGGCCGCCCGTGCCCTGCGCGAGTGCGAGGCCGCAGTTCTTCACCTGTACCGCGGGATGGGCCTCGCCGCGCAGCTGGCGCACGGCCTCGATGACCTTGGTGATGCCGCCGCGGTTGGCCGGGTGGTTGTTGCACAGGCCGCCGCCATCGGTGTTGACGGGCAGCTTGCCGGTGCCTGCGATCAGGTTGCCGTCGGCCACGAAACGGCCGCCCTCGCCGCGCTTGCAAAAGCCCAGGTCTTCCAGTTGCATGAGCACGGTGATCGTGAAGCTGTCATAGATCGACGCGTACTGGATGTCGGCGGGCTTCACGCCAGCCTCCTCGAACGCTCGTGGGCCAGACCAGACCGCACCCGAGTACGACAGGTCGATGTTGCCGCCCTCCTGCCCCTTGAGCGCCTCGCCGGCGCCGAGCACGTTGACGATGGGGCGCTTGAGGCTGCGCGCGATCTCGGGCCGGGTGACGACCAGCGCGCCACCGCCGTCGCTGACCACGCAGCAATCGAGCTTGTGCAGCGGGTCGGAGATCATGGGCGAGTTGATGACGTCCTCGACCGTGACCACATCGCGCAGCATGGCGTGCGGGTTGTGCTGGGCGTGGTGGGACATGGCCACCTTGATCCAGGCCAGTTGCTCGGCCGTGGTGCCCCAGTCGTGCATGTGGCGCATGGCCACCATGGCGTACATGTTGACCGTGACCGGGCCGAACGGCGCCTCGAAGGGCTGGTCCGGCAGGTTCGGGCCCCAGTTGCGCGGCTGCGTGCCGCTGGAGGCTTCCGAACGCGGGCGGCCGGCCAATGTGATCAGCGCCACGTTGCACTTGCCGGCGGCAATCGCCTGCGCGGCATGGCCCACGTGGGCCAGGTAGGACGAGCCGCCCATGTCGGTCGAGTCCACATGGCGCGGGTGCAGGCCGATGTGGTCGGCGATGTTCAGCGCGCCCAGGCCGGGCGCGTCGCCGGCGCAGAAGTAGCCGTCCACGTCACCGAGCGTGAGGCCCGCGTCGAGCAGCGCGCCGCGCGCCACTTCGGCGTGCAGCTGGGCCACGGTCTTGTCGGGCGCCTTGCGCGTGGGGTGTTCGTAGGCGCCGACGATGCAGGCCTTGCGTTGGATGCTCATGGGTGGTCTTCTCCCGGGGTCTGGCTTGGTTGCAGCGCAGGATCTTCGCAGCGGCCGCACGGCGCGGCCGTCGCCGTCGGGACAAGTCCCGCTACTGCATCTGCGGCAGGTTGCCGATGCGCAGCAGCATCTCGGTGAACATCTGCATGTCGGCGTCCAGATCGGCGATTTCCTTGTACTCGTTGGCGTTGTGGGCCGTGTACTTCTTGCCCGGCATGGCCGGGCCGAAGTTGATCGCGTTGGGCATCTGCTTGGCCGTGGTGCTGCCGGCCGTGGACACGGGTGCGGCCGGCAGGCCGGTGGTGTCGCCGAAGATGTTGAGCAGCGTGGACAGCCATGCCCCCTTGGGGTCGCGTGCCATCCAGTTGCCCTGGGTGTGCGCCACCTCGACCGCGATGCCGTTGGCCGCGCCCCAGGCGCGCACCTTGGCCTGCGTGGCCGCGCTGAGCGCCTCGGGCGTATTGCCGCGCGGCATGCGCACATTGGCCGTGACCTCGACCTTGCCCGCGTTCTCGCGCACCAGCGTGGGCGAGGCTGTCAGCGGGCCCATGAAGCTGTCGGCATAGGCCAAGCCCATCTTGTTGCCCAGGTAGTCCAGGCCGAACAGGTCGGCGATGTAGCGCGTGGCCTGGGCGTAGCCGTTGTCGGCCAGCGGCACGCCGGCGGTCTGCAGGAACAGCGCCAGGCGCGGCAGCGGGTTCACACCCTCCTCGGGCCGCGAGCCGTGGGCCGAAGCGCCGGTGACCTTGAGGTCCACGCCGTCGGCGCGCGGCGCCACCTCGATGGCGAACTTGCCGCCCTGCGGCGTGTACTGCTGCACGAAGGCGGTGGCGGCAGCCTGCAGCGTGCTGGCCAGGGCCGCCGGATCGGCCGCCTGCAGCCGCGCCGTGGCGGTCTGCGGGATCGCGTTGGCCGATGCGGCGCCGGCCAGCGCCGTGATCGTGGCCGTGCCCGGCGCCGCCGGCCGTGCCGGCGCCACGGCGAAACTGGCGCGCAGCGCGCCCGTGCCCTTCTCGGCCACCACCGCCGGGTAGCGGCTGTCGAGCACGATGTTGTACTGGGGCAGCTGCGTGCCCTGCTGGTAGTAGCGGATCGCCTCGCCGCCGGTTTCCTCGGTGGTGTCGACCATCAGGCGGATGGTGCGGGCCAGCGGCAGGCCGCTGTCCTTCACGGCCTTCATGGCGTACAGCACGGTGGCGATGGAGCCCTTGTCGTCGATGCTGCCGCGGCCATACAGCAGGCCGCCCACGCGCGTGAGCTTGAACGGGTCGAGCCGGGCGCCGTCTTCCAGCACCCACTCGCTGGCCACCACGGGCACCACGTCGGCGTGCGTGAGGATGCCGAACTCCTCGCTGCCGCTGCCGGGCAGCTTGACCTCGAAGACGCGGTTGTCCACGTTGCGGTACTGCAGGCCGAAGTCGGCCGCCATGCGACCCAGCAGCCGGCCGAAGGCGATGATCTGCGGGTCCTCGTGCGGCGGCACGCTGCCACGGAACGTGGGCAGCGCCACCATGCGCGCGGTGGTGTCGATCACGGCGGCCTGGTTCAGCAGCCGGTTGTGCAGGCCCAGCAGGCGCGCGGCCTGCAGCGTCTCGTCAGGCGTCAGCGCCTCACGCCGCTGGTAGCGCTGGGCCAGCGGCGCGAGCGCCGGCCGGTCTTGCGCCACCTGCGCCAGGAAGGCCGCGAACGACACAGGCACGCGGCCCTGCTGCTGCGCGGCGATCTGCTCGAGTTCGGGCTTCTTGAGCGGACCGGCGGGTGCCTGGCCGGTGGTGGTGGCGCAGCCGGCCAAGGCCAGCACGGCGGCGACGCCGGCCAGGCGGAAAGGGATGGGGGACATGGGAGGCTCCTCGGGTCAAGCCCCCAAGCTTAGCCCCAGCGGCTCACGGAACGGCGACGCTCACCTGCCCCGTGGCGAAGAAGCTGCGCAGGTTCTCCAGCACCAGGTCGCCCATGGCCTGGCGCGTCTCGCGCGTGCCGCTGGCCAGGTGCGGCAGCAGCACCGCGCTCTCGCAGGCGATCAGGCGGGCGGGCACGCGCGGCTCGTCCTCGTACACGTCCAGGCCGGCACCGGCGATGGTCTTGTTCTCCAGCGCCTCGATCAGCGCCTCTTCATCCACCACCGTGCCGCGCGCGATGTTGATGAGAAAGCCCTGGGGACCCAGCGCGGCCAGGATCTCGCGCGAGATCAGGTGGCGCGACCCGGCACCGCCGGCCGCGGCCACGACCAGGAAATCGGCCCAGCGCGCCAGGCCTTCGAGCGTGGCCTCGTAGCCCTCGACGCCCTCGACCGGCCGGCGGTTGTGGTAGCGCACTTCCATGTCGAAGCCGCTTGCGCGGCGCGCGATCACGCGGCCGATGCGGCCCAGGCCGACGATGCCCAGCTTCTTGCCGCTGATGCGCGTGGCCAGCGGGTACGGGGCCTTGAGCCAGTCGCCGCGGCGCAGGTAGCGGTCGGAGTCGGTGAAGCGGCGGCCCGCGTCGATGACCAGGCCGAAGGCGGTGTCGGCCACGCAGTCGTTGAGCACGTCGGGCGTGTAGCCCACGGGGATGTTGCGCGCGCGGGCGGCGGCGACGTCGACCTTGTCGAAGCCCACGCCGAAGCTGGAGATGACCTTCAGGTTCGGCAGCGCCGCGATGGTGGCGCCATCGATGCCGACGCCGGCGCTGGTGGCCACGCCCACGAAGTTGCCACCCTCGCGCGCAAGAAAGGCCTTGGGATCGGCCTCGCTGGCCAGCAGGTGGACGTCGTACTGGGCGGCCAGGGCCTGCTCGGTGGCGGGAAAGAGCTTGCCGATCTGGAGGATGCGTGGTCGGGTCATGGAACAGAAGTCCGGTCGGTTGAACAGAGGGTGGGTGCGGCTCAGGCGGCGTGCGCCGGCTCGGCCGAGGATACGGGAGCATGCGCGATCGCCGCGACCTCGGCCGGCGGCAGCGCCTTCATGCGGTGGTCGCTCCAGACCTGGCGCCAGCGCCGCGCGCCGGGCAGGCCGTGGCGCAGGCCCATCATGTGGCGCGCGATGGCGTGCCAGTGGGTGCCGTGCGTGCGCGCCTCGTGCTCCATGTAGCGCAGCATCGCCTCCTCCACCGATTCGCGCGTGCGCACGGGATCGGCGGGCATGCCGAAGAACGCGCTGTCCCACTCGGCCAGCCACCAGGGGTTGTGGTAGGCCTCGCGGCCCAGCATGGCGCCGTCGAGCAGTTCCAGTTGCTCGCCCACCTGCGCCGTGGTCTTGAGGCCGCCGTTGATGACGATGGAGAGCTGCGGAAAGTCGCGCTTGAGCCGATGCACAAGCTCGTAGCGCAGCGGCGGGATGTCGCGGTTCTCCTTGGGCGACAGACCCTTGAGCCAGGCATTGCGCGCGTGCACGATGAAGGTGCTGCAGCCGGCCTGGGCGACGGTGCCGACGAAGTCGCGCACGAAGCCGTAGTCCTCGCCGCGGTCGATGCCGATGCGGTGCTTGACGGTCACGGGGATGCCGACCGCATCCACCATGGCCTTCACGCCGTCGGCCACGAGTTGCGGCTCGGCCATCAGGCAGGCCCCGAAGGCGCCGCGCTGCACGCGCTCGGACGGGCAGCCGCAATTGAGGTTGATCTCGTCGTAGCCCCACTGCTCGCCCAGCCTGGCGCAATGCGCGAGGTCGTCCGGCTCGCTGCCCCCGAGTTGCAGCGCGACGGGGTGCTCGGCCTCGTCCAGCCGCAGGTGCCGCGCCACGTCGCCATGCAGCAGCGCGCCGGTCGTCACCATCTCGGTGTACAGGCGTGCGCGTTGCGAGAGCAGGCGGTGGAAATAGCGGCAATGCCGGTCGGTCCAGTCGAGCATCGGGGCGACGCTGATGTGGAGCGCTTGATTTTTCTCAACCATCGGAATTCGGAGGCAGGGGAACACAGAAAATGCGGTCGCCATTTTCCCTGCAGATCAGCCCTCAAGTGGTTGTCGCAAGAATTGCCATTGCCGAGCAAGCGCCCAGGCAGCGCGCGACGCCAGGTGAACACCGTGCCTCTTCCGCCTGCTCTTCGTCATTTGCAGAGCGCCGACAACGAAAAACCCGGCCGAAGCCGGGTCGCGTGACAGCAAGGAGGCGGATCAGGCTTGCTTGCGGCGCCGCGCAGCAGCGAGGCCAACCAGCCCCAGGCCGACCAACGCCAGCGAAGCCGGCTCGGGAACCTCGGCCACCGCGATCGGATCACGCGCCCAGACGCTGATGTGCGAGATGTCCTGGTCGTTGCCCTTCTTGTTTTCGAAGTCGGTGTCCATGGTCCACGTCCCCGTGATCGTGTAAGGAACGCCCAGGTCGAAAGCGCCGTTCATCTTCGTGAAGTCGAAGTCGTATACGGCCCAGCTGGTGCTCGACTTCACCGAAAACGCCAGGTGATCGAAGTTGCTCCGTGAGAACAGATCGTTCTCTTCAAAGATCGCGATGATGTCCTTGTTGACTTCCAGCGTCCATGTGCCGCCGACGTTGGAGTTCTGCGTCTGCGTGTACTTCAACACGTTGCCCAGGGAGAAGGGCGTACCGCCCTGGGGCGTGACAGACGAATAGCTGAGCTGGCCAGCATTGCCATTGAGCTGGCCCAGCATGATCCAGCCTGGATCGACGGCGGCTCCTGGGTTTCGCAGCGGCAGCAGTTGGCTGGATTGAATGAACTGGGTGGGGCTCAGCAAACCGTACTGGCCGTTGAGCAACCCGTCGTTGAGATAGCCCAGGTTGGGAGACGGGTTCAACGCTGGGCCATCGTTGCCCGTGAACACGCCCGCGCAACTCGTGGCGGCAATGGGCGTTCCGACAGACGGAACAGGGCCGCCGGAGTACATGGACGTCGGGGTGGCACCGGTGATTTTCCAGTTCGAGACGTTGCAAGGATTGCTCGGATCAAGTGTCCCGGAAGCACCGGACGGAACCGGCCCCGCAACGGCAGCGGCAGATGAAATGAGAAGTGCGGCGCAGGCGAAAAAGGGGAGTTGGACTTTCATGTGGGACTCCTGTTGCAAGAAGTTACACATTCGCAACCCCTGTGCCACAGGAAAAAACATCAAGTGCTTCAATAACGCACCTCTTCAAGACACGTCACAAGCCGAAGACGTGTAAGACAACACGACATCTATTGTATGAAATTGTCGCAAATACGCATTCGTCGCATTTGTTGTTCACAGATCCTTACGAAGATGGAGTCGCCGCGCACAAGGCGGAGATCGGAGCGCTGGATTGGTTCAGATTGCGTAACAACTAAGGATGCTGTTGCCCATGTCGGACAAACGGCCGCAGGCTCGCACTTGCGACACTTCAAGCAAACAAGCCTCTCGTCCGCAGCCATCCAGGCCACCGGTAGCGGGCGCCGCGATCCGAGTGCGCAACCGGCCGCTCCTTGCTTGTTGCGACGGTCTGGATGGGCGCGTCCAGCATTGTGTTGACCAGCATGGCATCCGGGCGCGTTCCGATGGTCCAGCCGACGACCATGCCGACGGGAAAAGCTCCAGCTTTTCTGAGAGAAGCCGGGGAGGACTTGCATGAACGCCGAAAACAAGCGGCGCCGTAGGCGTCCGCCTTCGTTGACCTGTTAAACCGCACTGCCACGAGCAATTTGAACCGCCCCGATTTCCGCGGAGGCTGTTTGGTTTAAGTCAGACCGCCACCGCGGTGGTCTGACTGGCGAGTTGCCGGTAGTAGTTTGCCTCGGCCTCGGCTGGCGGGATGTAGCCGATGGGTTCGAGCAGGCGTTGGTGGTTGAACCAGGAGACCCATTCGAGCGTGGCGAACTCGACGGCCTCCCTGGTTTTCCAGGGCGCCCGGCGGTGAATCAGCTCGGCTTTGTACAGGCCGTTGATGGTCTCTGCCAGAGCGTTGTCGTAGCTGTCGCCTTTGCTGCCCACAGATGGTTCGATGCCGGCCTCGGCCAGCCGCTCGGTGTAGCGGATGCTGACGTATTGCGAGCCCCTGTCGGAGTGGCAGACCAGGCTGCCATCGCGCTCGGGTTGCCGGGCGTACAGGGCCTGCTCCAACGCATCGAGCACGAGGTCCGTTCGCATCGAACTGCTCACGCGCCAGCCCACGATGCGCCGGGCGAACACGTCGATGACGAAGGCCACGTACAACCAGCCCTGCCAGGTGGGGACGTAGGTGAAGTCGCTGACCCACAGCTGGTTCGGCCGCTCGGCACGGAACTGCCGATTGACCCGGTCCAGCGGGCACGGGGCCTTGGCATCGCCGATGGTGGTGCGCACGACCTTGCCGTGCATCACGCCGCGCAGCCCCATGCTTCGCATCAGCCGCTCGACCGTGCAGCGGGCCACGACAACGCCTTCGCGCGCCAGTTGCCGCCACACTTTGTCGGCACCGTAGACCTGCATGTTGGCCTGCCAGACACGCTGAATCTGCGGCATCAGCATCTCGTCGCGTTTGGCGCGGGCACAGCGCCTGTGGGGCTCGCGCAGCAGCGCGGCATGGCGCCGATACGCCGACGGGGCAACCTGCAACACCTTGCAGAGCGGCTCGACCCCGAAGGCTTTGCGGTGCTGGTCGATGAAGGCTTTCACGACTTCAGTCGGCGGTCGAGCTCCGCCTGGGCGAAAAACGCGCTGGCCAGCTTCAGTATCTCGTTGGCCCGGCGCAGCTCCTTGACCTCACGCTCCAGCTCCTTCATCCGCTGCGTCTCGCTGCTCGTCACGCCTTCGCGCGCCCCAGTATCGACCTCGGCGCGCTTAATCCATTCGTTCAAGGTCTGCGGCACGCAGCCAATCTTGGGCGCTATGGACTCGATGGCCGCCCACAGCGACGGGTACTCACCACGCTGCTCCTGCACCATCCTCACCGCGCGCTCGCGCACTTCGGGCGAGAACTTGTTCGACTTGCTCATGGCTCAATCCTCTCAGAGTGTTGAGCCTCCGCGAAAACCGGGGCGGTTCAATTCTCCTGTTTGCAGCGGCGTTCAAAAGCGGCCAGCTCGAAACAAGCCATTTCATCGCCTCTTCATGCCCTTTATGGGCTGCATGGGTGAGCAGATCTTCTGCGCGGCGCAAGTCAGCCAGTGAGAGGTTGGTCATAGCGGGCGATGCAACCCTTGGGCCAAGTGAAACGTGGCATCAATTTCGCCCGACTTCACCTTTTCGTCCAATTCGGCTCACGTGCTGCGCGTGAGCTATCTCCGCATCGGATTCGTGGTCTCGAATTCGGATTTTCGTCTCGGAGTTGAGGCCAACTGGCGAGAAAATGAGGCGGCTGAGGGTTTGCTCCGCTACGTCTGGGGAAAGCCCTTCGAAGTATGAAACCTCAGGACGAACTCCATCGAAGCTCTTTTCTCGGAGTTCCTTCGTTTCACCAGATGGCACCGAATGGAGAACGCCCTCGATCCTCATCGTAGTGAATGACCAGGTCTCTCTTTTCCACGGCGCTGTCCATGCAGGAGCGCCATTTGGGCAAGATTTTGGGTGAGTGGGCTATACAAGCTTAGTGCCTCCGATGGCATAAGCTGTAAATCTGCGCTCTATAAGGCCGCAAGCCTTTGCTGCAGAACGCCAAGGATCAATATGCGGGGCTTTAAGATGACGCTCCAAACTAACATGATCTGGCCAAAGTTCTGAGAAGCGAATTACCCCAGGATCAAATGGATCTTCCGCCACTTCATAAGCAATGCAACCATCATTTCGGCAAGTTTCGTCAACAAGCGTTTTGAGATGTGGTAAGACTTGCTTCACGCGGCCAGGCGGAAAGCGAAGCATCCCAACGACGACCACAGTCGGCTCCATCTTCTTTCTCCTCCGTCAATAGCGTATCGACTTGGCTGCCCAACGCTTGACATGAGCGGTGGCACAAGGGCACAGCCCTTGTGACATGCGCTCGATGGGAATGGTTAGACCTCATTCGCCCCCTTCGGTCGTGGCTGCGAGTGCTGCCAACTGCGGCTCGACAAGACGAAAACTCAGCCGGTCTTCGACTTGGAATGCAGCCAGCGACTTGTAGAAGGCTTGGCCACGAGCGTTGGCGGCTTTCACGGGCCAATCGATGCGGTGACAGCCATTCTCCAGCGCATACTTTGCCACCCATGCCATGAGCGCTCGGCCCGTACCGAGACTGCGGTACTGAGCGCTGACAAAAAGCTCCTTGAGCTGACAGTGAGCGCGCCGCTCTGGCTCTGGCTCCACAAGCGAGTAGGCCAGCGTGATTGCCGCGAGCCCTACCACCCTGCCGTCTGGGAGCGTCGCCACAACCAGACGGTGCGGGGAACGCGAGGACAGTAGATTGTTCAGCGCGTGCTCACGCGTTTCCGCGCGACTGGCTGTACTTCCGGGGTTGTAGTACGCATTGATCTCGCACAGCAAGTCGACAAAGGGCTCGGCCTGTTCTGACGAGATAAGTGCGATTTGCATGGGCGCGGATCGTGAGGTCTAACGATATAGCTCAGCGGGCGGCGAAGCCGTCCGCTGGAGCGAATTGTTATGCTGCTTCTTTAAGCTTCGCATTGATTACTTTCACGAACGCACGCCGCCGGACAAGCCACTCTCGTCGAACATACGCGCGGAGAACCGACGTTCCTCTGGCGTGAGGATCATTCATGATAGACAGCAGCTCCACAAGATGGTCTCGGTTCCATGCCCATAGTTCCACGCGAGTTACGGACATGCGGTAGAAGAGAGGTGGCAAATCCGAATAATCAACGCCGACTTTTCGATATAAGCATCTTGGGCAGCGTATCTCAAAGATCCCTGCCTTGGCGTTGGCCCACTCAGAATTTCTCGCCGCGGCCCGCCGTCCGCACGTAGGGCAGACCACATGCAGTTGGTGCGGCGTGTTGTCATGCTCGTAGACGGCATGATGCGCATCAGGCCCGAATCGCCGAAACCCGCGGTGAGCCTTAGCAGCTTTCAGCATAACTTTGATATATCCCGCACACCCAAGCTCGATAGCACCACAACTGCGGATATATCCTCTCGCCCAATGTACAGGTAGGCCGTTGAATTTCCATCATTTTTCGATCAATTGACTGGATTTTTATCCAGAATTAAATTCACCGTAAAAACCTGCAACGGTTACAAACTTGCTTGACCGTCGGGGGATGTTGCCACGAGGGGCTGCACATGTCGCGCTCGACCAATGCATTCCGGAAACCGGATTTGCATACAAACACGGCGTAGCGTCGCCGCCCCTGCAGGCGCCGCGCCTGCTCGATCGGGTGCGCGAGCGCATCCGACGCATGCACTACAGCCAGCAGACCGAGAAGGCTTACGTGCATTGGTGCCGCGCCTTGATCCGCTTCCATGGGCTGCGCATCCGGCCGACATGGGCAAGGATGAGGTCGAGGCCTTTTTGATCCACCTGGCAGCGGAGCGCGACGTCGCCCCTCCACGCACCGGCAGGCACTGTCGGCCCTGCTGTTCCTCTACGGCAAGGTGCTGGAGCTGCCGCTGCCCTGGATGGCCGAGATCGGCCGGCCCGTCGCCAAACGGCGCCTGCCAGTGGTGCTGTCGACCGACGAGGTTGCCGCCGTACTCGACCACCTGCAGGGCGAGCACGCGTTGCTGGCCCGGCTTTTGGCTTTTGTACGGCACCGGCCTGCGGATCGCCGAGGGGCTGCGGCTGCGCGTGAAAGACCTGGACTTTCCCAGCGCGCCTTGTCCGTGCGCGAAGGCAAGGGCGGCAAGGACCGCGTGGTGATGCTGCCCGACAGCCTGGTGGCCGACCTCCGTGCGCAACTGGCCCGCAGCCGCCTGGTCTGGAGCGCTGACGCGGCGGCCGGCCAGGCCGGCGTCGAGCTGCCGCACGCGCTGGAACGCGAGTACCCACGGGCGGGCAGCAGCTGGAGCTGGTTCTGGCTCTTTCCGCAAGACCGGCTGTCCACCGATCCACGCAGTGGCGTCATCCGTCGCCATCACCTCTACGACGACACCTTCCAGCGCGCCTTCAAGCGCGCAGTGCGGCAGACGGGCATCGCCAAGCCGGCCACACCCCACACGCTGCGCCACTGCTTCGCCACCCATCTTCTTCAGGCGGGCAGCGACATCCGCACCGTGCAGGAACTGCTGGGCCATGCCGACGTGGCCACAACCATGATCTCCACGCACGTGATGCGCATGGGCGGCATGGCCGTGCGCAGCCCGCTCGACCGGCTGGCTGTGGCTCACGCCTGAAGCGCTGTTCCACCCTCGCCCTCCTCCGCACCCGTCAACCCCGGCACCGCCTCCCGCATCGCCGCCACGAAGCGCAGCAGTCGCGAGGGGTAGTAGCGCGCCTGCGGGTAGACGATGTAGACGGGCAGCGGCGCCGCCTCCCACTGCGGCGCCAGGTGCAGCAGCCGGCCCTGGGCGATGTCGTCCTCCAGCAGCCAGGCTGAGCCTACGCACACGCCCAGGCCTTCCAATGCGGCGCTGCGCAGCGCGTAGAGGCTGTCGGTGGTCACGCGCGGCCGCAGCGCGATGCGCGCGAGCCGGCCGCTGGCGCGGTGGCGCAGCGTGATCTCGTGGCGGTAGAAGGTCTGCAGCGCCAGCCACGGCAACGCGGCGAGTTCCTGCGCGTCCTGCGGGGGCGGTGCGCCGCCCAGCAGACGCGGCGCGGCGACCACGATGCGCGGCACCTCGGACAGGCGCACGGCCACCACCGAAGGATCGGCCGGCTCGCCGACCTGCACGGCGCAGTCGATGCCGGCCGCGATGAAGTCGCGCACGTCGTCGCGCAACAGCCATTCCACCGACACGCGCGGGTGCGCACGCAGAAAGCCGGCCAGCGGCGTGACGAAGCGGTCCTGGCCAAAGGCGTGCGGCATGGCCACGCGGAGCGTGCCCTCGGGCTCCTGCTGCGCGCCGCGCAAGTCGGCCTCGAACGCGGCCCAACTGGCCAGTAGCTCCTTGGCGCGCGCAAAGCAGCGCTCGCCATCCACCGTGAGCCGCATCGCGTGGGTGGAGCGCTGCAGCAGGCGCACGCCCAGCGAGCGTTCGAGCAGCTGCAGCCGCCGGCTCACGGTGGGCTGGGTGGCCTGCAGCTGCGCCGCCGCGGCCGACAGGCTGCCGGCCTCGACGATGCGCACGAAGGTCTCCATGAGCAGCAGCCGGTCGCCCGTTGCGGGGCCTGTGGTCGTATCGTTCATGCGTCAAGCGTATAGCAATTGTGCGAGCTACGGCACTTCCAAGAGGGAGCATCCGCCGCGACACTGCATTGCATTGAATCCTGGAAGGAAGGCATCATGCAAACGATGAATATGAAGACCGAAGGAGTACCGGCCCTGCCAGCGCCGCTGCTGGGCCTCCTGGCCACCGGTGCCGGCATGTCCGTCGCGGCGCTCTACTACAGCCAGCCCATGCTCGGCCGCATGGCGGCCGACCTGCAGACCACGCCCAGCGCGGCCGGTGCCGTGCCCACGCTCACGCAGCTCGGCTATGCGCTGGGCATTGCGCTGCTGGCGCCGCTGGGCGATCGCTTCGACCGGCGCGTCATCATCCTCGTCAAGGCCGCCGTGCTGGCAGCCATGCTGCTGGCCACGGCCGCCGCGCCCTCGCTGCACCTGCTGCTGGCCACCAGCCTGGCGATCGGCCTGGCCGCCACGCTGGCGCAAGACATCGTGCCGGCGGCCGCCACGCTGGCACCGGCGGCCGAACGCGGCAAAGCCGTGGGCACCGTCATGACGGGGCTGCTGCTGGGCATCCTGCTCTCGCGCGTGGTCAGCGGCTTCGTGGCCGAGCATTGGCACTGGCGCGCGGTCTACGCGGGCGCGGCGGTCGGCGTGGCGGCCGTGGGGCTGGCCGCCTGGCGGCTGCTGCCGCGCTTCGCGGCCACCACGCAGCTGGGCTATGGCGCGCTGCTGGCTTCGCTGGCGCAGCTGTGGCGAAAGCACCCTGCCCTGCGCCGTGCCACGGCCGCGCAGGCCCTGCTGTCGGTGGGCTTCAGCGCGTTCTGGTCCACGCTGGCGGTGATGCTGCAGGCCGCGCCGTTCCACATTGGCGCCAGCGTGGCGGGCGCCTTCGGCCTGGCCGGCGCCGCCGGCGCGCTGGCTGCACCGCTCGCGGGCCGGCTTGCCGACCGCAGCGGGCCGGGCCGCGTGGCGCGACTGGGCGCGGGCCTCGCGGCCGTGAGCTTCGTGGCCATGGGCCTGGGTGCCAGCCTGCCGGTGGCCGCGCAGCTGGTGCTGCTGGCCCTGGGCGCCGTGGCCTTCGACCTGGGCGTGCAGGCCACGCTGGTGGCGCACCAGAGCATCGTCTATGGCATCGACCCGGCCGCGCGCAGCCGGCTCAACGCGGTGCTGCTGACCGGCATGTTCGTCGGCATGGCCGTCGGCTCGGCCCTGGGCGCCACGCTGCTGGCCCATGCCGGCTGGGCCGCCGTGATGGCGTTGGCGGCTGCGGCCTCGGGCCTGGCCTGGTGGCTGCGCCGCTGAGCACTACGCCCCGGCCGCGTGGCGGCCGGCGATGTAGCCGAATGTCATGGCCGGTCCCAGGTTGATGCCGCCCGAGGGGTAGCAGCCACCCAGCACGCTGGCCATGTCGGTGCCCACGGCGTACAGGCCGGCGATGGGGGTGCCGCCCGCATCCAGCACGCGCGCACGGGCATCGGTGCGCAGACCGGCGAAGGTGCCGAAGCTGCCAGGCAGCACTTTCACGGCGTAGAACGGGCCTTGCTCGATGGGCGCCACGCAGGGGTTGGGGCCCTGGTGCAGCGCATCGCCCATCCTGCGGTTGTAGGGCGTGGAGCCGCGGCCGAACTCCGGGTCTTCGCCGCGGCGCGCATGCGCGTTGAAGCGCCGCACGGTGTCGGCCAGCCCTTGCGGCGCGATGCCGCAGGCCAGCGCCAGGGCCTCGATGGTGGCGCCGCGCCGCAGGTAGCCGCTGCGCACCGCCGGGCCCACGGGCAGCGGGAAGGGCCGCGCGTGGCCCAGTCCGTACAGGCGCTGGAAGCGGTGGTCGCAGACCAGCCAGGAACAGACCTCCTCGCCCGCAGGCGCCTGCGCCACCATGGCCGCCGTGTAGTCGTGGTAGCCGTCGGCCTCGTTGACGAAGCGCCGGCCGGTGGACAGCACGCCGATCACGCCAGGCTTGCCGCGGTCGATGATGTGCGGGAAGTGCCCGACCGTGCCGTCCGCATGCGGCACGCGCGAGACCGGTGCCCAGGCCACGGGCGAGGCGAGGTCGGTGGCCAGCACGCCGCCCACCGCTTCGCCCAGGCGGATGCCGTCGCCCGCACAGCTCATGGGCGGCAGCGCCAGATGCTCCTGGCCCGTGGGCGTGCGCGGGAACAGCGCCGCGCGGCGCGCGGTGTCGTTCGGGAAGCCGCCGGCTGCGAGCACCACGCCGCGGCGGGCGCGGATCTCGGCGGCGCCGCCCTCCATGGCGACGACGGCGCCGCGCACCGCGCCCTCTTCCAGCAGCAGCCGCTGCGCCGGGGCCGAGGCGATCAGCTGCACCTGGAGATCTTGCGCCGACTTGGCCAGTCGGCCGATCAGCGCCACACCGTTGACGAGGTGCATCGCGCGGCCGTGCAGCGCGAGGTCGCGCAGGTGGCGCACAAAACGACCGGCCACATGAAAGAACGACTTGGCCGAGCGCGTCATGCTCAGGAAGGCACCGAGGTCGGCACCGGCCATGATGGGCATGCCCAGGAACGCCGTCTCGCGCATGGTCGGGCGCAGCCGCTTGTTGAGGGTGCCGAGCGCACGCGCGTCGTAGGGCGCCGCGATCAGCTGGTGGCCGCCCGTCGCCGCGCCGGGCACCTGGCCGTGGATGTCCGGAATGCCGTTGCCGTCCACGAACTGCAGGGCCGTGTGCTGCTCGAAGAAGGCCACCATGGCCGGCGCGCTGTCGAGGAAGGCGTCGATGCGCGCCGCGTCGTAGTGCCGGCCGAGTTCGTTGCGCAGGTAGGTGCGCGGCTGCTGCGGGTCCTCAACGATGCCGGCGCGTTGGGCCAAGGGGTTGCCGGGTACCCACATCCAGCCACCCGACCAGGCCGTGGCGCCACCAAACACCGGGGCCTTTTCGACCACCACGACCTTCAGGCCATGCCAGGCCGCGGTCACTGCGGCGGACAGCCCCGAGGCACCCGAGCCGACGACCAGCAGGTCGCAGTCGATGCGCTTCATTCATCCACCTGCGCCAGCACGCGCCGCGTGGCGGCCAGCGCACGGCGCGCGCGCTCGGTCGCATCGACGGTGCGCGCGAGCGTCTGCGTCGGCACCTCGATGCTGAGCGGGATGCCGGCCGGCACCGCGCGCAACAAGCCCGCAAGGTCGAGTTCGCCCTCGCCCGGGAACAGGCGTTCGGCCCGCGCCTGGGCCAGGATCGCGTCCATGCCGGGCGGGATGGCGGCCGGCACGTCGCAAAACTGCAGGTAGCGCAGCTGCGCGGGCGGCACGGTTGCGATGTCCTCCAGCCGGCTGCGCGAGCGGCTGAAGTGGAAGGGGTCGATCAGCACGCCCGCGTTGGCGCAGCCGCTGCGCGCCACGATGCGCGCCGCCGCGGCCAGGTCCTTGGCTTCGGTCCAGGGCATGAATTCCAGCACCGCGCCCAGGCCGTAGCGGCCCGCCAGTGCGCAGAATGCGGCGAACGCGTCGATCTGGCGCGCGTCGTCGGGATCGTTGCCGGCCACCAGCAGTTCGCGCGCACCCAGCCGCGCCGCGGTGGCGATGGCGGCCTCGTGGTCGGCGACACGCTGGCCTGGCAGCAGTCGGAAGATCTCGGCATCGAGCACCTGCACGCCGGTGTCGGCCAGTGCGGCCTCGAGCTCGCGCAGCAGCGGCGTGTCGCCCACCAGGTCGTACTGCGGCTCGGTGGCGGTGGCGGGAATCAGGCGGATGCCGATGTGGCTGTAGCCGGCGTCGAAGGCGCAGCGCACCATGGCGGGCGGGGTCAGCTCGAGCACCGTGAGGGCGGCGAGCGAAAGCGGGCGGGTCATGCGGATGTCTCCTCGGAAGGCGCCACTCTACTGACGACACTTCGCGCGAACAAGCCGCCAAATGTGGTTCTATGATTCACGAACCGTGAACCTCAACTTCCAGCTCGACGACCTGCGCGTGTTCTGCCTGGCCGCACGCAAGGCCAGCTTCGCCGCCACCGCGACCGAGCTGGGCACCTCGCCCGCCTATGTGAGCAAGCGCATCGCGCTGCTGGAGAAAGCGCTGGGCGTCATGCTGTTCCACCGCGCCGCGCGGCGCGTGACGGTGACCGAGGACGGCGAGCGCGTCTACGCCTCGGCCCAGCAGATCTTCCAGGGCGTGGACCACCTGGGCGAGACCGTGGCCGGCGGCCGGATCGACCCGCGCGGCACGCTGCGCGTGACCACGAGCTTTCGCCTGGGCCGGCGCCACATCGGCCCCCTGCTCTCGCAGCTCGCGCAGCAGCACCCGGCGCTGGACATCACGCTGGATGCGGTGGACCGCCGCGTCGACCTGATCGCCGAGGACGTGGACCTGGACGTGCGCGTGGGCGCCGTCGACGAGCCGCACCTGGTGGCGCACCAGCTCGCAGCCGGCGCGCGCCTGCTCTGCGCCGCGCCGAGCTACCTCGCGCGGCGCGGCGCCCCGGCCAGCGTGGCCGAACTGAGCCGGCACGACTGCCTGGTGCTGCGCGACCGCAACCAGGCCTTCGGCGTCTGGCGCCTGGCCGGCCCGGCCGGTGAGGAGAAGGTCAAGGTCACGGGCCGGCTCGCGTCCAACAACGCCGAGATCGTGCGCGGCTGGGGCATCGACGGCCACGGCATCGTGCTCCAGGCCGACTGGGACCTGCACGAGGACCTGGCCGCCGGCCGGCTCGTGCCCGTGCTGCCCGGCACCACGCAGCCGGCCGACATCTGGGCCGCCAGCACGGTGCGGCTCAGCCATTCGGCCAAGGTGCGGGCCTGCGTGCAGTTCCTGCGCGAGGCGCTCGCGGGCGACGGGCCGTTCGCGTTGCGGCGCGGCGGCCGCTTGCTCTCTGCGTGACAGGCCCGGCCGCTGGCCAGCCCGATACTGGGCCGGCAAGCGAACCAGGAAAGGCACGAACATGCAAGAAGCACCCGCACGCAAAGTCTGCGTCGTCACCGGCTCCTCCTCCGGCATCGGCGCGGCCACCGCGCGGCTCTACGCGTCCCAGGGCTGGAACGTGGCCGTCAACTACTCACGCGATCCGGCGCCAGCCGAAGCGGTCGCACAGCAATGCCGCGCGCTCGGCGCCGACGTGCTGGTCGTCCGGGCCGACGTGTCCGTTGACGCCGACTGCAGGCGGCTGGCCGCCGACGTGCAGGCGCGCTGGGGCCGCACCGACGTGCTGGTCAACAACGCGGGCACCACGCGCTTCGTGCCGCTCAAGGACCTGGACGGCCTGCAGGCCGAGGACTTCCAGCGCATCTACGCGGTCAACGTCATCGGGGCGTACCAGATGACGCGGGCCTTCGTGCCGCTGCTGGAGCAGCACCCCGTCACCGCCGTCGTCAACGTGTCGTCCACCGCCTCGTTCATGGGCGCGGGATCGTCGATCGCCTACATGGCGTCCAAGGGCGGGCTCAACGCGATGACGATCGGCCTGGCGCGTGCGCTGGGGCCGAAGATCCGCGTCAACGCCATCGCGCCGGGCCTGGTCGATTCGCCCTGGCTCAAGAACGGTCTGGGCGAGACGACCTATGCCGCGTCGGTGGAGAGCTACAAGCAGCGCGCCGCGCTGGCCGAGATCATCCAGCCCGAGGACGTGGCCCAGGCGGCCTGGTGGCTCGGCGTGGGCGCGGCCAAGACCACGGGCGAGATCCTGCTGGTCGACGGCGGCGTTCGCCTGACGCGGGCCTGAGCCGCGGCGTTCAGAACGCCTCCCAGTCCGCCTCTGCCGTCGCCTTCTCCTTGGTGGCCTTGGCCTTGGCCGGCAAGGCGCGCGCGGCGGGCGCCGCGGGCGCACGCACGGCGGCCGGCCGCTGCGGGCTGCGCGGCGGCGGCGGCGCCACCATCCGGGGCGCCGGCTCGGGGTGTGCAGGCGCATGCGCGGCCACGCGGAACACCGCCACCGCGCCCGTCATGCGCGCGGCCTGGCTCTTGAGGCTGTCGGCCGCGGCCGCCATCTCCTCCACCAGGGCCGCGTTCTGCTGCGTCACCTGGTCCAGCTGCGAGACCGCCTCGCCGATCTGGCCGATGCCGCTGCTCTGCTCGCGGCTGGCGGCGCTGATCTCGGCGATGAGGTCGTTCACGCGCCGCACCTGGGCCACGATCTCGTCCATGGAACTGCCGGCCTCCGCGACCAGCCTGGCGCCGCTCTCCACGCGGTCGCCGCTCTGCGTGATGAGCTCCTTGATCTCCTTGGCCGCGTCGGCGCTGCGCTGCGCCAGGCTGCGCACCTCGCCGGCCACGACCGCGAAACCGCGGCCCTGCTCGCCCGCGCGCGCTGCTTCGACGGCCGCGTTGAGCGCGAGGATGTTGGTCTGGAAGGCGATGCCGTCGATCACGCCGATGATGTCCGCCACCTTGGAGGAGGACTGCGAGATGCCCTGCATGGTCTGGATCACCTCGGACACCACGCGCCCGCCGGCCTGGGCCGATGTGGAAGCCGACTGCGCCAGCTGCGCGGCCTGCTGCGCCGTGTCGGAGTTCTGCCGGATCGTGGCCGTCAGCTGCTCCATGGAGGCCGCCGTCTGCTCCAGGCTGCTGGCCTGCGCCTCGGTGCGCGAGCTGAGGTCGGAGTTGCCGCTGGCGATCTCGGTGGATCCGGTGGAGATCGAGTCCGAGCTGTCGCGCACCTGGAACACGATGGTGGCCAGCTTCGAGTTCATCTCGCGCAGCGCGGCCAGCAGCACGCCGGTCTCGTCCGTGCTCTGCACCTCGATGACGGAGGTCAGGTCGCCCTGCGCTACCGTCTGCGCCACCTGCACCGCGCGCGCCAGCGGCTCGGTGATGGAGCGTGTCAGCAGCCAGGCCAGCACGGCCCCCAGCGCCACGGCCGCGGCCAGGATGCCGATGACTTCCAGCCGCGCCTGCGAGAAGGCGCCTTGCGACTGCGCATAGGCAGCGTCGCCGCCTTCCACCTGCAGTGCGATCGCCTTGTTGAGCGCCCCCACCAGCGCCGCATAGGCCTTGCCGCTGTCGCCCATGTAGAGCCGGCGCGCTTCTTCCGCCGCCTCGGGCCCCTTGCGCGATGCGGCGAAGGTTTTCTCCAGCGCCACGAAATAGGCCTGCTGCGCGCTCTTGACGTTCGTGGCCAGCGCGCGTTCGGCGCCCTCGCCGACCAGCGGCTCGTAGCGCTGCCAGCTCTTGTCCATCGCCGCCTGCGCGGTCTTGACCGTGCTTTCCTGCGTGGCCATGTCGCTGGCCTGGGTGGCCGAGAGGTGTGCGCCTTCGGCATCGCGGACCACAGCCAGGTCGGTGCGGTAGTCGTCGAGCGCGTCCATCGACACGAGCCAGTTGGTGGCCATGTCCCGGGTTGCGTCGTTGACGGTGCCGAGCCGGTGCAGCGCGAGCACGCCGACCAGGACCGACAGCAGCAGCACGATGCCGAAGCCGACGCCTAGGCGTGGGCCGATGTTCAGGCGGGACAGAAACTTCATGAAAACTTCCAATCGTTTTGTAGTGGAACCCAGCCCTGGCGACCCTGCAACCCTGTGCCCATGAACCCGGCCTGCCAGACGCATCCGGCCGGCCTCCTCCCATGGTCGCCCCAGCCCTCCGGGTGGGGTTCTACCACGCGCAGCCATGGCCGTCACCCGGCCCTGACCCGCGCACGCGGCCGGCCCCCACAGGCGATACGAGCGCGCGGGCGACACGCCTGTAGGCCCGCGACGCCGTGCGCTGGCTGCGCAGGCCTACACCGGCGCGCCGCGCGACTGCGCAGCATGGAGGCTTTCCACCCCCCCACGAAGGATCGACACCATGGCCACGACCAAGACCACCAAGGACGCCTGCGACCTGCTGGACGCCGACCACCGCGCCGTCAAGAAGCTGTTCAAGGAATACGAGGAACTGGCCGGCTCGCGCAGCCGCACCGCCGCCGCGCGCAAGGAAGAGCTGGCGCGCGAGATCTGCATGCAGCTGACGGTGCACGCCCAGATCGAGGAGGAAATCTTCTACCCGGCCCTGCGCGGGGCGATGTCGGCGACCGACTTGCTCGACGAGGCCGAGGTCGAACACCAGAGCGCCAAGGACCTCATCGCGCAGATCCAGACCGGCGCCGACAGCCCCGAGCTGCACGATGCCAAGGTCAAGGTGCTGGGCGAGTACATCGACCACCACGTCAAGGAAGAGCGCAACGAGATCTTTCCCAAGGCCCGCAGCGCGCGCAAGCTGGACCTGGTGGCCATGCGCGAGCAGCTGGAGGCGCGCAAGGCCGAACTGCTCGAGGAGCACATGGCGACTGCGTGAGGCCGCTTGCCAGGCCGCGCGCATGACGCACGCGTCATGCGTGCGTCATGCGTGGAGCTGGTCCTTGGCCTGGTCCAGCAGGTCGACCGCCACGAGGCTGGCGTTGTGACGCACGTGCCAGGCGGCCTCGCTGAGCTTGGCCAGTTGCGGCTCCAGGGCCTTGTCGTCGCAGGCCTCGAGCAGCTGCATGGCGTGCCGGATCGCGACGAGTGCCTGGGCCCGATGGTCGCAGTACAGCTCGACCTGGGCCATCTGCAGGTCATGGCGGGCCTCGCGCTCGGCCTCCGCGTGCGAGGCCGGCGGCGCGCTGGTGTCCAGGTGGCCGTCGTAGCCGCCGGCACCGACGATGGCGCCCAGCAGGACCGAATGGGAAGCGGTGTCGTTGTACATGGTGAACTCCTTTGGAAGGATGGTGTTGCGATGGATCCATGGTGCGCCGTGGGCATTGCGGGCGGGCTACGCCGCGCGCAACGCCGGTTGCATCTGCAACATCTCAGCGCCAGTGGTGGCCGCCCCAGCCCCAGCCGGTGTCGACCTCCACGCCCACGGGCGCGACCCAGGGACGCTGCACCAGCACGGGGGCCGGTGCCATGACCACCGGAGACAGCACGGTGGTGTTGCCGTAGGTCACCGGGGCGGCTGGCACCACCGCATTGGCCGGTGACACGCTCACGTTGAGCGGCACGTGGTCGCCGGGGTCGCTGGCCAGCCGCGTGCTGTAACGCTGGCCGTTGTAGTCGTAGACCACGTCGAAGCCGACCAGCCGGTTCTCCACACGCTGTTCCTGGTGGCAGGTCTGCACGGGCGTCACCACGGTCGGAGCGCCATTGGCCTCCACGTTGTTGCCGGTGATGGCGCCGGCCAGCACGCCCACCCCCGTGGCCAGTGCGCGGCCGCTGCCGTGGCCGATCAGGTTGCCGGCGCCGCCGCCGACCAGTGCGCCGATCAAGGCACCGGCCCCGCTGGGCTGAGCCCGGCTGAGCTGGTCCTGCTGCACACACTGCTGCATGGGAACGGCCACCTGGCTGTACACCGCGGTCTTGGAGACCACGGTGCCATATTCGGTGGCCATGGCGTTACCGGCCAGCAGCGCGGCGGCTGCGGCCAGGGCCTGGATGGCCCGGCGGTTGGACATCTTGCGCATGGCGGATTCCTTTCCTCTGCGTGACGGGCCGGGTGCGCCAAGCGCCAGCGGCTCCGTTGGAAGCCACTGTGCGCGCGCCCGGTTACGCCGCCATGCGGCCCGGCGCCGGGCCGGTTACGTTTGCAACCCAGGCTGCAGCGCCTGCGCCACGGCACGCGCGAGCTCGGCCCGCGCCAGCGGCTTGGCCACCAGCACGCGCACACCGGCCGCGGCCGCGCGCTGCGCCAGCCCGGGGCCGCCGTAGCCGCTGACCAGCACCGCGGGCAGGTCCGGCCGGATGCGGCGCAGCGCCGCCACGAGCTCGGTGCCGCTCAGTCCGGGCATGCGCTCGTCGCTCAGCACGAGGTCGAAGCGCTCGGGCGCGGCCGTGAAGCGCGCCAGCGCCTCGGTGCTGGAGGCCAGGCCGAAGGGCTCGTAGCCCAGGCCGGCCAGCATCTCCTCGGCCAGCGCCACCAGCGCAGGCTCGTCGTCCACCACCAGCACAGCCTGGCCCTGGCCCAGCGGCAGCGCGCCGCCGGCCACCGGGGCCGCGGCGTCGGCCGGCGCATCCAGGCAGGGGAAGTACAGCGTGAAGCAGGCGCCCTCGCCCGGCGTGCTCTGCACGTCGATGGCGCCGCCCAGTTCGGCCGCCACGCCGTGCACCACGGCCAGGCCCAGGCCGGTGCCCTTGCGCGGGCCTTTGGTGGTGTAGAAGGGCTCGAACAGGCGGTCCAGCGCCTCGGGCGCGATGCCGGTGCCGCTGTCCTGCACACGCAGCCGCGCGTAGCGGCCAGGCTGCAGCCGGGACTCGAACAGCGTGCGCGGCACGTCCACGCGCTCCACGTCGAGCAGCACGCGCAGCGCGCCGCCGTCGGGCATTGCCTGCACGCCATTCGTGCACAGGTTCAGCACGGCCTCGTAGACCAGCGTGGGGTCGCCGGCCAGCACTGCGGCGGAGGCCCGCAGGTCCGGCGTCAGCCGCACGCCGGCCGGCAGCGAGGCGGCCAGCAGCTGCAGCACCTCCTCCACCACGGGCTGCAGCGCGAAGCGCTGTGCCACATGCGGCGTGCCGCGGCTGAACGACAGCACGCGCTCGACCAGCGCCTTGCCGCGCTGGCCGGCCTGCAACACCTGGTCGAGCTGGCGTGCCTGGTCCGAGCCCTCGCTTGCGGCCGCGCGCGCCAGTTCACCGTAGCCGACCACCGAGGCCAGGATGTTGTTGAAGTCGTGCGCCACGCCGCCGGCCAGCGTGCCGATGGCCTCGAGCCGGCGCGCGCGCTGCAGCTGGTCCGCAAGCAGGCGTTCGCGCGCGCGGCCCTCCACCTCGTCGCCGACATCGGCCGCCATCCCGGAGAACAGCAGCGGCGCGCCAGCCGCATCGCGCCGGGCATTGCCGCGCAGGCGCACATGGCGCCAGCCGCCGCCGGACTGGCGCATGCGCACCGTGGCGTCGAACAACGGCCGGCGGCCGCGCGCATGGGCTGCCAGCGCGTGGCGCAGCGCGCGCAGGTCGCGCGGATGCACGCGCTCGCGCAGCAGGGCCACGGGATCGGGCGGCACGGCCGCGTCGCGCGCCAGGCCCAGCAGCTCCTTCATGCGCGGCGACAGGTCCACGCGCCCGCTGCGCGCGTCCCACTCCCAGTTGCCTTCCTGCGCGGCCTGGAAGGCGCGCAGCGCGCGCTGCTGCTCGGCCGCCAGCAGTTGCTGCGCCGCCAGCCGCAGCCGCTGCTCGCGCACGTTGCGCACCAGCAGGAACAGCGTGACCGTGAGGGCCGAGGCGCCGAAAGCCGCCACCAGCCAGGCCTGCTCGGCCCAGTCGGCCAGCGCCGGCTGCAAATCGCGCGCCACCACCACCATGAGCGGATGGCCACGCAGGGCCTGCGCGGCCACCAGGCGCTCGCGGCCGTCGGGCAGGCGCACGCGGTGCGGTGCCGGCGCATCCCACAGCACATCGGTCACGCTCGCGGGCAACAGCTGGGACGGATCCTCGCCGGGCCCGTCGGAGACCAGCACGCGGTCGCTGCGGTAGATCGCCAGGCTGGTGTCGGCGGCCGGCGCGATGCGGCGGAAGTCGCCGTCCAGCACCTCGGGGTCGGCCAGCAGCACCACCGCACCGAGGAAGCCGCCGTCGGCGCCATTCCAGGGCATGGCCACACCCACCAGTGGCCGCCCATCGCGCAGGCTGGCGAACGGCGTGCCGACGAAGGTCCGGTCGGCCAGCCCCTGTTCGGCGGCGCGGAAGAAGTCCAGCCCGGCCAGCGAGCCGGTCGGCGGCGGCCCGGGCACCGAGCTGGCCAGGATGTGGCCCGTCGCATCGGCGATCGCCAGCGCCCGGAACTGCGGCAGCGCCGCCATGCGCGTGTGCAGCAGGTTCTGGGCGGCTTCGGTGCCGGGACGGATCAGGCCTTCGGCCAGCTCGGTGCGGGTGGCACGCAGCGTGGACTCGGCCACGTCCAGGCCGGCGTCGGCCTGCGTCGCCATGGCGGCGGCCAGCGAGCCCAGGCGGCGCAGCTCGCCATCCAGCGACTGCTGGCGCAGCACCCACAGGCCCCAGGCCACGGCCAGCAGGATCAGCGCCTCCACCAGCAGCACGGCGGTGACGCCGCGCAGGTGCGCGCGGTCGGGGCCGGGCGGTGGCGCGGCTATAGTGGAATCGTCCATTGCATCGAGCCCATCGGAAGCCCCAAGTATGTCCGCCACGCCCCCGCCGGCCGCACCCGCCGGCCACATCCTGGTCGTCGACGACGACCCCGCCGTGCGCGAACTGCTGCTGGAGTACCTGGCCGCCAACGAGCTGCGCGTCTCGGCCGTGGCCAGCGGCGCGGCCATGCTGGAGCTGCTGGAGCGCGAGGCCATCGACCTCGTGCTGCTGGACCTCAAGATGCCCGGCGAGGACGGCATGCAGCTGGCCCGCGCGCTGCGCGAGCGCGCCGGCATTCCCATCGTGCTGCTGACCGGCAAGGCCGAGGAAGCCGACCGCGTGATGGGCCTGGAACTCGGCGCCGACGACTACGTGACCAAGCCCTTCAGCCCGCGCGAGCTGCTGGCGCGCATCCGCGCCGTGCTGCGCCGCTACCACGTCCAGACCGAACTGGCTGGCCGCGACGACAAGCGCCGCGCCTACCGCTTCGCGGGCTGGGAGTTCAACCTGCGCACGCGCAAGCTCGGCCATGCGGACGGCCGCCGGCTGGACCTCAGCAACAACGAGTTCAGCCTGTTGGCGGCCTTTTGCAGCGCGCCGCAGCGCGTGCTGAGCCGCGACCAGCTGCTGCAGCTCTCGCGCCTGCACAACGCCGAGGTCTACGACCGCACGGTGGACGTGCAGGTGCTGCGGCTGCGCCGCAAGATCGAAGCCGATCCGTTCACGCCGCAGCTGATCCTGACCGAGCGCGGCGCGGGCTACCTGTTCAACGCGAACGTCGAGACGCTGTACTAGCGTCCGGGCGTGCCGGTCAGTTTTCCACGGCGCTGGCACGCCACCCGCAGGACACAAAACCGGCACGCAAGCCGCTGCTCCCAAAGCCGCGGAGCAGGCCACGCCAGCGGACGCGGCGCTACGGGCTCTGCCTGGGCGCTCGCGGCGCCCCCTTGAGGGGGATGGGAGCTCTACACGCAGTGAGAAGTCCAAACGGGTGGTTCATCTCAACGGCACAGCGCGCGCAGCAACTTCGCCAGCCTGGTGACGGCCATCTCCAGTTCGTGCGGTGCGTGGGCGGCGAATCCCATGAGCAGGCCTGGTTCGTGGCGGCCCGGCGCATGCAAGGGCGTCAGCCCGAGCAGGTCGATGCCGGCCCGCCGTGCCGATTCGACCGCCTCGTGTTCGGGGATGTCGCGGACGAACACGCAAGGCATCTGCATCCCCCCGGCCGGCACCCGCGGCTCCACGTAGTCGGCCAGATGCTGGCGCACCAGCCGCGCCAGTACGTCGCGCCGCTCGGCGTAGACGGCGCGCATCGTGCGCACGTGGGCGCCGAAGTGCCCGCCCTCGATGAAACGCGCCAGCGTGAGTTGCGGAACCGGCGCGCTGTGCCCGTCCATCAGGGTGCGGGCCGTGGTCATGGGCGCGACCAGCGCCTCGGGCAGCACCATGTAGCCGATGCGCACGCCGGGGAACAGCGACTTGGTGAAGGTGCCGATGTAGACCGTGCGCTCGTGCGGGTCCAGCCCCTGCACGCAGGCGGTGGGCTTGCCCTCGTAGTGGAACTCGCTGTCGTAGTCGTCCTCGATGATCCAGCCCTGGTGCCGGCGGGCCCATGCAATGACGGCCAGGCGCCGGTCCAGCGCCAGGGTGGCCCCGGTGGGGAACTGGTGCGAAGGCGTGAGGAACACGGCACGGGCCGCCTCGCCAGGCGCCTGCGCCGCCCGTTGCAGGTGCTCAACCAGGATGCCGTCGGCATCCATCGGCAACGGCACGCAGGCCAGACCCGCGGCGTCGAAGGCCTTGCGCGCCCCGTGGTAGACGGGGTCTTCGATGAAGATGCGCTCACCGGCGTCGAGCAGCACCGTGGCACACAGGGTCATGGCCTGCTGGGCGCTGGTCAGCACCAGGACCCGTTCGGGCGTGGCACGCGCACCCCGTTCGAGATTGACGTAGTCGGCGATGGCGCGGCGCAAGGGCGCCATGCCCTGCGGCGGGCTGGGCAGCAGTGCCAGCGTGCCGTACTCCCTCAGCACCTGGCGCTGCAGGCGCTCCCAGGTCTGCAGCGGAAAGCTGCGGGTCTCCGGCACGCCGGGCGCGAAGGGGCGGGGCTGCAGGAAGTCTCGGACACCGCCGCCCTGCAGCACGGCCTGGCCGCGCTGGCTCAAACGCAGGGCCGGCTGGAGGCCCGCTCCCGTGTGCCGGGGCCTGCCACGCCCGGGCAGTTGCTGCGCGCGCTCCGATACGAAGCTGCCACTGCCCACCCGCCGTTCGATGAAGCCCTCGGCGTGCAGCTGGCCGTAGGCCGACTCCACCGTGTCACGGGACACCCCCAGCGATTTCGCCAGCGCACGCGACGCAGGCAAAGGGCGGCCCGCCGCGAGCGCGCCATCCACGATCAACTGGCGGATGGCCCGCTGCACCCGCACATGCAGCGGCAAGCTGCGGTGCGCGGGGTCGCCGAGCCAGGCCTTGACGGATTCCAGTTGGGCGTGCTTGAACAATTGGCCGGCATCTCATCGAAAAAGTGGCAGGGGGCATCATGCCATTGGAAGGCTATCGTCCCACTGCCCTTCCCTTTCCCAGCCAAGCCATGCCGTCCGTCCCCTCACCCTCACCCATCCGCTGGAGCGATCTCACCCATCCCGTCGTCGCCGGCCTCATCTCGGTCATCGTCAACTACGGCGGCACCTTCATCCTGGTGTTCCAGGCCGCCAAGGCGGCGGGCCTGAGCCCGGCGCTGACCGCCTCCTGGGTGTGGTCGATTTCCATCGGCGTGGGTGTGACGGGGCTGGCCCTGAGCTGGATCTCACGCGAACCCATCATCACCGCCTGGTCGACGCCGGCGGCGGCGTTCCTGGTCACGGCCCTGGCGACCACACCCTATGCCGAAGCCGTGGGCGCCTACATCGTCTCGGCAGCCGCCTTCGTGGTGCTGGGGCTGTCGGGCTGGTTCGAGCGCGTCATCCGCATGGTTCCGCCGGGCGTGGCGGCCGGCCTGCTGGCAGGCATCCTGCTGCAGTTCGGCGTCAAGGCCTTCGGCGGCATGAACGTCGACCCGCTCCTGGCCGGGCTGCTCGTCCTGGCCTACGTGGTGCTCAGGCGCTGCGCGGCCCGCTACGCGGTGGTGGGCATCCTGGTGCTGGGGCTGGCCTTCCTGCTCGCGCAGGACCGCGTCGACCTGTCCGGATTGCGGCTGGAGCTGGCCGGCCCGGTGCTCACCCTGCCCGCGTTCTCGCTGAATGCCTTGCTGAGCGTGGCGCTGCCGCTGTTCCTCATCACCCTGACCGGCCAGTACATGCCGGGCATGCTGGTGCTGCGCAACGACGGCTTTCGCACCAGCGCCAACCCGATCGTGGCTGCCACCGGTCTGGGCTCGCTGCTGATGGCGCCGTTCGGTGCGCACGCCTTCAACATCGCGGCCATCACCGCCGCCATCTGCACGGGCCGGGACGCACACGAGGACCCTTCCAAACGCTGGATTGCGGGCGTGGCCGCAGGGGCGCTGTACATCCTGGTCGGCGTGTTCGGGGTGACGCTGGCGGCCGTCTTCATGGCCTTCCCCGCGACCTTCATCACCACGCTGGCAGGCCTGGCACTGCTGGGCACCATGGGCGGCAGCCTCGCCAACGCCATGGCCGATGCCAGGACCCGGGAAGCCTCGCTGATCGCCTTCCTGGCGGCCGCCGCCAACATCACCATGCTGGGCATCGGCGGCGCGTTCTGGGGGCTGGTGGCAGGGCTGGTGGCGCATGCCGTGCTCAACGGCCGCCTGCCACCGCCTGCGGCCGCATCCGCCCACGCGTCCCTGCCTCTCGGCAAGCGGTGAACGCGCCGGGCCATGGCGCCGGGCCTTCGCCACGGCGCCTAAACGTCCCAGTTCCCTCCCAGGCCACCGGCGTCGGCGTCCGTCGCATCGTCCCAGCTGCCACCCCCATCACGGATGCCGAAGTCCGGATCGCCCCAACCATCTGCGGTGGGCGCGGCCTGCGCCAGCGGCGCGGCGTAGGGCACGCACACGGGCGCGGATGCCGTCTCATGGCCGAACAGGCGGCGGCCCAGTTCCTGTCCCGCCACGGCCGCTGCACCGGCGGCCAGCCCACCGGCCACGCCGGCCGCCACCTGCGACCCCCAGCCCGGGCCGACCGGCGCCGGCGCAGCCGGTGCACCACCCCAAGGCACCACACCATCGGGCTGCGCGGGGCCACGCGGCCAGGCCATGGACGGGCCGGCGGCGGCCATGGGTGCCATGGCCGGCCCCTGGGGTGCCGGGCGCGGCCGATTGGCGCGTGTCAGCAGCCAGCCCAGCAAGGCGCCGAAGCCCACGGCCAATGCCAGGCCCCAGGCCAGGGGCCGGCCACGGCCGGTCTCGGCCGCCTCGGCGGCCGGCATGGTCAGCGGGCTGCGGCTGGCGGCCGGCACGGGCGGCTGGTCGAGCACCCGGCGCAGATGCTGCAGCGACTGGTCCTGCACGAAGGGCAGACCGGGCGCCAGCCGCTCGGCAGTGGCCAGCTCGGTGCGTGCCGGGCCCAGGCGGCCCTGCTGGGCCAGCAGGTCCGCTTCGACATAGTGGGCCTTGGCGCTGTTCGGGTGGTCGCGCAGCACCGGGTCCATCAACTGCAAGGCCTGCTCCACATGGCCGTTGTGGGCCGCCTGGTAGACCTGGTCCAGGCTGGCGTCGGCGGCCAGCGCCGGGCCGGCCAACGCCGCCATGCAGGCCAGCGTCAGCAGCAGGCGGGCGCCGCGGCGTGAGAAGGTGGTGGTGGGTTCGGGCATGCACGTCTCCTGCAAGCGGCAGGACCGGCGGCCCTGCCATGGACGCACTGTGGGGCGCACGCGCTGCAACGCCGTTGCAGCGCCGGCGGCTTCGATGACATTTGCAACGCAGCGCGTCAGGCGGACGGCAGCCAGGCCTCGCGCGCACGGTCGTGGCTGTCGACGTGGCGCCGCACTGGCTGCGCCCCGCTGGCAGGTATGACAGCGGCTGGCGCGGCAGGTGCCTCCCGCTTCCACAGCTGCAGCGGGCAGCGTGCGGAATTGTGGCCCTCGCGGCCGCAGGCGATGCAGTGCATGGTGGTCTCCTGTGACGCGCCTGAGCTTGCGCCTGCAGCGGCCCTGCGCGCCAGCGCCAATGGCCGATCTTCGCGTCGGCAGCCGCGCACCGGTGCGCAGGCCGATGCGCACAGCCTGTCGGACGCGGTGCCGCCGCGTCCATCACACAAATCGATGGCCGTGCATCAGCAATCCGTATTTCCGTGATGGCCGGCGTTCTGGGACAGTGCCCGCAGCGCAGCGCCCCGCGCCGCCCCCCCAGGAGACAAGCCCTTGACCGCCCCAGCCCCCCGCCCCGTGACCAACGTGGCCGCCCTCGTCGCCCGCAGCGCGCAGCGCCACGCCACGCGCCGCGCCATCGTGACGCCCGAACGCAGCCTCAGCTACGCCGAACTCGACGCGCGTGCCAACCGCCTGGCCAACGCCTTGCTGGGCCTGGGCCTCGCGCGCGGCGACCGCGTCGGCATCTACCTGCCCAACTGCGCCGAGATCGTCGAGGCCGAGCTGGCCTGCTACAAGGCCGCGCTGGTCAAGGCGCCCTACAACGCGCGGCTGTCGCCCGCCGAGGTCGGCGCCACCGTGGACAACAGCGAAGCCAGCCTGGTCATCACGACGGCCGCGCGCGCCGAGGCTTTCCGTCCGCACGTGCGCGGCGCCATGCCGCGCCTGCTGCTGCTCGACGGCCCGGCCGGCGCCGACTACGAAGCCTTGCTGGCCCGCGCCAGCGACCGCTTCGAGGCCGTGCCCGTGCACGCCGACGAGCTGGCCGTGCTGCACTACACCTCGGGCTCCTCGGGTGTGCTCAAGGCCGCGATGCAGACCTTCGGCAACCGGCTCGCGCAGCTGCGCAAGTTCCTGATGCGGCCGGACACCACGCGGCCGGAGCACATCCTGGGCCTGGTCGGCCCGATCACGCACGCCTCGGGCATGCAACTGGTGCCGGCGCTGTGCAGCGGCACCACCATCCGGCTGTTCAGCGGCTTCGAACCGGGCCGCTTCCTGGCCGACATGCGGGCCGAGCGCGTGACCCACACCTTCCTCGTGCCGACCATGGTCAACATGCTGCTGGCCGAGCTCGAGGGCCAGTACCGCCCGCTGCCCGACCTGCAGCGCCTGGGCTACGGCGCCGCGCCCATGGCACCGGCGCGCATCCTGCGCGCGATGGACGTGTTCGGCCCCGTGCTGTCGCAGGGCTATGGCGCGGGCGAGACCACCTCGGGCGTCTGCGGCCTCACGGTGGAAGACCACCTGCACGCCCGCGCCGCGCGGCCCGAGCGCCTGGCCTCGTGCGGCCGGCCGCTGCTGGAGTGCGATGTGCAGATCCTGGACGACGCAGGTCAGCCCGTCGCGCTGGGCGAGATCGGCGAGATCGTGGTCGGCGGCGAGGACGTGTTCGCCGGCTACTGGCGCGCGCCCGAACTCACGGCCGAGGTGCTCAAGGACGGCCGCTACCACACGGGCGACCTCGCCCGGCTGGACGAGGAAGGCTTCGTCTACATCGTCGACCGCAAGAAGGACATGGTCATCAGCGGCGGCTTCAATGTGTACCCCTCCGAGGTCGAGGCCGTGCTGTACCAGCATGCGGCCGTGGCCGAGGCCTGCGTGTTCGCCGTGCCCGACGACAAGTGGGGCGAGTCCGTGGCCGCCCACGTGGTGCTGCGGCCCGGCCAGGCCGCCGATGCGCGCGCGCTGGACGCCTTCTGCGCCGAGCGGCTGGCCGGCTTCAAGCGACCGCGCCACCTGGAGTTCGTCGCCGCCCTGGAGAAGAACAGCAACGGCAAGGTGGCGCGCAAAGCCATTCAGGCCCCTTATTGGGCCAACCACAGCCGCAAGGTGAACTGAACCATGACCGCCCCACCCAAACCCCTGTTCGACAGCCCCTTCGAAGGCAGCGCACGCGCCGCCGACATCATCGCGCGCGTGCAGGACTTCCTGCACGGCGAACTGGCCGCGCTGGCCCGCGCCCACGGCATCGACCACGAGCACGGCGCCGAGCGCGCGCTGCTGCAGCAGGTCTGGCGCCGCTCGCATGCGCTGGGCTTCTACGGCATGACGCTGCCCGAGCCCATGGGCGGGCTCGGCCTGTCGGTGCTCGACCATGTGCTGGTCAAGGAGGCCATCTACGCCAGCGGCTCGCCGTTCGCGCCGCACGTGTTCGGCGAACTCAGCGGCCCGCCGCGCGTGGGCGCGCTGGCGCGCCAGGCCACGCCCGAGCAGATGGCGCGGTTCATCGTGCCCGTGGCCCAGGCCGAGATGGCGATCTGCTTCGCGCTGACCGAGGCCGAGGCCGGCTCGGACGCCGGCGCCGTGCAGACGCGCGCCGTGCTGCAGGGCGAGCACTATCTCGTCAACGGCCGCAAGCGCTTCATCTCGGGCTCGCCCTTCGCCGACGCGGCCGTGCTGCTGGCCTCCACTGCCGCCGAGGGCGCGGCCGAGCGCGAGGTCACGGCCTTCTTCATCGACCTGCGCAGCGAAGGCGTGCGCGTGGAATCGGGCTACAAGACCATGGCCGGCCAGAGCAGCACGGGCGACATCGTGCTCAAGGACTGCCGCGTGCCGCTGGCCCACCGCATCGGCGAGCCCGGCCGCGGCCTGGCGCTGGCGCTGGGCCGCATCAGCGTGAACCGGCTGCTGCACTGCCCGGCCATGCTGGGCCTGGCGCAGCTGGCGCTGCGCGACGCGCGCGACCACGCGCTGCAGCGCCGCCAGTTCGGCCGCAGCATCGCGCAGTTCCAGGCGATCCAGCACATGCTGGCCGAGATGGCGACCGAGCTGGCCGCGGCGCGCGCGCTGATGCTGGGCACGGCCCGCGCGCTGGACGCCGGCGGCGCGGCGCGCGCCGAGACCTCGATGGCCAAGCTGTTCTGCTCGGAGACCGCATTCCGCGTGGCCGACCGCGCCGTGCAGATCCACGGCGGCGAGGGCATCGTGCAGGGCCGGCGCGTGGAGTTCCTGTTCCGCATGCTGCGCATGTACCGCGTGCTGACGGGCACCAGCGAGATCCAGAAGAACACCATCGCCAAGGAGCTGCTCGAATCCGCCTGAGCAGCGCCTGCCGAAGAACACCGGAGACAGACAGATGACGACACCATTCCACCCGCAACGCCGCGCCCTGCTGGGCGCCGGCCTGGCCGCGGCCTTCGCGCCCTTCGCGCACGCCACCGAGCCCTACCCCAGCCGCCCCATCAAATGGCTGCTGCCCTACCTGGCCGCCACCGGCCCGGACAACACCGCCCGCATCCTGGCCGAGGCCGTGGGCCCGCTGCTGGGCCAGCCCGTGGTGATCGAAAACAAGGGTGGCGCGGCCGGCAACATCGGCGCGCGGCTGGCGGCCAAGGCACCGGCCGACGGCTACACCTGGGTCTACTCGGCCGCGCCCATGGCGGCGAACATGCGCATGTACAAGCAGCCGGGCTTCGACGCGCTGAAGGACTTCCGCCACGTGATGCGGCTCACGAGTTCGGACATCGTGCTCATCGTGCATGCCGATTCGGGCATCGACAGCGTGCAGGCGCTGGCGGCCCGGCTGCGCGCGGCGCCGGGCAAACTCGAATACGCCTCGGGCGGCGTGGGCACGCCCTCGCACCTGGGCATGGAACTGCTGCTCAGCGCGCTCGATGCACGCGCGCTGCACGTGCCCTACAAGGGCGCCTCCGAACTCGTCAACGCGGTGCTGGGCAAGCAGGTGGTGTTCGGCACGCCCATCCTGTCCGTGCCCTACCAGCAGATCAAGGCCGGCCAGCTGCGCGCGCTGGCCGTGGCCGGTCCGCGCCGCAATCCCATGCTGCCGCAGGTGCCCACGCTGGCCGAGGCCGGCGTGCCCGGCGTCGAGCTCGTGTCCTGGGGCGGCGTGTCAGTGCCGGCCGGCACGCCGGACGCGGTGGTCGAGCGCATCCGCGCCGCCTTCCGCACCGCGCTGCAGCAGCCGCGCGTGGTCGAGGCCCTGCAGGCGCAGGGCGGCGGCGTGGACATGCTGGACGGCGAGGACTATGTGCGCGGCTTCACGCGCGAGATGGCGTTCACCGAGGCGATGATGAAGCGCGTGGGGCTCGCGCCGATGTGAGTGCGGCGCGCGCAGGCCGTACAGTCGGCCCCACCGTGGAACTGCGAACCCTGCGCTACTTCATCGCCGTGCTCGAAGCCGGCAGCCTCTCGCGTGCGGCCAGCACGCTGTACGTGGCCCAGCCGGCGCTGACGGCCCAGATCCGCAAGCTCGAGGAAGATCTCGGCGCCCAGCTGTTCGAACGCTCGCACGCGGGCATGACGCCCACGCCGGCCGGGCTGCAGCTCTACCAGGATGCGCGCCGGCTGCTGTCCGACGCCGCCGCCGTGCGCGAGCGCGTGCGCAGCCTGCCGCAGGGCCCCGAGGGCTCGGTGACCGTGGCCCTGCCCTTCCTGCTCGCCTCGCTGCTCATGGGCCCGGTGCTGACCGCACTCAAGGCCACGCACCCCCGCATCCGCGTGTTCGTGCTCGACGACCTGAGCCTGATGGTGAGGAAAGCCATGCTGGACCGGCGCGCCGACATCGGCATCCTGGTCGACACCGCCCAGGTCGACGGCCTGCGCTGCCGACCGTTCGCGCGCGAGGCCATGTACTTCTGCGGCCACGACGCCGACGGCCGCGTGGCCCCGCTGCTGCAACGCGGCGCGCCGCGCGGCGGCCATCCGCGCATCGCGTTCGCCGATGCGGCGGTCCAGCCACTGGTGCTGCAGTCGCGCCGCTTCTCGATCCGCCAGCGTGTGGAGGACACCGCCGCCAGCCAGGACGTGGTGCTCAACATTGCGCACGAGCACGATTCCGCGCGCGTGATCCGCTCGCTCTACGCAAGCGGCGCCGGCTTCACGTTCACGCCCGCCTGTGCCCTGCCCGACGCCGGCCGCCGCAGCACGCCCTGGCTGGTCGCGCGCGTGGTGCAGCCCGAACTGCAGCGCAGCTACAGCCTTGCGACCGCCGCCGACCGGCCGCTCGACGCGGCCGCGGCCGTGGTGGCCCAGTCCCTGGGCGAAGCTGCCCGCACGCTGATCGCGAGCGGGCGCTGGGAAGCGCAATGGCTGGGCGAGGGCCCGCCCGAAGCCGCGGAGCGCCGCCCGAAGCCGCGGCGCGCCAGCCGCTAGGCCGAACACGCCCGGCCGGCCTCAGGGCAGCGTGGCCTGCAGCAGCTGGTCGTCGGAGATCAGCACCAGGCGCTTGACGCCCGTGGCCACCAGTGCGCCGGTGCCGCCCAGCGTCGGGCTGCTGCCGAGCGTGACGCCCTGGCCACGCGGGATCAGTGTCGTGAAGTCGCCAGTGGCCGGGTCCACGCGCGCCAGATCGCCCGCGCCGGTGATGGCGTAGAGCGTGCCCGCCGGGTCGACGGCGATGCGGTAAGCCAGGCCGGCGAAGCTGCTGACGCTGCCGTCCGCTGCGATGCGGCGCAGCGTTGCGGCGGTATTGCTGCGGCTGCCGTCGAGCACCCACAGCGCGCCGTCGGGCGTGCGCGCCAGGCCCAGCGGTCCGCTGAAGCGCGCGCTGGCGGCCGGCCCGTCGGCGGTGCCCGACTGCCCCAGCGCGCCCGCGTAGGTGCTCACGTTGCCCGCGGCATCGATGCGCCGAATGGCACGGTTCTCCTGGTCGGCGGCGAACAGCTCGCCGCCCGCGCCGGTCACCAGCGCCACGACCGTGGAAAAGCGTGCCGCCGCGCCGCTGCCGTCGGCGGCACCGTACTGCGGCGGCGGCGCGCTCTGGCTCGGAACGGAGTCGTAGGCCGCGCCGGCCAGCGGTGCCGTGGTGTTGGCGGCGTCGACACGGCGGATGTTGTAGGCGTCGAAGAAAAAGATGTTGCCCGCGGCGTCGACGGTCGGCGCGATGGCGGCATTGAGCAGTGCTGCGCTGCCGGTCCCGTCGACGTTCCAGCGGTTGCCCGGCAAGCCGACCAGGGGAGTGACGCTGCCATCGGGGGCGATGCGCCGCAGCACGCTGTTGGCCTGGCTCAGGACCAGGCTGCCGTCGGGCGCGGCGGCCAGGGGTGCGAAGCCGAAGGTGGTGCTGCGCAGCGTCATCTGCGCCAGCACGCCGGTGCCACCGCGCGCCTGCGGCGCCACGGCGTAGGCGCTGGCCATGGCGATCGTGGTGACGAGGCCGCTGGCGTCCACCCGGCGGACCGCACCGGCGGTGTTGTCGGTCAGGATGAAGCTGCCATCGCCCACCACGGCCACGCCGCCGCGGAACCGGTCCAGCCGCGACTGGCCTGGCGGGCCGTCGACCAAGCCCGGGTAAGAGGAGGATGGGCCGTTGTACTCGGCCGCCGTGGGCCGGGACCCGGCCACCGTGGTGACGACGGCCGTGCCGGTGTCGATGGCGCGCAGCAGGCCGATGCCGTCGCGCAGGTACAGCGTGTTGCCGCTCAGGGCCAGGAACCCGGTCGTCGGCAGGCCAGCCGCCAGGCCGGTGCCGTCGGCGTTGTCATCGCCCTGCACGGGGCCCTTGCCGGCGAAGGTGTCGACCTGGCCGGCACCGGCGCCGCTGCGCGCGATGCGGCGCACGCGACCGAACTCGCTCACGTACACGGTGCCGTCGGCCGCCGCGGCGACGCCCGTCGGCACGGCGAACTGCGCGCTGGCGGCCGGCCCGTCGACCGAGCCGAAGCCGCCGTTGCCGGCATAGGTGGAGACGGCGCCCGCCAGGCTCACGCGCCGGATGCGGGCGTTGCCGCTGTCCGCCACGTAGAGGTCGCCATCGGCGCCCAGGGCGATGCCCACCGGGGCGGAAAAGCGCGCGGCGCTGCCCGCGCCATCGGCCATGCCGGCCACACCGGCCCCACCGGCGAGCGTCGTCACCACGCCCGCGGGCGTGATGCGGCGGACCGTGTGGCCAAGCTCTTCGGTCACGTAGAGGTTGCCGTCGCTGTCCGCGGCAATGCCCATCGGGTGGTCGAAGCGCGCGGCAGTGCCGGTGCCGTCCGTGGTCGAGCGCGGTGCGGCGCTGTCGCTCTCGCCGGCGATCAGCGTGATGGACGAGAGGTCGGCCGCCAGGCGGCGCACGGTGTTGCCCGAGACAAAGGCGAAGCTGCCCGAGGGTTCGCGCACGATGCCGCGCGACATGCCGATGTCGGCCTGGTCGCGCAGCCCGTTGACGGCCAGCGGCGCCAGCAGCGGCCCTGCCAGCGGTGGCGCGGCCTCGACGGTGAGCGCCGCCACGTCGCTGGTCGTGCTGTCGCCGCCGCAGGACAGCACGGCGCGGAACTGCGCCCCATTGTCGGCCAGGGCCGTGTTCAGGCTGTAGCTGGTCGCGGTGGCGCCGGCGATGGCGGCGAAGTCGCCGGCCGCGCCGTTGTTGCGCTGCCACTGCGTGCCCAGCGTGCCGCTGCTGCAGCTGGCCGCCACGCTGAAGCTGGCCGGCGCACCCGCCGTGACGGTGACCGGCTGCGGCTGCTGTGCGATGGTCGGTGCCGGCGGTGTCGCGGGCGGGGTCACCGGAGGCGTGACCACGGGCGGCGTGGTGCCCGGGTCGCCCGCTGGCGCGGTGTCGTCACCACCACCGCAGGCGGACAGGGCCAGCACGGCGACGCCCAGGACCAGGCTCACGCGCTGGCGCAGCGCGGGCGTGAACAACATCGACAACAGGTGCATGGGGAACGGCTCCAGTTCAGAACGCATGGGCACATCGGCGAGCCGCCGTGCCGCGTGGGCCCGTGCAACCGGGCGTCCGCACTGTAGGCAGCAGGGGGTGCGCCGCACATCCCGCCGAGGCGGTACGGTGCCGGCGGCGCGACCGCGCTGTCACGCCAAGGCGGGAGCGGCCCGCCACGGGCCGGACCGTTCGCGCATGTCGATATGCTGCCGCTTCGCACGTCGTGGGAGCGGGATGCGCCGGATCGCGCGTTCCGCCCCCACCACGCCACAACAAAAGGATTCACGCCATGGCCACGTCAGGCACGATCAAAGGCCCCGCCTCCTACTTCCCGTCGATCGAGAGCAAGTACGGGCAGCCCATCAGCCACTGGATGGCGCTGCTGCGCACGGCGGAGCCACGCAAGCACATGGAGTACGTCGCCTGGCTGAAAGCCGAGCATGGCCTGGGCCACGGGCATGCGAACGCACTCGTGGCGGCGTTTCTGGCCGAGCGCCCGTAGCGGCCGTAGCGGGCGCTCAGGCCACCGTGGCCGGCAGCGCGCCCGCGGCCCCGGCGTGCGCCCGCCGCAGCAAGCCCAGCAGCGCCAGCCCGAGCAGTACCGCCGTGGGCGGCTCGGGCACCTCGGCCGGCGGTGCGTCGCTGGCGGCCAGGTAGAGATCGGAGACGCCGTTGCCATCGGTGACGCGCAGGCCCAGCAGGAAGCGCCCGTCCTGCCAGGCCTGCAGCAGATCGGCCAACACGCCGTCCAGGCCCAGCGCCAACTGCAGCGTGGGCCGGACATCGGGATCGTCGTACGCGAAGCCGAAGGCGAAGTCGGGCGCGATGCCGGCGCTGCCGGCCGGCAGCGCGACGCCCTGCCCCGGCGTCCCGCCGACGGGCTCCAGCGCCACCGTGGCGCCGACCTCCTGCAGGGCCTGTCGCATCGCGGCCGCCTCGTCGCGGCCCGCGTTGGCCAGCAGCACGGATGGCGCCTCGTCCACCAGCTTCTTGGCCTCCGTCAGGCCGAGGTTCGTCAGGTCACGGACCACCTTGATGACGTTGAGCTTGCTGGCGCCGACGCTGGTCAGCACCACGTCGTAGCCCGTCGGGGCTGCGCCCGGCATGGTCACGCCCAGGTTCGCGCCGGCGGGGACCGAGGGGTCGGGGTAGCTGTTCAGCCTCACCTGTGCGCCGACGCTTTCCAGGGCCTGCTGGAGCTGCGCGTGGCCCGCGGACGTGCTGCCCGTGCGGATCACGCTGGGCGCGTTGTCCACCAGGTTCTTCGCAGCGGCCAGCGGGATGGCCAGGGCGTCCGACAAGGCCTTGATCACGGCGATCTTGTTGGCGCCGGGGCTGGCCAGCACCACCTCGTGGACCTGGGTCTCGGACAGCCGCACCAGCGGGCCGCCGGAGATGCTGTCGCGTGCGACGGCGCCCGTGTCGTCCTGCACATACAGGCCCGTGATCCTGGCCCCCGGGTCCGCCGCGGTGAACAGCTGCAGCAAGGCCTGGCTGGCGCCGCTGCCGGGATGCAACGCGGCCGTGAAACGGCCCGCAGCCGCGCCCGTGCCGTTGTCCGTGGCCTTCTCGAACACGATGGGCGCGGCCTGCGCCGCAGACCACGGACCGCCGAGCAACAGCCCGCAACACACCGCCCAGGCCACCGCAGCGGCACGCACACAGCTTCTGACCATCGCCAGCCTCCAGCAAGGGAACTCCCGTGCCGGCGCACCCTGCGCCGCATGGGGACGCGCTGGAGTATGGGGAGACGGTGCGCGCGCGCCCATCCCGTGATTGCGCATCCCGTGATCGCGGGACGCAGACGGGATGGCTTGGGGAGACTGGCCTTTCAGCCCAGGGCGCGGCGGCCCGCGGCCTCCAGCGCCGGCTTGACGCTCTCCAGCGCGCCGCCGCCATCGCAGGGAATCAGCGCGCCGGAGATGTAGCCCGCATACGGCGAGCCCAGGAACAGCGCCAGGTTGGCGATGTCGTCCAGGCTGCCGAAGCGCCGCAGCGGCACCTGCTCCTGCGCGAAGGCGCGGTCCTCGGCGGTCGGCGCCATGAGCTTGCGGAAGCCCTCGGTCCCATCGATGGGACCGGGCGAGATGGAATTGACGCGGATGCCCTCGCGGCCCCACTCCAGCGCCAGCGTGCGCGTGAGCTGGTCCACGCCGGCCTTGGCGGCGCCCGCATGGGCCTGGTAGCGCATGGGCACGAAGGACTGCGGCGCCGTGATCTGGATCACCGAGGCGCCGGGCTTGCGCAGGTGCGCGTGGGCCTGGCGCAGCACGTGGAAGCTGCCGACCAGGTCGATGTCCACCACGACCTTGAAGCCGTTGGACGACATGGCCTCGGCCGCGCACAGGAAGTTGCCGGCCGCACCCGAGACCAGCACGTCCACCGGCCCGAAGCGCGCCACCGACTGCACAAAGGCCGCGCCCACGGCCTCGAAGTCGCGCACGTCGGCCACCACGCCATGCACCTCGGCGCCAGCCTCGCGCAGGCTGGCCACGGCGGCGTCCACGTTGTCCTGCTTGCGGCTGGCCACGGTGACCCGCGCGCGCTGGCGTGCGAAGGCCTGGGCGATGCCGAAGTTGATGCCCGTGGTGCCGCCGAACACGACGACATGGCGGCCGGTGTAGTCGAGATCGATCTGCATGCTAGTGGTAGCTCAGGCGCGGCACACCGGCGCCGCTGGCGTACAGCGCCAGCTTGCGGCTGCCCGCGAAGATGGACTTGGGCGTGAGCCCGTAGACCTGGCGGATCGAGTGGCTGAAGTGGGTGGAATCCGGGTAGCCCGCGTCCAGCGCGATGTCGGTCAGGTTGCTGCTCTGCGTCACGTAGTACAGCAGGCTGCGCGCGCGCTGCCAGGTGCGGAAGCTGCGAAACGGCGAGCCGGTCTCGGCCTTGAACAGGTGCAAAAAGCGCGAGACCGACAGGTGCGCGGCGGCGGCGCACTCCTGCGCCGAGACATGGCCGTTGGGATCGGACTTGATGCGGTCCAGCACGGCCTGCACGCGCGCATCCAGCGCCCGCGTGCGCAGCGGCGCGCCGAAGAAGGCCTCGTCGAACGCCGCCGTGCTGGCATAGCGCCGGTTGTCGGCACGGCGCAGGGCGTCCAGCGCCTCGCGCATGCGCTGCAGCGCCGCCGGGGCGTCCACGGCGCCGCGGCCCGCGCGCAGGTGCGGCGGCAGCGCCGCCACGTCCACCGTCTCGGCCTCGACCAGCAGGTTGCAGATCATGCGTTCGCCCGAGACGATGCGGTGGCGCACATACGGTGGCACCACCGAGACCGCGCTGTCCTGCCAGTCGCCGCCGTCCACACAGATGCGGTGCGTGCCGCGCAGCGAGAGGTAGACCGAGAAGCCACCGAAGCAGCGCACCGTGGGCTCGCCGAGCAGGCCCAGGTAGAGCACGCGGTCGGCGTTGATCCACATCATGCGCTGCCAGTCGGCGTCGGGTGGGCGGCGGGCGGCCTGCAGGCCGGTGCCCTGGAAATCGATCTGCATGCCTTGTCTCCTGTTGCGTTGTCGTGCGGCGGGCGCCTCAGCGGTACTTTGCCAGTTCGAGCTTGCCGATCTGCGCGCAATGGACTTCGTCCGGGCCGTCGGCCAGGCGCAGCAGCCGGGCCGTGGCGTAGGCCGCGGCGATGCCCAGGTCGTTGTTGGTGCCGCCGCCGCCATGTGCCTGGATCACCCAGTCGATGACCTGGCAGGCCATCTGCGGCGCCGCCACCTTGATCATCGCGATCTCGGCCTTGGCCGCCTTGTTGCCCACGGTGTCCATGCGGTGCGCGGCATTGAGCGTGAGCAGCCGTGCCTGGTCGATCAGGATGCGCGACTGCGCGATGCGCTCCAGCGTCACTCCCTGCTGGGCCAGCGTCTTGCCGAAGGCCGTGCGCGTGAGGCTGCGCTTGCACATGCGTTCGAGCATGCGTTCGGCCAGGCCGATCAGCCGCATGCAGTGGTGGATGCGCCCCGGCCCCAGCCGGCCCTGCGCAATCTCGAAGCCGCGGCCCTCGCCCAGCAGCATGTGGGACACCGGCACACGCACGTTCTCAAAAATGACCTCGGAGGCGCGGTCGGGCACGCCGTAGAAGCCGAACACCGGGATGGAGCGCAGCACCTTGACGCCTGGGGTGTCCATGGGCACGAGCACCATGGACTGCTGCTTGTGGCGGTCGGCGTTGTCGGGGTCGGACTTGCCCATGAAGATGCAGATCTTGCAGCGCGGGTCGGTCGCGTTGGTGGTGTACCACTTGTGGCCGTTGATGACGTAGTGGTCGCCATCGCGCACGATGGAGCTTTCGATGTTGGTCGCGTCGCTGGAGGCCACGGCGGGCTCGGTCATCGCGAAGCACGAGCGGATCTCGCCGGCCAGCAGCGGCTTGAGCCAGCGCTCCTGGTGCTCGGGCGTGGCGTAGCGCGCCAGAACTTCCATGTTGCCGGTGTCGGGCGCCGAGCAGTTGAAGACCTCGGGCGCCAGGTGCGAGCGGCCCATGATCTCGCACAGCGGCGCGTAGTCGAAGTTGGACAGGCCCGCGCCGTGCTCGGAGGCCGGCAGGAACAGATTCCACAGGCCGGCCGCGCGCGCCAGCGGCTTGAGTTCGTCGAGCACCGGCGCCACCTTCCAGGGGCCGAGCTCCTCGGCTTCGCGGTAGTAGCGCTGCTCGTTGGGGTAGATGTGCGCCTCCATGAAGGCAGCGAGGCGCTGCTGCAGATCCTGGACCCTGGGCGAGAACTCGTACACATCGTCCTTTCGGGGCGGCTGGCGTGCCGCGTGTTGAACAGGCATGGCGGGCACCTGCAATGGCCCAGGATGGTAGGGCCAGATTGTCAGACAATCATCAGGGTTTGTCCGGCGTGGCAGGCGGGCAGGCAAGAAGCCGCTGCGAGGGTATGCGGCGGCCAAGCGGGGGGCTTGCGCCCAGGCGCTGCGGCCTGCGCGACAATGCGGATGCCATGAAGCCCCTGCCCATCGTCCGCTTCGCCCGCGTGGGCTGCTGTTGCGCTGCGCTACTGCTGGCCTGCGCCACGCCTGCCCGGGCGCAGCCGGCTGCGCCCGAGGGCCTGGTGGCCGAGACCGTGCATGCCCTGGAGGGCCGCCTGACCTACTACGCGCGCCGGCTCGCGGGCCGCCCGACGGCCAGCGGCGAACGCTTCGACCCCGAGAAGATGACCATGGCGCACGAGACCCTGCCCTTCGGCACGCTGGTGCGCGTGACCAACCTGCTCAACCGGCGCAGCGTGGTGGTGCGCGTCAACGACCGCGGCGCCTGGAGCGCCGACCGCATCGGCGACGTGTCGACGGCCGCCGCACGCGAACTGGGCATGCTGCGGCGCGGTGTCGTGCGCGTCCAGCTGGAGTTGCTCAAGGCCATCGACGGCCCGGCATCCGCGCGGTAGCAGCCCGGCCAGCGGCGGCGCCGTGCGCGCCGACTCAGGTGGCCGTGTCCGCCGATATTGCCGGACAATCCGGCCCCGATCGCGTATGGTGCGAACGGCTGCGATGCCGCCGCGCGCTTCCGGCGCAACGCACCATCGCGCAGACCGAGGCCGACCCGTGAACACCACCCCACCCCCCAGCGCGGCACGCGCGGCCCTGCGCGCAGGCGCAGCAGCCGAACGCCACCCGCGCAGCACGCCCGACCGCGTGGCCGATGCGATCAGCAAGGGCATCCTGATGCGCCGCTTCGCGGTGGGCCAGCGCTTGGTGGAAGCCGACCTCACGCGTGAACTGCAGGTCAGCCGCAGCACCGTGCGCGAGGCCCTGCGCATCCTGGCCGCCAGCGGCGTGGTCGAACTCACGCCGCACCGCGGCGCGGTGATCCGCTCGCTCACGCGCGAGGACGCGGCCGACCTGCTCAGCGTGCTGGAGGTGCTGTCGGGCCTGGCGGCGCGGCTGGCCGCAGCCCGCATCGGCACCGGCGACAACGCGCGCCGCTTCGCGGCGGCGGCACACAAGCTCGTCACGGCCGACACACCCGAGGCGCTGGACCGCGTGCTCGACGCACGCGCCAACTACTACAGGGTGATGTTCGACATCGCCGGCAACCAGGAGCTGGACCGCGTGCTGCCGCAATCGCGCGCCCACCTGTTCCGCGCCCAGTTCTACCATGCGCTCACGGCCGCCGACCTGCGCGCCATGGTGGCCGAGTACCGCGGCATCACCGAGGCCATCCTGGCCGGCGACCCGGCCCTGGCCGAGAAGCGCATGCGCAGGCATCTGCAGAAGTCCGGCGAGCGCACGCTGCCGCGCATGGCGCGGCTGTCGATCTAGCCAGGCCGTCCTGTCCGAGAGCGACGCTTCGTTCGCGGCCGTCGGTCAGGTCGGCTAGGCAGCCCTGCTCCGCGATCGGCGATTCCGCATCCAGACCAAGATGAAGACCTGCTCGGCTGCCGATCTCTGGGTCGATCTCAGCGGCGCTGCGATCACCGAGGCCCCATCGCTGTGGATGTCGGCATCGACGTTCTCAAGCACAGCGAGCAGCTGTGCCCGGCACCAGGCCCTGCACGACCCGCTGACGGGCCTGGCCGACCGCCGGCTCCTCGAAGACCTTCTGCGGCGCAGTCTCGCGCAGACCCGGCGCACCGGCCAGGGCTTCGCGGTCTGCTGCACGGACCTCGACGGCTTCTAGCCCGTGAACGGCCGCCATGGCCATGATGCCGAGGACGTGGTGCTGCGGACGGTCGGCCAGCGGCTTTGCGACGTCTTGCGTGCCAACGATACGGTGGCCCGGCTGGGAGGCGACGGGTTCGCATGGATCCTCGCGGATGTCGAGACCGCCCTCGATGCCCAGCCGGTTCTGCTGCGCTGCATGGATGCCGTGCAGCGTCCCATCGCCCTCACCGGCGGTGAGCAGGTCACGGTCGACTGCAGCATCGGCGTGGCGCCAGGCGCTGCAAGTGGCGCCACAGGGCAGGAGATCTTGGCCGCGGCGGACGCGGCCATGTACAAGGTCAAGCTGGCGGGGCGCGGGCGCTTCGGGGCGGCGCTGCCCAGGGCATCACGCCCTGTACCAGAGCGCCGGCTGGGCCAGGCCGTTACGGCCGAGCTGATCGTGCTCGTACGCCTCCCATTCGGCCTGCAGGGCGCGGATGCGGGGCAGGATCCGGATGAAGGCGTGCAGCAGCTCCGGATCGAAATGCCTGCCCGCGCCTTGCTCCAGGGTCTGCACCACGCGTTCGATCGGCCAGGGCTCCTTGTAGGGCCTGCGCATGGACAAGGCATCGAAGACGTCGGCGATGGCGACGATGCGGGCGGAATGCGGAATGTCCTGGCCGCGCAAGCCATCCGGGTACCCGCTTCCGTCCCACTTCTCGTGGTGACGCAACGCCACCTCGGCGGCCAGGCGGAACACCGGGGCATCGCTCTCGCTCAGGATCTCGTGGCCAATGCGCGCATGCGTCTGCATCACGCGCCACTCGTCCGCGTCCAGCGGACCGGGCTTGCGCAGGATGGCGCTCGGAATGCCCAGCTTGCCCATGTCGTGCATGGGGGCGGCCTGTTCCAGTGTGCGGCCATCGGCCGCGCTCCAACCCGCCTCGCGCGCCAGTTCGCGGGCGAAGGTCGCCATGCGCCAGATGTGCACGCCCGTGTCGTTGTCGTTGAAATGGCCCGCTCTTCCGAGCATGGAGATGGCGTCCCGGTGGCTTTTCTCCAGCCGGCTGGCCTGGACCAGGGACAGGTGCGTGCGCACACGTGCGCGCACCGCCAGCACAGACACGGGTTTGGTCAGGTAGTCCACAGCACCGCAGTCGAACCCACGCGCCTCGTCCCAGCTGTCGCACAGGGACGTGACGAAGATGACGGGGATGTGCGCCGTCCGCGGATCCGCCTTGAGTGCCCGGCAGGCCGCATAGCCGTCCATGCCCGGCATCTGGATATCCAACAGCACCAACGAGGCCGCATGCCTGGCTGCGGTCGCAACGGCATCCGCCCCGCTGCGCGACACGATCACCTTGTAGTCCCGCTCCAGGATGTTGCGCATCGCATCGAGGTTGATCGGTTCGTCGTCCACGACAAGGATGGGGCCTGTGGGCATGGCTAGCTCTCCTGGTTGCGAGACCGGGCGGCGAGCGCGCTGCGGACCAGCGCCTCGGCGGCGCGGAATTCGTAGTACGCCACGGCAGAGCGCAGCGCGCTCAACGCATCGACGGAAAGATGCGGCGCAGCATGCGCTAGCGCGGCCTCGACGCGGGCCGCATCGTCGCTTGCCAGGGCCCTCAGCAACTCGTGCAGCATCTCTCCTGCCGTCCCTTGCAGGGCGGACATGGAAGGCGGGGGCACCGCCGTTGGCCTGGTCGACATGCGTTGCAGATACACCCGGATCTCGTCACGGGCCGCCTCGAGCGCCAGCTGCAGGTGCCCGATCGCCCCGGCGATGTCCCGGCGCGCACGCGACGCGTGCTCCAACGATTCCGCGCTCGCGGCGACGTGCCCGATCCCGAGTTGGGCCGCCGCACCTTTGAGCCTGTGCGCCAGTTCCGCCACGGGCGCGTGTGGCATCGTCCGCATCTGCGGGGTCACTGCGCCATAGGTCTCCAGGAACTTCTCCAACGTGCTCGCGAAGACCGCGGGATCGCCCCAGAGCCGAAGACCCTGCTCGATATCGAGCGCCGCCGGCGCTGCAGGGGCGAACGGGACCGGTGTCGCGGTCGGCGCATCGGTCCCGGGGCGGCACAGGCGCAACAGGGTCTCCACCAACTGGTCCACGTCGAATGGCTTGGGCACGAATGCGTCGACCCCTGCAGCGAGGGCCTGCGCCCGCTGCGACGCGAAGGCGCCCGCGCTCAGCGCGACCACGACCAGATGGCGCAGGGATGCCGAGCTGCGAATCTTCTGCGTCGCTTCGTAACCATCCATGTGCGGCATCTGCATGTCCATCAGCACGCCATCGATCGCCGGCTCATGCGCCTGCAGCACGGCAAGGGCCTCGGCACCGTTCTCCGCGCACAACGCCGAAGCGCCCTCGCTGCCCAGGATGCGTGCCGCCACATCGCGGTTGATGTCGCTGTCGTCCACGACCAGGAACCGAAGCCCGCGCAGGCGTTGTGCCGCGACGGCCGCCGACACCGGGATGTTCAGCACGTCGCGGTCCCGCAGCACCTCCATCACGATGTTGTACAGGCCTGATCCCGTCACCGGCTTCTGTACGACACGGTCGAGCACGCCCTGGGTGTCCCCGGCAAGCAGCTTCTCGCGGTCGCGTGGCGCCGCCATGACCAGGATGGGCTGGCGCGCACCGCTGCTGGTGCGCACGCGCCGGGCCGCCTCCAGGCCGTCGATGCCGGGCATGTGCAGGTCCAGCAACAGCACGTCGTAGGGCCGGGCCTGTGGACCGCAGGCATGGTCGACCGCCTTCTCGCCGTCTTCCACGGCATCGACCTGCCAGCCCAGACTGCGCACCACGGCCGCCAGCATGCCCAGGGCCACCGGGTTGTCGTCGGCGACGAGCACGCGCAGGGGCCGTACCAACGGCGCCGTGCCGCCGGTCGCCGCGCCGGTCGGCAGCTCCAGCGTGAACGCGAAGGTGCTGCCGCGTTGCGGAGTGCTGTCCACCGTCAGGCGCCCCCCCATCAGCGCAACGAGGCGGCTGCTGATGGTCAAGCCCAGGCCTGTGCCACCGTACTGGCGGGTGGTGGAGGTGTCGGCCTGGTTGAACGCCTCGAAGATCTGCGCCTGCTTGTCCGCCTCGATGCCGATCCCCGTGTCCTGCACGGCGAAGCGCAGTGTCACGGGCCCCTGCGCGGAGCCGTCGTCGACACGTTCCACACTGACGACCACCTCGCCGTGCGCCGTGAACTTGATGGCATTGCTGACCAGATTGACCAGCACCTGGCTCAGGCGCAGGCTGTCGCCGATCAGATGCTCCGAGCCCGCAGGCACCGGCCCCACCACCAGTTCCAGGGGCTTGTCGCCCAGGGACGATGCCATGATCGAAGCGAGGCTGTCGAGCACGGCAGACAACAGGAACGGGGCACGCTCGATGTCCAGGCGGTCGGCCTCGATTTTCGACAGGTCCAGGATGTCGTTGATGATGCCCAGCAATGCGCGGCCGGCGCCCTGGATGCGCAGCACCATTTCGTAAGGTGCCGTCGACAGGCTTTCGCGCTCCAGCAGGTAGCACAGGCCCAGGATCGCATTCATGGGCGAACGGATCTCGTGGCTCATGTTCGCCAGGAACTCGGACTTGGCCCGGGTGGCGGCTTCGGCGGACTCCAGCGCCTGGTGCAGCTGCCGGGTGCGCTGCGCGACCTGCTCCTCCAGCGAGGAATTCAGCTCCAGGACGCGCGACTCCGCGGCCTTCTGCTCGGTGATGTCGCGGTTGATGCCGACGAGCTGGACCGGCCGGCCGTCGGCCGTTCGCTCCACGAGTGCCGCCGCCTGGATGTAGCGCAGCTCGCCCGACTCTCGGACGATCCGGAACACGGGGTCGAACGTGTTCTCGCCGCGCAACTGCTGCTGCAGCCGGTCCTCGACTTCCGTCCGGTCGTCCGGATGGACACGCGTGCGCCAGAAGGCCAACCAGTCGTTGCCGGCATGGCGCAGTTCGGGAGGAACGCCGTAGATCGAGAACATCTGCTCGTCCCAGACCAACAGGTTGTCGTCCGGCCGCCAGACCCAGACGCCGAGGCCCACCACGTCGAGGGCCATCTGCAGCCGGCTCAGCGCCGCATGCAGCTGGGCCTCCAGTTCCACGCGCCTCGACATGTCGGTGATGACCGCCAGCACGCCGAGCCCGTGCCGGGTCTTCACCGGGCTCAGCCCGACCTCCACCGAGATCTCGCGGCCATCCCGGTGCAGGGCGAACAACGGTTGCCCCTGTCCCATGGGCCGGGAGCGTGGATCGCGCAGGTAGCCCGCCTGGTGGTGCGCATGCCGTGCCCGCAGGCGCATGGGAATCAGGGCGTCGACCTGCAGGCCCAGCAACTCGTCCTTGCTGTAGCCGAACAGCTCTTCCGCCTTGCGGTTGGCAAGCACGAGCCGCTGCTGCGCATCGACCATCAGCATGGCGGTCGGGGCCGCGTCCACGGCGAGCCTGAAGCGCTCATCGGCGCTGTGCTGCTCGGTGAGGTCGCGCACGGTCACCGCGGTCCCCACCTGGCGCCCATCCGGTGCACACACCGCCGTGCGGCTCAGCTGCAGTTCGGCCGGGCTGCCGTCCGGCCGCTCGACCTGTAGCACGCTGGTCGTCACGTCCCCATCGGCCGCCACCGTCGGTGCCGGTGCACCGTTGGCCAATGCGGCGAAAGGCTCGCCCATCACCAGGCGACCCGCGTGCCCGAGCATCCGTTCCGCAGCGCGGTTCCAACTGGTCACCCGCCCCCGCGCATCCAGCCCGACGATGCCATCGCTGACGCTGTCGGCGATGGCACCCATGCGCGCATGGACCAGAGCCGTGTGGCGCCGCTGCTGCAGGTTCACCATCCCGAAGAACAGCAGCACGGCCAGCAGCGCCGAGACACCCGCGACGACCTGTCCGATGGTGTGGGGGGCCGGCAGATCCAGCCCCGCGATGAACGCGGGCGTGGCCTTGAACTCCGCTTGCCACTGCCGTCCGTACAGCGACAGGGGCAGGCGCGCCGCCATGCCGCCCGCCGCAGGTCCGTCGGCCCCGGATTCCGTGAAAAAGCGCTGCGGCGGCATGCCCGGGCCGGCTTCCATGTCGTAAAGGGCAACGACGATGCGGTCGTTCCGCGCCTCGATGCCCTTCAGTACTTCGTCGATGATCAGTGGCGCGTAAGCGAGGCCCACGCCCGCCTGCCAGCGTTGCTCGGGCGTGTCGGTGGGCGCATGCGGCCGGTAGATCGGGATCAGGAAGACGAAGCCGCTCTTGTTCTCCTGTGCGGCCTGCACCAGGGTGATCGGCCGCGACAGGACCGGCTGGCCGCTGCGCAGGGCTTCGTGGGCGGCAATGCGACGGTGCTCCTCCGACGCGATGTCCAGGCCGATGGCCTGCCGGTTGCGGGCCTCTGGCTCGACGTACTCGATGACCAGCGCGTCGCCTCGGGCGTCGGCCAAATGCCGGACCGCGAAGTCCGCTCGGCCGGCGGCTCGCTGCGCGCGCCCGTAGAGGTCCAGCGCCTCCTGCGGCACCCGCCGGATGAAGCCGAAGCCGCGCGCGCCCGGGAACTCGCGCGCAAACTCGCGCGATGCGGCGTAGGCGTGGAACTGCGCGTGCGTGATGCGGTCGGCGCCAGCCGTGACGATGGCACCGCGGGCGCCACGCAGGCCGTATTCGTACAGGTTGATGCGTTGTGTCAGGTCGCCGACCATGCGCTGCACAGCGGCGTCGAAGCGGGCCTGCCTGACGGCCTCCTGCGTCGCGGCGACATGCCGGTCGGCCAGGAGCGCTGCGACGCCGCCGCAAACGAGCACGATGCCGGAGCAGATCCAGGGAAGCCAGGAACGTTGCATAGGGTGCGAACTGCAGAGCGCATCCGTCCATTGCGCACCAAACGGGACGCATCCGATCATCGAGCGAACAGACCGACTCGTTTATTGTTGCAATTTATTGTGATGTGTCGAATTGTCAAGATGGTTGTCCCGTAGCCGACACGGCGCGCCTGCCCGCTGGTCAGGTGGCAGAGCGCATCCCATCCCGCAGCGCGTTCGGCCCCACCGCCGACGCGGTCTGCACCCCGCCGACACGCTCGACGGACACCCTGGCATACATCCCGGTACGCTCCAGCCACTGCGCAATGGCCTGCGCCCGCTCCTCCCGCACGAGCAGGGGCCCGCGGTCCACCGCCCGGTGCGGGTAGCCCGGCCCGCTCAGACCGATGCAGACGACACGCCACACGGCATCGCTCCCGTCACGCGCTACAGCGGTGCCTGGATGGTCTCGGCCATGGACCGGGCCGGCAGCGCCACGCTGAACGCCACCCCGCCGGCGGCCTGGTTGGCGGCGCTGATGCGCCCGCCGTGCACCTCGAGGATCTTGCGGCTGATCGTCAGGCCCAAGCCGGTGCCGCCGGAGCCGTCCTTGGTCGCACTGGACTGCACGAAGGCGTCGAAGATGCGTTCCAGTTCCGCCGGCGGTATGCCCGGCCCCTGGTCGGCGATGCGCAGCACGATCTCGCTCTCGGGCGTGGTTCGGCTGTCCACGCTGATGGTTCCCTGTGGCGGCGAGAACCGGATGGCGTTCGCCAGGATGTTGCGCACGACCTGCTGGAAGCGCCGCGGATCCACCTTGGCGATCTGCGGCACCGGATGCAATGCCATCGCGATCCGCAGGCCGCGCTCGCCCAGCTGCGGCTCCAGTTCGCGCAGCACTTCCTGCACCAGTGGCCGCAGGTCGGCACGCTCCAGGTGGAAGGTGCCCACCGAACTCTCGATCTTGGCCACGTCCAGCAGGTCGTTGACCAGTGCCAGCATGCGCCGGCCCGAGGTGTGGATGTCCGAGAACATCGCCGCCAGCTTGGGCTGGTCGCGCCCACGCATGGTGCCCAGCTCGGAAAATCCGAGGATGGACTGCAGGGGCGTGCGCAGTTCGTGGCTGATGTTGGCGATGAATTCGGACTTGGCACGTGAAGCCTCTTCCGCGGCGTCACGTGCCTCGCGTGTGGCGCGCTCGGCGGCGCGGAACTCGCTGACATCCATCAGCACGGCCAGGATGGCGGCTGGCGCGCCGTTGTCGCCGGGCATCAGCACCTGCTCGAGCACCACATCGCGGCATGACCCATCCGCGTGGGTGAACTCCGCTTCATGGCGCATGCGCCCCCCCTTGGCGACAAGCTCGCGCTCCTGCGCCCGCAGGCGGTCGAGCTGGGCCGCCGTCAGATGCGGCGCGCTGGCACGCCCCAGCACCTCCTGGCGCCGGATGCCCGTGAACGCCTCCCAGGCCTGGTTGACGCTCAGATAGCACCCTTGCAGATCACGCACGGACAAGGGCAGCGGGCTGGCCTCGAGCATCAGCTCGGTGATCTGCAGCTGGGTTTGCAGGCGACGCTGGGCGGTGACACGTTCCGTCACCTCCGCGGCGCTGCCCGCGAAACCGACCAACTGCTCGTCCTGGATCAGTGGCACGACGGCCAGGTCGAACACCCGCGTGCCGCCGCTGGCCGGGGTGCGCACGCACACCTGTGCGTTGCGCGTTCCGGCCCGGTCATCGGCCGCGAACAGCGCCTGCACCATGGCCCGCTGCTCCGGGACAGCCAGCGAGGCAAGTTCCAGGCCGACAGCCTGGCGCGGCTCGGTCCCGCCGACAGCGCTCCACCGGGCGTTCACATAGGTGATCCGGCCCTGCAGGTCGGTGCGGAAGATCAGCTCCTGCACGCTCTTCACCGTGACGCTGAGTTCGCGCTCGCGTTGTGCCACCACGGCCTGGGCCCGTTGCAGCAGCCGGCGCGTGCGCTCGCGTGCCTGCAGGCCGCGCCAGGCGACCAGCGTCATCGTGACCAGCAGCACCACCGCGGCGCCCAGCACCCAGACCACCTGGCGTGCCGCACGCCACCAGTCCGCGCGCACGGCGGCCAGGGGCCGTTCCACGACGATGACCAACGGCCAGGTGGGCGACGCACGGTAGGCGGCGACCTGCTCCTGTGGCCCCACACCCAGGCCTGCACCAACGGAGGCGCCGTGCGCACGCTGGGCCAGTTGCTCGCGGAAGCGGGGCAGGTTCGCAATGCGCTCACCGGGTGCCATGCCCGCACCGGCCGTGGCAGCCAGCACGTCGCCGTCGTAGCGCAGCATGGCCGCGCAAGCGCGCGGATCGGCCAGGGCCAAGGTCTGGTAGTTGGAGAACGCGTCCGGGTTCAGCAGTGCCACGAACAAGGCATTGCCGCCAGCCGACGTCCGCAGCAGCGGGATGAAACCGACACCGGCTGGCGCCGAACCGCTGCGGCCGATGTCGGCCAGACTGCGGCCCGGCACCAGCGCGCCCAGCCGGTCCTGCCCAGGCTTGGGCCAGGCCCCCAGGACGGCCAGCGGCACAGTGCGCCGTTGGCGTTCGGCCGGCGAGGTGCTGGCGAGGACCACGCCCTGCGCGTCCACGACGGCGACGCCGCGGATGATGGGCAGGCCGGCGAGGGCTTCACGCAGCAAGCCTTCCAGTTCCCCGGCCGCCAGGCCGGGCCGGGCCGCGACCCGGTCGGCCAGGGAGGAGAGCGCCAGCGACGCGGTGTCGATCGAGAGCGTTGCGTGGTGCTCCAGCACGCGCGCCTTCAAGGCCTGGTCTTCCAGGGCCACGTCAATGGTGCTTTGGTAGGCGATGGCGCCGACCCATGCCACGGCAGCCACCACCAGCAGCGTCAGCCCCATGCCGAGCAGCAGCACGATGCGGTTTTCGCGCCAGCCGGCGAATCCCGCCCAGCGAAGCTGCGGCCAAGGCAAGGCCATGGCGTGCGCCGCCATCATTTTGCCAAGGCGGGCGTCAGCCCATGGCGCCGGGCCGCGGCCTCCAGGCGGCCGTCGCGCTTGATCCGGGCCACGAAGTCATCGATCTCCGCCAGCCAGTCGGCATCGCCTGGCTTCACCGCATAGCCGTAAGGCAGCACGTGGAAGGGCGTGGGCGGAGCCACCAGGCGCGCCCAGTCGGCGCTGTCGAGCAGCCGCCGGCTGTAGGGATAGTCGGTCATGAACACATCGACGCGCCCGGCCTCCAGCTCCTGTTCACGCGTGGCGGGTGGTTTCACCACGACCAGCGTGGCCTGCTTGAGCGCCTGGGCCATCACCGGCTCCATGAACGTGCCGGCCTGCACCGCCACCTGCACGCCAGGCTGGTCGATGTCGCCCCACTCGCGCACCACGCGGCTGCTGCGCGTGGTGATCGCGTAGACGTCGCTGCGCAGATAGGGCTGCGAGAACGCGAGCTGCGCCTTGCGCTGCGGCAGGACGGCCACGGCGAACATGGCGAGGTCGCAACGGTCGCCACGCACGTCCTGCACCAGCGTCGCGAACGAAGAGTCCACGGTCTCGACCTTGAGCTTGAGGTCCTCGCCCAACGCAGCCGCCAGGTCGATGTCGATGCCGCTCAGCTGGTGCGTGCGCGGGTTGCGGTAGGTGATGCCGTAGTAGTCCGGCCAGATGCACACCCGCACGGTGCCGGTGGCCCGGACGCGGTCGAGCACGCTGCCAGCATGCGAAGGCAGTGCGGCGGCCAGGGCCAGGCCGAGTGCGGTGGTCGCGAGATGGCGCACGGCGCGTGCGCAGGCATGGGTTTGCATGGCGAGTCCTCAGAGGAAGGCGGCCGTCGCCGCGAGCTGTGGCGGGTCCTGCATCAGTTCTGCGAATCCCAGACTGCTGCGGTTCACCTCGTCGCGCATGGCGATCAGCCGCCTGGCGTTGGCGAGAAAGGTGTCGACCACCCGGGGGTCGAAGTTGCGCCCCCGTTCTGCCGCCAGCATCTCCAGCGCGGTGGCGTCGTTGAAGGCCGGGCGGTAGCAGCGGTCCATGGTCAGCGCATCGAAGAAGTCCGCGACCGCCACGATGCGTCCGGACAGGGGAATCGCCTCGCCCGCCAGGCCGTGGGGATAGCCACTGCCGTCCCAGCGTTCGTGGTGCGTGAGCGCGACCTCGGCGGCCAGCTGGAACAAGGCGATGCGCGAGCGGCCGAGGATGCGGGCGCCGATCTCGGGATGGGTGTTCATCGAGAAACGCTCGCCGTCGTTGAGCTTGCCGGGCTTTTTCAGCACCGCGTCCGGGATGCCGATCTTGCCGATGTCGTGCATCGGCGCGGCCTGGCGCAGCAGGCCCGCCTGCGCGCGGCTCTGGCCCAGGCACAGTGCCAGTCCCCAGGCCAGGTAGCCCATGCGAACGATGTGCACGCCGGTGTCGTCGTCGCGCAGTTCCGCGGCACGTGCCAGCAGCAGCAGGGCTTCGTGGTGCGCACGCGTGACCTCCTGCAGCGCCTGGTTGCGCTCCTGGTACATCTGCCCGAAGTCGGCCAGCATACGTTCCATCTGCGCCGCTGCCGCGTCGGCGAAGGACCGCTCGCCGATGCCGACACCGGGCGCGGCCTGCAGGGCCGAGGGGCTGCAGGCCTCGGCGCTGGCGGCCGCCAGCGGCTGGTCCACCGCGGCGCTCATGCGACCTCCGCGTTCAGCAGCGCGAGCAGCTCCATCGGGCTGAAGGGCTTGACGACATAGGCATCGGCGCCGGCCTGCAGGCCCGCTTCACGGTCTGCGGTGTTGCCGCGTGCCGACAGCAGCAGCACCTTGATGCCGCGCAGCAGCGGGTCGGACTTCACGTCACGGCACAGGTCCAGGCCATTGCGCTCTCCCGGCATCATCACGTCCAGGAACATCAGGTCCGGCGACAGCTTGCGGGCCTTCTCCAGCCCTTCGGCGGCATCGCCGGCCTCGTGGATCTCGCAGTCCTCGAACTCCAGCGTCATGCGGATCAGACGCCGGATGTCGGCATGATCCTCTACGATCAGTACGTTTTTCATTTGGCCCCTTGATGGTCTGGGGCCGATTATCATCAAATCACATTCGTCAAATCATATTTGCCGATTTTAAGTCGTATTTTTGTGAAAAATGACAACCCCGCTGATGCGGAGACCTACACCACGCTGGAAGCCGCGCGCTTGATGGGCATGGCCGTGCGATCGGTGCAACTCATGGTCGACCGCGGGGAACTGCAGGCCTGGAAGACCGGCGGCGGGCATCGGCGCATCGCCCGCCAGGCCGTGCACGCCTGGGTCGACGCGCGCCACGTGGTTCCGGCGCAGGGGGCGCCCGAACCGGGCCAGGACACCCCGGCAGCGCCGGTGCAGCCCCCCGGCGGCCGGCCGGTGGTGCTCTTGATCGAGGATTCGGTGCACTACCAGAATCTTCTGCGCCTGTTGATCGGCCAGCGCTTTCCCGGCGTCGACCTGCATGTGGCGCCGGATGGCATCACGGGCCTGATCCTGGCCGGACAGTTGCAGCCGGAGATCCTGATCGTCGACATCCTGCTGCCGGGCATCGACGGCGCCACCCTGATCACCGGCTTGCGCTCGCATCCACAGTTCGCGCGCAGCCAGTTGATCGTGGTCACGGGCCTGGACGCCGAGCAGCGGGCACCGTACGCCTTCGCCCTGGAAGATGTTCCGGTGGTGCACAAGCCGCAGGTCGTGACGGCCTTGCCGCCGTTGCTGGCGCAGGCGCTGAAGCGGCTGGAGGCGACGGTATGAGCCTGCCGCACGTGCTGGCCGTCGACGACGACGAGATCATCCAGCGCTTCGTGCAGATGGCACTGGACACCGAGGCCCTGGAACTGCGGCAGGCCGGCAGCGTCGACGAGGCCGTGGCGCTGCTGCGCAGCGAAGGCCCGGTCGATCTGATCCTGACCGACCTGATGCTGCCAGGCGCCAGCGGCGTCGATCTGGTGCGGACGCTGCGGGCGACTCCTGCACTGCTCGGCAGCGCCCGCATTGTGGTGTTGAGCGCGGGCCTGAACTCCGCCACCAGCCAGCGCCTGGAGGCACAGGGCGTGTGGCGGCAGTTGCACAAGCCCATCGCCGTCTCGGAGTTGCAGACCGCCGTGCGCGCGGCGCTGGGAATGGAGCAGCCCGTTCTGGAGCCGGACAAGCCCAGGCGCGTGACGCCGGACGCCACCCCGGAGCAGCGTGCCATCGACCTGCACTTCGGCGGCGACGCCGCGCTGTTCCACGCATTCCGCACCAGTTGCGCGGCCCAGTTTGCCTTGGACGTCACCCAAGGGAACGCCTTGGCGCGCGCGGGCGACCTGCCGGGATTGCGGCGCCACGCCCACAGCCTGGCCAGCGTGTTCGCCACGCTGGGCGAGGAGGCCGCGGCAACGCAGGCACGCGCTCTGCAGCATGCCTGCGCACAAGGCCAGTCCAGCGCGATCGCGCTGTGGCCCGCGCTGGCACAGGTGCTGGAACATTTGTCGCAGAAACAATGATAAATATGCGAAATATTTGACACCGAGCCGAGCGGATAACTATCATTTTTTGACAGACGAATTATCATTTGCGCACTTTTCAAGGAGCGCACATGAACACATCTCCGGCTCTCGCGACGTTCACAGGGCAGGCTTGCGCGATGCACGAAGGCGTCACGCACAAGGTCCTGAGTTTCGAACTGGGTCCCGAAACCTACGGCATCGACATCCGCAAGGTCCAAGAGGTGCGTTCGTTCGAGTCGCCCACGCCACTGCCCGACACACCCGATTGGCTGCTCGGCGTCACCAACCTGCGTGGCACCGTGGTTCCCATCGTCGACCTGCGCATCCGTCTGGGCCTGCCTGCGCAGTTTGAGCAGCGCACGGTGACGGCCGTGCTGGATCTGGGCAGCCGCACCACAGGCATCGTGGTCGACGGCGTCTCCGATGTGCTGGAACTGCGCGTGGACGACATGCGCGCACTGCCCCTGGGTGCCAGCCCCGATCGCGCCGGCGTCCTTGGGTTGGCCAACGTCTCCGAGCACGGCCAGACGCGACCCCTGATCCTGCTCGATCCAGCGGCCTTGCTCGGCCACCTCCCGCAGCCGGATTCCGCACAAGCGCAGGCTTGATCGCCCCCCATTCGACACCCTACGGGCACCAACACCGTGGACCTCCAACGACCCGGGCGCGGCCAACGTCTCGGCCTGGCCCTCTAAACGACCAAGGGAAATCATCGTGAACACCAAGACCATGACCGTTCGGGCCCAATTGATCTGGGCCTTCAGCAGCCTTGCGCTGCTGGTTCTGCTGGTCGCAGGACTGTCCCTGAAGTTTCTCAATGACGCCAACCAGAACTTCGTCCATTACGTCGAGGGCATCAACGCGCGCGCGCTGATGGCCAACGGCGTGCGCACGGCGGTCGATCGACGCGCCATCGCGGCCCGCAACCTCGTCCTGGTGACCAAGGCTGCCGACCTGGAAGTCGAGAAGAAGGAGGTCAACCATGCCCACAGCGATGTCACGGAGCGCATGGCCAAGCTGCAGCAGATGGCTGCGGTCGACGGCGTACCGCAGAAGGTGCGGGACATGGTTGCCGACATGGCGCGCATCGAACAACAGTACGCGCCGGTCGCGCTGGGCATCGTGGATCTGGCGCTCAAGAAGCAGACCGAGCAGGCCATCCTCAAGATGAACGAGGAATGCAGTCCGCTGCTCGCGGCGCTGACCAAGGCGGCAACGACCTATTCGCGCTACACCGAGCAACACGCCGAACAGATGATCCACGCCGCGGCGCAGCAGTTCGCGACGGAACGCAACTACCTGCTGCTGGCCTGCGCCTTCGCCCTCGTCGCGGCCATCGTGGCAGGCGTCTTCATCGTCCGTCGCCTGTCGCGCGCGCTGGGGGCGGAGCCCGCCGACCTGAGCGTCGCCGCGCAGAAGGTGGCCGGTGGGGATCTGAGCCCCGTGACTGGCGCCGCGCAGGCGCCCGCCGGCAGCGTCCTGGCGTCGCTCGGCGCGATGCAGGGCAGCCTGGCCGCCATCGTCCAGCAGGTGCGCGAGGTTTCCGATTCCATTGCGACCGGCTCCACCGAGATCGCGACAGGCAACGCAGACCTCAGCCAGCGCACCGAAGAGCAGGCCAGCGCCCTGCAACAGACGGCCGCCACCATGGATGAACTGGGCAACACGGTTCGCCACAACGCGGCCAACGCCGAGCAGGCCAACCAGTTGGCGCTGGGGGCCTCCAGCGTGGCCGCCAAGGGCGGCGACGTGGTCAGCGAAGTCGTCAGCACGATGAAGGGAATCAACGAAAGCTCCAAGAAGATCTCGGACATCATCGGGGTCATCGACGGCATTGCTTTCCAGACCAACATCCTGGCCCTGAATGCAGCGGTCGAAGCGGCCCGGGCCGGTGAGCAAGGCCGGGGATTCGCGGTGGTGGCCGGCGAAGTCCGCAACCTGGCACAGCGCAGCGCACAGGCGGCGAGGGAAATCAAGACCTTGATCTCCGCCAGCGTCGAGCAGGTGGAGCAAGGCTCAGCGCTTGTGGACCGCGCCGGGCAGACCATGGAAGAAGTCGTCGGCGCGATCCGGCGGGTCAGCGACATCGTCGGCGAGATCAGCTCGGCCAGCAGCGAACAGAGCACCGGTGTCGGGCAGGTGGGCGAGGCGGTCTCGCAAATGGACCAGGTGACCCAGCAGAACGCGGCATTGGTCGAGGAAAGCGCCGCTGCCGCCGAAAGCCTGCGCAACCAAGCCGATCAACTGGTCCAGGCCGTCGCCGTGTTCTCCCTCCAAGGCGATGGTGCTGCGCACGCCACGGCGACGCCGGATGCGCAGCGTTCGGGTCGGACGGAGCACCGCCCCGGCGCCAACGTGGTCCGACCGCCATTCGGATCGACGAAGCGCGCCCTGTCGCGTGGCACTGCGCAGTTGCCCAGGACCGGCACCGACGATTGGACCAACTTCTGACACCGTGACCGTCCGGTGGCCAGGCAGCCCACCTCCGGCCCCCCCTGCCCCGCCCCCTTCTCGCTGAAGAGCCGAACATGCCCGCCAACCTCAAGTGTCGGCGTCGATGCAAAAGTGAGCCCCGGTCCTCTCGGTGAAAAAACCACTGACACCAACAGTGTGCGGGAAGGGCGCGCGGGAGTGGTTCAGCGCCATTTCGCGGTCGGGAGAGCCGACGGCGCTCAGCGCTTCTGGCGAGCGCCAGGGTCGCGCGGCCGAGGACCAGCGCGACAGTCCAGCTGCCATCAGGCCAAGGCCGCACGCAGCCGGGATGCGGGACCGCAGTCGGGACGGCCCGGGTGTTTCCGAACGGCCACAAGGCGCCGCTCGGCGGGTCGCATCGACCGGCTGGTCAACGCTGTGCGCAGCCGTTCACAGGCTGCCGCTCGCGCATCCGATCGGGCGGAGGCGTCGCAAACAGTTCCGCCGGACTCGCGCGCAGCTGCCGGGTGGCCACAAAAACCCGGGCTGCCATCCGAATTCCCATGGCCTGCAACCGGCCCGATAGCAAGCACGTTGGAAGCCCTTCAGCTCAATCCCCCTCGCAACTTCAGCGCTTCCTGTGCGGCAGCAACATCGCGCGTCAACGCCTTGACGTCCACGTCTACAAGCCGACCGTGCCGCTTGCGGACGATGCCATCGACAATGACGGTGTCTACGTTGTGGCTGCTGCCACATTGCACCAACTGGTATTCGATGTTGGAGCCAGCTGAAGGCTGCATGTTGATGTCGTCTAGCCGCACCAGGATCACATCTGCCTTCTTGCCTGCAGCGAGCGCCCCCACTTCTTCCGACAGGCCCAGCACGTTGGCGCCACCAGCAGTGGCCACCCTGAGGGCGTCGCCATACCCGAAGATCCACTTGGGCGCAGCCCTGACCACGTCGAAGATGGCGTTGAGGCCAGTCTGCTGGATGCGCGACGCATTGACCAATGTGCGCATCATTTCGAACGGCTCTGGCGAAGTCTGGCAGGACACGTCGACCGAGAAGCCCATGTTCTCGCGCTTCACGCCCTTGCTCAGAAGCTGGTAGACCGGCGGCAGGCCCACACCAATCATCGGATCGGTGGTCGGGCACAGCGCGACCTTGATGTTGTTGGATCGGATGGCATCGATCTCAGCATCGCTCACGTCGGTGCCATGCGTGTAGACGAATTCCGGGCCGAGCACGTTCGGATGGTTGAAGAACCCTTCATGGTTTGTGATGGGCGCAATGCCGAGTTCGCGAGCCAGACGCACCTGCTGCTCGAACTGTGCGCCAGCGCCGTCAAGCAGCAACCCGAGCTGGATTCGGTTCTGCCCGTTGGACTGCAGCCAGTCGCGGGCCTGCACCAGGTCCTCACGGCGCGTCACGTTGCCAGAGCTGGTGCCCGGATAGCTCGCCTTGGCGCGGATGCCGACCTCTGACAACGCCATCATATGGGCGGCGAAGTCCGCGTAGTTTCGGACGCCGTCTGCCCAGTCGTGGCACGTGGTGATGCCGACATTGAGTGCCTGCAAGGCCGCATACCGGACCGCCAGATAGTGGTCCTGCACGGTGTAGCTGGACGCCAGGCTGCGCAGGCGGAAGTATTCGGTCGCATCATTGGCCATGCCCTTCCACAGGCCGTTCCACATGTGCCAGTGCGTCTCGACGAAGCCAGGCATGACAACGGTGCCGGTCGCATCGATCTCCTGGGCGCCAGCGGCGGTGATGTTCTCGCCAACAGCCACGATGATGCCGTTCTTGATGTGCACGTCCCCCGTCGCCAACTGGCTGCCGGCGGCATCGAGCGCCAGCACGCGCCCGCCCTTGATCAGAAGTTCGCCCGAGGACGGGCTGGTGGCGGCTTCGGCGCCACCACAGCCGCTCAGTGAAGCGGAGGACGCTGCGGCGGCCAGCGCGCCGATCGAGCCGAGCAGGCCGCGGCGGGTCATGGGAATGGGGTGCATGTTCAATGTCTCTCGTTCAAAGTCTGGTGTGCAATGGCGCGGTGTGGCGGGGGCGGAGCAGTCCTGCAGGCGGCCCTGTGGCAGGCGGACGCCCCAACATCGCGCCGCCCTCCAAGGCATCGGCTGAACGCGCCATCGGTGCGCGCAGGGGGTTTACCGGCATTGACGAATGTCCACCGTGCGAAGACCATGCCGGACCTCGCTGCGCGCCCCAGACCTGCCATGACGATCTACCAGAACATCTCCTTCGAAGGAGCACCGGGGCCCGAAGTTTTCTCCGATGCGATGCACAGGCTGTTCGCGGTCGACCTGGCCATCGAGCAGCCCGAGGCTGCCTCGTTCAAAACACAGGTGAGCGCCTACAGCGGTCGCAAGCTTCGATTCGCCGCATTGCGTTTCTCGCCCCATTTCACGCGGTCCCAGCAGTTTGTCCGGCCGACCCGCTGGCTTGTGACGCTGCAGCGTGAAGGCACCGCGTTCGTCACGCAGGACGGGCGGTCGTCCGCCGTCCATGCAGGCGACATGTTTCTGATCGATCCTTCGCGGCCGTTTTCCATCCGCACGGACCACATCTACACGCACTCGATCTACCTGGAGCCGGACACACTGAGGCGCCTGATGCCCGAAGCGGACTCGCTCACGGCAACGGCCGTGCCCTGCCAAGCCGGAGCCGCGCGGCTCTTCGCACGGTTCGTCGACGATCTGTTCGGCTGCGCCAACGGGCTCGACGAGCAAGAGGCCGACCACCTTGCGGATGCGCTGGCACACACTCTCGGTGCAGCGCTGCAGGCCACGGCCCGTACCCAGGAGGCAGCGCCCTCGCGCATCCGTGCGGTGCACCGGCAAAGAGTCATGGAGCACCTGCGCGACAACCTGCGCGACAGCACGCTGGACGCCGGTGCCATCGCGGCCTCGATGGGCCTGTCCACCCGGTACCTTTACGACATCTTTGCCGGAGATGGCGATCCACTGATGAAACGTGTGTGGTCGTTGCGACTGGACCAGTGCCGTCAAGACCTGGCTTCGCAGGCACTGCGATCGCGCTCCATCGGAGAGATCGCGTACTACTGGGGATTCAACGACGTGGCGCATTTCAGCCGCTCCTTCAAGCAACGATTCGGTATGTCTCCGCGCGACTTTCGCCGGCAGGCGGAGGGTGCCGTTCTTCTTCCGCCCGCGCGAAGTTAGGCGTCTGACAGGCCCGCCCTCACCCGGCTGGTGCTTGTCAGCTCATCGCCGTGAAGCCGAGTGCCGTGACGACACCCTTCCAGCGGGCAGCTTCTTCCGCCATGCGCGCAGCCAGAGCGTCCGGGGTGCTGCTCACCACCTCGTAGCAGCTGGAAGCCATGGCCTCCTTGAGTTCGTGGATCGACAGCGCCCGGGCGATGTCCTCCTGCGCCCACTGCACCAGCGCAGCAGGCGTTTTGGCGGGCAGGAAGAAACCGACCCAGTCCTCGATGACCACATCGGAATACCCCTGTTCCAGGAACGTCGCCGTGCCCGGGGTAAACGTGCTTCGCTTTCTGCCCGTCGTGCCCAGGACGCGGCACTTGCCCGTCTTGGCAAAGGTCTGCAAATCCCCCAACGGAGCACACGCCGCAGCAATGTGCCCGCCGACCATGTCCAGCACGGCCGGATTGGGGCCGCGGTAGGCGACGTGGTCCAGCGCGAAGTTCTCCGCGCGCGCCAACATGGCCCCGGTGAAATGTGGCGTCGAGCCAGCGGCGGGCGAGCCGAACTGCGCCTTGTCCGGGTGCGCCTTGCACCACTGCACGAACTCCTTGAGGGTGCGCACCTGGGTGGGGACCAGCGGCCCGACCGCAAACGCGAGGTCGAACGTCGCGCCCAGTGAGACCGGCAGCAAGTCCACCGCAGGACGGTATGGCAGGCTCTGGAACGTGAACGGGAACAGCACCATGTGCGGCGATGGCGTCAGCAGCAGCGTCGCGCCGTCCGGCGCCGCGCCTTTGACGTAGCTCACCGCGAGCTGGCCCGAAGCTCCCGTGCGGTTCTCCACGATGACGGACTGGGCGTAACCTCCTTGGAGCCGCTCAGAAACCCGGCGGGCCAAGTTGTCGATCACCGAACCGGCACCGGAGCCCACGACGATGCGAGCCAGCGGCAACGTCGCCGGCTTCTGGGCCCACACGGACAGCGGCGCCACAGCCGTCAACGCGCAGGGGACGCCGAGCTGGCGCAGGAGGGAACGGCGGTTGATGGGGTAGCAGGACATGTTGTTCTCCATGAAGTTTGTTGGCACCGGCCGTCAGAAGCTGTGCCGCACACCAGCGGCCAGTCCCAACTGGTTCAAGCCTGTGCCCACGGTGGATGCCGCACTCACAGACACGGCTGCGGCCGACGCATTGCGCACATGACCGGCACTGGCGTAGACCGCGGTGCGCGCAGAGAAGGCGTGGCTCACGCGCGCGGAAAGCAGCGTGGAATCGTTTGCGGTGCCAGCCAGGCTGTATCGGTAGACCTCGACATCGGCGGTCCACCGTGGAGCAAAGGGGTAACTCGCGCCGACGTAGTAGATGTTGCTTCGCAGCTCGGTTGCCGTGGAGCGTGAACGGTGCAGCACGCCGGCGAACAGCTTCACGGCATCCCATTGCATGCTTGCGGACAGGAGAGTGCGGCGGTCGCGGTAGCGCGCATCGTTGAGGCCCAACGTGGCGTTCGGGCCGCCATTCATCACGTCGTGGGCCATCGCGGCACTGAACGCCTTGGTGCTGTACTTCAGCATGCCGGTCCATTGGTGGCAAGCTTTCCCACCGGTGCCACCTGGACAGTTGGTGGCGGCAGGCCCGACCCCCGCGACAGTGTCACGGCCAAGGCTGTAAGTCGCTCCGACCGACACCGGGCCGAACGTACCCAGATAGCCGACCGTGTTGTCGCTGAGCGCATTGGGAATGTAGGAATCGATCGATCCCAGGGAGTACAGACTCGGGCCCATCGCCGAATGGATCGCTTGTGTGGTCATCACCGGCAGCCGGCCGCCGGTCACCGTCCCGTAGGGCGTGCTGAAGCCGACGAAGCTGCCACGCCCCCAGGCCCGGCCGCCGAAGTTGAGGTTGCCGGTGTTCGGCGCGAAGCCCATCTCCAATTGGGCCAGCAAAGCCGTTCCGGCGCCCAGATCTTCGCGCACCCGGAACCCCAGGCGGGAGGGCAGCGAGCCCGTCAGCGACGGCTGGCGCAAGCGGTTGTCGCCGGCGCTGTTCACATTGGTCAGCCGCTCCATGGCGACGTCGACGATGCCGTACACCGACGCACCGGACTGCGCCTGGGCCGCGCCTGCAAGCGCAAGAAGGGTTGGCAATACCGCGCGCGGCACCAGAGAACTCGATTCATTTTTCATGCTTGTCTCCCCGCGGAAGATTCCGCGTTGCTGTTGATCGGGGCCCTTGTCGCAGAGCAGACGCTGCGGCCTGCGAGGCAAGAAGTCAGATGTCGTCGGCCAGCGCGGCCAGGCTTCGCGTCAGGATGGCGGTCTGTTCGTGCGCCGGCGCGCCCTGGCGCTCCTTGTCACCGATGCTGAAAGAACTTTCGACCACCAACTGGCAGCGCGCATGCCGACGCTGTAAGAAGCGATCGAGCGCGGCAGGCACATCGGGCGCGGCCTGCAGCTCTTCGCCCAATACCAAGGCGTCTTCGATCGCCAGGCCAGCGCCGGAAGCGAGCTGAGGCGTCGTGGGGTGTACGGCGTCGCCGATGAGCTGGACGCAGCCGCGCGCCCACGGCGGTGCCAATCGAAAGGCCTCCAGCGGCCGGACGATGATGGGCGACTGCGGCGACAGCTCCTCACGGATCCGTTGCAACGGCCCACCGTAACCCTGCAGCAAGCGAGCGAGTTCAGGAGCGAGAAGCGCGTCGTCCAACCGTGGGCGCTCGTCGCACGTTTCCAGCAGGAACATGTACATCGTGTCGGCCGACACCGGCGTGAGACCGACCTTGTGCGGACCACCCAGAAAGAAGTGGCGCTGGTGGAAACCAGCCGGCCGGGCAGCGACAGTGCGCCACACGTACTGGCCCATGTAGCGCGGCTTCTCGGCCTGTGGGAACAGCAGCGACCGCACGGTCGAGAACAGACCGTCGGCCCCCACCACGAGCGCGTAGTCGCCGGTGCTGCCATCGCTGAACTCAATGCGTGCGCCTTCGCCCGAAGCGTCCAGCGCACCCACCGTGAGGCCGAGGCGAACCTTGGTGCCCGACCGAAGCACACGTTCCGAGAGGATCCGGTGCAGGAGCGGGCGCATGATGCCTCCGCACCCAGCCACGCCAGCTTCTGGCGCAATCGGTGTCTCCACGGTCTCGATCCGGTGGCCTTGCATGTCGCAGACCTGAATGCCATGGCCCACGTAGGCTTGAGCCGCCACTTCGTCGTAGATGCCCAGTTGCTTCATGGCCCGCAAGGTCGGGCCGGTGATGGTGATGCCGGCACCGTAGACCCGCCATCCCGGATCAAGATCGATCAGGTCCACGTCCCATCCGATGCGGCGCAGTGTGAGTGCCGACGCCATTCCTGCGATGCCGCCGCCGACCACAAGGGCGCGTCGAGTCTGCTTCATTTGTTGATGCCTCCGGGTTGCTGGGGGGCGATTGAAGCGGCCCGAGCACCAGCGCGTCAACGGCTGTGCGGCCCCATTTCCGGCCTGGTCAACACAGGGCGCGCGCCTGGTCAAGTCGGCGTCCCGACGACGCTCAAACGGCGTTCAAACGGCGCGCAGACGGCGCGTCCACGCTTGCTGAGCCCGTGTGGGCTCAACGCACTCCCGGTCAACAGTGGGTGCGCTCTCAGGCAAACGCCCCAGGCTGGCGTTGCCTACCATTTCAGCGCACACCAGCCGTCGCCGGCCGTACACCGGCAACAGCGCTTTTTTCCTACGGAGACCGATCACCATGAGTCAGGCAGCAGCACAAGACGGGGACATCCAGGGCCGTCCCAAAACCCTGGAGGAGGCACGCGCGTGGATGAAGAAGCGGCTCGCTTCGCGCACACACCCCATGAACGCCTTGGACCCACAGGAGGGCGAGGCTCTCATCGATCAACTGCCTGGACTGGATGGCGCAAGCTGGGCCGGACACTGGCGTGCAGCAGGCGACGCGGTCCGGCGTGCCGCAGCGCAATCCCGGGCTGGCGGCGACGTCCAGACGGCCAGTCGACTGTTCATGAAGGCGAGCGGTCTGTACTTCATGGGGCGCTTTCCATGCCCCGACCATCCGGACAAGCAGCTCTGCGCAGAGCTGGAGCGCGACACCTACCTGCAGGCGTCCGCGCATTGGCCCAGCCCTGTGAAGCGGGTGTCCATCGCGTTCGACGGGCGCGAAGGCGAAGGCCGTGAGGTGGTGGTTCTGCTGCGCAGACCCCCTGGCATCGAGCGACCTCCCGTGGTGGTGATGTGGGGTGGTGTCGACGCCTGGAAAGAGCAGATGACACTGGCCTGCGATGCGCTGCTCGCACTTGGCGTGGCCACGGTTGCCATGGACAACGCTGGCACCGGCGAGTCTCCCGTCCGCGGTGTCCAGGACGCGGAGCGGCAGTTCGCCACCGTGTTCGACTGGGTGGAGAAGCAGCCCGATCTAGACGGCAAGCGCATGGCCTGCCTAGGCCGTTCGTTCGGCGGCTACTGGGCAACCAAGCTCGCGCTGCTGTTCCCCGACCGACTTCGCGGTGCGGTGAACTGGGGGGGCGGCGCGCACTACATGTTCCAGCCGGAATGGATTGGCGCCTCGCGCTACCCGGACAGCTACCTGATGGGTCTTGTGGAAACACGGTGCCGCATGCTGGGCGCCAGCAATGACGCGGAGTACCTGGCCTTCTTCAAGCGCCTGTCGCTGCTGGACCAAGGCTTGCTGGACCGCCGTAGCGCTCCATTGCTGCTGGTCAATGGGCGGGAAGACAAGCAGTGCCCCATCGAAGACCTGCATTTGTTGACCGAGCACGGCAACCCCAAGCATGTGCGACTTTTCCCGGGCGGGCACATGGGCCTGACGCCGCAAACGCTGCCGACCATCGTCGAATGGCTGGCCACCCAAGTCAAAGAGATCAGAGGAGCGGCGTGATGGCCGTCCGCAATTGGCAACTTGCCATGCCAACGCCAGAGTGCTACTGGATCAACCGCGTTCTCTTCGATGTGCACCACAAGGACGGTCATCTCCAACGTTACCTGGACAACCCCGTGGACTACATGAAGGACATTTCCTTGCCGACCGAGGTCAAGCATCTGATCCGCGACAACGCCATCGGCCAGTTGTACCTTGCAGGCGCCAATCCTTACCTGTTGCGCGCGCATGCATTGGGAGTGCGCATGCCTGAGGACGCGTTCCTTCGGTCCCTGCGGGCGGTCGGATCGGAGGCCTCCCATGGCTGAGTTCGTCGGGTCCTTCGCGGCGAGCCACACGCCGGTCATGCTCAATTTCCCGAACGCCGTCGGCGACGCGGTGCGCGAACGGGTCTATACAGCATTCAAGGAGCTGGGTGCTGCCATCGCGGTCAGCCGCCCAGACATCCTGGTGCTGGTCTCGGACGACCATCTGCACAACTTCTTCCTCGACAACTTTCCGGCCTTCTGCATCGGCGCAGGAAACCGCTATCCGGCTCCGGCCGAGCATTGGCTGAAGGCGCCCGCAGTCGAGCTTGCCGGGGATGCCGGGTTTGGCGCCCATCTGCTTGGCGAGGCATTGAACGCAGACTTCGACCCCTCGTTCTCGATGCATCTGACACTCGACCACGGTGTCTTGACTCCCTTGATGCTGGCTGGCTTGGGTGAGCAACTGAAGATCGTGCCGCTGTTGATCAACTGCGTGCAACCCCCGTTGCCCACCATGCGCAGGTGTCTGAAGTGGGGGCGGATGTTGCGCGCCGCCATCGACTCCTATCCTGGGGACGAACGCATTGCGGTTCTGGCCACGGGCGGCGTCAGCCACGACGTGGCGACGCCGCGCATGGGCATGGTCAATGAACCGTTCGACCGCGAGTTCCTCAGCCTGCTGGAACGCGGCCAAGAGGAGCCTCTCGCGCGCTTCGCGACCGACCACGTGAACGAGGCAGGCAATGGCGCAGAGGAGATCCGCAACTGGCTTGTCGCGCACGGTGCGGCAGGCGGCCGCGGGTTCCACAACCGGTTCTACGAGGCGGTCCCCAGCTGGTACACCGGCATCGCGCTGGGTTCCTGGAGCACACAGCGATGACGGTCCCTGAAGATGCGAAGCGCTTACGCGTCCGCACGTTCGGATCGCACGGGGACATGCCCGTCCTGCTGCTGCACCCGATCGCCACGGTGGGGGACATCTGGAGTCTGCAGATTCCGGTGCTGGCACGTCGCAGACTGGTCATCGTGCCGGACCTGCCGGGCCATGGCGACTCGGGCATGCTCCCTGGCGAACCGGCGTTGGCCGACTATGCGCAGGCCGTGCTCGACGCGATCGCGCCCTTGGAACTGGGCACGTTCGCCGTGGCGGGACTGTCTTTCGGCGGCATGGTTGCCCAGTCACTGGCGCTTGCCGCGCCCGAACGGGTCCAGCGGCTGGTGCTTGCCCATTGCGGCGCGCATACCAACCCAGCCGTTGCGCAACTGTGGCGCCAGCGCATCGCCGCTGCAAGGCTCGAAGGCATGGCGGCACAAGCATCGCCAACGCTCGCACGCTGGTTCACGCCGGAGTTTCTTGCACAGGCCCACGGAGCCACGGCCTGGGTCGGTCAGATGGTCGCCGACACACCTGTGGATGGATACGTCGCCGCCGCGCTCGCAATCTGCGGTCTGGACCACCACGGCCAGCTTGGAGCACTGCGCATGCCCACGCTCGTCATCGGCGGGGGGCGCGACATGGCCGTGCCGCTGGAGGTCAGTGAGGACATGGCGAATCGGCTGCCTCAGGCCGAGTTCCTGGCCCTCGCAGATGCCGCGCACATCGGCAACGTCGAGCAGGCCATGCGTTTCACAGAGGCGCTTTGTGCGTTCCTGCGCGACTGAACGGAACGTCGATTTCCTGACCACCAGCATCTCACCATGTCTTCTGACGCCGACCGCCTCCCTCCCATCCATCCAGACGCATGGACCCCAGCCCAGCGTGCTGAAGCACAGGAAATCATCAACGGCCCCAGGGGAAAGCTGATCACCCCGTTCATCCCCTTGATACGCAGCCCGGAGCTGATGGGGCATTGCCAGCGCATGGGAGAGTACCTGCGCTACCGCAGCAGCATCGGATTGCGTCTTTCGGAGCTTGCCATCTTGCTGACTGCCCGGTTCTGGAACCAGAGCGCCGAGTGGGCAATCCATGCGCCGATCGCGCTGGAGCAAGGAATCGCTCCCTCGACGATGGATGCCATTCTGGATGGCCGCGAGCCTGTGGGCCTTCCGCCGGACGAGGCCTTGGTGTTCCGCTTCTGCCAAGAGCTGCACGCCACCAAAACGGTGAGCGAGGCCGTGTGGGAACAGTCGATCCAGATGCTCGGCGAGCAGGGAACCATCGACTTGATTGGCGTCAATGGCTACTACGCCATGCTCGCCATGGTGATGAACGCGGCACACACTCCGGCGCCGGCATCTCCGGGCCCAAAGCTCAGATAGTCGTTGCGGCCGAGCCCTTGAATCGCTCCGGGTTCGAACTGTGCCAGCTTGAACGGCAAGGCCTCGCGCGACCCATGGCTTCAACACGCCGCCGGCGGTGTTCTTGCAGTTGCTGGCCACGGCCCAGCAGGCCCCGGTTCTCGCTCAGTGAGCACGTGTCGCGCTTCGGTCTTGAAGCCAGCCCTGGTCTGGCATCCAACATGCGCAGCTATACGGGGCGCGCGCGCAGGCTGCGCAGCCGGCCCACGATGCCGCTCGGGAAGAAGTACACCGAGAGCACGAACACCAGCCCCAGCCACAGCATCCAGCGGTCCGGGTGGAACAGTTCGGGCAGCAGCGGCAGGCCCTTGAAACCGCCGCTCACGCCGCCCAGAAGGCTCTGCAGGTAGTTCTCGGCCAGCACGTAGAGCGTGACGCCGACCACCGCGCCGTAGACCGTGCCCAGGCCACCGATCACAGCCATGAGCAGGATGTTGAGCATGACGTTGAAGCCCACCGTGGTCTGTGGCCCCACGTAGCGCAGCCACAGCGCCATCAGCACGCCGGCGCAGGCCGCCATGGCGGCGGCCAGGCAGTTGGCCGCGATGCGGTAGTGCAGCGTGCGGTAGCCGATGGCCTCGGCGCGGAAGTCGTTCTCGCGGATGGCCTCCAGCACGCGGCCGAAGCGCGAATTGACCACGCGCAGCATGAACAGGAACAGCGCCAGCGACACCACGAACACGAGGTAGTAGACGAAGACCTTGCCGTTGACCGTGACGCCGAACACGTCCTCCTCGAACGGGCGGAAGACTGGCATCAGCACCTCGGGCAGGCGGAAGCTGCGGCCATCGTCGCCGCCCGTGAGGTCCGACAGGCGCAGCACCAGCGCACCGAAGGCGGCGCCGAAGGCCAGCGTCATCATGGTGTAGAAGATCGCGCGCACGCGCAGCGAGATCAGCGCGATCAGCAAGGACAGCAGCACGGCCAGCGCGATGCCGGCCAGCGCGCCCAGCGCCATCGCGCCCCAGTTCGGCCCCAGCTTGTGCATGGCGATGGCCACGCCGTAGGCCCCGATGCCGTAGAACATGGCGTGCGCGAACGAGACCACGCCGCAGTAGCCCAGCAGCAGGTCGAAGGACGCAACCAGCACCACGAACACGCAGACCGTGGCCGCCACGTTGAGCGCGCGTGCGCCCGGGAACAGGAAGGGCGCGGTCGCCAGGTACAGCAGGATCAACAACAGCACGCCCGAGAGCAGGCGGCTGCGCGGGAAGTCACCGGACAACAGGTGTGTGAGCATGGTCAGTGTTGGTTCACGGGGTACAGGCCCTGAGGTCGCCAGAGCAACACCACGGTCATCACGAGGATGCTGGACACCAGCGCCAGATCCGGCAGCAGGAAGCTCACGTAGTTGGTGGCCAGCGCGACCAGCATGGCGCCCGCGAAGCAGCCCGTGACCGAGCCCAGCCCACCGATCACCACGATGATGAGCATCTGCACCAACACCTCGGCGCCGATGGCCACCGTGAACTGCTCGCGGTAGAAGGCCCACATCACGCCGCCCAGGCCGGCCAGCGCCGAGCCGGCCACGAACACGCCGACGAAGATGCCGCGCACGCGGTAGCCCAGGGCCTCGACCATGGCGCGGTTCTCCACGCCGGCACGGATCAACAGGCCGATGCGCGTGCGGCCCAGCAGCAGCGTGAGGCCGACGAAGACCACCGCGCCCACGCCCACGGCCACGAGCCGGTAGCGCTCCACGCCCACATCGCCGATGACGATGGAGCCACGCACGGCCTCGGGCAGCGGCAGCAGCATCTGGTTCACGCCGAACAGCACCAGCACCAACTGCTCGATGATGATCATGGAGCCGATGGTCACGAGGATCTGCTTCAAGTGGTCGCCATAGGCGGGCTTGACGAACAGCCGCTCGTAGACCCAGCCCAGCGCAGCAGTGACCACCATGGCCGCCACGATCACGGCGGCGATGGCCAGCAGGCTGGCGCCGACCGAGGGCGAGGCCAGCAGCCCCTTGAGCGGCACCACCAGCAGCGTGGCCGTGTAGGCGCCCACGGCGACGAAGGCCGCGTGGCCCAGGTTCATCACGTCCATGAGGCCGAACACCAGCGTGAGCCCGCTGGCCATGATGAACAGCATCATGCCCATGGCCAGCGCGGCCACGGTCAGCGTGATCCAGGTCGGCACGCTGCCGACCAGGGGCAGCGCCAGCGCGATCCCGCCGGCGATCATGGCAGCGGGCAGCCAGTCGCGCTGGCGGCCCGGCAGGGGCTCGGGCGCGGCGATCGTCGGCGGCGGTTCGGCAACGGCCATGCTCTCTCCAGGCGATGGGGTGGCGGCGCGCATCAGTGGATGGCTCCGGCGTGCAGGCCGAGCAATCGGGACTGCAAGGCTTCGTTGGCGGACAGCGCGGCCATGGCGCCCGTGTGCACGATGCGGCCGTCGTCCATCACGGCCACGTGGTCGCCCAGGCCGCGCACGAAATGGAAGTTCTGCTCCACCAGCAGGATGGTGGTGTCGCGCGCCTTGAGGTCCTCGAAGGCCTGGGCCAGGTTGTCCATGATGGCCGGGGCCAGGCCCTTGGTCGGCTCGTCGATCAGCAGCAGCTGGCGCGGCTCGACGATGGCACGCGCGATGGCCAGCATCTGCTTCTGCCCGCCCGAGAGCAGGCCGCCGGGCCGCAGCCAAAAGCGCTTGAGCGCGGGGAACAGGCCGAAGATCCAGTCCAGCCGGGCTTCGTCGAAGCGCCCGGCGATGGCCGCCAGGCGCAGGTTCTCCTGCACCGTGAGGCCGGCGAAGATGCCCATGTCCTCGGGCACGAAGGCGATGCCGGCGCGCGCGATGTCGGGTGTGCTGGTCGCCGTGATGTCGCGGCCCGCGAAGGTGGTGCGTCCGCGGCTGGCCTGCCACAGGCCCATGATGGTGCGCAAGGTGGTGCTCTTGCCCGCGCCGTTGCGGCCCAACAGCACCGTGAGCGCGCCGCGCGGCACGGCGAGGTCCACGCCCTGCAGGATGTGGTACTCGCCGATGTGGGTGTGCACGCCTTCGAGCTGCAGCAGAACGTCATGCGGCATGGGTCACCTCTTTCGCCTTGCGGCGCACGCCCAGGTAGGCCTCCTGCACGATGGGCGAGGCCATGACCTCGGCCGGCAGGCCGTCGGCCACGAGCCGGCCGTTGTGCAGCACCACGATGCGGTCGGCCAGCGAATGGATCACGTCCATCTTGTGCTCCACGAGCAGGATGGTCTTGTCGCCGCGCGCCTTCAGGCGCCGGATCAGCTCCAGGATCACCGGCACCTCGTCCACGCTCATGCCGGCCGTGGGCTCGTCGAACATCACGACCTCGGGCCGCAGCGCCATCAGCATGGCCACCTCCAGCTTGCGCTTGTCGCCGTGCGGCAGCTTGGCGGCCTGGTCGTCGCGGCGCGCGGCCAGGCCCACTTCTTCCAGGCAGGCGTCGGCCTCGTCGATGAGGTCGGCGCGCTGGCGCCACATGGCCAGCATGTTGAAGCCGGCGCGGTGGCGGCTCTGCACCGCCAGGCGCACGTTCTCGCCCACCGACAGGCGCGGGAACAAATTGGTCAGCTGGAACGCACGGCCGATGCCGCGCGTGGTGCGCTGCGCGGCACTCAGGCGCGTGATGTCCTCGCCCTTGTAGAGCACCTGGCCGGCGCTGGCCTGGAGCTGGCCCGACAGCAGGTTGAAGTAGGTGGTCTTGCCGGCACCGTTGGGGCCGACGATGGCCGTCAAGGTGCCGGCTTCGAAGGACGCGCTCACGTCGTCCACGGCCGCGTGGCCGCCGAAGCGGATGCTCAAGTCCCGGCTGGCCAGCGCGCAAGTGCTCGCCATGCCGTTACGGCTTGACGGTGATCGGCACCGGCATCTCGCTCGCCGCAATCTCGCGCACCAGCTCGAAGAGGTCCCACTCGCTCCTGCCGTCCTTCTTCATGCGGAACTGGTACTGCACCTGCATGGCCTGGTGGTCTTCCTTGCGGAACGTCATCTTGCCCTTGGGCGTGTCGAACTCCATGCCCTCCATCGCGGCGATGAGCTTGGGCGTGTCCACGCTGCCGGCCTTGCGGATGCCCGCCACCACGGCCGCCGCAGCCGTGAATCCCCCCGCGGTGAACAGGTCGGGCGGCACGTTGTAGCGCTTCCTGTGCTCGGCCACGAGCCAGTCGTTCATGGGGTTCTTGGGGAAGTCGTAGTAGTAGAAGGTGCCCCCGCCAATGTCCAGCCCCTTCCAGGGTTTGGCGTTCTCCAGGTTGGCGCCGCCGATGGACAGGAACTCGATGCCGTAGCGGCCCGGGTTCAGCTCGGAGATCTTGCGGATCGGGTTCGGCGCGCCCCAGATCACCACCAGGTACTTGTTGCCCTTCAAGTCCTTCATGCGGTCGAAGATGCGCTGCATGGGCGCCGTGAAGTCCGTGGTGGCCAACGGGATGAACTCCTCGTGCACAAGGTTGGCCTTGCGCTTGGTGGCGCCCAGTGCGTCCTTGAAGGCCTTGACGCCGTCCTTGCCGTAGACGTAGTCGGGCGCGAGGAAGGCCACGTTGTCGCCATCCTTGAGCGCGGCGGCCGTGGCCAGCGCGTCCTGGAACGAGTTGCGGCTGGCGCGGAACAGGTACTTGTTCCAGGCCGAGCCGGTCAGCGAATCGGCAATCGCCGGCTCCAGCATCAGGATCTTGCCGTACTCCTCGGCCACCGGCGCCATGGCCAGCGCGCCGCCCGACCAGGAAGTGCCGATGGCGATGTCGGCCTTGTCGTCGGCCAGCGCCTGCGTGAGCAGCGCCTTGGACTGTTCGGGCTTCATCTGGTCGTCCTTGACGATCAGCTCGATCTTGCGGTCCAGCAGCGTCATGGAGCCCTGCGTCAGGTACTCCAGCGCCAGGCGCACGCCGCGCTCGGTGTCGCGCGCGTACTGCTCCGACGGGCCGGTCTTGCTGGCGATCAGCGCGATCTTGATGGGCTTGCCGGCCTGGGCCAGCACGGCGTGCGGCGCGGCCCAGCAGGCCAGGGCCGCGGTGGCGGCGAGGATGCGCTTCTTTAGCATGGCTTGTCTCCTTCGATGTGTTGGCGCAGTCAACCCACGGCGCGGCGCTGGCCCTTCCAGTAGGGCTCGCGCAGCACGCGCTTCAGGATCTTTCCGCTCGGGTTGCGCGGCAGCGCCTCGACGATGTCCACGCTCTTGGGGCACTTGTAGTGCGCCAGATGCTCGCGCATGAAGGCGATGACGCCGGCCGCGTCGGCCGTGTGGCCGGGCCGCAGCACCACGCAGGCCTTCACCGCCTCGCCCCAGGTCGCGTCTGGCACGCCGATCACGGCGCCATCGGCCACGGCCGGGTGGCGCATCAGCACGTTCTCGACCTCGGCCGGATAGATGTTCTCGCCGCCCGACACGATCATGTCCTTGATGCGGTCGTGGATGTAGAGGTAGCCATCCTTCAGGTAGCCACCGTCGCCCGAGCGGAACCAGCCGCCGCGGGCGTTGCGGCCCTCGGGGTAGGCGGCCTCGGTGGCCTCGGGGTTGCGCCAGTACTCCAGCAGGTTGCGGTCGGACTCGATCCAGACCTCGCCCACCGCGCCATCGCCGGCCACGTCCTGCTGCGTGATCGGATCGACGATGCGCAGCCGCGCACCGCCGATGGGCCGGCCCGCCGCGCGCAGCAACTCGGCATCGCCAGCGCGGTGGTCCTCGGGCATCAGGAAGGTGGCTGGGCCCGAGACCTCGGTCAGGCCGTAGACCTGCAGGAAGTCGCAGCCGAACACCTCGAAGGCTTGCTGCAGCACGGTCTCGCTGATCGGCGAGCCGCCGTAGGCGATCAGCTGCAGGGCGGGCTTGGGCAGGTCTTTCGCATCCGGCACCTGCAGCATGAACAGCAGCATGGCCGGCACCACGAAGGTGTGGGTGATGCCGTGCGCGGCGAAGGCCGCCAGGTAGGCCTTGGGGTCGAAGTCCGGATACGAGGCGGTCTGCCCGCCCGTGTAGAGCGTGAGCAGCAGCATGGTCATGCCGGCCACGTGGAACACCGGCAGCGGGTTGCCCAGCACATGGCGCGCGTCGAAGTTCCAGTCGCGCGCCACCACGCGCGAGGTCGACAGCAGCCCGGCATGCGAGAGCACGACGCCCTTGGGCAGGCCGGTCGTTCCCGAGGAGTACAGCTGCAGCGCCGCGTCCTGCGCATCCACGGCCACGGGCGTGCAGTGCGCGTCGAAGCCGGCGTACCAGTCGGCCAGGCCGGGCACGGCGCCGCTGCCGCCCAGCGTGCTGACCAGGGTTGTGATGCCCGGCAGTTCCGCCGCCTGCACGGTGGGCAGGAACTCGGCATCGGCCATCAGGAAGCTGGCCTCGCCGTGGTTGACGATGTAGGCCGCCTCGGCCCCCGTGAGGCGCCAGTTCACGGGCATGCACACGGCGCCCAGCTTGCAGGCCGCCAGCGTGACCAGCAGGCACTCGATGTGGTGCTTGGTCAGCACCGCCACGCGGCTGCCGCGACCCACGCCAGTGGCGGCCAGCGCGTTGGCCAGCCGGTTGGTCTCGCGCTCCACATCGGCGAACGTGAGGCGGCGCTCGCCGCAGCGGTAGGCCGTGGCCTGGGGCCGGGTGGCCAACTGGCGGGCCAGGCCATCGACCAGCGTGCGGTCGTTCGTGGCGGGGTCTTGCATGCGCATGTCCTTCGTTGGATAGCAGGTCCGGCGGCCCAGCGGCCGGCCGCCTGCAACCGGCCACCGTGCCCTCGTGGCGATGGCGGAAGGCTACCGGCGGGGTTGCACCGGCTCTTGCGTCAACTCGCTGTGGCACTGCGGGTCTGCCCGGACGGACCGCCGATCAGCGCAGCGCCTGGGCGCAAGACTTGGCGGCGCCTGCGATGGATGAATGCGCGCACAGACGCCGCGCGGGGACACAGGCGCACGCAGTGGCCGGCCTGCGGCCTTGTGCGCCGGTCCGCTCAGAACCCGTACAGCGCGGCCGGGTTGTCCACGAGGATGCGCTGGGCGCGCTGCGTGTCGCCGATGCACGCCAGTGCCCAGTCGAGCAGCGCCCGGTTGTCGGGCTGGGGCTGCACGTTGGGGTGCGGCCAGTTGCTGGCCCAGATGCAGCGTTCGGCATGGTGCTCGGCCAACGCACGCGCGAGCGGCGCCACGTCGGCATAGGCCGGCGGGCCGCTGCGCGAGGTTTCATAGGGCGCAGCCAGCTTGACCCAGCAGCGGCCGGCGTCGAGCACACGGCGCAGCGCGCCGAAGGCCGCGTCGTCCGGCGTGGTCGGTCCCAGGAACTTGCCGATGTGGTCGATCACGAGCTTGCCTGGCAGTCGCCGCAGCCGCTCCACATGCTGCGGCATGTCGCGGCCGTCGAACTGCAGGTCGATGTGCCAGCCCAGCGGCTCGACCCGCGCGGCCAGGGTTTCCAGCGCGTCCCAGGTCAGCAGGCCACCGGCGAGCATCATGAAGCGGATGCCGCGCGCGCCGGCCGCATGCAGGCGTTCGAGTTCGGCGTCGGACACGTCGGGCGGCACCACCACCACGGCCCGCCCGTCGGCGCCCAGCCCCGCCACGGCCGCCAGCGTGCAGGCGTTGTCGAAACCATAGCCCGTGGGCTGCACGACCACCGCGCGGCGCAGGCCCAGGGCCTGCTGCACGGCGCGGTAGGCCGAGAGCGGCGCATCGGGCGGCGTGAAGGTGGCGGTGGGCGCCAGCGCGTAGCCGGGCTCGTAGATGTGCACGTGGCAGTCGCACGCGCCGTCGAAAGTGGCAGTGGTCATGGAAGTTCCAGGGGAGTCAGGCCGTGGCGGCGGCGAACGCGGGCCAGCGCCGTACACGCGTGGCATCGCCCGCGTTGACGGCACCGGGCGGCATCTCGCCGCGCAGCAGTGCGCCGATCTGCGCGACGGTTTCCAGCGCCTGGTGCTCGATGGCCGGCGGCGTGAGCCCGCCGATGTGCGGCGCGGCCACCACGCGCGGATGGCGGGCCAGCGCGGGGCTGGGCATCTGGTCGGGCGCCATGCCCACGTCGAGCGCGGCACCGCCCAGGTGGCCGCTGTCCAGCGCGGCCCGCAGCGCAGCCTCGTCCACGAGCTCGCCGCGCGCGGCGTTCACGAAGAAGGCGCCGGGCCGCATCGCGGCAAAGGCGGCCGCGTCGAACAGGTGGTGCGTCTCGGGCTTGGCCGGTGCCAGGCAGACCACGAAGTCGCTCTCGGCCAGCAGCGCGGGCAGCGGCGCCTGGCGCAGCGCGCCCTCGGCAGGCACGGCTTCCGGCGCGGCCACGCGCACCTGCATGCCCAGCGCCAACGCCAGCTCGCACAGGTAGCGCGCGATCTGGCCATAACCCACCACGCCCAGCGTGCTGCCGCGCAGCTGCCGGCCCATGACCGGCGCCGGCACCTGGCCCGCGTGGTAGGCCGCGGTGTAGCGGCTGGTGCCGCGGCCCAGGTCGACCATGGCGCCGACGATCCATTCCGACACCGAGGCGATGAAGCCGGCGCTGGCCTGGGTGACCAGCACGCCGTGGCGGCTGGCGGCCGGCACGTCCACGGTGCGGATGTCGATCGCGCAGCGCACGAAGGCGGCCAGCTGCGGCCGCGCTGCGAACAGCGCCTCGGGGCCCGCCGTGCCACGGTAGGCGATCAGCGCGTCGCAGCCGTCGAGCGCGTCCACGAGCTCGGGCAGCGTGAGTTCGCGCGGCTCGGGGTTGCAGCGCACCTGCGCCACGCTGCGCAGCTGTGCAAGCGCGCGCTGGCCGAAGTAGTGGTCGAACTTGTCCTGCGGATGGCTCACGAAAACCGTCGTCATGTCTGCCTTGTTCTCATCGTGTCGGCGCACCGGGCGGTGCGGCCACGGAGGCGCGCTCGACGAGCCGCACCTGGTGGAAGATCTGTTCGGGCGGCGGCGCGCCCTCGCCCGCGATGGCCTCGACCATGGCCTGCGCCATCTCGCGGATGGGCAGTTGCACATGGGTCAGGCCGGGGTTGGACAGCGCGGCCAGGAACAGGCCGTCGATGCCCACGACCGAGACCTGGCCGGGCACATCCACCCCGCCCTCGCGCAGCCCGGCCATGAGGCCCAGCGCCATGAGGTCGTTCAGCGCGACCAGGCCGGTCGGCCGCCCGGGGTCGGCCGCCAGTTGCAGGCCCATGGCGCGGCCGACCTCGGCGATCACCGAGTCGCCGTACTCGTCCAGCGGCCCCCCGTCCAGCACCCTGGCGCTGTCGGCCAGCCCTGCGGCCGCGGCGGCGGCATGGAAGCCCGCCATCTTGTCGCGCCGGCTCATGGTCATGCCGGCCACCGTGACGAAAGCCAGCCGGCGGTGGCCGTGCGCGACCAGGTGGGCGGTGGCCAGGCGGCCGGCCTCGAAGTTGTCGGGCGTCACGTGGCCCACGGCCGAGGGCTGGCCCGGCGTGGCGCGCCGGTCGTAGCTCATGACGGCCATGCCGCGCTCCACGGCCGACTCCAGGTGCCGCTCCTCGGCCAGCGAGGAGATCACGATCACGCGGCGCACGCCATGGGCCAGCATGTCCTCGAAGAAAGCGGCTTCCTTGGCCGCGTCGCGGTAGGTGCTGCCGATCAGCAGCCGCAGGCCGAAGCGCTCTTGCGCGCAGGTCTCGACCTCGCGCGCGATGAAGCCGTACATGGGGTTGGCCATCGAAGGCACGAGCAGGCCGAGCAGCGGCGTCTGCCCGGTCTTGAGCTGCTGGGCCAGCTTGCTGGGGCGGAACTGCAGGGCCGCGATGGCGGCCTGCACGCGTTCGCGCGTCTCGGGCCGCATGCGGTCGGCCCGGCCGTTCAGCACGTTGGAGACCGTGCTGGCCGACACCTCGGCATGGCGGGCGACGTCCTGGATGGTGGTCACGTGGGAAGAAGCTGTTCAGTTGTTCAAGGGGCCAGCGCGCAGTCGCAGGGCACGAAACCGGCTCGCAAGCAGCGGTTCAGAAGGCCGCGGAGCAGGCCATGCAAGTGCACCCGCGGGGCCGGCTCTGCCGGACCGCTGGGTGCGCCCCTGGAGGGGGATGGGACTTCTACACGCAGTGAGAAGTCCAAACGGGGTGGTTTCATTTCACAGGCCGAGCCGGTTCGGCAGCCACAGCGAGAACGCGGGCACGAGCACCAGCACGATGAGCGTGGCCAGCAGCACTGCCAGGTACTTCATCATAGGGCGGGCCACATCGCGCACCGTGGTGCCCGTGATCGCGCAGGTGGCGAACAGGCCGAGGCCGATCGGCGGTGCGAACAGGCCCAGGCCCATGGCGATGACCATGACCGTGCCGAAGTGCAGCAGGTCGATGCCCAGCTGCTGCGCGATGGGGGCCAGCAGCGGGCCGAAGATGATGAGCGCGGGCGCGCCTTCCAGCACGGCGCCGAACACGATCATGATGCCCACGGCCAGCAGCAGGAACATGGTGCTGCCGTAGTCCTGCGCGAACGCGATCATCCAGCCTGAGACCATCTGCGGGATCTGCTCGATGGTCAGCGCGAACGACACGCTGGAGGCCGCCGCCACGATGAACAAAATGCTGCCCGCCATCGACGCCGAGCGCACGAACAGCCGCGCCACCGAGGCCATGCTCAGCTCGCGGAAGGCCAGGCCGCCGACCACCAGCGCGTAGACCACCGCGAAGGCCGAGACCTCGGTCGAGGTGGCCACGCCCGAGGTCACGCCCTTGCCGATCATGCCGACCATGAGCAGCGCCACCAGCGCGCCGCCGATCAGCGGCAGCAACGCGGTGCGCTTGTCGAAGGCGTCGTCGGGGTTGATCTTCTTGCCCACGATCACCGCAATCACGGCCAGCGACAGCGCCAGCACCGCGGCCGGGACCAGCCCGGCCATGAACAGCCCCGCGATCGAAATGTTCGCGACGAAGCCCATGATGATCATGTTGATGCACGGCGGGATGGTCTCGGCCATCACGGCCGTGCAGGCCAAGAGGCCCGCGGCCTCGTTCGGGTCCTGCTTGGTGCGGCGCACGGCCGGCATCACGATGCCGCCCACGGCCGCGATGTCGGCCAGCTTGGATCCCGACACGCCCGAAAAGAAAGCCGTGGCCAGGATGGAGATGATGCCCAGGCCGCCGCGCACGCGGCCGAACATGCGCAGCAAGAGCTCGATGAGCCGGGCCGACATGCCGTTGGCCTCCATCAGCAGGCCGGCCAGCACGAAGAACGGGATCGCCAGCAGCACGAAGTGGTCGGCCCCGGCCATGACCTGCTGCGAGTACACCAGCATCGGCAGGCTGGGATCGGACAGGAAGTACAGCAGCGCCGCGAAGGCCAGCGCGAAGCCGATCGGCACGCCCAGCACCAGGCCGCCGACGAAGCCCACGGCCAGCAGCAGCCCGTGCGGAATGGCGTGGCTGGGCAACACGAGGTTCCAGCCGTAGACCACGAGCGTGGCCACGACACAGCCGATGAGCGTGGCGCGCACCAGCCGGCCCGGCCCGTTGCAGGCGTTGGCGATGCCGAACAGCGTCATGAACGCGCTGCCGAACACCACCGGGAACACGTAGAGCCATTGCGGCAGGCCGATCGAGGTGGTCTGCTCCCAGGTGTCCACCAGCAGCAGCACCGAGGACAGGCACAGACTGGCCGACACGCCGGCGATGATCCAGTGCACGACCTGGATCATCGCGGGCCGCCAGGCGCTGGGCAGCATGTCGCGGAACAGGTCCACGCCCACGTGCTGGCTGCGTGCCAGCACCGTGGCCGCGCCGAAGAACACCAGCACGATCATGAGTGCGCGCGCGATCTCTTCGGCCCAGTCCACCGGGTCGTGCAGGAAATAGCGGAAGACGACCGACAGGAACACCACGACCACGTCGACCGCGAGCACGATGCCCGACAGGGCCTCGGTCGCGCGCGTGAGGCGGCCGAGCCAGTTGCCGGCCGTGGTGTCGGAGCGGAAACCCAGCATGGGTGCTGTGCCAACTGCTGCGCTCACGCCTGCCCCCTTGCGGCATCGATCGCCTTGAACAGCGGCTCGGTCACCGGGTACTGCTTGGCGAAGCCCGACCACAGCGACTTCTGCATCTCGGCCCGCACCGTGGCGCGCTCGTTGGCGGCCATCGGGAAGAAGGTCATGCCCTTGGCCTTGAGTTCCTCCACCGCCGCCGTGCTCTTCTGGCTGGCGATGGTGCGCTGCTGCGCGGTGGCATCGGCCACGGCCTTCATGAAGGCGGGCTTGAGCTCGGCCGGGATCTTGCCCAGGCCGCGCTTGCCGATCACCACCACCATGGGGCTGAACAGATGCTCGGTCAGCCAGCAGGACTTGGTGACTTCGTTGAGCTTGCTGGCCAGCACGGTGGCGGCGTCGTGCTCGAAGCCGTCGACCACGCCGGTCTGGGCCGCCATGTAGAGCTCGCCGAACGGGATGGGCGTGGGGATGGCGCCCATGGCCTTGAAGGTCTCGATGAAGGCCGGCGTGGGCAGCACGCGCAGCTTGACGCCCTTGATCTCGGCCAGCGACTTGACGGGGGCCTTGGTGTAGACGCTGCGCGCGCCGAAGTGCGAGGCCCAGGTCAGCACCGAGCAGCCCGAGCGCTTGTTGAGGATCTCGTCCAGCTGCTTGCCGACGCTGCCGTCCAGCGCCTTGCCTGCGTGGGCGTAGCTGTCGAACAGGTAGCCCAGGTCCAGCATGCCGATCTCGGGCGCCACCGTGGCGAAGATCGACGAGCCCGTGACCACCATGTCGATGGAGCCGACCTTGACCTGCTGCACCACGTCGGCCTCCTTGCCGAGCTGGTTGTTCGGGAAGTAGTCGATCTTGAAGCGCTCGCCGGTGCCGGCCTTCAGCGCCGTCTCGAAGCTGCGGTACCAGACGTAATGCGCGGCGTTGTCGTCGGCCAGCATGGACGAGGAAAAGCGCAGCGCGATCGGCGCCTGGGCCCGCGCCACCCAGGGCGCGGCGGCGACGGAAGACAAGGCGGCGGTCTGCAAGAAGCTTCGGCGGGATGGCATGGCGGTCTCCTGAGGTGTTGGTGTATCGATTTACTGAATCGATTTACTATATCGATACACAAGACAGACGAAGCCTCGGGTTTACCCGTGGTGCACCACGAGCGCCAAGTCACAGTTGCGCGACATTTGCTGCCTGCTCTGCTCCTACAGTTCCGCCACCCCGGCGCAGACCGGACTCCAGACACAACAGGACGAGGACGATGTTGAGCAACTTGAGCATTCGCGCCCGGCTGGCCCTGGCGTTCGGCGGCCTGACCGCCCTGGTGCTGGCCGTCGCCGGCCTGGCACTGCTGGAGCTGGCGGCCGCCAACCACCGCTTCCTGCACTACACCCAGGGCCTGAACGCCCGCGCCACCGTGGCCGCCCACGTGCGTGCCGCCGTGGACGACCGCGCCATCGCCGCGCGCAACCTCGTGCTCGTCACCCAGGACGCCGACCTCGCCGCCGAGAAGGCTGCCGTGACTGCCGCACACCAGCAGGTGCAGGAGCAGCTCGCGCAGCTGGGCCGCATGCTGGCGGCCGACACCACGGCCCCAGAGCAGGCACGCCGGCTCGCGGCCGACATCGGCCAGGTCGAGCAGCGCTATGGCCCCGTGGCACTGGCCATCGCCGATCTGGCGCTGAACCACCAGCGCGAGCAGGCCATCGCGCGCATGAACGCCGAATGCCGCCCGCTGCTGGCCGCCCTGGTGCGCGCCACCAAAGCCTACGCGGACTACACCGAACAACGCACCCGCGACCTGGAGCTGCAGGCCGCCGTGGACTACGGCCGCCAGCGCGGCCAGCTTGTTGCGCTGTGCCTGCTGGCCATGGCCGCGGCGATCGTGGCAGGCTGGTGGATCACACGGGGCATCACGCGGCCGCTGGACGCCGCAGTGCGGGCGGCCGACCGCATCGCCGCCGGCGACCTCGGCACGCCCGTCGCCGCCACCTCGACCGACGAGACCGGCCGCCTGCTGGCCGCGCTGCAACGCATGCAGCAGGGCCTGGTCGACACCGTGCAGACGGTGCGCGGCAACGCCGAAAGCGTGTCTGCCGCCAGCACCCAGATCGCCCTGGGCAACAACGACCTCAGCCAGCGCACCGAAGAGCAGGCCTCCGCCCTGCAGCAGACCGCCGCCGCGATGGAGCAGCTGGGCACCACCGTTCGCCACAACGCCGAGAACGCCCGCCAGGCGGGCGAACTGGCTGGGGCCGCCTCCGCCGTGGCCGCACGCGGCGGCGCGGTGGTCGGCGATGTCGTGACCACCATGGGCGGCATCCAGGACAGCGCACAGCAGATCGGCGAGATCATCGGGGTGATCGACGGCATCGCCTTCCAGACCAACATCTTGGCGCTCAACGCGGCCGTGGAAGCGGCCCGTGCCGGCGAACAGGGCCGCGGCTTCGCGGTGGTGGCCGGCGAGGTGCGCACGCTGGCCCAGCGCAGCGCCGAAGCGGCCCAGGAGATCCGCAAGCTGATCACGGCCAGCACGGCCCGCGTGGAGCACGGAACGGCCCTCGTCGGCCGCGCCGGCAGCACCATGCAGGAGATCGTGGAAGCGGTGCAGCGCGTGTGCGAGCTCATGGCCGCCATCAGCACCGCCAGCCAGGAGCAGAGCCTGGGCGTGGACCAGATCGGCCAGGCCGTGGCACAGATGGACCTCACGACCCAGCAGAACGCCGCGCTGGTCGAGGAAAGCGCCGCCGCGGCCAGCAGCCTGCAAAGCCAGGCCCGCGAGCTCGTCGGTGCGGTGGCGGTGTTCCGCCTCTTGGCGGCCGAGACCGCGCAGCCTGCTGCGCGCCATGCGGAGCGCTCCGGCGGCACCCTGTCCGCGGCCTTGGCAGGCGCCTGAGCGCAGACTGCCCGCACGCGACACCGCGCCCGCCGGCGCCGCGCTAGAGTGCGCGGCATGAACACCGCCGCCCCCTCCTCCGCGACCGCCCCGGGCCTGCCGGGCTGGCGCCGCCTGCAGAGCAACGGCATCTCCGTGGCCACCAGCGTGGTCGAGGCCACGCCGGGCCGGCCTACCGTGGTGCTGCTGCACGGCTTTCCCGAACTGGCCTACTCGTGGCGCCACCAGGTCGCCGCGCTGGCCGCAGCCGGCTACGGCGTGCTGGCGCCCGACCTGCGCGGCTACGGCGAGACCGGCGCGCAAGGCGCGGTGGAGGACTACCGCATGCAGAACCTCGCGCTGGACGTGACCGGCCTGCTCGATGCGCTGGGCATCGCGCGCGCGGTCGTCGTCGGCCACGACTTCGGCGGCGCGCTGGCCTGGACGCTGGGACGCGACCATGCCGACCGCGTGCTGGGCGTGGTCTCGTTGAACACGCCCTACACGCGCCGCACCGAGACCGACCTCGTGGAGACCATGCGGCGCACGCGCGGCCCCACGCACTACATGGTGCAGTACCAGGAGCCCGGGGTGGGCGAGCAGCTGCTGGGCGAGGATGTGGACGCCACGCTGCGGGGCCTGATGCGCCGCCCCGGCGTGACCCTGGCCGAGTTCGAACAGGTGTCCCCCGACTTGCAGGCGCTGCCGGCCGAGCTGTTCAGAGGCCACGACAAGGTCATGGGCGCGCCGCTGCTCAGCGAGGAGGAGCTGGCCGTGTTCGTACGCGCCTACGAGCGCAGCGGCTTCACGGGCCCCTTGAACTGGTACCGCAACCTGCGCCGCAACTGGGAGGACACGGCCGGCACGCCCGACCACGTGGGTGTGCCCGCCCTCATGGTCAGCGCCGCGCAGGACATCTTTCTGCCACCCGCGACCACACGCGGCATGGAACGCGTCGTGCCCGACCTGGAGCGCGCCACCGTGACCGACTGCGGGCACTGGACGCAGCAGGAGAAGCCCGACGAGGTCAACACGCTGCTGCTGGAGTGGCTGGGGCGGCGCTTCCCGGCACAGCAGCGCTGAGAACTTCCCAAAGGTTTCCCAAACGCCGGCTTGTCACCGGCGCGGGCCCTGCCTAGGATCGCGCCCTTTCCTCGGCAAGGTCCTCGCATGCAATTGGAGATCGCGCAGTCCACCCCCACGGCGCAAAGCATCGCGCGGTTGGTCGCACCGCACTACGGCTTCGGGCCGGTGGTGGCGGCCGAATTCCTGCGCCGCAGCTTCAACCAGGTCTACCGGCTGGACTTCGCCGATGGCCGACGCGCCGTGGCACGGTTGTGCTCCCAGCGGCCGCGCGGCGCGGACAACCTCGCCTTCGAAGCCCAAGCTCTGGCCCATTGGGCCGACGCTGGCTGCGCCGTGGCGCGCTGCCTGCCGACTGCGCGCGGCAAGGTCGCCATCGCGGTGCCGCTGCCCGAGGGAGAACGCGCGCTCGCCCTGTTCGAACACGTGGACGGCGAGGCCACCAGCGACCAGGCCGAGGACATCCAGGCCTTTGCACGCGGGCTGGCCGCCCTGCACGCTGCAGGCCACAGCTACCGCGGCACGACCAGCGCCTACACGCTGGACTGCGAGCACCTGTTGCTGCGCCCGCTGCAGGGCCTGCTGCGCGCGCCCACCATGACCGCCGAGTTGCGCCTGCAGTTCGAGCAACTCGGCACACGGCTGCACCGGCGCATCGAAGCCATGGGGCCGCTGCGCCGCGTGCTGTGCCATGGCGATGCGCATGGCAGCAACAACTTCGTCATGGCAGACGCGGCCGGCCTGCGCCAAGCCTGGTTCTTCGACTTCGATGAGGCCGGCCCGGGCTTTCTGGCCTACGAACTGGCGGTCTATCCCTGGAGCCTGTTTCCTCGCGCCGCCGATGCCGCACCCAGCGCCAAGGTGCTGGGCCAGTGGCAGCACTTCATCCGGGCCTACCGCGCGGCACGGCCTGTGGCCGAGGCAGACCTGGCCGCCATCGCGCCCTGCATGGCCATGCGGCAGTTCTGGCTGCTTGGCGAGTACGCGGGCCGGGTGCCGGTCTGGGGTTCGCAGGCGATGCCGACGGACTACCTGCGCCGGCAGGTGGAGATGCTGCGCCGGTGGGAGACGCTGGAGCTGCCGCTGTGACGGGCTGCACCGCCGCTCAGCGCCCCGTCCAAACCGGCTTCCTCTTCTCGTTGAACGCTGCCAGGCCCTCGCGCGCATCCTCGGTCATGGCCAGCAGGGCGATCTGGCTCTCAGTGTAGGCGATGCCCTCGTCGAAGGACATCGCGGCCATGGCGCGCATGGCGTACTTGCCACGCCGGATCGCGGTGGGCGACTTGCCGGCCAGGCGCTCGGCCAGCCAGTCGGTCCTGGCGTCGAGATCGGCACCCGGCACCACGTAGTTGACGAGGCCGGTCTCGTGCGCCTCGGCCGCGCCGAAGGGCTCGCCCGTCAGGCACCACTCGCGCACGGTGCGGCGCGGAACGATGTCCTGCAACAGGCTCTGCACCTGCATGGGGAACATGCCGATCTTGACCTCGGGCAGGCCGAACTGCGCATGGTCGGCCGCAATCGCCAGGTCGGTCATGCAGGCCAGGCCCACGCCGCCGGCCATGCAGACGCCGTTGATGCGCGCGATGGAGGGCAGCGTGCTGTTCTGCACCTCGCGCAGCATGTCGGCGTAATCCACGCTGGGCTGCGAGAGGTCGAACGCGAAGCCGGCGCCTGGCTGCAGGTCACCGCCCGCGCAGAAGGCCTTCTCGCCCGCACCCGTCAGCACGACCACGCGCACGCCGGGGTCGGCATGGGCGGCGCGCCAGCCGGCGCGGATGCCGGCCACCACGTCCTTGTTGATCGCGTTGCGCTTGTCGGGGCGGTTGATCGTGATCCACAGCGCGTGGCCGCGCCGCTCCCAGACCACGGCATCGTTGGCAAGGTCTCCCATGGTGTCTCCCGGTGTTCAATCCGCAATCTCGGCGACCACGCGCTGGGCCGCGATCTGGTCGCCAGCCTTCACATGCAGCGCCACGAGGCGGCCCGCACGCGGCGCCGCGTGGATGTGCTCCATCTTCATGGCCTCCAGCGTCACGAGTGCCTGGCCAGCCTGCACGGCCTCGCCCACGGCTGCGAGCACGGCGACGACGCGGCCGTTCATGGAGGCGCGCAGCTTGCCGTCGCCGCCCGCCTCGCCCTGGCGCACGGCGGCGGCGCGCGTGAGGTCCTGCACGCGCAGCGGCTGGCCGCGGTAGTGCAGCAGCAGGCTGGAACCGTCGCGGCGGAACCACGCCCGCTCGCCCAGGCCCTCGCAGCTGAAACGCAGGGCCTGCGCACCGACCTCGTCGAGCACCAGCGTCGCGTGCGTGCCGCCGATCTCCACCACGTAGCGGTGGCGGCGCGGCTGGGTCACGCGGGCCTCCAGCGTCTCGCCACCCAGCGTGAAGCGCAGGCCCACGGGCAGGCTGTAGGTCATGTGCCCGGCCTGCGCGCGCGCGTCCGGCGCCTGCGTCTGGAGCAGCAGCACGGCCGCCAGCGCCGCAGCGCGCGCGCGCAGCACGGGGTCGGGCGCCAGCAAGGCCGTCTGGTGCCGGGCGATGAAGTCCGTGGTGGCGCCGCCGGCCGCGAACACCGGGTGCGCCAGGCAGCGCTGCAGGAAGGCCTGGTTGGTCGTGACGCCCAGGGCCACGGCGTCCTCCAGGCCCGCCAGCAGCTTGCGGCGCGCCGCCTCGCGCGTTTCGCCGTGCGCGATGAGCTTGGCGATCATGGAGTCGTAGTACGGTGGGATCTCGGCCCCCGAAGCCAGCGCATGCTCCACACGCAGGGCCTCGGGCATGGACCACAGCGCCATGCTGCCGCTCTGCGGCATGAAGTTCTGGTCGGCGTCCTCGGCGCACAGGCGCACTTCGATGGCATGGCCTTCGAAGCGCACCTGCTCCTGCGTGAGCGGCAGCGGCTCGCCGGCCGCCACACGCAGTTGCAGGGCCACGAGGTCCAGGCCCGTGATGGCCTCGGTGACCGGGTGCTCGACCTGCAGGCGCGTGTTCATCTCCATGAAGTAGAAGTTGCCGTCGCCATCGAGCAGGAACTCCAGCGTGCCTGCACCTTCGTAGCGGATGGCCTTCACGGCCTGCACGGCCACGGCGCCCATGCGCGCACGCAGCGCGGCGTCCACCGCCGGTGACGGCGCCTCCTCCACGAGCTTCTGGTGGCGCCGCTGCACAGAGCAGTCGCGCTCGCCCAGGTGGATGGCGTTGCCGTGGCGGTCGGCGAAGACCTGGATCTCGATGTGGCGCGGCTCCACGATGGCGCGCTCGAGGATCACTTCGGGGTCGCCGAAGGCGCTCTGCGCCTCCGAGCGCGCGCTGCGCAGCAGGTCGGCGAACTGATCTGCCGAGGGAACCAGCCGCATGCCGCGCCCACCGCCGCCGGCCGTGGCCTTGACCATCACGGGGTAGCCGATGCGCGTGGCCTCCTGTGCCATGCGCGCTTCGCCCTGGTCCTCGCCCTGGTAGCCCGGGATGCAGGGCACGCCGGCCTCCAGCATGAGCGCCTTGGCGCCGGCCTTGTGGCCCATGGAACGGACGGCCTCGGCCGAAGGGCCGATGAAGACCAGGCCGGCGTCCTGGCAGGCCTGGGCGAAGTCGGCGTTCTCGGCCAGGAAGCCGTAGCCCGGATGCACGGCATCGGCACCGGCCAGGCGCGCGGCCTCGATCAGCGCGGGGATGCGCAAATAGGACTGGGCCGGCAGCGGCTCGCCGATGCAGACGGCCTGGTCGGCCTCGCGCACATGGCGCGCGCCGGCATCGGCCGTGGAGTAGACGGCCACCGTGCGGTAGCCCTGGGCGCGCGCGGTGCGCATGATGCGCAGCGCGATCTCGCCGCGGTTGGCGATCAGGATCTTGCGGAAGGGGGTGGAAGCTGCGCACATCTCAATGGCCCGAGGGGAAGGTGCCCATGAACTTGGAGAGGATCTGCAACATGACCTCGTCAGCGCCGCCTCCGATGGAGGTCAGGCGGCCGTCGCGGAAGATGCGCGAGATCGGCGTCTCGTCCATGTAGCCCATGCCGCCCCAGAACTGCAGGCAGCCGTCGGCCACGGCGCGGACCACGCGGCCGGCCTTGAGCTTGGCCATGGTGGCGGTGCGCGTGGCGTCCTGGCCGGCCACGACCTCCTGCACGCCCTGCCAGCTCAGCGCACGCAGGGCCGCCACCTCGGTCTGCAGTTCGGCCAGCTTGAAGTGCACCCACTGGTTGTCGAGGATGGAACGGCCGAAGGCGCGGCGTTCGCGCGTGTAGGCGACGGTGGTGTCGATGGCGCGCTGCGCCATCGCCCCCGCATTCAGCGCGCCCCATAGCCGCTCGATCTGGAACTGCTCCATCTGGTAGATGAAGCCCATGCCCTCCTCGCCGATCCGGTAGCGCTGCGGCACGCGCACGCTGTCGAAGTGCAGCTGCGCCGTGTCGGACGCGTGCATGCCCATCTTGACGAGCTTGCGCGCCACGCTGACGCCGGGCGTCTTCATGGGCACGACGATCAGCGACTTGTTCTTGTGCGAGGAACCTTCCGAGGTGTTGGCCAGCACCACGCAGAAGTCGGCCTGCGTGCCGTTGGTGGTCCACATCTTGCCGCCGTCGATGACGTAGTCGCCACCCTCCCTGCGCGCCGTGGTCTTCACGGAAGCCACGTCGGAGCCGCTGCCGACCTCGGAGACGCCCAGGCAGGCCACGTACTCGCCCGCGATGGCGGGCGCCAGGAACTCCTCGCGCAGCTCCTGGCTGCCGCGGTGGGCCAGCGCCGGCGTGGCCATGTCGGTCTGCACGCCGATGGCCATGGGGATGCCGCCGCAGTGCATGTGGGCCAGGGCCTCGGCCATCACGGCGCCGTACGAGTAGTCCAGCCCCGCGCCGCCGTTCTCCGCGGGCTTGGTCAGGCCCAGCATGCCCAGCTCGCCGAGCCGGCGAAAGACCTGGTGGGCCGGGAAGATCTGCGCGCGCTCCCATTCGTCGACATGGGGATTGACCTCCTTGTCGATGAAGCGGGTCAGCGTGTCGCGCACGCTCTCGTGTTCGGGCGTCAGTTGCATGGGGGTATTCCTCAAGGGCGGGCGACGGAGAACTGCATGGGCTGCGGCTGGCGCAGCTCCGATTCGCGGCAGATCGACAGCACGCGGGCCAGCACCTCGCGCGTGTCGCGCGGGTCGATCACGGCATCGTCCAGCATGCGGGCACTGGTCGTGAACACGCTCATCTGGCTGTCGAAGCGCTCGATGATGCGGCGCTCCATCTCCGCCAGCTTGTCGCGGTCGACTTCGCCGCCCTTGCGCCGCATCGCCGCCTCGGTCACGTTGACCATGGTCTGCGCGGCCTGCTCGCCGCCCATCACGGCGGTCTTGGCGTTGGGCCAGGAGAAGCAGAAGCGCGGGTGGAAGCCGCGCCCGCACATGCCGTAGTTGCCGGCGCCGAAGGAGGCACCGCAGTAGATCGTGATCTGCGGCACCGTGGCGCAGGTCACGGCCTGGATCATCTTGGAGCCGTGCTTGATGATGCCGGCCTCCTCGTAGGACTTGCCGACCATGAAGCCCGTCGTGTTGTTGAGGTACAGGATGGGCGTGCGGCTCTGGCAGCAGGCCTGGATGAAGTGCGTGGCCTTGCTCGCGCCGGCCGGGTCGATCGGGCCGTTGTTGGTCACGATGCCCAGCGGCAGCCCTTCGATCTTGATGTGGCCGACCACCGTGGCGCTGCCGTAGTTCGCGCCGAACTCCAGGAACTCGGAGTCGTCGGCGATGCGCGCGATGACCTGCTTCATGTCCACCGGCCGCTTGTGGTCCATGGGCATGATGCCCAGCAGTTCCTCGGCGTCGTAGCGCGGCGGCTTGAAGCTGCGTGGGGGCTCTGCCGGCATGCCGCGCTGCCAGTCGATGCCGTCCAGGATCTCGCGCGCGATGCGGATCGCGTCGCGGTCGTCCTCGGCCAGGTAGTCGCCCAGGCCCGAGATGCTGGTGTGCATCTCGGCGCCGCCGAGTTCCTCCTCGGTCGCGATCTCGCCCGTGGCGGCCTTGAGCAGCGGGGGGCCGGCCAGGAAGGCACGCGAGCGGCCGCGCACCATGACGATGTAGTCCGACAGACCGGTCTGGTAGGCGCCGCCGGCCGTGGACGAGCCGTGCGTGACGGTGACCACGGGCAGGCCCGCGGCCGAGAGGCGCGCGAGGTTGCGGAACAGGTTGCCGCCCGTCACGAACTCCTCGACCTGGTAGGTCATGAGGTTGGCACCCGCGCTCTCGACCAGTTGCACGTAGGGCAGTTTGTTCTCCAGGGCCAGTTCCTGCAGGCGCAGCTGCTTGGGAATGCCCATGGGCTGCAGCGCGCCCGCGTCGATGCCAGAGTCGGAGGCATTGACCATCACGCGCACGCCCGACACCCAGCCGATGCCGCCGATCACGCCACCGCCCGGCACGCTTTTGTCGAGGTCGGGGTTGTCCAGGCCCAGCCCGGCCAGCGCGCCGATCTCCAGGAACGGCGTGCCCGGGTCCAGCAGCAACGCGAGCCGCTCGCGCGGCAGCAGCTGGCCGCGTTGCGCGAAGCGCTCGCGCGACCTGCCCGAGGTGGCAACGCTGCGCTGGGTGTAGCCGTGCACGCGTTCGAGCAAGGCCAGCATGCCGGTGCGGTTGGCTTCGAAGGCGTCGCTGCCGGGGGAGATGATGGACTCGATGGTGCTCATGGTGCTCTGGGCCAGGGTGGTGCCGGCAGCTTAGGCAGCGCCCCGCCGGGGGTCTTGTGCCAACTGGCTACAAGCCCAGCTGCCGTGCCGCCAGGTCCTTCATGACCTCCTCGGACCCGCCACCGATCATCATGACCTTGACCTCGCGGTAGATGCGCTCGCTGGCCGTGCCGCGCATGAAGCCCATGCCGCCCAGCAGCTGCACCGCCTGGTCGGCGCAGAACTGCATGGCCTGCGTGGCCTGCACCTTGGCCAGGCACACGCGGGCGACGAGCTGGGCAGGGCGCGCATGCCGGTGCTCGATGCGCCAGGCCAGTTCGTAGACCAGCGTGCGCGCGGCGTCGATGCGCTGGGTCATGTCCATCAGCTTGTGGCGCACCACCTGGCGCTCGGCCAGCGGGCTGCCTGCGATCTGGCGCTGGCGCGCCCAGTCCACGGCCTCGCGCAGGCAGACCTCGGCGAAGCCGCAGGCCAGCGCGGCCATGAACAGGCGCTCGCTGTTGAAGTTGTTCATGATCACCTTGAAGCCCTGGTGCTCCTCGCCCACGAGGTTGGCCAGCGGCACGCGGCAGTTGTCGAAGCGCAGGTGGGCGGTGTCCGAGCTCCACCAGCCCATCTTGCGCAGCGGCGTGCGCGTGAGGCCGGGCGTGTCGCCATCGATCACGAGCACCGAGATGCCGCCCGCACCCCTGACCGCGGGATCGGTGCGCACGGCCGTGGTGATGAAGTCGGCCCGCATGCCCGAGGTGATGAAGGTCTTCTCGCCGTTGACCACATAGTGCCCGCCATCGTGGATGGCCGTGGTGCGCAGGTGGGCCACATCGGAGCCGCCGCTGGGCTCGGTCACGGCCAGGGCCGCGATCTTCTCGCCGCGCAGCACGGGCGGGATCACGCGGCGCTGGATGGCGGCACTGCCGGCCTTGAGAATGGGCGGCAGCGCGATGCTGTGCGAGTTCAGCGAGGCCTGCACGCCGCCACAGCCGCAGCGCGCGAACTCCTCGGCCACGATGAGCTGGTAGAAGATGTCGGCCGGCGTGCCGCCGTACTCCTCAGGATAGCCCAGGCCCTGCACGCCGAGTTCGGCCACGCGCGCATAGAGTTCGCGCGGGAAGGTCTCGGCCTCGTCCCAGGCGCTCACATGCGGCGTGATCTCGCGCGCGATGAAGCCGCGCAGCGCGGCCCGGAACTGTTCGTGCTCGGGCGTGAAGTAAAAGGGCAGCGCGGGGGCGTCGAGAAAGTCCATGGGGGCTCCAGGTAGCCGCCAAGGCTAGCGGCCAGCGCACGCCCCGGTCTTGCGCGAACTGGCTGGAGCCCCGCCCCTTGCAGCGCCGCTCAGCCCCGCAAGGCCGGCCGTGCGCCCTGCACGCCACCCACCCGGAACACCGACACCAGCCCGGCCAGGCCTTGTGCCTGCTCACGCAGGCTTTGCGCGGCCGCCGAGCTCTGCTCGACCAGGGCGGAGTTCTGCTGCGTCATCTGGTCCAGCTCCGCGACCGACCGGTTGACGCCGGAGATGCCCTGGCTCTGCTCCGATGTGGCGCTGCGGATCTCACCGATGATGTCGTTGACGCGCTGCACCGAATGCACGATCTCCTCCATCGTGCGGCCCGCGTCGGCCACCAGTTGGGTGCCGCTCTCGACCTTCTGCACCGAGGCGCCGATCAGGCCCTTGATCTCCTTGGCCGCCTCGGCCGACCGGCCGGCCAGGCTGCGCACCTCGCTGGCGACGACGGCGAAGCCGCGCCCCTGCTCGCCCGCGCGCGCGGCCTCCACCGCCGCGTTGAGCGCCAGGATGTTGGTCTGGAACGCGATGCCGTCGATCACGCCGATGATGTCGCTGATCTTCTTGCTGCTGGTGTTGATGTCGCTCATGGTGCTGACCACCTGCGAGACGACCTGGCCACCCCGCGAGGCCACCTCGGTGGCCGAGGCCACCAGCTGGCTGGCGGTACCGGCCGAGCCCGCGGTCTGCTGCACCGTGGCGGTCAGCTGTTCCATCGACGCGGCGGTGCTCTGCAGGCTGCTGGCCGTCTGCTCGGTGCGGTTGGACAAGTCGGCATTGCCCTGCGCGATCTCGCTGGAGGCGGTGGCGATGCTGTCGGTGGACGAACGCACATTGCCCACGATGTTCGCCAGCGAGCTGTTCATGTGCTGCAGCGCGCGCATCAGCTCACCGAATTCGTCGAGGCGGCGCGCATCGATGCGCTGCGTCAGGTCGCCCTCGGCGATGGCCGTGGCCACGCGGATGGACTCCTGCAGCGGCAGGCGGATCGAACGCACCAGCCACCATGCGACCAGCATGCCCAGCAACACCACGACGACCGCGCCCGCCGCGCCCCACGACGCGCTGGCCTCGCGCGCGCCGTCGGCCGCGGCAGCCGCGTCGACGCCCTTGCGGCGCTGCAGCTCGACGAACACGTCGATCGACTCCAGGTAGGCACGGGCGGCGGCGCTGTACTCGCCCTGGACCAGTGCGATCGCCGCGGCCCGATCGCCGGCGGCACCGAGTTCGCGGGCCTTCCGGCTGGCCGCCAGCAGCGCGCCGCCCTTGGCGACGATGTCCTTGAGCTGGGCCTGGTCCGCGGGCGCAGCGGCCTGCTGGGTGATGCTCTCGCGCAGCTTGGCGATGCGGTCGGCGTCGCCCGCCACGTTGGCCTTGAAGAGCTCGCCCACCGCAGGGTCGGCGCTGATGGCCGAAGCCATGCTGCGGATGACCGCTGCTTCGGTCAGGCCCTTCCAGAGCATGGACTGCTCGATCAGGGCATTCGCCGCCGTCATGGCCAGCAGGGATTGCCGGTACGCCTGGCCGGCGTTGTACAGCGTCAAGCCGCCGAGCGCGACGACGGCGAGCAACAGCAGCAGCATGGAGGACCAGAGCTTGTGGGCGACGCGCAAGCGGTTGAGGAACATGGTTGAAGACGGGCTGTACGCCGTGGCGAAGGTCTACAGGACGCCACCGGGGGACCGGGGGCGATCGGCATGGTTACTTGTCTGAAAAATGAACGATATCTCGCCGAATTATGTGATGCGAAATGAACAAATTGCAATCTTCTTCGCCAGCGCCTCGACACAAGCGGCGGCAGAGGCCAGGGGCTAAGCTGCTTGTCTGCCATCGACAGGAGACACCGCATGAGCACATCTGCCGCCGCCAGGACCGTCCGCATCGGCGGGGCCTCGGGCTTCTGGGGCGACAGCATGGTGGCGGCGCCGCAGCTGGTGCGCGGCGGCCGGCTCGACTACCTGGTGTTCGACTACCTGGCGGAGACCACCATGGCCATCCTGGCCGCCGCGCGGGCCAGGAAGCCGGAGCTGGGCTATGCGACGGACTTCGTCGACATCGCGATGAAGTCCGTGCTGGCCGAGGTCAAGCGCCAGGGAATCCGCGTGGTCAGCAACGCCGGCGGCATCAACCCGCAGGGCTGCGCTGCGGCGCTGCAAGCGCTGGCCGATTCGCAGGGCATCGCGCTGCGCATCGCGGTGGTCGAGGGCGACGACGTGAGCGCGCAGATGCCGGCGCTGCGCGCGGCCGGCGCGCGCGACATGTTCACCGGTGAACCGCTGCCCGAGAAGGTGCTGAGTGCCAACGCCTACCTGGGCGCCACGCCGATCGCGGCCGCCCTCGCGGCCGGGGCCGACATCGTCATCACGGGCCGCTGCGTGGACAGCGCCGTGACGCTGGGTGCGCTCATGCACGCCTTCGGCTGGGCGGCCGACGACCACGACCGGCTGGCCTCGGGCAGCCTGGCCGGCCACATCATCGAATGCGGCTGCCAGGCCACGGGCGGCCTGCACACCGACTGGGAAGACGTACCGGACTGGGCCCACATGGGCTACCCGGTCGTGGAGTGCAGCGCCGACGGCAGCTTCGTCGTGACGAAGCCGGAGGGCACGGGCGGACGGATGCTGCGTGCCAACGTGGCCGAGCAGCTGCTCTACGAGATCGGCGATCCGGGCGACTACCTGCTGCCCGATGTGCGCTGCGATTTCCGTTGCGTCGAGATCACGCAGCTGGATGCGGAACGCGTGCGCGTGGGCCCGGCCCGCGGCAGCGCGCCGACGCCGCACTACAAGGTCTCGGCCACGCAGCTGGAGGGCTTTCGCTGCGCCGGCAGCATGGTGTTCGTCGGCATCGATGCAGCGAAAAAGGCACGCCGCACGGGCGAGGCGATCCTCGAGCGCACGAGCGAGATCCTGCAGGCCCAAGGTCTGCCGCCGTACACCTCGACCTACCTCGAGGTGCTGGGCGCCGAGACGCTGTACGGGCCGCATGCGCGCACAGGCGCGGCCCGTGAGGTGATGCTGCGCGTGGTCGCCAACCATCCGGACAAGAACGCGCTGGCCATGTTCGCGCGCGAGATCGCACCGTCGGGCACCTCCTGGGCGCCGGGCACGACCAGTCCGGGCGGCGGCCGCCCGGCCGTGTCGCCGCTGGTCAAGCCCTTCGCTTTCCTGCTGCGCAAGGACGCCGTGCCGGTCAGCATGTCGCTGGACGGCCAGCGTCAGGCCGTGGACGTGGCCGCAGGCGCGCCGAGCGACGACACGACAGCGGCGCCGCAACCGCCGGCATGGCACGAACCCGATGAGCCCGCCGCGGAAGTCCGGCTGATCGACCTGGCCTGGGCCCGCAGCGGCGACAAGGGCGACATCTCCAACATCGGCATCGTAGCGCGCCGGCCCGAATGGCTGCCGCTGCTGTGGAACCGGCTCACGCCGCAGGTGGTGGCGGCCTACTTCGCGCACCTGGTACACGGCCGCGTCGAACGCTTCTACCTGCCCGGCATCGCGGCCATGAACCTGCTGCTGCACGAGGCGCTGGACGGCGGTGGCCCCTCGTCCATGCGCATGGACCCGCTGGGCAAGGGCATGGCGCAGATGCTGCTGGATCTGCCGATCGCGGTGCCGGTGAGCGTGGCACGCGCGGCCCGGGGCGGCTGAAGCCGCCAAAGAAAAAAGGCCTTGCGACGAATCGCAAGGCCTTTTGATCTGGAGCGGGAAAAGAGTCTCGAACTCTCGACCTCAACCTTGGCAAGGTTGCGCTCTACCAACTGAGCTATTCCCGCATCGTTCTTCACAGCCGCAGAGCGATGCCCTCTCTGCGGCCTTCATCTGGAGCGGGAAAAGAGTCTCGAACTCTCGACCTCAACCTTGGCAAGGTTGCGCTCTACCAACTGAGCTATTCCCGCATCGTTCTTCGCAGCCACAGAGCGATGCCTTCTCTGCAGCCTTGTACTTTCGTACATGTTTGGAGCGGGAAAAGAGTCTCGAACTCTCGACCTCAACCTTGGCAAGGTTGCGCTCTACCAACTGAGCTATTCCCGCGAAGCCTCAGATTATAGGCTAAATAACGACCTTTCGGCAAGTCCTTCCGAAATTTTCGCTCTCAGTGCTTGGTCGAGGCACCGCGCGTGGCGTCTGCCTCGGCCGGGGCGGGCACGTCCAGCGCAGCCGCGGCCGGCTCCTCGTCGGCCAGCGCCGAGGGCACGCGCTCCAGCGCCACTTCCAGCACCTGGTCGATCCACTTGACCGGCACGATCTCCAGGCCGTTCTTCACGTTCTCCGGGATCTCCTGCAGGTCCTTGGCGTTCTCTTCCGGGATCAGCACGGTCTTGATGCCACCGCGCAGCGCGGCCAGCAGCTTTTCCTTCAGGCCACCGATGGCCGTCACCTCGCCGCGCAGCGTGATCTCGCCGGTCATGGCGACATCGCTGCGCACGGGGATGCCGGTCAGCGCGGACACGAAGGCCGTGGTCATCGCAGCGCCGGCGCTCGGGCCGTCCTTGGGCGTGGCGCCGTCGGGCACGTGGATGTGGATGTCGCGCTTCTCGAAGGCTTCGTCCTTGATGCCCAGGCGGCGCGAACGGCTGCGCACCACCGTGCGGGCAGCTTCGACCGATTCCTTCATGACATCGCCCAGCGAACCGGTGCGTGTGATCACACCCTTGCCGGGCATGGTCGCGGCCTCGATCGTCAGCAGGTCGCCGCCGACCTCGGTCCAGGCCAGGCCGACCACCTGGCCCACCTGGTTCTGGTTCTCGGCACGGCCATAGGTGTACTTGCGCACGCCCAGGAACTCGTTGAGGTTGTCGGCATTGACGACCACCTGCGGCGTCAGCTTCTTGAGCTGCAGGCCCTTGACCACCTTGCGGCAGATCTTGGAGAGCTCGCGCTCGAGCGAACGCACGCCGGCTTCACGCGTGTAGTAGCGCACCACGTCGCGCACGGCGTCTTCGGCGACCAGCAGTTCCTCGTCCTTCACGCCGTTGTTCTTGAGCTGCTTGGGCAGCAGGTACTTCAGCGCGATGTTGACCTTCTCGTCCTCGGTGTAGCCCGACAGGCGGATGACTTCCATGCGGTCCAGCAAAGCCGGCGGAATGTTCATCGAATTCGAGGTGGCGACGAACATCACGTCGGACAAATCGAAATCGACCTCGACGTAGTGGTCGCCGAAGGTGTGGTTCTGCTCCGGGTCCAGCACTTCGAGCAGCGCGCTCGACGGGTCGCCGCGGAAGTCCGTACCCAGCTTGTCGATCTCGTCGAGCAGGAACAGCGGGTTGCGCGTGCCGACCTTGGACAGGCTTTGCAGCACCTTGCCCGGCAGCGCGCCGATGTAGGTGCGGCGGTGGCCGCGGATCTCGGCCTCGTCGCGCATGCCGCCCAGCGCCATGCGCACGTACTTGCGGCCCGTGGCCTTGGCGACCGACTGGCCGAGCGAGGTCTTGCCCACGCCCGGGGGGCCGACCAGGCACAGGATCGGCGCCTTGACCTTGTCCACGCGCTGCTGCACCGCAAGGTATTCGAGGATGCGGTCCTTGACCTTGTCCAGGCCGTAGTGGTCTTCGTTGAGCACTTCCTCGGCATTGGCCAGGTCGTGCTTGATCTTCGTGCGCTTGCTCCAGGGCAGGTTGGTCAGCACGTCGATGTAGTTGCGCACCACGGTGGCCTCGGCCGACATGGGCGACATGAGCTTGAGCTTCTTGAGCTCGGCCTCGGCCTTCTTCAAGGCCTCCTTGGGCATCTTGGCGAGGCGGATCTTCTTCTCGATCTCCTCGATGTCGGCGCCCTCTTCGCCCTCGCCCAGTTCCTTCTGGATCGCCTTGACCTGCTCGTTCAGGTAGAAGTCGCGCTGGTTCTTTTCCATCTGCCGCTTCACGCGGCCACGGATCTTCTTGTCGACGTTGAGGATGTCGACTTCGCGCTCGAGCTGGCCGTACAGGTTCTCCAGGCGCTCGCGCACGTCCGACAGGTCGAGCACGACCTGCTTGTTGTCCAGCTTGAGCGGCAGATGTGCGGCGATGGTGTCGGCCAGGCGGCCGGCATCGTCGATGCTGGAGATCGAGGTCAGGATCTCCGGCGGGATCTTCTTGTTGAGCTTGACGTACTGGTCGAACTGCTGCATCACGGCACGGCGCAGCGCCTCGACCTCGGTGTTCTTCTGGCCCGCATCGACCGGCTCGATCGGCGTGACGGTGGCGGTGAAATGCGACTCGCCGTCCTGGATGGCATCGACGCCCGCGCGCTGCTGGCCCTCCACGAGCACCTTCACGGTGCCGTCGGGCAGCTTCAGCATCTGCAGGATGGTGGAGACGCAGCCGACATCGAACATGTCGGTGACCGCGGGCTCGTCCTTGGCGGCCGCCTTCTGCGCCACCAGCATGATGCGGCGCTCGGCCTCCATCGCGGCTTCGAGCGCCTTGATGCTCTTGGGACGGCCCACGAACAGCGGGATCACCATGTGGGGGAACACCACCACATCGCGCAACGGCAGCAGCGGCAGGTCCAGCGGCTTGGCTGGCAGGGGGGTTTGACCGGACATCAGAATCCTTTGTGTGACCCAGCGAATATGGTCGCGTGTGTCACATTTTCAACCCGTGCCGCAAGCGACAGGGCTGAGGTTGAAGAATGCCGGCACCGCCCTTGCGGACACCGGCAGCACGGTCAGGCCTTCTTGGCCGCTTCGCGGTACACCAGCAGCGGCGCCTTGTTTTCTTCGATGGTGGACTCGTCGACGACCACCTTGTCGACATTCACGGTGTTCGGCAGCTCGAACATGGTGTCGATCAGCGACAGCTCCAGGATGGAGCGCAGGCCGCGCGCGCCGGTCTTGCGCGCCAGTGCCTTGCGGGCGATGGCCTTGAGCGCCGCGGGGCGGATCTCCAGATCCACGTCCTCCATGGCCAGCAGCTTGGCGTACTGCTTGACGAGCGCGTTCTTGGGCTCGGTCAGGATCTGCACCAGCGCGTCTTCGCTCAATTCAGCCAGTGTGGCAACAACCGGCATGCGGCCGACCAGTTCAGGAATCAGGCCGAACTTGATCAGGTCTTCGGGCTCGACCTCGCGGAACACCTCGGTCAGCGCGCGCTCGGCCTTGCTCTTGACGGCGGCGCCGAAGCCGATGCCCGACGATTCCTGCCGGCTGCCAATGACCTTCTCCAGTCCCGCGAACGCGCCGCCGCAGATGAACAGGATGTTGGTCGTGTCGATCTGCAGGAAGTCCTGGTTCGGGTGCTTGCGCCCGCCCTGCGGCGGCACGCTGGCCATCGTGCCTTCGATGAGCTTGAGCAGCGCCTGCTGCACGCCCTCCCCCGACACGTCGCGCGTGATCGAGGGGTTGTCCGACTTGCGCGAGATCTTGTCGATCTCGTCAATGTAGACGATGCCGCGCTGGGCCCGCTCCACGTCGTAGTTGCAGCTCTGCAGCAGCTTGGCGACGATGTTCTCGACGTCTTCGCCGACGTAGCCGGCCTCGGTCAGCGTGGTGGCGTCCGCCATCACGAAGGGCACGTCCAGCATGCGCGCGAGCGTCTGCGCCAAGAGCGTCTTGCCCGAGCCCGTGGGACCGATCAGGAGGATGTTGCTCTTGGCGAGCTCGACCTCGTCCTTCTTGGCCTTGTCCTTGTAGCGCAGGCGCTTGTAGTGGTTGTAGACCGCCACCGACAGCGTGCGCTTGGCGACCTCCTGGCCAACCACGTAGTTGTCCAGGTTGTTCTTGATCTCCAGCGGCGTCGGCAGGTCGCCGCGACCCTCGCGCGCCTCGCCGGCGGCGGGCACCTCGTCGCGGATGATCTCGTTGCACAGGTCGATGCACTCGTCGCAGATGAACACGGACGGTCCTGCGATGAGTTTCTTCACCTCGTGCTGGCTCTTCCCGCAGAACGAGCAGTACAGGGTCTTTTCGCTGGAGGAGCCTTTTTTCTCGGCCATGGAGGAATGCCTTTAAAAAGACGTTGGGCAATGATAACCAAACGAAAAACGGCGCCTTTCAGCAAAAAGGCGCCGTTTTCCGCGCAGTCCACGCGGCTGCCGCGTGGTCGGATCAGGGGCGGCGCGAGATCACCTGGTCCACGATGCCGTATTCCTTGGCTTCGTTGGCTTCCAGGAAGTAGTCGCGCTCGGTGTCGTTCTTGATCTTCTCCAGCGGCTGGCCGGTGCGCTCGGCCAGGATCTTGTTCATCTGGTCCTTGGTGCGCAGGATGTCGCGCGCATGGATCTCGATGTCCGTCGCCTGGCCACGTGCGCCGCCCAGCACCTGGTGGATCATGATCTTTGAGTTGGGCAGCGAGAAGCGCTTGCCCTTCGCGCCGGCCGCCAGCAGGAAGGCGCCCATGCTCGCCGCGAAGCCCACGCACAGCGTGGACACGTCTGGCTTGATGAACTGCATGGTGTCGTAGATGGCCATGCCGGCCGTCACGCTGCCGCCGGGCGAGTTGATGTAGAACGAGATGTCCTTGTCGGGGTTCTCGCTCTCCAGGAACAGCAGCTGCGCCACCACCAGGTTGGCGGTCTGGTCGTTGACCTCGCCCACCAGGAAGATCACGCGCTCCTTCAGCAGGCGCGAGTAGATGTCGTAGGAGCGCTCGCCGCGGCCCGACTGCTCGATCACCATCGGAACCATGCCCAGGTTCTGGGTCTCGAGCGAACTGTTGTGGATGGCCATGTTTTCTCCGGAAATTGGGTTGGCAAGCGTCAGATGGGGGCCTTGCGTTGCAACGCAAGGCCCGCCCGGGCATCAGCCCTGCTGCGCCATCAGCTCGTCGAAGCCGATCGCCTTGTCGGTGACCTTGGCCTGGGCCAGCACGTAGTCGGTCACGTTGTTCTCGATCACGGCGGCTTCCACATCGGCCAGGCGTTGGCGGTCGCCGTAGTACCAGCGCACCACGTCTTCCGGCTTCTCGTAGCTGGCGGCCAACTCGTCGATGTGGGCCTTGATCTGCTCGGGCTTGGCCAGCAGCGCATTCTTCTTCACGAGCTCGGCCACCACCAGGCCCAGGCGCACGCGGCGCTCGGCCTGGGGACGCACGATCTCTTCGGGGATCGGCGCGCTGTCGGCGTCCTTCAGGCCGCGCTGCTTGAGATCGGCGCGGGTGCTCTCGATCATGCGGCCGATTTCGGCCTGCACGCTGGCGTTGGGCAGGTCCAGCTCGGCCTTGGTCAGCAGCGCGTCCATGACGGCCTGCTTGTTGCGGGCCAGCAGGCGGAACTTGACTTCGCGCTCCAGGTTCTTGCGGATGTCGGCGCGCAGGCCGGCCACCGTGCCGTCGGCAATGCCCAGCGACTTGGCCAGGGTGTCGTCGATCTCGGGCATGTGGCTGGACTCGATCTTCTTGACCGTGACCAGGAAGTCGGCCTGCTTGCCGGCCACGTCCTTGCCGTGGTAGTCGGCCGGGAAGGCCAGCGGGAAGGTGCGGCTCTCGCCGGACTTCATGCCGCGCACGGCGTCTTCGAATTCCTTGAGCATCTGGCCTTCGCCGACCACGTACTGGAAGTCCTCGGCCTTGCCGCCCTGGAAGGGCTCGCCGTCGATCTTGCCTTCGAAGTCGACCGTCACGCGGTCGCCGTCGGCAGCGGCGGCGTCCTGGGCGCGCTGGGCGAAGCTGCGGCGCTGCTTGCGCAGGATGTCCAGCGTCTTGTCGATGGCTTCGTCCGTCACTTCGGCCGACAGGCGCTCGATCTCGGCCGTGCCCAGGTCGTTGATGACCACCTCGGGGAACACCTCGAACACCGCGTCGAACGCCAATTGGCCTTCGGGTGCGCCTTCCTTCTCGCTGATGCGCGGCTGACCGGCCACGCGCAGCTGGGCTTCGTTGGCCGCGGCCGAGAAGGCCTCGCCCACCTTGTCGTTCATGACTTCGTAGTGCACCGAGTAGCCATAGCGCTGCGCCACGACGTTCATCGGCACCTTGCCCGGACGGAAGCCATCCATCTTCACGGTGCGTGCCAGCTTCTTGAGGCGGTTGTTGACCTCGTTCTGGATCGCTTCCACCGGCAGCGACAGGGTGATCTTGCGCTCCAGCTTCTCGAGGTTTTCAACGGTAACGGCCATGGTGGTCTCGGATAAAAGAAATAGGGTGTGGTGCGCGGGGGGGGGACTCGAACCCGCGCTCTCGCGCCAGTTTCCCTAGGGAAATCAACGCTGTATCAACGTTCTGTGAATCACCAAAGTGACACACGGGAACCGTCAATGATACCGCAAGCGGCCCCCATCCCGGCTCCTAAGACACGCAGGCGTCCCACGGAGGCCCGCGTAGGTACAAGAGCGCACACCACGGGAACGAGCGGATGAAGACCAAAGCATGTAGTGCGAGGAATACGAGCGGCACGCCTTTCTCAATGCGACTGATGGGTCGATACAACTCCGGATCTTTCCCCTCTCCCATTGCCAACCATTCCGCCTCGTATGGACTAATGGGAAGTCGCTTCTCAATCTTATGGATTACTTTAAATTTTGCCGTATTGAGATTGCTATAAGACACGATCAACGCATGCCAAAGCACCGTGAGCGCCATACCACCTAATGCAAGCATCCAATTGTGCTCTCCAGTGTCTTTAACGGAGAGATAACCCACAAATGCAAGGATTGCAGAATTAAGACTCAGGAAGTAAGTGTTTGCAGTCGCTCTCCGCTGGCTTATTCTGTCCGCCATCTCAACATAAAGCTTATACTGGTCTAGAAGATGGCTGTACCACTTTTCGTTATGCGGATACTCTACCCCGTCCGCGATTTCATTAAACAAGCCTGCACGATCTACATTTGGATCCGCCATTCAGCGAGCTCCTCCAACAAGATTCTTCAGATTCGGCCAAGTCCAGTTATAAACCTTGTCCCCAGCCACCGCAGCTGTTGGCCGCGAGTAACTATCTGAATAGGCTGCGAGAAGGAAGTATGGCGTTCCCGTCTCACGTGCAATGTTGATCTCGTGCGAAACCCCAGTCGCTGTGGCCATGTTCTTTCCGCATAGAACGCATACAACGTCAACGTATGCCATTTTGGCCTTGATCTTCGCACGCCAATCGCCCGTCAGGTGTTCTTTAGAGGGCCAGTCAGCAAAATCAAAGGGCGAGCCCTCGTGCTTCGCCTGCCCCACAAGCAGGTCTTTCATGCGAGCATCGTTATCGAAGTCAAAGCTAATAAAGACACGCTTCTTGGCCACGGCAATCTCCGATCATCAAAAGTAACCGAGTGTAGCCAGAGCCTACCCTTCGGATAGCGTTCAGATTCACGCAGGCCGGTACACGCACCAGGTCGGCGTGCATACCAACTAGATGCAAGGACATGTGGTGTCCCTCCGCGCCAGCCGAATGGCGCCTTGCTGGTCTGATGTTGCCCCCGTATTCCCGGTCCCGCCCTATTCGCAATAAAGCGCCTGGTCGGCTGCGGTGGCCTGCTGCCGCCTGAACTCCCGAGGCGAACGCGTGATGTTGCCCCCGTATTCCCGGTCCCGCCCTATTCGCAATAAAGCGCCTGGTCGGCTGCGGTGGCCTGCTGCCGCCTGAACTCCCGAGGCGAACGCATTTTCAGCGACGAGTGCGGATGCACCTCGTTGAAGTGCTCGAAGGCCGCCGGCAGCTGGGCCAGCACCGTGCGCGCGTCACGCAGGTCCATGCGGGCCACGTAGTCGCGCTTGAAGGTGTTCACAAAGCTCTCTGCCATGCCGTTGCTCTGCGGGCTACAGACGGGCGTGTTGATGGGCTTGAGGCCCAGTGCACGCGCCAGCGCCCTGGTGTCGGCTGCGATGTAGGCGCCGCCGTTGTCGCTCAGGAACTCCAACTCCTGGCCTGCCGGCACCGCCTCCACCGTGCCGAAGCGACGCTCGACGGCTTCGATGAGCATCTCGCGTACCGGCTCGCCTGGCAGCCCCTTGCCCTCCCAGGCCCGCCAGGCCATCACCTCGCGGTCACAGCAATCCTTCGTGAACGTGGCCGTCACGGTCTGGCCCGAGTCGCACTTGATTTCCAGGCCATCGGAGCACCAACGCAGGTCGCTGCGCGAGACCGCCACACGGCCTTCATGGGTGCGTGCGGACTGGCGCCGGCGTGGTGCTTTGGGCAGCAGCAGGTCGGCTGCCGCCATCACGCGATAAACGCGTTTGGCATTGACCTTCGGCGCACCCTGAGCAGCGCGCTGGCGGTTGACCAAGGCACAGGCGCGTCGGTAGCCATAGCTGGGCAGCTGCGCAATCTGCTGGCGTAGTTCAGCAAGCAGCCCGGCATCGTCAATGGGCGTGCGGTGGCTGCGACTCGCGCCCGAGCAGGTCGCGCACATGTGAGCGCGCCAACCCCATCGTCCGGCAGACCGTTTTCACTGGTCGTCCCCGGGCAACAAGGGCGAGCGCGCAATCCACTTTTTTTCTGCGGCGTACTCCACTGCTTCCTTGAGGATTTCGTTCTCCAGGGTCTTCTTGCCGAGCACACGCTGCAGCTTGGCGATCTCCGCGCGAGCGGCCGCCAGCTCGGATGCCGGCACCACCGCTTCGCCAGCCGACACCGCGGTCAACGCGCCCTGGCGCTCGAGCTTGCGCCACTGGAACAGCAGCCCAGCCGAGACACCCTCCTGGCGAGCCACCAGCGACACGCTCATGCCTGGCTCGTAGGTGCGGCGCACCAGGGCCGCCTTCTCGGCCAGGGACCAGCGCCTGCGGCGCTGGTCTTTGACGACTACCTCTACTGACTCCGTATGCCTAGTCATATGCACTGTCCTGTTCCTATCTCCAAAGATAAGCGACAGGACGGGGCCGGGGAATCAGGGGGCTATCTCA
>NZ_LMMT01000036.1 GCF_001422365.1 Pseudorhodoferax sp. Leaf265 | reverse complement strand
CTCCTGCCACTAAAAGCAGCAGGTTAGGGTTCTTACGTGGGTCAGATTTGGACGGAAATTACCCGTGGCGGTGGGTCAGTTCTGCGTGGAAATCAACAGCCAGTTCACGCAAGAGCTGCAGAGGCATCAAAACTCCCTAGAAATCGCCCATTACGCTGGGTACTTCTGTGACGACATGTCGGAGAAAGCCGCATCATCTTGCGCAACAGGTCGCCCTTGACGACTGCCGTCCTGCATTGGGACGATGGACTTCTCCAACTTTCACCGAACTGCAGCGCAACTTTGAAAACGCGCCGATCAACATGCCAGACAAACTTCGCGCCTTGCGAGCGCTGCCCTGCTTGGCCGGATGCGCGGGTCAAGGAGTCGCGGAAGGCGCCGACGCGTTCGCGCACGTTGCGACTTTGCTGGAGCTGTCAACGGAAGTGCCCGGGTGCGGGCCTGCTTCACCACTATCCGAGCTGTCCGAACAGGGGGGCGGGAACCGCGCGACCGGCTGGGGAACGCGTTAGCCAATAACCGCTCGCGCGGTGTGCGACGTCTCAACTCAACAACAATCGAGCGGGCATCTGGGTACGTAGAAATGGCAGCAATTCTGATGCCTCAATTGGCTTGGACACGAAGTACCCCTGGATCGCGTCGCATCCGGCTTCGACGAGCATCTTGTATGTTTCGGCGTTTTCTACTCCTTCGGCCAGCATCCGGTAGCCCAGGCAATGCCCGAAATCAATAAGCGACTGCGCGAGCGTCCACGCCCGAAAGTCTGTCGCAATCGGGGCGATTAGCGAGCGGTCCAGTTTTAGCAGTGACACCGGCAGGCGGTTTAAACACGCGATGTTTGAATAGCCGACCCCGAAATCGTCTAGTGAGATTTGCACGCCAAGCTTCCCAATGCTCTGCAAGGTTTCGGTTGTTCTGGAGCCGGTCAACACGGAGTTTTCGGTGCACTCGATGTGGAGCCAGCGTGGATCTACGTGGTGCCGGTCGCAGGCCTCACGAACCTTGTCCGCAAATCCGGGAGCTTCCAGATTTTTGGCAGAAACGTTGACGGCCACTGTGATGAACACACCTTGGCGTTGCCAGTCGGCGTTCTGCGCGAGGGCTGCGTTCAATACCCATTCCGTCAATTGATGGATCGCGGCGGTCTTCTCGATGGCCGGGACGAATTCGGCAGGGGAGATTGACCCCATTACAGGATGCGACCAACGCAACAGGGCCTCGACGCCGGAAACCCGATTCTTCGTCACATCCAGCTTGGGCTGATAGACCAGCCGGAATTCGCCGCTCTCCAAGCTCTCAGGAAGCATCTGCACCAGCGCATACGCCCTGCGGTGTGGCGTGTCCATCTCGGATGCATACCAGCGCAACATGGCACTTTCGGTGGCCGCTTGCACCAACGCAGACGTGGCCATGCGAAGCAGATCGTGACCTCGGTCTGCGGCCGGGTCAAACATCAGGGCGCCGCACCGAGCCTCGAGCGTGAATGCGACGCCAGCGAACTTGAACGGTTCGTGCATTTGGGCCATGAGCGACTCCAGCTTGACCGATGCTTCGTCCTGCTGGCCGGCATTCAGAATGAAGGCGAAGCGCGTTTCGCTGACGTGGTAGACAGTCGTGTCGGAGCCCACCAAGCTTGCGAGCCGGCCGCCGATAACGCGAACAGAGCGCTCCAGAGCGGACAAGCCGAGCGCCAAGAGCGCCGCTTGCACCTGCGATCCGCTCATGATGTCCACCAGGGCTAACACCCGTGCGCCAGAGTCAGCGGTCAGGGCCAGATCGTGCAAATCAGAACGCAACTGCGCTCGGTTTGGCATGTGTGTGACCTCATGCACGCGTCCGACGGACACCGTTCGCTCGATCTGTGCCATGACCAGTGCAGCCAAGTCCTTGAGCTGGGCGGCCTCTCCGTCGGAAAGCTGCCTTGGCTTGGTGTCAATGATGCACAGGCTGCCCAGCGCGTGGCCGCTTAGCGTAATGAGCGGTGCGCCGGCGTAGAACCTGATCCCAGGCTGGTTACAGACCAAGCGGTTGAACTTGAAGCGTCGATCTTTGGCCGCGTCCTCTACGACCAGCACATCGGGCGAGCGGATCGTGTGATCGCAAAACGCTGCCCCTCGCTCGGTCTCCGCTGCTTCCATGCCAACCCTGGACTTGAACCACTGACGATCGTGCGTGACCAACGAGATCAGAGCGGTCGGAACATTGAACAGCGCGGCGGCAAGCCGCGTGATCCGGTCGAAGTCTTCTGTCGCAGGCGAATCGACGAGCTTCGTTGCCTCCAACGCAAGGAGGCGCTCTCGCTCCGCTTCTGACGCGCCCTTCAGCAGTTCCAGCATATCTATCCTTTGCAGAACTGCCAGTCTGCGGTTTTTTGCGGTGCCCGGCGCTTAAAAACTGCACAAGAAAGGCAGCCAGAAATTCTTGCGCAGGCAAAGCGAGTAGTAGTTCACGACCACCTGACACATAGCAATTGCGTGGACGTTGGACCTGTGTTTCGGTTTGTAGGCGGCAGACTACAGGCAAGCTTCGGTTTAAGAACTGCAGGCGGGGTGGGATGGTGGTCATGTGAGCATGCTGGCGTAGACGGCCACCGTCAGTAAAGCGAAGGCGACGAACAGCGCGCGGCCGGCCAGGGTAGTGCGGGCTGCAGCATGCCAGTGGGCGGGCACCCAGGCCCAAACGCCCAGCGTCGTCAGCAGGGCCCAAAAGGCGGCAACCTGCCAGGGGATCGCGGTTTCCATCTACCCATGGTAACTATCCGTTACTGATTTGCTTGTGATCGCGGTCACATCAGCGGGGCGACATCCGCCGCTTAGCACTGCGCTTATAGGAGAAAACCGCGCATTTCCCACGTATGCGCAAGAAAATAGGTACTTATGTAGGCAAATATGCTTTCATTGTGTAGGACATTTGTTCTGTTTCAATGTCGAATCGCTTGTCATATTGCCCGATTCAATTGCGTTTCTGAAACAAAGATCTTTGATTGCGTTAGCGTTTCTGATTTGGGCATCAAGCCTGCATGCGACGCAAAGCCTCCATTTGGGGGCGAAAAACTAATCGGAGCACTCGATGCCTTTCTCTTTTGCAAAGCTCACCGTCGCGGCAGCGGCGTTAGTAGCTGTATCCGCTGCTTCCGCAGCTCAGGTGATGCAGTGGGACTTCCAAGTTGACAGTGCCTTCAACGTCGGCGCAACCACCTTCCAGCCAGGCCGCGCCTCGAGCGACGGCGTGGCGACTTCGCAGGAGATCAGCTGGGGCGCGACGGGTGGCACAGTAGGTGTCAACCGTAGCGCGCTGCAGATCTCCAACACGCCGAGCAGCGGCATGCTGACCACCGATGGCGCGTCCATGATGGCCAACACCTACACGCATATCAACAACGGCAACTTGGGCAGCAACAGCGTCTCGCTGCGCAGCACGCAGATCGATGCCCAGCTGCAACTGCGTCCGACCGGCTCCGGCCTGCCGTTCGAGTCGTTCCTTGCGCCGTACACCATCAACTTCTCCGAAACCCCGAACGTGGCAGGCACCTGCGCGGCTGTCAGCGCAGTTCCCTGCGACGACATCTTCGTGATCTCAGGCTCGCTGAACGCGTCGTTCGTCTACGATGGCTTCCAGTACTTTGTGAGCTTCTTTGCAGCTCCGGAACTGGCGACGCTCGACCCCGCGGTTTGCGCCGCGGCGGGTGCCGGCGCCGGGTGCATGGGCTTCACCACCCAAGAGTTCGAGACGACCGATGTCAACTTCAACTTGGTGATCACCAGCGAAGCCATTCAAGTGCCCGAGCCTGGCTCGCTGGCGCTGCTGGGTCTGGGTCTTGTCGGCGTTGCCGCATTGCGCCGCCGCAAGCAAAGCTGAGCGACTCGCTTGAGCGACGACCCGGCTTCGGCCGGGTTTTTCGTTTGTAGATGGCGCTTCGCCCGGTGTCACGAGCCAGAAACACAGAGAGTCCATCCATGCCCATCGACCAGATCGCGATCCCCATCCTTGACGCCACGGCGGCGTGGTGTTCGCAGGAGCGCAGCAACACCGTCACGCGGGACTCGGCCTTCGACCTACTCGGCCCGCGGTTCTAGTTCTGGGTGAGTTGGAAGGCCGAGCAGTGGGGGATCTTCGCGGTGTCGGTTCTGTACGCCTTCGCGTGAATGCGAGGGCTGTGGGTGCACTGGATCAGGCCCCGAGAGGCCTGATCCAGGTGCTTATGCAGAACGCAGAGCGAACTCTTCGATTGCAGGCTCGTCGGTTGATGGCACAACCTGGACGTTCAGCTCACGGAAGCCCTCAACAACCTCGCGTCGTGCAGCCGCTTGTCGCGTATCGTCTTCAAGCCGACCTTCCACAGCAACGAGGACAGGAGCGGGCAGCAACTCACGGCGCTGCAGCGTTCGAATCCGATGCTGCCAAGCAGCCCCATGGTCAAGGATCTGGGAGGCATCCGCGTGAACAAGCGACAGAGGCTTGATGATTTTCAAGGGCTCGTCTTCAGCGTTGGCGTTTACCAATGGAAACGTTGCGCTATAGCCTTCGTCCCCAATTTTCATCTGGTGAAAGTCGTCAGCCTTTCCAACCTTCCTGAGAATGCCTTGGACCGCACGAAGCAGGATCTTTTCTTGATACTCCTTCGTGACGAAATCACGTTCGACGTAAAACGAGAAAAGTTCGTTCAGCTTTGCCTGTGCGTTGTCGGTCATCAAGATCCGCGGCTCGCTGACACGGAGCACGCTGGCCAATGGCTTTGTGAGCTCGTGCCACAACGCCATGGCAGCGGTTTGGTCGAACGACTTCAGGCGTCGGTCCATGCCGATCGGCTTGAGTTCCTCCGCGACCCTCTGCAGTTCCTCTCGAGCTTGGCGCATCACGGCGCGGAATACCGCCCCGTCCAGCTGGTTGAAGAAGTTCGTTATGCGCGCGTGTCGCTTGGTTTGCAGCTTGAAGCCGAAGAATCTGTCCTTTGGGGCGAACAAAATGACGCCCACATTGGCGAACTCACCCGTTTCTACAAACGGCATGAATCGCACAATTGCGTAGTGGCAGGCGGCAGTCATTTGAGATTCCAAAAACCGTCGAATTCGCAACGGTCCAGCAGTGCTTTAGTTGCTTCTAGATTAATGTCAGATGGCACGGTTTGCTCGACATCAATGTAATTCCACTCGCTAGGTATGGAACTACACATGCTGTCCCAGCCTGCGAGGACGCCGCCCAACCTGAGCGACCAGTCCGTCTGCGCGTGCATGTCTTCGGCAACCTGCACGAGTGTGTCGGCAAAAACGTGGGTGTCAAGGAATCGCTGAGGGGAGAACTCAGAAAACGCCAGGTTGTGGTCGATCACCACCAGCCCGCCGTCAGCGTCGAGTCGCCAGAGCAAGTTGACGTTGCCACCGAATGCGGTAAGCGTTCGGTCTTCATTTCGGGTCCACCAGTCGAACACTGCCAGCGACTGCTTGAGGAGCGGCGTCACTTCGCTTTTGTGCGACATGGTGAACTCCACTGCTTGCACCACCTGAGAGCCGAAGCAAGGGCCAGGGCCTAGCTCGTCAAGCGAGATGCCCGCAGCCTTAGACGCCTCGATCAGTTCGTCGGGTACTTCAGCAATGACTGCTTCCGGAACCGGGAGATCCAGGGCTGTTGCCAACTGCGCGCAGATGACCTCCGCAGCCAGCCCGCGCCGGTTCGCCGACCTCCCTTTAACGTAGTAGCTGTGGCCATCGTCGCAGCGGCAGAGATAGGGCTGCGTCCGGCCCTGCTCCGCGCGGCTGATGACTTCGATGACCCCCACACGTTTCATGGCACCTTTCTTGAACCGGCAACAATGAGGCTTAGGCCTGCGTGTCCCGGTGCCGTCCCGATTCTTTTTGGCCGCCTGTGAAATCAACAGGTTGTTGGTCCCCTCGACAGGAATCGAACCTGTATCTAGCGCTTAGGAGGCACTCGTTCTATCCATTGAACTACGAGGAGGCGCGGGCGCGCATTGTAGGGGGCCCGCAGAGGGGGGCGATCAGTCGTAGCTCAGCGTGTAGATCAGGTCCACGCCGCTCTTGAGGCCGGCCTGGCCGCGCAGCGCGAGGTTGCGCGTGAGGTCGTAGAAGATGTACAGCGTGCCCAGGCTGCCGGCCAGGCTGGCCTCATAGGTCACGTAGATCTGGTCGGTCAGCCGCTTGCCCAGCGTGAGCGCCGAGCCGCTGGCGTCCTCGCCCGTGGCCGCGCCCTTGAAGCCGATCTCGTCCAGCCCGAAACGGCTGGCGAAGTTGCCGCCGCCGCCCTTGGGACCGAAGCCGCCGAGCAGCGCCAACGCGGCCTGCTGCATGACGGCCGCCTCGGCGCCGCCGCCCGCCGTGGAGCGGCCCAGCAGCATCCAGGACAGGGTTTCGGCGTCGGTCAGCTGCGGCGAGGAATACAGCGCCACGCGCGGCGACTGCGCCGTGCCGGTGATGTGCACGCCGGCCTTTTGCTCCAGGTTCGGCCGCACGGCCAGGATGTCCAGCGAGGGGTTGTCGTAGGGGCCGTTGAAGCGGGCCAGGCCCGACTCCACGTCCAGCTGCTGGCCGTAGGCGCGGTAGCGGCCCTGCACCGTTTGGATCTCGCCCGTCACGCGCGGCTGGCCGCCGCTGTTGGCGTTGGCCGTGATGTCGATCTTGCCGCCCAGGCGCGTGGTCAGGCCATGGCCCTGGACCGCGAAGTCGCGGCCCATGTCCAGGCTGACGGCGATGTCCGGCGGCTTGGCGGGCTGGGCCTTGGCCTGCTTGGCGGCCGCGGCGTCGGCGCTGGCCTTGTCGCGCGCCTGGCGGGCGCGGGCCTCGGCATCGATCGCGGCCGAGCGGACGCTGACATCGCTGCCCAGCGTGGGCGCGGTCTCGTCGGGCAGGATGACCACGCCGCGGTCGGTCGTCAGCGCGCCGCGCACGCGGATCTGTCCCTGCGCCATGCCCGCCTGCAGCTGGCCCGAGACCGTGACCTGGCGGTCGCTGCGCACCAGCACGCGCAGGCTGCGCAGATCGGCATTCAGGTCCATCGCGATGCCGGACTGGTCGGCCGCCGCGGCATCCCATTGCACGTTGCCAGACAGGCGCAATTCGCCACCGTCGCGGGCGGCCTCGCTGCTGACCGTGCTGAGGTTGCCGGCCGGGCCCGCGATGCGCACGCGGCTGGCGCTGCCGCCCTTGAGCGTCAACTCGTCCAGCGTCAGGCGGTTGCCCTGCAGCCGCGCGCGCAGGCGGCCGTCCTTCAGTTCCACGCCCTCGACGGCGGCGCGCACGGCCAGGCCATCGGCCGACAGGGTGCCGTTCCACTGCGGCGCGCTGCGCGTTCCGGCCAATGCCGCATCGGCCGCCAGCGTGCCATCGATGCGCCAGGCCGGCGGCGCGAACATGGACCACACGCCGACGTTGGGCACGCGGGCCGTGAGCCGGCCGGTCAGCGGCGCGTCCTCGGGCCAGGCGAAGCTGCCGCCGGCCATGGCGATGCGCGTGCGCACGTCGGCCTGCGCCTCACCTGCGCGCGTGCTGTTCCAGAACAGCTGGGCGCGCACGTCCTCGCCCTGGGCGTTGAGCACGAGTTCGGCACGCTGGATGCCGGCCGGCGTGGCCGGCGCATCGGCCGGGCGGCCGTTGTCGATGGTGGTTTCGCGCGCCGTGCCCGTGCCCTCGGTGTGGATGCGCCGGACCAGCGCGCCCTCGCCGGCGCGCACGAGCAGGTCGCCGCTGCGCCGGACCAGCCTGGCGCTGGCGCGCAGCGGGCCGGTGGTGTCGACGTTCCAGTCGCCATCGAACACCAGGTCGCCGCTGATGCCGCTCTGGGCCATCTGGGGCGCCAGTGCCTCGGCCCAGGCCATGGACAGGCCCAGCACGCGGCCGCTGCCGCGCAGCTGCCAGGCCGGTGTGGGCGTGCCTGCCGTCTGCGCCAGCAGCAGCGGCTGCCATTGCAGTTGCAGCGCGTCCGGGCCAGGGCCCTGCAAGGTGGCGCTGCTGGCCGAGGCATCGAGCTGCCACAGCTGGGAAGCGCCCCGGCGCAGCATGGCCGAGAGTGGCTGCTGCAGCGCCAGCTGCCAGGGCTGCTTCTCCGTGCCCCCCGCCACACCGCTGGCCGAGGCCTGCAGTTCGCTGACGGCCAGGCGCCACTGGTCGCGGCCTGCGATGCCACCGCTGGCGCGCGTGCGCAGGCGGAACTGTTGCGGGCCCATGGCGGCGCGACCGTCCACGGCGAGCTGCGCGTCGGCCGGGCTGCCCGACAGCCGCGCGGCGATGTCGCGCAGCGCGATGGACCGGGGCGTGGCCGGGTCGGCACCGGGCAATTGCAGGTCCAGCCGCGGCGCATCCAGTGCCAGTCCGATGGCCAGGCCGCGCTGCACGGTGGAGGGCTGGGCCAGCTGCTGCTGCAGCTGGGCCCAGCCGCCCTGCCAGCGCAGGTCCAGCTGCGCATTGCCGGCCGCCGACGTGCCGGCGAAGGCCTTCTCCAACCCGGGCAGGCTGGACAGCCAGCGCTGCAGGCTGGCGGCGTCGCGCAGGTTCACGCGGGCCTGGGCCTGGCCGCGCGTGGCGGCGACGTCGCCCTCCAGCTGGGCCTGCAGGCCAGGGGCCTGCAGCTCGAGCTTGCCGGCGCCGGCCCGTGTGTCGAGTTGCGCGCGCAACTGGCCCGCGACGCGCGCCGGGCCGGCGTCGATGCGCAGCGCGTCGAGTTCCAACTGCTGCGTGGCGGTGCGGTACAGGCCGCGGGCCTGCAGCAGGTCCAGCCGCGGCGCGGCGGGCGTGCCGGCGCGTGCGGCAGCGGCTTGCAGGCCGGCATCGAAGCGGACGACGGCGTCCTGCTGGTCGGCCTTGGCCGTGCCAGACACCGGCGCGGCGTCCAACGTGGAGTACAGCAGGGCGGGCTGGACGCGCTCGATGCGTGCCTCGGCCTGCCAGCGCAGCGGCGCCGGGCTGTAGCTGGCCTGCAGCGCGATGCGGCCCTTGCCGAGTTCGAGTTCGGCCTGCGGCACGGTCCAGTCCTGGCCGTCCAGGCGGGCCGTGGCCTGCACGCCGGCCAGCGGCAGGCGTTGCTGGTCCCAAGGGCCGGACAGCGCGTTGCGGGCCTGCACTTCGGCCTGCCAGGCCGTGGCGGCACCGGGCGTGGCTGCTGGCACGGGGCCGGCCTTCAGCGTGCCGGACAGGTCGGTGCGCGGTGCGCCGGGCACGAAGCGCGCGGCATCGATGCGCTGGAAATCCGCCAGCGCGCGCAGCACGGGCTGGGTTTGCCAGGGTGCGATGTCGGCGTCCAGCGTGGCGCGCATGCCTTCGTCGCCACCGACAGGCGCGACCTGGCCCGTGACCTGGAGCTGCCCGTCCGGCTGCGCGAGTTGCCCGCGCACCGTGGCCTCGGCCAGCACCGTGAGCGGCGCGCTGCCTCCCACCATGGGCGCGCGCACCTCGCCGCGCAGCTGCGCATCGATGGCCATGGGCGCGGCGCCCTGCAGCGCGACCTGGCCCTGGTAGCGGCCGTCGGCCACCTCCACGCCGTCGAGCTTGAGCTGGTGGTGACCGGCCGTGTAGCGGTAGTGGCCGGCCAGCGACTGCACGGTGAGCGTGGGCGCGGCCGGGTCGGCGCCGTAGACGATCTCGCGCACGTCGAACGGCAGCGCGATCTCGACCGGCAGCGTCAGCTGCTGCAGGGGCTCTGCCGGCGTGGTTTCGGCCTGGGGCGCGCCGGGCACCAGCTGCAGCTTGCCGATCTGGAACTGGTCGACCTGCACGCGGCGCGCCAGCAGGGGCCGCAGCCGCCAGCGCAGGTGCAGGTCGGTGACTTCGACGGCCATCGCCGGGCTTTGCCAGCGCAGCCAGGCGATGCTGGCGCCGTGGCGCAGCGCGCCTTGCGCGTCGCGGGTCTGCAGCGTCTGCCCGGCTGGCAGGTAGCGGCTGGCGAACGACAGCACGGTGGGCAGCGACTGGGGCTGGCCGCTCCACCACCAGCCATAGGCGCCCAGCGCCACGATGGCGGTGCCCAGGCCGGCCGCGCCCCAGCCCAGCGCGCGCAGCAGGCGCCGGCGCGGCTTGGGCGGCGCGGCTGGGGTGGGGGGCGTGACGGGCGCCATCAGAACGTGAACCCCAGCCGCAGGTGGATGCTGATGCCGCCCTCGCCGAAGCCGTGGGCGATGTCGGCCTGCACCAGCCCCACCGGGCTGTACCAGCGCATGCCGCCGCCGGCGCCGACCTTGTACTGGAAATCGGCCGCGCGGTCGGCCACCGAGCCGGAGTCGACGAAGGCCACGGCCTCGAAGTCCGTCAGGGCGCCGTTCCAGACGATGGGATGCTGCAGCTCCACGCTGCCCACTGCCATGTAGCGGCCGGCCACCGTGGAGTCGTTGACGTAGCTCGCGCCGATCTGGCGGTAGCCGAAGCCGCGCACCGTGGTGTCGCCGCCGGTCAGGAACAGCTGGGTGGAAGGGATCTGCGCCGCGTCGGCGGCGACCACCGCGCCGGCTTCGGCGCGCAGCTGCAGGCGTGCGCGGCGTGCACGCGTCTCGGTGTCCGTGGAGCCGCCCGCGCGCACCTGGTACAGCGGCACGTAGCCCAGCCAGCGCGCCACCGTGCGCGTGTAGGGGTACTGGCCGCCCAGCAGCGTGGTGCCGACGCCGGCCTCCAGCTGCAGGCCCTGGCCGCGGCGCGGCCGGCTGTTGTTGTCGAAGTAGCGGCCGGTCCAGCCCCAGTTCAGGCTCACGGTGGAGGCCGGCGGCGGTGCATCCGCGCCCGAGCTGCGCGCGTAGTCGTACTGCGCGAAGTAGCTGCGGTCGATGTGGTCGGTGGACTTGCTGCGGCCATAGCGCAGGCTGCCCGAGAGCACGTCGAAGCTGCCCGAGCGCTCGCGCTGCACCAGCCCGCTGCCGAACCAGCGCCACAGCCGCGCGTCGAGCAGGCCGAACAGCGAGGTGCCCAGCGACTGGTTCTCGTTGTCCAGCGACAGGCGCGACACGGCGCGCCAGTCCAGCAGCGGTATCTTGTTGTGGATGTGGTCCATCGACAGGCGCGGCCCCGTGTCGGTGGTGTAGCCCACGCCGAACACGAGCTTTTGCAGCGGTGCCTCGCGCACCTGGGCGATCACGGGCACGTTTTGCGGGTCGGTGCCGTCGGTGTCCAGTGTCAGGAAGACCGATTCGTAGAAGCCGCTGGAAGCCAGGCGCGCCTGCGTGTCCAGCAGCTTCTGCTGGTCGTACTCCTGGCCCGTGGGCAGCTGCGCGATGCGCACCGCGTTGAGCGGGCTGTAGCGTTCGCTGCCGCGGATCTGCAGGTCGCCGAAGCGGTAGGCCGCGCCCGAGTCGAATTGCACCCCGAGGTCGGCCCGCTGCCGGTCGGCATCGACCTGGGCGCGGCTGTCGGCGATGCGGCCCAGCGGGTAGCGCCGTGCCGTGAGCTGGCGCTGGGCCGCGCTCTTGGCGCTGTCCCAGTCGGACTGGGTGAACGCCGCGCCGCTGCGCAGCGACCAGTTGCGCTCGATGGCGTTGCGCCGGCGTTCGGCCTGCGGGTTCTCCGCGGCAATGGCGCCGCTGAAGTCCAGCCTGACCTCGCCCACCTGGGTGATGGGGCCGGGGTCGACGGTGATCAGCACGGCATGGTCCGCGCGCTCGCCGCCGGGGGTGTCCTGCAACTCCAGCGTCAGCGTCGGTGTGAAGTAGCCCAAGGTGCCCAGCAACTGGCGCGCGTTGGGCTCGGCCGCGGCCATCAGGCGCGAGATCTCGGCCACGGAAAGCGCGTCGAGCCGGCGGTAGCGCTGCAGATCCAGGTGGGTCTCGAGCAGCGCGCGCGCGGGATCGGGGCCGCGCACGTCGACCGTGAAGTTGTCGCGCCTGCCGTCGGCCTTGTCCGCGTCCTTGGCGGCGGCCTCGCTGGGCATGACCTGGGTGCCGTCGGCTCCGCTGGCATTGGCTGGCGCTGGTTCGGGGGCGGTGCGCAGCAGGCCGCAGCCCGGAAGCACCAGAACCACCACCAACAAAAACGCCGGCCACAGGGCCGGCGCACGCTTCGCAACCGCCAGGAACATCAAATCATTTTGACAGCAGGCGCATGGCTTCCTCGAGCCCTTTGAGCGTCAGGGGAAACATCCTGTTGCTCATGAGCTGCTGGATCACGCCGATGCTCTGGCGGTATTGCCAGACACCCTGGGGTTCGGGATTGATCCACGCGAACTTGGGGAAGGCGTGCGTGAGGCGCTGCAACCACTCGGCGCCGGGCTCTTCGTTGTTGTATTCCACGCTGCCGCCAGGTTGCAAGATTTCGTAAGGACTCATGGTCGCGTCGCCCACGAAGATCAGCTTGTAGTCCTTGTTGTACTTGCGCAGGATGTCCCAGGTGGCGAACTTCTCGGAGAAACGCCGCCGGTTGTTCTTCCACATGAAGTCGTAGACGCAGTTGTGGAAGTAGTAGAACTCCATGTGCTTGAACTCGGTCCGGGTGGCCGAGAACAGTTCTTCCACGCGCGCGATGTGCTCGTCCATGGTGCCGCCCACGTCCATGAGCAGCAGCACCTTCACGTTGTTGTGGCGCTCGGGCACCATCTTGATGTCCAGGTAGCCGGCGTTGGCGGCGGTGGAGCGGATGGTGTCGTCCAGGTCTAGCTCTTCCTCGTGGCCCTCGCGCGCGAACTTGCGCAGCCGGCGCAGCGCCACCTTGATGTTGCGCGTGCCCAGCTCCTGGCTGTCGTCGTAGTCCTTGTAGGCACGCTGGTCCCAGACCTTCACGGCGCTCTTGTTGCGGCCCTTCTCCTGGCCGATGCGGATGCCCTGCGGGTTGAAGCCGTTGGCACCGAAGGGCGAGGTGCCGCCGGTGCCGATCCACTTGCTGCCGCCCTCGTGGCGCTCCTTCTGCTCCTCGAAGCGCTTCTTGAGCGTCTCCATGAGCTCGTCCCAGCCCATCTTCTCGATCTTGGCCTTCTCCTCGGGCGACAGCTCCAGTTCGAGGTTCTTGCGCAACCACTCGAGCGGGATGTCCTTGGTGAAGTCGGCCAGCATCTCCACGCCCTTGAAGTAGGCGGCGAAGGCGCGGTCGAACTTGTCGTAGTGCTTCTCGTCCTTCACCAGCGCGGTGCGCGACAGGTAGTAGAAGTCGTCGATCGCGTAGGCGCCGTCGGGGCTGGCCGGGCCCACCACGCCCTGCTTGACCGCGTCGAGCAGCATCAGGTATTCCTTGACCGAGACCGGCAGCTTGGCCGAGCGCAGGGTGTAGAAGAAGTCGATCAGCATGGCGGACTCCTCGCGCTCAGGCGCGTGGCTTGTCGAGTTGGTAGCGCAGATGCGCCTGCACCGTGGGCCATTCGCTCTGGAGGATGGAGAACACCACGGTGTCGCGCAGCGTGCCGTTGGGAGCCACCATGTGGTTGCGCAGCACGCCGTCCTGCTTGGCGCCCAGGCGGGCGATGGCGGCCCGGCTTTGGAAGTTGAACCAGTGCGTGCGGAACTCCACCGCGATGCACCGCAGCCGATCGAACGCATGGCCCAGCAGCAGCAGCTTGGCCTCGGTGTTCAGGCCGGTGCGCTGTACGCTGGCGCGATACCAGGTGCTGCCGATCTCCACGCGCCGGTTGCCCGCGTCGATGTTCATGTAGGTCGTCATGCCGGCGAAGCCGCCGCGGGCGTCGCGCACGGCGAACGGCAACATGCTGCCCTTGGCCTGCAGGTCCAGCCGGCGCGCGATTTCGGCGCCGGCCTTGTCGGGCGCTGGCACGGTGGTGTACCAGTGCTTCCAGATCTCACCGTCCTGCGCGGCGGCGTGGGCTTCGGCGGCATGGGCCGGGGCGAGCGGCTCCAGCAGCACATGCTGGCCGCGCAGGGTCACGGGTTCGGCGAAGGCCATGGCCTTGCGTCCCCGGTTCAGCGGTTGTTCCGCTGCATGAACACCAGCTTCTCGAACAGGGTCACGTCCTGTTCGTTCTTGAGCAGTGCGCCGACCAGCGGCGGCACGGCCACCTTGTCGTCCTTGCTCTGCAGCGCTTCGGCGGGGATGTCCTCGGCCACCAAGAGCTTGAGCCAATCCAGCAGCTCGGAGGTGGAGGGCTTTTTCTTCAGGCCGGGCAGGTTGCGCACGTCGTAGAAGGTCTTCATCGCTGCCGTGAGCAACTCCTTCTTGAGGCCGGGGAAATGCACGTCCACGATCTGCTGCATGGTCGCCGCATCGGGAAATTTGATGTAGTGGAAAAAGCAGCGGCGCAGGAACGCGTCGGGCAATTCCTTTTCGTTGTTCGAGGTGATGAATACCAGCGGCCGGTGCTTGGCGCGGATCAGTTCGCGGGTTTCATAGCAATAGAACTCCATGCGGTCGATTTCGCGCAACAGGTCGTTCGGGAATTCGATGTCGGCCTTGTCGATTTCATCGATCAGCAATGCCACTGGCTGCTCGGACGTGAAGGCCTGCCACAGCACGCCCTTGACGATGTAGTTGTGGATGTCCTTCACGCGTTCGTCGCCGAGCTGCGAATCGCGCAGGCGGCTCACCGCGTCGTACTCGTACAGGCCTTGCTGCGCCTTGGTGGTGGACTTGATGTGCCACTGCAGCAGCGGCAGGTTCAGCGCGCTGGCGACCTCTTCGGCCAGCATGGTCTTGCCCGTGCCGGGTTCGCCCTTGACCAGCAGCGGCCGCTTGAGCGTGGCAGCCGCATTCACCGCCAGCATCAGATCTTGCGTGGCGACGTAGTTGTTCGAGCCTTGGAATTTCATGGAGTCTGGAGGAGGGAGATTGGGAGACGTGCCGGCTATACTCAAACGCTGCTTCCGGCCTGATTTCAATAGAGATTGTGCGCGCAAAATGAATAAATTGAAGACCACGGTGTTTGCATTGGCTGTCGCATCGGTGACGGCTTTGGGCCTTCCTGCGATGGCCCAGCAAATCAAAGGAGACCCCAAAGCCGGCTTGGGCAAAGCCGACATGTGCATCGGCTGCCACGGCATCGTCGGCTACCAGACCGCGTTTCCCGAGGTCTACAAGGTGCCCAAGATCTCGGGCCAGGGCGCGCCCTACATCGCGGCCGCGCTGAACGCCTACAAGACCGGCGACCGGCGCCACCCGTCCATGCGGGGTATCGCCGAGTCGCTGACGGATCAGGACATCGCCGACCTCGCGGCCTTCTACAGCACCCATGTCGAGGACGCGCCCACGCCGCCCGAGCAGGCCAAGGAGCCCAGTGCCCAGGTCGCGGCGCTGCTGCAAAAGGGGGCCTGCGTCTCCTGCCATGGCGCCAACTTCGCCAAGCCCATCGACGGCAGCTACCCCAAGATCGCGGGCCAGCATGCCGACTACCTGTTCGTCGCGCTGAAGGCTTACAAGACCGGTGCCAGCACGGGCCTGGTCGGCCGTTCCAATGGCGTGATGGCGCCGTTGGCCAAGCAGTTCTCCAATGCCGAACTCAAGGCCATCTCGAACTACCTGGCCGGTCTGGAAGGTGGCCTGCAGATCGTGCCAGAGTCGCGCTTCCGCACTTCGCAGAAGTAAGCGCGCAGGCAAGGCCGCGGCCTGCTGCAGCCAGCCCGCCGCGCGCGGGCTTTTTTGTTGGTGCGCCCGGCACGGGCGCACCCCTGGGGGTGCAAGTCCTCCTGCAAGTTGAGCGCATCCGCAAACGCCGGCACTATCCGCGGCCGGTCAGGTAGCGCATCAGAACCTGGCCGATCGCGACCTCCACCGCCTCGGGTCGGAACATCGCGGGCGGCTCGATCACCGCCGCATGGACCAGCGACTCCATGGTCTGCAGCACCATCCAGGTGGCCAGGTCCAGATCGTCCAGCGCGAGCTCGGTGCGGTGCGTTTCGAGGAGCTGGCGCACCTGCCGGAAGATGCCACCGTCTGCCGCGCTCTGCTCGCGCGGGGCGTCGAAGAACGGGAACTCCTTCTCCAGCACGCGGTGCAGCTCCGGCGCGACGCGGTGCGCTGCCAGCAGCGCGCGCACCATGGCCTGCACGTGGCCATGCAGCCCGTCCGGACGCGCGGCGGCCAGCACTGCCGCGATGGCGGCGTACATCTGCGCACCGTGGCGCTCGTGCAGCGCCGTGACCAGCGAATCCTTGTTCGGGAAGTACTGGTAGACCGACCCCACGCTCACGCCGGCGCGCTCCGCCACCACGTTGGTGTTCGTGCCGGCATATCCGCGCTCGGCCAGAACGCGAGCCGTCGCCTCCAGAATCGCTTCCACCATGGCCTGGGAGCGGGCCTGGCGCGGCACTTTGCGAGGCAAGGGCAGTGATCCTGCGCCGGCCGGCGAACGCGAGTTTTCAATGCGAGCCATGGCTCATATTCTCCTGGACATATGAATTGAGTTTTTACTCGCATTGAAAGGGAAGGTCGCATGTCTTCTTCACATTCGCCTCAACCATCCACGGCGCCATACGCCGGGGCAGCCGCACCGCCGGTGAACGTCTTTCTCCGCCTGCTGCCATTGACCGTCGCCGTGTTCATCGGCTTCCTCACCATCGGGCTGCCGTTGCCTGTGCTGCCGCTGCACTTGAGCCAGCATCTGGGGCTGGGTGCATTGGGCGTCGGCGTCGTCGTGGGCGGCCAGTTCGCGGCGGCGCTGCTGTCACGCGCCTGGGCGGGCAACCTGGCTGATGCGCGCGGTGCCAAGCGCGCGGTCGTCTCGGGGCTGCTGCTGGCGACGGCATCCGGTATCGCCTATCTGGTCTCCCTTGGGTTCGCCGATGCCCAGGCGGCGGTCTGGACGCTGCTGGCCGGCCGTCTGCTGCTCGGTTGCGCCGAAAGCCTGATCGTCACCGGCGCACTGGGCTGGGGCGTGGGCATGGCCGGCCCACAGAACGCGGGCAAGGTCATGGCCTGGGTCGGCATCGCCATGTACGGCGCCTATGCGGCGGGTGCGCCAGCCGGGGTGGCCGTCAACGCACGCTGGGGTTTCACCGGGATCTCGCTGGCAACGGCGTTGGTTCCGCTGCTGGCGCTGGCCATCGTGCTGGGCCTGCGCGGCACGGCTGCGGCGGCGCACCGGCGCACGCCGTTCTACAAGGTGCTCGGGTCGGTGTGGGTGCCGGGCTTGGGGCTGGCCCTGTCCAGCGTGGGCTTCGGCGTGATCACCACCTTTGCGGCGCTGCTGTTCGCCGACCGGGGCTGGGGCACGGCGTCGGTGGTCTTCACCGCCTTTGGCCTGGCCTTCATCGCCGCGCGCCTTGCCTTTGGCCATCTGCCCGACCAGCTGGGCGGTGCGCGGGTCGCCCTGATCTGCATCCCCATCGCGGTGTTGGGCCAGTTGCTGATCTGGGGTGCGAACGCCGTTTCCCTCGCGGCGGTGGGGGCGGCGCTGACCGGGTTCGGGTACTCACTGGCATTCCCGGCGTTTGGCGTGGAGGCGGTTCGGCGTGCGCCGCCGCAGGCGCGCGGTGTCGCCATGGGTGCCTACGTGGCCTTCCTGGACATCTCGCTGGGCATCACCGGGCCGGTGGCTGGCCTGATCGCGGGCAGCGCGGGCGTTGGCGCGGTGTATCTGGTCGGCGCGGCGGCGGTGGCGCTGTCGTTCGGCGTGGCGCTGCAGCTTCGGCTCCGGCCGGCGAGTGGGGTGCACCATGCTTGAGCGGCTGGCAGTTCAAGTGCGGCAGCGTGCGCTGGGTACGGTGCTGGACGTGCAAACCGTGACGCCGCACATGCGGCGGATCACGCTCGGTGGCGCGGAGGTCGCCGCTTTCGTCCAGGGCGAGGGCGTCGATGCACCGGGGGCCTGGGTCAAGCTTTTCGTGCCCTCCGGTGAAGGCCGGGCCTACACCTTGCGCACCGTCGACCGTGCAGCTGGGACGGTGCGCATCGATCTGGTGCTGCATGGCGAGAGCGGCGACGGCCCGGCGTCAATGTGGGCAGCGCAGGCACGGGTGGGCGATCAGGTGAGTATTGCCGGCCCGCGCAACGGAGGATTCGCGCCGCCGGCGGATACGCGCTGGTTGCTGCTGGGGGGCGACGCCACCGCCTTGCCGGCCATCCAGTCGATCGCCGCGGCGTTGGATGCTGCCATGCCGGTGGAGGCATATGTCGAAGTGGATGGCGCGGCGGAGCAACAGCCGATTTCCACCGCCGCGGATTGGCGAACGACGTGGCTCCGTGCCGACCCTGGCGAGCCTGGCCGAAGCTTGTGTCAACAGCTGTTGCACCACCCGCTGCCGCCAGGGCCGGGCTATATCTGGCTGGCCGGAGAAGCATCGGCGGTGCGCGAGCTGAAGCTGTATTTCCAGGAACATGGCATCGAGCGACATCGGCTCAGCGCCAAAGGGTACTGGCGGACCGGGAATGCCGATCACCGGGATTGAGCGGCGCATGGGGCCGGGTGGCGTGCTCTCCGAGGTGCGCTGGGGCTGCGGACCGATGCGCCCGGCGCGGGCAAGGTTCGCCCTTTGCTGCGGCCATGGCGGGCGCGGGCTCAGTCCGATGTGGGGTGATCGGGCGCACTCGCCACCCTCGACCAAAGCCAATCGGCGGCCATGCGCAGATGGTCCCGCATGTTGCCCTCCGCGGTGTGGCCGTCGTTCGCATAGCTGAGCTCCGTCACCGACAGGCCCAGTGCGCGCAGGCTCGCGGACTCGTCCGTGGCGGTCAGGTCTTCGAGCAGGCCGTTGAGCATCAGCACGGGCTTGCGCTGCGCTGCCGGCCCGATGCGCATGGCTTGCGACAGCGCGTAGCGGGCGTAGTGCGCACACATGGCGTCGCGCGGTGCCGTTGGCGCCAGGCCGGCGAACAAAGCATAGGCAGCGCCGACCGATGACGGGATGCGCAAGCAATGGCTGCTCGCGAAGCTGGACTCCACCGGGCCCGCCACGTTCACCACCGCGGCAATCCAGTCTGCCTGCAGGCCGCCGAGCGTGGCCAGATAGCCCCCCATGCTCCAGCCGTACACCCCCACGCGCGCGAGGTCGACATCGGGACGGCCTTTCAGTGCATCCCGGGCAGCATCCAGCATGCGCCAGGCTTCAGGGCGGAAGGAGAGCGTGTTCTCGCCCGTGTCCGGGTTCTCCAGCACCAGGGTGGCGAAGCCCCTGGCGCGCATGGCGGCGACGTGCCGCGCCATCTCGGTCTTGAAGTTGTCCAGTCCGCCGAACACGATGACCAACGGCGCCCGGACGCCTTGCGATGCCGCGGGCTGGAAGTAGCCGACAAAGCGCTTGCCATCGAGCGTGGCCTCGATGCGCTCGGGTGCGGTTCCGGTCAACTGCAGGGCGCGCTCCGAGGCGCGCAGGTCGTCCGTGGGCGCCTGCTGGGGCCGGCGGGTGAGCTTCCCGTAGAACGCGGCCTTGCGCCACTCGCCGGCTGCCGCAAGGGCGGCTTGCGAGCCGGGAACAAGACCGCCTGTGTCCAACCGCCGTGCCGCCTGGGCATGCGCGTCTGCATGCGCCCGAAAGCGCGACACGAGTTCCTGGTGGCTGGCCGGACGGGGCGCTGCTGCGACGACCTGGTCGAACGCCGCGGGCGCGATGCCTGCATCTTCGAGCCACCAGCACAGGTTGTATTTGAAGATCGGTGGCAGGCCCTGGATGCCGTCGGGGTACGCGGCGAAGCCGGCTTTGCAGAACGTGGCCATGGCAGGCGCGGTCTGTGCGTGCGCGGCTGGCGCAAGCAGTGCGGATGCCGTCGCCACGACACCCGCGAGTGCCGCAAGCTGTCTCGCGCAGGCGAGGAATGTTCTCAAGGGCTGAAGGCGCGTCATGGTCTGTCTCGTTGGTGGATGTTGGAATGGTCAGGATGCCGTGCGCGGGGACAGGCGGGACCGGTGCCACGCCACCGCATCCCGCAGGGTGTCTTCGAGCGGGCGGAACTGGATGCCCAGCTCCTCCCGGATCCGCTGGTCGGAGAAGCGCCTGGAGCGGTCGCGCCCGATGTTGTTCACCGTGGCCAGGCTCAACAGCACCGGCCGGCCGGTCAGGCGTGCGTAGGCCTCCTGGACCAGTGCGATGGCGGTGAGCAAGGCGCGCGGGAGGCGGCGCATCGGTGCTGGAATGCCAGTGACCTGCGCCATCGCGGCCATCAGGTTGCGCATGTGCATGGCGCGGCCGGCCGCCAGGTACCGACGCCCGGCCTGGCCCTGCAGCGCAGCGGCCAGCATCACCTGGGCGACGTCCCGCGCGTCGACCACCGAGAAGGACGCGTCGACAACACCCGGCAGCTTGCGCGACAGAAAGTCGCGGATGAACTGGCCCGCCGAGGTCGGGCCTTCATCGCCGGGACCATGCATCCAGCCCGGGATCACGGTGGCGACGCGCATGGACGGATGCTCGTGCGCGAACTGCGCGACCACCTGGTCGCAGAGGATCTTGCTGCGGTAGTAGGCATCCACCGCGTCTTCAGGGGCGGCGAGGTCGTCCTCCTGCAGCGTGACGCCGGTGGCATTGCGCAAGGTGGCGATCGAACTCGTGTGCACCACGCGCGTGACGCCGGCTGCCGCTGCGGCGAGCAGCAGTTGCCGCGTGCCATCCACGTTCACGCGCATCAATGCCTCTTCATGGGCGCCGCCCTGGTAGCTCTCGCGGAAATAGGCCGCTGCGTGGAACACGACGTCCACGCCGCGCAGGTGGCGGGAAAACGTGGCCGGGTCCAGCAGATCGCCCACGATCGGCTCGATGGCCAGCGCGGGCAGGTCGGCGAATTGCGCCTGGAACTTCGTTGCGCTGCGCGCCAGGGCCTTGACGTGCCAGCCCTTGGCAAGCAGCAGGCGTACGAGGTTGTTTCCAAGCAGACCGGTCGAGCCGGTCACGAAGGCGATGGTCATGGTGTTGATGAGCAGCGGATGCTTACCAGGGATGGTGCAAGAGAAGAATCTGATTTAAAATACTGACTGGTATCGTAATTCCAATTGGTATTTTGTCAAGCGCGCGCTTGCCGAAGTCCGCACCTGGGGCCCCTAGGGCGGTGCGGCGCGGACAATGCCCACTTGATGTCTATGAAGAAGCCATGAAGCCAGTTGCCCAATCTCGCAAGCCGCGCCTGACAAGGGCCGAGAGCCGGGTCCGCACGCGCGAAAGCCTGTTGGCGGCCGCGCGCGGCGTGATGGTCGAGGTCGGTCTGGGCGCCGCCTCGCTGGACCTCATCGCCGAGCGCGCGGGCTACACCAAGGGCGCCGTCTACTCGAACTTCTCCTCCAAGGAAGAAATCCTCATCGAGCTGATGCAGCTGCACATGCACGACGAACTCGCGGCGCTGTCGGAGATCTTCCGGCAGGCGACATCGCTGGATGACGTGATGCGGCGGCTGGATGAGCTGTATGCCGCCATGCACGAAGACCCCTCTGTCGTCGTTCTCTCTCTGGAATTCCAACTCCTCGCGACGCGGAGCCAGGCCGTGCGCGACAGCTATGCAAGCATCTGGAGTGCCCACCGCGCCACGCTGGCCGCGCTGCTCACGGATGTCGTTCGCAGGTTCCAGGTCGAACTGCTCCTGCCGGCTGCGGATCTGATCGATGCACTGGCCGCGATGACGCACGGACTCGTGCTGCAGCGCGCCGTCGGGCGGCCCGACGATGCGCAGACGGCTGCCTCCCTCATGATCGGCTTCCTGCGCAGCCAGATGGCGCCTGCCACGGCGGCGCCAGGTCGAGGGCGGCAGGCGCGCCCGGCGCGCTGACTGCGCAGTCGGTGCGGCGGGCTACCGCTGGCCGCGACGGACGCCTGGCAGCGGATGCGCCTGGTCAGTCCTGCGTGGCGCGGCGCTGCACGCAGTCGATGTAGGCCTGGCCATCGGGCGGCCGGCCGGCGCGCTGGCTCTCCCACATCATGCGGCCCAGGCATTCCATGACCTCGTGGTGGGCGTCGTGCAGCGACTGGCGTCGGCGCTCGAGCAGCTCCACGGCCTGGCGGATGCCGCGTGGCTGGTCGATCGAGCATTGCTCGCTGATCGACAGGTGCATGGAGAGGTGCAGGAACGGGTTCTGCTGCCCATCGGCGCCGTCGTAGACGCGGGCCACCGCGGCGTCGGCGTCAAGCAGGTCGGCGTGGTATTCGGGGTGCTCGGCGATCCACTGGCTGGCCAGGGTTTCGATGGCCTCCATGGGCTGGCCGGCGAGCGCCTTGGCGTGCGCGCCGCAGAAGAAGCGGCGCACGTCCGCTTGCGAGGGATTGAACATGCGGGCGAGCCTAGCATGCGGGTCTTCCCGCAGGAGGGGCGTGCCTAGAATGACCCGCAACCCCCCCTTTGCCGAGGAGACCACCGTGAGCCGCCAGGCCTTCATCTGCGATGCCATCCGCACCCCCTTCGGCCGCTACGGCGGTGCCCTGGCCGGCGTGCGCGCCGACGACCTCGGCGCGGTGCCGATCAAGGCGCTCATGGTGCGCAACCCGAAGGTCGACTGGCAGGCGCTGGCCGACGTGCTGTACGGCTGCGCCAACCAGGCTGGCGAGGACAACCGCAACGTGGCGCGCATGTCGGCACTGCTGGCGGGCCTGCCCATCGAGGTGCCTGGCGCCACCATCAACCGGCTCTGCGGCTCCGGCCTGGACGCCGTGGGCAGCGCGGCCCGCGCGATTCGTGCGGGCGAGGCCGGCCTGATGCTGGCCGGTGGTGTGGAAAGCATGAGCCGCGCGCCCTTCGTGATGCCGAAGGCCGAGAGCGCGTTCAGCCGCGCCAATGCGGTCCACGACACCACCATCGGCTGGCGCTTCGTCAACCAGCGCATGAAGGAACTCTACGGCGTGGACTCCATGCCCGAGACCGCCGAGAACGTGGCCGTGGAGCACAAGATCGGCCGCGAGGCGCAGGACCGCATGGCGCTGGCCAGCCAGCAGAAGGCCGTGGCGGCGCAGAAGTCCGGCTTCTTCGATGCCGAACTCACGCCCGTGCTGATCCCGCAGAGGAAGGGCGATGCCATCGCCGTGACCAAAGACGAGCACCCGCGCGAGACCAGCCTGGAGGCGCTGGCCAAGCTCAAGGGCGTGGTGCGGCCGGATGGCAGCGTGACGGCCGGCAACGCCAGTGGCGTCAACGATGGCGCCTGCGCACTGCTGCTGGCCGACGAGAAGAGCGCGGCCGTCCATGGCCTCACGCCCAGGGCCCGCGTGGTCGGCATGGCCACGGCCGGTGTGGCGCCGCGCGTGATGGGCATCGGCCCGGCACCGGCCACGCAGAAGGTGCTGGCACTGACTGGCATCACCCTCGCGCAGCTGGACGTGATCGAACTCAACGAGGCCTTTGCGGCCCAGGGCCTGGCGGTGCTGCGTGCACTCGGCATCGCCGACGACGACCCGCGCGTGAACCCCAACGGCGGGGCCATCGCGCTGGGCCATCCGCTGGGCGCCAGCGGCGCGCGCCTGGCCACCACGGCCGTGAACCAGCTGCACAGGAGCGGTGGCCGCTACGCGCTGTGCACCATGTGCATCGGCGTGGGCCAGGGCATCGCCGTCGTGCTCGAACGTGTTTGACAACCGAAGAAGGAACAACAAGATGTCCCGACCCTCCCTCCGCCTGACCGTGCTGGCCGGCCTGCTGGGCCTGGCCGCCACCTGCGCCACGGCGCAGACGCAGCAGCAGGTCGCGCCGCTCGTCAACGGCATGTACGGCGCGCTCGAAGCGCTCTACAAGGACCTGCACGCCAACCCCGAACTGGCCTTCCTGGAGGTGCGCACGGCCGCGAAGATGGCCGAGGAGATGCGCAAGCTGGGCTTCGAGGTGTCCGAGAAGATCGGCGGCACCGGCGTGGTGGCGCTGCTGCGCAACGGTGCCGGCCCCACGGTGCTGGTGCGCACCGAACTCGACGCGCTGCCCATGGAGGAGAAGACCGGCCTGCCCTACGCGAGCAAGGTGAAGGCCCAGTACGCGGGCCGCGAGACCTTCGTCGCGCACAGCTGCGCGCACGACCTGCACATGGCCAGCTGGGTCGGCGCGGCGCGCACGCTGGTGGCGCTCAAGAGCCAGTGGAAGGGCACGCTGATGTTCGTCGCCCAGCCGGCCGAGGAGACTGTCTCGGGCGCCAAGGCCATGCTGGCCGACGGCCTGTTCACGCGCTTTCCCAAGCCCGATTTCGCGTTCGCGCTGCACAGCTCGCCCTCGCCCTACGGCTTCGTCGGCTACCGCGCCGGGCCGACCAGTTCCAATTCCGACGCGCTGGAGATCACCTTCAAGGGCCGCGGCGGCCACGGTTCAGCGCCCGACAAGACCATCGACCCGATCACCATCGCGGCGCGCTTCATCACCGACGTGCAGACCGTGGTCAGCCGCGAGAAGGACCCGGCCGAGTTCGGCGTGGTGACCATCGGCGCCATCCAGGGCGGCACGGTGGGCAACATCATTCCCGACACCGTGGTGCTGCGCGGCACCATCCGCTCCTACCAGCCGCAGGTGCGCGAGAAGCTGCTGGCCGGCATCCGCCGCACGGCGCTGGCGGCCGCGGCCATGGGCGGCGCGCCCGAGCCGCAGGTGGAGCTGGTGCCCGGCGGTGCGGCCATCGTCAACGACGCCAAGGTGGTCGAGCGCACCACGGCCGCGCTCAAGGCCGCGCTGCCCGGCGCGCAGATCGCGCAGGTGCCGCCGATCACGGCCAGCGAGGACTTCTCGGAGTTCCTGAACGCAGGCGTGCCCGGCATGATGTTCTTCGTCGGCGTGTCGGCGCCCGAGGACGTGGCGGCCGCCATGAAGCCGGGTGGCAAGCCGCTGCCGTTCAACCACTCGCCGTTCTTCGCGCCCGTGCCCGAGCCTTCCATCAAGACTGGCGTGCAGGCCATGAGCGTGGCCGTGTTGACGGCCCTGGGCGCGCCCTGAGCTTCAGCGCGCGGGCTCCAGCGGCGTGTGGACGGGCTGGGGCTGTGCCGGCGGCGGCGTGACCGCCGGCTCGGCCGGCACCGCCGCCACCTGCTGGTCCTTCTTGAGGTAGGCGCAGGCCGCGTGGTGCATGGCCTCTTCGGGATCGCCGGGCACGATGGACACGAAGTTCGGCGATGCGCGCTCGCTGACGAGCACCCGCCCTTGGCCCATGGGGCCTTCGTAGTAGAGCCGGGCCATCACGCGCACGCGAAAGTCCTGGCAGTCGAACTCCAGCCACTGCTTGAACGAGCGCACCGTGTGGACCCCCCAGCGGTGCGGCACGGCGTAGTCGACCAGGAACCAGGACTGGCGCGGATTGGCCAGGAAGCTGCCGACGAACTGGTTGTGGCGCGAGCGCTCGGTGCCGGGCTCCTGGTAGACCGACATGCCGCTGCTGGCGGGCAGCGGCAGTTCGGTCCATTCGGCCGCCGCGGCGCAGCTGCAGGCCAGGAGCAGGGGGATCGACGACAGAAAGCGCATGGTCCCCGGCTTATCGGCGCGCGCGGCGCAGTCTTGAGTCAGGCGTCGCCGCCCAGCTCCTGGAGCAGCGCCGCGGCGCGGTCCACGCGCACGTCGCCCTCGGCCACCATGCGCGCGGCAATGGTGTCGACCTGCGCGCGCGTCGCGCCGGCCACCAGCGCGATGTTGCGCGCATGCAGCGCCATGTGGCCGCGCTGGATGCCTTCGGTGGCCAGTGCGCGCAGCGCGCCCAGGTTTTGCGCCAGGCCCACGGCCACGGTGATCTCGGCCAGCTCCTGGGCCGATTGCACGCCCATGATCTTGAGCGCGAGCCGCGCCAGCGGGTGCGTCTTGGTGGCGCCGCCGACCAGGCCCAGCGGCATCGGCATCTCGATGCTGCCGACCAGGCGGCCGGCCGCATCCTTCTCCCAGCAGGTCAGCGAGGTGTAGCGGCCGCCGCGGGCCGCGTAGGCATGGGCGCCGGCCTCCACCGCGCGCCAGTCGTTGCCGGTGACCACCACCACGGGGTCGATGCCGTTCATGATGCCCTTGTTGTGCGTGGCCGCACGGTAGGGGTCGAAGGCGGCGAACACGTAGGCGTCCAGGATACCTTCGATGATGTCCTCGCCGCGGCGCTCGGGTGTGGTCAGCGTCGCGGGCGTCAGCACCACGCGCGCGCGCGCCAGCCGCAGGTCCGCCAGGTTGGACAGGATGCGCAGCCGCACGCGCCCGCCCGTGATCTGCTCGACCTGCGGCGCCACCGCCTCGGCCATGGTGTTGACGGTGTTGGCGCCCATGGCATCGCGCACGTCCACGATCAGGTGCAGCACCAGCATGGGGCCGCGCGGCGTGTCGGGGAAGACCTGGATCTCGATGTCGCGGCAACCGCCGCCCAGCTTGACCAGCACGGCGTCGCGCGCATTGGCCGTGGCCAGGATCTCGTCGCGGCGGCGCAGCAGGGCCTGGCGCGCGCCCTGCGGGTCGCTGATGCCCAGCACCTGCACCTGCGCACGCATCAGCGGCAGGCTGCTCGAGGTCTCGAAGCCGCCGCCCTCGCGCGCCAGCTTGGCCATGAACGAGGCCGCGGCGACCACCGAGGGCTCCTCCACCACCATGGGCACCAGCACGTCGCGGCCGTTGACCTGGAAGTTGCCGGCCACGGCCAGCGGCAGCTCGAAGCGGCCGATCACGTTCTCGATCATGCCGTCGGCCAGCTCCAGCCGCAGCGCGCCGGGCTGCTCCAGCAGCGCACGCTCCTCTGCACCGAGGCCCGCGGCCTGGGCGATGTGGTCCAGCCGCTGCGCCGGGCTCAGCGCGCGGAAGTTCGGAAGGCGCGAATCGCTGCCCATGGTGTCGTCTCCGGTGGTGTTGGTGTCGCGGCATTCTGGGTCGGCTGTACCCGCACGCACAGGTACAGTTCGGCGGAACAGCTGAGCCCCATGCCACCCACCGAATCCATCTTCGTCCAGCTGGCCGACGCGCTGGAGCGCCAGATCCTGGAAGGCGCCTTCCGTGCCGGCGACAAGCTGCCCTCGCTGCGCGCATTGGCCGGCCAGCGCGGGCTGGGCAAGAACACCGTGGTGGCCGCCTTCGAGCTGCTGGTCGCGCGCGGCCTGGTCGAGCCGCGCCGCGGCGCGGGCTTCTTCGTCAAGGTGCCGACGCGCGCCTCGGCCGCGGCGGCCGAGGACGACGCAGGCTCGCTGGGGCGGGCCATGGGCATCGTCTGGCTCATGCGCAACCAGCTGCGCGAGGAACCTGGCCAGCTCAACGTGGGCGATGGCTTCCCGCCCATCGAATGGCTGGCCGGCGCGCGGCTGGACCGGCACCACCACAAGGTGGCGCGCGGCGGCCTGGGCACCTTGTTCCGTTACGGCAACCGCTTCGGCTACGAGCCGCTGCGCCAGCGCCTGGTGCGCCGGCTGGCGGACTTCGGCATCGCCGCCGGCACGCGGCAGACCGTGCTCACGCACGGCGCCAACGAGGCCATGGACATCATCGTGCGCTACTTCGTGCCGCCCGGTGCCGTGGTGCTGGCGGACGATCCGGGCTACTACCCGCTGTTCGGCAAGCTGCACCTGGCCGGTGCGCGCACGGTGGGCGTGCCGCGCACGCCCGATGGTCCCGATCCGCAGGCGCTGGAGCAACTGCTGCTGCGCCACCGGCCGCGCGTGTTCTTCACGCAATCGCTGGCGCACAACCCCACGGGCTCGGACCTGGCGCCCGCGGTCGCGCAGCGCGTGCTCGCGCTGGCGCGCCAGCACAACCTGCTCATCGTGGAGAACGACCCGCTGGCCGATTTCAAGCCACCGCAGTCCACGCGGCTCGCGGCGCTGGATGGGCTGGAACGCACGCTCTATGTGGGCAGCTTCTCCAAGTCGCTGTCGGCCGCGCTGCGCGTGGGCTTCATCGCCTGCAGCGCCGACCTGGCCAGCGACCTGGCGGACCTCAAGGCGCTGGTGCACGTGAGCAGCTCGGAGTACTGCGAGCGCACGGTGGAGACGCTGCTGGGCGAACGCCAGTACCAGGCCCATCTGGCCCACCTGCGCCGGCGTGTCACCGAGGCCACGCTGCGCGCGCAGGAACTGCTGCAGGGCTTGGGCGCCGAGCTGTTCGCGCAGACGCCGGCCTCGCTGTTCCTGTGGGCGCGGCTGCCCGGCGCGCCCGATGCGTTGGCGCTGGCGCAGGCGATGCTCGAACGCCAGGTGATGATGGCCCCGGGCCGCATCTTCAGCGTCGACCCCGAGGCCGTGTCGCCCTGGTCGCGCTTCAATGTGGGGGCAGTGCTCGATCCGCGCTTCGCGCCCGCCTTGCGGGCGGTCCTGCGCCGGGGCGCGCGCCCGCTCAGCGCCGCTTCTTGAGCGCCCGCAGGTCCAGCATGCCCGGCAGCGTGCGCGGGTCGGTGCCGGGCGCGAACAGGCTGTGCTTCTGGATCTTCTGCGTGGCCGTGGTCGGGATCGCGTCGGCGAACCAGACCCAGCCCGGCGCCTTGTAGTAGGCCAGATGGGTGTGGCAGTGCTCGAACAGCGCGCGTGCCGTGGCTTCGCTGCGCTCTTCGCCGGGCTTGAGCACCACGCAGGCCATCACCTCTTCCTCTCGCACTTCGTCGGGCAGGGCCATCACGGCCACCTGCGCGACAGCGGGGTGGGTCAGCAGCATGGCCTCGACCTCGGCCGCGGCGATGTTCTCGCCCGAACGGCGCACGATGTTCTTGCGCCGGTCCACGAAGTGCAGCATGCCGGTGGCGTCGCGCCACACGATGTCGCCGGTGTGGAACCAGCCGCCGCGCCAGGCGGCTTCGGTGGCCTGCGGATCGTCCAGGTAGCCGGAGAAGAAGTCCTGCCGCGGCGTCGCTGCGCTGTGGCGGATCACCATCTCGCCGGGCGTCTCGCCGGCCACGTCGCGGTCGGCGTCGTCGACCACGCGCACCTCGATGTCGTGCTGCGCACGGCCGAAGGCGCGCGTGCCGACCTGGCGCGGCGCATGGTTGTCGGTCAGGATGCGCACCATCTCGGTCATGCCCCAGAGCTCGATCAGCGGGAAACCGAAGCGCTCTTCGAAGGCGGCGTGCAGCTGAGGTTCGACACCCGCGCCGTAGCCGAAGCGGACGGCATGGTCGCGGTCCTGGGGGCCGGGCGGCTGGGCCCAGAGCATCTGCACGACGACGCCCAGGTAGTGCACGACGGTGGCGCGGCTCTCGCGCACCTCGGTCCACCAGCGCGTGGGCTGGAAACGGTCGGTCTGCACCTGGCAGTTGCCCGTGAGCAGCGCACCCGGGAACGAGACCACCGAGGCGTTGACGTGGAACAGCGGCAGCGGGTTGTAGATGCGGTCCGTGCCTTCGCCGAAGGTCGCGAGGCCGCCGCGCGTGGCGTAGGCATGGCCGGACGCCAGCTCGTAGCGGTGCGACAGGATGCAGCCCTTGGGCCGCCCCGTCGTGCCCGAGGTGTAGAGGATGCTGGCCGGCGTGTCTCCGTGCACGCTGCCGGGCAGCGGGTTGCGCTGGGCCGGCGGCAGGGTGCTGGCGAAGCCGGTCAGCGTGGCGAAGGCCGGGCGGTGCGCGGACTCGGCCAGCGCCGCGCGCAGTGCGTCCACGCGGCTGTCCAGCAGCACCACGAGGTCCACGCGCGCATGGTCGACGAGGTAGGCCAGCTCGCGCGGACGGTAGTCGGGGTTCACGGGCACGCAGCAGGTCCCGAGGCTGTTCAGCGCCAGCTTGTGCAGCAGGTGCTCGGGCCGGTTTTCCAGGAACAGCGCGACGCGGTGGCCATGGCCGTAGCCGGCCGCTGCATAGCGCGCGGCCAGCGCGACCACTTCGGCGTGCATCTGCGCGAAGCTCAGCTCCAGACCTTCGGGCAGGTAGCCGCGTTGCGGGTTCGCGGGAATGGCGAGCAGGCTGGTGGCGCCATAGGCCTGTGCTGCGGCGGCCAGGGCCTGGTGCAGCGTGGGGTGCTGGACGATGTCGATCATGGTTGCAGGGGGTGGGCGCGCACGAGGTCGGCCGCCTTCTCGCCGATCATCATGGCGGCAGCGCAGGTGTTGGCCGAGGGGATCCCGGGCATGACGGAGGCGTCGGCCACGCGCAGGCCCTGCAGGCCGTGCACGCGCAGCTGGGCATCGACCACGGCCATGGCGTCGCTGGCCGGGCCCATGCGCGCCGTGCCGTTGAGGTGGTAGGACGAGACACCGTAGCGCCGCACGTAGTCCAGCAGTTCGTCCTCGGCCTGCACGTCTGGCCCGGGCAGGGTCTCGGCCGCCACGTACGGTGCGAGCGCGCGCGTCTGCAAGAGCTTGCGCGCCAGCCGCACGCCGTCCAGCAGCACGCGGCGGTCTTCGGCGTGGGCCAGGTAGTTGGGCTGCACCACGGGGGCGGCGAAGGGGTCGGCGCTGGCCAGCCGCACCCAGCCGCTGCTCTGCGGCCGGTGCTGCCAGACGCCGCAGGTCATGCCGGGGTAGTCGTCCAGCATGCCCACGTAGCCCGCGCGGTAGCTGGCCGGCGCGAACACGCCTTGCAGATCGGGCCGCGCCAGGCCGGGCCGCGACTGCCAGAAGAAATGCGCCAGCGAGGGGCTCAGCGCGAGGATGCTGGGCTGGCCGGCCAGCCAGCGCGCCACCTGGTGCCACAGCCTGGGGGCCCGCGCGAGTTCGTTGATGGTCACGGCGTTCTTCGCGCGTGCGACCAGGCGCACCGAGAAGTGGTCCTTGAGGTGCTGGCCCACGCCCGGCAGCGCATGGCGCACCGGGATGCCCGCGCGTTGCAGCCACTCGGCCGGGCCGATGCCCGACAGCTGCAGCAGCTTGGGCGTGTTGACGGCGCCGGCGCAGACGATGACCTCGCGCCGTGCGCGCACGACCTCGGTGCGGCCGTTGGCGCCGCCACGCCGGTACCGCACGCCCGTGGCGCGCAGGCCGTCGAACACGATGCCGGTGGCCTGTGCCTGGCTGCGCAGCGTGACGTTGCCGCGCTTCAAGGCGGGCGTCAGGAAGGTCGGCGCCGTGCCCTGGCGCAGCCCGTGGTGGATGGTGCGCTGGAAGTAGCCCACGCCGGCCTGCGTGGCGCCGTTGTAGTCGGGGTTGCGCGGCAGGCCGAGTTCGCCGGCGCCTTCGAGGAAGGCTTCGCAGACCGGGTGCTGCCAGTCTATGTCGGTCACGGCCACGGGGCCGCGGCGGCCACGCAGCACATCGTCGCCGGGGCCGATGCGACGCTCCGTGCGCTGGAAGTAGGGCAGCAGCTCGGTGTGGCTCCAGCCCGGGTTGCCCTGGGCGGCCCAGCCGTCGTAGTCCTCCGGCTGGCCGCGGTTGTAGACCAGCCCGTTGATGGCGGTGGAGCCGCCCGCCGTGCGGCCCTGCGGCAGCGGGATGCGGCGCCCGCCCGTCCAGTCCGTGGGCTCGGAGCTGAACTGCCAGGTGAAGTCGGGGTTGAACAGCACCTTGATGAAGCCGGCCGGCACATGCAGCCAGGGATGCCAGTCGCGCGGGCCGGCCTCCAGCACGCAGATGGACAGCAGCGGGTCTTCGCCCAGCCTCGCGGCGAGGATGGCCCCGGCCGCGCCGCTGCCGACGATGACGTAGTCGAAGGTGTCCATCAGTGCCGCCCGGCCGCCCGAAGGCGCTGGTGCGCCCCCCCGGGGGGCAGCGATACGCGAAGCGATGAGCGTGGGGGTTTCATGTCAATGCTTGCCCAGGTAGGCCGCCCGCACCTGCGGGTCGCGCCGCAGCGCCCGGCCTTCGCCTTGCAGCGTGATGCGGCCGGTCTCCAGCACGTAGCCGCGCTCGGCCACGGCCAGGGCCTGGTTGGCCATCTGCTCCACGAGCAGGATGGTCACGCCCTGGGTCTTGAGGCCGCGGATGATGCCGAAGATCTCCTTGACGATCAGCGGCGCCAGGCCCAGCGAAGGCTCGTCGAGCAGCAGCAGCTTGGGGCGGGCCATCAGCGCGCGCGCGATGGCCAGCATTTGCTGCTCGCCGCCCGACATGGTGCCCGCCATCTGGTCCTGGCGTTCGCGCAGCCGCGGGAAGGCCGCGAACTGTGCCTCGATGTCGGCCTCGATCTCGGCCCTGGATGCCGTGCGGTGGTAGGCACCCAGCATGAGGTTGTCGCGCACGCTCTGGTCGGAGAACACCTGCCGGCCCTCGGGCGACTGCGCGATGCCCAGCGCCACGCGGCGGTGGCCCGGCACACGCGTGATGTCCTGGCCGGCGAAGCGGATGCAGCCCGCGAAGGCCGGCTCCAGGCCGGAGACCGCCTTCATGAGCGTGCTCTTGCCGGCGCCGTTGCCGCCGATGATGGTCACGACCTCGCCGGCGTGCACCTGCAGCGAAATGCCTTTCAGGGCCTCGATGGCGCCGTAGCGCACCTGCAGCGCGTCGATCTGCAGCAGCGGCTCAGACATGGCCGGCCTCCAGTTCCAGGTCGTCCTCGTCGGGCTCGTCGGTGCCCAGGTAGGCCGCGATCACGCGCGGGTTGTTCTGCACGTCGGCAGGCTTGCCCTCGGCGATCTTCTCGCCGTAGTCCAGCACGATCACGTGGTCCGAGATGGCCATGACCAGGTCCATGTGGTGTTCGATCAGCAGCACGGTGATGCCCAGGTCGCGGATCTTGGCGATCACGCCGACCAGGTCCTGCGTCTCCTGCGGGTTCAGGCCGGCGGCCGGCTCGTCCAGCAGCAGCAGGTGCGGGTGCGTTGCGAGGGCACGGGCCAGCTCCAGCCGGCGCTGCAGGCCGTAGGGCAGGCTGCCGGCCACCTCGTCGGCCTTGTCCAGGAGGCCCAGGAAGTCGAGGATCTGCAGCGCCTCGTCGCGCGCGGCCCGTTCTTCGCGCTGTGCGGCGGGCAGGCCCAGCAGGCAGGACCAGAAGCCGGCGTGGATGTGACGGTGCAGGCCCACCTTCACGTTGTCCAGCACCGACATGTCGCTGAACAGCTTGAGGTTCTGGAAGGTGCGGCCCAGGCCGATCGCACAGATGCGGTTGGGCACCATGTCCACGATGCTCCGGCCCGCGAAGTCGATGCTGCCGCGGTCGGGCGGAACGATGCCCGAGAGGATGTTGAGCAGCGTGGTCTTGCCCGCGCCGTTCGGCCCGATCAGCGAATGGATGTGGCCGGTGCGGATCTCCATGTCGATGTTGTTCGTGGGCACGACACCGCCGTAGGCCTTGTAGACGGCACGCGTCTGCAGCAGGGGCTTGTCTGCGCCGAGCCGTTCGGTGGCGCGCAGCTTCCAGCCGGTGGTGGGCGCGGGCAGCACCGGCTTGCGGGCCAGGGCCGGCACCAGCTTCTTGGCCAGCCGGCCGAGCGCGCCCGACAGCCCGTCGGGCATGGCGTACAGCGCGAACAGCAGCAGCGCGCCGTAGGTGAAGTGCTGGGCCGTGGGCCAGCGCGCGAGGAAGGCGTCCAGCAGCGTGAGCACCACGGCGCCCACCAGCGGGCCGTAGACCGAGCTGCCACCGAACAGCACGATCAAGAGGAAGAAGATCGACAGGCTGAAGTTGATGAAGTCCGAATTGATGTACTGGTTCTGCTGCGCGATCAGCGCGCCGGCCAGCCCGCAGGTGACGGCACTGATCACGAAGGCCAGCACCTTGAACTTGTAGACCGACACACCCACGCTCTCGGCCGCCACCTCGGCCGTGTTGACGGCCATGAAGGCGCGGCCGTACTTGCCCTTGAGCAGTGCGCGGATGCTCAGGTGCGCCACGATGCCCAGCGCACCGACGAACCAGACCCATTGGCTGTCGTTGAGAGCGCTCCCGGCGATGGAGGGCGGCACCACGCCGTAGATGCCGGCCTGGCCGCCGAACACGTCCTGCCATTCCGAGACCACCTTTTCGACCACGATGCCGAAGCCGATGGTGACCATGGCCAGCGCCGGGCCGCGCACGCGCAGCGCCGGCAGCGCGATCAGCACGCCGAACAGGGCGGCCATGGCGCCGGCCGCGACGAAGGCCAGCCAGGGGTTCCAGCCCAGGCGAGCGGTCAGCAGCGCGGCGGTGTAGGCGCCCACCGCGAACAGCCCCGCATGGCCCAGCGATTTCTGGCCGGTGTGGCCCACCAGCACGTTGAGCCCGGCGGCGGCCAGGTAGTTCACGCCGATCAGGAACAGCACCTTGAGGTAGAAGCCGTTGGTGACCAGCACCGGCGCCAGCGCCACGGCGGCGACGGCGATTGCCACGCCGATGGCATGTCCTTTGCCTTGCGCCATCAGACCTTCTCCACCACACGGCGGCCGAGCAGGCCTTCCGGTTTGAGCACCAGAACCAGTATGATCAGCATGAAGATGCTGATCTCGCGCAGCTCGGCCTGCCACAGACCGACCAGGGCCTCGATCAGCCCCAGCAAAAAGCCGCCCAGCATGCAGCCGCGCGCGTTGCTGAGCCCGCCCACGATGGCGGCCGAGAAGGCCTTGAGCGCCAGCGTGAGCCCCATGAAGACGGAGGCCGTGGTGATCGGCGCGATCAGCAGCCCCGCCAGGCCGGCCAGCGCCGAGCTGATCACGAAGGCCAGCACCACGATGGCCGAGACGTTGATGCCCATCAGCGTGGCGGCCGGGCCGCTGTGTGCCACGGCGCGCACGGCCTTGCCGATCTTGGTCTTGCGCATCACGAAGTCCAGGCAGACCATGACCAGGATGCTGGCTACCAGCACCAGGATCTCCTGCGGCAGCACGCCGGCGCCGCCGATGCGGATCACCGCGTTGCCCAGCGGCGAGGGCATGACCAGCGGCGCCGGGCCCCAGATCGCGAGGGCCGTGTTCTGGATGATGATGCCGAAGCCGATGGTGCTCATGACCCAGGCCATTCCGCCGCGGCCCACGAAGGGCTTGACGGCCGCGTGGTACAGCAGCACGCCCAGGGCGCCGAGCACGACGATGGAGACGATGAGCGCCGCGAAGTAGCGGCCCGGCGTGACCTCGATCTCCGACAGCGCGCCCGTGATCGGCTTGCCGGCCAGCAGCAGCACGGCCGATACGGCCACGTAGGCGCCCGCCACCAGGAACTCGCCCTGGCCGAAGTTGAAGGTCTTGGTCGTGTTGTGGGTGATGTTGAAACCCAGCGCGACCAGCGCATAGATGCTGCCCAGCGCCAGGCCGCTGAAGACGGCCTGCAAAAGTGACGCGCTCATGTCCGCCTTTCGAGAACCACGCGAGAGAGAAAGCCCACGCCGCGTGGCGTGGGCGGTGCCGGCCGGGAGGGCTTACTTCTTCAGGTCGGCCGGCGTCAGTGCCTTGGTGAACTGGTCTTCATAGCGCACCGGGGCGCCGTTCTTCCAGCGGGCCAGGTAGAAGTCGGCCACCGACAGGCCTTCGTGCGCGGTCTTGGTGAAAGGCTTGTTGTAGGTCTTGATCACGCCTTCCACGCCGGTCACGTTTTCCAGCGCGGCGGCGACCTTCTCGCCGTCGGTGCTGTTCGCCAGCTTCATCGCGGCGGCGATCAACATCACCGAGTCATAGGCCTGCGCCGAGCAGGGGAAGGTGGTCAGCGTCGGGAAGTTCTTGCGCACACGCTCGCCCAGCGCCTTGGTCTTGGCGTTGGTGTCTTCGGTGGTGGACGCGGCCAGGATCAGGTGCTCCGAGAGCTTCTCGCCGGCCATCTTGGGCAGCAGCGAAGACAGGTTGCCCCAGGTGCCCAGGGTGACCGGCATGTAGTTGATCTTCTCCATGCTGCGCAGCACCTGGGCCGTGCCGTCGGCGATGCCGTAGATGATCACCGTGTCGGCGCCGGCGGCCTTGATCTTGGACAGCTGCGAGGTGATGTCGGTGTCCTTGGGGCCGTACTTCTCGGTCGCCACGGGCGTCACGCCGTGCAGCGCCAGGATGTCGGTGGCGTCCTTGATGCCGCCCTGGCCGTAGCCGGTGGAGTCGGCCAGGATGGCGATCTTCTTGTCCTTGGAGGCCTTGACGGCGTAGGCGCCCAGCAGCGCCACCTGCTCGCGGTCGACCATGGACACGCGGAACAAATAGTTCTGCGGCTCCTTGGCGTAGCGCGTCGTGATCTCGGTGGCGGTGCCGATGGGCACGACGACCGGGATCTTCTTTTGCTGCGGCAGGTGCAGCCAGGCCAGCGCATTGCCCGAGTTGGCCGGGCCGACGACGGCGTGCACCTTCTCGGCGTCGATCAGCTCGGTCATGTTCTGGATGGCCTTGGGCGGCGTGCCCTGGTCGTCGCGGACCACGCCCACCACCTTGCGGCCCATGATGCCGCCAGCCTTGTTGATGTCCTCGATGGCCGCTTCGAAGCCCCAGCGGCCCGCGATGCCCAGTTCGGCCACGCCGCTGGCGGATTGGTCGGCCGTGTAGCCGATCTTGATGTCCTGGGCGTAGGCGGCGGCACCGGCCCACAGGGACCCGGCGATGGCGCCGGCGACGGCGAGCTTGGCGAAACGGTGGACCGATGGCATGGGTTTGTCTCCTTGGGAATGGACGTTGGGACGGGCGGCCCGGCTCTTGTCGTTGGCCCGGTGCTGCAGCCCCACTGTAGGGGAACTGTATCCGTGGAAGTAGGTACAGTTTGCCGGGACAGCGGCGACGGGCGGCGGGGGTGAACCCTGATGGATCAGGCGGCCTGCAGGACCAGCTCGGCCGCCTTCTCGGCAATCGCCATGGTCGGCGCGCCGGTGTTGCCCGAGGGCATGGACGGCATGATGGACGCATCGGCCACGCGCAGGCCGGCCAGGCCGTGCACGCGCAGCTGCGCGTCGACCACGGCGCCGGGGTCGCTGGCCGGGCCCATGCGGCAGGTGCCCATGAAGTGCCAGGCCGTGCCGCCGCGCTGGCGGGCGTGTTCGAGCAGGGCTTCGTCGCTGGTGGCGTCGGCCTTCGGCGCCTCGTCGGCCTGGACGTAGGGCGCGAGCTGCGGGCTGTGCAGCAGCCGGCGCGCGAGGCGCAGCGCATCGAGCAGGACCTCGCGATCACGCGCATCGTCGAGGTAGTTGGGCTGGATCTCGGGCGGCGCGAACGGGTCGCTGGAGCGCGCGTGCACGAAGCCGCGGCTGTGAGGACGCAGCTGGTACACGCCCAGCGTCATGCCCGGGAAGCTGTCGAGCCGGCCGGCGATGCCGGACGCGTAGCTGCCGGGCGAGAAGTGGAACTGCAGGTCTTCGATGGCCACCTCGGGCCGCGAGCGCGCGAAGGCGTACGCGACCGAGGGGCTGATGGCCAGCACGCTGGGCCGGCCCAGCGCCCAGCGCGCGATCTGGCCCAGCAGCGGCAGGCCGCGCGCCGTGCGGTTGATGGTGTCCACGCCCTGCACGCGCACGGTGGAGCGCACCATGAAGTGGTCCTGCAGGCCCTCGCCGACGCCGGGCAGCGCGTGCTGCAGCGCGATGCCCAGCGATTGCAGCAGCGCAGGCCCACCCACGCCCGACAGTTCCAGCAGCTTGGGGCTGTTGAGCGCGCCCGCGCACAGCAGCACCTCGCGCGTGGCGCGCACCGTGTGTTCGGGCGCGCCCGGCCCGGCGCGCCAGCGCACGCCGACAGCCCGCTTGCCCTCCAGGACGATGGACTGCGCATGCGCATGGGTGCGCACCGTGAGGTTGGAGCGCCCGCGCGCCGGCCGCAGGAAGGCCTTGGCCGCGCTCACACGCCAGCCTTTGTGGATCCAGCGCTGGTAGTAGCCCGCGCCGCCCTGCTGACCGCAGTTGTAGTCGTGCTGGCGCGGCGCGTTCAGCAGGGCCGCCGCGCCATCGATGAAGGCATCGCACAGCGGGTGGCGCCAGTCGCAGTCGGTGATGGGCAGCAGCCCCTCGCCGCCGCGCCACTGCGGGTCGAAGGCGCCGATGCGGCGCTCGGTGCGCTTGAACAGCGGCAGCAGCGCGGCATGGTCCCAGCCCGGGTTGCCGGCCGCGGCCCAGGCGTCGTAGTCGGCCGGCACGCCGCGCGTGTAGTTGAAGCCGTTGATGGCACTGGAGCCGCCCAGCGTGCGGCCGACCTGCACAGTCACCGCACGCCCGGCCGTCCAGTGCGTGGGCGCGGTCTTGAAGGGCCAGGTGTAGCGCGGGTCGTAGCCGACCTTGATGAAGCCGGCCGGGATGTGGATGAAGGGGTTGCGGTCGGGCGGGCCGGCCTCCAGCAGGCAGACCGTCAAGCGGCCGTCCGCGCTCAGGCGGTTGGCCAGCAGGCAGCCGGCCGCGCCCGCGCCGACGATCACATAGTCGTAGCTCTCTTGCATCTGCGCTTGTCTCCTGGGGCCGGCCTACACTGCGCCGGCTTTTTCTGTGTCAACCGGAAAACCATACCACCCGCCATGGACTGGCCCCTGATCACCGGCTGGGCGTTCTACGCCACGGCCATCCCCGCGACGCTGCTGATGGGCCTGTCCAAGAGCGGCTTCGGCGCCGGGCTGGGCTCGCTGGCCGTGCCCCTGATGGCACTGGCCATCCCGGTGCCGCAGGCCGCTGCCTTGCTGATGCCGGTGCTGCTGCTGACCGACATCCTGAGCGTGGCCGCGTTCCGGCGCGACATCGACAAGGCGCTGCTGTGGCTGCTGATCCCGTTCGGGCTGCTCGGCACCCTGGTCGGCACGGCGCTGTTCCGGGTGCTCGACGGGCGCACGGTGTCCACGCTGGTGGGGGTGTTCACGCTGCTGTTCCTGGCGCAGCGCTGGCTGTTCCCGCCGCGTGCCGACAGCCCGCCGCCGCCACGCTGGGCCGGCCGCTTGCTGGCCACGGTGTCGGGCTTCACGAGCTTCGTCTCGCACACCGGCGGGCCGCCGCTGAACGCCTACGTGATCCCGTTGCGTCTCGCGCCCGTGCAGTTCGCGGCCACGCTGGCCGTGTTCTTCTTCTGCATCAACCTCTCGAAGTGGGTGCCGTACACCTGGCTCGGCCTGTTCGATGCGCGCAACCTGGCCACCTCGTTGCTGCTGCTGCCGTTCGCGCCGCTGGGCGTGTGGGCCGGCGTGCGCATCGCGCGGCGCATTCCGGCGTCGCTGTTCTACAGGCTCATCAACATCGGCATGCTGCTGACCGGCCTCAAGCTGCTGTGGGATGGGCTGCGCTGAGGCTCAGGCGCTCGCACCGCGCCGCAGCGCGCTCTCCACGTTGCGCTGGGTGCTGCGGATGTGCTCGGCCAGCAGTGCGCAGGCGGTGTCGGCGTCGCGCTTGAGCGTGGCGTCCATCATGCGCCGGTGTTCGCTCGACTTGCGGCGCGCGCTCTGGCGGTTGCGCGCCGAGAAGCGGCGGTAGCGCTCGGCCTGGTCGAACAGGCTGGCGCTCCAGCGGCGCTGGCGCTCGGACGGGCAGGCCGCCAGCAGTGCCATGTGGAAGGCGCGGTGCACTTCGCTCCACTCCTCGTCCAGCACCTGCGGGCCGTCGGTGAGTCGCGATTCCACCTTCTCCAGCCGGTGGAAGGCCGAAACGATGGCCGCCTCCCAGGCGTCGTCGCCGGACGCGATGGCGCCGCGCAGCGCCTCCACGTCCAGCATCAGCCGCATGTGCGTGATGTCGTCCAGGTCGGCCTCGGAAAGCGCCGCCACGCGGAAGCCGCGGCGCTCGTCCGCGCGCACCAGGCCTTCCTGCGCGAGCCGGCTCAGCGCCTCGCGCAACGGGCTGCTGGAGTAGCCGTAGTGGCGCTGCAACTCGTCGAGCTTGAGCTTGTTGCCCGGCGCGAAGGTGCCGGCCAGCACGTCGTGGCGCAGGCTGCGGAAGGCTTGCTCGGTGAGCGGGGCACCGGCTTCTGTCGTGGGGGTGGTGGCGGTGTTCACGCCGGAATTTTATGCAGGCTGGCGGGTTTTCGTGCACGGTCTGGAAAACCAGCTGCTTCAGGGTAAACGAGCATAAAACTATAACTATGCTTAAAAATAGTTTTGTGCATAAAATTTGCCGCGTGCCACGGCTTTGCCGCCAACGGCATCTCCCCCATCCACGTCGAAGGTTCCTTTCCATGAAACTCCTGTCCTACCACCTCGCCGGCCGCGACACCTGGGGCGTCGTGCTCGGCGACGGCGTTGCCGAACTGGCGCAGCGCACCGGCCACGCCACCTTGGCCGACTTCATCGCCAGCCCGGATTTCGCGCGCCGCGACGCGTTGGTCGCGGGCCTCAAGGCCGAAGCGCAGCTGGGCGACATCCGCTTCCTGCCCGTGATTCCCCAGCCCGAGAAGATCGTCTGTGCCGTGCGCAACTACATGGACCACCACCAGGAGGTGCTGGCCGCCGGCATGCAGCGCGAGCTGTCGGAGCAACCGCCCATCTTCCTGCGCGTGTGGCGCTCGCAGACACCGCACAACGGCCCCATCGTGCGCCCACGCGTGTCCGAGTCGCTGGACTGGGAGGGCGAGCTGGCGGTCATCATCGGCGAAGGTGGCCGCGACATCGCCGAGGCCGATGCCTTCCAGCACGTGGCCGGCTACAGCTGCTACAACGATGCCAGCGTGCGCGAGTGGCAGTTCCATGCCAAGCAGATCGCCTCGGGCAAGAACTTCGAGTCCACCGGCGGCTTCGGCCCCTGGATGGTCACGGCCGACGAGATCGAACCGGGCCGCCAGCTGAAGCTCGTCACGCGCCTGAACGGCGAGACCGTGCAGTCCAGCCACACCGGCCACATGATCTTCAGCATCCCCAAGCTGATCGCCTATGCGTCCACCATCTTCACGCTGGTGCCGGGCGACGTGATCGCCACCGGCACGCCGGCCGGCGTGGGCTGGAGCAAGAAGCCGCCCCAGTTCATGAAGCCCGGCGACGTGGTGGAGGTGGAGATCGAGGCCATCGGCACACTGCGCAACCCCGTGGTCGCGCAGGACTGAACCCACCTTCCACCACAGGACGGCCCGCACGACGGGCCGCCGCGGAGACAAGCATGCACCGACGCGAACTTCTCGCCCTGGGCGCCGCCTTGGGCGCCAGCGCAGCCCTGCCGGCACGGGCCCAGGCCTGGCCCGAGCGGCCCATCAAGATCTACCAGGGCTTCGCCCCGGGCGGCAACGCCGATGCCATCGCCCGCGCCGTCGGCGTGGAGCTCGGCAAGACGCTGGGCCAGCCCGTGGTGGTGGAGTCGCAGGCCGGTGCCGGCGGCACCATCGCGGCCGGCAGTGTGGCGCGCGCCAAACCCGACGGCTACACACTGCTGCTGGCCACGGGCGGCCACGCGGTGGCGGGTGCGCTGTACCAGCACCTGCCCTACAAAACGGTGGCCGACTTCGAGGCCATCTCCACCGTCACCTTCTTCCCGTTCCTGGTGGTGGTGCGCGCCGACGCACGCTACCGCGGCTTCGGCGACCTGCTCGAGGCGGCGCGCGCCAGGCCGGATGCGGTGTCGTACGGCTCGGCCGGCATCGGCTCCACCCACCATCTGGCCGGCGAACTGCTGACCAAGATGGCCAAGGTGCCCATGCTGCACGTGCCCTACCGCGGCGACGCGGCAGCGGTCACCGCGCTGCTGTCGGGCGACGTGCCCTTCATCATCGCGCCGCCCACGGCCGTGATGTCCAACATCCAGGCGGGCAAGCTGCGCGCGCTGGCCACCACCGGCCCGCAGCGCTGGCCAGGCCTGCCGAACGTGCCCACCGTGGCCGAGCAGGGCGTGCCGGGCTACGACGTGCGTTCCTGGGCCGGCCTGCTGGCACCCGCCGGCACGCCGCGCTCCATCGTCGACCGGCTGAACGCCGACACGCAGAAGGCTCTGCTGGCACCGGCGGTGCGCCAGCGGCTGGAGGACATGGGCGGCGAGGCACGCGGCAGCACGCCCGACGAGATGAAGACCATGGTCGCCCGCGAACTCGAAAAATGGACCATGGTCGTGGCCGAATCGCAGATTCCACGCCAATGACCCAGATTCCCAAGCAATGACGCCGACGAAAGCTCTTTCATGTCCCTGATCGCCATCCGCAAACGCAGCCTGACCGTCGAGACGGTCTTTCACGAGGGCGGCCCGCCGCCCGCCGTGCCACTGAAGCTGGCCGCCGCCTGCGCCGTCATCCGCAATCCCTACGCCGGTCGGTACGAACCCGACCTGCTGCCCTTCATGGCCGAGCTGCGCAGCCTGGGCACCTTGCTGGCGCAAGAGCTGGTCGACACGCTGGGCCGCGACCGGGTGGAGGTCTACAGCAAGGCCGCCATCGTGGGCGTCAGCGGCGAGATGGAGCACGGCGCCGTCTGGCACGAGGCGGGCGGCTGGGCCATGCGCGCGGTGCTGGGCGAGCCCAAGGCCATGGTGCCGGCGGCCAAGGCCGTCGCCGCCACGGGCTACCGGCTCATGGTGCCGTTGCACCACATCCATGCGTCGTACGTGCGCAGCCACTACAACAGCATGGAGATCGGCATCCAGGACGCACCGCGGCCCGACGAGATCCTGTTCGCGCTGGTGATGGGCACGGGCGGTCGCGTGCATGCCCGGCTGGGCGGCTTGTCGCAGGACAAGATCGCCGTGCACGACGGGCAACGCTGATGCGCGCGGTCCAATTGCAGGCCCCGGGTGGGCCAGAGGTGCTGGAGCTGGTCACGCTGGCACTGCCAGAGCCCGGTCCCGGCCAGGTGCGCGTGCGCGCCGCGGCCATCGGCGCGGGCGGGCCCGACGTGCTGATCCGCAACGGCAGCTACAAGTGGATGCCGCCGATGCCGGCCATCCCCGGCAACGAGATGGCCGGCACGGTGGACGCCGTCGGCGCCGGGGTGGACGCTGCGCGCATCGGCCAGCGCGTGCTGGTCAGTGCGCGCGAACTGCCGCAGCGCGGCGGCTGCTATGCCGAGGCGATCTGCGTGCCGGCCGAGGCGCCGTTCGCGCTGCCCGACAGCATCGCCTTCGACGACGCCGTGAGCCTCGGAAACTTCCAACTCGCTATCGCGCTGTTGGCCAGCAACGGCAACGCGCCGGCGCAGGCCATCCTGGTGCCGGGTGCGGCCGGCGGCGTGGCCACGGCCCTGGCCCAGGTGGCGCGCGAGCGCGGCCTGCGCGTGCTCGGCACGGCCTCGACACCCGAGAAGCAGGCCTTCGCGCTGGCCAACGGCGTGGACGTGCTGGTCGATGGCGACCCCGCACGCATCGCCGAGCAGGTGATGGCGCAGACCGGCGGCCGCGGCGTGGACCTGGCCTTCGACCACCTGGGCGGCGCGCTGTTCACGGCCTGCCTGCATGCGCTAGCCCCGTCGGGCATGCTGGTGTCCTACAACATCGTGCAGGGCCCGCCCAGCGCCGATGTGTTCGAGACGCTGCGCCAGCTGCTGGGCCGCAGCCTGGCGGTGCGCACCTTCTCGATCCACGCGGTGGACGCCGACCGCACGCTGCGCCGCAGCCTCATGGAGCAGGCCATCGCGCTGATGGCCGCAGGCCGCGTGCGTGCGCCCCAGGCCAGCCGGTTCCCGCTGGCGCAGGCACGCCGCGTGCACGAGCTGCTGGACCAGGGCAGCACGCTCGGCAAGATCGTGCTGCACCCCTGACAAGAAGCCGGAGACACCATGGACCAGAGCTACCAGCCCAACCTGTCGCACTGCGGCATCTTCTGCCGCGACATCTCCGCCATGACGCGCTTTTACTGCGAGGTCTTCGACATGCAGGAGACCGACCGCGGCGTGGGCTTCACCTTCCCGTTCACCATCGTGTTCCTGAGCGGGCGCAACGACCAGCACCACCAGTTGGCGCTGGCCTCCAGCCGCGGGCCGGACAGCCCCAGCACGGTGATGCAGCTGTCGTTCAAGGTGCAGACCATCGACCACCTGCGCGAGGCGCGCAAGCGCGCATTGGCGCTGGGCGCGACGAAGATGCGCGGCCTCAACCATGGCAATGCGTTGTCGATCTACTGCCTGGACCCGGAAGACAACACGGTCGAGGTCTACCTGGACACGCCCTGGTACGTGAGCCAGCCGCATGGCGATCCGCTGGACATCGATCTGGACGACGCCACCATCTGGCTGGAGACCGAGCGCATCGTGCGCAGCGACCCGAGCTTCATGCCGGTTGCCGAATGGAGCCGACGGTTTGCAGAGCGCAACGCCGCGGCCCAGTCCGCACTGCGCGGCTGAACCCTTCTCAGAGCCATGACGCACACACCGACTTCGCTGGAACAGATCTTCCTGGACGCCCGCACGGCCAACGGCTTCACCGACAAGCCCGTGCCGCTGTCGCTGCTGCAACAGGTCTACGCACTGGCCCGCATGGGCCCGACCTCGATGAACACGCAGCCCACGCGCTACGTGTTCCTGACCACGCCGGCTTCGCGCCAGCGGCTGCGCCCTGCGCTGTCGGAGGGCAACCTCGACAAGACCATGTCGGCGCCTGTCACCGTGATCGTGGCCACCGACACGCGCTTCTACGAATTCATGCCCGAGGTGTGGCACCGCGAGGGCGCGCGCGAGATGTTCGCGGGCAATGCGGCGCTGGCGCAGGGCACGGCCACGCGCAACGGCACGCTGGGCGGCGCCTACTTCATGGTGGCGGCGCGCGCGCTGGGGCTCGATTGCGGGCCCATGAGCGGCTTCGACATCGCCAAGGTCAACGCCGAGTTCTTCCCGGACGGGCGCTGGCAGGCCAACTTCCTGATCAGCCTGGGCTACGGCGACGCTAGCCTGCTGTTCGCACGCAACGCGCGGCTGTCGTTCGAGCAGGCCTGCCTGGTCCTGTAGCTCAATCGCGCCAGCCGGGGGGGCGGCGCTGCGCGCGCTCCTCGCGTTCGCGCGCCAGCTGGTCCTCGAGTTCGCGCCGGCCCTCGCGTGCCACGGCAATCGTGCGCGCGCGGTCCTGGTGGTGCGGGTGCATGCGCTCGAACAGCGCCAGGTTGTGGTCGCGAAAGCGCATCACGCCGTGGCGCGCCTCGTGCGGCGGCGCGCCCAGCACCTCGAGCACGTTGCGCGCGCTGCGCAGGCTGGACTCGAACAACTCGCGCTCCACGCGCTGCACGCCCAGGTCGCGCAATGCATTCCAGTGCGGCACGTCGCGTGCCCGCGCCACGATCTCCAGCTGCGGGAAATGTTCGCGCACGAGGGCTGCAACGCGCAGGCTCTGCGCCACGTCGTCCACGGCCAGCACCAGCACGCGGGCCTGCTCGGCGCCGGCCACGCGCAGGACATCGAGCCGTGTGGCGTCGCCATAGAACACGCGGAAGCCGAACGGGCGGATCGCCTCGATCATGTCGGCGTCGTGCTCCAGCACCGTGCAATGCAGGCCCTGGGCGAACAGCGCGCGGCCGACGATCTGCCCGTAGCGGCCGAAGCCGGCAATGATGATGGGCGCGGCCTGCGGTTCGGCGATGGTCTCGGCAGGGGCCACGCTGCTGCGGTTGAAGCGCGGCAGCCAGTAGCGGTCGGCCAGCACCAGCAGCAGCGGGCTCAGCAGCATCGACAGCGCGACGGCGCCGGTCAGCAGCGAGGCCGTGTCGGGCGCCAGCACGCGCGCGCCCACGCCGGCCTGGAACACCACGAAGGCGAACTCGCCGCCCTGGGCCAGCAGCAGCGTGAACACGGGCCGCTCGGGCACGGGCAGGCGCATGGCGACCGACAGGCCGTAGATCACGGCGAGCTTGATGGACAGGAAGCCCAGCACGATCAGCGCCATGGTGCCGGGCGCGCGCCAGAGCACGCCGAAGTCGATGCTCATGCCGACGGCGATGAAGAACAGGCCCAGCAGCAGGCCCTTGAAGGGCTCGATGTCGGCCTCCAGCTCGCGCCGGTACTCGCTCTCGGCCAGCAGCACGCCGGCCAGGAAGGCGCCCAGGGCCATCGACAGGCCCACGCTGTGCATGAGGTAGGCGATGCCGACGACCAGCAGCAGCGCGGCGGCCGTGAAGATCTCGGCCGTGCGGCTGCGCGCGATCCAGCGCAGCACGGGGCGCAGCAGCAGCCGGCCGCCCAGCACGATGCCGGCGATCACGGCGACCGTCTTGGCAGCTTCCAGCGCCGGGTGGCCGTTGTCGGCGTCGGCCGTGGCCACGCCCAGCAGCGGCAGCAGTGCGAGGATGGGGATGGCGGCCACGTCCTGGAACAGCAGGATAGAGAAGCCGGCCTGGCCGCCGCGTGTGCCGAGCAGGTTGCGTTCGCCCAGCACCTGCAGCGCGATGGCCGTGGACGACAGCGCCAGGCCCAGGGCGGCGACGAGCGCGGTCTTCCAGGCGATGCCGCAGGCCAGCGCCACGGCGTAGATGCCCAGCGCGCAGACCGCGACCTGGGCCGTGCCGCCGCCGAAAATGGGCCGGCGCAGGCTCCAGAGCCGGCGCGGCTCCAGTTCCAGGCCGACCAGGAACAGCATCAGCACCACGCCGAACTCGGCGAAGTGCAGCACGTCCTGCACATTGGGCACGAGCGCCAGGCCCCAGGGGCCGATGGCCATGCCGGCGGCGAGGTAGCCCAGGATGGCGCCCAGGCCCAGCGCGCGCGAGATCGGCACGGCCAGCACGGCCGCGGCCAGGTAGATGAAGCTGTTGGACAGCCAGGCGGGTGCGTGTTCCATGGCGGTCTCAGCCTCGGGCCCAGTGCGGGTAGCTGCGCAGGCGCTCGGCGAAGGCCTCGGCGTGCGCGTCGATGTCTTGCCGGCTGGCGCCGTGGGCGCCGTGCAGCACCAGCGGTGGCAGGAAGCGCATGCCGCACACCGCGGCGGTCTGGCGGTAGGGCGGCAGGTAAGCCTCGAACGGCTGGCCGTTGTAGCTCTCGGCGCTGTACGACTCGGCCGGACCGCCCGTGGTGGTGACGAGCCAGCAGTCCTTGCCGCGCAGCGCGGTGCCGGGCGTGCCTGCGGGCGCCTGCTCGTGCGAGCCGGCCTCGGATGTGGCCGGGCCGAAGGCCCAGCCGTAGGTCAGCACCTCGTCGAACCAGAGCTTCTGCAGCGCCGGCATGCTGTACCACTGGATCGGATGCAGCAGCACCAGCAGCCGGGCGCGGTCGACGCGCGCCTGTTCGGCCGCGACATCGATGTGGTAGTCGGGATAGCTGCCGTACAGGTCCTGGATGTCCAGCGGCAGGGCGCCGGCCAGGGCTTGCGCGGCCTCCAGCAGGCGGCTGTTCACGCGCGATTCGCGCCAGGCCGGATGGGCAGCGATGAGGTAGATGCCTTGCATGTTGTCGAAGGAGTGCGCAAGTCGGGGTGGGTAACATACCCGAGCGGAGCCGAGTCCGCGGACACAACGAGGAGAGCGCATGCCGGTCGTGGTCGTTGCCAACCCCAAGGGCGGTGTCGGGAAGTCGACGCTGGCCACCAACATCGCCGGCTATTTCGCATCGCAGGGCCATGCGGTGATGTTGGGCGATGCCGACCGCCAGCAGTCCTCGCGGCTATGGCTGGGCCTTCGGCCCGAGGCGGCCCGACCGATCAGCACCTGGGAGATGACGTCCGACATGATCGTGCGGCCGCCCAAGGGCACGACGCATGTGGTGCTGGACACGCCGGGCGGGCTGCACGGCTGGCGCTTCAACGACGTCATGAAGATGGCCGACAAGCTGGTCGTGCCCCTGCAGCCCAGCGTGTTCGACATCTTCGCCACGCGCGATTTCCTGGACAAGGTGGCCGAGCACCGCCATGCCGGCAAGCTGGCTGTGGGCCTGGTGGGCATGCGCGTGGACGCGCGCACCCTGGCGGCCGACAAGCTGCGCTCCTACATCGCGAGCCTTGGTTTGCCGGTGCTCGGCGAGCTGCGCAACACGCAGAACTATGTGCACCTGGCAGCGCGCGGTCTCACGCTGTTCGACGTGGCGCCGCAGCGTGTCGAGAAGGACCTGGAGCAGTGGCAGGACCTGTGCCGCTGGCTGGACACCCCCTGAATTTCAACAACGAGGAAGACGAGACAGCATGAAGACCTTCAGCACCCTGGACGAACTGACGGCCCTGGTGGGCCAGGACATCGCCACCAGCGAATGGACCACGGTCACGCAAAAGCAGATCGACCTGTTCGCCGAAGCCACGGGCGACCACCAGTGGATCCACGTCGACCCGGAGCGCGCCAAGTCCGGCCCGTTCGGCGCGCCGATCGCGCACGGCTACCTGACGCTGTCGCTGCTGCCGCTGCTGTTCGCGAGTGCCGTCAAGGTCGAGGGCACGCGCATGGGCGTGAACTACGGGCTCAACAAGGTGCGCTTCATCACGCCGGTGCCGGCGGGCAGCCGCGTGCGCGGGCACCTGAAGCTGGTCAGCAGTGAGCCGGTCGCGGGCGGCGGCGTGCAGCAGGTCTGGGAAGTGACGGTGGAACTCGAGGGCGCTGCCAAGCCGGCCTGCGTGGCCGAGTCCATCGTGCGGCGCTACGTCTGATCCGCAGCGCCTGAGAAGCCGCACTGGCGCCAGGCCTCGAATACCGTGACCGCCACGGCGTTCGACAGGTTCAGGCTGCGCTGACCGGCGCGCATCGGCAGGCGCAGGCGTTGCTCCGGCGGAAAGCTGTCGCGCAGCGCGGCCGGCAGGCCGCTGGTCTCCGAGCCGAACACGAACCAGTCGCCGCTGTGGAACGCGAGCGTGTGCGCGCTGCGCGAGCCGCGCGTGGTCATCGCGAACATGCGGTCCAAAGGCGGCTGCTCGCGTTCGACCAACGCGGCCCAGTCCTTGTGCAGGCGCAACTCGGCGTACTCGTGGTAGTCCAGGCCGGCGCGGCGCATGTGCTTGTCGTCCATCGAGAAGCCCAGCGGCTCCACCAGGTGCAGCGTGCAGCCGGTGTTGGCCGCGAGCCGGATGACGTTGCCCGTGTTGGGCGGGATTTCGGGGGCGACCAGGACGATGTGGAACATGGGGCCATTGTCCGTGTGTCAGTGCTCCACAGGCGCAGGCGTGCGTGCCAGCACCAGCGCGGTGAGGCGCGCCGCGCCGGCCTGGCGCAGCACCTCGGCCGCCGCGAACAGCGAGGCGCCGCTGGTCATCACGTCGTCCACGAGCACGGCATCGGCTCCGCGCAGGCGGCCTGCGCGCAGCGGTTCCAGCGCGAAGGCGCCGCGCACGTTGCGCCGGCGTTGCGCTGCGCTCAGGTCCAGCTGCGGTGCTGTGTCGCGGATGCGCAGCAGCAGGCGGGCGTCGGTCTTGTCGGGCGCGAGCCGGCGGGCCAGTTCCAGCGCCTGGTTGAAGCCGCGCTGGCGCAAGCGCGCAGCCGACAGCGGCATGGGCAGCACGAGCGTGCAGCGTTCCAGCGCTGGCTCCACCCAGGGCGTGTGGCGCAGCAGCTCGGCCAGGGCACCGGCCCAACCTGGCTGCGCGCGGAACTTGAACCGGGCGATGCAATCGGCCCAGGGGTAGGCGTAGTCCACCGCACAGATGCAGGCGTCCAGCGGCGGTGGATGGCGCAGGCAGGCGCCACATTGCAGGGCACCCCCGGTGAGGGGCAGGGCGCAGGTCCGGCAGCGCGGCTGCGGCTGGGCGAAGCGCTGGATGCAGGCTTCGCACAGCGGCTGGTCCTGCCAGCTGCGGCACACCGCGCACTGGCTCGGCAGGCGCGAGAGCAGGGAGGCGAGCCCGCGGCGCAGCATGGTGCGGCTCAATATACTCGTCGCGCATTGCCATGAGCCAGCACCGTCCCCCCACCATCGCCCCCGTGGCCGCCGCGCGTTGGGCGCAGCAGCCCGTCCAGTCCGCGCCCTGGCTGCACGACGAGGTGGCGCGCCGCATGGCCGAGCGCCTGCAATGGATCAAGCGCAGCCCCACGTCGTGGGCCCATTGGCAGGCGCTGCGCGGCGGCATGGCGGTCCATGCCGAGCTGCGCAAGCGCTACCCGGGCGCCGAGAGCTGGGTCGTGGAGTCTGTGCCCACCCTGGCCCGGCAGGTACTCGACGCCAGCACTGAGGCCTGGTGGAAGCCAGGTCGCTGGAGCGCCGCGGCCCAGCACGCCGGCATGCCCCCGGCCGGCAGCGTGCAGATGGTCTGGTCCAACATGCTGCTGCACCAGGTGGCCGATCCGCAGGCGTTGATCGCCGACTGGCACCGTGCGCTCGCGGTCGACGGCTTCCTGATGTTCTCCTGCCTCGGCCCCGATTCGCTGCTGGAGCTGCGCCGCGTCTATGCCGCCCTGGGCTGGCCGCCGCCCGGCCATGCCTTCACCGACATGCACGACTGGGGCGACATGCTGGTGCAGGCCGGTTTCGCCGAGCCGATCATGGACATGGAGCGCATCCGCCTGACCTACGCCACGCCAGACAAGCTGCTGGAAGACCTGCGCGGCCTGGGCCGCAACCTGCATCCCGGGCGCTTCGGCGCGTTGCGGGGCCGCCAATGGCATGCGCAGCTGCGCGCCGAACTCGCGCGGCAGCTGGCGGACCCGGCCGAGCAGGGCCGCCTGACGCTGACCTTCGAGATCGTCTACGGCCACGCATTCCGCCCCGCGGCGCGGGTGCCGGTGGCGGCGCAGAGCGCGGTTTCTCTGGAGGACATGCGCGGCCTGTTGCGCCATGGCAAAGGCGAGGGCCAGTGAAGGTCTTTCGGGTGTCCGGCAGCGGACATTCGTGCAATATTCACGGGCTACAATGAAGGGTTTTTAAACGCATTTCGGGCTTCCCCACGAATGAACCAGGCGTTGTTCCGGCGGGTGTCAATACCCGCGGCGCGCGCCGCATTGATGGTTGAACGTTGTCTGTGTCGAAACTGGTCTATCGCTTCGCCACCGTCTCGGGCCAAGGCATCCATTGGCTGCTGAAGCGCAACTGTTCCATCACGCCGGGCCAGTTGGGCGGCCTGTATGCGTCGATCTGTGTGGTGTCGCTCGGGATCGGGACATTCTTCTGGTTGCAAGGTGCCAGGCTGGTCCTGCCGTTTGCGTGGCTGGAAGTGGTTCTGGTGGGCGTTGCCTTTCTGGCGTACTCCCGGCACGCGACCGATGGCGAGCGCATCTCGCTGCAGGACGGCCGTCTGGTCGTCGAACTCGAGAACGCGGGGCGCCTGGAGCGGGCCGAGTTCCGCAGGGAGTGGGTTCGTGTCGAGCCCAAGACCAGCGACCATTCGCTGATCGAGGTGTCGGGGCAGGGGCGATGCGTGGAGGTGGGGCGTTACGTGCGCCCGGATCTGCGGCCGGTGCTGGCGCGCGAGATCCGGATGGCGTTGCGCGGGGCCTGAGCAGGGTGGTTCATAAAAGGTTGAAGAAGTAGAGGCGACGATGAAAATGATCTGGAACAAGCTGACTTCCCTGCTATCTCGCACCGCGCTCGTTTCGGGGGCCTGGCTCGCGACGGCGGCCCACGCGGTCAACGACCTTCCAGGCGGCCCGGCCGTACGCCAGCTCAATCTCGCGCCTCCTGTCACCAAGATCGCCGAAGAGCAGCAGTGGCTGCACTGGTTCATGCTGATCCTGTGCACGGTGATCTTCATCGCCGTGTTCGCGGTGATGTTCTATTCCATCTGGAAGCACCGCAAGTCGGTCGGCCACAAGGCCGCCAACTTCCACGAATCGGTGGTGGTCGAGGTGATCTGGACCATCGTGCCTTTCGTCATCGTGATCCTGATGGCGCTGCCGGCCACCAAGGTGGTGGTCGCGCTGAAGGACACCAGCAATGCCGACCTGACCATCAAGGCCACCGGCATGCAGTGGAAGTGGGGCTACGACTACATCAAGGGCGAGGGTGAGGGCATCTCCTTCGTCTCCACGCTGGACAGTTCGCACCGCGCCATGTCCAACGCCGGCGGCCCGCCCAAGGGTCAGGCCGTGGACGACTACCTGCTCAAGGTCGACAACGCGCTGGTGGTGCCCGTCAACAAGAAGGTCCGCATCATCACCACGGCCAACGACGTGATCCACGCCTTCATGGTGCCGGCGTTCGGCATCAAGCAGGATGCGATCCCCGGCTTCGTGCGCGACACCTGGTTCCGCGCCGAGAAGACCGGCGACTTCTACGGCCAGTGCGCCGAGCTCTGCGGCAAGGAACACGCCTACATGCCCATCCACGTGAAGGTGGTGACGGCCGAGCAGTACACGGCCTGGGTCGATGGCGAGCGCAAGAAGGCCGCCGCCAAGCTCGACGACCCGACCAAGGTCTGGACGCTGGACGACATCGTCAAGCGCGGCGAGCGCGTCTACGCCGCCAACTGCGCGGCCTGCCACCAGGCCAACGGCAAGGGCGCCGGCCCGATCAAGCCGCTGGACGGCTCGGCCATCGTGCTCGACACCGACCACGCCAAGCAGCTCACCATCCTGCTCAACGGCGCAGGCAACGGTGCCATGCCCTCCTGGAAGCAATTGAGCGACACCGACCTCGCGGCTGTGGCCAGCTACACCAAGAACAACTGGTCCAACAAGACCGGGCAGATCGTCCAGCCCTCCGAAGTCGTCGCGCTGCGCGCGAAGTAAACCGGCGCATTCCCGCACAGAAGGAAACAGAGATGAGCGCAGTCCTCCATCCCCACGGCGACCACGACCACGCCCACGACGAACACCACCACGCGCCGACCGGATGGCGCCGCTGGCTGTTCGCCACGAACCACAAGGACATCGGCACGCTGTACCTGCTCTTCAGCTTCACCATGCTGATGGTGGGCGGCGTGCTGGCGCTCTTGATCCGCGCCGAGCTGTTCCAGCCCGGCCTGCAGCTGGTCAACCCTGAGCTGTTCAACTCGCTGACCACCATGCACGGGCTGATCATGGTGTTTGGCGCCATCATGCCGGGCTTCGTGGGCTTCGCGAACTGGATGATCCCGCTGCAGATCGGCGCGTCCGACATGGCGTTCGCGCGCATGAACAACTTCAGCTTCTGGCTGATGATCCCTGCAGCCGCGATGCTGGTCGGTTCGTTCTTCATGCCTGGCGGCGCACCCGCTGCGGGCTGGACGCTGTACGCACCGCTGACGTTGCAGATGGGCCCGTCCATGGACGCCGGCATCTTCGCGATGCACATCCTCGGTGCCTCGTCCATCATGGGCTCGATCAACATCATCGTGACCATCCTGAACATGCGCGCCCCCGGCATGACGCTCATGAAGATGCCGATGTTCTGCTGGACCTGGCTGATCACCGCCTACCTGCTGATCGCCGTGATGCCCGTGCTGGCCGGCGCCATCACCATGACGCTGACCGACCGCCACTTCGGCACCAGCTTCTTCAACCCCGCCGGCGGCGGCGACCCGGTGATGTACCAGCACATCTTCTGGTTCTTCGGCCACCCCGAGGTCTACATCATGATCCTGCCGGCCTTCGGCATCGTGAGCCAGATCGTGCCGGCCTTCGCGCGCAAGAAGCTGTTCGGCTACGCGTCGATGGTGTATGCCACCTCGTCGATCGCGATCCTGTCGTTCATCGTCTGGGCGCACCACATGTTCACGACCGGCATGCCGGTCACGGGCCAGCTGTTCTTCATGTACGCGACCATGCTGATCGCGGTGCCCACGGCCGTGAAGATCTTCAACTGGATCGCCACGATGTGGCAGGGCTCGATGACCTTCGAGACGCCCATGCTGTTCGCCGTCGGCTTCATCTTCGTGTTCACGATGGGCGGTTTCACGGGCCTGATCCTGGCCATGGCGCCGATCGACATCCAGCTGCAGGACACCTATTACGTCGTGGCCCACTTCCACTACGTGCTGGTGGCCGGTTCGCTGTACGCCATGTTCGCCGGCGTCTACTACTGGCTGCCCAAGTGGACGGGCGTCATGTACAACGAGACGCGCGGCAAGGTGCACTTCTGGTGGTCGCTGATCGCCTTCAACGTGACCTTCTTCCCGATGCACTTCCTGGGCCTGGCTGGCATGCCGCGCCGCTACGCCGATTACCCGATGCAGTTCGCCGACTTCAACGCGATTGCCACGGTGGGCGCGTTCTTCTTCGGCATCGCCCAGGTCTACTTCTTCCTGTTCATCGTGCTGCCCTGCATGCTGGGCAAGGGTGCCAAGGCACCGCAAAAGCCCTGGGAAGCGGCCGAGGGCCTGGAATGGGAAGTGCCGTCGCCTGCCCCATTCCACACCTTCGAGAACCCGCCCAAGCTGGACGCCACCGCCACCCGCGTGGTGGGCTGAGGACGTAGGCCGATGACGCCCGACAAGAAGAAGCAGAACCTGCGGACCGGCCTGATCCTGCTGTCCGTGGCGCTGGTCTTCTTCCTCGGTTTCATGGTCAAGATGGTCTACCTGGGCCGCTCATGAGCATCCGGCGCGCCAACGTCCGCATGGTGGGCAAGCTGGCCGTGGTGACGGCCGGCATGTTCGCCTTCGGCTATGCGCTGGTGCCGCTGTACAACGCCATCTGCGAGATGACGGGCATCAACATCCTGTCGCTGTCCGAGCGCCAGGTGCCCGGCGTGGTCTCCAAGGCCACGCCCGAGAACACGCAGGTCGACCGCAGCCGCACGATCACGGTGGAGTTCGATGCCAACTCGCGCGGCCCCTGGGAGTTCAAGCCGGCGATGCGCTCGATGCAGGTGCATCCCGGCGAACTGGCCACCGTGATGTACGAGTTCCAGAACGTGCAGAACCGGCGCATGGCGGCCCAGGCGATCCCGAGCTATGCGCCGCGCCAGGCTGCGGCGCACTTCAACAAGCTGGAGTGCTTTTGCTTCACGCAGTACACGCTGGACGCGGGGGAGAAGAAGGAATGGCCGGTGGCCTTCATCATCGACCCCAAGCTGTCCAAGGATGTGACCACGATCACGCTGTCGTACACCTTCTTCGAGGTGGGCGGCAAGACGCCGCCGGCACCTGCCAGTGCCGACGCGGCGGCGCAAACCAATAAAGAAACCAGGAGCTGAGATGAGTGCCACGACCCACGGATCCACGCCGTACTACTTTGTTCCAGGACCTTCGCGGCATCCGATCATGGCCGCGATCGGCCTGTTCTTCGTGATCCTCGGCGCGGGGCAGTGGATCAACGGGCACGACTGGGGCAAGTGGTCGCTGGCCTTCGGCCTGCTGTTCTGGTGGGTGGTGCTGTACCAGTGGTTCCGCGATGCGGTGACGGAGAGCGAGGGCGGCCTGTACGGGCGCAAGATCGACCTTTCCTACCGCTGGAGCATGAGCTGGTTCATCTTCTCCGAGGTGATGTTCTTCGGCGCTTTCTTCACGGCCCTGTGGTGGATGCGCGTGCATTCGGTGCCGGTCCTTGGCAGCCTGGACAACGCGCTGCTGTGGCCCGACTTCAAGGCGGTGTGGCCCAGCATGGCGGCCGGCGTGACCGGCTCGCCCGCCAATATCGTCGAACCGTTCCAGGCCATGACGCCGTTCTGGCTGCCCACCATCAATACCGCGCTGCTGCTGACCTCGGGCGTGACGTTGACGATCGCCCACCATGCCCTGCAGCATGGCGAGCGCGCCAAGACCATCGCCTGGATGTGGGCCACCGTGCTGCTGGGCATCGTGTTCCTGTTCGTGCAGGGCTACGAGTACGTGCACGCCTACCGCGACCTGAACCTCAAGCTGAACTCCGGCCCCTACGGCTCCACCTTCTTCATGCTGACGGGCTTCCATGGCTTCCACGTGCTGGTGGGCATGCTGATGCTGCTGTTCATCACGCTGCGGCTGATGAAGGGCCACTTCACCAAGGAACGCCATTTCGGCTTCGAAGGCGCGGCCTGGTACTGGCACTTCGTGGACGTGGTCTGGCTCGGCCTGTACGTGCTGGTGTATTGGCTTTGAGGCTGCCAGGCCTCGCATCGAAAGGGCCGCGCAGCGGCCCTTTTCATTTTTCTTCTTCTCTTACTTGCCGGCGGGAATGCCCGTCGGATGCAGATAGCCCAGTTTCCAGCCGATGAGGATGCACAGGAACAGCAGGATGGACAGTCCCACGCGCACCGCGAGCGCGCGCGCCATGTGGTTGGGGCGGGTCTTGCCGTCGGCATCCTGGCCGCCGCGCAGCATGAAGTACAGGGCGGCGCCCAGGCTGCCGAGAATGGCGATGAAGGCAACCAGTGCGAAGTAGCTCATGGGTGGATTATCCGGCGCGGCGCTTCGGCTTGCGCTTCTGGCTGGTGACCTTGGCGGCGCTGGTGGGCATCGCCGTCACGGCCTCGCTGGGGCGCTGGCAGCTGTCGCGCGCGGCCGAGAAGGAGACCCTGCAAGCGGCCATCGACTCCCAGGGCCAACTGCCCGCGCTCGATGCGCAGGCCATGCTGGGCGCCCCCGATCCGCTGGCGCTGCTGCACCGGCCGGTGCGCCTGCGCGGCTTATGGCTCGCCGAGCGGACCGTGTTCCTGGACAACCGGCAGATGCGCGGCCAGCCGGGCTTTTACGTGCTGACGCCGCTGGCGCTGGAGAACAGCGCCAGCGTGGTGATGGTGCAGCGCGGCTGGGTGCAGCGCAATTTCGTCGACCGCACGGCGCTGCCCAAGATCCCCACGCCGGCCGGGCTGGTGGACATCGAAGGGCTGGTCGTCCCCGCGCCGTCCAGGCTTTACGAGTTCGCGGGCGAGGACAAGGGCACGATCCGGCAGAATCTGGACCTCGGCGCATTCGCCCAGGAGACCGGGCTGCCTCTGTGGCAGCAGTCGGTGCAACAGACGGGCGAGGACGGAGCAGGGCTGTTGCGTGAATGGCCAGTACCCAGGACCGGCGTCGAGAAGCACTACGGTTATGCCTTCCAGTGGTTCGGGCTCTGCGCCCTGCTGACGGGTCTTTATGTCTGGTTCCAATTTGTCCGACGTCCCGCCGTTCGGCGCCTCGCGCGCCATGGCTGAAGCCGACCAGCCGCTGGGCTTGACGGTCCATTCGTTGCCGTCGCCCGCCGAGGCCGAAGCCGCGGGTGAGGCGGCGCAGCGCACGCGCAGCGGGCGCTTGAAGATGCTGCTGGTGGTCCTGGTCTGCGCCGCGCCCGTGATCGCCTCGTACTTCACCTACTACGTGGTGCGGCCCGAGGGGCGCAGCGTGTTCGGCGAACTCATCGATCCGCAACGGCCGCTGCCGGACCTGCCGGCCGTGGGCCTGGATGGCCAGACGCTGCGCCTGCCCAGCCTCAAGGGCCAGTGGCTGCTGGTCAGCGTGGCCGGCGGTGACTGCGACGCGGCCTGCGAACGCAACCTGTACCTGCAGCGCCAACTGCGCGAGAGCCTGGGCAAGGAGAAGGAGCGCGTGGACTGGGTCTGGCTCGTCGACGATGGCGCGCCCGTGCGCGAGACGCTGCGCCCGGCGCTGCAGAGCGCCACCGTGCTGCGTGTCGACCGCGCGGGCCTGGCGCAGTGGCTGACCCCGGCGGCGGGCCAGGCTTTGCCGGCCCACCTGTACATCGTCGACCCCATGGGCAACTGGATGATGCGGCTGCCGCCGGCGCTGGACGCCGCGAGCGCCGCCAAGGCCAAGCGCGACATCGAGCGCCTGTTGCGCGCCTCGAACTCCTGGGACAACGCGGGCCGATGACGATGGATGTCGCTTCTTACGACTGGAGTCCGATCGCCCGCATGATGCTGATGGGCGTCGTGCTCGCGCTCGGCCCGCTGGCCTGGGTGGCCTTGCGCAACAGGGGGGCTTCGCCCGCCAGGCGGCGGCGCGCGCTGACCCTGCTGACCTTGTTCCTGACATTCGACCTGGTGCTGTTCGGCGCCTTCACGCGGCTGACCGATTCCGGCCTGGGGTGTCCGGATTGGCCCGGCTGTTACGGCAAGGCCAGCCCGATCGGCGCGCACGCGGAGATTTCCGCGGCCCAGACGGCCATGCCCACGGGCCCGGTCACCCACACCAAGGCCTGGATCGAGATGGTGCACCGCTATCTCGCGACCGCGGTGGGCGTGCTGATCCTGGCCCTGGCCGCCGTGAGCTGGGCGGCCTGGCGCCAGCGCCCGCGCGATCCGCACGCCATCCACCCGGGGTGGCCGACATTGACGCTGTTCTGGGTCTGCCTTCAGGGCGCCTTCGGCGCCTGGACCGTCACGCTCAAGCTGTTCCCGGCCATCGTCGTGCTGCACCTGTTGGGCGGGCTCGCATTGCTGGCCCTGCTGTGCGCCCAGGTTGTGCGCGACGCGCGCCGCACGGGTGCGCTGCAGCCCGTGGTGCTGCCGCCCGGCTTGCGCGGCCTGCTGTGGGGCACGGCGGCGCTGGTGCTGCTGCAGATTGCGCTCGGTGGCTGGGTCAGCACCAACTACGCGGTGCTGGCCTGCAGCGATTTCCCGACCTGCCAGGGCAACTGGTGGCCCGCGATGGACTTCGCGCAGGCCTTCCAGGTCTGGCGGCCGCTGGGCCGGCTGGCCGACGGCAGCCACATCGCCTTCCCGGCGCTCACCGCCATCCACTACGTGCACCGCCTCGCAGCCTATGCCGTGCTCGCGGCGCTGGCCGGCCTGGCCTGGCGCCTGTGGCGTGTGCCCGGGCTGCAGCGGCCGGTGCGCTGGCTCGCGGCACTGGCCGCCTGGCAGTTCGGCACCGGCCTGTCGAACGTCGTGCTGGACTGGCCGCTGGTGGCCGCCGTCTCGCACACGGGCGGGGCCGCCGGGCTGGTCGTGGTACTGACCTGGCTGCTCTGCGCCACCGAGTCCGTGCGCACGGCCGTGCCGGCTCCGCTGCAGCGGACCTTGGAGGCGGCTCGATGAGCGCCATCGATCCGCACCCCACCGCCGTCGCACGCCCCAGCATGTCGCGCTTCCAGCAGTTCTATGTCCTGACCAAGCCGCGCGTGGTGCAGCTCATCGTGTTCTGCGCACTGATCGGCATGGTGCTGGCCGTGCCCGGCCTGCCGTCCTGGATGCAGCTGCGCCAGATGGTCGTGGCCTGCCTGGGCATCTGGCTCGTGGCCGGCGCGGCCGCGGCCTTCAACTGCCTGGTCGAGAAGGGCATCGACGCGCGCATGAAGCGCACGGCCTGGCGCCCGACGGCCAAGAACGAACTCGGCGATGGCCAGACGCTGCTGTTCTCCGCGCTGCTGTGCACCGGCGGCTCGGTGCTGCTGTACTTCAGCGTCAACGTGCTGACCATGTGGCTGACCCTGGCGACCTTCGTCGGCTACGCCGTCGTCTACACCGTCATCCTCAAGCCGCTGACACCGCAGAACATCGTGATCGGAGGAGCCTCGGGCGCCATGCCGCCGGTGCTGGGGTGGGCTGCGATGACGGGCGATGTGGGCCCGGAGGCCATGATCCTGTTCCTGATCATCTTCCTGTGGACACCACCGCACTTCTGGGCGCTGGCGCTGTACCGGGTGGAGGACTACCGCAAGTCCGGCCTGCCCATGCTGCCCGTGACGCACGGCAACGAATTCACGCGGTTGCAGGTCTGGCTCTACACGCTGATCCTGTTCGCTGCCTGCCTGCTGCCCTTCGTCTACGGCATGAGCTCGTGGCTCTACCTGGCGGTGGCCGTGGTGCTCAGCATCGGCTTTTGCGCCTACGGCTTCCGGCTGTGGCGCAACTACTCCGATGCGCTGGCGCGCAAGATCTTCCGCTTCTCGCTGGTTCACCTGGCCGCCTTGTTCGCGGCGCTGCTGCTGGACCACTACCTGCTGTGAACATGCTCCACCGACGCACCTTGATCGCGCTGGCCGCCGCCGGCTGCCTGGCCGCCTGCACCGACACCAAGCCCAGCTTCACGGCGGTGGACATCACCGGGGCGGACTATGCCAAGGACTTCCGCCTGACCGACCACAACGGCCAGGAACGCAGCCTGCAGGACTTCCGCGGCAAGGTGGTGGTGGTGTTCTTCGGCTTCGCGCAGTGCCCGGACGTCTGCCCGACCTCCATGGCCGAGCTGGCCCAGGTCAAGCAGTCGCTGGGCGCGGACGGCGACAAGCTGCAAGGCCTGTTCGTGACGGTGGACCCGGAGCGCGACACACCCGAGGTGCTGAAGGCCTACATGGCGAACTTCGACCCGAGCTTCCTGGCCTTGCGCACCTCGCCCGAGGGCCTGGCCGCGCTGGCCAAGGACTTCAAGGTCTACTACAAGAAGGTCGAGGGCAAGACGCCCACCAGCTACACCATGGACCATTCGGCCGGCAGCTATGTCTACGACCCGCAGGGGCGGCTGCGCCTGTACGTGCGCTACGGCTCCGGGGCCGATGCGCTGCTGGCCGATGTGCGGCAGCTGCTCAAGCAGGCCGGTTGAGCGGGTTGCCCATGCGCGCACCGTCCAGCCGCAAAGGCAAGTCGAAAGGGCGTTGGCTGCATTGGCTGGCCGCGCTGATCCTGTGCGGCGGCCTCATCGGGCTGGCCATTGCCTGGTGGGCGTATCAGCGCGTCGGCCGCACGCCGGGCGAGTTGATGGACTACGCGGAGCGTCGGTTGCAGGGGCATCCCAAGCTCGAGACCGTGGCGCTGCCGGCCATGGGGCTGTTGCGCGGCTGGTTCGATGCACCATCCATCGCCGAGCGGCGGCGCACCGTGTTTGTCGTTCCACCGGTACCGGAGCGGGCGGCTCCGCCGCTCACGGAGCAGCCGCTGCCGCAGGGCACGGTCTGGCGGGTCGGGCCGCAAGAGGCGCTGCTCTCGATCGCCGCCGCGGCAAAGCTGGCGCGCAGTGGGGATACCGTGGAAGTTCAGGCAGGCACCTACCGGGGCGACGTGGCAGTCTGGGGCCAGAAGCAACTGACGATCCGCGCCGTCGGTGGCCGCGTCCGGCTGATCGCCGACGGCCGCAGCGCGCAGGGCAAAGCCATCTGGGTCATCCGCAACGGCGACTTCGACATTTCGGGCTTCGACTTCGTCGGCGCGAAAGTCGCGGACAAGAACGGCGCCGGCATCCGTTTCGAAGGCGGGCATCTGCGGGTTGCGCACTGCCTGTTCTGGGGCAACCAGAACGGCATCCTGACCATCGGCAACCAGCCCGACAGCCAGCTGGAAGTCGTGTCCAGCGAGTTCGGCTACAACGGCGACGGCGACGGCCAGAGCCACAACATCTACGTTGGCCATATCGGCCGCTTCAGCATCACGGGCAGTTACCTGCACCACGCCGACACGGGGCACCTGCTCAAGAGCCGGGCGGCGGTGAACGAGGTGTTCTACAACCGCCTGACCGACGAGGAAGGCGGCCGGGCCAGCTATGAAATGGACTTTCCCAATGGCGGGGTGGTCCGCCTGGTGGGCAACGTGGTGCAACAGGGGCGCAGGACGGAGAACTCCGTCATGGTGAGCTTCGGCGCCGAGGGACTGGCCCACCAGCGCAATACGCTGGAGCTCGCCAGCAACACCCTGGTCAACGACCACCCGCATGGCGGTACCTTCGTGCGCGCGGCGCCCGGAACCGAACGGATGCTGCTGGCCAACAACCTGCTGGTGGGTCGCGGCGGCTTGCAGTTTCCGGTGGAACACACCGATGTCAACACCCGCCACACCGACTGGAGCGTCTTCGTGCAGCCTGCACGCTACGACTACCGGGTCAACGACCGCGGCATGGCTTTGGCATACCAGGGCGTGCAGGCCGAGGCGGGCGTGCCTTCGGCGCAGTATGTGCATCCCTTGCAGGTCCAGCGCCTGAGCGGCCCGCCGGTGGTCGTGGGCGCGCTCCAGCCGGACACGCTGCTCGCCCGGCCTTGAATCCCTGAGCCCGGATCGTGCACCCAGAAAGCAAAACGCCAGCGCTGTTGGCGCTGGCGTTTTGCAGGAGAAAGGCGGTGGTCAGGCGTAGTACGCCAGTGCCTTCTTCATCTTCTTCATGGCCGCCGATTCGATTTGGCGGATGCGCTCGGCGCTCACGCCGTAATCGGCCGCCAGCTCGTGCAACGTCATGCCGCCCGAGCCGTCGTCGTTGACCTTGAGCCAGCGCTCCTCGACGATGCGCCGGCTGCGCGGGTCCAACTCGGCCAGGGCCGTGCTGATGCCGTCGCTGGCCAGCCGGTCGCGCTGGCGCGACTCGATCAGCGCCGTCGGCTCCTGCTTGGCGTCGGCCAGATAGGCGATCGGGCCGTAACTGTCCTCGCCGTCGTCGGATGGGCCGGGATCGAGCATCACGTCGCCGCCCGACAGCCGGGCTTCCATCTCGATCACGTCCTCGCGCTTCACGTTGAGCTGCTCGGCCATGGCCTCGATCTGGCCCTCGCTGAGCGAGTCGCGGTGGGTCTCGCCCTCGGCCGCATCGGCCTTGAAGCCCTGCTTCATCGAGCGCAGGTTGAAGAACAGCTTGCGCTGGGCCTTGGTGGTCGCCACCTTGACCATGCGCCAGTTCTTCAGGATGTACTCGTGCATCTCGGCCTTGATCCAGTGCAGCGCGTAGCTGACCAGGCGCACACCCTGGTCCGGGTCGAAGCGCTTGACGGCCTTCATGAGGCCCACATTGCCTTCCTGGATCAGGTCGCCGTGCGGCAGGCCATAGCCCAGGTATTGGCGGGCCACGGACACCACCAGGCGCAGGTGCGACAGCACCAGCTTTCCTGCGGCTTCCAGATCGTTCTCGTTCTTGAGCTTGCGCGCGTACTCCTGCTCCTGCTCGAGGCTGAGCATCGGCATGCGGTTGACCGCGGAGATGTACGCGTCCAGGTTGCCCAGCGGCGGGACCAGCGACCATGGGTTCGCCGTGGCAAGCGCAACGGACGTGGTTCCAGTTTGAAAACTCATACCAGATTCCTTTCCTTCAGGGGAAATACTAGCACTCTCCGGTGGTGAGTGCTAAGAGCGCTGTCTGCGCCCTTGACGGGGGTGTGGATAACCCCCTTCCCGACCGAGGTTGGATGCCGGCGGACGCTGTTCGGTTCCGCGCCTTCAGCCTGGCTTAAGCCAGGGCGAAGCGGTAGACCCCGTCTTCGCCACGTCGGCGTTGCAACTGGCCGTCGAACCAGAGCTTGTGCAGGTGGGCCACGGCCTCGCCCATGGCGAAGGTGGTCTGGTGCAGGTCCAGCTTGCGCGTGAACAGCACGGGCAGCAGGTCGGCGCCGGTGCGCGGGCCCAGCGTGCGGCAGGCCTCCATGACGCGCTCCAGGTGCTGGCGGTGGTGATCGTGCAACTGGTCGACGCGGGTGTGCAGCCCCCGGAACGGCTTGCCGTGGGCTGGCAGCGTCAGGGTCTCGGGGGGCAGCGGCCGGAACTTGTCGATGGAGTCGAGGAACAGCTGCAGCGCATTGGCTTCGGGCTCGTTGTCGTAGACGCTGACGTTGGTCGAGATGCGCGGCAGCATCATGTCGCCGCCCACCAGCACGGCGGCCTCTTCGCAGTACAGCGCGATGTGTTCGGGCGCGTGCCCGTAGCCGCTGATGCAGCGCCAGTCGCGCCCGCCGATGCGCAGGTGCATGCCGTCCAGCAGGCGGGTGTACTGGCGCGGTACGTCCGGCACCATGTCGGCGTAGTAGTTCGTGCGGCCGCGCACCTGCTCCAGCGCTACCGGGTCCGTCAGCCCATGGCTGCGGAAGAAGTCAGCGGCCGCTTCGCCGCCGTTGCCGCTGGTGCCTTGGGTATTGAGACGGGCCACGTGGTAGTCGGTGGCACTGATCCACAGCGGCGCGTTCCAGCGCGTGCACAGCCAATGCGCCAGGCCGATGTGGTCAGGATGCATGTGGGTGACGATCACGCGCAGGATCGGCAGGCCCTGCAACTGGGTGGCGAACACCTCCTCCCACTGCGCCTTGGCCTCGCCGCGCGCGATGCAGCAGTCCACTACGGTCCAGCCGGCGCGGCCGTCGATTTCGTCGCGCAGCAGCCAGAGGTTGATGTGGTCCAGTGCGAACGGCAACGCCATGCGGATCCAGCGCATGCCGGGCACCACCTCCATGGTCTTGCCCGGCTCCGGCATCTGATCACCAAAGGGGTAGTGCAGCTGGCGTTCGAGTGCGTTCATGGGGTGTCTGCCGGTTGGGTTGACGTTGACGTAAACGTCATCTGTAATCCGGCGTCATTCTAGGAATGCGCCCGCTCTTTCACCTGTCACCTCCGTATGACCAGCCGATGACCGCCGATGCCTCCTGCCCCCCGCCGTCCGAAGAGACCGCCGCCGATGCCGGCACCTACAGCATCGGCGACCTGGCCCGCGAGTTCGACCTGACCACCCGCGCCATCCGCTTCTACGAGGACATGGGCCTGCTGCAGCCGCAGCGCAGTGGCCCGGGCGGCCGCGTGCGCGTCTACGCCGCGCGCGACCGCACGCGGCTCAAGCTCACGCTGCGGGCCAAGCGCCTGGGCCTGTCGCTGAACGAGGCGCGCGAGATCCTGGACATGTACGACAGCCCGCGCGACACAGGTCCCCAGTTGCGCAAGTTCCTGGACGTGCTGGCCGCGCACCGCCAGGCGTTGGAAGCACAGCTGACCGAGCTGCACGCCAACCTTGATGAAGTGAAGGCACACGAACGCGAGGCGCGCGCGCTGCTGGCGCGTTCCAGTTGAGCTGGCTATGATTGACGTTTACGTAAACGTCAATTCAAACCTGTCTGGAGCGCAGCGATGAGCACCCCCGTCTTCGAACCCCAGGTGGCCGACTGGTCCGCGCGCGTGCGCGACAGCTTCGCCCGCCAGGGCGCGATGCAGACGCTGGGCGCGCGGCTGGCGCAGGTCGATCCGGGCCTGGTGGCGATCGAACTGGACTGGGCGCCCGGGCTCACGCAGCAGCACGGTTTCCTGCATGCCGGCATGCTTGCCACGGCGCTGGATTCGGCCTGCGGCTACGCCGGCTTCACGCTGATGGCGGCCGATGCCGCCGTGCTGACCATCGAATTCAAGATCAACCTGCTCGCGCCGGCCAAGGGCCAACGCTTTCGCATGGAGGGGCTGGTGCTCAAGCCCGGCCGCACCATTAGCGTGGTCGAGGGCCGGGCGCTGGCCTTCGACGGCGGGCGTGAGAGGCTGGTCGCCACGATGAACTGCACGCTGATGGCCGTGGTCGGCCGCGAGGGCATTCGCCACTGAGTTCCAAGCCCCGTCCGCGAGCGCGGAAAATGCGGGGTTTGCTGCGGCGCAGCAGATCCATTCCAGATTCCACAGCTTTGCAAAGGGAACGATCCACATGAGCAACTCTCTCGAACACCTCCTCGCCAACAACCGCGCCTGGGCTGCCCGGGTCGAGCAGGAGCGTCCGGGCTTCTTCACCGGCCTCATGGCGCAGCAAAAGCCGCGCTACATGTGGATCGGCTGCGCCGACAGCCGCGTGCCGGCCAACGAGATCACGGGCCTGGACCCGGGCGAGGTGTTCGTGCACCGCAACGTGGCCAACGTGGTGGTGCATTCGGACCTCAACGCGCTGTCGACCATCCAGTTCGCCGTGGACCACCTGCGCGTCGAGCACATCATGGTGACCGGCCACTACGGCTGTGCCGGCGTGCGCGCCGCGCTGCTGGGCCAGCGCGTGGGCCTGGCCGACAACTGGCTGGCCCACATCGCCGATCTGCGGCTGCGCCACCGCAAGCGCATCGACCACCTGCCGACCGAGCAGCAGCGGCACGACGTGCTGTGCGAGATCAACGTGATCGAGCAGGTCGGCAACGTGGCCTTGTCCACCGTCGTGCAGGACGCCTGGGCGCGCGGTCAGCAACTGACCATCCATGGCTGGTGCTACGGCCTCAAGGATGGTCTGGTCAACGACCTCAAGGTCAGCATCAGCGATCCGGACTCCGTGCTCGACACCTTCCGCGCGGCCATCAAGCGCTATCCCCGGCACGACAGCGGCCAGCCGCTGCAGCCCGAGGAAGACGACGAGTAAGCCCACCGTTTTCTCAACCCCCATCCACCTTTGAAGGAGACCGCCATGTCCAGCACACAAGAAGATCCCATCGTCATCCTCGGCGCCGCGCGCACGCCCATGGGCGGGTTCCAGGGCGACTTCGCCGGTCTGGCGGCGCACGACCTGGGCGGCGTGGCCATCAAGGCCGCCGTCGAGCGCGCCGGCATCTCGCCCGACGTGGTCGGCGAGGTGCTGTTCGGCAACTGCCTGATGGCCGGCCAGGGCCAGGCGCCCGCGCGCCAGGCCGCGTTCAAGGGCGGCCTGCCCAAGGGCGCTGGCGCCGTCACCTTGTCCAAGATGTGCGGCTCGGGCATGAAGGCGGCCATGTTGGCGCACGACATGCTGCTGGCCGGCACGCACGAGGTCATGGTGGCCGGTGGCATGGAGAGCATGACCAACGCGCCGCACCTGCTGCCCAAGGGCCGCAGCGGCATCCGCATCGGCCACGACCGCGTGATGGACCACATGATGCTGGACGGCCTGGAAGACGCCTACGAGGCCGGCCGCTCCATGGGCACCTTCGGCGAGGACTGCGCCGCCAAGTACGGCTTCACGCGCGAGGAGCAGGACAAATTTGCCGTCGCCAGCGTGCGGCGTGCCCAGGAGGCCACGGCCTCCGGTGCCTTCCAGGCCGAGATCGCGCCCGTGACGGTCAAGACCCGCGCCGGCGATGTGCTGGTCGCCGTGGACGAAGGCCCGGGCAAGATCAAGCTGGACAAGATCCCCACGCTCAAGCCCGCGTTCAAGAAGGACGGAACCATCACCGCCGCCTCCAGCTCGTCGATCAACGACGGCGCCGCCGCGCTCGTGCTGGCCCGTGCCTCCACGGCGCAGCGCCTGGGCGCCAAGCCCATCGCGCGCATCGTGGCCCACACCACCCACGCGCAGGAACCCAACTGGTTCGCCACCGCCCCCGTGGGCGCCACGCAGAAGCTGCTGGCCAAGGCCGGCTGGAGCGTGGCCGATGTGGACCTGTGGGAGATCAACGAGGCCTTCGCCGTCGTGCCCATGGCGCTGATGACCGAGCTTGGCCTGTCGCACGACATCGTCAACGTCAACGGCGGCGCCTGCGCGCTGGGCCACCCGATCGGCGCCAGCGGCGCCCGCATCATGGTCACGCTGATCCATGCGCTGCAGGCCCGGGGCAAGAAGCGCGGCGTCGCCACGCTGTGCATCGGCGGCGGCGAGGCCACGGCGCTCGCACTCGAACTGCTCTGATGGCCACGGTCCTCGTGATCGGTGCCTCGCGCGGCATCGGCCTGGAGTTCGTGCGCCAGTACCGCACGGCCGGCGACCGCGTGATCGCCACCGCGCGCGACGACGCGGGCCTGGCCCGCCTGAAGGCCCTGGGCGCCACGCCGCTGCGCGTGGACGTGGCGAATCCAGCCAGCGTGAGCGGCCTGGCCTGGCAGCTGGACGGCGAGAAGATCGACACCGCGCTCTACGTGGCCGGCGCCTGGGTCACGGCCGATGCGCGCACGCCGCCCACGCGCGAGGACTTCGACCGGCTCATGCACACCAATGTGCTGGGCGCCATGCAGGCCATCCCGCAGGTGGCGCCGCTCGTCGAGGCCGCGCCGCGCGGGCGCTTTGCCTTCGTCACGAGCGAGATGGGCCGCATCGCAGGCGTGGACGACAGCATGGCCTGGGTTTACCGCGCCAGCAAGGCCGCCCTGAACATGGCGGTGGCTTCTGCGCAGCACGACTATCCGCAGGCCATCCTGGTCGCGCTGTCGCCCGGCTGGGTGCAGACCGACATGGGCGGCGCGGCCGCTCCTTTGCGCGTGGACCAGAGCGTCGCCGGCATGCGCGCCGCGCTCGACGGGCTCGGCCCCCAACACAAGGGCGCATTCCTCGACTACGACGGCAGACCTTTCGAAGGGTGGTGATGATTCAAACCTTGGAACAACTGCGCGGCCTGTACGCCGCGCCCGGCGAACGCGCGCTGCGCAAGCAGCTGGACCATGTCGATCCCCACGCGGCGCGGTTCATCGCGCTGTCGCCGTTCTGCATGGTCGCCACGGGTGGCGTACACGGAGCCCTGCTCGACGCCTCGCCGCGCGGCGGCGTGCCCGGCTTCGTCAAGCTGGCCGACGAACGCACGCTGCTGCTGCCCGATTCAGGCGGCAACAACCGGCTCGACACGCTGGAGAACCTGATCGTCGACCCGCGCATGGCGCTGATCTTCCTGATCCCCAACGTGCAAGAGACGCTGCGCGTGAACGGCCGCGCCCGGCTGCGCGACGAGGCCGAATTCACCGACCGCTTCGCCGAGGAGCGCCAGCGCCCCAAGCTCGTGGTCGAGCTGCAGATCGAGGAGGTCTACCTGCACTGCGCCAAGGCCTTCATGCGCTCGCAGCTTTGGCAGCCCGACACCTGGCCCCAGCGTTCCGCGCTGCCCACCATGAACCAGATGATCCACGACCAGATCGGCGCTGGCGCGCCGACCGAAACCCAGGAGCAGATGCTGGCGCGCTACCGCGACCAGCTCGCGCTGGAAACCCAAGCCTCCGCCTGAGACAACGGAACCGACCATGCTGCTGACCCCCGACCAGGAAGCCATCCGCGACGCCGTGCGCGCCTTCGCGCAGGCCGAGCTGTGGCCCCATGCTGCGCAGTGGGACCGCGAACACCATTTCCCCAAGGCCGCCCACCAGGGCCTGGCCGCGCTCGGCGCCTACGGCATCTGCGTGCCCGAGGAGCATGGCGGCGCCGGCCTGGACTACCTCACCTTGGCGCTCGTCCTCGAGGAGATCGCCGCCGGCGACGGTGGCACCAGCACGGCCATCAGCGTGACCAACTGCCCCGTCAACGCCATCCTGATGCGCTATGGCAACGCCGCGCAGAAGACGCGCTGGCTCGAACCCCTGGCCCAGGGCCAGATGCTGGGCGCCTTCTGCCTGACCGAGCCGCATGTGGGCTCCGATGCATCGGCCCTGCGCACCACGGCGCGGCGCGACGGCGACGGCTACGTGATCGACGGCGTCAAGCAATTCATCACCAGCGGCAAGAACGGCCAGGTGGCCATCGTCATCGCCGTGACCGACAAGGGCGCCGGCAAGAAGGGCATGAGCGCCTTCCTCGTGCCCACCGACACGCCGGGCTACCAGGTCGCGCGGCTGGAGGACAAGCTGGGCCAGCACAGCAGCGACACGGCGCAGATCAACTTCGAGGGCTGCCGCATCCCGGCCGACCACCTGATCGGCGCCGAGGGCGAAGGCTACAAGATCGCGCTGGGCGCGCTCGAAGGCGGGCGCATCGGCATCGCCGCGCAGAGCGTGGGCATGGCGCGCAGCGCCTTCGAGGCCGCGCTGGCCTACGCCAAGCAGCGCGAGAGCTTCGGCCAGCCGATCTTCCAGCACCAGGCGGTGGGCTTCCGGCTGGCCGACTGCGCGACGCAGATCGAGGCGGCGCGCCAGCTGATCTGGCATGCCGCGAGCCTGCGCGATGCGGGCTTGCCGTGCCTGAAGGAGGCCGCCATGGCCAAGCTGTTCGCCAGCGAGATGGCCGAGCGCGTCTGCAGCGCGGCGATCCAGACGCTGGGCGGCTACGGCGTGGTCAACGACTTCCCCGTGGAGCGCATCTACCGCGACGTGCGCGTGTGCCAGATCTACGAGGGCACGAGCGACGTGCAGAAGATTTTGATCGCGCGCGCGCTGGCGTGACGGCCTGTCCCTGCGGCCGCATGGATGCGCGCCAGCGTGCGCTGGCCTATGCCGACTGCTGTGGCCGCTACCTCGACGCCTTCGAGGCCACGCCCGCGCCCGATGCCGAGTCGCTCATGCGCTCGCGCTACACCGCCTTCGTGCGCGAACGGGCCGACTACCTGCTGGCGACATGGCACGCCAGCCACCGGCCCGCGCAGCTCGACCTCGACGCCGGCATGCGCTGGTTGGGCCTGCAGGTGAAGGACCGCAAGCAGATCGATGCCGAGCATGCCGAGGTCGAGTTCGTCGCCCGCCAGCGCGACGCCAGCGGTCGCGCGCACCGCCTGCACGAGCGCAGCCGCTTCGTGCGCGAGGGTGGGCGCTGGTACTACCTGGACGGTACGCTGCACTGAACGGCCCCAGACGCGTGGTCCAATGGTGGCCATGCGATTCGAAGCCATCTTGTTCGACTGCGACGGCGTGCTCGTCGATTCCGAACCCATCACCCACCGCGTGCTCGTCCAGGTCCTGGGCGAGCGCGGCTGGCAGATCACGCAGGAAGAGTGCATGCGCATCTTCATCGGCAAGGCCGTCAAGGACGAGGCCGCGTTGATCGAGCGCCACACCGGCCACCCCGTCACGCAGGAATGGCTGCAGGCCTTCTGGGCCCGGCGCAATGCGGCGCTGGTGAACGACCTCGTGGTCATCCCCGGCGCCGAGACGGCGGTGCCTGCACTGCATGCCGCGACGGGCGGGCGCATCGCCTGCGCTTCCGGCGCAGACCGCGCCAAGGTCGAACTGCAACTGCGCAAGGTCGGGCTCCACGGCTATTTCGAAGACCGGATCTTCAGCGGCCACGAGATGCCGAAATCCAAGCCCGCGCCCGATGTCTATCTTGCGGCCGCAGCCGCCCTGGGCGCCGATCCGCGGCGCTGCGCCGTGGTCGAGGACACCGTCACGGGCGTCACGTCCGGCGCAGCAGCGGGCGCCACGGTGTTTGGCTACAGCCCCGGGGGGCCGGGCCACAGCCCGGCCGAAAGCCTGCGTGCGGCCGGCGCCGTCCATGTGTTCACGGACATGGCCAGCCTGCCGGATCTGCTGGCGAACTGGGCTTGAGCTGCACGCTGACCCGGGCCTGCACCGCGCCTGTACCATGCGCCGCTTTCTTGTTCTGACCAGCCGGCACCGCGCCCCCTCGACCAATCTGGCACTGGGCCTGCTGCTGGCCTTCAACGCCGGTGCCATCAACGCCGGAGGCTTCCTGGTGCTGCACCAGTACACCTCGCACATGACGGGCTTCACCTCGCAGCTGGCCGACGGGCTGGCGCTGGGGCAGGGCCGGCTGGTGCTCACGGCGCTGGGCGCGCTGCTGGCCTTCGTCGCGGGCGCGGCGGCCACGGCCATGCTGGTCAACTGGGGCCGCCAGCGCCGGCTGGACAGCATCTACGCGCTGCCGCTGCTGTGCGAAGCGCTGCTGATGTTCCCGTTCGGCCTCATGGGCGCGATCACGCTGGGCTGGCAGACACCGTTCACGGTGCCGCTCACCGTGCTGCTGCTGTCCTTCATCATGGGGCTGCAGAACGCCGTGAGTTCCAAGACCTCGGGCGGCCGCGTGCGCACCACGCACATGACCGGCAACGTGACCGACCTGGGCATGGAACTGGGCAAGCTGCTGTATTTCAACCGGTCGGCCGCACGGCACGGCCCGGTGCGCCACGACCGCACCAAGCTGCGCCTCACGGGCGGGCTGCTGGCCGCCTTCGTGCTGGGCGGCATCGCTGGCGCGCTCGGCTTCACGCACCTGGGATTCGTCTGCGTCGTGCCGCTCGCCGCGCTGCTGCTGACGATCTCGCTGCCACCGCTATGGCGCGACCTGCACAAGCTGCGTCCGCTGCTGGCGCGGCCGCGCAGGCTCTAGGGGATCAGAACAGCACGCGCGTGCGGATGGTGCCGGGCACCTGGGCCAGCTTCTCGAGCGCGCGCTCGGAGGAACCGGCGTCCAGGTCGATCACCACATAGCCGATCTTCTCGTTGGTCTGCAGGTACTGGGCCGAGATGTTGATCTGGTTGTCCGAGAAGATGCGGTTGATCTCCGACAGCACGCCCGGCACGTTGTGGTGCACGTGCAGTAGCCGGTGCTTGCCCGGGTGCGAGGGCAGCGAGACCTCGGGGAAGTTCACCGACGAGGTGGTGGCGCCCGTGTCGCTGTAGCGCACCAGCTTCTCGGCCACCTCCAGGCCGATGTTGGCCTGGGCTTCCATGGTCGAGCCGCCGATGTGCGGTGTCAGGATCACGTTGTCCATGCCGCGCAGCGGCGACAGGAACTCGTCCTTGTTGCCGCGCGGCTCCACCGGGAACACGTCGATGGCCGCACCCAGCAGCTTGCCGGACTGGACCGCCTCGGCCAGCGGGTCGATCTCGACCACGGTGCCGCGCGAAGCGTTGATCAGGATGGCTCCCGGCTTCATGGCCGCGATCTGCTCCGCGCCCACCATCCATTGGGTGGACGGCGTTTCGGGCACGTGCAGGGTCACGATGTCGCTGGTGGCCAGCAACTCGGCCAGGCCGACCTGGCGCGCATTGCCCAGGGGCAGCTTGGATACGATGTCGTGGAACTGCACATGCATGCCCAGGGCCTCGGCCAGCACCGACAGCTGTGTGCCGATGGCGCCGTAGCCCACCACGCCCAGCGTCTTGCCGCGGATCTCGTAGGCGTTCTCGGCTGTCTTGAGCCAGCCGCCGCGGTGTGCGGCCGCGTTCTTGGCCGGCACGCCGCGCAGCAGCAGGATGGCCTCGGCGATCACGAGTTCGGCCACCGAGCGCGTGTTGGAGTAGGGCGCGTTGAACACCGCGATGCCACGCTCGCGCGCCGCTGCAAGGTCGACCTGGTTGGTGCCGATGCAGAAGCACCCGGCGGCGACCAGCTTGTGCGCGTGTGCGAACACCTCGGCAGTCAGCTGCGTGCGCGAGCGGATGCCGATGAAGTGCACGTCGGCGATCCGGCGCTTGAGTTCTTCGTCGGGCAGCGCCGAGGGCAGGGACTCGATCTGGCTGTAGCCGGCGGCGCGCAGCACCTCCACGGCGGAAGGGTGGATGCCCTCCAGCAACAGGAACTTGATCTTGGCCTTGTCCAGGGAAGTCGTCGGAAGCGTCATGGATGCGGTGGCGCCAGGGCGGAAAAAAGGAGCGCGATCCTACTATGGGGCCCTGCGGCTACCGGGCTGTGGCGGTGTTTGCCAATGCCGCCAATGCGGTCAAGGCCGGCGAACCGGCGTCGTACGCGTCAAGATTGAATTTTCAGTAATTACTGAAAATTCGATATGATCGCGTACCGTGCGCAGGCCCTCGACTTCTTCCCTATCTGCCAGCCCGGCCGGCATTGCCCTGCATGTGATGGCTGCCCTGCTGTGGTTGCCGCAGGCCGGGCTGCTGGCCTGGGCCGTGCAGCGGCTGGCCGACGGGCGGGGCGTGGCCGGCGTGCTGGTGCCGGCGGCCGGCGTACTGGCCCTGGGCCTGCTGCGCGCGGTCTGTGAGGGCGCTGCGCTGCGCCGGCTGTTCGATGGCGCGCGCGCCGAGATCGCGCAGCTGCGCGCGCAACTGGGCCGGGCCCTGGCACGCCGATCGCCGCTGGATGGCGCGCGTGCATCCTCGGGTCTGGCCGCCAGTGCCATGGCCGAGCAGGCCGATGCGTTGGCGCCGCAGCTGCTGCGCTATGTGCCGGCGCGCTGGCGCGTGGCCTGCGTGCCGCTGGCCATCGTGGTGGCGGTGGCGCCGCTGTCGTGGGTGGCGGCGTTGATCCTGGTGGCCACCGCTCCGCTGATCCCGCTGTTCATGGCCCTGGTCGGCTGGCGCGCCAAAGCGGCCAGCGAGGCGCAGCTGGCTGGCCTGGGCGACATGCACGGCTTCCTGCTCGACCGCTTGCGCGGTCTGGCCACCCTGCGCGCCCTCGGGGCCGTGGAGACGACCGCCCTGCGCCTGCGCGCCAGTGCCGAGCTGCTGCGCCAGCGCACCATGGCCGTGCTGCGCGTGGCCTTTCTGTCGTCCGCCGTGCTGGAACTGTTCTCGGCCCTGGGCGTGGCGATGGTGGCGGTCTACGTGGGCTTTCACCTGCTCGGGTCCTTGCCGTTCGGCGCCTGGGGAGGGCGGCTCTGCCTGGGCGAGGGCGTGTTCATCCTGCTGCTGGCGCCGGCCTTCTTCGAGCCGCTGCGAGAGCTGTCCGCCGCCTGGCACGACCGTGCGGCTGGCGAGGCGGCGCGCCAGTCCATCGTGCAGTGGTCCGCACCGGCGCCCACCTTGCTGGGGGCTTCGCAGGGCGCGGCCTGTCCGGCCGGTGCCGGTGCTGTGGCGCTGCGCGTGGAGCGGCTGCGCTTCACCCACGCTGGTGCGGCGCGGCCGCTGTTCGACGGCCTGTCGTTCGCGCTCGCGCCGGGCGAACAACTGGCCGTGGTCGGTGCCAGCGGGGCCGGCAAGTCCACGCTGCTCGCGCTGCTCGCGGGCCTGGCACCGACCGATGGCGGCCACATCGCCATCGACGGCATGGCCTTGGGCGAGGCCACGGCCGCGGGCCTGCGCGCGCGCATGGCCTGGGTCGCGCAGGCGCCGCACGTGTTCGCCGGCAGCGTGCGGCACAACCTCCTGCTGGGCCGCGACGAGGTGCCGGCGGCGGGGCGGGTGCTGGCGCAGGCGGCGTTCGCCGGTGCCGGCCGGCCGGCGCTGGCGCGCGCGATGGGCGAAGGCGGTGCAGGCCTGTCGGGCGGCGAACTGGTGCGCCTGGCGCTGGCGCGGGCAAGCCTGCAGGTTGGCGCGGGCCTGGTGCTCGCCGACGAACCCACGGCCCACCTGGACCGCGCCACCGCCGACGCCGTGATCGACGCGCTGCTCCAGCTGGCCGAAGGCCGCACGCTGGTGGTGGCCACGCACGACCCGGCGCTGCTGGCGCGCCTGCCGCGCCGCCTCGTTCTCGGAGCCGCCGCGTGACGCGCCGCCACCGTCCCGGCGCGCTGCGCGCCGTGCTGCAACTGCTGTGGCGCGACCGGGCGCGCGCGCTGCTGGCAGGCGCCGCGCTGGCCGCCACCACGGCGCTGGCGGGCATGGCGCTGCTGGGTCTGTCGGGCTGGTTCATCAGCGCCACGGCCTTCGCCGGCCTGAGCGCCGCCACGGCGTTGGCGTTCGACGTGTTCGCGCCTTCCGCCGGCATCCGCCTGCTGGCGCTGGGGCGCACCGGCCTGCGCTACGCCGAGCGGCTGGTCACGCACGACGCCACGCTCGCCGTGTTGGCCGGGCTGCGCGAGCGGCTCCTGCGCGGCTGGGCACAGCCCCGCGTGGCGCACCGGTTGTTGGCCCGGCCGGCGCGGCTGCTGTTCCGGCTCACAGCCGACGTGGACGCGCTGGACGCGCTGTACCTGCGCGTGGCCGTGCCGCTCGCCACCCTGGCCGCCACGGGCCTGGCGGCCGCGCTGGTCTGGGCGTTCGCGGCACCCTGGGCCGGACTGGGGCTGGGCGTGGCCGTGTCCGGTGGCGGCCTGCTGCTGGCCTGGCGCTGTGCGCGGCAGGCCCGCCGGCCCGCGTACCGGCGCGCCCAGGCCCAGGAACAATTGCGCGCCATCGCCATCGATCTCGTGGCCGGCCAGACGGAACTGGCCATGGCCGGCCGCCTGCCCGCGCAGTGCGCGGCCCTGGCGCAGGCCGATGCCCGGCTGGCCGTGGCGGAGCGGGCACTGAATCGGCTGGAGGCGCGCACCGCCACGGGCCTGGGCGCCCTGGCCGCGGCCGTGCTGACGGCGGGCCTGTTGCTGGCGGCCTGGTGCGTGGAGCAGGGCCGCACCGGCATGCCGGCCGCCGTCGGCCTGCTGCTCGTGGCGCTGGCGGCCACCGAGCCGCTGGCCGGGCTGCGCCGCGGCGCGCTGGACCTGGGCCGCGCGCTGCTGGCAGCGCGGCGCGTCGGCCCGCGGCTGGCCGAGGAGCCCGCAACCGCCGTTCTGCGCACTCCGCCAGCCGGCGTCGCATTGCACCTGGACGCCGTGGACGCCGCGCCTGCCGGCGCGGCGGCGCCGGTGCTGCACGGCATCGGCCTGCAACTGCGCGCCGGTGAGCGCGTGGCCCTGGTCGGCGCGAGCGGCGCTGGCAAGTCCACGCTGCTGGCGCTGGCGGCCGGCGAGTTGGTGCCCCTGTCCGGCGCGTGCAGCGCACGCACGGCCTGCCTGATGACCCAGCGCAGCGAACTGTTCGCCGACAGCCTGCGCGACAACCTGCTGCTGGCCCGCCCTGGCGCGGACGACGCCGCGCTCTGGCAGGCGCTGCACGCGGCCGGCCTGGACGGCCTGGTGCGCGGGCTGCCCCGCGGGCTGGACACCGTGCTTGGCGAGGGCGGCCTGGGCCTGTCCGGCGGCCAGGCGCGGCGGCTGGCGCTGGCGCGGCTGCTGCTGCGCGATGCGCCGCTGTGGCTGCTGGACGAGCCGACCGAGGCCGTCGACGCCGCCACCGCGCGCGACGTGCTGGCGCGCCTGGCCACGGCCGCTGCCGGCCGCAGCCTGCTGGTCGCCACGCACCTGCGCCGCGAAGCGGAACTGGCCGACCGGCTGGTGTGCCTGGCGCACGGCCGCATCGTCGCCGAGGCGCGCCGCGGCGAACCCCTTTTTGATCGGTTGCTGCAACAGCTGCGGCCGGACTAAGCTGTTCAACTGAACGAATCATCCAGAGAGACCCCCGCCATGGACCTCGACATCGTTTCGATCTCGCGGCTGCAGTTCGCAGTGACCGCGCTCTACCACTTCCTGTTCGTGCCGCTCACGCTGGGGTTGGCCATCCTGCTGGCGATCATGGAGACGGTCTACGTGATGACGGGCCGCACGGTCTGGCGCGACATGACCAAGTTCTGGGGCATCCTGTTCGGCATCAACTTCGCCATGGGCGTGGCCACCGGCGTGGTGCTGGAGTTCCAGTTCGGCATGAACTGGAGCTACTACAGCCACTACGTGGGCGACGTGTTCGGCGCGCCGCTGGCCATCGAGGGACTGATGGCCTTCTTCCTGGAAGCCACCTTCGTCGGCCTGTTCTTCTTCGGCTGGGACAAGCTGTCCAAGCGTGCCCACCTGGTCGTCACCTGGCTGATGGCGCTGGGCACCAACTTCTCGGCGCTGTGGATCCTGATCGCCAACGGCTGGATGCAGAACCCGGTGGGCGCGGCCTTCAACCCGCAGACCATGCGCATGGAGGTGGTGGACTTCTTCGCGGTACTGACCAACCCGGTGGCGCAGGCCAAGTTCGTGCACACGGTGTCGGCCGGCTACGTCTGCGCGGCGCTGTTCGTGCTGGGCATCTCGGCCTGGTACGTGCGCAAGGGCCGGCACCTGGCGCTGGCCAAGCGTTCGATGACGGTGGCCGCCTCGTTCGGCCTGGCGGCCTCGCTGTCGGTGGTGGTGCTGGGCGACGAGAGCGGCTACCTCTCGACCGAGCACCAGAAGATGAAGCTGGCCTCCATCGAGGCCATGTGGAAGACCGAGCCCGCGCCCGCCGCGTTCACGGCCTTCGGCTTCCCGGACCAGCAATCGCGTGAGACGCACTACGCCATCCACATTCCCTGGGCCATGGGCCTGATCGGCACGCGCTCGCTCACGCAGGAGATCCCAGGCATCGAAGACCTGGTCAAGAGCGCCGAAGGCCACATCCGCGAGGGCATCCTCGCCTACGACGCGCTGCAGCGCATCCGCGCCGCCGGTTCGGACGAGAAGATCGCGCCGAACGACCGCACGGCGTTCGAGGACCACGGCCAGCGCCTGGGCTACGCGCTGCTGCTCAAGCGCTACGTGGACGACCCGCGCCAGGCCACGCCCGAGCAGATCGCCAAGGCGGCCTGGGACACCGTGCCGCAGGTGGCGCCGCTGTTCTGGACCTTCCGCATCATGGTGGGCCTCGGGATCTTCTTCATCGTGCTGACGGCGGTGTTTTTCTGGCTGTCGGCGCGGCGCCGGCTCGACGCCCACCCCTGGTTGCTCAGGGTGGCGGTGTGGGCCATCCCGCTGCCATGGATCGCGGCCGAATGCGGCTGGATCGTGGCCGAGTTCGGCCGCCAGCCCTGGGTCATCGAGGGCGTGCTGCCCACCGCCGTGGCCGTCTCCAGCCTGGGCGTGCACACGGTGCTGTTCACGCTGGCGGGCTTCGTCGCCATCTACACCGTGCTGCTGGTGATCGAGCTCAAGCTGATGTTCAAGGCCATCCGCTCGGGCCCGCACGAAGAGCATCCGCCTGGCGTGGGGGCCGTGTCCGGCCCCGTCGTCCGCCCGTCTGCCACGCGGCTTGCCAAGGGAGCTTGAAATGGTCCTGCATGAATTGATTTCCTACGACGTGCTGCGCCTGGTCTGGTGGGCACTGCTGGGGGCGCTGCTGATCGGCTTCGCGGTGACCGACGGCTTCGACCTGGGCGTGGGCATGCTGCTGCCCGCCGTGGCCCGCACCGACCTGGAGCGCCGCGTGGCCATCAACAGCGTGGGCCCGGTGTGGGAGGGCAACCAGGTCTGGCTGATTCTGGGCGGTGGCGCCATCTTTGCGGCCTGGCCACCGCTGTACGCGGTGTCGTTCTCGGGCTTTTACCTGGCGATGTTCGCGGCGCTGGTGCCACTGATCCTGCGGCCGGTGGCCTTCAAGTTCCGCAGCAAGCGCGAGGAGCCGGCCTGGCGCGCGCGCTGGGACGCCGTGCTGTGCTTCTGCGGTCTGGTGCCCGCGCTGATCTTCGGCGTGGCCATGGGCAACGTGCTGCTGGGCGTGCCATTCCGCTTCGCGCCGGACATGCGCATCTTCTACGAGGGTGGCTTCTTCGGCCTGCTGAGCCCATTCGCCTTGCTGGCCGGCCTGGTGTCGGTGGCCATGGTGGCCATGCACGGCAGCGCCTGGCTGCTGCTCAAGACCGAAGGCCCGGTGGCCGAGCGCGCCCGCCGCATCGGCATGGGTGCGGCACTGGCCGCGCTGGTGCTGTTCGCGCTGGGCGGCGTGGTGCTGTGGAGCTTCGTGGAGGGCTACCGCATCACCAGCGTGATCGATCCGACGGGCCCGTCGGCGCCGCTGCGCAAGACGGTGGAGCGGGTGGCCGGCGCCTGGTTCACCAACTACGCGCAGCATGGCTGGACGATGGCGGCGCCCGCGCTCGGCCTGGCCGGCTGCGCACTGGCTGCGCTGGGCCTGGCCCTGCGGCGCGAGGTGCTGGCGCTGCTGGCCAGCGCGGGCGCCATTGTCGGCATCGTGCTGAGCGTGGGGGCCTCGACCTTCCCGTTCCTGCTGCCCTCGTCGCTGGACCCGCGCGCCAGCCTGACGGTGTGGGACGCCTCGTCGAGCCACCTCACGCTGTTCGTCATGCTGGTGGTCACCGCCGTGTTCCTGCCGCTCATCGTGGCCTACACCAGCTGGGTCTACACGGTGCTCTGGGGCAAGGTTGACGCCCGCGCCATCGCGGATGGCAGCGGCCATTCCTATTGAACCGAACCTGAGGAAACGCACATGTGGTACTTCTCCTGGCTGCTGGGCCTGCCGCTGGCCGCGGCCTTCGCGGTGCTCAACGCGATGTGGTACGAGCTGATGGACGACGAGGCCCAGCGCCGCGACAAGCTGGCCCGGCCCACGCCGGGCGAGGCGGGGCGGCAGGAAGCGCTCTGAGGGTGCTGCGGGGTCAGGGCTTGGGCGGCGGGGGCGGCTTGCGCCCGCGCACCGCGCCGGCCAGCCGGTCCTTGACGCCCAGCACCCGCGTGACGGCCGCTCCCATGCCCATGAGCTGCAGCGCCGTCTCGGGCGCCAGGCGCTGCACGTCGTCGAACCACTTCATGAGCCGGTCGATCAGATCGTGCATCTCGCGCATGCGCTGCTGGGCGTGGCGCTCCGCGTCGGTGGCGGGCGTCTCCAGCAGCGCGGCGCGCAGCATCGACAGCGTCGGCTCGATCTCGCGGCGGCGGCGCTCCTCGGCCAGGATGCGGAAGATGTCCCAGACATCCTGCGGCGCCTCGAAGTACTCGCGCCGGTCGCCGCTCAGGTGGCGCAAGCGCACCAGGCGCCACGATTGCAGTTCCTTGAGCCCCATGCTCACGTTGGAGCGCGAGAAGGCCAGCGCCTCGGCGATCTCGTCGGCGTTCATCGGGTTCTGCGCCACGTACAGCAGCGCATAGATCTGCCCCACCGTGCGGTTGATGCCCCAGCGGCTGCCCATCTCGCCGAAATGGGCGATGAACTGGCGGCTGAGCTCGGGCAGGTCGTCTGTGCGCATTCCTGAAATTGTATGGTTTTCAGGAATTTCTGAAACTCTTCGCCGGCGTGCGTGAGGTGCGCAGCCGGTGCGGCTCAGAGCCGCTTCTGGATCTTCACGCGGATCGCCACCACGTCCCAGCCGCGGTTGCGCAGCGCCTGCTGCAGCAGCGGCGCCAGGTGCCGCAGCTTGGCGGCAGCCGCACTGTTGTCCACCAGCAGGCACCAGCCGTTCTCGTCGATCGGACCCGGCCGGATGGCGGCCCGCATGGGGGGCGGGATCAGCGGCTGCACGGCGGCCAGGCGCTCGGCCGATTCGCGCACCAGTGCCGACAGCCGGGCCAGCGGCCCGGAATCGGCAACGGCCTGTTGCAGGGTGAACGAGCGGCGTGGGGCATGCATGGCCGGGGGATTATCGGGGTCGCCAGCGCCGCAGGACGCCCGGCATAAAATCGCCGGTTTGGCATGCGCCAGGCCCTGGGCCACCTGCGCACCTGCCGCCATTTCCGGATTCCACCGACACCAAGGGATTTCGGTCGCCATGCCACCGCGCCACGCCGGGCGGAGGCGGGCGATCTCGTATTCATGAACATCAATTTCCTGACCAAGATTTTCGGCAGCCGCAACGAACGGCTGCTGAAGCAATACCGCAAGTCGGTGCAGGCGATCAATGCGCTGGAATCCCAGTTGGAGAAGCTCTCCGACGACGAACTGCGCGCCAAGACCCAGGAGTTCAAGGACCGCGTGGCCGGCGGCGCCACACTGGATTCGATCCTGGTGGAGGCCTTTGCGGTGGTCCGTGAAGGTTCCAAGCGCGTCATGAAGATGCGCCACTTCGACGTGCAGCTGCTGGGCGGCATGGCCCTGCACATGGGCAAGATCGCGGAAATGCGGACGGGCGAGGGCAAGACGCTGACGGCCACGTTGCCGGTCTACCTCAATGCGCTGTCGGGCAAGGGCGTGCACGTGGTGACGGTCAACGACTACCTGGCCAACCGCGACGCCCAGTGGATGGGCCGGCTGTACAACTTCCTGGGCCTCACGGTCGGCATCAACCTGCCGCAGATGTCGCGCGAGGAGAAGCAGGCCGCCTACGCCGCCGACATCACCTACGGCACCAACAACGAATACGGCTTCGACTACCTGCGCGACAACATGGTCTACGAGGTGCGCGACCGCGTGCAGCGTGGCCTGAACTACGCCATCGTCGACGAGGTGGACTCCATCCTGATCGACGAGGCGCGCACGCCGCTGATCATCAGCGGCCAGGCCGAGGACCACACGCAGCTGTACCAGGCCATCCACAAGGCCGTGCCGACGCTGACGCGCCAGGAGGGCGAGGCCGACCCACGCACGGGCGAGGGCGTGACCAAGCCGGGCGACTTCACGGTGGACGAGAAGTCGCACCAGGTGTTCCTGACCGAGCAGGGCCACGAGAACGCCGAGCGCATCCTGTCCAGCCTGGGCCTGATCCCCGAGGGCGCCTCGCTGTACGACCCGGCCAACATCACGCTGATGCACCACCTGAACGCGGCGCTGCGTGCCCAGCACATCTACCACCGCGACCAGCACTATGTGGTGCAGGACGGCGAGGTGGTGATCGTTGACGAGTTCACGGGACGCCTGATGAGCGGGCGGCGCTGGAGCGACGGCCTGCACCAAGCCGTGGAGGCCAAGGAAGGCGTGGCGATCCAGCCCGAGAACCAGACCATGGCCTCGATCACCTTCCAGAACTACTTCCGGCTGTACGCCAAGCTGGCCGGCATGACCGGCACGGCCGACACGGAAGCCTTCGAGTTCCAGTCGATCTACGGCCTGGAGACCACGCTGATCCCGCCGAACCGCCAGAACCGGCGCGAGGACCAGCTCGACCGCGTCTACAAGACCACCAAGGAAAAGTACGACGCGGCCATCGCCGACATCCGCGAGTGCTACGAGCGCGGCCAGCCGGTGCTGGTGGGCACGACCTCGATCGAGAACTCCGAGATCATCGACCAGCTGCTGATCCAGGCCAAGTTGCCGCACCAGGTGCTCAACGCCAAGCAGCACGCGCGTGAGGCCGACATCGTGGCCCAGGCCGGCCGGGCCAAGATGATCACCATCGCGACCAACATGGCCGGTCGCGGCACCGACATCGTGCTGGGCGGCAACCTGGAGAAGGCCATTGAGGCGGTGCACGCGGCCAATCCGGGCCTGGGCGCTGCGGCTCTGCAGGCCGAGGAGGCCAAGGTGCGTGCGCAGTGGGAGAAGGATCACGAGCACGTCAAGTCGCTCGGCGGGCTGCGCATCATCGCCACCGAACGCCACGAGTCGCGCCGCATCGACAACCAGCTGCGCGGCCGTTCGGGCCGCCAGGGCGACCCGGGCTCCTCGCGCTTCTACCTGAGCCTGGACGATCCCCTGATGCGCATCTTCGCGGGCGACCGCGTCAAGGCCATCATGGACCGGCTCAAGATGCCCGAGGGCGAGGCCATCGAGGCCGGCATCGTCACGCGGAGCATCGAGAGCGCGCAGCGCAAGGTCGAGGCGCGCAACTTCGACATGCGCAAGCAGCTGCTGGAGTACGACGACGTCGCCAACGACCAGCGCAAGGTCATCTACACCCAGCGCAACGAGATCCTGGACGCGGGCGACCTGACCGAGCAGATCAAGGGCCTGCGCCACGGCTGCTTCACCGACCTGGTGCGCCAGTTCGTGCCGGCGGAGTCGGTTGAGGAGCAATGGGACCTGCCGGGCCTGGAGAAGACCCTGGCGGACGACTGGCAGCTGCAGGTGCCGTTGCAGGCGGCCGTCGAGGCGGCCAGCGACATCACCGACGAGGACATCGTCGAGAAGGTCATCACGGCCGCTGACGAAGCCTTCGCCGCCAAGGTGGCACTGGTCGGCGGCGAGCAGTTCACGCAGTTCGAGCGCATGGTGCTGCTGCAGAGCATGGACCAGCACTGGCGCGAGCATCTCTCGTCGCTGGACTACCTGCGCCAGGGCATCCATCTGCGCGGCTATGCGCAGAAGCAGCCCAAGCAGGAGTACAAGCGCGAGGCTTTCGAGCTGTTCGGGCAGATGCTGGACGCCGTGAAGAACAACGTCACCAAGCTGCTCATGACGGTGCGCATCCAGTCCAGCGAGGAGGCCGGCCAGGCCGCGCAGGACCTGGAGCAGCGCGGTGAGAACCTGGCCAACGTGACCTACACGGCGCCGACCGAGACCGGCGAGGTCCAGACGCGCACCGAAGGTCAGGCGGCCGGCGGCAACGCGCTCGCCTTCGACGGTCAGCGCGTGGGCCGCAACGATCCCTGCCCCTGCGGCAGCGGCAAGAAGTTCAAGCAGTGTCACGGGAAGCTGGCATAAGACGCCGACCCAAGGAGCCCCCATGCCCGTCCATCTCTCCCCCCCGAATCCCGCAGACCTGCACGCCGTCGCCGGCGTGCGCATCGGTGTCGCCGAAGCCGGCGTGCGCAAGGCCAACCGCAAGGACCTCACGGTCGTGCTGCTCGACGAAGGCGCGGCCGTGGCCGGCGTGTTCACGCAGAACCGCTTCTGCGCCGCGCCCGTGCAGATCTGCCGCAAGCACCTGGAAGCCGGTCACGGCATCCGCGCGATCCTCGTGAACACGGGCAATGCCAACGCGGGCACGGGCGACGACGGCCTGGCGCGCGCACAGGCGACCTGCGTGGCGCTGGCCCAGCAGCTGGACGTGGCGCCCGAGCAGATCCTGCCGTTCTCCACCGGCGTGATCATGGAGCCGCTGCCCAGCGAACGCATCATCGCGGGCCTGCCGGCCGCGCTGGCCGATGCCAAGGCGGACCACTGGGCGCGTGCCGCCGAAGGCATCATGACCACGGACACCGTGCCCAAGGCCTTCAGCACGCAGGTGCTGCTGTCGGGCGTGCCCGTGGCCATCACCGGCATCAGCAAGGGCGCGGGCATGATCCGGCCGAACATGGCGACCATGCTGGGCTACCTCGCGACGGACGCGAAGATCGCGCCGGCACTGATGCAGCAGCTGGCCAAGGACCTCGCCGACGCGTCGTTCAACCGCGTGACCATCGACGGCGACACCTCGACCAACGACTCCTTCGTCGTGATCGCGACGCAGAAGGCCGCACACCCGGTCGTCGAATCCTGGGACACGCCGGACGGCCGCGCACTGCGCGCCGGCCTGCTCGAGGTGGCGCAGAAGCTGGCCCAGGCCATCGTGCGCGACGGCGAGGGCGCGACCAAGTTCATCACCATCCGCGTCGAGGGCGGCAAGACCGCCGAGGAATGCCGGCTCGCGGCCTATGCGATCGCGCATTCGCCTCTGGTCAAGACGGCCTTCTTCGCGAGCGACCCGAACCTGGGCCGCATCCTGGCGGCCGTGGGCTATGCCGGCATCCATGATCTGGACCAGACGAGGATCGAACTGCACCTGGACGACGTGCACGTGGTCACGCGCGGCGGCCGCCGGGCCGAGTACCGCGAGGAAGACGGCCAGCGCGTGATGAAGCAAAGCGAGATCACGATCCGCGTGGGCCTGGGCCGCGGCGAGGCCGTCGACACGGTCTGGACCTGCGACCTCAGCCACGACTACGTGAGCATCAACGCCGACTACAGATCCTGAGCCGATGAACGAAGCCTTCGAACGCATGCTCGCGCGGGCCGAGCAGCTCATGGCGCGCATCGAGCGCGTGCTGCCGGCACCGTTGTCTGAACCCGACTGGAATGCTTCCATCGCCTTCCGCTACCGCAAGCGCAGCTCCGGCCACGCGCTGCTGGAGCCGGTGCGCCATGTGGGCGCGATGCGCCTTTCGGATCTGCAGGAGATCGACGGCCAGAAGGAAAAGATCCAGCGCAACACGCTGCAGTTCGTCGAAGGCAAGCCTGCCAACAACGTGCTGCTGACGGGCGCGCGTGGCACGGGCAAGTCCTCGCTGATCCGCGGCTGTTTGCACGAGTACGCGCCGCGCGGCCTGCGTTTGATCGAGGTCGACAAGGCCGACCTGGTAGACCTGCCCGACATCGTCGAGGTCGTGGCCCAGCGGCCCGAGAAGTTCATCATCTTCGCCGACGACCTCAGCTTCGAGGACGGCGAGCCTGGCTACAAGGCGCTCAAGTCCATCCTGGACGGGTCGGTGGCCGCGTCGACGCCCAACGTGCTGATCTACGCGACCAGCAACCGCCGCCACCTGCTGCCCGAGTACATGAAGGAAAACCTCACGTACAAGCACACGGACGACGGCGAGCTGCACCCGGGCGAGGTGGTCGAGGAGAAGATCTCGCTGTCCGAGCGCTTCGGCCTGTGGGTCAGCTTCTACCCGTTCACGCAGGACGAGTACCTCGTCATCGTGGCCCAGTGGCTGCGCTCCTTCGGCGTGCCGGATGCGGCTGTCGAGGCGGCGCGGCCCGAGGCCCTGGTCTGGGCGCTCGAGCGCGCTTCGCGCAGCGGCCGTGTGGCCTACCAGTTCGCGCGCGACTACGCGGGCCGGCACGCAGCGGCATGAGCAGAGCATTGGTTGCCGATGGCGACCGGCCCCGCGAGGGCGGGCCGGACCGCCAAGCCGTCGATGTCGCCGTGGGCGTGCTGCTCGATGCCGAAGGCCGGTTCCTGCTGACCTCGCGCCCCGAGGGCAAGGTCTACGCAGGCTACTGGGAGTTCCCGGGCGGCAAGCTCGAAGCGGGCGAGACCGTGGAGCAGGCACTGCGCCGCGAACTGCTGGAGGAGATCGGCATCGTGATCGCTGCGGCCGAGCCCTGGCGCGTGGAGCTCGTGGACTACCCGCACGCGCTGGTGCGGCTCAACTTCTGCAAGGTGTGCGCCTGGACAGGCCAGCTGGAGATGCGCGAAGGCCAGCGTTTCGCCTGGGCCACGCTGCCGGTGGCCCAGTCACCGGTGCTGCCGGGCGCGTTGCCGGTGCTCGACTGGCTGGCGGCGGAGCGCGGCTTCTCGGGCGCGACCTGCGCCTGAACGGCTACTGAAGCCGGGGATCGCCGAAGGGCTGGTCGTCCGGCGGCGTCGGATCGGGCACGGCGAAGCTCTCGCTGGCCCAGGCGCCAAAATCCAGATTCTTGCAGCGCTCGCTGCAGAACGGCCGGAAGGCATTGCTGGGTGCGTACAGGCTCTTGCCCTTGCAGGTCGGGCACGTCACCCAGCGTGCCGAAGGATCGCTGGCCATGTCAGGCGCAGAGCGCGACTTCGAAGGCGGCATCGTCGCTGGCCTGGTGCAGCTTGGCATCCTCGCCCAGGCGCATGAGCCGCACCGAGACCATGAGCCGGTTGCCGCTGATCTCGGGCACCAGGCCGAGCGTTGGGTCGATGCGCAGGCGCATGAGGTTGTAGGTCCGGCCTTGCGGCAGGTTCTGCTGGAACTGGCCCGCCAGCGCCATCACCTTCTGCGGCGCGCCGGAGTCGCGCAGCATCTTGAGCAGGTGCTGGATGGATTCGGCCAGCGGCGCCAGCGTGGTGCTCCACCCGGCGATGGCTTGGCGGCGTACGTCCGCAGGCTCGTGCTGCCAGGCATAGTAGGCCGGCAAGTCGAAGCCGCAGGTGCCGCCCGGAATGCTCACGCGGCTGCGTAGGCTCATGAGCCAGTCGTTCTCGGTCAACGGTTGGCCGGCCTTGCCAGGCTGCTCGTGCAGCGCCGTGAAGCACTGTTCCAACTGCCCGATCACGTCTTCGAGCACGCGCTGGTCGATGGCGGGGTTCTCGCGGTAGCCGGCCAGCTGGCTCTTGTGGCGCTCCAGGTCCTTGAGCACGTCGGACTTGAGGTCGGCGCGGGCCGCCACGTCCATGATCTCGAACAACGTGACCAACGCGAAATGGTGGTCGACAGGGTGCTCGCGCGGCATCAGTTCAACCAGACGGCGAAACAGGTGCTCCAGGCGCAGGTATGTGCGGACGCGTTCGTTGAAGGGGTACTCGTAAAGGATCACGCTCTGGACTTCCGTTCGCCGCCGATCATAGCCCGAAGGCCTCAGCGAACCGATGGACGGCATTCCGCAATGCGTCCAGGGAGATGCCATCGTTGTAAATGACTGTGTCGGCCGCGGCCAGCCGCTCTGCGCGGGAAGCCTGTGCGGCCATGATGGCGCGCACGGCCTCCTCGGTGAGGCCGCTGCGGGCCATCACGCGCGCGACCTGCGTCTCGGGCCTGCAGTCGACCACGAGCACGGCATCGAGCAGGGCGCGCCAGCGGCCCGACTCGACCAGCAGCGGGATGTCGTACACCACGCAGCCGTGGCCGGCCGCGCGCGCGGCCTCCAATTGCTGGCGGCCCAGCTCGCCGACGAGCGGGTGCACGATGGCTTCGAGCTGGCGCTTGGCGGCCGGATCGCGGAAGGCGAGTTCGCGCATGCGGGCGCGGTCGAGCGCGCCATCGGCGGTGATCAGTGCGTCGCCGAACTCCGCGCGGATGGGCGCGATGGCCGCGCCGCCCGGCGCCGTGACGCTGCGGGCGTTGGCGTCGGCATCGATCAATGCAGCGCCGCGCTCGACCAGCATGCCAGAGACCGTGCTCTTGCCGCTGCCGATGCCGCCCGTCAATCCGAGGGTCTTCATGTCAGCCCCAGGGGAAGGCGAACGGCGCGAGATGCCGGACCTGGTTGGGGCCCAGCACCAGGCACAGAAGGCCAGCGCCGGCAAGGAAGGGCCCGAACGCGATGGGCACGTCCTTGTGCGCGAGCCGGCCACGCAGCAGCAGCGCGCCGCCGAGCAGCGCTCCGACGATGGACGACAGCAGCAGGATGGCCAGCAGATGGTCGGCGCCCAGCCAGCCACCCAGGGCCGCGAGCAGCTTGAAGTCGCCATAGCCCATGCCTTCCTTGCCCGTGAGCAAGCGGTAGGCGTGGAAGAAGCCCCAAAGCACCAGGTAGCCGGCTGCCGCGCCCCAGACGGCCGCCGACAGCGGGATGGTCCAGCCCAGCACGCTGGCCAGCAGGCCCGCCCACAGCAGCAGGTAGTTGAGTTGGTCGGGCAGCAACTGCGTGTCCAGGTCGATCAGGAACTGGCACAGCAGCAGGGCAGCGAACAGGGCCCAGGCCGCCGCCACCGGGCCCAGGCCCCAGCGCCAGGCGCACAGCGCGAAGACGGCGCCGGTCGCCAGTTCGACCAGCGGGTAGCGCCAGCCGATGCGGGTGCCGCAGGCCGAGCAGGCGCCGCGCAGCGCGAGCCAGCTCAGCACTGGCAGGTTCTCGTACCAGCGGATCTGGTGGCCGCAGGCGCGGCAGCGTGAGCGCGGGCGCACGAGGTCCAGCGGCGCCAGCGCGTCCAGTGCCTTGCCGGCCGCCTCGGCGCTGGCGTACAGGTGCGGCGGCGGGGTGGCCTTGCCGCCGAACACGAGGTCCCACAGCGAGGTGGGCACGCCCATCTGCGGATCGGCCGCCATCAGGTTGTCGGCAGATTCGCGCAACCAGCCGCGGTACATCATGGCCGGCACGCGGTAGACCACCACGTTCAGGAAACTGCCGATGAGCAATCCCAGGACGCCGCCGAGCGCGGCGTCCAGCCAGGCGGTACCGGGCATCAGACGACTTGGCCGAGCTTGAAGATCGGCAGGTACATCGCGATCACGATGCCACCGATCAGCCCGCCCAGGAACACGATGATGATGGGCTCCATGAGGCTGGACAGGCCGGCCACCATGTCGTCGACCTCTTCCTCGTAGAAGTCGGCGGCCTTGCCGAGCATGTGGTCGATGGAGCCCGATTCCTCGCCGATTGCGCACATCTGCAGCACCATGCTCGGGAACACCTTGGCGTTGGTCATGGCCGCAGTGAGGCTGGTGCCGACCGAGACCTCCTGCTGGATCCTCTCGGTGGCCACGGCATAGACCGAGTTGCCGGAGGCGCCCCCGACCGAGTCCAGCGCTTCCACCAGCGGCACGCCGGCGGCGAACATGGTGGCCAGTGTCCGCGTCCAGCGCGCGATGCAGGACTTCTCGATCAGCACGCCGAAAACGGGCGCCTTGAGCAGCAGGCGGTCCATCACCTGCTGCACACGCTCGTTGCGTCTCCAGGCCTGCATGAAGAAGTACAGGCCGCCGCCGATGCCGCCGAAGATCAGCCACCAATACGAAACGAAGAACTCGCTGATGGCGATCACGAGCAGCGTGGGCGCCGGCAGGTCTGCGCCAAAGGAGCTGAACACTTCCTTGAACGCCGGGATCACGAAGATCATGATGACGGAGACCACGACGAATGCCACCACGATCACCGAGATCGGGTACATCAGCGCCGACTTGATCTTGGACTTGATGGCCTCGGTCTTCTCCATGTAGGTGGCCAGCCGGTCCAGCAGCGCCTCCAGGATGCCGGCGGCCTCGCCGGCTTCGACGAGGTTGCAGTACAGGCTGTCGAATTGCAGCGGGAACTTGCGGAAGGCCGCGCTCAGCGAGCTGCCGGTCTCCACGTCCATGCGCACGTCGTTGAGCAGCTTGGTCACGCTGGCGTTGGCATTGCCGCGGCCCACGATGTCGAAGGCCTGCAGCAGCGGCACGCCGGCCTTCATCATGGTGGCCAGCTGGCGCGTGAAGATGGCGATGTCCTTCGGCTTGATCGACTTGCCGCCCCGCATGCGGCGCTTCTTGATCTTGGTCGGGAACACGCCTTGGCGCCGCAGCGAGGCCTGCACCTGGTTCTCGCCGGCCGCGCGGGTCTCGCCGCGCACCTGCTTGCCATTGCGGTCCTTGCCCTCCCACTCGAAGACAAACTCCTTGACGTCCCTGGAAACTGCGGTGGCCATAGATTCTCTCGGCGGTGGACGTGCTTACTCGTTGCTGACGGCCAGCACTTCCTCGAGCGAGGTGATGCCTTGCTTGACTTTGTGCAGCCCCGATTGCCGCAGCGAGCGGACGCCCTCGCGCTTGGCCTGCCGATCGATGTCCAGCGCACTGCCGTCGGCCAGGATGATTTGCTGGATATCCTCGCTGATCGGCATGACCTGGTAGATGCCGACACGGCCCTTGTAGCCGTTGTTGCACTGGTTGCAACCGACCGGGTGGTAGGGCTTCCAGCTGCCGTCCAGGTCCTTTTCTTCGAAGCCGGATTGCAACAGCGTCTCGCGCGGCACCTCGATGGGCTGCTTGCAGTTGTTGCACAGCCGGCGCGCCAGCCGCTGGGCCGTGATCAGAATCACGCTGGAGGCGATGTTGAACGGCGCAATGCCCATGTTGCGCATGCGCGTGAGCGTGGTGGGCGCGTCGTTGGTGTGCAGCGTGGACAGCACCAGGTGGCCGGTCTGCGCCGCCTTGATCGCGATGTCGGCGGTTTCCAGGTCGCGGATTTCGCCGACCATGATGATGTCCGGGTCCTGCCGCAGAAAGGACTTCAGTGCGGCGGCGAAGGTCAGGCCCGCCTTCTCGTTGACGTTGACCTGGTTGACGCCCGGCAGGTTGATTTCCGAGGGGTCTTCGGCCGTCGCGATGTTGACGCCGGGCTTGTTCAGCAGGTTCAGGCAGGTGTACAGCGACACGGTCTTGCCCGAACCGGTCGGCCCGGTGACCAGGATCATGCCGTAGGGACGGCCGATGGCGTGCATCAGCCGCGCCTTCTCCTCGGGGTCGTAGCCCAGGGCGTCGATGCCCAGCTTGGCGCTGCTCGGATCCAGGATCCGGATCACGATCTTCTCGCCGAACAAGGTGGGCAGCGTGCTGACGCGGAAGTCGATCACGCGCTCCGGACCGATCTTGAGCTTCATGCGGCCGTCCTGCGGCACGCGCTTCTCGGAGATGTCCAGCCGCGAGATGACCTTGATGCGCGAGGCCAGCTTGTCCTTGATGGCCACCGGCGGCGCGGCGATCTCGCGCAACTCGCCGTCGATGCGAAAACGCACGCGGTAGTTGTGCTCGTAGGGTTCGAAGTGCAGGTCGGACGCGCGCATGCCGAAGGCATCGAGCAGCATCTTGTGCAGGAACTTGACGACCGGGGCGTCCTCCACCTCGGACTGCGCCGCCGTGTCGGTGGTCTCGGTCGCGGCGGCCACGCTCGCCTCGTCGAACTCGAAGTCCCCGCCGACCAGGTTCTGCAGCGTCGTGTCGACGCGGCCCACGCCGGACTCCAGCATGCGCGAGAGCTTGTCGTACTCGGCGATGACCCAGTCCACCACCAGTTGGGTGGCGAACTTGATCTTTTCGGCCGCTTCCTGGTCGGACGGGTCGGCCGTGGCCACGGCCAGGCGGTTGCCGCGCTTGGACAGCGGCACCACCCGGTACGCGTGGCAAATCTTCGCGTCCAGCAGATCCTTGGGCAGGCGCTGCGGATCCAGCGCATCCAGATCGAGCACCGGCGCGCCGAAGGCCGACGACATGGTGTGGGCCAGGTCGAACGGCGACACGGCACCCGAGCCGGTCAGCTCGGCGATGAAGCTGGTGCGGCCGCTTTGCGCCTTGCGGTACAGGTCTTCGGCCGCCTTTTGCCCCAGTTTCCCTGCGGCGATCAAGGCCCTGCCAAGCCCGGGCAGGGCCACACCGGGAGCGTTCTTTGCCGTGTCGACTGCAGCCATAGCCTCAAAATGTAGCAAAAGCCCGGTGGTCCAGACGCATCTTCGCCGTTAGGATCTGTGCTGTAAACGAGCAGTGTTGCCGGCGAACCTCACCATTTTGTGAGCGAGTCCACAGATTTGACGGTGGTCGTGGCGCTTGTGTACGGGGTGGTCGCTATGCTCGGCTTCTGCCGACGCCAGCACCCGGAGCCTTCGATGTCCAGACTCAACCTTGCCGACAACTTCAACCGCTTCTTTTCCGTCGCTCCGGCGTTGACGGAAAAGGAGGAGAACGACGTCTTCTTCATCCGCCACGATGTCTATGCGCGCGAGCTGGGCTTCGAGCCGGTGCGGCCGGACCAGCGCGAAACCGACGCCTACGACGTGCGCTCCATGCATTGCCTGATGCGCACCGCCGAGACCTCGCCGCGGCTGGTGGGCTGCGCGCGCGTGATCCTGACCGACCCGGCTGCGCCGGATTCCCTGCTGCCGTTCGAGAAATCTTGTCGCGATTCCCTGTTCCGCGACCAGATCGATCCTTCGCGCCTGCCGCGTGACCGGATCGCCGAGGTGTCGCGGCTGGCCGTGCTGTCGGATTTCCGGCGCCGTCGTGGCGAGGACCACAAGGAGGTGGCGCTGGACGTGAGCGACTTCGGCGATGCGCAGCAGCCCCGCTTCCCGTACATCCCGGTCGGCCTGTACATGGCTTCGGTGCTGATCGCCCGGCGCCACAACATCGAGTACCTCTTCACGCTGACGGAGCCGCGACTGGCCGAGCACTTCGCCAAGCTGGGCGTGGAAATCGTGCCCATCGGGGCGCCGGTCGAGCACCGGGGGACGCGGGTGCCGTCCTTGATTCGTGCGGTCACCGTGGAAGCCGGGTTGCGCCTGATGATCCGCCCCTTGTGGAAGGCCATCGAGACCCAGTTGGACAGTGCCTATGCGCAAGGAGGCCAGGCGTGAAAGTTCTGGTGACGGGGGCGGCGGGCTTCATCGGTGCGCATGTGGCACAGCGTCTGCTGGCACGCGGGGACGAGGTCGTGGGCCTGGACAACCTGAACGACTACTACGACGTGTCGCTCAAGGAGAGCCGCCTGGGGTTGCTGCAGGGGCTGCCCGGTTTTTGTTTCGACCGTCTGGACGTGGCCGACCGCGACGGCATGGCGTCCCTGTTCGCGCGGCATGGGTTCGATGGTGTGGTCCATCTGGCGGCGCAGGCCGGTGTGCGCTACTCGCTGCGCAATCCGCATGCCTATGTGGACAGCAATCTGGTCGGCTTCGTCAACGTGCTGGAGGGCTGCCGCCACCACAAGGTGCGCCATCTGGTCTATGCGTCCAGCTCCAGCGTCTATGGTGGCAACACCAAGATGCCGTTTGCCGAGGCCGATGCCGTGGACCATCCCGTGAGCCTGTACGCCGCCACCAAGAAGGCCAACGAGTTGATGGCCCACACCTACAGCCATCTGTACGGGTTGCCGACCACGGGGTTGCGCTTCTTCACCGTCTATGGACCCTGGGGGCGCCCCGACATGGCGCTGTTCCTGTTCACCAAGGCCATCCTGGAGCAGCGGCCCATCGAGGTCTACAACTTCGGGCAGATGCAGCGCGACTTCACCTATGTCGACGATGTCGCGGACGGCGTGCTGCGGGTGCTCGACCGGCCGGCAAGCCCGGACGCTGCGTTCGATGCCGCGCACCCGAATCCGGCCACCAGCCAGGCGCCCTACCGCGTGTTCAACATCGGCAACCGCAATCCTGTGCCCTTGCTGGATTTCATCGGCTGCATCGAGCAGGCGCTGGGGCGGACGGCGGAGAAGCGCCTGCTGCCGCTCCAGGATGGTGATGTGCTCGCCACCTATGCCGATGTGCAGGCGCTGGGCGACTGGGTGGGGGCGGTGCCGGCAACGCCGCTGGAGCAGGGCATCGCCCGCTTCGTTGCCTGGTACCGAAGCTACTACCGCGTGTGAGCCAGTGCGCCGTTGCGCGGCGCAACATACTTGGCACTTATGTGCATTTGTCGCGCGAATCGCGCGTGCTGCGCGCAGAGAATCGATGGCTTCGCCGCTGGTCACAGCCTGTGAACCGCTGGCCGGAACGTCGCAATCGTGCGGGGGGAAGTGCGCTATAGTGCCCCGCTCGAAGAACTGTTGCCCGAATACTGTAGGGGATTTGCCTTGAAACTTCATCACGCTGCGATTCGAGGCTTGATCAGCAAGCTTGGACTTTTCCTCACGGCGATCATTCTCGTGGGATGCGCCTCCAATAGATACCCAGCCGCGCCGACATTGGCCGCATCTGGCGACTATAACTACATTATCGGTCCGGGTGATTCGCTCAATATCATCGTCTGGCGCAATCCGGAGTTGTCGATGAGCGTTCCGGTGCGGCCCGATGGCAAGATTTCCACGCCGTTGGTCGATGAATTGATTGCCCAAGGCAAAAACTCCACAGAGATTGCGCGCGAAATCGAGCAGTTGCTGGGCAAGTTTGTGCGCGATCCGGTGGTGACCGTGATCGTGACGTCGTTCGTCGGCCCCTACAGTGAGCAGATTCGTGTGGTTGGTGAGGCTGCCAAACCCCAGTTCCTGCCATACAAACAGAAGATGACGCTGCTGGACGTCATGATCGCCGTGGGCGGTCTGACCGATTTTGCCGATGGCAACGCGGCTTCGATCCTGCGCACTTCGGAAGGTGGAAAGCAATATTCAGTGCGTTTGCGTGATCTGGTCAAACGCGGGGAGATTTCTAACAACGTCGAGATGAAGCCCGGTGATATTTTGGTGATTCCGCAAAGCTGGTTCTGATCGATGGACGAGTTAATCAACCAGATTTCCACGTTCGCCAAAGGCGCGTGGAAGCATCGGTGGTGGGGGTTGCTGGCGGCGTGGGTTGTTGCCATTATTGGCTCGGCCGTCGTGCTGCGAATTCCTGACAAATACGAGGCTTCTGCGCGGATATTCGTCGATACCCAATCGATCTTGAAGCCGCTCATGTCGGGCCTGGCGGTGCAGCCCAATGTGAACCAGCAGGTCGTCATGTTGAGCCGCACGCTCATCAACCGGCCCAACGTCGAGAAGCTGGTTCGCATGGCCGACCTGGATCTCAACATCGACTCCCCGGCGGCGCGCGAGCGCTTGATCGATACCTTGATGAGCACGCTGGAGATCCGGGGCGCGGGCCGCGACAACCTGTACACGATCACCTACCGTGACTCCGTGCCACCGCGTGCACAGAAGGTCGTCCAGTCGCTGGTGTCGATCTTCGTCGAATCCAGTCTGGGCGATTCCCGCAAGGACACGGCGGCTGCACAGAAGTTCATTTCCGAGCAGATCCGTATGTATGAAACGCGACTGGAGGAAGCCGAGACGCGTTTGAAGGAATTCCGGCTGCGCAACATCGAACTACAGTCCGCGGCGGGCCCGGATGTCGCCTCCCGGATTGGCGAGTTGGGCGCCCAGTACAACAGCGCCAAACTCGAATTGGTGGAAGCCGAACGCGCGCGCGATTCCGCCAAGCGCCAGCTTGAGTCGGAGCGTGCACAGGTCGCCAAAGCGGCCAAGAGCGGTGATGCTGAACGCCTGTTTCCGACGCCGGAAATCGATGGCCGGCTGACCGAGCAAAAACGCAATCTCGACAACCTGCTGCAGCGCTACACGGAGCAGCATCCCGACGTCACAGCGACGCGGCGCTCGATCAAGGAGCTTGAAGAGCAGAAAAGCAAGGAGGTCGAGGCATTGCGCAAGGCGGCCGTGTCAGATCCGATCACGGGCTCCAACAGCAGCTTGGCGGTCCAGGAACTGGGGCGTTTGCTCGCCACGGCCGAAGTGCGGGTGGCGTCGCTGAGCGCGCGCGTCGCCGAGTTTGGCGCACGCTACGCCAGGGCGCAGGAACAGGCGAAGACGGCGCCACAGATCGAGGCAGAGTACGCGCAGCTGAACCGGGACTATGCGGTCAACAAAAAGAACTATGAGGATCTGGTGACGCGGCGCGAGTCCGCTTCCATGACGGGCAATCTGGATTCCGTCGCTGGCGTGGCGGATTTCCGCTTGATTGATCCACCGCGCGTGTCGCAGCGCCCGGTGGCGCCCAACCGGTCCTTGTTGCTGGTTGGGGCGTTGGTCGCCTCCTTGGCGGTCGGTGTGGCGGTGGCCCTGGCCCTGAGCCAGCTGCGTCCCGTGTTCCACAACGCGCATGCACTGCGCAACGCTGTCGCCTTGCCGCTCTTGGGGGTGGTGACCTTGGTCGTCAGCGACGAAGCCAAACGCAGTGAGCGCAGGAACCTTTGGAAGTTTGCGGCGGCTTCGGGCAGCTTGGTTGTCTGTTTCGCGCTGGGCATCGGCCTGATGGCCTTCATGGCCAGCAGGGCCGCTTGAGGATGGCATGAGTAGTCTGATCGAACAAGCGTCGCGGCGCCTAGAGCAGTTGCGGCAGGCGGGCGTGGCGGTGCCGGACATCGTCGCCGCCCCTGCTGCCGCTGCGGCACCGGTTGCGCCCGAGCCTGCGGCCCCGGCCCCGGCCCCGGCACGTCCCTCCGTGATCTCGCGCCAGGTGGATCTGGATCTGGATGCGCTGACGGCCGCCGGCTTCGTGAGCCCCAATGCGCCACGGTCCCAGATCGCCGACCAATACCGCGTGATCAAGCGTCCGCTCATTGCCAACGCGATGGGCAAGGGCACGACGCCCATCGTGAACGGCAACCTGATCATGGTCACGAGTGCGGTGGCGGGGGAGGGCAAGAGTTTCAACGCCCTGAATCTGGCGCTGAGCATCGCCACCGAATTGAACAACACGGTCATGCTGGTGGACGCGGATGTGGCACGCCCGTCGATCCTGCGCATGCTGGGATTGCCTGCCAGCCGCGGCCTGCTCGACCTGCTGGTCGACGACAAGGCTGACCTGTCCCAGGTGCTGCTGCGGACCAACATCGACAAGCTGACCCTGCTGCCCAGCGGTACGCCGCATCCGCGAGCCACCGAGTTGCTGGCCAGCGATGCCATGAACACGCTGATCGCCGACATTGCGCGGCGCTACTCGGACCGCATTGTCATCTTCGACTCGCCACCGCTGCTGCTGACAACGGAGTCCCGCGTGCTGGCCACGCACATGGGGCAGATCGTGGTGGTCGTCCATGCGGAGAAAACCTTGCGCAACGACGTGCAGCACGCCCTGGCCACCATCGAGTCCTGCCCTGTCAAGATGATGGTGTTGAACCAAGCCAAGGCGGGCGCCGGCGAGGGCTATGGCTACGGCGGTTATGGCCAGGGCTATGGCTATGGCTATGGCTATGGCAGCTGAGGCCGGTTGTCCATGCGGCAAGGCCTTCCCCTGATGCAGTTTCTTCGTCCAGCTTTCGCGCGGGAAAGTGGGTTGGCGCAGGCCTTGGTCGTGGCGGGGCTGTTTGGCGCTGCTTCGTTTGCCCACGGGCAAACCTCCAACGGGTTGTCGTCTGCGGCACCGGAGCCTTTGTCGGGGCGGCAAACGCCTGCAACCGAAGGCAGTGGGCAGAGCGACCGCCGACAGATGTCCCTGGTTCCCCGTGTTTCTGTGCAGGGCACCTGGACCGACAACGTCCACTCGCGTGGAGGCGTGGAGAAGGTCGCAGACTTCGTGACCTCGGTGAGCCCTGGCCTGCGTTTCACGGCCGAGGGCGATCGCCTGAAAGCGAATGTCGACTATTCGCTCACCCGGCTGCTGCACGCGCGCGAGCGGTCGCTGGACCGCAACCAGAATGCGCTGCGGGCGCTCGGCAGCCTGGAGGTGGCGGACAACTTCGCCTTTGTGGATTTCACCGGCAACATCTCACAGCAAACGATCTCGGCCTTCGGTACGCGTTCGGGCAGCGACGTGACGGACAACCAGAACCGGACTGAGGCGGCGCTGTATCGTGTGTCGCCCTACGTGCGGGGCCGGTTCGGCGACTGGTCCCAGTATGAGCTGCGCTATGGACGCACCGCTTCACGGACCAAGTCGAGTCTGGTCGCGGCGGACTACGACCTCGACGATCTGTCTTTGCGCCTGGCGAGCAACAACCAGCAGCGCGTGATCGGCTGGTCGCTCGATGCCAACCACCAGAAGCAGGACTACGCTTCGGGCCGCTCGTACGAATCCGACCGGGTGCGCGCGTTCCTGACCCATCCCTTCTCGCCGCAGCTGTCGATCTCGGTGATCCCGGGTTGGGAGTCGAACAACTACGCCTCGCAGGACAAGGAGAGCCACGCCACGTTCGGCGGGCAGGTCCAGTGGGCATTGTCCGAGCGCACGCGCTTTTCGGCCTTGCTGGAGAAGCGCTTCTTCGGCCGCGCCTACAACGTCAACTTCGAGCACCGCACGCCGCGCTCGGCATGGCGCTTCTCCGATTCGCGCGATGCGAGTTCGACGCCGAGCCAGGCCGGCTCCTTCAGTGTCGGCACGTTGTACGACCTGTATTTCTTCCAGTTCACCTCGCTCGAGCCCGATCCCGTGCGCCGTGCGCAGCTGGTCAATTCCTTTCTGCTGGCCAATGGCCTGGATGGCAGCACCAGCGTGGACCTGGGCTTCCTCAGCTCCTCCGTGACGCTGACGCGGCGCCGGGATGCCTCGTTCTCATTGATCGGCCTGCGTGACACGCTGAGTTTTTCGGTGTCGCAATCGGAGACCAGCCGCCTGCGGCAGGTGACCGCCGACACCGGTGAAGACCTGGGCAGTTCAAACTATGTGCGCCAGCACGGCTTGAACATCGTCTATTCGCGCCGCCTGACGCCGCAGTCCTCGCTCAGCGTTCTCGGCTCGATGACGCGGGCAGCCGGCCAGCAGAGCGGCGCGCAGAGCAGCGACCTGCGCTCGCTCAACATCAGCCTGTCGACCAAGCTCGGGCCGCACACGACCGGAACCCTGGGGCTGCGCCGGACGGTGTCCAGTGGCAGCCTGTCCTCCTACTCCGAATCCGCGCTGCGTGGCGGGCTCAGCTTGCAGTTCTGACTGATGTATGAAGCCTACTACGGCTTGAGCGGCAAACCGTTCCAGCTCAACCCCGATCCCACGTTCTACTTCGCCAGCAAGCAGCACCGGCGGGCCAAGGCCTACCTGGACTATGGCGTGCTGCGCAACGAGGGCTTCATCGTCATCACCGGCGAGATCGGTGCCGGCAAGACCACCATCGTGCGCGGCTTGCTGGACAGCCTGGACCCGAGCAAGGTCGTCGCCGGCAACGTGGTCAGCACCCAGCTGGAGGCCGAAGACACCTTGCGCATGGTGGCCGCGGCCTTCGGCGTGCGCACCAAGGACGCGAGCAAGGCCGATCTGCTGATGTCTCTGGAGGCCTTCCTGGTCGGCCAGACCGTGCAGGGCAAGCGCTGCCTGCTGATCGTGGACGAGGCGCAGAACTTGACGCAGTCCGCGGTGGAGGAATTGCGCATGCTGTCCAACTTCCAGTTCGGCAACCAGGCGCTGCTGCAGAGCTTCCTGGTCGGCCAGCCGGAGTTTCGCGACATCCTGCAGCATCCGCAGATGCAGCAGCTGCGCCAGCGCGTGATCGCGGCCTGCCACATCGGTCCGCTCGACCAGGAAGAGACGCAGGGCTACATCGAACACCGGCTCAAGTGCGCCGGTGGCACCGGGCGGCCGCATTTCGAGCCCGAGGCCTTCGTCGAGATCTTCAGCGCCAGCGGCGGCATTCCTCGGCGCATCAATGCGATCTGCGATCGGCTGTTGCTGCTGGGTTTCCTGAACGAAAAAGACACATTGACCGCCGAAGATGTGACCTCGGTGGCGCGGGAGATTCGCGAAGAATCCGGGCTGACCCAGTCGGGCCCGGCACCGGCGCAGCGGAGTTGGTCGACCACCCCGGTCGGCGATGAGGTCGTCGGCGGCCTGCAGTTCGATGCGGACGCCCTGGACGGCATGGAAGCGCAGATTTCCGGCCTGGACCAGGAGCAGCAGGGCGATCGCCTGCAGCGCCTGGAACGCAGCTTGCTCCGCCTGGAGCGGATCAACCTGGAGGTGCTTGCGATGCTGAAGAAACTCGTCGTTGCTGCGCGTCGTGGGGCAGAGGACAAGACACCATGACCGCCGCAGCACCGATCACCAATGCCCTGACCATCGACGTGGAGGACTATTTCCAGGTCTCTGCGTTCGCCCCCTACATCCGCCGCGACGAGTGGGAGACGCGCGAGTGCCGTGTCGAGCGCAATGTGCACCGCATTCTGGACATGCTGTCCGGCCATGGCGCCAAGGCGACCTTCTTCACGCTGGGCTGGATCGCGGAGCGCTATCCCCAACTGGTGCGCCGCATCGTCGCCGAAGGCCATGAGCTGGCCAGCCACGGGTACGGCCACGAACGCGCGAGCGACCAGAGCGAGCCGGACTTCCTGGCCGATATCCAGCGTGCCAAGCAGATCCTGGAAGACCTGGGCGGTGTGGCGGTTCAGGGCTACCGTGCGCCCAGCTTCTCGATCGGCACGCGCAACCTGTGGGCCTTCGATTGCCTGCAGGCCGCCGGTTACCAGTACAGCTCCAGCATCTACCCGATCCAGCACGACCACTACGGCATGCCGGACGCGCCGCGCTTCGCCCATGCCGTGCGCGACGGGCTGTTGGAGATTCCGGTCACCACGCTGCGCATGCTGCAGCGCAATCTGCCCTCCAGCGGTGGCGGCTACTTCCGCCTGTTGCCGTACGGCCTGTCGCGCTGGATGCTGCGCCGTGTGAACGCACAGGACCGCGAGGCCGCGATCTTCTACTTCCATCCCTGGGAGATCGATCCGGAGCAGCCGCGCGTGGCCGGCATCGATGCCAAGGCACGCTTTCGCCACTACGTGAACATCGACCGCATGGAAGCGCGCCTGGACCGCCTGATGGGCGACTTCAAGTGGGGCCGCATGGACGAGATCTTCCTGCGTCCTGCGGCCACGCCGGCCTGACCGTTCCCATGCTGACCATCCAACGATTGCAGCCCGGCGATGCCGAGGCGTACCGCCGCTGGGATGCCTTCGTGCACCAGTGCCCCGAAGCCAGTTTCTTCCACCGCGCCGGCTGGCAGACCCTGCTGCGCGACATCTTTCGGCACGACAGCCATTTCCTCTACGCCGAAGACGGCGGTGCGATCGTGGGCGTGCTGCCACTCGGCCACGTCAAGAGCCGCTTGTTCGGCAATGCGCTGGTCAGCCTGCCCTTTGGCGTCTATGGCGGCGTGGCGGCCAGCGATCCTGCGGCCGCGCAGCTGCTCGAGCAGGAGGCGCAGAGCCTGGCGCGCCGGCTTGGCGTCGACCATCTGGAGATGCGCAACGTGCAGCGCCGGCATGCCGACTGGCCGCTGCAGGACCTGTACGTCACGTTCCGCAAGAACATCGTCGCCGACGACGAGGCCAACATGCTGGCCATCCCACGCAAGCAGCGCGCCATGGTGCGCAAGGGCATCAAGAACGGCTTGCAGAGCAGCATCGATCCCAACGTGGACCGCTTCTTTGCGCTCTATGCCGACAACGTGCACCGCCACGGCACGCCGGCCATGTCCAAGCGCTACTTCCAGGCTCTGCTGACGACCTTCGGCCAGGACTGCGAGGTGCTCACCGTCACTTCACGCGAAGGCAAGCCGCTCAGCAGCGTGCTGAGCTTTTACTTTCGCGACGAGGTGCTGCCCTACTACGCCGGCGACGACGAGGCCGCGCGCGACCTGGCCGGCAACGACTTCAAGTACTGGGAGCTGATGCGCCATGCCGCGGCCCGTGGTGCGCGCGTGTTCGACTACGGCCGCAGCAAGCAGGGCACGGGCTCCTTCGCGTTCAAGAAGAACTGGGGCTTCGAGCCGCAGCCGCTGCACTACGAGTACCAGCTCTACAAGCGTGACGCGGTGCCGCAGAACAACCCGTCCAACGCCAAGTACCAGTTCGTGATCCGCACCTGGCGCCGCCTGCCGCGTGCGCTGGTCAATTTCGTCGGCCCGCACATCGTGCGCAATCTGGGCTGAACTCCGATGGCCACGCTGCTGTACCTGGTGCACCGCATGCCTTACCCGCCCAACAAGGGCGACAAGGTGCGCTCGTACCATCTGCTGCGGCACCTGCAGTGCTCGCACCGCGTGCTGCTGGGCACCTTCATCGACGATCCACAGGACGAAGCCCACCTGCCCGCGCTGCGCGCGATCTGCCCCGAACTGCATGTGGCGCCGCTGCAGCCGCGCCGGGCCAAGCTGCGCAGCCTGTCCGGCCTGCTGCGCGGCGAGGCGCTGACACTGGCCTATTACCGCGATGCAGGCCTGGCGCGCTGGGTGCGCGAGACGCTGGCGACCGAGACCATCGACGCGAGCGTGGTGTTCTCCTCGGCCATGGCGCAATACGCACCGGCGAACCTGCCGATGCTGGTGGATTTCGTCGATCTGGATTCGGCCAAGTGGACCCAGTACGCGGCGGCGCGCCCCTGGCCGATGTCCTGGCTGTACCGGCGCGAGGGCGAACGCCTGCTCGCGTTCGAGCGTGCCGTGGCGCAGCGCGCGCGGCGCTCGTTCTTCGTCACCCCGCAGGAGACGGAGCTGTTCCGCAGCCAGGCGCAGGGCAGCGGCGCAAACGTCGAGCCGCTGTGCAATGGCGTGGACGCGCAGTTCTTCTCTCCCGACCCGCAGCGCGCCTCGCCCTATGCGGCCGACGAACTGCCGCTGGTGTTCACCGGTGCCATGGACTACTGGCCCAACATCGATGCCGTCAGCTGGTTCTGCGCCGACATGCTGCCGGCACTGCGCCTGCGCTGGCCGCGCCTGCGCTTCTACATCGTCGGACGCAATCCCGCGCCGGCCGTGAGCGCGCTGGCGTCCGAGGCCGTGACCGTGACCGGCACCGTGGACGACGTGCGCCCTTACCTGCAGCACGCAGCGCTGGTGGTGGCACCGTTGCGGGTGGCACGCGGCATCCAGAACAAGATCCTCGAAGCCATGGCCATGGCCAAGGCAGTGGTGGCGACCGCGGAGTGCGCGCAGGCCATCGGTGCGCGCGCTGGCGTCGAGATGTTTCCGGCCGTTGACGCCGCCGGCTTCGTCGCCGAGGTCGAGACTTTGCTGGCCGATGCGCCGCAGGCCGCCGCCGCCGGCGTGGCGGCACGCGCCAAGGTGCTGGCCAGCTTCAGCTGGGACGCCCACCTCGCCGGCATCGACCGGCACCTTCCGACCACACCGGCCGCGACGGCCGTGACGGCCCCACCGGCACTGCTACCGACATGAGCGCCAGCATGGCTCCATCTTCCTCCGCGCCGGGCCTGCCCGCGCATTGGCGGCGGCCCCTGGCGCTGCTGGTCCTGACGCTGGTGGCCTTGTTGTTGCTGTACCGCGAGACGGCCTCTGCCATGGTCGCCATCTGGCTGCGGTCGGACACCTATGCCCATGGCCTGCTCGTGCCCCCGATCGTGCTGTGGCTGGTGTGGCGGCAACGGCGCCGGCTGGCCGGCCTCGTGCCGGAGCCCAGCCCCACGGCCGTCGTGCTGATGCTGGGCGCGGCGCTGCTGTGGCTGCTGGGCGACCTGGTGGCCGTCAACGCGGCGACGCAGCTGGCGCTGACCATGCTCGTCGTGCTGGCCGTGCCGGCGGTGCTGGGCTGGCAGGTGGCCTGGGCCCTGCTGTTCCCCTTGGGCTTCCTGTTCTTCGCCGTGCCCATCGGCGACTTCATGATGCCGCGGCTGATGGAGTGGACGGCCGACTTTACCGTGCTGGCCCTGCGCATGAGCGGCATCCCGGTGTATCGCGAAGGCCAGCAGTTCGTGATCCCGTCGGGCCACTGGTCCGTGGTCGAGGCCTGCAGCGGCATCCGCTACCTGATCGCCTCGGTCACCGTCGGCGCGCTGTTCGCCTACCTGAACTACCAGTCGCCGCGCCGCCGCGTGCTGTTCGTGCTGGTGTCCATTTTGGTGCCCATCGTGGCGAACTGGCTGCGCGCCTACATCATCGTGATGCTGGGCCACTACTCGGGCAACACCATCGCCACGGGTGTCGACCACCTGATCTATGGCTGGCTCTTCTTCGGCATTGTCATCATGCTGATGTTCGCGATCGGCGCGCGCTGGTCCGAGCCGTCGCCCGACATGAAGCAGCCGCTGACCGCGACCGGCGGCGCAGCCGGTCGGTTCCGCCCTGCCGTGCTGCTGGCCTTGGTCCTCGTGGTGTTGGCGCCCCACGGTGTCGTCTGGGGATTGCAGCACGCACAGAACCACGCGCCGCCGCAGCTGGTCCTGCAAGGCAGCCTGCAAGACGGCTGGCAGGCCGCCGAGCGGCCGTCGGCCGACTGGAAGCCGGCCTTCCAGAATCCCTCGGCCGAGCTGTTCCAGGGGGCTGTCAAGAATGGCCAGCCGGTCGGCCTGTACATCGGCTACTACCGTAGCCAGAACACCGAGCGCAAGCTGGTGTCTTCCTCGAACCAACTGGTCACCTACTCCGACAAGGACTGGGCAGAAGTCGGCGCGGGCACGGCCAGCGCGCCCTGGCCCGGTGGGACTGTGCCGGTGCGGCAGGCCGAGCTGCGGGCTTCGCTCGTCGGCAGCGCGGGCGCGGTGCGCCTGCTGGCCTGGCAGGTCTACTGGGTCAACGGCCGCCTGGTCGCCAGCGATGCGCTGGCCAAGGTCCATGGGGCGCTCTCGCGCCTGCTCGGGCACGGCGACGATTCGGCCGTGGTCGTGGTGTACACGCCGATCGCAGACACCGGCGCGCGGGCGCAGGAAACCCTGACGGCATTCGTCCAAGCCAACGGCCAGGCCATCGTGGCCGGCCTGCAGCAGACGCGGCAGCGCTGAGGCAAGGAGCAGCAGCATGTGCGGAATCTCCGGCCTGTTCGACCTGCGCGGCGCACGCGCGTTCTCGCCTGCGCTGATGTCGGCCATCAACGACATCCAGGCCCACCGCGGTCCGGACGAGGCCGATCTGCACCTGGAGCCGGGGTTGGCCATGGGCCACCGCCGGCTGTCGGTGATCGACCTGGCGACCGGCATCCAGCCGCAGTTCAACGAGGACGGCTCGGTCGTCATCGTGTTCAACGGCGAAATCTACAACTACCGCGAGCTGACCGCCGAGCTCAAGGCGCTGGGCCATGTGTTCAAGACGCGCAGCGACACCGAGGTCATCGTGCACGCCTGGGAGGCCTGGGGCGAGGACTGCCTGCACCGGTTGCGCGGCATGTTCGCGTTCGGGCTCTGGGACCGCAACCAGCAGGTGCTGTTCCTCGCGCGCGACCGCATGGGCGTCAAGCCCATGCACTACGCGCTGCTGCCGGACGGCAGCTTCGTGTTCGGCTCCGAGCTCAAGGTCATCACGGCCCATCCTGCGTTCGCGCGCAAGATCGATCCGCTCGCCGTCGAGGAGTACTTCGCGCTGGGCTATGTGGCGGATCCGCGTTGCATCTACGAGGGGGCGTTCAAGCTGCCGCCCGGTCACAAGCTGCTGCTGCGCCGTGGCATGGCGCGCATTCCAGCGCCGCAAGCCTATTGGGACGTGCGCTTCTCGCTGGACAATCCGATCAGCCTGCAGGACGCACAGGCCGAGTTGCTGCAGCGCATCGACGAATCGGTGCGCCTGCGCCTCGTGGCGGACGTGCCCCTGGGCGCCTTCCTGTCCGGCGGCGTGGATTCCAGTGCTGTGGTGGCCTCGATGGCCCAGGTGGATGGCAGCCGGATCAAGACCTGCGCCATCGGTTTCGACGATCCGCGCTTCAACGAATCGCAGTTCGCCCAGATGGTGGCCGACCGCTACCGGACCGACCACAGCCTGGACATCGTCGGCAGCAACGACTTCGACCTGATCGACACACTGGCCTGGCTCTACGACGAGCCCTTCGCCGACAGTTCGGCCGTGCCGACCTACCGCGTCTGCCAGATGGCGCGCAAGCATGTGACGGTGGCGCTGTCCGGCGATGGCGGTGACGAGAGCTTTGGTGGCTACCGGCGCTACCGCCTGCACCTGGCCGAGGAAAAGGCCCGGCGCGCGCTGCCGCTGGGCCTGCGCCGGCCGCTGTTCGGCGCATTGGGGCAGCTCTATCCCAAGGCCGACTGGGCCCCGCGCGTGTTCCGCGCCAAGACCACCTTCCAGGCCCTGGCATTCGACTCGGCCCAGGCCTACTTGCACAGCGTGTCGGTGCTGCGCGCGGACGAGCGCGAGCGGCTGTACTCGGCCAGCTTCAAGCGCCGGTTGGGCGGCTACAGCGCGCTGGACATGTTCCGCACGCACGCCGAACGCGCTGGCACCGATGACCCGCTGGCCCTGGTGCAGTACCTGGACTACAAGACCTGGTTGGTCGGCGACATCAACACCAAGGTCGACCGCGCCGGCATGGCGCATTCGCTGGAGGTGCGCGAGCCGCTCATGGACCACCAACTGATCGAGTGGCTGGCCACGCTGCCCAGCGCGCTCAAGGTCCAGGGCCAGGAAGGCAAGTACCTGCTCAAGAAGGCGTTCGAGCCGCGCCTGCCGTCCGATGTGCTGTACCGGCCCAAGATGGGCTTCTCGGTGCCGCTGGCGAGCTGGCTGCGCGGCCCGCTGGCCGAGCGCACGCGCGAGGCGTTGCTGGGCCCGCGCATGGCGGATGCGGGCTACTTCGATCCCGACCAGCTGCGCAGCATGGTGCGCCAGCACCAGAGTGGCCAGCGCGATTTCTCGGCACCGCTGTGGACGCTGCTGATGTTCGAGGCCTTTCTGCGCCAGCTGGAGCAGCGCCCGGTGGCTGATGCTGCCGCGGCCAGCAGCGAGGTTGCGGCTTGAGCCCCCTCGCACCCGCAGGCAAGGACCACGCGCCGTTGCGCATCCTGCTGTTCTCCAGCCTGTTTCCCAGCACTGCGCGGCCGATCCATGGGATCTTTGTCGAGACGCGCTTGCGCGAACTGCTCAAGACCGGGGCGGTGCAGGCCCGTGTGGTGGCACCGGTGCCCTGGTTTCCCCTGCGCGGCGAGCGTTTCGGGGAGTACGCGAAGTTTGCCGCCACGCCATCGTTCGAGGTGCGCAACGGCATCGAGGTGCACCATCCGCGCTATCTGTTGCTGCCCCGCGTGGGCATGAGCAGCGCGCCGTTCGCCATGGCGCTGGGAGCCTTGAAGACCATCCGCCGCCTGCAGCGCGAAGGCTTCGACTTCGACCTGATTGACGCGCACTACTACTACCCCGATGGCGTCGCGGCCAGCCTGCTGGCGCGCTGGCTGGGCAAGCCTTTTGTAGTCACGGCGCGGGGCACCGACCTGAACCTGATTCCCGACTACGCGGTGCCGCGCCGCCTGATCCAGTCGACCGAGCGGGCGGCCAGCGCCTCCATCGGCGTCTGCCAGGCTTTGATGGACCGTCTGCAGGAGCTCGGCGGTGACGCGAGCAAGCTGCACACCCTGCGCAACGGCGTGGACCTGCAGCGTTTCGTGCCCGAACCGCGCGCCGCCGCGCGTGCGCGGCTGCAGCTGCCGGTCGAGGGCCGCATGCTGCTGTGCGTCGGCCACCTGATCGAACGCAAGGGCCAGTACCTGGCCATCGACGCCCTGCCGTTGCTGCCGGCCGATGTGCGCCTGGTGCTGGCCGGCGAAGGTCCCGACCGCGCCGCGCTGCTGCGGCAGGCCGAGCGCCTGGGCGTGCGCGAGCGCGTGCACTTCGCCGGCGTGGTGCCGCAGACCGAACTCAAGTGGTGGTACAGCGCCGCGGACGCCTTGGCCCTGTGCTCCAGCCGCGAAGGCTGGGCCAACGTGTTGCTGGAGGCCATGGCCTGCGGCACGCCCGTGATCGCAACCGACATCTGGGGCACGCCCGAGGTTGTGAGCCAGCCGGCCGCCGGCGTGCTGATGCCCGAGCGCAGCGGTGCCGGCCTGGTCGCGGCCTGGAACCGGCTGTTCACCCAGCTGCCCGACCGCGCCGACACGCGCCGCCATGCCGAGACCTTCTCCTGGGACGCGACCACCCAGGGCCAGTTGCAGCTGTTCCGCCAGATCCTGGCCACGCGAGAGGCGGTTGCCCATGCCGGCTGAGCGCGCTCCGCTGCACATCGTGCATTTCGTCTACCGCTTCAGCATCGGTGGGCTGGAGAACGTGATCGTCCAGTTGATCAACCGCCTGCCCGCAGAGCGCTACCGCCACACCGTGGTGTCGCTGACCACCATCGACGACTTTCGCCAGCGCGTGGAGCGGCCGGACGTGGAGTTCATCGCGTTGGACAAGCCGGTCGGCCATGCGATCCCGCTGTACCGGCGCATCCACACGCTTCTGCGCCGCCTCCGGCCCCAGGTGCTGCACACCTGCAACCTCGCGGCGCTGGAGATCGTGCCGCTGGGCTGGTTGGCGCGCGTGCCGCTGCGCGTGCATGCCGAGCACGGCTGGGACGCGCACGACCCGCACGGGCAGAGCGTGCGCTACCGGCGTTTGCGCCGCGCGTACCGGCCGTTCGTGTCGCACTACGTCAGCGTGTCGCAGGACCTGGACGATTACCTGGCGCGCGCCATTGGCGTGCCCGCGCGGCGCCGCTCGCTGATCGCCAACGGCGTGGATACGGACCGCTTCGCCCCGGCAGCGGCGCCGGTGGCCGCGGTGGCCGGCTGCCCCTTCACGCCGGGCCAGCATTGGCTGATCGGCACCGTCGGCCGGCTGCAGACCGTGAAGAACCAGCAGGCCCTGGCCCGTGCCTTCGTGGCACTGCTGCAGGCGCGGCCGGACCTGGCCGACCGCGCCCGCCTGGTGTTCGTCGGCGACGGGCCGCTGGCGGCCGAGATCGACGCCATCCTCACCCGGGCCGGCCTGCGCGAACTGGCCTGGCTGGCCGGTGCGCGCAGCGACGTGCCCGAGGTGCTGCGCATGCTCGACTGCTTCGTGCTGCCCTCGCTGACCGAAGGCACCTCGTGCACGCTGCAGGAGGCCATGGCCTGCGGCCTGCCCATCGTCGCCACCGCGGTCGGCGGCAATCCCGAGGTCGTGACCGACGGCGCGACTGGCAGCCTGGTGCCCTCCGAGGACGACGCGGCCATGGCCCGGGCGCTGGCCGCCTATGCCGACGATGCCGACCGGGCACGGCGCCACGGGCAGGCGGCACGCAGCCAGGCGCAGGCACGCTACGGGCTGTCGGCCATGGTGCAGCGTTACGACACCTTGTTCTCGGGCGCTGCCGCCTGAGCTTCTTCCATGCGCATCCTGCACATCTTCGACCACTCACTGCCACTGCACAGCGGCTACACCTTCCGCTCGGCGGCGCTGCTGCGCGAGCAACGCGCGTTGGGCTGGGAAACCTTCCACCTGACTTCGCCCAAGCAGGAGGGAGATGTGCATGCCGTGGAGGAATCCGAAGGCTTCTCCTTCTTCCGCACCCCGCCGCAGCCGTCCGTGCTGGACCGCTTCCCGGTGGCGCGCGAATGGGCGCTGATGCGCCAGCTCGAGACGCGCATCGACCAGGTGGTGCAGGAGGTCAAGCCCGACCTGATCCACGCTCATTCGCCGGTGCTCAACGTGCTGCCGGCGCTCAAAGTGGGGCGCCGGCGCGGAATTCCCGTCACCTACGAGATCCGCGCCTTCTGGGAGGATGCGTCCGTCGACCATGGCACCACGCGCGAGGGCAGCCTGCGTTACCGGCTCACGCGTGCGCTGGAGACCCACGCCGTGCGCCAGGCCGACCATGTCTTCACGATCTGCGAGGGCCTGCGCGCCGACATCGTGGCGCGCGGCATTCCCAGCGCCAAGGTCGGCGTGGTGCCCAACGCCGTGGATGTGGAATCGTTCCAGCTCTCCAGCCCGCCGGACGCGGCCCTGCAGCAGCGCCTGGGCCTGGTGCCCGGCGCGCCGGTGGTCGGCTTCATCGGCTCGTTCTATGCCTACGAGGGGCTGGACCTGCTGGTCGCTGCCATGCCGCGCTTGCTCGACAAGGAGCCCGCGCTGCGCATGTTGCTCGTCGGAGGTGGGCCGCAGGACGATAATCTGCGGGCCCAGGCCGCGCAGCTGGGGCTGGCGGACCGCATCCTCTTCACGGGCCGGGTCCCGCACAAGGACGTGAGCCGCTACTACGACCTGATCGACGTGCTGGCCTATCCGCGACATTCGATGCGCCTGACCGAACTGGTGACGCCGCTCAAGCCGCTGGAAGCCATGGCGCAGGGGCGCTTGTTTGTGGCGTCCGACGTTGGCGGACACAAGGAGCTGGTGGAGCATGACCGCACCGGCGTGCTGTTCAAGGCGGACGATGCCGGTGCATTGGCCGAGGCCGTGCTGGACCTCTTGCAACAGCGCGAGCGCTGGCCCGCATTCAAGGCCGCCGGGCGCCGCCATGTCGAGCAGGTGCGCAACTGGCGCAACAGCGTTGCCAACTACAGGGAGCCGTTCGAGCGGCTGACGCGGAAAGGGAGTCGATGAAGGTCTTGATCGTGTTCGGAACCCGCCCGGAGGCCATCAAGATGGCACCCGTGGTCAAGGGCTTCCAGGCGGCAGCCGACCGGCTGCAGACCGTGGTCTGCGTGACCGCCCAGCACCGCGAGATGCTCGACCAGGTGCTGCGCCTGTTCGAGATCGTGCCGCAGCACGACCTGAACGTCATGAAGCCCAACCAGGATCTGTACGACGTGACGGGCAACATCCTGGCGGGCCTCAAGAGCGTGCTGGCGGCCGAGAAGCCCGACCTCGTGCTCGTGCACGGGGACACCACCACCACGCTGGCGACCAGCCTGGCCGCCTACTACGCGCGTGCTGCGGTCGGCCATGTGGAAGCGGGCCTGCGCACCGGCAACAAGTACGCGCCCTTCCCGGAGGAGATCAACCGCAAGGTGACGGGGGCGGTGGCCGACCTGCACTTCGCCCCGACCGCCATGTCGCGTGACAACCTGCTGCGCGAGGGCGTGGCGCCCGCGAGCATCGTCGTGACAGGCAACACGGTGGTGGACGCATTGCTGACCGTGGTGGACAAGCTGCGCACCGACGCGGCCCTCAAGCAGCAGATGCAGGAGCGCTTCAGCTTCCTCGACCCCTCGCGCCGGCTGATCCTGGTGACCGGCCACCGCCGCGAGAACTTTGGCGAAGGCTTCGAGAACATCTGCCACGCGCTGGCCGATATCGCTGCCGGCCAGCCGGACGTGGAGGTTCTCTACCCGGTGCACATGAACCCCAACGTGCGCAAGCCGGTGCAGGAGATCCTGGCCACGCGCGGCCTGTCCAACGTGCACCTGATCGAGCCGGTCGACTACCTGCCCTTCGTGCACCTGATGGACCGCGCTTATTTGATCATCACCGACTCAGGTGGCGTGCAGGAGGAAGCGCCTTCGCTGGGCAAGCCGGTCCTCGTCATGCGCGACATCACCGAGCGGCCGGAGGCCGTGCAGGCGGGCACCGTTCGGCTGGTGGGCACCTCGCGCGAGGCCATCGTGCGCGAGACCCTGCACCTCTTGAACGATGCCGAGGCCTACACGCGCATGTCCCGGGCCCACAATCCCTACGGCGACGGCCAGGCCGTCGGCCGCATTCTTGAAGCTGTTTTGTCCTGGAAAGAGAGCCGCTGATGGCCCACGTACTGCAGAAAATCATCGTCATGGGCCTGGGCTACATCGGCCTGCCCACCGCCTCCATGCTGGCCACCAAGGGCCACAGCGTGCTGGGCGTAGACGTCAACAAGTCCGCCGTGGACACCATCAACTCCGGCCGCATCCACATCATCGAGCCCGACCTGGACGTGCTGGTGCGCTCGGCCGTCAACAGCGGCAATCTCAAGGCCTCGCTGACACCGGAAGAGGGCGACACCTTCATCATCGCCGTGCCCACGCCGTTCAAGGAAGAGAACGGCAACCCCAAGGCGCCGGACCTGTCGTACGTGGAAGCCGCCACCAAGGCCATCACGCCTTTCCTGCGCGAAGGCAACCTCGTGATCCTCGAGTCCACCTCGCCGGTAGGAACGACCGAGTTCATCGAGAAAACCATCGTCGAGGCGCGTCCCGAACTCCAAGGCAAGGTGCATGCCGCGCACTGCCCCGAGCGCGTGCTGCCCGGCCACATCCTGCGCGAACTGGTCGACAACGACCGCATCATCGGCGGCACCAGCAAGGCGGCCGTGGCCAAGGCGCGTGAGCTCTACAAGACCTTCTGCAACGGCGCGATCCTGGAGACCGACAGCCGCACGGCCGAGCTGTCCAAGCTCGTCGAGAATTCGTTCCGTGACGTGAACATCGCTTTCGCCAACGAGCTCTCGCTGGTCTGCGACCACCTGGGCGTGAACGTCTGGGAAACCATCGCGCTGGCCAACCGCCACCCACGTGTGAACATCCTGCAGCCGGGCCCCGGTGTGGGTGGCCACTGCATCGCGGTCGACCCGTGGTTCATCGTGTCCAGCGCGCCGGTGCAGTCGCGCCTGATCAAGACCGCACGCGAGGTCAACGACGCCAAGCCGCACTGGGTCATCGAGCGCGTCAAGGCCAAGGCCGAGCGCTTCAAGTCGCCCGTGATCGGTTGCCTGGGCCTGACCTTCAAGGCCAATATCGACGATCTGCGCGAATCGCCCTCACTGGACATCGTGCGCGACCTGATCGCCGAGAACGTGGGCCAGGTGCTGGCCTGCGACCCCAATGTCGCGGCTGACAAGACCGACATTCCGCTGCACGACCTCAAGCACGTGATGAAGAACGCCGACATCCTGTTGCTGCTGGTCGACCACGAGGAGTTCAAGGCGATCGACAGGGAGGCGATCAAGGACAAGATCGTGATCGATACGCGCGGGATCTGGCGCTGAGGGGCGCAGAGCACCCACATGGAAGCCGCGCTGTTCACGCTGGATGTCATCTTCCTGGTGCTCCTGATCCTGGCCGTCCGCCGCGCGGACCGAAAGCCCGCGCAGGCGCGTGATCTGGGCGTGCTGTCCTACCTGAACGCCAAGACGGACGACGTCCAGCGCGGTCTGCGAGCACAGAAGGGCGCCCCCGATGCGTGACCTCATGATGCTGGGGATGATGATGATCATCGTCCCCATCGCGTTGTCCAATGCCTTCGCGGCTTACCTTGTCTGGGGCTGGACTTCGGTGATCGCCGTTCCCTACTACATGTGGGGATTCATGGGGTCGCTGCGCTACAACCTATTTTTTGCGCTGGTCACCTTGCTGCTGCTTGTGGTCGGCAAAAGCGTCGACAAGAGTCCGTTCCGGCTCAACAGGACTTCCGTCCTGATCTTGCTGTTCGTGGCCCACGTCACGGTCAGCGCCGTGCTGGCGGATGCCAGCGCGCGCAACAATTTCTCGATCTACACGGACCTGCTGAAGTCGATCACGTACTGCCTCGTGATGTTCTTATTCGTGAACTCGCGCCTGCGCCTGCACGCGATGCTCATTGCGATCGCACTGGGTCTGGGCTTCCATGGCTTGGCCGAAGGCCTGAAAACGCTGGTCACGGCGGGCGGCCACAAGATCATCGGCTTGCCAGGCACCAAGATGAGCGACAACAACCATTTCGGTGTCGCCCTCGTGATGGCCTTGCCCATCCTGCTTTATCTGTACCAGTACTCGAAAGTCCGGCTGGTACGGTGGGGGTTTCTCGGGGTCTTGCTGGCCACCGTGCTCGCGGTCATCGGTTCCAGGTCGCGCGGCGCCTTTCTTGCCATGGCGTTGCTGGCATTCATGCTGATGCTGACCTCGCGGCGCAAAGGGATGGCTTCCTTGTTCGTGATGCTGGGCGTGGCTCTGGTGCTCGTACTCAGTCCCGAGTCGTGGTTCCAACGGATCGAAACCATTGGCAGCGCAGACCAGGATGCGTCATTCATGGGGCGTGTGGAGGCCTGGAACGTCGCCACGGCGCTTGCATTGCAGAACCCGGTTTTCGGCACGGGCTTCCATGCAATGCAGTCCGGGGAACTTTGGTTTGGGGTGCGACCGTCCGATGGGCTGTTGGGGGGCCTACTGGGATCGGCGAGTCTGTCGACCCATGCGCGTGCTGCGCACAGCATCTATTTCGAGGTTCTCGGAGACCATGGGTTTGTGGGGCTGTTGCTGTTCCTGGCCATCATGGGCAATGCCTTTGTCACGGCGTTGCAGATTCGTCGGATGACGGCCTACAGGAGCGACCTTCTGTGGGCCCGGGACATGTCCGACGCCCTGGCCCTGTCCTGCTTTGCCTTTACCGTGGGCGGCGCTGGTGTGAGCCTGGCCTATTTCGAAACGTACTACGTCGTGGTCTGCCTCCTGGAGGCGCTGCGTCAGTACGTGCTCGCGCAATTGCGCCCGGCGTCGGGACGCTCGCTCCCCGGGGTGCGCGTTGCGTCAGAGCCGGCTGGAGCGGACAAGCGCCTGCAGGCGCCGTAGCGCCATCGACGGCGCCCGCCTACCGGGCGTCGAGCAGATGCTGGTGGACCCACGAAGTGATGCGTGCGCAGCGTGCACCCGAAAACTGGCGATCGATCAAGTCGCGTCCATCTTGTTGGGCCACCGCGTCCGGTGTGGTCGCTCGTTCGATGGCCAACTCCAGTTTGGCTGCCAGAGAAGCGGCAGACCCGGGCGTGAAGAGGAAACCGGTCGTTCCGTCCTCAGTCACCTCGCAGGCGGCGCCGAAGGCCGGCCCGACGAACAGGCAGCCGTGCGCGAGCGCTTCCAGCATCACCAGGCCAAGCGGTTCGGGCGAAGTCGACGCCGATACACAGATGTCAATTTGCGGCAACAGGGACTGCAGGTCGTTGCGGCGCCCCAGAAACCGAACCCGATCTCTTAGTCCCAGTTCGTCTGCTTGCGCATGCAGCCCGCGCGCATAGCTGGCGTCTCCCCGCTCCGGCGTGTCTCCGACGACCAGTGCGACGAGTTGGGTTGTGGAGGAGGGCTTGACGGCGGCCAGGGCGTCGAGGAACAGGTCCTGCCCCTTCCAAGCCACCAACATGCCCACCATCGCAATGAGAATGGTGTCCTCGGGAAGGCCGAGTTCGGCGCGCAGGTCCGACGCCGTCTCCGACGTCGGACGTTCCTGAAGATCGATCCCGTCGTAGATGTGCCGTATCCGCTCGGCGGGAACGCCGCTGCGCAGCAATTCGCCTGTCAGCCACCTCGACACCGGAATGAAGGTCGCCGGCCCGTTGCGCATCATCGGCAGCGCCAGGCTGTCGTTCACCGACCCGCGCACATGCTGGATGTAGGGAATGCCCAGCAATCTGGCGGCCATCATGGCCTCGCGATTGGCACTGGGATCGTTGTTGCCGTGGACGATCGCGGGCCGCACCTTCAGCAGGTGCGCCACCAGCCGCACGAAGTACGGTAGCCGGTTGGTGAGGTCGTCGGCCCGTCCTAGCGCGAACAGCACGCCCCTGGCAAGCGGGCCCGAACCCAGGCGAGCCCGGACGCGGCGAGCGATGGCGCGGTAGTCGACAGCACGGTCCGGAATCACCACCGACCGCTCGGCGGTCTGCGTGAAATCGCCAACAGGCATGTTGGTCACGACGTGGTAGCGGTACCCGGTTGCATTGGAGTTGCTCAGCAGCGTCTGCAGTGCCACCACGGCGCCGCCGAATCCCGCCCCGTTTTCCACGAACGCGACCAGCGGCCGGGTGTCGCGCCCGCCCGCCACTGTTGCGTCCTGAGCCGGTATGCCGCCCGGCGCCACCAACACGCGGCGTGATTTGGTCATCAGATTGCGCGCCATTTGGACGCCCATCTGCACGTCCGACGGCCCCCATGGTGTGAACCTGGGAATCTCGAAAACGGACGTCTGCCGATTGGCCGCCCCGCCCTCGGTGGTCACTGCGTGGGTATAGCCGGCTGCCTGAACCATGCGCACGTGTTCAGCACGGAAATCCACGCCGGGACGGCCGTTGGGATAGGCAAACGCCTTGACCGGTGCATGCAGAAGGTGCTCCAGCACTTCGCGCGCTCCGCCGATCTCTTGCATGGCGGCGTCGTCGTCGCAGAGGGAGAGAATGGGATGGCGCACCGTGTGCGCTCCTATGCCAAAGCCTTGCGCATGCAGATCGCGCAACTGTTCCACGGTCATGCGGCAAAGCTGGTCTTGCCGTGTTCCGGCGGAGGCTTCCAGCGCGTGCAGAAGCTTGTCGCGCACATCCAGCGGCTGGTACTTGAGCAACTGCTCCACCATGCTCAATGCCCGACGCCTCTCCGAAAGTTGCCCCAACGGCACCTGAGGCAACCCGAAGCCGGGCAGATCGAGTACAGGGCCTGCGTGGTTGGTCAATGCATGGGCAACGCGCTCATGCCACATGCGCTCGTCGTCGAATTGGCCTGTTGTGATGAAAAATGTGGCGTGCAGGTTGCGTTGGCGCAGCAGGGGCGCTGCGCCGCTCAGCCAGCTGTCATAGCCATCGTCGAACGTGATGCAGGCGGCCCTGCGGGGCAGACGTCCTGTCTTCAACGCCCCGGCGGCCTCGTCCAGCGGCACCACGGTGAAGTGCTCGCTGACGTAGTCGATCACCCGTTCAAAAGACGCAAGCGTCAGGTCATTGACCAGCTCAGTGGTCGTGCTCGGTACCGCGTGAAACAGCAGGACCGACAATTTTTCCTGTGCAAGAATCTTGAGTGCCAAGTCGCCGAACTGCATTTTCTTCCCTTTGCCCGGGCGAGGATAGCATGCGCAGCTGCGGCTGCATGTCGATGTTCGTTTTGACCATTTGCGAGGAATAATTGCTGAAGCTGTTTTACTACCGGGATGGGCGAGGTAATTTTGGCGATGACCTCAATCCCTGGATTTGGTATTCCCTGTACCCTGGGATATTCGACGATCAAGCGCCAGACCATTTTCTCGGCATTGGAACGCTGATCAATGACCGAGCACCCCGTGATGGCAAGATCTGGGTTTGTGGCTCGGGGGCCGGATACCACGGCGCTGCGCCGGTCAGTGAGGATTGGAGTTTTGTGTTTGTGCGCGGCCCCAAAACCGCGGCCCGCATGAATCTACCGGTCGACAAGGCGATCACAGATCCGGGAATTCTGGTTGCCGATTTGCTTGACCGGCGGCCGCGGCAGGCGTCATCCATTTGCTACATGCCTCACCACGACAGTATTTGGCGAGCCGACTGGCGCGCGATATGCAAGAAGCTCGGCCTGGTTTATCTCGATCCGGCAGATGACATCCACGAGACCATGTTCAAGATGTGCCGTAGCAAGTTTGTGATTGCAGAGGCCATGCATGCCGCCATCGTTGCCGATGCGCTGCGGATACCCTGGGTTCCGGTCAAGGCATATTCCCACATCCTGGATTTCAAATGGCAGGATTGGGCGGAATCCCTGGCATTGGATTACCAGCCGGAGACATTGCCGGAGGTCTGGGATGTCGAGCAGTTCCGCAGTCGCGAGGAGGTTTTCAAGAGCAACCTGAAAAAGAAGCTCATGCGGGTCGGCATGGACGGGTCGAAGTGGACTCCGCCGCTGCCGGACAACAATGCCGACCAGGCCATGGGGCCGTTGCTCGAGCGCCTGGCGGATTGCCGTGACAGGGCTGGGGTGGTGCTGAGTCCGGACCATGCCCACCACGAAGCCCGGCGGCGCATTCTTGCGACGATGGACGAGTTTGCCGCGGGCCAACATGTCGCCTGACAGTTGCGGCCGGTGCGGACGCCGGTGATGCAGCCGGCCGCCGACGAGGGGCGGGGAGTGCCGCCGACAGGCGGGCCGCGCTTGGAGATCCTGGTCGATTTCGTGCAAATGCGCGGCTTCCTGATGCCTTCCCCCACTGCGCAGGCGCCAGCGGCCGAGGTATTCCAGACCGTCGAGTGGCTGCAGCATCTGGCTCGGCACGGTTTCGAGGCAGCGCCTAGGTGCTGGTTTGTCGGGATGGCGTCCGGCTTGCAAGGCGCGCGCTGCGCGCTGGCGCTGACCTTGACGGAAAACGGTGTGCGCGGCCTGAGCAACTACTACAGCAGCGTGTTCGGTCCGGTCGGCGAGGGCGCAGCGTTGGCGGCCTGGTCATTGCTCGCCGAAGCCCTGCGCGGCCATCCTTCAGGCGCCGTGGTCGATCTTCAGCCGCTCGATGCCGAGGCGCCTTGGGTGGACTCGATGGCCACGGCCTTGCGTGCTGCGGGTTACCGGGTCGATCGCTACTTCTGCTTCGGCAACTGGTATCTGCCAGTCGCGCATGCCTGTTTTTCCGATTACCTGCGCGAGCGGCCGTCCCCCTTGCGCCACAGCATCGAGCGCGGCCGCCGGCGGCTGCAGCGGGCAGGCCATGTGCTGCGCATCCTGGCCGATGCCGGCCCGGAGCTGGAAGAGGAGATCGCCGCTTTCGAAAGCGTGTACCAGCGCAGTTGGAAGGTCCCCGAGCCTTGCGCCGCGTTCATGCCAGGGCTGATCCGCCTGGCGGCCGCACAGGGCTGGCTGCGCCTCGGTGTGCTGCGCGTGCAGGGCGAGCCCGTCGCGGCCCAGGCCTGGCTGGTCCATGCGGGCAAGGCCAACATCTACAAGCTGGCCTATGTCGAGGGATTCGAGCGTTTTTCGCCGGGGTCGGTGTTGACGGCAGCGTTGATGGCGCACGTCATGGACGTGGACCGCGTCCGTGAAGTGGATTATTTAACCGGCGACGATGCGTACAAGAAGGACTGGATGAGCCATCGGCGTGAGCGCATCGGCCTGATTGCGTTCCACCCCAGGCGCCTGCGGGGCTTGCTGGCAGCGGCGCGGCATTTCGGTGGCAAGGCGTTGCGCAGCCTGCGACCGTCTGTACCGCGGTAAGGTCGGCCGGTCAGCCCAGGTCGCGTAGCCAGGCGAGCGTCGATTCCTCGGCTGCCATGCGGGCAGGTGCTGCCGACAAGGTGTGGTCAGCCCCTTCGATAGGACGCCACACGACACCATGGCGTCCGCGCGCCTGGGACCACGCCTCGTCGTTGCGGTACTGCTCTCCGAACTCGCGGGCGGTCCAGTCGGTGTCGCTCAGAAGGACCAGCAGGCCGCCGTCGAAGCCCTGCCATCCGCTGGCCATGCGCTGTTGGAAGCTGCGCTGCGTCGCCTTGGGCTGCCGGCGCTGGCGCCTCAGGTTGCGCAAGAGATCCTGGATGGCCCGCAGGCCGACGCCGCCGCGCAGCAGCTTGCTCCAGAACGCGCGCTGCAGCAGGCGCTGGCGGTAGTAGTGCTTGACATGCGTTTGCGCCAGACTCTGTTCCGAACGGACCCACGGGTTCAGCAAGGCCAGCCCCGCGATGCGGGCGTCGCGTGCCGCATCCACATACAGCAGGCAGGCCGAGGCGCCATCGCACAGGCCCCATAGAACGACACGATCGACGCCAGGCGTGGCCAGCAGGGCATCGATGCCAGCGGCGATGTCGTCGTGCAGATCCTCGAAGCTGCGCGGCATGCCGGTGCTGTCGCCCATGCCGCGGACGTCGAAGCGCAGCGTGGCATGGCCCTGCGTCGCCAGTCGGCGTGCAAGTGCCACGAACTGACGGTGGCTGCCAATGCGCACCTGCGGCCCCCCGACCACGATGAGCACACCCAGGCCGTGGACAGGCGTATCGGCCGGCGTGGCGAGGACGCCTTGCAGCGTCTCGCCGGCACAGCCGAACGACAGAGCCGATTCTCGAAACGGGCCCGTGGGTGTCATGGGGTGGGCACCGCCGACAACGCCGCGGTCGTCGTCCTCAGCAGCAAGGGCGCTTCCTCCATCTCTGCGGACTGCCAGAACGCGGGACCCTGCACCGCCTCGCCGTGCGTCTGCCAGCCGGCCTGCTTCCAGCGTTCCAGCATTCTTGTGCCGAGAGGGCTCAGGGAGGGCTGGGCCGCCATCGTCGTCTCGAGCCAGACCAGCCGGCGGCCGCTCCCGTTGGTGAGGGGAGGGATGAGCCGGCTTGCCTCAAGCCCAGCGGCCAGAGCCGGGTGCAGCGCATAGCCTGCGATCTGCAGTGTCTCGCCCTGCGCGAGCTGTTGACGCAAGGCCTCCATTGCACCATTGCGTCGGCCCGCTGCGGCCGAGGCCGCCAGCATGTCCGCTGCCAGCCGCAAGCGCAGGAATTGCTGCAACTGCGCTGCGCCGTCGGCGAAGGCCGGCTGCCACAACAGCAGATGGCAGGGGCGGTCCAAGGCACGGGCGACATCCGCCGCGAGCAAGCTGCCGGCGCGCACTCCCCAAAGCCACAAGGGCAGCGCAGCGTGCCGCGGGTCAGCGTCAGCGAGCCAGCGGCAGGCCTGAAGCACGTCCCCGATCCAGATGTCCCAGCGGGCGTCGACGAAGTCGCCCTCGCTGTCGCCGCAGCCCAGCAGGTCGATCTGCAGCACGGCAAACCCGGCAGTTGCAAGAGTGCGTGCCTGCAGCGCCGCCATGCGACGCGTCTTGTTCAGCTCCTCGGCAAAGGGGTGTACATGCAGCACGAGGCCGCGCGGCACGCCGTGCGCAGTGTGAAACAGGCAATAGCGCTGGCCGTGGAGGGCCGACAGAAAGAAGGCCTCGGGACCGCGCAATGTCATGCGTCGCGCTGCAGCACGTCGTCGACAAATGCTGCCAGCGATCCGACCGTCGCAAACACGCCGCCGTCGAGTTCGTCGTCGGGCAGCATCACGCCGAAATGCTGCTCCAGCGCGGCGATCAGCGACACGACGGCCATCGAGTCGAGTTCGGGCAGCGCGCCGAGCAAGGGCGTATCGGCATCGAAGTTTGCGCTGCGGCCGGCAAGGGCCAGGGCTTCGTCCAGCACCTGCAGTACGTCGGGCAATACAGACATCGTGACAGCGGGAAGGAGAGGGAGGGCCATTCTAGGTGGGGGGCATGCGATACTTTTTCGATGCACACCCCCGCGCTGCTCCCGGACCTGTTGGCGCAGTCCGCCGAGCGCTGGCCTCACGCCGATGCGCTGCGCAGCGATGGCCGCACCATCGCGTACGGGACCTTGCAAGCAGCCGTGACGGCCCATCGGGACGGGCTGCTGGGGCTGGACGTCGGCCGCGCCGACCGCGTTGCCATCTGGCTTGACAAGTCGCCCGAAACGGTCATCGCGTGTTTTGGCGCGGCGGCAGCTGGCGGGGTCTTCGTGCCGGTCAACCCTGTACTGAAGCCCGGGCAGGTCGTGCATGTGCTGGCCGACAGCGGCGCGAAGGTGCTCGTGACGTCCTCCCAGCGCATGGCCCTGCTCGCGCCGTTGCTGCGTGGCTGTCCTGCCTTGAAGCATGTCGTGCTGACGGACCCCGCGAATGCCATGCCGGATGGGCGCCCGGAGGGCGTGGCGCTGCATGGCTGGCATGCCCTGGCAAGTGGAAAGGCGCGGCCGGCGCATCGCGTGATCGACACCGACATGGCCGCCATCCTGTACACGTCCGGCAGCACAGGCCTGCCCAAGGGCGTGGTGCTGTCGCATCGCAATCTGGTGGCCGGGGCGACAAGCGTTTCTTCCTATCTCGAGAACCATCCCGGTGACACCTTGCTGGCGGCGTTGCCGCTGTCCTTCGATGCCGGCTTCAGCCAACTGACGACCGGCTTCCATAGCGGTGCCTGCGTGGTGCTGCTCAACTACCTGCTGCCGCGCGACGTGCTGCGCAGCATGGAGCGCGAGCGCGTGACAGGCATCACCGCGGTTCCTCCGCTGTACATCCAACTGGCATCGCTCGATTGGCCACCGGCCATCGGTGAGCACTTGCGCTACTTCGCCAACACCGGTGGCCACATGCCGCGCGAGACCCTCGCCGCGCTGCGCAGGCGGGTGCCGCAGGCCCGCCCCTTTCTCATGTATGGGCTGACGGAGGCCTTCCGGTCGACCTATCTGCCGCCGCACGAGGTGGAACGGCGGCCCGATTCGATCGGCAAGGCCATCCCGAACGCGGAGATCCTGGTACTGCGAGAGGATGGCACGCCCTGCGCGCCCGATGAACCCGGTGAACTGGTGCACCGCGGCGCGCTCGTCAGCATGGGGTACTGGAACGATCCGGAGCGAACGGCCGAGCGCTTCCGGGTGCTGCCCGCCATGGCATCCGGCCTGCCGCTGCCCGAAACCGCCGTGTTCTCCGGCGACACCGTGCGCATGGACAGCGATGGCTTCCTCTACTTCATCGGTCGACGCGACGAAATGATCAAGTCGTCGGGTTACCGCATCAGCCCGACCGAAGTCGAGGAATTGCTCTACGAGACCGGGCTCGTGGGGGAATGCGCTGCTTTGGGTGTCGCGCACCCTGCGCTGGGACAGGCGGTCCATGTCGTTGTCACGCCCACGTCCGGTGGCGGGCTCGACGTGGAGCAGTTGATGGCCGCCTGCCGCGCGCGCATGCCGGCCTACATGGTGCCCGCGCATGTCTACGTCAAGGAGGGGCCATTGCCGCGCAATCCCAATGGCAAGATCGACCGCAAGCTGCTGGCGGCCTACTCGGAACAGTTCCATGACCACTGAACGCCGTGCTCCGGTGCGGCCACCGCTCCAGCATGCAGAGATGTCGCAGTTTCCGGTGCGCGAGGGCGAGCTCGTCGTGGGGGGCATGCCGCTCACGCGGTTGGCGGCCAGGGTGGGACAGACACCGTTCTATGCGTATGACCGGGGGCTGCTTCGCGCTCGCGTCGCCGAACTGCGGTCGGCCTTGCCTGCGGCGGTGAAGCTGCATTACGCGATGAAGGCCAATCCCATGCCGGCATTGGTGTGCTTCATGGCAGGCCTTGTCGATGGAATCGACGTCGCCTCTGCAGGTGAGTTGCAGGTGGCACTCGATGGGGGCACCGATCCCCAGGAGATCAGTTTTGCGGGGCCTGGCAAGCGCGACGCAGAACTGCGCCAGGCCGTGGCGGCCGGCATCCTCGTGAACCTGGAGTCGGCACGCGAGATCCGGCCGTTGGCTGCGGCCTCGCAGGAACTCGGTTTGCCGGCGCGGGTGGCGGTGCGCGTGAATCCCGATTTCGAGCTCAAGGGTTCCGGCATGAAGATGGGCGGCGGCCCCAAGCCATTCGGCGTCGATGCCGAGGCCGTGCCCGCGCTGCTGCGCGACATCGCCGCGGCGGGGCTGCAGTTCGAGGGCTTTCATCTGTTCGCTGGTTCGCAGAATCTCAGGGCGGAGGCGATCTGTGAGGCGCAGCGGCAGTCTTATGCGTTGGCCGTACGCTTGGCCGCTGGGGCGCCTGCACCGGTCCAGACGGTGAACCTGGGGGGCGGATTCGGAATACCGTACTTTCCTGGCGAGAGCCGACTGGATCTGGCACCGATTGGCGACAACTTGTCTGTGCTGGTCGAGCGAGCGGCGCGGGAGCTGCCTGCGGCAACACTGGTGCTTGAGTTAGGGCGTTTTCTGGTCGGTGAAGCGGGTATCTATGTTTGTCGTGTGATCGACAGCAAGATCTCGCGAGGCGAAAGATTCGTCGTCACGGAGGGGGGGCTGCACCACCATCTCGCGGCGACCGGCAACTTTGGCCAGGTTGTGCGAAGAAACTATCCAATCGGGCTCGGGTGCCAGATGACTGCGCCGCCAAATGGGTTGGCCACTGTAACGGGCCCTTTGTGTACACCGCTTGACAGGCTGGCGGACCAAGTGCCACTGGCCGAGGTGTCGATTGGCGAGCTGATCGTTGTTTTCCAGTCCGGAGCGTATGGCGCCAGCGCGAGCCCCGAGCGGTTTTTGCTACACCCTACTTGCGTAGAGGTGCTGGTCTAGCACAGTGCGGGGGCCATGGTCCGCCTCTGACCGACCATGCGCGTGCGTATGATGCGGCTTGCGATTTTTACCTGTACCTGCATGAGTTGCCAGTCCCGGTCTTGCTGCATGTGTGCAGAACAGCGTGCCAGCCCCCTCATCCGTTCCAACACAGCCCTGTTGTTCGTGACGAGGCCATGTGCGGAGGGCGTATGTCCATGGCGCGCTCGTTCCCCTAACTGACCGATGTCTTCTCCTAGAAACCGTTCCCTGTCCGGCGCGCTAATCCAGGGGTCTGTTTGGGCGATTGCGATCCGCTGGGGATCGAAGTTCATGGGCCTGATCAGCCTGGGCATTTGTGCCCGCATTCTTACGCCCGCGGACTACGGACTGGTCAACATGGCAATGGTGGTCGTCGGATTCTCCCAGGTGTTGGTGGAGTTCGGTATGGACTCAGCGTTGATCCGCAGCCGCGATGCCACCACCGGCCACTACGACACGGCTTGGTCTATCAAGGTCCTGCAGACGGTGCTGATCTCCCTGATCATCTTCTCGACGGCACCATTCGCTGCACAGGCATACGACGACAGCCGAGTGATGCCCATCATGTTTGCGGTTGGGGCTGCAGGCCTGGTGGGGGGCATGCAAAACATCTACGTTGTCAACTTCCGCAAGGAGCTTGATTTCCGGCGAGACTTCCTGTTCTCATTTGTGCCCCGGCTGGTTTCATTCGTCGTGAGCATCAGTGCAGTGTTGGCACTGCGCAGTTACTGGGGCCTCGTACTTGGCATCTGCTCAGCAGAGGTCGCTCGCAGCCTGCTCAGTTACCGTCTGATAGCGCAGCGTCCGCGCTGGTCATTGCAGCACTGGCGGGAACTCACCGGCTTCTCGCTCTGGTACTTCTTGGACGGTCTGGCGCAGTACGCCGTCAACCATCTAGACCGGGCTTACATCGGAAAGGCCGGCGGCTCTGAGCAGGTTGGAATTTACGCGGTGGGACGTGAGGTCGCCACATTGCCTAGTACGGAGCTGGTGTTGCCGATCGGACGCGCGCTCATGCCGACGCTGGCCAGCCTCAACAACCAGAGGGATCGGCAGATCGCCGCAATTCAGAAGGCGATCGCCGGCGTCAGCCTGATCGCGGTGCCGCTGGCCGTCGGCTTTGCATTGGTGGCCACCGAGATCGTGCGCATCCTCTTTGGCGACAAATGGATGGACGCCACCCCCATCGTAGCGATCTTCAGTCTGACCGCCATGACATCAGGCTTCCGATACACGGCCCAGCAGACCTTGGTCGTGCTGGGATACGTGCGCGTCAATGCGGCGCTTTCTTGGGCGTATGCCATCACGGTGCTGGCGCTGATTGTTCCGGCCTTTTCCTGGAACGGCGTGTTGGGCGTCGCTTGGCTGTATTGCGCGTGGACGTTTGTCAGCACCGCAGCGTTTGGCTTCTATATGGTCCGGCTCAAGGTGCTGCAGGGCAGCGAAGTGTGGTTCGCGCTGCTGCGTGTTGTTTGCTCGGCCACCATTATGTTCGTCGCCGTGTCAGCAGCCGCGAAGTATGTCGACGCCTCCGCCATCGTGGTTCTTGTGCTCAAGGTGGTGCTGAGCGCCCTTGTGTATGGTGTATCGGTCTATTCCTTGTGGGTGCTGGCCGGTCGACCCGATTCCAGTGAAAGAATCATCTTGGGGCATGCCGCCGCTGCGTGGAAGAAGATCTCTAGATTCGCCAATAGGCTCTCTTGACCATGACGCGCCCTGCTTCTCGCCCGCGAATCCTGTTCATCACACCTTACTTGCCCTCTGTCTCGGGCGGCGGGGCGCAATTGCGAATTCGCGCGTCCCTTGAGGCCCTGGCGGCCACTGGGGAGGTTCATCTATTGTTGTGTAATGCCGCGCAGGACGGGCGTGTGCAGATCGAAGTCGAAGCGCCGTTTCAGCCGCTGGTCTGCAGTGTGACGGCGTTGAGCGCGGTCATGCAGGCCAAGCCGGCGATCTGGGCCAGTCAGTTGCGGCCTTCGGCTTTGCGCAAGCTGCTCTGCCTGGCGTGGGTGACTACTGGCAGGATCAATCGCGCCACGCGGAAGCAGTCCGCGGAACTCGTCGCCGCAGTTCGTGCGAACACGTGTGTCGAGCGCTTCGACCTCGTGTTTGCCATGCAGGCGCACTGGGCCGCCCTGGTGTCGCCGGCACTTGCCCAGTTGCTTCGGCCAGGCGGCGTCAGCATGCTCGATTGGGACGCAGCCGAGGCACCGGCCATGCGTGCGATTGCCGCGCGTTCGCGGTTTGGCAGCCAGCCGCTCCAGTTCCTTTCGGCTTGGGCCAATGTACTGAAACTTCAATTCCACGAACAGGCCTTGCTCCGACGCTGGCAGCACGCGTTGTACGCCTCGCCGATGGACGTTGACTATTTCCGCCGGCGCTCCCCGGGCAGCAAACTCTATTGCTTGGTCAATACCGTGGGCATGCCGGAGCTGCGGCCGGACGCTGCCGGCCGTGCGGGCACAGCGCCTCAGGTGGTGTTCGTCGCCAGCATGAGCTATTGGCCCAACAACCTGGGCATCCTGATGTTTCTGCGCGATATCTGGCCGGCGGTGCGGGCGGCGCAGCCGCACGCGGAACTCAAGGTGGTCGGTCGGGGGCCCTCATCTGAACTGAAAAGCTTCGATGGCCGCGACGGCGTGGCGGTGGTCGGGGAGGTGGCATCGGTGGAGCCCTTCTACCGGGGCGCAGATGTGGCGATCGCGCCCATGCAGTTCAGTGTCGGTTCGGCCATCAAGATACTGGAGGCTTTGGCGTACGGGACACCGCTGGTCGGCTTCGAGTTGTCGACCATCCGGCACGGCCTGTGCGATGGCGTTCATGCGGCTGTGGCTAAGAACAAAGTCGACTTCGAACAAAAGCTGATCGGCTTGCTGCAGGATGCTGACGCGCGCCAACGGTTGGCGCAGGCGGGGCGTGCCTACGTGCAACAGCGTTTCGCCCGAGATAGCGTGGTGCGCGACTTTCGGACTTACTTAGACGGTGCCCTCGCTCGCCCTGAGCCACATGTGCACCCTGCTTCGGCAAAGAATGGATGGCAATGAAGTCAGCTTCCTTGAATTCCGGTGCGACGGATGGCTCCCTGGTCGATGTGGTCCGCGGCGGTTATTGCGTGGGCTGTGGCGCTTGTGCTGCAGTGGCCGATCCGCCGGTCGCCATGAAGTTCGACCGGTTTGCCCGGTACACGCCCGAACGCGTCTCCGCAGCGCGCGGCACCGCGTCCGAGCAGGTATGCCCATTCTTGGCGGGGCCGAACGAGGACGTCCTGGCCGCGCAGCAGTTTGGGGAACTCGGGGGCGGTCACGATGCAAGGCTCGGCTGGTATCAAGGGCTCTATGCAGGCCATGCGCTGGAGCGCAGGCATCGGGACGAGGGCAGCTCCGGCGGCCTGACCAGTTGGCTGCTGGCGGAACTGCTGCATCGCGGACTGGTCACCGGCGTGATCCATGTCCGACCGCTCGAAGAGAACGGCCGGCCGCGCTTTGCCTACACAGTGTCAACGTCGATCGACATGGTGGCGGCGAATGCGAAGACGCGGTACTACCCGGTCGAAATGTCCGAGGTAATGGCCCACGTGCGAGCCACGCCCGGACGCTACGTCTTTGTCGGCGTGCCGTGCTACGTCAAGGCTGTCCGTCGGCTGATGCGGGACGATGCGGTTCTCAAGGAGCGCATCGTCTATGCCTTGAGCCTGTTCTGCGGCCATATGAAGAGCGGAAGATTCGCTGAGAGTCTGGCTTGGCAGATGGGTGCCAAACCAGACGATTGGAAGACGGTTGATTTCCGAAGAAAGCTGTCTGATCGCCCCGCGAGCTCTTATGGCTTCGCGGTACAGCCGCACGATGGCGCCGCCGAGAGTGTGACGCCCATGGGCAAACTGGAAGGCTACGATTGGGGTATGGGCGTCTTTCGACTCTCGGCTTGCGACTACTGCGATGACGTGGTTGGCGAGACTGCAGATGCGAGCTTTGGCGATGCTTGGCTACCAGCTTATGTGAACGACAGCGCGGGCACTAGCCTCGTGATCGTTCGCCATCCCGAGTTGCAGCAGTTGTTCGTCGAAGCGGGGCGCGATGGGCGCATCGCGTTGGATGCCAGCAGCGTGGACGACATGGTCAAGTCGCAGGATGCGAGTTTCCGCCACCGCCGCACCGGGCTCGCCTACCGCCTGTGGTTGAAGGATAAGAAGGGACAATGGCGGCCCACCAAGCGTGTGCAGGCCGACGCAAGCCACGTGGTTCCGATCTACCGCCTGATCTTTCGGTACCGGATGTTCATGAGTTGGAGCAGCCACTTGGTGTTCGCTATTGCCCGGGACATGAAGATGCTGCCGGTCTACACGCTGTATGTGCGTGTGTTGGCGCGCCTGAACAAGAGCTTGGTGGGGCTGAGCCGGTCGCCGCGCTTCTCGCGGCGAGGTTGATGGCCTTCGGGCTGAGAGCGGAGGAATATCGTGAATGCATTGCAAGGTCGATTGAGGCGGGTCATGCGCCGTCTGCAGGCGCAGTTGCGCCAAGCATTGCGGGGCATGTCGGGAGGGGCGACCCGCCGCGATGACGCGCTGGTTGTCATGAGCGCGGCGGCAGGCAGCCTGGGCGACCAAGCCATGCTGCAATCGGTGGCGGACAACCTGCAGCTCATGGGGCTGCGCTATGTGCGGCAGGTGTTGATGCCCAACTGGGGCGAATTTGCCGTCAAAGGGCCGATGCTCCCAAGCCTGCGTTTCAGCGTCGAAGAGGTGGAGGCAAAGTCCGCACGCGTGGTGGCCGCCGTGCGCGATGCCGGGGCGGTGCTCGCCGTTGGCGCCGACATCATTGATGGCTATTACGGCCTGCATCCGGTGCGCTATCAGATCGGCATGCTCCGCATCGCTGCCGAGCAAGGCCGGCCGGCGATCCTGCTCGGCCACAGCATCAGCGAACAACCGCATCCCGAAGCCGTCCAGATGATTGCATCTCTGCCGTCATCGGTTGCGATCTATGTGCGCGATCCCATCAGCCATGCGCGCTTCGAACGATTCATCGGGCGCAGGGCGACACTGGTTGCCGATGTAGCCTTCCTGGTGCAGCCGGACCGCACGTCGACCGATTGCCGCCAGGCTGCGCAATGGATCGCTGCTCGCCGGTCCGCTGGCGATTTGGTGCTGTGTCTCAACGTGAGCGGCTTGAATGCCGAGAAACAGTCGGGCGGTCTTGGCGTGCGCGAGTACTGGAGCGCTTTCGTGCAGGCGTTTCTGGGTCATCACCCCTGCACCAGTTTCCTGTTTCTGTCGCATGACAGTCGCAGCAACAGCTCCGATGCATCGATGCAGCGCGAGGTCATCGCCTCCCTGCCACCTGCGGTGCGCCAGCGCGCCCACGCGGTGGATACCCCTGAGACTGCAGCGATTGCCAAATCCATCTCTGGCATGGCCGACATGGTGTTTGCGGGCCGCATGCACTTGGCGATTGGCGCGTTGTCCCAAGCCGTGCCGACCTTTTGCATCGCTTATGTCGGGAAGTACGAAGGTTTGGCGGAGCATCTGCAAATTGCCGATTTCATTCCGGACGCGCAAGTGCTTGAGCAGCCGGACACCTTGGCCGCCTGGCTGGCAGCCAAGGTACCGGATCTCCCGCAGCGCCGGACTGCCCTGGAGAACCGCCTGCCGGTCGTCAAGGCCATGTCCAGGATGAACTATGCGTCGGTGACCCAGCATCCGGTTGCCACTTCAGGCGCGGCTGGCTAGCGTGAGGTACTTGGGCCGGTCCTTGAAGTTGATGCGCTGGCTTTTGATGATTCGGTCCAACTGGTCCATGGCATCGGTGACGTTGTCTCCGCATGCAAGGTGGTAGGCCACGGCACCGCGGATGTTGGCGGAGTAGCCAGAAGGGCTGTTGGGCGGGCTGAATGCGAGGTCTGGTCTGAAATCCTTGAGTTGAGCAAAGCAGTCGGTGATCACCACGCTTTCCGGGAAGCGGATCGGCGGTCCATTGGGTTTCAGCGCGAGCTGGAACGTCTGGCCCTCGCACTTCACCGCGAAGAAGAGGCGGTAAGGGCTCATCTCCGGAAAGCTCTTGAGCAGATCCATCGGCTTTCCTGCGAAGGAAAAGCGGTCGCCGTCATGCGCGCTCCAGGCGCCATTGGTCTTGTCTTTGGCTGGCGCAATCGTGATGCGTGACGTCGCGGCATCGAAGTTCAGGTTGCAGCGTAAGCTGCCCAGCACGCCATTCATGTTATCGACCAGGTTGCCGGCCTCATCGCGATAGCTGCAAGCCATGGCCACGAGGCAGGCCATGTCGGCTTGGCGAGCAAATCCGTTCCAGAAGCGGCTGAGGTGGCCACGGACGTAGGCCGCATCGGCGGTGCCGAGGATGTCGGCCTGGTGGCACACCGACCAGGACATGTAGGCGATCTGCCAGGGCAAGCCATTGCCTTTGTCCTGCATGAACAGGCCGGCCTCGCGGAAACTCGCGGGCACATGGGACATATAGTCCTTGAAAGCCGCATACGAGGATCCGAGCACATCGTTCAGGTACTGGCGTACGGCGGCGCCATCGGGCGCCACGTCGGGCGCCAGAGCCGCAGCCTGCGCTACGTCGCGCGAACGCCAGGCTGCCATGCGCTGGCCACCGATGCCGTAGAGCAGCACGCCGCTTCCCTTGTAAAGCTTTCCTCCCGCACCGACGCGGATGCCGCGCTCGCCGCCCCATGCTCCTTCCAGTAGCTGCTGCCGCGGAAACGTGGTGCCCCAGACGGTTCCGTTGCCCTGGTTGAGCTCTAGCACATGCGCGAAGGCGTGCTCAGTCAGCAGGTCCAGGTACTGAGGCTCGCCGGTAAAGAGGTAGGGCCAGTAAGTGCAACCGGGCCGGTGCGCCGTGTCCTCTCGCCACAGCGATTCGTTGGGCGTGGGTTTGACCATGCCACTCATGTAAATGTAGCCGCGCCAGGTTGGCTCAGCGTCGCCGAGTCCCTGGTACGTTGCGCGGATGTCTACACATGGCACCGGTTGCAGCGTCGCACGCTTGCGGAAGGTCAGCCGGAATCCCGCGGCGGATAGCCCGTTCACGCGCGCCACCCGTTCGTGGTCTTCGGACTGCTTGAGCAGGTGGCGCACGTTCCATTCAGGCAGCAGACCGATGTCACCGCGTTCGCCTGTGGTACCCATCGCGCGGTTGATGCTTCCCTTGCCCATGGGGTTGTAGTCGATTCGTTCCGCGGCGTTGATGGGAACCTCGGGATCATACGGGGGGACAAGACCGCTGCGCCGCAAGTTGTCACCATCGAGAGTCACGCGAACATGGGCGTCTGCAGAGCTTGTACCGCTGCCCTGCACATAGTCCCAGCGACCGTCCTGCCCGGCGGAAAAGAAAGACGCGTAGTGCGGCAAACGGATGGCGTCACCCGGCGTCTCGGTGGTCGTGTGGCCCTGCAGCTTGCGCAGCACTTGCGCGCCGGCGCGCAGGCTGGCGGAAAACTCTCGGTGCTCTGCCTTGGGTTGCTCCACGTCGGTCCAGGGCTGCGCAACGCGCGCCAGGTAGCGCAAGCCTGCGAACTCGTCATTGGCACCGGTAAGGGCTAGGACGTAATGCCAGCAGTACAGCTGCCCATGGGCTTTGCCAGCACGATTGCGGAACTCTGAGCCAATGCGCCATAGTGTGCCGGCAGGTCCGGCGGCCAGTTGGACGATGTTGGCGCGGCTGTGGATACCGTCGTTTAGCGCTGCTGTCCAAGTGCCTTCCAAAGCGACGAGCCCTTCGAGCACGACCGACAGCTCTGCCGACTGCAGGTCGGTGGTGGTGCGCTTGCCAATCTGGCGTTCGGCGCTGCCGCCCGCCCGCACCTCCAGCTCCAGAGCGGCGCCAGCGGCAACGGAAGCCGGAACCCGGGCGATGGCGCCGCAGAACTTCATCGAGCCGTCGGGCCAGCTTGTGATGCCCCACAGCGTGGCCGGACAGTCCGTGCCATCGGCCAGCGTGAAACGCGGGCGCTCGCCCGCAGGCATGTCGCCCTGCCTGAAAGCTTGGCCGAACATGGGCGTGACGAAGTGCGCGCCCTGCCGTCGCTCGGCGTGCGTGTTGTGCAGCCGTACCACACACAGCCGCTTGCCAGCGGGCTGTGTGGCCTTGGAAGAGCTTGGGGCTGCCACCGCACGCGTGAGCCAGCCGGGCAGCAGCAGCCACGCCAGCAATCTGCGCCGGCCGTGCACCGCCCGTGCCGACGGCGGCCGCTGCGACTTCGCAAGAACCAGCAGGAGACCGACACCGATGGCTGCGGAGCAGGCCAGCGCAAGATCCAGGGAATCCATGAACATCTCACATCTCCACAAAGGGCGAGGTGTCCGCGGACCATACGGACACTCCAGCCGGGGAACACGATGCTTGGTGTGCCGCACCGGGCAGTGGTTCAAGCCCGCTGGTTTCAGCCTGTAGCCAGGCTGCGAAGGAACGCTGCGGTCTCGCGTTCGTAGCGGCGGTTGCGAAAGCGAACCGAGCCGATGAAGTGGAAGAACACTGAATTGGCATCCGTTTGGTGCGCTGACGCGTACTTCGGGAACGGCAGCACGCGCGCATCCGTCTGGTTGGCCACTACGAAGTTGGAGGTCACCTGCTCCGTGCCCCAGTCGCGCCAGCGATCACCGAGCTTGCTGCGCATTCGTTCGGAGAAATCGAGCAGGCAGCCACGCATGTCCGCGCCGGTGCGGAATCCCGTGAAACCGGAGCAGCCTCGCACATAGAGCGTCTCCGGCGGCAGGCCGATGCCGTCGAGCGACGCCTCGGCCAACGCCTGCACATGGCCGCTGGTCCAGGTGCGCGCGGTGGCCGCAAACACTGCCAGCGGATCGATGCGCTGCGCCAGCACCTCGCCGATCACAAAAGGGCGATTGGCCAAGATGCTGTCGCAGACTTCCGGCAGCGGCCCCGTGGCCAGCGTGTCGGCATCGAGTTGCACGGTGAATTGCCGCGTCGCGTACTCCGAGATGGCGAACAGGCGTTCCCAGGTACCCCCGCGCGGAATGGACGGGTGCGTGAATTCCTCGGCGTCGCGCAGTTCCAGGTGTGGGATGTGCGCACGCAGTGTGGCTCGATCAGCCGGCGTGATGCTGGGGTCACAGACCACGACGGCACGCTGCCCCGTGGCCTGACGGTGGAACGACTTGAACGCGACAAGGTACGGGACGACGTCGCGCGTATGGACCATTGACAGCGTTGTCAGCGGCAAGGTGCCGGGCTGCACAGGGGGCGTGCGCAAGACGCCCTTGGCCTGCTGCATGTAGAGCGCTTTGTAGTAGGTTCTCGCGCAGCGCTCGCGAAGGGCTTTGAGTGTCGGCATGCGGATCTTTGTTTGATGTGTGCTTGGCGCAGTGTTCAGGGCATCGGCTTGCACGCCAAACCCGGATCGTAACGGCTCGCCGGGGCAGCCATCAGCGCGCCAGAGACTGCGCAGCGGCTGCCATGGCCAGGTGCAGTCCCATGGGGTTCAGGTGGCCATCGTATGGGCCGACCGCGAGCGAGCGCTGCGACCTGGCTGCATGCGCCGCATAGAGCGGCTCGAGGTCATGCACGGTCGCACCCTGTTCGCGCAAGCGCAGGATCAGGTGCGCGCGCTCCAGCTCCGCCAGTGTCCGGGGCGCAGCCTGGCTGGTGCGGCGACCGTCGACGAGAAAGACGAGCTGTCGGATCTGCGCGCGCGGAACGGTGGCGAAGAACTGCTGGACGACGGCATCGACCATGGCTTGCGCGCGTGCCAGCTGCTCCGGGTCGGGCGCGGTTGGTGCGACCTTGCCGGCCCCGGCGCCGGCCTCTTCCGGCGGCTTGCGTGTGAACATGGCCTTGACCACCGTTGCGGGCTTGAAGCGCAGCTGGCTCATGAGGTACTGCGCAAGCGCCGAATGCCGGGCCAGGTCGGTCCAGGCCGAAGCACGCGGGTGCCGCGCCGTACGGGGTTCCAGCGTCTCCGGGTCGAGGCACCGGCTCACGATGTTGCCGCTGCCGCACAGCGCCTGCCGGGCGTCCGCACCCTCCATGAGCACGACGAAATCACGGATCTGGAAGCGTTCGTTGGCGAAACGGATGCGCTGCGCGTAGTCGAGCATTGCGGTTCCGGGTGTCCCCATGGCGTAGACCTTGCGCTGCCCCGGGAGCAGCGCTTCCAGCTGAGCGGCCGGGCGATCGCGCGGCGCCAGCATGGAGGCCTCGACATAGCTGTCCCCGATCAGTGCGACAGCCTCGGGGGCGGCGGTGAATTCGTGCTCCGCCGCAAAGCCCCAGTTGTTGGCCCGCAGCGTGTGCGGGTTGCGCAGATCCCAGCCCGTGGCCATGGTCCACGTGTGGTGGGCCGGATAGGCCAGGATGTCGGGGTCTTGGTAGTAGCCCGTCATCGTGCCCGTGGACACGGGCAGCCCGCGCAGCACGATTTCCGCACAGACTGCGGTGGCGACAATGCCACCGAGGAACAGGAGCGGTGCGCGGCCCATCAGAAATTGAAGTAGATGAATGCGCTGGACGAACTGCGCGTGGTGTTCACGACGACGAGGGCCACGGCGCTGGCCAGCGCGGCACCGGCCAAAGGTGCGCGCCAGGCTGGCCGTGCCTGCATGGCGGCGAGCAACCGTTCCCCGATCTGGTTGCTGTTGCGCAGGGCGACGGCCACCACGGCGAGTACCAGGCACCAACCCATGGCCACCCGCGGTTGGAGACCTGCGTTCCACCACAGCAGGCCTCTGTCCGTGCTCTGCGGAACCCATCCCGCCATGGACTGCAGCATGCGCGACGCGCCATGCATCGTCTCGGCCCGGAACAGCACCCAGGCTGCCACGACCGACAGGAAAGTGAGCGACCAGGCCAACAGCCGGAACGCTGCGCTCGCGTCCAGTGCGGCGCGCCAGCCGAGCTTCTCCGTCAGCGCGCGGAACGCGTGGTTGACCATGAGGTAGACGCCGTGCATGGCTCCCCACAGCACAAAGGACCAGCTGGCCCCATGCCAGAGGCCGCCCAGCACCATGGTGGCGCCCAGGTTCAGGTAGCGCCGCATGCGGCCCTTGCGGTTGCCACCGAGCGGGACGTAAAGGTAGTCGCGCAGGAAGGTGGACAGCGAAATGTGCCAGCGGCGCCAGAAGTCGCTGATGTTCAGTGCCTTGTAGGGCGAGTCGAAGTTGAAGGGCAGTCGGATGTTGAACATCCAGGACAGGCCGATGGCCATGTCGGAGTAACCCGAGAAGTCGAAGTACAGCTGGAACGTGTACGCGAGTGCGCCGATCCAGGCTTCGGCCATGTCCGGGTGCGCACCGGCGTCAACCGGCACGAACACAGCGTCGGCATAGGGCGCGATGCCATCCGCCAACACGATCTTCTTGAACAGGCCGATGCAGAAGATCGCCAGGCCGGCGGTGAAATGGGCGGCATTGAAGCGATAGACGGCGGGATTGGCGAACTGCGGCATCATCTGCGCGTGGTGCAGCACCGGGCCCGCGATCAGGTGGGGAAAGAAGGTGACGAACAGGCCGTAGTGCACAGGCCGCGCCTCCCGCACCTTGCCCTGCCATGTGTCCACGAGGTAGGCGATCTGGGTGAACGAGTAGAACGAGATGCCGATCGGCAGGATGATGCGCGCGACGCTGAATTGCGCACCCAGCAGCGCCTCGAGGTTGTCGATGAAGAAGTTGGCGTACTTGAAGTACGCCAGGGTGGCCAGGTTCAGAACAATGCCCACCGTCAGCCAGGTGCGGCGCGCAGGCCCCTGGCGGGCTGCGATCCGTTGGCCGATGAAGAAATTGACGCCGATCGAGCCCAGCAGCAGCAGCGTGAACTCCGGCATCCAGTAACCGTAGAAGAACACGGACGCGGCGAACAGCCACAGTGCCGAGAGCGCCGGTTCGCGCCTGCCAAGCGCAAAAAAGCCGATCAGAACGATCGGCAGATAGAGGAAGCTGAACGTCGCGGTGGTGAACAGCATGGCAAGCCGGGCAGCACGCGGGGTACTGCCTACTGGCTGTGGTGATGTCGTTCAGCGGCCGATCGGCAGATAGGTGAGCCCGGCTGCGCGCACGAACTTGGGGTCGTACAGGTTGCGCCCGTCGAAGATCACCGGAGCCGAGAGCTTGGCCTTGATGACGTCGAAGTCCGGGCTGCGGAATTCCTTCCACTCCGTCACGATGACCAGCGCATCGGCACCCTCCAGGCAGGCCGTGGGGCTGTCGCCGTAGCGCAGGCCTTCGGTGGCGCCGAAGATGCGCTGGGCCTCGTGCACGGCCACCGGGTCGTAGGCCGTCACGGTGGCGCCGGCGGCCAGCAGGTCGGCGATCAGCGTGCGGCTGGGGGCGTCACGCATGTCGTCGGTGTTGGGCTTGAACGCCAGGCCCCACAGCGCGAAGTGCTTGCCTTTCAGGTCACCGAAATGGGCCTTGATCTTGCCGGTCAGCACGTGCTTCTGCAGGTCGTTGGCCTCCTCCACGGCGCTGAGCACCTTGAGGTCGATGCCCGCCTTGTCCGCGGCGGTCTTGATGAGCGCCTTGACGTCCTTGGGGAAGCAGGAGCCGCCATAGCCGCAGCCCGGGTACAGGAAGTGGTAACCGATGCGCGGGTCCGAGCCGATGCCCTGGCGCACCATCTCGATGTCGGCGCCCAGCTTCTCGGCCAGGTTCGCCAGCTCGTTCATGAAGCTGATGCGCGTGGCCAGCATGGCGTTGGCGGCGTACTTGGTCAGTTCCGCGCTCTTCACATCGGTGACGATCAGGCGCTCGTGGTTGCGCTGGAACGGCGCGTACAAGGCCTTCATGAGCAGGATGGCCTGCTCGTCCTCGGCGCCGACGACGATGCGGTCCGGGCGCATGAAGTCCTCGACGGCCGCGCCTTCCTTGAGGAACTCGGGGTTCGACACCACGCTGAAAGGCACTTCGGTGCCGCGCTTCTTGAGCTCTTCCGCCACGGTGGCGCGCACCAGATCGGCCGTGCCCACGGGCACCGTGCTCTTGTCGACGACGACCTTGTAGTCCGTCATCAGGCGACCGATGTTGCGCGCCGCAGCCAGCACGTACTTCATGTCGGCCGAGCCGTCCTCGTCCGGCGGCGTGCCGACGGCGATGAACTGGATGGTGCCGTGGTCCACCGCCTTCTCGATGCTGGTGGTGAAGTGCAGGCGTCCGGCCGCGACGTTGCGGCGCACCATTTCCTGCAGGCCCGGTTCGTAGATCGGGATGCCGCCTTCTTCCAGGATGCGGATCTTTTCCGGGTCCACGTCCAGGCAGAGCACGTCGTTGCCGACTTCGGCCAGGCAGGTTCCACTCACGAGGCCGACATAGCCAGTTCCAACGACGGTGATTTTCATGGTGTGCAGAGATTGGGCGAGGACAATGCCGCCCCCATGGCGGCAAAGTCGCGATCTTAACGAGCAGATGCGGCGATGTTGCGGCGCAGCAACCACTCTTTCCCTTCCGGGCCCAATTTGTCGGCAAAGTTTGATGCAGTTTCCGCTGCGCCCGCGACCCGGCGCGGCGATCTGCGCTGGATGGCCCGGCGCGGGGCGAATGCCCTGGCGGCGTTGGTGTGCGGTGCGCTGGCCCTGTGGCTGGCCAGCCGGCACCCGCTGGCGCCGGTCCTGGCGTGCGCCTTGTGCCTGCTCTGGCTGGGCGTGGCCTGGCGCTGGCCGCGGCTGTGGCTCATCGTCGTGCCGGCGGGCATGCCGTGGCTGAGCCTGGCGCCCTGGACGGGCTGGATCGCCGCGGACGAGACCGACCTGCTGGTTCTGGTGGCGCTGGCGGCTGGCCACGCACGCCTGGCCATGCAGGGCCCGCCGGCGTCGGCGCCGCCGGCCCGCTGGCCCTGGCGCGACGCGCTGCTGCTTGCGCTCGGCCTGTCGCTGCTGGCCGGGATGTGGTTGGCCTGGGCCGATCTGCAGCGGCTGCCGCCGCATCCGTCCGGCCCCTACACCTCTTTCGAAAACAGTCTGCGCGTCGGCAAATCGCTGGCCTATGCCTTGCTGGCCGTGCCCTTGCTGCGCGCTGCCTTGCAGCACTCGGCCGTGTCGGCGCAGCGCGGGCTGGCGGCCGGCCTGGTGGCCGGGCTGGCCGTGTTCGCACTGGGGGTGCTCTGGGAGCGGGAGGCGCTGCCGGGCCTGCTCAACTTCGCCTCGGACTACCGGACAGCGGGGCTGTTCTGGGAGATGCACGTCGGCGGCGCCGCCATCGATGGCTACCTGGCGCTGGCGGTGCCGTTCGCGGTCTGGGCCGTGGTGTCGGCACGGCGCCCCCTGGCATGGGGCGCGGCCGCGCTGCTGGCGCTCGTGCTGGCCTACGTCTGCCTGACCACCTTCGCACGTGGCGTCTACGGCGCGGTGGCTGGCAGCCTGGTTGTGGTGGGGCTGCTGTTGCATCGGCAGCCGCGCGGCGCCCCGGCCGATGCAGGGCCGCCGTGGCGCCGACGCGCCAACGCCGTGCTGCGGGTGCTGCTGGTGGCCCAGGTGGTGCTGATGGCACTGGCCAGCAGTTTCCTGTTCGACCGGCTGGGCGACACCAAGGAGGATTTCGGCAGCCGTCTGTCGCACTGGATGCGGGGGGTGTCGGTCCTGCAGACGCCGTCCGCATGGCTCGCCGGCATCGGCCTGGGCCGCCTGCCCGAGCACTATGCCGACATCGACCGTGCCGGTGAATTCCCGGGCGCCGCCGTGGCGCTGGCCGATCCAGAGCGGCCCGGCGGACAGTTCCTGCGTCTGTACGGCCCGCCGACACGTCCGCAACTGGCGGGCCGGTATGCGCTCACGCAGCAGGTCGCGCTGGTGCCTGGCGCGCGCTACCGCGTCGGTCTGGACGTGCGCATGGCGCAGCCGACGCGGCTGCGCATCCTGGTGTGCGAGCGGCACCTGATCTACGAGGGCGATTGCCAGATCCGCCATCTGACCGTGCGCCGCGGGAGCGACGGCGCCTGGCAGCATGTGGAACTGGACTTGGCCGGACCGTCGCTCGCGGCCGGTGCGGCATGGGCGCCGCGGCGCGTGAGCCTGGAGCTGGCCGTGACACGGCCCGGCGGTGCGGTCGATCTGGACAACCTGTCCCTCACGGCCGGTGGGCAGCCGGTCGCGCTGCGCAATGCCGGCTTCGAACAGGGGCTGGCGCAGTGGTTTCCGGTGGTCGACAGCTACTTTCTGCCGTGGCACATCGACAACCTGTACCTGGAGTGGTTGATCGAACGGGGCGTCCTGGCCTTGCTGGTGTTCGCTGCCCTCGTGGCCTGGGCACTGTGGCGGGTGTCATTCGGCGCGGCGCGTGGGCAGCCGCTGGCGCCCTACCTGGCAGCGGGGCTGGCTGGTGCCTGCGCGCTGGGCTTGGTGAGCAGCATCATGGACATGCCGCGGGTGGCGTTCCTGTTCCTGCTGCTGTTGTTCTTCTCCCTGCATCTGCCGCGCACGGCGGCTGTGGCCAGCCCGCCTGCCCACGTATAGTGGCGGCCCACCCCGCTGGCCGCGCACGACCCTGGTTGGCGGCGACGGGTGCGCAGTTGCCCAGTCCGTGAGGTATTTTGTGCCCCTTGACGACGACACCGCCCGCCGCCTGCACGCGCCCCCTTTCCAGGCCTATGCGGCCGGCGCACCGCTGATCGATGCGATGCCCGTGCGCCGCAGTGCGGCCATGCGCCGGCGCGTGCTGGTGTTCTTCAGCGTGTTCCTGCTGTCGGCCATCGCCGGCCTGGCCTACACCTACATGCGGCCGGCGGTCTACCTGGCCAATGCGCGTGTGCAGCTGACGCCATCGGCGCTGGGCGCGTCGATCGCGGCCTCGGCGCCGCGCGATGCGTCGCAGGATTTCCTGACCGAACTGCAGAACCTGGGCAGCCGCCCGGTCCTCGAGAAGGTGGCCCAGCGCCTGGCCGGGGGGCAGCTGCAGGGCGCGGCCCTGGACGAGCGCGTGCAGCAGCTGCAGGACATGTTGAGCCTGCGGGCCGTGGACGGCACGAATATCGTGCGCATCGAGGCGCGCGGTCCGGACCGGCAGGGCGTGGCGCGCCTGGTCAACACCCTGGTGGAGGTCTACCGCGACGAGCAAGCCGCCCAGGGCGACAACGCGGTGCAGCAGCAACTGGCGCAAGCCCGCGAGACAGCGCGCGAGATGGACGAGCGGGTGCGGGCGCGCCAGCGCGAGGTGGAGGCGTTCCGTGTCAATTCGGCCATCGTGTCGGCCGAACGCAGCGAGAACCAGACGCTGGCACGGCTCAAGGGCCTGGGCGATGCCGTCGCCAAGAACGACGAGCGCGCCGCAGCCGCAGAAGGCCGTGTGCGTGCACTGGAAGAAGCGGTGGCCCAGGGGCGGCGCGCGCCCTCGGCCAAGGACAATCCCACCGTCGCCAGCATCGAGGCGCGGCTGTCCCAGCTGCGCGAGGACTACAAGGCGATCGAGCGCCAGTTCACGCCGCAGTACCTGGACATGGACCCGAGCGCCCGGGCGGCCCGCAACCGCATTGCCGACCTGCAGCAGCAGCTCGACAGCGAGCGGCGCAAGGGCGTGCAGAACGCGTTGACCGAGGCGCGCGAGGAACTGGCCGGTGCCAAGGCCACGGCGCAGCGCCTGCAGCAGCAGTTCGGCGAAGACCGGCTGAAAGCGCAGAACTTCACGCGCCGCTTTGCCGAGTTCGAGGCCATGAAGGAAGACCTCAAAGGTCTGGAGCAGGTGCGCCAGGGCGCGCGCCAGCGCCTGCTGGCACTGGAGGCCACGGCCCGCGAGCGCAAGCCACGCCTGCTGGTCGTGGAGCCGGCCGCGGTGCCTGAGACGGCCTGGCGCCCGCTGTACACGCGCGACGCCGCGATCGCGGTAGGCGCCTCGCTGCTGTTGGGCTTCCTGGCCGTGTGGTTCGTCGAGTTCTTCAACCGCACCGAGCCCGTGGCGCCAGGGCCGTCCACGGTCATCGTGCCGCAGCCCTGGATGCAGCCCCATCCGATCGGGCCCGTGCTCGGCGCAGCGCCGCAGATGGCGGCCGTGGCGCACCAGCAGAGCGCGCCGCCCAGTGCCATGGCTACCCCGCTGCTGGCGCAGGCCTTGCCGCGCGAACTGGAGCAGCACGAGGTCGGACAGTTGCTGGCGGCGACGGCGCCCGAGCACCTGCCTTTGCTGGCGTGCCTGCTCTGCGGGCTGTCGGCCGAGGAGGCCGGGGCCTTGCGCGTGGGCGACCTGGATGGCGCCGCGGGCCGTTTGACGGTGCCAGGCGAGGCGCCTCGGGTGCTGGCGCTGTCGGCGCCGCTGCTGACTTTGCTGGTCGCCAGTGCCGGCTCCGGGGCGTCACCGCAGCAGCCCTTGCTGTCCGTGTCCGGCCAGGCGCTCGCGGTGGCGGATGTCGCCAGCGTCGTGACGTCCAGCGCTTTCGACGCGGGCCTGGAGCAGCCCCAGTCGGTGACGCCCGAAAGCCTGCGCCACACCTACGTGGCCTTCCTCGTGCGCCAGGGCCTGCGGTTCGGTGATCTGGGGCGCCTGGTCGGCAGGCTGTCGTCCGAGCAGCTCAACGCCCTGGGGCCGCTGGCGCCGCCCGGTGAGCGCAGGCCGCTCGCCGAGATCGAAGCGCTGATGCCGGCCGTGGCGGCGCTGCGCTGAAGTTCAGCGTCCAGCGCGCAGAGCGGCCGTCCGACCGGCCAAGTCCTGCCAGGCCGGCTTGTCCGGCGCATGGCGCTGCCGCAGATACCCCGCCAGCGTGGCGATCTGCTCATCGGAGAGGTTGTCGGCAAACCCCGGCATGAAGCCGACCTGCGGCCCCGCCGCCTCGCGCACGCCTTCCAGGATCACGCGCAACAGGTTGTCGGGCCGGTCGCTGTGCAGCTTGGTCGACAGCGCCAGCGGCAGGTTCAGGCCCAGCAGCTTGGGGCCGTCGCCGTCGTGGTGGCAGGCGCCGCAGGCGTTCTCGAACAGGCGTTGCGCCGGGCCGGGCAGTGCGTCCGTGCGTGTGGCCACGGGGCGCGCCGGCGTGGCCGGCAGCTGGAACGAGGCCAGGTAGAGCGCCATCGCGCGGATGTCGGCATCGGGCAGCGCGGCAAGCTCTTGCACCACAGGCGCCATCGGTCCGGCGGCTGCGCCGTGCTCGGGGCTGTGGCCGTGGCGCAGGTAGGCGTAGAAGCTGTCCGCGCTCCAGGGCACGGGCGCCTTGGACAGGCCGGTCAGCGCCGGCGCTTCCCAGCCATCGATCAGCGCGCCGGACAGGAAGGCCTTGCCGCTGCGCTCCGCCCCCAGCGCATCGCGCGGCGTGTGGCAGGCGCCGCAATGGCCCACGCCGTTGACGAGGTAGGCGCCGCGGTTCCATTCCGGCGTCTGGAGGGGGTCGGGCTTCCAGGCGCCTGCCTCCAGGTTCAACGCATTCCAGCCGGCCAGCAACGGGCGCAGGCCGAACGGGAAGGGCAGCTGCGTGGCGGGCGGCTGGTGCGCGATGGCCGGCTGCGCCATCAGGTAGGCGTAGAGCGCCGTCAAGTCCTCGTCCGTCATCTTCGTGAAGGCCGTGTACGGGAAGGCCGGGTACAGGTGGCGGCCGTCGCGCGAGATGCCTTCGCGCATGGCGCGCTGGAAGGCGGCCAGCGACCAGGCGCCAATGCCGCTGGCCGGGTCGGGCGTGAGGTTGGTGGTGTAGACCGTGCCGAACGGCGTGTCCATGCCGCGCCCGCCCGTGTTGGGCTGGCCGCCCGGCGCGGTATGGCAGACCACGCAATCACCGGCCGCCGCGAGCAGGCGCCCGCGCTCGATGGTGGCGGCACTGTAGGTGTCCAGGGCAGGGCGCGCCACGGGCGCGATGGCGCTGCGCCAGCCGGCCACCCCGGCCACGGTGGCGATGCCGCCGACCACCAGGGCCAGCGCCATGGCCCACAGCGGCTTGCGGCGCGGCAAGCGGGCGTCGGGCGGCAGGCCGGCCGCCGGGGCGGGCATCGCCGCCTCGGCGTGGGGCGTGGGTGCGGGCGGTGGCGGCGGCAGCTGGCCCTGGTGCAGCGCCGCGCGCACGACCTCGGGCGTGAACGGCGGTGCGCGCAGGCGCACGCCGGTCGCGTCGAAGATGGCGTTGGCGATTGCCGCCGTGCCAGGCACCGAGGCCGATTCGCCCGCACCCAGCGGCGCCTCGCCAGGGCGCGGCATCAGCATGACCTCGACGACAGGCACCTCGCGGAAGGACAGCAGGGGGTAGCTGCCCCATTCGCGGTTCAACGTCACGCCGGTGCCGGGCTCGACCTGCACGTGCTCCTTGAGCGCGCGGCTTGTGGTCTGCAGCACGTTGCCGTGCACCTGGTGTTGCACGCCAGCCGGGTTGACCATGAGACCCGCGTCGTGCCCCACGACGACACGGCGCACGTGCACCTCGCCTGTGCGCCGGTTGACCTCCACGTCGGCCACCCAGGCGGCCCAGGCGGCCCCGAAGCCGGGGAACTTGCTGTGGATGTAGCGCGCGTACGCGAACCCCTGGCCCTTGAGGATCTCTCCCTCGGTGGCTTGCGATTGCGGCGCAGTGTGCCGCTTCCAGCCGGCCTTGGCGGCCGTGGCGCGCACGAGATCGGCCGCGCGCGCATCGGGCAGGTGGCGCAGCCGGTAGTCCACCGGGTCGACGCCGGCGGCCGTGGCCAGCTCGTCGATGTAGGACTCGTGCGCGAAGGAGTTGGGCAGGGCCGACACGCCACGCAGCCAGGAGGCCCGCAGCATCGGTGCCATGTCGTTGGCGGCCACGCGCAGGTGGGCGTAGGCATAGGGCGGCACGGCGGTGCGGTCGCCCATCTCGAAGGCCTTGGCCACGGGCTCGACGGTGCGCGTGAGCAGCAGCGCCAGCGTGGGCGCGCCATTGCTCGGGTAGGAGGTCTCGAAGTCGTAAGCGGCCGGCGTGCCGTCGGCGTTGAGGCCGCCGTCGACCTGCATGAGCTGGGCCGCGCCCTTGGGCTCCCAGGCGCTTTCCTGCGCGCGCGTGAGCTGCACGCGCACGGGCCGGCCGACGGCGCGCGAGAGCAGCAGCGCATCGGCCGCTACGTCATCGGCGCCGTTGCGGCCGTAGCAGCCCGCCGCCTCCATGCGGACCAGGTCGATGCGCGCGTCGGCCACGCCAGCCAGCAGGGCCAGGTCGGCGCGCAGCACATGCGGGTTCTGCGTGCCGGCCCAGACCGTGGCCACCGTCTGGGTCGCCTCGCCGTGCCAGTGCGCGAGCGCGCAGGACGGGCCGATGGACGCGTGCAGCTGGTACGGCCAGACGTAGGTGCGCGGCATGTGGGCGGCCGCACCCGCGATGGCCTGGTCCACCTTGCCCTGCTCCAGCAGCAGCCGGCGCGTGGACGGGTTGGCGCGCAGGGCCTGCTCGGTCTGGTCCACGCCGGCCATGCCGGGCCAGGGCTTCCAGCGCACGGCGAGAGCGGCCATGGCGGCCTCGGCCATCTCCTCGCGTTCGGCGACGACACCGACAAAGTCGCGTTGCACCACGACCGCGACCACGCCAGGGATGTGGGCGACGGAGCTTTCGTCCACGCCGTCCAGCGTGTTGCCGACGAATTCGCCCGCGTCGAGGCCGGCGTAGGGCGGGCGCACGACGCGGCCGTGCAGCATGCCGGGCACGCGCATGTCGTGCACGAAGACCAGCTCGCCATGCACCTTGGCCGGGATGTCCACGCGCGGCACGGACTGGCCGACCAGGCGGTAGTCTTGCACCGGCTTGGTGGGCGTTTGGGTGTCGAGCCGCAGTTCGACATGCCGGCCCGCGAGCGCTGCGGCGCCGCCATTCGCCTGTAGCCAGACCCGGGCCTGGGCCGCGGCCAGGCGCAGCGGCTGCGCATGGATCTGGATCGAGGCGCTGGCGATGGTGGCACCCTGGTTCGGCGCGCTGGCCGTGCTGCCCATCTGCATGCGCACCTGCGCGGGCGCCACGTCCAGTTCCTCGGCCACGATCTGCGTGAGGGCCGTGCGCAGGCCGGTGCCCAGGTCGACGTGGCCGGCGAAGCCAGTGGCGCTGCCGTCATCCCAGCAGGCCAGCAGCAGCTCGGGACCTTCGGCCGGGTTGCCGGCCACGGCAGGCGGCTGGCCCGGGGACGGGGCGGGCGGCGGTGGCACCTCGCGCAGCACCAGCAGCACGCCGTCGGCACTGCGCAACGCCGCGCGCGATGCCGGAACACCTTCCGCACGCATCAGAGGCCGGCCTCCGCCTGGAGGCTGGCCGCGCGCTGCACGGCGTCCAGGATTTCCAGGTGCGTGCCGCAACGGCACAGGTTGTGCGAGAGCTCGGCGCGCACCTGCGCAGCGGTCGGGTGCGGCAGGCGCCGCAACAGCGCCACGGTGGCCATGACCATGCCGTTCAGGCAGTAGCCGCACTGCGCGGCCTGCGCGTCGATGAAGGCCTGTTGCACCGGGTGCGGCGCTTCGCGCGTGCCCAGCCCTTCCAGCGTGGTGATGCTGCGCCCGGCCGCGCCGTGCGCGGGTACCACGCAGCTGCGCGTGGCCACGCCGTCGACCAGCACCGTGCAACTGCCGCATTGGCCCAGGCCACAGCCGTACTTGGGGCCGTTCAGGCCGCAGTCGTTGCGCAGCAGGTGCAGCAGCGAGGTGGCGCGCGGCACGTCGAAGTGCCGTTCGCTGCCGTTGACATGCAGGCTATAGGCCGTCACACGCCTTCCACGTCGCCGGACTGGATGCGCTTGACGCCCTTGGCCGCCATCTGCTTCCAGGCCGCGGCCAGCGAGCCGTTGAGGTCGATGGCGCGCGTGGCGTCCTCGATCACATAGGCCTCGAAGCCGGCGGCACGCGCGTCCAGCGCGGTCCAGGCCACGCAGAAGTCGGTCGCCAGGCCGGTGATGTAGACGGTCTTGATGCCGCGCGCCTTCAGGTAGCCGGCCAGGCCCGTCACGGTTTTGCGGTCGGCCTCCTGGAACGCGGAGTAGCTGTCCACGCCCTTGTTGAAGCCCTTGCGGATGATCAGCTGCGTGGTGGGCAGCTGGAGGTCCTTGTGCAGCGCCGCGTCTTCCGTGCCCTGCACGCAGTGGTCGGGCCACAGCACCTGGTCGCCGTAGTTCAGCTTGATGCTGTCGAAGGGCTTCTTGCCGCCGTGCGCGCTGGCGAAGGAGGCGTGGCCCTGGGTGTGCCAGTCCTGCGTGACGACGATGTTCTGGAACGCCAGCGAGAGCTTGTTGATGACGGGCACGACCTCGGCTCCGCCCTTGACCGGCAGCGTCCCGCCGTCGATGAAGCAGTTCTGCACGTCGACGACGATCAGCGCGGCACTGGCGCCCGGCTTCAGCTTTGCGGCGGCGAACAGCGGCGGGGCCAGGGCGACGAGACCCAGCGCGGCGGCGGAGTGGAGGACGGTTCTGCGTTGCATGGAAAGCTCCCGGTGGTGGAGGAAATCAGACGCTCAGGTAGGCGCGGCGCACTTCTTCGTTGGCGGCCAGTTCGGCCATCGTGCCCTCGAAGCGGATCTGCCCCTTCTCCAGCACGTAGGCGCGGTCGCTCACGAGTTCGGCGAAGTGCATGTTCTGCTCGGACAGCAGGATGGACACGCCCTGGCGCTTGAGCTGCAGGATCATCTGCGCCATCTGCTCGACGATGACGGGCGCCACGCCCTCGGAGGGCTCGTCCAGCAGCACCAGGTAGGGGTTGCCCATCAGCGTGCGCGCCACCGTCAGCATCTGCTGCTCGCCGCCGCTCATGCGGCCGCCGGGGCGGTTGGGCATCTCGCCGAGGTTGGGGAACAGCTTGAACAGCTTCTCGGGCGTCCACAGCGGCGCCTCGGTGCCGTCGGCCCAGCGCCGCCCGGGCTGCTTGCCGACCTCCAGGTTCTCCATGACCGTGAGGTCGGTGAACACGCGCCGGTCTTCCGGCACGAAGCCCAGGCCCAGGCGCGATGCATGGTGCGGCTCGGTGCGCGAGATGTCGTGGTCCAGAAAGCGGATGGCGCCCGCGCGCTTGGCCAGCATGCCCATGATGGCCTTGAGCGTGGTGGACTTGCCGGCGCCGTTGCGGCCCATCAGCGCCACCACCTCGCCGCGGCGCACGGACAGGTCCACGTCGTACAGGATCTGGGCGGCGCCGTACCAGGCGCGCAGGGCCTTGGTTTCGAGCAGGGTCGTCGTCATGCGTGGGCTTTCTCGAAGGTCTTGCCGCTGCCGAAGTAGACCTCCTGCACCTTGGGGTGGTCGCGGATCTCCAGCGGCTTGCCCTGGGCGATCAGCCGGCCACGGGCCAGCACGATCATGCGGTCGGCATAGGCGAACACCACGTCCATGCTGTGTTCGGTGAACAGCACGGCCATGCCGCGCTCGATCACCAGCTGCTTGGTCAGCGCCATCAGGTCGTTGCGCTCCTTGGGCGCCATGCCGGCGGTCGGCTCGTCCATCAGCAGCAGCTTGGGGTCGTTGGCCATGGCGATGGCCAGCTCCACGCGCTTGACGTCGCCGTAGGCCAGCTCGCTGCACGGCCGGTCGGCCTGGGCGCGCATGCCGACCTGCTCCAGCAGCGCCAGCGCGGCCTCGCGCCGGTGGTCGGCGGCGCGGCGCCACATGGCGAACAGCTTGCCGTCGTGCGAGAGCAGCGCCATCTGCACGTTCTCCACCACGGTCAGCGAGGCGAAGGTCTCGGCGATCTGGAAGGTGCGGCCCACGCCCAGGCGCCAGATGTCGCGCGGCTTGCGGCCCACGAGTTCTGCGCCGGCCAGCCGGATGGATCCGCGGTCGGCACGCAGCTGGCCGTTGACCATGTTGAAGGTGGTGGTCTTGCCGGCGCCGTTCGGGCCGATCAGGGCCAGCAACTCGCCGGCCTGCAACGTGAAGTCGATGCCGTCCACGGCCTTCACGCCGCCGAAGGATTTGCCCAGGCCCTGGACCTGGAGAAGGGGCGCGCTCATGCTTTGGCCTTGCGGTCGAACAGCTGTTTGGCGAAGCCGGCGATGCCCTGCGGGAACAGCAGCACCAGCAGCAAGATGGTGCCGCCCAGCACGGCACGCCAGTAGTCGGTGTTGCGCGCCACGGTGTCGTGCAGCCAGGTGAAGGTGACCGCGCCCACCACGGGCCCCGCCAGCGTCTGGATGCCGCCCAGCAGCACCATGACCAGGCCGTCGATGGACTTGGTCACGTTGAGCGACTCGGGCGAGATGCTGCCCTTAGAGAACGCGAACTGCGCACCGGCCAGGCCGCCCGCCGTGCCGGCCACGACGAAGGCGGCCCACTGCATGCGCTTGACGTCGATGCCGATGGCGTCGGCCCGCAGCATGGAGTCGCGGCCCGCGCGCAGCGCATAGCCGAACGGCGAGAACAGCACGCGGCGCAGCCACCACAGGCCCAGGCCGACGAGCACCAGCGTGAGCCAGTAGTACATGCGCTTGTCGGCGAACGTGTCCGAGGGCCACACGCCGGTGAGCCCGTTGCTGCCGCCCGTGAAGCTGTCCCACTGGTAGGTGATGGCCCAGGTGATCTGCGCGAAGGCCAGCGTGAGCATGGCCAGGTACACGCCCGACAGCCGAACCGCGAACCAGCCGAAGACGATGGCGCCGATGCCGGCGGCCAGCGGTGCCAGCACCAGCGCCGCTTCCATCGGCATGCCGGTGGTGCGCACGAGCAGCGCGGCCGCGTAGGCGCCCAGTCCGAAGTAGGCCGCGTGGCCGAACGAATGCATGCCTGCAGGGCCCATGATGAAGTGCAGGCTGGCGGCGAACAGCGCGGCGATCAGCAGGTCGATCAGCAGCACCGTGGTGTACGAGGAGGCTTCCGTCAGCAGCGGCACCGCGGCCAGCGCCAGTGCCAGCACCGCGGCACTGGCGATGGCGGCCTGGCCGGGCCTGCGCAGCGGCGCCTCGGGCATGCCCACGTAGCGGCTGGGCGCCTGTGGCCGTCCCAGCAGGCCCCAGGGGCGCCAGACCAGCACGGCGGCCATGACCAGGAAATCGACCATCAGCGTGAGCTTGGAGAAAGACACGCTGATGCCCAGCACGTCCACCACGCCCAGCCAGATGCAGACGGCCTTGAGCTCGGCCACCAGCAGCGCGGCCAGGTAGGCGCCCGGCAGCGAGCCCATGCCGCCCACCACCACGACCACGAAGGCCGCGCCGATGGTGTGCAGGTCCATCTCCAGCGTGGCGGGTTCGCGCGGCAGCTGCAGTGCACCGCCCAGGCCGGCCAGCAATGCGCCGAGCGCGAACACGGCCGTGAACAGCCATGCCTGGTTCACGCCGAGTGCGCTGACCATCTCGCGGTCTTGCGTGGCGGCGCGCACCAGCGTGCCGAAGCGCGTGCGCGTGAGCAGCAGCCAGACCAGGCCCAGCACCACCGGGCCCACGACGATCAGGAACAGGTCGTAGGCGGGGAACTGCCGGCCCAGGATCTCGACCGCGCCGCGCAGCCCCGGGGCGCGCGGGCCCAGCAGCTCGTCGGGGCCCCAGAGCCACAGCGCGGCGTCCTTGATCACCAGCACCAGCGCGAAGGTGGCCAGCAGCTGGAACAGCTCGGGCGCCTTGTAGATGCGCCGCAGCAGCAGCACCTCGACGATGGCGCCGAGCACCCCCACGGCCACGGCTGCGAGCACCAGCGCGGGCCAGAAGCCCAGCACGTCGCCGAACCGGTCGACCAGCATGTAGGCGGTGTAGATGCCCACCATGAAGAACGAGCCGTGCGCGAAGTTGACGATGCGCGTGACACCGAAGATCAGCGACAAGCCGGCCGCGACCAGGAACAACGAGGACGCCGAAGCGAGCCCGTTGAGGAGTTGGACGATCAGTCCCGAGAAGCTCATGGGAAATGCCCTGGAAGCTGCCGCCGCGGCGAGGCGGCGGCATCGCGCAGGGGCGCCGTGCTGCCGGCGCCCGACGCAGTGGTGGGGATCAGTCCGGTGCGCGCGACTTCTTGATGTCGGCCGCCGAGGGCTGGAAGCGCGCATCGGCGCCGTCCAGGTAGACGTAGTCCACCATCACGCCCTTGCCGCCCTCGTTCTTGGTCTTGCCGACGAACGCCCCCATGGTGGATTGGTGGTCTTCGGCGCGGTAGGTGATCTTGCCGAAGGGGCTGGGCACCTGCAGGCCCTTGAACGCGGCGACCAGCTTGTCGGACTCGGTGCTCTTGGCCTTGGTGATGCCCGCAGCGGCCGACATGATCATGCTGTAGCCCACCACCGAGCCCAGGCGCGGATAGTCCTTGTACTTGCCGTGGTAGGCCAGGAAGAAGGCCTTGTGCTCGGGCGTCTGGATGCCGTACCAGGGGTAGCCGGTGACGATCCAGCCGTTGGGTGCCTCGTCGCGCAGCGGGTCCAGGTACTCGGGCTCGCCGGTCAGCACGCTGATCACGGCGCGGTCCTTGAACAGGCCGCGCGTGTTGCCCTCGCGCACGAAGCGGGTCAGGTCGGCGCCGAACAGCACGTTGAAGATCGCGTCGGGCTTGGCGTCGGCCAGGGCCTGCACCACGCTGCCGGCGTCGACCTTGCCCAGCGGCGTGGCCTGCTCGGCGACGAACTCCACATCGGGCTGCGCGGCCTTGAGCAGGTTCTTGAACGCGGCCGTGGCCGACTGGCCGTATTCGTAGTTGGGGTAGACGATGGCCCAGCGCTTCTTCTTGAGCTTGACGGCCTCGGGCACCAGCATGGCCGCCTGCATGTAGGTGCCGGGGCGCAGCCGGAAGGTGTATTGGTTGCCGCCCTGCCAGGTCATCTTGTCGGTCAGCGGTTCGCCGGCGAGGTAGAAGAACTTCTTCTGCTTGGCGAAGTCCGCCAGCGCCATGCCGGTGTTCGACAGGAAGGCGCCGGCCAGCAGGTCGACCTTCTCGCGCGAGACCAGTTCCTCGGCCATGCGCACGGTATCGCCCGGGCTGCCGTTGTCGTCGCGCGTGATGAGCTCGAGCTTGCGGCCATTGATGCCGCCCTTGGCGTTGATCTCCTCGACGGCCAGGTCCATGCCCTTCTTGTAGGGCTCCAGGAAGGCGGGCTGGGCCTTGTAGCTGTTGATCTCGCCGATCTTGATCACGCCCTGGGCGTGTGCCGGAACGAGCGCGGACAGCGCGAGGACCGAGGCGGCGCTGAACACGTGGCGCATGGATTTCATGGAGTGGCTCCTTGGGAACGGTGGAAACATTCTGGGCGGGACGGCGCGCGCCTCAGCGCAGGCCGTCCTGGCCTTGGACCTCTGACACCTGCAGGCCGCCGACGCGCGGCAGCGGCCGGCCGCCGGCCGTGACCGACACGGCCACGACGATCTCGTTCGCGCGCGGCGCATCGGGCACGCGTGCCTCGATCGCGTCGAAGTGGCTGCGCACGAAGGCCGCATCCTTGTGGCCCAGCGGCACGTCGATGGCGCAGCCCATGCCGCCGACCTTCTTGGCCGATGGCACGAGGGCGGCGCCTTTCTCGACGGCGCGGCGCAGCGGCGCGCCGAGCTTGGGATGCAGGATCGCCGCCGCATGCTCCAGCTCGCCGGCCTCGCCGACGATGGCGGCCTTGCCGTAGCCTTCGGCCTCACCGGGCGCGATGCCCAGCGCGGCCACGCACTTGTCGCCGAGCAGGCCGCCGAGTTCCTCGCCGATGGCGACCAGCGCATCGAGGTTCTCTTCGTACCGGCCGGCGAAAGGGTTGGTGATCACCGCCATCGCCAGTGCACGGCGCACCGGTGGTGTGACTGGACGCCCCATTTCGAGGCGCGTTTCGTCGACTTGAACGATCAGTTTGCGGATCTCTGCGGGCATGGCTGCGGTTCAGGTTGCGAAGAGGTGGGCATTGTGCGTGCGGGGCCAGGGCTTGCGTTTAGGTACTTTCATTAAGCAATTACTGCACCAACGGCCGCCCGGCCGTCGCGTCGGTGCTGCGCCAGCGGTCCTGGCAAACCAGTGCAGCATGCCAGATCAGACCTTGCGCGCGCAAAGCCTCGGCACGCGCCAGACCGGCCTGCAGCGCCTGGTCGACCAGCGCGGCGGGCAGGGGCGGCACGTCGACCGTGACGAGGCGCGCGCCGAGGTCGCTGTCGTCCTTGATCTCGTCGGCCGGACGGCGCGTGATGCGTGCATCGGACACGTCCACGGCGTTGGCGATCACGGTGGCCGCGGCGTCGGCGGCTGCCGCACTGTGCGCCAGCACGGTCACGCTGTCGGCGATGCCCAGCGAGAAACTGCGGCCGCGCCAGCCGCTGGTGGCCACGCCGCGTACCGGCAGATCGGCTGTGACCGTGAACTGCGCGTCGGTCGGCAGTGGGTGGGGGGCCGCGCGCGGGCGGAAGCGGGCGAGGTCGGCCCACAGGCCCACGCGCACCTGCTGCCCCTGCGCCAAGTGGATCGCGATGTCGCCGCCGTTGTTGACCCAGGCGCGTGCGATGCCGGAACCGGTGTAGTGCGCGAGGATCTCCTGGGCCACGGCGCCGGCCACCGCGGCCATGGACGTGATGAAGCCGCTGCGGTAGGGCGCGCAGGCCTGCCACATGCGGCACGCGACGGGGCCTTGCAGGGGGCAGTCGGTGCCGATCGGTGCGCGCAGCAGTGGCAGTTCGGCCACGAGTTCGGGCAGCACCGTGGCGAAGCGTTGCCAGGCCGCGTCGTGCGCAGCCTGCACCGCATGGACATGGCCCTCGGCGGCGATGACGAGGTCGATGGGGCCGTGCTGGAAATGCTCCCGGCCGTTGGGCAAGGTGCTGCGGCTCGGCCCCATGGCGGGTGGCCCTCAGCCGAGCAGCGGCGCCTGTCCGATGGGCCAGCCGTTGCTGGCCGCGGGCGCCAGCATGCGGCGCGCGCGCGGCGCACCGTCGTTGTGCCAGGCACCGTGGCGCAGGGTGTCCGCCAGCGAGCGCACCTGCTCCATGTGACCACCCAGGCGCTGGTAGTCCGCCAGCCGCATCGTGAATTCCAGCGGCGCGACGATGGCCGGCGTGGGCACCGTGCCGAAGCTGTTGTCGGGCATGCGCATCACGTCGACCATGACGGTGATGCCGCCGCCGGGCCAGACATAGCCCGGCGCGCCGCCCAGCGTCACGTTGACGACGGACTGCTTGATGGCCTGCGTCAGCAGCACCGGGTTCTCGCTCACGCCCGCGCGCAGGCTGCCGCCCGCGCCGCCCAGGAACAACACGGTGGTCAGCGAGGGCTCGCAGTTCTCGCCGATGCGGGCGACCACGCGTACGACCTCGTCGGGCATGGGCTGGGGCTGTGGCACCAGTTGTGCGTCCAGCACGTACCAGGCCGCGTGTTCGCCGGTGGTGGAGACCATCAGCAGGCGCAGGCCGGGCCAAGCGGTGTCGGCTTCGCACGCCTCGATGATGGACAGCGGGTCGGCGATGTCGGTGCCGCCCCAGCCCGTGCCGGGATTGGCGACCTGGAAGTAGCGTCCGGGCGTGGACTTGCGGCCCCGCACCTTGATGCCGGCCGGGCGCATGTCCAGGCAGCGGCCGGCCTGGTGTTCGGTCAGCACGCCGGTGATGTGGTCGTCCACCACGATGACCTCGTCGCAGATGCCGAAGAACTGCCGCGCGAAGATGCCCACCGTGGCCGAGCCGCAGCCCACGCGCATGCGTTGCTCCCGCACGCCGTTGACGATGGGCGCCTGGCCGGCCTGCACCGTGAGTTGCGCGCCGCCATCGATCGTGAGATCCACCGTCTGTTTGTTGCCCAACAGCTGCATCGCGTCCAGCGTGACGCGGCCTTCCTTCTTGCTGCCACCTGTGAGGTGGTGCACGCCCCCCAGCGACAGCATCTGCGAGCCGTACTCGGCCGTGGTCACGTGGCCGATCACCTCGCCCTTGCAGCGCACATTGGCCTGCTCGGGGCCGAGCCAGCGGTCGGTGTCGATCTTCAGCTTCAAGCTGCAATAGCTGAAGATGCCTTCCGTGACCACCGTGACCATGTCCACGCCATCGGCCTCGGAGGCGACGATGAAGGGTGCGGGCTTGTAGTCGGGGTAGGTGGTGGAGGCGCCGATGCCGGTCACGAAGACCTGGGGGGCAGGCGTCAACGGCGCGGCGTCGTCGGCGGCACGAGCCGTGAAGGGCACCAGCGGCTGCTCTGCATCCACTGTTCTTTGCAGCAGCACCACCGGATCCACGCGCACCAACACGCCGTCGGCGTTGGCGTAGCGGTCGCAGGCGCCTGTGCGGCCGCGGCCGATCTGGCACAGCACGGGGCAGGCGTTGCACTCGACCTTGTCGCCGGCCATGCGCTCGTTGCGCGGCTTGGCGCGCTCCAGGCCCTGGGGCAGCACGACCTCCGGCATCTCGGGAAGGCCATCGGTCTTGGTGTGCTCGTTCAACATCGTGGGGCTCCGTTTGCGCTGCTGCGCCTTGCCGCAATTCAGCGTTTCATGTAGTATTCACTTAACGTGAGTGCGGCAGATGCTACTCAGAATTGCACCCCGCCGCAAGCATCCGGACAGGCAATAGCCATGCCGTTCGCATGCCGGAGACACCAGCGGCCGCAGCGGCATGTGAAAAAATCAGCCGTTTCACTTTTGCATCCAACCGTCCGAACGTCATGAGCGCATTCAACGAAGAGAAGGTCCTCTCCGTCCACCACTGGACCGACCGCTTGTTCAGCTTCACCACGACGCGTGATCCGTCGTTGCGCTTTTCGAACGGGCACTTCACGATGATCGGCCTGCGCGGCGACAACGGCAAACCGCTGCTGCGCGCTTACAGCATCGCCAGCGCCAACTACGAAGACCATCTGGAGTTCCTGTCGATCAAGGTGCCGGACGGCCCGCTGACCTCCAAGCTGCAACACATCCAGGTCGGCGATTCGGTGATCGTGGGCCGCAAGCCCACCGGCACGCTGGTGACCGACTACCTGCTGCCGGGCAAGCGCCTGTACCTGTTCGGCACGGGCACCGGCCTCGCACCCTTCCTGAGCATCGTGCGCGATCCGGACACCTATGACCGCTACGAGCAGGTCATCGTGGTGCACGGCGTGCGCCAGGTCGACGAGCTGGCCTACCACGACATGCTGACCGAGCACCTGCCCGCGCACGAGGTGCTGGGCGAACTGGTCAGCAGCAAGCTGCGCTACTACCCGACCGTCACGCGCGAGTCCTACCGCAACATGGGCCGCATCACCGACCTCATCGAGAACGGCAAGATGTGCGGCGACCTCGGCCTGCCGCAGATCAACGCGGCGGAAGACCGCGTGATGCTGTGCGGCAGTCCGGCCATGCTGCGCGACCTCAAGGCCATGCTGGAGCACCGCGGTTTCAAGGAAGGCAACACCACGACGCCGGGCGACTTCGTCGTCGAACGCGCCTTCGTCGAGCAATAAGACCGGCGCTGCGCACATGGCCCGGCCCGCGAAGACTGTCGACGGCCAGCGCAAGCCGGGGGTGCGGGAACAGGCGGTCATCACCTCGCGCGCCAACCTGTTGCGCGCGGCCACGCGCGTCTTCGCCAAGCACGGCTTTGCCGGCGGGCGCGTGGGCCAGATCTCCAAGGCCGCCAAGTCCTATGACCGCATGATCTACTACTACTTCGGTAGCAAGGAAGGTCTGTACATCGCGGTCATCGAGGACATCTACCGGCGCATGAACGAGGCCGAGGAGGCGCTGGCGCTGGACGAGCACCGGCCCGTGGAATCGCTCGAGACCGTGGTGCGCTTCGTCTGCGGCTACTACCGCAAGCATCCCGAGTTCGTCACGCTGCTCAACAACGAGAACCTGCTGCAGGGGCGCCACATCGCCAAGATGCAGTCGGCCCGGCAGTATTCCTCGCCCGCCATCTCGGTGCTGCAGCTGCTGCTGGCTGCGGGCAGCGCGCAGGGCGTGTTCCGCGACGACGTGGCGGTGCACGACGTCTACATGATGATCGCCGCGCTCGGCTACTTCCCGCAGTCCAACCGCTTCACGCTGTCCGAATTCCTGGGCCAGCCCATCGACGATCCGGCGGCGTCCGCGCGCTGGGAGGCCTTTGTCGTCGATGCCGTGCTGCGCACCGTGATGCGCGAGCCCGCGCCGAACAACGAATCCCCCAGCCCCCACGGAGAAACCCCCTCATGGCAGAAGCCGCCGCCACCGCCGCCTCCGGCAAAGTCGTCATCCGCAACATCGGACTGATGCTGTCTGGCGACATCGACCAGCCCATCCTCGAAGCCGACACCATCGTCGTCCACGACGGCCTGATCACGGCTCTCGGCAAACTCAAGGACTGCGATGTCGAGGGCGCCACCACGGTCATCGACGCGAAGCAGACCTGCGTTGCGCCCGGCCTCATCGACAGCCATGTGCACCCGGTGTTCGGCGATTGGACGCCGCGCCAGAACCAGCTGGGCTGGATCGAGTCCACGCTCAACGGCGGCGTGACCACCATGATTTCGGCCGGCGAGGTGCACCTGCCGGGCCGGCCCAAGGACATCGTGGGCCTGAAGGCCCTGGCCATCACGGCGCAGCGCGCCTTCGACAACTTCCGCCCCGGCGGCGTGAAGGTGCTGGCCGGCGCGCCCGTGATCGAGAAGGGCATGGTCGAGAGCGATTTCAAGGAGCTGGCCGCGGCCGGTGTGGGCCTGCTCGGCGAGATCGGCCTGGGCTCGGTCAAGGGCGGCACCGAGGCGGCGACCATGGTCAAGTGGGCGCGCGCGGCCGGCATCCAGAGCACCATCCACACGGGCGGCCCCTCGATCCCGGGCTCGGGGCTCATCGACAAGGACGTGGTGCTCGAAGCCGACGCCGACGTGATCGGCCACATCAACGGCGGCCACACGTCGCTGTCCGAGGCCCATGTCTGCGAACTCTGCGAGAAGTCCAGCCGCGCGATCGAGATCGTGCACAACGGCAACGAGAAAGTGGCTATCGCTGCGGCGCAGATGGCGCTGCAGCTCAAGTGCCCCCACCGTGTGATCCTGGGCACGGACGGGCCGGCCGGCTCGGGCGTGCAGCCGCTGGGCATCCTGCGCATGGTGGCCATGCTGTCCAGCTTGGCCAACATCCCGGCCGAACTGGTGTTCTGCTTCGCGACTGGCAACACCGCGAAGATCCGCAAGCTGAATTGCGGGCTCATCGAAGTCGGCCGTGCGGCGGACTTCGTGTTCATGGACCGGGCCCAGCACACGGCCGGCCGCACGCTGCTCGAAAGCGTGCAGCTCGGGGACGTGCCAGGCATCGGCATGGTCATGATCGACGGCATCGTGCGCTGCGGGCGCAGCCGCAACACGCCGCCGGCGACCGAAATTCCTGTCGTCGTTTCTGGCGCGCATTGAAAACTGCGCTATACTTTATGGCTTCGCGGCTGTAGCTCAGCTGGATAGAGTACTTGGCTACGAACCAAGGGGTCGTGGGTTCGATTCCTGCCAGCCGCACCAAACCGAATGGGTCGGTCCTCACAAGGGACCGGCCCATTTTCTTTTCCGGGTTCCAAATCTTTTCAGAGTCGCAGAAATTCGGTATATACTCTAAGGCTTCGCGGCTGTAGCTCAGCTGGATAGAGTACTTGGCTACGAACCAAGGGGTCGTGGGTTCGATTCCTGCCAGCCGCACCAAATGGATGGGCCGGTCCTTGCAAAAGGACCGGCCCATTTTCTTTGGGGCCGCCCTGTCGGTCATCGACTACAGCGGCACGCGCCATCCGACGATGCGGCTTGGCCGCCGATCCCCCGAAGATGCGGGTTCCTTTGATTGGGAGACGCATGCTCGACACCCTTTCCCCTTCGCTCCGGTCCCGGCGCCTGGCCTCCGTGCCAACGCCGCACCCGGTTCCGCCCGTGCCGCCGCCGGTCGGTCCGTTCGACGACGAAGATCCCGTGAGCCCGGAACCCGGCACGCCCGTGCAGGAGCCGCCGGACGAGGGCGACGTGCCCACGCGCCTGCCTGGCCATCCCGGCCGGCCCGTGCATGTGCAACGCCGCCACAGTGCGCGCCATGAACATCCAGGTGCGTGAAGGCCCGGCCCATGTAGTGACCGGGGTCGAGCTGGACGCGCGCGGCGAGGTGCGGCGCGTGCGCTGGTACCTGGCGGACGGCAGCGAGGTCGGCCTGGCGGCGGGCGCAGCGCCGCGCCCGCTGTCAGGCGAGAGTGTGGTCGACACGCTCGAGGTGGTGGACAAGCTGCTCGAGGCGGAGCCCGTTGTCCCTCTGTTCCCGGGCCGCGGCGCTGGTGCGACGCCGCAACTGGTCAAGGTCCATGTCCAGGCCGATGGAACGGAGCGGATCGAGGTCGATCCTTCGCTGCCCGGGCGCACGCTGCGCGACCTGCCGCGGCTGTAGTGCGGTCGGCGGCCCGCTGCCGCTTTTGCCGGACACTAGGCCCCATGAGCAAAGCCTTCACCAAGGAAAGCGACAGCGACGACGAGGACGAGCTGGCCCTGCCTGCGCTGCCAGCCGGCGGCAAGAACTACATCACGCCGCAGGGCTACGCCCGCCTGCGCAACGAGTTGCTGGACCTGATCGACAACGAGCGCCCCAAGGTGGTCGAGGTCGTGCACTGGGCCGCCAGCAACGGCGACCGCTCCGAGAATGGCGACTACCTCTACGGCAAGAAGCGGCTGCGCGAGATCGACCGCCGCATCCGCTTCCTGACGCGCCGTCTGGAGATCGCCGAGGTCACCGACCCCAGCGTGCACCATGGCAGCGACCAGGTGTTCTTCGGCGCCACCGTGACCTATGCCGACGCGCAGGGCGAGGAGCAGACCATCACCATCCGCGGCATCGACGAGGCCAACAGCGCGGCCGGCGAGGTCAGCTGGATCGCGCCGATCGCGCGGGCCCTGCTACGCGCGCGCGTGGGTGACGAGGTCCGCCTGCCCACGCCCGCAGGTGTGCGCGACCTGGAGGTGCTGGAGGTGCGTTATCCGGCGCCAGCCGCGGCCTGATAAGGAGCGGGTGCGGCGCGCACGGCACGCAGCACCGCCGGCATGCGCTTCAGGTTGCGCAACGCCGTTTCCAGGTGCGTGCGATCGCGCACGGCCACCACGAAGCGCAGGTCCGAGGCGTCCTGCGCCTCCTCCTGGCCCATGTCCATGTGCGTGATGTCGACCTCGGAGGAGGCCAGTGCCGCCGCCACGCGCGCCAGCACGCCCTTGCCGTTGTTGACGGTCACGACGATGCCGGTCTCGAAGGTGCGCACGGGCTCGTCGGACCAGGCCACGGCGATGAAGCGCTCGCTGTCCTTGTACTGCAGGCGCTTGGCCGTGGCGCAGTCGGCCGTGTGCACGAACAGGCCCTCGCCGCGCCCCAGGTAGCCGACGATTTCGTCGCCCGGCACCGGCCTGCAGCAGCGTGCGAACTGCACCGAGGCGTTCTCGCTGCCGTCGATCAGCACGCCGCCCTGCGACACGGTTTCGTGCGCCGTGTAGCGCTCGCGCGTCATGAGCAGCGGGTCGGTCTTCACGCTGCCGCCCTCGGTCATGAGCACCTTGAGCCGCTTGGCGACGATGCTGGCGATGCGCTTGCCCAGGCCGATGTCGGTCATGAGCTCGGCGCGCGTGCGGTTGCCCGAGAAGCGCAACAGCTTGTCCCAGATCGGCTGGCCGTCGGCGTCGTGGTCGGGCAGGGCTTCGATGCCCTCGGCGCGCACGGCCTGGGTCAGCAGTTTTTCGCCCAGGTCCTCCGACTCGGTGATGGCCCGGCTCTTGAGGTGGTGGCGGATCTTGGAGCGCGCCCGGCCCGTGCGCACGAAGCCCAGCCAGGCCGGGTTGGGCGCCGAGATCGGCGCGGTGATGACCTCGATCACGTCGCCGTTGTGCAGTTCGGTGCGCAGCGGCGCCTGGTCGCCGTTGATGCGGGCGGCCACCGTGCGGTCTCCCACGTTGCTGTGGATCGCGTAGGCGAAGTCGACCACGGTGGCGCCACGTGGCAGCGCCATGATCTGGCCCTTGGGCGTGAACACGTAGACGGCGTCGGGAAACAGGTCGACCTTGACGTGGTCCCAGAACTCGGAGGCGTCGCGCGTTTCCTGCTGGATGTCCAGCAGCGACTGCAGCCACTGCGTGCCCATGCGGTCGGTGGTGGTGCTGCCTGGATGGTTGGCCTTGTAGAGCCAGTGCGCCGCAACCCCCGATTCGGCCACCACGTGCATGGCGTCCGTGCGCATCTGGAACTCGATGTTGATGTTGGATGGCCCGACCAGCGTGGTGTGCAGGGACTGGTAGCCGTTGGCCTTGGCGATCGCGATGTGGTCCTTGAAGCGGCCCGGCACCGGCTTGTACAGCTGGTGCAGCACACCGAGCGCGGTGTAGCAGTCGGTCACGCCGGGCACGATCACGCGAAAGCCGTAGATGTCGTTGACCTGGGCGAACGACAGATGCTTGTCGTCCATCTTGCGAAAGATGGAGTAGAGCGTCTTCTCGCGGCCCGCGATGCGCACCTTCATGCCGACATTGGCGAAGGCCGTCTCGAGCTCCTGCTGCACCTTCTGCACCAGGTCGCGGCGCCGGCTGCGCGCCTTGGCCACGGCCTTGGCCAGCACGCTGTGGCGCCAGGGCATCAGGTGCTGGAACGCGAGCTCCTGCAGCTCGCGGTAGGTCACGTTCAGGCCCAGCCGGTGGGCGATGGGCGCGTAGATGTCCAGCGTTTCCTTGGAGATGCGGGCCCACTTGCTGCGCGGCATGTCGCCCATGGTGCGCATGTTGTGGGTGCGGTCGGCCAGCTTGATCAGGATCACGCGCACGTCGCGCGCCATGGCCAGCAGCATCTTGCGGAAAGACTCGGCCTGGTTCTCCTCGCGGGTGTTGAACTGCAGCTTGTCCAGCTTGGTCAGCCCGTCCACGAGCTCGGCCACCGGCGCGCCGAAGCGCTCGATGAGCTCGGGTTTGGTCACGCCGCAGTCTTCCATGGCATCGTGCAGCAGCGCGGCCATCAGTGCCTGGGCGTCGAGCTTCCAGGCCGCGCATTGCGTGGCCACGGCGATCGGGTGCGTGATGTAGGGCTCGCCGCTGGAACGCAGCTGACCCAGATGGGCCTCGTCGGCGAAGCGGTAGGCCTGGCGCACCTGCTCGACGCCCTGGGCATCCAGGTAGTCCAGGCTGGCGGTCAGGGCGGCAAAGCTGGCCGCGGCGGCGTTCGCCGCGGCGGGGGTGGCGGGCGCAAGAGCCGGCGGCGGTGTCCTGTCTGCAGTGGTGGGCAACGCGGCATTCATGCGCTTACTGTAGCGTGCAGGCCCGCGAGAGCAGGCCGACAAACAAAAAGGCACCGCCACGCGGTGCCTTTTTGCTGCCTTTCAGCGCAGGCGGATGCCGCTCAGCTCGGCACCTTCTTGAGCATTTCCAGGCCGACCTTGCCGGCTGCGATTTCGCGCAGGGCCGTCACGCCGGGCTTGTTCTTGCTCTCGATCTTCGGGGCATGGCCCTGGCTCAGCATGCGGGCGCGGTAGGTCGCGGCCAGCACCAGCTGAAAGCGGTTGGGGATCTGCTCGAGGCAGTCTTCGACGGTGATGCGGGCCATGGTGGACTCCAGTCCTCTCAGAGGATGTGCAGGGATTTGAAGGTGTCGGCCCTGGCGCGCACCTGCGCCAGGTATTTGAGTCGCTGGGCGTGCACGATGGTTTTCAAGTCGAAAACGGCCCGGTCGAACAACTCGTTGATTATAACGAAGTCGAAGTTTTCGGCCTGGGCCATCTCCACGGCGGCGTTCTTGAGCCGCAGCTCGATCACCTCCGGTGCATCTTCGCCACGGCGCTCCAGGCGCGAGCGCAACTCTTCCCAGCTCGGCGGCAGGATGAAGACCAGCACCGCATTGGCGAAGGTCTTCTTGATCTGCATGGCGCCCTGGAAGTCGATCTCCAGGATCACGTCGGCGCCCTGGGCGATGCGGTCCTCGATGGCCTTCTTGGAGGTGCCGTAGCGCCGCCCGTGCACATTGGCCCACTCGACGAAGCCGTTGGCGGCCACCATGGCGTCGAAATCGGCGTCGGGCACGAAGAAGTATTCGCGGCCATGCTTTTCCTGGCCGCGTGGCGCCCGCGTGGTGTGCGAGACCGAGGGCTGGATCTGCGCGTCGATTTCCAGGAGTGCCTTGACCAGGCTGGACTTGCCGGCCCCACTCGGGGCTGCGACGACGATCAGGTTGCCGGGATAGTCCATGGCGAACGGAGGCTGAAAAGGCGCCAGAGTTTAGCAGTGTGTCCTACAGGGGCAGTGACAGCTGCAGGTCGGCCGTGGCGTAGGCCACGCAGGGCAGGATCCAGCCCTCGCGCTTCTCGTCCAGCGACAGGCCCGGCCAGGCGATGCGGTAGGCCACGCTGCCGGCGTCCATGAAGCAGATGCAGCTGCGGCAGGTGCCGTTGCGGCAGGAGCTCTCCATGGTCAGGCCGGCGCGCTCGGCCGCCAGCAGCACAGGCAGGTCGGCCGGTGCCTCGAATTGCAAGGGGTCCGCGCCGGGCCGCTGCAGCCGCACGGTGAAGGTGCCAGACATGGGCGGCGAGTGTAGGGCGCGGCTTGCGGCGACAATGGAGGGCTTTTTCAGTCTCTCGCACCCACATGTCGTTCTACGAAGTCCGTCCCGCCGAGAAGCGCGACGCCCAAGCCATCGTCGATGTCCACGCCGCTGCCACGTTGGCCGCCTATGCCGGCATCGTGCCGGAGGAACTGCTGAACGCGCAGCCCGTGGCCAAACGCCTGCAGCAATGGCGCGAGGCGATCGAGTTCGGCGACCCGCAGGTCTACCTGGCCCGGGCCGACGGCAAGGTGGTGGGCTTCGTCGCCTTCGACCGTTCGCGCGACAAGGGCACCAAGCCCACCGTGGGCGAGGTCTGGGCCATCCACGTGCTGCCCGAGCACTGGGGCAAGGGCGCGGGCCTGGCCCTGTGGGACGCTGCGCGCGAAGGCCTGGACGACGAAGGCTGCACCAGCGTGACGGTCTGGATCCCGCTGCGCAACGAGCGCGCACTGCGCTTCTTCGACCTCGCCGGCTTCAAGCGCGAACTGAACACCGCGCGCACCACGCCGTTCGGCGACATCCGCATCGAAGAGATGCGGCTCAAGCGCGCCGTCGACTGAGCGTCTAGGTTCCGACCAGCCCGCCATCCTCGCGGCGGATCGCGAGCACGGCCGAGCGCGGCCGGCCACCTTCCGGCCAGGTCGAATACTTGGTGACCTCGTCCGGCACGCTGCGGTCCGAGGGCGGCTCGCCCGGGTGCTGGATGTTCACGAACAGCGTGCGGCCGTCCGGCGCCATCGTGGCACCCGTGATCTCGCAGTGCACCGGGCCGGTCAGAAAGCGCCGCACCTCGCCCGTGGCCGGGTCGCAGGCCAGCATCTGGTTGTTGCCCATCGCCTGCATCTCGCCGCGGCGCATCTCGCCGGCCGCCGCGTCGGTCTGGATCCAGAGCAGGCCGCGCGCATCCAGCAGCAGGCCGTCGGGGCAGGCGAACAAGTCGCCGCGGATGTTGCCGCGCGCATCGGGCCGCGTGTTGGCCGGGTCGCCGGCCAGCAGCAGGTGATCCCAACGCATGCGTTCGCTGTCGAAATCGCCCTCCTCCTGCCAGCGGATGACCTGGCCCATCACGTTGTTGGCGCGGGGGTTGGCTGCGTCCACGCCCGGCTGGCCCGGCGCACCCCGCGCGCTGTTGTTGGTCAGCGTGCAATAGACCGTGCGGCGCGCCTGGTCGATGGCCAGCCACTCGGGCCGGTCCATGCGCGTGGCGCCCAGCAGGTCGGCCGCCTGTCGCGTCCTGACCAGTACCGCGCCCTGGTCGGCGAAGCCGGCCGCGTCCGTGAGCGGGCCCTCGCCATGCACCAGCGGCAGCCAGCGGCCGGTGCCGTCCGCGTCGAAGCGGGCGGCGTACAGCGTGCCGTGGTCCAGCAGCGCACGGTTGGCCTGTGCCGCGCTCTGGCCGGCGGAGGCGGGCGCGATGCGGTCCCGGCTCACGAACTTGTAGAGGTACTCGAAGCGCGCGTCCTCGCCAGAGTAGACCACGGCGCGGCCGTCCTCGGTCGTGGCCACCCAGGCGCCCTCGTGCGCCCCCCGGCCCAGGGCCGTGCGTTTGACGGGCGCGGCGTTCGGGTCCATCGGGTCGACTTCCAGAATCCAGCCGAAGCGGTGGAACTCGTTGGGATGCTGGCGCGCATCGAAGCGCGCGTCGTGCTCGGGCCAGCGGAAGAAGGCCTGCTCCGTCATGCCCCAGCGCCGCTGGTCGGCGTCGCGGTCGCGGCCGCCCGCGAAGTAGAAGCGGAAGTTCTCCTCGCCCGCGAGGTAGGTGCCCCAGGGCGTGGTGCTGCCGGCGCAGTTGTTGAGGGTGCCGCGCACGGTGCGGCCGGCCGGATCGTCGGCCGTGCGCAGCAAGGCGTGGCCGGCCGCCGGGCCCGCCACCGTGCAGGGCGTGCTGGCCGTGATGCGGCGCGCGAAGCGGCTGGGCCGCTGCAGCTGCCAGCGGCCGTCGCTGAGCGCGACCTCGACCACCGACAGCCCGTGCGCGGCCTGCGACTTGCGCACCTTCTCGGCGGTCCAGGGCACCATGCCGCCCGGGTGCAGCATGCCGTCGTCGGTGTACTCGTGGTTGATGACCAGGAGGCCGCGCTGCCCGCCGTCCAGCGCGAAGTGGCCCATGCCGTCGTGGTGCATGCCCAGCTGCAGCGCCTGCTCCTCGGCGCTGTTCGACAGGTCATCGCGGAAGGCCGGCATGGCGCCGGCCACGCCCACGGGCTCGCCCCAGGGCGCCAGGACCTGGGCGACGTAGCCGCGCGGCACCACCACGCGGTCGGCGGCCGAAGCCGGGATGCCTTCGAAGCCGATGCGCCCGTGGGTCCCGCCGATGCCACTGGCTGCAGCGGCGCAGCCCGCCAGCGGTGCCAGCAACGCGGCCGTCGCCGCACCCAGGCCGCCCTGCAGCCAGCGCCGCCGCGCCGGATCGGACACCGCGTCCAGGGCCGGATTGCCCGAGCGGTTGCTGTGTTCCATGCGGCTGAAGTCCTTGGCCATCGTGTTCCTGCTGGTTCCTGCCCCTGTGGCATGCTGCGCGTCCGATTGTCACGCGCCCCGTTGTCCCGCCCGATGTCCCCGCTTCCTTCCGACCCCGGACGCAGCCCACTGGCCCAGGCTGCCATCTGGCGCGCCGTGCAACTGATCGAGGAGGAAGGCCGGCTCGAAGATGGCCAGGCCATGCGCCAGGCCTTCAGCGCCCGGCCAGACGGCGCCGGCCGTGTGCTGGAGCGCGCCTGGCTGCTCGGCGAGCGCCTGGGCCTGCAGCGCGAATGGCGGCGCTGGCGCCAGCTGGGCGGTGCGGTGCTGCTGCTGCTGGTGCTCGGTGTCGTCGGCAGCGCCTGGGCGCTGGCGCGCGGGGTGCTCGGCGATGCGCGCGAGATCAACGTGGTCGCCGCCTTCGTGTCCGTGCTGGGCCTGCACGCGCTGACGCTGCTGCTGTGGCTGGCCAGCCTGCTGCTGCCCTGGGGCTCGGGGGCCGGCGGCGCCCTGGGCCGCTGGGCGCTGCAGCTCACGGCCCGGCTGCCGCTGGACCGTGGCCCGCATGCCGTGCAGCTGGCGCGCGCCACCACCGACGTGCTGGCCCGCGCGCGGCTGGCGCCCTGGGCCTTCGGCGGCATCAGCCATGCCATCTGGACGCTGGCCTTCGTGCTGCTGCTGGCCGCGCTGGCGCTGGGACTGTCGTTGCGGGCCTACCGGCTGACCTGGGAGACCACGCTGCTGACGCCGGACTTCTTCGTGCACTTCGTGCAGGCCACGGGCTGGCTGCCGCAGCGGCTGGGCTTTGCCATGCCGGATACCGCCACGCTGCTGCAGCCCGCGCTGGCCGGCGCCGACGCGCAGCGCGCCTGGGCCTGGTGGCTGCTGGGCTGTGTGGCCGTTTACGGCCTGGCTGTGCGCCTGGCCTGCGCGCTGCTGTGCTGGGCCGCCTGGCGACGCGGCCAGGGCCGGCTGGCGCTGGACCTGGCCGACCCCGGCGTGCGCGCGCTGCTGTCGCGCTTCGAGGCCATGGAGCCGGTGCTGGTGGTGGATGCCGAGCAGCCCGGCGCCGCATCGGCCGCCGCGCCCGCTGCGCTGGTGGCCGATGCCGGCACGCGGCTGCTGCTGGGCTTCGAGTTGCCGCCCGAGTCGCCCTGGCCGCCGTTCACTCCGCCCGCGGCAGTACAGGTGCAGCGCATGGAAGGCAGCCAGCGCGAGCGCGCCGACCTGCTGCAGCGCCTGGCCGCCGCGCCGGCGCACCGCCTGCTCGTGGCCTGCCACGCGGCGTCCAGCCCCGACCGCGGCACCGAGCGTTTCCTGCGCGAGGCCTGCGGCCGCAGTGCTGCCTGCGCGGTGCTGCTGGGCGGTGCGCGGCAGGAGTCCGACGCGGCACGCTGGCGCGACTGGCTGCAGCGCAGCGATCTGGTGCAGCTCACGGTACTGACCGAACCCGAGGCCGCGCTGGCCTGGCTGGAGGCGCCATGAAGCCGCCCATCCCCGGCGCCCAGACTCCTGACGACGCCCTGGCCATCGCCGTGGTCGGCCACACCAATGCGGGCAAGACCTCGCTGCTGCGCACGCTCACGCGCAAGCGCCGCTTCGGCGAGGTGTCCGACCGCCCGGGTACCACGCGCCATGTGGAGGTGGTGGAGCTGCGCATCGCCGGCCGTCCCGCGCTGCGCTTCTTCGACACGCCGGGCCTGGAAGACTCCGTCGCGCTGTGGGACTTCCTGCAGGGCGCCGGTGCCGACGCCGGCATGAACCGCCCCGCCCGCGTGCGCGCCTTTCTGCAAGGGCCGGAGGCACGCGGCAGCTTCGAGCAGGAGGCCAAGGTGCTGCGCAAGATGCTGGAGGTGGATGCGGCCTTCTACGTCATCGACAGCCGCGAGCCCGTGCTGCCCAAGCACCGGGCCGAGATCGAGATCCTGAACTCCTGCGCGCGCCCGGTCATGCCCGTGCTCAACTTCGTGCGCGACCCCGCCAGCCGCCTGGCCGACTGGCAGGCCGTGCTGGCCGGCAGTGGCCTGCACGCCCAGGTGCGCTTCGACGCCGTGGCGCCCTTCGTCGGCGCCGAGCAGCACCTCTACCAGGACCTGGCCACGCTGTTGCCCGGCCAGCGCGCGCGTCTGCAGCAGGTCGGCCAGCACCTGCAGCAGGAAGCCAGTGGCCGGCGCGATGCGGCCAGTCGGGCGATTGCCGACGTGCTGCTGCGGCTGGCGGCGCTGCGCCGCGGCATCGGCGAGGTGGTCTACGCCGAGCCGGCCGCGCGGGCACGCGCCGAGCAGGACTTCCAGCAGCTGGCGCGCGTGCTCATGCGCGGCTGCGCCGACCAGTTGCTGGAGATCCAGGGCTTTGCCGAGGACGACGCACGGCTCGCCGCGCTGCCCTGGCAGGACGGCCGCTGGGACAACGACCTGTTCCACCCCGAGGCCCTGCGCCAGGCCGGCCGCCGGCTGGGCATGGGCGCGGCGGTGGGTGCTTCGGTCGGCGTGATCGCCGACCTGGCCGTGGGCGGGCTCTCGCTGGGCGCCGGTGCTGCGCTGGGCGGCGCGCTGGGCAGCATCGTCTCGCAGGGCTGGCGCCAGATCGGCGGCAAGCTGCTGAACCAGCTCAGCGGCGTGCGCGAGCTCACGCTGGACAACGCCCTGTTGTTTCTCGTCGCGCTGCAGCTCGTGGGCCTGGCGCGCCAGCTCGACCGGCGCGGCCACGCGGCACTGGCCCAGCTGGAGCAGGGCACCGCGTCCGACGCTGCGTTGGATGCCCCGTTGCGCCGCGTGGTGCAGGCCGTGCAGCCCGCGCGCAGCCGGCCCGATTGGGAAAAGCCCGGCAGCAGCTCGGACCGACGCCGACGCGTGCAGGACGAGGCCGCGGCGCTGCTGCGCCCGCTGCTGGAACCGACCGACTGACGCGGTCCGCGCTGTCGCGCGCCCGTCGCCGGGTCGCGCACAATGGCCCGGTCATCCACTCCGCTACGACCCCATGGCCTCCAGCCTGCTCGCACTGCTCGACGACATCGCCTCCATCCTTGACGACGTCTCGGTCCTGAGCAAGGTCGCGGCCAAGAAGACGGCCGGCGTGCTGGGCGACGACCTCGCGCTCAACGCCCAGCAGGTCACGGGCGTTCAGGCCGACCGCGAACTGCCCGTGGTCTGGGCCGTGGCCAAGGGCTCCATGCTCAACAAGGCCATCCTGGTGCCGGCGGCGCTGGCCATCAGCGCGTTCGCGCCCTGGGCCGTCACGCCGCTCCTGATGCTGGGCGGTGCCTTTCTGTGCTACGAGGGCTTCGAGAAGCTGGCCCACAAGTTCCTGCACCGCCCGGAAGACGACGCGGCGCACGCGGTCCAGCACAAGCAGGCCGTGGCCGACCCGACGGTCGACCTCGTGGTGCTGGAGAAGGACAAGATCAAGGGCGCCGTGCGCACCGACTTCATCCTGTCGGCCGAGATCATCGCGATCACGCTGGGCACGGTGCAGCAGAGCCCGTTCCTGACCCAGCTGGTGGTGCTGGTCGGCATCGCCGTGGCCATGACCATCGGGGTCTACGGCCTGGTCGCCGGCATCGTCCGGCTCGACGACGCGGGGCTGCACCTGAGCCGCCTCGGCGGCGCGCGCGCCGCGCTGGGCCGCGCCATCCTGGCGGCGGCGCCCTGGCTCATGAAGGGCTTGTCGGTGGTCGGCACGGCTGCCATGTTCCTGGTCGGCGGCGGCATCCTCACGCACGGCGTGGCGGTGCTGCACCACGGCATCGAGGAGATGGCGCACGCCACGGCGATCTGGCCGGGCGGACCGTTCTGGGAGGCCATCACGCCGGCACTCGCGAACGCGGGCGTCGGCATCGTGGCCGGCGCCGTGGTGCTGGCTGCCGTTACGCTGGTGCAGAAGCTGCGCGGTCAGGCGGCGTCTTCGTAGAGCTCCAGCGGCAGCCCGTCGGGGTCGGCGAAGAAGGTGAAGCGCCGGCCCGTGTACGCGTCGGTGCGGATGTCCTCGACGGCCACGCCCTGCGCTTCGAGTTCCGCTTTGCAGCGCGCCACATCGGGCACCGCGAACGACAGGTGGCGCAGCCCCTGGGCTTCCGGCCGCGAAGGGCGCGGCGGCGGGGCCGGGAAGCTGAACAGCTCGATCTGGCTGCCATCGGGCAGCGCCAGGTCCAGCTTGTACGACTGGCGCGCCGCGCGGTAGTGCTCGGCCACGACGCGCAGGCCCAGCACCTCGGTGTAGAAGCGTTTGGAGCGCGCGTAGTCGGCGCAGATGAGGGCGGCGTGGTGGATGCGCAGCAGTTCCATGGTGTTCACAAGGCCGCGTGGACCAGCCGGCCCAGCGTGGCGAGTGCAGCCTCGCTGCGCGCGTTCCAGGCATGGCCGTAGTTGAGCCGGATGCAGTGCGCGAAGGCACGGCTCGGCGAGAAGATCGGCCCCGGCGCGATGCTGATGCCCTGGGCCAGCGCCTGGCGGTGCAGTGCCAGCGCGTCGACCTGCGGCGGCAACTCCACCCACAAAAAGTACCCACCGGCCGGTCGCGTGGCGCGCGTGCCGGGCGGGAAATGCCGGCCCAGCGCCTGCATGAATTGCGTTTGCTGCTGGGCCAGGGTCTGGCGCAGCTTGCGCAGGTGCTTGTCGAAGCCGCCGCGCTCCAGGTAGCGCGCCAGCGCCATCTGCGTGGGGACGGCCGTGGCCAGCGTGGACATCAGCTTGGCACGCGCCACGGCCTGGGCGTAGCGCCCCGGCGCGGCCCAGCCGATGCGCCAGCCCGGCGCCAGCGACTTGGAGAACGAGGAGCAGTGCAGCACCAGGCCCTGGCTGTCGAAGGCCTTGGCCGGCGGCGGGCGCCTGTCGCCGAAGTAGAGTTCGGCATAGACATCGTCCTCGATCAGCGGCAACTGGTGGCGCGCCAGCAGTTCCACGAGCGCGCGCTTGCGCTCTTCGGGCATCAGGCTGCCGAGCGGGTTCTGGAAGTTGCTCATGAGCCAGCAGGCCTTGGGCCGGTGGCGCGCGATGGCCTGCTCCAGCGCGGAAAGAATCATGCCCTCGCGCGGATGCGTGGGCACCTCCACGGCCGACAGGCCCTGGCGTTCGAGCGCCTGCAGCGCGCCGTAGAAGGCCGGGGCTTCCACGAGCACCGTGTCGCCCGGGCGCGTGACGACCGACAGGCACAGGTTCAGCGCCTCCAGTGCGCCGTTGGTCACGACGATGTCGTCCATCGACATGGGCATGCCGGCCGCCAGGTAGCGCAGCGCGATCTGCCGGCGCAGGGCGGTGTTGCCGGGTGTCAGGTCGTCCACCGTGCTCCAGGGGTCCAGCGCCTGCGCACTGGCCGCCAGCGACTGGCCCAGCCGCGCCAGCGGGAACAGCAGCGGGCTCGGGAAAGCCGAGCCGAAGGGCACGACCTCTCGCACCATGCTCGCGTCCAGGATCTCGAACACCAGCGCACTGACGTCCACGGGCACCGAGCCTTCCTGTGGCTGCGAGGCGGTCTCGGGCTCGGGCGGCACCTGCTGCGCATGCGGCGCCACGTAGTAGCCCGAGCGCTCGCGCGCCTGCACCAGGCCGCGCGCTTCGAGCAGGTAATAGGCCTGGAACACCGTGGACGGGCTCACGCCGCGGCTGGCGCTGGTGTGGCGCACCGAGGCCAGCCGGTCGCCCGGGCGCAGCACGCCGGCGCGGATGGATTCCGCGATGTCGTGGGCCAGGGCTTCGTAGCGCTTCATGGGTGGGGCGGCGGCATTGTCATGCATCTGATCCGGTGCTCTGCCGCGCAACTGGTGGTGTTCGGCCGTCGCCGCATGCACTAGCATCGCCGCCCCATGCTGTACGCCATCGCCACCCTGTTCCTGTTGCAAGCGCTGGGCGATGCCCTGGTGCGCCTGGCCGGCTGGCCGTTGCCCGGCTCGGTGGTCGGCATGCTGGCGCTGTTCGGCGCCCTGCTGGTGCTGCGCCGCGTCCCTGCCGGGCTGGACCAGGGCGCCAAGGCCTTGCTGCCGCACATGATGCTGCTGTTCATCCCCTCCGTGACCGGTGTGATGCTGCACTTCGAACGCGTGGCGCGCGAGTGGCGCCCGTTCCTGCTGGCCAGCGTGTTCGGCGCGGTGGTCACGCTGGTCGTCACGGCGCTGGTGCTCAAGTGGCTGCTGGGCCGGCAGGCGGCGGCATGACCGCGGCCTGGAGCGCGCTGGCGGCCTCGCCAGTCTGGTGGCTGGCGTTGACGGTGCTGGTCTACGCGGGCACGCTGGCGCTGTACCGACGCAGCGGCGCACATCCCGCGTTGATCCCGGTGCTGACCTCGGTGCTGGTGCTGGTCGGCCTGCTGCTGGCCAGCGGCACACCCTATGCCGACTACGCGCGCGGCACCCAGCCGCTCACGCTGCTGATCGGGCCGGCCACGGTGCTGCTGGCCGTGCCGCTGTTCCACCAGTGGCCGCGCGTGCGCGCGATCTGGCGGCCGCTGGCGATGGCGCTGCTGGTCGGCTCGGCCACGGCCATCGTCTCGGCCGTGGGCATCGCCTGGGCGCTGGGCGGCTCCTGGGAGACGCTGGCTTCGCTGGCGCCCAAATCGGCCACCATGCCCATCGCCATGCCGGTGGCCGAGCGCATGGGTGGCCTGACGGCGCTGGCCGCCGTGGCCGTGGCGATCACGGGCATCGCCGGCACCATGGTGTCGCAGCCGCTGCTGCGCTGGCTGGGCGTGGACCAGGACCCGGTCGTGCGCGGCGTGGCGCTGGGCCTCACGGCGCATGCCATCGGCATGGCGCGCGAACTGCAGCTGAACCCGGTGGCGGGTGCGTTCGCGGCGCTGGCCATGGGCTTGAATGGCATCCTGACCAGCCTGCTCGTGCCGCTGCTGCTGGCGTGCGTGTGATGCCTGCTACGCTTGCCGCATGCACAACTGCTGCTGTTCTCTGAAGCCGGTCTGCGGCACAGTCGGGCCATGAACAAGTTGCTGCGCACCGTGCGCGCCGTGCTCTGGAGCTTCATCGGCCTGGGCGGGCGTCGATCCGAGGCCGACAAGCGCACCGAGCAGGTGGGCTTTCTGCCGCTCATCCTGGTGGCCTTCGTGATCGTGCTGCTGCTGGTCGTGGGGTTGGTCGCGCTGGCCCGCTACGCCGCGGGTTTGTAGAGCGCTCCGCCGTGCCGCAGGCGCGGGCGCGGCCCGGGCCGCCGTATTCCTCCAGGTGCCAGCGCCGGCTGGCACCACCAGCCGCGGCATGCCGTTGCGGGCCAGCAGCGCGCCGTCCACGGCGTACATGCCCTGCAGCGATGCAAGTGCGCGTGGACGCCAAGAAGCTCCTCGTTCTTCGCTGTGTTCATTGTGGAATAGCGAAGACGTCGGTGAGCATCTGTCGATCTGTCGGTGTTCTTCCAGTCAATTGATTGGTAGGAGCGCCGCATGTGCCGGCGAAAAAATGGCATCTGTCCTTCACTGTTATATTTGTCAGAGCACAGCGAACGTCTTTTCCTTCTGCCGTCCGTCCAAGGAGTCTTCTGCATGCGTTCCTTCACCGTCGCTTCGCTGGTTCTGGCCCTGGCCTTGCCGGTCGCATCCGGGGCCCAGCAGATCACCGTGTCTGCCGCAGCCAGCCTGACCGACGCGTTCAAGGAACTGGCGCCCAGATTCGAGGCCGGCAAGCCCGGCACCACGGTGCGCTTCAACTTCGCGGCCTCGGGCGTGCTGCTGCAGCAGATCAACCAGGGGGCGCCGGTGGACGTGTTCGCAAGTGCCGACCAGGAGACCATGAACCGCGCCGATGCGCAACAGCGCATCGACACCGCGTCGCGCAGGAACTTCGTGACCAACAGCCTGGTGTTGATCGAGCCGGCCCAGGGCGGCGTGGGCATCACGGGCCTGGTGGACCTCCATGGCGCGGCGGTCAGGAAGATCGCCGTGGGCAAGACGGCCACCGTGCCCGTGGGCCGCTATACCAAGGAAGTGCTGGAGGCCGCCAGCCTGTGGAATGTGCTGGAGCCCAAGTTCGTGCAGGCAGACAGCGTGCGCCAGGTGCTGGACTACGTGAGCCGGGGCGAGGTGGAGGCGGGCTTCGTCTACCGCACCGATGCCACCATTGCCGGCGGCAAGGTCAAGGTGGTGGCCTTGCCGCAGGGCGCGACGCCGGTGTCCTACCCGATCGCCGTGGTGGCCGACAGCAAGAACAAGGCCGCGGCGGCCGATTTCATCGCCTTCGTCAACTCCAGCGCCGGCCAGCAAGTGCTGGCACGCTACGGCTTCGGCAGGCCCTGAGGCGCATTCCCACGAAGGTCAGCGCCGGCAACGTCCTGCCCGGCGCCGTGGTCGTCCTCCCGGGTGGCCCGACCAACACCGAGGTGACCCTGGAGGTCTCGCGCGGCCTCAGGGCCTGGCATGGCCGTCGATGTTGCGCGCGGTGCCCAGCAGCGTCGCGCACAGCGTCTCCGTCCCCTCGTGGACCGCGAACACGTCGGCGGCGCACACCGTGAGCAGGCGCGCGGCCTGCACGACGCGGCCGCGTGCCACCAGGTGGCTGCCGCGTGCGGGCGCGACGATCTTCAGCGAGGCGTCGATGGTGGCGTTCACGCTGCCCTGCGGCAACAGCGTGCCCGCCGCGGCGACTGCCGCGAAGTCGGCCGCCGCGAAGATGGCGGTGGCCTGCAGTTGCCCGGGGCGAAAGCACCAGGCCTCCTGCACCGGTATCTCGAGCTCCGCACGGCCCGGTGCGAGCTGGCGAAACGCGAGCTGCAGCGTCTGCGCCATCGGCATCGCGAGCACCGCGCGCCGGACCTGTTCGAGCGCGGATTCTGTGCGGCTCATCGCTGGCTCCTTCGTGCCGTGTTCCACGGGGTGGCGGGTTTGCCGCGTGCCGGTTGCTGTTCGGACGCGCGCCTGCGCCTTTCCAGCCAGGCGATGTGGGAGACCAGCTTCCTGCGCAGCGCGCGCTGGCCGGCGATCTGCTGGTCGACTTCGGCGATGCGGCTGCGCATGCTCTCGACCATCTGGTCGATGGTCAGCGTGCCCGCGCGGTAGCGGGGCAGCGTCTCTGCGATGTCCTTCAGCGAGAAGCCGAGATCGCGGCTCATCGCAATGAAGACGACCTCGCGTACCGTGCGGTCCGCGAAGTCGCGGTAGCCCGAGCTGCTGCGCAGCGCCTGGATCAGGCCCGAGGCCTCGTAGTGCCGCAGCCTATGGGCCGACACGCCGGTGCGTTGCGCGAGTTCCGAAACTCTCATGCGGCCAGCTTAGCAAGCTTCGCACAGTGCGAAGCTTGGACGGCCGTGCATGCAATGCGGCGCCTGGGTGTCAGACCGCGCCGTGCGCCTCGACGTAGAGCGCGTACAGCGAGTGGCTGCTCGCCATGTAGAGCCGGTTGCGCTTGGGGCCACCGAACTCCAGGTTGGCGCAGCGCTCTGGCAGGCGGATGAAACCGATCGGCTTGCCGTCCTTGTTGAAGACCTTCACACCGTCCATCTCGTCGGACCTGGCCAGCGGCAGGTGCGCCTTCATGCCGCCGCCGATGTCCGTGGGCTCGGGCGCGAAGGCACCGCTGAAGCCCCAGCCGCACCACAGGTTGCCATCGCGGTCCACGCGGAAGCCGTCGAACGCGCCCGGGCCGCCGGCGTCGATCAGCTTGGTCTTGTTCGACAGCGTGGCGCCGTCGGCCGCGACGTCGTAGCTCCACATGCTGCGGTTGGGCGTGCCCTTCCACTCGACCACGTAGAGCTTCTTCTCGTCCGGCGAGAAGGCCAGGCCGTTGGGGTTCACGAGGTCGGTGATCACGGCCGTGATCTTGCCGTCCTTGGCGATGCGGTAGACGTTGGTCGTGGCCTGCTCGGGCGTGGCGCGCGAACCCTCCCACTCGCCGTTGATGCCGAACAGCGGGTCGGTGAACCAGATGCTGTCGTCGGACTTGACGACGATGTCGTTTGGCGCGTTCAGCCGCTTGCCCTCGAAGTTGTCGGCCAGCACCGTGGTGCGGCCGTCCTTCTCGGTGCGCACGATGCGGCGCGTGACCGAATGCTCGCAGCTCACGAGCCGGCCCTGGCGGTCGCGCGTGTTGCCGTTGGCGTAGTTCACGTTCTCCTTGTGCACCGAGAACTTGCCGGTCTTCTCCTCGTACTGCATGAGCCGGTTGTTCGGGATGTCCGACAGGATCAGCGTGCCGGTCTCCGGGAAGTAGGCCGGCCCTTCCGCCCAACGCATGCCGCTGCCCAGCTGCTCGATGGTGCTGCTGTAGATGCGGTACTTGGCGAAGCTCGGGTCGAGGATGAAGACGTTGGGGTCGGGGTAGCGCTGGGCCGGCTTGAAGTCGAACGATTGGGCACCGGCCAGGCCGGCGGCCGTGGTCAGGGCGCCGCTGGCGGCGGTCTTCAGAAAGCGTCTGCGGCTGTCTTGGTGCATGGGTGGGTCTCCTCCTTGGTTGTGGAATTCAGTAGCCGCTGCCGGGCTTGGCCGGTGCCTGCGCGCGCATGGCGGCTACCACCTGCTGCGCGCCGGCCGCCATCAGCCGCGCATCCGAGCTGACGGTCAGGAACTGGAACCCTTGGGCGATGCGCGCGAGCGCGCCCTGCGGGTTGCCGTTGTGGATGCCGGCCACGATGCCGTGCGCCTTGGCGCGCGCCAGGATGTGGTCGATGGCCTGCTGGGCCTTCGGGTCCACATCGTCGAACACCGGCCGACAGCCCAGCGACAGCGACAGGTCGGACGGGCCGATGTAGACCGCGTCCAGCCCTTCGACGGACAGGATGTCGTCCAGGTTGTCCAGCGCCTGCGCGGTCTCGATCATCGCGAAGCGCACGACGAAGTCGTTGGCCTGCGCGGGGTAGTCGGCGCCGTGTACCAGCAGCGCGCGGATCGGACCGAAGCTGCGCGTGCCGCGCGGGGCGTAGCTGGTCCAGGCGACGAGCTTCTGCGCGTCCTCGCGCGTGTTGACCATGGGGCAGATCACGGCCTGGGCGCCGGCGTCCAGCGTCTTCATGAGGATGCCGGGCTCCAGCCAGGGCACGCGCACCACGGGCACGGTGTCGGTGGTGGCGATGGCCTGCAGCATGGGCAGCATGGCCTGGTAGTCCACCACGCCGTGCTGCAGGTCGATGGTCAGCGAATCCCAGCCCTGGTGGGCCATGGTCTCGGCCGAGAAGCTGTTCGGGATGGCCAGCCAGCCGTTGACGGCGGCGCCGCCGGACTGCCAGAGGGTGCGCAAGCGGTTGGGTGTCATGTTGTCTCCTTGGTTTTCCGCGTGCCGGGTGGGCTGTCAGTCCGGGGCCACCGGGTGGTGCGCCATCAGTTCCAGCGCCTTGACCAATGCCGAGTGGTCCAGCTGGTCCCAGCCCTGGGCCGCGCAGGTCTGCATGAGCTGCGCTGCGCCGGCGGTCTGCGGCAGCGCCACGCCCATGGACTTCGCGCCGGCCAGTGCCAGACCCAGGTCCTTCTGGTGCAGGCCGATGCGGAAACCCGGGTTGAAGGTGCGCTTGATCATGCGCTCGCCGTGCACCTCGAGGATGCGGCTGGCCGCGAAGCCGCCCATCAGCGCCTGGCGCACCTTGGCCGGGTCGGCGCCGGCCTTGCTGGCGAACAACAGGGCTTCGCCCACGGCGGCGATGTTCAGCGCCACGATGATCTGGTTGGCCACCTTGGTGGTCTGGCCGTCGCCCACGCCGCCCACGTGCGTGATGTTCTTGCCCATCTTCTCGAACAGGGGCTTGGCCTTGGCGAAGGCTTCCTCGGTGCCGCCGACCATGATGGTCAGGCTGGCGGCCTTGGCGCCGACCTCGCCGCCGCTGACCGGCGCGTCCAGGTAGTCGCAGCCCAGCGCCGCGATCTTCTCGGCGAAGGCCTTGGTCTCGATGGGCGAGATCGAGCTCATGTCGATGACCGTCTTGCCCTTGGTCAGGCCCTCGGCCACGCCGCTCTCTCCGAACAGCACGGCCTGCACGTCGGGCGTGTCGGGCAGCATCAGGATGACGACGTCGGCCGCCTGCGCGACCTCCTTGGCCGTGGCGACGCCCTTCGCGCTGCTGGCGGCGATCTCCGCGTTGACCTTGCTGCGCTTGACGTAGGTCACGTCGTGGCCGGCGCTGACGAGGTGCAGGGCCATGGGCGCGCCCATGATGCCCAGGCCGATGAATCCGATCTTCATGCTGTCTCTCCTTGAGGTTTCAGGTCACGGGTGCGGGGTTGAACAACACCAGCGCGTTGTGCAGCTTCCATTGTTCCGCCCAGGTCTTCTTGCGGCCACTGGCGACATCCAGCATGAGCTGGAACATCTCCCAGCCCACGTCGGCAATCGTCTTCTCGCCGGTGGCGATGGTGCCGGCGTTGATGTCCATGAGGTCGTGCCAGCGGCGCGCCAGGTCGTCGCGCGTGGCCACCTTGATCACGGGCACCTCGGCCAGGCCGTAGGGCGTGCCGCGGCCGGTCGTGAACACGTGCAGGTTCATGCCGGCGGCCAGCTGCAGCGTGCCGCAGATGAAGTCGCTGGCGGGTGTGGCGGCGTAGATCAGGCCCTTCTGCTTGAGCTTTTCGCCCGGAGAGATCACGCCCGTGATGGGGGCGCTGCCGCTCTTGACGATGGAGCCCATGGCTTTCTCGACGATGTTCGAGAGGCCGCCCTTCTTGTTGCCCGGCGTGGTGTTGGCGCTGCGGTCCACGCGGCCCTTGTCCAGGTAGGCGTCGTACCAGGCCATCTCGCGGATCATGGCCTCTGCCACCTCGGGTGTGCTGGCGCGGGAGGTGAGCTGGTCGATGCCATCGCGCACCTCGGTCACCTCGCTGAACATCACGCTGGCGCCGGCGCGCACCAGGAGGTCGGTGCAATAGCCCACGGCCGGGTTGGCCGTCACGCCGCTGAACGCGTCGCTGCCGCCGCACTGCACGCCGACCACGAGTTCGCTGGCCGGCACGGTCTCACGGCGGCGCGCGTTCAGGCGCTCCAGGTGCTCCTCGGCTTGCCGCATGATGGACTGCACCATGGACATGAAACCCACGTGCGCATCGTCCTGCAGGCAGACCACGTCGAGCTTGGCCTCTGCCGTATCACCCACATCGGCCACGTTGCGCTCGTCCACGATGGGGATGGAGCCGGGCGGCAGCAGCCGCTCGGGCTGCAGCTTCTCGCAGCCCAGGCTCACAACCATGACCTCGCCGCCGAAGTTCGGGTTCAGGCTGATGTTGCGCAGCGTGCGGATCGGAATGATCGCGTCCGGCGCGTCGATGGCCACGCCGCAGCCATAGGTGTGCTCCAGCGCCACCACGTCGTCCACGTTCGGGTACTTGGGCAGCAACTCGGCCTTGATGCGCTGCACCGCGAAGTCGGTCACGCCGGCCACGCACTGCACGGTCTGCGTGATGGCCAGGATGTTGCGCGTGCCGACCGAGCCGTCCGGGTTGCGGAAACCCTCGAAGGTGTAACCCTCCAGCGGCGTTTGCTCTGGCGGCTGCACGGTGGCGATGGGCAGGCCGACCAGCTCGCGCGCCTCGGGCATCTGCAGCAGGCGCTCGTGCACCCAACTGCCGCGCGGCAGGTCCTTGAGCGCGTAACCGATGGTCACGTTGTAGCGGCGCACGGCGCCGCCCGCGGGGATGTCGACCAGCGCCACCTTGTGCGCCTGCGGCACCTTGTCGACCAAGGTCAGGCCGCCTTCGAAGACGGTACCGGCCGGCAGGCCGCCGTCGTTGGCCACGATGGCCACGTTGTCGGCCTCGTGCATGGTGATGTAGAGGGGCTTGCTCATCGTGGTTGCTTCGTTGTTTCAGGCGCGTTGGCCGATCTCCGCCGTCTCGCGCGTCCAGCCGCGCGCCTGTTCGGACAGCGACAGGCCCAGGCCCGGCCGCGTCGGCACCAGCATACGGCCGTCCCTGGTTTCCAGGCGTTCGTTGAACAGCGGCTCCAGCCAGTCGAAGTGCTCGACCCAGGGCTCGGTGGCGTAGCAGGCGCCCAGGTGCACGTGCAGCTCCATCGCGAAGTGCGGGCCCAGCGCGATGCCGGCGTGCTCGGCCAGCGCGGCGATCTTCAGGAAGGGCGTGATGCCGCCCACGCGCGGCGCGTCGGGCATCAGGTAGTCGGCCGCGCGGTGGCGGATCAGGTCGTAGTGCTCCGACAGGCTGGTCAGCATCTCGCCGGTGGCGATGGGTGTGTCGAAGGTGGCGGCCAGCGCGGCGTGGCCTTCGTGGTCGTAGGCGTCCAGCGGCTCCTCGATCCAGACCAGGTTGTACTGCTCGAAGATGCGGCACATGCGCTGGGCCGTGGGCCGGTCCCACTGCTGGTTGGCGTCCACCATCAGCGGCACGTGGTCGCCCAGGTGCTTGCGTACGGCCTCCACGCGCTGGATGTCGATCTTGCCGTCGGGCTGGCCGACCTTGAGCTTGATGCCGCCGATGCCGCGCTCGATGGAGGCGGCAGCGTTCACAGACAGCTGGTCGATCGGCGTGTGCAGGAAGCCGCCCGAGGTGTTGTAGCAGCGCACCGAGTCGCGCTGCGAACCCAGCAGCTTGGACAGCGACAGCCCGGCGCGGCGCGCCTTCAGGTCGTACAGCGCCACGTCGAAGGCGCCGTAGGCCTGCACCGCCAGACCGCTACGGCCGACCGAGGCGCCGGCCCAGCACAGCTTGGTCCAGAGCTTGGCGATGTCGCTGGGGTCTTCGCCGATCAGCGCGGGCGCCACTTCCTTGGCGTGCGCGAACTGACCGGGGCCGCCCGCGCGCTTGGAGTAGGAGAAGCCCAGGCCCTTGTGGCCGTCCTTGGTCTCGATCTCGGCGAACAGCATCGCGATCTCGGTCATGGGCTTCTGGCGCCCGGTCAGCACCTTGGCGTCGCTGATCGGGTTGGCCAGCGGCAGGTAGCAGGAGGAGAGGCGGATGTGGGCGATGCTGTCGTGTGTCATGGCAATCAGGGGGCTGGGTGACGCCCTCTCCCGCGGTGGGAGAGGGGCGATCGGGGGCTTACTCGATCGTGATCTTTCCGGTCTCGATGACCTGCTTCCACTTCGCGTATTCCTTCTGCTGGAAGGCTGCGAACTCGGCGGGCGTGTTGGCCACCATCTCGAAGCCGATGCTCGTGAACTGGTCCTTGACCTTGGGGCTGTTCAGCGCCTCGACGAAGGCGGCATGGGCCTTCTCGCGCACGTCGGGCGGCAGGCCCTTGGGTGCCACGATGGCCTGCCAGGAGGTCACCTCCACGTTAGCCACGCCGGCCTCGGCCATGGTGGGCACGTCGGGCAGGACGGGCGAGCGCTTGGTGCTCGTCACGGCCAGCGCGCGCATCTTGCCGCCCTTGATGTACTGCAGCACCGAGTTCACGTTCTGGAACGAGGCGTCGACCTGCCCGCCCATGAGGTCGGTGTGGGCCGGGGCGCCGCCCTTGTAGGGCACGTGGATGCCCTTGACACCGATCTGCTGCCAGAACAGCTCGGCCGTCAGGTGGTCGCTGGAACCGTTGCCGGCCGAGGCGAAGGTCATCTTGCCCGGGTTGGCCTTGTTGAAGGCCACCACGTCGGCCAGGCTCTTGAACGGCGAGCTCGGGTGCACCACCAGCACGTTGGGCGACTGCACGGCCACCGTGATGGTGTCGAAGTCCTTGAGCGGGTCGAACTGCATGCCCTTGAGCAGGTGCGGCACGATGACCAGCGGGCCCAGCGAGGTGACCAGGAAGGTGTAGCCGTCGGCCGGTGCGCGCTTGACGAACGTCGCGCCGATGGTGCCGGTGGCGCCGGCCTTGTTGTCCACCAGGAAGGACTGCTTGAGCTTGTCGGTCAAGAGCGGGCCGACGGCGCGCGCCACCTGGTCGGTGGAGCCGCCGGGCGGGAAGGGCACGACCATGGTGACGGCCTTGCTGGGCCAGGTGTCGGCGGCGGCGGCGAAGGCCAAGCTGGCCAGGGCAGCGGCGAAAAGCTTCTTCATAGAGTCTCCAAAGCGGTCTGTGGGGCGAATGACATCGTTGTCATTCGGCGTGATGTCGGACGTCTACGTGCAATCTTGGTGTTTTTCGCATTGTTGTACGACGACCTGGACGGATGCGGATGATATCGTTGTCATTTCTGCCGTCAAGCGGGTTGTTTCCCGCACGTGCCAGCCGCCATGAACGTCGCGCCACCTGCTGCCAGATCTGCCAAGCCCGCCACGCTGCACGATGTCGCCCGCGCCGCCGGCGTGTCGTTGATCACGGCCTCGCGCGCGCTCGGCAACCCGGGCGTGGTCTCGGCCAAGACGATCGCGCGCGTGCAGCAGGCCGTGCAGGCCACGGGCTACATCCCCAACCTGCTGGCGGGCGGCCTCAAGTCCAAGCGCAGCCGCATGGTGGCCGGCATCGTGCCGGCGCTGGCCGTGGCGCAGTTCCTGCCCTCGGTGCAGACGCTGACCGAGACGCTGGCGGCCGAGGGCTACCAGGTGCTGCTGGGCCAGACCGGCTACGACCTCGCGCGCGAGGAGGTGGTGCTCAACACCATGATCAGCCGCCAGCCCGACGGCATCGTGTTCACGGGCTTGGTGCAGGACCCGGCCGTGCGCGAGCGCTTGCGCCGCACCGGCATTCCGGTGGTCGAGACCTGGGATCTGTCGGACGCGCCGGTGGACATGCTGGTCGGCTTCTCGCAGGACAGCGTGGGCCGCGCCGTGGGCGACTTCTTCCGCGCCAAGGGCTGGCAGCGCGTGGGCATCGCCACGGCCGGCGACCCGCGTGCGCTGCTGCGCAAGGCCGGCTTCGAGGCCGCCTATGGCCGCGCCGTGCCCACGGCCATGGTGGCCGCGCCCAGCAACCTGGAGCGCGGCCGCCAGGCCCTGGCCGAACTGCTGGCGCGTGAGCCCGGCCTGCAGGCCGTGGCCTGCAGCTCCGACCAGCTGGCCCAGGGCGTGCTGGTCGAGGCCCAGGCGCGCGGGCTGCGCGTGCCGCAGGATCTCGCGGTCTGCGGCTTCGGCAATGCCGATTTCGCGGCGCACCTGTGGCCGTCGCTGAGCACCGTGCTCATCGACGGCCCGGCCATCGGCCGCCTGGCCGCGCAGCTCGTGCTGACGCGCTGCCGCGGCGAGGCGGTCGTGCAGCCGGTGGTGGACGTGGGGTTCCGCATCGTCGAACGCGGATCGACGGCCTGAGGGGTAACCGTCCTACCGGACGCGTCGCCGTGCACCGCTATGCTGTGGCATGGCCCTTGCAATGGGGGCCGCACAGCCCGAAGGACCCTATGAGCGCCCATCTGCATCCTCTTGCCGGCAAGCCCGCCCCCGCCGAGACCTTGATCGACCTCGCCGCCCTGCGCGGCGCCTACGCCGACGACCAACCCGATCCGGGCGTGGCGGCCCAGCGCGTGGCCTTCGGCACCTCCGGCCACCGCGGCTCCTCGCTCGACCGCTCGTTCAACGACTGGCATGTGCTGGCCATCACCCAGGCCATCTGCGACCACCGCAAGGCCCAGGGCATCACCGGCCCGCTGTTCCTGGGCGCCGACACGCACGCGCTGTCGGCACCCGCGGTGGCCAGTGCCATGCAGGTGCTGGCGGCCAACGGCGTGACGGTGCTGCTGTCCGCGGGCGACGAGCCCACGCCCACGCCGGCCGTCTCGCATGCGATCCTGGTCCACAACAAGGGACGGACCGAAGGGCTGGCCGACGGCATCCTCGTCACGCCCTCGCACAACCCGCCACGCGATGGCGGCTTCAAGTACAACCCGCCCAACGGCGGCCCGGCCGGCGGCGAGATCACAGGCCCCATCGAGGCGGCGGCCAACAGGTACCTCGAAGCCCGGCTGGCCGGCGTGCGCACCATGCCGCTGCGCGCCGCGTTGGACGCCGCGACCACGCAGCGCCACGACTTCCTGAACACCTACGTGGCCGACCTGGCCAGCGTGCTCGACTTCGACCTGATCCGCGGCTCCGGCCTGCGCCTGGGCGTGGACCCGCTGGGCGGTGCCGGCGTGCACTACTGGCGTGCCATCGCCGAGCGCTACAAGCTGAACCTGACCGTGGTCAGCGAGACGGTGGACCCGCGCTTCGCCTTCATGACGCTGGACTGGGACGGCCAGATCCGCATGGACCCGTCCTCGCCGCACGCCATGCAGTCGCTGCTGGCCATGAAGGACCGGTTCGACGTGGCCTTCGCCTGCGACACCGACCACGACCGCCACGGCATCGTGACGCCCAGCACCGGCCTCTTGCCGCCCAACCACTACCTGGCGGTCTGCATCGACTACCTGTTCCGCAACCGTCCGCAGTGGAGCGCGCAGGCCGCCATCGGCAAGACCGTCGTCAGCACCAGCGTGATCGACGGCGTGGCCGCGCGGCTGGGCCGGCGCCTGCACGAGGTGCCCGTGGGTTTCAAGTGGTTCGCCGACAGCCTGTTCGACGGCTCGCTGGGCTTCGGCGGCGAGGAGAGCGCGGGCGCGAGCTTCCTGCGCCGCGACGGCACGGTCTGGACCACCGACAAGGACGGCATCACCGCCGCGCTGCTGGCGGCCGAGATCACGGCGCGCAGCGGGCGTGACCCGGGCCAGCTCTACGCCGCGCTCGCGGCCGATTTCGGCAACCCGGTCTTCAGCCGCAAGGACGCCCCGGCCACGCCCGCGCAGAAGAAGCTGCTGGGCAAGCTCACGCCGGAGCAGATCACCTCGTCCGAGCTGGCCGGCGAGCCCATCACCAGCGTGCAGAGCAAGGCGCCGGGCAATGGCGCGGCCATCGGCGGCATCAAGGTCAGCACCGCGGGCGGCTGGTTCGCGGCCCGGCCCTCGGGCACCGAGAACGTCTACAAGATCTACGCCGAGAGCCTGCGTGGCGAGGCGCATCTGCAGCGCATCTTCGCCGAGGCCCAGGCCGTGGTGGACGGCGCCATCGCCGACGCGTAGGCACGCGCCGCTCCGATGGGGTGTGGCCGTCAGGCCGCTTTCAATGGGGTCAGGCCGCATCGTCCGATGCGGCTGCACACCAACGAAGGAGAGCACATGAGCACCCCCGAAGACCGCCAGCAGCTGTGGGAACTGATCAAGGACATCAAGTTCGCCATGTTCACCACGCGCCATCCCGCCAATGGCCACCTGCATGCGCGGCCCATGACCACGCAGAACCAGCAGCTGGACGAAGACGACCGGCTGTGGTTCTTCATGTCGCGCAAGGGCGATTCGGTCGAAGACCTGGCGCGCGAGTCCACGGTCAACGTGAGCTACGCCGACCCCGGCAAGGACAGCTACGTCTCGGTGAGCGGCACCGCAGCCGTCAGCGACGACAAAGCCAAGGCGCGCCAGCTGTGGAACAAGATGACCGAGGCCTGGTTCCCGGGTGGCGTCGACGATCCGGACGTGGCCCTGGTCGAGGTGCGCATCACCCACGCGCACTTCTGGGACGTCAAGGAGAACAAGCTCACGCAGCTCTACAAGATGGCCAAGGCCGCGGCCACGGGCAAGCCGCCCAGCGGCATGGGCGAGAGCCGCGAAATCCGCATGCACGCGGACTGATTCAGCGCATGCCGGGCCGCGGCCGCGTCGCCAACTGGTGGCGCGGTGTTCACGCGGCCCATCTGCGCGTGCGCCGGCGCCAGGCCAGCCAGCCCGAGCCGAACCACAGCGCCAGCGTGAACAGCGCCAGCCCGCCCGCGATCGGCCGCTCGACGAAGGCCAGCCAGCTGCCTTCGGACTTGATCATCGAGGTGATGAAGTTCTCCTCCAGCATCTTGCCCAGCAGCATGCCCAGGATGGCTGGCGCAATGGGAAAGCCGTTGTCCTCCAGCACCCAGGCCGCCACGCCGAAGGCCAGCAGGATCCACAGGTCGAACAGCGCGTTGTTGATGGCGAACGAACCGACCAGGCAGAACAGCAGGATGATGGGCATCAGGATGTTGCGCGGCATGCGCAGCATGCGCGAGGACGCCTTGATGCAGGCCCAGCCCAGCGGCAGCATCAGCAGATTGGCGGCGATGAAGACCAGGAACACGGCGTAGACGCTGGGCGCGTTGTTCATGAAGATCATCGGCCCCGGGTTCATGTTCTTCATGTAGAGCACGCCGATCACGATGGCCGTGATCGAGTCGCCCGGGATGCCGAACACCAGCGCCGGCACCCAGGCACCGGCCAGCGCGCTGTTGTTGGCGGCGCCGGCCTCGACCAGGCCTTCGGGATGGCCGGTACCGAACTTCTCGGGCTCCCTGGAGAGCTTCTTGCTCATCGCGAACGACATCCAGGCCGCGATGTCGGCGCCCGCGCCGGGCAGGATGCCCACCGCCGTGCCCAGCACGCTGCCGCGAAGGGTCTGCTTGGGGTACTTGCAGATCAGGCCCCACATGCCCTTGAACACCGAGCCGAGTTGCTGGTTGAAGCGGCCGATCTGCTCGGTCGTCACGGTGAAGCGCAGGATCTCGGAGATCGCGAACATGCCGATCATGGCCGGGATCAGGCTCACGCCGCCAAGCAGGTCGGCGCTGCCAAACGTGAAGCGCGGATGGGCGGCCGGGTTCTCCAGGCCCACGCAGCCGATCAAGAGGCCCAGGAACAGCGTGATCAAGCCCTTGAGCGGCGCATCGCTGGTGATGAACACGGCGCAGGTCAGGCCCAGCGCCACGAGCCAGAAGTACTCGAACGAGCTGAATCGGATGGCGAACTCGGCGAGGGACGGCGCAGCCACGATCAGCACCGCCGTGCCGAACAGCCCGCCGATGCACGAGAACACCAGGCCGATGCCCAGCGCCTTCTCGCCCTCGCCCTTGCGCGTCATGGCGTAGGACTCGTCGGTGTAGGCGGCCGAGGCCGGTGTGCCCGGAATGCGCAGCAGCGCCCCGGGGATGTCGCCGGCGAAGATCGCCATCGCCGTGGCGGTGACGATGGCGGCAATCGCCGGCACCGGTGGCAGGAAGAAGGTGATCGGCACCAGCAGGGCCGTGGCCATGGTGGCCGTCAACCCCGGGACCGCGCCCACGAACATGCCGAACATGCCGGACAGCAGCATCACCAGCGCCACCTGCGGCGTGGCGACGAGCGCGAAGGCTTGCAGAACCGCGTCCATCAGGCGTCCTTCACCAGGCGATGGGTTGCAGCCAACCCCAGGGCAGCGGCACGCGCAGCAGCTTGTAGAAGCAGGCGTGGATCACCAGCGTGGCCAACAGCGCCACGGCCAGCGCCACCACCGGGCGCACGCCCAGTGCCCACTGCAGCGCCAGCAGCACCAGCGCGCTGCAGACGATGAAGCCCAGCGTGTCGACGCACAGGATGTAGAACACCATGCCGCCCAGGGCCACCAGCAGGCTGGCCAGGTGGCGCGGCGAGCGCAGGCCCGCCCCGACCGAGACCAGCGGCTGGCCGGAGCGCAGGCCCTGCCAGGCCAGCAGCAGCGAGGCGATGGCCAGGCCGCCCGCAATCAGGCCAGGAAACAGCGCCGGTCCGTACTGCTGCCCCGCTGCGGGCGGAAAGCCCTGGATGTGCCAGAGCACGGCCAGCGACAGCAGCAGCAGGACCGCGCCGATCAGGCTGTCGTGGATGCGCATGCGCTGCTACTTGGCGATGCCCACGGCCTTCATGGCGGTCGCGAAGTCGGCGTCCTTGTCGGTCATGAACTTGCCGAACTCCGCCGGCCCGGCGTAGAGCGCGCCGAAGCCGCGCGACTTCAGGAAATCCTGGTAGCCGGCGCCGTCGAAGATCTTCTTGAGCGCGGCCGAGAGCCGGTCGCTCACGTCCTTGGGCAGGCCCTTGGGGCCGGCGATGCCGCGCCAGGCGCCGGCGTTCCACATCTTGCCGCTGGCATCCGTGTACAGCGGCACCTGCGGGAAGATGCCATCGGGCTTGGAGCCCAGCAGCACCAGCGGGCGCACCTTGCCGCCTTCGATCAGCGCGCGGGCCTCGGGCAGCGAGCACGAGACCACGTCCACCCCGCCGGCCAGCAGGTCCTGCAGCCCGGGCGCGGCACCCTGGCTGGGCACCCAGCCGATGGCGTTGCCGGGCAGCTTGTTGTCCACCAGCCACTGCGCCAGGCCCAGGTGCCAGATGCCGCCCTGGCCGGTGCCGCTGGCCTTCATCTTGCCGGGGCTGGCCTTGGCTGCGGCCAGCAGGTCGGCGGCGGTCTTGATCGGCGAATCGGCGCGCACCAGCACGGCGTTGGCGTCGAAGTTCATGAGGCCCAGCGGGGTGTAGTCCGCACCTGAGAGCTGCGTCAGGCCGGCGTGCCGCATCATGCCGATCTCCACCGTCAGGATGCCGATGGTGTAGCCGTCCGGCGCGGCCGAGGCGATGGCCTGGTGGCCGACCACGCCGCTGCCGCCGGTGCGGTTCGCGACGTTGATGGGCTGCTTCAATTCCTTCTCCAGCTCCGCGCCGATGATGCGGGCCACCGCATCGGTGCCGCCGCCCGCACCCCAGGGCACGATCAACGTGATCGGGCGCTCGGGCCAGGCGGCCAGGGCCGGCAGGGCCAGGGCGAGGGTGGCGATGGCGCCGGCCGTGCGGGCCAGAACGTGGCGTCGTTGCATGCGTGTCTCCTCGTGGTTTCGAAGTGGGCGCGATTGCAACATTGGTCGGGTGGTCTGACCACTCTGGATGACCCTAACCTGACAACTTCGTCCGTTCCGACGATGCCGCCCCACGGTGGCGGCGCCAAGATGCCCCATCGAACATGGCTGGCCTGCGCCGGCTGGAGAGGCATACGAGATGGCAGGACCTTTGCAGGGACTTCGGGTGGTGGAGATGGCGGGCATCGGCCCGGGACCGTTTTGCGCGATGCTGTTCGCCGACATGGGCGCCGAGGTGCTGCGCGTGGAGCGGCCCGGCACCAGGCGCAACCCGCACGACATCCTGGCGCGCGGCCGCACGGTGCTGCAGCTGGACCTGCGCGCCGAAGGCGCGGCCGAGCAACTGCTGCAGACCATCGCGCGGGCCGACGTGCTGATCGAGGGCTTTCGCCCCGGCGTGATGGAGCGCCTGGGCCTTGGGCCGGACGTTTGTCTTGCCCGCAACCCGCGCCTGGTCTATGGCCGCATGACAGGCTGGGGCCAGCACGGCCCCTTGGCGCAGGCGGCTGGCCACGACATCAACTACATCGCCATCAGCGGGGCGCTGCATGCCATCGGCCGCGCGGGCGAGACGCCGGTGCCGCCACTCAACTACGTGGGCGACTTCGGCGGCGGTGCCATGCTGCTGGCCTTCGGCATCCTCGCGGCGCTGCACGAGAGCAAGGGCTCGGGTCAGGGCCAGGTGATCGACGCCGCGATGACCGACGGCGCAGCGCTGCTGTCGTCCATGATGTACGGCATGAAGGCCGCCGGCCAGTGGAACAACCAGCGCGGCGAGAACCTGCTCGACGGCGCCGCGCACTTCTACGACACCTACGCCTGCGCCGATGGCAAGTACGTGGCCATCGGCGCGATCGAGCCGCAGTTCTACGCGCTGCTGCGCGAGCGCTGCGGCATCGCCGACGACCCGGCCTTCGACGCGCAACTGGACCACGCGCGCTGGCCGCTGCTCAAGCTGCGCATGGCCGACCTGTTCCGCACGCGCACGCGCGACGCTTGGTGCACGCTGCTCGAAGGCACGGACGCCTGCTTCGCCCCCGTGCTCGACTGGGACGAGGCGCCGGCCCATGCCCACAACCGCGCGCGCGGCACCTTCGCCGAAGCCGGCGGCCTGGTGCAGCCCGCGCCCGCGCCGCGCTTCAGCCGCACGCCGCCCGAGCTGCCGCCGGCCCAGTCGCCGCACGACGCGGCGGCGCTGCTGGCGCGCTGGGCCGCACGCTGAATTCCAGAACCAGGAGGAGACACCCATGCAACTGACCCAGGCCCTGCACAAGGCACTGCGCGAGAAACCGCAGGCCACGGCCGTCGTGTTCGGCGAACGCCGCACCAGCTTCGCTCGGCTGCACGAGCGCGTGGCGCGCGTGGCCGCCGTGCTGCGCGGGCTCGGCATGGCACCCGGCGACCGCGTGGCCATGCTGGCCATGAATTCGGACCACTATGTCGAGTACCTGTTCGGCACCTGGTGGGGCGGTGGCGCGATCAACCCCGTCAACGTGCGCTGGAGCCCGCAGGAGATCGCCTACTCGCTGGACGACTGCGACACGCGCATCCTGCTGGTCGACAAGTTCTTCGCCAAGCAGGTCGCTTCGCTGCGCGACCTGTCCAGATCGCTCCACACGCTGATCTACGTCGGCGAGGAGGCTGCGCCTGAAGGCATGCTCTCCTTCGAGGACCTGCTGGCCGCGGCCGAGCCGGTGGAAGACCTGCGCCGCCAGCGCGACGACCTGGCCGCCGTGATGTACACGGGCGGCACCACGGGCCGGCCCAAGGGCGTGATGCTCACGCACAGCAACCTGTACCTGAACGGCCTGGCCTCGGCCGCCGCCGTACCGCGTGCCTGGCAGGTGCAGGCCCTGGTCACAGCGCCGTTCTTCCATGTCGCGGGCTGCGGCTTGTCGCTGCAGATGGTGCTGCGCATGGCGACCCAGGTCGTCATTCCGTTCTACGAGGAGGTGGCGGTGCTGCAGGCCATCGCGCGCGAGCAGGTGACCGAGACCTTCCTCGTGCCCACCATGGTCAAGCGGCTCATCGAGCACCCGCGCTTCGCCGAGTTCGACCTGAAGAGCCTGCGCATGGTGCTGTACGGCGCCGCGCCCATCGACGCCACCTTGCTGGGCCAGGCCATGGCGGCGTTGCCTGGCGTGCAGTTCTGCCAGGCCTACGGCATGACCGAGCTGGCGCCCACCATCGCCGTGCTGCTGCCCGAGGACCACCTGCCCGGCCCCAACCAGGCCAAGCGCCTGCGCTCGGCCGGCAAGTCGGTGCCGATCGCCGAGATCAGCATCCGCGACCCCGAGAACAAGGAGCTGCCGCCCGGCCAGGTCGGCGAGATCTGCGCGCGCGGCCCCATGGTCATGCAGGGCTACTGGAACAAGCCGGCCGAGACCGAAGCCGCGTTGCGCGGTGGCTGGATGCACACCGGCGACGGCGGCATGATGGACGAAGAGGGCTACCTCTACGTGGTCGACCGCATCAAGGACATGATCGTGAGCGGCGGCGAGAACGTGTATTCGGCCGAGGTCGAGAACGCGCTGGCGCAGCTGGACGGCGTGTCCATGTCGGCCGTGATCGGCGTGCCCGACGACCAGTGGGGCGAGCGCGTGCACGCCGTCATCGTGCTGCGCCCGGGCGCGGACCTGGACGAGGCCGCCGTGATCGCCCATTGCAAGACGCTGATCGCGGGGTACAAATGCCCGCGCAGTGTGGAGTTCCGTACCGAGCTGCCGGTCTCGCCGGCCGGCAAGCTGCAGAAGTTCGTGCTGCGCGAGCCCTACTGGAAAGACCGCGCCCGCAAGGTGAACTGAAAGAAAGAGACAAGCATGAGCATCGATTTCCGCCGCTCCTGGATGGACGAAGACCTGGCGCTGTTCCGCGACAACGTGGTGCGCTTCATCGAGACCGAGGTGCAGCCGCAGGACGAGGCCGCGCGCAAGAACGGCCATGTGGGCCACGCGCTGTGGCGCAAGGCCGGTGAGCTGGGCCTGCTGTGCACGGACATTCCCGAGGAGTACGGCGGCGGTGGCGGCGATTTCCGCCACGAGGCCATCATCCACGAGGAGATGGCGCGCCGGGCGCTGTCGGGCATGAGCGTGGGCGTGCACTCCATCGTCGCGCACTACTTCCTCAACCACGGCACGGACGCGCAGAAGCGCCACTACCTGCCGCTGCTGGCCCGCGGTGAGATCGTCGGCGCCATCGCCATGACCGAGCCCGGCGCGGGCTCGGACCTGCAGGGCGTGCGCACGCGTGCCGACAAGGTCGAGGGCGGCTACGCTTTGCACGGCTCCAAGACCTTCATCTCCAACGGCTACCTGGCCGGTGTGGTGCTGGTGGTGGCCAAGACCGACCCGAACCTGGGCGCCAAGGGCACCTCCATCCTGGTGGTCGACACGGCCGATGCCAAGGGCTTTCGCGTCGGCCGAGTGCTCGACAAGATGGGCATGAAGGCGCAGGACACCTCCGAGCTGTTCTTCGACGATGTGCGCGTACCCGCCAGCGCGCTGCTGGGCGGCAAGGAAGGCCAGGGCTTCTTCCAGCTCATGGGCGACCTGCCCTACGAGCGCCTGATCATCGGCGTCGCGGCGCTGGCCGCGATGGAGGGTGCCTACCACGCCACGCTGGACTACGTGCGCGAGCGCAAGGCCTTCGGTAAGCCCGTGGCCGAGTTTCAGAACACCAAGTTCAAGCTCGCCGAGATCGCCACCCAGATCAAGGTCGGCCGCGCCTTCATCGACCGCTGCGTGGAAGACCTCGTGGCAGGAAAGCTCGACACCGCGACGGCCTCCATGGCCAAGCTCTGGGGCTCGGAGACACAGGGCCGCGTGATCGACGAATGCGTGCAGCTGTTCGGCGGCTACGGCTACATGAACGAGTACCTGGTCACGCGCATGTACACCGACGCCCGCATCCAGCGGATCTTTGGCGGCACCAGCGAGATCATGAAAGAAGTGATCTCGCGCGCGCTGTGACGGTGCTCACCGTCGAGGAGCGCGGCAGCGTCGCCTGGCTCACGATGAGCCGGCCCGAGCGCCTGAACGCGCTCGACTCGGCCCTGACCGACGCGCTGCGCCACTACTTCGAGGGCCTGAACGCGCGCAGCAGCGCGCGCGTGGTCGTGCTGCAGGGCGCGGGCCGTGCCTTCTGCGCCGGGCTGGACATCAAGGACGCCACGGCGCAAGGCGGCGGCCAGCGCGGCGTGGAGGAGATGCTGGACAAGCAGAAAAGCATCCGCGACATCATGCTGGCCATGCGGCGCTGTCCACAGCCCATCATCAGCGTGGTGCAGGGCGCGGCCAGCGGCGGCGGCTTCGCGCTCGCGCTGGCCTCGGACATCCGCCTGGCCACGCCCGACGCGCGCATGAACGCGGCCTTCATCCGCATCGGCCTGTCGGCCTGCGACGTGGGCGTGAGCTACTTCCTGCCGCGCATGGTCGGCAGCTCGGTCGCGGCCGAGTACCTGCTGACCGGCCGCTTCATGGACGCACAGCGCGCCTATGCGCTGGGCCTGGTCAGCCGCGTCGCGCCGCTGGCCGAGTTGCAGGCCGACGCCCAGTCGCTGGCGGACGACATGCTGGGCGCCACGCCGGTGGCGCTGCGCCTGACCAAGGACGCACTGGGGCTGGCCATCGACGCGCCCAGCATGGAGGCCGTGATCGCGCTGGAGGACCGCAACCAGGTGCTCTGCACGCAGACCGGCGACTTCCGCGAAGGCATGCAGGCCTTCCTCGAAAAACGCACGCCCAGGTACACCGGGCGCTGAAGGAGACACACCGATGACCCTGGACGACCTCATGTACAAGCCTGGCCTGCTGGCCGGCAAGCGCTACCTCGTGACGGGCGGCGGCAGCGGCCTGGGCCGCGTGATGAGCGAGGCCCTGGTGCTGCTGGGCGCCACGGTCTACATCTGCGGGCGGCGCGAAAGCGTGCTGGAGGACACTGCGCGCGAACTCAGCGCGGCAGCCGGCCCGCAGGGCGGCCGCGCCGTGGGCGTGGCCTGCGACATCCGCAAGGAGGAGCAGATCACCGCCATGCTGGACCGCGTCTGGGCCGACGGCGGCGCCATCGATGGCCTGGTCAACAACGCGGCCGGCAACTTCGTCAGCCGCACCGAAGACCTCTCGCCGCGTGGCTTCGACGCGATCGCCAACATCGTGTTCCGCGGCAGCTTCATGATGACGCTGGACTGCGGCAAGCGCTGGCTGGCCGAGGGCAGGAGCGCGGCCGTGGTCTCCATCCTGACCACCTGGGTCTGGAACGGCTCGGCCTTCACCGTGCCGTCCGCCATGTCCAAGGCCGGCCTGCACGCGATGACCCAGTCGCTGGCCGTGGAGTGGGCCGGCCGCGGCATCCGCTTCAACGCCATCGCGCCGGGCCTGTTCCCGACCGAGGGCATGAGCGCGCGCCTGAACCCGGGCGGCGGCGAGCACAAGACCGAGGGCAACCCCATGGACCGCAACGGCCGCATGCCGGAACTCGCCAACCTCGCGGTGCTGCTGCTGGGACCGGGTGCCGACTACATCAACGGCCAGACCATTGCCATCGACGGCGGCCAGTACCAGGCCACGGGCGGCAACTTCTCGCGCATGCGCAGCTGGACTGGCGAGGACTGGCAGCGCGCCCGCGAGAACATCGCCGGCCAGGACGCCAAGGACAGGAGGCAACGCCTTGCTTGAAGAACAACTGCTGCATGGCCGCGTGGCCGTGCGCGTGGACGCCGATGGCGTTGCGCAGGTCCGGCTCGCACGGCCGGACAAGATGAATGCGCTGGACATGGACATGTTCGACGGCCTGGTCGCGGCCACCGAGTTGCTGCAGGCCACCCGCGGCGTGCGCGCCGTGGTGCTGCACGCGGAGGGCCGGGCCTTCTGCGCCGGGCTGGACATGTCGCGCTTCGGCAAGATGCGCGACGGCGCCCAGCTGGACGGCCTGTCGGCGCTGCAGGCGCGCACGCACGGCCCGGCCAACCGGCCGCAGCAGGTGGCCTGGGGCTGGCGCGCACTGGCCGTGCCCGTGGTCGCGGCCGTGCAGGGCGTGGCCTTCGGCGGTGGCCTGCAGGTGGCGCTGGGCGCGGACGTGCGCCTGCTCGCGGCCGATGCACGCATGTCGGTGATGGAGATGCGCTGGGGCCTGGTGCCCGACATGGCCGGCATCGCGCTCATGCGCGAATTGGTGCGGGCCGACATCGCGCGCGAACTCGTCTACAGCGCGCGCATCGTCGAGGCCGAGGAGGCCTGCCGCATCGGCCTGGGCACCCGCGTGGCGGCCGACCCGCTGGCCGAGGCCCTGGCCATGGCGCGCGAGATCGCCGGCCGCAACCCCGACGCCGTGCGCGCCGCCAAGCGGCTGCTGAACCAGATGGCAGACGGCGACGACGCCCAGTTGCTGCTGGCCGAGTCGGTCGAGCAGCAGCGGTTGATCGGTAGCCCGAACCAGCGCGAGGCGGTGGCTGCGTCGATGGAGAAGCGCGCGCCGCGCTTTGACGACGCTGCCTGAGGACCTCAGTTCTTGAGGGACTTGTCGTTCTTGGCGACTTCCTTCCAGCGCTGGATGTCGTTGTCGATGAAGCGCTGGAACTGCTCTGCCGTGCCGGCCTTGAGCACGATGCCGCTGCGCGTCGTCAGGCTGTCCAGGATGGCTGGATCCGCCAGCACGTCGTTGATGGCCGCGTTCAGTTGGTGCACGACCGCATCGGGCATGCCGGCTGGCCCCATGATGCCGTAGTAGACCCCGATGTCATAGGCTGGGTAGCCGGCCTCGGCGAACGTGGGCACGCCAGGGGCGAGGGCGGAACGGCTGGCGCCCGTGATGGCCAACGAGGTGATGCGCTCCGATGCGGTGTCGCCCAGCAGCGGGTTGATCAGTACGTCGACCTGCCCGCCCAGCAGCGCGGTCAGCGCATCGGCACCGCCCTTGTAGGGGATGTGGGTCATCTCGATGCCGGCCACCTTGCCGAACAGCACGGTCGCCATGTGCGGCGTGCCGCCGACGCCCGAGGAACCGTAGTTCAGCTTGCCGGGGTTGGCCCTGGCGTACCGGACCAGGTCGGCCAGCGTGTGGAAGCCGCGGTCCTTGTGCACCTTGAGGATCATCGGGCCGACGCCGACGTAAGCGATCGCGCGCAGGTCGCGCTGCACGTCGAACTTGAGTTCGGGGTAGATCGCAGGTGCCATCGCGATGCTGTTGGCCACCACCAGCAGCTGGTAGCCGTCCGGCGTGGCGCGCGCGACCTGGCCAGCGGCCACGTTGCCACCGGCACCGGCCTTGTTGTCCACGATCACGGTCTGCTGCAGCTTGTCGCCGAGTTTTTGCGCCACGGCGCGCGCCACCATGTCGATGCTGCTTCCAGGTGAGAAGCCCACGACCATGGTCACGGGTTTGTCGGGATAGGCCGCGGCGGCGGGGCCGCCGAGCGACAGGCTGGCCGCGGCCAACAGGGTGGTCAAAAGCGTCTTGAATGACATGGTGCGAACCTCTGCAATGGAAAACTAGGCGGCCGACGCGCCGGCTGGTTGCCGGGCGGTGACGTAGCCGGCCAGCAGGTCCTGTGCCAGCGCGGCGTCCGCGCGCTCGCCACCCGGGCCGAAGCCGCCGCCGCCCGGCGTGCGCAGCGTGACTTCGTCCCCAGGCTGCAGCACCTGCGGCACGCGCGAATCGATGGCCTGGCCGTTGATCAGCACCGCGCCACATTGCCCTTCGGCGCCGCCGTGCAGGCCGGGTGCGCCGAACTTGATGCGCTCGGTCAGGAACACCACCGACAGCGGCGTCTCGTGCCGGTTGACGAAACAGATCTCCTCGCCGAGCCCGCCGCGGTGGCGGCCAGCGCCGCCGGAGTCCGGCAGCAGGCGCTTGCGGCGGAACAGCAGCGGCGCGTCGCGTTCGGCGATCTCGATCGGCGTGGGCGAGATGTTGCTCGGCCAGGACATGACCGAGGCGCCGTCCTTGCCCGCCGTGGCGCCCATGCCGCCGTTGTAGAACAGCACGGTGGCGAACGGCTTGCCGTTGGCGCGCCGGCCGTTCAGGTTGGTGATCCACACCGGCGAGCCGACACCGGCCATCACGCGCTCGGGCAGCACGGCATGCAGCGCACCGAAGATCGCGCTCGGCACATAGTGGCCGGTGCAGGAGCGGCCGCCCACGGGCGCGGGAAAGCTCGGGTTCAGGATGGAGCCCTCGGGCGCGCGCGTGTGCACAGGGCGGAACAGCCCGTGGTTGTTGGGCAGGTCCGGCAGCAGCAGGCTCTTGACCGCATAGGCCGTCATGGCGTGGGTGTAGGCCAGAACGCAGTTGATGGCGCGTGGCTGCTGTGGCGACGAACCCTCGAAATCGCAGGTGATCTCGCCGCCTTCGATGCGCACCGCGACCTCGAACTGGAAGGGCTCGGCAAAGCCGTCGGTCGGCATGCTGTAGCGGAACACGCCCTGCGGCAGCGCACGGATGGCCGCGCGCATGGCCTGCTCGCTGCGGTCGAACAGCGCGTCGGCCAGGTCGTCGATCTGCGTGAGCCCGTATTCCTGCAGCAGCGCGTCCACGCGCCGCGCGATCAGCTCGGTGGCGCTGGCGTGGCACCAGATGTCGCCCGTGGTCTGCTCCGGCGTGCGCACGTTGGCCTGCAGCAGGCGCAGCAGCGACGGGTCGCTCTGGCCCGCGCGCAGGAAGTGCATGGGCGGGATGTGGAAGCCTTCCTCGAACAGTTCGCGCGCGTCGACCGAGCGGATCTTGCCGCCGATGTCGGGCACATGGCCGGTGGTGGCGGCAAAGCCGATCACCTTGCCGGCGTGGAACAGGGGCTTGACCAGGCAGACGTCGTTCAGGTGGCCGGTGCCGATCCAGGGGTCGTTGGTGATGTAGATGTCCCCGGGCTGCATCGCCGCGATGCCGAAGACCTCGACCATGGCGCGCACGGTGTTGCCCAGCGTGCCGATGAAGGAAGGGATGGCGCCCGCGTTCTCGGCGATGGTCTGGCCGCGCGAATCCGTCGTGACCACGGCGAAGTCGTTGGCCTCGGAGGACAGCGTGGAGAACGAGGTGCGCACGATGAGCTTGGCCGCCTCGTTGACGATGGAGCGCACCCGCGTCCAGAAGACTTCCAGGAAGATGGCGTCGCTGCCGCGGTGGGTGGTGGGGGTGGTCATGTGCGGGCTTCCTCGATCTGGATCACAAGATTGCCCTGGGCGCTGACGCTTGCGCGGGCGAGCGGGCCGACGACCACGGTGGTCGTCTCCTCTTCGATCAGGGCTGGGCCGGCCAGCTGCACGCCGGGGTGCAGCAGCGCGCGCTGGTAGACGGGCGTGTCGACGAAGCCCTGGCGCTCGGCGAAGTAGACGGGGCGGCGTCCGGTGGGCGCGGCCGTGCCGGCCTGCACCTGCAGGGCGGGGGCCTGGAACGGGTGCAAGGGCGCGGCCTCGCCCGTCACCTGCAGGTTGACCAGCTCGACCGGCACGTCGGGCGGGGTGCGGCCGAACTTGTGGGCGTAGGCGCTGCGGAAGGCCTGGTCCAGCTGCTGGCGCCAGCGGGCTTCCTGCTCCGCATCCTGTGCTCCCTGCACGGTGTAGGGGCCGTCCGGCAGGTCGACGCCGAGGTTGAACCCCTGGCCGATGAAACGGCCGTCGGCACGCCGGCGCAGGTGGATCGGGCCGAAGTCGGCCTGCAGCGCCTGCAGCGGGCCGCGCACCTCCTGCTCCAGCGCGGCGAAGACCTGCTCGAGGCCGGCGACGGCGTCGGTGGCGGGCTTGAAGCCGAAGCTGCGCGAGCGGTCGGCCCGGGCCCGGGCCACCAGCAGCCCGAAGGCCGAGGCCACGCCGGCCTGTGGCGGGCAGACGATGGTGGCCACGCCGATCTTGCGCGCCACGTGGTAGGCGTGCAGCGGGCCGCCGCCGCCCGTGGCCACCAGCACGAAGCGGCGCGGGTCCTGGCCGCGCTCGGCCACGTGCACGCGCGCCGCGGCCGCCATGTTCTCGGCCACGATGTCGTGCACGCCCCAGGCCGTCTGCACCGCGTCGTGGCCCAGCGTGGCGCCCAGGCGTTCGAAGCCGGCGCGGGCCAGCGCGGGCTGGATCCGCAGGGAGCCGCCCGCGAAGAAGTCCGGGTTCAGGTAGCCCAGCAGCAGGTTGGCATCGGTCACGGTCGGTGCGTCGCCGCCCTGGCCGTAGCACATGGGGCCGGGCTGCGAGCCGGCGCTCTGCGGGCCGACCTTGAGCAGGCCCAGCGCGTCACGCGAGGCGATGCTGCCGCCACCGGCACCGATCTCGATGAGGTCCACCGTGGTGATGCCGATGGGCATGCCGCTGCCCTCGGCGAAGCGCTTCTGGCGCGCCGCCTCGAAGCCGAAGGTGATCGAGGGCTTGGCGTCGTTGACCAGACAGAGCTTGGCCGTGGTGCCGCCCATGTCGAAGGCCAGCAGATCGCCCTGGCCTTCGCGCAGGCTGTGGTGGGCGGCCGAGATCGCTCCCGCGGCCGGGCCGGATTCCAGCAGCGCGATGGGTTGGGCGCGCGCCTCGTCCAGGTGCGCCAGGCCGCCGTTGGACAGCATCATGAGCACGTCGCCCGGCAGGCCCAGGGCGGCGAGCTGGCGCGCGAGCCGGTCCAGGTAGCTGCGCGCCATGGGCTTGATGTAGGCGTTGGCCAGCGTGGTGGTCAGGCGCTCGTACTCGCGGATCACGGGCGCGGTCTCGCACGACAGTGTGAGCGTGAGCCCGGGGTGGGCCAGGGCGATGGCCTGCGCCAGGCGGCGCTCGTGCATGTCGTTGCGGTACGCGTGCAGCAGGCAGATGGCCAGGGAATCGACGCCCGCTTCGACCAGGCGCGCAACCTCGGCCAGGGCCTGTGCCAGGTCCAGCGGTTCGATCTCGCATCCCTGTGCATCCAGGCGCCCGACCGCCTCGCCGCGCAGGTGGCGCGGCGCCAGCGGCCGGCTGCGCTCGATGCGCAGGTCGTACAGGTCGTACTTGCGCTCGTTGCCCATCTCGACGATGTCGCCGAAGCCCTGGGTGGCCAGCAGGCCGGTGCAGGCGCCGCGCCGCTCGATCAGCGCGTTGGTGAACAAGGTGGTGGCGTGCACGACGCGGGCCACATCGGCCGGTGCGATGCGGTGGTCCGCCAACAGCTGCGCGGTGCCGCGCACCACGCCCTCGGTCGGATCCTGGTGCGTGGTGAGAACCTTCAGGCTGCGCTGTTCGCCGCGCGCCAGGTCCAGGGCGACGAGGTCCGTGAACGTACCGCCGATATCGATGCCAACTGTCCAATGGGCCACAACACTGCCTTCTTGATTTGCATGGAACATGCCTGCGGCGCCGGGGCGGCAGGAAACAGCGGAACGCCGCGCACACCACCGTGCGGGAATGTCCAACCGTGGGGGGAATGTAACGAGACCGGGTGGGGCCGGCGCGCAAAGGGCGATCCTGTGCGCCGCGCCGCGATCAATGCAGCAGGGGCGGTAGTCTACGAGGCGACCTGCGCAGGACGAAGGACAGATTCGTCATGAGCTCATGCCGCGACGGCTCAGCGGATCACCCCCAGCTTGCGCGCAATCGCCACCGCCTGCGTGCGGCTCTTGGCGTCCAGCTTCATGTTGATGTTGCGCAGGTGCGTGCGCACCGTGCTGTCCGAGACGAACAGCTTCTCGGCCATGGCGCTGTTGGAGTAGCCCTCGGCCAGCAGCTGCAGCACGCGGATCTCCTTGCGCGTGAGCGGCTCCTCGCTGCCGCCTCCAGCCGCGGCGGGGGTCTCGGGCTCGGGCGCGGCGAGCGGACCGATGGCGTGCAGCAGGCGCTGCAGGTACTCGGCCTGGATCGGGTCGCCTGCATCCGGCATGGCCGCGGCGTGGCGCTGCAGCAGCCGGCCCACGGCCGGGCCCTCGTCCAGGATCAGGCGCATGAAGCCTTCCTGGCTGGCCGTCTGCAGCACGCTGCCGATCTCGGCCACGGCGGCGGCGGGGTCGCCAGCACGCTGCTGCGCCAGCGCGCGCAGCACCTGCAGCTTGAGCACGCGCCGCGTGCGCGCGGCCGCGGTGGCGGCGTGGATCTCGGCGTCCAGCAGCTGCAGCGCGGCGCGCGGGTCGCCGAAGGCGACCTCCCAGCGTGCCTTGGCCAGCGCCAGGTAGTCCAGGTCGTGGGCGGGCAGGCGCATGCGGCGCTCGCGCTCCCAGATCGCGGGGTCGTCGGCGCGCTGCAGTTCGTCGCGCGCGGCCGGGCCGTTGCCCTGCAGCAGCAGCATGCGCGAGCGTTCCAGCTTGGCCCCGGCCACCACGCGCGGCAGCTGGCGCGCATGGCCCAGGTACTCCAGCTCGGTCAGGGCCTGCAGCGCGGCCTCCACATCGCCGCTGTGGAAGGCGATGCGCGAGCGCATCACGTGCGACAGGATCATGTGGTCGGGCAGGCCCACGTCGCGCGCCAGCGGCAGGTAGACGTTGAGCAGGTGCTCGGCCTGGGGCAGCTGGTTGGCCTCGTAGACCACGCCGGCGTACAGCACGCCGGCCCAGGCGTTGCCGTGGCTGTGGTTGTAGGTCACCGCATGGGTGGAGTCCACGGCGATGCGAAAGCGCGCCGTGGCCTGGCGCAGGCGGCCGGCCTGCAGGTCCAGCATGCCCTCGGAGGCCTCGGTGTACATGCGGTGGAAGGTGCCGTCGCGCTTGGCATGGCCCTGTTTGCTGCGCGCGGCATCCAGCAGGCGCAGCGAGGCGTTCTGGTCGCCCATCACCGACAGGATGTGGGCCATGGCGTTGAGCAGCGCGCTGTCGGCGAAGGCCAGGCCCGTGGGCAGGCGGTTCAGGCAGGCGCGGCCGGCCTCGTAGGCCTCGTCGTAGCGGTCCTGCATGGCCCACAGCAGCGGGTACAGCGTGTGGGCGCAGGCGCGCACCTCGGGCACCGGGCTGTGGATGCAGTCGGAGGCTTCCAGCCGGGCCATCGCGTCCCAGGGGCCGTGCGTGAAGCACTCGGCCCACAGCGCGATGAGCTGCAGGAAAGGGTGCTGGCGCAGCTGGTGCTCAGGGATCGCCGCGAACCAGCGCGCCAGCAGCCGCATGCGGCCCTGTTCGAGGAACTGCTCGGCCCAGATGTCCAGCAGCGTCAGCGCGTGCGGGTGGTCGCCGCCTTCGATGGCGTGGTCGATGGCCGGCACCGGCCGGCCTTGCGATTCGTACCAGCCCGAGGCGGCCAGGTGCAATCGCGCGAGCTCGTCGGGCTGCTCGCGCACGAGTTGTGTGCGCAGGAAGTCGGAGAACAGGCTGTGGTAGCGCCAGGCCCGCGGTTCGTCGCCGGCCTCGCTGCTGATGGGGGTGAGGAACAGGTCGGCCGCGGCCAGCTGCTCCAGGATGGCGGCGCTGTTGCCGCGCGGGATCAGGGCCTGGCAGACCGACGGGTCGAGCTGGCGCAGGATGCTGGTGCGCAGCAGGAAGTCGCGGATGGCGCCGGGCTGGTGGGCCAGCACGTCCTCGGCCAGGTACTCGGCCACAGCCCGGTTGGAGCCCGAGAAGCGCTCGACGAAGTCCGGCGCCACGCCCGGGCGTTCCAGCGCCATCGAGGCCAGCCAGATCGCCGCCACCCAGCCCTCGGTCTTGCGGTGCAGCTGGGCCAGCCGCTCGGCCGACAACACCGGCATGGCGCGCTGGCCCAGGAAGGCACCGGTCTCTTCCAGGCTGAAGCGCAGCCGGTCGGTGTCGATCTCCAGCAGCTGGCCGCGCGCGCGCAGCCGGCCCAGGCCCAGATCGGGCAGGCTGCGCGAGCCGATCACGATGCGGCCGCCGCGCGGCATGTGCTCGACGATCTCGCGCACCAGACCCAGCACGGCGGGCTCGTGCACCACCTCGAATTCGTCCAGGAACAGCGCGAACGGTGCGTCGTGCGCGGCCAGAACGGCCACGGCGTCGAAGGGCGCATTGCCGCGCGGCCCCTCCATGCCCAGGCGCAGCACCACCTCGCCCAGGCAGCTGACGAAGCGCGACATGTCGTTGTCGGCCCGGTCCAGCGTGAGCCAGGCCGTGGCGATGCCTTGCTCGTCCAGGCGCTGGCGTGCCTGCGCCATGGTGGTGGTCTTGCCGAAGCCGGCCGGCGCACGCACCAGCACCAGGCGCGCGGCGGTGCCGGCGATCTCGTCGCTGATGGCGGCACGCAGCACCTGGGTCGGCGCGGCCGAGGGCGGGTTGAGCTTGGCTTCGAGGATGCGGGTGGCGGAGGGCGGCATCGCAGACGGAGGAGGGCGGATGTGCGGCGGGCGGGCGCGAAGTGTCGGCGGCAACGGGTGCCGGGCGTGTCTCCTAGGGCGCAGGGGGCGGTGGCGTTCCGTCGCTTCCGACGATGCGAAGGCCGGATTCTGCTGCCTAAACTGCCCGCCAACCGCCCCGGCCGCCGGGGTGCCGCCCAAGTGACAGGCCTGCGCGCTGCGCCCCGGCGCGTGGGCGATCATCGACCGCATCTGCCTGAAGGAATTTCCATGGACCGCATGCACACCCGCGTCACCGAACAACTGGGCATCCGCTACCCCATCATCCAGGGCGGCATGCAATGGGTCGGCCTGGCCGAACTGGCCTCGGCCGTCTCCAACGCCGGCGGCCTGGGCCTCTTGACCGCGCTGACCCAGCCCACGCCCGAAGCCCTGCGCGAGGAGATCGCGCGCTGCCGCGGCATGACCGACCAGCCCTTCGGCGTGAACCTGACCATCCTGCCGGCAATCAAGCCGCCGCCCTACGCGGAGTTCGTGCGCGTGATCATCGACAGCGGCATCAAGATCGTCGAGACCGCGGGCAACAGCCCCAAGGAGTTCATCGCCCAGTTCAAGGCAGCGGGCGTGACCATCGTGCACAAGTGCACCACGGTGCGGCATGCGCTGTCGGCCGAGCGCAATGGCGTGGACATCGTCTCCATCGACGGCCTGGAGTGCGCGGGCCACCCGGGCGAGGACGATGTCGGCGGCCTGGTGTTGATCCCGGCCGCCGCGCGCGCGCTCAGGATCCCTGTGGTCGCCTCGGGCGGCATCGCCGACGGCCGGGGCATGGCGGCGGCGCTGGCGCTGGGCGCCGAGGGCATCAACATGGGCACGCGCTTTTGCGTCACGCAAGAGGCGCCGATCCACGCCAACATCAAGCAGGCCCTGGTGCAGGCCAGCGAGCGCGACACCGCGCTGCTGTACCGCACGCTCAAGAACACGGCGCGCGTGTTTCGCAATGCGATCGCCGAGGAGGTCGTGGGCATGGAGCGGCGCCCCGGCGGTGTCGCCTTCGAGGAGATCCGCCCGCTGGTGGCCGGCGTACGTGGCCGCGCCGCGCTGCAATCGGGTGAGGTCAATGGCGGCATCGTCTCGGCCGGCCAGTGCATCGGCCTGATCGACGACGTGCCCAGCTGTGCCGAACTGCTGGCGCGCATGGTGGCCGACTGCCGCCGCGAACTCGAGCGCGCGCGGGGCTACTTTGGGTGAAATGAAACCACCCCGTTTGAACGGCGCACTTCGTGTCGCCATTCCATCGCCCTCCAGGGGCGGCGCCAGCGCCCGGGCAGAGCCCGTTCGCGGCGTCTGCTGGCATGGCCTGCTCCGCGGCCTCTCGATCACTGGCCTGCGCGCCAGTGCAATGGACAACTGACATGAACCGCGAAGAACTGCGCAAAGAGGCCCTGCGCGCGCTGGTCGAGCAGCTGAGCCTGGAGCAGCTGGAAAAGAACCTGTTCCGCGGCACCAGCAGCGACCTGGGTGCGCCGGCCGTGTTCGGCGGCCAGGTGCTGGGCCAGGCGCTCATGGCGGCGGCCCGCACCGTGGACAACGGCCATGCCGCACATTCGCTGCATGGCTACTTCCTGCGGCCTGGCGACAAGGCCGCGCCCATCGTCTACGACGTGGACCGCATCCGCGACGGCGGCAGCTTCACCACGCGGCGCGTGGTCGCCATCCAGCACGGCGAGGCCATCTTCCACATGTCGGCCTCGTTCCACCGGCGCGAGAGCGGCGTGGAACACCAGCGCGCCATGGTGCCGGTGCCGGCGCCGGAGTCGCTGCCGGAGCAGCAACGGCTGGCGCTGGCGCTGCCCATCGAATTCCGCTTCGCCGACGGCCGCCCGCCGCTGGGCGAGGGCAAGTGGGGCCCGAGCGGGCAGACCTGGCTGCGCACGGTGGACGCCTTGCCCGACGACCCGCTGCTGCACCAGGCCATGCTGGCCTATGCCTCCGACTACAGCCTGCTCGGCGTATCGATGCAGCCGCATGGCCTGGATTTTCGCAAGCCCGGCGTGCAGGGCGTGAGCCTGGACCACGCCATGTGGTTCCACCGCGACTTCCGCTGCGACGACTGGCTGCTGTACGAGGCCGACTCGCCTTCGGCCTATGGCGCCCGCGGCTTCTGCCGGGGCAGCCTGTACAGCCGCGACGGCCGGTTGGTGGCCTCGGTCGCGCAGGAAGGCCTGGTGCGCGTGCGGACCTGATCCAGGGAAGCATCCTGTAAGGGAATAAGGGTATTCAGGGACTCCTCAGCTTACAGTGCCGGCCGCCGTGGGAGCGGCGTATGCAGTACAACGAGGAACCATGGACTTTCTGACATCCCCCGCCTTTTGGGTCGCCCTCGGGCAGATCATCATCATCGACATCCTGCTGGGTGGCGACAACGCCGTCGTGATCGCGCTGGCCTGCCGCAAGCTGGCACCTGCGCAGCGCACCAAGGGCATCATCTGGGGCACGGCCGGTGCCATCGTGCTGCGCGTGATCCTGATCGCGTTCGCGATGACGCTGCTGAACGTGCCCTTCCTCAAGCTGGTCGGCGCCATCCTGCTGGTCTGGATCGGTGTCAAGCTGCTCGCGCCCGACGAAGAAGGGCACGGCGACGTGGCCGGCAGCGACAAGCTGTTTGCCGCCATCAAGACCATCATCGTGGCCGACCTGGTCATGAGCGTGGACAACGTGATCGCCATCGCCGGTGCCGCGCAGAACGCCGGCGAGCATTCCATGCTGCTGGTGGTGCTGGGCCTCTTGATCTCCATCCCCATCATCGTCTGGGGCAGCCAGCTGGTCATCAAGCTCATGGAACGCTACCCGCTCATCATCACGGCTGGCGGCATGCTGCTGGGCTGGATCGCCGGTGGCATGCTGGTGACCGACCCGGCCCTGGCCAACCCCGACAAGTGGCAGTGGATGCTCAAGCTGCCGCAGACCGACGTCGTCAAGTACGGCGCATCCGTCGCCGGTGCGCTGCTGGTGCTGCTGATCGGCAAGGCCATCGCCAGCCGCAAGCCGGCCGGAGGCGGTCACGCCTGAGCGCCAGGCGCCGCCTGCGCGGCGCCGCTGAAGATCCCGGGCGCCAGCCCGGGCCGCCAAAGCCCTGCGGCCACCGGCCGGCAGGGCTTTTTGCTGCGCAGACGGTCTGCGGCGCAGGGCGTGGCGAGAGGGGGAGAGGGCAGGCCGGCGTCGTGACGGTGCCGGCCGCGGGGTGTTGGAGCAGCCTTCGCACCGCTGAAGAAGCGCGCCCGGGCGGGCGCGCCGGGCAACAGGGCAAAGCCGCCTTGTTGCCGTTGCCGGCTTACTTGCTGGCCGGCGGCGGGGCCTTGGTCTGGCCGACTTCGCCATCCGGTTGCTGCTTGATCGCCTCGGCGCCTTCGGCCTTGCGCTTGGCGCGTGCCGCGGCACGCTCTTCGGCCGAAGCACGCGTCGCGCTGGGCGGGGCCTTGGATTGGCCGGTTTCCCCCACCGGTTGCTGCCTGATGGCCTCGGCGCCCTCAGCCTTGCGCTTGGCCTTGGCAGCGGCGCGTTCTTCGGGAGAAGCCTTGGCGGCCGGCGGCGGCGCCTTGGAGGCGCCGACCTCACCCTGGGCGAAGGCGCTCACGGCGAACACCTGTGCCAGGGCGATGCCAATGGAAAAAATCGGATGCTTCATGGATGACTTTCAGGTTTGCAGGTCTGGGAGAACACGCATGCCGAAAAAACGACCTGCGCGCCGGAGCCATTGGTCCGACAAAAATTGTATGAACTTGTCGAATGAACAATAAGAATTGCCTCCTGTATGTGTTTATCGGGCGACACGTTGATTCGATGGATTGTGTCCAATTTGTGTGTTGAGGAATCCGGTGTCGCCGGTTTCGCTGTCCGAACTCGTCCGATTGGACGATGGCCCGGCGCGGGGCCGCACTCCTAGCATGGGTGGTGACCCACTGGAGACCCCGATGCCCCTGTCAAGACGCCGATTCTCCGCGCTGCCCCTGGCCGCCTGCCTGCCGCTGCCGGGGCACGCCAACGCCTACCCCGACAAGCCCGTGCGCCTGGTCATGCCGTTCCCGGCCGGTGGCATGGGCGACATCCTGGCGCGCCACCTGGCGACCGACCTGGCGAAGCTCTGGGGCCAGCCCGTCGTGGTGGACAACCGCGCCGGCGCCTCCGGCATGATCGGCAACGAGCACGTGGCCCGTTCGGCGCCGGACGGCAGCACGCTGCTGCTGGGCATCAGCCAGCTGGCGCTGGCGCCTTCGCTCTATCCCAAGATGGCCTACGACGTGGAGAAGGACTTCGTGCCGCTCGCGCGCGTGGCCGACGCGGTGTCGGTCTTCGTCACCAACGACGCGCGCATCGGCTCGGTCAAGGACTACGTGGCGTTGGCCAGGGCCAACCCGGACAGGCTCAGCTACGGCACCTATGGCGCGGGCACCTCGGCCCACATCTTTGCGGAGATCTTCAACCGGGCCAACGGCATCCGCACCGTGCATGTGCCCTACAAGGGCGCGGCCCCGCTCATCAACGACCTGCTGGCCGGCCATGTGACGCTGTCGTTCACCGACCTCGCCTCGCCGCTGCCGCACATCCTGTCGGGCAGGCTCAAGGCCTATGCGGTCACGGGCACGCGCCGTGCGCCGCTGCTGCCCGAGGTGCCGACCTTCGCCGAACTGGGCCACGCGGGCCTGGACGTGCCGGGCTGGTATGCGCTGTTCGCGCCCGCCAAGACGCCGCCCGAGACCGTGCGCCGCATCCGCGAGGGCGTGGCCCAGGTGCTGCAGGCGCCCGAGACGCAGGCGCGGCTCACGCAGCTGGGCCTGCTGCCCGTGGTGGAGCAGCCGGCCGCGTTCGAGCAGCGCCTGCGCGACGACATGGCCTACTGGAAGAAGGCCATCACCGAGAACAACATCCGGCTGGACTGAAAGCCGATTCGTCCGTTCGGACGATGGCCCGGCCCAGGCCCGTTCCCTAGACTTTCCCGGCACGCGGGCAGGGGCCCGCAGGGAGAGTGTTCTTGTTCCAAGGCCAAAGCATCCAGGTCCTGCCGATCGCCGCGTCGGACATCGAAGGACTGGTCGAACTGCGCTTCGACCGCCAGGGCGATGCCATCAACAAGCTCGACGCACGCACCGTCGACGAGTTCCGCCAGGCCATCGATGCGATCGCCGCTGTGCCAGACGTGCGCGGCGTGCTCGTGACGAGTGCGAAGGACGTGTTCATCGTCGGCGCCGACATCACCGAGTTCGGCACCAAGTTCCAGCAGAGTCCGCAGCAGATCGCGGCCGGCGTGCGCGAGAGCAACGCCATGATCAACCGCTTCGAGGATCTGCCCGTCCCCAGCGTCGTGGCCATCAACGGCTTCGCGCTGGGCGGCGGCCTGGAGTTGGCCTTGCTGGGCGCCCTGCGCGTCATGTCCGAGACGGCGCAGGTCGGCGTGCCCGAGGTCAAGCTGGGCCTGTTCCCGGGCTTCGGCGGCACCGTGCGCCTGGTGCGCGTGGCGGGCCTGGCCACCGCCTTCGATTGGGTGGCCAGCGGCAAGCCGGCCAAGGCCGCGCAGGCGCTGGCCGCCGGTGTCGTGGACGAAGTCGCCGCGCCCGATGCGCTGCGCGCGCGCGCGCTGGCGTTGCTGCAGTCCGCCGTCCGTGGTGAGGTCGATTGGGCCGCGCGCCAGCAGCGCAAGCGCGCGGCGCTGCCGCTGGCGGCCGATGCCGTCGCCACCGAGCTGGCCAAGGCGCTGGAGACCGCGCGCCGGGGGGCGCCGCACCAGCCGGCCGCGCAGATCGCGCTGGAAATGATGGCCGAGGGCGCAAGCCTGGGCCGCGACCGCGCCATCGACCTCGAATCCCTTGCCTTCGGCCGCGTCGCCAAGACCCAGGCCGCGGCCTCGCTGGTGCGCGCCTTCCTGAACGACCAGGCCGTCAAGAAGCTGCACAGGCGCCACGCACGCGAAGGCCGGCCGGTGGCGCGCGCGGCCGTGCTCGGCGCCGGCACCATGGGCGGCGGCATCGCGTTCACGAGCGCGCTGCGCGGCGTGCCCGTGCGCATGAAGGACATCGCCCAGAGCGCGCTGGACCTGGGCCTGGCCGAGGCCGACAAGCAGTTGGCCCGCCAGGTCAGGAGCGGCCGCCTCCAGCCCGAGAAGGTACAGGCCGTGCGCGCCGCGATCACCGCGCAGCTCGACGAGGCCGGCTTCGCGCAGCTCGATTGCGTGATCGAGGCCATCGTGGAAAACCTCGACGTGAAGCGCCGCGTGCTTGCCGCGCTGGAAGGCAGCGTGGGGGCCGAGACGGTGATCGCCTCCAACACCTCCAGCCTGCGCATCGACGACATCGCCCAGCCGCTCGCGCGGCCCGAGAATTTCGTCGGCATGCACTTCTTCAACCCGGTGCCCGTGATGCCGCTGGTCGAGGTGATCCGCGGTTCGCGCACCATCCCGCAGGCCGTGTCCACGGCCGTCGCCTACGCCGCCGCCATGGGCAAGGTGCCCATCGTCGTGCAGGACGGCCCGGGCTTCCTGGTCAACCGCATCCTCACGCCCTATGTGAACGCCTTCGTCCAGCTGGTCGCCGACGGCGCCGACTTCGAGCAGGTCGACCGCGCCATGGAGGCCTTCGGCTGGCCCATGGGCCCGGCCTACCTGCAGGACGTGGTCGGCATGGACGTGGGCGCGCATGTGTTCGACGTGATCGCGGCCGGCTACCCCGAGCGCATCCGCCCGGTCGAGCGCAACGCCATCCGCACGCTGGTCGCCGCGGGCCGCTTCGGCCAGAAGAGCGGCGGCGGCTTCTACGACTACCAGGCCGACCCGGCCGGCAAGCCGCGCAAGACCTCCTCGCCCGCAGCGCGTGCGCTGGTGGCCGTGCTGCAGACCGGCGGCGCGCGCGACTTCACGGACGCCGAGATCGTCGAGCGCATGATGTTGCCCATGGTGGTGGAAGCCGCGCACGCGTTGGAGGAGGGCGTCGTCGCCACGCCGGCCGAACTGGACACTGCCATGCTGCTGGGCGTGGGCTTTCCCGCCTATGCCGGCGGTCCGCTGCAGTACGCCGACTGGCTGGGCCTGCCCCAGGTGGTGGCGCTGTGCGAGAAGTACACGGCCTTCGGGCCCCCCTACCAACCCACGGCGCGCATGCGTGCCATGGCGGCGCAAGGCGGCCGTTACCACAGCCTCTGAACAACACAAGCAAACCAGGAGAGAACTCATGCAACTCAATTCCAGCATCGCAGCCGTCGTCACCGGTGGTGCATCGGGCCTGGGCGCCGCCACCGCGCGCCGCCTGGCCCAATCCGGCGTCAAGGTCGCGCTGTTCGACATGAACGCCGACAAGGGCGAGGCCCTGGCCAAGGAACTCGGCGGCGTGTTCTGCAAGGTCGACATCACGAGCGAGGAGCAGGTCGACGCGGCCTTCGCCAAGGCCCGCGCCGCGCACGGCCAGGAGCGCATCCTGATCAACTGCGCCGGCATCGGCGGCGCCGTCAAGACCGCCAGCCGCGACAAGACCACGGGCGACATCAAGCACTTCCCGCTGGCCAACTTCGACCGCGTGATCCAGGTCAACCTGGTCGGCACCTTCCGCTGCATCGCCAAGAGTGCGGCCGGCATGCTGACGCTGGAGCCGCTGCAGGACGCCGACAACTCGGGCGAGCGCGGGGCCATCGTCAACACCGCCTCGGTCGCGGCCGTGGACGGCCAGATGGGCCAGGCCAGCTACTCGGCCAGCAAGGGCGGCATCGTCGGCATGACGCTGCCGATCGCGCGCGACCTCATGGCCGAAGGCATCCGCGTGAACACCATCCTGCCGGGCATCTTCAACACGCCGCTGCTGCAGGGCGCGCCCGAGAACGTGAAGGCCGCGCTGGCCGCCTCCGTGCCCTTCCCCAAGCGCCTGGGCAACCCCGACGAGTACGCCCAGCTGGCCGAGACCATGGTCACCAACGGCTACTTCAACGGCGAGTGCGTGCGCCTGGACGGCGCCATCCGCATGGCGCCGCGCTGAGCGCGGATTGCGCGGTCCGGGCATGTGCCCGGCCGCATGCCAAGGACATGGTGATCTCGGGCGGCGAGAACATCTACCCGATCGAGGTCGAGAACGTGCTGGCCACGCACCCGGCCGTGGCCGGCTGCGCCGTGATCGGCGTGCCTGACCCGACCTGGGGCGAAGCGGTGCAGGCCTGCGTGGTGCTGCGCCCCGGCATGCCCGCCGACGCCGAGGCCATCGCCACGTTCTGCCGCGAACGCGTCGCACGCTACAAGTGCCGGCGCCGCGCGGTGTTTCTCGACGCGCTGCCGCGCAACCCCAGCGGCAAGGTGCTCGAGAGCAGCTGCGCGAACGGTCCCAGCCCGTGGACTGAGCTGCCGTCGCGCCGGATCAGCCGCCGCGCAGCACCTCGCCGAAGCGTCGGATGCCCTGCTGCACGAGGGCCTGCGCGGCCGGCGACCAGCGCCCCATGTCGTAGAAGCCGTGCACCATGCCGGGCCCGGCCAGGTAGTCGACCTGGTTGCCGGCGGCCCGCAGTGCCTCGGCATAGGCCGCGCCGCTGTCGCGCAGCGGGTCGAACTCGGCCGTCACGACCACGGCCGGCGGCAGCCGCGTGAGGTCGGTGTGGCGCAGCGGCGCCAGGCGCGGGTCCAGCGGGTCGGCAATGGTGCCGGCGTAGTGCCCGTAGAACCAGGCCATGGTAGTAGTCTCCAGGAAGTAGCCCTTGGCGTTCTGCGCCAGGCTGGCGTAGTCGGCCTGGGCATGGTCCACCGCGGGATAGATCAGGAACTGCGCGGCCAGCGCGGTGCCGGCATCGCGCAGCTGCTGCGCGACCACGGCCGAGAGGTTGCCGCCCGCGCTGTCGCCGGCCACGCCCACGGTGGGGTTGCCGCCGAGTTCGGCCGCGTGCGCGACGACCCAGCGCGTCGCGGCCGCGGTGTCGTCGACCGCGGCGGGAAATGGGTGCTCGGGTGCGAGCCGGTAGTCCACGGCCACCACCACGGCCCGTGCGCCGCGGCAGAGGTCGCGGCACATGTTGTCGTGCGTATCGAGGTCGCCGATGACCCAGCCGCCCCCGTGAAAGTAGGCCACGGTGGGGAAGGGCCCCGCGCCCTCCGGGCGGTAGATGCGGGCCCGCAGCGGCCCGGTGGCGCCGTCGACCGTGCCGTCCTGCACGCTGGCCACGGGCACGACCTCGTGGGGCTTGCGGGTGCCCAGCGTCAGTGCAAGGTAGCCCGCACGGCCCTCGGCGGGCGTGCCTTCGGAGGTGGGCTTCCTGCCCGTTGCAGCCATCATTTGCAGCACGCCGGCGAGGTGGGGATCGAGGGGCATCGGATGGGCTCCTTGGGCGTTCAACGGTAGGCGAGCGCGTTCTCGTCGGCGCGCACGGCGGGCAGCAGGCTGCGCTCTTCGTGGTATTCGAGGTTGTGCCGCCACGGGTCGCGGTCGCCCTGGCCAAACATGCGGTGCTGCGCGCGCAGGATGTAGCCCGCGTTGAAGTTCTGCGGGTCCATCCAGGGCTGGCGCGGCATGCCGGCATCTTCTGCGCGCAGCCGCGGCTCGACCACGGTGTGGCCACGGGCCTGCATGTGCTCCAGCACGCGGCACACGAGGTCGCAGACCAGATCCAGCCGCAGCGTCCAGCTCGAACGGAAATAGCCCATCACATAGGCCAGGTTGGGCAGGCCTTCGAGCATGACGCCGCGCCACGTCACGCGCTGCGTGAAGTCCACCGGCATGCCGTCGATGGCGAAGGGCACGCCGCCCAGCACCTGCAGGTCGAAGCCGGTCGCCGTGACGACCACGTCGGCCGCAAGGTGCGCGCCGCCGGCCAGCCGGATGCCGGTGGCGTCGAAGCACGCGATGCCGTCGGTGACGACCGAGGCCTTGCCGCTGCGGATGGCGGCGAACAGGTCACCGTCGGGCACCACGGCCACGCGCTGCTGCCAGGGGCGGTAGCGCGGGTTGAAGTGCCGGTCCACGTCGAAGTCCGCGGGCAGCTGGCTGCGCGCCTGCTCGATCAGGTTGGCACGCAGGTCTTCCGGGCGCTCGAAGGACATGCGCACCACCTCGCTGTTGCGTGCGATGTGGGCGCGGCGCAGGATCTCGTGCGTCCACTCGGCCGGCAGGTCCAGCGCGCGCAGCGGGGCCTCCAGCGGATGGGCACGCGGCAGGGCCGAGAAGAAGGTCGGCGAGCGCTGCAGCATGGTCACGTGCGCCACCTGCTCGGCCAGCGCCGGGATCAGCGTGGCGGCCGTGGCGCCCGAGCCGACCACCACGACGCGCTGGCCCGTGCAATCGAGGTCCTCGGGCCAGTGCTGCGGGTGCACCACGCGGCCCTGGAAGCGGTCCAGCCCCGGCCAGTCGGGCGTGTAGGGCTGGCCGTGGTCGTAGTAGCCGGCGCACATCCAGAGGAAGCCGGTGGTCAGCACGAGCGGCGCGTCGGTGCCCTTGCGCGCGATGCGCAGGGTCCAGCGCCGGTCCTGCGACGACCAGTCGGCCGACAGCACGCGGTGGCCGTAGCGGATGTGCGGCGCCAGGCCGTTCTCTGCGATGGTCTCGGCCAGGTAGCGGCGGATCTCGTCGGCCGTGGCGATGGCGCTGCCCATCCAGGGCTTGAAGGCGTAGCCGTAGGTGTGGAGGTCGCTGTCGGAGCGCGCGCCGGGATAGCGGTGCGTCCACCAGGTGCCGCCGAAACCGTCCATGGCCTCGAGCACGGCGAAGCGGCGTTCGGGCCAGCGCGCGCGCAGGTGGCGCGCTGCGCCGATGCCGGAGATGCCAGCACCGATGACCAGGAAGTCGAAGTGCGCGCCGCCGACGTTCTGGCCGTCGATCTGGCTCTCAGTCTGGCTCTGGGCGATGGCCATGGCTTGTCTCCTTGTCGCGGTGCACAGGGTGCCTCGCGGGCCATCTTAGGCGTGCGGCTGCAGCGGCCGCGTCGTCCAAGGGACAGTCAACCCACCTTGCGCTGCTGCCCGTCCCAGAATGGCGCGCGCAAGGCTTTCTTGTCGACCTTGCCGAGTGCCGTGAGCGGCAGCGCATCCACGAAGTCCACGCGCTTGGGCGCCTGCTGCGCGCCCTTGTGCTGCTTGACGAGCGCCATGAGCGCCTGCGCGTCCACCTGCATGCCGGGCCGGCACACGACCATGGCGGCCACGGCCTCACCCCAGGTCGCATCGGGCACGCCGATCACGGCTGCAATGGCCACGGCCGGGTGGGTGGTCAGCACGTCCTCCACCTCGCGCGGGTAGACGTTGAAGCCGCCCGAGACCACCATGTCCTTCTTGCGGTCCACGATGTAGAGGTAGCCTTCGTCGTCCTGGCGTGCGATGTCGCTGGTGTGCAGCCAGCCGCCGGCCAGCGTCTCGGCCGTGAGCTCGGGCCGGTTCCAGTACAGCGCCATGGCGCTGTCGGCGCGCACGCAGATCTCGCCGGGCTCGCCTGGGGCCACCTCTGCGCCGTCGTCGCCCAGCAGGCGCACGTCGCAGCCGGCCAGCGGCATGCCGCAGGAGGCGAAGCGCTCGGGCCGGCGCGCGTCGTGGTCGGCCTTGCGCAACAGGCTGATCGGGTAGCACTCGGTCTGGCCGTAGAGCTGCGAGAACACCGGGCCGATGCGCTCCATGCCCTCCAGCAGCCGCGTCGGCGACATCGGCGAGGCGCCGTACAGCAGCAACTCCAGCGCGCCGAGGTCGGTCGCGTCCAGGCCCGGATGGTCCAGCAGCTTGTAGACCATGGTCGGCACGAGCAGCGTCATGTTGATGCGCTCGGCCTGCAGCGTGGCCAGCAGCCTGTCTGGGTCGAAGCCGCGCTGCAGGTGCACGGTGCCGCCGCGCAGCAGCGTGGGCAGCACCTTGGTGCCGGCCACATGGCTGATGGGCGCGGCCGCCAGGTAGCGCGGCGTGGCCGGCAGCTCGAAGTCCGCGAGGATGGCGCGCGTGATCGCGGCCGCCTGGTGCTGGTGGCGCAGCGCGGCCTTGGAGCGGCCCGTGGTGCCGCCCGTGTAGCCCAGGCTGGCGACGGTGTTCGCCTGCGAGAAGTCGCGCGGGCTGTGCTCACCGGCCACTGCCATGGCCGCGAGCAGGTCTTGCCCGTAGCCGGCCGGCCCCAGCGTCCAGACCTGGCGCAGCTGAGGGCAGCCGGCCGCCAGCGCGCCGCCGCGCTCGGCGTAGGTCTCCGCGTCCACCACCAGCAACTCGGCCTGGGCATCGGCGATCTGGAACTGCTGCTCGGGCAGCGCGGCGAGCGGGTGCAGCCAGGTGGTGCTGCCGCCCAGCGCCTGCACAGCGATCTCGGCGGCCCAGGCCTCTGCGCGGTTGGCGCTCAGCAGCGCCACGCGCGGCGCTGCCGTGTCGCCGGCCGCCAGCACGGCCTGGATGCGGCCGATCAGCGCCAGCGTGCCGGCGTAGGAGAGCTGGCGCCCGTCCTCGGCGAAGGCGATGCGGTCCGGATAGCGGCGCAGCGCGCGCAGTGCCAGGGCGGGGGCGGTCGGACCGTGCATGGGCGTGCCGCTCAGAACAGGCTGCCCACGGGCTCGTAGCGCGTGCCGTTGAAGCGGATCAGCTGCATCTTCTCGATCGGGAAGAAGTCGCTGGGACCGGTCTTCACGTCGATGCCGGGGTACAGCATGGGCAGCGTCATGGACAAACTCAGCGCCTGCTTCATGACGTTCTCGCGCGTCAGGTTGTCACCGGCCTGCTTGAGCGTCTGCACCAGCGTCTGCGCGGCCGAGTAGCCGATCAGGTTCAGCGAGTCGTACGGGTCGCCCTGCGGATAGTGCTGCTGCATGAAGGCCAGATACTGCTTGACCTCGGGTGTGTCCTTCTGGCCCGGGTCGGACGGGTCGCGGAAGTAGGTGGCGCTGATCACGCCCTCGGCGTTCTGCAGGCCGGCGGGTTTCAGCACCGCGCCGACCGATTGCGCCACGCTGGCCACGTAGCGCTGGGCGTTCCAGCCCATTTCGGCCGTCTTGCGGATGGCCATGGCGGCGAACTTGGGCGTGGCCAGGATGATCAGCACGTCGGCACCCGCCGCACGGGCCGAGACGATCTGGCTGTCCACCGTGGGGTCGGTCACCTCGAAGGTCTGGGTCGAGACGATGTGCGCCTTGGCCTTGTCGCCCAGGCCATCGAGCAGGCCCTTCTGGAAGTCCTTGCCAAAGTCGTCGTTCTGCATCAGCACGGCGATCTTGGCGTTCGGGTTGCTGGCCAGCGCGTGCTGGCCGAACACCCGGCCCTCGGTGTGGTAGGTCGGCTGCCAGCCCAGCGTCCACGGAAATTTCGTGATGTCGCCCCAGCGCGTGGCGCCCGAGCCCACGAACAGCTGCGGCACCTTCTTGGCGTTCATGTAGCGCTGGATGGCCTGGTTGTGGGCCGTGCCCACCGGCAGGAACAGCGCCAGCACCTCCTCCTGCTCGACCAGCTTGCGCGCCTGCTCCACGGTCTTGGACGGCGTGTAGGCGTCGTCCAGCGACAGGTACTCGATCTTGCGGCCGTTGATGCCGCCTTCGGCATTGACCTTGGCGAAATAGGCGCCCGCCGATTTGCCGATGGTGCCGTAGGCCGACACGGGGCCCGAGTAGGCGACCAGGTTGCCAATCTTGATGCTGGTGTCGCTGGCGCCGGGGTCGTACTTCTTCTGGGCCAGCACGGAGCCGGTGGTGAGAGCGGCGGCCAGGGCGATCAGCGTGGTTCTGCGGGAGGCGAAGGTGGTCATGGGCAGTGAGGAGGCAGCAGCAGGCCAGGCCCATGGCGCGTGGCCATGGGCTGGAAGGACGAAAGGGGAGCGCTTAGACGCGCTCGATGATGATGGCCGGTGCCATGCCGCCGGCAGCGCACATCGTGACCAGGCCGCGCTTGAGGTCGCGCCGCTCTAGCTCGTCCAGCAGCGTGCCGATCAGCAGCGAGCCTGTCGCGCCGATGGGGTGGCCCAGCGCCATGGCGCCACCGTTGACGTTGACCTTGGCGCGGTCCAGCTTCAGGTCGCGGATGAACTTCTCGGCCACCACGGCGAAGGCTTCGTTGATCTCCCACAGGTCGATGTCGTCCACGGTGAGGCCGGCCTTGGCCAGCACCTTGCGCGCGGCCGGCACCGGGGCGTTCAGCATCAGCGTGGCGCTGTCGCCCACGTTGGCCATGGCGACGATGCGCGCGCGGGGTTGGAGCCCGCGCTTCTTGGCGTAGGCGCCAGAGGCCAGCAGCAGCGCGCCGGCGCCGTCGACCACGCCCGAGCTGTTGCCGGCGTGGTGCACGTAGTTGATCTTGAGTTCGGGGAAGACCTGGCGGATCAGGCCCGCGTAGGTGTTGCCCTGCGCGTCGATGGGGCGCTCGGCCATGACCTCGAAAGCCGGCTTGAGCGAGGCCAGGCCCTCCAGCGTGGTCTGCGGGCGCGGGAACTCCTCGCGGTCCAGCGCCAGGCTGCCATCTTCGCGGTAGACCGGCACCAGGCTGCGTTGGAAGTGGCCGCCCTCGATGGCGGCGGCGGCGCGCTGCTGGCTCAGCAGCGCCAGTTCGTCCAGCGCGCTGCGCGGGATGCCTTCCAGCGTGGCGATGGCGTCGGCGCAGACGCCCTGGTGCGACTGCGGCACGTTGCGGCGCAGGCGCAGGTTGCCGGCGTCCATCATGCTGGGGTTGGCGGGGTCGGCCAGCGTGGCGGTGTAGCTCATCATCTCGCAGCCGCCCGCGATGACCAAGTCTTCGAAGCCGGCGGCCACGGTGGCGGCCGCCAGGTTGACCGAGGTGATGCCCGAGCCGCAGAAACGGTCCAGCGTCACGCCGCTGGCCAGGTGGCTGTAGCCGGCGTCCAGCAGCGCCATGCGGGCCATGTCGTTGCCCTGCTTGCCGCGCTGGGTCGAGGTGCCCCAGATCACGTCGTCCACCTCGGCGGTGTCGAGCTGGTTGCGCTCGGCCAGCGCCTTGAGCACGGTGGCGGCCAGGTGCTGGGGGTGCTGGTCGGCAAGGGCGCCCTTGCCGACCTTTCCGATGCCGCGCGGCGTGCGGCAGGTGTCGATGATGTATGCGTCGGACATGGTGGTGGTCTGTGCGTTGCGAGAACCCGCAGCCTAGCGGCGCAGCGCGCCGCCGTCATCGTCCGAAGCGACGAGTCGGGGTTTACCCAGCCTGGGTGCGGCCCCGGGCCTGCACCTCTTCGCGCCGGGCGCGCAGTTGGGCGGTGTCCAGCGACTCGGCCCAGCGGCGCGAGGCGGCCTTCTCCTCCACCAGGCCATCGGCCAGGCTGCCGGCATAGCCACCGTCGATCAGCTGCTTGTAGATCTGCACCACATCGGGCAGCGCGCTGGCCATGTCGGCGGCCAGCGCGAAGGCCTGGGGCAGCAGTTCCTCGGGCGCCACCACGCGGTTGACCAGGCCCCAGCGCTCGGCCTGCTCGGCACCGATGAAGTTGCCGCTGAAGGACATCTCCTTGGCCCGGCCGATGCCGATCAACCGCGGCAGCTTCTGCGACAGGCCCCAACCCGGCACCACGCCCACGCGCGCATGGGTGTCGGCGAAGCGCGCCTGGGTCGAGGCGATCAGCACGTCGCAGGCCAGCGCCAGTTCCAGCCCACCCGTGACGGCCGCGCCATTGACGGCGCCGACGATGGGCTTCGGAAAGCGCCGCAGCGCCAGCACCGGGTCGGCCTTGGCGTTGCCCAGCGCGTTGCCATCGATCTCGCGCAGGTCCAGCCCGGCGCAGAAGGCGCGGCCGGCGCCGGTCAGCACCAGCACACGGACCGCGGGGTCGGCCGCCAGGCGGTCGACGGCATCGGCGATGGCCTGGCGCAGCGCGAGCGACAGCGCGTTCATGGCCTGCGGGCGGTTCAGCGTGAGGCACGCGACGCCGGGCGAGGGCGTGCTGAGCTGCAGCAGTTCGTCGTTGGCGCTCATCGTGCGCGCTCCAGTGCGGCCCGCACGAGGGGCAGGTGGTCGTTGCCAAAGTACATGTCGTCTCCCAGAAAAATGGTGGGGGTGCCGAAGCCACCGCGCGCGATGAGTTCCTCGGTGTTGGCGCGCAGCTGGTCCTTGATCTCCTGCACGCCGATGGCTGCCAGCAGCGCATCGGCATCGACGCCAGCACGCGCACAGACCTCGCGCACCACGCTGTCCTGCGAAATGTCGAGGTCATCCCTCCAGTAGGCCTCGAAACCCGCCTTGGCGAACGCCGGCAGCTGGCCTTGCGCGTCCAGCACCAGGCAGCCGCGCATGAGCTTCACGCTGTTGACCGGGAACACCTTGGGCGGGAAGTTGATCTGCACGCCGGTCCAGCGCGCCCAGTCCGCCAGGCTCTTGCCCAGGTAGGCCTGCTTGGCCGGCACCGGCGTGCGGCGCGATTCGTAGACCGTGGGATTCACGGTGTTGAACACGCCGCCGACCATGAAAGGCTTCCAGTGGATCGTGGCGCCAAGCTCGGCGGCCATGGGCTGCACATTGGTGAAGGCCAGGTAGGTCCAGGGGCTGGAGATGTCGAAGAAGAATTCGATGTCGGGCATGTCAGTCCTTGTTGGCTGCGGCCGTGCCGCGAAACAGGTGGCGGCGTGCGCCGTCGTCCATGGCCTTGCCGGGCCGGCCCAGTTCCTTGCCGACCGCCAGGCCGGCCTGCACCTGGGGCCGCGCGCGCACCTCGGCGTACCAGCGCTTCACGTGCGGGAAGTCGTCCAGGCTGATCTGCTGGGCCTTGTGCGTCATGGCCCAGGGGAAGCTGGCGATGTCGGCGATGGAGTAGTCGCCAGCGATGTAAGCGCCCGTGGCCGCGAGCTGGCGGTCCAGCACGCCGTAGAGCCGGCGCACCTCGGCACCGTAGCGGTCGATGGCGTAGGGGATCTTCTCGGCCGCGTAGAGCAGGAAGTGCCCGTTCTGCCCTGCCATGGGGCCCAGGCCGCCGACCTGCCAGTAGACCCATTGCAGCACGCGGTAGCGTTCGGCCGTGGCCGTGGGCAGCAGCCGGCCGGCCTTTTCGGCCAGGTACTGCAGGATGGCGCCGCTCTCGAACAGCGCCAGCGGCGCACCACCGCCCGGCGGTGCATGGTCAACGATGGCCGGAATCCGGTTGTTGGGGCTGATGGCCAGGAAGTCCGGCGCGAACTGCGCACCCGCGCCGATGTTGACGGGCACGACGCGGTAGGGCAGGCCGCATTCCTCCAGCAGGATGCTGATCTTCCAGCCGTTGGGTGTCGGCCAGTAGTGCAGGTCGATCATGGCGCGCTTGTCTCCTTGGCGGCTTTGTAAAGCGGATGCGGGGCCATGGCTGTCCCGCAGGTGGCTGTGCTTGCACAAATCGTCGTTCCGGACGAGGGGGCCGGCCGCCCCCCGGCCTAGGATTTCGCGCCGACGGGGCCGCCCTGGCCTTGCAGGTCACGACAACCACCAGGAGACAAGAGCATGAAGAAAGACGGAGACCGCGCCGGTCTGTCGCGGCGTGCGACGCTGGCCTTGGGGCTCGCCACTGCGCTGCCATCGCGCGCGCACAAGTCCTACGGCCCCGGCGTCAGCGACACCGAGATCAAGATCGGAAACATCCTGCCGTACTCGGGGCCGGCGTCCTCCTACGGCACCATGGGCAAGGCGCTGCAGGGCTACTTCAACAAGGTCAATGCGCAGGGCGGCGTCAACGGCCGCAAGCTCAGGCTGCTGTCGCTGGACGACGGCTACAACCCCTCCAAGACCGTGGAGCAGGCGCGCAAGCTGGTCGAGCAGGAAGAGGTGCTGTTCATCGGCGCCGTGCTGGGCACGGCGACCAACCTCGCGATCCAGAAGTACATGAACGCCAGGAAGGTGCCGCAGCTGTTCGTGCAGAGCGGCGCGAGCCGCTGGAACGATCCCAAGGCCTTTCCGTGGACCATGGGCTTTCAGACCTCCTACCAGGTCGAGGCCGCCATCCACGCCCGCCACATCCTGCAGCACCAGCCGAACGCGCGCATCGGCGTGCTCTACCAGAACGACGACCTCGGCAAGGACTATCTCAAGGGCTTCCTGGACGCGCTGGGCGACAGGGCCAAGGCCATGGTCGTGGCCCAGCTCAGCTACGAGTTCAGCGACCCGACCATCGACAGCCAACTGGTGCAGCTGCGGGCCGCCGGCGCCGACACCTTCTTCAACGTGAGCACGCCCAAGTTCGCGGCCATGGCGATCCGCCGCAGCGCCGAGATGGGCTGGAAGCCCATGCACTACCTGGCCAGCGTGTCGGCCTCGCTGCAGTCGGTGATCAAGCCGGCCGGCATCGACAACGCGCAGGGCGTGATCACGGCTACCTTCATGCGCGACCCCTCGGAGACGGCCGAACGCGACACACCCGAAGTGCGCGAGTTCACGTCATTCATGGCCACGTACTACCCCGATGGCAACCCCTACGAGACGCTCAACGCCCTGGCCTACAGCATGGGCCAGCTCATGGAGAAGGTGCTGCAGCAGGCCGGCGAGCAGCTCACGCGCGAAAACGTGATGCGCCAGGCCGCGGCGCTCGACCTGACGCTGCCCATGGTGCGCGCCGGCATGCGCGTGAGGACCAGCCCCAGCGACTACGCCCCGCTCGAGCAACTGCAGATGCTGCGCCTGAAGGGCGACACCTACGAACGCTTCGGCCCCGTCCTGCCGTCCTGAAAGGAGACTCCATGCGCTTGCGCCAGACCCAATCGCTGCACCGTGCCGTGCAGCAGTACCCCGACCGCGTGGTCACCGTCTACCAGGGCCGCCGCCAGACCTTCCGCCAGCTGCATGCGCGCGTCGCCCGGCTGGCCGGTGCGCTGCAGGCGCAGGGCATGCGTGCGGGCGACCGCGTCGGCATGCTCGCGCTGAATTCCGACCGCACGCTGGAGTTCTACCTGGCCGTCTGGTGGGCCGGTGGCGTGGTCAACCCGGTCAACACACGCTGGAGCGCCGCCGAGATCGCGTATTCGCTGCAGGACTGCGAAACCGCGATGCTGTTCGTGGACGACAGCTTCGTGGCCATGGTCCCCGCGCTGCAGGCCGAGGCGCCCTGCCTCAAGACCGTGTTCTACGTGGGCGACAAGCCCGCGCCGGCCGGCTTTCTGGACACCGAGCAGATGATCGCCACGGCCAGGTCCGTGGACGACGCGCTGCGCAGCGGTGACGACCTGGCCGGCGTCTTCTACACGGGCGGCACGACGGGCCGGCCCAAGGGCGTGATGCTGAGCCAGGAGGCGCTGGCCGCCAACGCGGCGCTGTCGCTGATCGCCTCGCCGCTGGACCGTGACGCCGTGCTGCTGCACAGCGCGCCGCTGTTCCACCTCGGTGGCCTGTCCGCGCTGATGCGCAGCCTCGTTGTGGGCACGACCAACGTGTTCCTGCCGGGCTTCACGCCAGGCGGTGTGCTCAAGGCCATCGCCGAGCACCGCATCACCAGCCTCATGCTGATCCCGGTGATGCTGCAGTTCCTGCTCGACGACCCGGCCGCGCGCGAGGCCGATCTGTCCAGCGTGCGCGTGATCGGCTATGGCGCCTCGCCGATCTCCGAGGCCCTGCTGGAGCGGGCGTTCGAGCGGCTCCCGCACGCGGACTTCGTGCAGGGCTACGGCATGACGGAACTGGCCGCTGGCGTGACCTACCTGACCGCGGAGTACCACGCGGCCGAAGGCCGCAAGCTCGGCAAGCTGCCCTCGGCGGGCCGGGCGCTGAACGGCGTGGATGTGCGCATCGTGGACGTGGAGGGCCGAGAGGTGCCGCGCGGCCAGGTCGGCGAGATCGCGGTGCGCAGCCCCTGCGCGATGTCGGGCTACTGGAACCTGCCCGAAGCCACGGCCCAGGCGCTGCGCGACGGCTGGATGTTCACGGGCGATGCCGCGCGCATGGACGAGGATGGCTTCGTCTTCATCGTCGACCGCTTCAAGGACATGGTGGTCTCCGGCGGCGAGAACGTCTACTGCGGGGAGGTCGAGGCCGCGCTCACGCGGCATCCGGCCGTGGCGGCGGCGGCCGTGATCGGCGTGCCGCATGCGCAATGGGGCGAGGCCGTGCACGCCGTGCTGGTGCTCAAGCCCGGCATGCAGGTCGAGGCCGAGGCGATCCAGGCCCACTGCAAGGCGCTGATCGCCGGCTACAAATGCCCGCGCAGTGTGGAGTTCGTGGCGGCATTGCCGATCAGCGGGGCGGGCAAGGTCATGAAGTACAAGCTGCGCGAGCCGCACTGGAAGGACCACCGGCGGGCGGTGGCCTGAAGGGAGGCGCGCGTCAAGCCGGCCCCTGCACGGCCTCGATCCGGTTCCTGCCGTTCTTCTTGGCCGCATAGAGCTGCCGGTCCACGGCTTCGATGAAATCGGAGGCTTCCAGCTGCTCGCTCGGTGTGACGGTGCCGACGCCGATGCTGACGGTGATGCACTGGTCGTTCGGGGAGTGTGCATGGACGATCGCCTGCTTGCGGATCAGCCGTTGGCAGCGTTCGGCCACCTTCAGCGCCACCGTGCGGTCGGTCTGCGGCAGCAGGATGACGAACTCCTCGCCGCCGAAGCGCGCGACCAGGTCACGCGGGCTGTCCACCGCCAGGCTCAGCGTGCGGGCGATGTCCACGATGCACCTGTCGCCCTGGATGTGGCCATACAGGTCGTTGTACTGCTTGAAGAAGTCGATGTCGATCAGCAGCACGGACAGCGGCTCGCCCTGGCTGCGCGCAGTGTCCCATTCGCGCGCGAAGCTGGCATCGAACTGGCGCCGGTTGGCGATGTGGGTCAGCCCGTCCTGGAACGACAGCGCTTCGAGTTCCTTCTGCAGCGCGAGCAGTTTCTCCTCGGTCTTCTTGCGCTCGGTGATGTCGAACATGAAACCCACCAGCGCCTCGACCTCGCCCTGGCCGTTGCGCACCACGTGGACGACGTCGCGGATCCACACGTAGCCGTTGTCCTTGGTGAGCGCGCGGTAGTCCGCCTCATGGTCGACGCCGGACTGTGACTGCGCTACGCAGAAGTTCACCACATCGTCGCGGTCTTCCGGGTGCATGCGCATGGCCCAGTCCTCGACGCCGCCCCAGCTCTCCGCGCTCCAGCCAAGCAAGGCCTCGATCTGCGGGCCGATGTAGCTGAAGCGCTTGGTGGCCCAGTCGATCTTCCAGGGGATGGCCCGGGTGGATTCCAGCAGCGTGCGGTAGACGGCGCTGTCGCTGTTCAGGTCGTCGGCATCGGAGTGGTGGGGGCGCTTGGTGGTCACTGTCGGTGCAGGGCTGGTGGGCGGTCGGGTGGGCCATCCAGGTGCTGCCACGACAGGGACGCCCGCCCTGGGGTGAAGAGACGGCCGGCCCGGCCCGCCGACACCTGGTTACAAAAAGTATAGCCAGGGGTGGTGAACGCGCCGGTGGGGCCGTGACGTGCCCCGCGCTCGGGGGGGCGATGCTCAGAGCTTGCGCGCAATCAAATCCCGCTGCACCTCGCTCGTCCCGCCATAGATCCGGTTCACCCGCATGTCCACGAAGGCCCGCGCCACCGGGTACTCCAGCATGTAGCCGTAGCCGCCATGCAGCTGCACCATGGTGTCCAGCGCGCTGCCCAGCGTCTCGGTGGCGAACAGTTTGGCGACGGCCGCCTCTTCGAGCGTGATGCGCCGGCGCATGTGCTCGCCCAGGTAGTGGTCGACCAGCGTGCGCACGGCCAGCGACTGGGCCTTGATGTCGGCCAGCTTGAAGCGCGTGTTCTGGAAGTCCCAGACGCTGTGGCCGAAGGCCTGGCGCTCCTTGACGTAGGCCAGCGTGTGGGTAAGGCAAGCCTCCAGCGCGCGCGCCGCGCCCAGCGCGATCAGGAAGCGCTCCTGCGGCAGCTCGTGCATGAGCGCGTACATGCCCTTGCCTTCCTCGCCCAGCAGGTTGCTGACGGGCACGCGCACGTCGTCGAAGAACAGCTCGGCCGTGTCGGCCGCGTGCTGGCCCACCTTGTCGAGCTTGCGGCCGCGGCGAAACCCGGGCCGGTCGGTTTCCACGAGGATCAGGCTCATGGCCTTGGAGCCCTGCGCCTGCGGGTTGGTCTTGGCCACGACCACCACGAGGTCGGACAGCAGGCCATTGCTGATGAAGGTCTTGGCGCCGTTGATGACGTACTCGTCGCCCTCGCGCCGCGCCGTGGTGCGGATGCCCTTGAGGTCGCTGCCCGTGCCCGGCTCGGTCATCGCGATGGCGGTGATGGTCTCGCCAGCCGCGCAGCGCGGCAGCCATTTGTCCTTCTGCGCGGGCGTGCCCAGCCGGTGCAGGTAGGGCACGATGATGTCGGAGTGCAGGCCGAAGTTGATGCCCGTGAGGCCGCGCGCGGCCATCTCCTCGGCCAGGATGGCCGAGTGGCCGAAGTCGCCGCCGCCACCGCCGTACTCGGTCGGCAGCATGGTGCAGAGCAGGCCCTCGCGGCCGGCCTTGGCCCAGACGCCGCGGTCGATGGCGCCGGCTGCGTTCCAGGCCGCCATGTGGGGCACGCATTCGCGGTCCAGGAAGCGCTGGACCGTGGTGCGGAATTGTTCGTGGTCTTCGCGGTAGACCGTGCGTTGGATGTCCATGGGGTGTTTCAGTGGGGTTGGAGCATGACGCGGCCGACGACCTTGCCGGCTTCGAGATCCTGCAGCGCCGCCTCGGCCTGGTCCAGGGGCCGCGCATCGATGGGCAGCGGCACCAGCTTGCCGGCCCGGGCCAGCTCGATCAGCGCGCGCAGCTGGCCCAGGTTGCCGACGTAGGAACCCTCGTAGCTCACGGCGCGCATGGGCATGGAGGGCGTGGAGATCTCCACCTTGCCGCCGAACAGGCCGACCTGCACGAACTGCCCGCCCTTGGTCAGCATGGCGATGCCGGTGCCCACGGTCTGCTCGGTGCCCACGCAGTCGAGTGCCGCCCAGACGGCGCCACCGGCCGCCGCCTTGGCCTGCTCGGCCGCATCGGGCGCGGCGCTGTCGATGGCGTGCGCGGCGCCGGCCTTGAGCGCGGCGGTGCGCTTGGCGGCGTCGGGCTCGATGACGATGGCACCCGGGTTGCCCAGCGCCTTGAGCAGGCCCACGGCCATGAGGCCCAGGCCGCCCGCACCGAACACCACCACATGCTCGTCCTTGAGCACGGCCGGGTCGATCTTGCCGATGGCGCTGTACATGGTCAGGCCCGAGCAGGCGCAGGGCGCGGCCTGTTCGGGCGCCATGTCGCCGATGTCGACCAGGTAGCGCGCATGCGGCACGACGATGTGGTCGGCGTAGCCGCCCGGCGCGAACACCCCCAGCGAGCGGCCCTTCATGCACAGGTTCTCCTGGCCGCGCGCGCAGACCTTGCACTGGCCGCAGCCCAGCCAGGGGTAGACCACCACGCGCTGGCCGATCTGCACGCCCTTGGCATCGGGGCCGGCCGCGACGATCTCGCCGGCCGTCTCGTGGCCCATGGTCAGGGGCAGCACGGCGCCGCGGTCGCCCATGTTCAGACGCTTGCCGTTGCCCATGTCGTAGTAGCCGTGGCGGATGTGGATGTCGCTGTGGCAGACACCCGCCGCCAGCACGCGCACCAGCACCTGGCTGCCCGTCGGCGTGGGCGTGGGCTGCTCGTTGCGCGCGAGCGGGGCGCCGAACGCGGTGAGGTCGTAGCTGATCATCTCAAGTTCCTTTCGCCAATCGGCATTCGCTTTGGGACAGGGGGCGGAAGGCGGTGGCCCCCGGTGTCGTGCCGACCACCTTGTACAGGTCCCATTCGCCCTTGGATTCTGCGGGCGTCTTGACCTGATAGAGGTGCATGTCGCGCACCACGCGGCCGTCCACGCGCAGTTGGCCGCCCGCGGTCATGAAGTCGTTGATGGGCGTGGCGCGCATCTGGGCCATGACCTTGTCGGAATCGCGCGTGCCGGCCGCCTTCACGGCGTTCAGGTAGTGCGTCACGGCGCCGTAGGTGCCGGCCTGGGTCATGGTGGGCATCACGCCGTTGCGCTTGTGAAAGCGCTGCGACCAGGCGCGCGTCTTGTCGTCCTGGTCCCAGTAGAAGGCCTCTGTCAGCAGCAGGCCCTGGGCCTGGCGCAGGCCGATGGCCTTCACGTCGGTCAAAAAGGCCAGCAGCGCCGCAATCTTCTGGCCGCCTTGCACGATGCCGAACTGGCTCGCGGCCTTGATCGAGTTGATGGTGTCGCCGCCGCCGTTGGCCAGGCCGATGATCTTGGCCTTGGAGCTCTGCGCCTGCAGCAGGAAGGAGGCGAAGTCCGAGGCGCCGAGCGGGTGCTTGGCGCTGCCCAGCACCTTGCCGCCCATCTCGTTGATCACGTCGGTGGTGTCCTTCTCCATGGCCTGGCCGAAGGCGTAGTCGGCCGACAGGAAGAACCAGCTGTCGCCGCCGGCCTTCACGGCCGCCGCGCCCGTGCTGCGCGCCAGCGCATAGGTGTCGTAGGTCCAGTGCACGGTGTAGGGCGTGCAGCTCTTGCCGGTCAGCTCCGAGGTGGCGGCGCTGGTCACGATGACGATCTTCTTCTTCTCCTCGCCGAGCTTGCTCACGGCCAGCGCCAGGCCCGAGGAGGGCAGGTCGGTGACCATGTCCACGCCCTGGGTGTCGAACCACTCGCGCGCCTTGGAGGCCGCCACGTCGGCCTTGTTCTGCGTGTCGGCGAAGACCATTTCGATGGGCGCGCCCAGCACGCTGCCGCCGAAGTCCTCGATGGCCATGCGCGTGGCGTCGACCAGGCCCTTGCCGCCGATGGCCGCGTAGATCGAGGTCAGGTCGGTCAGCACGCCGATCTTGACGGGCGCCGGCCTGGGCTGCGCGGCGGCGTTGCCGGACCACAAGGCGATGGCGCCGGACAGCGCCAGCGCCAGGATGGATGTCCTGTTCTGCATTTTTGTCTCCCCGTGTTGGTGGAGCGGGCATCCTGCCGTGCCGCGCCCGCAGCGGCATCGTCCGTTCCGACGAGCCGGGGCGCCTGTGCGACACCGGGTTTCCCCTGATCGGTGGTGGTCCTCCCGGCCACCGGGTTCGGGCGCTTCGGCCATGATCGGCTGGAGGTGCGCTCGAGGCGATTGCTACAGGCGTGACCTGCCGTGCACGCGCAGGTTCGGCCTGTCGTTCCAGTGGGGAGCTGGGCGCTGCGCGGCGGCCGGTGCGGCCGCCGCGCGCCATTCACTGCACCTGCACCTCGATGCGGCGCGGCTGCGCGTGCGCCGCCTTGGGGATGCGCAGCGTCAGCACGCCATTGGCCAGCTCGGCCGAGACCTTCTCGGAGTCCAGCTCCTTGCTGAGCGTGAAGGCGCGGCGAAAGCGCGCCAGGCCCACCTCGGTGTGGCTGGAGACCAGGTCGGGCGGCACGGCCAGGCCGCTCTCGGCCTCGATGGTCAGCGTATCGGCCTCCACCTGCAGCTGCAGCTTGTCGCGCGTGACACCGGGCAGGTCGGCATACAGCGTGATGCCGCCCGCGTCCTCGATCACGTCCACCGGGGGCGTGAGTGCGTCCGACGCATAGCGCGCACCGGCGTCGCGTGCCGCGCCGGTCTTCTGTACCTCGTGTTGCTTGTCCATGGTGTTGCTCCTTGGTGGCTGCGGGTTCATTGCACGGCGATGCGGCGCGGCTGGGCCGAGGCCTTGCGGCGCACGGTGATGTGCAGCACGCCGTCGCGCAGGCGGGCTTCCACGCCGTCCGGGTCGGCGTCCTCGGGCATGCTCAGTGCGCGCCGGAACCGGCCCGCGAAGCGTTCGTTGATGTGCACGGCCGCCTTGCTGTCGGCCTGCGGCAGACTGCTCTTGCGCTCGCCGGCGATGCTGAGCAGGCCGCGTTCGAGGTGGACCTCGAGCGATGCCGGTTCCAGCCCTGGCGCGAACGCGTAGATCTCGATGGCACTGGGCGTGCCACCCACGTTCAGGGCCGGGTAGCCGTTGCGGGCCAAGCCGCGGATGCTGGGGGACAGATCGAAGGCCTGCTGCATCTCGCGCTGCAGGCGATCCATCTCGGCGACCATGTCGCGGGGAAAGAGTGATCGGTACATGCGAAACCTCCATGGGATGAAACGGATGGAACGCCGGAGGCGTCCTCCGGCGCTTCCGGTGACGATGTAGGGGTCGCCGCGTGGCGTTTCAAGAGGGTCGCTGTGGCGCTTTGTGCCAACATGCTTGGACGATTCCGCCATGGCCGCGCGCGGCCGGCGCGGCGATAGTCCTGGCTGGCCGGCGCGCCCCGCCGGCCCCCACCAACAGGAGACAAGGACATGGCAGGACCCCTGGAGGGCATCCGCGTGCTGGACCTGTCGGCTGTGTTGTCCGGCCCCATCGCGGCCGGCATGCTGGCCGATCAGGGCGCCGACGTGGTCAAGATCGAATCGCCGGACGGCGACACCTCGCGCCGCATCGGCCCGCGCAAGGCCGACATCTCGGCCATGTTCCTGGCCGCCAACCGCGGCAAGCGCTCGCTGGTGCTGGACCTCAAGCAGCCGGCCGCGCAGCAGATCGTGCGCGAACTGGCGCAGCGCGCCGACGTGCTGATCGAAAACTTCCGCCCCGGCGCGATGGACCGCCTGGGGCTGGGCCACGCAGCACTGCTGGCGCTGAACCCGCGCCTGGTCTACCTGTCGATCAGCGGCTTCGGCCAGACCGGCCCGAACGCTGGCGAGCGCGCCTACGACGCCGTGATCCAGGCCGTCTCGGGCATCAGCGCCTCGCACCGCAACCAGATCAGCGGCGAGCCGCAGGTGCTGGCCGCCGCGCTGTGCGACAAGCTCACCGCGCTGACGGCTGCCCAGGCCATCTGTGCGGCGCTGCTGGCCCGCGCGCGCACGGGCCAGGGCCAGTGGGTGGAACTGGCCATGCTGGATGCGGCCATCTCGTTCCAGTGGCCGGACGCCATGTACAACCACCTGTGGCTCGACGACGCGCCGCCGGCCTCGCCCGAGTTCGGCGTGAGCCAGAAGCCCTGGAAGACCGCCGACGGCTACGCCGTGGCCTCGGGCCCGCAGCCGGTCGAGTTCGCTGCCCTGTGCGCCGGCTTCGGCCGGCCCGAACTCGCCAAGGACCCGCGCTTCGCGAGCGTGGACAGCCGCTTCCGCCATGCGGCCGCGCTGCGCGAGGAGCTCGATCCCTGCGCTGCCGCCATCGACACCGCCACCATGCTGGAACGCATGCGCACGCAGAACTGCCCGGTGGGCCGCGTGAACGAGCGCCACGAGGTGCTGGTCGACCCGCAGGTGCGGCACAACGGCACGCTGGTCGAGGTGGACCACGGCGAACTGGGCCGCGTGCGGCTGCCGCGCTCGCCCGCGCAGTTCAACGGCACGCCGGCCGCCCACCCTGGCCCGGCGCCGCACCTGGGCCAGCACGCGGCCGACGTGCTGGCCGAGCTGGGCCACGACGCAGCGCAGCAAAATGCCTGGCGCGAGGCCGGCGTGCTGGGCCCCGCGCCCGTGTTTGGAAAATCGTCCGTTCCGACGACGCCCCGCTGAGGCACCGCCGCGAACATCCCGCCCAGCCACCTGATCGCTAAGGAGACATTCGCATGGCAGAAGCATTCATCGTCGCAGCCACCCGCACCGCCGGTGGCCGCCGCAACGGCCGGCTGGCCGGCTGGCACCCCGCCGACCTGGCCGCCCAGGTGCTGGACGCGCTGGTGGCCCGCACCGGCGCCGACCCGGCGCTGGTGGAAGACGTGATCATGGGCTGCGTGGGCCAGGCCGGCGAGCAGTCCACCAACGTCGCGCGCAACGCGGTGCTGGCCTCGCGCCTGCCCGAGTCCGTGCCCGGCACCTCGATCGACCGCCAGTGCGGCTCCTCGCAGCAGGCGCTGCACTTCGCGGCCCAGGCCGTGATGTCCGGCAGCATGGACGTGGTGATCGCCGCCGGCGTGGAAAGCATGACGCGCGTGCCCATGGGCACGCCCGGCATCCTGGCGGCCAAGGCCGGCCTGGGCACCTACATGAGCCCCGCGATGCAGCAGCGCTACCCGGGCGTCCAGTTCAGCCAGTTCACGGGCGCCGAGCAGATCGCGGTGAACTACAACCTGTCCAAGGACATGCTGGACGCGTTCGCGCTGCTGAGCCACCAGCGCGCCATCGCGGCGACGAAGGCCGGCCACTTCAAGGACGAGATCCTGCCCGTGGCCGTGCGCATGGCCGACGGCACGGAGCCCGGCGAGCAGCACCTGGCCGACGAAGGCATCCGCTACGAGGCCACTTTGGCAAGCATCGCTGCGGTCAAGCTGATCGCCGAAGGCGGCCGCTGCACGGCTGCCAGCGCCAGCCAGATCTGCGACGGCGCCAGCGGCGTGATGGTCGTCAACGAGCGCGGCCTCAAGGCCCTGGGCGTGAAGCCGCTGGCCCGTATCCACCACATGAGCGTGCTGGGCCACGACCCGGTCATCATGCTGGAAGCACCGATCCCGGCCACGCAGCGTGCGCTCAAGAAGGCCGGCATGTCGATCTCCGACATCGACCTGTTCGAGGTCAACGAAGCCTTCGCGCCCATCCCGCTGGCCTGGCTGCAGGCCACGGGCGCCGACCCGGCCCGCCTGAACGTGCACGGCGGCGCCATCGCGCTGGGCCACCCGCTGGGCGCCTCGGGCACCAAGCTCATGACCACGCTGGTGCATGCACTCGGCACGCACGGCAAGCGCTACGGCCTGCAGACCATGTGCGAAGGTGGCGGCATGGCCAACGTGACCATCATCGAACGGCTCTGAGCCGCGCACCCGGTGGGTGCGCAGCAGTGCCCGCCGTTCCGAACCACAAGAACCAAGGACCGACGCATGGCACAAGACCATCGTGGAGACAAACCCCTGCTGCACATCGAGGGCGTGACGGTGCGCTTCGGCGGCATCGTGGCGTTGGACGGCGTGTCGTTCGACGTCGCGCGCGGCCAGATCTGCGGGCTGATCGGCCCCAACGGCGCCGGCAAGAGCACGCTGTTCAACTGCCTGTCGCGGCTGTACACCTTCAGCAGCGGCCGCATCGAATTCGAGGGCCGTCCGCTGGCCAGCCTGCCGCGCCACCAGATGGCAGGCCTGGGCATCGGCCGCACCTTCCAGAACCTGGCGCTGTTCCGGACCATGACCGTGCTGGAGAACGTGTTGATCGGCTGCCACAGCAAGCATCATGCAGGCTTTCTGCGCAACGCCTTCCGGCTGCCCGGCGTGGCCCGCATCGAGGCCGATGCGTTGGCACGTGCGCGTGACTTGATCGACTTCCTCGAACTGGGCCCCGTGGCCGAGCGCATCGTGGCCGACCTGCCGTTCGGCACGCAGAAGCGCGTGGAGCTCGCGCGTGCGCTGGCCTCCGAACCGCAGCTGCTGCTGCTCGACGAGCCGGCCTGCGGCCTGAACCACGAGGAGCTCGAAAGCCTGGGCGCGCTGATCCTGGACATCCGCAACCGGCGCAAGGTCACGGTGCTGCTGGTGGAGCACCACATGAGCCTGGTCATGGGCGTGTCGGACAAGGTCGTCGCGCTGAACTTCGGCAAGAAGATCGCCGAAGGCACGCCGGCCGAAGTGCGCCGGCATCCGGAGGTGATCCGGGCCTACCTCGGTGAAGATGAGGAAGCAGGAGCGACCGCATGACGAAGCTTTTGGAAGTCCGCGGCTTGCATGCCGCCTACGGTCCCACGCGCGTGCTGCAGGGCATCGACCTGGATGTGTCCGAAGGCCAGGTCGTCGCCCTGCTGGGCGCCAACGGTGCCGGCAAGACCACGACGCTGCGTGCGCTGTGCCAGATGATGGTCAGCACGCAGGGCACGATCACGCTGGCGGGCCAGCGCATCGACGGCCGTGCCACCGAGCAGATTGCCAAGGCCGGCGTGGGCCATGTGCCCGACGGCCGTGGCACCTTCCTGGGCCTCACGACCGAGGAGAACCTGCGCCTGGGCGCCTACGCCCGCGCGAGCCGCGCCGGTGTGGAAGATGACCTGGCCAAGGTCTACGGCTACTTCCCGCGCCTGAAGGAGCGCCATGCCCAGCAGGCCGGCACGCTGTCGGGCGGCGAGCAGCAGATGCTGGCCATCGGCCGCGCGCTGATGGGCAAGCCGCGCCTGTTGCTGCTGGACGAGCCCTCGTTCGGCCTGGCGCCGCTGATTGTGAAGGACATCTTCTCCATCATGCGGCGCATCAACCAGGAGGAGCGCGTCTCCATCCTGCTGGTCGAGCAGAACGCCAAGCTGGCGCTGGAGCTGGCCAGCACCGCCTACCTGATCGAGACCGGGCGCATCGTGCTGTCCGGGCCCTCGGCCGACATTCGCAACAACGACGCCGTGCGTCGTGCGTACCTGGGGGATTGAGCGACATGGATGCATTTCTGCACCAACTGCTGGCGGGCCTGGCCACCGGCGGCATCTACGCCAGCGTGGCGCTGGCCCTGGTCATGATCTACCAGGCCACGCACCACATCAACTTCGCCCAGGGCGAGATGGCGATGTTCTCCACCTTCATCGCCTGGAGCCTGATCCAGGCCGGCCTGCCGTACTGGGTGGCGTTCGTGGCCACGGTGGTGCTGTCCTTCATCCTGGCCGCGGTGGTCGAGTTCACCGTCATCCGGCCCATGCACGACAAGCCCGTGCTGTCGGTCGTGGTGGTGTTCATCGGGCTGCTGGTGATCTTCCACAGCGTGGCGGGCTGGCTGTTCGGCTACACGATCAAGCAGTTCCCGAGCCCCTTCCCCTCGGACGCCTGGTTCGCCAGTTCCATGATGTCGGCGCACGAGGTCGGTGCGATCTTCGTCACGCTGTGCGTGGTGGCCTTGCTGTTCAGCTTCTTCCGCTTCACGCCGCTGGGCCTGGCCATGCGGGCGGCGGCGCAGAACCCGGTGTCTTCGCGCCTGGTCGGCATCAACGTGGGGCGCATGCTGATGCTGGGCTGGGGCCTGGCCGGCGCCATCGGTGCCGTGGCCGGCATGATGGTCGCGCCGGTCGTGTTCCTCGATCCGCACATGATGACGGGCGTGCTGCTCTACGCCTTCGCCGGCGCGCTGATCGGCGGCATCGACAGTCCGGTGGGCGCCGTGCTCGGCGGCTTCATCGTGGGCGTGCTGGAGAACCTGGTCGGCACCTATGTCGTCGGCACCGAACTGAAGCTGTCTGTCGCGCTGGTGCTGATCATCGGCGTGCTGATCGTCAAGCCTTCTGGCCTCATGGGCCGCACCATCGTCACGCGGGTCTGAACGCCATGAACACGCAAGTCTCTTCCGCTTTGCCGATCGCCCCTGGCGCGGTGTCCAGTGCCGCGGCGTCCCGGCCGGCCGCTTCGCGCAAGACCCTGGTCTGGGTCAGCCTGCTGGTGCTGATCGCCATCGCGCTGACCTTCGTCCTGAAGGGCTACCAGCTGTTCCAGGCCACTATGGTGCTGTCGTACGCGATCGCGCTGCTGGGCCTGAACATCCTGACCGGCTACAACGGCCAGATCTCGCTGGGCCACGGCGCCTTCTACGCCATCGGCGCCTACACCACGGGCATCCTGATGGAGCACGCCAGCATGCCGTACTTCCTCACGGTGCCCTCGGCGGCCGTGGTCTGCCTGGTCGTGGGCTACCTGTTCGGCCGGCCTGCGCTCAAGCTCGAAGGCCTGTACCTGGCGCTGGCCACCTTCGCGCTGGGCGTGGCCATGCCGCAGCTGCTCAAGTACAAGCACCTGGAGCAGTGGACCGGCGGCGTGCAGGGCATCGTGCTCATGAAGCCGGGCGCACCGTTCGGCCTGCCGCTCACCGAAGACCAGTGGGTCTACCTGTTCTCGCTGCTGGTCACGGTCATCATGTTCGTGATCGCCCACAACCTGCTGCAAAGCGGCAGTGGCCGCGCCATGCGTGCGATCCGCGACCACGCCATGGCGGCTGAGGCCATGGGCGTGGACAACAGCCACTACAAGGCCATGACCTTCGGCGTGTCGGCCGCGTTCACGGGCGTGGGCGGTGCGCTGTCGGCCATCGCGGTGCAGTTCGTCGCGCCGGATTCGTTCACGCTGTTCCTGTCGATCTCGCTGCTGGTGGGCATCGTGGTCGGCGGCGTGGGCACGCTGTACGGCGCGATCTTCGGCGCCATCTTCATCATGTTCGTGCCGACCTTCGCCGAGAAGGTCTCCAAGGCTGCGCCCTGGGCCGTCTACGGCGTGGTGCTGATCATCTTCATGTTCGCCATGCCGGGTGGCGTGGTCGGCCTGCTGCGCAAGATCCAGGCGCGCTTCGGCCGTGCCGGATGAGCGGGAACAGCTGCTGGACGCCTTGCAGGCACTGGCCGACCGGCTGGTGCGGGGGGGCGGCCCGGTAGCGGAACTGCGCCGCCTCTCAGGCGGTGCGAGCCAGCAGACCTGGGCCTTCACGGTGGGCGGCACACCGCTGATCCTGCGCCGCGCGGCCACCGCGGAACACGGGCGCAACCATGGCTCCGCGGGCCTGGCCAACGAGGCGGCGCTCATCACCGCGGCACATGGCGCCGGCGTGCCGGTGCCGGCCGTGCGCCGTGTGTTGCGGCCCGAGGACGGTGCCGGCGATGGCTTCGTGATGGACCGCCTGGAAGGCGAGACGCTGGGCCGGCGCATCGTGCGTGACCCGGCGCTGGCCGGTGCCCGCAGCGTGCTGGCGCGGCAGTGCGGCGCGGCCATGGCACGCATCCACGGCCTGGCGACCGCGCAATTGCCCCATCTGCGCACGGCCTGCGCGCGTGCCGAGCTGGATTTCCAGGCCGGCCTGCACCGCAGCCATGGCACGGTGCGGCCGGTGTTCGCGCTGGCGCTGCAATGGCTGGCGCGCCATGCGCCCGCCGATGTGGACCGGCCCGTGCTCGTGCATGGCGACTTCCGCAACGGCAACCTGATGGTCGATGCCGACGGCCTGTGCGGCGTGCTCGACTGGGAGCTGGCGCACCTGGGCGATCCCATGGAAGACCTGGGCTGGATCTGCGTGCGCTCCTGGCGCTTCGGCGGCGGCAAGGCGCTGCCCGTGGGCGGCTTCGGCACGCGCGAGGCGCTCTGCGCGGGCTACGTGGAGGCCGGTGGCCGGCTCGACGCCGCGCGGCTGCGCTGGTGGGAGATGCTGGGCACGCTCAAGTGGGGCATCGTCTGCGAGTCCATGGTGCAGTCCTGGATCGACGGCTCCGAACCCGAACTCGAGAAGGCGGCCATCGGCCGGCGCGCCTCGGAAGTCGAGTCCGACCTGCTGGCCCTGCTGGCCGAGGAGAGCACCTGATGCAGGACCGACCGCACGCGCCCGAGCTGCTGCAGGCCGTGGCGCAATTCCTGCGCGAACGCGTGCTGCCCGCCACCGAGGGCGCGCTGGCCTACCAGGTGCGCGTGGCCGCCAATGCGCTGGGCATCGCGCAGCGCGAGGCGGAGCAGGGTGCGGCTGCCCAGGCACGCGAGGCTGCGGGCCTGCGCGCGCTGCTTGGAGTGGACGCGCCCGCCGAACTGGAGGCCGCCAACCGCCTGCTGTGCGAACGCATCGCCGCGGGTGCCATGGACCTGGCCACGCCGGGCCTGCTCGCGCATCTGCAGGCCACGACCGCCGACAAGCTCGCCATCGACCAACCAGGGTATTCGGACGAACCATGAACTTCGATCTTCCCGCCGACCTCGTGGCCTACCTGGCCGAACTCGACGCCTTCATCGACCGCGAGATCGTGCCGCTGCAGCAGCAGGACGACAACCAGCGCTTCTTCGACCACCGGCGCGAATGGGCGCGCACCGACTTCGAGAACGGCGGCCTGCCGCGCCACGAATGGGAGGCCCTGCTGGGCGAGGCGCGTCGGCGCGCCGACCGCGCCGGCCACCTGCGCTTCGCGTTGCCCAGGGAATTCGGTGGCCAGGACGGCAGCAACCTGTGGATGGCCGTGATCCGCGACCACTTCGCGGCCAAGGGCCTGGGGCTGCACAACGACCTGCAGAACGAGCACTCCATCGTCGCCAACAACCCCTTCGTGCTGATCCTGCGCGACTTTGGCACAGCAGCCCAGCAGCAGGAGTTCACGCAGGGCATGCTGGACGAGCGCTTCAAGATCGCCTTCGGCCTCACGGAGCCCAACCACGGCTCGGACGCCACCCACATGGAAACCCGCGCCGTGCGCGAGACGCGCGGCGGCCGCGCGGGCTTTCGCATCGATGGCGAGAAGATGTGGACCACGGGCATGCACGTCGCCACGCACTGCCTGGTGTTCGCACGCACGAGCGGCGCGGACGGTGCGGCCAAGGGCATCAGCGCGTTGATGGTGCCGTCCAAGACGGACGGCGTGAAGGTGGAGGAATACCTCTGGACCTTCAACATGCCGACCGACCACCCGCGCGTGAGCTTCACGAACGTCTGGGTGCCCGAGGACGCGCTGCTGGGCCCGCTGGACGGCGGCCTGGCCATCGCCCAGCACTTCGTGCACGAGAACCGCATCCGCCAGGCCGCCTCCAGCCTGGGCGCGGCCGACTACTGCGTGCGCGAGAGCGTGCGCTATGCGCGCGAGCGCAAGCCCTTCGGCGAGGAGCTGGCGCGCAACCAGGGCATCCAGTTCCCGCTCGTGGAACTGGCCACCCAGGTGGAGATGCTGCGCCTGTTGATCCGCAAGACCGCCTGGCAGATGGACCAGATGCCCAAGCCCGAGGTCGAGAAGCGCCTGTCGGACAAGGTGTCCATGTGCAACTACTGGGCGAACCGGCTGGTCTGCGAGGCGGCCGACCGGGCCATGCAGGTGCACGGCGGCATGGGCTATTCGCGCCACAAGCCCTTCGAGCACATCTACCGCCACCACCGCCGCTACCGCATCACCGAGGGCTCGGAGGAGATCCAGATGCGCAAGGTGGCCGGGCACCTGTTCGGCTACATGGGCGCCGGCAAGCACTGAGTTCCTTTCACCACCCAAGAGCGAGACGAGGAGACAAGCATGCAGATGAACAGACGGCAGATCGCTTTGGCCGGCGCGGCCATGCTGGCCCCGGGCCTGGCCCTCGCGCAGAAGAAGTACGACGCTGGCGCCAGCGACACCGAGATCGTGCTGGGCATGCCCATGCCGCTGTCGGGCCCGGTCTCGGGCTATTCCATCGTCGGCAAGGTGGCCGAGGCCTACTTCAAGCAGCTCAACGAGCAGGGCGGCATCAACGGCCGCAAGGTCAGGCTGTTGATCTACGACGACCAGTACTCGCCGCCCAAGACCGTGGAGGTGGCGCGCCGCATGGTCGAGCAGGACCAGATCCTGGCCATGTTCGGCAACCTGGGCACGGCGCCCAACCTGGCGATCCAGCGCTACATGAACGCCAAAAAGGTGCCGCAGCTGTTCGTGCAGAGCGGCGCGGGCCAGTTCAACGACGGCGAGAAGTTCCCGTGGACCTCGCCCTTCCTGGGCAGCTACCAGGGCGAGGGCCGCGTGTTCGCGGCCCACATCCTGGCCAACAAGCCCGACGCCAAGGTGGCGCTGCTGATGCAGAACGACGACCTGGGCCGCGAGATCCAGAAGGGCCTGCAGCAGGGCCTGGCCGGCAAGAGCGCCAAGCTGGTGGCCCAGGCCAGCTTCGAGGTGACCGATCCCACGGTGGACTCGCAGATCGTGCAGCTCAAGACCGCCGGCGCCGACGTGCTGGTGCTGGCCGCCACGGCGCGCACCGTGGCCCAGGCCCTGCGCAAGGCGGCCGAGCTCGGCTGGGAGCCCGACCGCTACGTGAACCTCGCGGGCTCCTCGGTCAAGATGGCTTTCGAGCCGGCTGGCGCCGACAAGGCCAAGGGCGCGATCACGCTGTCGGCCTGGAAGGAGCCTGCGGCCAAGCGTTGGGCCGCCGACCCCGAAATGCAGGCCTACCTGAACCTGCTCAAGACGCATGCGCCCGGCGTGGACCCGAACAACTCCTCGGGCGTCTCGGGCTATGTGGTGGGCCAGCTCATGGCCCACATCCTGCGCGAGTGCGGCGACGAACTCACGCGCGACAACGTGCGGCGCATCGCCAGCAGCCTCAAGCAGCCCAAGATCGCGATGCTGCTGCCCGGCGTGAGCATCAGCACCTCCACGCAGGACCTGCACGTGTTTGCCGCGCTGCAGCCCGTGCGCTACAACGGGGTCGACCTCGACCCCATCGGTTCCGTCCTCAGCTTGAAATGAGACCACCCCCGTTTGGATTTCTCACTGCGTGTGGAAATCCCATCCCCCCTCCAGGGGTCGCCGCCAGCGGCCGGGCAGAGCCCGTTCCGCGGCGTCCGCTGGCATGGCCTGCTCCGCGGCCATCGGAACGGCGGCTTGCGTGCCGCCCAGCGTCGTCAGTGCGGCGCGCTCGTGCAACCGAAAGTTGAAAGGTATCCATGACCATCGAAAACCCCTTGCTCGAAGAGCGCCACGGCGACGTGCTCGTCATCAGCCTGAACATCCCCGAGCGGCTGAACCCGATCGCGCGCGAATTGCAGCACGCGCTGCGCGCACGCCTGGCCGCGCTGCGCGAAGACCGCAGCGTGGCCGCGCTGGTGCTGACCGGCGCGGGCCGCGCCTTCTGCGTGGGCGCCGACCTGTCCAGCAACATGGCCGGCAACGGCACCTCCGTCGGCCAGGCCAGCTACGAGACCATGGAGTCGCTGTCCAACCGCATCATCGAGGACTTGCGCACGCTGCCCATGCCGGTGGTCAGCGCCGTCAACGGCCCGGCGGCCGGCGCCGGCGTGGGCATCGCGCTGGCGGCCGACGTGGTGGTGGCCGCGCGCTCGGCCTACTTCTACCTGCCCTTCATGCCCAAGCTGGGCATCGTGCCCGACCTGGGCACGACCTGGTTCCTCGAACGCTTCGTCGGCCGCGCGCGCGCGGTCGGCATGACCATGCTGAACGAGAAGCTGTCGGCCGAGCAGGCCGCGCAATGGGGCCTGGTCTGGTCCGTGGTGGACGACGCCGACCTGCGCACCCAGGCCCTGGCGCTGGCCCAGCGCCTGGCCAAACTGCCGGCACACGCGGCGCGCGAGGTGCGTGCGGCCTACGACTCGGCCGGCCGCGTGTCGCTGGTGGAGCAGATGCGCTACGAAGCCGAGCGCCAGCGCGAGCTGCTGGACGCGCCCTCCTTTGCAGAGGGCGTGAAGGCGTTTCGCGAGAAAAGAGATCCAATCTTTCCAAGAAATTGATCGATTTCCGGACATGTTGTCCGGATAAGCGAGAATGCGCGCTGTCATGCTCAAGCGCGTTCCCGTCGCCGATCTGACCCTCGGCATGTTCCTGCACCGTTTCGACGGTGCCTGGATGGACCATCCGTTCTGGCGTCAGAACTTCCTGCTCGAATCCGCAGAGGATTTGGGGCGCATCCGTGCCTCTGGCGTTCAGGCCGCCTGGATCGACATGGCGCGCAGCGTGGTGCCCGAGCTTGCGTCTGGGCCCCAGACGCCGGAACCTGCAAAGCCCGCCATCGCGGCGCCGCCGCGGCGCACGCCGACCGGGATGGACGACGAGTTGCGCACCGCCGTCAAGCTCTGCGGCCAGGCGCGCGAATGCATCACCACCGTGTTCGAGGCGGCGCGCATGGGCCGCCTGGCCGATTCGTCGGCCGCGCGCGGTCTGGTGGAGGATGTCTGCGACTCGGTGCTGCGCAACCCAGGCGCGCTGATCAGCCTCGCGCGCTTGAAGACCGCCGACAGCTACACCTACATGCATTCGGTGGCCGTCTGCGCGCTGATGGTCTCGCTGGCCGCCCAGTTGGGCCTGGACGAGGCGCAGACGCGCGACGCCGGCCTGGCCGGCCTGCTGCACGACATCGGCAAGGCCAAGGTGCCGCTGTCCATCCTGAACAAGCCCGGCAAGTTGACCAACGAGGAATTCGACATCGTGCGCAGCCACCCGGAGCACGGCCACGCCATGCTGCTGGCCTGCGGGGACGTGGGCGAGCCCGTGCTCGACGCCTGCCTGCACCACCACGAGAAGATGGACGGCAGTGGCTACCCGCGCCGCCTGCAGGGCGAAGGCATCAGCCGCATCGCGCGCATGGCGGCGATCTGCGATGTCTACGACGCCGTGACCTCCGACCGCCCCTACAAGAAGGCCTGGGATCCGTCCGAGGCCGTGCGCCGCATGGCCGAGTGGAGCGGTGGGCATTTCGACAAATCGCTGTTCCAGGCCTTCGTCAAGAGCGTGGGCATCTACCCCGTCGGCTCGCTCGTGAAGCTCAGCTCGGGCCGGCTCGCGGTGGTGGTGGAGCAGTCGCCCGCGCTGACCACGCCCAAGGTCAAGATCTTCTTCTCGACCAAGGCGCAGCTGCGCCTGGTGCCCGAGGTGCTGGACCTGTCGCGCACCGTGAACGAGAAGATCGTGGCGCGCGAGGACCCGGCGCAGTGGCACTTCACCGATCTCAACGAACTGTGGGCGGGCTTTCCCGTGCAGCCATGGTGAGCCAGGGCCGTCCCGCGCTGCGCACGGTGGCGCTGTTCGAAGCCGCCAAGGGCCTGCTGGCCCTCGTCGGCGCCTCCGGCCTGCTGGTGTTCGCGCACCGCGACCTGCAGGCGCTGGCGCTGCGGCTGCTGGAGCACATGCACCTGAACCCGGCGGCGCGCTATCCGCACATCTTCGTGCAGGCCATCGAACACCTGCAGGACCAGCGGCTGGCGCTGCTGGCCCTGGGCGCCGCGGCCTACGCGCTGCTGCGCCTGGCCGAGGCCTATGGCCTGTGGACCGGCCGGGCCTGGGCCGAATGGCTGGCCGCGGCCAGTGGCGCCATCTACCTGCCGTTCGAGGTGGCCGAACTGCTGCGCCGGCCGGGCTGGCTCAGCGCCTCGTTGCTGCTGCTCAACGCAGGCATCGTGGTGCTGATGCTGCGCGCGCTGCGCCAGCGTGGCGCGCGGCCGCGCTGGCGGTCCTGAACCGGCGGGACACCCGGGCGGTTGTGGCCGCGCCGCCGGGCGGCATACTCGCCGCGATGCAAGCCCTGTCCGTCCCCATCGAAACCCTGCAACGCCGCTTCGTCGCGCAGACGCCCCAGATGGCCGACATTGGCCTTCAGATCACGTCCGCCAGCGTCGGCCAGGCTGCCATGCGCCTGCCCGACCGGCCGGACTGGCTCGGTGATCCGGCGCGCGGCCTGCTGCACCCCGGCCCGCTGATCGTGCTGGCCGACTCCTGCTGTGGCCTGGCCGTGGGAACGTCGCTGAGCGAGCGCCAGCCCATTGCCACGCTGGACCTGCGCATGGACTACCTGCGCCGCGCCGGGCCGGGCCAGGACCTGCACTGCGCCACGCACTGCTATCGCCTGACGCGCAACGTGGCCTTCGTGCGCGGCGCGGTCTGGCAGGCCGACCCGGAGCAGCCCGTGGCCAACGTGCAGGCCGCCTTCATGCTGGCCACGCCGGCGCGGCGCCAGGCCCCGCCGGCCGGCCCCGCCGCGGCCGAGTCGGTACCCTGGAGGCCGCCCACCGGCGACGCGGCCGTGCTGGACGGCGTGGAGATCCCCTATGCCGACTACCTGGGCATTCGCCTGGCCGAGGCCGGCAGCGCGCCGGTCTACCGGCTGCCCTTCCAGCCCAAGCTGGTCGGCAACCCGCAGCTGCCCGCGCTGCACGGGGGCGTGGTGGCCGGCTTTGCCGAAAGCGCGGCCACACTGCACCTGATCGAGGCCATCGGCGGCGCCAAGTTTCCCAAGTGCATCGACTTCTCGATCGACTACTTGCGCAGTGGCCGGCCCGAGGACACCTACGCGGCCTGCGAGATCGTGCGCCTGGGCGCGCGCGTGGCGCTGGTGCAGGTGCGCTGCTGGCAGGGCAAGGGGCCGGAACACCCGATCACGGTGGCGCGCGGCAATTTCCTGTTGACGGAGGCGAACCCATGAAAGCCGAGGACAGGAAGCAGCTGCTGCACACCCTGCAGACGCGGTTCGAGGCCCACATGCAGCGGCATGCGGGCCTGGCCTGGGCCGATGTGCTGGCGCGGCTCGATGCCAACCCCGCGGCGCTGAACCCGTTGCACGCCATGGAAGCGACGGGCGGCGAGCCCGATGTCGTGGGCCTGGATGCGGCGAGCGGCCGCTACAGCTTCTGCGACTGCGCGGCTGAGAGCCCGGCCGGGCGCCGCAGCCTGTGCTACGACCGCGCCGCACTCGATGCGCGCAAGGAGAACAAGCCGCAGGGCTGCGCCGAGGACGTGGCCGAAGCCATGGGCATCACCCTGCTGACGGAGGCGCAGTACCGTGCGCTGCAGCAGCTGGGCGAGTTCGACCTCAAGACCTCCAGCTGGATCCAGACGCCGGCCGGCATCCGCGCGCTGGGTGGCGCGCTGTTCTGCGACCGGCGCTACGGCCAGGTCTTCGTCTACCACAACGGTGCGCCGTCGTACTACGCGGCGCGCGGTTTTCGCGGCCTGCTGCAGGTGTAGGTCGCAGGGCTCAGGGCAGGGCCAGCGGCGACAGCGTGGCGCGCAGCCGGTCGGCCTGCGAGAACCCGGCCTGCTCGGTCTGCAGAGCCTCTTCCACGTTGCCGATGTGGGCCAGCATGCGCTGGCGTGCCTCGCCCATGTCGCCGCGCTCCATCGCGGCCACGATGGCGGCGTGCTCGGCGCAGGACTGGCTGGCGTCGTGGCTGGATTGGTAGAGCGTGGCGGCCAGCGTGGTGCGGGCGGTCAGGTCGCGCAGCACGTCCGACAGCAAGCGGTGGCCCATCTCCTGGGCCAGGCAGACGTGGAAGTCGGCCAGCAGGAAGGCGCGCGTGGCGGCATCGGCGCCCTCGATGGCCTGCTGCTCCTGTGCGATGTGCTGACGCAGCGCGCGGATGGTCTGGGCCAGCGGTTTGCCCTCGGCGCCGAGGATGCCGGATTCGACGATGCGCCGCGCGGCGAAGGCGTCGCGCGCCTCCTCGGCCGAGGGCTGCACCACATACCAGCCGCGCTTGGGCTGCACCTCGACGAAGCCGCGCGCCTGCAGCTGCATGAGCGCCTCGCGCACCATGGTGCGGCTCACGCCGAACAGGTCGGCCAGTTGCTGCTCGCCGAGCCGCTCGCCCGGGGCGAGCTTTTGCGCGAGGATGGACTGGACCACGCGCTCGGCGATGGTCGTGGGGCTGACTTCGGTGGGCATCGCGCTAGTGTGCAGCAGCGCGTCCCGGGTAGGCCGATGGCACCTCGGCCTGTGCCGCCACGTCGTCGTCGACCGGCTCGCCGTTCAGCACCGCATGGGCGCGGGCCCGGTCGATGTCGCCCTCCCAGGCGGCCACGGCCACGGTGGCCACGCAGTTGCCGATCAGGTTGCCCAAGGCGCGCGCGATGCCCATGAACCAGTCCACCGACAGCACCAGCACCAGGCCGATGGCCGGGATCGCGGGGATGGCGTGCAGCGTGGCGGCCAGCACCACGATGGCCGAGCCCGGCACGCCATGCGCGCCCTTGGAGGTGACCAGCGCCACGGCCAGGATGGCCAGCAGGTCGGTCATGCTGACGGGCGTGTTGGTGGCCTGGGCGATGAACACCGCGGCCAGCGTGATGTAGATCGAGAACGCGTCGAGGTTGAACGAGTAGCCCGTGGGAATCACCAGGCCCACCGTGGAGTCGCGGATGCCCATGCGGCGCAGCTTGGCCATGATCTGCGGCAGCACGCTGTCCGACGAGGTGGTGGCGAACACCACGGCCAGTTCCTCGCGCAGGTAGCGCAGCAGCTTCCACAGGCTGAAGCCCGAGATGCGCATCACCGTGCCCAGCACCACGAACACGAACAGCAGCACGGCCACGTAGAACAGCCCCACCAGCATGCCGAGCTGCTTGAGCGAACCCACGCCGTACTTGCCGACCGTGAACGCGATGGCGCCCAGCACGCCCAGCGGCGCGAGCTTGATCAGGATGCCCATGATCTTGAACAGCACCAGCGACATCGTGTCGACCAGCTGCGCCACCGGCTTGCCCACATCGCCCAGCAGCGCCAGCGCGCAGCCGAACAGCACGGCGAACAGCAGCACCTGCAGCACGTCGCCGGTGGCGAAGGCGTTGACCACGGTGGTCGGGATCAGCTTCATGAGGAAGTCCACTGTGCCGCCGCTGGTCAGTTTGTCGGCGTTGCTCGCGTAGGCTGCCATGGCGGCCGGGTCCAGCGCCTTGGGGTCCACGTTCATGCCCACGCCGGGCTCGAACCAGTAGCCCAGCACCAGGCCCAATACGAGGGCCAGCGTGGTCAACACCTCGAAGTAGATCAGCGCCTTGACGCCGACGCGGCCCACGCGCTTCAAGTCGCCCGCGCCCGCGATGCCGTGCACCACGACGCAGAACACCAGCACCGGGATGATCATCTTGATCAGCTTGATGAACGCATCGCCCAGCGGCTTGAGCTGGACGGCGAACTCGGGATGGGCCAGGCCGAGTGTGGTGCCGACCACCAGCGCGATCACGACCTGGCCGAAGAGGGAACGGAAAAAGCGCATGGCAGCTCCTGTTGAATGCAAGATCATCAAAATCTTGCATGCAAGAAATATAGACAAGATGTGCGAGTCAGCGACATCGGGTTATCCATGAGGGCGGGTTCCGAGGCTGCCGCGGCGCGGCGCGAGAATGGGCCGATGCCCGCCACGCTTGCCGACTACCGCTCCCTGTTCCTGAACGCCGTGCCCATGATGGATGTGCGGGCGCCCGTCGAATTCGCGCAGGGCGCCTTCCCCGGGGTGGTCAACCGGCCGCTCATGGACGACGGCGAGCGCCAGCAGGTCGGCACCTGCTACAAGCAGCGAGGCCAGCAGGCCGCCATCGCGCTGGGGCACGAGCTGGTGTCCGGCGACACCAAGCGTTCGCGCATCGCGGCCTGGGCCGCGTTCGCCCAGGCCCATCCCGAGGGCGTGCTGTACTGCTTTCGCGGCGGCCTGCGCTCGCAGATCGTGCAGCAGTGGCTGCAGAGCGAAGCCGGCATCGCCTACCCGCGCGTGGAGGGCGGCTACAAGGCCATGCGCGGCTTCCTGCTGCAGACCACGCAGGCGGCCGCGGCGCAGTGCGACTTCTACGTGCTGAGCGGCCTGACAGGGAGCGGCAAGACCGAGGTGCTGGCGGCGCTGGCCGGCGGTCTGGACCTGGAAGGCCATGCCAACCACCGTGGCTCCAGCTTCGGCGCGCGCGCCACGCCGCAGCCGGCGCAGATCGACTTCGAGAACCGGCTTGCCGTCGACATCCTGCGCCAGCGCGCTGGTGGGCAGCATCGCTTCGTGGTGGAGGATGAAGGCCGGCACGTGGGCACCTGCTCGGTGCCATTGGAGCTGCGGCTGCGCCTGGAACAGGTGCCGCTGGTCTGCCTCACCGACAGCTTCGAGGCCCGCGTGGAGCGCATCCTGAACGACTACGTGCTGCAGCAGGCTGCCGATTTCGTGGCCGTGCACGGCGCGGAGCAGGGCGCGGAGCGCTTCGCGGCGCGGCTGCTGGAGAGCCTGGCCAGGCTGGCCAAGCGCCTCGGCGGCGCGCAGTACCAGCGGCTGCAGGGTGTCATGCAGGAGGCCCTGGCCGAGCAGCGGGACAGCGGCCGTGTCGACGGCCACCGCGCATGGATCGCGGTGCTGATGCGCCAGTACTACGACCCCATGTACGCCTACCAGCGCCAGAGCCGGGCCGAGCGCGTGGTCTTCGAAGGCGAGCGCGCGGCCGTGCTGGACTACCTGCGCGAGCGCCTGGCGGCCCGCTGAGGCTCAAGCCACCTGGCGCCCGCGCCCGGCCCAGTGCTGCTCGCGCAGCTTGTACTTGAGCAGCTTGCCGGCCGGTGACAGCGGGATCGCCTCGACGAACTCCACGCTGCGCGGGCACTTGTAGCCTGCGATCTGGCCCTTGCAATGCGCGATGAGCGCCTCGGCTGTCAGCGCCTGGCCCGCGCGCAGCACCACCACGGCGTGCACGCGCTCGCCCCATTTCTCGTCGGGTACGCCGATCACGGCGCACATGGAGACCTCCGGCAGCTGCGCGATGGCGTTCTCGACCTCGGCCGAGTAGACGTTCTCGCCGCCCGTGACCACCATGTCCTTGAGCCGGTCGACGACGTAGACGAAGCCGTCGGCGTCCATCACGCCGCCGTCGCCGGTGTGCATCCAGCCATCGCGCAGCACCTCGGCGGTCTGCCCGGGCTTGTTCCAGTAGCCCTGCATGACCATGGGGCCACGCGCGGCGATCTCGCCCACGGTGCCGTTCGGCACGGGCCGGCCGGCGCGGTCGACGATGCGCACCTCGGCGATGGGCACGGGCCGGCCGGCCGAGCGCCGGCGCGCCGCCGGCTGGTCGGGCGCGTGGCACCAGGCCGGCAGCGCCGTGACCACGGGCGAGAGCTCGGTCATGCCGTAGAGCTGGCAGAACTGTGCGCGCGGCAGCTTGTCCAGCGCCTGCAGCAGCAGCGCGTCGTCGATGGGGGCGGCGCCGTAGAGCACCAGTTGCAGGCTGCTGGTGTCGAAGTCGGCGAAGCGCGGGTGCTCGACGAGGCGCTTGAGCATGGTGGGCACCATGAAGGTCTCGCTGCAGCGCTCGTTCTGCAGCGCCTGCAGCACGGCCAGCTCGTCGAAGGCCGGGATGATGACCTGCCTGGCCAGCCGCATCATGAGCTGCAGCGTGAGGCCCGCGCCGCCGGCGTGGAACATGGGCGCCATGTTCAGGCCCACGGCCTCGTCGGGCCGGCGTGCGGCCATGTTGGCCGACAGCTGGCCGGCGTAGAGATTGGTGTGCGAGAGCATCACGCCCTTGGGCAGGCCCGTGGTGCCGCCGGTGTACATCACGGCCGCCAGGTCGCTGCCGTTGCGGCGCGCATCGGGCCCGGGGTGCGCGGCTGCCATCAAGGCCTCGGCATCGGCGAAGCCCTCGGGGGCCGGGCCGTCGCCGAAATGCACGAGGGTCTTGAGGCTCCTGGAGAGCTGGCGCTGCTCGGCCGCCACCGCGCCGAAGTGGCCGTCCGCGATCAGGATGCGCGTGTCGCAGTCGTCCAGCGAGTAGGCGACCTCGCGCGGGCTCCAGCGGATGTTGACGGGGTTGACGACGCCGCCGGCCCACCAGGTGGCGTAGAGGTACTCCACATAACGGTCGGAATTGAGGGCCAGCAGGCCCACGCGATCGCCCGGCGCCAGGCCGAGGTCGCGCAGCACGGCGGCCAGGCGGGCCACACGGTCGACGAATCGGGCGAAGGTGCTGCGGCGCTGCCCGCAGACCAGGGCCTCGGCGTCAGGGCGTTCCTGCAGGGCCTTGTGCAGGGGCTGGGTCAGTTCCATGGGGATGTCTCCGTTGTGCGGGCGGCAGTATGCGAAGCGGCCGCGCACGCGGCATCGTCCAAAACGACGGAATCGCGATGGCAGGCCACCGCAGCGCCGTCTGTAATTGATTACATAATCGGCCCCGATCCCTCAACCGCCGCCGGAGAAACCGTCTTGGAGAGCAAACCGCGCCGTCCGCGTGTCATGGACGTGGCCCGGGCCGCCGGCGTCTCGGTCGCCACCGTCTCGCGTGCCTTCAACCTGCCGCACACCGTGCGTGACGAGGCCCGCGACCACGTGCTCGATGTGGCCCGCCGGCTGGGCTACACGCCCAACCCCGCGGCCAAGGCGCTGCGGCTGCAGCGCAGCGGCATGGTGGGCGCGGTGTTCCCGACCATGGACTACGGCCTGTACGCGCGCATGGTGTCGAGCTTCCAACGGCGCATGAGCGGCTACGGCTATTTGTCGGTGCTGCTGACGGTGGGGTTCGACAACTCGCGCGTGTTCGAGCCTGTGCGTCAGCTGGTGGACCGCGGGGTCGAAGGCCTGGTGATGGTCGGCCGCATCGACGATGCCAAGCTGATGTCCTACCTGATCGACAAGCATGTGCCCACCGTGTGCACCTACTCGGCGCTCACGCACACGCCGTTCCCCTCGATCGGCTACGACAACTACGTGGCCACCGAGAAGGTGATGCAGCACCTGCTCGGGCTGGGCCACCGCGCGTTCGCGATGTTCTCGGGGCCGGTGAAGGGCAACGACCGCCAGCAGGCGCGCCGCCGCGCATTCACCGATGCGCTGGAGCGTGCCGGCATCCCGGGCGAGCCGCGCATCTACGAGGACACGCACGGCTACTCGCTCGACTATGCGATCCGCAGCTTCCGCGCGATGCGCGAAAGCCACCCCGAGGTTACCGCAGTGGTCTGCAACAGCGACGCCTACGGTCTGGCCGTGATGGGCGAAGCGCGCCGCATGGGTCTGCGGGTGCCGCAGGACATCTCGATCACGGGATTCGACAACGACGACTTCGCGCCGCTGTCCGATCCGCCGCTGACGACCATCAGCACGGCGGCCGACCGCATGGGCGAGCTGGCGGCCGAGGCGTTGTTCGGCGTGCTCGACAGCGGGCGGCCGGTCGAGGACGTGGTGCTGCCCTCGGAGTTGGTGATCCGCGGCTCGACCGCCGTGGTGCGCAGCGCCGCCTGACCCGCGGTGCCGCGCGGCGGCTCACTTGGTCGCGGCGACGATCTTCTCGTACCAGGGCTTGGCCATCGGGAATTCGCCCAGCAGGTCGCCGTGCACCGAGCGGCCCACTTCCATGAAGGGCTTGAGGTCCGGCTCGACAATCTTGACGCCGGTCTTCTTCATCGCGGCGAACGCGTCTGCGTAGTCCTTCTTGTATTGCGCGGTGGCGAACGCGATGGCCTCGGCCGTGGCCTCCTGCACCACCTTCTGCATCTCGGGCGACAGTGCGTCGTACTTGGCCTTGGACATCACGATGACGGCCGGCATGTACATGATCTTGAGGTTGGCGTAGGTCTTGGAGACCTCGATGAAGCGGTCCTGCAGGAACACGTCGGGCGAGTTCTCGGCGGCGTCCACCGCACCGTTCTGCAGCGCCGTGTACAGCTCGGTGTAGGCCATGGGCGTGGGCTGTGCGCCCAGGGCCTGGTAGGCCTTGACGTAGCCGGGGCCCTGGATCACGCGGATCTTCAGGCCCTTCATGTCGGCGATCGTGTTGACCACCTTGCCGTTGGTGAAGATGTTGCGCTCCAGTGCCGAGATGAAGCCCAGGCCCACCAGGTTGTACTTGGGGAGGAGGTCTAGCATGCCGCGACCGATGGGGCCCTGCAGTACGCCGTTGATCTGGTCTACGCTGCTGAACAGGTAGGGGAACGAGAACACCGCGAATTCCTTGACGAAGCCCTCCAGCGGGGCTTCGCCGGTGACAACCACGTCCAGCGTGCCGGTCCGCGCGGACTGCAGCATCTTGACCTCCCCGCCGAGCTGGCCGCCCGGAAACACCGTGGCCTTGATCGCGCCCTTGGACTTCTGGTTCACCACTTCGGAGAATTTGGCGGCGGCGGCGTGGTAGTGGCTGGCGGTGGCTAGCACGTGGCCGACCGACATCTCGGCGGTCTGCGCGGTGGCCAGGCCAGTCAGGCCGAAGGCGCAGGCCAGCGTGCCCACGAGGTGTGCAAAACGGAAGGTCATGGATCGTTCCTTGTGAAGGGGAGGGAGGGGCGAAGGGAAAAGCCGGCGACGGGTTCAGAGCAGGCCCAGCGAGAGCGCCGGCACGAAGCTGATGACCAGCGCATCAAGCGTCAGCACGGCGAGGAAAACCAGCAAGGGCCGCGTCATCGCGTCCATCGAAACGCCGGAGATCTGGCTGGCGATGGTCAGGTTGACGGCCACCGGCGGGGTGACCATGCCGGTGGCCACGTTGATGATCATGACGATGCCGAAGTGCACCAGGTCGATGCCGTAGGTCTGCGCGATCGGCGCCAGGATGGGGGCCAGGATCAGGATCGTCGCCAGCGCCTCCATGAAGGTGCCGATCACGAACAGCAGCACGTTCACGAGCAGCAGGAACACGACGGGCCCGCTGGCGATGTGGCCGATCAGCTCGCCCAGGTGGTGTGGCACGCGGTTCACGGTCAGTGCGTAGCCGAACAGCGCGGCGAAGCCCACGATCAACATGACCATGCCGGTCATGACGGCCGATTCGTTGAAGATCGCGACCAGGTCCTTGGGCCGGATCTCCTTGTAGACGAAGGCGCCGATCACCAGGCCGTAGACCACGGCGACCACCGAGGCCTCGGTCGCGGTGAACACGCCCGAGTAGATCCCGCCCAGGATGATGACCGGCATCAGCAGCGCCAGCACGGCTTCGCCGCCCGTCGTGGCCAGGCCGTGCAGCCATTCGCGCGGCGATACGCGCTTGACCTCGTCGAAGTTCTTCAACTTGGCCATCATGCAGACCGCCAGCATCAGCGTGAGACCGACGAAGATGCCGGGCAGGATGCCGGCGATGAACAGGCTGCCGATCGAGACGTTGGCGACCAGCCCGTAGATGACCATGGGCAGCGAGGGCGGGATGATGGCGCCGAGTTCGCCGCCGACCGCGACCAGCGCGGCCGCGAAGGGCGTGGGGTAGCCCTTGTCCTCCATCGCCGGGATCATGGTGCCGCCCACCGCCGCGGTGGTGGCCGAGGAGGAGCCCGACATGGTCGAGAAGAACATGCAGGTCAGCACCGAGGCCGCGCCCACGCCGCCACGGATCCAGCCGACCAGGGCGATGGCCAGCGCAATCAGCCGGCGCGAGATGCCGCCGGATTTCATGAGGTTGCCCGCCAACACGTAGAACGGCACGGCAAGCAGAGCAAACGAATCCAGCGCTTCGAACACGTTCTGCGGCACCGTGATCAGGTCCATCTTGACGTTGTGCAGCGCGAGGATGGCGCAGATGCCCATCACCGCGAAGATCGGGATCGACAGCGCGAGCGTGATCGCCATGGAGCCGAAGATCAGCATGGGGTTCTCCTGGAAAGCACGGGGTGGGTTCAGACCAGCGAGGGCTCGCCGGCCGGCGGTGCGACCGGCTCGACCTGCGGCGCATCGCCCTGCGCGCGCTGGCGCACCACGCCTTCGAGCAGGCGGGTCAGGATGTTCACGATGGTCAGTGCCGCGCCCACCGGCAGCGCGAGGTAGACCCAGGACATCGGTAGGTTCATGACGGTGGAGCTCTCGCCCTCGCCGAACTCGACCCAGCGCCAGCCCAGCCACACCAGCGTGGCCAGGAATGCGATGGTGGCGACGTAGGCGACCATCTTCAGGCGCCAGCCGATGCGCGCGGGCAGGGCATCGACAAGCGACTCCACCGCGATCAGGTCGCCAGCGCGCGAGGCCACGGCAGCACCCAGGAAGATGCACCACACCATGAGGTAGCGCGCCAGCTCTTCCGACCAGGGCACCGACACAGTGATGCCCAGGCGCGGCAGCAGGAAGCGCACGAGGATCTGCGCGAACACCACCAGCACCATGGTGCAGAGCATGGCACCCACCAGGTGGCGCAGGCCGGTGTTCATCCAGCGGCTGGCGCGGAACAGCACGCGCAGCGCCAGCCCGATGGACAACTGCTGAAGCGGCACGGGCGGGACGGCTGTGTTGGCGGTGGCACGCATCACTGACCTTTCAATGCATTTCGTGTCGAAATGCTGTAATCGATTACAGAGTACCGCAAGAAACAGACCAGGATTTCTGGCGACTACGTTGCGCGCAAAAAAGCGCTGGCCTTGAGGCGGCTGGGCCGCGTGGCGTCGGAAACTGGAGTTGTAAAGGATTACAAGCTTAAGAAGCTCGAAGCAGATTTGGTGCCAGTGCTTGCCACCTTGCGCAGGTACCGGTTTTGCGGCAGGCACGCGTGGTGTCGGCGGTCGTTCTCCAATGGGTGGCGTGTTCCTTTTGGTGCTCCGGCACCAACGGCGGGCGCACTGCGCACCGGAAGGGGACGCACAGAGAAATGCTTGCACCCATGCTGTGTAATCGATTACATTGAGTCGTCGAACCAACAGGCTTTGCGCCGCCATGCACCCTGCCGATCCCGCTCCTTCCGAATCTGTCTCTCCGCCGCTGGCATTCGAGTCCGTGGGCGCCGGGTCCACGCTGGTGCTCGTCGCCGGGCTGGGCGGGTTGGGCCGCTTCTGGCGCCCCGTGGCGCAAATCCTGTCGCGTGACTGGAATGTGCTGAGCTTCGACCACCCAGGCGTCGGCGGCTCGGCACCGCGTGGCGCGCAGGCCATCGGCACGATCGCGGCGGCGGTGCTGGAGCTGCTGGACGCACAGGGCATCCGCCAGTTCAGCTGCGTCGGCCATTCCACCGGCGGGCTGGTGGCGCAGGCGCTGGCGCTCGATGCGCCAACGCGCCTGCAGTCGCTGGTGCTCAGCAGCACCTGGGCCCGGCCCGACCGCCATTTCCGCGACCTGTTCGCGCTGCGCCGCGTGGTGCTGGAGCGCGCGGGTGAGGGCGCCTATGCCGTGCTGGGCCAACTGCTGGGCTATCCGGCGACCTGGTACGACCGCGAACTGGCCGGGTCCGATGTGCCGCCTTGGCTGTTGGGTGATACCGCCCGCAACGCGCTGACCGCCGAGCGCATCGACATGCTGCTCGGCTACGAACGCGCAGACGAGCTGTCCCGCATCGGGCAACCGACGCTGATCGTTGGTGCCGCGGACGACCAGATCGTGCCTTTCCACCATGCGAACGACCTGGCGCAGCGCATGCCGCACGCGCAGCTGGTGCAGCTCGACGGCGGGCATTTCGTGCCGGCCACGCGTCCTGCCGACTACGCCGAAGCGCTCGCCTGCTTCCTGCGCGGCCATGGTTGAACGGCAGCCTCAACGCATCGCCTTGCTGGGCCGCGGCGCCATCGGCCAGCGCGTGGCCGCGCTGCGGGCGCGGCTAGCCCCGGATGCGGCTCTGGCGGCGCTGTTGCGGCCGGGCACGAACGCTCCGGCCGATGGCGCGGTACTGGCCGTCTTCTCCGAGCTGGAGCCATTGCTCGCCTGGGCCCCTGAGCTCGCCATCGAATGTGCCGGCCATGCGGTCGTCGCGCAGGCCGTGCCGGCGCTGCTGCGCGTGGGCTGCGACGTGGTGATCGCCTCGGTCGGCGCGCTCGGCGACGCCGGCCTGCGCAACGCCATCGACGAGGCCGCCCGCGCGGGCCAGGCCCGGCCCATCGTGGTTTCCGGCGCCATCGGCGGACTCGACACGCTGCGCGCCGCGCGCCGTGCCGGGCTGCACAGCGTGCGCTACACCGGCCGCAAGCCGCCGCTGGCCTGGGCAGGCACGCCGGCCGAGGCGCGCTGCGTGCTGGCCGAGGTGCGTGAAGCCGCAGTCATCTTCGAAGGCAGCGCCGCCGAAGCCGCGCGCGCCTACCCGAAGAACGCCAACGTGACGGCTGCCGTGGCGCTGGCCGGCATGGGCTTCGAGCGCACGGCCGTCACGCTGGTCGCCGACCCGCACGTGGACGCCAATGTGCACGAGCTCCACGCGGAAGGCACCTTCGGCAGCCTGTCGCTGCGGCTGGCCAACACGCCGCTGCCCGACAACCCCAAGACCTCCTGGCTTGCCGCGCTGAGCATCGAAGCGGCGCTGCACGCGCACTTCAACCCCTTTTCCATCCATCCCTCTGACTGGAGCTGAACGCATGCGACTTCACAACAAGGTGGCGCTGATCACGGGCGCCGGTGCCGGCATCGGCGAGGCCACCGCCGAACTCTTCGTCAAGGAGGGTGCCAAGGTGCTGGTGGCCGACCGCGACGGCGCGCTGGCCGAGCGCGTCGCGGCGCGCCTGGGCGACAACGCGCTGGCCTGCACGGCCGACGTGTCCAGGTCGGCCGAGGTGCAGGCCATGGTCGAACTCTGCGTGGCGCGTTTCGGCGGGCTCGACGTGCTGGTCAACAACGCCGGCTTCGGCTGCCTGGGCACCGTGGAGACGCTCGAGGAAGATGCCTGGGACGCGCTGATGGCGGTCGACCTCAAGGGTGTGTTCCTGTGCTCCAAGTACGCCGTGCCGCACCTGCGCCGGCGTGGCAGTTCCTCCATCATCAACATGGCCTCGACCATCTCGGTCGTCGGCATCAAGGACCGCGCCGCCTACGTGGCAGCCAAGGGCGGCGTGGCCGCGCTCACGCGGGCGATGGCGCTGGACCATGCGGTCGATGGCATCCGCGTGAACAGCGTGGCTCCCGGCGTGATCGCCTCGAGCTACTACGACCGCATGTTCGAGCAGGTGCCCGATCCGGTGGCCTTCAGGAAGGGGCTGGAGGCGCGCTCGCCGATCAACCGCATGGGCCAGCCCGTCGAGATTGCCACCATGATGCTGTGGCTGGCCTCGGACGAGGCGTCCTTCGCGACCGGCGCCATGTTCACGGTGGACGGTGGCTTCACCGCCTGGTGAGCCGCGCATTCCAGGAAGACCACGATGACCCAGACCCCATGCCTGTCCTTCGACGAGCCGCACGGCGATGCGCTGGCGGTGCCGGCCGGTGCCGCGCCGACCTTCTGGCAGCCGGTGCCGGCCAACGGCCACGCCGAGTGCATCCTGTCGGAGAAGAACATCCGCAGCTTCCACCGTTTCTCGATGGGCACGCAGACGCTGCCACCCGGCGGCCGCGTGCGCCTGCATGCCCACGACACCAGCGAAGAGGTGTTCTACGTGCTGCGCGGCCAGGGCCGCGCCGAGATCGGCGGCGAGACCCACCGCATGCTGCCGGGCGCCACGCTGTACATGGGCCACAACGTGCCCCACACCTTCATCAACGACGGCGACACCGAGCTGCAGTGGGTCTGGTTCTTCATGCCCGGCGGGCTGGAGGACTTCTTCGCCGCGATCGGGCGTGCGCGACAGCCCGGCGAACCCGCGCCCGAGCCCTTCGCGCGCCCGTCGGACGTGCTGCAGATTGAGGCCAACACCGTCTTCGCTCCGCCACCCCAGGCTTGATTTCTCCAACCAACAGGACACATGCATGACCAAGATCGAATGGAAAGGCGTCTTCCCCGCCGTCACCACCAAGCTCAAGCCCGACTTCTCACTCGACGAGGCCGCCATCCGCGCCGGCCTGGAGCGCCTGATCGCCAACGGCGTCGCCGGCGTGGTGCTGATGGGCATGGTGGGCGAGAACGCCTCGCTCTCGCCCGAAGAGAAGCTCGCGGTGCTGCGCATCGGCAAGGAGACCGTGGCCGGCCGCGTGCCGGTGATCTCCGGTCTGGCCGAGACCAGCACCGAGCGCGCCGTCGCCTTCGCGAAGAAGGCCGAGCAGATCGGCGTCGACGGCCTCATGGTGTTCCCCGGCCTGACCTACAAGTCGGATGCGCGCGAGACCGTGGCCTTCTACCGTAGCGTGGCGCAGGCAAGCGGGCTGCAGATCCTGCTGTACAACAACCCGCGCGGCTACGGCGTGGACCTCACGCCCGACCTGCTGGTGGAAATGCTGGAGGAGCCCACCATCGTGGCGATCAAGGAAGAGAGCTACGACACCACGCGCGTGACCGACTTGCTGGCGCGCTTCGGCACGCGGCTGAACGTGGTCTGCGGCGTGGACGACCTGATCGTCGAGAGTGCCGCGCTGGGCGCCCAGGCCTGGGTTTCGGGCATGGCCAATGCGCTGCCCAGGGAGTCGGTGCGGTTGTTGGACCTGGCCAACGCGGGCGACTTCGCCGGTGCGCGCAAGCTCTACCAGGCGTTGATTGCGTTGTTCCACCTCGATACGCACGTCAAGCTGGTGCAGTACATCAAGCTGGCCGAGAACGTGATCGCCGGCCATCCCGAGACCGTCAAGCCGCCGCGCCTGCCGCTGGTGGGAGAGGAACGCGAACGCACGCTGGCCATCGTCCGCAAGACGCTGGACGACCTCGAGGCCCTGCGCCGCGCCTGAGCTTGGACGCGGGCCTCACTCCAGCCGGATGTTCTTTTCCTTGATGACCCGGCTCCACACGGCCTGGTCGGCACGCATGGTTTGCGCCAGCTGCGCGGGTGTGCTGCCGACCGGGATCACGCCCAGGGCCTCGATGCGCGGCTTTTGCGCCGGGTCGCGGGCGACCTCGGCCACGGCCTCGGAGATGCGCTGCACGATGGGCGCCGGCGTGCCGGCCGGCACGAACATGCCGAACCAGCCGACCAGGTCCATCGCGGCGTAGCCCTGCTCGCGGAAGGTCGGCACATCGGTGGCCAGCGGCGCGCGTGCCGTGCCGACGACCGCGATGGACTTCGCCTTGCCGGCCGCCACGTGCGGCGACACGCCGCGCGCGGAAACGAACACCGCGTCCACGCTGCCGCCCAAGAGATCGGTGATGGCCGGTGCCTCGCCCTTGTAGGGCACGTGCAGCAGCTGGATGCCGGCGGCATCCTGCAGCAGCTCCATGTACATGTGGGCGCTCGATCCCGCGCCGAACGAGCCATACGACAGCTTGCCCGGTGCGGCGCGCGCCTTCTCGACGAAGCCGGCCAACGAATCCACCCCCAGCTTCGTGCTGACCGTGAAGACGATGGGCAGGCGGCCGACCTCGGACACAGGCGCGAAGTCCTTGAACGGGTCGTAGCCCACGTTGGCGTAGAGCAGCGGGTTCTGCACGATGGAGGTCAGCGTGAACAGCACCGTGTAGCCGTCGGCCGGCGCGCGCTGCACGGCCGTGAGGCCCAGGCCGCCGTTGGCGCCGGGCCGGTTGTCCACCACCACGCTCTGGCCCAGGCGCTTGCCCACGCCCTCGGCGACGATGCGGGCGAAGCCGTCGGTGGCGCCGCCAGCCGCATACGGCACGATGAGGCGGATCGGCTTGTCGGGCCAGGCGCCCTGGGCCAGCGCGCCAGTGCAGGCCAAGGTTGCGGAAAGTGCCAGCAGCGTGCGGCGGCTTGGGTTCATGGGGTCTCCCTCTCGTTGTTGTTGTCGGCGCACTCAGATGCCGTGGAAGCTCGCCAGCTCCGCCAGCGGCGCGCGCGCGGTCACCAGCGCATCCACCGCATGGCTGCGGTCCGCGTAGCCGATGGCCATGCCGCAGAACAGCATGCGGCCCTCGGGCAGATCCAGGAAGTCGCCGATGGTCTGGGGGTACAGCGCCCAGCATTCCTGGGCGCAGCTGTCCAGGCCTTCCTCGCGCAGCAGCAGCATCACGCTTTGCAGCAGCATGCCCAGGTCGGACCACTGCGGCGGGCCCATCAACCGGTCGACCGTGCAGAACAGCGCCAGCGGTGCGTCGAAGAACTGGAAGTTGCGCGCGAACCAGCGCAGCCGTGCGGGCTTGTCGTCGCGCGGGATGCCCAGGCTGGCGTACATGGCCTCGCCCACCGCGAAACGGCGGTCGCGGTACGGCGAGGGCAGGTTCTCGGGGTAGACGTTGTATTCCTTGGCCTCGCCGCCGGGCGCCTGCAGCACGCGCTCGCGCATCGTGGCCTTGAGCGCGTCGAGGCGGTCGCCGCCCACGGCGTGCAGGTGCCAGGGCTGCAGGTTGCCGCCCGATGGTGCGCGCAAGGCGCGTTCCAGCACACGGCGGATCACCTCGCCGGGCACCGGCGTGGGCTGGAAGGCGCGCACCGAACGGCGGCTGGCAATGGCTCCGGACACATTCATTTCTTTTCTCCACGGGCGGGCAGGGCCACACCCAGTTCGCGCGCCAGTTCGGCGCTGTGTTCGCCGGCATGCGGCGCATGGGCGCGCGGGGCGCAGTCGTAGGCAGAGAAGCGGACCGGCGGGCCCACCTCCAGGTAGTCGCCCTCGGTCGGATGGGTGCGCGTCCTGAACAGGCCGCTGGCGATGAGCTGCGGATCGTTCGGCAGGTCCTGCACCTCGTTCACGCGCATGGCGGGCACATTGGCGTCGCGCAGGATCTCCAGCCATTCGGCGGTGCTGCGCTCGGGCAGGATGCGGGCGGCGGCCTGGTACATCAGGTGCATGTTCTTTCGCCGCAGTTCCTTGTCGGCCAGTTCGGGCCGGTCCAGCGCTTCGGGATGGCCGGCCGCGGCGAAGAAGCGCAGCCAGCGCTCGTCCAGGTAGGGCGCAATCGCGATCCAGCCGTCCCGGGTCGCCATGGGCTGGCGGCTCGGGTCGATCTGGCGCGGGTACAGCGCGGGCCCCGTGGGCGGCACGAAAGTGGCGTCGCACAGGTGCTCCAGCAGGTTGAAGCTGGCGATGGATTCGAACATCGGCACCTCGATGCGCTGGCCCTCGCCGGTGCGCAGGCGGTGGATGACGCCGGCCATCACGGCGTAGGCCGCGTGCAGGCCCGAGACCTTGTCGGCCATGGTCATCGGCACGAAGCGCGGCGCCGGGTTGCCATCGACCTTGGGCGGCAGCGAGGCCACCCCGGCGGCGGCCTGGATGATGTCGTCGTAGGCCTGCAGGCCCGCGTAGGGGCCGCGCTGGTCGAAGCCGGTGCAGTGCACGTACAGGATGTCGGGCTTGATGGCCTTGACCTCCTCGTAGGACAGGCCGGCCCGCGCGATCGCCTCGCTGCGCACGTTGTGCACGAAGATGTCGGCCGTCTTCAGCAGCGCGCGCATGGCGGCGCGGCCGTCCTCGCTCTTCAGGTTCCAGTCGACCGAGCGCTTGCCGCGGTTCAGGCGCAGGTGCACCGGGCTCATGCCGGGCGTCTTCGCCGGCGTGCCGATGATGCGGGTGTGGTCGCCGTCGGCAGGCTCGACCTTGATCACTTCGGCGCCCAGGTCGGCCAGGATCTGGGTGCAGTAGGGGCCGAAGATCACGGTCGTCAGGTCGACGACGCGCAAACCTTCGAGCATGCGGGGGGAAGCGGACATGGGTCTCCTCGAAACAGTGTTGCGGGGATCATCGCCGCAGCGCTGAAGAGTCCCTGTCGCGGGTGCATCCTAGGGACAACCCGCTGGTGCATTCAATCGTCCGTTCCGACGATGTGCCCCCCTGAGGGGCCTGCCTACGATGCGGCCGATTCCCTGGGCAGCCCGCCCGGAACACCCTCAGAACAGCGGGAGATTTCGAAGATGAACCATGGTGTTTCGCGGCCGCTGCGCCGTTTCCTCAAAGCCGGCGTGGCCTTGGCGATGGGCGTGGCATTGGCCGGCACGGCCCAGGCACAGAAGAAGTACGACACGGGCGCCACCGACACCGAGATCAAGATCGGCCACCTGGTTCCCTACAGCGGCCCGGTCTCGGCCTACGGCACCATCGGCAAGGCCGTCAACGCCTACTTCTCCAAGCTCAACGCCGAGGGGGGCATCAACGGGCGCAAGATCAACTTCCTGTCGCTGGACGACGCCTACACGCCTTCGCGCACCGTGGAGCAGGCGCGCAAGCTGGTCGAGCAGGACGAGGTGCTGCTGTTGTTCGGCACCCTGGGCACGGCCCACAACATGGCGATCCAGCGCTACATGAACGCCAAGAAGGTGCCGCAGTTGTTCGTGGCCACGGGCGCCACGCGCTTCGGCGATCCCAAGGCCTTCCCCTGGACCATGGGCTGGCAGCCGACCTACCAGGCTGAGGGCCAGATCTACGCCCAGCACATTTTGAAGAACAAGCCCGACGCCAAGATCGGCATCCTGATGCAGAACGACGACTTCGGGAAGGACTACCTGAAGGGCTTCCTCGACGGCCTGGGCGACAAGGCCAAGACGATGGTCGTCTCCCAGCAGACCTACGAGGTGACCGATCCGACCGTGGACAGCCAGCTCGTGGCGCTCAAGGGCTCGGGCGCCGACGTGTTCTTCTCGATCACCACGCCCAAGTTCGCGGCCCAGGCCATCCGCAAGGTGGCCGAGATCGGCTGGAAGCCCACGCACTACCTGGCCAGCGTCTCGCAGTCGGTGACCTCGGTGTTCAAGCCGGCCGGTTTCGAGAACGCCAAGGGCGTGATCTCGGCCGCCTACCTGCGCGACCCCACGGACTACAAGGACACCAAGGAAGTGCAGGACTACCTGGCCGTGATGGCCAAGTACTACCCGGGCGGCGACCCGAACGACTCGCTCAACGTGCTGGGCTATTCCTCGGCCCAGACGCTGGAGGCGGTGCTGCGCAAGGCCGGCGACAACCTCACGCGCGAGAACATCATGAAGATCGCGGCCAACCTGCAGCTGAATTTGCCCATGCTGTATCCGGGCATCGACCTGAAGACCGCGCAGGACGACTTCTACCCGATCGAGCGCATGCAGCCGCAGCAGTTCGACGGCACCAAGTACGTGCCCATGGGTCCGGTGCTGGGGCGTTGAGGCAGCACGGCGGCGCAATCGTCCGTTCCGACGACGCCGCCAGTGGCGCCGCCGCCTAGCATGCCGGCGCACCGCCAGGCCCGCCGGCCGGCACGGCATTCGAGATGAAAGAGGACACACACGCCATGGCATCCCCCTTGTTCGGCCTCATGCAGGACCGCCCGTTGCTGATCTCGTCGCTGATCGAGCATGCGGCACGCTTCCACCCCAAGGCCGAGATCGTCTCGCGCCTGCCCGAGGGCGGCATGCACCGCACCGACTGGGCCGGCATCCGCAGCGAGGCCTGCAAGGTGGCCAATGCCTTGAAGACGCTGGGCATCGGCACGGGCGACCGCGTCGGCACGCTGGCCTGGAACAGCTACCGCCACCTGGCGCTGTACTTCGGCGTGTCGGGCTCGGGCGCGGTGCTGCACACGGTCAATCCGCGGCTGTTCCCCGAGCAGATCGAATACATCGTGAACCATGCCGAAGACCAGGTGATGTTCTTCGACACCAGCTTCGCGCCGCTGGTCGAGAAGCTCGCGCCGAAGTTCAAGACGGTCAAGGCCTTCGTCTGCATGTGCACACGCGAGGCCATGCCCAAGATCGACGTGCCCAACCTGCACTGCTGGGACGACCTGATCGGCGGCCAGAGCGATGCCTTCACTTGGCCCGAGTTCGACGAGCGCACGGCCTCCTCGCTGTGCTACACCTCGGGCACCACGGGCAACCCCAAGGGCGTGCTGTACTCGCACCGCTCGACCATGCTGCACACGCTGATGGAGCTGGCGCCCGACACCTTCGGCGTGAGTTCGCGCGAGACCGTGATGCTGATCGTGCCGATGTTCCACGCCAACGCCTGGGGCACGCCGTACGCCGCTGCGATGGTCGGCTGCCGGCTCGTGCTGCCCGGCCCGCACCTGGACGGGCAGAGCGTCTACACGCTCATGCGCGACGAGAAGGTGACCTTCTCGCAGGGCGTTCCCACGGTCTGGCTCATGCTGTTCCAGTACCTGGACGCGAATCCCGACATCGACCCGAAGAAGCTGGGCATCACGCGTGTGGGCATCGGCGGCGCGGCCGTGCCGCGGGCCATGCTGGAGCGCTTCGAGAACCAGTTCGGCGCCGAGGTGGTGCAGGGCTGGGGCATGACCGAGACCAGCCCCATCGGCGTGATCAGCAAGCTGCTGCCCAAGCACGACGGCATGGACCCGGAGGAACTGGTCAAGGTCAAGCTCAAGCAGGGCCGCGGCGTCTGGGGCGTGGACCTCAAGATCGTCGATGACGCTGGCCAGGTCCAGCCCTGGGACGGCGAGGCCTTCGGCCACCTGCGCGTGCGCGGCCCCTGGATCGCGAGCGGCTACTTCAAGGGCGAGGGCGGCTCGCCGATCGACGAGGAGGGCTACTTCAGCACCGGCGACGTGGCCACCATCGACCCGGATGGCTTCCTGCAGTTGGTGGACCGCGCCAAGGACGTGATCAAGTCGGGCGGCGAGTGGATTTCGTCGATCGACGTGGAGAACGCCTGCATGAGCCACCCGGGCGTGGCCGAGGCCGCCGTGATCGGCCTGCCGCACCCCAAGTGGCAGGAGCGGCCGCTGTTGGTGGTGGTCAAGCGTCCCGGCGCTGAGGTCGACAAGCAGAGCGTGCTCGACCACCTGGGCCAGCGCATCGTCAAGTGGTGGATGCCGGACGACGTGGTCTTCGTCGACAGCCTGCCGCACACGGCGACGGGCAAGCTGCTCAAGACGCAGCTGCGCCAGCAGTTCAAGGACTACCAGCTGCCGGGCTGACGGCCGGCAGGCACGCGGCGCACTGGTTAGCATCGCGGCATGCCTTTGCCGGAGTTCGCCGCACTCCACCACCACGCCGATCCGCTCCGCGGACGGCATGGCAGGCCGGCACGCCTGCGCAGGTGCGCGCATCCGGCGGCGGCCTGGTGCCCCTCGCAAGACCCCGGCCTGTGGAACCAGATCCTGCTGTGGCGCACGGCCAGGAGCGGGCCTGTGCACTGGCCGGGCTTGGCGTGGCGGCATCGGCGCAGCCCGTGGACGGCTCCTTCTGCGGTGGGCGCTACGACCTTGCTGCGCACGGCGTGGGCCTCCCCTGAACAACTTCAAGGAACAAGCATGGTCCTGCTCGAATTCCAGATGTCCCCCCGCGCCGAGGGCGACAGCGTGAGCGCCTACGTGGCCCAGATCATCGACCTCATCGACAGGAGCGGCGTGCCCTACCAGCTCACGCCCATGGGCACCATCCTCGAAGGCGAGTGGGACGAGACCTTCGCTGTCGTGAAGGCGTGTTTCGACCACCTGCGCGCCGTCGGCTGCACGCGCATCGGCCTGCACCTCAAGGTGGACTGGCGCGAGGGTCCGGCCGGCCGGCTGCAGGCCAAGACGGCCAAGGTGGAACAGCTGCTGGGCCGCAAGCTGCACACCTGAGTCGCCCGCCTCGGCCGCGACTGCCTGTTTTCCGGGCATCGCGTCGCAGCCCGCGCCGGGCATGGGTTTCGGGAGATTCCGCGGCGCTTGTCCACAACCTTGCCCACGGCGTCCAGGGACAAGTCGGCCGCCCGGAAAAGCAAAAACCGCCCGAAGGCGGTTTGTCCGGAGGCGCGTGCCGGTGGGGTCAGACTTCGCCGCCCACTTGCTGGCCATGGCGCACGGCGTACACGGCTTCGGCGCGCACGGCGTCGCGGCCCAGGCTGCTCTTGGCGGTGGCCACGGCACCGGTGTCGGCGCCTTCGCCCAGCTCGGGCAGCGTGCCGTTGCGCTCGGCCTGCAGATACTCGGCACGCACGGCTTCGCGGGTCAGGCTGCTCTTGGCGCTACTCACCTGCGGCACGTAGCCGACTTCACCGCTGATGTTGTCGCCGGCAAAGCTGGGGGCGGCGGCAAAAGCGGCTGCGGCGACGAGGGCGGATGCGATGAACTTGTTCATGGTGGATTCCTTTGGAGATGGCGGATGCAACTTCCCATTCGGCGTGGCCAGACCCCATGTCTGCCGCGTCTCGATGAGTCGTCTTGCATGCGTCTCATCGATGGGTTGAATTGTCGGATTCGCGTCTCGAAAGAAAAACGGGTCCGCGGGCAATGCATGGTTTCCACGGGCAGAACAATCGTGCGCTCTCGGCGGGCTACTCGATGTTCTGCACCTGCTCGCGCATCTGCTCGATCAGCACCTTCATGTCCACCGAGATGCGCGTGAGTTCCAAGGCGGCGGACTTGGAGCCCAGCGTGTTGGCCTCGCGGTGCAGTTCCTGGATCAGGAAGTCGAGCCGCTTGCCGAGTTCGCCGCCCTTCTTGAGCAGGCGCTCGATCTCGTCCAGGTGCGAATCCAGCCGCGTGATCTCCTCGGCCACGTCGATGCGGATCGCGAAGGCCGTCGCTTCGCTCAGCGCGCGGTCCTGCGCGGCCTCGGGCAGGGTGGCGCCGTCGGCCAGGGCCATGGCCTCCTTCCAGCGGTCCAGGAAGCGCTGGCGCTGCTGCTCCACGAGTTGCGGCACGAGGGGCAGGGCCTGTGCAGCCAAAGCCCGCAACTGGCCCAGCCGCTCGTTGAGCATCAGCGCGAGGCGGGCGCCTTCGCGCTGGCGTGCGGCCAGCAATTCCTTGACGACCTTCTCGGCCAGCGGCAGCAGCTGCTCGTCGAGTTCGCCCGCGCCATGCTGCTCGGTCGACGACAGCCGGATCACCTCGGCCACGGACAGCGGCGTGGCGTTCGGCAGCCAGGAGCGCACCTGGTCCTGCACGCCGTTCAAGCGCTGCAGCAGGCGCGGCGTGGGTTCGGGCACGCTGCCGGTGTCGATGCTGTCGATGGACGCGCGCAATTCGACCTTGCCGCGCTTGAGCTTGGCCGTCAGCAGCTCGCGCAGCGCGGGCTCCTGCTGGCGCAGCTCGTCGGGCAGGCGGAAGGCGAGGTCGAGGAAGCGGCTGTTGACGGCGCGGATCTCGATGCCCAGGCGGCGCGACGGCTGACTCCTGGCGTCGGTTTCCGCGGGGTCACTGGCGCCACTTTGCTGGGCGCTTGCGTAACCGGTCATGCTGTAGACTGGCATGAGAACGTTTCTGGTCGTTGCAAAGGCCAGAGAATAACGGCTTCCACCATCCGCGACGATTGCAGCCCTTTCCATGACCAAGAGCAAGCCGGCGCCGTTGCGGCCCGAGACCGTCATCGGTGGCTACCGCGTCGTGCGCAGGCTCTCTTCCGGTGGCTTCGGCATGGTCTACCTCGCCGTCGATGGCGAAGGCAACCACGTTGCGGTCAAGGAGTACCTGCCGTCCTCGCTGGCTTCTCGGGAACCGGGCCAGACGCTGCCCGTGGTATCGGCCGAGAAGCTCTCGCTGTACCGCCTGGGGCTGAAAAGCTTCTTCGAAGAAGGCCGCTCGCTCGCGCAGATCGCCCACCCCTCGGTGGTCAGCGTGCTGAATTTCTTCCGCGAGAACGAGACCGTCTACATGGTCATGAACTACCTGGAGGGCGCGACCCTGCAGGACTTCATCATTACCTCGCGCGAACTCAAGCGGCCCAAGGTGTTCCGCGAGTCGACCATCCGCTCGCTGTTCGACGAGGTGCTGCGCGGGCTGCGCATCGTGCACCAGCACAAGATGCTGCACCTGGACATCAAGCCGGCCAACATCTTCATCACCGACGACGACAAGGCCGTGCTGATCGACTTCGGCGCCGCGCGCGAGGTGCTGAACAAGGAAGGCAACTTCATCCGGCCGATGTACACGCCCGGCTTCGCCGCGCCCGAGATGTACCGGCGCGATGCCACCATGGGACCGTGGACCGACATCTACGCCATCGGCGCCTGCATCTACGCCTGCATGCTGGGCTTTCCGCCGGCCGAGGCGCCGCAGCGGCTCGAGAAGGACCGCATCACCGCCTCGCTCGCGCGCCTGCGCGGCGTGTACTCCGACAACCTGATCGAGGTGGTCGAATGGTGCATGGCGCTGGATCCGCTGTCGCGGCCGCAGTCGGTGTTCGCCTTGCAGAAGGAACTCAGCCGCGAGGGCGAGCGCCGCTACACCAAACTGTCCATGGGCGAGAAGATCCGCATGCAGTTCGACACGCTGGTGTCGGACGGCAAGAAGAGCGGGCCCGCGCCCGCTGGGTCGGCCGACAAGACCTCGCGATGAGGTTCTCGGTCTTCCAGGTCAGCCGGCGCGGTGGCCGGGCCAAGAACGAGGACCGCATGGGCTACTGCTACACGCGGGAATCGGGCCTGTTCGTGTTGGCCGACGGCATGGGCGGCCACCCCGAGGGCGAGGCCGCGGCCCAGCTGGCGGTGCAGACGGTGTCGTCGCTGCACCAGCAGCAGGCCACGCCGCAGCTGCCGCAGGCCGGCGATTTCCTCGTGCATGCGCTGCTGGCCTCGCACCGGCGCATCCTGCGCTACGGGGAGGAGCGTGGCCTGGCCGACAAGCCGCGCACCACGCTGGTGGCGGCTGTGGTGCAGGGCGATAGCGTGACCTGGGCGCATTGCGGCGATTCACGGCTGTACCTGGTGCGCGGCGGTGCGCTGCTGGCGCGCACGCGCGACCATTCCTACCTTGAGCAGATGCCCGCGGACATGGCGCGCGCCGGCCGGGTCAGCCGCAATGTGCTGTACACCTGCCTGGGCTCGCCGGTCGCGCCCGAGTACCAGCTGACCGGCCCGGTGGCGCTGCAGCGCGGCGACAAGATCCTGCTGTGCTCCGATGGCCTGTGGGCCAGCCTGAGCGACGAGCGCATCGTCGAGCAACTGAGTGCCATGCCCGTGGCGCAGGCCGTGCCGGAGCTCGTGGAGCAGGCGTTGCGCGCAGCGGGTGACAGCAGCGACAACGTGACCGCCCTGGCGCTGGAGTGGCGCTCGGCGGATGCCTTCGCCTCCACGCGCGGCCAGGCGCCAGATGCATTCGCTGCCACCGTGCAGGGCACGGACCCGAAGGCCGCCGCGCCCGATCTGGACGAGGCCGCCATCGACCGCTCCATCGCCGAGATCAACGAAGCCATCCGCCGCACGGCTGCCCGCCGGATTTGACCCGCGCCGGGCACGGACAAGGCGTGGGCTGCGGGCTTGGCGACAATCGGCCCCATGACTGAATTTGCGAGAACCGGCGGACGCTCCGCCGACCAGTTGCGCCCCGTGCGCATCACCCGAGGCTTCACCATCCACGCCGAGGGCTCGGTGCTGATCGAGTTCGGCCAGACGCGCGTGCTGTGCACCGCCTCTATCGAGGAGAAGGTGCCGCCGCACCAGAAGGGCAGCGGCGAGGGCTGGGTCACGGCCGAATACGGCATGCTGCCGCGCGCCACCCACACGCGCAGCAGCCGCGAAGCCGCCAAAGGCAAGCAGACCGGCCGCACGCAGGAGATCCAGCGCCTGATCGGCCGCTCCATGCGCGCCGTGTTCGACCTGAAGCGCCTGGGCGAGCGCACCATCCACCTCGATTGCGACGTGCTGCAGGCCGACGGCGGCACGCGCACCGCCGCCATCACGGGCGCCTTCGTGGCCGCGCAGGACGCGGTGAACAAGCTGCTGGCCCAGGGCAAGCTCGCCGCATCGCCCATCGTGCAGCCGGTGGCGGCGATCTCGGTCGGCATCGTCGAAGGCACGCCGCTGCTCGACCTCGAGTACGTGGAAGACTCGGCCTGCGACACCGACATGAACGTGGTCATGACCGGCGCCGGCCACTTCGTCGAAGTGCAGGGCACGGCCGAGGGCGCGGCCTTCACGCGTGCCGAGATGGACCAGCTGTTGCAGTTGGCCGACAAGGGCATCCAGGAACTCATCGCGCTGCAGCTGCAGGCGCTGGCAGGCTGAGGTCGGGCATGGACCTGGTCCTGGCTTCCAACAACAAGGGCAAGCTGGCCGAGCTGCAGGCCTTGTTCGCGCCGCTGGACGTGCGCCTCGTGGCCCAGGGCGAACTGGGCGTGCCCGAGGCCGAGGAGCCCTACCGCACCTTCGTCGAGAACGCGCTGACCAAGGCCCGCAACGCCGCGCGCCACACGGGCCTGGCCGCGGTGGCCGACGACGCCGGCCTGTGCGTGGACGCCTTCGGCGGCCTGCCCGGCGTGGACACGGCCTACTACGCCACGCAGTTTGGCTATGCCAAAGGCGACGACAACAACGTGCGCGCGCTGCTCGAGCAGATGCGCGGCATCGCCAACCGGCGCGCCGCGCTGGTCAGCACGCTGGTGGCCGTGCGCAGCCCCGAAGACCCGGAGCCGCTGATCGCGGTCGGTCGCGCGGTGGGCCGCATCACCGAGGCGCCGGTGGGTGCGGGCGGTTTCGGCTTCGACCCCGTCATGTGGATCGAGGCCTTCGGCAAGACCTTTGCCGAACTGCCGGCCGAGGTCAAGAACGCCAACAGCCACCGCGGCCAGGCCGCGCGCGAGATGCTGCGCCTGATGCGCGAGCGCTGGTTCTGATGTCCGGCCTGCGCCCGCGCGAACTCACCGCCTACGTGCGGCCCGGCCTGCTGCAGCTGCAGGCCCAGCCGCCGCTCGCGCTGTACCTGCACCTGCCCTGGTGCATCCGCAAGTGCCCCTATTGCGATTTCAACTCGCACGCCGTGCGAGGGGACGAGGCGGTGGTGCGCTGGGCCGGTGCCGATGCGCCAGCCGTCACCCAGGTGGCCGCGCCAGCCGAGCTGCCTGAGCAGCGCTACATCGATGCGCTGGTCGCCGACCTGGAGGCTGCGCTGCCGCTGGTCTGGGGCCGCACCGTCCACAGCATCTTCATCGGCGGCGGCACGCCCAGCCTGTTCTCGCCGCAGGCCATCGACCGGCTGCTGGGCGACGTGCGCGCGCGGCTGCGGCTGGAGGCCGATTGCGAGATCACGCTGGAGGCCAACCCCGGCACCTTCGAGAAGGACCGCTTCCGCGCCTACCGCGCGGCCGGTGTCACGCGCCTGTCGGTGGGCGTGCAGAGCTTCGACGATGGCCTGCTGCAGGCCGTGGGTCGCGTGCACGACCGCCGCCAGGCCGTCGCCGCGCTCGAGGAGGCGGCCCAGGCCTTCGACACCTTCAACCTGGACCTCATGTATGCGCTGCCCGGCCAGACGCCCGCCATGCTGGCGCAGGACCTGGGCACCGCGCTGGCGCTGGCGCCGCCGCACCTGTCGGTCTACCACCTGACCATCGAGCCCAACACCTTCTTCGCCAAGCACCCGCCGGTGCTGCCCGAGGACGACGTCGCCTACGGCATGCTGGACCAGATCACCGAGGCCACCGGCCGCGCGGGCCTGGAGCGTTACGAGGTCTCGGCCTATGCGCGCGCCGGCCACCGCTGCGTGCACAACCTCAACTACTGGCAGTTCGGCGACTACCTGGGCATCGGCGCGGGCGCGCACAGCAAGCTCAGTTTCGCGCACCGCGTGGTGCGCCAGGTGCGGTTGCGTGAGCCCGGCCTGTACATGGAGCAGGCCCTGGCTGGCGCCGCGCTGGCGCAGGACGAGGACGTGCGCCGCGCCGACCTGCCGTTCGAGTTCATGCTCAATGCGCTGCGCCTGCGCGAGGGCTTCGCCCTGCAGGACTTCACCGAGCGCACAGGCCTGCCGCTTTCGGCCATCGCGGCCGGCCTGGCCGAGGGCGAGCGGCGCGGCCTGCTCGTGCGCGACGCGGCGCGCGTACGGCCGAGCGAGAAGGGCTTCGACTTCCTGAGCGACCTGCAGGAGATCTTTCTGTCCGGCGCGTAGCGCCTTCCACTTCAACGGAGCACACCATGGATTTGCAGTTGACGGGCCAGCATGTCTTGATCACGGGCGGTAGCAAGGGCATCGGCCTGGCCTGCGCCCAGGCCTTTCTGCGCGAGGGCGCGCGCGTGAGCCTGGTCTCGCGCGATGGGGGCAACCTGGAGCGCGCGGCGATGGCCTTGCGCGCCGACTTCGCCGACGCCGGCACAAGGGTGCAGACCCATGCGGCCGACCTGCGCGACGCAGCCGCGGCGCTGGCCGCGGTCGATGCCCTCGAGCAGCAGGCCGGCGCGGTGCAGGTGCTCGTGAACTCCGCGGGTGCCGCCAAGCGCACGCCCCCGGACGAGCTCACGCCGCTGGCCTGGCACGAGGCCATGGACGCCAAGTACTTCAGCTACATCCATGTGCTGGACCCGCTGGTCAAGCGCATGGCCGCGCGCGGCGGCGGCGCCATCGTCAACGTCATCGGCGCGGGCGGCAAGGTGGCCAGCCCCATCCACATGCCGGGCGGCGCGGCCAACGCGGCGCTGATGCTGGCTTCGGCCGGCATGGCCGCCGCCTACGCGGCCAAGGGCGTGCGCGTGAACGCGGTGAATCCCGGGCTCACGCTGACCGAGCGGCTCAAGGAGGGCCTGGCGGCCGACGCGCGCCTGCAGGGCATCGATGCCGAGGAGGCCTTGCGCCGCGCCACCGCCCGGCTGCCGCTGGGTCGCATCGCCGAGCCGGCAGAGATCGCCGATGCCGTGCTGTTCCTGGCTTCGGCACGGGCCAGCTACATCACGGGCGCGATCCTGGCCATGGACGGCGCCGTGACGCCGATGATCTGACGCAGGCTAGTGCTGCGCGCGCCGCAGCGCAGAGACCCGGTCCGCAATGACAGCCGTGTCCTGCGGCTCGTCGGCAAAGACCAGGTACTTCTCCAGGTCGAGCACGGCCTCGTCGGTGTTGCCCAGGTCGGCGTGCGTCAGGCCGCGGTCGCGGTACTCGGACCAGGCCTCGGGCAGCAGCACCACGAGCCGGTTCTGCACCGCCAGCAGGCGTTGCGCATCCGACTGGCTGCGGTGGATTTCCTTGAGGTTGCGCAGCATGCGGGCCAGGATGTCGCGCGGCTTGGCCGACTGCAGGTACAGGCCCAGCGGCACCTCGAAGTCCTCGCCGTGCTCGGCCTGTTGCTGCTGCTTGTAGGGCGCCAGGCGCTCGACCAGTTCCTCGCGGCTCAGCGACTGGCCGGCGAAGGGGTCGATCACCACCTGCCCCTTCGGCAGGTTGACCTTGACCAGGAAGTGCCCCGGGAAGTTGATGCCGCGCACCTGCAAATGCAGGCCCTGGGCCAACTCCATCCAGAGCACGGCCAGCGAGATCGGGATGCCCATGCGCGTGCGCAGCACGGCGTTGAGGTAGCTGTTGTCGGGGTCGTAGTAGTTGTTGACGTTGCCGCCGAACCCCAGCTCGCGGTAGAAGAACTGGTTCAGCATGCGCAGCCGGTGCAGCGGCGGCGCATCGGCTGCCAGGCGGCGCTGCAGGCGCGCCTGCAGCTGGTCCATGTCGCCGAGCACCTGCTGCACGTCGAGCTCGGGGTATTCGTCCTGGGCCAGGCTGGCGCAGGCCTCGAGCAAAGGGAATTGCTCGTCGCTCTGGACCAGGGCGGTGAAGTACTCGAGCGGTGTCGGGATCGTGTAGCTGGGCGGCATCGGTTCTTTGTAATGGACGGGCCAGGGCGCGTCAAGCAAGGGCCGGATGGCCTCAAATGCCGTGGCGCAGCATGCGCTTGAGCTGGATGCCGCCGGCCCAGGCCGCGCCGAAGTACACGACCGCCGAGGCGGCCAGCGCCAGCGCCATGCCGCCCATGCGCAGCCAGCCATGGCCGACCTGGGTCCACGGATAGGCGCGCGAGGCCCAGATCAGGAAGATGGCCAGCACGGCGCTGGCCGCCACCACCTGCAACAGGAAGCGCCCCCAGCCCGGCGAGGGCCGGTAGCTGCCGCGGCGCAGCAGGCCGATCAGCAGCAATGCCGCATTGAGTGTGGCGCCCAGGCCGACCGACAGCGCCAGCCCGGCATGCTGCAGCATGGGCACCAGGCCGAAGTTCAGCAGCTGGGTGAAGACCAGCACCACGAGCGCGATCTTCACCGGCGTGCGCACGTCCTGGCGCGCGTAGAAGCCCGGCGCCAGCACCTTGATCGCCACCAGGCCGAACAGGCCGGCGCCGTAGCCCATCAGCGCCAGGCTGGTCTGGCGCACGTCTTCCTCGCCGAACATGCCGTGGTGGTAGATGGTGGAGACCAGCGGGGTGGCGAAGGTCAGCAGCGCCACCGCGCTGGGCACGGCCATCAGCACCACCAGGCGCAGGCCCCAGTCCAGCATGGCCGAGTAGCGCGCCGTGTCGCCGGCCGCGTGCGCGCTGCTCAGCTGCGGCATCAGCACCACGCCCAGTGCCACGCCCAGCAGCGCGGTCGGGAACTCCATGAGCCGGTCGGCATAGCCCAGCCAGCTCACGCTGCCCGGCGCCAGGTGCGAGGCGATCTGGGTGTTGATCATGATGGACACATGGGCCACGCCCACGCCCAGCAGGGCCGGGCCCATCAGCTTGGCGATGCGCCGCGTGCCCGGATCGGCCCAGGCTTCGCGCAGGCCCGCGAGGCCCAGGCGCACGCGCGGCAGCAGGCCCATGCGGGCCAGGGGCGGCACCTGCACGCCGAGCTGCAGCAGGCCGCCCAGCATCACGCCGCCGGCCATGGCGTAGATCGGCTCGATGCCGCGTGCGGCCAGCCAGGGGGCGCCCAGCCAGGCCGAGCCCATCATGGCCAGGTTCAGCAGCACCGGCGTGACGGCCGGCACGGCGAAGCGTTTCCAGGTATTCAGGATGCCCGAGGCCAGCGCCACCAGCGACATGCAGCCGATGTAGGGGAACATCCAGCGGGTCATGACCACGGCCGCGTCGAAGCCGGCGGCATCCTGCTGCAGGCCCGCGGCCAGCACCCAGACCATCCACGGCGCGGCCAGCACGCCGGCCAGGCACACCAGCACGAGGATGGCCGTCAGCACGCTGGCCACGTGGTCGATCAGCTGCTTGGTGGCGGCTTCGCCCTCCTGCGCTTTGCTGGCCGCCAGCACGGGCACGAAGGCCTGGCTGAAGGCGCCCTCGCCGAACAGGCGCCGGAACAGATTGGGAATGCGGAAGGCGACGTTGAAGGCATCGGTCATGGCGCTGGCGCCGAACAGCGATGCCATCAGCAGCTCGCGGCCCAGGCCGGTGATGCGCGACGCCAGCGTCAGCAGCGAGACCGTTGAGGCGGATTTGAGGAGACTCACCGCAGGGAGTGTAGCCAGCGGCCCGGGGCGTCCTGGGCGCGCCTGCCGGATGGTGGCGGCACTGTTATACTCGCGGGCTTTGCTGGCAACATCCTCAAGCCCTTAAGGAACACATACCATGGCAACCAAGCCCAAGAAGAAGAACCCGCGCCTGGCGTCGGGCCGCAAGCGCGTCCGCCAGGACGTCAAGATCAACGCCGCGAACACCTCGCTGCGTTCCAAGTACCGCACCTTCGTCAAGAACGTCGAGAAGGCTGTTGCCGCCGGCGACAAGGACAAGGCCACCGAACTGTTCGGCAAGATGCAATCCGTGGTCGACACCGTCGCCGACAAAGGCATCTTCCACAAGAACAAGGCCGCGCGCGACAAGAGCCGCCTGGCCGCCAAGGTCAAGGCCCTGGCCACTGCTCCGGCCGCAGCCTAAACCAGCCAACCCGCCCGGGTTGCACGTGCAACCCGCTGTTTGACCGGGTGCGCTGCCAGCAAAGAAAAAGAGAAACCGCCTTCGGGCGGTTTTTTCTTGGGCGCGTGAAAGTGGAAAAGAGGTTCAGCGCTGGGGCGGCTCGGGCACCAGGCAGGCCTCGGCCACCTGCAGTTCGTTGTCCTTGGCGAAGTTCATCGCGAAATCCCAGGCCATCACGTCGTAGTCGCGCAGGTCGCGGTGCACGATCACGCACTTGATGCCGTTGACCGTGGTCGGCACGCACCAGGGCGAGTAGCCCAGGTGGCTGCCTGGCTGTGGCCCGCCCGGGCGGAACTGGCTCAACACGCCGGCCAGCCGCTCGGCCCAGTCGCTGGGACGAAAGGTCCTGCCGTCGCGCGTGATGCCCTGGATGAAGACTTCCTTGGACGGGGGCGGGGTCATCTGGTGGGATCGATGGGGAAAGAGGCGCTGGGACGCTGCATTGTGTGCAGGATTCGCTGCAAGAACGGTGCCGGTTCTATGTTGCGGCGCACCAGAGTTTAGCCGAGCCGCCTGTCATTGGCCTGTCGCCGGGCGCATAGCTGTGATGCGGATTTGTCAAAAAAGCGAGCAATCGCTGCGCCTAGAATCGCCGTTCAGCGGGCCTAGGCGAGATGCCGAGCAGGCGCCGGTCTTGCTGAATCCCTCGTGTTTCGCCGTTGTTTACTGGAGAGATCAGCACCATGACCGCTGCCGCAGAGCCCACATCCCCCCACGTCATGAACACCTACGGCCGCGTGCCGATCGCGCTGTCGCATGGCCAGGGCGTGCGCGTGTGGGACACCAACGGCAAGCAGTACCTCGATGCGCTGGGCGGCATCGCGGTCAACACGCTGGGCCACAACCATCCCAAGCTGGTGCCTGCGTTGCAGGACCAGATCACCAAGATCATCCACAGCTCCAATTACTACCACGTGCCCGGTCAGGAGAAGCTGGCGGCCAAGCTGACCGAACTGGCCGGCATGACCAACGCCTTCTTTTGCTGCACGGGCCTGGAGGCCAACGAGGCAGCCATCAAGCTGGCGCGCAAGTTCGGCCACGACAAGGGCATCGAGAAGCCCGAGATCGTCGTCTACGAGAAGGCCTTCCACGGCCGCAGCATCGCCACGCTGTCCGCCACCGGCAACACCAAGGTGCAGCAGGGCTTCGGCCCGCTGGTCGAGGGCTTCATCCGCGTGCCGCTCAACGACATCGCCGCGCTGAAGGCCAAGACCGAAGGCAACCCCAACGTGGTGGCCGTGTTCTTCGAGACCATCCAGGGCGAGGGCGGCGTGAACCCCATGCGCGCCGAATACCTGCAGCAGGTGCGCAAGCTGTGCGACGAGCGCGACTGGCTGCTCATGATCGACGAGGTGCAGTGCGGCATGGGCCGCACCGGCAAGTGGTTCGCGCACCAGTGGGCCGGCATCGTGCCCGACGTGATGCCGCTGGCCAAGGGCCTGGGCTCGGGCGTGCCGATCGGCGCCGTCGTCGCCGGCCCCAAGGCCGCCCACATCTTCGGCCCCGGCAACCATGGCACCACCTTCGGCGGCAACCCGCTGGCCATGCGCGCGGGGATCGAGACCATCCGCATCATGGAAGAAGAGGGCCTGCTGGAGAACGCGGCCAAGGTCGGTGCGCACCTGAAGCAGTCGCTGCTCAACGCCTTCGAGGGCCTGGAAGGCTTCAAGGAAATCCGCGGCCAGGGCCTCATGCTCGGCGTGGAACTCACGCGCCCCTGCGGCGTGCTGACGGCCCGCGCAGCCGAGCGCGGCCTCTTGCTCAGCGTGACCGCCGATTCCGTGATCCGCATGGTGCCCTCGCTGATCCTGTCGCAGGCCGAGGCCGACGAGATCGTCGCCATCCTCGTGCCGCTGGTGAAGGAGTTCCTGGCCGAACCGGTGGCAACGCCATGAGCCTGAAGCACTACCTGCAGTTCAGCGACTTCTCGGCCGACGAGTACGCCTACCTGTTCGAGCGCGCCGCGCTGATCAAGCGCAAGTTCAAGGCCTACGAAAAGCACCACCCGCTGGCGGACCGCACGCTGGCCATGATCTTCGAGAAGGCCAGCACGCGCACGCGCGTGAGCTTCGAGGCCGGCATGTACCAGCTGGGCGGCTCGGTGGTGAACCTCACCACCGGCGACAGCCAGCTGGGCCGCGCAGAGCCGATCGAAGACAGTGCCAAGGTCATCAGCCGCATGGTCGATCTGGTGATGATCCGCACCTTCGGGCAGGACAAGATCGTCGCCTTCGCCGCCAACTCGCGCGTGCCCGTCATCAACGGCCTGACCAACGAGTTCCACCCCTGCCAGATCCTGGCCGACATCTTCACCTTCCTGGAGCACCGCGGTTCGATCAAGGGCAAAACGGTGGCCTGGGTCGGCGACGGCAACAACATGGCCAACACCTGGCTTCAGGCCGCCGAGATCCTGGACTTCAAGGTCCATGTCAGCACGCCCAGCGGTTATGAGATCGACCAGTCTGTCGCCGGCCTGCGCTCGGCCGACAGCTACCAGGTCTTCAAGGACCCGATGGACGCCTGCCGCGGTGCCGACCTCGTGACCACCGACGTCTGGACCAGCATGGGCTACGAGGCCGAGAACGAGGCCCGCCGCGAGGCGTTCGCCGACTGGTGCGTGGACGAGGAGATGATGAAGGTCGCCAGGCCCGATGCGCTGTTCATGCACTGCCTGCCGGCCCACCGCGGCGAGGAAGTGGAGGCCGAGGTCATCGACGGCCCGCAATCCGTGGTCTGGGACGAGGCCGAGAACCGCATGCACGTGCAGAAGGCGCTGATGGAGTACCTGCTGCTGGGGCGCATCGCCTGAACCGCCGCGCGCCATGGAACTCATGGAGCGCTACCTGCCGCGCTTCCAGTTTGCCGAGGAGCACGGCTGCCACGTGCCCGCGGCACCGGCGTGCGTGCTCGACATGGCTGCCCGGCCCGATGTGGTGGACGACCCGGTGGCGCGCGGCCTGATCGCCCTGCGCGAACTTCCGGGGCGCCTGGCGGGCCGGTTCGGCTTCACGTCGTCGTTGCAGCACCGTCCACCTTTCGGGCTGGCGGATTTCACCGCGCTCGGCCGCGACGGCGACCGCGAACTGGCGTTCGGCCTGGTCGGGCGCTTCTGGCGGGCCGACTATGGGCTCGAACCCGTCGCGGATGCCGAGGCCTTCGCGGCCGTGGACGCAGCCGGCATGGCCAAGCTGGTGCTGCACTTCACCGCCGAACCCGCGGCCGGTGGCACACGCCTGACCACGCGCACCCGCATCTGGTGCGGCGGCGACGAGGCGCGGCGCCGCTTCACGGCGTACTGGTGGCTGATCCGTCCCGCCAGCGGCCTGATCCGCCGGCGCCTGCTGCGGCGCGTGCACGACGCCGCGTTGTCCTGCACGCCCTGAGCCGCGGCGCACCGCCGGCGCTGCAGGTCGCGCCGCCTGCCTGCAGCCCGCACCGCGGCGGCGGCGTTCCGTCGCAAACCGGTCGCCGTGCGACCGTGCCGTTCCTACAGTCAGGACATCGAAGGCGCTGGTGCCTTCGTGTCCCCACTGACCGGAGCCACACGATGTCCGCAACCTTTTCCTGCATCCCCCGCACCGCGCGGGCCACGACGGTAGCCGCCATGCTGGCGCTGGCCGGTGGCATGGCCGGCGCTGCCGACCTGACCGTCGAAGTGCTCGGCGCCCGCTCGGCCCAAGGCAGCGTCGCCGGCGCGCTGTTCGCCGGCAGCACGGGCTGGCCCAAGCCGGGCCAGGCCGTGCAAGGCCAGTTCGTGCCGGCGTCGGACAAGGTCGTCCTGCTGTTCCGTGGATTGCCCCCCGGCCGCTACGCCGTCTCCACCTACCACGACGAGAACGGCAACGCCAGACTGGACGCCAACGTGGTCGGGCTGCCGACCGAACCCTACGGCTTCAGCCGCGACGCACAGGGGCGCATGGGGCCGCCGGCCTTCGACGACGCGGCGTTGGACCTGCAGTCCGACACCACCATCCGGATCCAGCTGCGCTGAAGGGGCTGCCATGGATCGCCGCTCCTTCACCCGTGCGCTGCTGGGCGCCGCCGGCCTGGGCCTGGCGCAGGCCCGCGCGCAGACCGCACCGGACACCTGGCAGGCCGAATTCGCCGCGCGCCGCGACCAGCAGTCCTGGCAGATGGGCTTCGAGGGCTTGCAGGCCGACGCCGCAGCGATGCCGCTGCAGATGCGTGGCCGCATCCCGCCCGCGCTGTACGGCGCGTTCTACCGCAACGGCGCGGCCCGCCATGCGCTCGGTGGCGAGCGCTACCACCATTGGTTCGATGGCGACGGCATGCTGCAGCAGTACCGGTTGGGACCGGATGGCGTGGTGCACCAGGGCCGCTTCGTGCGCACCGAGAAGTTCCTGGCCGACAGCGCCGCCGGCCGGCCGGTGCGCGCCGCGTTCGGCACCAACCCGCCGCATGCCGAGCCCGTCCGTTCGGCCGACGCCATCAACGTCGCCAACACCAGCGTGGTGGCGCACGGTGGCGAACTGCTGGCCTTGTGGGAGGGCGGCTCGGCCACGCGCGTGGACGCGCAAACCCTGCAGACGCGTGGCCTGAAGACCTGGACGCCCGAGTACACCGGCATGCCGTTCTCGGCACACCCACGCATCGGTCGCGATGGCAGCCTGTGGAACTTCGGTGTCAGCAGCGGCGCCGGCCTGCTGTCGATCTACCACGTGTCGAAGGACGGGCGCGAGGTTCGCACGGCCAGCCTGCCCGTGCCCGACATCGCCATGGTCCACGACTTCGCGGTGACCGAGCGGCACCTGGTGTTCCTGCTGCCGCCGCTGGTGTTCGACGTGGGGCGCATGCGTGGCGGCCAGACCTTCCTCGCCAGCCACGTCTGGCGGCCCGAGCTGGGCATGCGCGTGCTGGTGTTGGCCAAGGACGCGCTCGACGCGCCGCGCTGGTTCCAGTTGCCGACCGGCTTCGTCTTCCACATCGGCAACGCTTGGGAAGACCTGCGCCGCGGCGTGATCCAGCTCGACTACATCCGCGCGCCCGACGCCTGGTGGGCCACCCAGGGCCTGCAGGACCTGATGCGCGGCGAGTACCGCAATGCGGACCGCACGGCGATGGCATTGGTCACGCTGGACCTGCGGTCGGGCCAGGCTCGGCAGGAGTTGCTGCTGCACGTGGCCGAGTTCCCGCGCATCGACCCGCGCTTCGTCGGCCAGCGCACGCGCCAGGTGCTGGTGGCCGAACGCGTGGCCGCCGGCCCGCGGCCGGGCTATGACGCCGTTACCCGCGTGGACTTGCAGACGGGGCGCGCGGACCGTTACCGCTATGGCACCGAGGTGATGGTCGAGGAGCATGTGTTCGTGCCGCGCGCAAGCGCGCCCGAGGGGCACGGCTGGGTGCTGGGCACCGCGCTGGACCTGCGGCAACGGGCCATGCTGCTGTCGGTGTTCGACGCGCAGCACCTGGCGGACGGGCCGATCGCGCAGGGCGTGCTGCCGCGCGTGATGCCGATGGGCTTACACGGGATCTTCGTCCCGGCCTAGAAACCGGTCCTGAAGGCCGGTCGCGCGCCCGCCTCAGAACTGCGTCCCCACCGTCAGGTACACCCGCGGCGTGAGCAGCATGCGCGTGCGTGTCTCCACCTCGCCGCCGCTGGCGTCGACGCTGCGGCGCGTGCGCTCGAACGGCGCATCGCCGATGTTGAACACGCCGACGCGCCAGTAGCCCCAACCGCGCACCAGGCCGCCCAGGTAGACGTCCAGCGACGCACGCGCCGCGCTGCGCCCGCTGACCGGCGCGCTGTTCAACTGCGCCGGACCGGTGAGCGTCAGCGTGGCGCCACCGAACAGGCCGCCCGCGCGCGGCACCGGCTTGGCGATGGTGGCGCTGGCCGTGTAGCGGGCCTGGCCCGGAATGCGGCTGCCGGCGTCCGCACCGTCCAGCATGCGCGACTGCAGCAGGCTGGCGTTGGCCGACAGCGTCCAGTCCGCGCCCAGGCCCAGCGCGGTGAGGCCGGTCTTGGCGTCGGCCTCCAGGCCCCAGACGACCGCGCCGCCGACGTTGGCGCGCTGTTCGGTCCAGCGGCCGGCCTGCTGCGTGGTCACCGTGGCGATGGTGTCGTGCAGGCGGCGCACGAACAGGTTCAGGCCCAGTTGCCCCTGCGGCGCCAGGCGCCGCTCCAGGCCCGTGTCCAGCGTCCACGCGGCTTCCGGCCGCAGCGCTGGATTGCCCACCGTGTCGGGGTTGTCCAGGCCGTTGCTGCCCTGGCTGGGAATGCGACGGTCCACCAGGTCCCAGATGTTGGGGTTGCGCGTCACGCGCGAGAGGTTCAGCCGCCACTGCAGTTGTTCGTCGACCGGCGTGCGCAGGTGCAGCGAGGGTTGCAGCAGCTGGGTGCGGCGCTGGGCCAGCAGCTCGGTGTCGCTGCCGCTGATCGACAGCCATTCGGCCCGCAGGCCTGCAGTCAGCGTGGTGTTGGCGGGCAGCTCCCACTCGTTCTGGCCCCACAGCACCTGCCGGCGCACCACCACGCCCAGGTCCAGCCGGTTCGCGTCCCCCCCGGCCTGGCTCTGGTTGCGCACCTGCAGCTGCCGCTCGTCCACCAGCGCGCCCACTTGCCACAGCAAAGGGTCGGCCGTGCCGGAGAGCTTGGCCGACAGCGAGCGCAGGCGGTCGGAGCGGTCGTCGTGGAACGCATAGGCGTCGCTGCCGGGCGCGCCGCCAGTGTCTTGCAACACGCTGCCGACCCGGTCCACGGTGTCGGCCGCGCGGCTTTGCGAGAGCGTGGTCTCCAGCTTGCTGCGCTCGAAGCGGTGCGTCCAGTCGGCCGCGCCCTGCAGGTACTGGCGCCTGTAGCGGTGCGCCTCCGTGGTGTCCAGCTGGTAGGGACCGGTCGCGGCCAGGCCATCGCCCTGGGTGTCGTAGTGGCCCGCGAAGCGCGCGCGGCTCAGCGTGCCGCGCAGCGCCAACTGGTCCGCTGCGCCCAGCCGGCCCTGCAGGCGTGGCAGCAGGGTCTGGTCGGTGCGCCGGTAGCGTCCTTGCGCCTGCGAGGCGAACGCGCGTGCGCCGTTGGCCAGGCGTTCGCGCTCCACGTCCGACCCCAGCAGGATGCCGGTGCTGGACACCGCGACGAAGTACGACCAGGGCTGTTCGGCCAAGGCTGCTGCCTCGGTTGGCGGCGCGGCCCCCGTGCCGGGCAGCGGGCCCGACTTGGAGAAGAACAGCTGCGTGGCGTCGCGGCCCCAGACATGGTTGTCGGTCAGGCGGATGGTGGTCTCGCGCTGCACGCTGGCCTGGCGCAACACGATGTTCAAGGTGCCGCCGGTGGCGCCCGAGAACTCGGCCGTCGGTGCGCGCACGACCTCGATGCGCTCGACCACCTCGGCCGGCAACTGGTCCAGCGGCAGCTGCGCGCGGCCGCTGCCCGCGCGCTGGCCGTCGATCAGCAGCTGCGTGGCACTGCGCTCCATGCCGCGCATGCGGATCTCCACGCCACCGCTGGCGTTGGGGGTGACCTGCACGCCGGGCAGCTGGCGCAGCACGTCGGCCACCGAGAAGGCGCCGAGCTGGGCGATGTCGGAGCGGTCCACCACCACCAGCGAGCCGGTGGCGAAGAAGCGCTGCTCGATCGAGCGCCGTGCGTTGACCGTCACGCCTTCGAGCTGGCGCGTGGGCGTGTCGTCGTTGTCACCGGGAATGCCCTGGGCCGCGGCGGGCGCGGCGTGCGCCGACAGCATCGCCGCAAGGACCCAGCCGCAACGCCGGCGTGGCAGTCTTCTTGTCGTCATGCGCGGGCTTCCTGTGTCCGTGTGTTCTTGTGGCCGGCGATTCTGGGCTGGCCGAGCTTAAGGACAGCCAAAGCCGGCGCGGCGCGCCGCCGCGCCGTGCTGCGGCTTCGCCACAATCGCCGGCATGCACATCCTGCTGATAGAGGACGACCTGGACCTGGGCCGCGCACTGCAATCGGCATTGCGCGTCGAGGGGCTGAGCAGCGAATGGCGGCGGCGCGCGCTCGACGCGCCGCAGGCGGTCGATGCCGGTGCGTTCGACTGCGTGCTGCTCGACCTCGCTCTGCCCGACGGCTCGGGCCTGGACCTGCTGCTGCGCTGGCGCCGCGACGGCATGCAGGTGCCCGTCATCATCATCACGGCGCGCTCGGCCGTGGCCGATCGGCTGGCCGGGCTGGACGGTGGGGCCGACGACTTCGTGGTCAAGCCCTTCGCCACCGAGGAACTGGTCGCGCGCATCCGCGCCGTGCTGCGCCGTGCGGCGCACCAGGCAAGCGAGCGCTGGACCGTGGGTGCGCTCGTGGTCGAGCCACGCAGCCGCCGCGTCACGCGCGACGGCGTGCCGCTCGCGCTGTCGCCGCGCGAGTTCCAGATCCTGCTGGAGCTCGCGCGCGAGCCCGGCGCCGTGCTCGCCAAGGGCCAGCTCGCGCAGCGGCTTGCACCGCTGGGCGAGGCCATGGATTTCAGTGCGCTGGAGGTCCACATCTCCAACCTGCGCCGCAAGGTCGGGGCCGACGCGATCCAGACCGTGCGCGGCGTCGGCTACCTGCTCGTGCCATGAAGCGCCTGGCCGCCTGGCTGGCCGAGCCGACGCTGGTGCGGCGCAGCACCTGGTCGGTGCTGCTGGCGTTCGTCGTGGTCTGGGCCGCGCTGCTGGCCTACGAGTACGCGCTCAACCGGCAGGCCCTGGCGACCGGGCCGAACCTGCAGAAGTTCGGCCATGCACTGCTCGGCGCCCTGGCCGAGATCGACGATGCGGCCCAGGCCCGCGCCGCGCTGGCGGCCACCGCCCGCTGGGTCAACGAGCGGCGTGCGCAGGACCCGCGCTTCACCGGCCGCTACCGGTTCGCGCTGGCCGACCGGGACGGCCAGACCGTCTATGCCTCGCCGGGCTTCGCTGCCGATGCCGCGCGGCCCGGGCATCCGGTCTCGTACGCCGAGATCGACGGCCGGCAGCACCGCATTTTCCAGGCCGGCGCCGGCCGCTGGACGCTGCGCATCGCCGAGCCCCAGCGCATGCCCGCCGACTTCCTGGCCTACAACGCGCGCTTCCTGGTGCCCTACGTGCTGCTGGCCTCGCCCATCGTGCTGCTGGCGGTTTGGCTGTCGGTGCGCAACGGCCTGCGGCCGCTGCAGGCCCTGGCCGACCGCATCCGGGGCCGCGCCGCCGGCGATCTGCAACCGGTCGGCTTTGCTGCGCGGCACCGGGAGCTGCGCCCGCTGGTGCATGCGCTGGACCAGCTGCTGGGCCGTGCGCGCGACACGCTGCAGCGCGAGCGCGCCTTCGTGCAGGACGCGGCACACGAGATGCGCACGCCGCTGGCGGTGGTCACGGCCCAGGCCCATGTGCTGGCCCGCTCGACGGATGCCGGTGCGCGCGCCGCGGCGCAGCAGCACCTGGAACAGGCCATCGCGCGCGCCGCCCATCTGGCGCAGCAGCTGCTGGACCTGGCGGCGCTGGACGAGGCGCCGCGCGCCGTGCCCGCGCCAGCCGACGTCGCGGCCCAGGTGCGCGCGCAGCTGGCCCAGGCCGCGCCGGCGGCGCTGTCGCAGGGTGTCGAACTGGCGCTGGAAGCGCCCGACGAACTGTGGCGCGTGGCCGAGCCGGCAGCGCTGCAATCCATCATCGCCAACCTGCTCGACAACGCGTTGCGCTATGGCGGGCCTGGCTGCACGGTGCAGGTCACGCTGTCGGCCGGGTCGGCGCCGGGCTGGTCGCTCACCGTGCAGGACGACGGCCCCGGCATCGCGCCGGCCGAGCAGGCACGCGTGTTCGACCGCTTCTACCGCGGTGCCGGGCAGGCCGCCAGCGGCTCGGGCCTGGGCCTGGCCATCGTGCGCCAGGCTGCGCTGCGCCTGGGGGGCAGCGTGGCCATCGTCCCGGGCCTGGCCGGGCGCGGCGTGGGCCTGCAGCTGAGCGTGCCGGCGCAAACCTAGAATTGCGCGCCGCGGTACGTCGCGCGCCGCCTGTCCCATGCCCGACTCCCAAGCCCTTTCGCCCGCGCTGCGGCGCTCCATCCTGCTGCTGTCCCTGTCGAACTTCTCGAGCATGTCGGTGCAGCGCATCTGCGACGCCATGCTGCCGGCACTGGCGCAGGAGTTCTCGGTCTCGCTCGGCCAGGCCGCCCAGGTGGTCTCGTTCTTCGCCATTGCCTACGGCGTGGCCCTGTTGTTCTACGGCCCGCTCGGCGACCGCTTCGGCAAGTTCAAGCTGATTGCGCTGTGCACGCTGGCCTGCAGCGTGGGCAGCGTGGTCTCGGCGCTGGCGCCGGACCTGGCCACGCTGGTGCTGGGCCGCGTGCTGGTGGCCGTGGCCGCCGCGGCCATGATTCCGATGGCGCTGGCCTGGGTCGGCGATGCGGTCAGCTACGACAAGCGCCAGGAGACGCTGGCGCTGCTGGGCCTGGGCTCCACGCTGGGCCTGGTGAGCGGCCAGCTGCTGGGCGGCCTGATCACCGACTGGTTCGGCTGGCGCTGGGCCTTCTGGTTCCTGACAGCGCTGTTCGGCGTGGTCGGCACGCTGCAGTGGCGCGACTGGCGCGCGCAGCAACAGCGCCCGCACCACATGGCCGGGCTGGCCGGTGCGGCCGGTACGCCGCAGGGCTTTGCCGCCCAGCTGCGCAGCCTGTGGCGGCGCCCGCATGCGCGGGCCGTGCTGCTGGTCTCGCTGCTGCAGGGCGCGCTGGCCTTCGGCGCGATGGCCATCTGGGCTTCGCACCTGCATGCGCACCTGGGCCTGTCCCTGGCCGCCTCGGGCGCCAGCGTGGCGCTGGCCGGCGTGGGCGGCGTGCTGTACATGCTGACCGCGCGCCGGCTGATCCCGCGGCTGGGCGAACGCGGCCTGGTGCTGACCGGTGCCACCTTGCTCGCGCTGGGCGCCTGCGGCCTGGCTTTCGTGCCGCACCCGGCGCTGGCGCCCTTGGCCACGCTGGTTGCGGGCTTCGGCCTCTTCATGCTGCACAACACGCTGCAGACCAATGCCACGCAGATGGCGCCCGAGGCACGCGGACTGGGCGTGGCCATGTTCTCCACCTTCCTGTTCATGGGCCAGTCGCTGGGCGTGGTGCTGGCGGCCGGCCTGGTCGGGCGCTGGGGCTCCACGGCCGTCGTGGCCGCGGCCGGCTGCGGGGTGCTGTGCATGGGGCTGTTCTTCGCGCGGGCGCTGCGCCGCCGCGATGCGTTGCGCGGCGCCTGAAGCATGCCGCAAGCCGTCTCGCCCTGCCTGTCCTGCGGCGCCTGCTGCGCCTGCTTCCGCGTCGACTTCTCGGTCCACGAACTGCTGAGCGAGGGCGGCAGCGTGCCCGACGGCCTGACCGTGGAGGTCAATGGCCACACCGCGCGCATGCGCGGCACCGACCACGTGCCGGTCCGCTGCGCGGCGCTGACCGGCAAGCTCGGCCAGCACGTGGGCTGCGGCATCTACGAATGGCGGCCTTCGCCCTGCCGTGAGTTCGAGGCCGGCAGCGAGGCCTGCGACCGGGCGCGTGCGCGCCACGGCATGGCGCCGCTGGGCGCCTGATCGGCTGCGTGCGAGCAGGCGCGTGCAATCAGTCGCGCGCCAGCAGCCGCGCGATGGCGTCCGGCAGTCCGGCGTTGGGCTTGACCGGCGGCGGCGCGAAGCTGCCATGCGTGGCCTTGCCCGGCGCCAGCGCGACCAGCGATTCGGCATGCCGCACGGCGCTGGACACGCCGTCGACCACAGGCACCGGCAGTTGCCCGCGCAAGCTGCGCGCCAGCCCCGCCAGCGGCGCGCCAGCCAGCACGATCACATCGGCACCGTCCTCGGCGACGGCGCGCTCGCACAGCGCCTTCAGTGCCAGGCCGTGGTCGGTCTGCACGCTGCCGATGCCGGCCAGCGGCTGGTCCAGCGCGCGGATGCTGGCCAGCCGGCCGATGAGTCCGTTGGCCTCCACCACTTCGCGGTACCAGGCGCTGATGCGCTGCGAGATCGCGACGATGGAAAAGCGCTGGCCCAGCAGGCAGGCGCTGGCCAGCGCCGACTCGGTCAGGCCCAGCACGGGCATGGGCAGCACCTCGCGCAGGCCGGCCAGACCCGGGTCGCCGAAGGCGGCGACGACCACGGCGTCATGGCCGCTCGCATGCTCGGCCGCGACCTGGGCCGTGGCATAGGCGCCGATCAGCGCCTCGAAGCGCGTCTCGATGTAGGCCACGCCGAAGGGCGCGGTCTGCATGCTCAGTGCCGTGGTGTCGGAGGCGCTGCGCCGCGCCTCGGCCTCGATCAGCGCCGTGACGCTGGTGGAAATGTTGGGGTTGATGATGAGCAGGCGCATGGTGTCAGGCCGGGCGGCGTTGCGGGAGAAGAGAAGGGGTGCCGCAGGCGAGCAGCTGGCCTTGGCCGGGGCGTGCATGGAACTGGCCGTCCCACACCACCTCGCCGCGGCTCAGCGTGATCCCGGGCCAGGCCTTGAGCCGCATGCCCTCGTAGGGCGTGTAGTCCACGGCGTGGTGCAGCTGTGCGTTGCGCAGCACGAACTCGCGCTCGTCCCAGATGACGAGGTCGGCGTCCGCACCGATCGCGATCGTGCCCTTGCGCGGGTGCAGGCCGTAGGCCTTGGCCGGTCCCGTGGCCGTGAGTTCGACGAAGCGGTGCGGCGTCATGCGGCCCGCCAGCACGCCCTCGGACCACAGCAGCGCCATGCGCGTTTCCAGGCCCGGGATGCCGTTGGGGATGTGGCGGAACGACACTTCCTCGCCGTTCGGTTTCTTGCCTTCCGGCGCGTCGAACTTGAACGGCGCATGGTCGGACGAGAACACCGTGAACAGCCCGTCGTTGAGCCCGTCCCAGATCACCTGCTGGTTGGCGCGGTCGCGCGGCGGCGGGCTGCAGACGCACTTGGCGCCTTTGTAGCTGTCGTCGATGCCGAGGTCCTCGGCCGTCAGGAACAGGTACTGCGGGCAGGTCTCGGCGAAGATGTTCAGGCCGTGCGCGCGCGCCCAGCGGATCTGCTCCACGGCCTCGCGGCCCGAGACGTGCACGATCAGGATGGGCACGTCCACGAGCTCGGCCAGCGCGATCGCGCGGTGCGTGGCCTCGCGCTCCACGAGCATGGGCCGTGCGTGCGCGTGAAAGCGCGGCGCCGTGCGGCCCGCGGCCTCCAGCCGGCGCGTGAGCCACTCGATGCAGTCGGCGTTCTCGGCGTGGACCATGGCCAGCGCGCCGTGCTGGCGCGCCACATCCAGCACGTCCAGGATCTGGCCGTCGTCGAGCTTCATGTCGTCATAGGTCATGTAGATCTTGAACGAGGTGAAGCCCTCTTTGATCAGTGCTGGCAGCTCCTCCTGCAGCACCTGGGGCGTCGGGTCGCTCACGATCAGGTGGAAGGCGTAGTCCACATGGGCCTTGCCCGCAGCGCGTGCGCGGTAGTCCTCCACCGCCGCGCGCAGCGACTGGCCCTTCTGCTGTGCAGCGAACGGGATCACTGTGGTCGTGCCACCGCAGGCCGCCGAGCGCGTGCCGGTGTCGAAGTCGTCGGCCGTGCGCGTGGGCGGCGGCATGGGCTGGTCCAGGTGGCAGTGCGCATCGACACCGCCGGGGGTCACCGTGCGGCCGGCCGCGTCGATCTCCTGCTTGCCGGGCGGCAAGGCGAGGCCCAGTTGGGCGATGCGGCCGCCGCGGATGCCGATGTCGCAGTCGAAGCTGTCGGAAGCGGTGACGGCCCGCGCGTTGCGGATCACGAGGTCGAAGTCGGACATGGTGGTGTCTGAGGTGAAGAATTGGAAGAAGAGCGGTTGCACAGCGCGCGGCCCGCAAGTCGGACTGCGACCGTTGCCAGCCGCGGTGCAGAAGGCCGCGGAGCAGGCCATGCCAGCGCGCCCGCGGAACCGGCTCTGCCGGGCCGCTGGGTGCGCCCCCTGGAGGGGGTATGGGACTTCCACACGAAGTGAAGAAGTCCAAACGGGGAGGTCTCATGCCGCCATCCAGCCGCCGTCGACCATGAGCTGGGCGCCGGTGGTGAAGGTGCAATCGCGGCTGGCCAGGAACAGCACGGCGCGCGCCACGTCGATGGGCTCGCCCAGGCGTGGCCAGGGCGTGCGGCGCGTGGCGCGGTCCATCACGGCCGGGTCGAGCGCGCGGCCGCCCTGGCCGGTCTGGATCTTGCCGGGCGCCACCGCGTTGCAGACGATCTGCTGCGCCGCGTAGTCGGTGGCCACCTGGCGCGTGAGGTAGGCGATGCCGGCCTTGCTCACACCGTAGGCCAGATCCTCGGGCGCGGCGATCATGCCGTGCTGCGAGGCCAGGTTCACGATGCGGCCGCGCACGCCGTCCACGGGCTCCTGGCCGACCATCTGGCGCACGGCGGCGCGGCAGCAGCGGTAGACGCCCGAGAGGTTCACATCGAGCACGCGCTGCCAGTCGGCCTCGTCGAGCTCCAGCAGCGGCCGCGCATGGCGGATGCAGGCGTTGTTGACGAGCACGTCGAGCCGGCCGAAGCGGGCCACGGTCTGCGCCACGAGCGCATCGACCTGGGCCGTGCTGGCCACGTCGGTGGCGATGAAGCAGGCGCGGCCACCGGCGGCCTCGATGGCGGCCACGGTGGGCGCGCCGCCTTCGATGACGGCGGTGGTCACGTCGGCCACGACCACAGCGGCACCGTGCGCGGCCAGCAGGCGCGCGATGGCGCGGCCGATGCCGGAGGCCGCGCCGGTCACGATGCAGACCTGGCCGGCCATGCGGGCCGCCGCCGCGGGTTGGAGAGCGTAGGGATCAGGCATGGGTGGCTGCGGGTTGGGCGGCGCCATGCTGTTGCCGCCATGCAAGGAAGTCGTCGGCCGCGGCGCGCAGGTCGTAGCGCGGCACGAAGCCGGTGTCGGCGCGCAGGTGCGCGATGTCCATGGGCGCGCGGTCGTCGAGCGCGTAGTAGTCGATGTCGGCGGCGCCGCCGGAGATCTGCCAGGACCAGCCCGGGTGCGCGGCGGCCACGGCGGCGCACCAGTCGGACATGCGGCCCATGAAGCCCGCGGCCACGTTGTAGACGGGGCGTGGCAACTGCGGGCGGTCCAGCAGGGCCTGCAGTCCCGCGGCGGCGTCGCGCACGTAGAGCCAGTCGCGTGTGCTCTCGCGCGGCAGCCGCACGGCCTCGCCGCGCTCGGCGCGCAGCAGCACCTGCAGCGGCGCGCTGAGCGTGTCGCGCACGCCGGTGTCGGCCTCCCAGGGGCCGAAGCAGGTGCCCAGTCGGCCGACCACGAGGTCCAGGCCGTGCAGGGCGGCCAGGCGCAGCGCTGCGGCTTCGGCGGCCTGCTTGGAGATGCCGTACAGGCCTTCGGGCCGCAACGGCGTGCTGTCTTCGTGCAGCGCTTGCGCGTCGATGCCACTCGCGCCATAGACCGATCCCGAGCTGGCGTGCACGATGCGCTGCACGCCCGTGGCTGCGGCGGCCGTCAACGCCGCCACCACGCCGCCCAGGTTGACCTCGAAGATCGCGCCGGGCGTGGTGCGCTCGCGCCGCGCGTCGGCCGTGATCGCCGCCAGCGTGACCAGGCGCTGTGGCCGGTGCGCGCGCATGGCGGCTTCCAGGGCCGCCGCGTCGCGCACATCGCCCTGCACCAGGCCGAAGCGGCCGGGCAGCGCGGCAAAGGCCCGCGCCGCGGCCGGCGGCAGCGGCGCGCGGTCGAAGCCCACGACGGCTTGGCCGTCCTGCAGCAGCCGCTCGGCCAGCGCCAGGCCGACGAAGCCGCAGGCGCCCGTGATGAAGGTCGGCATCAGGCCGGCACCGCCACCGGTTCCGGCCGCAGCAACTGCAGGATGCGGCGCTTGTAGTCGTTGAACTGCGGGCTGGTCGAATCGCGCGGGCGCGGCAGGTCGATGGTCAGCATCTCGCGGATGCGGCCCGGCCGTGCCGACATCACGGCCACGTGCGTGCCGAGGGCCAGCGATTCCTCGATGCCGTGCGTCACGAACACGATGGTGCTCTGGCTGTCGCGCCAGATGCGCACGAGCTCGGCGTGCATCTCCATCTTGGTCTGCTCGTCGAGTGCGCCGAAGGGCTCGTCCATGAGGATGACCTCGGGGTTCATGAGCAGCGCGCGCGCGATGCCCACGCGCTGGTTCATGCCGCCCGACAGCTCGCTCGGGTAGTGGTTCTCGAAGCCCTTGAGGTTCACCATCTCGATGTAGTGCTGGGCCTTCTTGCGGCGGATCTCCTTGCCCACGCCCTGCATGGTCAGGTGGAAGGCCACGTTCTCCCAGACCGTGAGCCAGGGCATCAGCGTGGGCTGCTGGAACACCACGCCGCGGTCGGCGCCCGGCGCCGTGATGGTCTGGCCACCCACGCGCACGCTGCCGCTGGAGGGCATGTCGAAGCCCGCGATCAGGTTCAGCAGCGTGGACTTGCCGCAGCCGCTGGGGCCCAGCAGGCACAGGAACTCGTTGCGCGCCACGTGCACGCTGACATCGTCCAGCGCCTTCACGGCGCTGCCGCGCTTGGGGTCTTCGAACAGGCGGGTGACGTGGTCGATCTCGATCAGGCTCATCTCATGCCTCCTTGGCTTGCAGGGTGGAGCCGCGCTGCCACCGGAGAACGCGGCCGGCGAACAACTTGATCGCCAGGTCGCTCAGGAAACCCAGCAGGCCGATGCTGACCATGGACGCGATCACGATGTCGTAGCGCAGGAAGTAGTAGGAATCCCACAGCACATAGCCCACGCCGCTCTTGACGGCCACCATCTCGGCCGTGACGGTCAGCATCCAGGCCGAGCCGATGGCGATGCGCAGGCCCGAGAACACGCTGGGCAGCGCGGCCGGGAACACGATGTGGCGCAGCAGCTTGCCCGGCGTGCCGCCGGCCATGGCGCCGGCGCGCAGCAGGTTGCGGTCGCAGGTCTTCACGCCGTGGATGGTGGACAGCAGCACCGGGAAGAAGGAGCCCAGGAACACCAGGAAGATGGCGGGCTTGTTGGCGATGCCGAACCAGATGATGGCCAGCGGAATCCAGGACACGGGTGGCACCGGCCGCAGGATCTGCAGAACGGGCTCGATGAGCCGCTCCACGGTGCGCGACCAGCCGATGGCCATGCCGATGGCGATGCCCAGCACGGTGGAGATGGCGAAGCCGGCGAACACGCGCGAGGCGCTGGCGGCCACGTCCTGCAGCCAGTGGCCGCTGTAGGTCTGGGTGTTGCCGTCGGTCGCGAAGACCCAGTCCGCCCAGGCCAGCAGCACCTGCGAAGGCGCCGGCAGCAGCGCGGGCGGCAGCACGCCGGAGCGCGAGAACAGCTCCCAGCCGATCAGCAGCGCCACGGGAACCAGGGCGCGCTCGATGCGGCGGTAGAAGCGGAGCAGGGCGGAGTCGTGGGTCACGCGGCGGTCCTCAATAGCCCAGCGCCGACTTCGGCTGGCCGGTCGCGGCTTCGAGGAAGCGGTAGTCCATGTTCTTCTGAACCGCGGCGCTCACGTCGCTGTTGATGTACTTCAGCTCGCGCATCATCTGGGCGATGGCCACGGCCGATTCGCGGTGCATGGCGTAGTCGGGGTACAGGTTGGCGGCGGCGCCGGTGGCGATCGCCTTGTCCAGGCCCGTCACCTTCTGGATGGTGTCGATGAACTGCGCCTTGTCGCTCTCCATCAGCTTGTTGACCTTGATGATGGAACGCACGGTTTCCTCCACGCCCTTGGCGCGGCCGGCAACCACGTCCGAGCGCGTCACGATCAGGTTGGTCAGCTTGCCGGCGGCCTGGTCGTAGGGGAAGGTGAAGAACTTCGCGGCCTTCACTTCACGGATCTGGGTGGCGAAGGGGTCGACCGAGCAGATCAGTTCGACCTCGCCGCGGCGCAGCGCCTGCACGTGGTCGGACGGGTTCGGGATGTTGATGAACTGCACATCCTTGTTGATGTCGATGCCCTGCTTGGCGAAGGCGCCGCGCATGTGGATGTCCTGCGCATTGCCGCGCGAGGCCGCCACGCGGAAGGGCTTGCCCTGGGCCTTGTACTCGGCGATCAGCTTCTTGAGGCCGGCCCAGTCGTTCTCGGCCAGCGGCAGGTCGTTGCCCACGAGGATCTGCGAGCCGCCGTTGATCTGGCCCGAGATCGCGACCACGTCGAAGCCCTTGTCCAGCGCGGTGGCGTAGTGCAGGTAGGTGACCTGGGCCACGTCGATGCTCTTGGAGAGCAGGGCCGTCAGCACGTCGTTGCCGGTGTTGAAGGCGATGGCCTCGAGCTTGACGTTGCTGGCATTGGCCGGTGTGAGCGCCAGCGGCGTGCAGTGCGCGCACTTGGCGTAGCCGAGCTTGATGGCGTCCTGGGCGTGTCCTGCCAGCGGCAGGATGGCGGCCGCCGCGAGGGCGAGGCGGGCGAGAAGTTTGAACATGGTGCTCCCTTGGGTTGGCCGGGCCCGCGAGCGCGGGACCTGCATCTGGTCCAGCAAGGGACATGCCAAGTTTGTATCCAATCTGTTAAGTGTTTGGCGCCAAAAGGATTCACCGGCGCATCGGCGTGGAAGCCTGCGACGCAGGGCACGGAAATGGATCCATGCCATGCGCCAGATTGGATACAAATTGCCCGGACTTGGTGCGTCCTCAGACCCAGTAACGCTTGCCCTCGGCGCCCCAGAGCGCGCGGGCGGCCTCCTCGGCCTCGCGGCACACCGTGTCCATGTCCACGCGCGTGGGCCGGCCGTCCTCCACGAGGATCTCGCCGTCCACGAGCACCATGGACACGTCGCGGCCCTGGCCCGTGTGGACCAGGTTGCCCAGCGGGTTCACATGCGGGCGCAGGTGGGGCCGGTTGGCGTCGAAGACGACGAGATCGGCCGCCTTGCCCAGCGCCAGGCTACCGATTTCGTCCGCCATGCCCAGGGCCTTGGCCCCGCCCATGGTGGCCATGTGGAACACGTCGCGCGGCTGCCAGCTGTCGTCCACGCGGCCTTCCTGCACGCGCGCTGTGACCAGGGCCCAGCGCATGAGTTCCACCATGTCGCCGTGCTGGGTGTCGGTGGCCAGCGCCATGTTCACGCCCGCGCGCTGGAGCATGGGCGTGGGCGCCAGCCGGCCCGAGGTGGCGTTGCACTTGGGGATGTGCACGGCATGCGCGCCGGCCGCCGCCATGCGGGCGGCGTCCTCGGGCGTCACGTAGATGCAGTGGCCGCCCATCAGGCGTTCATTGAGCAGGCCGGTGTCGGCCAGCACCTCGGTGGAGCTGCGGCCGCAGCGTGCGCGCACGCGCTCGACCTCGACCTGGCTCTGGCCCAGGTGGGTGCTGACGACCAGGCCGTGCTGTTGCGAGGCAGCGGCCACTTCGCGCAGGAAGCCTTCGGAGCAGGTGTCGACCGCGTGCGCGGCCAGGTTCACGCGCACGCGTGGGTGATCGGCCCAACGCGCATGCAGGTCCAGGCCGGCCTGCAGCGTGGCGTTGCCGATGGCCGCACTGTGCTGCCAGTCGCCATGCGCCACGCGCGCGAAGTCCACGTCGTGGATGCGCCAGCTGGGCGCCAGCCGCATGCCGAGCTCGACCATGGCCTCGGTCGTCACATCGGCGTGCACGAAGTTGTCGCCCAGCACGGTGGAGCCGAACAGCAGCGCCTCCAGCGCGCCGAGCCGGGCCAGCGCGCGCGCCTGCGCGGGGTTGACCTGCGTGCCCTTGGGAATGCCGGGCGTGTACGAGGGCGCGAAGCCCAGGTCGGCCGCCACGCCGCGCACCATGGTCAGGATGGAATGCGCATGGGTGTTGACGAAGCCCGGTGTGACGAAGTGGTCGGGCAGGCGCAGCACGCGCGTGGCGGCGTAGCGCTCGGGCGGCTGGGCGGCCAGCCAGGTGATGCGGCCGTTCGCGATGCCGATGGCGGCGCCGCGGATCTCGGGCTGGGCGGGGTCGGCCGTCAGCGCGATCGCATCGAGCAGCAGCAGGTCGAAGGTGGGGATGTCGGTGGTGGTCATGCGGCCGTTGCAAGCAACGGCCGTGCCGACTTTGTATCCAATCTTCCGCCAGCCTGTCGCCAGCGGCTCAGCCCAGGAGCGCTTCGGCCAGGTCGATCTCGGGCGCTGCCTCGGCGTCCAGGTTCAGCGACTTCTCGATGTGATGCAAATGCTCGTCCATGAGGGCCACGGCCGCCTCGGCATCGCCGGCCTCGATGGCGTCGAGCAGCTCGGTGTGTTCGTCGTTCGGGCAGGCCGCGCCGGTGGGCGCGTCGAAGGTCAGGATGGCCAAACAGGTCAGCGGCGTCAGTTCGCGCAGCATGCGCGCCATGATCGCGCTGCCCGACAGCTGGGCCAGCAGCACGTGGAACTCGCCCGACAGCCGCACGGCTGCGCGCCGGTCGCCGTTGGCATGGGCTTGCTGCTCGCGCTTGACCAGCGTGCGCAGTTGCTTGAGGGCCGTGCTGGCCTTGCCGGCGGCGATGCGCTCGATCAGCCGCCGCACCACGGCCGGCTCCAGCGTGCGCCGCACCTCCAGCACGTCGTGCGCCTCCTCGGCGCTGGGCGTGGTCACGAAGGCGCCGCGGTTGGGGATCAGCGTCACGAGCTGCTCCACGGCCAGGCGCTGCAGCACGCCGCGCACCTGGGTGCGGCTGACCGCGAACAGCTCGGCCACGCGCTCCTCCGACAGCTTGGTGCCGGGCAGCAGCCGGTGCTCGACCACGGCCTCGTAGATGCGTTCGTAGATGTCGTCCTTGGAGGCGGCCTTGCCGCTGGCGTGGGGGGAAGACAGCCGCAGCGTGCGCCGGGACGGAGGGGTGGCCATGGTGGACCTGATGACGGTGGTGGTGGAGGGCAGGTGGCGGGCGAATGGTAGCGGCAGGCCGCGCCGTCAGCTGCCGGGCAGCTCGCTGAACAAGCGGCCCCAGCCCTGCACGCGGCGCGTGTCCACGCCGGCCAGGCGCAGCGACTTCCAGACCGCGGTGGCGATGGTGTCGTAGACGGGGATGCCCAATTCGGCTTCGAGCGCCGGCACCAGCTGCGCGGCGCGCAGATTGGTGCAGAAGGTGGTGATGCACTGCGGCTCCGCAAACGCCAGTGCGCGGGCCATGGCCTCGATCTGCGCGGGTGTGACCTCGGAGAACTCGAAGTTGACCTGCTGGTCCAGGTGGCGCTCGGCCACGCAGTCGTAGCCGCTGGCGCGGTAGTTGGCCACGATGCGCTGCTGCACATCGTCCAGGTAGGGCGAGGCCAGGCCGAAGCGCGTGCGGCCGGACAGTTGCATGGCCTCGTTGAGCGCGAGCACCGAGGTGCAGGCCGGGATGCCGGTCTCTTCCGTGATGCGCGCACACAGGGCCTCGTCGGTCTGAAAGCCCAGCCAGCCGGACGAGGTGCCGTTCCAGGCGATCACATCCACGCGCGCATCGGCCAGCAGCCGTGCGGCCTGCAGGATGGGCTCCAGGTCGAACTGGCCCAGGGCCTGGGCACGCAGCGAGATCTCGGTCACGCGAAAGCGCGCGAAATGCGCCGACACCTCGGGCAGCCCCGCGAGCATGGCCGCCGTGAGCGGCTCCAGCGCGGTGTTGGACGAGGGCGTCAGCATGCCCAGCAGAACTCTTTTCATGTCAATGATCCATTGCGCTGCGCGCCGCCGGCATCGGCTGCAGTCGGCTCGCGAGCAGCGGTTCCGAAGGCCGCGGAGCAGGCCATGCCAGCAGACGCCGCGGAACGGGCTCTGCCCGGCCGCTGGCGGTGCCCCTGGAGGGGGATGGGCTGGCTACACGCAGTGAGCCAGCCAAACGGGGTGGGTTCGATCACACCTTGACCTCCCGGTTGAAGCGGTCGATGTACTCGCCGCGGCGCGGGTTGAGCTTGGCCCAGTCCACCCCGTTCATGGCTTCGATCTCGGCCACGTTCTTGGCGTAGGCCTGCAGGCCGGGGCTGAACTGCGCCTTGCTGCTGACCGGCGCGACGAAGTAGGGCGCGGCGGCCATCTGCGTCTGCACCTCGGGGCTCAGCGCGGCGTTGATGTAGGCGGCGGCCAGGTCCGGGTTCTTGGTGTTCTTGACGATGTGCATCACGCTCTTGATGTGGATCCAGCCGGTCTCGGGCCTGGCCAGCGCCACCGGCACGCCCTTGCCCTGCAGGTCGCCCACGTTGTTGTTGTAGTGCACGGAGATGTCGATCTGGCCCTGCTGGAACAGCGTGGCCAGCGCGCCCGGGTTGCTGGCCACGGCGCTCACGTTGGGCAGCAGCTTCTTGACGAACTGGAAGGCGGGTTCGAGGTTCTCTTCGCTGCCGCCGTTCAGGCGCGCGATCTCCACCATCCAGGCCGACATCAGCGTCGAGCCCATGCCGGCCAGGCCCACGCGGCCCTTGTATTCGGGCTTGAGCAGGTCGTTCCAGTTCTTGGGCGGGTTCTTGATCTTCTCGGTGTTGTAGGCGATGCCGATGATCTGGCCCGACACGAAGACGCCGAGGCCGCGCGGGTCCACCAGCTTGGGCGGCACGTCCTTGAGGTTGGGCATCTTGTCCACCGGGATCTTCTCGAAGATGTCCTGCGACAGCGCGGCCAGGTAGGGGCCTTCGTCCAGGATCACCACGTCGTAGGGCGGGTTGGCCTTGGAGGCGACGATCTTGGAAACGGTGTCCACCGCCAGCGAAGAGACCAGGCTGGTCGAGGCGCCCGTGGCCTTGGCGAAGGCCGGCAGCAGGATGCTGCGGTGTGCCGATTCCCAGGCCCCCGGGTAGGTGGTGGCCGAGATGGTCTTGGACTGCGCGTGCGCCAGGCTGGCGTGCAGCGGCAGTTGGGCGGCACCGAAACCGGCGGCGGCCTGCAGCAGTGTGCGGCGGGACAGGGACATGGGTGGACTCCTAGGTTGCGAGGGCTGCCCGATGGCGGGACTGACCCTGCCAGCGCAAGCTTTGTGCCACGGCCTGTATCCAGGGCTGCACAGGCGCTTGCCTCCCAAGCCGGTGCGGCAGCTGCGCCAATGTGGCGCATTTCGCACCAAATTGTGCTCAATGAAAAACGAGATTGTGTCCAATCTCAGTTTTTTTTGTGGCCACGCGGAGATGCGTCGTGTGGCACGTTTCTTGAGTTGCCGCAGGGACCGCGGCGCATCCGGTGCCGCCCCCAACCAGGCCACCGCATGCAAACTCCCGATCGAACCGCCGGCGTCGGCATCGTGCTCGACCAGATCCAACACCGCTATGCCGGTGCCACGGCGGTGGAGTCCGTGTCGCTGGACATCCCGGCCGGCGAACTCGTCGCGCTGCTGGGCCCCAGCGGCTGCGGCAAGACCACGCTGCTGCGCATCGTGGCGGGCCTGTTGCGCCAGAGCGGCGGCCATGTGCGCATCGGCGGCGAGATCGTCGATGCGCTGCCGACCAACGAGCGCGGCGCCGGCATCGTGTTCCAGAACTACGCGCTGTTCCCGCACATGACGGTGGCCGACAACGTGGCCTACGGCCTGCGCGCACGTGGCGTGGCGGCCACCGAGGCGCGCGCCACGGCCGCGCAGATGCTGGCCATGGTGCGCATGGCCGACTACGGCAAGCGCTACCCGCGCGAGCTGTCGGGCGGCCAGCAGCAGCGCGTGGCGCTGGCGCGCACGCTGGCCGTGCGCCCGCGCGTGCTGTTGCTCGACGAGCCCTTCGCCGCGCTCGACAAGAACCTGCGGCTGGACATGCAGATCGAGATCCGGCGCATCCAGCGCGAGCTGGGCATCACCACCATCCTGGTCACGCACGACCAGGAAGAGGCCATGTCCATGGCCGACCGCATCGCCGTCATGCACGCGGGCCGGGTCGAGCAGTTCGACACGCCCGAGGCCATCTACGACCGGCCGGCCACGCTGTTCGTCGCCACCTTCATCGGCACGGCCAACCTGCTGCCGGGCCAGCTGCGCAGCGCCGAGGGCGGCTACGTGGTCGATTGCGCGGACGGCGGCGCAATCTCGCTGGAGCGGGCCGCGCCGTGCTCGCGCGTGGGCAGCGTGGTGGTCGCGGCGCGGCCGGAGAACCTGGTGCTGGCCGGCTCCGCGCTGGGCGCGCTGCCGGCCCGCGTGGAGATGGTGCTGCCGCTGGGGCCTTCGCTGGTCTACGAACTTGCGCTGGCCACGGGCGGCACGATCAAGGTCACGCAGCCGCGCAGCGCGGGCCAGATGCGCTTTGAGGCCGGTGAACAGGTGGGCGTGCGGCTGCGCCCCGGTGCCCCCGCCGGCGTGTTCGCAGGCTGACGCGATGGCCAGCGCCACCGCACCCCGCTTCGCGCCGCCGCTGGGCCTGGCGCTGCCTTTGGGCCTCTTCTTCGGGGTCTTCGTGCTCGCCCCCATGCTGCTGCTGGGCTGGATCAGCCTGCACGACGACCAGGGCATGACGCAGTTCGGCATCGCCCAGTACGCCAAGTTCCTGGGCGACGGCTTCAACCTCTCGGTGCTGGGCGGCACGCTGTTGCTGGGGCTCAAGGTCACGCTGCTCACCTTGCTGATCGGCTTTCCGCTGGCCTACCTCTACACCCAGGCGCCGGCGCGCTGGCAGGGCCTGCTCATGCTGCTAATCGTGCTGCCGCTGCTCACGAGCTCGGTGGTGCGCACCTTCGCCTGGGTCGTGATCCTGGGCCGCCAGGGCATCGTCAACACGGTGCTGATGGACTGGGGCCTGATCGCGGAGCCGCTCAAGCTGCTCTACACGCCGGGCGGTGTGACGGTGGCGCTGGCCCAGATCGAGCTGCCGCTCATGGTGCTGCCGCTCATCACCTCGCTCATGAACACCGACGCCAACCTGCGCCAGGCTTCGCTGGCGCTGGGCGCGGGCCACTGGCGCACCTTCTGGCAGGTCACGCTGCCGCTCACGATGCCGGGCCTGCTGGCCGGGGCGCTGCTGGTGTTCGCCTCCAGCATCAGCGCCTTCGTCACGCAGACGCTGGTGGGCGGCGGGCAGCAGATGTTCATGCCTTACTACATGTACCAGCAGGCCATCCAGGCCAACAACTATCCGTTCGCCGCCGCGATCGCGATGCTGCTGCTGGCCAGCGTGCTGGCCGTGGTCGTCGCCATCAACGCGGTGGGCCGCCGCAGCCGGGGATTCGTCCATGCCTGATGCCTTCGTTTCCGGCGCCCTCGCGCGCCCCGCCACCGCGCCGCGCGCGGCCGAGTCGCTGGCCGGTGCCCTGGAGCGGCGTTCGTTCTGGGCCGTGTTCGGCGTGCTGGGCGTCTGCGCCGGCGTGCTGCTGCTGGCGCCGACCGTGGTGGTGCTTATCACCTCGTTCACGAGCGGCTTCTCGCTCAAGTTCCCGCCGCCGGGCTACTCGGTGCGCTGGTACCAGGCGCTCTGGGAGTCGCCCGAATTGATCGACGCAGGCGTGCTCTCGCTCAAGCTGGCGGCTGTGGCCACCAGCATCTCGGTGGTGCTGGCCGTGGCCGCCGCGCTGGCGCTGGCACGCCGGCGCGAGGGCTGGGCGCGCGCAGCCGAGGCCGTGCTGCTCTCGCCGCTGATGCTGCCGGCGCTGGCCATCGGCCTGTCGCTGCTGATGCTGTTCAACATCGCGGGCACGGGCCTGTCGTTCTGGACGCTGGTGCTGGGCCATGTCGCCATCACCACCCCGTACATCCTGCGCACCACCTCGGCCAGCCTGCTGCAGATGGACGGCGTGCTGCTGGAAAGCGCACATTCGCTGGGCGCCTCGCCGCTCTACGTGTTCCGCACCATCACGCTGCCGCTGATCGCGCGCGGCGTGCTGGCCGGTGCCTTCATCGGCTTCATGTACTCGTTCGACAACGTGGCGGTGTCGCTGTTTCTGTCGGACGCGCGCAGCGAGGTGCTTCCGATCCGCATGTGGCACATCATCGAGTCGAACCTGGATGTGCGGGCGGCCGCCGTGTCGGGCGTGCTGATCGCAGCCACGCTCGTGCTGATGATCGTCATGGAGCGCGTGGCCGGCATCACACGCCACATGCGGTGACATGAATCCACCCCGTTTGGCTGGCTCACTTCGTGTAGCCAGCCCATCCCCCTCAACGGGCGCCGCCAGCGGCCTGGCAGAGCCAGTTCCGCGGCGTCTGTTGGCATGGCCTGCTCCGCGGCCTTCGGAGCCGCTGCCGATTTCAACCTTGCCGATGGACCTGGTCGCCGCCCCAGCGCAGCCGCAGCGCGAGGTAGTCGGCCTCGAGCACGCCATCGCGCAGCGCCACGGCGTGGCCGGTCAGCGTGCAGAAGCGCTCGATGCTGTACTCGCCCAGGTCGCTGCGGCGCAGCGTGGCATGGCGCAACGCCAGCACCAGCGTGGACACACCGGCCAGCTTGAGCGCGCCCGCGCACATGGGGCAGGGCTCCATCGTGCAGTACAGCGTGGCGCCCTGCGCCGCGGCCGGGCCGTGGGCCGCGAAGGCCTGGCGCAGCGCGTCGGGCTCGGCGTGCAGCGTCGGGTCGCCCTGGCTGACCTGGCGGTTCTGGCCACGGCCCAGCAGCTGCCCATCGCGTACCAACACCGCGCCGGTCGGCCAGTCGCCGCGGGCGTAGGCGGCCTCGGCTTCATCCAGCGCGAGGCGCATCCAGTGCGCGTCGTTCATCCATCGTCCTTCCAAACATTCGGAGCCAAACCATGAGCAAGAAACGCACCCTGCTGCGCAATGCGCGCGTGCTGCTGGGCGATGCGCTCGCGCCGTCCGAGCGGCCGCAGGACCTGCTGGTCGAGGGCGACAGGATCGCCGCCATCGCGCCGGCCGGCCAACTGGCCGACGCGGACCGCGTCGTCGACCTGTCGGACCACCTGCTGGTGCCGGGCCTGGTCAACGGCCACCAGCATTCGCACGAGCATTTCCAGCGCGGCCGCACCGAGAACCTGCCGCTGGAGCTGTGGATGCACCTGGTGCGCACGCGCATCCCCGTGCCCCTGACACCGCGCCAGGTCTACCTGCGGACCATGATCGGTGCCATCGAATCGTTGCGCACGGGCTGCACCACGCTGGTCGACGACACGGCGCTGGGCGGCGCGATCGACCGCACCCGCATCGACGCCATGTTCCAGGCCTACGAGGACATCGGCATCCGTTCGCTGGCCGGCTTCGCCATGATGGACCGGCCCATCATCGACAACTTCCCGTTCGCGGACGAGCACTTCCCGCCCGCGCTGGCGGCCGAGCTGCGCGCCGCGCCGCCGCCGGCCAGCGGCGACCAGCTGGGTCTGGTGCGCGCGTTGGCGCGCACGCGCCATCCGCAGCACAACCGGGTCGGCGTGCTGGTCTCGGCCTCGGCGCCGCAGCGCTGCAACGAGCCCTTCCTGCTGGCGGTGCGGGCGCTGGCCGACGAGCTGGCGCTGCCGCTGATCACCCATGTGCAGGAGACGCGCATGCAGGTCGTGACCGGGCAGATCTTCTACGGCAGCCCCATCGTGGAGTATCTGGACCGCATCGGCTTCCTGAAGCCGGCGACCAGCCTGATCCACGCGGTCTGGCTGAACCCGCGCGAGATCGAGGCGCTGGCCCGCAGCGGCGCCACGGCCCAGCACAACCCCTGGAGCAACCTGACCCTGGGATCGGGCGTGCAGCCCGTGCGCGAGCTGCTGGAGGCAGGCGTCAACGTCAGTCTGGGCTCGGATGGCTCGTGCTCCACCGTCACGGTCAACATGCTCAACGTGTTGGGCAGCGCTGCGGCGGTGTCCAAGCTGCGCGGCGACGAGCCCGGGCGCTGGCTGTCGGCGCGCGAGGCGCTGTCCGCCGGCACGCTGGCCGGTGGCCGCGCGCTGGGTTTCGGCGAAGCGCTGGGCAGCCTGCGCGTCGGCGCGATCGCCGACCTGGTGGCCTACCGCACCGACACCGTGACGTTCACCCCGTACACCGACCCGGTCCGCCAGCTGGTCTATGCCGAGCGCGGCGCCGGCCTGGGCTTCTCGATGGTGGCGGGCGAGGTCGTGCTGCAGGGCGGCGCACTGACGCGCATCGACGAGCGCGCGCTGCTGCGCGAAGCCCAGTCCGAGTTTGGCGAGCTGGCCGAGCGCTTCGACGCCGCCGAGGCCTCGGTGCAGCCGGTGCTGCAGGCGGTCGAAGCCATCTACCGGCGCACGCTGGCCATGCCGATTCCGTCCGACACCCACGCCGCGCGCCTCCCGGTGCACTGACCCACGCCGTCCCCTGTTCCGATCCACCGTTGCCAGCCCTGGAGTTCCTCCCATGACCACTTCGACGATTTCCCGCCGCCACCTGCTTGCCGCCAGCGCCGCGACGGCCCTGCCGCTGGTGTCCCGCCTGGCACATGCCGCCGGCATGCCACTGGCCCAGATCAAGGCCGCCGGCGAGCTGCGCATCGGCTGCGAGGCGGCGTATGTGCCCTTCACCTACCGCCAGGGCGCCGAGATCGTCGGCTACGACGTCGAGCTGGCCGGCCTGCTGTGCAAGCCGCTGGGCGTCAAGCCGGTGTTCGTCGACACCGCCTGGTCCGGCGTGATCCCCTCGCTGTACACCAAGAAGTTCGACATCGTGATGAGCTCGATGAGCTACACCAAGGAGCGCCTCGAACGCGTGGGCTTTTCCATCCCCTACGCCGAGGCGTCGCAGGCGCTGCTGGTGCGCGCGGGCGATGCGGACAAGATCAAGGCCGTCGGCGACCTCAATGGCCGCACGCTGGCGGTCAAGCTGGGCTCGCCCGGCCAGATCCTGCAGGAGAAGATGAACGCAGCGCTCAAGAGCGGTGGCGGCAGTGGCTTCAAGGAGCTGCGCACCTTCGACGACCATCCGTCCGCCTATGTGGCCCTGGCCCAGGGCCGGGTCGATGGCGTGCTGAACACCCTGGCCACGCTGGGCATGGTGCTCAAGGATGCACCGGGCAAGTACGCCATCGTCAAGGGCATGGGCGGCGACAACTGGGCCGGCATTGCGGTGCGCAAGGAAGACACCGAGATCATCGCCTACCTGAACGAGCAGCTCGCGGCGCTGAAGGCCAGTGGCGCGATCTACCAGCTGCAGGAGAAGTGGTTCGGCTTCCGCATGCAGCTGGCCGACAACATCCCGACCTTCGGCTGATGGCCTTCGACTGGAACCTGGTCGAGAACTCGGTCCCCCTGCTGGGGGCCGGGCTGCTGACGACGCTCAAGATCTCCTCGCTCGCCATGCTGCTGGGCCTGGCCCTGGGCGGCGTGCTGGGGCTGGCGTCGATGTCGCGCTCCGGCACGCTGCGCTGGCTGGTGCGCGCCTATGTCGATTTCATCCGCGGCACGCCGCTGTTGATCCAGATCTTCCTCGTCTACTTCGCGTTGCCCGAGATCGGCATCAACCTGCCCGAGTTCTGGGCCGGCGTGATCGCGCTGGCGCTGAACGCGGCGGGCTTCCTGGCCGAGATCTTCCGCGCCGGGCTGAACGCGGTGGAGAAGGGCCAGGCCGAGGCCGCGCGCTCGATCGGCATGCGCCACACCCAGATCCTGTGGCATGTGCTGCTGCCGCAGTCGCTGCGCTCCGTGGTGCCGCCGGCGACCAACGAGCTGATCTCGCTGGTCAAGGGCTCGGCGCTGCTGTCCGTGATCTCGGTCTACGAACTCACGCGGGCCGGCCAGGCCGTGGTCGCGGTGCACTTCGCCCCGTTCGAAATCTTCCTGATGATCGCGCTGTACTACTACCTCACGGTGTCGGCGCTGGCCTGGCTCTCGCGCTGGCTGGAAAGGCGGTTGCCCGCATGGTGAAACCGGTACTGCAGGCCACCGGTGTCTGCAAGAGCTTTGCCGGCCGGCAGGTGCTGCGCGATGCCGCGCTGACCGTGGCCGAGCGCGAGACCGTGGTGCTGATCGGCCCCTCGGGGTCGGGCAAGACCACCTTCCTGCGCTGCCTGAACTGGCTGGAGACGCCCGATGCGGGCCAGATCCGGCTGCGCGGCGACCTGATCGGCCGCGACGTGGCCGGCCGCGAGCACAGCGAGGCCGTGCTGTCGCGCCAGCGCAGCCGCATCGGCTTCGTGTTCCAGCGCTTCAACCTGTTCGCCCACCAGTCAGCCCTGGACAACGTGGCAACGGGACCGCGGCGTGTGCTCGGCGTTTCCGCTGAGGAGGCGCGCGAGCATGCCCGCACCGAGCTGGCCCGCGTGCACATGGATCAGCACGTGGACAAGCGGCCGTCGCAGCTGTCCGGCGGCCAGCAGCAGCGGGTGGCGATCGCGCGGGCGCTGGCGATGCGGCCCGAGCTGATCCTGTTCGATGAGCCGACCTCGGCACTCGACCCGGAACTCGTGACCGAGGTCGTCGACGTGATGCGCGAGCTGGCCCAGGGCGGCATGACCATGGTGGTGGTCACCCACGAGATGCGCTTTGCGCGCCAGACCGCCGACCGCGTGGTCTTCATGGATGGCGGCCTCGTTATTGAGCAGGGACCGCCCGAACAGATCTTCGATGCGCCGCAGGCCGAACGCACGCGCCGCTTCCTGGGACACCTACATGCATGACACGATTGACCAACTGCTGACCGATCTGACGGTCGTGACCGTGGATGCGCAGATGCGCGTGCTGAAGGACGCCGGCGTAGCGATTCGCGGCGGCCGCATCGCCTGGGTCGGCCCCATGGCCGAGCTGCCCGCCGAGCTGGCGCCGCTGCCGCGCCAGGCGCTGCCGGGGCGGGTGCTGACGCCGGGCTTCGTGAACGTGCACACGCACGCCATTCTGAGCATGGTGCGCGGCGTTGCCGAGGATCTCGGCTTCGCGCCGGCCTACACGCCGGGCATTCCGCACGGGCACGACGTGACGCCCGATGAGGCCGTGGCGCTGGCACGGCTGGGCGCGGTCGAGGCGCTGCTGTTCGGCTCCACGCTGGTCAACGACACCTATGTGCACGCCGACCTGACGCTGCCGGCCATGGCCGAGATCGGCGGGCGCGTCTACAGCTGCGGCCGCATCCACGATGCCGACTTTTCGCTGATCGGCGATGGCCGCTGGGAGCACCACGACGCCATCGGCGAACGCACGCTGGACGAGGCGCTGGCGCTGGCCAGCCGCTGGCATGGCGCGTTCGACGGCCGCACCGGCGTGCAGCTGTCGGCGCATGCGCCGGACACCTGCTCGGACGCACTGCTGGCCCGCATCGGCGAGGCCGCGCGTCGCCACGGCCTGCGCGTGAACACGCACCTGGCGCAGAGCCGCAAGGAGGTGGCGCAGGTGCTCGCGCGTTCGGGTCGCACGCCGGCGCAACTGCTGGAGGACACCGGCCTGCTCAACGACGAGCTGGTGGCCGCGCACTGCCTGTTCCTGGACGAGGCCGACATCGCGCGCTGCGGCCGCGCCGGCATCCACGTGGCCCACATCCCCAAGGGCAACGCGACCGGCGGCACGGCGGCGCCCACCTCGGCGCTGCGCCGCGCCGGTGCGGCGTTGACGCTGGGCACCGACAACATGCATGCCGACATGGTCGAGGTGCTGCGCTGGGCCCTGGCGATCGGCCGCATCCAGGAGGACGGCGTGGACGACTTCTGGCAGCCCGAGGATGTGCTGCGCATGGGGACCATGGGCGGCGCGCGGGCCATGGGCCTGGCCGAACAGGTGGGCAGCATCGAGGTCGGCAAGCAGGCCGACCTGGTGGCCTTCGACTTCCGCCGCGCGCACCTGGTGCCTTGCGTCAAGCCGGTCGGCAATCTGGTGCACACGGCCCAGGGCCGCGATGTGGAGCATGTCTGGGTCGCCGGCCGCCAGGTCGTGGCCTCGGGCCGGCCCACGCAGGTCGATCTGGAGCAGATCCTGGCCGACGCGCAGCGCGCGGCCGATGCGCTGTGGCGGCGCGCGCGGGGCGGCTGAGCATGGCCACCGCACGCGATTTCTCCGGCTACCGCTGGAACTACCCCACGCTGCGCTGGCCCGGCGATGCCGGCCTGGCCGTCTCCTTCGTGCTCAACGTGGAGGAGGGCGCCGAGCTCGCGCTGAGCGCGGGCGATGCGCGCAACGAGAGCCACCACGAGGTCACCCATGAGGTGGTGGGCGCGCCCGACCTGTGCATGGAAAGCCAGTTCGAGTACGGCGCGCGCGTGGGCTACTGGCGCATCACGCGCGCGCTGATGGCCGCCGGCATCCCGCTCACGCTGAACGCCTGTGCGCGGGCGCTGGAGACCACCCCCTGGATCGCCACGGATGCGGCCGCGCAGGGCTTCGAGGTCTGCTGCCACGGCTGGCGCTGGGAGTCGCACGCGGGCATGGGCGAGGCCGACGAGCGTGCGCTGATCGCGCGCTGCGTGGAGAGCATCCGCCGCCTGCACGGCCGCGCACCCGTGGGCTGGCACACCAAGTCCTCGGCCTCGGTCAACACGCGGCGCCTGCTGGTCGAGCAGGGCGGTTTCCTCTACGACAGCGACGCCTACAACGACGACCTGCCCTACTACGTGCGCGTGGCCGGCCAGCCGCACCTGGTGCTGCCCTATGCCTTCGACACCAACGACATGCGCTTCTTCGACAGCCACGCCTACGTGCGTGGCAGCGATTTCGCCGACTACGCGATCGACGCCTTCGACGCGCTGCTGGCCGAGTCGCGCGAGACGCCGCGCATGCTGTCCATCGGCCTGCACACACGCATCATCGGCCGGCCCGGCCGCATCGAGGGGCTGCGCCAGCTGATGCGCCACATCGCCCAGCGCGGCGGCGCCTGGTGCGCCACGCGCGAGCAGATCGCGCGCCACTGGCTGGCCCACATGCCACCGGAGGCCGCCGCATGAAGCTGCTGCTCGTCAACCCGAACCTGACCCAGGCCGTGACCGACGCGGTGCTGGCCGCGGCGCGCAGCCGCGCAGCGCCCGGCACCGAACTCGTGGCCGTGACCGGAAGCTTCGGCCCCGCCGTGATCGGCTCGCGCGCCGAGAACGCGCTGGCGCAGCACGGCGTGCTGGACCTCGTGGCGCAGCACGCGCCGGGCTGCGATGCCGTGGTGCTGGGCGTGTCGCTGGACACGGCGCTGTGGGCCTGCCGCGAACTGCTGGACATGCCCGTCGTCGGCATGACCGAAGCCGGCCTGCTGTGTGGCGCCACCGTGGCGACGCGCATCGGCCTGTTGACCAACGGTGTGCGCATGGGGCCGCTGTACCGCGAACTCGTGCAGTCCTATGGCCTGGGCGAACGCCTGGCCGGCGTCGAGACCTTGGCGCTCACGCCGCAGCAGATGGTGGGTGCGCCGCAGGATGCGCAGGACGCCGTGCTCGCTGCCGCCAGGACGCTCATCGAACGCGACGGCGCCGAGGCCGTGCTGCTGGCCGGCGCGGCCATGGCGTCCATGGCCGAGGCCTTGCAGCCGCAGCTGCCGGTGCCGCTGCTCGACGGCGTGGGCTGCGCCGTGGCGCTGGCCCAGGCCCTGGTGGGCCTGCGGCTGCCGCGCGCCCGCGTGGGCAGCGTGGCTCCGACGGGCGGGCGCAGCGTGCAGGGCGTGTCACCCGCTCTCACGGCATTGTTCGGACGGTCGGCATGATGGAACTCCACGAACGCAGTGCGCGCGCAGTGGCCGCGCAGGTCCAGGCCGGAACGCTCAGCGCAGTGGCGGTGGCGCGCCACTTCATCGACCGGGTGGAGCGCCTGAACCCTGGGCTCAACGCCATCGTGCAGTTCGACGCCGAACAGGTGCTGGCCGAGGCCGCGGCCGTCGATGCGCGGCTGGCCGCAGGCGTTGACCTGCCCATGGCGGGCGTGCCGTTCACGGTCAAGGACAACCTCTGGGTCGCGGGCCGGCGCATCGCCCAGGGTTCGCGCCTGTTCGAGGACTTCGTCGCACCGCGCGACGCCTGGGCCGTGGCCCGGCTGCGCGCCCGGGGCGCGGTGGTGCTGGGCATCACCAACTGCTCGGAGTTCGCCTGCAAGGGCGTGACCAGCAACCTGCTGTACGGCGCCACGCGGCATCCGCTGGACCCGGCGCTGACGCCGGGCGGCTCCTCGGGCGGGGCCGTGTCGGCGCTGGCCGCGGGCCTGGGCCTGCTGGCGCTGGGCACGGACGCGGGGGGCTCCACGCGCCGGCCGGCCGCGCACTGCGGCCTGGTCGGCTTCAAGCCCAGCAACGGGCTGATTCCGCACCCCTGGGGTTTCGCCGAGCCGAACTTCGGGCTCTCGGTGATCGGCCAGCTCGCGCGCGACGTGGACGACTGCGCCTGGCTCTACGACCAGCTGCTGGCCTACGACGCAGCCGACCCGGCCGGCGTGCCGATCGCCGTGGGGCTGGAGACTTCCGCGGGCCTGCAGCAGCCCGCGGGCGGCCTGCGCGTGGCCTGGAGCCCGCAGCTGGGCTGCGACTTCGCGGTCGATGCGGATGTGCTGCAGGCGCTGCAGCAGCGCGTGGATGCGCTGCGCACTGGCGGCTGGCAGATCGACGATGCCGATCCGCCCTGGCCGGCCGAGGCGCGCGAGTACCCGCTGCTCGCGCTGCAGCAGGCCGGCCTGCATGCGCTGTACGGCGCGCGCCTGGCCGATGCGCGCGACCGGATCGACCCGGTGCTCGTGGCCCAGATCGAGGCCGGCGCCGCGGTCACGCCCGCGCAGGTGGCGCGTGCGCTGCGGCTCAAGGAAAAGCTCATCGCCTGCCTGGCGGGCTTCTTCGAACGCTACGACCTGCTGCTGTGCCCGACCACGCCGGTCACGGCCTGGCCGCTCGACCAACTCGGCCCGCCCGAGATCGGCGGCCGGCCGGCCGGGCCGCGCGGGCATGCGGCGTTCACGCCCTTGTTCAACTACTGCGGTGTGCCGGCCTGCTCGGTGCCGGCCGGCACGGTGCGCGGCCTGCCCGTGGGGCTGCAGGTGGTGGGGCCGCGCTTCGAGGACCCGCGGGTGCTGCAGGCGGCCCGCAAGATCGAGAAGCTCAAGGCGTAACGGGCTGCGCTGCGGATCGGCGGGTTCAGCGCCAGAGCGCCGCGAAGTCGGATGACAGCTGCCGCTGGTGGCGGATCGGTTGGCCCTGGCTTGCGACAGCGGACTCACGTCACCTGCGGAGATGGCCATGGTCGATTCCTTTCAAAATTCTGTACAAAACTCTGTGCACCATGCGCGCCTGAAATGGCAAGCGGCGCAGGCATTTGTTCCATTGCAGGATGCGCCCATCTGTTGGAAATAACCGACACCACGCCCCTCCGCATGGCGCTACCTTCGCGCCCATGCCTACCGAACCACGCCTGTGGGACATCTCGCCGCCCGTGCACGCGGGCACGCCGGTGTTCCCGGGCGACACCCCCTACCGCCAGCGCTGGGCCGCCAGCATCGGCCCCGGCTGCCCCGTCAACGTCGGCGAGCTGATGCTGTCGCCGCACGTGGGCGCGCACGCCGACGCGCCGCTGCACTACGACCCGGACGGCGCCGCCATCGGTGCCGTGGACCTCGCTCCCTACCTGGGCCCGTGCCGCGTGGTCCATGCCATCGCTTGCGGGCCACTCGTGCAGTGGGCGCACCTCGCGCACGCGCTGGAAGGCCTGCCGCCGCGCCTGCTCGTGCGCACCTACGCCACCATGCCGCAGGACCGCTGGGACCCGCAGCTGGCGGCCTACGCGCCCGAGACCGTGGAGCGGCTCGCGGCGCTGGGCGTGCGGCTGATCGGCATCGACACGGCCAGCATCGACCCGGCCGACAGCAAGACGCTCGACAGCCACCAGACCATCCGCCGCCACGGCATGCGCGTGCTCGAGAACCTCGTGCTCGACGACGTGCCCGAGGGCGACTACGAACTCATCGCGCTACCGCTCAAGCTCACGACGGCCGATGCCTCGCCCGTGCGTGCCGTGCTGCGCGAACTCCGAAGCTGACACCATGACCACTCTCGAAGACTGCCGCGCGCGCGACGCCGCGGACCCGCTGCGCGCGCTGCGCGACCTGTTCACGATTCCGCCAGGCGTGGTCTACCTCGACGGCAATTCGCTGGGCGTGATGCCGGCCGCTGCGCCCGCGCGCATCGCTGCCGCCGTGACCGAGGAGTGGGGTACGCAGCTGATCCGCGCCTGGAACTCTGCCGGCTGGTTCGACCTGCCGCAGCGCCTGGGCGACAAGCTCGCGCGCTTGGTCGGCGCACAGCCCGGCGAGCTGGTTTGCACCGACTCCACCTCGGTCAACCTGTTCAAGGTGCTCTCGGCCGCGCTCAAGATCGCGGCCGAGGATGCGCCGCAGCGCCGCCTGGTCGTCAGCGAGCGCAGCAACTTCCCGACCGACCTGTACATCGCCGAAGGCCTGTGCCGCGAACGCGGCTACGAACTGCGCCTGGTCGACGCGCCTGGCCAGGTCGCCGCGCTGCTGCCCGAGACCGCCGTGCTCATGCTCACGCACGTGAACTACCGCACCGGCGCCATGCACGACATGGCAGCCGTCAGCGCCGCGGCCCATGCGGCCGGCGCGCTGGCGGTCTGGGACCTCGCGCACAGCGCGGGCGCCGTGCCCGTGGACCTCAACGGTGGCGGCGCCGATTTCGCGGTGGGCTGCGGCTACAAGTACCTCAACGGTGGCCCGGGCGCGCCCGCCTTCGTCTGGGTGCATCCGCGCCATGCGCAGCGCTTCTGGCAACCGCTGTCGGGCTGGTGGGGGCATGCGGCGCCGTTCGCGTTCACGCCCAATTACCAACCTGCGCCGGGCATTGCGCGCTACCTGTGCGGCACCCAGCCCATCCTGAGCCTGACCGCCCTGGAATGCGGGCTGGACACGGTGCTGGCCGCCGAGCCGCTCGGCGGCATGGCCGCGCTTCGGGTGAAGTCGCTGGCGCTGACCGACCTGTTCATCGCGCTGGTGGAGGAACGCTGTGCCGGCCACGGCTTGGCATTGGTCACCCCGCGCGAACACGCACGGCGTGGCTCGCAGGTCTGCCTCTCGCGCAGCGAGGGTGCCTATGCCATCGTGCAGGCCCTGATCGCACGCGGCGTGATCGGCGATTACCGGGCCGGCGATGCGTCGGCGGCGCCGGGCCGCTCCCAAGCCGCCGAGCTCCCCTCGGGGGCCGGACTCGGCTTGCCGAGGCCTGGGGACACAGGTCTTCCGGACATCCTGCGCTTCGGCTTCACGCCGCTGTACCTGGGCTTCGAGGACGTGTGGAACTCCGTCGAGCACCTGCGCGAAGTGCTGGCGACCGAGGAATGGCGCCGCCCCGCGTTCAACCAGAAGAACGCGGTGACCTGATGTCCTCCGAAAAGATCGTCCACGACGAAAAGGCCCAGCTGGACTTCAGCCGGTCCATGAGCTACGGCGACTACCTGCACCTGGACGAGATCCTGAACGCCCAGCACCCGCTGTCGCCCGCGCACGACGAGATGCTGTTCATCGTGCAGCACCAGACCAGCGAGCTCTGGATGAAGCTCATGCTGCACGAGCTGCATGCGGCCATCCGCGCCATCGCCGGCGACCAGCGCGCCGATGCCTTCAAGATGCTGGCGCGCGTCACGCGCATCATGGAGCAACTGGTCAGCGCCTGGACCGTGCTCTCGACCATGACGCCGCCCGAGTACAGCGCCATGCGGCCCTACCTGGCGAGCTCCAGCGGCTTCCAGAGCGCGCAGTACCGGTGCATCGAGTTCGCGCTGGGCAACAAGAACGCGGCCATGCCCCAGCCGCATGCGCACCGGCCCGATCTGCTGGTCCAGGTGGAGGCCGCGTACCACGCGCCCTCGCTCTACGACGAGGCCCTGCGCCTGCTCGCGCGCGAGGGCCTGCCCATCCCGGCGGACCACCTGGACCGCGACTGGACCCAGCCCTACCAGGCCAGCCCCGAGGTCGAGGCCGCCTGGGCGGTGGTCTACTGCGACCCGCACCAGCACTGGGATCTCTACCAGCTGGGCGAGAAGCTGACCGACATCGAGGACGCGTTCCGGCTCTGGCGCTTCCGCCACGTGACCACGGTGGAGCGCGTGATCGGTTTCAAGCGCGGCACGGGGGGGACGGGCGGCGTGAGCTACCTGCGCAAGATGCTGGACGTGGTGCTGTTTCCCGAGATCTGGTCGGTGCGCACGGCGCTGTGAGCGCGGTTGCGCTCATCGCTGGCCGATAAAGGTCCGCACATCCGCGAGCACCGGCGCCAGCCAGCGCAGCGGCCAGGCGAAGGCGCCGACCAGCGTGGCGTGGTTGGGGCGCTCGTACAGGCGCAGCGTCACCGGTACGCCGGCGGCCTGCAGCTTGCGCGCCAGCTGCAGGCTGCTGCGCTCGGTGCTGACGATGGCGTCCTGCGTGGCCGCACCCAGGAAGGTCGGCGGTGCATCGGCCGGCGCGAAGTCGATGGGCTGCGCGTTCGGCGGGTAGTGCGGGTGGAAGAACACGGGCTGCGCGGCGGGGTTGTCGGTCGGGAAGAAATCGTAGGGCCCGGCCAGGCCGATCCAGCCGGCCAGCTCGCGCGGCGCATGGCCCGTGGGCTGCAGCCAGCGCGCGTCGAGCGCCAGCATGGCCGCGTTGTAAGCGCCGGCGCTGTGGCCCATCACGAACACGCGGCGCGGGTCGGCGCCCAGGCGCTGCGCCTGCTCCAGGCCATGGGCCAGCGCGCGTGCGCTGTCGTGCAGGAAGTCGGGAAAGCGCACTTCGGGGTAGAGCCGGTAGTCGGCGATCAGCGCCAGCACGCCCTGGGCGGCCAGGGCCTCGCCGACGAAGCGGTAGTCGCCGCGTTCGCCGGTGTTCCAGGAGCCGCCGTAGAAGAACACCACCATCGGCCAGCCCGCGGCCGGCGGTGCGGCCGTGGGCGTGTAGATGTCGAGCCGCTGGCGCGGCGCGTCGCCATAGGCCACGCCGGCTTGCAGCGTGTAGCTGCCGCGCGCCGACAGCGCGTTGAGCGTGCCGGTGGCAGAGCAGCCGCCCAGCAGCGGCAGGGCGGCGAGGGCGGCGATCAGCAGCGCCAGCGTGCGGTACAGGGAGGGTGTGCGGCGCAAGAGACCTCGTGCGGGGAATGCTCTGGACACCGCTGTACGCCGGCGTCGGGCGTTCGGATCACCGCACAGGTTCTGGGCCGGTCAGTCCTCGAAGCCCACGAAGCGCGCTGCTTCGTCCACCGACTTGCGCTGCGACACCACGGCGTTGGCCGGGAAGCTGTCGTCGGGCCAGCCCATCGCGATGCAGGTCTGGATCACCTGGTCGTCGGGGATGCCGGCCTCGGCCCGCACCACGGGCGACTGCATGATGCCCTGGCTGTTGATCACGCAGCCCAGTCCGCGCGACCAGGCCGCGTTGACGATGGCGTTGACCACGCCGCCGCAGTCGAAGGGCGCGATGTCGCTGCCGTGGATGGCGCGGTCGTAGGTCACGACGATGGACACCGGTGCGCCGAACTGGCGGAAGCCGCGCAGCACCCAGTCTTGCCGCGCGGCCTTGTCCTCGCGTGCGATGCCCATGGCCGCGAACAGCTGCTTGGCGATGCCGATCTGGCGTTCGCGGTGCACGCTCGCGTAGTCCGGCCCGAGCCGGAATTCGCGCGAGTGCGGAATGCCGGCCAGGTTCCGCTCCACGTTGCCGGCGCGGATGCGGTCCAGCACCGCGCCCGTGACCACGTGGAAGTTCCAGGGCTGGGTGTTGAGCGAGGTCGGCGCGCGCATGGCGAGCGCGAGCACCTCGCGGATCAAGGCCTTGGGCACCGGTTTGTCGCGGTAGCCGCGGATGCTGCGGCGCTGCTGCACCACGTCGTCGAAATCCATGCTGTCTCCCTGTCGCTGCTGTAGGGCGCCGACGGACCTGCGGCCCCGGCGACTGCGCGCGGATCATCCGCAGGCTGTCCGGCGCCTGCGATCACCTGCGCGACAGGCGCAGGCCCCTACCCGCGCACCGCACTCGGCGGCTGCCCGATCACGCGCTTGAAAGCGCGGCTGAACGAGGCCTCGGAGTCGTAGCCGAGCCGGCTGGCGGCCACGGCCACGCGCATGCCCTCCTGCGCGATCCAGTGCCTGGCCTGGAACATCTTGACCTTGGCCACGTAGCGCGCCGGGCTCTCGCCCACGGTCTTGGTGAAGGCCTCGGCGAAGCGCGAGCGCGAGGCGCCCATGAGTTCGGCCAGCGCGGGCACGCTCCAGTCGCGCTCGGGCTCGGCGTGGATGGCGGCCAGCACCTTGCCGATGCCGGGGCAGTGCACGGCCGCCAGCCAGCCCGTGGCGTCGTTGCAGGCGCATTCCACCCAGGCGCGGATGATGCTGGCGGCCAGCACGTCGGCCAGCCGCGCGAGGATGCCGCAGCTGCCGATGCGGTCCAGCGCCACCTCGCGCTCCATGGCGTCGAGCAGGGCCGGCACGCCGGGGTCGCGCAGCGCGAGTTCGCCCGCGCGCATGAGGTCCGGCATCAGCGCCATGAGCGGGTGCAGCGGGTCCAGGTTGAAGCGCATGCTGCCGCAGAACAGCAGGTCGGAAGGTGCGTCGCCCGCGTCCGGCGCGCCATCGCGCACGAGGTAGACCTGCTCGGACACCGGTACGCGCGCGAGCGCCGCGATGTCGGTGGCCGGCAGGTCGGGCGCGCTGGCCAGCTCGTGCGCGCTGCCGCGCGGCAGCAGCACGGCGTCGCCGGGGTCCAGTCGCAGCCAGTCGCTGCCTGGCAGGCGCAGCCAGGCGCCGCCGCTGGCGACGAAGTGAAAGCGCGCGTCGCGCTGGGCCGGAAAGCGCAGCGCCCAGGGCGCGCGCACCAGGCAGCGGCCGTATTCCACGCCATCCAGCCGCAGGCCCAGCAGGATGCGCGTGAGCGTGTCGCGCCGATCGGGTGCGATGGAGGGCGGCTCCTGGATGGTTTCGGCAGTGGTTCTGGAGGATTCGTCAAGCATTTCGGCTTTTCCGGCATTCAAACGCCGGAATCTTAGGCCTAAGCTCCGCGCTCTGCTTGTCCAACCTGGTGTTTACCCTGTGTCTTCCGCTGCCTGCACCACCTGTTCCTCTACTGCCGGCGCACCGCCGGCGCCCACCCAGGCCCATTGGCCGGCCGTCGCCGCGCTGGCGCTGGGCGTGTTCGGCCTGGTCACGGCCGAGTTCCTGCCGGCCAGCCTGCTCACGGCCATGGCGGCCGACCTGCACGTCAGCGAGGGCACGGCCGGCCAGACCGTGACGGCCACCGCCCTGGTCGCGGCTGTGGCCGCGCCCAGCCTGCCGCTGCTCACGCGCAACCTGGACCGCCGCGCCGTGATGCTGGCGCTCACCGTGCTGCTGGTGCTGTCCAACGGCCTGGCCGTGGCCGCCACCAGCCTGCCGGCGCTGCTGGTGGCGCGCGTGCTGCTGGGCGTGGCGCTGGGCGGCTTCTGGTCGATGTCGGGCGCATTGGCGCTGCGGCTGGTGCCGACCGACCGTTTTGCGCGTGCCATGGCGCTGATCCTGACCGGCGTGTCGGTGGCCACGGTCTGCGCCGCGCCCATCGGCGCCTGGATGGGCGAGCAATGGGGCTGGCGCAGCGCCTTCTGGGCCGCCGGCGGCGTGAGCCTCGTGACGCTGGTGTTCCAGCTCGCCACGCTGCCCCCACTGCCGCCACGCGACCGGCCCGACCTGCGCGTGCTGGCCGAGCTGCTCACGCGGCCCGACGTGCGCGTGGCGCTGCTGGCCGTGCTGCTCGTGATCTCGGGCCATTTCGCGGGCTTCACCTACATCCGCCCGCTCATGGAGAACGTGACGCACCTGTCGGTCGGCGCCATCACGGGCGTGCTGCTGGGCTACGGCATCGGCGGCTTCTTCGGCAACCTGGTCGGCGGCGCCATCGCCGAGCGCAGCGAGCGCCGCGCCATCGTGGCCGGCGGCAGCCTGGTCGCGCTGCTGGCCGGCGTGCTGCTGCTGGGCGCCTCCTCGGTGGCCGTCACGGCCGTGGCCGTGGTGCTCTGGGGTTTCGCCTTCGGCGCGTTCCCGGTGGGCTTCCAGACCTGGATCGTGCGTGCTGCGCCCGACCAGGCCGAAGGTGCGGGCGGGCTGCTGGTCGCGGCCTTCCAGGTCGCGATCGCCAGTGGCGCCATCGGCGGCGGCCTGCTGGTCGACCATGTGGGCGCGCACGGCGGGCCGCTGTTCGCGCTGGGCTCGGTCACGCTGGGGGCGCTGCTGGTCTGGCGGTACGGGCCGCGGCCGGCCCAGGCCTGAGCCATGTGCTGCGCCGAGAATGCGGCGCATGCGGCCCCTGCGATTCCTTGCCCTGACCCGGCGCCACCCCTCCGCCATCCTGCTGCTCGTGCAGCTGGCCGGCCTTGTGCTCTATCCGCTGCTGGAAGGCACACGGGCTGGCCCGCTGGCGCTGGGCACGCTCGGCATCCTCGTGCTGATCGTCACCACGCACATGGTGCGCAGCACGCCGGGGCTGACCTGGCTCAGCGTGGGCATCGCGCTGCCGGCCATTGCGCTGCTGGTGCTGCAGGCGGCCTTCGACATGCACTGGCTGCTGCCCTGGTCGGCGGCACTGGAGGCGGTGTTCTATTTCTACGCCGCGGGCAGCCTGATCGCCTACATGCTGGGCGACCTGCGCGCCACCACCGACGAACTGTTCGCCGCGGGCGCCACCTTCACGCTGCTGGCCTGGGCCTTCGCCCATGTGTTCGTGGTGCTGCAGGCGCTGCAACCCGCAAGCTTCCTGGCGGCCGTCGATGCGCAGGCGCCGCGCAGCTGGACGGAGCTGCTGTTCCTGAGCTTCGCGCTGCTGTCGTCCACCGGCATCGGTGACGTGATCCCGGTGCGGCCCGTGGCCCGCGCCATGGCCAGCCTGGAGATGTTCGCGGGCGTGATCTACCTGGCGGCCGTGGTGTCGCGGCTGATCGGGCTCACACTGCAGAAGCGCTGAACGTCAGCCTACGCGGGCCAGCTGCGCCTGCGTCCAGCGCACGATGTCGGCCGCGCCCATCGCGCCGGCCTGGCGCGCGATCTCGCGGCCGCCGCGGAACAGCGCCAGCGTCGGGATGCTGCGGATGTTGAAGCGCGCGCCCAGCGCCTGTTCGGCTTCGGTGTCCAGCTTGGCCAGTTGCACATGCGGCTGCAGCTGGGCGGCGGCCTGCTCGAAGGCCGGCGCCATCTGCCGGCAGGGCCCGCACCAGGGCGCCCAGAAGTCCACCAGCACCGGGATGTCGCTGCGGCCGATGTGGCGGTCGAAGCTGGCGCCGTCCAGCGCCACCGAATGGCCGGTGAACAGCGGCTGGTGGCACTTGCCGCAGTCCGGCGCCTTGGCCAGGTCGGCCAAGGCGACGCGGTTGGTGGTGTGGCAGTGCGGGCAGACGAGGTGCAGCGGCGTGGTCATGGATTCAGCTGCGGGGCGGCCGGGCGGATTTCAAGCCGCGCATGCCACCGGGGCGGGCGAAGTGGCTATGGCGCCGTGGCACGCCTCAGACTTGGAATTCCGGGCCGTTGGCGTCGGTCTTGATGGTCCACGTGCCGCCCGAACTGAAGGAGCGCGAAGAGGCAAACGTGTCTTCCATGAAGAGGAAGTAGACGATCTTGCCGTTCTTGACCTTTGCATGGACCGAGAACGGCGACGTGAACGACTTTCCCCGCGCGTTGGAGCGGTAGGTGAACGAGCCGAATACCGCGACGTTCTCGCCAGCGCCGAATAGATCAAAGATTTTGAAGTCCTCGATCGTCCAGAGCTTGGCCACGCCAGTGAACGTGGTGATGTAGGCCTGACGTCCCTTCTGCGTGCCAGTCCACGGCAGGACCTTCTTCAATTCTGGATTGTCGAAGTTGAGCGAGATATAGGTGGCGTCTTCCGCCACGAGGCGGTTTGTCGCTGCTTCAATCTTCTCCGGCGCCGTGTTCTGTAAAAACTCCGCGACGATCCGCGTGGCAGCGGTGCTGCTGGCAGCGGGTGCAGCCTCGGCATGATCACCCAAAACCACGGCTGCAGCGCCAGCGGCACCCGCGGCGATAAAGTTGCGGCGGTCAGCCGGATTCGAATCGTATTGATTGGGGACAGTCATCGTTCCACCTCTTGAATAATGGGCATCAGCTAAGTCGGAGCGCGTCCATAGGGCGGGCAGACGCCGGTTGCCGCCCGAACGTGCGTTCCAAGTCCCGACGGCCAACGTCGCTTCCCAAAATTCTTCCTGGGAACCAGGAACAAGTCACTGTCTGCATTTGCCCAGTACAGTCGGTTTTCGCCCATTCCAGCGCAGTGCCTGGGCATGCTTCAGAGCGTCCGATGGGTGATATGGAGGGGTTGGCACAGTGCATGCGTACCAGCCTTCTGCGTCATTCCGCGGGCCACGTCACAATGGATGAAGTGCGAAAGAACATGGCCGGTGCCGCGGTCCAAGCACCGACCCGCGCAGGCGGCAGAACCCATGAGAGATCTGGAACATGTCTTTCGCCTGGTTCGGCCAGCCCGACCATTCACCCAGTCCGTCGTCTCGGCTCATTCGACATTCCTGACCGAACAGTTCATCCACAATGCAGACCTCTGTAGATCTACCGGAAAATGTTCTGAATTTGAGCAGCGCATCGAGAACATGGCATGGCGCGACAGTCATTCACGCAAAATTCATTTGTTCAGGCAGGGTGATGTATGAAGTTCCCCATCACGAGGAATCCCGGCTAGGGTTGATTCTCGAAGAGGTCGGTGCCCATCGTTCGGAACCTCGACTGGATCGAGGCGTTCCCTGTCCTGTCGACTACAAACCTCTGCAGCTCAACTTCGTTCCTGCAGGAATGAGCATCTGGGGATACAGTGGCGACATTCGATTCGCCAGAGATGTCAGGCTGTGTTTCGACGTCAGCAAGCTGCGCGAGCAGTGTCATTTGCCGTCCGGCGGAAATCTGACCGACGGTCCAGTACTTCGTTTCACCGACGAGCGACTCGCGACGGTGATGAAATTGCTGTCCGATGTCGTAGAGGATCCCGACCCCTCTGTGCAACTTTACGGCGATGCCCTGGTCACGGCCCTGGCGACACGGCTGCTCAGCCGGGCCAAGCACGCACCCAAGCGAGAATCGAAGCTGTCGCCGCTTCAGTTGAGAGACGCCATTTCGTTTCTGGAAGCGAATATGCCGCATCGCGTTGAACTGGCCACCTTGGCCTCGCTTGCGGGTTTATCCCCGTCGTACTACAGTCGCGCCTTCAAGGCGACGACTGGATTGGCGCCATACCAGTGGCAACTGCAAACGAGAATTCAGCAAGCCCAAGCGCTATTGCTTTTCAGAACGATGTCGCTCGAGGACATCGCGGAGGCCACGGGTTTTGCCGATGCCGTGCATTTCGCGCGGATATTCAAGAAGATTACCGGTGTCACGCCGTCATCATGGCGTAAGGACCGCGCCTCGTAAAAATTTCTCTATTCGGCGTTGCGCGGCAGGGAAGACATCAGCCGGCCTCCAGACACCCAAGCAAGGGCCTGGGGTCTTCCGTCGTGGGGCTTCGTCAGACCCCCTTGGCGACGGTTTTCCCGGCCGAGTTGAGGAGTTGAATTTCCCATGCCAGTGCGATGCCGCTGCTGCCGCCGTGCTCCAGCAGCACTTGAGACAGCGCTTGCGCAGTGACTTCCCGGGCCCAGTCGCGTTGCCATTCGCACAGCACCGCCAACCACGTCATGGGCACCGCGCCCGCTTGGACGAGCCGCCGAATGGCCATGTCGTGCGACTCGGCGGACACGCCGCCGGATGCATCGGTCACGACGAAAACTTCATAGCCCTCGCCTAGCGCCTGGATTGCCGGCATGGCAAGGCACACCTCACTCCAGAGCGCAGCAAGGATGAGTTGCTTGCGCCCGGATTTCTGAACAATGTCTGTGACCGCGGGGTCTTCCCAGGTATTGATGAACGTCCGGTTGATGGGCTTCTGATCCGGGTACACATCTTGGAGCCCTTTGTGCAAATAGCCTCCCCGCTCTTCCAATACGGTCGTGAGAATCGTCGGGACGTCGAATGCCTTTGCGCCCTTGGCCAGACCGATGACGTTGTTCACGATCATCGTTGGTTCATGGCTGTGCAGATTCGCGAACTGAAATGGCTGGTGGTCGATCAGCACAACGATGCTGTCTTCGGGGCGGAGAAGTGCCGTGAGGCCGGATTTGGTCATTCCATGTTCCTTGGTCAGGCGGGCGCGATGCAATTGGCTGGAAAGACCTGGTCGCGCGCCATCCCAGGCCTGCCCTCGCACCGGGGAACCGACCGTCGGTGCCCATGGAATGGTGCCAATGACCGCGCTGACATGCACTGTCTGACTTTGCACGAACAAGTCGGATATTGACCATTCCTCCGGTTTCGAGTGCACCAACCACGCGCGCACATTGCGTTCGGCGTGCTGTCTGGGTGCGTACAGCGCACGCCGAAGACAATTTCAGTCTGGACATGGCAGGATCAGACAGTGCGTTTCGTCAGCTGTCCGAAGATACTGGGGTCGATCTTCGCGCTCGCATGTCGACGGTTTTCATGCGATGTGAATCGTCGTGCCAAACGGGCCCGGCTGCATATTCCCGACGAAGTCCTTGAAAAATATGCCCTGTTCGAATGGCCGCATGTCGAGCGCAGTTTGGATGCTGAAGTTCGGTGTCGCCTGGCGCGGATTTTCACACCGGGTACCTGTGATGTACGGGTGCGGGACTGGATTTTTTAGTGGCCGGGGATCGCCTGGAGCAATTCCCCCGAATTGCCGAACCTGAGGACGGATATGATCAATCTCAACGGAAAATTTGCTCTCGTCACCGGAGGCTCTCGCGGCATCGGCGCCGCCATCGCGCAGGCGCTCGCACAAAATGGCGCAGATGTCGCTTTCACATACCGTAACTCCCCCGACAAGGCCCAATTGGTCATCAAGGTGATCGAAGGGCTGGGCCGCCGTGCCTTTTCCATTCAAGCCGACAATACGGATCCGGAAGCAATCGCACGTGCAGTTCGCGAAGCTGCTGGGCATCTGGGAGGCATTGATATTCTCGTTAACAGCGCGGCAATCGGCCACAACGGAAAGATTGCCGACCTCGACTTGAATGAGTACCAGGCTTTGATGGATACGAACGTGCGCGCACCTGTTCTGTTCGCAAGGGCCGTGATTCCGCACCTCAAGGCAGGCGGCCGCATCGTTTCGATTGGGTCTGGCTTGGCCGAGCGTGTGCCGTTCCCTGGCCTCACTGCCTACGCCATGACCAAGGCCGCGCTGGTGGCATTCACGCGCGGGCTGTCACGTGAACTTGGTCCCCAGGGAATTACCGTGAATATCGTTCACCCGGGTGCTACGGATACGGATGCGAATCCCGCGAGCGGCCCGGCGGCAGAGTTCCAGAAAGGAATGACTTCACTGGGACGCTTTGGTGAACCAAAGGAAATCGCCAACGCCGTCGCATTTCTTGCAAGTCCTGCCGCCAGCCTGATCACCGGCGCCTCGGTGCTCGTTGACGCTGGCGCTCTCGCTTGAAAAACACAAGCGGAAGTCGCCAGTTCCAGGGCACCTGACAAGGTTTTGCGATGCCGCTCGCTTTGTTGGCCTCCAGCAAAGCAGCCTCACCCGACAACATGCGACAACCCATTCCTAGGGGGGACCTTTGCCGAACGCGCAAGGCATGCGGCGTCGACGGTTTGAGTGAGGGCGCACAAACTGCTGATGCAGGCCGCAACTGTGTTGCTCGGCGCATCGTGGTGCGGGCTGTTACTGCGGTACCAGCCCCGACGCCTTCACCAGTTCGGCGTGCAGCCGGCTTTCGTCCGAGATGGTCCTGGCGAACTGTTCGGGCGTGGTCGGCGCCACGTCCATGCCGGCCTCGCGCAGCTGGGCCTTGACCTCCTCGTTGGCCAGGATGCCGTGGATCTGCTGGTTCAGCTGCTCGATCAGCGGGCGCGGCGTGCGGGCCGGGGCCAGCATGCCGATCCAGGTCTGGAACACCATGTTGTCGATGCCGGCCTCGCGCATGGTGGGCACGTCGGCGATCAGGGGGGAGCGCTGCTCGCTCATGATGGCCAGCGCCGTGAGCTTGCCGGCCTTGATGTGGGGCAGGGCCTCGGGCAGCGGTGCGAACAGCATGTCCACGTTGCCGCCCAAGAGGTCGTTGATGGCCAGCGCGCCGCCCTTGTAGGGGATGTGCACCATGCGCACCTTCATGCGCGTCTCGAACATCAGCGCGGCCAGGTGCTGCGGGCTGCCGTCGCCCGACGAAGCGTAGTTCACGGCCTCGGGTTTGGCCCGGGCCGCGGCCAGCACTGCCCCTGCGTTGGCGAACTTCTGCCGGTCCTTGACCACCAGCACCATGGCCTGGTTGGCCAGCTTGGTGATGGGCGCGAAGTCGGCCTCGGCGTCGTAGGGCATCTCCTTGAAGATGTGCTTGTTGGTCGTCAGGAACGAGGCCGGCGAGGCCATCAGCGTGTAGCCGTCGGGGGCGGCCTTGGCCACCAGCGGCAGGCCGATGCGGCCCGAGGCGCCGGCCCGGTTGTCCACCACGTAGGGCTGGCCGTTCAGCGCAGCCAGCTTCTGGCCGACCAGGCGCGCGATCATGTCCACGCCACCGCCGGCCGGCAGCGCCACCATGAGCTTGACGGGGTGGTCGGGGTACTTGCCCTGGGCGGCCGCCGGCAGGGCGGCGGCCAGCAGGCCGAACGTGCAGGCCAGCAGGGACAGGCGGCGGGTGATGGTCATGGCGGCAACTCCAGGGTGGGCAATGGGCGCATCCTAGGATTCGCCTGCATTGCCGTCCATCACAGCATCAGCAACGTTGCATGCGAAAAATTCGCATGGTTGCCGGGTTCATTCCGCCGCGACCTGCAGCACCAGCTTGCCGAAGTTGCCGCCCGCGAACAGCTTGTTGAGCGTCTCGGGGAACTGGTCCAGGCCCTGCACCACGTCTTCCTTGCTCTGCATGCGGCCGTCCTTGAGGTAGCCGGCCAGTTCGGCAACCGCCTGCGGGAAGCGGTCGGCGTAGTCGAACACCACCATGCCCTCCATGCGCGCGCGGTTGACGAGCAGGCTCAGGTAGTTGCGCGGGCCGGCACCCGGCATGCTGTTCGCGTTGTTGTACTGGCTGATGGCGCCGCAGACGATCACGCGGGCCTTGCGCGCGAGTTTGGCCAGCACCTGGTCGAGGATGTCGCCGCCCACGTTGTCGAAGTACACGTCCACGCCGTTCGGACAGTGCTGCTTGAGGCCTTCGCGCACGGCGCCGGGCCCGGCCTTGTAGTCGATGCAGGCGTCGAAGCCGAGCTCCTTCACCACCCAGTCGCACTTGGCGGGGCCGCCCGCGATGCCGACCGCGCGGCAGCCCTTGATCTTCGCCAGCTGCCCCACGGTCTGGCCGACCGCGCCGGCCGCGGCGGAGACCACCACGGTCTGGCCGGGCTGCGGCTGGCCGATGTCCAGCAGGCCGAAGTAGCCCGTCATGCCCGGCATGCCCAGTACGTTGAGCCACTGGCCCACGGTGCCCAGGCGCAGGTCGATCTTGACGAGGCCGGCGCGCTGGAGGGCGTCTTGCGGGATCAGCGCGTACTCCTGCACGCCCAGCGTGCCGTAGACCGTGTCGCCGACCGCGAAGGCCGGGTTCTGCGAGGCGATCACGCGGCCGACGCCGCCGGCGCGCATGACCTCGCCGATGGCCACCGGCGGGATATAGCTTTTCGCGTCGTTGAGCCAGCCGCGCATGGCCGGGTCCAGCGACAGCGAGAGCGTCTGCACCAGCACGCCCCCCTGGTCCGGCTCGGCCACGGGTTCGGTCGTGAAGTTCCAGTGCTCGCGCGTGGCGGTGGTTTCGGGGCGTTTGGCCAGGCGGACCTGGTGGTTGGCGAGGGTGGCGGTCATGCGCATGTCTCCGGTGTTGGAATGGCGCGGCATGCTAGCGCGGCTTTACCCCGGCGCGGACGATCCGCGCACCACCAGCTGTCCCTCAAGCAACACCCGCCGCGCCGGGCCGGTGTGGCCCTGCAGCCGCTCGATCAGGCAATGCGCCGCGCCTTCGCCGATGGCGTCGGTCGGCTGGGCGATGCAGGTCAGGCCGGGCCCGATCAGCGAAGCCCAGTCCGGATCGTCGAAGCCCGCGAAGCCCAGCTCGCTGCCGAACTGCCAGCCCAACTGGCGCACGGCATGGGCCACGCGCAGCGTGACCACGGCGTTACCCGCCACCACGGCCGGGCGACGCTTCCTGCCGGCGCGCTGGCGCAGCGCGACCAGGGCCGCCACGAGCGCGGCCTCGTCGCCCTCGGCGCTTTCGAACACGGTGCCCGCCATGGGGGCCTGCAGGCAGCTGCCGAAGGCGGCCGTGCGCTCGCGCCGCGTGCTGACACCGGCCACGGGCTCGGTCACGTAGAGCAGCTCCTGCCAGTTGCCGGCCTGCAAGTGGCCGCACAGCTGGGCCATGGCGCCGGCGTTGTCCAGTGCCACGAAGTCGGTCTGCATGCCGGCATGGCGCCGGTCGATCAGCACCACCGGCTTGCCCTGGGCGGCCACGGCATCGGGCACGCTGTGGCCGCGGCCCAGCGTGTTGAGGATGAAGCCATCGACCTGGTAGCCGGCCAGCGCCTCGATGGCCTCGCGTTCGCGGCCCGGCTCGTTGCCCAGGTTGAACAGCATGACCAGGTAGCCGGCCTCGCGGCAGGCGCGCTCGGCGCCGCGCAGCACGGCCACGGAGTAGGGGTTCGCGATGTCGGCCACGACCAGGCCGATCAGGCGCGAGCGGCCACGGCTCAGCGCCTGGGCCACGGGGCTGGGCGCGTAGCCGAGCTGGTCGATGGCGGCCTGCACGCGCGCGGCGATGTCCGGGCTCAGCAGGCGCTCGCGGTGGTTGAAGAAGCGCGAGACCGTGGCCTTGGAGACGCCGGCGGTGGCGGCCACGTCCGAGATGGTCGGACGGGCAGCGCTCATGCCGCGCTGGTGTCGTAGGCTGCCGTGGGCTGCTCGCCGGCCAGCACCTGCAGCAGGTTGGTCACGGCCAGCGCGGCCATGGCATGGCGGGTCTCGGCCGTGGCCGAGCCGATGTGCGGCAAAGGCGTCACACGCGGGTGCGTGCGCAGCGGCGAGTCGGCCGGCAGCGGCTCCTTGGCGAACACGTCCAGCCCCGCCGCACGCAGCGGGCCATGGTCCAGCGCGTGCAGCAGCGCGGCCTCGTCCACGGTGGCGCCACGGCCGCCGTTGACGAAGATGCTGCCGGGCTTCATCTGCGCGAACAGCTCGGCGTTGAGCATGCCGCGCGTGGTGTCCGACAACGGCAGCATGGCGACCACGAAGTCGGCGCGCGGCAGCAGTTCGGCCAGCGGCGTGTGCGTGGCCTTGCCCACGAGTTCGGGCGCTTGCACGGCCAGGTCGACCGGCCGGCGTGCGTGGTAGAGCACCTGCATGTTGAAGCCCAGCGCGGCACGGCGTGCGATGGCTTGGCCGATGCGGCCGAAGCCCAAGAGGCCCAGCGTCTTGTGGTGCACGTCCCAGCCGTACAGCTCCTCACCCACGCTCCTGGTCCAACGGCCCTCGCGCACCAGGTTGGCCAGTTCGACCATGCGCCGGCTGGTGGCCATGAGCAGGCCGAAAACGGTGTCGGCCACGGTCTCGTCGAGCACGCCGGGTGTGTGGCACAGCGTGATGCCGCGCTGGTGCAAGGCGGCCAGCGGGTAGTTGTCCACGCCGACCGAGACACTGGAGACCACGCGCAGACGCGGCGCTTGGTCCAGCAGCGCCGGCGTGATGGGGTAGCTCGCACCGATCAGGCCCTCGGCCTGCGGCAGCGCAGCCTCGAAAGCGGCCGGGTCGGCCTTGGGGTTGGCGACGGTGACCTGGTGCTGGGCCTGCAGCCGTGCCAGCTGGTCGGGCGGCAGGTTGCCGAAGACGACGACGTTCACAGCGCGGCCTCCTGCAGCTGCGCGCGCGTGGGCAAGCCCTCGGTGTCGCCGATCACCTGCACGCAGCGCGCCCCGATCCACGCGCCGCGGCGCACGGCTTCGGGCACGCTCAGGCCTTCGAGCAGGGCGCTGACCACACCGGCCGCGAAGCCGTCGCCCGCGCCCACGGTGTCGACGACCTTCTCCACCGCGAAGCCCGGCACACGACCGGTGCCCGCGACATCGCTGTCGTAGTAGGCGCCGTCGGCGCCGAGCTTGACGACGACGAGCCGGGCACCCTGGGCGCGGTAGAAGGCGGCCACGCGTTCGGGCGCGGTCTCGCCGGTCAGGATCTCGCCTTCCTCGATGCCGGGCAGCACCCAGTCGGCGCGCGCGGCGAGGCCGTTGATGGCTTGCACCATGGCGTCGCGGCTCGGCCACAGCGTGGGCCGCAGGTTGGTGTCGAATGAAATCGTGCGGCCGGCGGCGCGCGCGATCTCCATGCTGCGCACGGCTGTGGGCAGCGTGCTGGCCGAGATCGCCGGGAACACGCCCGTGGCATGCAGGTGGCGCGCGCTGCGCAGCCAGGCCTCGTCGATGTCGGCGGGCGTCATCTGGCTCGCGGCCGAGCCCTTGCGGTGGTACTCGACCGGCGGGTCGCTGCCATCCGTCACGCGGCCCTTGAACTGGAAGCCCGTTTTCTGCGCCGCGTCGCAGACCACGTGGCCGCAGTCGATGCCCTCGGCCTGCATGCTGCGCAGCAGGTAGCGGCCCATGCTGTCGGTGCCCAGGCGGCTGGCCCAGCCGACCTGGAAGCCCAGGCGCGCCAGGCCGATGGCGAAATTGGTCTCGGCACCGGCCGTGCGCTTCAGGAAGCCCGTGCAGTCCTCCAGTGGGCCGGGCTGGTCGGCGACCAGCAGCATCATGGCTTCGCCGAACACGGCGACGTCGAAGGCGGTGGGAGTGGTCATAGGATCTGCCCGAGGAACTGGCGGGTCTTTTCGTGCTGGGGATTGTCGAAGAATGCGGCGGGCGCGCCCTGTTCGACGATCTTGCCTTCGGCCATGAAGATCACGCGGTCGGCCACGCTGCGTGCGAAGCCCATCTCGTGCGTGACGCACAGCATGGTCATGCCGTCTTCGGCCAGCGTGATCATGGTGTCCAGCACCTCCTTGACCATCTCGGGATCGAGGGCAGAGGTCGGCTCGTCGAACAGCATGATCTTGGGCGCCATGCACAGCGCACGCGCGATGGCCACGCGCTGCTGCTGGCCGCCCGAGAGCTGGGCCGGGTACTTCTTCGCCTGCTCGGGGATGCGCACGCGCGTGAGGTACTGCATGGCCACCTCTTCGGCCTGGGCTTGCGTCATGCCGCGCGAGCGCATCGGCGCCAGCGTGCAGTTCTCCAGGATGGTCAGGTGCGGGAACAGGTTGAACTGCTGGAACACCATGCCGACCTCGGCCCGCACGCGGTCTACGTTCTTGCCGCCCGCGGTCAGCTCGATGCCGTCCACGGTGATCTTGCCCTGCTGCACGGTCTCGAGCCGGTTGATGCAGCGGATCAGCGTGGACTTGCCCGAGCCCGAGGGGCCGCAGACCACGATGCGCTCGCCGGCGCGCACCGACAGGTCGATGCCGGTCAGCACCTGGAACTGGCCGTACCACTTGTTGACGCCGGCCATCTCGATGATGGGGGCGCCGAGGGTGTGTTGCTGCTTGGTGTTCACGTTGGGTGGTCTGGTTGGTGGGGCGAGAGGCTTGTGTGGGGTGCGTGGGCCGAGGCCACCGGGTGGCCTCTTCCGCTCATGTCCCCCGCCTTCGGCTCCTCCTTTACTTCGCTGCAGAGGCCACCCGATGCCCTCGGCCCTGGACACGTTGCGTCGCACTGGCTCATACGACGCGCCGCTGCCAGACCGCGACGATGGTGTGCTCCACGCAGCGAAATAAAGGAGGAGCCGCGGGCCGCCTGCGGCCCTCGGCGGGGGACATTCGCGGAGTGGAGTACACCGTCGGCGCGGTCCCGCACCACCCTAGTCAGCTCAAAGCGCCGGGAAATCCGTCCCCAGCCACTTCTGGTACAGCTTGTTCAGCTCGCCGTTCTTCTTGTTGCGCTCGACGAACTCGTCCAGCGTCTTCTTGAGTTCGGCCTGGCCCGGCCGCATGGCCACGCCCATGACCTGCTGGCGCAGGTTGAACTTGTTCTCGTAGGTGCCGGCCGGTGCGCGCTTGGCGATCTGCGCGGCCACCGTGGTCGAGCAGCCGATGGCGTCGACCTGGCCGGACATCAGCGCCTGCATGGCCGAGGCGTCGTCGTCGAAGCGGCGGATCTCGGTGCCCTCGGGCGCGATGGCTGTGAGCGCCACGTCCTGCGTGCTGGCGCGGGCCACGCCCACACGCTTGCCCTTGAGGTCGGCGGCTTCCTTGAGCTGCACCTTGGTCGCGCCGTACAGCACGATGGTGGCGGCCGCGTAGGGCGTGGAGAAGTCGACCTGCTTGGCGCGTTCGGGCGTGATGGCCAGCGAGGCCACCAGCACGTCGACCTTGTTGGTCAAGAGGAAGGGGATGCGGTTGGGGCCGGTGACGGGCACGATGTTGGCCTTCACGCCCAGGTCCTTGGCCAAGAGCTTGGCGACATCGGCGTCGTAGCCGTCGGGCTGGTTCTGCGCGTTGGTCGTGCCGTAGGGCGGGAAGTCCACCAGCATGCCGATGGTGATCTCGCCCTTCTTCTTGAGGTCGGCCACGGTCTGGGCCATGGCGGGCAGGGCGATGGTGCTGGCGAGGGCCAGCGCGAGGACGGTGCGGCGGGTGGTGGTCATGCGGAGTCTCCGGGGTTGAAGAGGCGGATCAACGGGCAAGCGCTGCAGCGCGGCGCTTCTCCATGCGCGCGGCCAGCAGCGACAGCGGCCAGCAGATCACGAAGTAGACGGCCGCCACGGTGGTGAACACGTGCAGCGGCTGGAAGGTGGCGTTGTTGATGATCTGGCCCGCGCGCGTGACCTCGGCGAAGCCGATGATGGCCGCCAGCGAGGTGCCCTTGATCACCTGCACCAGGTAACCCACGGTGGGCGGCAGCGCGATCTTGAAGGCCTGCGGCAGGATCACGAAGCGCATGCGGTCCACATAGGAGAGGTTCAATGCCAGCGACGCTTCGCGCTGGCCGCCCGGCACGGCCTGGATGCAGCCGCGCCAGATCTCGGCCAGGAAGGCGGCCGTGTTCAGCGTGAGCGCGATGCCGGCCGCCACCCAGGGGTTGATGTCCAGGCCCAGCACCGGGAAACCGAAGAAGATCAGGAACAGCTGCAGCAGCAGCGGCGTGCCCTGGAAGACCTGGATGAAGCTTGTGGCAGCGAACTGCGCGCCGCGGTGCTCGCTGGTGCGCGCCAGCGCGACCAAGAGGCCCAGGACGACACCGCCGACGAAGGCGATGGCGGACAGCGCCAGCGTCCACTTCGCCGCCTCGACGATGAACAGGAATTCGGACCAGCCGAAGGTACGCATTTCAGTGCCGCCCGGCCGCCCGAAGGCACTGAAGCGCCCCCTTGGGGGGCAGCGATACGCGAAGCGATGAGCGTGGGGGCATTTTCTTGGCTTACCTCTTGTCCGGGTAGTTGAGAAACTGGCGGTGCACGAGCTTGAACAGCCCGGCGAACATCAGCGCCAGCCCCAGGTAGATGGCGGTCACCACGATGTAGATCTCGAAGCTGCGGAAGGTCTGCGACTGCAGCGTGGCGGCCACCGACGTCAGGTCATCCGCCGAGATCACCGAGACCACGGCCGAGGTCAGCATGAGCAGGATGAACTGGCTGGTCAGGGCGGGGTAGATGGCCTTGAGCGCGGGCTTGAGGATCACGAAGCGGAAGATCTCCCAGCCCTTGAGGTTGAGCGCGCGGCCGGCCTCGATCTGGCCCTTGGGGATGGACTCGATGCCGGCGCGGATGATCTCGGTGGCGTAGGCGCCCAGGTTCACGACCATGGCCGTCAGCGCGGCCTGGTAGGGCGACCAGCGCAGCCCGAACACGGGCAGCGCGAAAAAGAAGAAGAACAGCTGGACCAGGAAGGGCGTGTTGCGGATCAGCTCGATGTAGGCCTGGATCACGATCCGAAGCCAGGCCGGCCCGCTGGTCTTGCCCCAGGCGCCCAGCACGGCCACGAGCAGGCCCAGCACCGTGGCCGTGAGCGAGAGCTGCACGGTGATCCACGTGCCCTTGAGCAGCAGCGGCCAGGCGGCGAAGACGGCGTCGAACTGGAATTGGTAGTTCACGGGCCGGATTGTGAAACCGGTTTCAGATCCTGGCGATGAGGGTTTACACGGAGATCGCGGAGCCGCCGACTTCGACCCGGTTGCGGCCGTTGGCCTTGGCGGCGTAGAGCGCGGCGTCGGCGCGCGCGATCACCGTCTCCACGGAGTTGTCGACCGCGGACCATTGCGCCAGGCCGATGCTGACGGTGAAGGCGGGCAGGGCCTGGTCGTCGACCTGCACCGCGTGCGTGAGCAGGCGCTGGCCGGCCTGCAGCGCTTCGGCCAGCGTCGTCTCCGGCATCACGATCACGAACTCCTCGCCGCCGTAACGCGCCACCACGTCGTTGGGGCGCACCAGGGCCGACATGCGGCGGCACAGGTGCACCAGCACGCGGTCGCCCACGGGATGGCCGTGGCTGTCGTTGATCTTCTTGAAGTGGTCCACGTCCAGCATGGCCACGCTGAAGGGCTGGCCCGTGCGCGCGCTGTGGGCGCGCTCGCGTTCCAGGCTGTCCATCAGGGCCTGGCGGTTCAGGCCGCCTGTCAACGGGTCGTGGATGGCTTGGTCCTCGATGCGTGCACGCACGTGGTCGGAGGCCGTGGTGGCGTAGCCGATCACGAGCATGAGGTTGCAGATCGTGAAGCTGCCCGTGTAGACGATCTGCACCACGCCCTGCGTGAGCAGGCCGGTGCTGCCCTGCGGGAGCCAGGCGGCGTGCAGGGCCCGGATGCCGTAGACGGCGGCCAGGATCAGCAACCAGGTGATGGTCAGGGAGACGCCGATGGAGCGGCCGAAGCGCTCGACCCGCGGGTTGCGCAGCAGCACCACCGCATGGTGGGCGCTCAGGCAGGCGCACAGGCCGGCCACGACCACGGTGCGCACGCGAAAGCTCGGCTCGACGAAGATGAACCAGCTCACCAGCGCGGTGGCGACCGTCCAGGCCAGCAGCCATGGTGCCCAGCGGATGCGCTGGCCCAAGTGCCGGTGCGTACCGGCCAGCCACACGATGTAGGCCAGCATCAACGCGCCGTTGCCCAGCGTCACCGTGGCCAGGTTGGAGGTCCAGTCGCGCAGGCCCAGCAACACCATGGCGCTGAAGATCAGCCAGCCACCTGCGACCCAGGTCCGTAGCCCGGGTACGGGCAGCGGTGTGGCGCGTGCCAGCAGCGACAGCACAAGGGCCATCAGGCCACTCGTGATGCCGCCGATCAGGATGGTGGTGCGTGGATCCAGCGCGTAGGTGGACATGGCATCAATCGAGTCGGAACGCCGCCACCGCGTGACGCAGCCGCTCGGCCTGGTCGTGCAGGCTCTGCGCGGCGGCCGTGCTCTGTTCGACCAGCGCGGCGTTCTGCTGGGTCATCTGGTCGAGCTGCGTGACCGTGCCGTTGACCTCGGCGATCTCCTGGCTCTGGCTGCGTGCGGCGGTGCTGATCTCGCCGACGATGTCGCTCACGCGCTGCACGCTGGCCACGATGTCCTGCATGGTGGTGCCGGTGGTCTGCACCAGTGTGCTGCCAGCGCCGACCCGCTCCACGCTGCTGCCGATGAGTTCCTTGATCTCGCGGGCCGCCTGGCTGCTGCGCTGCGCCAGGCTGCGCACCTCGCTGGCCACCACCGCGAAGCCGCGGCCCTGCTCGCCCGCGCGGGCCGCCTCCACGGCGGCATTGAGCGCCAGGATGTTGGTCTGGAACGCGATGCCGTCGATCACGCCGATGATGTCCGCGATGCGGCTGCTGCTGTGCTGGATCTGGTCCATGGTGGACACCAGTTCGCCCACCACGCTGCCGCCGCGCTGCGCCACCGCCGCGGCGCTGCCGGCCAGCTGGTCGGCGTGCTGCGCGGAGTCGGCCGACTGGCGCACCGCGGCCGTCAGCGTGTCGATGCTCGAAGCGGAGGCCTGCAGCTTGCCCGCGGTCTGTTCGGTGCGGTGGCTGAGGTCCTGGTTGCCGGTGGCGATCTCCGAGCTCGCGGTGCTGATGTGGTCGGCGCTGGAGCGGATCTCGCGCAGCATGTGCTGCAGCTTGTCGACGAAGCCGTTGAAGCCTGCCGCGATGCCGGCCAGCTCCTGCGCGCCGCGCTCGGGCAGGCGGCGCGTGAGATCGCCTTCACCCGAACTGACATCGACCATGGCCTGCTGCAGCGCACGCAGCGGCCGCAGGCTGGCGGACAGCACCGTGCCGATCACCAGCACGGCCACCACCGCGATGAGCACGCTGCTGATGGAGGATGTCCACACCATGCGCACCATGGCGGCCAGCGCTTCGCCGCGGTCCAGCGCGACGGCCAGGATCCAGGGCGTGCCCGGGATCTGCGCCAGCTGCACCAGGCGGTGCTGGTCGGCGATGTCCATCGGCTCCAGGTCGGCAGCGGCCACCAGGCGCGCCACGCGTTCGGCGGTCAGCTGCGGGGCGATGTCGGTCGCCAGCTTGCCGATCAGCTTCAGGTCCTCGTGCACCACCAGCCGGCCCTGCGCATCGAGCACGAAGCCGCGGGTGTTGGGCATGGGCCGGATCGAGGCCACGTTGGCGATCACGCTGTCCATGAACACGTCGCCGGCCACCACGCCCGTGACTTTGCCGCCTTCGCGCACGGCCATGGCCACGGTCAGCACGGCCTTGCCGTTGCCCGAGTCCAGGTAGGGCTGGGTGATGATGGGGGCGTCACTGGCCACGGCCTGCAGGTACCAGGGCCGGGTGGTCGGGTCGTAGCCGGCCGGCAGCGGCTCGTCGCGCGAGAACTGGGCGCGCTTGTCGGGAAAGCCGATGTAGGCGATGTCCAGCCGCGCTGCCACGGCCGCCTGGCGCAGCCCCAGCATGGGGTCGGTGGTCCCGGGCAGGGGCGCCATGGCGCGCATCACCTGCAGGCGGTTGTCCACCCACAGGGCAATGCTCTCGGCATGCGCGCGTGCCACCGCCCGCGCGCTCGACGCCAGCGTCTGCAGCGCGTTGCTGCGGGCGATCCAGATGTTGGCCGCGGCCTGCACCCCCAGGCCCAGCAGCACGAGGCCGCCGGTGTACAGCATCAACCGCATCCGCAATGTCATCGACCGCTTTGCCATGTCGCGCCTCCCGCAAGTGCATCGGTTCGAAAGCCTGTGCGGGAACCTCGCGCCTGCCGGCCGCCGACGGCCGATGGCTGCCCCGGCGCCGGCTTCGCGACCGCAGCCGTGCCCCCGGCATGCGCCGCCTGGCGATGCCTTGGTACACAACATGGAAGTGATGAAACGGCGTGTTTTTTGGCGTCTGGTTCGTTCACACGACGATCAGACTAAGACCGGTTGTGCACCGTGTGCGGTGCGCCGGTCCCGTCTGTCGCCCAGGCGGTGCGGGTCGTCAGCCGGTGGCCACCGCGCGCGGGCCTGGCCAGGCCGGTGCCGCCGACCGGCGGTGCTACAGCCGCGGGGGCACCTTCTCGGCCTTGCGCTCCAGTGGGTTCGCCCTGAGCCAGGGGGCGGGGTACTGCCGCATGAACACGTGGGCCTTGTCGACGCGTGCGTTCAACCAGGCGTCGTACGCGCCTTCGTTGAGGATCACCGGCATGCGTTTCTCGCTGCCCTGCGGCTGGTAGCGGCGCAGCAGGGCGTGGTTGTCGGCGTTGACGGTGAGCAGCGTGTAGCTGGTGAGGGTGTCGCCGTCGGGCCCGGTCCACAGTGCCCACAGGCCGGCGACGCCCATGGGCTGGCCGTCGACGCGGCTGATGCGGGTGGGGACGGCCTTGCCGTTGCGCCAGTCGTCTTCGAAGAACGCCGCCATCGGCACGATGCAGCGCTGGCCCTGCAGCCAGGCGTCGCGGAAGGCCTGGGCCGTGGCCGCGGTCTCTGCTCGCGCGTTGACGAGCTTGGTGGCGCGCAGCTTGCCGTCGGACGCCGACTTGACCCAATGCGGCACCAGGCCCCACTGCGCGGGCACCAGCGCGCGCGCCGGGGCGGGGCCGGTGGCGCCATCGGCGACCGTCGCCACGGCGGTGGATTCCGAGCGGATGCACCAGCCCGGCTTGCGCGGCCACATGTCGCGCAGGCCGGGCGCATCGGGCGGCGGCACCGCGAAGGCGTCCTCGTAGTCCTGCGCCCGCGGCAGGGATTCGTAGTGCGTGCTCATGCGCGATGGTATCGGCGCCATCGCCTCATCGCGGCCGCGGCCTCACTCCGCCTTCGCGCCCGAGATCCGCACCTGCTCGGCCGCCGCCGGCATCTGGGCGACGACGAACTTCCAGAATTAGTCCACGCCCATGGGCTGGACCGGCAGCGATCCCTGGTCGAGGAACTGCTTCTGCACCTCGGGGTTGCGCAAGGCCGTGGCGAGCGCGGCGTTGAGCTTGTCCAGCGCCGGGCGCGGCGTGCCGGCGGGGGCGACCAGGCCGTACCACGAGTCCGTGTAGAAGCCCTTGACGCCGGCCTCCTCGAAGGTCGGCACGTCGGGCAGCGCAGGCAGGCGCTGGCGCGCGGCCACGGCCAGCGGACGCAGCTTGCCGGAGTGGATGAAGGACATCGCGCCCGTGGTCAGCACGAAGTCCACGCGGCCGGCCATCAGGTCGGTCATGGCCGGGGCCGTTCCCTTGAACGGGATGTGCGTGACGTCCACGCCCGCGATGCGCTTGAAGTTGGCACCGGCCAGGTGCTGGCTGGAGCCGATGCCGCCCGAGCCGTAGTTCAGCTTGCCGGGCTCGGCCTTGGCGGCCTTGAGCAGGTCGGCGACCGAGCGGAACGGCGAGTTCGTCGGCACCAGCAGCACGCTGGGGGAGGTGGTGATCATGCCGACCGGCGCGAAGTCCTTGATCGGGTCGTGGTTGAGCTTGGCGTACAGCGCCGAGTTCAGGCCGTGCGAGGTGGCTGTGGCCAGCATGATGGTGCTGCCGTCTGGCCGGGCGCGGGCTGCGGCGTCGGTGCCGATGTTGCCGCCCGCGCCGCCGCGGTTGTCGATCACGATGGACTGGCCCAGGGCCTCGGCCATGCGCACCGCCGTGAGCCGCGCGACGTTGTCGGAGGGGCCGCCGGCCGGCCAGCCCACGATCATGGTGATGGGGCCGGGTGGCAGTGCGCCCTGGGCGGTGGCGACCAGGGGCAGGGCGAGGGCGAGGGCCGTGAAGCCGCGGCGGGTGAGGGCGTGCATGGTGTTGGCTGTAGAGCGGAGGGAATTCAAGGCTTGTCCTGCCAGGGCATCTCGCCCCAGAGCTTGCGGAAGCCCGCTTCGGTGCGTTCGAGTTCGGCCGCGTAGGCCGTGGGCGCCAGATAGCGCAGCGGTGCGTACATGGCCTCGGCCTGCTGCTTGAAGGCCGGGTCGGCGGCGATGGCGGCCACGGCGTCGACGAGCTTCTTGCGCACGGCCTCGGGCAGACCCTTGGGCGCGGCCAGGCCGCGCAGCGAGGCCAGCTCGATGTCGATGCCCTGCTCCTTGAAGGTCGGCACCTGCGGCGCCAGCGTCGTGCGCGCGGCCGACATCTGGCCCAGCAGCCGGATCGGCGTGCCGCCCTTCTGGTAGGCCAGCACCTCGCCGACGTTGATGGCGCCGATGACGATCTGCTGGCCCGTGGCGGCGGCACGCACCTCGCCCGCACCCTTGTAGGGCACGTGGGTGAGCTTGGTGCCCGTGGCGCGCTCGAACAGCAGCATGGCCAGGTGGTCGTCCGAGCCGGTGCCGGTGGTGCCCACGGTCACGGCGCCCGGGTTGGCCTTGGCGAACGCGGCCAGGCCGGCCAGCGTGGTGATGGCGTTGCTGTCGTGGATGGCGAAGCCGCCCGGGTCGTCCACGAGGTTGCCCAGCAGGTCGTACTGGCTCCAGTGGAAGGCGCTCTTGCGCTCGATCGGGATGGTCAGCACGTTGGGCGTGTTGATGAAGCCGATGGTGTAGCCGTCGGGCTTGGCGCGCGCGAGTTCGCCGAAGCCGATGCCACCGCCCGCGCCCGGGCGGTTCAGCACCACCACGTTGCCCCCGATCTGCTTCTCCAGGTGGCGGGCCAGCAGGCGCGCCACCAGGTCGGTGCCGCCGCCGGGGCCGTAGGCCACGATGAGTTCGATGGGCTTGGCGGGGTAGGGGGCCTCGGGCTGCGCCGCAGCAGGCAAGGCGAAGGCGGTGGCGGCGAGGCCGGCGCACAGCGCGCGGCGGGTCCAGGGTGTGCTCATGGGATGTCTCCGTTGTGGTGCCCGTGGCGGGCTTGTTCGAACTCAGTGGCCGAGTGCGGCCGCGATGCGTGCGCTGGCCTGCGGCCAGACCTCGGGGTTGACCAGGCGCGCGGGCAACTGGCCGTCGGCGAGCAACTGCACGATCTGCGTGGCCGCCAGCGTGGCGTTGTTGCGCCGCGCCTCGTGCGTGACGCCGGCCGTGTGGAAGGTGGCGACCACGTTGGGCAATTGCAGCAGCGGGTGTTCGGCTGGCGGCGGCTCCTGGTCCCAGACGTCCAGGCCGGCACCGCCCAGGTGGCCGCTGGCCAGTGCGGCGTGCAGGGCGGCTTCGTCGTGGATGCCGCCGCGCGCGGTGCTCACGAAGATGCTGCCGGGCCGCATCGCGGCGAAGGCCTCGACATCCATCAGGCCCAGCGTGCTGGCATCGCGCGGGCAGTGCAACGAGACGATGTCGGCGCGGCGCAGCAGTTCGTCCAGCGCCACGGCCTCGGCGCCGCGGGCGGCCATCTGCGTGGCGTCCAGGGCCGGGTCCACGCCCAGCACCTGCATGCCGAAGGCGCGGCCCAGCGCCGCGACGCGGCGGCCAGCCTCGCCCACGCCGACCACGCCCAGCGTGCGGCCGCGCAGTTCGTGGCCCATGAGGTCTTCGCGGCTGAAGCCGCGCGCCGTGCCGTGCAGCAGCCGGTCCGATGCGGGGATGCGGCGCAGGACCGCCAGCATCAGGCCGAGCGCCATCTCGGCGACCGAATCGGCGTTGCCGCCGGCCTGGTTCAGCACCAGCACGCCGGCGCGCGTGCAGGCCGCGACGTCCACCGTGTCGTAGCCCGAGCCGCTGGTCGACACGGCCAGCAGCTGCGGGCAGCGCGCCAACAGGGGCTCGCCCACGAACCAGTGGCGTGGCAGTTCGTCCTTGGCGGCCGTGGTCTGCAGCACCTGGGCGCTAGCCAGCGCATCCCAGGCCTGGTCGTCGGCGCCCTCGCGCCGGCAGGTGCGCAGTGCGATGCCGGGCGCGGCCGAGACGATGCGGTCGAAGGCCGGGTCCAGCCAGAAGTCGAAGCGCACGACGCGCTTGGTACTGCTCACAGCGCCCCCTTTTCGCGCAGCGTGCGCATGACCCAGCTGCGGTCGGCCCGGCCTTCGGCGATGGCCTGCAGCGCCTCGGCCTCGACGCGCTCGATGGCCTCCACGCGGGCGGCGATGTCTTCGGCCTCTTCGGGCGGCACGGCCAGGAGGCCATCGCCATCGCCGACCACGATGTCGCCGGGCCGCACCACCATGCCGTCGATGCTGACCGGCACGTGCAGCTCGCCCGGGCCGTCCTTGTAGGGGCCGCGGTGCGAGACGCCGCGCGCATAGACCGGCAGGCTGTGTCGGGCGATGGTGTCGCTGTCGCGGATCAGCCCGTCGATCACGATGCCGGCCGCGCCGCGCGCGATCAGCAGCGCCAGCATGATCTCGCCGATGATGGCGTTGGGGCCCACGCCGCCGGCGTCCACCACGAGCACGTCGCCCGGCGCGCAGGTGTCGATGGCGTGGTGCACGAGCAGGTTGTCGCCGGGCCGGGTGCGCACCGTCAGCGCGCGGCCGGCGAAGCCGCCGTTGCGCTGGTGGAAGGGCTTGAGCGCCGAAGTCCCCGTGGTGCGGCTCATCGCGTCGCTGATGTTGGCGACCTGGAAGCCCCGGTAGCGCGCGAGCAGCGCGTCGCTGACGGCCGGTGCCGGCCGCGCATGGATGTGGAAACCCTGGATCTTGCTCATGGGTGGTTCTCGGTGGAAGAAAAGTAGTCGGCCGGGTCCGCGACCGGCCGGATGCAGGCGGCGGTGATCTGGTCCAGCCGGGTCAGGCCCAGCATGGCCATGTCGCGCGAGATCTCCTCGCGCAGCAGCGCGATGCCGTGGGCCACGCCAGCCTGGCCGGCGACCGTGGCCGCGTAGTTGAAGGGCCGGCCCACGAACACGCAGCGCGCACCCAGGGCGAGCGCCTTGACGGCATCCGTGCCGCGGCGCACGCCGCTGTCCAGCATCACGGGCAGGGCGGGCACGGCGCGCACGATGGCGGCCAGCACGCGCAACGGCGCCACCGCGCCGTCGAGCTGGCGGCCGCCGTGGTTGGAGACGATCAGGCCGTCGGCACCGTGTTCGCGCGCCAGCACGGCGTCCTCGGGCGTCAGGATGCCCTTGACCACGAGCTGGCCGGGCCAGCGCTGGCGGATGGCGGCCAGGTGCGGCCAGGCCAGGTGGGCGCGGTCGGAGAAGTCGCGCAGCACGCTGGGCGAGAGGATGGGCGCGCCGCGCGTGGCGTAGTTGTTCTCGAAGTGCGGCATGCCGTGGCGCAGCAGCGTCTTCAAAAACGTGCCCAGCAGCCAGCGCGGGTGGCTGATGCCCTGCCAGGCCAGCGCCAGGCTGGGCTTGAGCGGCGTGGAAAAGCCCGCGCGCACGTTGTTCTCGCGGTTGGCCGCCACCGGCGTGTCCACCGTGATGACCAGGGTCTGCACGCCGGCCGCCTGCACGCGGTCCAGCAGGCCGGCGATCTGCGCCATCTCGCCGGGCAGGTAGGCCTGGAACCAGGTCTGCGGCGCGGCCGCCATGACCTCTTCGAGCCGGATCAGCGAGGAGCCGCTCATGATGGCCGGCACGTTGGCCTCCTGCGCGGCACTGGCCAGCACCACGTCGCCGCGGTACGCCGACAGCGCGGAGATGCCCATGGGCGCCAGGCCGATCGGCGCGGCGTAGCGGCGGCCGAACAGCTCGAAACCCAGGTCGCGCTGGGCCACGCCGGCCAGCACGCGCGGGCGGAACGCCAGGTCGGCGAAGGCACGGCGGTTCTCGGCCAGCGCGCGGTTGTCTTCCACGGCGCCGCTGATGTAGGCATAGATCGGCCGCGGCAGGTGGCGCCGGGCCAGTGGCTCGAAGTCGTCCAGGGACAGCGTCTGGCGGCAGGCCCGGGGCAAGGAGGGGGAGGAAGCGGGCATGGGGCGGCCATGGTGCCCAGGGCCATGTTCAAAGAAAAGCGAAAAAAAGCGGTTCTGTCATTTCGCTTTTTGGAAAATCAGGCCATGACGCTCAAGCAACTCGAAGCCTTCTACTGGGCCGCCACCTGCCTCAATTTTTCGGTGGCGGCCGAGCGCGTGCACCTGTCGGTGTCCTCGTTGTCCAAACGCATCGCTGAATTGGAAGCCTCGCTGGGCACCCTGCTGTTCGACCGCAGCGGCCGCGCGGCCGAGCTCACGCCGCAGGGCGAGCAACTGCTGCCGCGCGTGCGTGCGCTGCTGCACGACGCCGCGCAGCTGCAGCAGTCGGCCGGCCGCAGCGTGGGCCTGCAGGGGCGCTGCCGCATCGGCTTCGGCGAACTGAGCGGGCTGACCTGGCTGCCCAAGCTGGTGCAGAAGGTGGCCGAACTGCACCCGGCCCTGCAGCTGGAGCCGCATGCCGACATCGGCCAGGTGCTGGAGCAGCGCATCGTCGATGGCGAGCTGGACTGCGTGGTGATCGCCGGCCCCTCCTCGCGCAGCAGCCTGGCCTTCGAGCAGGTCGCGCAGGTGCGCTTCGTCTGGGTTGCCAGTGCCGCCTTTCTCGCGCGCGCCGGCACCGACCAGCCGCAGCGGCTGGTGCGCGAGCAACTGCTGATCGCGCTGCCCGTGGGCTCGGGCGCCACGCGCACGCTGGACGAGTGGCTGGGCCGCCAGGCCTTGAGCATCGAGCGCCGGCTCAGCTGCAACAGCTGGGGCGCCGTGGTCGGCATGGTGGCCGAGGGCCTGGGCTTCACCTACATGCCACAGGGTTGGGCCGAGGCGCTGCAGGCCCGCGGCGTGCTGACCATCCTGTCCGGCGGCGGTGCGCTGGTGCCGCTGACCTACACCGTGCAATGGCGGCGCGACGATGCACGGCCGCTGATCACCGAGATGCGCGAGATCATCAAGTGCGTGATCGACTTCCCGGCGCCGCGTTGTCTGGTCTGACTTTGGTTGAAATTTGGCTGAACTTGGGTCTTGTGAAGCCAAAGCAGGGACCCTAGCATCCGCCGCATTGCCTTAGGACAGCAGGAGACAAGCGGCGTGACGCCCTGGCAAGCCACCACTGCGGACGAAATGCGCGTGCTCGACGCGGCCTTCTGGTCGCCCGGCAGTTCGCGCCATGCGCTGGCCGCGCCGCTGGGCTTCTCCAGCAGCAAGGGCAAGGCGCTCGTCGCCGGCCTGATCGACCAGGGCCTGCTGGAAGAGGCGGGCCCCCAGGCCTCCCGGGGCGGCCGCCCGGCCGAGACGCTGCGGCTGCACCACGGCCTGGGCTTGCTGCTGGGCGTGGACATCGGCGTGACCAGCCTGACCGTGGCCGTGCTGCGCCCCGACCTCACGCTGCTGGCCCAGCACAGCGAGGACATCGACGTGCGCCGCCAGGGCCCCGGCGTGGTGCTGGCACGCGCTGCTGCGCTGATGCGCGAACTGCTGGCACGCAGCGGCGGCAAGGCCGAGCAGGTGCTGGGCATCGGCGTGGGCGTGCCGGGCCCGGTCAACTTCGAGGCCGGCCAGCTCGTGAGCCCGCCGCTGATGCCCGACTGGGACCAGTTCTCCATCCGCGACTTCTTGCGCGACGACTACCGCGCGCCCGTGTTCGTGGACAACGACGTGAACCTCATGGCGCTGGGCGAGCTGTGGCGCTTGAAGCGCGCGCTGCCCAACTTCATCGTCGTCAAGATCGGCACCGGCATCGGCTGCGGCATCGTCTGCCATGGCAGCGTGTACCGCGGCGCCACGGGCTCGGCCGGCGACGTGGGCCACATCAGCGTGGACCACGAGGGCCCGCGCTGCCACTGCGGCAACCGCGGCTGCGTGGAGGCCATGGCCGCAGGGCCGGCCATCGTGCGCATGGCGACCGAGGCGGCCGAAGCTGGCGAGAGCCCGGTGCTGGCCGCGGCGCTGGCCGCGCGCGGCAGCCTGGCCGCCGAGGACGTGGGCACGGCCAGCCGTGCCGGCGACGCCGCGGCCAACCGCATCCTGCAGCACGCCGGCCACCTGGTCGGGCAGATGCTGGCGGCCGTCGTGAACTTCTTCAATCCCTCGCATGTGCTGCTGGGCGGCGGCATCACGCAGGTGGGGCCGCTGTTCCTGGCGGCCGTGCGGCAAAGCGTCTACCAGCGCTCGCTGGCGCTGTCGACGCGGCAGCTGGAGGTGCAGTACGCGCCGCTGGGCGCGCAAGGTGGGGTGATCGGGGCGGGGGCGCTCGCAATGGGCGAGACCTTGCGTGTCAAAGGAGTCGCGCCATGACCCAGAGCGTCGGCGTCGAATTCGACGCCATCCGCAAGTCCTTCGGCCCGGTGGAGGTGTTGCACGGCATCTCGTTCAGTCTGCCACCTGGCCGCGTGGTCGGCCTGCTCGGCGAGAACGGCGCCGGCAAGTCCACGCTCATGAAGATCCTGTCCGGCTACGAGGCGCCCACCTCGGGCACGTTGCGCGTGAACGGCCAGGATTGCGCGTTCAAGGGCCCACGCGATGCCGAGGCGCTGGGCATCGTGCTGATCCACCAGGAGTTCAACCTGGCGGACGACCTCACGGTGGCGCAGAACATCTTCCTGGGCCACGAGAAGAAGCGCGGCCTGTTTCTGGACGACGCGGCGATGAACAGCGCCACCAGCGCCGCGCTGGCCCAGGTGGGCCTGTCGGTGCCGCCGGACCGGCGCGTGCGCGACCTCATCGTGGCCGAGAAACAGCTCGTGGAGATCGCCAAGGCCGTGGCCCGCCGCGCGCGCCTCTTGGTCATGGACGAGCCCACGGCGACGCTGACGGCGGCCGAGACCGAGCGGCTGTTCGCACTGATCGCGCAGCTGCGCGCCGACGGCGTGACCGTGGTCTACATCTCGCACAAGCTGGACGAGGTCGAGCGCGTGACCGACGAGGTGGTGGTGATGCGCGACGGCCAGTTCGTCACGCAGCAGAGCACGCAGGGCCTCACGCGCCACGCGATGGCCAGGCTGATGGTGGGCCGCGAGATCGCCGACCTGTACCCGCCGCGCGACGCGCGGCCGACCGAGGGTGCAACGGCCTTGCGGCTGGCGGGCTTCGGCGTGCCTGGCTGGGCCGAGGGCTGGGACTTCGAGGTCCGCCCCGGCGAGATCCTGGGCTTCGCCGGCCTGGTCGGCGCCGGCCGCACGGAATTGTTCGAAGGCCTGCTGGGCCTGCGCCCGGCGCGTGGCAAGGTCTGGCTGCACGGCCAGGCGCTGCCGGGCGACGGCGGTTTCAAGAACCCGCGCGCGGCGGCCGATGCGGGCCTCACCTACCTCAGCGAAGACCGCAAGGGCCGCGGCCTGCACGTGCACATGGGCCTGCGCGAGAACCTCACGCTGATGGCGCTGCAACGCTACGCCAAGCCGTGGTTGAACCCGGCCGCCGAGCACGCTGCACTGGAGCAGGCGCAGCGCGACTTCGGCATCCGCACCGGCGCGCTGGACGTGCCCGCCTCGGCGCTGTCGGGCGGCAACCAGCAGAAGCTGGCGCTGGCGCGCGTGCTGCACCCGAACCCGCGCATCGTCGTGCTGGACGAACCCACGCGCGGCGTGGACGTGGGCGCCAAGCGCGAGATCTACGAACTCGTGCAGCGCCTGGCGCGCCAGGGCCTGGCCGTGCTCGTGGTCTCGTCCGAACTCATGGAGCTGATCGGCCTGGCGCACCGCGTGGCCGTGGTGCGCGCCGGTCGATTGGTCGCCACGCTCGATGCCGACGGCCTGACCGAAGAAATCTTGATCGCCCATGCCACCGGCGTGGCGGAGAAAACGCATGTCCCAGCCTGAACCGACCAAACGCTCCGCATTCAAACTGCACGGCTGGGGCCCGGTGCTGGGCCTGGTGCTGCTGTGCATCGCCGGCACCTTGCTCAACAGCGACTTCGCGACGCCCGACAACGCCATGAACCTGCTCACGCGCACGGCCTTCATCGGCATCATCGCGGTCGGCATGTGCTTCGTGATCATCTCGGGCGGCATCGACCTGTCTGTGGGTTCCATGGCCGCGCTGATCGCGGGCTGCGTGATCCTGTTCATCAACGCCATGGGTCCGCTCACGGGCTCGCCGCTGCTGGCCGTGGTGCTGGGGGCCGGGCTGTCCATCGTGCTCGGTGCGGCCTTCGGCCTCGCGCACGGGCTGCTCATCACCAAGGGCCGCATCGAGCCCTTCATCGTGACGCTCGGAACGCTGGGCATTTTCCGCGCCTACCTGACCTGGGCCGCGGACGGCGGCGCGATCACGCTGGACAACGAGCTGTCGGACCTCTACGCGCCGGTCTACTACGGCAGCCTGCTGGGCATCCCGGTGCCGGTCTGGATCTTCCTGCTGGTCGCGCTGGCCGGCGGCGTCATCCTGAACCGCACGGCCTACGGCCGCTACGTGCAGGCCATCGGCTCCAACGAGCAGGTCGCGCGCTACGCCGCCGTGGCGGTGGACCGCGTGAAGATCCAGACCTACATGCTGCTGGGCATCTGCGTGGGCATCGCCACCTTGCTCTATGTGCCGCGGCTGGGCTCGGCCTCGCCGACCACGGGCCTGCTCTGGGAACTCGAGGCCATCGCCGCCGTGATCGTGGGCGGCACCGCGCTCAAGGGCGGCGCGGGCAGCATCACGGGCACCGTGGTCGGCGCCGTGCTGCTTTCGGTCATCAGCAACATCCTGAACCTGACCAGCATCATCAGCGTGTACCTCAACGCTGCGGTGCAGGGTTTCGTGATCATCGTCGTCGCGTTCCTGCAGCGCGGGAAACGGTGAGTTTTTGTGCCTTCAACCAACCAGGAGACTTCCGCATGATTTCCAGACGCCTGACCCTCACGGCCATCGCCGCCGCCAGCTTCGCCCTGCCGGCCCTGGCCGCCGATCCGGTGCACGTGGGCGTGTCCATCCCAGCCGCCACGCACAGCTTCATGGGCGGCATCAACTACTGGGCCAACCAGGCCAAGAAGGACCTGGAGAAGCAGCACAAGGGCCTGAAGATCACGATCCGCACGGCGGCCAACGCGCCGGAGCAGGCCAACCAGCTGCAGGACCTGTCCTCGGTCTCCAAGATCAATGCGCTGGTCGTGTTCCCGTTCGAATCGGCCGCGCTGACCAAGCCGGTCGCCCAGGTCAAGGCCAAGGGCGCCTACGTCACGGTGGTCGACCGCGGCCTCACCGACACCAGCGCGCAGGACGCCTACGTGGCCGGCGACAACACCGCCTTCGGCAAGATCCCGGCCGAGTACATCGCCAAGAAGCTGGGCGGCAAGGGCAATGTGGTCGCGCTGCGCGGCATCGCTACCACGCTGGACAACGAGCGCATGGACGCCTTCAACGCGGTGCTCAAGAACCATCCGGACATCAAGCTGCTGGACGCCAAGTACGCCAACTGGAACCGCGACGACGCCTTCAAGGTCACGCAGGACTACCTCACGCGCTTCAAGCAGATCGACGCGATCTGGGCCGCCGACGACGACATGGCCGTGGGCGTGCTCAAGGCCATCGACCAGGCCAAGCGCGACGACATCAAGATCGTATTCGGTGGCGCCGGTGCCAAGGGCATGGTCAAGACCATCCTGGATGGCAAGGACAAGCGCATCGATGCGGACGTGAGCTACTCGCCCAAGTTCATCTACGACGCGATCAAGCTCACGGCCGAGGCGCGTTTGAAGGGCGAGAAGCTGCCGGCGACGACCATCATCCCGTCGGTGCTGATCACCAAGGACAACGCCAAGGACTTCTACCACCCGGACAGCCCCTTCTGACATGCGCACGCTGAAAGGTCCCGCCATCTTCCTCGCCCAGTTCCTGGGCGATGCACCGCCGTTCGACACGCTGGACCACCTGGGCGCCTGGGCCAGGAGCCTGGGCTACGAGGGTGTGCAGCTGCCGACGGCGCCGCACATCGTCGATCTGGAGAAGGCGGCGACCAGCCAGACCTATTGCGACGAGGTCACGGGGACCTTGCAAGCGCACGGCCTGGCGATCACCGAGCTGTCCACGCACCTGCAGGGCCAGCTCGTGGCCGTGCACCCGGCCTACGACGCCTTGTTCGACGGCTTTGCGCCCGAGGCGGTGCGCGGCAAACCGGCCGCGCGCACCGAATGGGCGATCGCCCAGATGCACCTGGCCGCGCAGGCCAGCGAGCGGCTGGGCCTCACGGCCACGGCCACTTTCTCGGGCGCGCTGGCCTGGCCCTACCTCTACCCCTGGCCGCAGCGGCCGGCCGGGCTCGTGGAAGAGGCCTTCGGCGAACTCGCGCGGCGCTGGCGGCCCATCCTGGACAAGCTGGATGCGCACGGCGTGGATGCGGCCTTCGAACTGCACCCGGGCGAGGACCTGCACGACGGCGTGACGTTCGAGCGCTTCCTGGCGTCGGTCGGCAACCATGTGCGCGCCAACATCCTGTACGACCCCAGCCACTTCGTGCTGCAGCAGCTCGACTACCTGGCCTTCATCGACATCTACCACGCGCGCATCAAGGCCTTCCATGTCAAGGACGCCGAGTTCCGGCCCGATGGCCGGCAGGGCGTCTACGGTGGATACAGCGGCTGGGTCGACCGGGCCGGGCGCTTCCGCTCGCTGGGCGACGGGCAGGTGGACTTCGGTGCGATCTTCTCGAAGATGGCCCAGTACGACTTCGCCGGCTGGGCCGTGCTGGAGTGGGAGTGCGCGCTCAAGCACCCGGAGGATGGCGCGCGCGAGGGTGCGGACTTCATTCGCCGCCACATCATCCGCGTGGCCGACCGGGCCTTCGACGATTTCGCCGGCAGCGGCGTGGACCGCGCCGCCGTGCGCGGCCTGATGGGACTGGACAGATGACACGACGTTTGCGATTGGCCATGTTGGGCGGCGGCGAGGGCGCCTTCATCGGTGCCGTGCACCGCATCGCCGCGCGGCTGGACGACTGTTACGAACTCGTCGCCGCCGCGCTGTCGTCCGACCCGGCGCGCGCCGCCGCCAGCGCCGCCGCCATCCACCTGCCGCCCGAGCGCAGCTACGCCGACTGGCGCGAACTGGTCCGCGCCGAGGCCGCGCGGCCCGATGGCGCCGAGGTCGTGGCCATCGTCACGCCCAACCACCTGCACGCGCCCATGGCCACGGCCGCGCTGCAGGCCGGGCTGCATGTCATCTGCGACAAGCCGCTCGCCGTGTCGCTGGCCGAGGGCGAGGAACTCGCGCGGCTGGCGCGCCAGCACGACCGCGTGTTCGCGCTCACGCATGCCTACGCCGGTTATCCCATGGTGCGCCACGCGCGCCAGCTCGTTGCCAGCGGTGCGCTGGGCAGCATCCGCCTGGTGCAGGCCGAGTACCAGCAGGACTGGCTGACCCGCGCCGAGGAGCACGCCGGCAACAAGCAGGCGGCCTGGCGCAACGATCCGGCCCAGGCCGGCCCGGCCGGCTGCCTGGGCGACATCGGCACCCACGCCTACCAGCTGGCGTGCTTCGTGACCGGCATGGTGCCCAGCCAGCTTGCGGCTGAACTGACCAGCTTCGTGCCGGGCCGCCTGCTGGACGACCATGTGCAGATGATGCTGCGCTACGCCAACGGCGCGCGTGGCCTGCTCTGGGCCAGCCAGGTCGCGGCCGGCTGCGAGAACGCCCTGCGCCTGCGCGTGTTCGGCACCGAAGCGTCGCTTGCCTTCGACCAGGAGCAGCCCAACGAACTCTGGTTCACGCCCGTTGGCGGCGCGGCCCAGCGGCTCACGCGCGGCCGTGTGGACAGCGCCGCTGCCCTGCAGGCCACGCGCGTGCCGGCGGGGCACCCGGAGGGCTACCTGGAAGCCTTCGCCCAGGTCTACCGCGATGCGGCCGAGCTGATCCGCGCGCGCGGAGAAGGCCGCCCGGCCGACGCGCAGGCGCTGCAGCTCACGACGGTGCAAGACGGCGTGGCCGGCCACCGTTTCATCGAGGCCGTGCTGCGCAGCAGCGCTGCCGGCGCACGCTGGGTGCCGCTGGCCTGAAGCCCCGCCAGGCAGGGCGGCGCGCGGAGCTACACTGCGCGCCGCCGCACTCTGGGGTAGGCCCATGACCCGAACTCTCGCCACGCCCGAACTCCCCGACCCGGGCGCCGGTCATGCGCAGATGCTCGATGAACTGTTCGAGTTGACCAAGCGTGTCGCCGATCCGGCCGAGGTCATGCGCCTGACGGCGCGCCTGCTGGGGCAGCACCTGCACGCCAGCCGCTGCGCCTATGCCCATGTGGATGCCGACCAGGACCACTTCGACCTGTTCGGCGACTACAACGACGGCGTGCCCAGCATCGTCGGGCGCTACGCCTTCTCCGATTTCGGCATGCAGGTGCGTGACCTGATGCGCGCCGATCTGCCCTACATCAACCACGATGTCGACAGCGATCCGCGTACCGCGGGTACCGATCTGTCGGCCTACCGTGCCACGCGCATTCAGGCCGTGATCTGCGTGCCTCTGCACCGCGACGGCCGCTTCGTCGCCGGCATGGCCGTGCACCAGGACCGGCCGCGGGTCTGGCGCGACGAGGAGATTGCACTGATGCTCACGGTGGTGGCGCGCTGCTGGGAGTCGCTGGAACGCCTGCGCACCGAGCGCGCGCTGCGCGACGCCAACCAGCGCCTGAGCCTGGCCCTGGCCGCCGGCGAGCTGGGCGACTGGAGCTGGGATGCCGGCACCGACCGCATGACCCTGAGCGCTGCGGCCGCACGCCTGTACGGGCTGGAGCCGGGCAGCAGCTGGACACGCAGTGCCATGCGCCGGCTGCTGCACCGCGACGACCGCGAGCCCGCGCGGCTGGCCGCAGCCCATGCCGCCGCGCAGCGCGGGCTGTACGACATCGAGTACCGCGTGCCGCGTCCCGAGGGCCTGCGGTGGGTCTCCGTGCAGGGCAAACCCACCTACGGCGCCGACGGCCGGCTGGCCGGCATGATCGGCGTGGTGCGCGACATCACCGCGCGCCGCCTGGCCGAGGAACGCGCCCGCAACGAGGCGCAGACGCTGGAGCTGCTGAACCAGACCGGCGCTGCGCTGGCCGGCGAACTGGAGATCGATGCGCTGCTGCAGCGCGTCACCGATGCCGCCACGCAACTGACCGGCGCGCGCTTCGGCGCCTTCTTCTACAACGGCACCGACGACCAGGGTGAGGCCTACCTGCTCTACGCCCTGTCGGGCGCGCCGCGCGAGGCCTTCGAGAAGCTGGGCCACCCCCGGCCGACCACCTTGTTCGGTCCCACCTTCCGCGGCGGCGCGCCGATCCGCTGCGACGACATCCTGGTCGACCCGCGCTATGGCCAGTGGCGGCCGCACCATGGCATGCCGGCCGGCCATCTGCCGGTGCGCAGCTACCTGGCCGTGGCCGTGACCTCGCGCACCGGCCAGGTGTTCGGCGGCCTGTTCTTCGGCCATCCGGAGCCGGGCCGGTTCGACGCGCGCGCGGAGCGGCTGGCCGTGGGCATCGCCGCACAGGCCGGCATCGCCATCGACAACGCGCGGCTGTACGCCGACGTGCAGCGCGCCAGCGCACTCAAGGACGAGTTCCTGGCCACGCTCTCGCACGAGCTGCGCACGCCGCTGTCGGCGATCCTGGGCTGGGTGCACCTCCTGCGCAGGCGCTACCCCGATGCGGCTGGCGACCTGGCCAAGGGCATTGCCGTGATCGAGCGCAATGCGCGGGCGCAGAGCCAGCTCGTGGACGACCTGCTGGACATGAGCCGCATCGTCTCCGGCAAGCTGCAGCTGGATTTGCAGCCGGTGGCGCCGCTGGGCTGCATCGAGGCCGCCATCGAAACCGTGCGGCCGGCGGCCGAGGCCGCTGGCGTGCGCATCGAGACCCGGCTCGACCCGGGGGCCGGCGTGGTGTCGGCCGACGCGGTGCGCTTGCAGCAGGTGGTCTGGAACCTCGTGGCCAATGCCGTCAAGTTCACGCCGCGCGGTGGCCTGGTCTCGGTGCAGCTGGTGGCCGAGGGCGAGGCGCTGCGCATCGTGGTGCAGGACAGCGGCATCGGCATCGCACCCGCGTTCCTGCCGCACATCTTCGACCGCTTCCGCCAGGCCGATGGCTCCATCACGCGGCGTTTCGGTGGCCTGGGCCTGGGCCTGGCCATCGTGCGCCAGCTCGTGGAGCTGCATGGCGGCAGCGTGCAGGCCAGCAGCGCTGGCGAGGGGCAGGGCAGCTGCTTCGTCGTGCGGCTGCCACTGCAGGCGGCCGGCCAGTTGCCGGCGCTGCAGGTCTTCGCGCCGCTGCCGCCGGCCAGTACCGAGCTGGCCGGCTTGTGCGTGCTGGTGGTCGACGACGAGGCCGATGCGCGCGAACTGCTGCAGCGCATGCTGGCCGATGCAGGCGCCCAGGTGCTGGTGGCCGACAGTGCCCAGGCTGTGCTGCAGGCCATCGCGCGCGAGCGGCCGCAGGTTCTGGTTTCCGACATCGGCATGCCGCTGGTGGACGGCTATGAACTGCTGCGCCGTGTGCGGGCCCTGGGCCCGGCGCAGGGTGGGAACCTGCCGGCCATTGCGTTGACGGCCTTTGCGCGCGCCGAGGACCGCGTGCGCGCGCTCAAGGCGGGCTTTCGTGCCCATGTGGCCAAGCCGGTGGAGCCGGCCGAACTCGTGGCCACCATCGCCAGCGCCGCCGGGCGCTGAAGCTCAGGCGCCGAGCGCGGCCTCGATCTGCGCGAAGGTCTGGGCGCGTTCGTAGGTCTCCACCGGCGCGCCGAGCTGGCGCTCGATCTGCGTGGCGGAGAACATGCCGCGGATGGCCAGGGGTTGGTCGGGCAGTTGCTCGCTGACCAGCAGGTGCTTGCGGCCCAGGCGCTGCAGCGTGGCCACCAGGTCGCCCACATTGGCATGCAGCACGTCGGCGTGCCGCAGCACTTGCAGGCTGGCGAGCGGGTGCATGAGGTCGGACACGCTGAGGTCGGACACCGTGCCCTTGCCCAGGTGGCGCATTTGCAGGGGGCGCTCGCCCAGCGTGTCCTGGGTGCTGATGATGCCCAGCAGGTGATCGCGCTCGGTCACGAACAGCAGGCGCACGCCGTAGGTGATCATGGCTTCGTTGGCGGCAAACAGCGTGGCCTCGGGCGCGATGCCGACCGGCTGGGTCTGCGTGAAGTCGGTCATGACCTCCACGGCCGGCGACTCCAGCGTGACCGGTTTTCCCGGTGCCGGCCGCGCCAGCAACGCGCGCGCCGCAAGAGGTTGGGTGCCGAGAGGCTTGAAGCTCATGCCGGTCATGGTGCGGTCCTTTGCAAGGCGGGTGGAGCGTGCCAGCGCCCTCTGCATCCGCGGGTCCGCTCCGTCGGCCCGCTTCGCCATATGGTGGGATGTGGCGCTGCCGGACCAGTATGCGACGCGGGCCAGGGAGCGTCAAACCACCTGTCTCGGCGTTTTTGCTGACACGGCTGCAGCGCGGGCAGGCGTAGGCTGCGCCGGCGCATTCCGCGCCAACGACATGACGAGGAGACACCCGATGCAATCCACGCGACCGATGTTCCTGAGCCTGCTCGCGGCCGCAGCCCTGGCCGCCTGCGGCGGTGGCGGCGACGACAACACCCCCGAGGAGACCCGCCTGCAGGACAGCCGCAACAGCTTCGTGCCGGCCGAGCCCAGTGCCACGACCTTTGCCGCCCTGGCGGCCGACAGCGGGGATACGGTGGACAACGCCACCACCAGCCGCTGGGCCGGCGTGCTGAACGGTGCGGCCTACCGCATCGAGGTGCCGGCCAACTGGAACGGCCGGCTCGTGATGTACGCCCACGGCTACGCTGGCGAGGGCAACCAGCTCGGGGTCAGCAACCCTTCCATCCGCCGCCACCTGATCCAGAACGGGTATGCCTGGGCTGCATCCAGCTACAGCAAGAACTTCTACGACGTGCGCGTGGGCGTGGAGGACACGAACGCGCTGGCGCTGGCCTTCAACCGCATCGCCAGCACCAACGGCCGCAACTTGGCGGCGCCCACGCGGCTGTACATCACCGGCCATTCCATGGGCGGCCATGTCACCGCGGCCGCCATCGAGGAGGAAGCGATGGAGGACGCCAACAACAAGGTGCGCTACCACGGTGCCGTGCCCATGTGCGGCGTGATGGGCGACACCGAACTGTTCGACTATTTCGCCGGGGCCCAGGTGGCCGCGCAGGCGCTGGCAGGCGTGCCCAACAACCCGTTCACGGGCTGGGCGACGGTGCGCGACCAGGTGACGAGCACGCTCTTCACCAGCTTCCCGGGCACCCCCACGGCGACCGGTGCGAAGTTCATGTCGGTGGTGGAAAACCTCACCGGCGGCGACCGGCCGCTGTTCGAACTGGGCGTGGCTTACGGCGGCTCGTTCAGCCCGGTCTGGGGCGTGTTTGGCGGTGACGGCACGGTGAACGGCATCCTGAACAAAAGCGTGCTGGACACCAACCGCTTCACCTACACCATCACGGGCGATCCTGCGGGCTCCACGGCGCTGAACGCCGCCGCCCAGAAGCTGACGGCGGTGGCAGACGCCAACCGGGAGCGCCGCGACGGCCTGCGCTGGATTCCCAAGGCGAACGGCGAGATCGGCATCCCTGTCGTGTCGCTGCACACCCTGGGCGACCTGTACGTGCCGTTCAGCATGCAGCAGATCTACAAGCGCCGCGTGGTCGCCGAGGGCAACGACCGCTGGCTGGTGCAGCGCGCGATCCGCGGCATCTCGCATTGCGACTTCACGGTGGCCGAGCAGGTGGAGGCCTTCGACGCCATGGTGCAGTGGGAGCAGGGCGGTCCCAAGCCGGCCGGCGACGACGTGCTGACCGCGGCGACCGTCGCTGCGCCGGGCTATGGCTGCACCTTCACGCGCGACCAGCTGGGCCCGGACGACGGCAACACCACCCGGCAGCTGCGCGGTGTGGTGGCGCAGGCGGGCGCAGGCTGCGTGGCGCCGTAGCCCTCAGTCCAGGCCGGCGCGTCCGCGTCCGGCCTTGATCTCCGAGCGGCGGCTCTTGCCTTCCAGCCGCCGCTGCCTGGACCCGAAGGTGGGTTGGGTCGCCTTGCGCACGCGCGGCGGCCGCGCCACGCTCTGCACGAGTTCGTGCAGGCGCGAGAACGCGTCGAGCCGGTTCATCTCCTGCGTGCGGTGCTGCTGGGCCTTGAGCACCAGCACGCCGGCCTGCGTGATGCGGCTGTCGCGCAGCGCCAGCAGGCGCTCCTTCACATCCTCGGGCAGCGACGAGGCCGGGATGTCGAAGCGCAGGTGGATTGCGCTGGACACCTTGTTGACGTTCTGGCCGCCCGCGCCCTGGGCGCGGATGGCCGTGACTTCCACTTCCGCTTCGTCGATGACCAACGCAGCGGTCATTCCAGCAACTGGCGCAGCACGTAGGGCAGGATGCCGCCGTGTCGGTAGTAGTCGACCTCGATGGGGGTGTCGATGCGCAGCGTCAGATCGGTCTGGTGCGTGCTGCCGTCGGGACGCGTGATCTTCAGCCGGGCATCGCTGCGCGGCGCCAGGTCGGCCTGCGGCACGATCTCGATCTGCTCGTCGCCCTTCAGCCCCAGCGACTCCCAGCTCTCGCCGTGCTTGAACTGCAGCGGCAGCACGCCCATGCCGACCAGGTTGCTGCGGTGGATGCGCTCGAAGCTCTTGGCCACCACGGCCTTGATGCCCAGCAGCTGCGTGCCCTTGGCCGCCCAGTCGCGGCTGGAGCCGGTGCCGTACTCCTCGCCCGCGAAGATCACGGTGGGCGTGCCGGCGGCGATGTACTGCATGGCGGCGTCGTAGATCGGCAGCTTGTCGCCGCCCGGTTGCATCAGCGTCAGCCCGCCTTCCTCGCGCGACCCGTCGGCGCCGGCCGGGATCATGAGGTTCTTGATGCGCACGTTGGCGAACGTGCCGCGCATCATCACATCGTGGTTGCCGCGGCGCGCGCCATAGCTGTTGAAGTCGGCCTTCTGCACTCCGTTCTCCTGCAGCCACAGGCCAGCCGGTGCGCTCGCCTTGATCGAGCCGGCAGGTGAGATGTGGTCGGTGGTGATGGAGTCGCCGAACAGCGCCATGATGCGTGCGCCACGCACGGCCACGGCTTCGTCACTGGCTGGCGGCTCGAGCGCGAAGTCGGCAAAGAACGGCGGCTCGGCGATGTAGGTGCTGGCCGGCCAGGTGTAGGTGGCACCGGCCACGCCCTTGATCTTCTCCCACAGCTTGCCGGGCTCGGTCTTGACCTTGGCGTAGTTCTCGCGGAAGGCCTTGCCCTTCATCGCGTACTTGAGCAGCGCGTGGATCTCTTCGCTGCTCGGCCAGATGTCGCCCAGGTACACATCCTTGCCGCCCTTGCCCTTGCCGACGGGCTCGGTCATGAGGTCGCGCGTCACCGTGCCAGCGATCGCGTAGGCCACCACCAGCGGCGGGCTGGCCAGGAAGTTGGCCTTGAGGTTGGGGTGGATGCGGGCCTCGAAGTTGCGGTTGCCCGAGAGCACGGCCGCGCAGACCAGGTCGTTCTTGGTGATGACCTCGTTGAGCTCGGGCGTGAGGTCGCCCGCATTGCCGATGCAGGTGGTGCAGCCATAGCCGGCGAGCGCGAAGCCGAGCTTGGCCAGGTAGGGCAAGAGGCCGGTCTCGGTCAGGTACTCGGTGACGATGCGCGAGCCCGGCGCGAGCGAGGTCTTGATGTGCGGCTGCACCTTGAGGCCGGCTTCCACGGCCTTCTTGGCCAAGAGGCCCGCGGCCAGCAGCACGCTGGGGTTGGAGGTGTTGGTGCAGCTCGTGATGGCGGCGATCAGCACGTCGCCGTTGCCGATGGTGATCTCGGGCGTTTTCTTCGCCGGTGCCGACGCCTCGGCCTGGGCCGCCGCCAGCGTGGGCTTGTTGCCCTCCATCTCCATCACCGGGCGGTCCGCGCCGCTGGGCGTGGGCGGATTCTGGGGCACCTTGTCCAGCTTGGGTTCGTCGTTGGTGCGCACCTGGTGGCGCGTGCCCAGCACCGCGGCCGGTTGGTTGAAGCCGTTCTCGGCCGACGGTTTGGAGAACAGGCTCTTGAACTGGCTGGCCACCTGGCCCAGCTCGATGCGGTCCTGCGGACGCTTGGGGCCGGCCAGGCTGGGCGTCACGTCGCCCAGGTCGAGCTTGACCACCTGCGAATAGTCGATTTCGCCGGCCAGCGGCACGCCGAACAGGCCCTGGGCGCGGAAATAGGCCTCGAAGGCTTCGATCTCGGCCTTGGTGCGGCCCGTGCCCTGGAAGTACTCGATGGTTTTTTCGTCCACCGGGAAGAAGCCCATGGTGGCGCCGTACTCGGGGGCCATGTTGCCGATGGTGGCGCGGTCGGGCAGGGCCAGCGTGCGCGTGCCTTCGCCGAAGAACTCGACGAACTTGCCCACCACCTTGTGGCGGCGCAATATCTCGGTCACGGTCAGCACCAGGTCGGTGGCCGTGACGCCCTCGCGCAGCCGGCCGGTGAGCTCGAAGCCCACCACGTCCGGCGTCAGGAAGTAGACAGGCTGGCCCAGCATGGCGGCCTCGGCCTCGATGCCGCCCACGCCCCAGGCCACCACGCCGATGCCGTTGATCATGGTGGTGTGGCTGTCGGTGCCGACCAGGGAGTCGGGGTAGTAGACGTCCTCCTTGGTCTTGTGCACGCCGCGGGCCAGGTACTCCAGGTTGACCTGGTGCACGATGCCGAAGCCGGGCGGCACCACGCCGAAGGTCTTGAAGGCCTGCATGCCCCACTTCATGAACTCGTAGCGCTCGCGGTTGCGCTGGAATTCGAGCTTCATGTTGAGGTCGAGCGCGTTCTTCTGGCCGTAGTAGTCGATCATGATGGAGTGGTCGACCACGAGGTCGACCGGCACCAGCGGCTCGATGCGGCCGACCGGCTTGTTCAGCCGGGCGGCCACGCTGCGCATGGCGGCCAGGTCGGCCAGCAGCGGCACGCCGGTGAAGTCCTGCAGCACGACGCGCGAGACCACGAAGGGGATCTCGTCGGTGCGGGCGGCGTTGGCGCCCCAGTTGGCGAGCTGGTGCACGTGCTCTTCGGCGACGCGCTTGCCGTCGCAGTTGCGCAACACGGATTCGAGCACGATGCGCAGCGACACTGGCAGGCGCTGGATCTGCGGGAATTCCTTGGCCAGGGCCGGCAGCGAATAGAACTGCCCGGTCTTGCCGGATGCCGTGGTGAACTTCTTGCGGGTGCGCGCGAATGCGTGGGCCATGCCGGATGCTCCGTTTTATCTGGGTGGTGGGGCGGCGCCGCGGCTGCGGCGGGTGCCGGAGCATCCTACTCCGGGCTTGTAACAGCCGCGTCTGTGTGAACTATTTGGCATACGGACGAGGAGGCCGTTGGAGGTACAACCGCTCATCGCGCGCCGGGGGCCGCCTGACGCGGCCGGCGGGCGACACGCTTGTTTCGGTGGGTCGGGCGTTTAGCATTCGCACAGTCATGATTCGCCCATTCCGTGGCCATTCCCTTCTTCCTGCGGCCCGCGGCTTCACCATGCTCGAGCTCATGGTGGTCGTGGCGATCCTTGCCATCCTGGCAGCCTTGGCCGGACCCAGCATGGTGCCGGTGATCGAGCGCTGGCGGGTGCGGCAGGCGGCGGAGGAGATGACGGCGACCATTGCCTACGCACGGTCGGAAGCCGTCAAGCAAGGCGGCAATGTGTCGGTGGCGCGCAGCACGCCTGGAACCGCGCAGTGCGCCCTGCCCACCAGCGTGGCGGATTGGCGTTGCGGCTGGACGGTGTTCGATGGCACCAATGTGTTGCGTGTCTCGCCGCCCACCAATGGCGTCAGCGTCACGAACGCGAACGCCTCCGGGGCATCGTTCGCGCTCACGCGCTGGGGCGAGTTGACGGCGGGCGGTTCGCTGGTCTTCGTGGTCGCTTCCACGCGCAGCGGCTCCACCGTGAAGTCGGCCGTCTGTCTGGGCGGCGGTGGCCGCATCCGTACCAAGGCGGGAGCCAGCACATGCGACTGATGTTCCGGCGCCAGCGTGGCGTGACGCTGCTGGAATCCATGATCGCCATCGTGCTGGTGGCGCTCGGCGTGCTGGGCATCCTCGGTGTGCAGTTGCGCACACTGTCCGACACGCAGACGGCGGTGCGCCGGGCCCAGGCGATCCGACTGATCGAGGACCTGAGCGAACGCATGAAAGCCAACCCGGCTGCGCTGACGACGGCCGTGCTGACCAACTACACGGCTGGCTGGGGCGCCATCAGCGCCACGCCGCCGAACTGTGCGACGTCCACCGGCTGTGCGCCGACCGACATGGCGCTGGCCGACATCGCGCAGTGGAAGGCCAATGTGGCGGCGACCATGCCGCTCGGCGATGCTGCCGTGTTTGCCGTGGCTCCCAGTACGGCTTCCAATGTGCGCACGCAGCTGGGCGTCATGATCAGCTGGCGCGAGAACGAGCGGGAAGGTGCCGACGCGGCCGAGACCCAGGCCTACAAGGCGCCGTTCGCACAGCCCACCGTGAGTACCGGCGCGGCCTCCGGCACCACCACCGTGAGCTGCCCGGACAACCGGACCTGCCACCTGCAGTACCTGCAGCCCACGCTGCGCTGCATGCCTTACACGGCAGGGGATGCCGCCAATCCCGCGCTGTACTGCCCATGACACGTTCCAGACAGTCCGGGGTCACGCTGCTCGAGTTGCTGGTCGGTCTGGCGATCGGGCTCATGACCATCGCCGTGGCCTTGGGCGCGCTGCTGGTGTCGCGCAGTGTGTCCGGCACGGTCAGCGATGCCAGCCAGCTGCAGCAACAAGGGGCCTACGCGCTGCGCGTGATCGGCCAGCAGTTGCGCCAGGCCGGCTCCATCCGTCTGAACATGGCGTTCGGCGCGGCATCGGGGGCGGCGGCCGATCCGTCCCAGCGGGTGGCGTTCGAAACCTCGTTCGACCGCGCGAACGGCGCGCTGAAGGCCGACACCAGCTCGCCGCTGCAAGCCGGCTACCAGAACTACACCGAGTCCGTGAATGGCAGTGCAACGGAGCAGTCGCTGCTAGCCGACTGTCTGGGCAAGCGCTCTTCCACGGCCGTGGTCCAGAGCAATTTCCAGCTGGACAGTGCGACGGGCAATCTGCGCTGCGTGGGCTCCGACGGTTCGGTGGAGACCTTGATCGGCAATGTGGCGGACTTCCAGGTGCGCTATGTGCTGCAGACGATCAATGCGGCCGGTGCCAACATGCGGCGGGTCGCATCGGGCTCGATGACGGCAGCGGACTGGCCATTGGTCGTAGCCGTGGATGTCTGCCTGGAGATCTTCGGCGAGGAGAACATCGATACCGCCGGTGCGACCTACCGCAACTGCAGCTGGGTGAGCGGGCAGGCCGAGGCGGCCATGGGCAACCGCATGCGCATCGTGTTGCGCAACACCTTCCAGATGCGCAGCCAGGGGGCGGTGCGGTGACGCCGGCAACTGTCGCAACTGCCGCGACTGCCTGCGGTAGCCGTGCGCGCCAGCGCGGCATCTCGCTGCTGGTCGTCATGATCGTGGTGCTGCTGTCCTCGCTGCTGGCCCTGTGGGCCTTCCGCACCTCGCTCGTGAACGAAACCATCGTCGGCAACGACGCGGACTACCAGCGCGCCTTCGAAGCCGCCCAGGCCATGGTCCAGGATGCGGAGCTGGACATCCAGGGTGCGCGCGCTGACGGCACGGCCTGCGTCGCCAGTGCGACCGACGTCAAGGTATGCCGGATGGGCGACACCGTGGCCTATCCGGTGGAGATTGCGGATTTCCAGCGCATGGTGACGAGCTTGAAGTCGGCGGATGCCGCCGCTCCGTCGTGCCGCAATGGCATCTGCCTCATGCGCACCGGTGCCCAGGACTTCTGGACCACCCAGGCCTTGATCCAGCCATGGCTGGTCGACAACGTCGGCGCGCGCTATGGCGAGTACACGGGGGCCTTGCCAGCCACCGTCGGCAATCCGCTGCTCAGTGAACGTGGCTCGACGCAGGGCGCCGAGCGGGGCGCCTGGTACTGGGTCGAGGTGATGCAGTACACCGAATCGCAGTCGAGCGTGATCACCAATGCAGACCAAATCCTGGCGCTGAATCTCGACCCGCGCGTGGTCTACCGCATCACTGCCGTGGCGCGCGGTCTCAAGCCGCGCACGCAGGTCGTGCTGCAATCGACCTTTGTACGGCAGAAGCTCAGAAACTGAAGGAGGCCACGATGCGCGAACAACTCTGGGCCAGGCGCACGCTGGTGAGCGTGCTGATCGCGGCCATCGGCATGCCGCCGGCGGCATGGGCCGACCAGCTGGCGCTGGTGCAGTATCCGGCCGGTGGTGCCGTACGCCAGCCGGCACCGAACGTCATACTGACGCTCGACGATTCGGGCAGCATGGGCTACTACACGGGTGGCGGCACGACACAGAACGAAACGCGCACCACCTCGCGCATGTACGCGCTCAAGACGGCACTGCGCACCCTGTTCGATGCCAGTGCGCAGAACATCCCGGATGGCTCGATCCGGCTGGCCTGGAACACCATGAACAACTGCCGCAGCATCCCGTCGAATTCGGGCGGTTGCGGCAACCTGAACCGCATGCGCGTGCTGGACGCGACTCACCGTGCCAACTTCCTGAACTGGGTCGGCACGCCGGGCGTGAAGACCTCGGTCAACCTGACGGCTTCCGGCTCCACGCCGACGCACCACGCCTACATCGCCGCCGGGGACTACCTGGCCAACGGATCGACCACCAACGCCGAGAGTCCCTGGGCCAATGTGCCGGGCACGACGCTGGGCAACCCGGTGCTGTCCTGCCGCCGCTCCTACAACGTACTGATGACCGACGGCGGCTGGAACTTCTCGTTTGCATCCCACGGCACGGACGTCGCCCGGCCCTCCGGCACCACAGCGCCCAACGTCGATGGCACCAACCGAACACTGCCCGACGGGACGCTGTACGACGTGACCAGTGCCAACACCCGCATCTACCGGGACAGCTGGGGCCGGACGATCAGCGGCTACCCGGTCAGCACGCTGGCCGACCTGGCGTTCTATTACTGGGCCACGGACCTGGCGCCGGGGCTGACCAACAACCTGAGGAAGCTGACCGAGCGCAGCGGCACGGAGACCTTCTCGGGCTACGCGTTGCCAGAGTACTGGAACCCCAGGAACAATCCGGCGACCTGGCAGCACATGACGACCTACACCATCGGCTTTGGCGACGCGGCCGAATGGCGGACGGCGTTGACCTATGCCGGGTATCCGCAGTGGGACCTGAGCACCAACGACAACTTTGGCGGCTCGCTGCCCGACATGATCGCCGGCATCGGCGCCCGGACGGCCTGGCCCAATCCCTTCAAGGGGCCGAACGGCAGTGTGTCCACGTTGTCGCTGGAGGAGAGCAACAACCTCAACCTCGACGCCGCGAGCACCAACGAAGATGCCCGCAAGACCGAGCTCTGGCACATGGCGATCAACAGCCGTGGCAAGTTCATCGCCAGCACCTCGGCCGAAAGCCTGGTCGCGGCCTTCCGCGAGATCTTCAGCAAGATCATCGCGGACAACAGCACGCCGGTTTCCAGCTTCGCCAGCGCCTCGGGTTCGATCTCGCGCAGTGCGACCACGCAGTACACCTCGGGCTATCTGGCCGAGGACTGGCGCGGGTACGTGCTCGCGGACACCTTGTCGCAGGACCCGACAACGGGCGTCGTGAGCACCGCGCCCGATGCCGGCTGGGGGACACAGAACACGACGCCGGCCAACGTCACGACCGCCAACAAGCTCGATGCGCTGGCGGCGGCAGACATTCCCAACCGCCTGATCCTGACCTGGAGCGAGTCCGGCGCGCGTGGTACCTCGTTCCAGTGGACGCAGGACGCGACGTCGACGCCGGTGCTGAGCGGGCTCAGCACGGCGCAGAAGAATCTGCTCAAGGTCGAAGGGGCTGGCACGGTGTCCGATGCCGCGGCCGAACAGCGCCTGAAGTTCATCCGTGGGGACCTGACCCAGGACGGCAAGACCTACGAGAGCACGCCCTTCCGGTTGCGCAAGTCGCGCCAGGGCGACATCGTCAACTCTGCGCTCTGGTACGTGGCCGATCCGGTCAGCAACTACGCGTTCGACAGCTACGCCGCGTTCGCGAAGACCTATGCCAAGCGGCTGCCCATGGTCTACGTGGGGGGCAACGACGGCATGCTGCACGGCTTCTCCGGTGTGGACGGCAGCGAGAAGATCGCCTATGTGCCCAAGGGGGTGATTGCGAACCTGCCCGAACTTACACGCCCGAGCTACTCGCACCGCTACTACGTGGACGGCTCGCCGTTCAGCGGCGACGTGAACGTGGGCACGACCGCCACGCCGGACTGGCGCACCATGCTGGTCGGCACGCTCGGGGCGGGGGGCAAGGGCTATTTCGTGCTCGATGTGACGAATCCTGGCAGTTCCCAGACCGGCAGCAGCTTGGCCAATGACTTCGTGAAGACCAAAGCCGCGACGCTGGTGGTGATGGACAAGACCTCGGTGGCCGGCGCGACCACCGAGGATGCGGACATCGGCCACATCTTCGCGCCGCCGGTGGTGGACGACACCAACGCACTGAAGAGCACGCAGATCGCACGCATGAACAACGGACGCTGGGCCGTGGTCATGGGCAATGGCTACAACAGCACGAACGAGCGGCCGGCGCTGCTGATCCAGTACCTGGATGGCGGCAAGGAGTTGCTCAAGATCGTCGCGAGCGCCGCGACGGGGACCGGCAACGGCCTGTCGGCACCGCGCCTCGTGGATCTGGACGGCAATGGCACGGTCGATCTCGTGTATGCCGGCGACCTGCGTGGCAACCTGTGGAAGTTCGACGTGACCAAGGCCGCGCAGACCGACTGGCGGGTGGACTTCTCGGGCCAGCCGCTCTACACGGCGTCCTACACGAGCGGCAATGTCAGCTCGGTGCAGCCCATCACGGCGCCCCCTATCGTGCGCGCCAACGAGCGCAATGTCATCGGTCTCATGGTGGCGTTCGGCACGGGCCGCAACCTGACCGAAGGCGACCGCACCGACACCTCGGTGCAGAGCATCTACTCGGTGCTGGACAGCACCCGCTACAAGATCGAGTCCACCAAGGTGGTGGTTGACGACAGCGGCGGGGCGGCCACGCCGGTCGGCAGCGGCGTGAGCAGCCTGGTGCAGCAGACCGTGGGCACGTCCGTCACCGGCTCCGGTGTCAGCACCTCACGCACCTTCTGGACGATCAGCCAGAACGCCGTTGCCTACACCGGCACGGGGGCCAAGAAGGGCTGGTACCTGAATCTGCCGGCCAGTGGCGAACGCGTGCTGGCACAGATGGGCTTCTACGACAGCAGCAACATCATCGAGTTGATTTCCGAGGTGCCCGCATCGGGTGGCAGCACGACGGGCGAATCGTGCGAGCCAGCCTCCACCGCGGTGCAGAAGTACCGCACGCTGCTCAACATCATGGATGGCCTGCGGCCCTCGGTGCAGGTCATGGACACCAACGGCGATGGCCTCTACACCGCGGCCGACGGCTACACCTCCCGCATGACGGCGTCCAGTGCCGAAAACCGTGTGACGGCCGGCAACAAGGAAATCCGTGTCGGCAACGACCGGACCGACAAGCTGGCGCGCCTGCCCGAAATCCCGCTGCGCCCGAACTGGCGCCAACTGCAATGACCCAGATACGCTTGCGCCGCGCCGCGCGTGGCTTCACGCTGATCGAGATGATGATCACGGTGGCCATCGCCGGCATCCTGGTGGCCGTCGCCCTGCCGAACTACACCGAGTACGTGCGCCGTGGTGCTCGCGCCGAGGCGCGGGCCGCCTTGTTGCAGGCGGCGCAGTGGATGGAACGGTCAGCCACGGCCTCGGGCCGCTACCCGTTGACAGCCGCGTTTCCCGTTGCGATGGGCCGCATACAGTCTGGGCGCTACACCATCACGCTGGCATCGCCGGCGAGCGCAGGCGTCACCACAGACGAAGGCCGGACGTTCACACTGACTGCAACGCCCGCGGGTGCCCAGGCTGGCGACAAATGCGGCAACTTCACGCTGACCCACACGGGTGTGCGGGGTGTATCGGGCACCGAGAGCGTGCAGAACTGCTGGAGCCGCTGACCGTTTCCCCGCCAACGCTGCTCGGCTGCGACTTCAGCAGCAGCCCCACGCGCCGCAAACCCATCGTGCTGGCGCTCGGCCACCTGGATGGCCGCACCGTCCGGCTGGACCGCTTCGAACGCTTCACCACGCTGGCGGACTTCGGCGCCTGGCTGGCCCGGCCTGCCGACTGGGTCGGCGGCTTCGACCTGCCGTTCGGCCTGCCGCGCGAACTGGTGCTGGCGCTGGACTGGCCGACCGACTGGGCCGCCTGCATGGCGCACTACGCCAGCCTCACGCGGCCGCAGCTGCGCGCCCTGTTCCAGGCCTTCTGCGCAGCCCGCCCGGTGGGCGGCAAGTTCGCCCACCGCGCGACCGACGGCCCGGCAGGGGCGAGTCCGTCGATGAAGTGGGTCAACCCACCTGTCGCCTGGATGCTGCATGCCGGCGTTCCGCTGCTGCGCGCGGCCGGCGTGCACCTTCCCGGACTGGCCGATGGCGACCGGCGGCGCGTGGCGCTCGAGGCCTACCCGGGCCTGCTTGCGCGCGAAACCTTGGGCGGCCGTCGTAGCTACAAGAGCGACGATCCGCTGCGCCAGACACTGGCCCGGCGCCAGGCGCGCGCCGACCTGCTGGCCGTGCTGTGCGAGGGCGCGGGCGCGCCCCGCCTGGGCCTGCGCCTGGTGCTGCCGCCGGCAGCGCGGGCGACCATGCTGGACGACGGCAGTGGCGACCTGCTCGACGCCACGCTGTGCCTGGTGCAGGCCGCATGGGCGCAGGCCAGGCATGCAGCCGGCGACACCCGCTTCGGCATGCCGGCCGGCTGCGATCCGCTGGAGGGCTGGATCCTGACCGCGTAGCCTCCATCATCTGGTTGAAGAGTGCGCGTTTCATGTTGCCGATTCGTTGGCGTCTTGCAAAAATGTAGTTTCTTGCGAGGAGTGCCTGAATGACCGATACCGATCCGAACCGGGGCTTGCGTGGTTTTGCGCGCAAATGCATTGCCGTGGCGCGGGCTGTCGGTTTCGTTCCGCAGGCACGGCCGCCAGCGCATCTGGCACCGTGCCCGCATTGCGGCGAGCAGGCCGATCATGCCGGCAGGCGCTGCGAACATTGCGGCGAGGTCATGACGCCGCAGTCCAAATGGGACACCTCGCACGCGCCGCTGGAGCCGCGCGGCTGGCGCAAGTAACGCCGCGTTGCCGCCGCAGCAGCTTCAGTTGGCGGCGCCGTCGGCGCGGGAGATCACCGTCTCGTCGAGCTTGCGCGCCAGTTCGGTGACGGCCATGGCGGCGGGGCAGCCGGGGGCGCTGACCATCAGCAACTGACGCCGCATCACGGCCTCGCGGACCGTCGGGTCGGCCGGGATGTCGCCCAGGTGGATCAGGCGCACGGAGCGGCCGGTGGCACTGGTCACGAAACGGTCGAGCACCTGCTGCAGTTGCGAGGTGATGGCCCGGCCATCGCCGGGGCGGGCGGTCTGGTTGATGACCATGCGCACATGCTGGCGCTTGTGCTGGGTGGCCAGCACCTTGATGGCGGCATAGGCGTCGGTCAGCGAGGTCGGCTCGGGCGTGGCCACGACCATGACTTCGGAGGCCAGGGACACCGCGAACAGGACCACGTCGGAGATGCCGGCACCGGTGTCGAGCAACAGCACGTCGTAGTTGGGCATCACGCTGCGGATCACGCCCAGGAACTCGTCGCGCACTTCGGGCGTGAGCCGCGAGTACTCGACCATGCCCGAGCCAGCCAGCAGCACCGAAAAGCCGCCCGGCGCCTTGACGATGGCCTCGGCGATGGTGGCCTTGCCCGTGAACACGTCGTGCAGCGTGATCTTGGGGTGCAGGTTGAGCACCACATCGAGATTGGCCAGGCCGAGGTCGGCGTCCAGCACCAGCACGCGCTGGCCGCGCCGGGCGAGTGCGGCCGCCAGGTTGGCCGACACAAAGGTCTTGCCCACGCCGCCCTTGCCGCTGGTGACGGCCAGAACCCTGGCGCCGAGCGCCGGCGGCACGGACTTGGGGGGGGAGGGATCGCTCATCGTGTTCCTCTTACACAGCGCCACCAGGGGCGACGCCAGAACTCATGTCGATCCAGGCAGGATCTGCGGCGGCCAGATGGCCGAACAGCAAGTGTTTTTCCTCCGCGCTGACGGTGCTGTCGGGTTGCTCCTCCAGGCACAGCCGGTTGCGCCCACCGGTCTTGGCCACGTAGAGCTGCTGGTCTGCACGGTCGATCCAGAGTTCGGTGGTGGAGCGGATCCACTGCAGCGCGAACGCACCGCCGATGCTGACCGTCACGCGCAGGTCCACGCTGGGCGACACCCGGATCGGCGTGGCCTCGATGGTGCGGCAGATGCGCTCGGCCACCACCTGGCCGAAGGCCGGCTGGCAGCTGGGAAGCACCACGGCGAACTCTTCCCCGCCGTAGCGCGCGGCGGTGTCCATGGGGCGGATGCAGCCGGCCAGGGCCTGGGCCACGGCCTGCAGCACCTGGTCGCCGGCCATGTGGCCGTAGTTGTCGTTGACCGATTTGAAGTGGTCGATGTCCAGCATCAGCAGCAGCGCTGCCTCGCCCGAACGGGCGACGCGGTCGATCTCGGCCTCCAGCACCTGCTCGAGCTGGCGCCGGTTGGACAGGCCGGTCAGCGCGTCTTTCAGCGAGAGTTCGTTGAGGCCATCGATCACCGCCTGCAGATAGGTGGTGGCATCGCCATCGGCTGGCGGCAGCTCGACCGTGCCGGCGCGGGCCAACTGTGCGCGCGCCGCATCCAGGCGCAACTCGTGCAGGTCGACCAGGTTGGACGGGGCCGGATGGATCACAGATGGGTGGGGGGTTGAACCGGGCCAGTTTACCAGCGCGGTCCGGCTGCGGCGCTGTCACGCGGCGCTGCCGAACGCCGGAAAAACAGGCGGATCGACCCGTGTTTCAGGCCGGCTTTTGCATGCTCGGGTGCTGCAGCGCCGCCAGCGCTTCGGCGTCGGTGCGGTACAGGCGCAGCAACGGATCGGGCGTGCTGCCTGCCGCGGGCAGTTGGCCGGCACGCAACAGCACGCGCTCGACCGGCAGCTTCATGCCGGCGATGTGCAGGCAGATGCCGCGCTCGCGCAGCCCCTTGCGCAGCTGGCCGAACATCTCCACGCCGGTGGCGTCGATGTGGTTGATGGACAGCGCGAACACGCAGACGTGGCGCACGTCCGGGTGCGCGGCCAGGTGTTCCAGCACGGCGCGCTCGAAGGCGTTGGCCGAGGCGAAATCCAGCCCGCCATCCATGCGCAGCGCGCACAACCGGGGCGCCAGCGGCGGCAGGTGCCAGAGGTGGCGGTCGCGCAGGCTGCCGTCCGGGTGCAGGCCGATCTCGATGATGCGTGGGTGCAGCCGCTGGTACAGGAAGTGCGACAGGCTCATGAGCAGGCCGGCGATGACGCCCCAGTACAGCGCTGGTGCCGACAGCACCGTCACGCCAAAGGTCACGCCGGCCGTGACGGCCTCCACGCGCGACACCCGCCACAGCTGCACGAACGCTGCCGGCTTGACCAAGCCCATCACGGCCGCGACGACGATGGCCGCCAGCACCGCCTGCGGCACCGGGTGCAACAGCGGCGTGAACCAGACCAGGGCCGCCAGCACCACCACCACCGAGGCGATGGTGGCCCAGCCGGTGCGGGCGCCGGCGTAGAGGTTGAGCGCCGAGCGCGAGAACGAGGAACTGGTGGGAAACGCCCCGGACAGGCCGGACGCCAGCTTGGCCAGGCCCTGGCCGATCAGGTCCTGGTCCTGGTCCCAGCGCTGGCCGCCCTTCTGGCTGTCGACCTTGGCACTGGAGGCGGTCTCCAGGAAGCTGATCAGCGTGATCACCAGGGCCGGCACCAGCAAGCGACTGAAGTCCTGCCAGCCCGGCCACTGCGGCAGGTACAGCTGCGGCATGCCGGCCGGCAACGTACCCACCACTGCGCCGCCCGTGGCCTCGAAGCCGATGGCCCAGCTGATGGCCGCGGCGGCCAGCACCACCAGCACCACAGCCGGCAGCTTGGGCGACAGCCGACGCGACAGCACCAGCAGCACCAGCGAACCGATGCCGAACAAGGCCGCACCCGGGTTGACCTGCTGCGCCAGCTGCGCGGCATGCCAGTCGGCCGGCAGGCCCAGCAGGTCGCGCAGCTGCGACAGGAGGATCAGCACGGCGGCGGCCTGGGTGAAGCCCATGAGCACCGGCGCGCTGACCACGTTGAGCAGCCAGCCGAAGCGCGCCAGGCCCAGCACCACCTGCAGCAGGCCTGACAGTAGCGCCAGCCAGACCGCCAGGTTCACCCATTGCGGGCTGCCAGGCTCGGCCATGCCGGACAAGGAGGCAGCGATCAGCAGGCAGCTCAGCGCCGTGGGGCCGACCGACAGCCGGGTGGAGGCCGAGAACAGCACCGCGATCAGCGCCGGCAGCAGCGAGGCGTAGATGCCCGTCACCAGCGGCATGCCGGCCAGCGCGGCATAGGCCACGCCCTGGGGAATGACCATCATGCCGACCGTCAGGCCGGCCATGGCCTCGCCCTGCAGCGTGGAACGGCCGGGCCTGGGCCAGGCGAGGAACGGGAAGAAGCGGCGCCAGGGCCGGCGAGCGGGAGGGTGCGGGGCTTCGGGCATCATGCAGGGGCCCGGCGTGCTGCGGGCGGCGCATTCTCCCATCGTCTGTCTCCTCGCCTGTCGTGTTCCGTTCTCTCGCCGCCCTGTGCTGGACGCTTGCAAGCCTGTTGTGCGCACCGGCGCATGCCGCCGATGCATGGTGGGGCGTGGTCAGTTACGTCAGCGACGGCGACACGCTGTGGGTGCGGCCGGCCGATGGCGGCGCGCCGCGCAAGGTCCGCGTGCATGGCATCGATGCCCCGGAGCTGTGCCAGGCCCATGGCGCCGAGGCGCGGTCCGCGCTGCAGCGTGAGCTGCTCGGCCTTGCGGTGCGCGTGCAGCCGCTGCGCCACGACGACTACGGACGGCTGCTGGCGCGCCTGTGGCATGCGGACGAGGACGTGGCGGCCCGCATGGTGCGCACGGGCCATGCCTGGTCGTACCGCTACCGGAACAGCCCCGGACCCTACGCCGAGGAAGAACGCGAAGCACGCGCTGCCCGCCGCGGCCTGTTTGCCGATGCCGGGGCGCAGCGTCCCTACGCGTTCCGCCGCGCGCACGGCCCGTGCGGGTGAGTCCTCAGCGGCTGGCGCACACCGGGCAATGCGCTTGCCTGGGCACGCGCAGCGTGGTCCATTCCAGCTGGCGTGCATCGAGCATGAGCAGGCGCCCGGCCAGCGAAGGGCCGGCACCGCTGAGCAGCTTCAGCGCCTCCACCGCTTGCAGGCTGCCGATCACGCCGACCAGGGGCGCCAGCACGCCCATGGTGGCGCAGCGTGCTTCCTCGGGGGCGCTGTCGGGCGGGAACACGCAGGCATAGCAGGGCGAGGCTGCGTCGCGCGTGTCGAACACCGCCAGCTGCGCGTCCAAGCGGATTGCCGCGCCCGAGACCAGCGGCCGGCCGTGCCGCACGCAGGCCGCGTTGACGGCCTGGCGTGTGGCGAAGTTGTCGCAGCAGTCCAGCACCACGTCGGCCTCGCGCACCAGGCGGTCCAGCAGCGCCGCGTCGGCGCGCTGCGCCACGGCCTCGACCGCCACCTCGGGATTCAGCGCCGCGATGGCCGCGCGCGCCGAGTCGGCCTTGGGCTGGCCCAGCCGCGCCATGTTGTGGGCGATCTGGCGCTGCAGGTTGGTCAGGTCGACCTGGTCGTCGTCGACCAGCGTGATGCGGCCGACCCCGGCGCTGCCCAGGTACAGCGCCACCGGCGAGCCCAGCCCGCCGGCGCCCACCACCAGCGCATGGGCATCGAGCAGGCGCTGCTGGCCTTCGATGCCGATCTCGTCGAGCAGGATGTGGCGCGAGTAGCGCAGGAGCTGGTCGTCGGTCATGTCCGGATTGTGGCGGCAGCAAAGAAAAAGCCCCGCGACGCGGGGCTTGGGCCGGCAGTGGCGGGGATCAGTTTTCCTTCTTCTCCGCCGGGCGCTCGACCAAGGTCTTGCTGACCAGCACCGGGCCGCCCTTGAGCTGGTTCACGGCCTGGGCCAGCTGGAAGTCCTTGTCCGAGCCGAACTCGGGCGGGCGGCGTTCGGACACCGGCTTCTTGGCTTCCTCTTCCAGCCGCTTGCGGGCTTCCTCGCGGGCCTTCTCGCGGCCCGGATCCTTGACCTCGGGGCCCTGGCCGCTGTTCAGGTGCTTCTCCAGGTCGGCCTCGCGCGTGCGCAGGGCGGCGAACGGGCTGCCTTCCTCGGTCTCGTCGACCATCACGTCGGGCACGATGCCCTTGGCCTGGATCGAGTTGCCGCTTGGCGTGTAGTAGCGCGCCGTGGTGAGCTTCAGGCCCGTGTCCGGACCCAGCGGGCGCACGGTCTGCACCGAGCCCTTGCCGAAGGTCTGGCTGCCCATGATGGTGGCGCGCTTGTGGTCCTGCAGTGCACCGGCCACGATCTCGCTGGCCGAGGCCGAGCCCTCGTTGACCAGCACCACGATGGGCACGGTCTTGAGCGCAGCCGGCAGCCGCTTGAGCGGATCGGAGCCGCCGCGGCGCAGGTAGTACTCGGGCGCGGCCTTGTAGGTGAACTTGCTGTCGGCCAACTGGCCGTTGGTCGACACCACGGTCACGCCTTCGGGCAGGAAGGCCGCGGAGACAGCCACCGCCGCGTCGAGCAGGCCGCCCGGATCGTTGCGCAGGTCCAGCACCAGGCCCTTGAGGTTGGGCTCCTGCTTGTAGATTTCCTCGAGCTTGCGCGCGAAGTCGTCCACCGTGCGGTCCTGGAACTGGCTCAGGCGGACCCAGGCGTAGCCTGGTTCCACGACCTTGCCCTTGACCGACTGGGTACGGATCTCCTCGCGCGTGATCGAGACCGGGAAGGTGCGGCTCTCGTCCTTGCGGAAGATGGTCAGGTCGACCTTGGTGTTGGGCTCGCCGCGCATGCGCTTGACGGCGTCGTTGAGCGACAGGCCCTTGACGGCCGTGTCGTCGATCTTGGTGATCAGGTCACCGGGCTTGAGGCCGGCGCGGAAGGCTGGCGAGCCTTCGATCGGCGAGACCACCTTGACCAAGCCGTCTTCCTGCGTGATCTCGATGCCCACGCCGACGAAGCGGCCGGTGGTCCCTTCGCGGAATTCCTTGAAGGTCTTCTTGTCGAAGTACTGCGAGTGCGGATCCAGGCTGGCCACCATGCCCGAGATGGCGTCGCTGATCAGCTTCTTCTCGTCGACCGGCTCGACGTAGTCGGTCTTGATCATGCCGAACACGGCGGCCATCTGCTGGAGTTCTTCCAGCGGCAGGGGTGCCATGGCACCGCGCGCCACGGTCTGCAGCGACACGGTGGTCATCGCCCCTGCCAGGGCACCGGCTGCCACCCAGCCTGCGATCTTCAGTTTCTGACCCATAGCGAGCAATCCCCAGACAGGTTCCGACAAATAAGCGATTGGAATGCCGGATCGCGGGCCGGTTCCGCATGAACAGCGGAGAATTTTCGGCCTTTACAGGCCGTTCACTGAAATCAGGCCTTCTTGCCCTGTGCCGCCACCGCGGCGGCAGCGCGCGCCGCGGCTTCGGCATCGCCCAGATAGTAGTGGCGGATCGGCTTCAGACCTGCGTCCAGCTCGTAAACCAGCGGAATTCCGTTGGGAATGTTCAGGCCCACGATGTCGGCGTCGGAGATGCCGTCCAGGTACTTGACCAGCGCCCGGATAGAGTTGCCGTGCGCGGCCACCACCACCTTGCGGCCCGACTGGATGGCGGGCGCCATGGCTTCGTTCCAGAACGGCAGCACACGCGCCACGGTGTCCTTCAGGCACTCCGTCAGCGGAATCTGCTCAGGCGCGAGCTTGGCGTAGCGCAGGTCGCCGCGCTCGCTGCGCGGGTCGGTGGCTTCCAGCGCCGGCGGCGGCGTGTCGTAGCTGCGGCGCCAGACCAGCACCTGCTCGTCGCCGTATTGCTTGGCCGTTTCGGCCTTGTTCAGACCCTGCAGCGCGCCGTAGTGGCGCTCGTTCAGGCGCCAGCTGTGCACCACGGGCAGCCAGGTGCGGTCCATCTCGTCCAGCGTGTGCCACAGCGTGCGCGTGGCGCGCTTGAGCACGCTGGTGTAGGCCACGTCGAATTCATAGCCTTCGGCGCGCAGCAGGCGGCCGGCGTTCTTGGCCTGTTCGACGCCGGTTTCCGTCAGGTCGACGTCGGTCCAGCCGGTGAATCGGTTCTCGAGGTTCCAGGTCGATTCGCCGTGGCGGATCAGGACGAGTTTGTGCATGGTGGTGAAGGTTCGGAGAGCGAGAGGGAATTGGGTCGGCGCACGCAGCGTACCGAAACCGGGCATTTTAGAATCGTCGACCCGCAGGCCAGATCGGCCGCGGTCCCAACGAGGAAGCCTCTGCATGAATTTCGTGATCGACAACTGGATGTTGTTCGCCGTGGCGCTGGTGTCCGCCAGCCTGCTGCTGTGGCCCATGGTCTCCGGTGCCGCCGGTGCCTCGGCACTGACGCCGGCCGGTGCCGTGCAACTGATCAACCGTGAAAAGGCGGTGGTGGTCGACGTCAGCGAGGAGGCGGAGTTCGCCACGGGCCATGTCGTCGGTGCGAAGAACGTGCCCTTCGGCCAGCTCGACGCCAAGTTGTCGAACGTGGTCAAGAACAAGGGCGTGCCGCTGTTGCTGGTCTGCCCGACCGGCGCGCGCGCCAACCGCGCCGTGGCGGCCGCCAAGAAGCTGGGCTACGAGAAGGCCCAGGCCGTGGCCGGCGGCATGAAGGGCTGGCGCGACGCCGGCCTGCCGGTGGAGAAGGCCTGATGCAGGCCGTGCGCATGTACACCACAGCGGTGTGCCCCTACTGCATCCGCGCCAAGCAGGTGCTCAAGGCCAAGGGCGTGGCGCAGATCGAGGAGATCCGCGTCGACACCGATCCGGCCGAGCGCAGCAAGATGATGGAATTGACCGGCCGGCGCACCGTGCCGCAGATCTTCATCGGCGACACCCATGTGGGCGGCTGCGACGACCTGATCGCGCTGGACAGCCGCGGCGGCCTGGTGCCGCTGCTGCAGGGAAGCTGACACGGCGCTCGGCCATAATGATCGGCTGACTGCCGCCCGCCGCGCAAGCATCCCCGGCGGGCTTTTTTTGACACCCGAAAGACCTCCATGGCCGAGACCCAAGCCCAAGCTCCCGTGTTCCAGATCCAGCGCATCTACCTGAAGGAAGCCTCGCTGGAGCAGCCCAATTCGCCGGCCATCCTGCTGCAGCAGGAGCAACCCCAGGTCGACATCCAGCTGGGCGTGGACGGCAACAACGTGGCCGATGGCATCTACGAAGTGACGGTCACCGCCACCGTGCACACGCGCGTGGGCGGCGACAAGACGGTGTTCCTGGTCGAAGCCAAGCAGGCTGGCATCTTCGAGATCCGCAACCTGCCGCAGGACCAGATGGGCGCCATCATGGGCATCGCCTGCCCGCAGATCGTCTACCCCTACCTGCGCGGCAACGTGGCCGACCTGGTCCAGCGCGCCGGCTTCCCGCCCGTGCACCTGGCCGAGATCAACTTCCAGGCCATGTACGAGCAGCAGCAGGCCCAGCAGGCCACCGCCGCCAACGGCGCAGCCCCGGTCATCCAGTAAAGCCGATGAAGATCGCCGTGCTGGGCGCGGGCGCCTGGGGCACGGCGCTGGCCGTGCACGCCAGCCGGCTCCCGGGGCGCAGCGTGCACCTGTGGGCGCGCGACGCCACGCAGGTGGCGCAGATGCGCGCGCAGCGCCGCAACACCCGCTACCTGTCCGACACACCGCTGCCGGCGCCGTTGCTGCTGGCCGACGGGCCGCTGGCGCCGCTGTGCGCGAACCAGGACCTGCTCGTCATCGCCACGCCCATGGCCGCGCTGCGCGCCATGCTGTCCGAGCTCGCGCCGCTGGGTCGGCCGCTGGCCTGGCTCTGCAAGGGCTTCGAGGCCGGCGGCGCCGGTCTGCTCGGCCATGAGATCCACCATGCCGTGGTCGGCGAGGCGCCGTTCGGGGTGCTGAGCGGCCCCAGCTTCGCGCAGGAGGTCGCGGCCGGCCAGCCGACCGCGCTGGTCGCCGCCAGCGCCGATGCGGCGCTGCGCGAGGCGCTGGTCCAGGCCTTCCACGGCCCCACGCTGCGCGTCTACAGCAGCGACGACGTACCCGGTGTGGAGGTCGGCGGTGCCGTCAAGAACCTGCTGGCGATCGCCACGGGCCTGTGCGACGGCCTCTCGCTGGGGCTCAATGCGCGGGCGGCGCTGGTCACGCGCGGCCTGGCGGAGATGACGCGGCTGGGCCTGGCCCTGGGTGCGCGCGCCGAGACCTTCATGGGTTTGTCGGGTCTGGGCGATCTGGTGCTGACGGCCACGGGTGACCTCAGCCGCAACCGCAAGGTGGGCCTGCTGCTGGCGCGCGGCATGCGGCTGGACGAGGCCGTGGCCTCGCTGGGGCATGTGGCCGAAGGCGTCTACAGCGCGCGCACCGTGGTGCAACGGGCTCGCGCGCTGCGTGTGGAGATGCCGATCGCTGAAAGCGTGCTGGCCCTGCTCGATGGCCAACTGCAGCCGCAGCAGGCCGTGGCCGCGCTGATGGGCCGCGAGCCGGCCGCCGACGGCGTGTAGTCAACTGGTGGCGGTGTAGGCCAGGCGCACGTAGATCGGTGCGAAGGCCTCGGCCTGCACGATCTCCACCAGCGTTTCCTTGCCCAGCTCCAGCAGCGCGATGAAGGTGACGACCAGCACGGTCGAACCCTTCTCCGGGTTGAACAGTTCCTCGAATTCGACGAACTTGCGGCCTTGCAGCGTGCGCAGCACCTGGGTCATGTAGTCGCGCACGGACAGCTCCTCGCGCGTGATCCGGTGGTGCTGTACGAGCTTGGCGCGCTTCAAAATGTCGCGCCAGGCCTCCTGCAGGTCCACCAGGTGTACGTCGGGAAAGCGCGGCTGCAGCGATTGCTCGATGGTGACCTGGGCCTTGAGGAAGTCGCGGCCGAACTGCGGCAGCGCGTTCAGCCGCGCGCCCGCCAGTTTCATCTGCTCGTACTCGAGCAGCCGGCGCACGAGTTCGGCGCGCGGATCTTCAGCCTCTTCGCCCTCGGCCGCCTTCTTGGGCGGCAGCAGCATGCGCGACTTGATCTCGATCAGCATGGCCGCCATGAGCAGGTACTCGGCCGCCAGCTCGAGGTTGCGCGTGCGGATCTCGTCGACATACGCCAGGTACTGCCGCGTCACGGCAGCCATGGGAATGTCGAGGATGTTGAAGTTCTGCTTGCGGATCAGGTAGAGCAGCAGGTCCAGCGGGCCTTCGAAGGCCTCCAGGAAGACTTCCAGCGCATCGGGCGGGATGTACAGGTCCTGCGGGATGGCGAACAGCGGCTCGCCGTACAGGCGCGCGAGCGCCACCTGGTCCACCACCTCCGGCATGGGGGCGGCCTCGCCGTGGGCGGGTGGCAGCAGCTTGGACTCCACGCGGCGTGGCGCCTGCGTCGATCAGCTGTTGTCGGTCTGGTAGACGTAGGGCTTCTGGGCCACCTGGCCCTGGCGGAACTCGGTCCAGACAGTGCGGTCCACCGCCTTGTCCCACAGCAGGGCGCGGCCGGCGCGCTGGCGCGCTTCCAGGTCGGGCTGCTGGGCCTTGAGCTGGTCGATGAACTGCGTGGCTTCGGACTTGTAATCGGGGCGGCGGAAGATGGACATACACTGAACCTTTCGAAGGCGCGGATTTTAAGGGGGGCGGCATGGCGGCGCGTTGGAACGGATTGGCGCGGTGGACTGCCATGGCGCTGGCAAGCCTGTCGCTGCTGGGCTGCGACCCGCAGCGCATCGATGCGCTGGAGGAGGGTGTGGCGACCGAGGCCGACGTGCGCAAGCAGTTCGGCGAGCCCGAGAAGATCTGGGATGCGCCGGGCGGCGGCCGCACCTTCGAGTACAACCGCCAGCCCGCCGGCCACCGCAACTACATGATCACCATCGGCCCGGACGGCAAGATGAGCGCGCTGCGCCAGGTGCTCACGCCCGAGAACTTCGCCAAGGTGCAGCCCGGCATGATGATGGAAGACGTGCGCAAGATGCTCGGCAAGCCGATGAAGATCACGCCCTACGACCTGCAGCGCGAAGTGGTCTACGACTGGCGCTACCTGCAGGCGCCCAACACCTCGATGGTGTTCAGCGTGGTCTTCAACACCGACTACCGGGTGCTGCGCACCGGCTCCATGCTCGACCCGCAGGCGCCGGAGAACAAGGTCCAGTAACGGCGCCGCATGGCCGCTACACCCGGCCGCTGACCGGTAGCGCGACCCCGTGCACGGCGCGCGCCGCGTCGGACGCGAGGAAGCCGATCACCTCGGCCAGCGCCGCGGGCGCGACCCAGCGCGAGGCGTCCGCCTCGGGCATGGCGGCGCGGTTGTCGGGCGTGTCGATCACCGAGGGCAGCACGCAGTTCACCTGGATGCCCTGGTCGCGCAGTTCGGCCGACATCGATTCCGTCAGCCGCATCAGCGCGCTCTTGGACGCGCAGTAGCCGCCCATGTGGGCCGCGCCGCGCTGCGCCGCACCGGCGCCCACCGTCACGATGCGGCCGGCGCCCTGGGCCAGCATGCGCGGCACCACAGCGGCCGCCACGTGCAGCAGGCTGCGCGCGTTGAGGTCCATCAGCAGGTCCCAGCTGCCGTCAGCGAGCATGTGCACCGCCTCGCCCATGCGGAAGCCGCCTGCCAGGTGGCACAGCACGTCGATGCGCTGCGGTGCGGGGCAAGCCAGCGCGATGCGGCCGAGCAGCTGCGGGCGGTCGAGCAGGTCGGCTTCGACCAGCACCGCGCCTGGCAGCGCGCCGTACAGGCGCTGCAGCGCCTGCGCATCGCGGTCCAGCAGCAGCAGGCGCGCGCCGGCCTGGTGGAAATGGGTCGCCACGGCCTGGCCCAGTTGGCCGGCGGCGCCGGTGACCAGCACCACGGGTGCCGGCGCCGTCATGCGGTCACCTGCTGGCGCTTGCGCGCGTGGTAGCGGCCGGTGCCGCGCGCCAGCACGGTGTCGCCCGGCAGCAGCTCGCCGGGCGCGTGCTCGGCGGCGCCACGCACGCGCGCGTAGGAGGGGGCGAAGTCGACCTGGGCCAGGGCCAGCAGGTCGTCGAGGTGGTCCAGCACGAAGTAGGTCTCCTGGAAATCGTCGATGCGGTAGCGCGTGCGCATCACGCGCTCGAGCGCGAAGCGCACGCGGTTGGGCGAATCGTCCTCGACCGAGAACCGCGTCTCGGTGGACGAGGACACGATGCCGGCGCCGTAGATGCGCGGGGCACCTTCTTCCAGCACCAGCCCGAATTCCACCGTGTACCAGTACACGCGTGCCAACTGCTCCAGCATGCCGAGCGACTTGGCGCGCAGGCCGCCCTGGCCGTACGCCTGGATGAAGCCGGCCATCACCGGGTTCATCAGCATGGGCACGTGGCCGAACACGTCGTGGAAGACGTCGGGCTCCTCCAGGTAGTCGAGCTCATGCGCCTTTCGGATGAACTGGCCGGCGGGAAAGCGCCGGTGGGCCAGGTGCTCGAAGAACACGTCGTCCGGCACCAGGCCGGGCACGGCCACGACCTGCCAGCCGGTGCGCTGCATCAACACCTCCGACAGCTCCTCGAAGTCGGGGATGCGGTCGGCGCACAGCGGCAGTTCGGCCATGCCGCGCACGAAGGCGGCGCAGGCCCGGCCGGGCAGCAGCCGGCTCTGGCGTTCGAACAAGGTCTTCCACACCGCATGCTCCTGCGCGGTGTAGCGGTCCCAGTCCTGGGCGATGGTCCAGTCGGGCCGCTCGGGGCGCGGGCCGCCGCCGGCCAGGCCGTGCAGGGTGCTGGCGGTGGGATCGGCTTCATGCATGCGCGTGCTCCTCGAAGGGGGCGGCCTGCTGCGCGAGCGCCGCGGCGACCTGGTCCATGGTGCGGGCCAGCCGGATGTCGCGCAGCGACAGGCCGCCCGCGTCGTGGGTGGTGAGCGTGACGTCCACGCGGTTGTAGACGTTGAACCACTCGGGGTGGTGGTCGTGCTTCTCGGCGTGCACCGCGATCTGGCACATGAAACCCATGGCCTGCGCGAAGTCGCGGAACAGGAAGCGGCGCGACAGCGTGCCGCCGCGTTCCGTATCGGCCTGCCAGGCGGGCAACTGGACCAGCAGCGGCTGCAGTTGGGCGGGGGACAGTCTCATCTCGGACTCCTTCAAAAGTTGGACAGGCTGGGCAAGACCGTGCCTTCGCAGCGGCCGAAGCCGATGCGTGCAGCCCCGGGTCGCGCGCACCAGCCGCGCAGCGTCACGCTGTCGCCGTCCTGCAGCCAGGTGCGCGCCTCGCCGTTCGGCAGCCGGACCGGCTGCGTGCCGCCGCTGGTCAGCTCGATCAGCGCGCCGGCCTGGTCCAGCGTGGGGCCGGACAGCGTGCCGCTGCCGAACAGGTCGCCGCTTTGCAGATTGCAGCCGTTGACCGTGTGGTGCGCCACCATCTGCGCCACCGTCCAGTAGGCGTGGCGGTAGCTGGTCTGCACGATGGGGGCCGGCGCCTGGCCGGCTGCGCGCATGGTGGCGGTTTGCAGCTCCACCGTCAGCTGGATGTCGAACGCGCCGGCCGCGCGGTTGTGGGCCGAGTCCAGGTAGGGCAGGGGCTGCGGGTCGCCGGCCGGCCGCTCGAAGGCCACACGGTACGGCGCCAGGGCCTGCAGCGTGACGATCCAGGGCGAGACCGTGGTGGCGAAGTTCTTCGACAGGAAGGGCCCCAACGGCTGGTACTCCCAGCCCTGGATGTCACGCGCCGACCAGTCGTTCAACAGGCACAGGCCGAACACATGGTCCTCGGCCCCCTGCATGGCGATCGGCTCGCCCGGCGCATTGCCGGTGCCGATGAACACGCCCAGCTCCAGCTCGATGTCCAGCCGCTGGCATGGCCCCAGGCGGGGCGACGCGGCGCCTGGCGCCATGGTCTGGCCGATGGGCCGGCGAAAGCGCTGGCCCGACACGCCGATGCTGGAGGCACGCCCGTGGTAGCCGATCGGCACCCACTTGTAGTTGGGCAGCAGCGGGTTGTCGGGACGGAACTGCCGGCCGATGTGGGTGGCGTGGTGGATCGAGGTGTAGAAGTCGGTGTAGTCGCCGATGCAGGCCGGCAGGCCGTACTCGGCCTCGGCCTGCGGCACCAGGCAGGCCTGCCAGGCGGACTGCTGCGGCGCGCCGGCGCGCAGGCCATCGGACAGGGCATGGCGCAGCGCGCTCCAGGCCGCCGGGCCCATGGCCATCAGCGTGTTGAGTTGCGGCTGGGCTGCCGCCGCCGCGGCCGTGGCCGCCAGGCCCTGCAGCGTGCCGCTGCGCTGCAGGGCCGCCAGGTCCAGCACCTGGTCGCCGATGGCCACGCCACCGCGGTAGGGCTCGGCCGTGCCCTGGCGGCGAAAGCTGGCAAAGGGCAGGTTCTGGATCGGGAAGTCGGTGTCGGCCGCGTGGGCCGAGGCGACCCAGCTGCGCAACGCCGGATCGTGCGTGGCGTCGATCATGCGGCGCCCTGGAGTTCGCGCGCGTGCAGGAAGGCCGCGTGCCGGGGCGCGCGCTTGGTCCTGGACCAATCCTCCAGCATGTCCCATTTCACGGCATCGAGCCGCCGGACCAGGGCCTCTTCCTGCGGGTCGGGGCAGGCCAGCTCCACGCGGTGGCCGTTGGGGTCGAAGAAGTAGATCGAGTGGAACGCGCCGTGGTCGGTCACCCCGAGCACCGGCACGCCCCTGGATTCCAGGTGCGCCTTGAACTGCAGCAGCTCGGCGCGGTCCTTCACCCGGAAGGCCATGTGCTGCACCCACTCGGGCGTGTTGGGATCGCGGCCCATGGGCGGCTGCGTGGGCAGCTCGAAGAAGGCCAGCACGTTGCCGTTGCCGGCGTCCAGGAAGACGTGCATGTACGGGTCCGGCGCCTTGGTGGAGGGCACCATGTCCTCGGCGATGGCCAGCACGAAATCCATGTTGAGCATGTCGCGGTACCAGAGCACGGTCTCCTTGGCGTCCCTGCAGCGGTAGGCGACGTGGTGGATGCGGTCGATCTTCATGGGGATGCTCCTGTTCAAGCGGGCGTGCCGGACATGTCCAGCGCCTGCACTTCGATCTCGACGGCCACGCCGAAGGCCAGCTCGGCCTGCACCAGGCTGCGCACGGGATAGCGGCCCTCCTGGAAGTAGCTGCGGTAGACCGCGTTGAACGCGGCGAAGTCGGCCAGGTCGCGCAGCCAGACGGTGGTCTTGACCACCTGGTCCAGCGTGCTGCCCAGGCCCTGCAGCGTGCCGGCGATGGTCTGCAGCACCGCATGGGTCTGCTCTTCGATGCTGCCGGCGTGCGGCTTGCCGGCAGCGTCGAAGGGGATCTGGCCCGACAGCATGAGCAGGCCGGCTGCGCGGACGGCGGTGGAGAACGGCATGGGGCCGGGGGCGGGGTGGAAGGTGGCGGACATGGGCTTGGTTCAGGCAGCGCCCTGCACGGAAGGCAGGGCCGGGCGGGACGACAGGGCGCGGAAGGCGAGGTACAGCACGCCGATCCAGACCGGGATGGCCAGGGCCGAGCCGCGGATGGACGGGGTCAGCAGCATGACGCCGACCACCAGCGCCATGCCGGCCAGGCAGACGAAGTTGGACACCGGGGCGAACGGGGCACGGAAGGCCAGCGGCGTCCCGTTGCGCACCGCATCGCGGCGAAAGCGCATGTGCGTGACGATGATGACGACCCAGGTGATCACCAGCGAGGCCACGATCAGCGACATCAGCAGTTCGATCAGGCCGTGCGGGGCCACATAGTTCAGCACCACGCACAGGGCGGTGGCCAGGCCCGGGTAGACGATGGCGCGCACCGGCACGCCGCGCCGGTTGACCTGCATCAGCGCGCGCGGCGCATTGCCCTCGCTGGCCATGCCGTACAGCAGGCGGCTGGTGCTGTAGACCATGCTGTTGTAGACCGACAGCGTGGCGGTCAGGATCACGAAGTTCAGCACATGGGCCGCCAGGGTCTGGCCGATGCCCGAGATCACCAGCACGAACGGGCTGTTGCTGTAGGTGTCGCCGCCGGCCTTGAGCTGGGCGACCAGGTCGGTCCAGGGCGTCAGCGACAGCAGCACGGCCATCGAGCCCACATAGAACACCAGCACGCGCCAGACCAGCTGGTTGATGGCCTTGGGGATGACCTTGCGCGGCTGGTCGGTCTCGGCCGCCGCGAAGCCCAGCATCTCGACGCCGCCGAACGCGAACATGATGAAGGCCAGCGACATGACCAGGCCGGCGATGCCGTTGGGCATGAAGCCGCCGTGCGTCCACAGGTTGCTGACGGTCTGGGTCGGATTGCTGGTGGTCGAGAGCAGGTAGATGCCGGTGGCGATCATGGCCACCACAGCGACGATCTTGATCAGCGCGAACCAGAACTCGAACTCGCCGTAGGCCTTGACGTTGATGAAGTTCACCGCGTTGATCAGCACGAAGAACACGGCGGCCGTGGCCCAGGTCGGTACCTCGGGCCACCAGTACTGGATGAACTTGCCGCAGGCGGTCAGCTCCAGCATGCCCACCAGCACATACAGCGCGATGCAGTTCCAGCCCGACAGGAAGCCCGCGAAGCGGCCCAGGTGGCGGTTGGCGAAGTAGCTGAACGAGCCGGCGTTGGGCGCCTCGACCAGCATCTCACCCAGGAAACGCATGATCAGGAAGATCAGCGCGCCGCCGATGGCATAGCCCAGCAGCACGGCCGGGCCGGCCATCTCGATGATGCCGGCCGAGCCCAGGAACAGGCCGGTGCCGATGGTGCCGCCCAGCGCGATCAGCTGGATGTGGCGGTTCTGGAGCTTGCGCTCCAGGTGGCCGCTGTGGGTGGGTGTCATGGGAATGTCTCCTCGGGTCAAGGTGGGGGGGGCGGCGGCTCGTGGCCGCCTTGGGAATCTCGGGGATGTCGGGGGATGGCGGGGGCGAAGGGCCTATTGCTCGGCCTTGCCGCGCCACATGTCCCAGGCCAGGGTCAGGCCCACGCCGACGTCGCGCACCGGGCGCGGCGGGATGTAGTTGGCCGTGCCCTGCACCAGGAAGTCGTCGATCAGCGTGTTCTTGTGGCCCAGGGCGTGGTCGGCGATCAGCATGCCGGCGGCCGTGTGCCGCACGATGCCAGAGCCGTTGCAGCAGGAGGCGGCCCAGGCCTGCGGGCCGATCTGGTCGAACGCCGGCGCGTGGTTGTGCGAGACGGCCAGCCAGCCCATCCAGAAATGCTCCAGTTCGATGGCGCCCAACTGCGGGAAGCGGCGGCGCAGCAGCTCCAGGTTCATCGCGCGGGCCTCGGCGCGGCGCGCGTCGTCGGTGCGCAGTTCGGGCGAGTATTCGAAGCCCTGGCGGATCATCAACCGTCCGTCGGCGGTCAGCCGCACGGTGGAGCCGGCCACGCCGTGCGCAGGCGTCACGCCCCAGACCGGTTCGGACCCCAGCCGGGCCAGCTGCGCGGGAGCCAGCCGGTGCGTGAGGCTGGCGAACAGCAGCACCGGTACCTGGCGTTCACGGAACACGCCGAAGGATTGCGAGTAGGCGTTGACGGTCAGGACCACGCGGCCGGCGCGGATGCGGCGGCCCTGGGCCGTGCGCACGTGTGGGTTCGCACCCTTGAGCTCGACCTCGACCACCGGCGTGTTCTCGAACAGCTGCACCTGCGCGGGCAGGCTGTCGGCCAGGCCCCGCACCAGTGCGGCGGGGTTCAACAGCCGGGTGCCCGGGGTGTAGACCGCCGCCGCGTAGTAGCTGGTGCCCAGGCGCTTGCGCAGCGCGTCTCGGTCCAGGTAGGCATAGGGCTCGTCCCAGGCCTGCAGGTTGCGGACATAGGGCTGCAGCGCGCTCTCGGCCACCGCGTCCGTCACCGCCACGTGGTAGCGGCCGCGCCGGGCCCAGTCGCACTGGATGCGGTGTTCGGCCACGAGGCTTTCCAGCGCGTCCACCGCGAAGCGGTTGACCCGGATGACGCGCCGGCCGGCTTCAACATCGGCGTCGGATGGCGCGGAGCTGTGCGGCAGGTCGATGGCGAAGCCCGAGTTGCGGCCCGAGGCGTTCTCGCCGACCACACTGGCATCGACCACGGCGATGCTGGCATGGGGTTCCTGGGCCGCCAGTTGGCGGGCAGCGGCCAGGCCGGCATAGCCGGCGCCGATGACCAGGAAGTCCACCGACAGATCCTGCTGCAGCGGCGCGCGCGGCTGGCGCGGGCCAAGCAATGCGCTCCAGCCGTTGGTGTTGTCGTCGGTCGGCAGGCGGTCGATGTCGTGGGGCAAGGCTGAACTCCGCAGGGTGGGCCTTGTGGGCCGGTGCGGAAATTGTGCAGTATCAATAAATTATTATTGTTTAGTGTATGACCCTATGGACAGGTGGCGGGGAAAAAGTTAAAGCGGCCAGCGCGGCGGGCGTCCGGCCATATCAATTTATTATTTGTGAATGACCGTTCGCCGCAGCTCCACGCCCTCCGACGAAGCCCGCGTCCGCACGCCGCAGAGCGAGCGCGTGGAAGCGACCCGGCGCAAGATCATCGAAGCGGCGCTGACGCTGCTGCGCGAGGAGGGTTTCAAGAGCGCCACGCTGCAGGCGATCGCACGCCGCGCCGAGGTCAGCATGGGTGCGCTGCAGCACCACTTCGAGAGCCGTGACGTGCTGATGGAGCGGCTGGTGGCCGAGGTCATGGCGCCGTTGGGCGACCAGGGCGGGGTCTGGCCGGACCCGGCACTGCCGCTGGAGCAGCGCGCGCCGCAGTTCGTCCAGCGCGCCTGGCAGCACATCTTCGGTGCGCCGAACTACCAGACGGCCTGGAGCCTGTTCTTCGGCTGCAAGGCGATTCCGTCGCTGTTCGCGCGCATCGAGAACTACCGCGAGGAGGTGGACCGCGGGTTCTACACGCAGTTCTTCGCCACCTTCCCCGAGCTGAAAACCCATCCCCATCCGCAGGGCGTGGCCTCGGTGGTCTTCTCCTCGCTGCGCGGCGCGGCGGTGCAGGAGTTGTTCACGGTCGATGCGGCCGAGAAGGTGGGCAGCCTGGAGGTGCTGGCCGAGCTGATCATGGGCGCCTGCGCCCACCGCGCGCACTGAGCGGCGGCGCTATTCGTTGTCGGGTGTCACCACGTCCACGGCGGCGCCCACGGCCTTGCCGGTGACCTTCACGGCGCCCACGGCCACGTCCGCCGCGACGCCCACGGCCGTGGCCCCCACGCTCACGACCGCACCCGCCACCGTCACCACCGCGCAGCCGCCCATCGCCATGCAGGCCAGGGCGGCGAGCAGGGCGGCCGCGTGCCGCATCAGCGCACCCGCATGCCGGGCTGGGCGCCGGGCCAGGGCTCCAGCACGTGGATGCCGGGCTGGGCCTTCTCGTCGGCGTGGCTGGCGGCCAGCACCATGCCTTCGCTGACGCCGAACTTCATCTTGCGCGGTGCGAGGTTGGCGACCATCACGGTCAGCTTGCCGACCAACTGCTCGGGCTGGTAGGCGCTGGCAATGCCGCTGAACACATTGCGCGTGCGGCCTTCGCCGGCGTCCAGCGTCAGGCGCAGCAGCTTGGTCGAGCCTTCGACCTTCTCGCAGGCCACGATCTGGGCGATGCGCAGGTCGATCTTGGCGAAGTCGTCGATGCTGATGGTTCCGGCGATCTCCTCGCCACCGGGCAGCAGCTTCTCGGGCTCGGGGGCCGCCGGCGGCTCGAACAGCGCGTCGAGCTGCTTGATGTCCACGCGTTGCATGAGGTGCTGGTACGCGCCGATGGCATGGCCCGCGCCCAGCAGCCGGTCGGCGTCGGACCACTGCAGCGGCTCCACCTTGAGGAAGGCCTCGACCTGCGCCGCCAGCGCCGGCAGCACGGGCTTCAAGTACAGGGCCAGCAGCCGGAAGGCCTCGATGCAGGTGCTGCAGACATCCTGTAGCCGCGCATCCGCGCCCTCTTGCTTGGCGAGTTCCCAGGGCTTGTTCGCGTCCACGTACTCGTTCACGCGGTCGGCCAGCAGCATGATCTCGCGCAGCGCGCGTGCGGTGTCGCGGCGCTCGAAGGCATCGGCGATGCCCTCGGCCTCGCCCTGCAGCGTTGCCAGCAGGGCCTGCCCATCGGCACCTGGCGCGCCGAGCTGGCCGGCGAAGCGCTTGGCGATGAAGCCGGCCGCGCGCGAGGCAATGTTGACGAACTTGCCGATCAGGTCGGCGTTCACGCGCGCCAGGAAGTCGTCGCGGTTGAAGTCGATGTCCTCGTTGCGGCCGTTGAGCTTGGCGGCGATGTAGTAGCGCAGCCATTCGGCGTTCATGCCCAGGCTCAGGTACTTGAGCGGGTCCAGGCCGGTGCCGCGGCTCTTGCTCATCTTCTCGCCGTTGTTGACGGTCAAAAAGCCGTGCACGAACACGTTGTTGGGCACCTTGCGGCCAGCGAAGTGCAGCACGGCGGGCCAGAACAGCGTGTGGAAGGTGACGATGTCCTTGCCGATGAAGTGGTACTGCTCCAGCGCCGGGTCGGCCATGTAGGCATCGAAGTCCTGGCCGCGCTGGTTGAGCAAATTCTTCAGCGAAGCCAGGTAGCCGATGGGTGCGTCGAACCACACGTAGAAGTACTTGCCCGGCGCATCGGGGATCTCGATGCCGAAGTAGGGCGCCTCACGCGAGATGTCCCAGTCCGCCAGGCCTTCGCTGGTGCTGCCGTCGGGGTTCTTGCGCACCGTGAACCACTCGCGCACCTTGTTCGCCACTTCGCTCTGCAGGCCGCTCTCGGTGATCCAGCCCTGCAGGTACTCGGCGCAGCGTGGGTCGGACAGGCTGAAGAAGAAATGCTCGCTGGTGCGCAGCTCGGGCTTGGCGCCGCTCAGTGCCGAATACGGGTTCTTGAGGTCGGTGGGCGTGTAGACGGCGCTGCACACCTCGCAGTTGTCGCCGTACTGGTCCTTGGCACCGCAGTTGGGGCATTCGCCCTTGATGAAGCGGTCGGGCAGGAACATGTTCTTCTCGGGGTCGAAGAACTGCTCCACGCTCTTTTGCGCGATCAGGCCGGCCGCGCGCAGCGCGCGGTAGATGTCTGCGCACAGCGCATGGTTCTCGGCGCTGTCGGTGTGGCTCCAGTTGTCGAAGGCGACATGGAAGCCGTCCAGGTACTGCTTGCGGCCCGCGGCGATGTCGGCCACGAACTGCTGGGGCGTCTTGCCGGCCTTCTCGGCCGCGATCATGATGGGCGCGCCGTGCGCGTCGTCGGCGCCCACGAAGTTCACCTGTGCGCCCCGCATGCGCTGGAACCGCACCCAGATGTCGGCCTGGATGTACTCCATGATGTGGCCGATGTGGAAGTTGCCGTTGGCATACGGCAGCGCGGTGGTGGCGAAGATCTTGCGCGGGGCGGACATCTGGAAGGGGCGCTTTCAGGAAAGGGCGGTGGCGTTGCGCGCCGGCCGGCGCGCAAGGGACGGGTATTTTAGGAGTGCGCTGCGCCGCGCACCCGGCTCGGTACACTTTGCGCCCCCAAAGGAGTGAATGCCAAGATGCCAGTGACGGAACAGGCGCTGACCGACGCGCTCAAGCAGGTGGTCGATCCGAACACCGGCAAGGACTTCGTGTCCACCAAGCTGCTGCGCAACCTCAGCGTGCAAGGCGGCGAGGTGGCCTTCGACGTGGAGCTCGGCTACCCGGCCAAGAGCCAGATCCCCGCGCTGCGCAGCGCGCTGGTGGCCGCGGCCCGCAGCGTGCCGGGCGTGGACAACGTGTCCGTCAACATCGCCAGCAAGATCACCGCGCATGCCGTGCAGCGCGGCGTGCAGCTGCTGCCGGGCGTGAAGAACATCGTGGCCGTGGCCTCGGGCAAGGGCGGCGTGGGCAAGAGCACCACTTCGGCCAACCTGGCGCTGGCGCTGGCCGCCGAGGGCGCCCGCGTGGGCCTGCTGGACGCCGACATCTACGGCCCCAGCCAGGCCATGATGATGGGCCTGTCGGGCCGGCCCGAGAGCCTGGACGGCAAGACCATGGAGCCCCTGCCGGGCCACGGCGTGCAGGTCATGTCCATCGGCCTCCTGGTCGACCAGGACCAGGCCATGATCTGGCGCGGTCCGATGGCCACGCAGGCGCTGGAGCAGATGCTGCGCCAGACCAACTGGACCGACCTGGACTACCTCATCGTCGACCTGCCGCCCGGCACTGGCGACATCCAGCTCACGCTGAGCCAGCGTGTGCCCATGACCGGTGCGGTGATCGTCACCACGCCGCAGGACATCGCGCTGATCGACGCCAAGAAGGCCGTCAAGATGTTCGAGAAGGTGGGCGTGCCCATCCTGGGCCTGGTGGAGAACATGGCCGTGCACGTCTGCAGCAACTGTGGCCACCAGGAGCACATCTTCGGCGCCGACGGCGGCAAGAAGATGGCGGCCGAGTACAAGATGGACTACCTGGGCGCACTGCCGCTGGCGCGGGCCATCCGCGAGCAGGCCGACAGCGGCACGCCCACCGTGGTGGCCGAGCCCGATGGCGAGCTGGCCGGCATCTACAAGGCCGTGGCGCGCCAGGTGGCGGTGGCCATCGCGCAGAAGAACAAGGACTTCTCGTCCAAGTTCCCGACCATCAAGGTGTCCAAGGACACCTGAGGCCGCACGCGCGAGGAGCAGGACCCCGTGGCCACGCAGCAGGACGCCGGCATCTGCCTTCCCGCCGGCACGCGCCGCGTGGTGGTGCAGCGCGGCCCCGGTGCGCCGGGCGCCGATGGCGTGGCCGAGGAAGTGCCGGTCGCGCTCGAATACAACGGCATCTCGCACGCCGTGATGCTGGCCACGCCGCTGGACCTGGAGGACTTCGCGCTCGGCTTCTCGCTGACCGAAGGCATCGTCGACAGCCGTGCCGACGTGCGCGAGATCGAACTCGTGGAGGGCTGCGGCGGGCTCACGGTCCAGCTGCAGATCGCCTCCGGCTGCTTCGCGCGGCTCAAGGACAAGCGCCGCAGCCTGGCCGGCCGCACCGGTTGCGGCCTGTGCGGCGCCGAGAGCCTGCCGCAGGCCGTGCAGCGGCCCGCGCCGCTGCAGAGCGCGGCCCGCTTCGAAGCCGCCGCCGTGTCGCAGGCCGTGCGGGCCCTGGACCTGCGCCAGCCGCTGCGCGATGCGAGCGGCGCCACACATGCAGCCGGCTTCGCCGATGCGCAGGGCCGCCTGCTGCTGGTGCGCGAGGACGTGGGCCGGCACAACGCGCTGGACAAGCTGGTCGGCGCGCTGCTGGCGGCGAACCGGCCAGCACAGGACGGCTTCGTCGTCGTGACCAGCCGCGCGAGCTACGAGATGGTGGGCAAGACCGTGCGTGCGGGCAGCGCATTGCTGGCGGCGGTCTCGGGCGTCACGGGCCTGGCGATCGACCACGCGGCGGATGCGAATCTGGCACTGGTCGGCTTCGCGCGCGGCGACAGGCTCAGCGTCTACACGCACCCCGAACGCGTGCTCTGGCCGGCCGCGGCCTGATGGTGCGCTGCCGGCGCGCGGCATAGGCCGTGCACACCTCCTTCGTTCTTTTGCTGCTCGCCATCGCCGTGGCCTGGTGGCCGCAGCCGCAGCGCGGCTGGCCGGGCCATGTGCCGCCCTGGGCGCTGCTGTACGGCATTGCCGTGGCCCTGGCCTGGCACCACGGCCTGCTGCGCCCGCCGGCACTTGCCGCGCTGGCAGCGCTGTTTGTGCTGGCCACCGCGGCGGCGCACGCGCAGAACCGTGCGTTGCGCCTGCTGCTCTGGCTGGCGCTGGCAGGCCTGTGCGCGGCACTGGCCTTGCACCGCGTGCCGGGCTTTCACAACCCCGTGTTGCTGGACGGCGTGCGCTGGTCGCCCGGGGCGCCGGCGTTCACGCAGCGCCTGAACTTCGACAAGGGCTCGGTGGGGCTGGCGCTGCTGGTGCTGCTGGTGCCGGCAGCGCAAGGCGACAGCCGGCGCGCGGTGGTGCCGACAGCGGCCATCGCGCTGGCGACGCTGTGCGGGGTGCTGGGCCTGGGCTGGTGGCTGGGCCTGGTGCGGCCGGACCTCAAGTGGAACCTGCAGCTGGCCTGGTTCCTGCCCGTGAACCTGCTGCTGACCTGTGTGGCCGAGGAGGCGCTGTTCCGCCTGCTCGTGCAGGACGCGCTGGCGGGCCGCTTCGCTGCGCCCGCGGTACGGCCCGCGGCGGGGCGCGCTGCGCTGGCCGTGCTGCTGTCGGCCGCGCTGTTCGGCCTGGCGCACCTGGCGGGCGGGCCGCGCATGGCCCTGCTGGCGGGCCTCACGGGCCTGGGCGCGGCGCTGGCCTATACCGTGACAGGCCGGCTCGGCCCGGCGGTGCTGGTGCACTTCGCCGTCAATGCCGTGCACGCGCTGGCCTTCACCTACCCTACGCTGTCTGGCCGTTGAAGGCTCAGGCGGCCTTGCCGGCCAGCATGCCCGCGCCCACGTCCGCCGGCACCTGCCGGTAGTGCCACAGCGCGAGCGCGCCGACCGCGGCCACGGCCAGGAAGGCCAGGTGGAAGTCCTGCAGCAGCACCTGGCCGCCGACCTGCGCATGCATCTGGCCCGCCAGCGCCAGCGCCAGTGCCGCGACCGCCACGCCCATGGCCGCGGCCACCTGCATGGTGATGGCCGACAGCGTGGAGCCGGCGCCCATCTGTGGGGCAGCTCGATCATCATGAGCGTGGAGTTGGCCGTCAGCAGCATGGAGCGCGCACAGCCGGCCAGCACCAGCAGCGCGGCCAGCACGGGCCAGCCGGTCTGCGGCGTGACGGCCGCGAACGCCGCGATGCCCAGCACGCTCAGGCTGCCCGCCACCAGCAGCACGCGCCGAAAGCCGAAGCGCTTGAGGATGGGCGTGGTGACCGACTTGAGCGCCAGGTTGCCCAGGAAGTAGGGCAGCAGCATGGCGCCGGCCGTCACCGCGTCGTGGCCCAGGCCGAGCTGGAACAAGAGCGGCAGCAGGAAGGGCGTGGCCTGGATGCTCATCGAGGCCAGCGTGCCGCCCAGCGAGGCGATGGAAAAGCTGCGCCAGCCGAACGGCGCCAGGCTCACGAGCGGGTGCGGCGCGCGGCGCAGGTGGCGTGCCGTCCAGGCCAGCAGCGCCAGCCCCGCCAGGGTGGCCAGCAACGCGGGCAGCCGCGAGGCCGCAGGATCGGTCGCGTGCGCGGCCGACTCCAGCCCCGTGATCAGCAGGCACAGCCCGCCGATCGCACCCACGGCGCCGGGCCGGTCCAGCGGCCGCGGCGCCGGCGCGGCATCGGCCGGCACCCAGCGCCGCACCAGCCACAGGCCGACCAGGCCGATCGGCACGTTGAGCAGGAAGTTCCAGTGCCAGGACCAGTAGGTCGTGATGAACCCACCCAGCGGCGGCCCCAGCACGGGTGCGAACAGCACGGGCCAGGTCAGCAGCGCGGTGATGGCGATGCGGTCTTCGGTGCGCGAACCGCGCAGTGCGATGGCGCGGCCGAGCGGCAGCAGCAGCCCGCCGCCCAGGCCTTGCAGCGCACGCGCCGCGATGAGCTGGCCCGGCGTCTGCGCCAGCCCGCACACCAGCGAGGCCAGCGTGAACACGCCCACGGCCACGAGGAACAGCCGGCGCATGCCGTAGCGTTCGGCCAGCCAGGAGGCCAGCGGCAGCACCACGGCGCTGGCCAGCAGGTAGGCCGTGACGGTGGCGCTGAGCGCCAGCGGCTGGGCGCCGAGATCACGTGCGATGGAGGGCAGCGAGGTGTTCAGGATGCTGCTGTCCAGCATCAGCATGAACATCACGGCCGCGACGGTCAGCGTCACGCGCCGGTAGCCGGGGATGGTGTGATTGGTTGACATTGTCTCCATTGTTGCCGTGATTGGTTGATATCGTCAACCATGGCCGCGCGCCCCTAAAATCGCGCCCTTTCCCTGCTTTCCGGACCCATTCCCATGACCGCCACCATCCTGAACCGCCTGCCTGCAGGCGAGCGCGTCGGCATCGCCTTCTCCGGCGGCCTGGACACCAGCGCCGCCGTGCACTGGATGCGCGCCAAGGGCGCCATTCCCTGCGCCTACACCGCGAACCTGGGCCAGCCCGACGAGAGCGACTACGACGATATCCCGAAGAAGGCCCTGGCCTATGGCGCCGAGAAGGCGCGCCTGGTCGACTGCCGCCCGCAACTGGTGGCCGAGGGCATCGCCGCGATCCAGTCCGGCGCCTTCCATGTCAGCACCGGCGGCGCCACCTACTTCAACACCACGCCGCTGGGCCGCGCGGTCACCGGCACCGTGCTGGTGGTGGCCATGCGCGAGGACGGGGTCGACATCTGGGGCGACGGCAGCACCTACAAGGGCAACGACATCGAGCGCTTCTACCGCTACGGCCTGCTCGCCAACCCCAAGCTGCGCATCTACAAGCCCTGGCTGGACCAGGCCTTCATCGACGAGCTGGGCGGACGCAAGGAGATGAGCGAGTACCTCATCGCCAACGGCTTCGACTACAAGATGAGCGTGGAGAAGGCCTACAGCACCGATTCCAACCTGCTGGGCGCCACGCACGAGGCCAAGGACCTGGAGTTCCTGAACGCCGGCATGCACATCGTCAAGCCCATCATGGGCGTGCCGTTCTGGCGCGAGGACTGCGTCGTCAAGCCCGAGACGGTGTCCATCCGCTTCGAGGAAGGCCAGCCCGTCGCGCTGAACGGCCGCACCTTCGACAGCCCGCTGGCGCTGTTCATGGAAGCCAACGTGATCGGCGGGCGCCACGGCATCGGCATGTGCGACCAGATCGAGAACCGCATCATCGAGGCCAAGAGCCGCGGCATCTACGAGGCCCCGGGCATGGCGCTGCTGCACATCGCCTACGAGCGCCTGGTCACCGGCATCCACAACGAAGACACCATCGAGCAGTACCGCGCCAACGGCCGCAAGCTCGGCCGCCTGCTGTACCAGGGCCGCTGGTTCGACAGCCAGGCGCTGATGCTGCGCGAGACCGCGCAGCGCTGGGTGGCCCGCGCCATCACCGGCGAGGTGACGCTGGAGCTGCGCCGCGGCAACGACTACTCGCTGATGGACACGGCCAGCCCCAACCTGACCTACAAGCCCGAGCGCCTGTCGATGGAGAAGGTGGAAGACGCGGCCTTCACGCCGGCCGACCGCATCGGCCAGTTGACCATGCGCAACCTGGACATCGCCGACACGCGCGACAAGCTGGCGATCTACGCGGGCGTGGGTCTGCTCGGCAAGGGCGGCGACACCGACCTGCCGCTGCTCTCGCAAGGCGAATAAGCCGCAAGGCCCGGACGGCGGCACGCCATGACGCTGGAACTGCTGGCAGCCCTGGGCAAGGGCTTCCTGTTCGCGTTCGTCACCGTGCTGCCCATCCTGAACCCGGCCGCCGCGGCGCCGGTGTTTCTGAGCCTGACCGACGGGGCCGCGCCGCCCACGCGCGCGCTGCTGGCGCGGCGCATCGCACGCAACGTGTTCTGGCTCATGCTGGGCGCGATGCTGGTGGGCGTGTACGTGCTGGACTTCTTCGGCATCTCTCTGCCCATCGTGCGCGTGGGCGGCGGCATGGTCGTTGCGGCCAGCGCCTGGCGCCTGCTCAACACCTCGCAGACCAGCAGCGACCACCGCACCGCGCTGGCCGAGGCCTACACGCCCGAGATGGCCAGGCGCCAGGCCTTCTACCCGCTGACCTTCCCGATCACCTCGGGCCCGGGCTCGATCACGGCAGCGATCACCGTGGGCGTCTCGCTGGCCGACCCGCGGCTGTTGTTGGCGCTGGCGCGCACCGGGGGCGCGGTGCTGGCGCTGCTGGTCATCGGCGTGCTGGTGTACCTGGCCTACCGCTACGCCGACCGGCTGCTCAAGCCGCTGGGCGAGGCCGGCATGATCATCTTCCTGCGTCTTTCGGCCTTCATCCTGCTCTGCCTGGGCGTGCAGATCGTCTGGAATGGCGTGCACGAGCTGGTGCTGGGGCTGCTGCGCGAGGCGGGCGGCTAGAATACGAGCCCCTTCGGCGACTTGCCGGTATACACAAAGTGCGTTGCACGGTACCGGCACCCAGGTTTCCAGGCCCTTGCTGACAGCTGCCACGCGTTCGCCGCGGCAGACTCCATCTGGCACATCGGGCCGGCACCTCCGCCATCCATCCGTACCGGTTCGCTTGCCGACGCCTTGCGTGCGCCCCCGTGGGTCTGCGCATGCTGCGGCGGCCCGGTCATCCGAGGAGGAAAGAGCACATGCAGCTCATCGTGTCGGCCGGGTTCATCCTGGCCATCGTCCTGTGGGGTGTCGTCGCCCCGACCCACCTGGGTGCCGTGTTCGACGGCGCGCTCGCGCTGATCACGCGCAACTTCGGCTGGTTCTACCTCTGGATGGTGCTGGGCCTGGTGGTCGTCGCGCTGGTGCTGGCCTTCAGCCGCTACGGCAATCTCAAGCTCGGCGGCGAGGACGATGAGCCGGAATTCTCGGTCGGCGCTTGGTTCGCCATGCTGTTCGCCGCCGGCATGGGCATCGGCCTGGTGTTCTGGGGTGTGGCCGAGCCTGTGTCGCACTATGGGGCGCCGCCGCCGGGCATCGCGCCGAACAGTCCCGAGGCCGCTAACGCGGCCATGCGCTACAGCTTCTTCCATTGGGGCCTGCATCCCTGGGCGGTCTACAGCGTGGTGGCGCTGGCCATTGCATTCTTCCAGTTCCGCCGCGGCGGCTCCGCGCTGGTCAGCACCGCGGTGGAATCGCTGCCCTGGGCACCGGTGCGCCGCATCGGGCCGCTGGTCAATGTGCTGGCCGTGATCGCCACGGCCTTTGGTGTGGCGGCCTCGCTCGGCATGGGGGCCCTGCAGATCAACAGCGGGCTCAGTGCGGTGTTCGGACTGCCTGTGAGCCAGACTTCGCAGCTGGGCATCATCGCGGTGACCACGGTTCTGTTCATCACATCGGCCGTCAGCGGCGTGACCAAGGGCATCAAGTGGCTGTCCTCGTTCAACCTGCTCATGGCCGCGGCGCTGGCGCTGGCGGTGTTCGTGCTGGGGCCGACGATTGCCATCATCGACACGCTGACCACCACGCTGGGCAGCTACCTCAGCGAGCTGGTGCGCATGAGCCTGCGCATGACGCCGTTCCGCGACAGCAGCTGGGTTGGCGGCTGGACCATCTTCTACTGGGCCTGGTGGGTGTCCTGGTCGCCCTTCGTAGGCCTGTTCATCGCCCGCGTGTCGCGTGGCCGCACCGTGCGCGAGTTCATCCTCGGCACGGTGGCCGCGCCCACCGTGGCCGCCTTCGTCTGGTTCTCGGTGTTCGGTGGCACCGCGCTGCACCTGGAGGTCATGCAAAACGTTCCGATCGCCGAGGCGGTCAAGGCAGATGTCTCCACCGCCCTGTTTGCGCTGTTCGACCAGCTGCCGCTGGGCATGCTGATGTCGGGTATCGCCACCATCCTGGTGGTGGTGTTCTTCGTCACCTCGGGCGACTCCGCGGTGCTGGTGCTGGGCATGATGAGCACGGGCGGCAACGAGAACCCCAGCGCGCGCGTGAAGATCGCCTGGGGCCTGCTGGTGGCGGGCATCGCCGCGAGTCTGCTGCTGGCCGGTGGCCTGCAGTCGGTGCAGACCGCCACCATCGTGTTCGCGCTGCCATTCACGGTGGTCATCGTGCTGATGGCGGTGGCGCTGTGGCGCGGCCTGCGCGAAGACTACGACGAGGAGCGCCGGCGCGAGCGTGCGCTGCGCCGGCGCATGCGCGAGCTGGCCGGCCAGCCCGCGTCCAGGCCCTGAGCCCGCGGAGACCGTCTTGACCTTCGAGTTGCTGGGCGCCTTCGGCAAGAGCTTTCTGTTCGTCTTCGCCGCGCTGCTGCCCATCCTGAACCCGGCTGCCACCGCCCCGATCTTCCTGGGCCTGACCGAGGGTGCGTCGCCGCCCACGCGCGCGCTGCTGGCGCGCCGCATCGCACGCAACATGTTCTGGCTGCTGCTGGGCGCGATGCTGGTGGGCTCGTACGTGCTGGAGTTCTTCGGCATCTCGCTGCCCATCGTGCGCGTGGGCGGTGGCCTCATCGTGGCGGCCACGGCCTGGCGCCTGCTGACGGCTACGCATGCCACCGTGGACAGCCGCACCGAACTGGCCGAGAGCTTCACGCCCGACATGGCGCGGCGCCAGGCCTTCTATCCGCTGACCTTCCCCGTCAGCTGCGGGCCGGGTTCCATCGCGGCGGCCATCACGGTCGGGGTGTCGCTGGCCGATGCGCGGCTGTCGCTGTCGCTGGCGCGCATGGGTGGCGGCGTGCTGGCGCTGCTGGCCGTCGGCGTGCTGGTGTACCTGGCGTTCCGCTACGCGCAGCAGCTGCTCAAACCGCTCGGCGAGGCCGGCACCGTGATCTTCCTGCGGCTGACCGCGTTCATCCTGCTGTGCCTGGGCGTACAGATCGTGTGGGACGGGGTGTACGAACTGGGCGTGGGCATGCTGCGCGACGGGCTGCTGCCCGTGAGCGCCTAGGCGACACCAGGCTGGGGGAAACCCAGTGGGCCGGCGGGCGGCGGCTGGCCAGAATCGCCGGCAACTTTCCACAGGAGACGCCGTGTCCGCATCCCGCATCACCCGCCGCACCGCCTTGGGCGGCATCGCCGCCAGCCTCGGCGCGCCTGTTCTGGCCAACGAGCCCTACCCGAGCCGCCCCGTCACCATGGTCGTGCCCTACACGGCCGGTGGCTCCACCGACATCGTCGCCCGGCTCATCGCGCAGAAGCTGTCGGAAAGCCTGGGCCAGCCCTTCATCGTGGACAACAAGGGCGGCGCCAACGGCGTGATTGGCATGGACATCGCGGCGCGCGCGGCGCCCGACGGCTACACGCTGCTCATGAACACCGCGGGCGCGCAGGCGCTGGCGCCGGTGATCTACAAGACCAAGTTCCATGCGCTGGACAGCTGGGAGCCGATCAGCCTGATCAGTTCCATCCCGTTCGTGATCGTCGCGCGCGAGGGCCTGCCCGTGAAGAATTTCGCCGAGTTCGCGGCGCTGGCCAAGGCCGGCAACCCACCCCTCAGCGCCTCCTCGGGCAGCAGCATGATCGTGCTGGCCACCGACCAGTTGAAACGCGTGATCGGAGCGCCCACGCTCATCAACGCGCAGTACAAGGGCACCTCGATGCAGGCCCAGGCCGTGATCAAGGGCGAGGTCGACGTGTCCTTCGACTCGTTCGTGACGCTGCCGCAGATCAAGGCCGGCAAGGTGCGCGCGCTGGCTGTGGTGGCCCCGCAGCGGGCCGCCTCGCTGCCCGACGTGCCCACGCTGGCCGAGCTGGGCGTGAAGGACATGGACTTCGCCAGCTGGTCCGGCCTGCTCGCGCCCAAGGGTACGCCCCGGGCCATCGTCGAGCGATTGTCGACCGAGGTGCAGAAGATCGTGCGCACGCCCGAGATGCAGGAGCGCCTGAAGGGCATGGACCACACGCCCGTGGGCAGCGGGCCGGCCGAGTTCGCCAAGCTGATCGGCGACGACTACGCGCGCTGGCAGCGCGTGGTGAAGGAGACGGGGTTCAAGATCGAAGGGTGAAGAACCTTGTAATTCTTCCAAATGATGGAACGATTGCAAGGATGGAGCGCCCGCCTGTCTGATGGCTTTAGCCTTGCGCAATCGTGCGAGGCTTTTCGTGGGCGAATCCAAACGCACCTTTGCTGCGCCTGGATGGGTGAACGCCTATAGCTTGAACTCGTTGAAAAACGAATGATCAAGTTCGTAGGTGGTGATAGGGCGCAGGCCCAGTTCAAAGCGCTCCAGCATGTCGATGAGCTTCTCGCCGTCGATCAATTCGATCGGTGGTGCGCCGTCTCGTGTTGCCTCGCGCTTTGCTTCGGCCGTGAAGGTGCCAGTGGTGATGATGATGCCTTTGTCAGCCCGGCCGGACATCGCACCGCGAAAGTCGCGCACTTGTGAGGGGGCCACAGACTTGGCGTAGCGCTTGCACTGGAAAAGCACTTTGAACGAAACCAAAGGGTTGACTTGAAGTATCCCGAATCCGTCGATGCCTCCGTCACCGCTTTGACCAGTGACAACAACTTGGGTGAACCCTGCCTCGCGCAGCAACCGCTGCGAAAGGCGTTCAAAACCGGCAGGCGCCAGCGATAGAAGCATCTCAAGCGCCTCATCTCGGTAGTCCTGTGAGAGGGCTCCAGTTCCTTCTGCGACCTTTTCAGCGACGGGCTCGGAAGCTTCCTTCTGCTTACGCTGCTGCTGAAAAATCTTGACCCATTTCAGGAAGATGGCCCTGGCCTGATCGTGGGTCAAGCTGGTTTTGAACCCCGACTCCGTCAGACTCCAAACGCCGTGCTTGGAGGAACTGATAAAGCCTTCACGGACCAAATAAAAACGTGCCCATGCAACCTGATTGCGAAACCGAGATCCCCCGGAGGGAAGCGTCTCGTTCAGCACATTGTCGGGCACTTTCAGGTTTGCAGAGACACGGTCTACCGCTTCGTCCGGCTTGGCGGACCCGCCAAGCGCTCGCAGGGCGTCCAGCAGAGGTCCGAAATACCGGACAAACTGCGCGCCCTCATCCTTCTTCTGTTTGGTGACCAAGACAGGTTCCTTTCAGCATATTGCGCCTGCAGGGGCCATGGATTCGGCGTCGTGAAACAACGCATCGGCAATGCGGCGGGCTTTCTGCGACGACTACCCTCCCACTGCGCCCTGCGTGTTCACATACAGCGCATAGACCGACTGGCTGGCCGCCATGAAGAGCCGGTTGCGGTGGCGCCCACCGAAGCACAGGTTGGCGCAGCGCTCGGGCAGCAGGATGCGGCCGATGGTCGTGCCGTCGGGCGCGAAGATGCGCACGCCGTCCTGGCCTTCGCCCGTGCCCCAGCCGGCCCACAGGTTGCCGTCCACGTCGCAACGGAAGCCGTCGGGCGAGGACTCGGGCTCGCAGGTGAAGAACACGCGGTCGTTCGTCAGCGTCATGCCGTCGGCCGCCACGTCGAACACCCGGATGCGCTTGGGCGCCGCGCCGGACTCGACCACGTACAGCAGTTTCTCGTCCGGCGAGAAGCACAGGCCGTTGGGCCGCGCCACGGCGTCCGTCACCACCGTCGTCTTGCCGGTCGCCGGGTCGAAGCGGTAGACGCATTCGGGCCGCTCGGGCTGGGCGGGCAGGCCCTCGTACCAGCCCAGGATGCCGAAGGGCGGGTCGGTGAACCAGATGCTGCCGTCGGACTTGACCACGATGTCGTTCGGCGAATTCAGCCGCGCGCCCTCGAAGCGCTCGACCAGCGGCGTGATGCTGCCGTCGTATTCGGTGCGCACGATGCGCCGGCCCAGGTGCTCGCAGCCGACCAGCCGGCCCTGGCGGTCGCGCGTGTGGCCGTTGGCGTTGCCCGAAGGCTGGCGGAACACGCTCACGGCGCCCGTGGTCTCGTCCCACTTCATGATGCGGTCGTTCGGCACGTCGCTCCAGAGCAGGTAGCGGCCGTCGCCGAACCAGACCGGGCCCTCGGCCCAGCGCATGCCGGTGGCGATGCGCTCGACCGCGGCCGAGCTGATGCGGTACTTGGCGAAGCGGGGATCCAGGACGACGACGGCGGGGTCGGGGTAGCGGGTCGCGGGTTGCCACATGGTGTGAAAGGGTGGAGCGGTCGGAGCCGCGCAGTATGCCCGCCGCGCCAAGGCTTTTGGCCCGGAACCACCCGGCCCGGATAATCCCCCGCTGCTTCGGAGCCAGCCGTGAATCAATCCTTTCTTTCCCTGGGGTGGCGCACGCTGTGGCGCGACCTGCGCTCGGGCGAGCTGCGCCTGCTGCTGGTGGCGGTGACGCTGGCCGTGGCCGCGCTGACGGCCGTGGGCTTCTTCGCCGACCGGCTCCAGGGCGGGCTGCAGCGCGACGCGCGGCAGCTGATCGGCGGCGACGCCGTGGTGGCCAGCGACAACCCGACCCCGGCCGCGTTCGAGGCGCAGGCCCGCGCGCTGGGCCTGCAGACCGTCTCCACGCTGGGCTTTCCGACCATGGGCCGTGCGGGCGAGGCGCAGGGCGGGGCCAGCCGGCTGGTGGCGCTCAAGGCCGTGGCGGCGGGCTACCCGCTGCGCGGCAGCCTCAAGGTGGCGCAGCAGCCCGGTGAAGAGGGCGGCAACACGCGCGACGTGCCGGCGCCGGGCGAGGTCTGGGTCGATGCGCCGCTGCTGGCCGCGCTGGACCTGAAGATGGGCGATGCGCTGCTGCTGGGCGACAGCAGCTTCCGCGTCGCGCGCATCATCGTGATCGAGCCCGACCGCGGCGGCGGCTTCATGAGCTTCGCGCCGCGCGTGATGGTCAACGCGGCCGACCTGCCGGCCACGCACCTGGTGCAGCCGGCCAGCCGCATCACCTACCGTTTCGCCGTGGCCGGCGACGAGCCCGCCGTGCAGCGCTTCACGCGCTGGGCCGATGCGCAGATCCAATCGCGCGAGGCGCGCGGCCTGCGGCTCGAATCGGTCGAGAGCGGCCGGCCCGAGATGCGCCAGACGCTGGACCGCGCCGAGAAATTCCTGAGCCTGGTGGCGCTGCTGTCGGCGCTGCTCTCGGCCGTGGCCGTGGCGCTGGCCGCGCGCGCGTTCGCGTCCAAGCACCTGGACGACTGCGCCATGCTGCGCGTGCTGGGCCTGTCGCAGCGCACGATCGCGCTGTCCTACAGCTTCGAGTTCGCGCTGGTCGGCCTGTTCGCCAGCGCGCTCGGGGTGGCCGTCGGCTTCGGCGTGCACTACCTGTTCGTGCTGCTGCTGGCCGGGCTGGTCGAGGCCACGCTGCCCGCCGCCACGCTGTGGCCGGTGGCCTACGGCCTGGGCATCGGGCTCACGCTGCTGTTCGCGTTCGGCCTGCCGCCCGTGCTGCAGCTGGCCAAGGTGCCGCCGCTGCGCGTGATCCGGCGCGATGTGGGGCAGTTGAAGCCCGCCTCCATCGCGGTGCTGGCACTTGGCGTGGCGGGCTTCGCCGGCCTGCTGCTGGCCGTCAGCAGCGACATCAAGCTGGGTCTGATCGCCGTCGGCGGCTTCGCAGGCGCGGTGCTGCTGTTCGCCGCGCTGTCGTGGGTGGCGGTATGGCTGCTGCGCAAGAGCGTCAACGAGAGCACCGCGCCGCGCTGGCTGGTGCTGGCCACGCGCCAAGTCTCGGCGCGGCCGGCCTACACCGTGGTGCAGGTCAGCGCGCTGTCGGTGGGCCTGCTGGCGCTGGTGCTGCTGGTGCTGCTGCGCACCGACCTGATCGGCGCCTGGCGCCAGGCCACGCCGCCGGACGCGCCCAACCGCTTCGTCATCAACATCCTGCCCGAGCAGGGCGATGCCTTCCGCAAGACGCTGGACGATGCCGGCGTCGCCAAGTACGACTGGTACCCCATGTTCCGCGGCCGCCTGGTGGCCGTGAACGACAAGCCGGTGAACCCGGCCGACTACACCGACGAGCGCGCGCAGCGCCTGGTCGACCGCGAGTTCAACCTCTCGCATGCGGCCCAGCAGCCGCCGCACAACGAACTGGTCGGCGGCCGCTGGACGCCCGAGGAGCAGGGCGCCGTCAGCGTCGAGGAAGGGCTGGCGCAGACGCTGGGCCTCAAGCTGGGCGACACGCTGCGTTTCGACATCGGCGGCATCCAGTCCGATGCGCGCATCACCTCGCTGCGCAAGGTGGACTGGGGTTCGCTGCACGCCAACTTCTTCGTGATGTACCCGGTGGCGGCCATGCCCGACCTGCCCATCACCTACCTGGCGGCCTACCGCGCGCCGGAGATGGCGGGCTTCGACAACGCGCTCGTGCGCGCCTTCCCGAACGTCACGAACGTGGACATGAGCACGGCGCTGGCCCAGGTGCAGCGCGTGCTGGACCAGGTGGTGCGGGCGGTGGAGTTCCTGTTCGGCTTCACGCTGGCGGCGGGCCTGGTGGTGCTGTTCGCCGCCATCACGGCCACGCGCGAGGAGCGCGCGCGCGAGTTCGCGATCATGCGCGCCGTGGGCGCCAGCAGCGCGCTGCTGCGCCAGGTGCAGCGGGCCGAGCTGGCCGGCGTGGGCGTGCTGGCCGGCCTCCTGGCCACGCTGGTGGCCATGGCCGTGGGCTGGGCGCTGGCGAAGTTCGTGTTCGAGTTCGCCTGGTCGGGCTCGCCGTGGGTGCCGCTGGCCGGCGCGGCAGCCGGCGCCGTGCTGGCGCTCGGCGCGGGCTGGTGGGGCCTGCGCGACGTGCTGCGCCGGCCCGTGGTCGATACGCTGCGCCGCGCCGCCGCCTGATTCAGCCGTAGCGCTGCAGCGCGAAGCCTTCGCGCGGATCGGGGGGCTCGAAGTGGCGGTTGATCAGGCTGAACTGCGCCTCGTCGGTCTGGAACGGATGCGTGCCGGCCGCGTTGCGCGCCTGCAGCCGCGCGCGGCAGACCGCCTCGGGCACGTCCAGCAGGTGCAGCCGGTGCGCGGCGCCGGACTGGTCGATCAGCCCGCGCATCCAGGCGCGCTGGGCCCGCGTGTTGGCCGGGAAGTCCAGCACCACCGAGACGCCGCTGCGCAGCATGGCGACCACGTGCTCGCCGAGCATGGCCTTGAGCCGGCCCGTGCGCTGCAGGTAGTCGGGCAGGGCGTGGATCTCGCCGGGGTACAGCACGGCGAGCCAGGCGTCCTCCTGCACGAGCACGGTGGCCGGCTGCGCCGCCAGGCGGCGCGCGAGTGTGGATTTGCCTGCCGCGATCCTGCCGCACAACAGGTGCAGCATGGCGGAGGCACTGGCGGGACGGGTCATGGGATCTCCTGGTGGAAAAACCCCAGGAGACCGTGACGACGCGCCTTCTGGGGCGGGTCGTCTTGGCTTGCAGCCGCGCGCTAACCCACCGTCCGCGGACGGCGGCGAATAATGGTGGTGCGCAGGGTGTGGGCCATGAAGGGGTCGCAGTGTAGCGGCTACTCGGGGAACAGGTGTTCGGCCGCGAAGTCCACGAAGGCCCGCACCTTGGGCGACAGCTGGCGGCTTGAGGGCCACAGTGCCGAGAACTGCCCCGCTTCGCGCGGCGCGTCGGCCAGCACCTGCACGAGTTCGCCGCGCGCGAGGGCGTCGCGCGCGAGGAAGTCCGGCATCCAGGCGATGCCCATGGCCGCGATGGCTGCGCCCAGCATGGCTTCCATGTTGTTGCAGACCAGCGCGGTCGGCAGCCGCTCGGGCAGGCCTTGCAGCTTCCAGTCCTCGATCCTGCCGCCGCTGGCGAACTGGTAGCGCAGGCAGACGTGCTGCGCGAGGTCCGCGGGCCGTTGCGGCGTGCCGTGGGCCGCGAGGTAGGCTGGCGCGACCACCAGCAGGAAGCGGAATGGCCCGAGCCGGCGCGCCACCAGCGGCGAATCCTCCAGCGTGCCGCTGCGGACCACGATGTCGAAGCCTTCCTCGACCACGTCGACGAGCCGGTCGTTGAAGTCCAGTTCCAGATCGATCTCCGGGTAGCGCGCGCGAAAGCCCGGCAGCATGGGCAGCAGGAAGCGGTAGCCGATCACGGGCAGGCTCACGCGCAGCCGGCCGCGCGGCGTGGCCACGGCCGCCTGCAGCATGGCCTGGGCGTCGGCCAGCTCGTCGAGGATGCGGCGGCAGCGCGCGTGGAACTGCGCACCCTCCTGCGTGAGCCGCACCTGGCGCGTGGTGCGGTGGAACAGGCGCACGCCGAGCTGCTGTTCGAGCCGTGCCACGTTCTTGCCCACGGCCGAGGCCGAGATGCCCAGCGCGCGCCCGGCCGCCGCGAAGCCCTGCAGGTCGGCGGCGCGCACGAAGGAGACGATGGCGGGAAGGCTGTCCGTGCGGCTTGATTGCGGAATCTGGGTTGGCAATATGTGGAGCTCTGGCCGGATTGTGCGACGACTGCATCCTTTCTATCGTCGCTGCCATGTCCTCACCGTCTTTCTCTTCTGTCGGCGCCACCTGGGTGCGCGCCGCCGTCTGCCTCGCCGGTCTTGCCATGCCCTTGAGCTTCACGGGTCCGGCGGTCGTGTTGCCGCTCTTGCGCGAGGCGCTGGGCGGCAACCCCGTGGCACTGCACTGGGCGACCAACGCGTTCATGCTGAGCTTCGGCGCCGCGCTGATGGCGGCCGGCGCGCTGGCCGACAACCTGGGGCGCCGCCCCGTGTTCCTGGGCGGGCTGCTGCTGGCCGTGGCCAGCGGCGTGGCGCTGGCCTGCGCGCCGACCCTGCTGGTCTTCAACCTGCTGCGCGGCGTGCAGGGCCTCGCGGCGGCCGCGGCCCTGGCCAGCGGCTCGGCGGCGCTGGCCCAGGAGGTGCAGGGCGCCGCGCGCACGCGCGCCTTCGGCTGGCTGGGCGCGAGCTTCGGCGCCGGCCTCGCGTTCGGGCCGCTGGCCGCGGGCGTGCTGGGCGAGCACCTGGGCTGGCGCGCCGTGGTCGTGCTGCCGGGCCTGGTCAGCCTGCTGGCCTTGGTGCTCGGCGCCTGGCGCCTGCCGGCCTCGCGCAACCCTGCGGCGACGCGGCTGGACGGGCGCGGCACCCTGGCCTTCACGCTCGCGCTGGGCCTGCTCACGCTGGGCGTGTTGCAGGCGCCCGCACAGGGCTGGGGCGCGGTGCAGGTCGTGCTGCCGCTGGCCGGCGCCGCGCTGGCCGCACTGCTGTTCTGGCGCACCGAGGCCGGCCTCCTGCGCCGCGGCGGCCAGCCCATGCTGGACATTTCGCTGCTGCGCTACCCGCGCTTCGTCGGCGTGCAACTGCTGGCGGCCGCACCGGCCTACGGCTTCGTCGTGCTGCTGGTGTTGCTGCCGATTCGCTTCATCGGCCTGGAAGGCCGCGGCAGCTGGGAGGCCGGGCAGCTCATGCTGCTGCTGTCCGGCCCCATCCTGCTCATGCCCGGCGTTGCGGCGCGGCTCGCGGGCCGCTGGTCGGCAGCAGCGGTTTGCGGGGCCGGGCTCGTGTTGTGCGCCGCGGGGCTGTTGTGGCTGGGGCACTGCGGCCCGACCAGCGGTCTGCGCGGCTATGCCGGGCCCCTGCTCATGATCGGCCTGGGCGTCGGCCTGCCCTGGGGCCTCATGGACGGTCTGGCCGTCAGCGTGGTCCCGCGCGAGCGCGCGGGCATGGCGGCCGGCATCTTCAACACCGTGCGCGTGGCCGGCGAGGGCATTGCGTTGGCGCTGGTCGGCGCGGGCCTGGCGACGCTGCTGGCGACCGAACTGCACCCGCTTTTCCCTGGCACGGACGTGGCGCAGGCCGCGCAGCGCCTGGCCACGGGCGATCTGGCGCAGGCCATGGCCCTGCTGCCCGGCGGCACGCGCGCCGAACTGCTGCAGGCCTATGCACGGGCCTTCGGCCTGCTCACCCAGGTGCTGGCCGGCGTCACGCTGGCCACGGCGTGCGTGGTCTTCCTGGTCCTGCGCGCGCCGGACCCGCACGGTGCCGAAGGCCCGTTCGCGGCGGAGCGGGGCTGACCCGGCCCAGCACCGACAATCGGCCCATGCAGACCGAAGAACAGCCCGCCTTCGCCACCCCCTTCGAATGGATCGGCGGCGAAGACAAGGTACGCGCGCTGGTCGAGCGCTTCTACGACCTCATGGACTTGGAGCCCGGCTACGCCGCGCTGCGCGCCGCCCATGGCGACAGCCTGGACAACGCGCGCCAGCGCCTGTTCTGGTTCCTGTGCGGCTGGCTGGGCGGCCCGTCCTACTACACCGACCAGTTCGGCCACCCGCGGCTGCGCGCGCGCCACATGCCGTTCTCCATCGGCATCCGCGAGCGCGACCAATGGCTGGCCTGCATGGACCAGGCCATGGGCGAGACGGGCGTGCCCGAGGAACTGCGCATGCGGCTGAAGGACAGCTTCTTCCAGACCGCGGACTGGATGCGCAACCGCGGCGCTTAGAGCCGTTCGAGCAGCAGCGCGCGGAACTGCTGCGCCGCCGGCGACAGCGGCCGTTCGCGCGGCGCGATCACGTCGATGGCCGGCAGTCGGATCGGAAGCAGGATGGGCGCCACACGCAGCGCGCCCAGCCGCGCGTAGTGCGCTGCCAAGGAGCTGGGCATCAGGGCTGCCATGTCCGATCCCGCCACGAGCGCGGTCGTGACCGTGGTCGAGGCGGTCTCGATGTAGTCCAGCCGCTGGTGCACACCGACCTCGCGCAGCGCCGCTTCCAACCGGCCGCGCTGCGGCGAGCCCGCCGGCTGCAGCACCCAGGACCAGTCGCCGAGTTCGTGCAGTTGCAGCCGCTTGCGCGCGAACGCAGGGTGGCCCTTGCGCACGACCACCTGCATGGCTTCCTCCAGCAAGGGCGTGATCGTGAATTCGTCTTCGCTGAAGCCCTCGGTCAGCCGGCCCAGCACCAGATCCACGTCGCCGCGCGCGAGCTGGGCCAGCACCACGTCGCTGGTGCCCACGGCCACGGCCAGCGCCACCTGCGGGTGGCGGCGCCGGTACTCGAGCAGGGCCGGGGCCAGCAATTCGGGCACGGCGCCCGGCACGGCGGCCAGCCGCAGCGCACCGGACAGGCCCGAGCGCAACGCGCCCATCTCTTCGCGCACGGCGCCGAAGTCGGTCAGCACGCGGCGCGCGTAGCGGATCAGCACCTCGCCTGCAGGCAGCGGCCGCATGCCGCGCGCGAGCCGTTCGAACAGCTTCTCGCCGAGCGACTCCTCCAGCTGCAGCAGCAGCTTGGTGGCGGCGGGCTGCGTGACGTTCATGGACCGGGCGGCGCGGCCCAGGTGGCGTTCGGCGTCCAGCGCGGCGAGCAGCAGCAGCTGGCGCGGGCGCACGCGCAGCAGCAGGGCCTGGTCGCTGAGGTGGTCGGTCGTCATATCCAAAAGGTGATGGATTGTTCGGCATCCGCGATTGGATCGCCGCCGCGGAAATCCCTAAGCTCGTGCCACGACGGGCGAGCTTCGAACGCCTGCGACCACGGAGACACCACGATGCCCCACGACACCCTGGACCGGCGCCGCGCGCTGGCGCTGCTCGGCCTGCTGGCCACGGGCGTGCCCGTCCTGGCCCAAGGCTTTCCCGACAAGCCGCTGCGCATCCTGGTCGGCGCCTCGCCCGGCGGCGGCACCGACATCCTCGCGCGCGTGCTGGCCGACAAGATGGCGCCCACGCTCAAGCAGCCGGTGGTGGTCGAGAACCGGCCCGGCGCCTCCAACACCATCGCGGCCGAGCTGGCGGCGCGCGCGGCGCCGGACGGCAGCACGCTGCTGCTGGCCACCAACACGGCCCAGGCCGTGGCGCCGCACATGCTCAAGCTCAAGTACGACCCGCTCAAGGACCTGCAGCCCATCGGTCTCGTGGCCGTGATGCCCAACGTGCTGGTGGTCTCCAGCACGGGGCCGTTCAAGAGCGTCAAGGACGTGCAGGCCGCGCTGGCGGCCAAGCCGGGCGCGCTCAAGTACGCGTCCTCGGGCATCGGCAGCACGCAGCACATCGGCGGCGAGGCCTTCGGCATGGTCACGGGCACGCGCGCCATCCATGTGCCCTACAAGGGCAGCTCGCAAGCGCACATCGACGTGATCGCGGGCGAGGTCGACATGATGTTCGACAGCACCTCCTCGGCCATGAGCCAGATCCGCGCGGGCAAGCTGCGCCCGCTGGCGGTGAGCTCGCCCACGCGCTCGGCCGAGATGCCCGACGTGCCCACGCTGGCCGAACTCGGCATCCAGGGCGCGGATGTGTCGACCTGGTACGGGCTCTACACCACGGGTGGCACGCCGCGCGCGGCGGTGGAGCGGCTGACGGCGGACCTCCTGCTGGCCCTGCAACTGCCCGACGTGCAGGCCCGCATCAAATCCCTGGGCGGTGAGCTCGGCACCTTGAGCGGCGAGCGCTTCGCCGAGATGAACCGCAGCGAGTACGAACACTACGGCCGCCTCGTGCGCGGCGCCAACATCAAGGCGGAATGAAGAAGATGAGCACCCCCCGCATCGCCGTGCTGCTCGGCGACCCCAGCGGCGTCGGCCCCGAGATGGCCGTCAAGCTGCTCGCACGCGAGCGCAACCGACAGCAGGCCGAGATCCTGCTGATCGCCGACAGCGCCGCGCTGGCCTCGGGCCAGGCCATCGCAGGCCAGCAGCTGGAGCTGCTGCGCGTGGACCACCTGGACGCCGTGCGCTACGAGCCCGGCCGCATCACGCTCTTGCCCTGCGACGCGCTGGACGGCCCGCCCGTGCTGGGCGAATCCAACGAGGCCTCGGGCCGCGCCAGCATGCGCGCGCTGGACCTGGCCATCGATGCGGTGCGTGCCGGCCGGGCCGACGCCATCGTCTTCGCGCCGCTCAACAAGCACTCGCTGCGCCTGGGCGGCCTCGTGCACGAGGACGAGCTGCGGCACCTGCAGGAGCGCTTCGGCGTGCGCGGCTTCACGAGCGAGTTCAACCTGACGGGCGCGCTGTGGACTTCGCGCGTGACCTCGCACATCCCGCTCAAGGACGTGGCAGCGCACATCACGGGCGAGGGCGTCTGCGACGCCGTGCGGCTCATCGACAGTGCGCTGCGCCGGGCCGGCGTCGCCAGGCCACGCATCGCGGTCTCGGGCCTGAACCCGCACGCGGGCGACGGCGGCTCCATCGGCATGGAGGAGATCGAGACCATCGCGCCGGCCGTGCAGCGCCTGCGCGCCGAAGGCCTGGACGCGCGCGGCCCCTATTCGCCCGACACCGTGTTCATCGGCGCGCGGCGCGGCGACGTGGACGCCGTGGTCTCCATGTACCACGACCAGGGCCAGATCGCGATGAAGCTCATGGGCTTCGAGAAAGGGGTGACGCTGCACGGCGGGCTGCCCGTGCCCGTGGCCACCTCGGCCAGCGGCAGCGCCTTCGACATCGCGGGCCGCGGCGCGGCGCAGATCGAGGGCCTGCAGGAAGCCTTCGACCTGTGCGTGCGCATGGCGGCCGCGCGCTAGATCAGTCCACGCTGGCGCCGGACTCTTTCACCACCTTGCCCCACTTGGCCGTCTCGGCCTTGATGAAGGCGGCGAACTGCTCGGGCGTTTCGGCCACGACCTCGCCGCCCTGGGCGACGATCTTGGCCTTCACATCGGGGTTGTTGAGCACCTTGACGAGCGCCTTGTTGAGCTGCGTCACGATGGGTGCGGGCGTGCCGGCCACGGCGAACAGTCCGAACCACGAGGTGGCCTCGTAGCCGGGCACGCCGGACTCGGCGATGGTCGGCACGTCGGGCAGCTCGGGCGAGCGCTTGGCGGTGGTCACGGCGATCGGGCGCAGCTTGCCGGCGCGCACATGCTGGATGGCCGAGGGCATGTTGTCGAACATGATCGCGATCTGGTTGCCCAGCAGGTCGTTCACGGCCGGTGCGCTGCCCTTGTAGGGGATGTGCACCATGTCAACCTTGGCCATGGACTTGAACAGCTCGCCCGACAGGTGGATGGAGCTGCCGCTGCCCGAGGAGCCGAAGTTGACCTTGCCCGGATTGGCCTTGGCGTAGGCGATCAGCTCGGGCACGGTCTTGAACGGCTGCGACGGGTGGGCCACCAGCAGGTTCGGCACGTTGGCCACGCGCGACAGTGGCGCGAAGTCCTTGATCGGGTTGAAGGGCATCTTCTTGTACAGCGCCTCGTTGATGGCGTGCGTGCCCACGGTGCCCATGAACAGCGTGTAGCCGTCGGCCGGCGCACGGGCGGCCAGCTGGCCGCCGATGTTGCCGCCCGCGCCGGCGCGGTTGTCGATGACCACGCTCTGGCCCAGCTCGGTGGAAAGTGCCTGGCCCACGATGCGGGCCAGGATGTCGGTGGTGCCGCCGGCCGAGAACGGCACGATCATGGTGATGGGCTTGGTGGGGTAGGCCTGGGCGGCGGCTGGGCCGGCGATCAGGGTGGCCGCGGTGGCGGCGGCCACGGCCAGCAGGCTGCGGCGGGTGACGGTGTGGATGGTGGTCATCAATGCTCCTCGAAAAATGGATCGCGCAGGTCTTATTCCTGCACGATGGACGATGGGTGGTTGGCCAGCGGCGTGACCTTGATCTGCATGTAGGGGAACAGCGGCAGGCCGCTGAGCAGGGTGTGCAGCTCGTCGTTGCTGGCGACGTCGAAGATGCTCACGTTGGCGTATTCGCCGACGACGCGCCACAGGTGGCGCCACTTGCCGGCCCGTTGCAGGTCCTGCGAATAGGCCTTCTCGCGGCGCTTGATCTCGTCGGCCTCGGCAGGGCTGACGGTGGCGGGGATGTTCACGACCATGTGGACCATGTACAGCATGTGGGGACTCCTTGGAAAGACGATGGGGGGCGGCTCAAAGATGCGGCCAGATCACCATGGTGGCGGCGTAGATGGCGCCGACCAGCAGCATGGACACCACCGTGTAGCCCATGATGTCCTTGAGCTTGAGCTTGGACAGTGCGAGCGCTGGCAGGATCCAGAACGGCTGCACCAGGTCGTTCCAGCCGTTGCCCAGCATCACCGACATCGCGGTCTGCGCCTGCGAGGCACCGAGCGTGTGGGCGGCGTCGATCATGAACGGCCCCTGCAGCACCCAGTGGCCGCCGCCGGACGGCGCGAAGAAATTGATGACGAACGAGCTGACCAGGCCCCACAGCGGCAGCGTGTTCGCGCTGGACACGCTCACGAACAGGTGGGCGATGGACTCCACCAGACCCGAGCCGTGCATGATGGCCATGATGCCGGCGTAGAAGGGGAACTGCAGGATGATCCCGCCGATCGTCTTGACGCCTTCGTTGAGCTTCTCGACGTACTTCATCGGTGTGCCGAGCAGCAGCACGCCCAGGAACAGGATGAAGAAGTTGATCATATTCAGGTCGAGGTTGCCGCCCTGCACGAAGTGCATCACCACGTAGGCCATGCCGCACAGGCCGATCAGCAGGCTGAGCAGGCGGCTGTTGTTCAACCGGTAGGCCAGCGTCTTCTCGTCGCCCAGCAGTTGGTGCGCGTCGCCGCCCGCTTTGGCGTCGGCCGCCACGCTGGCCGGGTCCAGTTCGGTGACGGGCTCGCCGGCCTTGGGGTGCATGGTGGCGTTGAGCAGCGGCAGCGCGATCAGCACGGCCAGGCTGGTGAGCAGGATGGGGGCCGAGAAGATGGTCTCGCTCAGAGGGATCAGGCCCATCTTGCCTACGAAGGCGTGGCCCTTGGTGGAGATCAGCACCGGGATCGTGGCCGAGAAGCCCAGGCTGTACATCGTGAAGCCGGTGTAGGCCGAGGCGATGATGAGCGGGTAGTGCACGCCCTTGACCTTGAGCGCCAGCTTGCGCGCCATGATGCCGCCGATCACCAGGCCGAAGCCCCAGTTCAGGTAGCTGCCGATGCAGCCCACCAGCGTGGCGACGATGATGGCCTGGCGCGGCGTGTGCACGCGCTCGGTGATGCGGTTCAGGAAGCGGTCGACGATGGGCGCCGCGGCCAGCACGTAGCCCATCACCAGGATCACGGCCATCTGCGTCGTGAAGGCCAGCAGGCTCCAGAAGCCCTTGCCCCAGTCCTGCACGACGGCCGGGAGCGGGCGGCTCTCCACACCGAAGGCGAGCGCCATGGTGAGCAGCGTGAGCATGATGGCGAAGACGAACGGATCGGGCAGGTAACGCCGCATCAGCTCGGTGAAGAACGCAGTGATTTTCGACATGGAGTCCGTTGGGAAGAAAGGGAGAGGGCGGTGCGGCTCAGACGCCCGCCACGCCGACCGTCATGCCGCCGCAGACGTAGAGCACCTGGCCGGTGACGAAGCCGCTGCGGGCATCGAGCAGGTAGGACACGGCGTGCGCCACGTCGTCCGGCGTGCCGACGCGCTTGACCGGCACCGCGTCGATGATGGCCTGCGTGCGCGGCGCGTCGGGCGGGTTGGCACGGTCGAACAACTCGGTGCGGATCGGCCCGGGGCCGATGGCGTTGGCCGTGATGCCATGGCGGCCCAGCTCCAGCGCCCAGACCCGCGTCATGCCGATCAGGCCGGCCTTGGTGGCCGAGTAGGCCGTGCGCAGCTCCTTGCCCAGTGCCGCGCGCGAGGACATGTTCACGACGCGGCCGAAGCCCGCGGCCTGCATGCCCGGCAGCAGGGCCTGCAGGCACTGCAGCGCGCAGCGCAGGTTCAGCGCCACGGCCAGGTCGAACTGGGCCAGCGTCTGCTCGGCCGTCGCGGCCGGCACCACGATGCCCACGTTGTTGACGAGCCGCGTGATCGGGCCGCCGGCCAGCGCCTGCTGCAGCGCGCGCGCGGTTTCCTCGGGGTTGGACAGGTCGGCCTGGATGCCGCCGGGCACATGGTCCACCGTGCGGTCGATGACGACGGGCTCGTAGCCGTCGGCGCGGCAGCGTTCAGCGGTGGCCGCGCCGATGCCGGCGCCGCCGCCGGTGATCAGCACGCGTTCACGGGAAGGATGGGTTGTCATGGTTGTTCTCCTGGGTCGCAAGCGGGAAGGGCCGGGGTTCAGAGGTGGCAGTGGCCGTCCACGTAGGCCTTGCGCCAGCGTGTGAGCGTCACCCGCTCGAACAGGCCGGCGGCATGGAAGGGATCGGCCTCGATGAAGCGCTTGGCTTCCTCGCGGCTGTCCAGCGCCACCACGTACAGGCCACCGCCCAGGTCGCTGCCGTCGTCGGCCAGCTTGGCGCCGCAGGCCAGCAGCAGGTGCTTGTGCTGCTCCAGGAAGGCCAGGTGGGCCGGCCGGTGCGCCTGGCGCACGGACTGGTGGTTCGGCTTGTCGAAGGTTTCGATGATGAAGGGCACGGCGGTCTCCAGATGCGCGGCGTTTCGCCACAGGCCGGTGCGCGATGGGGCCTGTGGTGCATGGGGTCGGGCGGCCGTGGCCGCCCGGAGGTTTGCTAGACGGTGGCGACGGGCGTGACCGGCGAGGCCACGGCCCCGGGCAGGTTCAGCGGCGGTGCCGTCAGCAGGAAGCGGTGGCGTCCATGCGTGCGCAGCCACCCTGCCAACGGCGTGAGATGCCACAGCTCGCCCAGGTGCACGCCGAGCTTGAACAAGCAGTGCTCGTGCAGCGGCAGGGCGGCGCAGCAGGCCGGCCCGGCCTTGGCCGGAAAGGCCTCGACGGCATAGTTGTCGGCCGCGATGGCGGCGATCTGGCTGTCGGTGATCCATTGCAGCAGGCGCTCGTCGCGGCCGTCCAGCACGGCGCAGCTGGCGGCCAGCACCGCCGGGTCCGGCCGCTTGTGCATGCCCAGCACCACCTCGGCAAAGCCGGTGTGCAAGCAGACCATGTCGCCAGGCTCCACCACGACGCCATCGGTCTCGAGCACGCGCATCAGCTGGTCGTAGCCGACCACGGTGTAGGCATTGCCCAGATGGGCGTGCAGGTCGACCATCACGCCGCGCCCCTGCACGCCGGTGCGTGCCATGCCCTCGATGCCCAGTGCGTGCGCGGCAGAGGTGCTGACGGCGGCGCCGGGCGTTGCGGGCACACCCGCGTCGCGCACGTCGCTGGGGCCGGCGATGTCGCGGCCGGCCGCGAAGCCGTTGTAGTAGAGCGGCTCGGGCAGGCCGTCGCCGTTGGCATCGAACAGCGCGCCCACATGGGCGAAGCCGTCCCATTGGGTGGAGTACTGCAGGTGCAGGATCGCGAGGTCGTCGGACAGCACGTCGGTGCGGCCGGGTTCCAGCTCGCCCAGCAGGCAGTTGAAGTTCACCAGCCCCTTGCGCAGCAGGGGGCGCAGCACGGGCGGTTGCCGGTTGGCGTTGAGTGCGTTGCCGCCGGGATAGTCCAGCGGCAGGCTCAGCGCGAAGCTGCGCCCTTCGCGGACTTCGGCCACGCCCTGGCGCACCTTCTCGGCCGTCAGCAGGTTCAGGCGGCCCAGCTGGTCGTCGGGGCCGAAATCGCCCCAGGTGGAGCCCGGCGGGCGCTGCTTCCAGCGCGGGTTGGCGGCTGCGGTGGTCGTCATGGCTGGTTCCGCCAACTCAGCCGCGCAGGAACTGCGCCAGCGCCTGGTCGAAGGCCTGCGGCGCTTCGAGGTTGGACAGGTGCGAGGCCGGCACCTCCACCAGCTGCGCGCCGGCGATGGCGGATTGCATGGCCTGCGCATCGGCCACCGTGGTCACGGGATCGGCGCTGCCGGCCACGAGCAGCGTGGGCACGGCGATGCGCGCGATGGCGGTGCGCAGGTCGGCCTGGGCCAGTGCCTCGCAGCAGGCGGCGTAGCCTTCCGGGGCGATGCCGGCGATCCAGGACTGGGCCCGCTGCACCAGGGCGGGCTGGGCGGCGGTGAAGGCCTCGGTGAACCAGCGGCTGGGCGAGGAGGCGGCGAGTTCGGCCATGGCGGCGGCGCCCTGTGCGCGCACCAGCGCGGCACGCGCGGTCCAGCCTTCGGCGGTGCCGATCCTGGCGGCGCTGTTGGCGACGAACAGGCGGTCCAGCCGATGGGCCGCATGCACGCCCAGCCACAGGCCGGTGAAGCCGCCCATGGAGATGCCGCAGAAGTGCGCACGGGCGATGCCCAGCGCGTCCAGGATGGCGAGCACATCGGCGCCCAGCAGGTCGAAGCCGTAGGGGCCGGACGAGACGGTGCTGCCGCCGTGGCCGCGCGTGTCGTAGCGCACCACGCGGTAGTCCGTGGCAAAGTGCGCGGCCTGGGCATCCCACATCTCCAGCGTGGTGCCCAGGGAGTTGGACAGCACCAGGGCGGGGGCGTCGGCCGGGCCTTCGACGCGCACGCGCAGGCTGCCATTGGCGGTGGGGACGAGGGTATCGCTCATGCCGTCCCCACTCACACGCGTTCGAGCACCACGGCGATGCCCTGGCCCACGCCGATGCACATGGTGGCCAGCGCGTAGCGGCCGCCCGTGGCGTGCAGGCGATTCACGGCCGTGGTGGCCAGGCGTGCGCCGCTGGCACCCAGCGGATGGCCCAGCGCGATGGCGCCGCCCCAGGCGTTGACGCGCTCGTCGTCGTCGGGCAGGCCCAGCATGCGCAGCACGGCAATGCCTTGCGCGGCGAAGGCTTCGTTGAGTTCGATCACGTCGAGCTGCGCCAGCGTGAGACCGGTCTGGGCCAGCACCTTCTGCGTGGCCGGTGCCGGGCCGATGCCCATCACGCGCGGGGCCACGCCGGCCGTGGCCATGCCGACCACGCGGGCGCGCGGCGTCAGGCCGTTCTTTTTGGCCTGCTCCTCGCTAGCCAGCAGCAGCGCGCAGGCGCCGTCGTTGACACCGCTGGCGTTGCCGGCGGTCACGGTGCCGTCAGGACGCACCACGCCCTTGAGCTTGGCGAGGGCTTCCAGGCTGGTGTCGCGCGGGTGCTCGTCCTTGTCGACGACGATGGCGTCGCCCTTCTTCTGCGGGATGGTCACGGGCGTGATCTCGCGCGCCAGGTGGCCGGCCTGCTGGGCGGCGACAGCTTTCTTCTGGCTTGCCAGGGCCATGCGGTCCTGCGCTTCGCGCTCGATCTTGTAGTCGTCCGCGACGTTCTCTGCCGTCTCGGGCATGGCGTCCACGCCGTACTGGGCCTTCATCAACTTGTTGATGAAGCGCCAGCCGATGGTGGTGTCGTACACGGCGTTGGCACGACTGAACGCGCTCTCGGCCTTGGGCATCACGAAGGGCGCGCGGCTCATGCTCTCCACACCGCCGGCGATCAGGAGCCCGGCCTCGCCGGACTTGATGGCGCGCGCGGCCGTGCCCACGGCATCCAGGCCCGAGCCGCACAGGCGGTTGATGGTGGCGCCGGGCACCGCGATCGGCAGGCCGGCCAGCAGCGCCGACATGCGCGCCACGTTGCGGTTGTCCTCGCCGGCCTGGTTGGCGCAGCCGTACAGCACGTCGGCGATCTGCTCCCAGTCGACCCCGGGGTTGCGCGCCATCAGCGCCCGGATCGGGATCGCGCCCAGGTCGTCGGCACGCACGGAAGACAGCGCGCCGCCATAGCGGCCGAAGGGCGTGCGGATGGCGTCGCAGATGAAGGCTTGGATGCTCATGGGATCAGTCCTTGAGAAGGGGCAGGCCGACGAGCTGTTCCAGCTCGGCGTGGGACAGGCCGTCCACGGCATCGACCACGCGCACGCCGCCTGGCGTGATGGCGAAGGTGGCGAGGTCGGTGTAGATGCGCTTGACGCAGGCCAGGCCGGTCAGCGGGTAGCTGCACTGCTGGACGATCTTGCTGACGCCCTGCTTGGTCAGCAGGTCCATCATGACCCAGGTCTGCTTGGCACCGATGGCCAGGTCCATGGCGCCGCCCACGGCGGGAATGGCGCCGGGCTCGCCCGTGCTCCAGTTGGCCAGATCGCCCGTGGCCGAGACCTGGAAGGCGCCCAGCACGCAGATGTCCAGGTGGCCGCCGCGCATCATCGCGAAGCTGTCGGCGTGGTGGAAGAAGGCGCCGCCCGCCAGCAGCGTGACGGGCTGCTTGCCGGCGTTGATGAGGTCGTAGTCCTCGCTGCCCGCGGCGGGCGCCGGGCCCATGCCCAGGATGCCGTTCTCGCTTTGCAGGATGACCTCGCGGCCGGCCGGGATGTGGTTGGCCACCAGCGTGGGCTGGCCGATGCCCAGGTTCACGTAGGCGCCGTCGGGGATGTCCTGCGCGACCAGGCGGGCCAGGGCGTCTTTGCTGCGTTTGGTGTAGGCCATGTTCATGCCGCCTTCTTGAAGCCGGCGGCCTGCGTGGCCACGCGGTCGATCTTGACGATCTTGCTGACGAAGATGCCGGGGGTGACGATGGCCTCGGGGTCCAGCGCGCCGAGCTCCACGACCTCGTGGACCGAGGCGATGGTCTGGCGCGCGGCCATGGCCATCACGGGGCCGAAGTTGCGCGCGGACAGGCGGTAGGTCAGGTTGCCCCAGCGGTCGCCGCGCTCGGCCTTGATCAGCGCCACGTCGCCATGGATCGGGTACTCCAGCACGTAGTGCTTGCCATTGATCTCGCGCGTTTCCTTGCCCTTGGCCAGTTCCGTGCCGTAGGCCGTGGGGCAGAAGAAGGCGCCGATGCCGGCGCCGGCGGCGCGCATGCGCTCGGCCAGGTTGCCCTGGGGCACGATCTCCAGCTCGATCTTGCCGCTGCGGTACAGGTTGTCGAACACGTAGCTGTCGGCCTGGCGCGGGAAGCTGCAGATGATCTTGCGCACGCGGCCTGTGGCCAGCAGTGCCGCCAGGCCCGCGTCGCCATTGCCCGCGTTGTTGTTGACGACGGTGAGGTCGCGCGCGCCTTGGGCGATCAGCCCGTCGATGAGTTCGGCCGGGATGCCGGCCGTGCCGAAGCCACCGATCAGGACGGTGGAACCGTCGCGCACGTCCGCCAGTGCGGACGCGACGGACTCTGCAATCTTGTCGATCACTGCATGCTCCTCAAACAAAATTTGTTCTACATACGAACATTTGTTCGCTAAAAGAATTATAGTGAACACCCTCATGGCCACCGACAACTCCGCAGACGCTTTGGCGACACCCAGGCCCGGCGACAGCTACGTGCAGTCGTTCGCGCGCGGGCTGGAAGTCATCCGCTCCTTCAGCGCCCAGGCGCCGCAGCAGACGCTGAGCGAAGTGGCGGCGCGCACCGGCCTCACGCGGGCTGGGGCGCGGCGCATCCTCCTGACCCTGCAGGCGCTGGGCTATGTGGAGACCGACGGCCGGCTGTTCCGGCCGACGGCGCGGCTGTTGGACCTGGGCTTCGCCTACCTGTCCTCGCTGCCGATCTGGAACCTGGCCGAGCCCGTGATGGAAGACCTCGTGGAGCGCGTGCGCGAGTCGAGCTCGGCCGCCGTGCTCGAGGGCTTGGACATCGTCTACGTGCTGCGCGTGCCCACGCACAAGATCATGCGCACCAACCTCGGCGTGGGCTCGCGCCTGCCGGCGTTCTGGACCTCGATGGGCCGCGTGCTGCTGGCGGCGCTGCCCGAGGACGAGTTGCTCCAGCGCCTGGCCCGGCTGCCGCGCGAGCGCCACACCGCCCACACCACGCTCGATGACGCAGGGCTGCTGGCGCGCATCCGCGCGGTGCGCGCGCAGGGCTGGTGCCTCGTGAACCAGGAACTGGAAGAGGGCCTGATCTCGATCGCGGCGCCGCTGGTGGACCGCGCGGGCCGCACCGTGGCCGCGCTCAACGTGAGCGGCCAGGCCAACCGCACGAGCGAGACGCAGATGCGCGAGGAGATGCTGCCCGCCCTGCTGTCGGCCGCGCAGGCCATCGGGCAGAGGATGCTGCGCGGCTGAGCCCACTGGGCGTCGGCTCCGGGGCAGGCATGCCGCTACAGTGCGGCGCCATGGAGCAACAACGATGACCGGCCCCTGGATGACCCTGGCCATCACGCTGGCCGTGCAGGCCATGGTGTCGATGGCCTTGCTGACCTTGCCGGTCATGGCGCCCGTGGTGGCGCCCGCGCTGGGCGTGTCGGCCGCGTTGGTCGGCGTCTACGTGGCCCTGGTCTATGCCGGCGCCATGGCCGCGAGCCTGGCGGCCGGCACGGCCGTGGCGCGCTTCGGCGCGATCCGCGTGAGCCAGGCCGGGCTGGTGCTGTGCGCCGCCGGCCTGGCCCTGTGCGCCGTGCCGTCCACGGTCGCCAGCGCCGTCGGCGCGGTGTTGATCGGTCTGGGCTACGGGCCCATCACGCCCTCGAGCTCGCACCTGCTCAGCAAGAGCACGCCCGCGCACCGCATGTCGCTGGTGTTCTCGGTCAAGCAGACCGGCGTGCCGCTGGGCGGCATGCTGGCCGGGGCACTGGTGCCCAGCCTGATGCTGCTGCTGGGCTGGCAGGGCGCGCTGCTGGCCTCGGCCGCGGCCAGTCTGGTCTGCGCCGTCGTCGCCCAGCCGCTGCGCGCCGAACTCGACGCCGACCGCCAGGCCGACAAGCCCATGGCGCTGGGCAACCTCGCGCAGCCGATCCGGCTCGTGCTCGGACATCCGGCGCTCAAGATGCTGGCCGCCTGCTCCTTCGTGTTCTCGATCGCCCAGCTCTCGCTGACGACCTACCTCGTGACCTACCTCAACGAGGGCCTGGCCTACGGGCTCGTGGCCGCGGGGCTGGCGCTCTCGCTCGCGCAACTGGGCGGCGTGGTGGGGCGCATCCTGTGGGGCTGGGTGGCCGACCGCGGCATGGGCGCGCGCCGCATGCTGGCGCTGCTGGCTGCCGTCATGGCGCTGGGCAGCGTGGCGACGGCGTTGCTCTCGCCTGCCCTGCCGCAATGGCTGGTGCTGGCCGTGCTCGTGGTGTTCGGTGCGTCGGCGATCGGCTGGAATGGCGTCTACCTGGCCGAGGTGGCGCGCCAGGCGCCGCCCGGCCTGGCTGGCGTGGCCACGGGGGGCACGCTGGCGTTCACGTTCTTCGGGGTGGTGCTGGGGCCGCCGGTGTTCGGCGCCTTGTCGGCCCTGTTCGGGACCTACCGCGCGGGCTATCTGGGGCTGGCGGTGCCGACTGGCCTGTGTTGCGTGGCGCTGTTGCGCGCCAGGCTGTCGGCGCGGGCCGCCGAGGGCGGCCGCTGAGCGCACGGCGATGCGTGCGCGGCGTGGCTCAGGCTTGGTACTTGCGCCGTGCGCGGGCCGCCAGGCCGATGCCGCCGGCCAGCAGCAGCGCCAGCGACGAGGGCTCCGGCACTTCGTTGTCGCGCTCGGTGATGATGGCCATCGACTGGATCTCGGGATCGTCTTGCTCCAGGAAGCGGATGTCGTAGCGGGTCGAGCGGTAGCTGGGCGAGATGGACGCGTAGTTGTCGTTCACGTCGCCCATGATCAGGGTGTAGAGGGCGTAGGAGCCGTTCGGGTCGCTGTCGTACTGGTTGGGCTTGGTGTCCATGCTGGCCTGCGTGCCGTCGAAGTTGGTCACTTGCCACACCGCGAGGTTGAGGCCGTAGCCGGCGGCCGGGCCGTAGCTGCCCTGCATCAGGGAGGCGTAGTACCCGTCGATCACGTAGTGCAACAGCGCCGTGGCCATGTCGACCGTGCCCGGATTCTTCAGGAACGGGGCGAAGGAATCGGTCAGCGTGTACTGGTAGGCGGTGGTCCAGCCCGGAAATTGGGCCGAGTGCTCGATGCAGATGGCGAACAGGGTGTCGGGGAGGGTCTCGTTGCCCGACACGGTGGTCACCCCTGTCATGTCACCCATGTATCCCGAGAAGTAGTTGGTGGAAGTCATCGTGCCCTGGACGACTGTGGCGCTTGCGGGGGCGGCCAGACAGGCGGAAAGAGCGGCGGTGGCGAGGATGCTTTGCAGGTTCATGGGAGTCTCGGGTGGTGCGCAAAAGAGAGATGAAGCATACAAAGATAGATGGATTACTTATGTGTGGAATTTGGTGTTCCATCTGCGCGGTCCGGTGCCGGATGTGACGTAGTTGCGATTTTTTATGTATGCAATTGAAGAAGGGGTGATTTGAGAATGCAAGAACGCAGTTACCTGTTCGTGCCCGGCGACCGGCCCGAGCGCTTCGACAAGGCCCTGGCCAGCGGCGCCCACGGCGTGATCCTGGATCTGGAAGACGCAGTGCAGCCCGAGCGCAAGCCGCAGGCGCGCGCGGCCGTGCGCCAGTGGCTGGCGCAGGCCAGCCAGCCGGTGTGGGTGCGCATCAACCCGGCCGACACGGCCTGGTTCGCCGAGGACTGCAGCCTGCTGGACGCACCCATGGTGCGTGGCTTCATGGTGCCCAAGGCCCAGGACGCCGACGGTCTGGCGCAACTGGCCGTTCGGTTGCGCCAGGACCAGTGGCTGATCCCGCTCGTGGAGACGGTGGCCGGCTGGTTCGCCGCCCAGGCCATCGCGCGCGTGCCGCGCGTATTGCGGCTGGCCTTCGGCTCGGTGGACTTCATGTCCGATTCGGGCATCCAGGGCGAGGGCGAGGAGATGCACAGCGTGCGCACGCAGCTCGTGCTGGTGTCGCGCCTGGCCGGCATCGCTGCGCCCATCGACGGCGTGTCCGTGGCCATCGACGATGCGGCCCAGCTCGACAGCGATGTGCGGCGTTCGCGCCGCTTCGGCTTCGGTGCCAAGCTGTGCATCCATCCCAAGCAGGTGGCGGGCGTGCACCAGGGCTTTGCACCCTCGGCCGCCGAGGTGGCCTGGGCCGAACGCGTGGTCGCGGCGCTGGCCGCCGGGCCGCTGGGCGCGGTCACGGTGGACGGCAAGATGGTTGACAAGCCCATCGCGCTGCTTGCGCAGGCGATCCTGGCGGAAGCGCGTCCAGCCGACTAGCGGTCCGAACGGCGGTCTGGTCGGGCGTTGGCGCCCGGCGGCTCGTGCTGAAATTCGGCCCGGCCCCGAGGGGCCAGGATCCAACATGCCCGACCGCTTTGCCCATTCCACCATCCAGTGCCTCGCCGCGGTCGCGCAGCACCACCAACTGCCGATCAATCCGGAACGCTTGATCGAGGACTACGCGCTGGGCGCCGAGGAACCGGCGCCGGCCACGTTGTTGCGCATCGCCAGCGACATCGGGCTCAAGGCCAGCCATGAGCGCATGGGCTGGGCCGGCCTGCTGGCGCAGCAGGGCGTGTTCCCGCTGATCGCACGGCTGGCCGATGGCCGCTGCGTGATCGTCGTGGGCGCCAAGCGCGATGCCGGTGCGCCCGCAACCGACGGCAAGCCGGGCGGCCAGGTGGCCGTGCTGGACCCGCAGTCGGAACGCCCGACCGAGGTGCGGCTGTTCGAGCGCGCCGCCTTCGCCGCGCTCTGGCAAGGCGAGGTCTACCTGCTCAAGCGCCTGCACGCGCTGCCCGAGGCGCAGCAGCGCTTCGGCCTGCGCTGGTTCGTGCCGGAGATCATGAAGCAGAAGGCCGCGCTGCGCGACATCGCCATCGCGGCGCTGGCCATGCACCTGCTGGCGCTGGCCTCGCCGATCTTCTTTCAGCTCGTGATCGACAAGGTGCTGGTGCACCAGAGCATGTCCACGCTCTGGGTGCTGGCCGTGGGCGTGGTCATCGCACTGCTGTTCGATGCGCTGTTCGGCTTCCTGCGCCAGCTGCTCACCTTGTCGGCCACCAACAAGATCGACATGCGGCTCACACGGCGCACCTTCGCCAAGCTGCTGTCGCTGCCGATCGACTACTTCGAGACCACCACCGCCGGCGTGATCACGCGCCACATGCAGCAGGTGGAGAAGATCCGTGCCTTCCTCACGGGCCGCATGTTCTTCACGGTGCTGGACGCGACCTCGCTGGTCGTTTTCCTGCCCATCCTGTTCGCCTACTCGATGAAGCTGGCGCTGGTCACGCTGGCTTTCACAGCGCTGATCGCCTGCGTGGTCGCGGTCATGGTGCCGGTGTTCCGGCGCCGGCTCAACGACCTGTACAACGCCGAGGGCGCGCGCCAGGCCATGCTGGTGGAGACCATCCATGGCATGCGCACGGTCAAGGCGCTGGCCATCGAGCCGGCCCAGCGCCGGCTGTGGGACCAGCGCTCGGCGCAGTCCATCAACATGCAGTTCCGCGTCGGCAAGATCGCGATCACGGGCGCGGCCATCACCGACTTCCTGGGCAAGCTGCTGCCCGTGGTGATCATCGCGTTCGGCGCGCAGCTGGTGTTCGACGGTGAGCTCTCGGTCGGCGCGCTGATCGGCTTTCAGATGCTGGCCGGCCGCGTGGTGCAGCCGCTGATCGCCATCGTCGGCCTGGTCAACGAATACCAGGAGACGGCGCTGGCCGTGCACATGCTGGGCGAGGTCATGAACCGGCCATCCGAGGGCTCGGCCGGCGCCGGCGGGCTGCGGCCACAGTTGGGCGGTGCCGTGACCTTCGACGCCGTGAGCTTCCGCTACCCGGGCTCCAGCGTCGCCGCGCTGGACCGCGCGAGCTTCACAATTCCCGCCGGCGCCGTGGTCGGCATCGTCGGGCGCAGCGGCTCGGGCAAGACCACGCTGACCAAGCTGATCCAGGGGCTGTACAGCGTGCAGGAGGGCGTGGTGCGCTTCGACCGCGTGGATGCGCGCGAGATCGAGCTGGCCCACCTGCGCCGCCAGATCGGCGTGGTGCTGCAGGAGAACTTCCTGTTCCGCGGCACCGTGCGCGAGAACCTGTCGGTGGCGCGGCCCGAGGCCTCGTTCGAGGACATCGTGGCGGCCGCCGAGGCCTCCGGCGCGGCCGAATTCATCGAGCGGCTGCCGCAGGGCTACAACACGCTGCTGGAGGAGAACGCCGCCAACCTCTCGGGCGGGCAGAAGCAGCGCCTGTCGATCGCACGCGCGCTGCTGACGCGCCCGCGCATCCTGATCCTGGACGAAGCCGCCAGCGCGCTGGACCCCGAGAGCGAGGCCATCTTCATCCGCAACCTGTCGCAGATCGCGGTCGGGCGCACGGTCATCATGATCTCGCACCGGCTCTCCACGCTGGTCAATGCGCACGCCATCCTGGTCATGCAGCAGGGCAAGCTGGTGGACCAGGGCCGCCACGCAGAGTTGCTCACGCGCTGCGAAACGTACCAGACCCTGTGGCACCAGCAGACCAGCCATGTGTAAGCGATACCCCCCGTTTCGCGCGCACTGCGTGTGCGCGCATACCCCCCAGGGGGCGCATCCTGCGGCCTGGCAGCGCCAGTTCCGCGGTCGCGCTTGCATGGCCTGCTCCGCGGCCTCTGGCACCTCTGCCTGCGTGCCGGCGCATTGGGCTGCGTGCGTTGCGCAGCACGTGTGGAGGCAGGCATGAACTGGTTCAAGCGCGACCGCGACGCCACCGCCGTCGCCTACCTGCCCGACGCCGACGAGATCGAGCGCAGTCCGGTGCCGCGCCTGGCGCGGCTCACGCTGCACGCGCTGGTGCTGGCTGTCGTGGCCTTCGTCGCCTGGGCCTGCCTGTCGCAGATCGACCAGGTCGTCGTGGCCAAGGGCCGGCTCGTCAATCCGCTGCCCAATGTCGTGGTGCAACCGCTGGAGACCGGCGTGGTGCAGAACGTCGCCGTGCGGGTGGGCCAGGTCGTGCGCAAGGGCGATGCGCTGGCGTCCCTGGACGCCACGTTCACACAGGCCGACGAATCCCAGCTGCGCGTGCGTCTGGCCAGCCTGCAGACCCAGGTGCAGCGCCTGCAGCAGGAACTGTCGGGCAAGGCCGTCGTCCGCGGGCCCGCCCAAGGCGATGCGGATGCGCAACTGCAGGCCACCTTGCTGGTCGAGCGCCAGGCCAACTACCAGGCGCAGCAGCGCAAGCTGGCCGAGACGGCGGCCAAGCTGCGTGCCGCCCTGGCCACCAACCGGCAGGACCAGGCGCTGGTGGCCTCGCGCCTGAAGTCGCTGCGCGAGATCGAGGCCATGCAGGAGCGCATGGTGGCGCAGAAGCTGGGCTCGCCGCTGCAGCTGCTGGAAGCCCAGCAGCGCACCAAGGAGGTCGCGCGCGAGCTGGAACTGGCCGTCAGCCGCGAGCAGGAGCTGCGCCGCGAGCTGGCCGCCTTCGATGCCGAACAGACCGCCTTTGAGAAGGGCTGGCGGCAAAAGACCATGGAGGACCTGCTGACGGCCTCGCGCGAGCGGGACAGCGTGCGCGAGCAGCTGCAGAAGGCAGAACGCCGCCAGAACCTCGTGACCCTGCTCGCGCCGCAGGACGCCGTGGTGCTGGAGATCGCCAAGCTCTCGCCGGGCTCGGTCGTGCGCGAAGCCGAGACCTTCTTCACGCTGGTGCCGCTCAACGTGCAGCTCGAGGCCGAGGTGCAGGTCGAGGCGGCCGACGTGGGCTACATCCGGCGCGGCGACCATGCCCACGTGAAGGTCGCCACCTTCCCGTTCCAGCGCCACGGCACGCTGGATGGCGAGGTGCGCACCATCAGCGAGGACGCCTTCCAGCGCGACCCGGGCGCGCGCAGTGGCAGCGATGCCTATTACCTGGCGCGGTTGACGCTGGGCGACGCGGCGCTCAAGAACATGGCCGAGAGTGCGCGCCTCCTGCCCGGCATGACGCTGGATGCCGAGATCGTGGTCGGGCGGCGCTCGGTCATGTCCTACCTGGCCTGGCCTTTGACCAAGGGGCTGGACGAAGCCATTCGTGAGCCACGGTGACATTTTGTGGCTTGAATGCAACGAAAAGTGTCTGTTCAGGTTAAGAACATATAAATCTGCAAATTAGGTCAGGCAGCATTCAAGTTTTCCTGCGTCACGGTCGCCATGACGTAGTGCGGAGGTGGCGGCGCGCGCAGTGGTTTGACGCTCAGAAGCGTCGCCCCTCCTGAAAAGCAAGCACATGGCGGTCACTTTGGTGGTCTAATTTGTCCACTAAAACTGCACACGTGTTTGTGCGCATGAACTGACTACGAAGAGAGCCCAACATGAGCAACATCAGTGGCCTGACCACCGAGCAGATCGCCGCGCTCACGACCGCCCAGATCCAGTCCTTGAACACGGCGGACATCGCGGCGTTCACGACGGCGCAGACCCAGGCCCTGACCACGGTGCAGGTGGTGGCTCTCCAGACCAATCAGGTCCAGGCGTTCAGCACCTCCAACATTGCCGCGCTGACGACGACGCAGATCGCTGCGCTGGAAACGCGCGACGTGGCGGCTTTGCGCACCACCCAGGTCGCGGCCTTGAACACGGCCGCGGTCGCGGCCCTCACGACCACGCAGATCGGTGCGCTGGGCACGGGCTCCATCGCCGTGCTGAGCACCGCCAGCATCGCCGCGCTGACGACCACCCAGATCCAGGAACTGACCACCGCCCAGGTGCAGGCGCTGGGCACTGCGCAGCTCGGCGCGCTGAGCACGGCGCAGGTCGTGGCGCTGGAGACGCGGGACATCGCGGTGCTGCGCACATCCCAGATCACGGCACTCAACACCGCCGACATCGCCGCGCTGACGACAGCCCAGGTGGGCGCCATCAACACCGCCAACATCGCGGTGCTGCAGACCACGGCGGTGGCGGCATTGACGACGGCGCAGGTCGAGGCGCTGACGACCGCCCAGGTCAACGCGCTGAGCACGGCCGGCATCGCCGCGCTGAGCACGGCGCAGGTTGCGGCACTGGAAACGCGTGACGTGGCCGTGTTGCGCACCAACCAGGTCGCGGCCCTGACGACGGCCGGCGTGGCCGCGCTGACGACCACCCAGGTCGCCGCGCTGCTGACCACGGCGCAGGTCGAAGCCCTGACGACGACGCAGGTCGGTGCGATCACGACGGCCGGCATCGCCGCGCTGACCACCGCCCAGGTGGCGGCGTTGGAAACGCGTGACGTGGCCGTGTTGCGCACCAACCAGGTCGCGGCCCTGACGACGGCCGGCGTGGCCGCGCTGACGACCACCCAGGTCGCCGCGCTGAGCACGGCCAGCGTGGCCGCGCTGACGACGGCTGGCGTGGCCGCGCTGACCACSGCGCAGGTGGCGGCGCTGACCTCCAACCAGGCCGCATCGCTGACCACGGCCGGCATCGCGGCGCTGACCACGGCCCAGGTGGTCGCCCTGGAGACCGGCGACCTGGCTGCATTGCGCACGAACCAGATCGCAGCCCTGACCACGGCCGGCGTGGCCGCGCTGACGACCGGCCAGGTCGTGGCGTTGACCAGCGTGCAGGTCGCATCGCTGACCACGGCCGGCATCGTCGCGCTGACCACGGCGCAGGTCGCGGCGCTGGAGACACGCGACGTGGCGGCACTGACCACCACGCAGGTGCGGGCGCTGGAAACCACCGACCTCGCCGCGCTGACCACCGTGCAGGTGGGGGCGCTGAGCACGGCCGGCATCGCTGCCTTGACCACGGCCGGCGTGGCCGCGCTGACCACGGCGCAGGTCGAAGCCCTGACGACGACGCAGGTCGGTGCGATCACGACGGCCGGCATCGCCGCGCTGACCACCGCCCGCTGACCACGGCGCAGGTCGAAGCCCTGACGACGACGCAGGTCGGTGCGATCACGACGGCCGGCATCGCCGCGCTGACCACCGCCCAGGTGGCGGCGCTGGAGACGCGTGATGTGGCTGCACTGCGCACCAGCCAGGTCGCGGCCCTGACCACGGCCGGCGTGGCCGCGCTGACGACCACCCAGGTCGCCGCGCTGAGCACGGCCGGCGTGGCCGCCTTGACCACGGCTGGCGTGGCGGCCCTGAGCACTGCGCAGGTCGCCGCCCTGACATCGAACCAGGCCGCTGCGCTGACCACCGCCGGCATCGCAGCGCTGACCACCGCCCAGGTGGCGGCCCTGGAAACCGGCGACCTGGCGGCCCTGCGGACCAACCAGATCGCGGCGCTGACGACGGCCGGCGTGGCCGCGCTGACGACCAGCCAGGTCGTCGCGCTGACCACCACCCAGGTCGCGGCCTTGACCACCAGTGCCATCGTGGCGCTGACGACGGCGCAGGTCGCGGCGCTGGAGACGCGCGACGTGGCGGCGCTGACCACCACGCAGGTGCGTGCGATGGAGACCACCGACCTCGCCGCGCTGACCACCGTGCAGGTGGGTGCGTTGACCACGGCCGGCATCGCCGCGCTGACGACGGCCGGCGTTGCGGCGCTGACGACGGACCAGGTCGCGGCGCTGAGCAGCAGCCAGGTGGCTGCGCTGACCACGGCCGGCATCGTGGCGCTGACGACCGCCCAGGTGGCGGCGCTCGAAACCCGCGACGTGGCTGCGCTGACCACGGCACAGGTGCGTGCGCTGGAGACCACCGACATCGCCGCGCTGACCACCACCCAGGTCGCCGCGCTGAGCACCGCCAGCGTGGCCGCGTTGACCACGGCCGGCGTCGCAGCCCTGACCACCGCGCAGGTCGCGGCGCTGACTTCGAGCCAGGCCGCTGCGCTGACCACGGCCGGTATCGCCGCGCTGACCACCGCCCAGGTGGTGGCCCTGGAAACCGGCGACCTGGCCGCGCTGCGCACGAACCAGATCGCCGCGCTGACCACGGCCGGCGTGGCCGCGCTGACGACCGACCAGGTCGTGGCGCTGACCAGCGTGCAGATCGCGGCGCTGACCACCAGTGCCATCGTGGCGCTGACGACCGCACAGGTCGCTGCACTTGAAACCCGCGACGTGGCGGCCCTGACCACCACCCAGGTGCGCGCCTTCGAAACCACCGATCTCGCGGCCCTCACCACAGTGCAGATCGCCGCGCTGAGCACCGCCAGCGTGGCCGCGCTGACCACCGCAGGCGTCGCGGCGCTGACGACCGCCCAGGTCGCTGCGTTGACCTCCAACCAGGCGGCCGCATTGACGACGGCCGGCATCGCCACACTGAGCACAGCCCAGGTGGCGGCGCTCGAAACCGGTGACCTGGCCGCGCTGCGGACCAACCAGATCGCGGCGCTGACGACGGCCGGCGTGGCCGCGCTGACGACCAGCCAGATCGTGGCACTGACCAGCACCCAGGTCGCCGCGCTGACGACCAACGCCATCGTGGCGCTGACCACGGCCCAGGTCGCGGCGCTGGAAACGCGCGACGTGGCGGCACTGACCACCAACCAGGTCCGTGCGCTGGAAACCACGGACCTGGCCGCGCTGACGACCACGCAGATCGGCGCGCTGACCACGGCCGGCATCGCCGCGCTGACGACGGCCGGCGTGGCCGCGCTGACGACCGACCAGGTCGTGGCGCTGACCACCAGCCAGGTCGCCGCGCTGACGACCCAAGCCATCGTGGCGCTGACGACCGCCCAAGTGGCGGCGCTGGAAACCCGCGACATCGCCGCGCTGACGACCAACCAGGTGCGCGCGCTGGAAACCACCGACCTCGCCGCCTTGACGACCACGCAGATCGGCGCGCTGAGCACGGCCGGCGTGGCCGCGCTGACAACGGCCGGCGTGGCTGCGCTGACCACCGCGCAGGTGGCGGCGCTGACGTCCAACCAGGCCGCATCGCTGACCACGGCCGGCATCGCGGCGCTCACCACGGCCCAGGTGGTCGCCCTGGAGACCGGCGACCTGGCTGCATTGCGCACGAACCAGATCGCAGCCCTGACCACGGCCGGCGTGGCCGCGTTGACGACCAGCCAGATCGTGGCGCTGACCAGCACCCAGGTCGCCGCGCTGACGACCAACGCCATCGTGGCGCTGACCACGGAGCAGGTGGCCGCGCTGGAAACGCGCGATGTCGCCGCGCTGACCACCACCCAGGTCCGCGCACTCGAAACCACCGACCTCGCGGCCCTGACCACGGTGCAGATCGGCGCGTTGAGCACGGCCGGTATCGCCGCGCTGAGCACGGCCGGCGTGGCTGCGCTGACCACGGCGCAGGTCGCAGCCCTCACGACGGCCCAGGTGGCTGCGCTGACGACGGCCGGCATCGTGGCGCTGACCACGGCCCAGGTGGTCGCGCTGGAAACCCGTGACGTGGCGGCGCTGACCACCGCGCAGGTGCGCGCCTTCGAAACCACGGACCTGGCGGCGCTGACGACTGTGCAGGTGGCCGCGCTGAGCACGGCCGGCATCGCCGCATTGGCGACCGCGGGCGTGGCCGCGCTGACGACCGCCCAGGTCGCGGCGCTGACCTCGACCCAGGTGCAGGCCCTCACCACCGCGGGCGTGGCGGCGCTGAGCACGGCCCAGGTGGTCGCGCTGGAGACCGGCGACCTGGCTGCGCTGCGGACCAACCAGATCGCGGCGCTGAGCACGGCCGGCGTGGCCGCGCTGACGACCGCCCAGGTCGCGGCGCTGACCAGCGTGCAGGTCGCGGCGCTGACCACCGGCGCCATCGTCGCGCTGACGACGGCCCAGGTCGCAGCGCTCGAGACGCGCGACGTGGCCGTGCTGACCACCACGCAGGTGCGTGCGATGGAAACCACCGACCTCGCGGCGCTGACCACCGTGCAGGTGGGAGCACTGAGCACGGCCAGCATCGCGGCGCTGACGACGGCCGGCGTGGCCGCGCTGACGACCGACCAGGTCGTGGCGCTGACGAGCACCCAGGTCGCGGCCCTGACCACGGCCGGCATCGTGGCGCTGACGACCGCCCAGGTCGCGGCCATGGAAACCCGCGATGTGGCTGCGCTGACCACAGCCCAGGTGCGCGCGTTCGAAACCGCCGACCTCGTGGCATTGACCACCGTGCAGGTGGGCGCGCTGAGCACGGCCGGCATCGCGGCATTGACCACAGCCGGCGTGGCCGCGCTGACCACGGCGCAGGTCGAAGCCCTGACGACGACGCAGGTCGGTGCGATCACGACGGCCGGCATCGCCGCGCTGACCACCGCCCAGGTGGCGGCG
>NZ_LMMT01000035.1 GCF_001422365.1 Pseudorhodoferax sp. Leaf265 | reverse complement strand
TCTGAATCCATCGTGCGTCTTCGATCAATGAATGCGAATACCGTTTTTCAGGAAGAACGCTTATGAGCCGCTCTTGACGAAGTGGGAAGTCCCTGTAGACGGGTTAGGCATCGCCCCCGCTATGTTGGCACAGGCCCAGAAGAGTGGCGTGGGGGAAAGGCTAGGCACACAAGTCTCCAACGGGAATTCCGACCATGCACCCGATGCGAAGTACAAGCAGCAGGATAGCGGGGATAGCGAAGAAGAGCAGCAACGAAACTCGCAGTGCCATGCCGCGCAGAACTGCCGCAAGTGCCACCAGGATTGCTCCAGCTAAAAATGGCACCAGCAAGATAAGGCGAGACTCATCCGCTAACCAAGCGTGCGAGACCAGCAGGAGTCCGGCGAGAGCCATGAAGAACGTCCCCATGGCATAGAGAAGCCCACGAAGCACAGGTTCGCGAATCAGAAATATGCTGCCGATGGACATACGAGATGCCTAACGTTCGACGTAAGGGGCTGGCCGAGGGCCAGTCCCCTTGACGGAGGGGTTAGCCCTTTGGCGCATTGAACAGGCCTACCTTGAAGGATAGACGATCGATGAACGCTCCCGTGCCCACAGTAGGTAGGCCTCAAGCTCCGTTTGCATGGAAGACGGAAGCCAAGAGTTTAGGGCTCTGCTCGACGACTCTGCTACTGCGCCTGCACGGAGTTGCCAGCTGACGTGCAGGCAATCGAGTTGCTTCTCTGCCCTGGTAAAGCACTCTGCGTCTTGCTGAACAAACACGGAATGCACATACGCGCTCCTTGCAATGGTTCGATTCACCCCCGCGAGATAGGCTGTAAAGCACAGTGCGGCCATTGTTGTGCTGGCCAAAACGATGAGGAGCGGGCGCATAGAAGACTATGTATTGAGCAATGTGCGTTGCAGACCGACTGAGAGGGCTAACGCCGCCGCTCAGCCGACGCCGAAGGCGGTCGGATGCAGCGGCCTGTTAACTTTCATGCACCACCACCCCGCGCGTGAACAGCTTTCCTGACGAGATAACGGATTCCGCTTCTCGCCAACCCCGAGCATCACTTCGCCGAGGCGCCTTGAAATCAATACCCATGAAATGCGCTGCCCCTCCACAGTCAGGGCATTTGTAGGAGCGTGTTGCCTCAAAGTCCTGCGCCTCCTCGTACTGTGCTGCCTGCTGTTCACGCGTCATGTAATGATTCGACGCGCCAGAAAACTGTGGGCGCTTGAAGCACTTACGGCAGGAAAAGCACGCGTATTGAAGCGGAACACTGATGGACTTCATGACAGTTAACGCAAAGGCCAGCGGCCGCCAAAGGCGGTCCGATGGGCCGAAATGTTAAACATTTAGAAGCTCTGCGAAGAAATCGAGTGCCACACAGCAGGATCTAGTGTGATCGCTCTGGATGCGTCGAGTCCGCCACCAAACTTCGGGTGAGGAGCAAAACCGAAAACTTGTCGGGAGCTCCGGGTAAGCCCTCGCTCAAGAATTTGCGCGACTGCATCGCGATGCAAGTTTCGCTGCTGCCATTCGGGACTGTTCATACCGCGCCCGAAGTCATCCATAGACACCGCAACTTTCCGAAATTCGCCCAGGAGAGGGTCAAGTGCGTAAACGCTCCCGTCCGGCCTTTCGAGAAAGCAACACCCGAGCGCAGATAGCCCAACGGGCCGCGTTCGACCAATGGCCAAACGTGGCCAACAGGACAGCATCCTTTCGAAATCAAGTTCAGGGTCCTGCGAGATGAGGTCATCCCAACTCAGCTTTCTTACTGCCTGGCTCATAGCGTTGGATTGAAGAAGGGCTGCGCCCAAGACAAATGCGGAACGGCGATTGATCAGCATGGTTTGCTGTTTAACGTTCGCGGTAAGCGGCCGCGCCAGCGTAGCTGGCGAAGGTCCGCTTGACCAAAAGGTTAAACAGCATTCTCTCGCCGCTCCTCAGCAGTGACGCGTTGAACTGAGTACGGCTCGATCTGAGCCGGCCAGAAGCCCCAGGGGCCGAAGCCTCCACGCCCGAGTGCCCCAACCGCCGGAAGCGATAGGTAACTACTCAGAATGCCGTGAATGCGGACGCGCTTGCCAACCCAACGATTGAGAACATCGCGATTAGGCTGAAGGCTCCCTCCGCCGAACCCCACCCAAACGCCGGCTTGATATTGGTGGTCTCCTTCCTGGGGACCTACCTTGCGCTCGGCCTTCGGATAGTGGAGCAGTTCGAACCCCTCGGTGTGAACCTCCAAGATCCCTTCGATCTCGAGTGGCTCGTCATCAAGGGCTTCAAGCAGGTCCAGCACATCATTCACGGAGCGGTGGGCTGTCATGCTGTTTAACGTTCGCGCTGAGCGGGCGGCGTAGCCGTCCGCTCCAGCAAAAGGTTGGGCCGCACAGTCACTTCCGCTGGCCACTCTGCTGCAAGCGTGCACGGATGTGAGATAGCCCCCTGATTCCCCGGCCCCGTCCTGTCGCTTATCTTTGGAGATAGGAACAGGACAGTGCATATGACTAGGCATACGGAGTCAGTAGAG
>NZ_LMMT01000034.1 GCF_001422365.1 Pseudorhodoferax sp. Leaf265 | reverse complement strand
GCAACGGCATGGCCGAGAGCTTCGTGAACACCTTCAAGCGCGACTACGTGGCCCGAATGGACCTGCGTGACGCGCGGACGGTGCTCGCGCAACTGCCAGCGGCCTTCGMGCACTTCAACGAGGTGCATCCGCACTCGTCGCTGAAAATGCGTTCGCCTCGGGAGTTCAGGCGGCAGCAGGCCACCGCAGCCGACCAGGCGCTTTATTGCGAATAGGGCGGGACCGGGAATACGGGGGCAACATCAGATGGAATTGCGCATCTGCTCGTTGAGCCCTTTGAAGTCTTCGATCAGTTTGTCGCACGGCGCTTTCTCGGCTTGGCACAGAGCTGACATTTCGATGTAGACCTCACCTCCAGAATTGATCTTGATGGCACGTCGAACCACAGCAGGATATGCGGCATGCGTACTTGGCGTGAACGACCATTGGATGTTGCCCGGCTCATTGACGATCACCCAGCCATCTGGCTTGGTGATGTCGACCTGAACTCCAGGCGTTGCCTTCAGGGCGACCAGTGCGTCTTGCACTGTTGAATATCCGATCCCCGCTGCTGGCGATGTGACAGGCGCGCTTGCAGGCGGCTCTGACTGCGCGAAGGCGAACTGAGCAAACGTAGCAAGGAACAGGGCTAGGTACGTGCGGATACGAGCGGTCATGTGTGCTGCCCAACTTGTTGTATCACGCACGCAAACACGAGATATCACAGCCGCCGTCGTGATATCACGCCCGCGGCTCAGCACGTAAGTTTTTGATTTCATGCCAGTTTTCGGTGTCCAACCAGAAGGGCAACCCTACTAAAAAAACCGACAAAACCCGCGCCAGTTACAAATCCCAGCCCTGGGATCTTCCCCAGTCTTGCGGATGCCAGCTTCCGGCGCGCCCCTACCCCACCGTCCCCACGATGCTCACCTCCCGCTGCTCCGGAATCTCGTTGTACGAGAGCACCGCCAGCCCGGGCGCGAACAGCCGCGCATAACGCGCCAGCAGCGGGCGGATCTGCGGCATCACCAGCAGCAGCGGCGGCGTCGCCTGCTGCTTCATCTGGTCCCGCGCCAGTGGCATGTGCGTCTGCAGCTGCGACAGCAGGTTCGGGTCCACCGGGAAGTTGTCCAGCGCCACCTTGGCCCCACCCTGGCGCGCCTGGTTCAGCGCGCCCAGCAGCATGTTCTCCAGGTCGCCCGTGAGGCTGAACACCTGCAGCTCGCTGCGCTGCCCAGCCAGCTGCTCGACGATCTGGCGGCGCACCGCGCAGCGCACCTCGGCCGCCAGCAAGATCGGGTCCTTGGTCGCCTCCGCGGTCTCCAGCAGGCTGGTGGCGATGGGCACGATGTCCTTGAGCGAGACGTTCTCAGCCAGCAGCGTGCGGAACACCTTGAGCAGCTGCACATGCGTCATGGCCTTGCCCAGCGCCTCGGCCAGGCGCGGCGCCTGGCCGGCCAGGCGTTCCATGATCTCGCCGGCGTCCTCGTGGTTGAAGAGTTCGGGCAGGTTCTCGCGCAGCAGCTTGCTCACGTGGGTGGCGATCACGCTGGGGCCGTCCACCACCTGGTAGCCCAGGCCCAGCGCATGGGCCTTCTGGTCGGGCTCGATCCAGACGACCGCCAGGCCGTAGGCCGGGTCCACGCCGGGCGCGCCGTCGACCTGGCCGTACAGCTGCGGCGAGGGCACGGCCATGAGCCGGTCGGCCTGCAGCTCGGCGCGCGCCAGCACGCTGCCACGCAGCAGCACCGTGTACTGCGTGGGCTTGAGGCCCAGGTCGTCGCGCACGCTCACGGGCGGCAGCAGCACGCCCAGGCTCTCGCTCATGCTCTGGCGCAGGCCCTGCAGCCGCTTGACCAGCGGCGCGCCCTGCCCCTGGTCCATCATGGCCACCAGCCGGTAGCCCAGGGCCACGGTCAGCGCGTCCACGCGCGGCAGGCTGCGCCAGTCCAGCTCGGCCGGTGGCTCGGCGGTCAGCAGCGCGGCGCCCAGCACACCGGCGTCGGCGCCCGCCTGGGGCAGGGCCTGGCGCTTGGCCATGCGCCAGGCCACATAGGTCAGCACCGCGGCAAAGCCGATGAAGCTGGCCCAGGGCATGCCCGGGATCAGCCCCAGCACCAGCATCAGCCCGGCCGCGCTGTACAAGGCCTGCGGCGAGGCCAGCAGCTGCTGGCCGATCTGGGTCTGCAGGTCGCCCGCGTCGCTCACGCGCGTGACCACGATGGCCGCTGCGGACGACAGCAGCAGCGCCGGGATCTGCGCCACCAGGCCGTCGCCGATGGTCAGCAGCGCATAGGTGCGGAAGGCCTCGCCGAAGCTCAGGTCGTGCATCACCGCGCCGATGGCCACGCCGCCCACCATGTTGATCAAAAGGATCAGGATGCCGGCGATGGCGTCGCCGCGCACGAACTTGCTGGCACCGTCCATGGCGCCGTAGAAGTCGGCCTCCGACGCCACCTCGCGCCGGCGCAGCTGCGCCTTCTCCTGGTTGATCAAACCCGCGTTGAGGTCGGCGTCGATCGCCATCTGCTTGCCGGGCAGCGCGTCCAGCGTGAAGCGGGCCGAGACCTCGGAGATCCGCTCGGCACCCTTCGTCACCACGATGAAGTTGATGATCATGAGGATCACGAACACCACCAGCCCGACCACGAAGTTGCCGCCGATCACCACGTTGCCGAAGGATTCGATCACCTGGCCGGCCGCATGTGTGCCTTCGTGGCCGTGCAGGAGCACCACACGCGTGGAGGCCACGTTCAGTGCCAGCCGCAGCAGCGTGGTGGCCAGGATGATGGTCGGGAAGACCGAGAAATCCAGCGGCCGCTGCACCGACACGGCCACCAGGATCACGATCACCGACAGCACGATGTTGAACGTGAACAGCACGTCCAGCGCCAGCGGCGGCATCGGCAGGATGATCATGGCCAGCAGGGCCAGCACCAGCACAGGTGCCATGGCACGGGTGCGGCGCAGCGCGGCGAGCAGGTCGGCGAGAGTCAACTTCATGGCGTGTCGAGCGAATCAGGGATGGGCAGCCTGGCAGGCAGGCCCGGGGGATGCGGCCGCCGCCCGGCCTGGAAGGCCTTGAGCTGCAGCACGTAGTTCAGCACCAGGGCCACGGCGCCGTACAGCGCGATCGGGATCTGCTGTTGCACCTGGCTGGTCTTGTAGATGGCGCGGGCCAGCGGCGGCTGGCTCACCACCTCCACGTGGTGGGTGCGTGCCAGCTGGCGGATGTACAGCGCCATTTCGTCCACGCCCTTGGCCAGCACGAAGGGCGCCTGGGCGCGCTGCTCGTCGTACTTGAGCGCCACGGCGTAGTGCTCGGGGTTGACGATCACCACATCGGCCTGCGGCACGGTCTTGTTCAGGCTGCGGCGCGCCATCTGCAGCTGCAGCTGGCGGATGCGGCTCTTCACCTCGGGCCGGCCCTCGGTGCTCTTGTGTTCTTCCTTCACGTCCTGCTTGCTCATGCGCTGGCCGCGCAGGAAGAAGAACACCTGCACCGGCAGGTCGATGAAGGCGAACAGCACGAACACCAGCACCATGGCCGTCACGCCCGAGAGCAGCAGGCCCACGCCCTGGGCGATGGCCTCGGGCAGCGGCAGCGCCTGCAGCCGCAGGAACTGCTGCGCGCTGCCGGTGCACACGAACCACAGCACCACGCACAGCAGCACGGACTTGGCGATGGAAGCGGCCACGCCCGCCATGTGCTTGCCGGTGAACAAACGCCCCAGGTTGCTGACCGGGTTCAGCCGCTCCAGCTTGGGCTGCAGGTTCTCCACCGACACGGCCCAGCCGCCCGGCAGCAGCGAGGCCACGAGCAGCAGCACCGGCACCAGCAGCAAGGGCGCCACCATGCGCACCGTGAGCCAGCCGGCATCGCGGAACAGCGTGGACCAGGTGCTTTCCAGCGTGCCGGTGCCGGCCAGGTCCGCCAGGCCGCCGCTGAACAGCCGGCGCATGTCCTGCAGCCAGCCGGGCGCGAGCCAGTAGGCCAGCGTCAGGCTGGCCACGATGCCCACGGCCATCACCGCGTCCTTGGAGCGCGCGGCCTGGCCTTGCTGGCGCACCTTGCGCAGCTTGTGCGGGGTGGCCTTCTCGCTCTTGTCGGCGGACGAACTGCCCTGCTCCATCAGCGCGCTCCGAAGGTCTGCTCGAGCATGAGAAGCACCTGCCGCGTCATGCGCAGGTAGTGCTCGGGGATGAAGCGCACCAGCATGGCCAGCATGAACAGGCCGAAGATGGTGATCACCGAAAAGCCCAGCGCGAACAGGTTGAGCTGCGGCGCCACGCGCGCGAGAAAGCCGAAGCCGATCTGCACCACCATGGTCGCGAACACGATGGGCAGGGCCAGCAGCAGCGCGGCCGAGAACACCCACGAGACGTTGAACGCCACGGCCTGCAGCGCGCCCATGCGCAGCCCGCCGCCCACGGGCCACAGCGTGAAGCTCTTGCCGATCACCTGCACCAGCACCAGGTGGCCATCGATGGAGAAGAACACCAGGATGCCGAGGATGGACAGCAGGCTGGACACCACGTCGGACGATACGCCCGACAGCGGGTCGTTCATGAGCGCCATGGCCAGCCCCATCTGCGAAGACACCATGTAGCCCAGCACCAGCAGCACCGACATCACGAAGTGCAGCGCCAGCCCCAGCACCACGCCGATGGCCACCTGCTCGGCCGTGGCCGCCAGCGCGTGCAGCGAGAACGCGGCGATCGGCACGGCCGGCGCCGCCACCGGCAGCAGGATGGTGGCCAGCACCATGGCCAGCAGCACGCGCACCGTGAGCGGCACAGACGTGTCACCGACGATGGGCGCGGCGCTCAGCATGGCCAGCACGCGCACGAAAGGCCACCACCAGGCCGACAGCTCGGCCAGCAGCGTGGTGAAGACGCCTTCCAAGGGGTTACCCCACGAGCGCCGCTGCGCGGCGGAACACCTCGACGCAGAAATCCATGAGCTGCGAGGCCATCCAGCCGCCCGTGAGGATGATGGCCAAGAGAGTGACCAGCAGGCGCGGCAGGAAGCTCAGCGTCTGCTCGTTGATCTGCGTGGCGGCCTGGAAGATGCCCACCACGAAGCCCACGATCAGGCCCGGCAGCACCAGCACGGCCACCAGCAGCATCACCAGCTTGAGGCTGGCGCTGACCAGGTCGACGGCGACGTCCGGCGTGAGCATCTCAGTGCCGCCCGGCCGCCCGAAGGCACTGAAGCGCCCCCTCGGGGGGCAGCGATACGCGAAGCGATGAGCGTGGAGGCATGGTCAGAAGGCCCGCACGCTGGTCACCAGCGTGTTCACGGTCAGCGTCCACCCGTCCACCAGCACGAACAGCAGCAGCTTGAGCGGCAGCGAGATCACCAGCGGCGACAGCATCATCATGCCCATGGCCATCAGCACCGAGGAGACGACGAGGTCGATCACCATGAACGGGATGAACAGCATGCAGCCGATCTGGAACGCGGTCTTGAGCTCGGACAGCACGAAGGCCGCCAGCTGCACCGCGAAGGCGTGCTGCGAGGGCTCGGCCACGGCCGGCTCGCGTGCCAGCTGGCTGACCTGCTGCAGCGCGGCCTTGCTGGTCTGCGCGAGCATGAAGCGCGACAGCGGCTCCTTGGCCTCCACCAGCGCCTGCTGCAGGCCGATGCGGTCCTCGTCGTAGGGCACGAAGGCGCGCTCCCAGAGCTGCTCGCCGACCGGGCGCATCACGAGAATGGTCAGGATCAGCGCCACGCCGGTCACGATGCGGTTGGGCAGGCCCTGCTGCAGGCCCAGCGCCTGGCGCAGCAGCGACAGCACGATCACGAAGCGCACGAAGCTCGTGCACATGAGCACCAGCACGGGCAGCAGCCCGAGCAGGGTCATGATGACCAGCACCTGCATCTTGACCGTGTAGTCGGTCTGCGCGCTGCCCGTCACGGCGGACAGCAGCGGGATCTCGGCCGCATTCGCGGCGCCGGCCAGGGCCAGCAGCACCGGCGCCAGCGCCCGGTTCCGCCACAGGCGCCAAGCGCTCAGCATCGTCATGGGATGTGCCCTGCGCTTCAGGGCGTGTCCAGCGAGAGCAGGTCCAGGTCCGACAGCTCCAGCACCTTCAGGCCGTAGTTCTCGCCCGAGACCACCACCTCGGCGCGGCCGATGGCCGTGCCGTTGACCTTGATCACCAGCGGCGAGCCGGCCAGTGCGTCGAGCTCGACCACGCTGCCGTGCTCCAGCCCCATGAGCTGGTCCAGCGAGACGTCGGCCGAGCCGACCTCCAGCGTCAGCGTGACGGGGATCTTGCGCAACATCAGCGAGAGGTCGCGGCGCGGTTTGGCAGGCGCCTCGGCGGCGCCTGCATCCACGGTCAGGTCGCCCAGCAACGCGTCCACGTCGTTGGTGTCTGGCTTGTCGGTCATGGTCTGTCTTTCAATTCAAAGGTCCTGGAACGCGGTCAGCCACAGGCGCCCCTTGTGTTCGGCCACGCTGGCGCTGAACAAGGGCGAGTCCTTGACCAGCACCACGGCGGTGGGTTGCGGAATCGGCAGCACGCTGCCCGGCTGCAGATCCAGGATCGCGCCCAGCGGCAGCCGCTGCTGCACCAGGCGCGCCGTCAGGCGCAGCTTGAGCCGCGACGCCAGCGGCAGCCCCGGCGTGGCGGCGCCCTCGCGTGCCAGCGTGCGGCCGCGGCCCAGCCGGTCCAGCAGCCGGTGCATGCAGCCATCGTCCAGGCTGAAGCGCAGTTCGTGGCGCTGCCCGCTGTCGGCTTCGACCAGCGTCAGGTTCAGCTGCCACAGGCCGGTGGGCAGCGCGGATTCGGAATGGAAGGGCACGGCCGGATCGGCCAGGGCCGGCTCCGCCGCGACGCCCACGGGCGGCAGCCCGGCATCGATGCGGCGCGCCAGCGCCAGGGCGAGCTGCTGGCCGAGCCGGGTGGCCAGGCGCTCCTCGCTGGCCGTCACCGCCACCGCGCCGGGCTCGACCGGCGCCGCCTCGCCGCCGCCGTAGCGGTACAGCAGCAGCTTGAGCACCAGCGCACGCGGCACCGCCATGCCGATGCGGCCGGACGGACAGGCGTAGACGTTCCAGCGCACCGGCTCCTCGTTGTGCTGGCGCTGGCGCATGCCGGTGCCGTCCACCTGCAGGCCGATGGCATAGCGCCGGTTGAGCCCCTGGCGCAACAGTTCCGACACATCGGCCCCGAACCGTTCGGCAAACGCCCCCAGCAGATGCATCGGGCGCCCCAGGGTGCGCGGGTCCAGCACACGGTGTGCCTCGGAAGGACTAACGTCTGACACGGACATGGCTCAAGTTCCCACGTAGATCGGATGCAACCATGTGCACAATCGGCAACGCCTCCTGCCCTCGCGCAGGGCCTGCGGCCGCGCCGCTGTTGCTACAGGCAGGACAAGTTAGATGCGCTTTTCTCACATTTTTTACCGCGGCCTGGGAAATTGTCCACTATTTCTAATCACTTTTCGTGGCACATTAATTTAACGCGCACTTTTGCCGCCTAATCCAGTTTCAAGCCCTTTCGTCGCCACACCATGCAAGTGAGCAAACCTCTGCCCGGCCTCAGCCTCGCGCCAGAAGACGACAGCACCGACGAGGGCGAGGACAGCGTGGTCGCGCGCCGGCTGCACGACTTCTTCTCGGAGCAGGGGCTGCCGCGGCACAAGCACGCGTCGCAGCTGGCGCTGATCCTGGGGCTCTCGCGCTCCGGGGCCTTTCGCAAGTTCCAGGACGCATCGTTCTCCGCGAGCGACCTGCAGACGCTGGCCCAGCATTTCCACGTCGACATCAGCGCCCTGCTGAGCGCCGAGCCCGCGCTGGCAGCACCGCGTGTCGATGGCGACGTGCAGGACGCGCGCGTGCTGATCGGTACCCTGGCGCTGAACTGCAAGGTCACCCTGGGCGCCCCCCTGCAGCCTGGCGAGCATTGCGAACTGGTGGCCACCGAGCAGGGCGCGGAATGGCTGGTCCAGCCCTACGGCGCGGCCACCCACAACGCCGAACGCCGGCGCGTGCTGCAGCTGGTGGTCACGCCTTCGCAGCGGGCGCTGCCGCGCATCGCGGTGCTGGAGGATTCGCGGGACCTGGCCGCCAACATGAAGGACGCCTTCGAAGCGTCGGGCTACCGCGTCGAGCTGTTCGGCTCGTCCGCCGAGCTCGCCCGTCGCGCGACCGAGGCGCCGTTCGACGGCTACCTCATGGACTGGTGGCTCAACGGGCAGACCGCCAACCAGGTGCTGCAGGCCATCCGCCGCGCCCAGCCTTCGGTGCCCATGCTGCTGACCACCGGCGCCATCGCCGCCGGCCATGCCGGCGAGGCCGACATCGTGCAGGTCGCCACCACGCTGCGCGTTCCCGTCATTGAGAAGCCGTTCCGCCTGGCGCTGGTGATTTCCCAGCTGCGTCAGCTGCTGGAGCAAGCGCAGGCCAGCCGCTAGTTCCGGACCCGCCGCCGAACAGGGCCAGCGCCGAGCGCAGGCGGCCCGCGCTGATCGGCTTGTCGAACTTGGCAGCGAACAGCGCATCGGCGGTGGCATCGGCCTCGTGGTAGGCCGACAAGGCCACCAGCGGCGTCTCCGCATTCAGTGCACCGAGCCGGCGCGCGTGCTCGGCCACGGTATAGCCCGAGCCGTCGGGCAGGCGCAGGTCCAGCAGCACGCCGTCGTAGCGGTCGGTGTCCAGCAGCAGCCGGGCCTCGCGCACCGAATCGGCCAGGTCGGCCTGCGCGCCCAGGGCCAGCAGCATGGCATGCAGGCTGGCCCGCACGTCCGGGTCGTCTTCCACCACCAGCACGCGCAGGTGCCGGCCGTCGCCCTGCGCCACGGCGCTGCGCGTGCGCGCCTCGACCTCGGCCGGCACCCGCACCGTGAAGGCCGAGCCCTCGCCCGGCCGGCTCACCGCGAAGGCACGCCCGCCCAGCAGCTCGGCCATCAGCTTGACCACCGCCAGGCCCAGGCCGCTGCCCATCTGCACGTGGTCGCGCCCGCGCGTGAACGGCTCCCAGATGTTCACCGAGGTGTCGAAGCCCGGTCCCTGGTCGATCACGGCCACCGTCACCTCGCGCTGCGCCTCGCGCACCTGGATCGAGCACACCACCTCGCCCGGGCTGGCGTACTTGACGGCGTTGGAGACCAGGTTGGCCACGATCTGGCGCAGCCGCGCCGGGTCGGTCACCACCCGCGGACAGGGCTGCGGATCGATCTGCACCTTGAGCACCACGCCGCGCTCGCGCGCCGCCTCGTCGAACTCGGCGGCGATCAGCTCCATCATGAGGTCGGGCTGGAACAGCGTGGGCGAGACCTTCAGCCGCCCGCCCGACAGCCGCGCGAACTCCACCGTGTCGTTCATCTGCGCCTCCAGCTGCTGGGCGCTGCGGCGCAGCCGGCGGAAGGTCTCGTCGCCCTGCGGTACCTTGCCGCCCAGCTCGATCAGCTCCACCGAGCTCACGATGGTCTGCAGCGGCGTCAGCATCTCGTGGGCCATCATCCCCAGGAACTGGTTGCGCGCCGTCAGCGCCGAGCGGGCCTCATGCAGCGCCTTGCGTGCCTCGCGCACCCGCAGCACCGCGATCACCAGCAGCACCCCGGCCGCCAGCACCAGCAGCGCCCCGCCCATCCACTTGCTCCAGTCCAAGCATCACTCCCTGTTGCGCGCTGTTCCACAGAAGGTCATGGAACGCGACGAGGCCGCCATCCTAGCGCTGCCTCAAGAAACGACGGCAAGTGTTTGAATTTACTAACGCAGGGGCAGTGTTCGGTAGCACTTTGAGACTTGATGTGCGTAAAAATCACGAAAGTGCAAAAAATAGCCTTATGATGGTGCGAAATACTCAACACTCAGGTATTGAGTTCAACGCAACGCTGAGGGAATGCGTCATGGCAAACAACATGAACAACGCAATTGCTGCGAATCTGGCACACATCAAAGCGCAGGCTGCAGATCTCCAGAACGTTCTGCCCCAGGCGCCCGACGACGGCCCCGAACCCGCTGCCGCGGGCGGTTTCGCGCAGCGCATGCGCGACGCGGTGAACAGCGTGAACACGCAGGACCACGCGGCTGGCCAGCAGATGGCGGCCGTGGACAGCGGCCAGAGCGACGACCTGGTCGGCGCCATGCTCTCCAGCCAGCAGGCCAGCCTGTCGTTCTCCATGCTCATGCAGGTGCGCAACAAGGTCGTGACCGCGGTCGAAGACCTGGTCAAGCTGCCGATCTGACGTCCGGGACCGCCACGTGATCGCCACCCTGAAGGCCGGAGTCCAGAACCTGCGCAACGTCGGCATGCCGACCTTGCCGGCCGGGCTGTCCCGCTCGCTCTTGCCCATCCTGCTGCTGGCCGTCGGCCTGACGGCCGTGGTGATGATGCTGCTGTGGCGCGACGAGGCCGGCTACAAGCCCGTGTTCGGCGCGCGCGAGCGCATCGCGGCCTCCGACATGATGGCCGTGCTCGATGCCGAGGGCGTGCCCTACCGCCTGCACCCCGACAGCGGCCAGGTGCTGGTGCCGGGCAGCCAGCTCGGCCGTGTGCGCATGCTGCTGGCGGCCAAGGGCGTGACGGCCCAGCTGCCGGCCGGCCTGGAGCTCATGGACAAGAGCGACCCGCTGGGCGTGAGCCAGTTCGTGCAGGACGTGCGCTTTCGCCGCGGCCTGGAGGGCGAGCTGGCGCAGAGCATCCGCACGCTGGACGCCGTGGAATCGGCGCGCGTGCACCTGTCGATGCCGCGCTCGACCTCCTTCGTGCTGGGCGACGGCGAGAAGGCCTCGGCTTCCGTGGTGCTGGCGCTCAAGCCCGGCCGCAAGCTGGCGCCCGAGCAGATCGCCGCCATCGTCAACATGGTGGCCGGCAGCGTCTCCAGCCTGGACGTGCAGCGCGTGAGCCTCGTGGACCAAGCCGGCAACCTGCTGTCCTCGCGCGTGGACCTGAGCCAGGGCTTCGACGCCGTGGGCGGGGGCGACGCCGCGCGCCGCCACCAGGACGCCACGCTGGCCAATGTGCGCGAGCTGCTGGGGCCCGTGGTCGGCCTGGACAACTTCAAGGCCAGCGTGACCGCCGAGGTGCGCGAGGACCGCATCGACGAGACCGTGGAGAAGCTGGGCGACAACCCGCGCATCACCTCCGAGGCCGTGCGCGACGAGCAGGACCGCTCGCAAGCTGCGCTGGGCGTGCCGGGCTCGCTGTCCAACCGCCCGCCTCCGCCGGCCAATCCCAACCCGAACGCGCAGGCGCAGGCCAACGCCCAGAACGCCGGCAACGACGCCACTGCGCGCCGCAACGCCACCACGCGCCAATACGCCTACGACCGCCAGATCCGCCAGATCCGCCATGCCCGCGGCCAGCTCGCGCGCCTGAACGTGGCGGTGGTGCTCAACAACGCCGCCGCGCCCGGCGGCAACGGCTGGAGCGCCGAGGACCTCACGCGCATCGAAGGCGTGCTGCGCAACGGCCTGGGCATCGACGCCGAGCGCGGCGACAAGCTGGCCGTGTCGGCGCTGGCCTTCACGGCCCCGCCCGAGATGGCCCCGTGGTGGAAGCAGCCCGACCGCATCTACGAGTACGCCACGCCCGTGGCGTGGCTGCTGGGTGGCCTGCTCGCCTACTTCCTGCTGGCGCGCCCATTGCTGCGCAGCGTGCAACAGCACCTGGCACCGAAGCCGGCCACGCCGCGTCGGCGCAGCGAAGACGCCGACACGCCGCCGCTGGCTGCGCTGACCGGCCCGCAGGCGGCGCCTTCCGCCATGGCGGCGCTGCCGCCGGCGGCCGGCGCCCAGATCCCGGTGGTCCCGCTGCTGGAGGACTACGACCTGCCGCCGCCCGGCTCGCCGGTGGACGTGATGGTCAACCACCTGCGCGTGCTGGCCGCCAAGGAGCCCGAACGCGTCGCCGAAGTCGTCAAACAGTGGGTGCAAAAGCATGGCCGACCTGAATGAGTCCACCGCGCTGGCCGAAGTGCCGGCGCCCGCCCCTTCCAGCCCGATCGAGCAGGCGGCCATCGTGCTGCTGTGCATGGGCGAGGAGCCGGCCGCGGCCGTGCTGCGCCACCTCTCGCGCGAGGAGCTGCTGGAGGTCACGCAGGTGATGTCGCGCCTGTCGGGCATCAAGGTCGAGGCGGTGAAGCACGCCATGACGCGCTTTTTCGACAACTACCGCGAGCAAAGCGGCGTGCACGGCGCCTCGCGCAGCTACCTCAAGCGCTCGCTCGACCTGGCCCTGGGCAGCCAGATCGCCGGCAGCGTGCTCAACAGCATCTATGGCGACGCCATCCGGCCCAAGATGCAGCGCCTGCAATGGGCCGCGCCCAAGTGGCTGGCCGAGCGCATCGCGCACGAGCATGTGCGCATGCAGGCCGTGTTCCTGTCCTTCCTGCCGCCGCCGCAGGCCGGCAGCGTGATCGAGAACCTGCCCGCGCAGGACCGCGACCATTTGCTGATCGCCATGGCCCGGTTGCAGGAGATCGACAACGAGCTGCTGACCGAACTCGACGAGATCGTCAGCCGTTGCCTGGACGAGATGGGCACGCAGAGCGCCGCCGTCGAGGGCACGCGCCAGGTCGCCGAGATCCTGAACCGCCTGCCGGGCGACAAGCGCCAGATGATCGAGGCGCTGCGCGTGCACGACGCCGAGCTGGTCTCCAAGATCGAGGCCAGCATGTACGACTTCTTCATCCTGTCCAACCAGACCGAAGTGGTGCTCACGCGGCTGCTGGAAGAGGTGCCGCTGGAGCAGTGGGCCATCGCGCTCAAGGGCGCCGAGCCCAGCATCCGCGACGCCATCCTGCAGACCATGCCCAAGCGCCAGGCGCAGAGCTTCCAGGACATCCTGCGCCGCGCCGGCCCGGTGCCGATGTCGCGCGTGGAGCAGACGCGCAAGGAGATCATGGCCCAGGTCAAGGCGCTCGCCGATGCCGGCGAGATCGAGATCCAGCTGTTCGCCGAGGCGACCGTCGAGTGACCGCCATGCAACAGCTCCGCAACGCCCGCCCCCACCGCTTCCCGCCCCTGGCCCAGGTCCAGGCCCGCGTGAGCGGACCCGACGGCGGCGACGCCAGCCAGGCCTTCCAGCAGGCCATGGACCAGGGCTACGCCGAAGGCCTGCGCAGCGGCAAGGAAGCCGGCGAGGCGCTGGGCCACAAGAGCGGCCATGCCGAAGGCCTGCGCCAGGGCTTCGAGCAGGCGCGCCGCGAGATCATGGAGAGCTTCGACGAGAAGGCCGGCCCGGTCGACGCCATCCTGGAAGCCCTCAACAAGCTGCAGGCCGAGTACCAGGAGGCGCTGCGCGACGAGGTGGTGGAACTGGTCGGCAAGGTCGCGCGCCAGGTGATCCGCTGCGAGCTGGCGCTGCAGCCGCTGCAGCTGTTGACCATGGTGGACGAGACGCTGGCCACGCTGCCGCGCGTGCGTGCCCGCGAGGTCGAGGTCTTCCTGCACCCGGAAGACCTGCAGCGCATCACCGACCTGGACCCCGAGCGCGCCAAGAAGTGGAAGCTCCTGCCCGACACCCGGCTGGAGCCCGGCGAATGCCACGTGCGCGCCGGCCGCCACGAGGCCGACGCCGGTTGCCGCCAGCGCCAGGCCGCCGTGATGGACCAGGTGCGCGCCCAGCTCAAGGGCAAGGGCCGGCCCGAGGCCCAGCACGCGCAGGACGATGACGAAGACCTGCCGGCGGCGCCGGCCCTGCAGGTGGTGCGATGACCCTGCGTGCCGCCCTGCGCGATGTGGAGCTCGGCCAGGTGCCCGTGGCGCGGCCGACCGGCCGGCTGGTCGGCGCCTCGGGGCTGCTGCTGGAAAGCGCGGGCTGCACGCTGCACACCGGCCAGCGCTGCCGCGTCGAGACCGCCACCGGCGACTGGGTCGAGGCCCAGGTCGTGGGGTTCCGCGAAGAGATCGCCTACCTGATGCCGTTCCGCGCCATCGAGGGCCTGGCCACCGGCGCACGCGTGCTGCCGCTGGCCGAGCGCCGGCTGCCGCTGATCGGCCCCAGCTGGCTCGGCCGCATCGTCGACGGGCTGGGCGAGCCCATGGACGGCCGTGGGCCGCTCTCGGGCGAGCATCCCCTGCCGGCCCAGCCGCCGCGCGTGCACCCGCTGCGCAAGCAGCCCGTGCACGAGGCGCTGGACGTGGGCGTGCGCGCCATCAACGGCCTGCTCACGCTCGGCAAGGGCCAGCGCGTGGGCCTGATGGCCGGCAGCGGCGTGGGCAAGAGCGTGCTGCTGGGCCTGATCACGCGCCAGACCGTGGCCGACGTGGTCGTCGTGGGCCTGATCGGCGAGCGCGGCCGCGAGGTGCGCGAGTTCATCGAGCGCTCGCTCGGCCCCGAAGGCCTGGCCCGCGCCGTGCTGGTCGTGGCGCCGGCCGACGAATCGCCGCTGATGCGCCTGCGCGCCACCGAACTGGCGCACGCCGTCGCCGCCCACTACCGCGACCAGGGCCAGCACGTGCTGCTGCTGGTCGACTCGCTCACGCGCTATGCCATGGCCAAGCGCGAGGTGGCGCTGGCCCTGGGCGAGCCGCCGGCCACGCGTGGCTACCCGCCCTCGGTGTTCAGCCAGCTGCCGCAGCTCGTCGAAAGCGCCGGCAACGGCGAGCGGGCGGAGGGCAGCATGAGCGCCATCTACACCGTGCTGGCCGAGGGCGACGACCAGCAGGACCCGGTGGTGGACACCGCGCGCGCCGTGCTGGACGGCCACATCGTGCTGTCGCGCGCACTGGCCGAGCGTGGCCACTACCCGGCCATCGACATCGGCGCCTCCATCAGCCGCTGCATGAACCTCGTGGCCAGCCCCGCCCAGCAGCGCGCCGCGCTGCAGGTCAAGGAACTGCTGGGCCGCTATGCCCAGGTGCGCGAACTGCTGCCGCTGGGCGCCTACGTGGCCGGCGCCGACCCGGCGACCGACCGCGCCGTGGCGACCTTCCCGCGCATGGAAGCCTTCCTGCAGCAGGGCACGCACGACGCCGCGCCCATGGCCGCCACGGTGGCGCAACTGGAAAGCCTGGTCCAATGAACGCGAACCACCCTGCCCCGTCCCTGAGCCGCCTGGCCGACCTGCGCGAACGCGAGGTCGAGCGCCGCCAGACCGAGCTGGCGCAGCAGCTGGCCGACGCCGAACGGCGCCGCCGCAACCAGGAGCGGCTGGACAGCCTGTGGCGCACCAGTACCACCAGCGGCACCCTGTCGCCGCTGGCCTCGCTGAACTGCGCCAACTACAAGCAGAACGTGATGGAGCTGGCCGAGCGCCACCGCGGCGACCTGTCGCGCCAGGAGCAGGCCGTGGACCGGGCCCGGCTGGCGCTGCTGGCCGCCGCGCGCCGCCAGGGCGCCATCGACCAGGTGCTGGCGCAGCGCCTGCAGGAGCACGGCCGCGCGCTGCGCAGCGCCGAACAGAAGGGCCAGGACGAGATCGCCCGGCAGAGCTGGCTGCGGAGGACGCCATGAGCCCTGCATCTGCACTTCATGGCCGCCGGGCAACGGTCGCCTTCTCCACGGGTAACCCCCGTCAAGGAGTCTGAGATGGCCGAAATCGATCCCACATCCATGGCCTCGCAACTGGCCAACCTGTACGTGGCCAGCGCCCAGAAGCAGCTGACCACCCAGAGCCAGAACGCGCAGAGCACATCGACCGCGTTGACCAAGCTGCAGTCGGCGCTGAGCGCGTTCGAGACCGCGCTCGGCGGCCTGGCCAGCCGCAGCACCGGCGTGGTGCAGCGCAGCGCCACGCTGAGCGGCGCCGGCACCGCCATCACCGCGGCCAGAGCCACGGCCCAGGCCGCACCGGGCAGCCACCAGCTCTTCGTCGAGCAGGTCGCCACCGTGCACCAGGTCGCGTTCGAGGACCTGCCGGCCGTGCCGGTGGCGCTCGGCGGCCCACTCGTGGTGCAGTTGGGCGACGGCACCAGCTTCTCGGTCGACCTGACCATGGCCGACCAGAACAGCGACGGCACCATCTCGCATGCCGAGATCGCCCGCGCCATCAACATGGCCGAGGACAACGGCGGCAAGGTGGTGGCCAGCACCGTCACCAGCGGCAGCCAGACCCACCTGGTGCTGGGCGCCGGCAGCAGCGGCGCCGCCGGCGCGTTCACGCTGGACGCCAGCGGCCTGCCCGACGGCGCGCTGAAGACCGCGCTGTCCGGCGGCCGCCAGCTGGTGGCCGCCCAGGATGCGGTGGTCTGGTTGGGTGCCCAGGGCACCGGCATCCGGCTGCAGCAGGCCTCCAACACCTTCACGGCCATCGAGGGCGTGACGCTGACGCTGGCCCAACCCATGGCCAGCGGCAGCGCCCCCGCCACGCTGACCGTGGCCAACGACAACAGCGCGACGACCGAGAAGCTGCAGAGCTTCGTGACAGCCTACAACGCGCTGGAGAAGGCGCTGGACGAGCTGACCGCCTACGGCAAGGACGGCGCCGCGTCGGCCGTGTTTGCCTCCGACGCCGGCGTGCGCAACCTGCGTTCGCGCCTGGCGAACGCGCTGCGCATGGACGTGGACGGCGTGCGGCTCATGGATTTCGGCATCAAGACCAGCCGCGACGGCAGCATCTCGCTGGACAGCGCCAAGCTCGACAAGGCGCTGGCCGCCAACCCCGACAAGCTCGACGCGCTGTTCGGCAACACCGGCCTGACCACCTCCTCGGGCGTGCTGGGCGCGCTGCAGACCGTGGCCGACAGCTGGACCGACACCAGCACCGGCCTGATCAAGCGCCGCCAGGACAGCGTGCAGGTCACGCAAAAGCGCATCACGCAGCGCCAGGACCGCCTGGAGCTGCAGTACGAGAACGCCTACCAGCGCTACCTGGCGCAGTTCACCCAGTTGCAGAACCTGCAGTCGCAGATGAGCGAGACCTCCAACCTGTTCAGCTCGCTGTCGACCACTACCTGAAACCACCGCCGAGACCGACCTTGGACCACGACGCCTACAACCACTACCACGCCGTGAACCTGCACGCGCAGACGGCCAACGCCTCGCCGGTCCAGCTGGTGCTGATCCTGCTGGACGGGCTGCTCGAGGAGCTGGCGCGCACCCGCGCCCACATCGCCGCGCGCCGCTTCACCGAGAAGGCCGGGAGCCTGGACAAGTGCGTGGACATCCTGAACGGCCTGTCCAGTGCGCTGGACACCGAGCGTGGCGGCGAGGTCGTCGACAACCTGGCCCGGCTGTACGACTACTGCAGCTGGCGGCTGTACCGTGCCGGCAGCGACCTGGACCCGGCCATGGTCGACGAGGTCGCCGGCTTGCTGCGCACGCTGCGCGCCGGCTGGCAGGACGTGCAGGCGCAGGACCTGCGCCGCAGCACCGCGGGGGCCGCCCATGTCTAGACAGCAGCAGCTGACCCAGCTGGCCGCCCAGGTGCTGGGCGCGGCCCGCGCGCAGGACTGGCAGGCCGTGCAGCTGGCCGACCGCGCACTCGCGCGCGAGCTGCCGCAGCTGGCGGCGCTCGGCCCCTGGAGCGGCGCCGAACTCGAGGCACTGGAGCGGCTCGGCACGGCCCACGCCATGGCGCGCGGCCTGTGCCGCGAGGCCAGCGAAACGCTGGAGCAGCAGATCGCCCAGCTGCGCGAGGGCCGCGACGGCTGGCTCGCCTACGCACTGCAGGACAGTGCATCCCCGCTCGAGGCCCGCCCATGAACACCCTGCCCCTGCCTGCCCTGCTGCCTCAGCAAGCCGCGCAGCCCGCTGCGGCGCTGCTGGCCGTGCTCGCGCCCAGCGTTCCCATCACCGCCCTGGGCGCTGCAGCCGCCGCCCCTGCGCCAGCCCAGCCCGGCAGCTTCGACCGCACATTGCAGCTGCTGCTGAACGCCGCCGCCGCGCTGCCGACGCCCGGTTCCGCCGCACCTGCCCTGGCCGCGCCGGCGCAGGACGACACCGACACCAGCGCTGCCGACGCCGGCACCGCCCTGCAGTTCGATCCGGCGCTGGCCAGCCTGCAGCCGCCGCCCGCCATCGCCGTGCCACTGCCGGCCGTGGTCGGCACGCCGGCCGAAGCGCCGCCGCGCCCGGCAGCCGCCGCGGCCGCAACCGTGGCCGTGCAGGCCGCCACCGGCGCAGCGCCGGCCCTGCCCGCCAGCGTCGCTGCGCCGGCCCCGGCCGCCGTGGCGCCGCCGTTGCCGGCCGCCAAGCCCCAGGCCGCGCCGGCCGACACTGCCACCACCGCGCTGTCGCTCGAGCGCCCCAGCGTGGCCGCCGGCCTGGTGCCGGCAGCCGCCAGCGCGCCGCAGGACAGCGTGGAGCCGCGCAGCGGCGAGGCCGCGCCGCAGGGCCGTGCGCCCTCCCTGATGCAGCAGCTCGGCGACCGCATCGCCGTGCAGATCGAGCGCGGCAGCGAGCGCGTGGTGATCCGGCTGGACCCGCCGCACCGCGGCCAGATCGAGATCCACATCCGCCAGGACGCCAGCGGCACCACCCAGGTGCAGCTCAGCGCCAGCCACGGCGACGTGGTGCGCCAGCTGCAGGCCATCGGCGATGGCCTGCGCCAGGAGCTGGCGCAGCGCCATGGCGGCGATGTCAGCGTGCAGGTGGCGCAGCAGCAGGCCCGCGGCGATGCCGAAGGTCGCCAGCGCCAGGGCGAGCGGCGCCAGCAGCAGCCCGGCCGCGCACTCGATGAACAGAGCGAAGCCGGCCAGCGCTTCGCACTTGCGACGGACCGCTCATGACCAAAGGCAAGCTCATCGCCCTCATCGCCGGTGCCGTGCTGCTGACCGCGGGCGCGGCCGGCGGCGGCTTCTGGTGGTGGCAGCGCGGGCACAGCACCGAGGCCAAGGCCCCGCCGCCGCCCAAGCCCTCGACCTTCCGCTATGTCACGCTGGACAAGGTCATCGTGATGCTGCGCAGCCAGGCGGGCGACCCGCTGGCGCACTACATGGCCGTGGACGTGGTGTTCAAGGCCGACGACCCGGTCAAGGAAAAGGCCGTCAAGGACCAGCTGCCGCTGCTGCGCAGCGTGACCGTGATGGCCTTGTCCGAGTTCACGCTGGAGAAGGCCGGCGGGCTGACCATCGAGCAGCTGACCACCGAAGTCAACGCCGCCTACAAGGCGCGCTACGCGGCCGACAGCATCGAGCAACCCTTCGCCGAGGCCTTGATCAGCAAGCTGATCATCGAGTGAGCATGGACCTGCGCGACGGATACGCCGAACTGAAGGGAGCTGCAGAGCGCGGCGCGGCTGCGCTCGAGCAACAGCAGCTGCTGGCCTGGCTGCCGCTGGTCAAGCGCATCACGCGCCAGCTCTCCTCGCAGATCGGCGGCGCCATCGACCGCGAAGACATGGAGCAGATCGGCCTCATGGGCCTGCTGGAAGCGCTGCGCCGCTACGGCGAGCCCGACGCCAAGTTCGCCGCCTTCGCGGCGCTGCGCGTGCGCGGCAGCATCCTGGACGAGCTCCGCCGCCAGGACTGGCGCCCGCGCAGCGTGCGCCAGGACAGCCACAAGCTGCGCGACGCCGAACGCGCGCTCACGCGCAGGCTCGGCCATGCGCCGAGCGAGGCCGAGCTGCAGGCCGAGCTGCACATCTCGGCCGACGAGCTGCAGGAACACCGCCTGGCCGAGAACGCCGAGCTGCTGGTCAGCTTCGACGAGATCATCGAGGAACTGCACCGCCTGCCCTCGCAAGGCCAGTCGCCCGAGGCCGCGCTGATGACCCGGCGCAGCATCGAGCAGGCGCTGGCGGTGCTGGACGCGCGCGAGCAGCGCGTGGTGCAGCTGTACTACGAATTCGACCTGAGCCTCAAGGAAATCGCCGCGGTGCTGGGCCTGACGGACGCCCGCGTGTGCCAGATCAACAAGGGCGCGCTGCGCAAGATGAAGGACTTCCTCAAGGAAGCCTGACCCGGGACCCACCACCATGCAATTCCTAGTCGGCCTGCTGATCATCGCCGTCACCGTGTTCGGGGGCTTCATGTTCCACGGCGGCCAGATGAGCGTCATCTGGCAACCGGTCGAGATCGTCATCATCTGTGGCGCCGGTGCCGGTGCGCTGGTGATCGGCAACCCCAAGCACGTGCTCGGCGAGCTGTGGCTGCAGGTCAAGCACAGCCTCGGAAAGCGGCGCGACGGCAACGAGTTCCACCGCCAGCTGCTGCTGCTCATGTACGAGCTGCTGCAGACCGCCGCCGGCGGCCTGAAGGCGCTGGACGCGCACGTCGAGGCGCCGCAGGAAAGCGACATGTTCAAGCGCTACCCGCTGGTGCTGGCCGACCCCAAGCTCTTGGCCTTCATCGTCGACAACTTCCGCCTGATGGCCATGGGCAAGATCAGCGCGCATGAGCTTGAAGGCGTGCTCGACCACGAGATCGAGGCCATCCACGAGGAGCTGAACCAGCCGCAGAAGTCGCTGCAGAAGATCGCCGAGGCCATGCCCGGCTTCGGCATCGTGGCCGCCGTGCTGGGCATCGTGATGACCATGGCCGCCATCGGCGAGGGCGCCGGCTCGGCCGAGGTCGCCGCCAAGGTGGGCGCAGCCATGGTCGGCACCTTCATCGGCATCTTCATGTGCTACTGCCTGCTCGACCCCATGTGCAACATGATGAAGCAGCTGGTGGCCGAGGAGATGTCGATGCTGGAGATCGTCAAGGTCGTCATCGTCACGCACGTGGCCGGCAAGCCGCCGCTCCTGGCCATCGACGCCGGCCGGCGCCTCGTGCAGCTCAACACCAAGCCGAGCTTCGCCAAGCTGGAGGGCTGGATCAATGCCCTGACCGGCGGCGGCGAACCCGAACCCGCCAGGCGCGCGAGCGACAGAGCATGAACACCGCCGCCGCCGGCCGCGACAAGGGCCATGCCACCATCATCAAGAAGGTGTCCAAGAAGGGGCACGACGAGGCCCATGGCGGCGCCTGGAAGGTGGCGTTCGCCGACTTCGTGCTGGCACTCATGTGCCTGTTCCTGGTGCTCTGGATCCTGGCCGCGCGCAGCTCCGAGGAGGCCGTGGCCGACCTGCGGCGTACCCAGGGCGGCAAGCTGTTCGAGGACGGCGGCAGCCTGATCGCCAAGCTCGACCAGCAGCGCGGCAGCCTGATTCCGCGCGAGCCCGTGCCCGCGCAGAGCGACACGCTGCAGCCGCGCAAGGCCTATGCCAACGGCGAAACCAACAAGGCCGGCCAGCCCAACCAGGCCCGGCCCGACCAGCCGCCCGCGCGCCGCTACGAGACCGCGGCCGACCTGCGCGAGCTGGCCGTGGTGATCACGCGCATGGCCGACGACACGGGCCTGGCCAGCAACCTGCAGAACATCATCACGCCCTACGGCCTGCGCGTGCTGCTGCACGACACCGACCGCTTCGGCATGTTCGAGCGCGGCAACGCCTACCCGACCGAGCGCTTTCGCAAGCTGCTGCGCCAGCTCGGCCCGGTGTTCGCGCAGGTCGAGAACCAGATGCTGATCGTGGGCCACACCGATTCCACGCCCTTCGCCGGCGTGGAGACCTACCCCGGCGCGCTGTCGAACTGGTCGCTGGCCAACAACCGCGCCATGGCGGCGCGCTTCCACATGATGGCCGGCGGCATGCCGACCACCAGCGTGCTGCAGGTCGTCGGCATGGCCGACCGCGCGCCGCTGGACCTCTCCCGTTCCGACGCCGACGTGAACCGCCGCATCGAGCTGCTGGTGCTGACCACCGAGCATGCCCAGGCCATCCGCGCCATGTTCGGTCCGCCCGCGGGCAGCACGCTGTTCGTGCCGGGCGCCGACGCGGTGATTCCCGAACGCAGCGCGCTGCAGGCCCTGCGCGAGCGCCTGGGCGCGCGTTGAGGAACGGCCATGGAAACCAGAACCCGAGGATTGCGCATGAAGATCACCAGCTCCGGCACGCCCGCCACCCCGGCCGTCGGCCCGGCCAGCGCCGCGCCCGCGCCCGCTGCACCGCACGGTGCCGTGGCCAGCAGCGGTGCGTCGGCCACCGGCGCGCTGCTGGCCGCCGCACGCGCGCAACTGCAACAGATGCCCGAGATCGATGCCGCCCGCGTGGCCGAGATCCGTGCCGCGCTGGAGCGCGGCGAGCTCGGCTTCGACGCCGGCAAGCTCGCCCAGCTCATCGAGCGCTACCACGGGAGCCGTGGATGACGACGCCCGCTGCGGCAGCGCACGCCCCCGCCACGCCGGCCGGCGCGGCCCGCCTGCCGCGTCCGGCCATGGAGCGGCTGCTGCGCGATGTGCAGGCCGACCTGGCCGACTACGCCGAACTGCGCGCGCTGCTGGACCAGCAATTCGCCGGCGCACTGCGCCACGACGCCCTGGCCATGGAGCCGCTGGCCGAGGCCCTCGTCGCCGTCGTCGACCGGCTCGATGCGCGCCGCCTGTTCCGCGACGGCCTGCTGGCGCGGCTGAGCGGTGGTTCCGCGCCCAGCGTGCCGGCCCTGCTGGCCCAGTGGCCCGCCGCGCAGCGCGCGGCCGTGCAGGCCCTGTGGGACCGGCTGGAGCAGGCCGTGCAGGACTGCAAGGCCCTGAACCTGCGCAACGCCCGCCTGCTGACCGAGCAGCACCAGCTGCTCACCCGCGTGCTGCACGGCACCGAGGACCCGCTCTATGCAGACGCCTGACTTCGCCTCCGGCACGGCGCTGCGCGCGCTGGCACCGACCGCGCCCACCGCACCGGCCCCGTCCTGGGCCGCCGGTGGCAACGCCGTGCAAGCAGCCAGCTTCGCCAACGCCATGCGCAGCGCCCAGGCGGAGATCACCGATCTCGTGCGCCACGGCTGGAGCCAGAGCGAGCTGCCCGCACTGGGCACCGAGGGCCTGCTGCGCCGCGCGGCCGCACTGCAGGCCGCCGCGGTGGACGGCGCCCAGGGCCAGGCCCTGCCCCTGCTGACGCCGGCACTGGCCCGCACCCCGGCACGGGCTGCCGGCCCTGGCGCGGCGTCGCTGGCGGCTGGCCAGGCCGTGCCGGCGGCGGCGCAACAGGACTTTTTGCAGGCGATCGGCCCCTGGGCGCGCGAGGCCGGTGCCGCACTGGGCGTGGCGCCCGAGCTGGTGGCCGCGCATGCCGCGCTGGAATCGGGCTGGGGCCGGCGCCCGCTGCGCGGGACCGATGGCGGCGACAGCCACAACCTGTTCGGCATCAAGGCCAGCGGCGGCTGGCGCGGTGCCAGCGTGCAGGCACTGACCACCGAGTACGAAGGCGGCGAGGCCCAGAAGACCACCGAAGCCTTCCGCGCCTACCCCAACCATGCCAGTGCCTTCCGCGACTACGCCCAGCTGCTGCAGAACAGCCCGCGCTACCAGGACGCGCTGAACACGGGCAGCGATGCCGCGGCCTTCGCCCAAGGCCTGGCGCGTGGCGGCTACGCCACCGACCCCGACTACGCGGACAAGCTTGCGCGCGTGGCGCGCCAGGTGCGCGCGCGCAGCGCTGTCGGCGAGTGACGCAGGCCCCAAGGCATCAGGACCCGCCCATGTTCTCCGGCTCGACCAGCCCCTCCTCCAGCACCCTGGCACGGATCACCTTGCCGGTGGTGGTGTTGCGCACGCGCACGACCTGGCGCGGCCTGCCGTTCTCCAGCGCCTCGCCAGCCGCGCTGACCTCCACGCCGCCGTTGCGTGCGCGGATGGTCACGCTGTCGCCGCGCTTGACCAGCACGGGCGCCGACAGCCAGCGCGCATGCAGCGCCTGCCCGGTGCGCAGCGTGCGGCTGCTGGACTGGGCGATGGCGTCCTCGGGCAGGTTGACGGCGCCGGCCAGGTCGGTCAGCTTGCGCCGCTCGACGGCCAGGTCCTCGGCCTGCAGCGCGCGGTTGGCCGGCACGTCGCGCGCGGCCACCACGACCAGCGCCGAGACCGCCGCGCGCACCACCCATTCGCGCTGCCAGCCCTCGTTGCCGGGACAGACCACGGCAAAGCGCATGCGCGCGATGGAGCGCGTCTCCAGCGCGTCCACCGTGAGCGGTTCGGCACAGGGCGGCAAGGGCTGCGGCAACCGGGCCACGGCCTTGACCTCGAACACGGGCTCGGCCAGGGCGCGCTGGTCGGCCTGCTCGGCGAGCCAGTCGCGCGCGGCCTGCTCGACCAGGTCTTCCACACGCGCCGGCACGGTGGCCAGTGCCACCAGCGGCAGGGCCACGGCCAGACCAAACGACCAGATGGATCGACGAAAGGGGATGTGATGGGACTTCAATTCGACAAGGCCCTGGGCCTGCATGCGGACGCCTTGCGGCTACGCGCGGATCGTACCAAGGTCCTCGCTTCGAACCTGGCCAACGAGAGCACGCCGGGCTACCAGGCGCGCGACGTCGACTTCGCGCAGGCGCTCAGCCGCGCCAGCGGCGACGACCCGTTCGCCGTGCTGGACAGCGGCGCACCCGAGCTGATGTACCGGCTGCCGCAGCACGCATCGCAGGACGGCAACACGGTGGAGCTCGGTGTCGAGCAGGCCGCGTTCTCGCAGAACGCGGCCGATTTCGCGACCAGCCTGCGCTTCGTGGACATGAAGCTCAAGGGCCTGGCCAAGGCCATTTCGGGCCAGTGACCCGGACAGTGAGGAGCACCCCATGAGTTTTCGCGCCATCGCCCAGATCGCCGGTTCCGCCATGTCGGCGCAGACCGTGCGGCTGAACACCATCTCCAGCAACCTGGCCAATGCGCAGAGCGCCGCCGGCACCGAGGCCGACGGCTACCGCGCGCGCAAGCCGGTGTTCGCGGCCATCGCCCAGCTCGGCCAGGGCGCCCAGTCGGCCGGTAGCCGCGTGCAGGTGCTGGACGTGGTGGAGAGCCCCGAGCCGCTGCGCCGCGTGCACGAACCGGACCACCCGCTGGCCAACGCCGACGGCGATGTCTTCTATTCCAACGTCAACTCGGTGGCCGAGATGACCGACATGCTGTCGGCCTCGCGCGCCTTCGAGACCAATGTCGAGGTGCTGAGCCGCGTCAAGTCGATGCAGGCCTCTCTGCTGCGCCTCGGAGAAAGCTGAACACCATGGTCACCACCGTCAACAACCAGACCACCAGCGGCAGCTCGGCCAGTGCCGGCCTGCCCAGCATCGCCTCCGCGCTGGGCGGCGACATCTCCGACCTGTTCGTCAAGCTGCTGGTCGCGCAGATCCGCAACCAGAACCCCCTGGAGCCGACCGACCCGGCCGCCTTCGTGGGCCAGCTCTCGCAGCTGAGCCAGGTCGAGGCGCTGCGCCTCTTGGCCGACCAGGGCACGGCCAGCGCCAGTGCCATGGCCAGCATGCAGGTGATCTCGCTGGGCTCGCAGGTCGGCACCGATGTCACGGTGCAGACCAGCCAGGTGCAGCTGGACAAGGAACCGGTGCAGGTCGACTTCACGCTGTCCAGCCCCAGCACCAAGACCACGCTGGTGCTGACCGGCACCGGCGGCGTCAAGCACAGCATCGAACTGGGCACCAAGCCCATCGGCGCCGTCTCCACCGCGGTCGACCCGGTCGCACTGGGCCTGGCACCCGGCAGCTACACGCTGAGCGTGGAGACCAGCACCAAGGAGGCGCCCGCCACCAGCGTCACCGGCCTGCTGGGCAACGTGCAGATCGGCAGCAACGGCGCCGCCATGGTGCAGGTCGCCGGTGTCGGCCAGGTCCCCGCTTCGTCCCTCGTCGGCTTCCACGGCCGCCCCACCACCCCGATCAACTGAAGTCCTGAGGAGAACGCCATGAGCTTCGAAATCGCACTGTCCGGCATCAATGCCATCAACACCTCGCTGGACTCGATCAGCAACAACATCGCCAATGCGGGCACCTACGGCTTCAAGTCCACGCGCGCCAACTTCGCCTCGCTCTACGCGGGCAGCCAGCCGGCCGGCGCGCAGATCAACTCGCTGACGCAGAGCATCGACATCGGCGGCGGCGCCATGACCACCGGCCGCGGGCTGGACGCCATGGTGCAGGGCCGCGGCTTCTTCGTGACCAAGGAATCCAGCGGCGTGGAGGTCTACACCCGCGTGGGCATCTTCGGCACCGACCAGGACGGCTACCTGGTGGACGCCTCCAACCGCCGCGTGCAGGGCTATGCCGTGATGCGCGATGCCAACGGCGTGCCGGTGGACGGCGCCGGCCTGGGTGCCATGGGCGACCTGCAGGTGCCCAGCGGCCAGGTGGCGGCCCTGGCCACCTCGCGCATGCAGTACGTGAGCAACCTGTCGTCCGACTGGGTGGCGCCCACGGCCGCCTTCGACCCCACCAACCCGCTGACCTACAACAGCTCGGACGTCTCGGTGGTCTACGACTCGCTGGGCAGCCAGCACACCGTCACGCAGTACTTCGTGAAGACCGCGACCAACCAGGTGACGGTGCACTACACCTTCGATGGCGTGGCCAACGGCACGCCGCAGGCGCTGAATTTCGGCCCCGGCGGCCAGCTCGCCACCGTGCCGGCCGTGACGCTGACGGCCACGCCGGCCGGCGCCACGCCCATGAGCATCGCGCTGGACTACACCGGCACCACGCAGTACGCGGGCGATTCACGCCCCTCGGTCAACGCGCCCAACGGCTACGCCTCGGGCACGCGCGTGAACGTCACGCTGTCCGAGGACGGCTCGGTCATCGCCGAGTACAGCAATGGCCAGAAGCAGAAGGTCGGCACCGTGGCGCTGGCCACCTTCCCGAACGAGCAGGCCCTGCAGGCCATCAGCGACACCAGCTGGACCACCACCTCGAACTCCGGCACGCCGCTGTACGCCACGCCGGGCACCGGCATGGCCGGCGAGCTGACCGTGGGCGCGATCGAGCAGTCCAACGTGGACATGACCTCCGAGCTCGTGAACCTGATGACCTCGCAACGCAACTACCAGGCCAACACCAAGGTGATCTCGACCGCCGACGACATGATGCAGTCGCTCATGCAAGCCGTCTGAGGCCGCGATGGACGCGCTGATCTACTCCGCCATGGCCGGGGCCGAGCGTGCGCTCAAGGCCCAGCAGGTGCGCGCCAACAATCTGGCCAATGCCGGCACCACGGGTTTCCGTGCCGACATGGAGACCGCCGCGCACCAGGCCGTGCAGGGCTACGGCTACGACGCGCGCCACATGGCGCGCATCGACGCCGACGCGGTGCAGACACGCAGCGGCACGCTGACGCCCACGGGCCGCGAACTCGATGCCGCCATCGTCGGCGAGGGCCTGTTCGCGGTGGCCTATGGCGACGGCGAGGCCTACACGCGCGCTGGCGCCTTCACGCTCGACGCCGAAGGCCTGCTGCGGCTGGACGGCCGCGCCGTGCTCGGCGAGGGCGGCCCCATCGTGCTGCCGGCCACCAACCACATCGAGATCGCCGCCGACGGCACGGTGCTGGTGCTGCCAGAGGGCACGCAGGAGATGCAGGTCATCGACAGGCTCAAGCTGGTCAAGCCCGAGCCCGGCGCGCTGCGCAAGAACGAGGTCGGCCTGCTGGTCGGCCGCGACGGCGGGCCGCTGGAACCCAGCGAGGAGGTGCAGGTGCGCGGCGGCTACCTGGAAGGCAGCAACGTCTCGCCCATCGAGGAGATGGTCGCGACGCTGCAGATCAACCGCGATTTCGAGATGCAGATGAAGCTGTTCAAGGCCGCCGACGAGATGGCGGCCAACGGCAACCGGCTGCTGCGCGAGTGACGCGCGGCAACCCCGAACGACAAGGAGAAACGACATGAATCCCGCACTGTGGGTGAGCAAGACAGGCGTGCAGGCCCAGGACGCCAAGCTGCAGGCCATCGCCAACAACCTGGCCAACGTGAACACCGTGGGCTACAAGCGCGACCGCGTGGTGTTCGAGGACCTGTTCTACACCGTGGAGCAGCAGCCCGGCGCACAGATGGCCGCCAACCGCAATGCCGACGGCGGCGTGCAGCTGGGCAACGGCACGCGCGTGGCCGGCACGCAGAAGGTGTTCACGGCGGGCAGCCTGCAGACCACCGGCCGCGAACTGGACGTGGCCATCATCGGCAACGGTTTCCTGCAGGTGGAGCTGCCCAGCGGCGAGACCGCCTACACGCGCGCCGGCCAGCTCGGCCTGTCGCTGGAAGGCCGGTTGACCAATGCGCAGGGCCTGCCGATCAACCCGCAGATCACGGTGCCGGCCAACGCCACGGGCATCACCATCGGCGAGAACGGCATCGTCTCGGCCATGGTGGGCACGGCCACCACGCCGACCGAGCTGGGCCAGCTGACCATGGTGACCTTCGTCAACCCGACGGGCCTCCTGGCCATCGGCGACAACCTGTACCAGCAGACCCAGTCCAGCGGCGAGCCGGCCGAGGGCAACCCGGGCGAGGACGGCCGCGGCAAGCTCAAGCAGGGCGCGCTGGAGGGCTCCAACGTGCAGGTGGCCGAGGAGATGGTGGACATGATCGCGGCCCAGCGCACCTACGAGATGAACACCAAGGTGCTGTCCGCCGCCGACAACATGCTGCAGAACCTGGCGCAGGTGGCGAGGTAAGCCCCGGGTGGATTGCGGAGGTCCGAAATGAACAAGTCGCCCCGGTCGTTCCTGCTGGTGTTGGCCGCCGTGCTGCTGGCCGGCTGCGAGACCCTGCCGCCCATCCCCAAGGCCGCGGCCCAGCCCGAGGAGCCGCTGATCATCGTCGCCGCGCCGCGCCGCGGCGTGTCCGGCGGCGTGCTGCCCATGGACACCGTGACCGCGCTGACGTCCGACAGCCGCGCCTTCCGCGCCGGCGACGTGCTGACCGTGGTGCTGCAGGAGACCACCCAGGCCAGCAAGCGCAGCGGCGTGACCAGCGACAAGAACAGCAGCACCTCGATCACGCCCTTCCTGTTCCGCGGCCGCAGCCTGAAGACCGACATCGGCATCGACGCGCAGCGCAGCTCGGACGCGGGCAACACCGCCACGCAGCAGAACGCGCTGCAGGGCGCGATCACCGTGGTCGTCACCGAGGTGCTGCCCAATGGTCTCCTGGCCATCCGCGGCGAGAAGAGCCTCACGCTGAACCTGGGCGAGGAGTTCATCCGCGTGACGGGCTTCGCGCGCGTGGCCGACATCGACACCGACAACCGGCTGTCGTCCCAGCGCATCGCCAATGCGCGCATCACCTACTCGGGCCGCGGCACGCTCGCGGAAAGCCAGCGCCAGGGCTGGCTGACCGCCTTCTTCAACAGCCCCTGGATGCCGTTCTGAGGCCACCATGCGCAAGATCTCCCTCTCCTTCTGCGCCGCGGCGGCCCTGCTGCTGGCCGCCCTGCCCGCCCCGGCCCTGGCCGCGGCCCAGGCCCTGCGCAACCTGGCCCATGTCGAGGGCGTGCGCGAGAACCAGCTGATCGGCTATGGCCTCGTGGTCGGCCTGCACGGCTCGGGCGACAGCACCCAGGTCAAGTCGGCCGGGCAGTCGATCAACAACATGCTCAAGCAGTTCGACCTCAAGATGCCCGAGCGTGTCGAGGCCAAGAGCAAGAACACTGCCACGGTGATGGTCAGCGCGAGCTTTCCGCCGGGCTACCGCAAGGGCCAGACCATCGACGTGACGGTGTCCTCGCTGGGCGACGCCAAGAGCCTGCGCGGCGGCACGCTGCTGCTGACGCCGCTGCGCGCGGCCAACGGCGAGGTCTATGCGCTGGCCCAGGGCAACGTGGTGATCGGCGGCCTGTCGGCCCAGGGGGCCAGCGGCTCCAGCGTGACCGTGAACACCCCGACGGGCGGGCGCATCCCCAACGGCGCCAGCATCGAGCGCGAGATCGAGACCGACTTCGACACCGCGCCCAACGTGCGCCTGTCGCTGCGCCGGCCCAACTTCGAGACCGCCACCAACATCGTCAACACCATCAACCGCAGCTTCGGCAGCGTGGCCAGCACGCGCGACGCGACCACGGTGGAGGTGCAGGCGCCGATGAACCCCACCCAGCGCGTGGCCTTCGTGGCCCAGCTGCAGGCCTTGCGCGTGGACGTGGGCCTGGAGACGCCGCGCGTGGTATTCAACTCGCGCACCGGCACCGTGGTGATCGCCGAGGGCGTGACGGTGCGGCCGGCGGCGGTCTCGCACGGCGCACTCAAGGTGGTCATCAGCGAGAACCCGCGCGTGAGCCAGCCCCAGCCCTTCAGCCAGGGGCAGACCGTGGTCACGCCGCAGTCGCAGGTGCAGGTCGAGCAGGGCAACGGCCGCATGTTCGCCTGGCCGGCCGGCGCCAAGCTGCAGACCATCATCGACACCGTGAACAGCATCGGCGCCTCGCCCGACGACATCATGGCCATCCTGCAGGCGCTGGACCAGGCCGGTGCCATCGATGGCGAACTCGTTGTGATCTGATGCAGACCTCCCCGATCTCCAACAGTGCTCTGGGCGCCACACCCGAGGACGCCGTGCGCGCCCGCATCGAGGATGCCGCGCTGAAGTTCGAAGGCATGTTCATCCAGCAGATGCTGAAGACCATGCGCGCGGGCACCGGCGCGCTGGCCGGCGAGGACGGCTTGCTGCGGCAGGATCCGGACAACCCGCTGCTGGGCCTGGCGGACCAGCTCATGGCCGACCAGCTGGCCGGCCAGCGTGCCTTCGGCATCGCCGACATGCTGCTGCGCCAGCTGTATCCGGCCAAGCCGCTTAAGCCGGCCGCCGATGGCGCCGCCTTGTCTGTACAGATGCCCCAGACGAATCCGCCGGAACCCCAGCCATGAGCATGATCAACAACGCGCTGTCGGGCGCCATGGCGGCCCAGGCCGCCCTGGCCGCCACCAGCCAGAACATCGCCAACCTGCAGACGCCGGGCTACACGCGCCAGGGCATCTTGCTGCGCGCCGCCGCGCCCACGGGCGGCATGTCGCCCGGCAACGGTGTGCAGACGCCGCAGCTGATCCGCTTCGCCGACGCCTACAAGAGCCAGCAGCTCTGGGAATCGGCCTCCACCCAGGGCCGGCACGCGGCCGTGCAGGGCTACCTGACCCAGCTCGAGCAGGTCATGGGCGACGACGTGTCGACCATCAACGCCGGGCTGGACGGCTTCTATGCGGCGCTGAACGCGGCCAGCGTGGAGCCGACCTCGGCCCCGCTGCGCCAGCAGGTGATCGCCTCGGCCGAAGCGCTGACGGTGCGCTTCAACAGCATGAACCAGGTGCTGGCCAACCAGCGCACGGCCATCACGCAGCAGCGCTCGGCGGTGCTGGACCAGGTCAACGTGCTGTCGGCCGAGGTCTCCACGCTGAACGGCAAGATCGCCAGCGCCGGGGCCGCGGGTGCCAACCCGTCGGCCCTGATCGACGAGCGCGACAACCGCATCGACGAACTGGCCGCGCTGGTCGGCGTCAACGTGGTCGACCAGGCCGACGGCTCGCGCAGCGTGGCGCTGAAGAACGGCACACCGCTGGTGGTGGGCACCACGGTCGGCAAGCTCGAGGCGGCCGCGCCGCTAGCCGACGGCACGCCCGCGCTGACGGTGCGCTTCGCCAAGGAGGTCTTCACGATCGCCAGCCGCAACATGGGCGGCCAGCTCGGCGGTCTGGACGACTACCAGGCCAAGACGCTGCAGCCGCTCACGCAGTCGATCAGCGACATGGCGACCGGCCTGACCACGCTGTTCAACAACCAGCTGGCCGCCGGCTACGGCCTGGACGGCACGCCCGGCAAGCCGCTGTTCCAGCTCGACACCTCCAGCGTCTCGGCGCTGCTGACGATCACGCCGGGAATCACCGCCCAGGACCTGGGCTTCTCCAGCGATCCGACCAAGCCGGGGGACAGCGCCAACCTGCTGGCCCTGATCGGCCTGAAGGACCAGTCGGTGCCGATCGCCTCGCTGGGCACGGTGCAGCTCGGCGACGCCTACACGCAGCTCGTCAGCAACCTGGGCACGACCAGCCAGCAGAACAAGGCCGCATTGAGCGTGGCGGACACGGTGCGCTCCTATGCCAAGGCCAACTGGGCTTCCACCAGCGGCGTCAACGAAGACGAGGAGGCCGTGAACCTGGTGCAGTACCAACAGATGTACCAGGCCAACATGAAGGTCTTCAGCACGGCCAACACGCTGTTCGAGGCGACACTCGCCATCCTCCGATAGCCTTCCTGATCGGCCCACCATGCGCGTCGCCACCAGCCAATACCACATGACCATGAGCCAGACGCTGGCCAGCGCCCAGGCGCGGCTGGAGCAGGTCATGCAGCAGATGTCCACCGGCCAGCGCCTGCTGCTGCCCTCGGACGACCCGGTCACTACCGTGCGCCTGTCGCGCATGGAGCGCGAGCAGGCCGCGTTGTCGCAGTACCGTGACAACATCGGCGCGCTGTCGGTGCGCCTCACGCAGAACGAGACGGCGCTGGACAGCAGCCTGAAGGACATGCAGCAGGTGCGCGACCTGATGGTCTGGGCCAGCGACGGCGCCAACACCGGCGACGACCTGAACGCCATGGCCGGCGCGCTCGTGAGCCTGCGCGACAGTCTGTACTACACGGCCAACAGCCGCGACCAGGAAGGCCGCTACCTGTTCTCGGGCACGCTGAGCACCACGGCCACCATCGCACTGGACAGCACGGCCGCGGCCGGCAGCCGCTACAGCTTCAGCGGCAACGAAGAAAAGCAGCAGGTGGTGGTGGGCAACAACATCACCCAGTCGGCCAATGTGAGCCTGCCCGAGATGGCGGCCCTGCTGAACCGGCTGGATCTGGCGGTGGCGCAGCTGCAGACCCCTGGCGTGAACAACAACGACCCGGCCGTGCGCGCGGTGCTCGAGGACGCGCTGAACGGCACGGACGAGGCCATGGCCTCGGTCAGCGCCAGGATCGCCGGCCTGGGCGGCGCGCAGAACATCCTGTCCACGCTGGACGAGACCCATGGCAACGTCGGCCTGGCGGCCGACCAGGCCAAGATCACGCTGAGCCAGCTCGACTACGGCGAGGCGGCGATCCGGCTGACCGGCTACCAGACGGCGCTGCAGGCCACGCAGAAGGCCTATGTGCGCGTGGCCACCCTGTCGCTGTTCTCGCAACTGTGAAGGCCGGCTGAGCAACGATGCAGATCACTCCCCTGCGTCCCGGCGGCCTTGGGCTGGACCGGTCGCATGCGTCCGACAGCGTGGCAGCCGTGCCACGCACGGGCGAGACGCCGGCCGCCGCGCCAGCACCGGCCCCGTCGGCACTGCCGGTGGTGCATGCCGGCCTGCGTGGCCTGGACGCCCAGCGCAACCAGCGGGTGGCCGGCGCCCAGCAAGCCCTGGCCTACCTGGACCGGCTGGCCCCGCGGCTGCGCAACCTGCAGAGCGACCTCTCCCGCGCGGCGGCCGGCCAGCCCGTGCCGGCCGACCGGCTGGAAAGCCAGCGCGCGCGCCTGGACCAGCTCTGGGCCGAGCGCGCCACGGCGGCCGGCACGGCGCTGGACCCGCAGCTGAACTTCAGCGCCGAGCAGCCCGCCCGGCGCAGCTTCTCGGTGCGCGGGCTGGACCAGCCACCGCAGGCGCGCGAGACGTTGACGCTGGCGCTCGGCCTGCCTTCGGCAGCCCGGCCCGCCGTGCGCGTGCAGCTCGATCCCGAAGCCACGCCGCAGGCGCGTGCCGATGCCTTCGCCCAGGCGCTCGCGCCGCTGGGCCTGCAGGCCCGGGCCGATGCGGGCGGCGGCCTGCGCTTCTCGGTCGCCGAACCGCGCTGGCCGCAGGTGCGCGATGGCCTGGCCCTGCAGGGCGAAGGCCGCCAGTTCGCGTCCGGCCGGCTGCACCGCGTGGCGGCCGATCCGCAACCGGACGTGCTGACGCCGGCGCAATGGACGCTGCAGGACGAGGGCGGTGCCCGCCAGGCCTTGCAGCAACTCGGCACGGCCTTGCAGCGCACCGAGGCGGCGCGCGAAGGCGCGCGCACCGTGCTCGACGAGGACCGCGCGGCCCTGGCCGACGCCGCCCCCGCACGGGACGCGGCCTGGGCCCAGGATTTCGGTACCGCGTTCGCCGCGCGCCTGCGCGGCGAGACCGGCCCGCGCGACAGCTACAGCCGGCAGGCCACGCTGGGCGCGGCGCTGTGGGGACTGGGGCGCCAGCGCGTCGAACGCCTGCTGGACGCTGGCTGAACCCGACCGAGCGCGCAGCGACAATGCGCGGATGCCTCCAGACACCCTGCCCCGCATCTACCTCGCCGGCCCGGACGTGTTCCGGCCCGACAGCGCGCAGGTGTTCGCACGGCTCAAGGCCGCCTGCGCGCGCCTGGGCCTGGCCGGCCTGGAGCCGGCGGACGACGCGGCGCCCGGCACGGCGGCGCTGCAGGGCGACGCACTGGCCCAGCGCATCTACGAAGGCAATGTCGCGCGCATCCGGGCGGCCGACGGCGTGCTCGCCAACCTGGCCGATTTCCGCGGGCTGGAGCCCGATTCGGGCACAGTGTTCGAGGTCGGCTACGCGATCGCGCTGGGCAAGCCCGTCGCGGCCTACGGCGTGCCGCCGGGCAGCTACGCGGCGCGCGTGGGCGCGGCCCGCGACTGCGCACCCGATGGCCAGGGCGTGCTGCGCGAGCGGGGCGACGGGACCATGGTCGAAGGGCTGGGCCAGCGGCTCAATCTGATGTTGGCCCGCTCGGTCGGCCTGGCCGATTCGCCAGAGGATGCGTTGCGGCTGCTGGCCGAGCGGCTGGGCCTGCGCACATAGAATCCCGCCGCGTGAACACGCCCTCTTCCCCACCCGGCGAAACGCCGGACCAGGCCACCGGCCTCGCCCCTTCCGACGTCGCCCATCCGCGCGCCATCCGCAGCTTCGTCAAGCGCGCCGGCCGCACCACGCTGGGCCAGGCCAAGGCCATGGCCGATCTCGGTCCGCGCTTCGTGCTGCCCTACAGCGTCGCGCCGCTGAACCTGGCCGAAGCCTTCGGCCGCGCTGCGCCCACGGTGCTGGAGATCGGCTTCGGCATGGGCGATGCCACGGCCCACATCGCCGAACTGCTGCCCGAGACCAATTTCCTGTGCTGCGAGGTGCACGAGCCCGGCGTGGGCGCGTTGCTCAAGCAGATCGGCGAACGTGGCCTCTCGAACATCCGCATCCTCGCGCACGACGCCGTGGAGGTGCTGGACCACATGCTGCCGGCCTGGGACGCGCAGCAGAATCCGCAGGGCCTGGCCGGCATCCACATCTTCTTTCCCGATCCCTGGCACAAGTCGCGCCACCACAAGCGCCGCCTGATCCAGCCGCCCTTCGTGGCACGGCTGGCACAGCGCCTGGCGCCGGGCGGCTACCTGCACTGCGCGACCGACTGGGAGCCCTATGCGCAGCAGATGCTGCAGGTGCTCTCCGGCGAGCCGCTGCTGGCCAACACGGCGGCGGATTTCGCGCCGCGGCCGCACTACCGGCCCGACACCAAGTTCGAGCGCCGCGGCCTCAAGCTGGGGCACGGCGTCTGGGACCTGGTGTTCCGGCGCCGCTGAAGCTCACAGGGGCTGCAGCACACCCATTCCCAGCGCCACGAACACGGCGATGCCCAACAGCACACGGTAGTAGACGAAAGGCATGTAGCTGCGCGTGGACACCAGCTTCAGGAAGCCCACGATCACGGCATAGCCGACGAAGAAGGCGATCACCGTGGCCAGCAGCGTCTGGCCGCCGCCCACGGTGTTCTCCGTGCCCCAGGTCTTGTAGAGCTGGTAGAAGCCCGACAGCAGCACGGCGGGGATGGCCAGCAGGAACGAGTAGCGCGCCGCCGCCTCGCGCGTGTAACCGAGGATCAGGCCCATGGTGATGGTGCCGCCCGAGCGCGAGACGCCCGGGATCAGCGCCATGGCCTGGGCGAAGCCGAACAGGATGCCGTGGCCCCAGGTCAGCCGGTCGAGCGTGCGCTGCTTGCGGCCCAGGCGGTCGGCCACGGCCAGCACCAGCGCGAACACGATCAGCATGGTGGCCGTGATGTACAGGTTGCGCAGCGAGCCCTCGATCGCGTTCTTGAACAGCAGGCCCAGCACGGCGATGGGCGCGGTGCCCAGGATCACGAGCCAGCCCATGCGGGCGTCCGGGTCCATCGGCCGGCCGCGCTGCGTGAGCGAGGCCCACCAGGCCAGGAAGATGCGCACGATGTCGTGGCGGAAGAACAGCAGCACGGCGGCCTCGGTGCCGATCTGCGTGATCGCCGTGAAGGCCGCGCCCGGGTCGCCGCCCGAGGGCAGCAGCGGACCGAAGATGCGCAGGTGCGCGCTCGAGGACACCGGCAGGAACTCGGTGAGGCCCTGGATCAGCCCGAGGACGGCGGCCTCGCCCCAACCCACCGAACTCATCGCGCAGCTCCCTGGGTCGTGACGGTGGACGATGGCGATGCGGAGCTGTGCAGGTGCATGGGATGTTGGGGCTGTGAAAAGGCCGGCCGATGATAGCGGCCCAGGGTTTCCACCAAGAGGCATGACAGCTCAGCGACAATTCCGCGCCATGCCCGCCCCCACCCCGCCTGCCCTGCCCCTGCGCGGCGGCGTGGCGGCCAGCGCCGTCGGCCTGCCGGCGGGCCCCTGGGCGACCTGGCTGGACTTCTTCACCGAGCGCTTTCCCCATGTGCCGCGCGACGAGTGGCAGGCGCGCCTGCGCGGTGGCGACATCTGGGATGCGCAGGGCCGGCCGCTGTCGCCGGACGCGCCCTACCGTGCGCACGGCAAGGCCTGGTACTACCGCAGCCTGCACGACGAGCCGCGCGTGCCGTTCGAGGCCGCCATCCTGTCCATGGACGCGCACCTGCTGGTGGCCGACAAGCCGCACTTCCTGGCCGTGACGCCAGGCGGGCGCTACCTGCACGAAACCTTGCTGGCGCGTCTGCGACGCGAGACGGGGCTGGTGGATTTGCAGCCGCTGCACCGCATCGACCGCGAGACGGCCGGCGTGGTGCTGTTCAGCATCCGCCGCCAGGACCGCGACGCCTACCACGCGCTGTTCCGCGAGCGGGTGGTCGAGAAGGACTACGAGGCGGTTGCGCCGCTGCGGGCCGGCCTGGCGCTGCCCTGCACGCGCGAGAGCCGCATCGTGCAGGGCACGCCGTTCTTTCGACAGTGCGAGGTGGAGGGCGAACCGAACGCCAGCACGCGGCTGGCGCTGGTGGACCAGGCCGGCGGCTGGGGCCGTTACCGGCTCGCGCCGCGCACGGGCCAGCGCCACCAGCTGCGCGTGCACATGGCGGCGCTGGGCATCCCGATCCGCGGCGATGCGTTCTACCCCGAGGTGACACGCGGGCCCGACGAGGACGACGACCACGCGCAGCCGCTGCAGCTGCTGGCGCGGGGCATCGCGTTCAGCGATCCGGTGACGGGCCAGCGGCGGCGCTTCGAGAGCGAGCGCCGGCTCAGCTGGTGGTCTCGCGCGCCGTGATCTGGTACTTGAAGTCGTCCGGCGCGTAGGGATCGAACCGGCCCTGGGCGTTCTCGGCCATCGGATACATGAAGAAGCCCAGCGGCTCGCCGCGCGCGCCCGGCAGCTGCAGGTCGTGTGCGGTGTTGTAGGCCATCCAGTTGCCTTCCCAGCCGCCGAACAGGGCGCGGTTGACCGGTGCGACCACGGGGTCCTGCACGGTCTTGATCCACGCGGGTGTCTCCAGGCGCATGACTTTCGCGACATCGGCCGGGTCCATCGCCACCCAGCCGTGACCGGCCAGATGGACCTCGGCACGGCAGTGCTGCGCGCCCTTGAGGCTGGCCGGGTTGCCGCCGAGCTCCTTGTAGCCGAAGGCCGAGGGCGCCAGCCGCAGGCCGTAGACGTCGCGCGCCGGCACGCCGACGGCGCGGCACAGGCCCACGAACAGCGCGTTGAGGTCGGCGCACTTGCCGCCCAGGTCGCCCGTCTCCAGCAAGGTGGCGATGTCGCCCTCGCCGCAGCCGCGCACCTTGGGCTCGCGGTAGGTGTTGGCCACGACCCAGTCGTAGATGGCGCGGGCCTTCTGCGCATCGGTGCGGGCGCCCTGCGTGGCCTTCAGCGCGGTCTCGCGCACGATGCCGTCGGTGGGCAGCAGCGCCGTGGCACGCGTGTAGAAGCGCAGCGTGTCGGCCGATTCGGTGGCGCCCGTGCGGCGCGACCAGTCGACCGCGCGGTTCTGCGTGGCCACGCGGCTCGTGACCTCGGCGAAGGGCTGGGCCTGGCCCGGCGCGAACTCCACCGCCAGCATGCGCGCACCTTCGCGGCCATCCTCGGTGAGGCGGGCCTGGCCATTGCTCGCAAACCCGTGCGTCAGCGTGCGTTGCCAGCCGGTGTCGAGCGAGGGCAGCGGGATCCAGACCTTGGTCACTCCCTGCAACGGCGCGAGGTCCACGCGCGTGGTGACCTCGAAGCTGCGCCAGCCCTGGGGCTGGGGGTCGAAACGGCGGGCTGCCGGCACGGCCTGCGTCTGGGCGAAAACGGGGGCGGCGGTGGCAGCTGCGGCGGCAGTGCAATGGGCGAGGAACTGGCGGCGGCTGGCCGGCATGGCGGTGCTTTCCTGAAGGCGAAGGGCGCGCATTATCGGCCCGGCGTGGCAAACAGGCCCTGCACGAGGCGCTCGGCCTCGGCACCGGTCCAATCCAGCTCGCCGCGCAGCCGCTGGCGCGCGCGGCCGTCCGGCGCGATCAGCAGCGTGGAGGGAAACACCTTGACGGCGCAGGCCCGCGCGATCGCGCCGTCGCGGTCCAGCAGCACCGGCAGACGCAGGCCGGTGCGCTGCACGAAGCGCGCGACCGTGGCCGGCGCCTCCTTGAAGTTGAGCGCCAGCACAGCCAGTTGCTCGGGGCCGTACAGGTCGGCCAGCACCTGCAGCGTGGGCATCTCGGCGCGGCAGGGCTCGCACCAGCTGGCCCAGAAGTTCAGCAGCACGGCCCGGCCGCGCAGATCGGCCAGCCGCCACGGCCGGCCCTGCAGGTCCAGCGCCTCGATGGCGGGCAAAGCCTGGCCGGCGGGCCAGTCCGTGACGGCATGCTGGGCGTGGGAAGAGCCGGCCGCCAGCCACGCCACCGGTGCCAGCGAGCGCAGCAGGGTGCGGCGGTCCATGGGCCGCGATTGTCGGCCATGTCGCACTGCAGCAAGCGCTCACGGCGTACAAGCAGCCGTGCGGATCTCTGGCGGGATGTTCGGGCAATTCGACCGCATTCCGCACCATCCGCCACGGAAAATTCGTGGGTGCCGCACGATCAACGCAACCCGATCCCCGACCGCCTCCTGCCGTGGCGCCGTACCACCCTGGCTCTGCTGGGCCTGGCGCTGGCCGCCTGTTCCGGCACTGCCCCGCGCGTGGAAGCGGACGGCCGGGCAGCGGCCCCCGTGGTGGCCATGGTCGCGGGCGCCCCGATCACCTTCGTGCACCACGCGACACCGCAGGCCCAGGGCCCCGTGGTGGTGTTCCAGAGCGGCCTGGGCGATGACCACGCCACCTGGGCGGCCGTGTTGCGCCAATTGCCGGCGCAGCACGAGGCCGTGGTGCCAGACCGGCCGGGCTATGGCGCCAGCCCCGGGCGCGCGGGCACCCGCAGCGCCTGCCGCGTCGCCGAGGAGCAGCACGCGCTGCTGCGCCAGGCGGGGCTGCAGCCGCCCTATGTGCTGGTCGGGCATTCGCTCGGCGGCCTCTACCAGTACGTCTATGCCCGCATGTACCCGCAGGACGTGGCCGGCCTGGTGCTGTTGGACCCCACGCATCCGCAGTTGCAGGCCACGCTGGAGCAGGCGCAGCCCGCTGCAGCTGCGCTGCTGCAGCTGGCCCGCCAGACCGTGTTCAGCTCCGCCATGGCCCAGGAATTCGACGCCCAGGCCGACTGCCTGCAACAGGTGGAACTGCTGCCGCAGCTGAAGGCGCCCACGGTGCTGCTGGCCTCGACCGAAACGCCCGTCTACATGGGCGACGGCCTGCGCGGCATGCTGGAGAACCTGCGCCAGGATTGGCTGCGCCGCAGCGGCGCCACGCTGGCCCGCGTGCCGGGCAGCGGCCACCGGATCCAGCGCGATGCGCCGCAGGCGGTGGTGAACGCCATCGAGGCGGTGGCCTCGGCGGCGCTCTGAACTCAGGACTTCTCCTGCCCTTGCCGCAGCCTCGTGCTGGCAAGCGCGGCGACCACCAGCAGCACGGCGATGATCAACAGGCCATTGGTGGTGCGGCCCGTCGATTGCTCGATCAGGCCCATCACCGAAGGTCCGATGAAGCCACCGATCAGGCCGCAGGTGTTGACCAGCGCGAGCCCGCCCGCCAGCGCCGCCCCGCTCAGCCGTGACGCGGGGAACAGGAACACCACCGACTGCACGACGAAGAACATGAACGCCGTCATGCTGAAGCCGACGAGCGCGACCACCGGGCCGGCGACCGCGGCCGTGACCAGGCCCGCCGCCATCAGCAACAGCCCGCCCAGCAGCATCTTGCGGCAACTCTGCGGCGTGACCGCCAGCTTGGGCAGGGTCGCCGCACCGATCGATGCCGCGATCCACGGCACGGAGTTCAGCAGCCCGATCTGCAGCGGCGTGAGCTTGCCGTAGGTGCCGATGATGCCGGGCAGGAAGAAGATCACCGTGTAGATGCTGATTTGGTGGCAGAAGTAGACGAAGATCGCGAGCCAGATCTGCCGGTCGACCAGGGCTGCCTTGAACGAGTGGCCGACATGGCCGGACTGCTCGGCCTGCTCTGCGTCGAGTTGGCGCTGGATCTGCTGCGCCTGGGCCTTGGTCAGCCAGGGCGCGCTCGCCGGGCCGTCCGGCAGCTTCTTCCAGACCACCAGCGCGAAGAAGGTCGCGGGCAGCCCTTCCAGCACGAACATCCACTGCCAGCCGCGCCAGCCCAGCACCCCATCCATCTCCAGCAAGGCGCCCGCGAGCGGGCCGCTGACAATGTTGGCCACGCACACGCCGAGCAGGAACAAGCCGATCGCCCGCGCCCGCTCCTTGCGGCCGAACCAGTAGGTCAGGTAGAGCATCACGCCCGGGAACAGCCCGGCCTCGGCTGCGCCCAGCAGCAGGCGCATCACGTAGAACGAGGTCTCGCCGGTGACGAAGGCCATGCCCGCCGAGAGCAGCCCCCAGGTGACCATGATGCGCGTGATCCACAGACGCGCGCCGACCCGGTGCATGATCAGGTTGCTCGGAATCTCGAGCGCCGCATAGCTGAGGAAGAACAGCCCGGCACCGAGCCCGTAGGCCGCGGCGGAGATGCCGATGTCCACCACCATGTGACTCTTCGCCAGGGCGATGTTGGTGCGGTCGAGGAAGCTGATGATGTAGGCCAGCACGAGCAAGGGCATGAGCTTGCGAAACAGCAGCGAGGTCAGCGCTTTCTGCTCCTCCGCCGGCACGGCGCGAATGTTCTGCGAGAGAGTTGACGACATGATCCGAGTCTCCTGTTGTGCATCCGGTCAGGTGGCCGCCAGATGCGGATGGTGGGCCCGCGTGACGCCGTCCTGGTGCGGCATCGCGCAGGCCGCAAAGCCCTAGAACGCCACGTTCTGCGCGCCCTTGAGCTGGAGGATTTCGCGAGCCTCGTCGGGCGTTGCGACATCGATGTTCAGCGCCTCCAGGATCACGCGGATGCGCGCCACCTGTTCCGCACTGGAAGCGGCGAGACGGCCCGGCCCGATCCACAGCGAATCCTCCAGGCCGACGCGCACGTTGGCCCCCATGGCCGCGCCCATGGTCGCCAAGGGGATCTGGCTGCGCCCCGCGCCGAGGATGGACCAGCGGAATTGGTCGCCGAACAGGCGCGCCGCAGTCCGGTGCATGTGCATCAGATCCTCCGGGTCGCCGCCGATGCCGCCCAGGATGCCGAAGACGGACTGCACGAACAGCGGCGCCTGCACCAGGCCGCGGTCCAGGAAGTGCCTGAGGTTGTTCAGGTGGCTGATGTCATAGCACTCGAACTCGAAGCGCGTGCCGTTGACCTTGCCCAGCTTCAGGATGTTCTCGATGTCCTGGAACGTGTTCTTGAACACCAGATCGCGGCTGTTCTCCAGGTTCTCGCGCTCCCACGGGTGCTTGAACTCCTTGAACCGATCCAGCATCGGGAACAGGCCGAAGTTCATCGACCCCATGTTCAGCGACGCCAGTTCCGGCTTGAACGTGGTGGCCGGCCGCATGCGCTCCTCGACCGACATGTGCGGACTGCCGCCGGTGGTGATGTTGATCACCGCGTTGGTGGCCGCCTTGATCGCCGACAGGAAGGGGCGAAAGAGTTCCGGATCCTGCGATGGGCGGCCATCCTTGGGGTCGCGGGCGTGCAGATGCAGAATGGCTGCGCCGGCCTTGGCGGCGTCGACCGCGGCGGTCGCGATCTCGTCGGCGGTCACCGGCAGGTGCGGCGACATCGAGGGCGTATGGATCGCACCGGTCACGGCGCAGGTGATGATGGCTTTGGAACGGATGGCCATGGAGGACTTTCTCGGTGAGGGAATGGAGGGGGGGGAAGCGCTCAGCTGAGCGACTCGACGTTGCCACCGACGCTGAGGCGCTCTCCGCTGACAAACCGGCCAGCCGGGCTGGCCAGGAAGACGGCGGCCTGGGCGATGTCCTCGGCCTCGACCATGGTGCGCATCGACACGCGCGCGACGGCGCGCCGACGCTGCTCGTCCAGGTCGATGCCGTTGGCCAGCGCCTTGGCCGAGAGCACGCGGTCCTGGCGCTCGCCGGCGACGACGCCCGGCAGGATGGCGTTGACGCGGATGCGGTCGGGGCCCAGTTCCATCGCCAGCGTTTCCGTCATGCCAATGACGCCGAACTTGGTGGCCGAATACGGCGTGCGCATGGGAAAGCCGAACTTGCCGGCCGCCGAGGAGATGTTGATGATGGCCCCGCCCTGCGCCGCCTTCAGCAGCGGCACGGCACGGCGCGTGACCAGGAACACGCCGGTCAGGTTGACCGCGACCGTGCGGTCCCATTCCTCGGGCTCGAGCGTCTCGATGCTGGCCGTGGGGCCGGCGATGCCCGCGTTGTTGACCAGCACGTCCAGTGCCTGGCCGTAGCGCTGCGAAACGGCGGCGAACAGCGCATCGACCTGCTCGCGCCTGGACACATCGCAGGCCAGCACGCCCCACGCGGGACGCAGGTTGCGGACGCGGGCCAGCGCGGCCTCGTCCACGTCGCAGACCACGACCTGGGCGCCCGCCTCGTGGAGTGCATTGGCGATCGCCAAGCCGATACCGGAGGCACCGGCGGTGACCAGGGTTCTACGACCAGAAAGGACGGCAGTCATGGGTTTCTCCAACTAGGTCAATGTTGTGATCTTATAGCTGTGATCACAGATATTTATAAGGGATAACCCCGATAGAGAGCTGCGTTCGCGAGCTTTCCGGCATGCGCGCCTGGCGGTCCGTCTGTGCTGGGTGATCACAGTGAACGGCGGAACATCCCTATACTTTTCCGATGGACTTCGCCGGACTCGTGACCCCTTTGACCCGCCAGACGTTGAGCAGCGACGTCTACAACCAGCTGCGCGACCTGCTGCTCTACGGGCGCGCGATGCCAGGGGAGCAGCTGTCGCTGCGGACCATCGCGCAGGCCCTGGGCGTGAGCGTGATGCCCGTGCGCGAAGCGGTGCATCGGCTGGTGGCCGAGCAGGCGCTGGAGCTGTCGTCCAACCGCGCGCTGCGCGTCCCGCTGATGACCGTGAGCCAGTTCCAGGAGATCACCGCCATCCGGATCAACCTCGAGGGGCTGGCCACGGCCCGCGCCGCTGCACGCGTGGACGAGGCCGCCTGCCAGGCCATCGCGTCGCTGCACGAGCGGTTTTCACGCGAGATCGCGTCCAAGCGACCGGACAAGAACCGCTTGATCGCCTTCAACAAGGAGCTGCACTTCGCGATCTACGCCCAGGCGGGCATGCCGATGCTGTTGCAGATGATCGAATCGCTGTGGCTGCGCATCGGGCCGATCCTGAATTACGACCTTCGATCCGGTACGGAGAGGGTCAGGGAGCGCGAACCGGACGACCAGCACGACCGGCTGGTGGATGCGCTGAAAGAGAAAGACGCGGCCGGAGCCGTCGAAGCGCTGCGCTGCGACATCCAGGGCGCGGCGGATTTCATCATCTCGCAGGGCGTGCTGGTGACGGCGGATCTGGTGGCGGCAGGCGCGCAGCCCGCCCCCGCCAAGGCCGCCAGGCGCCCGCGTGCGGGATCGCCGACGGCGTAGGCATGCGGCCTGGGCGCCGCTTCATCACTCAGCGTCGGCGCCCTTCCCTGCCTGGGGCCCTGGCCGGCGAAGCGTGCCGCACGAAGGTGCCGCAGGACGGCACCCTGCAGCAGACGGCTTACACCCGCTCGGCCACCCAGCCCTGCACCGAGGCCAGCGCCTTGGCCAGGCCGCTCGCGTCGGTGCCGCCGGCCATGGCCAGGTCCGGCTTGCCGCCGCCCTTGCCGCCGACCTGCTGGGCCACGAAGTTGACGAGATCGCCGGCCTTGAGCTTGCCCACGCTGTCGGCCGTCACGCCGGCGGCCAGCTGCACCTTGGCGCCATCGACCACGGCGAGCACGATGGCGCCGGTCTTGAGCTTGTCCTTGAGCTTGTCCATGGCCTCGCGCAGGGTCTTCACGTCGGCGCCGTCCAGGCGCGCGGCCAGCACCTTCAGGCCCTTGACGTCGATGGCCTGGGCCATGAGTTCGTCGCCCTGGCTGGACGCCAGCTTACCCTTGAGCGCGGCGACTTCCTTGTCGAGCGCGCGGATCTGCTCCAGCGTCTGCGCGATGCGGGTCTGCAGCTCGGCCACGGGCACCTTGAGGCTGGCGGCGGCCTGGTGCACGCTGGATTCGAGCTGCTGCAGGTAGGCCAGCGCGTTCTCGCCCGTGATGGCCTCGACGCGGCGGATGCCGGCGGCGACACCGCTCTCGGAGACGATCTTGAACAGGCCGATGTCGCCCGTGCGGCCCACGTGGGTGCCGCCGCACAGCTCGCGGCTGCTGCCGATGTCCAGCACGCGCACGCTGTCGCCGTACTTCTCGCCGAACAGCATCATGGCGCCCGTGGCCTTGGCGGCCTCGATGTCCATCACGCGGGCCAGCGTCTCGGCGTTGGCCAGGATCTCGGCGTTCACGCGCTTCTCGATCTCGGTGACCTGGGCATCGGTGATGGGCGCGTTGTGCGTGAAGTCGAAGCGCGTCTTGTCGGCGTCGACCAGCGAACCCTTTTGCTGCACATGGTCGCCCAGCACTTCGCGCAGCGCCTTGTGCATCAGGTGGGTGACGCTGTGGTTGCGCATGGTGGCCTGGCGGCGCGCCACGTCGACCTGGGCCTTGACCGCATCGCCGACCTTGAGCACGCCCTGCGTCAACACGCCGTGGTGGCCGAACACGTCGGCCTTGATCTTCTGCGTGTCTTCCACGCCGAACTGCACACCCTCGGCTGCGAGGATGCCGCTGTCGCCAACCTGGCCGCCGCTTTCCGAATAGAAGGGCGTGGTGTCCAGCACCACGATGCCGCTCTGCCCCTCGGCCAGTTGCTGCACAGAGGTGCCCTCGTGGTACAGCGCCACGACCTTGGCCGCTGCTTCCAGGTGCTCGTAGCCCGTGAAGACGTTGCCGGCGCCGCCGTACTCCAGCGCACGGTCCATCTTGAATTTGCCGGCGGCGCGGCCGGCGGCCTTCTGCTTCTCCATCGCGGCCGCGAAACCGGCCTCGTCCACCGTCACGCCGCGCTCGCGTGCCACGTCGTTGGAGAGGTCCAGCGGGAAGCCGAAGGTGTCGTGCAGCTTGAACGCGACCTCGCCCGGCAGCACCTTGGCGCCGTCGGCCAGGGCTGCGTCCAGGATCTCCATGCCGTTTTCCAGCGTCTCGAAAAAGCGCTCTTCCTCGGCCTTGAGCACGTCGACGATGCGCTGCTCCGAGGCCTTGAGGTTGGGATAGGCATCGCCCATCAGCGCCACGAGTTCGGGCACCAGCTTGTGGAAGAACGGCGTCTTCTTGCCCAGCTTGTAGCCGTGGCGGATGGCGCGGCGGATGATGCGGCGCTGCACGTAGCCGCGGCCTTCGTTGCTCGGGATCACGCCGTCGCTGACCAGGAAGGACGTGGCACGCACGTGGTCGGCGATGACCTTGAGCGAGGGGTTGGCCAGGTCTTCGCAGCCGGTGGCCTGCGCCGCGGCCTTGATCAGCCGGTCGAAGATGTCGATCTCGTAGTTGCTGTGCACGTGCTGCAGGATCGCGGCCAGGCGCTCCAGGCCCATGCCGGTGTCCACGCAGGGGGCGGGCAGCTTCACCAGGCTGCCGTCTTCCTGCATGTCGAACTGCATGAACACGTGGTTCCAGATCTCGATGAAGCGGTCGCCGTCTTCCTCGGGGCTGCCCGGGGGGCCGCCGGGGATGTGCGCGCCGTGGTCGTAGAAGATCTCCGAGCAGGGGCCGCAGGGGCCGGTGTCGGCCATCATCCAGAAGTTGTCGCTCTTGTACTTGCCGCCCTTGTTGTCACCGATGCGCACGATGCGCTCGGCCGGCAGGCCGATCTCCTTGTGCCAGATGTCGTAGGCCTCGTCGTCGTCGATGTAGACGGTGGCCAGGAGCTTCTCAGGCGGCAGCTTGTAAACCTGCGTCAGCAGCTCCCAGCCCCACTTGAGCGACTCGCGCTTGAAGTAGTCGCCGAAGCTCCAGTTGCCCAGCATCTCGAAGAAGGTGTGGTGGCGCGCCGTGTAGCCCACGTTCTCCAGGTCGTTGTGCTTGCCGCCCGCGCGCAGGCAGGCCTGCACCGAGGCCGCGCGCACATAGTTGCGCTTGTCGCTGCCCAGGAACACGTCCTTGAACTGCACCATGCCGGAGTTCGTGAACATCAGCGTAGGGTCGTTGCCCGGCACCAGCGGGCTGGACGCGACGACGGTGTGGCCCTTGGACGCGAAGAAGTCCAGGAAGGACTTGCGGATCTCAGCGACGGTGGCGGGCGGCTTGGCGTTGGAGCTCATGGGGGCGATCGGTTACGAAAGGAGGTCTCGAAGGTCGGTCCGCACCACGCGGCACCCGGCGTCCCGGCGCGCGGTCAGGAGGCTGCGCGCACGCAGGCCTTCGGAAACTTTGCTGGAATCGGCGCGGGATTTTAGCCAGCGCCCGCCAGCGGGGCAGATGCCGACATTCGCGCGAACAACAACCTTGGATTCGACCCGTCGCTGCACCCGTCCCGCAACTGCGCCTGCCCGCTGCGCAGAACGTTCCTGTGGCTGCGCGGCGAGTACCGTGGCAGAACCCGCGCTTCTCGGGCGACCCGGCCAGGCGGACCGGCAACAACCCAGCGACCTACCGGGCCGTCGGTGACCTCCAGGCCTGCGAACTGTTCCACCTGGGGCGGCAGCGACCAGCTCGACGAGCGCGTGAGCTTCAACGCCAACATCTTCAACCTGTTCGACAAGGACCTCCGCAAGTACCGGCTGCTGCCATGGAGCGGCACGCCGACCTGGGTCAGCGAATAGTTCCAGGGCGGCTCTTCGGTCTCGGGCACCACCAGGGCGGGCCGCACCTTCCGGATCTCGGCCAACGGCGCGTTCGATTGATTTCACTCTACAAAACCAGAGAAAACCCTAGATTCCTTTGAATCGACGAAAGCCTAGGATGCGCACCGCCACTAGGCTTTCGCTCCATGAAATCTGAATCGGCCGTCCTGGCCCCATCTGAAACCCTCGAGGCGCCCTCTTCGGTCGCCAAGGCCTGCCGCATCCTGCGCGCGCTCGCCACAGGCGGCGCACTGCGCCTGACCGACATCGCCCAGGCCACCAACCTGGACAAGGCCACCGTGCTGCGCCTGGCCGAGATGCTCGTGCGCGAAGGCTTCGTGCGTCGCGACGAGACCTCCAAGCTCTACCGCGGCGGACCCGAGCTGCAACGGGCCGGTGCCGCCGCGCTCACGCAGTTCGACCCGCGCGCGCTGGCCCGGCCCAGCCTGCTGCGGCTGGCTGGCCAGTTCGAGGACACGGCCATCCTGTCCGTGCCCAGCGGCACCGAATCGCTGTGCCTGGACCTGGAACTGGGCCGCTACCCGATCCGCGCCAACTACCTGGAGGTCGGCAGCCGCCGCCTGCTCGGCGTGGGCGCCGGCAGCCTCGCGCTGCTGGCCTGGCTGCCCCCGCGCGAGCAGGAGGCCGCGCTCGACGTGGTGGCCGCCCAGCTGGCACGCGAGGGCCGCTACCCGCGCATCACCCGCGCGCTGCTGGTCGAGCGCTGCACCGAGGCGCGCGCACGCGGCTTCGCGGTGCTGCTGGACGTGGTGGTCGAACGCATGGGCGGCATCGCCGCGCCCATCCTCGGTGCCGACGGCCGGCCCGTGGCCGCGCTCAGCATCGCCGCGCTCAACGAACGCATCACCGAGCGCGAGGCCGAACTCGCAGCCGGCCTGCAGCGCGAGGCCGCGCTGTGCCAGAACCTTCTCCACGCCAACCCATGAACACTGCACACATCGCCGGCGTCGGCAACACCGCCTTCGGCCGCCTGGAGGGCCAGGGCCCGATCGAACTCATGGCCCAGGCCGCCAACCAGGCCCTGGCCGACGCCCAGCTGCAACGCAGCGACATCGATGGCCTGCTCTGCGGCTACGCCACCACGCTGCCGCACCTGATGCTGTCCACGCTGTTCGCCGAGCGCTTCGGCCTGTCCGTGCAATACGGCCACGGCATGGCGCTGGGTGGCGCCACGGGCGCAGCCATGCTGATGCTGGCGCGCGACCTCGTGCGCGTGGGCCGCTGCAAGCGCGTGCTGGTCGTGGCCGGCGAGAACCGGCTCTCGGGCCAGGCCCGCGACAGCGCGATCCAGACCCTGGCCCAGGTCGGCGACGCCGAGATGGAGGTGCCCAACGGGGCCTCCGTGCCGGCCTACTACGCGCTGCTGGCCTCGCGCTACATGCACACCACCGGCACCACGCAGCAGGATCTCGCCGAGTTTGCGGTGCTGATGCGTGCCAACGCTGCGCGCCATCCCGACGCCCACCTGCGCGAGCCCGTCACGGCCGCCGACGTGGCTGCGTCCAAGCCCATCGCCACGCCGCTGCGCCTCTTGGACTGCTGCCCGATCTCGGACGGCGCCATGGCGCTCGTGGTGTCCGCCGAGCCCGGGCCCGGCGCCCCGGTCGCCCTCGTCGGCGCAGGCCAGGCGCACCAGCACCAGCACCTGTCGGCCATCGCCGACGTGCTGGCCACGGGCGCCTCGGCCGCCGCGGGCCGCGCCTTCGCCGAGGCCGGGCTGTCGCACGCCGACATCGACTACCTGGGCATCTACGACTCCTTCACGATCACGCTGGCCATGCTGCTGGAGGAAACCGGCTTCGCGCCGCGCGGCCAGGCCGCCTCGCGCGTGCGCGACGGCACGTTCGCACCCGGCGGCGCGCTGCCGCTCAACACCCATGGCGGCCTGCTTTCGTTCGGCCACTGCGGCGTGGCGGGCGGCATGGGCCACGCGGTGGAGGCCGTGCGCCAGATGCGTGGCCAGGCCGGCGCACGCCAGCTGGCCCGCGTGCCCCAAAGCGCCTTCGTGCACGCCGACGGCGGCGTGCTGTCGTCCCATGTGAGCCTGATCCTGTCCCGAACCTGAACCATGCACATGCACCCCTACACCGAAGGCCTGGCCCAGGGCCAGCTGCGCTACCAATGCTGCGAGGACTGCGGCGCGCCGCAGACCCTGTCACGCCTGGCCTGCGCGGTCTGCGGCAGCCAGCGCCTGGCCTGGCAGCAGGCCAGCGGCCAGGGCACTGTGCTGGCCGCCAGCGTGGTCAGCCGCGCGCCCTCGGACGCCTTCCACCCGCTCGTGCCCTACACGCTGGTGCTGGTCGAGCTGGCCGAGGGCCCGCGCGTGGTGGGCCATGCGCTGCCCGGCACCGGCGTCGGCGACCGCGTGCGCGCTGGCACCTTCGCGCACGAGCGGCGCAGCCTGCTGCGCTTTGCGCCGGCCGCCTGAGCACCTCGAAACCAAGGAGACAAAGCATGCAGAAGACCCGACGTCGCCTCGCCGCGGCCCTGTGCGCACTGGGCCTCGGACTGGCGGTGGGCCAGGCGTTCGCGCAGGCCTACCCGAGCAAGCCCGTCAAGCTCGTCGTGCCCTACCCGCCCGGCGGGCCGACGGACATCGTCGCGCGCGTGGTCGCCCAGCGCCTGCAGACGCAGACCGGCCAGGCCTTCGTCGTCGAGAACCTGCCCGGTGCCGGCGGCAACACGGGTGCGGCCGCCGTGGCCCGCGCGGCGCCCGACGGCTACACGCTGCTCGTGGCGACCACGGCGCATGCGATCAACCCCTCGTTGTTCAAGAACCTGAGCTACCAGTTCGGCAAGGACTTCGCGCCGATCACGCAGTTGACGGCCGGCCCCCTGGTGATCGTGGTCAACCCCGCCTTGCCAGTGAAGACAGTGGGTGAGTTGATCAACCTGGCCAAGGCCAAGCCCGGCGAGCTGAACTTCGCCTCCTCGGGCAATGGCCAGTCCACGCACCTGGCCGGCGAGCTCTTCAACGCCACGGCCGGCACGAAGATCCGACACGTGCCCTACAAGGGCAGCGCCCCGGCCCTGACGGACACCATGGGCGGCCAGACCCAGTTGATGTTCGACACCATGCTGTCGGCCATGCCGCACGTGAAGGGCGGCAAGCTGCGCGCCATCGCGGTCACGAGCGCCCAGCGCTCGCCAGCCGCGCCGGACTTGCCCACCGTGGCAGAGAGCCTGCCCGGCTTCGAGGCCATCGCCTGGAACGGGTTGCTGGCGCCAGCCAACACGCCGCGCGAGATCGTCGCCAAGCTCAGCGCCGAGCTGCGCACTGCCATGGAGCAACCCGAGGTGCGCGAGCGCTTCGAGGCGCAGGGCTTCGCCGGCGCCTGGACCCCACCCGAGGCCTTCGCGGGCTTCATCCATGCCGAGATCGACAAATGGGCCAAGGTGGTCCAGGTCTCGGGCGCCACGATCGAATGAGCACCCCGTTTGGCTGGCTCACTTCGTGTAGCCATCCCATCCCCTTCCAGGGGCGCCGCCAGCGGCCTGGCAGAGCCAGTTCCGCGGCGTCTGCTGGCATGGCCTGCTCCGCGCCCTTTCGAACCGTGGCCCGCGAGCCGACGGCGTGATTTGCAAACGCAAGTCACGCAACAGACTGAACCGACATGATCGACTACGACACCCTCAAGAACTGGGCCTTCCCGTCCATCGAGCACCGCTACACCGCGGACGACAGCATGCGCTACGCGCTCGCGCTGGGCCTGGGCGAAGACCCGATGGACCCGCTGCAGCTGCAGTTCGTCAACGACACGCTGAACGGCCAGCCGCTGGCACTGCCCACCATGGCCGTGGTGCTGGGCTTCCCCGGTTCGTGGATGCAGGACCCGGCCACCGGCATCGACTTCACCAAGATCGTGCACGGCGAGGAAGAGATCACGCTGCACGCGCCGCTGCCGGCCGCCGGCACGGTGCGCGCCGAACACCGCGTGGTGTCCATCGTCGACAAGGGCGAAGGCCGCGGCGCCACCGTGACCTACGACAAGGAACTGCACGACGTCGCCACCGGCCAGTTGCTGGCCACCGTGCGCCACACCACCTTCGCGCGCGGAAACGGCGGCTTCTCGGCCAACGGCGGCAAGACCGACAGCGCGCCGCCCGCCCCGCCCAAGCCGCCCGCCGGCACGCCCGACCAGGTGCTGGAGATCCGCACCTTGCCGCAACAGGCGCTGCTGTACCGGCTCTGCGCCGACCGCAACCCCCTGCACTCGGACCCGGCCACGGCCCAGGCGGCGGGCTTCGCGCGGCCCATCCTGCACGGCCTGTGCACCTATGGCATCGCCGGCCGCGCGTTGCTGACGGCCTGGGGCGGCGGCAATCCCGGGGCGCTCAAGAGCCTGTTCGCGCGCTTCTCCTCGCCGGTCTACCCGGGCGAGACGCTGCGCTTCGAGATGTACCGCGGCGCCGCGCCGGGCGAGGTTGCGTTCCGCGCCATCGCCGTGGAGCGCAGCGTGACCGTGCTCGACGCCGGCCGCGCGCTGCTGACCACCTGACATACCCAACGGAGGAGACACCCATGGCCCACCCCACCCGCCGCCAGCTCGTGCTGGCCACGGCCGCGCTCGGCACGCTGCCGGCCTTCGCGCAAACCGGCAATCCGAGCGGCTACCCGACCCGCCCCGTCAAGTTCACCGTGCCCTTCCCGGCCGGCGGCCCGGTCGATGTGACGGCCCGCGCCATGGCGCAAAAGCTCGGCGAGCTCTGGGGCCACCCCGGCATCGTCGACAACCGCGCCGGGGCTGGCGGCATCGTCGGTGCCGAGATTGCGGCCAAGCAGCCGGCGGACGGCTACAACCTGTTCGTCTGCGCGATCCACCACTCGGTGCTGCCCGCGCTCAAGCCCGGCCTCACCTACGACATCGAGAAGGACTTCGTGCCCGTGAGCTTCGGCGCGATGTTCCCCATCATCCTGGTGGCCCACCCTTCTCTGCCGGCGAAGAACGTGGCCGAACTCGTGGCGCTGGCCAAGAAGGAGCCCGGCAAGATCGCCTTCAGCTCCTCGGGCAACGGCGGCGGCACGCACCTGGCCGGCGAGCTGTTCAACATGCAGGCCGGCGTGCAGCTGCAGCACATCCCCTACAAGGGCAGCGCACCGGCCATGACCGACCTGCTGGGCGGCCAGGTGCAGCTCATGTTCGCCGACGCGCCGACCGCGCTGCCGCAGATCCGCGCGGGCAAGGTGCGCGCGCTGGGCGTGGCCAGCGCCCAGCGCTCGGCCCTGCTGCCCGAGCTGCCGACCATCGCCGAAGCCGGCGTGCCCGGCTACGAGGCCTACTCCTGGGCCGGCCTCGTGGCGCCCAAGGGCACGCCGCCCGAGATCGTGGCCAAGATCAGCGCCGACCTGCAAAAGGTCATGACCCAGCCCGACGTCAAGCAGCGCCTGTACGACGCCGGCGCCGAGGCCATGCCCACCACGCCCGAGAAGTTCGCGCAGATGCTGCGCGGCGAGATCGAGAAGTGGGGCAAGGTCGTGAAGACCGCCAACATCCGGATGGATTGAGATGCGGCTCCCACGCTTCCCCGCTTCGCGCGGCCCGCTGCCCCCCGAGGGGGCACGTCAGTGCCTGCTGGCGGCCGGGCGCCACTGACATGGCGGCGCAACTGCTGTCCGAGCGCCGCGGCCGCGTGCTGCTGCTGACCATCAGCCAGCCCGAGGCCCGCAACGCGCTGCATCCCAGCCTGTACCCGCAGGCCACCCAGCATTTCCGCGATGCGGCGCAGGACGCAGGCCTGGGCGCCATCGTGCTGTGCGGCGACGGCGCGCACTTCTGCGGCGGCGGCGATCTGCGCCGGCTGCAGCAGCAGCGCGCGCAGCCGGCCGAAGGCCAGCTGCAGATCCTCGACGCGTTGCACGACTGGGTCGAGGCCATGCGCGCCTGCCCGCTGCCCGTGATCGCCGCGGTCGAGGGCGCGGCGGCCGGTGGCGGCTTCTCGCTCGCGCTGGGCTGCGACCTGCTCGTGGCCGCCGAGAACGCGCGCTTCGTGATGTCCTATGTGCGCATCGGTTTGTCCCCCGACGGCGGCGGCTCGGACGCCCTGGCCCGCGCACTGCCGTCCCAGGCCGCGCTGGAACTGCTGCTGGACGGCGAGCCGGCCACGGCCGCGCGACTGCATGCGCTGGGCCTGGTCAACCGCGTCGTGCCGCCCGGCACCGCCGTGGCGCAGGCGCTGGCATGGGCCAGTCGCCTCGCGGCCGGCCCGCGCACCGCGCAGCGCCAGATCAAGCAGCTCGTGCACGCCACCCGTGGCCGCACGCAGCGCGCCCAGCTCGATGCCGAGCGCGACGCCTTCGTCGCCAGCCTGTACAGCCCCGAATGCGGCGAAGGCATCGCCGCCTTCCTCGACAAACGCCCGCCCAGCTTCCCATGACTGACCACCTGCACGCCGCGCTGAACCCCGCTTCCATCGCCGTCATCGGCGCCTCGGAGAACCCGCACAAGATCGGCGGCCGGCCCATCGCCTACATGCAGCGCATGGGTTACCGCGGCAAGCTCTACCCCATCAACCCGGCCCGGCGCGAGCTGCAGGGCCTGGCCTGCTATTCCTCTCTGGCCGAGCTGCCCGAGGTGCCCGAGATGGCCATCGTCATCGTGGCCGGCGAGCAGGCCATCGCCGCGGTGGAAGATTGCGCCGCGCGCGGCGTGCGTTGCGCGGTCGTGATCGCCTCGGGCTTCGGCGAGACCGGCACGGCCGGCAAGGCCCAGCAGGACCACATGCGCGACGTGGCGCGCGCCGCCGGCATGCGCCTGGTCGGCCCGAACACCCAGGGCCTGGCCAACTTCGGCACGGGCGCCATCGCGAGCTTCTCCACGCTGTTCACCGAGATGCCGCCGGCCGATGGCCCCGTCGCCGTGGTGAGCCAGAGCGGTGGCATGGCCGCCATGGTCTACGGCCTGCTGCGTGCGCGCGGCCTGGGCGTGCGCCACGTGCACGCCACCGGCAACGAGGCCGACGTGGGCGTGGCCGACCTGGCCTGGGCCGTGGCGCAGGATCCGCAGGTCAAGCTGCTGCTGCTGTACCTGGAGCACATCGCCAGCCCTGCCCTGCTGGCCGCCACCGCCGCCCATGCGCGCCAACGCGGCCTGCCCATCGTGGCCGTGAAGGCCGGGCGCACGGCAGGCGGCGCGCTGGCCGCGTCCTCGCACACGGGATCGCTGGCCAACGAAGACCGCGTGGTCGATGCCTTCCTGCGCCGCCACGGCATCTGGCGCGTCAGAGACCCCCATGCGCTGGCACTGGCCGCACCGGGCTACCTGCAGGGCTGGCAGCCACGCGGCAGGCGCTTGGTCATCGTCAGCAACTCGGGCGCCAGCTGCGTGATGGGGGCCGACGCGGCCGAGCAGCATGGCCTGCAGATCGCCACGCTGTCGGACACCACGCGGCGCGAACTCGCGGCGCGGCTGCCGGGCTTCGCCACCACCACCAACCCGATCGACATCACGGCCGCGCTGCTGTCCAACAGCGGCCTGTTCAGCGAGGTGCTGCCCGTGCTCGCGCAGGACGATGCGGCCGACATGGTGTTCATCCACATCCCGGTCTCGGGCGCGGGCTACGACGTGGAACGCTTCGCGCGCGACACCGCGGCGTTTGCCCAGGCCAGCGGCAAGCCCGTGGCCGTGGCGGCCTGGCAGGAGAACGTGGCCGCTGTGTTTCGTGCGGCGGGCGTAGCGACCTATGCGAACGAAGACGAAGCACTGGGCGCGCTGGCGCACGTGGCCGACCACATGGCGCTGCTGCGCGAACCGGAGCCGCAGGCTGAAGCACTGCCCGCGCCTGCGCTGCCTGGCGCCAGCGGTCTGCTCAACGAAGCCGACAGCCTTGCGCTGCTGGCCGCCCAAGGCGTGCCGGTGGTCGCGCACCGCCTGTGCCGCACGGCCGATGCAGCGCGTGCCGCCTTCGCCGAACTCGGCGGCCCGGTCGCCGTGAAGGCCTGCTCGCGCGACGTGCCGCACAAGTCCGAGCATGGCCTGGTCGCGCTGAACCTCATCGACGCCGACGCGGTCGCCACCACCTTCACGCAACAATGGAACAAGCTCGCCGCCATGGGCGCCGCGCAGGACGGCGTGCTGGTCGCCCGCATGCAGCGCGGCCGGCACGAGACCATGGTCGGCGCCCACATCGACCCGCAGTTCGGCCCCGTCGTGGCCGTGGGCGACGGCGGCAAGTACGTGGAGGCCATGCGCGACGTGGCACTGCTGGTGCCGCCCTTCACCGAGGCCGAGGTGGTGGCCGCGCTGGGCAAGCTGCGCATCGCGCCGCTGCTGGCCGGCACGCGCGGCGACCCGCCGCTGGACGTGCAGGCGCTCGCGCGCATCGCCGTGCAGGTGGGCCAGACCATCGTGACGGCCCAGGGCCGCATCGCGTCCATCGACCTCAACCCCGTGCTGCTGGCGCCTGCAGGCGAAGGCGCCACCGTCGTCGACGCGCTCATCGAACTGAAGGATTCCGAATGACCAAGACCATCCGCATCGGCTCCGGCTCGGCCTGGTGGGGCGACCGCATCGAGCCGGCTCAGCTGAACGCCGAACAGGGCCGGCTCGACTACCTGTGCTTCGAGACCATGGCCGAGGCCACGGTCTCGGCGGCCCAGGTGCGCGCGCGGCGCGATCCGTCCTTCCCGGGCTACGACACCTATCTGGACGACCGCATGCGCGCCGTGCTGCCGGCCTGCATCGCGCAGGGCGTGCGCATCGTCTCCAACCAGGGCTGGATCAACCCACGCGGCGCGGCGGCGCGCATCGCCGAGCTGCTCAGGGAAATGGGCCACCAGGGCGTGAAGATCGCGGCCGTGGACGGCAGCCTCGTGACCGAGCGCATCGCGCAGCTGGCCGACACCGTCATGGAGACCGGCGCGCCGCTCGCGTCGCTGGCCGACAGCATCATCTCGGCCGAGGTCTACCAGGGCGCGGAACCCATCGCCGAGGCCCTGCGCGCGGGCGCGCAGATCGTGGTCACGGGCCGCGTGGCCGACCCCTCGGTGTTCATGGCGCCCATGATGGCCGCGTTCGGCTGGGACGCGCTGGACCATGCGCGCCTGGGCGCAGGCAACGGCATCGGCCACCTGCTCGAATGCGGCGCCCAGGTCACGGGCGGCTACTTCAGCGACCCCGGCTTCAAGGAAGTGCCCGACCCCTGGAACTTCGGCTTCCCGATCGCCGAGGTGTCGGCCGACGGCAGCGCCGTGATCGAGAAGGTCGCCGGCACCGGCGGCGCGATCGACCTGCGCACGGTCAAGGAACAGCTGCTGTACGAGGTGCACGACCCGGCCAACTACATCACACCCGACGTGGTGGTGGACTTCACGACCACCCGGCTGGAGCAGATTGGCCCCGACCGCGTGCGCGTGTCCGGCATCGGTGGCAAGCCGCGCACGCCCACGCTCAAGGCCTCGGTCGGCTGCACCGAGGGCTTCATCGGCGAGGACATGTTCTTCTACGCCGGCTCCGGCGCGCTGCGCCGCGCACAACTGGCCAAGCGCATCCTCGAGGAGCGCTTTCGCATCGTGGGCCTGAAGGCCGAGGACCTGCGCATCGACTTCCTGGGGCTCAATGCGGTGCATGGCAAGGCCACGCCCGCGGACTGGCCCGAGCCCTACGAGATCGCAGTGCGCGTGGCCGCGCGCACGCGGACCAAGGAAGAGGCGCTCAAGGTCGGCCGCGAGGTCGACGGCATGGCCGTCTCGGGCATCGCCCACACGGGCAAGCGCGTGCCGCACCAGGACCGCACGCGCGAGGTCATCGGCGTGTGGTCCACGCTGGTGCCGCGCGAGGCGATCCAGCCCGTCATCACCTACATCGAAAGCTGACCATGGATGTGATGCTCCAACACTTGGCCCACTGCCGCTCCGGCGACAAGGGCAACACCGTCAACATCGGCGTGTTCGCCTACGAGCCCGCGCTGTACCCGCTGCTGGTCGAGCAGTTGACCGCCGAGAAGGTGAAGGCCTTTTACCAAGGCGCCATCACGGGCGAGGTGCTGCGCTACCCGGTCGACGGCCTGCATGCGATCAACTTCGTCGCGCACGGCGCGCTGGGCGGCGGCGTTTCTCGCAGCCTCGCGCTGGACCAGTACGGCAAGGCCATGTCGGCTGCGCTGCTGCGCTTTCCGATCACGGTGCCGGAGACGCTGATGGGCACGCTGCGCAACCACTCCGAAGGGGCACCCGCATGAAGCGCCGCACCGCCCTGCACGGCCTGGCCGCGCTGGCGGCCGCGCCCGCGCTGGCCCAGGCGGCCTATCCCAGCAAGCCCGTGCGCCTGATCGTGCCCTATCCGCCCGGCGGCACGACCGACCTGCTGGCCCGCCTGGTCGCCGCCGGCCTGGGCGAGAGGCTCGGCCAGAGCTTCACGGTCGAGAACCGGGCCGGCGCGAGCGGCGCCATCGGTTCGCTGGCCGTGGCCAAGTCGCCGGCCGACGGCTACACGCTGGTCATGGCCACGATCAGCTCGCACGGCATCAACAGCGCGCTGAACAAGGCCCTGCCCTACGACCCGCTGGCCGACTTCGCGCCCATCACCTGCGTGGCCAGCACGCCCAACGTCATCACCGTCAACGCGGCCCTGCCGGTCAAGACCCTGGCCGAGCTGCTGGCCATGGCACGCGCGCAGCCTGGCAAGCTGAGCTTCGGCTCCACGAGCGCGGGTGGCTCGCCGCACATGAGCGTGGAGCTGCTCAAGATGATGGCCGGCGTCGACATGGTCCACATCCCGTACAAGGGCGGCGGCCCCATGCTGACCGATTTGATCGGCGGCCAGATCCCGGTGGGCGTGGACAACCTGCCCTCGTCCATGGCCCACATCCAGTCCGGCCGCATCCGCGCGCTGGCCGTCACCACGGCGCAGCGCTGGCCCGGCACGCCCGACATCCCCACCGTGGCCGAGAGCGGCGTGCCGGGCTACGAGGCCAGCGCCTGGTTCGGCCTGCTGGCGCCGGCCGGCACGCCCTCACCCATCGTCGAACAGTTGCAACGCGGCGTGGCCGAGTTGCTGCGCCAGAGCGCCGCGGCACAGCGCCTGCAGGAGATGGGTGCAGCACCCGTGGCGAATGCGCCCGACGCGTTCGGCCGCCAGATCGCGGCCGAGATCGCCAAGTGGAAGAAGGTGGTCGCGGCCACCGGCGTGAAGGTCGAATGATGTTGGAAGAACAGGCATACACCGGCCTGCGCGTGCTCGACATGAGCCAGGGCGTGGCCGGCCCCTACTGCGCCGCGCTGCTCGCCCTGCAGGGTGCGGAAGTGGTCAAGGTCGAGCCGCCCGGCGGCGACTGGATCCGCGTGATGGGCGGCGGCGAAGGCGGCATGACACCGCTCGCCGTGGCCAGCAACCTGGGCAAGCGCTCGCTGTGCATCGATGCGCGCAAGCCGCCCGGCCGCGCTGCCATCGAGCGCCTCGCCGCGCAGGCCGATGTGCTGGTCGAGAACTTCCGGCCGGGCGTGATGGCCCGGCTGAGGCTGGATGCGGCCTCGCTCTGCACGCGCCACCCGGGCCTGGTCTATCTGTCGATCTCGGGCTTCGGCGCCAGCGGCCCCTGGGTCGACAAGCCCGGCACCGACTCCGTGCTGCAGGCCTACACGGGCCTGGCCATGCTCAACCGCGAGGCCGACGGCCGGCCGCGCCGCATCGGCATGCTGGTGCCCGACACGGTCTCGGCGCTGTACGCCACCCAGGCCCTGGGCGCCGCGCTCTACGCGCGCAGCCGCACGGGCCGCGGGCGCCATGTGCGGATCTCGTTGGCCGAATGCTGCGCCGCCTTCCAGGCCGCACCACTCTACGAGAGCGCGCTGTTCGCGGGCCGGCAGGCGCCGCCGACGGCCGTGCCTTCGGGCGTGTTCCGCACGCAGGACGGCTTCATCACGCTGCTGGTGCTGCGCCAGGACATGTGGGAGCGGCTGTGCACCGCGCTGGGCCGCGACGGCTGGCGCGGCGACCCGGACTACCGCGACAACCCCGCGCGCGGCCGCAACGCCGCGGCCCTCAATGCGGCCATCGCCGAGCAGCTCGCGCAGCAGCCCAGTGCGCACTGGATCGCCACGCTGGAGGCGGCCGACGTGCTGTGCGCCGAAGTGCAGGACTACGCGCAGTTCCGCGACCACCCGCAGATGCGGCACCAGGGCACCTTCGGCCGGCTCGCGCAGCCGCCCTATGAGCCGCTGCCCATGCCCTACCTGCCCGGCACGCCGCGCGGCGGCCCGATCCCGCCCGCACCGGCGACGGGCCAGCACACGCGGGCTGTGCTCCATGACATCGGCTACGCGGCCGACGAGATCGCCGCGCTGGAGCAAGACGGCATCGCCGTGCAAGGCTGAACAGCCCACAACGAGGAGACAACGCATGAACCGTCGCACGCTGTCCGCACTGCTGCTGGCCACGGCCAGCGGCATGGCGCCCCAGGCACAGGCCCAGGCCTGGCCCAGCAAGCCCATCCGCATGGTCATCCCGTACCCGCCGGGCGGGCCGACCGACATCCTGGGCCGCATCGTGGCCCAGCAGCTCGAGGGCCGGCTCGGCCAGAGCGTGGTGGTGGACAACAAGCCCGGCGCCAGCGGCATGATCGGCGCCGACATCGTGGCCAAGGCGCCGCCCGACGGCTACACGCTGCTGGTCAACGCGTCCATCCACGTCATCAACCCCAGCCTGTACAAGAAGCCACCCTACGACGCGATCCGCGATTTCGCGCCCGTGAGCCTGATCGCCGACGTGCCGCTGGTGCTGGTGGCCGCGCCCTCGCTGGGATTCAACACCGTGCAGGACGTGGTCGCCGCAGCCAAGGCCGATCCGAACCGGCTCAACTTCGCGTCCTCGGGCAACGCCGCCGCGCCGCACCTGGCCGGCGAGGCCTTCAAGATCGCCACCGGCGTGCAGATGCAGCACGTGCCGTACAAGGGCAGCGGCCCGGCGCTGGCCGACGTGATCGGCGGGCAGACGCAGCTGATGTTCGACTCCATGCCCTCCAGCATCGGCCAGATCCGCGCCGGCAAGCTGCGCGCCATCGCCGTGACCACGGCCAAGCGCGCGAGCGCGCTGCCGGACGTGCCGACCATCGCCGAGTCGGGCGTGCCCGGCTACGCCATCAGCACCTGGTACGGCGTCTGGGCGCCGCCGCACACGCCGGCCGAGATCGTCCAGCGCGTGTCGCAGGAGATCGCCCAGATCGTGCGCCAGCCGGCCGTGCGCGAGCGCCTGGCCGGGCTGGGCGCCGAGCCCGTGGGCAACACCCCCGCCGCGTTCGCCGACTACGCGCGCAGCGAGCTCGCCAAATGGGAGCGCATCGTCAAGGCTTCAGGGGCCACGGTGGACTGAGTGACGGGGTGACGGACGGCCCAACGCTGCCCGGCGCGCAGCATTTCGGCCGGTCAAGGGCCATCGTCGGCCGATTCGATGTCCGATATTCACAAATTCCCGACCGGACAGGCGCTGACATCTGCAACAATTTGCGTTGACTGGCACGCTTGCGCGCCTACCCGCCCCCACAAAAGCAGGGAGACGCAATGCAGACCATGAACTCCCAACGCGACAAGCTGACCCGTCCGCAAAAGCTGGAGTCGAGCATCCCGGCTGTGCCTGCGACCCCGGCGCAGCTGCTGGCGGGGGGGGCGCTGGTCGCGGCCATCATGGCGACAGTCTGCGTGTTCGGCGTCTGGACCCGCCTGGCCGGCCAGCTGGCCGTGTTCTGGCCCGCCAATGCGTTGCTGTTGGGCCTGTTCATCCGCTTTCCGCGGCTGGACACGGCGGCCGGCTGGGTCGGTGCCTGCGTCGGCCACCTGTTGGCCGGCTTCATCGTCGGCGACGCGCTGCCGATTTCCGTGCTGCTGACGCTCACCAATTTCGCCAGCGTGCTGACCGGCTACCTGATGCTGGCACAGCCCTTCGGTGCCGACGCACGCAAGCTCCTCGGCGCGGCCGGCGTGCTGCAGCTGCTGGCGATCGCGGCCCTGGCCTCTGTGGCGGGCGGCCTGGCCGGCAGCCTCGTCGGGCCGGTGGCCTTCGGCGGCACGGCCCTGGAGTCCGGCCTGGCCTGGTTTGCCAGCGAACTGCTGAACTACTTCACCATCCTGCCGGCCGTGCTGAGCATCCCCACCGCGCAGCACCGCGAGGTGGTGCGCCAGTGGCGCAAGAGCATGCCGCCGCTGCGCCGGGCTGCGCCGCTGCTGGCCCTGCTGGCCTCGATGGCGGCCGCCTTGCTCGTCGGCGGGCCCGGGGCCGTGGCCTTCCCGGTGCCGGCACTGCTGTGGTGCGGCATGCGCTATGGCGTCTTTCCCACCGCGGTGCTGTCCCTGCTGACCACCGCCTGGACGCTGGTGGCGATCTCCAAGGGCGTGCTCGACACCGCGGTGCAGATCGAATCACCGGCCATGCTGATGTCGGTGCGCCTGGGCGTGACGCTGATCGCCATCTCGCCGCTGGCCGTGGCCAGTGCCATGGCCGCCAACCGCATCCTGATGGCGCAGCTGCGTCACATGGCCGAGCACGACCCGATGACCGGCACCATGAACCGCCGCGCCTTTGCCGAACAGGCCGGCAAGGCACTGCGGAGCGCCCGCGCGGCACGCCGCAGCGTGGGTCTGCTGGTGCTGGACATCGACCGCTTCAAAAGCGTGAACGATACCTACGGCCATGCCGTGGGCGACCAGGTCATCATCCTGGCAGCCAACCTCGTCGCCGACCGCCTGCCCGAAGGGCCCCTGCTGCTCGGGCGGCTGGGCGGCGAGGAGTTCGCCGTGCTGCTGCCCGATGCCGACCCCGCGCGCACGCGCGAGGTCGCCGAGCGCGTGCGCCAGGCCTGCGCCGAGGCCGCCGTGGACCTCGGCCAGGGCCGCACCACCGGGTTCACGGTCAGCATCGGCGCCAGCGTGAGCCAGCCGGCCAACGCCAGCCTGGACCACCTGCTGCAAGCGGCCGACCGCGCGCTGTACGAGGCCAAGCACGGCGGACGCAACCGCGTGGTGCTGACCGACGCGGTGTGAGCAGTATCTTTACCAGCGCAACCCCTCAGTTGCGAGTAGTTTTCATTTAACATCGCCCGCTTCCGGGGAAACCTGTTCCCCGCCAGCCCGCCGTGCCGGGCCCATCCGGCCCGACCGAGGCCGAAGGAAGACGAGGGATGTCGAAGGAAAAGATCGGCGCGCGCTACCGCCTCGCGGTGGCCTCGCGTGCCCTGGCCGCCGTCGGCGGCGGCTACGCGCTGTCGGCCCTGGCCGCCACGGCCGTGGCGCTGTACCTGCCGCTGCACCGCGCCGAGGCGGTGATCACGGGCACATTGGCCTCTTTCGTCGTCTATACCTGCGCCGTGCTGTGGGCCTTCGCGGCGCGCAGCGCCTGGCGCGCCTGGGGCGGCCTGGCCCTGCCCGCGCTGCTGCTGGCCAGCGGCCTGTGGCTGGCGCAACGCGCGGGAGCCGCGGCATGAAGGAAGGCTTTCGCCAATCCATGGCCTGGCTGCACACCTGGTCGGGCCTCTTGGTCGGCTGGGTGCTGTTCATGGTGTTCGCCGCCGGCACCTCGGCCTACTTCCGCGACGAGATCAGCCTGTGGATGAAGCCCGAGCTGCACGCGGGCACCGCGGCCCCGCCGGCCGTACCCGAACAAGCCGTGGCATTGGCGCTGCAGCATCTGCAGGACAAGGCGGCCGGCAGCCCGCGCTGGACCATCGAGCTGCCCAGCGAGCGCGAGCCACTGCTGCGCACGGGATGGACGGTGCCGCCGCCGGCCACGGCCGCCTCCGCGCCGCGCGCGGACGAGCGCCCGCGCCGTGCCCGCTTCGCATCGGCCACGCTGGATCCGGCGACGGGCCGGCCCGTGGCGGCCCCGCGCGAGACGCGCGGCGGCGACTTCTTCTACCGCCTGCACTTCGACCTGCACTACATGTCGGCGATCTGGGGCCGCTGGATCGTGGGCTGCTGCGCCATGTTCATGCTGGTGGCCATCGTCAGCGGCATCGTCACGCACAAGCGCATCTTCAAGGACTTCTTCACCTTCCGGCCGAAGAAGGGCCAGCGCTCCTGGCTCGATGCGCACAACGCCACCGCCGTGCTGGCCCTGCCCTACCACCTCATGATCACCTACACCGGGCTGGTCACGCTGATGTTCCTGTACATGCCCTGGGGCCAGGAGGCCGTCTACAAGAACGACCGCCAGGCCTTCATCGCGGAGGTCTTCCCCTCGTCCGCGGGTTTCAGCAACCAGAAGCCCGCCGGCGTGGCGGCGCCGCTGGTGCCCGTGGACGCCCTCATGCGCGAGGCCAGCACGGCCTGGCATGGCGCGGCCGTCAGCCGCGTCGTCATCAGCAACCCCGGTGACGCCACGGCCCGCGTGACGCTGTACCGGCAGGAGAGTGGCAAGCTCTCGGCCAACCAGAGCTCGGTCACCTTCGATGGCGCCAGCGGCCAGCTGCTGGGCCGTGCCGGCGAGGACATCGCGCCGGCCTCGGACACGCGCGGCGTGCTCTACGGCCTGCACATCGGCCGCTTCGCGCACCCGCTCCTGCGCTGGCTGTTCTTCGCCTCGGGCGTGGCCGGCTGCGTGATGGTGGCAACGGGCCTGCTGCTGTGGTCCGTCAAGGAGCGCCAGAAATACGCCAAGGCGCTCGCCAAGGGCGGCCGCGTGGGCTTCGGCCTGGGCCTGGTCGATGGCCTCAACCTGGGCGCCATTGCCGGCCTGCCGCTGGCCATGGCCGTGTTCTTCTGGGCCAACCGCTTCGTGCCCGTGGGCATCGCGGAGCGCCCCGCCACCGAGATCGCCTGCTTCTTCTGGGCCTGGGGCCTGGCGGCCGTGGCCGGCCTGGCCTGGCCGGCCAGGCGCATGTGGCAGGTCCAGCTGGCGCTGGGCGGCCTGCTGTTCGCGCTGCTACCGGTGCTGAACCCTTTGAGCGGCGGCATGGGCCTGCTCGCGAGCCTGCCGGCAGGCGAATGGCGCATCGCCGGATTCGACCTGACCGCGTTCGCGCTGGGCGCGGGCCTGCTGGCGGCCGCGTGGTACGTGGGCAAGCGCAAGCCGGCCGCCAAGCCGCGCGCGGCGGCTGCCAAGGCCGAGGCCAGCGTGCTGGCGGTCGAGCCGCGGCTCGAGACCGCGAGAGCCGGCCGATGAAGACGCTGCTGGCCTTCTCGGCCGCGCTGACGGGCTTCTCGGCGCTGAGCCTGGCGATGGACCGACACTACGAGGACTACAAAGGCCGCGGCAACACGCCGTCGGTGGCGCTGCGGCGCTGGATGCAGCTGGGTGGGGCGCTCGGCCTGGCGCTGTCGCTGTGGGCCGCCATCGCGGGCTACGGCAGCGCCCAGGGCTGGGTGTTCTGGTTCGGCGCGATGACGGTGGCGGCGCTGGCCGTGGTGCTCACGCTGACCTATGCGCCCACGCGCATCGTGCGGCTGCTGCGGGCCGGTGGCGTGCTGTTGGCCTTGAGTGTGCTGGGCACGCTTGCATCGCAGGCTGGACGCTCGTAGGCAACGCTGGCGGCACGCGCGGCGGCCGGCATCGACGGATGCCGGATCGAACACCACCACGTGTGCGCTCCGGTTCAACGCCTCCCGTTCTTCGCTGGCGCGCGCGTCGCAGCGCGGACATGGCGCTCGCTTCTTCCGAAGGCACGAGGCGGGGTCCCCGCGACACCAATGACCCCCACCGCATACCTCGTTGCCCCGGCGGTCTTTTGGACAGCTTGATCAGAATGGCGGGCGGGTCGAATCCTCCAGGCGTTCTGTGCAGTTACGTGTCGAAACAACGTGCACAATCGCGCCCGCTCACGCACCACGCGATGCAGCAAACGAGACGGCTCGCCATCGGGCTGCCCACAGCCCATGGGCCTTCACAAGATCCACACAATGAAGATCAACCACAACATCACCGTGCTTGCACTGTCCGCCCTGGCGTTGACAGGATGCGCTTCCGTCAACATGGCCAGCAAGGAGGCATCCGACAAGGCCAAGCAGTTCAATGCCCCGAGCGCCGGCAACTCCGGGCTCTACGTTTACCGCAACAGCTTCGTCGGCAAGGCACTCAAGAAGGACATTTGGGTGGATGGCAAGTGCCTGGGCGAGAGCGCATCCGATGTGTTCTTCTATACGCAGGTCGAAGGCGGCCAGAAGCACAAGATCGAAACGGAATCGGAGTTCTCGCCCAACGCCCTGGAAGTGTTCATGGAAGCTGGCAAGAACTACTTTATCCGCCAGTACATCAAGCTTGGCGCGTTCGTGGGCGGGGCCGACCTGGAACAAATCCCGGAAGAGCAAGCCAAGGACGATGTGGTCAAGCTAGGCTTGGCACAACCGGGCAGCTGCGGCAAGTAAACGGCCTTGACGGCGCGCGTCCGCAACGGCCGCGCGCGCTCTCCCCGCCATATGCGCGCCGCAGCTAAGCATCCAAACAAAGCTTCGTTGGCCACCGCCGCCCCGCTCCCCAGAATGGATTCCCCATCTTCAGGAGCATCCCCCTTGGCCACCCTTCGATTGGGCGACACCGCCCCCGACTTCGAACAGCAATCCAGCCTGGGCACCATCCAGTTCCATCACTGGGCCGGCAACGACTGGGTCGTGCTGTTCTCGCACCCGGCCGACTTCACACCGGTGTGCACCACCGAACTCGGCAAGACCGCCGCGCTGTCGGGCGAGTTCGCCAGGCGCGGCGTCAAGCCCATCGCCATCAGCGTCGACCCGGTCGACAAGCACCGGCAGTGGATCGCCGACATCGACGAGACGCAGAAGACCTCGGTGCAGTTCCCGATCCTGGCCGATGCCGATCGCAAGGTGTCCGAACTCTACGACCTGATCCACCCCAACGCCTCGGCCACGGCGACCGTGCGCAGCGTGTTCATCATCGACCCGAAGAAGGTGGTGCGCGCCACCATCACCTACCCGGCCAGCACCGGTCGCAACTTCGACGAGATCCTGCGTGTGATCGACTCGCTGCAGCTGACCGACAGCCACAAGGTCGCCACGCCGGCCAACTGGAAGGATGGCGACGACGTGGTCATCCTGCCCAGCCTGCAGGACCCCCAGGAGCTGGCCGAGCGCTTCCCCAAGGGCTACACCGCCGTGCGGCCCTACCTGCGCACCACGCCGCAGCCCAACCGCTGAGGCGCACGCCATGGCCAACGACCGCCTGATCCTGCTGCAGCCCGGCTTCAGCGACGCCAAGTACCCGGGCGAGCAGTTCGTCTGCATCGACTGCCTGCCCATCGAGGGCCTGCTGTCCACCGACCCGACGCGCGGCGCGCAGCTGGACGTGGAGCGTGTGGCCTTCACCCGGCCGCGCGCCGCCGTGGTGGCCGCGCTCGATGCCGACCACCAGAGCCTGCCCGTGCTGATCTTCGGCGACGGCCTGCCACCGCCGGCGGATGCGCAGACCGTGAACGGCAGGCACTTCGTGTCCGACCCGCGCCGCATCCTCACGCTGCTGGCTGAGCGGCACGGCTTTTTCAAGCTCCATTGAGCTGCGCGAGGCGGCTGCGGCCTGCCGCCCGGCGCGCCCTCGCTGCGGGAGGCTACGGCGCCGACGCGCCCGTCTGCCGCTCGGCTTCGAGCCAGTCGTCGACCTCGTGGCCAGGCGCGAAGCCGCGGCGCTCGGCGGCAGCATAGGCGGCCTCGCGGATGCGTTGCTCGCGCGACGCATCGGCGGGCACGCCCTGCTGCTGTTGCTGCTGCGCCGGCGCGTCCGCGCCGGGCGTGGCTGCGGCGGGCTCCGCCTCGGTGTGCTGTCTGGATCGGGTCATGCGCTGCTCCTTGAGAGATCGGGTGGACGGCGGGCTCTTCCGCCTGCAGAGCGGCAGACTACTCGCCGTCGGCATCCGCGTGTGTGGGACAGCACGCTGTCCGGCCGGCCGCCGGTCGCTGCTCGAAAAAGAGGCAGCGCAGCGCCGGGCCGCATGGGGCCTTGCTTTGGCGGCGCCGTCCAGCCGCTGTCCCCAGGGATGTCCACAGCAGGTCGGGACAAGCCGCCGAGCCGCACGCCACCCTGAGGCGTCAGGCGCCCGACGGCAGCGGCGCATCGGCATGCACCAGCCCACCCGCACGCAGCGCACGCCAGAAATCCACCGGCACGGCCAGTTGCAGCGCAGCGCGGTCCTCGGCGATGCGCTCGGGCCGGCTCGCGCCCGGGATCACCGCGGCCACGGCCGGATGGGCCAGCGCGAACTGCAGGCCCGCCGCCTTCATGGACACGCCATGGCGGTCGGCGACGGCCTTGATCGCGGCGACCTTGGCGAGAATGGCGGGCGTGGCCGGCGCGTACTCGAAGTTCGGCCCACCGACCAGCGCGCCCGAACTGTAGGGCCCGCCGACCACGATGGACAGGCCGCGCTCGGCCACCCTGGGCATCACGCGCTGCAGCGCGCGGCCGTGGTCCAGCAGCGTGTAGCGGCCCGCGAGCAGGAAGCCGTCCGGCCGCGGGCCCTGCAGCTCCAGCAGCAACTCGATCGGCTCGACGCGGTTCACGCCCAGGCCCCAGGCCTGGATGACGCCCTCGTCGCGCAGCCGGTCCAGGGCCTTGAAGGCGCCCTTGCGCGCGGTCTCGAACACGCTGAGCCATTCGTCGCCGTAGAAGTCCTGCGCAACGTCGTGCACCCAGGCGATCTCGATGCGGTCGGTCTTCAGGCGCTTCAAGCTGTCCTCGATGGAGCGCAGCGTGGCGTCCTCGGAGTAGTCATTGACGACGCGGTTCGGCCGGCCGTGCAGGAACACGCCGCCTTTCTCGCCCTGGTCGCGCGCGGCCACGTTCTCCAGCTCGTCGAGCACCAGACGGCCCACCTTGGTGCTGACCACGTACTCGCCGCGCGGCCGCCCGGCCAGCGCTTCGCCCATGCGGATCTCCGCGAGGCCCGCGCCGTAGAACGGCGCGTTGTCGAAGTAGCGGATGCCGTCGTCCCAGGCCGCGTCCACGGTGGCGCGCGCCTCGGCCTCGGGGATGGCGCGGAACATGTTGCCCAGCGGGGCGGTGCCGAAGCCCAGCGGGCCGGGCAGAAGGTCCTTGAGTGCCATGGTGTTCTCCAGGGAATGGGGGCGCTTCACGCGGCCTGGGCCACGCTGAACTCGGTATAGCCCTCGGCGCCGCCGCCGAAGTACCCCGCGGCCGGGGCGTTGAACAGCGGCAGGCCGTGCTGCAGCCGTTCCACCAGATCCGGGTTGCCGATGTAATCGCGGCCGAAGGCCACCATGTCGGCATGGCCCGAGGCCGTGGCGGCGATGGCGCGCTCGCGGTCGTAGCCGTTGTTGGCGATGTAGGCGCCGCCGAAGGCCTGGCGCAGGGCCGCGTTGTCGAAGCGGCTGGTGCCATCTTCGGCATGCATCTGGCCTTCCACCACATGCAGGTAGGCCATGCCCAGTGCGCCAAGGCGGCTGGCGAGGTAGCCGTGCGTCTGCTGCGGCTGGCTGTCCAGCGGCGTCTCGCCGATGGCGGTGGACAGCGGCGACAGGCGCAGGCCCACGCGGTCCGCGCCCCACACGCCGGCCACCGCCTCGACCACTTCCAGCGTGAGGCGGGCACGGTTCTCGATGGAGCCGCCGTAGCGGTCGGTACGCCGGTTGGTGCTGTCGCGCAGGAACTGCTCGAGCAGGTAGCCGTTGGCGGCGTGCACCTCCACGCCGTCGAAGCCGGCCGCCTTGGCACGCACGGCGGCCTGGCGGTAGTCCTCGACGATGGCGGCGATCTCGTGCAGTTCGAGCGCGCGCGGCGCCGAGGGTGTCTCGAAGCCGGCTTCGGTGAAGACCTTGCCGCCGGCCTGCAAGGCCGAGGGCGCCACGGGCGCGGCGCCGTCTTCCTGCAGGCTGGTGTGCGACATGCGGCCCACGTGCCACAGCTGCACCACGATGCGGCCGCCGGCCGCGTGCACGGCCTCGGTCACCTGCTTCCAGCCGGCCACCTGTGCGTCGGTGTACAGCCCGGGCGTGAAGGCATAGCCGCGCGCCTGGCGCGAGATGTTGGTGGCCTCGGCGATCAGCAGGCCGGCCGAGGCACGCTGGGCGTAGTAGCGGGCGGCCAGCGGCGAGGGCACGCCGTCCATGCCGGCGCGCGAGCGCGTCAGCGGGGCCATGGCGATGCGGTTCTTCACGGCGATGGCGCCCAGGCGGGTGGGGGTGAACAGGGTGTCGGTGGTCATGGTGCAGCTCCGTTGAAATGGGATGGAGCGAAGTTTGGAGCGCCGTAGCACATTCATCCAATTTATTCGTTGAATTCCAGATATTCTTCAAGCAACATATCTGGATGCGCTACGACCTGAACCTGCTGCCCGTCTTCCTGGCCCTCATGGAAGAGCGCAGCGTGACACGCGCGGCCGAGCGCCTGGGCATCACGCAGCCGGCGCTGTCGAACGCGCTCACGCGGCTGCGCGCGCTGCTGCAGGACCCCTTGTTCATCCGCGAGCGTTACGGCATGCAGCCCACGCCCAAGGCCGAAGAACTGGCCCCGGCCATCGCCGAGGCGCTGGCCACGGTCGACGGCCTGGTGCGCGGCCAACAGGCCTTCGACCCGGCCAGCGCGCAGCGCCTGGTCACCATCGCGCCGAACAGCTATGTGGAGTACGTGCTGGTGCCCGCGCTGGTGGCGCGGCTGCGCGCGCTGGCGCCCGGCATCCGGCTGCGACTCACGCCCTACGGCGCCGACCTGGCCGAGACCGGCGTGGTCTCGGGCGCCACCGCCATGGTGTTCGGCCGCATCACCGACCCGCCCGACAACCTGGTCGTGCAGCACCTCATGGACGACGGCCTGGCCTGCGTGGTGCGGGCCGACCACCCCGAGGTCGGCGCGCGCATCACGCGCCGACAGTACGAGCGGCTCAAGCACGTGAACATGCTGCCGCCGGGCCGGCTGCGCGCCGGGCTGTTCCAGAGGCTCGAGCGTGCGCAGCTCAAGCGCGAGGTGGCGGTCTCGGTGACGCACTTTCTGGCCATCCCCGAGCTCGTGGCCGTGACCGACTACTGCGCCACGCTGCCGCGCCAGATCTGCCGCCGCCTGGCCGGCGACGCGCGGCTCAAGGTGCTTCCCGCGCCCGTGGACCTGGGCAGCTTTCCGGTGCAGATGGCCTGGCATGTGCGCTACCGCGACGATCCTGCGCACCGCTGGCTGCGCGAGCTGGTCGTGGCCGTGGCGGGGGAACTGGCGCAGGCCGCTGCGGGCTAGTGGCGCACTCCCGGGCGGCCCGGGACCGGCTAGGCCAGCGCCGTCGCGATGCGCACCTCGCCCGTCAGCACCTTGTGGATCGGGCAGGCATTGGCCACGGCCAGCAGGCGCTCGCGCTGGGCCGCATCGAGCGGGCCCTGCAGCGTGATGCTGCGCGCGATGTCGGTGCCGGGCGAGGCCGGCGTGGCGGCACGCAGTGTCAGGGCGACCTCGACGCCCTCCAGCGGCCACTGCTTGCGCGCCGCGAACATCTTCAGCGTGATGGCCGTGCAGGCGCCCAGGCTGGACAGCAGCAGCGCGTGCGGCGTGGGGCCGGTGTCGCCGCCGCCCTGCACCGCGGGCTCGTCGCCGCTCCAGCGGTGGCCGGCCTCGTCGCGGAATTCGACAGCGTAGGGCGTGGCGCCCAGGGTGGCATGCAGGGTGACATCGGCGGACATGGCGCTCCTCTGGCAGGTGGTGGGGCGCCGATGGTGCCACGGCCGCTGGCCCGGCCCGCGGTGTCAGGCCTCGCTGCCGCGCACCACCATCACCGGCACACGCGCGTTCTGCAGCACCCGCTGCGTGACGCTGCCCAGCAGCAGCTTCTCGATGCCGCGCCGGCCGTGCGAGCCCATCACGATGAGATCGGCGCCGCAGGTGCCGGCCGCCTGCAGGATGCCTTCTTCGGCCGCATGGCCTTCGATGGTGGCCGACTCGCAGGGCACGCCGGCGGCCTCGACCACGGCCACCGCCGCGCGCAATGCACCTTCGGCATTGGCGTTGGCGGCAGACAGGTACTCGGCCTGGCCCACGGCGGTGTCCGTGGCCATGCCCAAAAAGGGGTAGATGTCGATCACGTGGACGACGAACAGTTCGGCCTGGAATGCGCGGGCCAGTTCCACGGCATGGCGCAGCGCGGCCAGGGCGGTCTGCGAGCCATCCACGGGAACCAGGATCTGCTTGTACATGCGGGTCTCCTTGGCGAGCGAAGCGAAGGCCCCGAGTCTAGGCGCCCGGCGGCGCGTGGCGCCCGCTATGCCAGCATGCTTTCGGCGACGGGCGGTGCCACCGCCGGCGCCGCGAGCGTGAACTCGCGCGCCACGGACTGCTCGATGCGGGCGAACACCGCAGGAATGCAGCAGCTGCCCACGTCGCAGGCATCGCGCAAATGGCCCGCGATCTTGCCGTCGGGGTAGATCCGGAAGGCCATGCCCTCGGAGAACTCCGGATCGGCCCACAGCCGCTGGTTCAGTTCGGCCAGGTACTGCACATGGTTCAGGGGCTTGCGCTGCATGGTCAGAAGCGCTCCAGGTCGGCCAGCTCCAGGCAGTCGCTGGGGCTGTTGTCCAGGGCCAGCGAGCGGCCGCCGCCCCCACCCTCCAGGACCTTCAGGCGCGGGCCGAGCGTCACCTGCGCACCATCGCGCAGCAAGGCGTGGACCCGGTCGCCCGCGTCGATGCGGGCGACCACCTGGTCGACCGTGACCGCATGCGGCTCCTGCTGCCAGGGACCGCTGCCGTCGCCATGCCCGAGCTGCACGGCGGTCAGTTGCTGGTTCTGGTAGCGCACGGCGGTCACGCAATAGTGGTTGTCGGTGGTCATGGCAGGCATCCTTCCTTCGGCCGCCATGGTGCCGCCGCGCCGCCACCTCGGCTGTCGGCCGGCTTCCCGCGGCGCTGTCGGTCCCTGTCGAGGCACATGTCCGAAAACGGCGAGTCGAGTGAGCGCCCGCCCCCTATGATCCCGGCCATGGCCCCGTCCACCCCCTCCCCCGGCGACCCGCTCGACACCGCCCGCTACCGCGCGCTGGTGGCCCGCGACGCGCGCTTCGACGGCCGCTTCTTCACCGGCGTGACCAGCACCGGCATCTACTGCCGGCCGGTGTGCAGCGTGAAGACGCCGCGGCGCGAGAACTGCCGCTTCTTCGAGCACGCCGCCCAGGCCGAGCGGGCAGGCTTTCGGCCCTGCCTGCGCTGCCGGCCCGAACTGGCGCCGCAGGCGCTGCCCTGGTCCACGCAGGACGCGTCGAGCATCCTCGCGCAACAGGCCGCGCGGCTGCTGGACGCGCCCGACGCCTGGCCCGAGGCCGGCCCCACGGTGCAGGCGCTGGCCGAGCGGCTCGGCGTGTCCGACCGGCACGTGCGCCGCATCTTCGAGGCGCAGTTCGGCGTGTCGCCGCTGCAGTACCTGCAGACGCGCCGGCTGCTCGCGGCCAAGCAGTTGCTGGCCGACACCGACCTGCCCGTCGCCCAGGTGGCCCAGGCCAGCGGCTTCCACAGCCTGCGCCGCTTCAATGCGGCTTTCGTCGCGCACTACGGGCTCAACCCGGCCGCCCTGCGCCGCGCCGGCGGCCAGCGCGAAGGCCAGGGCAGCCAGGTGCGGCTGGGCTACCGCCCGCCCTACGACTGGCAGGCCATGCTGGCCTTCTTCGCGGCGCGGCAGATCCCGGGCATGGAGACGGTGGCCGGCCCCGATGCCGCGGCCCCCGGCATCGCGCGCACGCTGGCCTTGCAGGCCGGCGGGCAGCGGCACGAGGGCTGGCTGCACATGGCCTTCGCGCCCGAGCGCCACCAGCTGCTGCTGCGCGTGTCCGACAGCCTGCGTGCCATGCTGCCGCTGGTGATCCGGCGCGTGCGCGTGCTGCTCGACCTGGACGCCGACCCCGAGGCCATCCACGCCGTGCTGGGCGGCCGCTTTCCGGATGGCGCCGGCCTGCGCGTGCCCGGCTGCATGGACGGCTACGAGCTGGCCGTGCGCGCCGTGCTGGGCCAGCAGATCACGGTGGCGGCCGCGCGCACGCTGGCCAGCCGCCTGGTCACGCGCTTTGGCCAGCCCATCGCCACGCCGGAACCCGGCCTCACCCACCTGTTCCCCGCGCCGCAGGCGCTGGCCGATCTCGGCGATGCCGCCGGCGACGCCCTGGGCGGCCTGGGCATCGTGCGCCAGCGCCAGGCCGCCATCGTGGCGCTGTCCCAAGCCGTGGCCGGTGGGCTGAACCTGCAGCCCGGCGGCGACGTGCCGGCCGCCATCGCCGCGCTCAAGGCCCTGCCAGGCATCGGCGACTGGACGGCGCAGTACATCGCCATGCGCGCGCTGCGCTGGCCCGACGCCTTCCCGGCCGGCGACGTGGCGCTGCACAACGCGCTGGGCGTGCGCGATGCGCCGCAGCCCGCGCGTGCGGCCGAGGCTGCGTCCGAACCCTGGAAACCCTGGCGCAGCTATGCCGTGCTGCGCGCCTGGGCGCTGCTGCCGGCGCGCCCCACCAAGAAGACGCCCAAGGAGTGAGCATGCAATTCCATCCGTCCACCGTCCACACCCGCATCGACACGCCACTGGGCGCCATGGTGCTGTCCGCTTCCGAGGCGGGCCTGAACGGCGCCTGGTTCGACGGCCAGCGCCACCAGCCCACGCCCGATGCCTGGCCCCGGGCCACGCAGCACCCGGTGCTGCTGGCCGCGCAGGAGCAGCTGCTGGCCTACTTCGCCGGGGCGCGCGAGCGCTTCGCGCTGCCGCTGGACCTGTCAGGCGGCACCGCCTTCCAGCGCGCGGTCTGGCAGGCCTTGCTGGCGATCGCGCCCGGCGCCACCTGCAGCTACGGCGCGCTCGCGCACCGGCTCGCGCGCCCGGCCGCGGTGCGCGCCGTGGGCGCGGCCGTGGGCCGCAATCCGATCAGCGTGATCGTGCCCTGCCACCGCGTGCTGGGCCACGCCGGTGCGCTGACGGGCTATGCCGGCGGGCTGCCGCGCAAGAGCGCGTTGTTGCGGCGCGAGAGCGCGTTGCTGGAGCTGGCCGCATGAGCCAGCCGCGCAGCGCCTGGCTCGGCGACTTTTTCCTGCTCTCGGCGCTGTGGGGCGCCTCCTTCCTGTTCATGCGCAATGCCGCGATGGAACTGGGCCCGCTGCCGACGGCCGCCGCGCGCGTGGGCATCGCGGCGCTGTGCCTGCTGCCGCTGCTGTGGCGGCGCGGCCTGCTGCCCGAGTTCGTGCGCCACCACCGGCTCGTGCTGTTCGTCGGCCTGCTCAACTCCGGCATTCCGTTCGCGCTGTACTCGTACGCGGTGCTGTCGATCTCCACCGGCCTGTCGGCCATCCTGAACGCCACCGTGCCGCTGTTCGGCGCGGTCGTGGCCTGGGCCTGGCTGCGCGAGCGGCCCGGCGCCTCGCGCAGCCTCGGCCTGGCGCTGGGATTCGTGGGCGTGGCGCTGCTGGCCTGGAACAAGGCCAGCTTCACACCCAAGGCCGGCGCGGCTGCCACCGGCTGGGCGGTGCTGGCCTGCCTGCTGGCCTGCGTCTGCTATGCGCTGGCCGCCACCTTCACCAAGCGCTACCTGGGCGAGGTCAAGCCGCTGGTGCTGGCCGCCGGCAGCCAGCTGGGCGCCACGCTGGGCCTGGCGCTTCCGGCGCTGTGGCTGTGGCCCGGCCAGGCGCCCAGCCTCACGGCCCTCGCAAGCCTGCTCGCCGTCGGCGTGCTGTGCACGGCGCTGGCCTACATCCTGTTCTTCCGGCTGATCGCGAACGTGGGACCGGCCCGCACGCTGACCGTGACCTTCGTGGTGCCGGTGTTCGGCGTGCTGTACGGCACGCTGCTGCTGGGCGAGGCGCTGACGCCGGCGATGCTGGGGTGTGGCGTGGTGATCCTGTGCGGGACGGCGCTGGCGACGGGAGTGGTGCGCTTGCCGGCGCGGAAGTGAAAGCAGAACGTCTGTAACACATAGCAACAAATTGCTGGTTTGCCGCAATGGCCGAAACAGAAACGCCGCTGGCACAGTAGCTGCTTCCCACGTCGCCCTGTGCCCAGCCTTGGTGCACAGCTTCCCCGTTCCGAGGTCCACCCCTTTCAAATGAAATTCAAAACACGCACCCCTCTCTGGATCGCCACCCCCATTGCCATTGCGCTCACTGTCGTTGCCTGTGGCGGTAGCGATGGCGATGACCTGATCGTCGACACCAAGGCCGACAGCTGCTCCGTGCTGTCCAGCAGCGGCGCGTCCGTCGTCGTGGGCTCCGGGGTTGCTGGCGACCCGGCTGCGCCAGAGGCTGCTTCCGGATACCGCCTGGGCTACAAGGCCAAGCACTCCAGCAGCTACATGGTCGTTGCCAATACGCCCCTGGCAACCAAGGCCGGTTGTGAAGTGCTGAAGGCCGGCGGAACGGCGGCCGATGCGGCGATCGCCGTGCAGGCCGTGCTGGGCCTGGTCGAGCCGCAGTCCAGCACCATCGCGGGCAGCGCGTTCATGATGTACTACGACGCGGCCAGCAAGAAGGTCACCGCCTACGACGGCCGCGAGACGGCCCCCGCCGCAGCGACCGGCTACTACCTGGCGCGCCAGGACCAGGCCGACCCCGCCTCTGCCGCACCCGTTCCTTCCGCACGCCGCAGCGGCCGCTCGATCGGCGTGCCGGGCGTGATGCGCATGATGGAAATGGCGCACAAGGAACATGGCAAGCTCAAGTGGAACCAGTTGTTCGACGAAGGCATCGACCTGGCGACCAACGGCTACATCATTCCGGCGCGCATGGGTGCGGCGATCGGCGGCAGCGCCGCCAGCCTGCGGCTGGATGCCAACGCCGTGACCGCCTACTTCAATGCCGACGGCACGCCGAAGCAGGCCGGCGACACCGCCAAGAACCAGCCGTACGCCGACACGCTGAAGGCCATTGCCGCACAGGGCGCCGACGCGCTGCACACCGGCGACATCGCCAAGGCCATCGTGGCCAAGGTCGGCCAGAGCGTCGGTGACGACACCGCCCGCACGCCGATCACCCCAGGCCTCATGACCTTGGCCGATCTGTCCGGCTACAAGCCCAAGAAGCGCGAACCGGCCTGCACCACCTACCGCAGCACCTACTACATCTGCTCGATGGCGCCACCGTCCTCCGGCGGCATCGCGATCACGCAGGCCCTGGGCATCCTGGAGAACTTCCCGCTGTCGTTCTACCCGCCGACCAACCCGTCGAACGAAGGCGGTGTGCCCAGCGTGATGGGCGTGCACCTGGTCAGCGAAGCATCGCGCCTGGCCTACGCCGACCGCGACAAGTACGTGGCCGACACGGATTACATCCCGCTGCCTGGCAGCGGCCTGGCGACCATGCTCGACAAGAACTACCTGAAGAGCCGCGCCGCGCTGATCGACATGACCAAGAGCATGGGCACGGCACAGGCCGGCAACCTGGGTGATGTGCCGCTGGGCCGCGACACCTCGCAGGAAGCCGGCACCACGCACTTCTCCATCGTCGATGCCTATGGCAACGTGGCTTCGGTCACCTCCACGGTCGAGTCGTCGATGGGCTCGTTCCACATGACCAACGGCTTCCTGCTGACCAACCAGTTGACCGACTTCTCGGCCCAGCCGGCGGACAGCACCGGTACGCCGATCGCCAACCGTGTCGCACCGGGCAAGCGCCCCCGCAGCACGATGGCACCCACGCTGGTGTTCCGCGGCGCCGAGCCCGGCGAATTCGTGATGGCCACCGGTTCTCCCGGCGGCGGCACCATCATCCAGTACGTGCTGAAGACCGTGGTCGGTGCGCTCGACTGGGGCCTGGACGCGCAGCAGGCCACCTCGATGGTCGACTTCGGTGCAGCCAACAGCCCGACGACCAACGTCGATGGCGCCAACACGACGCTGGACACCTCGGCGCTCGTCGCCGGCCTGCGCGCCATGGGCCACACGGTCAGCACCGGCGCCCAGTCCAGCGGCATCTCCACCGTGATGCGCGTTCAGAAGGACGGCAAGTGGGTGCTGCAAGGCGGCGTGGACCCGCGCCGCGAAGGCATCGTGCTGGGCGACGGCGCGCTGTAACGCTCCGGGGCCCTTGCACAGCCCCGCCCCGACGCGCAAGGCCCGGCAACGGGCCTTGCGCTTTTTTTGTGCTGCGCGTCAGTGCGTCGGCATCTCCAGCAAGGCCCGCAGCGTCACCTCCGTCGGCCCGTCGTCCAGCCTGGCCCGGTGCGCGATGCCCAGCGCACGCGACAGCGCCGGCCGCAACGGCCGCATGTTGATGCGTGCATCGGGCAGCGGCGCGCCGGCCTCGTGCGGCAACAGCGCGGCGCCGTAGCCGGCCGCCACCAGGCTCTTCATCGCGTCGTTGTAGTTCAGTTCGATGCGCGCCTGCGGCCGCTCCCCGGCCGCTGCGAACCACTCGGCGGTCTGGCGCGACAGCCGGGTGCCGCGGTCGTTGGCGATCAGGGGCCGGGCCGCGAGCCAGGCGGGCGTCACCTGCCGCGGCGGATTCCAGTCCGCGGGAACGAAGGCCAGCACGGGATCCTGGCGCCAGGCCCGCACGCGCAGGCCCCGTTGCGCGGGCTGCGGCAGCGCGACGATGCCGATGTCCAGGCTGCCGGCCGCCAGCCGCGCGAGTGCCTCCACGCTGGTCACCACCGCGACCTGTACATCGATGTCCGGATGCCGGGCCGACAGGGCCTGCAGTGCCTGCGGCAGCAGGTGCGCCAGCGCGCCGGTGGAGGCGCCCAGGCGCACACGGCCGCCGCGCGCGGCGATCTGGGCCTGCACGGCCTGCAGCAGCTCATCGGCTTCGACCAGCAGCCGCCGGGCCTTGTCGATCAACAGGCTGCCGGCGGACGTGGCCGTCACGCCCGAGGACGCACGGTGCAGCAGCCGCGCGCCGAGCCGGGCCTCGAGCTGCGCGACGTGCAGCGTCACCGTGGGCGGTGCCAGGTGCAGCGCCTTGGCGGCGGCGGCGAAGGAGCCGAGGTCGGCCACCGTCAGCAGCGTGCGCAGCCGGTCGAGATTGAGTTCGCGCATGGAGCAGGCCCCGTGGTCGCTGGGTGATTCAGGAATGGTGAATCGCAAGTTTGTCAGATTCAACTGGCCTGCATGCGCCAGGCGCGGCACGATGCGCTCCGATCCCTGTTGGAGCACTCCATGACCCCTCTCGTTTTCATCGATGGCGACCAAGGCACGACCGGCCTGCAGGTGCGCCAATGGCTGTCCGGCCGGACCGACCTGCGCGTGCTGCAGTTGCCGCCCGAACACCGCAAGAGCACGGCCCACCGCGCCGAGGCCTTGAACGACTGCGACCTGGCCTTGCTGTGCCTGCCGGATGACGCCGCGCGCGGGGCCCTGGCCCTGGTGCGCCGTCCCGGCGTGCGCGTGATCGATGCCAGTTCGGCCCACCGCACGGCGCCCGGCTGGGTCTACGGCCTGCCCGAGCTGGAGCCGGCGCAGGCCGCGCGCATCGCCGCTGCCGCGCGGGTCAGCAACCCCGGCTGCTACCCGACCGGCGCACTGCTCCTGCTCAAGCCCCTGGTCGAGGCCGACCTGGTGCCGGCCGACCATCCGCTGGCCATCCACGCCATCTCGGGCTACTCGGGCCAAGGCCGGGCCGGGCTGGAGGCGCACGAAGGCGCCGCTGCAGCCAGCGCGCCGCCCTTGCAGGTCTACGGCCTGGGCCTGCAGCACAAGCACGTGCCCGAGATCCAGCAGCACGCCGGCCTGGCGCATGCCCCCGCGTTCGTGCCGGCCTACGGCCACTACCGGCAAGGCATCGTGCTCACGATCGCGCTGCACCAGCGCCTGCTGCCCGCGGGCGTGACCGCGGCGCACCTGCATGCCGCGCTTGCCATGCGCTACGCGGGCCAGCCCTGCATCGCGCTGCAGCCGCTGGGCGGGGACGTCGATGCGCAGCGGCTCGACCCGCGGGCGCTCAACGGCAGCAACCGCATCCGGCTCGCGGTGTTCGGACAGGAGCGCACCGGCCAGGTGTTGCTGGCCGCGGTGTTCGACAACCTGGGCAAGGGTGCGGCGGGCGCGGCCGTGCAGAACCTGGACCTGATGCTCGGGCTGTCGGCAGCCCACACGCAGGGGCCTTTCACCGGCGTGCCGGCCCTGCGGGCTGCGTGAGAGCGTTCTTCCTCCGGCCAGGCCAGTCAGGCCGCCTCCAGCCGCCAGGCATCGTTCCGCGCGCCCTGCGTGCGGAACACCGCCACGCCCTCGACCAGTTCGCCCGCCTGGCTGCGCAGGCTGCCCGCGGCCGCTGCCATCTGCTCGACCAGCGCGGCGTTCTGCTGCGTGGTCTGGTCCATCTGCGTGACGGCCTCGCCGACCTGGGCCACGCCCTGCGACTGCTCCTGGCTGGCGGCGCTGATCGCGCCGATCAGGTCGGACACGCGGCGCACGGCGGCCAGCAACTCCTGCATGGTCGTGCCGGCCCGGCCGGCCAGCGCGTTGCCGGCGTCCACGCCCTGCACGCTGTCGGTGATCAGGGCCTTGATCTCCTTGGCCGCGTCGGCGCTGCGCTTGGCCAGGACGCGCACCTCGCTGGCCACGACGGCGAAGCCGCGGCCGTGCTCGCCGGCGCGCGCGGCCTCCACCGCCGCGTTGAGCGCCAGGATGTTCGTCTGGAACGCGATGGCGTCGATCACGCCGATGATGTCGGCGATCCGGCCCGAGGCGGCATGGATGCCCTGCATGGTCTGCACCATCTGCGCGACCACCGCGCCGCCCTGCTCGGCCACGCCGCTGGCGCTGGCGGCAAGCGCACTGGCCTGGCGCGCCGTGTCGGCGTTCTGGCGCACCGCGGCCGTCATCTGCTCCATCGAGGCCGCCGTCTGCTGCAGCGCGCTGGCCTGGCTCTCGGTGCGTGCCGACAGGTCGTTGTTGCCCTGCGCGATCTCGGCGCTGGCGGTGGCCACGCCGTCGGCATTGCCGCGCACACGCAGCACCACCTGCGTCAGCTGTTCGCGCATGCGCAGCAGTGCGGCGATCAGGCGGCCGACCTCGTCCGTGCCATGCGCAATCCCCGGGCCGGCCAGGTCGCCCTGCGCCACGGCACCCGCCAGCGCCACGGCCTGCGCCAGCGGCCGTGTGATGGAGCGCACGAACGCAGCCATCAGGCCGCCCGCGAGCAGCAGGGCCAGGCCCAGAGCCAGGCCGGTCCACAGCAACGCGCGGCGCTGGTCCACGATGCGCTGCTGCAGGGCCGCATCCAGGCTGGCCATGGCCAGCGCGTTGAGTTCGTACAGGCCGTCGATGGTTCGCGTGAAGTCGTCGAAATAGGCCTGACCGGGCAAGGTGAGCGTGGCGACCTGCAGCAGTTCGCGCTCCGCCAGTTGCAGCGTGGCGGCGATGCGCTCGCTCTGCTGGCGCGCAGGCGCCTCCAGCGCTTGCCGCAGCGCGGGGTCGGCGGCGCTGGCACGCGCGATGTTGCGGAAGGCTTCGCCCTGCAGCTCCAGCGCGCGCTCGCGCAGCGACTGCAGCAGCGCACGGCCCGGCGGCGGCAGCTCGCCGCGCGCGAGGAAGGACGCGCCCTGGGCCCGCATCACGCCCAGCTTTTCGCCCAGCATGGGCGATTGCACGAGCGCGGCCTGGATCAGCGCCTGCAGCGCCGGCTCCGGCTCCACCGTGAGCCGGAAGCTCTGCAGCAGTTCCTCGCCGACGCGCATGGTGGTGCCGATCAGTGCGGTGTGCCGGGCCGTGCTCTGCGGCGCCTGCAGGCTGCGCGCGGCCACCTCGGACTCCAGCTGCTGCCAGCTCTGGCGCAGCTGGGTCCAGGCCTGGCGTTCCGCGGCCGGCACCTCGGCTTCGGCGAAGCGCGCGTCCGCGGCCTCCAGCGCCTTGGCCACCGCGTCGCGCGCGGCCGGGCGGCGCGCCGCCAGCACCTCGTTGCCGCTCAGCATGCTGGCCGACAGGCCACGGTGCACCTGCATTCCCTGCACGGCCTGGTGGAGCGCGGCCAGCGGCGCGGCGCCGCGGGCTTCATGGCGGGCCTGCGCCAGCGTCTGCAGCGCGCCGCGCGTGTAGAGCCAGGCCGGCAACAGGCACATGAGCACGCCGATCAGCGCGAGGATGGCGAATTTGTGGAACAGGGACAGGCGTTGGAGCATGCGGCGAGCACCGCAAGTTCCACACCACGGGCACGCCGCACAGGGCGGATCAGGAACCGGCTGTCGGCGCACCGGCCAGGGCTGCGGCCTGGCGCGGCAGCCGGCCAGCCCAGGTGGCGTCCTGCCGGCAGGGGGCGTAGGCGTCCTGCGCGATGCGGTAGATGCGCGTGGAGACGTCCATCAGACCCAGCACGGAATGGAAGTAATCGTCGTGCGAGACCTTCTCGTCGGCACGGCCGCGCAGGCAGCTGTCCGACAGCGCCGTGGCCTGCGCGAAGCCGGGCGACAGCCAGGTGATCCAGGGCACGTGCTTTTGCACATCGGGCGCGATGGCATAGGGCATGCCGTGCAGGTACAGGTTCTTCTCGCCCAGCGATTCACCGTGGTCGGACACGTACATCAACGCGTTGTCGGTGCCCGTGGGGTTGCGCCGCAGCCAGGCGATGGCTTCGCCCAGGAACTGGTCGGTGTAGGCGATGGAGTTGTCGTAGGCATTGCGCAGCTGCTGCGGGTCGCAGTCCTGCAGTGCATTGCTCGTGCATTCGGGCAGGAAGCGCTTGGCCGAGGCCGGCGAGCGCTTTGCATAGGCCGGGCCGTGGCTGCCCATCTGGTGCAGCACGACGACGGTGCCGCGCGCGCGGCGTGCCGGGTCCAGCGTCGCCAGGCGCGCTTCCAGCTGCTCCAGCATGACGCCGTCCAGGCACTCGCCGCCGCTGCACAGCGGGCTCCTGGCGCCCTGGTCCATGGCGTCGTTGGGCACGCGGTCGCACACGCCCTTGCAGCCGGACTGGTTGTCCAGCCACAGCACGGCCAGTCCGGCGCGCTGCAGCACGTCGAGCAGGTTCTCGTAGTTGCCATCGCGGCGCAGGTACTCCTCGCGCGTCAGGTGCGAGAACATGCAGGGCAGCGACTCGGCCGTGCTGGTGCCGCAGGACCAGGCGTTGCGAAAGCTCAGCACGTTCTCGCGCTCCAGCGCCGGCGAGGTCGGCCGCGCATAGCCGTTCAGGCTGAAATGGTCGCTGCGCGCGGTCTCGCCCAGCACCAGCAGCAAAAGGCGCGGCCGTGCCGTGCCGCCAGCGGGCGTGGACAAGGCCAGCCGGGCGTCTTCGGCCAGTGGCTGCAGCGGACCGGCCTCGTGCTGGAACGGCCGCGCCGCCAGCCGCACGACCGAGACCACGCTGGACACCGGGTTGACGAGGTAGCGCAGGTCCTTGTTGTTGCGGCTGGCCGAAGCGAGCGGCTGGAACATGGCCAACACCAGTGCCGCCAGTGCCAGCAGCGCCGCCAGCGAGAACGCCGGGTTGCGCCAGAGCTGGCGGCGCATGCCGCCATAGGCCACGGGCTGGCGCCAGACGAGCCAGGCCGGCAGCGCGGCCAGCACCAGCACGCCGGCCAGCAGTTGCCAGTTCAGCAGTGCACCGGCTTCGCGCCAGTCGGTCTGCATGGCGTTGACCAGCATGCCGGGGTCGATCAGCACGCCGTAGCTGCCCATGAAGTGCCGCGCCAGCGCCGTGCTGAACAGCAGCACCACGAGCAGCGGCTTGAGCGTGGGCCGCCAGGCGAACAGGCCCAGCAGCGCGGCCAGCAACGCCCAGATGGCCAGCCACAGCGCGACGCCGAAGGCCAGGCCCCGGCCGCCCGCGAGCAGGTTCAACCCGGACAGGCGCTGCCACAGCGCACCGTTGCCCACCAGGGTCATCCAGAGGCTGGCGGCCAGCACCAGCCAGAGCGGGGACATCGGGCGGCGCATCATGCGGCGGCTCCTTGGAGGTTCATGCGCATGTGCGCGAAAGCAAAGTCGACCGCCCAGCCCACGGCGGCGCAGATCCAGGCTGTCCACAGCGTGTGGCTCATGAAGTGGGCGCCGCGCAGCTGCTGCGCCAGGCCCAGCACCAGGCCGGCGACGACGGCCAGCACCAGCCAGAGCGTGGCCAGGCGCGGCAGGTCGCGCCGCAGCGCGAACCAGCCCGCGACGAAGGCGAAGCCGGCGCTGGCATGGCCGGCCGGAAAGCAGCGCCCGGCCCCGCCGTCCGCCTGCAGCCAGCCCAGCCAGTGCGACTGGTAGCGGGCCACGCCGCCGAAGGCCGCGAGGTCCCAGGGGCAGCTGGTGTGGCTGCCCGACTTGACCAGCGCGACCATGCCCGTGGCCAGCAGGCCCGACAGCGCCAGCTGCAGCCGCCGCGCAAAGGGCATCCGGCGCAGCGGTCCGACCGGCCAGGCCACGCCCAGGCACAGCAGCAGGCCCAGCGCCCAGGCCAGCTGGCGCGCCCGGTCGTGCAGCACATGGGTCAGCCACCAATTGCCCTTCAGCGCGAAGCCGGTCGGGCCGCCCATGTGCTCGGCCAGCGCCATGTCCCAGCCGCCGGCGTCCCACAGCAGCGGCAGCGCGAGCAGGGCCAGCACCACGGTGCCCGGTCCTCGGAGTCCTTGTCGATCTTGCATGCCGGCGAGCTTCGGGCGCCTCACTTAAGGAACCCTTAAGAGCGCTCGGCACAATGGCGGCCATGCGTGTTCTTGTGGTGGAAGACGATCCGGGCATCGCCCAGGGCCTGCGCCTGACGCTGGGCCAGCATGGCTGGGCGGTCGATTGCGTGGACGGCCTGGAGGCCGCCTGGTCGGCGCTGCGCGTGGAAGCCTTCGACGCGGTGCTGCTCGACCTGGGCCTGCCCGACGGCGACGGCGCCACGCTGTTGCAGCGCCTGCGCCAGGCGGTGCCGAACGCCCTGCCCGACCCGGCCACGCCCGTGCTCATCATGACCGCGCGCGACCAGGTGGCCTCGCGCATCACGGGCCTGGACATGGGGGCCGACGACTACCTGAGCAAGCCCTTCGACGCGCACGAACTCGCGGCGCGGCTGCGCGCCGTGTGCCGCCGCGCGGCCGGCCGGCCGCAGCCGCTGCTGCGCCGCGGCACGCTCGAAGTGGACCCGGCGGCGCGCCAGGTGCGCCAGGACGGCCGCGTCGTGGAGCTGTCCACGCGCGAGTTCGGCGTGTTGCTCACGCTGCTGCAGGCCAGCCCGCGCGTGCTGTCGCGCCAGCAGATCGAAGCCAGCCTGTACAACTTCGACCAGGCGCTGGAGAGCAACGCCATCGAGGTCCACGTGCACCATCTGCGCCGCAAGCTCGGCGACGGCCTGATCCAGACCATGCGCGGCGTCGGCTACTTCGTGCCCGAGGAAGCACGCCGGTGACGGGCCGGCCCTCGCTGCAGCGCCAGCTGCTGGCCTGGACGCTGGGCGCGCTGGTCGCGGTCTGGACGGTGTTCATGCTGGTCGGCTACCACACCGGCGTGGAAGAGTCCGACGAGCTGACCGACGGCCACCTGGCCAGCGTGGCCTCGCTGCTGCTGGCGCAGTCCGGCACGGCCTTCGAGGAGCAGCGCCCCGATGCTGCCACCCTGGGCGTGGCGCCGAACCTGAAAGCGCACGACTACCAGCAGTCGCTGAGCGTGGCCATCTGGGACGAGAGCGGCAAGCTGCTCACCCGCACCGGCCCGGCGCCCCTGCTGGCCTTCGAGACGCCCGAGGGATTCGCCACGCTGCAGCTGGGCCAGCCGGCCCAGGCCTGGCGCGTCTTCGTGCGCAGTGACGACGTGGGCCAGGCGCGCAAGGTCGCCGTGCTGCTGAGCGTGCAGGAGCGCGACGACCTGGCCGAGGACATCGCCGAGCAGGTCGCCACACCCGGCCTGTGGCTGCTGCCCATCGTCACGCTGGTGCTCACGCTGGCCGTGCGGCGCGGCCTGCGGCCGCTGCTGGACCTGAGCGCGCGTGTGCGTGCCATGGACATCCACCAGGCCGGCAGGCTGCAGGCACCGCCGCACGCCGAGTTCCAGGCCATGGTGGCGGCCATCGAGACGCTGGGCACACGCTACCAGACCGCGCTGGCGCACGAGCGCGAGCTGGCCGACACCTTCGCGCACGAGCTGCGTACGCCGCTGGCCTCGCTGCGCCTGCACGCCACCTCGCTGCACGGCACGCTGACAGCCGAGGAGCGCCAGGCCGCGGTGGCGCAGGTCGAAACCGACGCCGCGCGCACCGCGGCCATCATGGACGACCTGCTGGCCCTGGCCCGGGCCAGCCGGGCCCAGCTGGCCGAAACCGCGCAGCCGCTGGACCTCGCGGCGCTGGCGCGCCGGATCGCGGCCGAACAGGCCCAGGACGCGTTCGAGAGCGCCCACGAGCTGGCGGTGGACGCGCCGGCCGAGTGCACGGCCAACGGCCACCCCGTGCTGCTGGAGATCGCGCTGCGCAACCTGATCGCCAACGCGCTGGGCCACACGCCGCCCGGCACCGCCGTGGAGATCCGGGTGCTGGCCGATCCACCCACGCTGCAGGTGCGCGACAACGCCGCCAGCCTGCTGCGCCCGGGCGATCACCGCCGCGGCGGCGCCGTGCTGGGCCTGGGGCTGGGCCACCAGGTCGTGCGGCGCGTGGCCGCCGTGCACGGTGGCGGCTTCGGCACCACCGGGCCGGACGCCGACGGCTGGCGCTGCGACACCCTCACGCTGGGCAGCACGCCCGGCCACAACACTTCCCCACCGTGACCCAAGACCGCCCCACCCCGTCCGATCCCACGTTCGACAACCCGCACAAGCGGCGCCACGGCCTCGTGCGCCTGTGGCATGCGCTGCGCCATTCGTTCGAGGGCCTGCGCGCCGGCTGGGCCGAGAAGGCCTTCCGGCTCGAAGCCCAGCTCGCGCTGGTGCTGCTGCCGCTGGCCTTCTGGCTGGGCCGCGGCTGGGTCGAGGTGGCGCTGCTGGTCGGCAGCGTGGTCGCGGTGATGGTGGTGGAGCTGCTCAACACGGCCGTGGAGTCGGCCATCGACCGCGTCGGCCCGCAGTGGCATGCGCTGTCCAAGCGCGCCAAGGACCTGGGCAGCGCGGCGGTGCTGCTGGCCCTGCTGTTCTGCGGCGGGGTCTGGGTGGCGGCGCTGCTGGCGCGCTTCGGCTAACGCAGGCGCGCGCCGTCGCGCACCGATTCGATGGCGCCGTTGTACAGGCGCACGATGCCCAGGAAGTTGCCGGGGCCGCGGTCGTAGGTCCACTCCTCCATGGGCACGCACTGGTTGGCCAGCACGGCGCCGGGGCCGTCGCCGCGGTAGGGCGTGACGATCCAGCCCAGCTGCAGCATGGACACGCAGACTGGCTGGCGGTACACCGGGTCGCCGCACTTGTGCAGCAGCGCCACGGGCGAGTCGCCTTTGCCCACGAGTTGGCCGTTGCAGCGCAGCGACTGTGAGGCCTCGGCGTCCGGTGCCGCCAGCGTCGCGGCGACCAGGCCGAAGCAGGCCGCCGCCAGGCGGACAGGGTGCAGGACGTGCGGGCACAGCATGGCCGCGAGCATACGCCTGCCGCTCAGTGCCGCGCCCGCCAGCCCAGCAGCTCGTTGCCGACCAGGGCCACGATCACCAGCGAGCCCCCCACCAGCACCGACGGCCCGGGCTGCTCGCCCGCGCCCAGCCAGGCCAGCGCGATGCCGAAAATCACCTCCAGCAGCGCCAGCAGCGAGACCTCCGGCGCGGCCAGCACACGCGCACAGCGCACCGCCAGCACGCAGGGGATGGCCAGCTGCACCACGCCCAGCAGGGCCAGCAGACCGATGTCGTGCGGCGTGGCGGTGAGCGGCAGCGCCGCCGGCAGCGTGGTCAGCGACGACAGCAGCGCACCCACGAGCACGGCCGGCACCAGGTCGAGGTCGCGGCCGGCCGCATGGCTGCGCTGCACCACGGTCCAGTTCACGGCGGCGGCCACGGGCACGCACAGCGCGACCAGCGTTCCGGTCAGCACCCCGCTGCCCCCACCGAGCTGCGTGCCGTACATCCAGGCGATGCCGATGCCGGCCAGCACGATGGCGCCCCAGGTGCGCGGCGCCAGCCGGTGGCCCAGCGCGAAGCGCGCCACCAGCGCCGTGAACAGCGGCCCCAGCGCCATGGTCACGAGCACGTTGGCCACGCTGGTCAGCGTCAGCGCGAGCATGAAGGCCGTGAACATCACGCTCCAGCACAGGCCCGAGATCCACAGCGCCCAGCCCGCGGCGCGCATGCGCGCCCACAGCGTGCGGCCCTGCAGCAGCGGCAGCAGCACGGCCAGCGCCACCAGCGTGAAGAAGCTGCGCCAGAAGGTGACCTCGAAGCCCTCGGCCGCCTGCAGCTGCCGCGTGACGACGCCGGCGATCGACCACATCAGTGTGACCAGCACCATCAGGAACAGCGCGCGTGTGTGTGTGAGATGCATGGACCGTGTTTGTCTTGTCTCCGATGGGCGGCGATTGTGCGGCCTGTGCGCGCTGGCCAGCGCCAAGGCGCGCGTCACCGGTGTGACAGCCGCGCCGCGCAGGCGATGCCGTCCGTCATGCCGCAGGGCTAAGGTGTTTCGTCGATGCTTGAAGGAGGCCACCATGCCCACCACCCTGCTCATCCGCCAGGACGCCCTGGACCAGACCCGGCTGCAGACCCTGCCGGACGCCGCGCTCGCCGCGGGGCAGATCCGCGTGCGCATCGGACCGTTCGCGCTGACGTCCAACAACCTGACCTATGCCGCGCTGGGCCAGTCCCTGCGCTACTGGGAGTTCTTCCCGAGCGGCGAGGCCGGCTGGGGCATCGTGCCGGCCTGGGGCTTCGCCACGGTGGTCCAGTCCGCGCTGCCCGGTGTGGCGGTCGGCGAGCGCCTGTACGGCTTGTGGCCGATGGCGGACCAGGCCGTGCTGCAGCCGCAGCGGCTGCGGCCCGACAGCTTCGTCGACGCGGCCCCGCACCGCGTGCCGCTGCACCCGGTCTACAACCACTACAGCCGCTGCGCGGCCGACCCGCTCTACACCGCCGGCAGCGAGGACCTGCAGGCCCTGCTGCGGCCGCTGTTCATCACCTCCTGGCTGATCGACGACTTCCTGGCCGACCAGGGCTTCTTCGGTGCCGGCACCGTGCTGCTGTCCAGCGCGTCGAGCAAGACGGCCTTCGGCTGCGCGTTCCAGCTGGCGCAGCGCGCCGGCCTCACGGTGGTCGGCCTGACCTCGCCCGCGAACATGGCGTTCTGCACCAGCCTCGGCTGCTACGACCGCGTGCTGGCCTACGATGCACTCGACGCGCTGCCGGCCGAGACCGCCTGCGTGTACGTGGACTTCTCCGGCAACAGCGCCTTGCGGCAGGCCGTGCACGCGCGCTTCGCGCAGCTGCGCCACAGCTGCACGGTGGGCGCCACCCACCTCGCACAGCTGGGCATGGACGTGCAGCTGCCGGGGCCGCCCGCCGTGCCGTTCTTCGCACCCGCGCAGATCAGGAAGCGCACGCAGGACTGGGGCCGCCAGGGCTTCAACGCGCGCCAAGCGCAGGCCTGGCAGGCGCTGCTGGTCCGCGTGGGCGCCCCGGTCCGGCCCTGGCTGGTGCCGCAACACCACCAGGGCGCCGCGGCCACGCAGGCGCTGTACCTGCAGCTGCTGGCCGGCGCGGGCGATCCGCGCAGCGGCCACATGGTGTCGATGGCCACGGCCTGAGCGACCGGCTCACACGGCCAGCGGCGCCAGCGCCTCGCGCATGGTGCGCGCCACCAGTTGCTGGCGCTCGCGCGGCATGCGCGCCAGCGTGCTGGCCAGGCTGATCGCAGCCACCGGCTCGCCACGTGCGTCGCGCACCGCCATGCCCACGGCCAGCACGTTGCGCGTGGCGTGGTTGCCGATCACCGACCAGCCGCGCTCGCGCGTGGCCCGCACCAAGAGGTGCATGCGCTCGGCCGTCATGCCGCCGTAGGCCGGGAGCTGCGGCGCGTTGGCCGCCACGATCTGCTGCACCTGGGCATCCGGCAGCGCCGACAGCAGCGCCAGCCCGGCGGCCCCGACCCCCAGGGGCTGGCGCGTGCCGACCTGGATCACGAGCACCTGCACCGGGTGCGTGCCGACCTCGCGCGCGATGCAGTGCGAATGCGGGCCGTCGCGCACGATGGCGAAGGCGGCGTCGCCGAAGGCCGCGCTGACCCGGGCCAGCACCGGTTGCAGCCGCACTGCCATGTTGGGCTGGCCCGTGGCGGCAGCGGCGCGGCCCAGCCGTGGCCCTGGCGCGTAACGGAAGCGTCCCGCCGTGGCCACGTAGCCGGCCGCCTGCAGCGTGGCCAGCAGGCGGTGCACGGTCGCCCGTTCGAGCGCGCAGGCACGGCACAGCTCGACCACGCGCAGGCCTTCGGGGCCGGCATCGAGCAGCGCATCCAGCAACTGCAGCCCGCGCCGCAGCGCGCGGGCGCCGCCGGCGTCAAGGGACGAATCGTCCGCAGAGTGGACGTTCTGGTTCGTGCTGGAGCGGGCCATGGCGAAGAATTCCGGCGGTCGGGAGCGATGCCGCGCAGTGTGCCGCAGCCCCGGCCACACCACCCCAACCAGGAGACGACATGACCGACCACCACCCTTGCCGCCGCCGCCTGCTGGCCCTTGTCGCCAGCCTGGCGTGTGCGAGCGCCTTGCCCGCCTACGCCGAAAGCTGGCCCGCCAAGCCCGTGCGCCTGGTGGTCGGCTACGCGGCCGGCGGCGCCACCGACGTGGTCACGCGGCTGGTCGGCCAGAAGATGGGCGAGTTGCTGGGCCAGCCGGTCATCGTGGACAACCGCACGGGCGCCAACAGCAACGTGGGCGCCGAACTCGTGGCGCGCGCGCCGGCGGATGGCTACACGCTCTACGTCTACACCATCGCCAACACCATCAACGCCTCGCTGTACGGCAAGCTGGGCTACGACCCGCGCAAGGACTTCGCGCCCATCGGGCTGATGGCCAAGATCCCGAACATCCTGGTCGTGCACCCGTCCCTGCCCGTGAAGACGGTGGCCGACTACCAGCGCTTCGCCAAGGCCGAGAAGAACGGCATCACCTTCGCCTCCTCGGGCAGCGGCTCGTCCATCCACCTGTCGGGCGAGATGTTCAAGATGCAGACCGGGCTCAACATGCTGCACGTGCCCTACCGCGGCAGCGCGCCGGCCGTGGCCGACCTGCTGGGTGGCCAGGTGCAGTCCATGTTCGACAACGCACCCTCCTCGCTGCCACATGTGCAGTCCGGCAAGCTGCGCGCCATCGCCGTGACCAGCGCCCAGCGTCTGCCCATGCTGCCCGACGTGCCGACGCTGGCCGAGTCGGGCTTCCCGGGCCTGGACGTGCAGTCCTGGTTCGGCCTCGCCGCACCGGCGGGCACGCCGGCGCCCGTCATCGCCCAGCTCAACAAGGCGCTGAACCAGACGCTGGACACGCCCGAGGTGAAGAAGCGCCTGCAGGATCTGGCGGCCAGCCCGGCCCCGGGCACGCCGGAGCAGATGCGCGCCTTCGCCGAGGCCGAGATCACGCGCTGGCAGGCCGTGGTCAAGGCCTCGGGCGCCTCGGCCGAATGACCCGTTCCCACCGCCACTGAGAACCCCATGTACCCGATCGACTTCTTCTGGCGTGCCGCCACCCGCTGGCCTGCGCGCACCGCCATCGACGCCCCCGAGGGCAGCCTGCGCTACGCCGAACTGGCCGAACGCGTGCGCGCGCTGGCTGCCGCATTCACCGCCATCGACCCCGCGCCGCAGAGCCGCGTGGGCATCTGCGCACACAACAGCGTGGCCCACATCACCGCGCTGCTGGCCGTGCTGGCCTGCGGCAAGGTGTGGGTGCCGCTGAACCCCAAGAGCACGCGGCCCGAGCTGCGCCGCCTGGTGGACGCGACCGAGCCCAGCATCCTGGTGCTGGACGCCGACTGCGCCGCCCTGCTCGACGGCGCGCCCGGCCAGCGCCTGTGGACCGACCAGGCCCCGGCCGGCGGCGACACCGTGGCCACCCTGCTGGCGCGCCACGCGGGCGCGCCGCTTCCCACCATCGATCTGCCCGACGACGCCATCCAGGCCATCAAGTTCACAGGCGGCACCACCGGCGCGCCCAAGGGCGTGATGCAGCCCTACCGCGCCTGGATGGCCAACATCGCCAACCAGATCCACTGCTGGGGTTTCACCGAGGACGAGCGCTACGTGCTGGCCGCGCCGGTCACGCACGGCACCTCCACCTACCTGTTGCCCATCCTGGCCCAGGGCGGCTGCCATGTGCTGCTGGAGGGCAGCGGCGCCGCGGCCGTGCGCGCCGCCTTCCGCGAACGCGGCGGCACCGTGGCCTTCATGCCGCCCACGCTCGTCTACATGCTGATGGCCCAGCCCGGTGCCAGCCGCGCCGACTTCCCGCGGCTGCGCCGGCTGATCTACGGCGGCGCGCCCATGCCACCCGAGAAGATCCGCGAGGTGCGCGCCTTCTTCGGCCCGGTGCTGGCCACGACCTACGGCCAGACCGAGGCGCCGCAGATCCTGACCGTGCTGCAGCCCGAGGATTTCGAAGACGAGGCCAACTGGGCCTCGGTCGGCCGCACGGCCTGGTTCAGCGACGTGGCCATCATGGCGCCGGACGGCCGCCTGCTGCCCAGCGGGGAAGTGGGCGAGGTGGTCGCGCGCGGCGACCTCGTCATGAGCGGCTACTGGCGCCTGCCGGAGAAGACCGCCGAGACCATCGTGGACGGCTGGCTGCACACGGGCGACCGCGGCCTCATCGACGCACGCGGCATGCTCTACCTCAAGGACCGGCTCAAGGACATGGTCATCACGGGCGGCTTCAACGTCTACCCGATCGAGGTGGAGAACGCGCTGGGCCAGCACCCGGCCGTGCACGAGTGCGCCGTGTTCGGCGTGCCCGACGACAAATGGGGCGAGGCCGTGCATGCCGCCGTGCAGCTGCGCCCGGACCAGCAGGCGAGCGAGGCCGAACTGACCGCCTTCGTGCGCGAACGGCTGGGCCCGGTGGCCACGCCCAAGCGCGTCCATTTCCATGCCAGCCTGCCGCGTTCGCCGGTCGGCAAGGTGCTCAAGAACGCCGTGCGCGAACTTGCGCTGGCAGCCGATTGATTGATTTCCAAGGAGACACGCATGAAGACCAAGACCCCCGAGACCCGTTTGTGCACGCACACGCTGACCAGCCTGCACTACGGCGACGCCAACCTCGTCGAAGACCTGATGGGCCAACGCAGCTTCACCGAGGTCATGCTCATGCAGATCCTGCAGCGCCCGCCGCGCCCGGTGGACATGCGCATCTGCGACGTGGTGCTGATCGTGCTCATGGAGCACGGCCTCACGCCCAGCGCGATCGCCACGCGCCTGATCTACATGAGTGCGCCCGAGAACCTGCAGGGCGCCGTGGCCGCGGGCCTGCTGGCCGTGGGCAGCTCCTTCGTCGGCACCATGGAGAACTGCGCGCCGCTGCTCGAACGCATCGCCGCCGCGGCCGACCCGGGTGCCGAGGCGCTGCAGATCGCCCGCCACTACAAGGAGATCAAGGGCGCCGTGCCGGGCTTCGGCCACCACCTGCACAAGCCGGTGGACCCGCGCGCCTACAAGCTGCTGGAGCTGGGCCGCGCCGAGCCTGAATTGAAGGGCGACCGCATCCGCGCGCTGGAGACCCTGTCCCAAGCCGTCGACGAGGTCGCCGGCCGGCCCATCACCATCAACGCGACCGGCGCCGTGGCCGCGCTGCTGGGCGAGATCGGCGTGCCGACCAACGTGATGCGCGGCTTCGCCGTGGTCTCGCGCGCGGCCGGCCTCGTGGCCCACATCGTCGAGGAGCAGCAAAGCCCCTCGGGCCGCTTCATCTGGGACACGGTGGAGCACGCCATCCCCTTCGTGGGCAAGGCGCCGGGCGCCGCGGCATGACGGCAGCCCTGCCCCTGGACCTGACGGGCCGCGTGGTCTTCGTCGCCGGTGGCGGCTCGGCCGGCCCGGGCTGGAGCATCGGCCGCGCCTCGTGCGTGACCTATGCGCGCCTGGGTGCGCGCGTCTGCGTGGCCGACCGCGACGCCGACTCCGCGGCCGAGACCACGGCGCTGATCCGCGCCGAGGGTGGCGAGGCCGAGACCCTGGTCGGCGACGTGGCGGTCGAGGCCGACGTGGCGCGCCTGTTCGCGGCCGCACGCGACCGCTTCGGCCCCGTCGATGCGCTGCACCACAACGTGGGCATCGGCAAGACCGGCGGCCCGATGGAGACCAGCGCCGAGGACTTCGACCGCATCCACGCCGTCAACGTGCGCAGCCTGCTGCTGTGCGCGCGGCAGGTCTTGCCGGCCATGGCCGCGCGCGGGCGCGGCGCGCTGGTGGCCATCTCCTCGGTGGCCGGCATGCGCTACGTGGGCTACCCGCACCTGGGCTACAGCGTGACCAAGGCGGCCGTCACGCAGTTCACGCGCATGGTGGCGCAGCAGTACGCGGGCCAGGGCATCCGCGCCAACACCGTGGTGCCCGGGCTGATCGACACGCCGCGCATCGCGGGCACCGTGGCGAAGATGTTCTCGGACAGCAGCCTGGACGAAGCGCGCGCGGCCCGCGCGCGCCAGGTGCCCATGCAGCGCATGGGCACGGCCTGGGACGTGGCCCATGCCTGCGCTTTCCTGCTGTCGGACGCGGCCGCCTACGTGACCGGCACGGAGCTGGTGGTCGATGGCGGACTGACCGGCAAGTACGCCTGACAGCGCTCACTCGGCCGCGCGGTAGGCGGCTGCGTCCAGGCGCAGCCGCTTGAGCTTGTCGTACAGCGTCTGCTTGGCGATGCCCAGCGCGCTGGCCGTGGCGCCCACGTCGCCATGCGCGCGGCGCAGGCCTTCGGACACCAGCACGCGCTCGATCTGCTCGAGCTGCTCGGGCAGGCTGCTCGCGGGCGCGCCCTCGCCCAGCAGCCGCGCCTGCTCCTCGTCCATGAGGCCCAGCACGTAGCGGTCGGCCACGTTGCGCAGCTCGCGCACGTTGCCGGGCCAGCGGTGGGCCATCAACACCGTGAGGATCTCGGGCGTGACCAGCGGCGCCGGCAATTCGTAGCGGCGCGCGGCCTGCAGCACGAAGTGCTCGAACAGCAGCGGGATGTCCTCGCGCCGCTCGCGCAGCGGCGGCAGCGCGATGAAGGCCACGCCGAGCCGGTAGTACAGGTCGCTGCGAAAGCGGCCCTGCTCGGAGGCCACGCGCAGGTCTTCCTTGCTGGCGGCGACCACGCGGCAGTCCACCGGTACGGACTGGTTGGAGCCCAGGCGCTCGATGCTGCGGTCCTGCAGCGCGCGCAGCAGCTTGGCCTGCACGGGCAGCGGCATGCCCTCGATCTCGTCCAGGAACAGCGTGCCGCCGTGCGCATGCTCGAACTTGCCGATGCGCCGGCGCGTGGCGCCCGTGAAGGCGCCGGCCTCGTGGCCGAAGATCTCGCTGTCCACCAGCGACTCGGGCAGGCCGGCGCAGTTGACAGGGACGAAGTGCGCCTGGCGGCGCGCGCTGTGTTCGTGCAGGCAGCGCGCCACCAGGTCCTTGCCGGTGCCGGTCTCGCCATAGAGCACCACGTCGGCCGGCGCGGCGGCCAGCGTGCGCACCAGCGCGCGCACGCGCTGCATGGCGGCCGAGCGGCCCAGCAGCGTGGCCTGGATGCCGGGCCAGCTTTCCAGCTGGCGCTTGAGCGAGGCCACCTCCAGCGCCAGCTGGCGCTTGTCGGCGGCGCGGCGCACCACGGCGGCCAGCTGCTCGGAGCTGCAGGGCTTTTCGAGGAAGTCGTAGGCGCCCTCGCGCATGGCCTGCACGGCCATGGCGATGTCGCCGTGGCCGGTGATCAGCACCACGGGCAGTTCGGCGTCGAGCCGGCGCAGTTCGGCCTGCCACTCCACGCCGCTGGTGCCGGGCAGGCGCACGTCGCTGACCACCACGGCCGGCATGCCGGCCGCGACATGGGGCCGCGCGGCTTCCACCGACTCATAGCCCTGCACGGCGAAGCCCGCGAGTTCCAGCGCCTGGGCGCTGCCGGCGCGCACGTCCTCGTCGTCCTCGACGAAGACGACGCGGATCGGGTGCAGCCCGGCCGTCATGCCAGGTCGGCGCGCCGCAGCGGCAGGTCGATGACGAATTCGGCGCCGGTGGGCGCCAGGTTGTGCGCGCTGAGCGTGCCGCCGAACTCGCGCACGAGGTGGGCCGAGACCATGAGGCCCAGGCCCATGCCCTTGCCGGCCGGCTTGGTGGTGATGAAGGGCTGGAACATGCGGGCCAGGACGGTGTCTGCAATCAAAGGCCCATTGTTGCGGATCGCGACGCGGGCGCGGCCGTCCGCCACCGTGGCGACCACTTCGATGCGGCGCGGCCCGGGCCAGCCCTGCAGCGCGTCGATGGCGTTGCCCAGCAGGTTGGCCAGCACCTGCTCCATGCGGCTCTCGTCGCCGGCCACGGCCAACGTGGCGGGCAGGCCCTCCAGCGACAGCACGATGCCGCCCTCCTGCAGGCGCGGCGCAAGCTGCTGCTGCAACTCCTGCACCAGGCGCAGCAATTCCACGCTGCCAAGGATGTCGGCCGGTTTGCTTGCGAACAGGCGCAGCTGCGAGGACAGGCGCTTGAGCCGGCCCACCAGCCGGCCAATGCGGGCCAGGTTGTCGCGCGCCTCGTCCAGCCGGTTGCGCTGGATCAGCTGGTCGGCGTTGTCCGAGACGGTCTGCAACGCGGCCAGCGGCTGGTTGAGTTCGTGCACGAGGCCGGCCGAGAGCTGGCCCAGCACGGCGAGCTTGCCGGCGTGCACCAGTTCGTCCTGCGCGGCCTGCAGGGCCGCCGTGCGCTCGGCCACCTTGCGCTCCAGCGCGTCGTGAGCCCGCTGCAGCGCGGCGCGGCTGGCCAGGTGCTGGCGGATCGCGCGGCGGCGCGCGGCCAGCAAGGCGCCGGCGGCCAGCAGCAATGCCATCGCCAGTGCGGCGCTGAAGGCCCAGTTGCGCGCGCTGGCACGCACGGCCGCCTCGTCGTCGAGCAGGATCAGCTGCCAGCGGCCCTGGTGCACCTGGCGCGTGCTGGCCAGCCAGCGCCGGCCGTCGACCTGGACGCGGCGGGCCTGGCCGTCGCCCTCGGCGCGGTCGCGCCAGCCCAGCGGCGCCAGCGAACTGGGCCCGTAGCGCCGCGCGGCGGCGGCCTCGGCGCGGGCCGCGTCCGTCAGCGCGACCAGCGGACGCCAGCGCCAGTCGTCCCGGCTCGACAGGATCGCGACCTGGTGCTCGTCCACCACGAGCACGGGCCCTGGCAGCTGGCGCCATTCCTGCTCCATGCCGGCCAGATCGACCTTGACCGTGGCCAGGCCCAAAGCGGCGCCCTGCGAAGGCAGCGCATACGACAGGTAGTAGCCCGCGCGCGCCGTCGTCACGCCCAGGCCGTAGAAGTGACCGCGGCCGGAGGCCAGCGCGTCGCGCACATAGGGACGGTACGACAGGTCGCGCCCGTACGGCGTGCCGGGCAGCGCGAAGTCGGCCGCGGCGATGGCGGTGCCGCTGCGGTCGACCAGATACAGGTTGTCGGAACCCGCGATGGCGTTGAGCGACTGCAGGTACAGGTTGACGCCGTAGGCGCGCTGGCCGTCCCCGGGATGCATGAAGAACTGCATGACCTCGGGCGAGGTCTCCAGCAGCGAGGGCAGAAAGTCGAAGCGTGCCAGTTGTGCGTCGAGGCGCGTGGCCGCCACCTCCAGCCGCTGGGCCGCCACCTGCTCCAGCGCGGCCAGGCCCTGGCGCATGGCGAGCCAGCTGCCGGCCCAGGCGGCCAGGCCGATCAGCAGCGCGGCGGTGGCGGTGCGCGCCGCCAGGCGCGCGTTCAGGCGCAGTGGGCGGGCGGGCTGGGCCGGACTGTCCGCCATCGCGCTCCCGTCAGCGGCTCTTGCGCGCGGGCGCAGGCCTGGCCGCGCTGGCCGATGCCGCGCCCATGGCCTCGGACATGCCGATCAGCACGCCGCTGACCAGCGTGGCGTAGTGGTCCATCATGGCCTGGGCCGCACGCTGGTTGAAGGCGCGGCCTTCGCGCGCTGCCGCCTGGGCCTTGGCCAGCAGCTGCTCCACGGCTTCGCTCGCGGCCTGGCCGGTGGCGCTGTCGCCCTGGCCGAACAGCATCAGGGCCTGGGCCCAGGCGCCCTGCATGGGCGCCAGCGCGGCGCTGCTGGTGGCCTTGCGCATGGTCTGGAACACCATGTCCTCCATCTTCTCGATGTCGTCCATGGCCTTCTTGACCTGCTTCTCGCGCACATCGAGGCCCTGGTCCAGCAGCTGCTGCAAGGCGCGCTGGCTGGCCTGCACGGCCTGGCGCACGGCGTCGTCGACACCGGCCACGGTCTGCGCGAGCATGGCGTCGACGTCCACGCCATGGGTGTTGCGCGCCGCACCCTGGGCCGCGGCCTCGGTCACGGACTTGACCACCTCCTTGATCGCCTTGAGCGTGAGCTCGCGCTGCTGCAAGGCCTTGAGCGTGGTGTCGTGCACGGCCTGGCGCAGGGCCTGGCTTTGCTTGTTGGTGGCCTGCTCGTACTGGGCGATCAAGGCTTCGGTGTCGATGCCGGTCTTGCTGCTTGCCATGGCTTGTCTCCTGGTGCAAAGGACGGATGCGGACGCCGGCCCCGGCGCCCTGCCCCCATCTTGCACCAAGTTGCGATCGGGCCCTGCGATCAGGCCCGCGCGTTGCCCGTCGCCTGCGCCGATGCGGGCATGTGGTGGTCCACCGCGTCGAGCACGGCCTCGGGGCTGTCCGACTCGGCCGGCGTTTCGTTGTTGAGCACCGCCTGCATGCGGGCGGTGTCCAGATCGCCGGTCCACTTGCCCACCACCACGGTGGCCACACCATTGCCGATCAGGTTGGTCAGCGCACGCGCCTCGGACATGAAGCGGTCGATGCCCAGGATCAGCGCCAGGCCCGCGACCGGCACATGGCCCACGGCCGACAGCGTGGCCGCCAGCACGATGAAGCCCGAACCCGTGACGCCGGCGGCGCCCTTGCTCGTGAGCAGCAACACCAGCAGCAGCGTGATCTGGTGCGTGATGTCCAGCGGCGTGTTGGTGGCCTGGGCGATGAACACCGCGGCCATGGTCAGGTAGATCGAGGTGCCGTCCAGGTTGAACGAGTAGCCCGTGGGCACGACCAGGCCCACGGTGGACTTGCGCACGCCCAGGTTCTCCAGCTTGGCCATGATGCGCGGCAGCACCGATTCGCTGGACGAGGTGCCCAGCACGATCAGCAGCTCTTCCTTGATGTACTTGATGAACTTCCAGACCGAGAAGCCATGCGCGCGGGCGATGGCACCCAGCACGCCGAAGACGAACAGCAGGCAGGTGGCGTAGAAGGTGACCATGAGCTGGCCCAGCTGGACCAGCGAGCCCACACCGTACTTGCCGATCGTGAAGGCCATGGCACCGAAGGCGCCGATGGGGGCCACCTTCATGATGTAGCCGACGATCACGAACAGCACGTGCGAGAACTTCTCGATGAAGTCGAACACCAGCGTGCCGCGGCCGCCGAAGCGGTGCAGCGCGAAACCGAACATGACGGAGAACAGCAGCACCTGCAGGATCTCGCCCTTGGCGAAGGCATCGACCACGGTGCTCGGGATCACGTGCAGGATGAAGTCCACCGTGCCCTGCATCTGGCCGGGCTGGGTGTAGGCCGCGATCGCCTTGGTGTCGAGCTGGCTCACGTCCACGTTCATGCCCGCGCCGGGCTTGACGATGTTGATGATGACCAGGCCCACCACCAGCGCGATGGAGCTGACGATCTCAAAGTACAGCAGCGCGTAGCCGCCGGTCTTGCCGACGCGCTTCATGTCCTCCATGCCGGCGATGCCGACCACCACCGTGCAGAAGATGATGGGCGCGATGATCATCTTGATCAGCTTGATGAAGCCGTCGCCCAGCGGTTTCATGGCGGCGCCGGTGTCGGGATAGAAGTGCCCGAGCAACACACCGATCACGATGGCGGTGATGACCTGGAAGTACAGCGAGCGGTAGAACGGGCGGGGCTTGGCGACAGGGTCCATGGCTTGTCTCTTTGAGGTAGGAAAGAAACCACTTCGCAATGCCCGTGCCACCCTGGACAACGCGGCAAGTCGTTGATCCCCAAAGAAATTCCGGCCCGTCGGCAGGCCACTTCTCCGGCCTTCCGGACACGCAAGCAAAACGGCCTCCGGAGATCCGGAGGCCGTTTCAAGGGTTAACCCTAGGGCGCCGCTCAGGCTTCGCGGCTGGCGCGCTTGCGCTCGTGTTCCTTCAGGTGGCGCTTGCGCAGGCGCACGCTCTTGGGCGTGATCTCGACCAGTTCGTCGTCCTCGATGAACTCGACGCCGTACTCCAGCGTGAGGTCGATGGGCGGCGTGATCTTGATGGCATCTTCCTTGCCGGAGACGCGGAAGTTGGTCAGCTGCTTGGTGCGCGTGGCGTTGACCACGAGGTCGTTGTCGCGGCTGTGGATGCCGACGATCATGCCTTCGTACACCGGGTCGTTGGCGCGCACGAACATGCGGCCGCGGTCGTCCAGCTTGCCCAGGGCGTAGGTGAAGATCTCACCGTCGTCCATGGAGATCAGCACGCCGTTCTTGCGGCCGCCGATCTCGCCCTTGTGCGGCTCGTAGCTGTCGAAGATGTTGCTGATGAGGCCGGAGCCGCGCGTCAGGTTCAGGAACTCGTTGGTGAAGCCGATCAGGCCACGCGCCGGAATGCGGTACTCCAGGCGCACGCGGCCACGGCCGTCCGGCTCCATGTTCACGAGTTCGCCCTTGCGCTCGCCCAGGGCCTGCATCACGCCGCCCTGGTGCTGGTCTTCGATGTCGGCCGTGACCAGCTCGATCGGCTCGTGCTTCTCGCCATCGATGGTGCGGAACACCACGCGCGGCTTGGAAACGGCCATCTCGTAGCCTTCGCGGCGCATGTTCTCCAAGAGGATGGTCAGGTGCAGTTCGCCGCGGCCCATGACCTCGAACACGCCTTCCTCGTCGGTCTCGTTCACGCGCAGCGCCACGTTGTGCTGCAGCTCCTTCTGCAGGCGGTCCCAGATCTGGCGGCTGGTCACGAACTTGCCTTCGCGGCCGGCCAGCGGGCTGGTGTTGACGCAGAAGTTCATGGTCAGCGTGGGCTCGTCGACCTTGAGCATGGGCAGCGGCGCGGGGTTGGCCGGATCGGTGATGGTCACGCCGATGCCGATGTCGCCCAGGCCGTTGATCAGCACGATCTCGCCAGGGCCGGCCTCGGTGGCCTGCACGCGGTCCAGGCCCTGGAAGGTCAGCACCTGGTTCACGCGGCCCTTGTAGGACTTGCCGTCCGGACCTTCCATGACGAGCACGTCCATCATGGGCTTGATCGTGCCCTGGCTGATGCGGCCCACGCCGATGCGGCCGACGAAGGTGGAGAAGTCCAGCGCCGAGATCTGCAGCTGCAGCGGCCCGGCCGGGTCGCCCTTCTGCGAGGGCACATGCTGGAGCACGGTGTCGAACAGGGCCGACATGTCGGTGCCCCACTGCTCGCCCGGTGCGCCCTCTTCCAGCGAGGACCAGCCATTGATGCCCGAGGCGTAGACCACGGGGAAGTCCAACTGCTCGTCGGTGGCGCCGAGCTTGTCGAACAGGTCGAACGCGGCGTTCACCACGTGCTGCGGGCGCGCGCCCGGCTTGTCGACCTTGTTCACGACCAGGATGGGCTTCAAGCCCAGCGCCAGCGCCTTCTTGGTCACGAAGCGCGTCTGCGGCATCGGGCCTTCCTGCGCGTCGATCAGCAGCACGACGCCGTCGACCATGGACAGCGCGCGTTCCACCTCGCCGCCGAAGTCCGCGTGGCCCGGGGTGTCGACGATGTTGATGTGCGTGCCCTTCCAGGTCACGGCACAGTTCTTCGCCAGGATGGTGATGCCGCGTTCCTTTTCGATGGCGTTGTTGTCCATCACGGTGTCGACGACCTTCTCGTGCTCGGCGAAGGTGCCGCTCTGGCGCAGCAGCTGGTCGACCATGGTGGTCTTGCCATGGTCGACGTGGGCGATGATGGCGATGTTGCGGATCTGTTTGCTCATGGTTGGGTTTCCAGGATCTGTTGGATTTCGGTCGGGCTCAGCAGCCGGGAGGGGATCAGCTCCCCGGCCTTGACATGGGCGGTGCCCAGGAGGGCGTGCGGTTGGTCGCCGAAGACCGCGGCGGCATCGGCGTCGGGCCAGGCACCGCGCCTGCGCATGCCCGACAAAAAGCGCCCCGCATCCTGCTCGGACAAGGTGACGCGCGTGTGTTGTGGCAACAGGGCTTCGCAAAGCAGCAGCCGTGCCAGGCGCTCGTTCTCGGGCAGGGCTTCGAGTTCGGCCAGCGTGATGCACTGCGCGGCCTCGAACGGGCCGGTGGCCACGCGGCGCAGCGCCACCAGATGGCCGCCGCAGCCCAATGCCTCGCCGATGTCTTCGCCCAGCGTGCGGATGTAGGTCCCCTTGGAGCACTGCACGCGCAGGCGCAACTGCGGCGCATCGCCCTGCAATTGCGCGTCCAGCAGCTCGAGCTCGTGGATGACCACGTTGCGCGGCTGGCGTTCCACGGTCACGCCGGCGCGCGCGTACTCGTACAGCGCCTTGCCGTCCTTCTTGAGCGCGCTGTGCATGGGCGGCAGCTGGGCAATCGGGCCCATGAAGCGGTCCAGCACCTCAACCACCTGGCCCAGGCTGCATGCCACGGGCCGCTGCTGGATGACATCGCCCTCGGCATCGGCCGTGGTCGTCGTGACACCCAGGCGCACGGTGGTTTCGTAGGTCTTGTCGGCGTCCAGGTGCAGCTGGCTGAACTTGGTGGCCGCGCCGAAGCACAGCGGCAGCACGCCGGTGGCCAGCGGGTCCAGCGTGCCGGTGTGGCCGGCTTTTTCGGCGCGCAGCAGCCACTTCGCCTTCTGCAAGGCGTCGTTGCTGGAGAACCCCAGCGGCTTGTCAAGCAGCAACACCCCATGCACAGGGCGCCGCTGCACCCTGGTGCGTGGCGCTTGCATGGGCTAGTCGTCTTTGGAGCGCGAAGCGACGGCACGCGCGATCAGCGCGTTCATGTCCGACGCACGCTCGGTCGTGCGGTCGAACTGGAAATGCAGCGTCGGCACGGTGTGGATGTGCAGGCGCTTGAACAAATGGTTGCGCAGGAAGCCGGCAGCCTGGTTCAGCGCTGCCTCGCTCTCGGCCGGATCACCCACCAGCACGGTGAAGAACACCTTGGCATGGGCGTAGTCCGGCGTGACCTCGACGGCCTGCACGGTGACCATGCCCACGCGCGGATCCTTGAGCTCGCGCGCGATGATCTCCGTCAGATCGCGCTGGATCTGGTCGGCCACCTTCAGGCTGCGGTTGGGTGCTGCGGATTTCTTCGCGGGCATGGCGTACTCCTCCCCGACCCCTTACAGGGTACGGGCGATCTCCTTGATTTCGAACAGCTCGAGCTGGTCGCCTTCGCGGATGTCGTTGTAGTTGCGCAGCTTGATACCGCACTCGAAGCCTTCGCGCACTTCCTTGACGTCGTCCTTCATGCGGCGGACCGACTCGACCTCGCCCGTGTAGATGACCACGTTGTCGCGCAGCAGGCGGAAGTGGGCATTGCGCTGCACCACGCCGTCGAGCACGTAGGAACCGGCGATCGTGCCGATCTTGGTGGCCACGAACACGGTGCGGATCTCGGCATGGCCGATGATCTCTTCGCGCTTCTCGGGCGCCAGCATGCCGGACATCGCAGTCTTCAGCTCGTCCACGGCGTCGTAGATGATGCTGTAGTACTTGAGGTCGACGCCGTTGCCTTCGGCCAGCTTGCGCGCACCGACGTCGGCTCGCACGTTGAAGCCGATGACCACGGCCTTCGAAGCGATGGCCAGGTTGATGTCGGACTCGCTGATGCCGCCCACGCCGGTGTAGACCATCTGCACCTTGACCTCGTCGGTCGACAGCTTGAGCAGCGACTGCGCCAGCGCTTCCTGCGAACCCTGCACATCGGCCTTGAGGATGATGGGCAGGACCTTGACTTCGCCAGCCGACAGGTCGGAGAACATGTTCTCCAGCTTGGCGGCCTGCTGCTTGGCCAGCTTGGTGTTGCGGAACTTGCCGGCGCGGTAGGTGGCGATCTCGCGGGCACGGCGCTCGTCGGCCATGACCATGAACTCGTCGCCGGCCTGCGGCACTTCCGTCAGGCCCTGGATCTCCACCGGGATCGACGGGCCGGCTTCCTTGGAGGGGCGGCCGTCTTCGTCGATCATGGCGCGCACGCGGCCCGAGGTCGAGCCGGCCAGCACCACGTCGCCGATCTTGAGCGTGCCGGACTGCACCAGCACGGTGGCGACTGGGCCGCGGCCCTTGTCCAGCTTGGCTTCGATGACCAGGCCCTTGGCGGCCACGGCCACCGGTGCCTTCAGTTCCAGCACTTCGGCCTGCAGCAGTACCTGCTCGAGCAGCGCGTCGATGTTCTTGCCGGTCTTGGCCGAGACTTCGACGAACGGCGAATCGCCGCCGAACTCTTCAGGCACGACCTGCTCGCCGACCAGTTCGCTGCGCACGCGCTCGCTGTTGGCATCGGGCTTGTCGATCTTGTTGATCGCGACCACGATCGGAACACCCGCCGCCTTGGCGTGCTTGATGGCTTCCTTGGTCTGCGGCATGACACCGTCGTCGGCCGCCACCACCAGGATCACGATGTCGGTGGCCTGGGCCCCACGGGCACGCATGGCCGTGAAGGCCTCGTGGCCCGGGGTGTCCAGGAAGGTCACCATGCCGCGCGGCGTGTCGACGTGGTAGGCGCCGATGTGCTGCGTGATGCCGCCGGCTTCGCCCGCGGCCACCTTGGCGGTGCGGATGCGGTCCAGCAGCGAGGTCTTGCCGTGGTCCACGTGGCCCATGACGGTGACCACCGGTGCGCGCGGCAGCGCTTCGGCCTGCTGGCCCTGCGCTTCGTCTTCGGTGAAGGCTTCCGGATCGTCCAGTGCCGCCACGACGGCCTTGTGGCCCATCTCCTCGACCACGATCATGGCCGTGTCCTGGTCCAGCGGCTGGTTCATGGTGGCCATCTGGCCCAGCTTCATGAGGTGCTTGATGACCTCGGACGCCTTGATCGACATCTTGTGCGCGAGCTCGGAAACCGTGATGGTCTCGGGCACGTGCACTTCGATGACGCGCGCCTCGGCCGGTGCCGACTGGCCATGGTCGTCGCGCTGGTCGCGGCTGTCGCCACGGCGGCCACGCGGGCCGCTGCGCCAGTTGCCACGGCCCACGCCACCGCTGGAGTCGCCGCGCGTCGGGATGGCCTTCTTCTTGGCCGGATCGCCGGCCCAGGCGGAAGACGTCTTGGCCGACTTGATTTCCTTGCCGGCACCGCCGGGGCCGCTTGGCGCCGGAGCACCCGGGCGCGCGCCCACGGCCGGGCGCACGCCGCCGGGCGTGGCTGGCTTGTGCAGCGTGCCCTTGACGCCGGGCTTGGCGGCTTCGACCGGCTTGGCGACGGGCTTGGGCTCTTCCTTCTTGGCGATCAGCACCTTCTTGGGCGCGGCCATCATGGAACGGATGGCGGCCGCCTCGGCCTCGGCCTTGCGGCGGCGCTCGGCTAGTTCGCTGGCACGCGCAGCTTCTTCCTCGGCACGGGCCTTGGACGCGGCAGCGGCGGCGGCGGCCTTGTCGGCCTGGGCCGTGGCGGCGGCGGTGGGGGCTGCTGCAGGCGCCGGGGCGGCTGCAGGTGCAGGAGTGGCTGCTGCCGGTGCACCGGCAAGCTTGGCCTCGGCCGCACGGGCGGCGTCAGCCTGGGCCTGGGCCTGCTCGGCGCTCTTGCGCGCGGCCTCGGCGGCAGCAGCCGCGGCAGCGGCTTCGCGCTCGGCCTTCTCGGCGGCTTCGCGGTCGCGGCGCTCCTGCGCTTCACGCGCCCGGCGCTGCTCGGCCAGTTCTTCTTCCTGGCGGCGCAGGGCTTCAGCCTGCTCGCGCGCTTCTTCCTCGCGGCGGGCCAGTTCGGCCTCTTCACGCTCGGCGGCGCGTTCGGCTTCCTCGTTGCCTTCGACCTGCACTTCGCCTTCGGCGGCGTCGTCGCGCTTGATGAAGGTGCGCTTCTTGCGCACCTCGACCTGGATCGTGCGGGCACGGCCCGAAGCATCGGCCTGCTTGATCTCGGTAGTCGACTTCTTGACCAGCGTGATCTTCTTGCGGTCGGCGCTCTGCGTGCCATGGCTGGCCTGCAGGTAGCTCAACAGCTTTTGCTTGTCGGTCTCGGACAGCGTATCGGCGGATGAGGTCTTGGCGACGCCGGCACCCTTGAGCTGTTCCAGCAGGGTTTCGGCGGGCTTCTTCAGCTCAGTAGCGAATTCAGCGACGGTGGTGGTGGACATGTACTGCGCAACCTTTCATAGCCATTACTCATGCGAAGCGGCGTCGCTGGAGAACCAGTGCTCGCGCGCCTTCATGATCAGGGCCGTGGCCTCGTCCGCGGACTGGCCTGTGATATCTGTGAGTTCGTCGACGGCCAGATCGGCCAGATCGTCGCGGGTGTTCACCCCGTTCGCTTGGAGCTTGTCGATCATCTCGGCCGACAGGCCTTCGAGGTCGCGCAGGTTCTGCGACACCCCTTCTGCGCCTTCTTCCTTGGCGATTTCCATGGTCAGCAGCGCATCCTTGGCGCGCGAGCGCAGCTCGGTGACCGTCTCTTCGTCGAAGCTTTCGATCTCCAGCATTTCCTGCAGCGGCACATAGGCCACTTCTTCGAGGCTGGTGAAGCCTTCGGAGATCAGGATGTCGGCGATCTCTTCGTCCACATCGAGCTTTTCCATGAACAGCTTGCGGCTGGAGTCGGTCTCCTCGGCCTGCTTCTGCGCCGATTCGGCGGCGTCCATGATGTTGATCTTCCAGCCGGTCAGCTCGGCGGCCAGGCGCACGTTCTGGCCGCCGCGGCCGATGGCGATCGCGAGGTTCTCCTCGTCGACCACCACGTCCATGGCATGGCGTTCCTCGTCGACGACGATGGAGGACACATTGGCCGGGGCCAGCGCGCCGATCACGAACTGTGCCGGGTCTTCGCTCCACAGCACGATGTCCACGCGCTCGCCGGCCAGCTCGTTGGTGACCGCATTGACACGCGTGCCGCGCACGCCGACGCAGGTGCCGATCGGGTCGACGCGCTTGTCGTGCGAGACCACGGCGATCTTGGCCCGCGAACCGGCATCGCGGGCGCACGACTTGATCTCCAGCAGGCCTTGCTCGATCTCGGGCACTTCCTGGCGGAACAGCTCGACCATGTAAGCGGGCGAGGAGCGCGACAGGATGATGGGCGCGCCGCGCAGCGTGAGGTCGACCTCCATGATCATGGCCCGCACGCGGTCGCCCGTGCGCAGGTTTTCCTTGGGGATCATCTCGCTGCGGCGCAGCCGGCCTTCGACACGGCCGCTCTCCACGATGATGTCGCCCTTGTCCATGCGCTTGACGGTGCCGACGAAGATCTTGTCGCCGCGGCTCATGAAGTCGTTGAGCAGCATCTCGCGCTCGGCGTCACGGATCTTCTGCAGGATCACCTGCTTGGCGGCCATGGCACCGATGCGGCCGATCGGCACGGACTCCACCGGCTTTTCGATGTAGTCGCCCTCTTCGATGTCGGCGATGTCTTCCTTGACGTCGGAGTACAGCTCCTCGGCCTCGGGGTTCTGCAGGCCGGCGGAATCGGGCACGACCAGCCAGCGGCGGAAGGTCTCGTAGACCCCGTTGTCGCGGTCCACCGCCACACGGATGTCCACTTCGCCCTGGTACAGCTTCTTGGTGGCCTGGGCCAGGGCGGCCTCGACCGCGCCGAACACGACATCGCGCTCCACGTTCTTCTCGCGCGAGATCGCGTCGACCAACATCAGCATTTCGCGGTTCATGTCATGCTTCTCCTGCAGTCTTCATTCGTTGCGGGGACATCCGGGGGCGTCCCTTCATTCTTCGGCGGCCGCGCTGTTGCCACGGCCCTTGAAATTCACCACCGGCGCCAAGCGGGCGTCGCGCAGCTCGTCCAGCGTGAAGCCCAGCACGTGCACGGGCAGCTCCTGCTTCTTGCGTGAAGGCCTCTGCCCCGGCTTGGCCGCGGGCGGCTCTTCGCTCCACAGCAGTTGCCACTGCGAGGGCTGACCCTCGGCGGCAGCCGCCCCACGTTCGAGCCGGCCGCGAAACTTCTTGCGGTTGGCGGACACCTGGCCATCGGCCGCGGCGCCCAGCGGTGCCTTGAGCGTGAGGTCGACCAGCTCGCCGGCAAAGCGCTCGAAATCGGCTTCGTTGCGCAGCGGGCGATCGATGCCGGGGGAGGACACTTCGAGCCGGCGATACTCCACGCCCTCGACCTCCAGGCCGAATTGCAGCTGGCGCGTGACCTTCTCGCAGTCTTCCACCGTGACGAATTGCTCGGCCCCCTTGTCGGTGCCAGGCGTCCAGGGGTGGTCGATCGTGATGCGCAGCAAGCCCCCGGCAGAGCGCTCGATCTCCACCAAGTCGTATCCCAGACCTTCGACAGTCTTGGTCACCAGCTCCTGCAATGCCACGGCTCTCCTTCAACCCAAACGACAAACGCCAAACACGACTCACGCCAAACACGATTTACGTATTTGCTTGCGCAAGTCTCAAAATCAAGCGACCAAAAAAAATGGGCCGGTAGCTACCCGCCCATTTGGTCGTGAAGCGCGCATTCTAGCCCAGATTTGTCACGCTGTGTACACCCACAGGTGCGGCAGCTGCCACGAGGCTGCGCGTATAGGGGTGTTCCGGGTGGTCCAGCAGCCGGCCGGCCGGCCCGGATTCGACGATGGCGCCGTCCTTCATGACGATGACCTCGTGCGCCATGGCCCGCACCACGTCCACATCGTGCGTGATGAGCAGGTAGGCCAGGCCGCGCGAACGCTGCAGTTTCTGTAGCAGCTCGAGCACCTGTTTCTGGATCGTCACGTCCAGCGCGCTGGTGGGCTCGTCCAGCACCAGCAGCTGGGGCTCGACGATCAGCGCGCGCGCGATCGCGATGCGCTGGCGCTGGCCGCCCGAGAACTCGTGCGGGTAGCGCTGCAGCAGGCCGGGGAAGCGCTCGGCCCGCATGCCCACATCGGCCAGCGCGGCCTGCACGCGCGGGCGGCGCTGCTCGGGCGTGAGCTCGGGTGCGTGCACGCGCAGGCCCTCGCCGACGATCTCCTCGATGGTCATGCGTGGCGAGAGCGAGGAGAACGGGTCCTGGAACACCACCTGCACGGCCCGGCGCAACGCGAGTTCGGCGCGGCGCCCGCCGCCCCAGGCGCCGCCGGCCACCTCCAGCTGCCCCTTGAACGGCAGCAGGCCCAGCGCCGCGAGCGCCAGCGTGGACTTGCCCGAGCCGGACTCGCCGATCACGCCCAGCGTGCGGCCCGGCGGCACGGCGAAATCCGCGCCCTTGACGGCTTCGAAGCGGCCCTTGCGGAACCAGCCCGCGATGCCGGGCAGCACGACCGGGTAGCTCACGCGCATGCCGCCGGCGCGCAGCACGGGTGCGCCCTCGGCCGGCGCTTCCTGCACGTCACGCTGCGGCCGGCTGTCGATGAGCCGGCGCGTGTAGGGGTGCTTGGGCTGGGCGAAGACCTCCTCGACTGCGCCCTGCTCCACGATGTGGCCGGCCTCCATGACGGCCACGCGGTCGGCGAAGCGGCGCACCAGGTTCAGGTCGTGCGTGATCAGGAGCACGGCCATGCCGTTCTTGCGCTGCAGCTCGGAGAGCAGATCCAGGATCTGGCCGCGCAGCGTCACGTCCAGCGCGGTGGTGGGCTCGTCGGCCAGCAGCAGCGCGGGCTTGCAGGCCAGCGCCATCGCGATCATGGCGCGCTGGCGCTGCCCGCCCGAGAGCTGGTGCGGGTAGGTGCCGGCGCGGCGCTCGGGCTCGGGAATGCCGGTGTCGCCGAGCAGGCGCACGGCCTCGCGCCAGGCCTCGCCGCGCAGCAGGCCCTGCTTGAGCTGCAGCACCTCGGCGATCTGCTCGCCCACGGTGTAGAGCGGGTTCAGCGCCGTCATCGGCTCCTGGAAGATCATCGCGATCTCCTGGCCGCGGATCGCGCGCAGATCGCGCTCGGGCAGGCTCACGAGGTCGATCCAGCCTGCGCGGCTCTGGAACAGGGCCTGGCCGGCCACCTGCGCATCCGGCACCAGGCGCAGCAGGCTCAGCGCCGTGACGGTCTTGCCGGAACCGGACTCGCCCACCAGCGCGAGCTTCTCGCCGGGGGCCAGCGCGAAGTCCACGCCATGCACCACGGTGTGGCCGCCGAAGGAGACCTGCAGCTGCTTGGCGTTCAGCAACAAAGGCTGGGTCATTTCTCGGCCTTTCGCGGATCGAGCGCATCGCGCAGCGCGTCGCCCATGAAGGTCAGAAGCAGCAAGGTCAGCACCAGCACGGCGAAGGTGGACATGGAGATCCACCAGGCGTCGATGTTGGCCTTGCCCTGGCTCAGCAGTTCGCCCAGCGAGGGTGTGCCGGGCGGCACGCCCAGGCCCAGGAAGTCGAGCGAGGTCAGCGCCAGGATGGCCGCGCTCATGCGGAACGGCAGGAAGGTCACGACCGGCACCATGGAGTTGGGCAGGATGTGGCGCCACATGATCTGCACACTGGAAACGCCCAGCGCGCGGGCGGAGCGCACGTAATCCATTTGCCGGTTGCGCAGGAACTCGGCCCGCACGTAGTCCGACAGCCCCATCCAGCCGAACAGCGACAGCAGCACCAGCAGCAGCGCCACGCTGGGCGCGAAGATGGCGCTGAAGATGATGAGCAGGTACAGCTCGGGCATGGAGCCCCAGATCTCGATGAAGCGCTGGAACGCGAGGTCGGTCTTGCCGCCGAAGTAGCCCTGGATGGCACCCGTCACCACGCCCAGCACCACGCCGATCACGGTCAGCGCGAGCGCGAACAGCACGCTCACGCGAAAGCCGTAGATCAGCTGGGCCAGCAAATCGCGGCCGCGGTCGTCGGTGCCGAAGAAGTTCTGCGCCGAGGGCGCGGCCGGATTCGGCTTGCCCGCGAAGTAGTTCAGCGTGCGCGGGCCGTAGGGGTTGGGCGCATAGACGGCCCAGTTGTCGCCGGCCGTGATGCGCCCGCGGATGAAGGGATCGAGGTAGTCGGCCGGCGTCTCGAAGTCGCCGCCGAAAACCTTCTCGGAGTAGTCGCGCAGCAGCGGGTAGTAGGTCTGCCCCTCGTAGCGCACGACCAGCGGCTTGTCGGTGGACAGCACCTCGGCGAACAGGCTCAGCACCACCAGCGTGGTGAAGACCACCAGGCTCCAGAAGCCCAGCTTGTTGCGACGAAAGCGCTGCCAGGCGCGGCGGCCGGGCGAGAGGTGACGCGCCTCGGGCGCCGACGTTGGCGCCGCGGTCGTGGGTGGCATGGTGTTGCTAGTCAAATTTCACCCGTGGATCGACCAGCACATAGGACAGGTCGCTGATCAGCTTGGTCACGAGGCCGATCAGCGTGAACAGGAACAGCGTGCCCATCACCACCGGATAGTCGCGCCGGATCACGCTCTCATAGCTCAAAAGGCCCAGGCCATCGAGCGAGAACAGCGTCTCGATCAGCAGCGAGCCCGTGAAGAAGGCACCGATGAAGGCCGCTGGAAAGCCCGTGATGATGGGAATCAGCGCATTGCGGAACACGTGCTTCCAGAGCACGCGGCGCTCGTCCAGGCCCTTGGCGCGCGCCGTCAGCACGTACTGCTTGCGGATCTCTTCGAGGAAGGCGTTCTTGGTCAGCATGGCTGTCACCGCGAAGCTGCCCATCACCATCGCCGTCACCGGCAACGTGATGTGCCAGAGGTAGTCGACGATGCGCGCACCCCAGGACAGCTGCTCCCAGTTCGGCGAGACCAGCCCGCGCAACGGGAACCACTGCAGCTGCCCGCCGAACACCACGAGCAGCGCCACGCCCAGCACGAAGCCCGGGATCGCGTAGCCGACCAGCACGATCAGCGTGGTGACGAAGTCGAAGCGCGAGCCCGCGCGCACGGCCTTGGCCACGCCCAGCGGCACGGCGATCAGGTAGCTGATGAAGAAGGTCCACAGCCCGAGGCTGATGGACACCGGCATCTTCTCCTTGATGAGGTCCCAGACGCCCTTGCGCTGGTAGAAGCTCTGGCCCAGGTCGAACTGCGCAAAGGACTTGAGCATCTGCCAGAAGCGCTCCGTGGCCGGTTTGTCGAAGCCGTAGAGCGCCCGAATCTCGGCGATGCGCTCGGGGCCGAGATCGCGCATGCCGCGCGTGTCGGAGACCAGCACGCCGGCCTCCCCGCCCGCGCCGCGCCCGCGCAGCTCCGACAGCATCTGCTCCACCGGCCCGCCCGGCACGAACTGGATGACCACGAAGGTGAGGGTCAACACGCCGATCAGCGTTGGAACCACCAGCAGCAGGCGCTTGAGGATGTAGTTCAGCATGGTCGATATCGGTGCATTCAGCGGTTTTCCGGTGAGGCCCACCAGGTCGAGACGGCCCAGCCGTCGGCCTCGTAGTACGGTGGAATGCTGTCGGGCAGCACGAAGGGGCGCGGCCTGTAGCCGATCAGGAAGGCCTTGCCGTGGTACTGCGGAATCATGTAGTGGCCATGGGTCAGCACCCGGTCCAGCGCACGCTTGGAGGCCACCAGGTCCTTGTGGGTGGTCGCGGCGCCGACCTTGTCGATCAAGGCGTCCACCGCCGCGTCGGCGATGCCTGCATAGTTGGACGAGCCGGGGGTGGCCGCCGCCTTGGAGCCGAACACCTCGCGCAGGCCACTGGCCGCCAGGTCCACGAGGGGCGACATGTTGATGCTGCTCATCTCGTAGTCGAAGGTGTCCATGCGCTGCTGCGCCAGCGCGAAGTCCACGTTGCGGATCGTCAGCGCGATGCCGAGCTTGCGCAGCGCCGCCTGGTAGGGGCCGATCACCCGCGTCAGGGAGGGCTGGTCGCTGAGGTATTCGATCGTGAAGGCTTCCCCGCGCGCATTGCGCAGCGCCCCGTCGCGGTAGGTCCAGCCGGCTTGCTGCAGCAGCTCCCGCGCCTGGCGCAGGTTGTCGCGCAGGCTGGCGGGGGGCTCTGTCGTCGGCATGGTCACGGCCGGCCCGAACACCTCGGGCCGCAGGCTGGCGCGCAATGGCTCGAGCAAGGCCAGCTCCGCGGCATCCGGCAGTCCGCGCGCGCGGAACTCGCTGTTCGGGAAGTAGTCCTCGGTGCGCGTGTAGATGCCGTAGAACAGTTGCCGGTTCAGCCACTGGAAGTCCAGCGCCAGGCCCAGCGCCTGCCGCACCCGGATGTCCTGGAACTTGGGGCGGCGCAGGTTGAGCAGCGTCGCCTGGAACATCGCGGGGTTCTGGTTCTCGAACGCGCGCTTCACCACGTCGCCCCGGTCGAACGGCCGTCCGTAGTACTGGCGTGCCCAGTTGCGCGAGGTGAACTCGCGCATGAAGTCCACCTCGCCCGCCTTCAAGCCCTCGAACTGGGCGGTCTGGTCCAGGTAGATCTTGAACGTCACCCGGTCGAAGTTGAACTGTCCTTTGCGGGTGGGCAGTTCGGCGCCCCAGTAGTCCGGATCGCGGACGTAGGTCGTGTCGCGCCCCAGGGCCCCACTGGGAATGCGGTACGGCCCCGAACCGATGGGCACGTCCGTAACGACCTGGTCGAAGGGCTTGCCACGCCCCCAGGCGCGGCTGAAGACCGGCATGCTGCCCACGATCAGCGGCAGGGAGCGGTCCGGCGTGGAGAACTCGAAGCGCACCGTGCGCTGGTCCACGGCAACCACGCGGCGCACCTGCGAATACACCGCGGGGTACGTGGGCGCGACGTACTTGCTGGTGAACACCCCGAAGGAATGCACCACATCCGCGGCCAGCACCGGCTCGCCATTGCTGAAGCGCGCCTTGGGGTTCAGCCTGAAGGTCGCGGAGAGGAAGTCCGCAGCCACCTCGACGTCCTCGGCCAGCAACCCGTACGCGGTCGTGCGCTCCTCGTCGTTGCCGATCAGGAGCGACTCGAATACCAGGGAGTAACCCAGTCCGGCCTGCGACAGCCCGTAGGGCGCCGATCCGCGCAGCGTGAACGGATTGAACTTGTCGAAATTGGTGGGCCGCGTCGGCGGGACCATGCGGATCTCGCCGCCCTTGGGCGCATTCGGGTTGACATAGGAGAAGTGGGTGAAGTCCGGCCCGTACTTGATGTCGCCGAACTGGGCATAGGCATGCGCCCCCCAGGCAGGCAACGCAAGAAAGGCCGCCAGCCAGGCCATGCACAGACACCGAATCTTCATGCGGCGATTCTGTGCCATGCGCTGCGGTGCACGTCCTGGCGCGCCGGCGCACCTTCGGGTGGTCGGGTGACGCTCATGGCTGCTTCGCCCACCACATGGTCAGCAGCCAGGAGCGCGCCAGCAGGCGCTGCGGCAGGGCCACCTCCGGGTGCTGCAGCCAGGCCTTGCGCGCGACGTAGTAGCGGCTGTCGTAGTACATGGGCACGCCGTAGTGCTGGTGCAGCAGGAACCGGTCGAGCAGGCGCGCACCCGCGGCCAGCGTGGTGCGGTCATGGCTGGCCACAATGTGCTCGATCAGCTCGTCGATCACGGGATCGCTGATGCCGGCCAGGTTGCGGCTGCCCTTCTGCGCAGCCGCCACCGAACCCAGGTCGTCGATGAGTTCGTTGCCGGGACTGGACGACCCGGCCAGCAGGTCGACCGCCATGTCGAACTCGAAGGCATCCTGCCGTGCCTTGATCAGGCTGGCATCGCGCAGTCGCAGGCGCAACTCGATGCCGAGCGTGGCGAGGTTGCGCACATAGCCCGCCAGCACCGCCTCCGAAGCGCGGCTGGCGATGTCGAGCTCGACCACGAAGGGTTCGGACGCCGCGTTGCGCAGCGCACCGTCGCGGTAGTGCCAGCCGGCTTCGTTCAGCAACCCCCTGGCCTGCAGCAACTGGCGGCGCAGGGCATCGGCCGTGCTGCCGGTGGCGGCGGGCCGGGGGAGTTCGCCACGTGTCATGTCGGCGTAGCGCGTGCGCAGGCGCAGCTGCTGCAGCAAGGCCTCCTCCTGCGCGGTCATGGCCGGCCCGGCCATCAGGTCGTCGCTGTTCTGGAAGTAGCTCTGCGTGCGCACCCGGCGCCCGTAGAACAGGCGCTGGTTCATCCAGTCGAAATCGAAGGCCAGCGCAAACGCCTGGCGCACGCGCAGGTCGGCAAAGCGCGCCTGGCGCAGGTTGAAAACCAGCGCCTGCATGCCGGTGGAACGCCGGTGCGCGATCTCTTCCTTGACCAGTTCACCGCTGGCGAAGCGGGCGCCCTGGTAGCGGCGCAGCCAGGCACTGATCGACCCCTCTTCCAGGGCGTCGAGCGCGCCGACCTTGAGCGACTCCTCCTCGCCCAGGCGGTCCTTGAAATACTCGTAACGCACCCGGTCGAAGTTGAACATGCCGCGCCGCACCGGCAGCTCCGCGGCCCAGTAGTCGGCCCGGCGGCGGTAGCTGATGCTGCGGCCGAACTCCGCCCGCTCCACCACATAGGGCCCGCTGGCCAAGGGGGCCTCGGTCACGATCTTGTCCAGCGGCTTGCCCTGGCCCCAGGCCCGCGAGAACACCGGCATCTGACCGAGGATCATGTGCAGCTCGGCATTGCGCTGCTTGAAGTCGAAGCGGATGCTGCGCTCGCCGGTGACGACGGCCTGCTTCACGCCCGACCAGTAGGCGCGGAAGGTGGGGCTGGCCTGCGGGCCCGTCAGCGTGTCGAAGGAGTACTTGACGTCCGCCGCCAGCACCGGCGTGCCATCGGAGAACCTGGCCTTGGGATGCAGGCGAAACACGACGCTCAGGCCGTCCGGCGCCAGCGCGATGTCCTCGGCCAGCAGGCCATAGGTGGAGAACGGCTCGTCCTCGCTCGGCGTGGTCAGCGAGTCGAACAGCAGGCCGTACTCGGCGAACACGAAGCCGTTGGAAAAGCCCATGCCGGCCGGCGGCGTGCCCCGCAGCGTGAACGGATTGAGCTTGTCGAAGCCACCGGCCGCCGACAGCACCAGCTCGCCGCCCTTGGGGGCGTTCGGGTTCACATAGTCGAAATGCGAAAACGTGGCCGCGTACTTGGGCGTGTAGCCCATGCCCAGCGCCGACGCCGCACCCACCGGGAGCGCCAGCAAGGCTGCCGTGGACAGCACAGCCAGCATCGGGAGCACGCGGTATCGCATGCGACAATTCTGCACCAATCGCCCTGCCGCCTCGGATAAACCCTGAACAGGTGCCGCCGGCAGGCTTCATCGCAACGAACGAGAAGAACCACATGGGATTCCTGACTGGCAAGAAGCTGCTGATCACCGGCGTGCTGTCCAACCGCTCCATCGCCTACGGCATCGCCAAGGCCTGCCACGAACAGGGCGCCGAGCTGGCGTTCAGCTATGTGGGCGAGCGCTTCAAGGACCGCATCACCGAGTTCGCAGCCGACTTCGGTTCCCAACTGATCTTTGACTGCGACGTGGGCGACGATGCGCAGATCGACAAACTGTTCGCCGACCTGGCGCAGACCTGGCCGAAGTTCGACGGCTTCGTGCACAGCATCGGCTTTGCGCCGCGTGAAGCCATCGCGGGCGACTTCCTCGAAGGCCTGTCGCGCGAGGCGTTCAAGATCGCGCACGACATCAGCGCCTACAGCTTCCCGGCCATGGCGAAGGCGGCCCTGCCCTATCTCAACGACAAGGCGGCGCTGCTCACGCTGACCTACCTGGGCGCCGTGCGCACCGTGCCCAACTACAACACCATGGGCCTGGCCAAGGCTTCGCTCGAAGCCTCTGTGCGCTACCTGGCCGGCTCGCTGGGCCCCAAGGGCATCCGCGTGAACGGCGTCAGCGCCGGCCCGATCAAGACGCTGGCCGCCAGCGGCATCAAGGGCTTCGGCAAGCTGCTGCCGGCCGTGGCCGCGGTCTCGCCGATCCGCCGCAACGTGACCATCGAGGACGTGGGCAACGTGGCCGCCTTCCTGCTGTCGGACCTGGCCGGCGGCGTGACGGCCGAGATCACCTATGTGGACGGCGGCTTCAGCCAGGTCGTCGGCGGCATCGACGCCGAGTAAGCACCGCCGCGCGCTGCTGCTCGCAGCGCTGGGCACGGCCTTGCCCGCCTGGGCCGCACCGCCCAGGCTCATGCTCGCCAACGTCTACCGCCGCGGCATGCCGCTGGCCGGCTACTGGGTCAGCGAGAAGTACGACGGACTGCGCGGCTACTGGGATGGCCAGCAACTCTGGACCCGCGGCGGTGAGCGCGTCCATGCACCCGCGTGGTTCACGGCCCCGCTGCCGGCCGTGCCGCTGGACGGCGAACTCTGGGCTGGCCGGGGCCGCTTCGAACACGCGCTGTCCACCGTGCGCAGCCAGCAGAGCATGGATGCGGCCTGGCGCGCCATGCGCTTCATGGTGTTCGATGTGCCCGCCGAGCACGGCGACTTCGACCACCGGCTCACGCGGCTGCAGCAACTGCTGCCCATCGCCGCAGCACCCTGGATCATCGCCGTGCCGCAGCAGCGCGCCACCACGCACACGGCCTTGCAAGCGCTTCTCGACCGGGTCGTGAAGGACGGCGGCGAAGGCCTCATGCTGCACCTGGGCAGCGCCTCCTACCGCAGCGAGCGCAGCGACGACCTGCTCAAGTTCAAGCCCTACGACGATGCCGAGGCCCGCGTCATCGCGCACCTGCCCGGCCAGGGCAAGCACGCCGGTCGCATGGGCGCGCTGCTCGTGGAGGCCGGCGAGGGGCTGCGCTTCAGGCTCGGCGGCGGCTTCAGCGACGCGCAGCGCCGCGATCCGCCCGCCATCGGCAGCCTCGTCATCTACCGCTACAACGGGCTGAACGCGAGCGGCCTGCCGCGCCACGCGCGCTTCCTGCGCGTGCGCGAAGACGGCTGAAACTCAGATCGTGCGGCCGTAGGGCCCGTCGCTGCCCACCTGCACCAGTTCATCACCGACCTTCTGCGACTCGGGCATCGGCTTGCCCTCGGCCACGCAGTCGGCGAAGTAGCTCACGTTGCCGTGGTCGTCCTCGACCTCCACGAGCCCGTGGATGTCGGTCTCGAAACCCGGACACAGGAGATTGAACTCGCGCGAGAACTTGAGGTAGTCGACGATCTTCTTGTTGAAGACCTCGCCCGGGATCAGCAGCGGAATGCCGGGAGGGTACGGCGTCACCAGGCTGGTGGTGATGCGGCCTTCGAGCTCATCGATCGGCACGCGCTGGGTCTTGCGGTGCGCGATGTGGGCGTAGGCATCGCTGGGCTTCATCGCCGGTTGCAGGTCCGACAGGTACATCTCGGTCGTCAGCCGCGCGATGTCGTACTTGGCGTACAGCTGGTGCACGTGCTGGCAAAGATCGCGCAGGCCCATGCGCTCGTAGCGCTTGTGCTGCTGGCAGAACTCCGGAAGGATGCGCCACATCGGCTGGTTCTTGGCGTAGTCGTCCTTGAACTGCTGCAGCGCGGCCAGCATGGTGTTCCAGCGGCCCTTGGTGATGCCGATCGTGAACATGATGAAGAAGCTGTACAGCCCCGTCTTCTCCACGATGATGCCGTGCTCGGCCAGGTACTTGGTGACGATGCTGGCCGGGATGCCTTCGTCGGCGAACTTGCCGTCCAGGTCCAGGCCTGGCGTCACGATGGTGGACTTGATCGGGTCCAGCATGTTGAAGCCGTCGGCCAGGTCGCCGAAGCCGTGCCACTTGGCCGCCGATGCGTCCTTGATGATCCAGTCGTCGGCCGTGCCCACGCCCTCTTCGACCAGCGCGTCAGGCCCCCACACCTTGAACCACCATTCGTCCGCGCCGAACTCCCGCTCGACCTGGCGCATGGCGCGGCGGAAGTCCAGCGCCTCCAGGATGCTCTCTTCCACCAGCGCGGTGCCACCGGGCGGCTCCATCATCGCGGCGGCCACGTCGCAACTGGCGATGATGGCGTACTGCGGGCTGGTCGAGGTGTGCATCAGGAACGCCTCGTTGAACAGGTGGCGGTCCAGCTTGCGGTCCTGCGAATCCTGCACCAGCACGTGGCTGGCCTGGCTGATGCCGGCCAGCAGCTTGTGGGTGGACTGCGTGGCGAACACCAGCGCGTCCTTGGGCCGCGCGCGGCGCTTGCCCATGGCGTGGTAGGAGCCGTAGAACGGGTGGAAGGCCGCGTGCGGCAGCCAGGCCTCGTCGAAGTGCAGCGTGTCCACGTAGCCGTCGAGCTTGCGCTTGATGGTCTCGGTGTTGTAGAGCACACCGTCGTAGGTCGATTGCGTGACGGTCATCACGCGCGGCTTGACGGTCTCGGCGTCCACGCCGGCCAGCAGCGGGTTGGCGCGGATCTTGGCCTTGATCGCCTCGGGCTCGAACTCGCTCTGCGGGATCGGGCCGATGATGCCGAAGTGGTTGCGCGTGGGCTTCATGAACACCGGGATCGAGCCGGTCATGATGATCGCGTGCAGGATGGACTTGTGGCAGTTGCGGTCCACCACCACCACGTCGCCTGGCGCCACCGTGTGGTGCCAGACCATCTTGTTGGACGTGGACGTGCCGTTGGTCACGAAGAAGCAGTGGTCCGCATTGAAGATGCGCGCCGCGTTGCGCTCGCTCTCGGCCACCGGGCCGGTGTGGTCCAGCAGCTGGCCCAGTTCCTCCACCGCGTTGCAGACGTCCGCGCGCAGCATGTTCTCGCCGAAGAACTGGTGGAACATCTGCCCGACCGGGCTCTTCAGGAACGCCACGCCGCCCGAGTGGCCCGGGCAATGCCAGGAGTAGGAGCCGTCCTCGGCGTAGTCCAGCAGCGCCTTGAAGAACGGCGGCTGCACCCCTTCCAGGTAGCTCTTGGCCTCGCGGATGATGTGGCGTGCCACGAACTCCGGCGTGTCCTCGAACATGTGGATGAAGCCGTGCAGCTCGCGCAGGATGTCGTTGGGCATGTGCCGCGAGGTCTTGGTCTCGCCGTACACGTAGATCGGCACATCCAGGTTCTTGCGGCGCACTTCCTCGATGAACTTGCGCAGGCTCAGCACCGCGGGGTCGAGGTCCGGGCCGGCGCTGAACTCCTCGTCGTCGATCGACAGGATGAAGGCGCTGGCGCGGCTTTGCTGCTGCGCGAACTGCGACAGGTCGCCGTAGCTCGTGACGCCCAGCACCTCAAAGCCTTCGCTCTCGATGGCCTGGGCGAGCGCACGGATGCCCAGGCCGGAGGTGTTCTCCGAACGGTAGTCCTCGTCGATGATGACGATGGGAAAGCGAAACTTCATGGGCAGCTCCGGCCAGGCTGAAATGGAAAGGCGCGAAGTGTACGGACAATGCGTGACGCCCCGATGAGCACGGCGGCTTTTGACCCACAATGCGCGGCATTCACAGGAGGACAGCATCCATGGGCATCGCAGATTCGACCTTCTGGTGGCTGCTGGCAGGCGCCTGCATCGTGCTGGAGCTGGTCACCGGCACCTTCTATCTGTTGATGCTCGCGCTGGGCTTCGTGGCCGCGGCGCTGGCCGCCTACCTGGGCCTGGCGCTGACCGGACAGATCGCCACGGCGGCGATCGCCGGCGGTGGCGCAGTGGCCATCTGGTACGCCGTGCGCAGCGCGCGCGGCCGCCAGGCCGCCGCCACGACCAACCCCGACATGAACCTGGACATCGGCGAGACGCTCTCCGTGGACAGCTGGAATCCGGACGGCACGGCCTCCGTACACTACCGCGGCGCGCGCTGGACTGTGGTGCAGCGCGCCGCACAGCCGGCCGAAGCCGGTCTGTACCGCGTGGTCGGCGTGGTCGGCAACCGGCTGATGGTCGACAAGGCCTGAACGCTTTCCTTTTCAACGCGCTGGAGGTTCCCGGATGGAAGTCGCACTCGTCCTATTGGTCATTGCCGCGGTGTTCGTTTCGCAGTCGATCAAGGTCGTGCCGCAGCAGAACGCCTGGGTCGTCGAGCGGCTCGGCAAATACCACAGCACGCTGACGCCGGGCCTGAACTTCCTGCTGCCCTTTGTCGACAAGGTGGCCTACAAGCACAGCCTGAAGGAAATCCCGCTGGACGTGCCCAGCCAGGTCTGCATCACACGCGACAACACGCAGCTGCAGGTCGACGGCATCCTGTACTTCCAGGTGACCGACCCCATGCGCGCCAGCTACGGCTCGTCCAACTACATCGTCGCCGTCACGCAGCTGGCGCAGACCTCGCTGCGCAGCGTGATCGGCAAGCTCGAGCTCGACAAGACCTTCGAGGAGCGCGACATCATCAACGCCCAGGTCGTCGCTGCCATCGACGAGGCCGCGCTGAACTGGGGCGTCAAGGTGCTGCGCTACGAGATCAAGGACCTCACGCCGCCGGCTGAGATCCTGCGCTCCATGCAGGCGCAGATCACGGCCGAGCGCGAGAAGCGCGCGCTGATCGCCGCCTCCGAAGGCCGGCGCCAGGAGCAGATCAACATCGCCACGGGCGAGCGCGAGGCCTTCATCGCGCGCTCCGAGGGTGAGAAGCAGGCCGCCATCAACCAGGCCCAGGGCGAGGCCGCGGCCATCACCGCCGTGGCCGATGCCACGGCCCAGGCCATCGAGCGCGTGGCCGCCGCGATCCGCCAGCCCGGTGGCAACGAGGCCGTGCAGCTCAAGGTGGCCGAGGCCGCCGTCAACGCCTACGGCAAGGTCGCGGCCGACGCCACGACCACCCTGATCGTGCCGAGCAACATGGCCGATACCGCGGCCCTCATCAGCTCGGCCATGAACATGGTGCGGCTGCAGCCGCCCAGGCCATGAGCGACCCGGTGGCGCACAACGTCCTGGGCTCCGAACTGGTGCCCTGCTCCTATGCGCCGCTGACGGGCTACTTCCGCGACGGCTGCTGCAACACCGACGACAGCGACCTGGGCGCGCACGTCATCTGCGCACGCGTGACGGCCGCATTCCTGGCCTTCTCCAAGCTGCGTGGCAACGACCTCTCGACACCCCGGCCGGAGCACCGCTTCGCCGGCCTGCAGCCCGGCGACCGCTGGTGCCTGTGCGCGGCGCGCTGGAAAGAGGCGCACGAGGCCGGCTGCGCGCCGCACGTGGTGCTGGAGTCCACGCACATCAGCGCGCTGGATTTCGTTTTGCTGGAAGATTTGCAGCGCCACGCCTGGCCGCGGCGGAATGCCGCAAATTGACTGCTACAATCGCGGGCTTCCCACGGAGCGGTGGATGAGTGGTTTAAGTCGCACGCCTGGAAAGCGTGTGTGGGTTAATAGCCCACCGCGGGTTCGAATCCCGCCTGCTCCGCCAAGACAAATGAACAACGGCCCTGATGGGCCGTTTTTCATTTGTCCTGGCCTGGTCCGACGGCGAGGCGCCCAGCATGGGCGCCGACTAGAACAGCCGGCGCTGTGCGCCCGTCAGTGCCGCGAAGCTGTCGCCCATGGGGTGCAGGATGGCATCGGCGATCGGCAGCAGCTGCTTGTCCAGGTAGTGCGCGTAATCGATGCGCGCCTGGCGCACCTCCAGCGGCTCCGGTCCGCCGCGCGTCATGACATAGCGGATCCAGCCGCCATGCTGGTACTGCCGGGGGCGGTTCATGCGCAGGTTGTGTTCGTCGGCGATGCGCGCGGCACGCACCTGCGGCGGCACGTTGACCTGGTAGGCATCGAGCCGGTGGCGCAGCCGCTTGCGGTAGACCAGCAGTTCGTCCTTGTGGCCGGCCAGCGTGGCCTGCGCGTAGTCGGTGACGAAGTCGCGGTAAGGCTCGCCGCGGAAGATCCGCGAGAGCAGGCCTTCCTGGAACTGGCGCGCCAGCGGCGTCCAGTCGCTGCGGGCCATCTCCAGGCCCCGGTAGACCATCTCCTCGCGGCCCTGGGCGTCGACGCTGAGGCCGGCATAGCGCTTTTTGCTGCCCACGTCCGAGCCGCGGATGGTGGGCATGAAGAACTTGGCGTAGTGGGTGTCAAACTCGATCTCCAGGAAGTTCTCCAGCCCCTGCGCCTCGCGCAGCTCGCGCGTCCACCAGGCATTGATGTCCTGCACCAGGCTGGCCGCGACGGCATGCGCCTCGGCGTTGCCATGGGCGCGCCGGAGCCAGACGAAGATCGAATCGGTGTCGCCGTAGATGGCCTGGTAGCCGCGCTGCTCCACGAAGTCGCGCGTGCGCTTCATGATCTCGTGGCCGCGCAGCGTGACGGCCGACACCAGCTTGGGGTTGAAGAAGCGGCATTCGGATGCGCCCAGCACGCCCGCGAAGGAGTTCATGAGCAGCTTGAGCGCCTGCGACAGCGGCGCGTTGCCAGCGCGCTTGGCGGCGTCGCGCGCGTGCCAGAAGGTGGTCACGATCTCGGGCAGGCAGTGCCGCTCGCGCGAGAACACCGTGCCCTGCGGCCCGTGCACGAGGCCGTCGGGCTCCCGGGCATGCGTGCCCTCGACCAGGCCCACGGGGTCGACCAGGAAGGTGCGGATGATGGAGGGGTACAGGCTCTTGTAGTCCAGCACCACGACGGCGTCGTAGAAGCCCGGTCGCGAGTCCATCACGTAGCCGCCCGGGTAGGCCTTGGCCGCGATCTCGCCCACGTTGGGCGCCACATAGCCCAGGCGGTGCATGCGTGGCAGGTAGTGGTGGCTGAACGCGGCGATGGAGCCGCCGAAATGGTCGGCCTGCAGGCCCGTGACCTGTGCGCGCTCGAGCACGAACGGCAGCAGCGCGGTCTTCTCGAAGATGCGCAGCACCAGCGCGCAATCCTGGATGTTGTAGGCCGCCAGGGCCGGCTTGTCCTCCTGGTAGCGCCGCTCGATCTCGGCCATCTTGTCGTAGGCGTCACCGATGTCCTTGCCCTCGCCCAGCAAGGCCTGCGCGACGGACTCCAGGCTGAAGGACGGAAAGCTCCACATCGCCGCGCGCAGCGCCTCGATGCCGTCGATGACCAGCCGCCCCGGCATCGGCGCGAACAGGTAGCCCTGCTGGCCCGGGTGCGTGCGCCAGGCGATGGGCGTGCGCCCACGGCCGGGCAGCAGCGGCACGCCGCAGGCATCGGCCGCCTTCTGCAGCACGCGCAGGTCGAACTGCACCACGTTCCAGCCGATCACCACATCGGGATCGTGTTCCACGAACCAGGCGTTGAGCCGCTCCATCATCTCGCGGCGGCTGGCGCAGTGGACCAGCGTGAAGTCCATCGGCGTGGCCGCCGCAGCCCTCGCCTCGCCCAGCATGAACACCACGCGCGGGCCGGTGCCGTCCAGCGCGATGGAGTACAGCTCTTCGGTCGCGCTGGTCTCGATGTCCAGCGACACGACCCTGACCACCGGACGGTAGCCCGGCGCGGGCCGCAGGCGGCCATCGACGATGGTGTCGCCCTCGTGCTGCCCGCCCTCCACCACCACGCCCGCCGTGATGAAGCGTTCCATGAGGTGGCGGTCGTGCGGACGCACGTCGGCCTCGTAGAGCGGGATCTGCAGCGGCTGCAGCGCCCGGGCCAGCTTGCGCAGCTGGCGGAACTGCCGCGCATAGACGCCGAGCACAGGCTCCTGGCCGAACGAGCGCAGCGCCAGTTCGCGCAGCACCAGGCCGGGCAGCGTGGCCAGCTGGGTCTCGACGGCGGCCCGGTGCCGGGCCGCGACGAAGGCCACCGAGGTCTGCGCGCGCAGCAGCAGCCTGCGCGGGCCCTGCTCTGTCGCCAGCCAGTATTCGATGTCGGTGCCGTGCGCCGCATCGCGCCAGTGGCGCGTGAGGATGAAGCCCTTGAGTTCGGTGGACGCCACGGGGGCCTGCGGATGGATGGGGCGGTGAGGCGGAAGGTGAGCGGCACGATTCTCGCTGCCTCGCCGTGGCCGGCCGACTTGTCCCCGGCGGCCGTGGGCAAGCCTGTGGAGAACCTTGTGGGATCTGCCTGAAACCCTTGCCTGGCGCGGGCTGCCACGCGGTGCCTGCAAACCGGGCAGCGTGCTGGGCACGTGCCCTGTCGGCGCTGTCCTACCTGGCGCATCGGAGTCGCCGCACAGGGCGACCTGTCACAGCATCGTTACGCTCGTCACACCATGCAACAAATACGGATCTCGCGCGCCGCGGCCCTCCCAGCCCCCGACGGCCGGCGTTTCGATTGCCAATGGATGGAAGCCTGCCAGATGAACCGCTGGTTCCTGAAGGCGCGGCTGGCCGAGGCGCTGGCCATCCACGGCCAGGGCAGCCACTGGATCGAGACGCGTCCCCTGGAACGCGCCCCGGCCCCGCTGCAGGCCTGAGCCATGCCCTGGATGCCCTGGCAGGTCGCCGCATTCCTCCTCCTGCTCGGCGCCATGGGCGCTTGGGCCTGGGCACCGCAGCGCTGGCATGCGGCGGTGCAGGCCAGCCGCGCCGGCCGCGTGCTGCCGTTGGCGTTCACCGCCCTGGTGCTGCTGGTCTACGCCAGCATGGTGGTCTGAGCCGCCCTGTGCCTACGGCTTCCTGAGCGAAAGGACACTCTCCATCGGGGGATGCGCATCCGACAGCGCCTGCTGTACAGGCGCTCAGCCGGACGAGAAGCGGTAGCCCCTGGACTGCAGGCAGCGGTCGAAGGCGGCGCTGCGCGCGCCGGCGTTGAGGTCGGTGGAGGTGCCGGGCGGCTGCACCAGCGGGGCGCAGGGCCCCTGCCCGTAGATGTCGGTGCACTTGCGGTCCGCCTCGGTCGGCCAGGTCGGCGCCGCCATCGGGCGTGGCGGCCAGGCCTTGCCGGCCTCGGCGCCGCAGGCCGCCTTGTCGGCCTCCAGTTGGTCGGGCGTGGCGCCGGGCTTGTTCCAACTGCCGCAGCCAGCCAGCGCCAGCGCCAACACCCAGGGTAGCGCCCGGCGCAGCCCGCGGTCAGCGCGCCAGCGGCTCGACATAGGGCTGCTCCACATGCCAGCCGGCGTTGCCGACCAGGCCTGCCGCCATCAGCCCTTCGTACTGCTCGCGCGTGACGGGCATCAGGAACAGCGCAGCCGATCCATCCTCGGCCTCGGCAGGCAGCCAGACCAGGCAGCCCTTGCCGGCCCGGTAGCGCTGCGCGGCTTCGGGCACGTAGATGCTGAGTTCCTGCAGTTTCTCGCGGATGTTCATGGCGGCCTCCTGTGGATGGGCCGAGTCTGGCGGCCAGGCCGGCGAAGGCCCTGTCGGACGGCAGGCCATCCGCGTGGAAGCACCGGCCTTCGCGCGTCCTTGCGGCAGCTGGCGCACAGCCCTGCAAGAATGGCCGGCGCCATCCACCTGGAGCTCCCGATGCATTCCCACGATTTCAACAGCCCCACCGTCGCCGCGCTGCGCGACGACCTGGCACTGGCCCTGCGCGCCGCCGCCCACCATGGCCTGGCCGAGGGGGTCTGCAACCATTTCAGCGTGGAGCTGCCCGATGGCAGCGGCCGCTTCCTGCTCAATCCGCGCGGCCTGCTGTGGTCCGAGGTGCAGGCCGACGACGTGGTCATGGTCGATGCCCATGGCGAGCGCCTGGCCGGCCGCCATGCCGTGGAGCCCACGGCCATGTTCATCCACGCCGCCATCCACCGCCTGTGCGGCCAGGCCGTGGTGCTGCACACCCACATGCCCTATGCCACCGCGCTGACGCTGACCGAAGACGGCATGCTGGACAGCTGCCTGTCGCAGAATGCCATGCGCTTCCACGGCCGCGTGGCGCTGGACCCTGCGTACAACGGCCTGGCGCTGGACAACGCCGAGGGCGAGCGCATCGCGCGCGCCATGCAGGGCGCCGACGTGGCCTTCCTCGCCAACCACGGCGTGGTGGTCTGCGGCGCGCGCATCGACCACGCCTACGACGACCTCTACTACCTGGAGCGCGCCTGCATGGCCCAGGTGCTGGCCCAGTCCACGGGCCGGCCGCTGCGTCGCGCCGATCCCGCGCTGGTCGCGCGCGTGTGCGAACAGACACTGGGCGAGCGCCTGCAATCCGAACTCTTCTTCGAAGCGCTGCGGCGCCAGCTCTGAGGGCCCCATGGACAACACCCGCACCGTCGCCGCGATCTGGTCCCTGGCCGGCCTGCCCGAAGCCGCGCTGGCCGAACTGGCGCTCACGGGCCAGGACCCGGTCGTACCCTCCTCCTTCGCCGTCGGCCAGGCCGCCCAGGCGAGCATGGCGGTGGCGGCTCTGGCCGCGGCCGAACTCGGCCACGCGCGCGGCGTGGCACGCCAGCGCGTGGCCGTGGACATGGCGCACGCGGCCCTGGAATGCACGGGCTGGTTCAGCCTGGACGGCCAGGCGCCGGACCTCTGGGACGCGTTCTCGGGCCTGTACCGCTGCGCCGATGGCCATGTGCGCCTGCACGCCAACTTCGCCCACCACCGCGAGGGCGCGCTGCGTCTGCTGGGCCTGGACCCGACCACGGCCCAGCGCAGCGACGCCGAGCGCGCGCTGCTGGGCTGGCGCGCGCTGGACTTCGAGCAGGCCACGGCCGAACGCGGCCTCGTGGCCACCGCGCTGCGCAGCTTCGACCAGTGGGATGCCACGCCGCAAGCGCAGGCTGTCGCGGCCCAACCGCTGCTCACGTTCACGCGCATCGGCGACGCGCCGCCGCGCGCACTGCCGCCCTTGCAGGCGAATGCGCTGCCGCTGGACGGCCTGCGTGTGCTGGATCTCACGCGCATCCTGGCCGGTCCGGTCGGCGGGCGTGCGCTGGCCGCACTGGGCGCCGAGGTGCTGCTCGTCAACAGCCCGAACCTGCCCAACATCGCGGCCATTGCCGACACCAGCCGCGGCAAGCGCTCGGCCCAGGTGGACCTGCGCACGGACGCCGGCCAGGCCCGGCTGCGCGGGCTGCTGGCCGATGCCCATGTGTTCTCGCAGGGCTATCGGCCCGGCGGCCTGGCCGCGCTGGGCTTCGGCCCCGAGGCCCTGGCCGCGCTGCGCCCCGGCCTGGTCTGCGTCTCGCTGACGGCCTATGGCGCGCAAGGCCCCTGGGCCGCGCGGCGCGGCTTCGACTCGCTGCTGCAGACGGCCATGGGCTTCAACCACGCCGAGGGCGAGGCCGCGGGCGACGGCAAGCCCCGGCCCATGCCCATGCAGATCCTCGACGAGGCATCGGGCTTCCTGATGGCCTTCGGCGCCGCGGCCGCGCTGTGGCGCCAGCAGCGCGAAGGCGGCAGCTGGCATGTGCAGGTCTCGCTGGCGCAGACCGCGCATTGGCTGCGCGGCCTGGGCCGCGTGCCGGGCGGACTGCAGGCGAGCGTGCCGGACCGCACGCCCTTCCTCGAGACCAGCGCGTCCGGCTTCGGCGAACTCTGCGCCGTGCGCCCGGCCATGCAGCTGGGCCGCGCCACCGTCGGCTACCGCCATCCCTCGATGCCGCCCGGCAGCCATCCGCCGGCATGGACCTGAGCCTTCAGCTCGGGCCGATGGTGCTGCCGGCCCCGCTGCTGCTGGTGCTGGCCAGCGCGCTGCTGGCGTTCTGGCTGGCCCGCCGGCTGGCGCGGCCGCTGGGCGTGGACACCGAACCGCGGCTGTGGGGCGTGTTGCTGGCCGCGCTGCTCTGCGCACGGCTGGCCTTCGTCTGGAGCTACCGCGAAGCCTACCTGGCCGCACCGCTGACCGTGCTGGACATCCGCGACGGTGGCTGGAGCCCGGTGGCCGGCATCGTCGGCGGCTGGCTCGCGGCGGCCGTGCTGCTGCCCGTGCGCCGGCCCGAACGTCGCCCGGTGCTGCGCGCGCTGGCGGCGGCCACCGGGCTCTGGCTGCTGGGCACGCTGGCGTTGCAGTGGCATGGCCTGCAACAGCAGCGCAGCCTGCCGGCCCTGCAACTCGTGGCCGTGGACGGCCGCACGGTGGACCTGCGCAGTTTCAAGGGCCAGCCCGTGGTGCTGAACCTGTGGGCCACCTGGTGCCCGCCCTGCCGGCGCGAGATGCCGGTGCTGCAGCAGCTGCAGGCCGAGCGGCCCGACGTGCATGTGGTCTTCGCCAACCAGGGCGAGAGCCCGGCACGCGTGCTGCAGTACCTCGCGGGCCAGCAGCTGGCACTGCACCACCTGCTGTTCGACCCCCGGGCCAGCGCCGGCCAGGCCTTCGGCCACCGCGCGCTGCCGGCGACCTACTTCTTCGACCGCGAAGGGCGTCTCGTGGACGCGCGCATCGGCGAGCTCTCGCGCGCCACGCTGGCCGAGCGGCTGCGCCGGATCGCGCCCTGACCCCTTGGGGTATGGTCGCGGCGCGGCAACCGCTGCCGACAACGACAAAGGAGATCATTGCATGCACCAACGTCCGTCCCGCCCGTCACGCCGCACGGCCCTCGCGCTGCTGCTCGCCGCCACCGCCGCGCCCGCGCTGCGGGCCCAGGCCGCCTGGCCGAGCAAGCCCATCACGGTCATCGTGCCCTTCCCGCCAGGCGGCCAGACCGACGTGATCGGCCGCCTGGTCTGCGACCAGCTGGCGCGCCGGCTGGGCCAGCCCGTGGTGGTGGAGAACCGGCCCGGCGTGAACGGCTCGCTGGGCTCCGAGCAGGTGGCGCGCACCGCGGCCGACGGCTACACGCTGGTCGTCACGGGCCCGGGCACGCATGCCATCAACCAGCTCGTGAATCCCAACGTGAAGTACGACGCGCGCAAGGACTTCACCCACATCGGCATGCTCACGCGCGCCGGCAACGTGCTGCTGGCCTCGCCGGCCTTCCAGGGCAAGAGCGTGGCCGACGTGGTGGCGCTGTCCAAGGCCAGGCCGCGCTCGATCAACTTCGCGCTGACCGGCATCGGCTCCTCGGGCCACATGTCGATGGAGCTGCTCAAGCAGGCCGCCGGCATCGACTTCAACGCCGTGCCCTACAAGGGCGACGCGCCGGCCATCACCGACCTGATCGGCGGCCAGGTGGACCTGCTGTTCGTCAACGCCACCTCGGCCGGCGCCCAGGTGCGCGGCGGCAAGCTGCGCGGCCTGGCCGTGACCAGCCCCGAGCGCAACGGCCTGCTGCCCGACCTGCCGACGATGGCCGAGGCCGGCCAACCCGAGGTCGTGGCCCAGTCCTGGACCGGCCTGTCCGGCCCCGCGGGCCTGCCGGCCGCCCTGGTCGAGCGCCTGAACCGCGAGCTGCAGGCCATCCTCGCGCTGCCCGAGGTGCGCGAGCGCTTCGCCGCCACCGGCAACACCGCCGTGCCCGGCAGCCCGGCCGACGCCCAGCGCTTCGTCGACGACGAGGTCGCCAAATGGTCCAAGGTCGTCAAGGCCGGCAACATCCGGATCGAGTGACACCCCGTTTGGATGTCGAAGGTCGTGTAGACATCCCATCCCCCTCCAGGGGCACAGCATCTTTGAAACTTAAATGAACACCTTGCAACCCAACCTCTTCAAACGCGCGCTGCGCGAAGGCCGCACGCAGATCGGCATCTGGTCCACGCTGGCCTCTCCCTACGCCACCGAACTGATCGCCGGCAGCGGCTACGACTGGGGCCTGCTCGACACCGAGCACACGCCCAGCGACGTGCCGCTGATGTTGAACCAGCTGCAGGCCGCAGCCTCGGCCGTGCCCGCCGCCGGCGCCGTGCCCATGGAGGCCGTGGTGCGCCCGGCCTGGAACGACACCGTGCTGATCAAGCGCTACCTGGACATCGGCGCGCGCAGCCTGCTGCTGCCCTTCGTGCAGAACGCCGCCGAGGCCCAGGCCGCCGTGCATGCCACGCGCTACGCGCCGGCCGGCGTGCGCGGCATGGGCGGCTCCACGCGCGCCACCAACTTCGGCCGCACGGCCGGCTACGTGGAGCATGCGCACGAGGAGATCTGCCTGCTGGTGCAGGTGGAAACGCGCGAGGCGCTGGCGCAGATCGAGGCGATTGCCGCCATCGATGGCATCGACGGCATCTTCATCGGCCCGGCCGACCTCTCGGCCAGCATGGGCCACCCCGGCAAGCCGCGCCACCCCGAGGTGGACGCCGCCATCGACGACGCGATCCGGCGCATCCGCCGCGCCGGCAAGGCACCCGGCATCCTGATGGCCGACGCCGAGCGCGCGCGTGCCTGCATCGCCCAGGGCGCGCAATTCGTGGCCGTGGCCATGGACATGCTGTTGCTGCGCAACGGTGCCGACGGCACCGCCGCCCAGTGGCGCGACCAGCGCGCCGCTGCCGGCCGCTCCGACAGCTACTGAGCCTGCCAAACCCGTAGCCGGCGGACGGCCAAGCCGGCTCGCATAGCATCCCTGCCATGCCACCACTGACCCAGAACCTGCTCATCGCCAACATCGGCGTGTTCGTGCTCCAGATGCTGCTGGGCGGCGACATCGTCGCCTGGTTCGCGCTGTGGCCGCTGGAGTCGGGCATGTTCATGCCCTGGCAGGTGGCCAGCTACGCCTTCCTGCACGGCAGCCTCATGCACCTGGCCTTCAACATGTACGGCCTGTGGATGTTCGGCGGCGAGCTGGAGCGCGTCTGGGGCGCGCGCCGGCTGGCCGTGTTCTACGCCGCCAGCGTGTTCACGGCCGCGCTGGCGCAGCTGCTGGTCACCGGCATGGCGGGCAGCACAGCGCCCACCGTGGGTGCCTCGGGCGGCCTGTTCGGCCTGCTGATGGGCTTTGCCATGGTGTTCCCGCAGCGCCGCATCACGCCGCTGCTGCCGCCGATCCCGATGCCGGCCTGGGCCTTCGTGATGCTGTACGGCGCGATCGAACTCACGCTGGGCGTGACCGGCAGCGCCAGCGGCGTGGCGCATTTCGCGCACCTGGGCGGGCTGCTGGGCGGCTGGCTGGTGATCCGTTACTGGCGCGGGCAGGCGCCGTTCGGGCGGCGCTGAAGACCGGGCCGGTCGCATGAAGTGGCTGCTGGTCGTGCTGGCCTTGGCCGGCCTGGCTGCCGTTGCGACGCATGGGCACCACTGGACGCTGCCCGACCGCCACAACCCGTGGGCGCCGCTGCACTACGCCGAGCCGCCGAACTGGCTCACGCGCCACAAGCTGCAGCGGCTGGCCACACAGCCCGAGGCCTGCCTGGCGCTGATGGCCAGCACGCCGTGGCGCTTCCAGCCCATCGCCGACCGTGACACCGGCCCGGGCTGCGGCATGCACGACGCGATCCAGGTCCAGCGCACGGCGGTGTCGATCGGCCAGCCGCTGGCCATGACCTGCGCGGTGGCGGCGTCGCTGGCGCTGTGGGAACGCCATGTGCTGCAGCCGCAGGCGCAACTGTGGTTCGGCATGCCGGTGCGCAGCATCGAGCACTACGGCAGCTACGCCTGCCGCAACGTGGCCGGCAGCAGCACCGGCAGGCGCAGCGAACACGCCACCGCCAACGCGGTGGACCTGGCCGGCTTCGTGCTGCAGGACGGCCGGCGCGTCAGCGTGGCGCGCGACTGGGGCCGGCCCGGTCCCGCGGCGCAGTTCCTGCAATCGGTGCACCAGGGCGCCTGCGGGCTGTTCACGGGGGCGCTGGGGCCTGCGTACAACCAGGCCCACGCCGACCACTTCCACTTCGACCGCGGGCCGTTCGGCATCTGCCGCTAGCACGGACGCCGCCACGCTCGGCCGATCAGGCAAGACTCGCGCGGGATCGGGCAACCCATGGGCGGGGCGGCTGCCTACATTGAAGGCCATGCCACACCACCCTCTGGAACACGGGACACAGCCCTCCCACGCGATGCCCGGCGACCCCGCCGCCGGCTGTCCGGCCCTGTCACGCCGCAGTTTCCTGGCCGCGAGCGCGGCGGCCGGCGCACTGCCGGCACAGGCCGCTGCTCCAACTCCAGCCAGGCCCGCCGACGCAGCGGCGGCGGCGGTCCACATGACCGTCAACGGCAGCCGCCGCAGCCTGGCGCTGGACCCGCGCGTGACGCTGCTCGATGCCCTGCGCGACCACCTCGACCTGACCGGCACCAAGAAGGGCTGCGACCACGGCCAGTGCGGCGCCTGCACCGTGCTCGTCAACGGCCGGCGCATCAACAGCTGCCTGTCGCTGGCCGTCATGCACGAGGGCGACACCGTCACCACCATCGAGGGGCTCGGCACGCCCGAGGCCCTGCATCCCATGCAGGCCGCGTTCGTGCGGCACGACGGCTTCCAGTGCGGCTTCTGCACGCCCGGGCAGATCTGCTCGTCGGTCGCCATGCTGCAGGAGATCCGGCAAGGCGTGCCAAGCCATGCCACGGCAGACCTGATGCAGCTGCAGCTGTCCGACGCCGAAGTGCGCGAGCGCATGGCCGGCAACCTGTGCCGCTGCGCGGCCTATCCCAACATCGTCGCCGCGATCCGCGACGTGGCGGGAGGTCGCGCATGAAGGCCTTCACCTACCAGCGCGCCAGCTCGGTCGAGGAAGCCGCCGCCGCCGTCGCCGCGGTGCCGGGCGCCAGGTTCATCGCGGGCGGCACCAACCTGCTGGACCTCATGAAGCTGCACATCGAGACGCCCGCCCATCTCGTGGACGTCAACCGCATCGGCCTGGACCAGATCACGCCCACGCCAGCGGGCGGCCTGCGCATCGGTGCGCTGGTGCGCAACACCGACCTGGCGGCCGATGCGCGCGTGCGCCGCGACTATGCGGTGCTGAGCCGCGCCATCGTGGCCGGCGCGTCCGGCCAGCTGCGCAACAAGGCCACGACCGCGGGCAACCTGCTGCAGCGCACGCGCTGCCCCTACTTCTACGAACCCGCCCTGCCCTGCAACAAGCGCCACCCCGGCAGCGGCTGCGCGGCCATGGGCGGCCAGACGCGCAACCTGGCCATCCTGGGCGCGAGTGCGCACTGCATCGCCACCCATCCCTCCGACATGGCGGTGGCCATGCGCGCGCTCGATGCGCAGGTGGAAACCGCGAACGCCGATGGGCGTCGGCGGACCATCCCCATCGCCGCGCTCTACGCACCGCCCGGCGACACACCCCACCTGGAAACCACCCTGCTGCCCGGAGAACTCATCACCGCCGTGACCCTGCCCGCGCCGCTGGGCGGCGTGCACATCTACCGCAAGGTGCGCGACCGGGCCTCGTACGCCTTCGCCAACGTATCGCTGGCGCTCGTGGCACAGGCCAGGGACGGCCGGGCCACGCCCTTGCGCATGGCCTTCGGCGGCCTCGCGCACGCGCCATGGCGGGTCGAGGCTTCAGAGCGGCTGGCACCCGGCGCGTCGGCCGGCGACCTCGCCGAGGTCGTTCTCAAGGGTGCCCGACCCACGGCGCAGAACGCCTACAAGCTGCCACTCGTGCAACGCGTGCTGCAAGCCGGCATCGCCCAGGCCGCGGGAGCACAGCCATGATCGGCCAGGCCATCGACCGCGCGGACGGCCCCCTCAAGGTCACGGGCCGCGCGCGCTACACGCTGGACCGCCGCGAGGCCGGCGCCCCGCTCAGCGGCGTCTTGGTGGGCGCCGCCATTGGCCGCGGCCGCATCGCGCGCATCGACACGGCGCGTGCCGAGCGCGCGCCCGGCGTCGCACTGGTCGTGACGCACCGCAATGCGCCCGCGCAGGGCGCGGTCGACACCACGGTGCCGTCGCAGTTCGCGCGGGCACGGCCGGTGTTCGCCAGCGACCAGGTCCGCTACGCCGGCCAGCCGGTGGCGCTGGTGGTGGCCGACACGCTGGAGCACGCGCAGGCCGCGGCGGCGCTGCTGGACGTGGACTACGCCAGCGCGCCCGGCAGCTTCGCGCTCGCCGAGCAGGCCGGCTATGCCCCGGCGCGCGCCAATGCCGGCTTTGCCAACGACACGGCGCTCGGCGATCTGGACCAGGCCATGGCCGATGCCCCGGTGCGGCTGGACCAGCACTACAGCACCTCCTACCAGGCGGCCCATGCCATGGAACCGCATGCCTGCATCGCGTCGTGGCACGACGAGGCGCTGCATGTCTGGGCCAGCCTGCAGCGCATCATCACCACGCGCCAGGCCATCGCCGCCACGCTGCGCATCCCGCTGGCCTCCATCCACATCGATGCCGCCTTCGTCGGCGGCGGCTTCGGCTCCAAACTGACCACCCACGCCCACGTCGTCTGCGCGGCCATCGCCACGCGCGCGCTCGGGCGGCCGGTGCGTGTGGCGCTGACGCGCCGGCAGATGGTGTCCATGGTCGGCGGGCGGCCGGAGACGGTGCAGCGCGTGCGCATCGCCGCCAGCCCCAACGGCCGGCTGACCGGCATCGGCCACGACGTGCGCATGCAGGGCAGCCCCGGCGAGGAGTTCACGGAGCAGACCGCGACCGTGACGCGCTCGCTCTACGCAGCGCCCCACCGCGCCACCAGCCACCGCGTGGTGGTGCTCGACCGCGTGCTGCCCGAGCCGGTGCGCGGCCCGGGCGAGCTGCCGGGCCTGCTGGCGGTGGAGACGGCGGTGGACGAACTGGCCTTTGCGCTCGGCATCGATCCGGTGGCGCTGCGCCTCTACAACGACACCGCCGTCGATCCCGAACGCGGCGTGCCGCTGTCCAGCCGCAAGCTGGCCGACTGCCTGATCGCCGGTGCCGAGCGCTTCGGCTGGTCGCGGCGGCCGGCGCGGCCGGCCTCGCAGCGCGATGGCCGCTGGCAGGTCGGCTGGGGCGTGGCCTCGGCCATCCGCATCCACTTCCAGGGCGCCACGCGGGTGGTGGTGCGGGTGGGTGCGGACGGCCGCATCCAGGTGCTGTCCGACATGACCGACATCGGCACCGGCACCTACACCATCCTCGCGCAGGTGGCGGCCGAGAGCCTGGGCCTGCCGCTGGCGCAGATCGATGTGCAACTGGCCCGCAGCGACCTGCCGGTGAGCGGCGGCTCCGGCGGCTCCTGGGGCGCGGCCAACACCAGCGTGGCCTTGCAGCGCGCCTGCGAGGCGCTGAAGGTGAAGGCGCGGGCCGCCGCCCGGCAACCGGGCAGCGCGCCCTACGCCATCGGCCTGGAGGCCGAGGGCAGCATCGCCGGCCAGGGCGACGACCCACGCTACCGGCTGTTCTCGCAGCACACCTACGGCGCCACCTTCGCCGAGGTCGGCGTGGACGCGGACACCTGCGAGGTCCGCGTGCGGCGCATGCTCGGCGTGTTCGCGGCCGGCCGCATCCTGAACCCCAAGACCGCGCGCTCGCAGCTGATCGGCGGCATGGCCTGGGGCATCGGCTCGGCCCTGCACGAGGCCGGGCACCTCGATGCGCGTTCCGGCCACATGCTCAACAGCGACCTGGGCGAGTACCTGGTGCCCACCCACGCCGACGTGCCTGCCATCGAGGCGGTGCTGCTCGACGACTTCGACGACGCGGCCAACCCCATGGGCATCAAGGGCGTGGGCGAGCTCGGCGTGTGCGGCAGCGGCGCCGCGGTGACGAATGCCATCTTCCACGCCACGGGCATCCGGCTGCGCAGCTTCCCGGTGACGGCGGACCAGTTGCTGATGGCTTCGCTGGCGCAGCGCGATGCCCTTCCCGGAAGCGCTGCATGAACCGCGCCGCCGCCCTCGACACCCCGCCATACGCGCCCGACCGCGTGGCCGACTGCTATGCTTTTCTGATGCCGGACCTTCCCGCTCCCGCGCGTTTCAATGGTGATCCGCTGCGCCGTTCTGCCTGCCTGGCCGAGCTGGCGCTGCGGGCCCAGGCGTTCGCGCCGCACGACGGCGTGCACGCCACGCCGATCCCCAAGTTGCGGCTGATCCGCGCCTGCGGGGAGTCGCCCCTCACGCACGTGATGTACGAGCCGGCCCTGTGCCTGCTCGCACAGGGGCGCAAGCAGCTGCTGGTGGGCGATGGGCGGGTCGAATACGACACGGCCCACCACGTGGTCGCGGCGCACCACATCCCGGTGGCCGGCCAGATCGTGGATGCATCGCCGCAGCGGCCGTACCTGTGCGTCTGGATCGACCTGGACCCGGCCGTGCTGGCCTCGCTGCTGCTCGACGGCGGCACGGCAGCCCCCGCAGCGCAGCTGCGCACCACCGTGCCGCGCGGCATCTACGCCGCGCACACCAGCGAGCAGCTGCTCGACGCGGTGCTGCGGCTGTGCCGGCTGCTCGACACGCCGCAGCACATCGCGCAGCTGGCGCCGCTGGTCCAGCGCGAGATCATGTACTGGCTGCTCGCGGCCGACGACGGCTGGAAGCTGGCACAGCTCGTGACGCCCGGGACGCAGTCGCAGCGCATCGGGCTGGCCATCGACTGGCTGCGCCGCCACTACCGCCAGCCGCTGGACATGGACGACGTGGCGCGGGCCGGCCACATGAGCCGCTCCTCCCTGGACGCCCACTTCAAGGCCGTGACGCGCATGAGCCCGTTGCAGTACCAAAAGCAGTTGCGCCTGCTCGAAGCGCGCCGCATGCTGCTGTCCGAGGCGGTCAGTGCCGAGCAGGCCGCCCACAGCGTCGGCTACCAGAGCGCCTCGCAGTTCAACCGGGAGTACGCCCGCGCGTTCGGAAAGAGTCCGGCGCGCGATGCGCGCGAACTGCGCGCTGGCTGAAGGCGCAGGCCGCTGTGCGCACCGATGCGCCATGCCGTGCGGCGGCGGCGCCGCCGCGCCTCAGCGTTGCGCCGCCGGCGCGTAGCGCTGCCAGGGAAACGCCGCCTCGTACTGGGCGCCGACGGCGATCAGCCGGTCGTCATGGCCCAGCGGCGCGACGAGCTGCATGCCCAGCGGCAACCGGCGCGGCGAGAGCCCGGCCGGCAGCGCCAGCGCCGGGCAGCCCGTGGCATTGGCCAACGGGCAGAACGGCGAGTACTGCAGCAGGCTGTCGTCGCCGAAGCGGTAGTCCTCGTAGTCGTCCCAGTCCAGCCCGAAGCGGCCGATCGGCGCCGGCTCGCGTGCCAGCACCGGCAGTGCCAGCAGGTCGATGCCGGTGGCGGCCAGGTAGTCGGCAAAGCGCCGGCCCAGTGCGTGCAGACCGTTGATGTGCCGCACATAGTCGCTGGCCGACATGCGCTGCGCGTAGCGGACCAGGGACTGCACGGTCTTCTGCAGGCCGTCCAGCGCGGTGTTGCCGCAGGCCCGGCCATGGGCCTCGATCGCCGCCCAGGCGTTCTGCGCGATGACCGGCACCACGTGCTGCATAACCTCGCGCGGCGCCACCGGCATCGGCACCTCGACGCAGACATGGCCCAGCTGCGCCAGCCGCCGGCCGAACTGCGCATAGGCCTCGCGCACGGCATCGTCCAGCGCCGGGCTGTCCTGCACCACGATGCCGATGCGCAGCGGTGTGACGGTGCCTGCGGCCTGCACCTGCTCGACCACCTCGGCGAAGCGGCGCGCGAAGCTCGGCGCCACGTACGGCGCCCCCGGTGACGCGCCGGCCGCGACGTCGAGCGCGCGCGCGCAGTCGCGCACCGACACGGTCAGCATGTGCTCGGACACCATGCCGCCCCAGCTTTCGCCGCGGGCCGGGCCGAACGGCGTCATGCCGCGGCTGGTCTTCAGGCCGACCAGGCCGCAGCAGGCCGCCGGGATGCGAATCGAACCGCCGCCGTCGCCGCCGTGCGCGATCGGCACCATGCCCGCGGCCACCGCGGCGGCGGCACCGCCGCTGGAGCCACCGGCGCTGTGCGCGCGGTTCCAGGGGTTGCGCGTGGGGCCGCCATAGCTCGGGCCCTCGGAGGTCGGGCTCAGGCCCAGCTCCGACGAGGTGCTGCGCCCGATCAGCGAGAAGCCGGCCTGGCGGTAGCGCGCGGTGAGGTCGCCTTCCTGCGCGAAGCGCACCTGGCCGAAGTAGGCCGAGCCCATGGTGCTCGGCAGGCGCGGGTCGGCCGTGCCCAGGTCCTTGAGCAGCGAGGGCACGCCGAAGAAGGGCCGGGCCTGCAGCAGGGCCGCGCGCGCGGTCGTGTCCAGCCCGGCCAGCAGGCGGTCGTTGCCCTCGGCCTGCTCGGCGGCATGGTCCGCGTCGACCAGGCAGACCGCGTTGATGTCGGGGTTGCGCGCCGCGATGCGGGCCAGCACGTCCTGCATCAGCGCGGTGCAGCTGTAGGCGCCCTGCACCAGGCCCGCCGCCAGTGCCGTGGCGTCCAGGCCTTGTTCTGCGAAGTCCATCATTTCTTGGCCAATCCGAGCTTGTGCATCAGGACGCGCTCGTCGGCGAAGGTCTTGATGTTGTCGGCCGTGTAGTCGGCAGTGCTCATGTAGCGCGGCGTCTGGTCGAAGTTCTCCATCACGCGCAGGAACTCCACTTCCTGCATGCCCTTCCTGAAGGCATCGTGCAGGATCCTGATGCGCTCGGCCGGCGTGCCGGCGGGGGCGGCCAGGCCGTACGGCGAGTCGAACACCAGGCCCGGCGCGACTTCGTTGAGCGTGGGCACCTCGGGCCATTTCCTGGCGCGCTCGGGGCCATAGGTCGCCAGCAGGCGCATGCGGCCGGACTGCAGGTAAGGGGCCCAGCCGGTCGAGTCCGACGCTGCATCCACATGGCCGCCCAGCAGCGCCACGAGGTTCTCCGACGAGCCCTTGAACGGCACATGCTGGATATCCAGCTGGAGCCGTTCGGCCAGCACCGCCAGTGCCACGTGGTGCGAGGTGCCCGTGCCGCCCGAGCCATAGGTCAGCTTGCCGGGGTTCCTCTTCGCGTGGTCGATGAAGTCCTGCAGCGTCTTCCAGGGCGACTTGGCGTCGACGACCATGCCGAAGGTGTACCCGGTCAGGCGGATGATGTAGCTGAAGTCCTTGATCGGATCGAACGACACCTTCTGCATGTGCGGCAGCCGGAACTGCGTCTGCGTCACCTGGCTCACGGTGTAGCCGTCGGGCTTGGCCGTCTTGCCCATGACGGCCGGGCCCAGCGTGCCGGCGGCGCCGGGCTTGTTGTCGATCACGATGGGCTGGCCCAGGTGCGGCTCGGTGGCCTTGGCCAGCGCGCGCAGCACGGCGTCGGTCGAGCCGCCGGCGGGCCAGGGCACAATCAAAGTGACCGGCCGCGCAGGGAAGGTCTCGGCCCGTGCCGTGCCGGTCAGGGCGGCAGCGCCCGCGAGTGCGGCCATGGCCCGGACGGCCTGCCTTCTGGAACTGTTCATACGAAAACTGCAGGGAAGGATGGGGAAGCGGCCGAGTCTAGAAAGCGCCAGGAATCGGTCAATTGACGATTCGGCAAGCCTTGTTAACCCCTGCGCAACACGCCATGCCGGAACTCTCCCTGCGCCACTACAAGGCCATCGTGGCGGTCGCCGAGCTGCGCAGCTTCACGCTGGCAGCGCACCGGCTGTGTGTCTCGGTGCCGGCCCTGAGCAAGACCGTGCGCGAGGCCGAAGAGCTGGTCGGCTTCGCGCTGTTCGACCGTTCGCCCAAGTCGGTGGCACCGACGGCCCAGGGCGAGATCTTCGGCCGCTGCGCGCGCGACGTGGTGCTGGCGCACCAGCGCAGCACCGACAGTGCTGGCGCGATCCGCGACAACCGCCTGGGCGCCCTGCGCATCGGCGGCACGCAGCTCGCGAATGCCTCGTTCCTGCTGCCGGCCGTACGCGCCTGCATGCAGCGCCGGCCCGGCGTGCAGATCTCGCTCGTCGACAACGATGCCGAGACGCTGCAGGACGCCCTGCTGCGCGGCGCCTTCGATCTGGCCGTGGGCCCGCGGCGCGCGGCCGGTGCCGGCATCGAGACCATCGACATCTGCGATGTGCCGCTGTACTTTGTCGCGCCACAGGCGGAGTTCGCCGAGCGCACCTGCATCCCATGGGCCGAGGTCATCGGCAAGCCGCTGATCTTCATGGACTCGCGCGCCGTGCTGCATGTCATGCACTACCTGGACCGCCGCTTCGTGCTGGACGACTGGCGCGTGATCGGCAGCGCCACCACGGCCCTGTCGGTGGTGGAGAACCAGGGCGGCTACATGGTCAGCGCGGGCTACGCCAGGAAGATCGCGCGCAGCTACGACGTGCGCTGCCTGAAGCTCGTGGAGCCCGAGGTGCGGATGACGCTGAGCCTGTACTTCGCGCGCAGCCTGCCTGCGCAGGAGATGGTGCGTGCGGTGGCGCAGGAGCTGGCCGGCTGCATCGCGGAGCTGCTGCACGACTGAGCCCGCTCAGCGCAGCGGCCGGCGGCCACCAGAGCGCATGCAGGAACAGCGCGGCTCTCGGCAGTCCGCTGTATCCCAGCGGCGCGACGAGGCCCGCCCGCGCATGGCGCCTGCCACCAGGCCGGCGATGCCAAGGCACCCCGAGAGGTGCCAGGCCCCTCAGGACGGATGGCTTCGCCGTGACCGCTGCGCCCAGGCGCACAGGGCCCGGAAACCGCGGTACGCCACCAGGCTGACGAAGACCACGGGCCCGGTCGCCAGCACCCACAGGGCCGATCGCCAGGCCCTCAGGAAGTAAGCCACGTGGTCGAGTACGGTCGGCACAAGAAATTCCCCCGCGCTGTCCCAGCGCTCCACGGCAAGCACAACGCGCGCACCGGGGCGGCGCCCTGGCGCCTCAGCCCGGTGCACGCTCCAGCAGCTGCAGATCGAGTTGCAGCAGCAAGGGCTGGCCCATGTCGGCCGGCGGCCCGGCCTCCAAGGGCTGCGCGGTCAGCAGCCCGCGCAGGTCCGCATCTGCCTCGGCCTTGCCGAGCGGCGTGAACTCCAGGCGCTCCACCCGGCCGTCCGCGGCAATCCACAACCGCGCCACCAGCTGCTGCGACAGCGGCGTGTCCGCTGCCAGCACGCGCTCCTGCATCCAGCCGTGCAGGCGCTGCACCGCCGCATCGGCGGGATCGCTCAGGCGCTGCTGCAGCTGCTCGCTGACCTGCAGCGCATAGCGCAGCCAGTGCGCCGGCGCCGTCTGCTGGGCCTGGGCGGCGGGCGCTGCCGTGCTCGCGGCCGCCAGCCAACCCAGCGTGCGCAGGCCCTGCCGCAGGCGCGCCCGCCAGCCAGCGCAGGCGCTCACGCCGGCGTGGCCGCTTCGGGCGTGGCCTGCGCCGCATCGCCGGCCTCGGGCTTGAAGTTGCGCAGGTGCACGAAGAACTGGCCCATCATCTGGGTCCACAGCTGCACCATCACCGCCAGGTGCGTGGCCGCGATGCCGCCGGCTGCCACCACATCCATCTCCAGCACCACAAAGTCCCCGTGCAGGGCCACGCGCGCGAAACGCTTGCTGCGGTGCCAGTCGGCCAGCACCGATTCGGGCAGCACCCCGCCCTGCACGCGCAGCGGGCAGCTGAAGGTCAGGTCCGCATAGCGGCCCGGGGCCAGCTGGTTGCCCCACAGCACCTGGAAGCCCACGCCGTGGCTGGCGCTGTGCAGGCGCACCACGCCGTCCTGCTCGATCGGCGTGACGGCGCAGCCCGCGGCCTTGATCGCCTCGGACATGTCCTCTGCGCCAAGCGCGAGCAGCAGCTCGCCGGTCTTGCGCAGGTCGGGGCCGGCCTCGGCCCGGGCTTGTTCGGAAACTTCGGTCATCGTCTTCGTCCTTCTCTTCACTCGAACACATGGCGCACGGCCGCATCGACGGTGGCCGCATCGACCACCACCGAGGCCGCCGGCGCCAACTTCTCCAGGTGCGCACGCGCCAGCGCCTGTTGGCGCTGCGCGCGCAGCACGGCCGTCAGGCGCGGCTGCACCTCTTCCAGGGTCGCGGTGCGGGCCGGCTGGCGTTCCAGCAGCTTGAGCACATGGAAGCCCGTCGGCGTCTGCACGGGCGCAGCAACCTGGCCGGGCTGCATGGCGGCCACGCTCTCGCGCGCCTGCGGCAGCAGGCGGTCCAGCGGCAGCAGGCCGATCTCGCCACCGCGCGCCGCGCTGGCGCTGTCCTGCGCGTGCTGGCGCGCCAGCGCCGCGAAATCGCCCTGGCGGGCCTGCTGGGCCAGCGCCTCGGCCTGCGCGCGCAGCGCGGCCACCGCGGTGGCGTCGGCACCGGCCGGCAGCGCCAGGAAGATCTGGGCCACGCGGAACATCTCCGGCACGGCCAGGCCGGGCCTGGCCTCTTCGTAGGCGGTGCGCAACTCGTCGGGCGAGGGGTAGCCGGCCGGCACCTGCGCCACCGAGGCCAGGTAGCTGTTGCCGACGATGCGGGCAGTCGCCTCCTGCACCGCGGCATCGATGCTGCTGCGGACCTCGGGCCGCTCGGGCCACTGGTGCGCGCGGGCCTCGCGCAGCAAGGCCTCGCGCGCCAGGCGCTGGCGCAGCCAGAGTTCCAGGGCTGCCCGGTTGTCGCGCACGGCGGCCCGCTCGGACGCGGGCAGCGCGCGCAACATCTGCTCCAGTTCCTGCTGCGAGACCGACAGACCGTCCATGCGGGCTGCGGGTGCGGCCGGAGCTGGCTGCTGCGCCATGGCGGACCATGCCAGCATGCCCAGGGCCGCGCCGACGGCGAGGCCACGCCAATGCCGCGCCCTCATGGCTGCGGTGCGGCCGGGGCCGCAGCAGCAGCGGGCGCGTTCACGCCGCGCGGGTCGAAGCGGCCCTCGTAGAGCTGGTCGCCGTACTGCTGGGCGATCTGCTCGTACTGCACGCGCACCTGCGCGGCGAAAGGCTGGCGCACGCGCATGAGCGTGCCCATGTCGATGCCCTCGTAGGCGCGCAGCAGCTCCTGTCCCACGCGGTACAGCTGCTGGTTCTTGGCCTGGCACTGCGCCATGGCCTCGGCCTGGAACTGGCTCTCGCCGGCCAGGCGCTGGCGTTCGGCCTCGGAGGCGCGCGCCATCTGGAGCAGGCCGTCGTAGGCGGTCTTGTACTGCGCGGCCTGGGCATTGGCGCGGCCGATGCCGGCCTGCGCCTCCTGCCGCAACGCGGCCAGCTGCTGCTCCTGCTGGCCACGGACCTCGCGCTCGCGCGCCAGTTGCGCGCGGCTGCTGCCCAGCTCGCGCTCCAGCGCCCTGGTGTCGGCCGCCGGCGCGGCAGGCGCGGCCGCCACGGGGGCCGGCACGGCGCGCGCCTTCAGCGTGGCAAGTTCGTTCTGCGCGGCCTGCAACTGCTCGGTCGTGGCGCGCAGCTGCGCGCGCAGCCGCTCCTCCATCGAGGGTTGCTGGGCCGTGGCGGCACCGCAGAAGGCCGCCAGGGCGGCGGCGATGGCGCAGACGCGCCGGGAATGGGTGGACAGCATGGCGTGGGCCTCAGAACCGGGTGTTGATTTCCAGCTGCAGCAGGTCCATCGACACAGGCGCGCCATACACCTGCTTGGACGAACTCCAGCGGCCCGTGAACCAGGTGTTCTTGTCGAACGCATAGGAGCCGCCGACGTAGTAGCCCTTGGCATTGGTGCCGCCGCCGTGGAAGCTGGAGTCGTTGTAGCCGTCCGGCATGGCGTCGGGCTCGATGCGCTTGTAGCCGGCCAGGACGTTCCAGTCGCCGCGCTCGGCCGGGGCCGGCATGCCGAAGGTGGCCTGCAGCAGGTAGGCGTTGCCACCGCTGCGCAAGCTGCCGTTGGCGTCGAAGTTGTTGACGATGCCGCCGCCGGCGCGCGCGACCATCTTGTCCACGCCATAGGCCAGGTTGCGGATGTAGTTGCCGTCCAGGCGCAGGCCGTAGCCGCCGGCCACGCGCGTGTCCCAGCGCAGGTTCACGTCCAGCAGCCGGAACTTGGACGCCAGGCCGAAGTACTGCGGCATCGCGGTGGCGGCCGGGTCGTTCGGGTTCAGCGCGATGTTGCGCAACAGCATCAGCGTGTTGCCCTTCTGCATGAAGGCCGGACGCGCCCAGTCGGTGCTGCAGCTCTGCGTGCGGCCGTCGTACAGCGCGCACGGCGCCGACAGCTCGCCGCTCACGTTGCGGAAGTCGTAGTAGGCCAGCGCGGCGCGCAGGCGGTTGTCGCTGTCGAGTTTCCAGTTCGCGCCGACCTGGGCGCCGAGCAGCCACTTGTTCTCGCTCTCGGCCTTCTCCTGGCTGTTGTTCGGGAAGTTGCTGTTGGAGTACTCCAGCGGCACCACACCCAGCGTGCCGAACAGCTCCACATCGCGGTTGCCCTGCAGCGTGCGGCTGAAGCGCGCGGCCACGCCGTCGAAGTTCAGGTCGGACGAGTACAGCAGGTCGGTCGAGACGAAGGGGTTGCCGAAGCGCCCGCCGACCAGCGTGAGGCCGGGCAGCGGCGCATGCGACAGCCAGGCCTGGTCGAGCCAGACGCTCTTCTTGCCCAGGCCCCCGCCCAGCGTCTGCGTGGTCGACACCGGGCCGTCGTCGCCACCCGTGGCCAGGCGCACGCCGGCCTGCGTGCGCTCGGAGATGTCGGCCTCCACGCCGATGCGGGCGCGCGCGCGCCACTGGTTCTTGCGGTCCTGCCGCGTGTTGAGCAGCGGCGGCAGCGGACCGTTCAGGTTCTGGTTGACGTCGTAGGCGCTGCCGTCGTTGATGGCGGCGTAGTTGATCTGCTCGTTGCTGTTGCCGCCGGCGTAGTAACGCGATTCGTTGCGCACGCGCACGTCGCCGGTCAGGCGGACGCGCTTGGACCATTCCGGCGTCTCGTTGGGCGCGGCCCAGCCCTCGCTGCGGGCCTGGGCCATGACCTCGGTCTTGATCTCGTCGCGGATCTGGTCGCGCACGGTCTGCGGCACATAGGGAACGCGCACCTCGCCGGGCTCGGCGGCCGGGCGTGCGGCGGGCGCCACCAGCGCGGCCTGGCGCTGGGCCTGCTGCGCGGCCATGGCCTCGGTCTGCGCCTGCGCGAGCAGCGCCTCGCCCACGTCCTTGGCGAGCGCGCCGCTCTGGACCAGGCCGCGGATCAAACGGACCATGGCGCTCTCGCCGGCCACCGGCGCGGCGGCCTGCGCATGGGCGGTGCCGGCCGCGGCCAGCAGCGCGAGGGCCGAAGCGCAGGCGAGCGCCTGCACGCTGTGGCGGGGGATTCGGAAGGATGTTGTCATGACGGGCATGGAGAGGTTCTTGAAGGTCGGATGTCGTGGTCAGGGCCGGCTGCCCTTCATGGAGACGCGGATCGGAAAGCGCGCCGATGCGGGCGGGCGTTCGTCCAGGCGGTCGAGCTCGCGCAGGAAGGCCAGCACGGTGTCGTCGATGCGCTCGGTGCCGGTGCCTTGCACCAGCTGCACGCGCACGGTGCGGCCGTCCGCGTCCAGCCACAGGTCGACGCGGATGTCGGCGAACACCAGGTGGCGCGTGCGCGCATCGCGGGCCAGTGCGTTCTGCAGCATGCTGGCCACGTAGCGGTTGTAGGAGCCGGCACCGAGGCCGCCACCGCCAGCGCCCGCACCGGACATGCCGCCGCCGCGGCCGGCGCCCACGGCGAAGGCATCGGAGCCGGCCTCGCCCGTCGCGTCCATGGTCACCGGGTCGCCCGCCTGTGCAGCGGCGGCATCCGACGGGCTTTCGGGCGCGTCGTCCATCGGCTTCTCGTTCGATTCGGCCGGCTGCGGTGCCACTTCGGTGATCTGCGGCTCGACCTTCTGCGGCTCGGGCTCGGGCAGCTTCTCGGGCTCGGGCGGCGGCGGGGGCGGCGGCGGCAATGTCAGCACCGCCGTGGGCGCGGTCTCGCGCCGCTGCGATGCCGTGTCGGACAGCAGATGCCACAGCCCCAGCAGCAGGCCGAGCACCAGCGCGGCGCCGATGGCCCAGCCGCCATGGCGGCGCCACAGGCCGTCCTGCCGCAGCATTGGTGCGGAACTCTTGGTCACGCCGGGCCCCTCACGGCTGCTTGCCGGTGACCAGGCCGACCTGGTTCAGCTCGATGCGGCGCAGCAGGTCCAGCACCTCGACCACGCGGGCGTACTGCACCGAGGACTCGCCGCGCACGATGACCGGGAAGTCCGGCGTCAGCGCCTTCTCGGTGCGCAGCCGCTCCTCGAGCTCGGGCAGCGTGACCGGGTAGGCGTCCAGGAACAGGCGCCCGCCGTTGTCCACCGTGATGGCCTTGGTCTTGGGCTTTTCCAGCGGCACCGAGGAACTGGCCTTGGGCAGGTCGACCTTGATGCCGGGGATGCTGGCGTTGCTGGTCAGGATGAAGATCACCAGCACCACCAGCAGCACGTCGACGAAGGGCGTGATGTTGATGCCGCCGGTGCGCCTTCTCGGGCGGAACCGGGTTGCACTGCTGGCCATGGCTCAGGCGCTCCGGGCCGGCGCGGCGCCGCGCAGGCGGCTGCCCTCGCCCTGCTCTTCGGCCAGGCGCGTCGAGAACTCGTCGACGAACACCGCCATGTCGGCGCCGATGGCGTCCGAGCGCGCGGCCAGCCAGTTGTAGCCGAACAGCGCCGGGATCGCGACGCCCAGGCCGGCCGCCGTGCACAGCAGCGCCGCGGCCATGCCGGGGGCCACCGAGTTGATGTCCACGGCGCCGGCCATGGCCGCCACCACGAACACCAGCATGATGCCGATCACGGTGCCGAACAGGCCCACGTAGGGCGCGCCCTCGATGGTGGTGGACAGCCAGTTCATGCGGCTGGCCATCTTCTCGGTCTCGCGCACCAGCACGCCGTCCATGGCCGCGCGGATCGCGCCGATGGTGGAGGCCGACACCGCGTTGGTGTCGTAGCCGTTGGCGCGGCGGCGGCGCAGTTCCTCGACGGCCACCGCGTATAGGCGCCACAGCGAGGAGTCCACGCGCACCGCGGCCGGCACTTTGTCGTCCTGCGCCAGCGATTCGAGCGCGTTGCCGGCGGTGGCGCGAAAGTGGCCGATGAAGGCTTCGTTGGCCCGCGCCATCGCGTTGAAGCTGCGGCCCTTGCCGATCATGATCAGCCAGGACACCACCATCATGAGCGCCAGCAGCGCGACCACGATCCAGGCGTCCAGCGGCATCGCCGCGAGGATGAAGCCGAAGTGGCTCTTGCCGGCCTGCTGCTCGTCCGGCCCGAACTGCGTGAGCCGCGAGTCGGCGCCCTGCGAGACGGCGTCGGCCAGCAGCAGCGCACCGGGCCGGGCGACCTTGGACAGGCGCAGCTCGTCGATCACGCCGTTGAAGGCCGTGCTGCTGGCGTCGCCGCCGGGATCGGCACCGACCGCCGCCGCCGTGTTCAGCGCCGGCAGCGGCTGCGCCAGGCGGGCCGCCTCGCGGCCGCCGACCAGCAGCGCGACGCCGCGGGCATCGGCCTGGATCGCCAGGTGCGACCACTGGCCGGCCTGCACCGGCTGGCCGGGCGCGCTGCGCTGGCCGTTGACCTGCACGAAGGGCACGCCCTGGTCGATGCCCAGCACCAGCTCGCCGGCGCCGTCGCGGCGCGCATAGACCACCTGGCGCACGCCCAGGGCGTCGGGCCGCACCCAGGCGCTGAAGGTGAATGCGCCGCCGGCGGCCAGCTGCAGCGAGGGGCTGGCCGGCAGCATCAGCGGCGTGGTCGCCAGCTGCGCGCCGCGGCCCAGCACCGAGCCCTCGGCTGTCACGGTGGTGGTCTGGGCGTGGTTTCCGTAAGCCGTGGTGTCGCGCGCCGGCGCACCGGTCTCGGCGAAGTGGTAGACCAGCGTGTAGTCCGGGTCGAAGCTGCGCTGGCCGTTGCCCGAGGCCGGGGCCTTGGGGTTGCCGTAGTACATCCAGATCTGCTGCGGCGCGCCGGCCGACAGCGCCGGCACGTCGACCCAGACCAGGGCCATGCCCAGCAGCGGATCGAACTGCTCGATCTGGTGGTTCAGCACGGTCTTGTCGTCGCCGGCCACGAAGCGCAGGTCGGCGCCGGTGTCCGAGACGCCCTGGAAGCTGAAGTTGCCGGTGTGCAGCCGCACCAGCACGGGCGCGCGGCCGGCCTCGCCGCCGATGGCCGCGCCCTGCGGGCCGCCATCCAGCGTGATGGGCTTGCGGTAGGACCATTCGGCCTGCCACCAGGCATGGGCCAGGCCAGGCAGCACAGTGCTCAGCACGGCGAGCACGAAAGCGAGAAGTCGACGCATGACTTGTGTTCTCCGGAGATTCAAGAAAAGGGGGACGGGTGCGGTCTGCGGGGATGGCATCAGTAGCTGGCCTGCAGGCTGAAGGTTGCGCGCGGGTCGTGCCGTTCGGTGCGCACGCCCCGGCGCAGCGGGTAGCCCAGGTCGAGGCGGCCGCTGACATGGCGGCCCAGCTGGAAGCTGGCACCGGCGCCGACGGCCAGCTGCGTGAAGCGGTCGGCCTGCTCGGGTAGCGGATCGCGCAGGCGCAGGTGGCCGAAATCGGTGAAAACGTACAGGCGTGCGTTCTCCAGCGCGATGGCCGGCAGCGCCAGCGGCCAGCTGCGCAGCTCCAGCGAGCCGACCAGGCCCACGTCGCCCACGCTTTCGGCCGCCAGGTAGCCGCGCACCGAGTTCATGCCGCCCGAGGCCAGCTGCTCGCCCGAGACCAGTGGCGAATCGGTCATCTGCCCGCTCAGCCGCAAGCCCAGCTGCGCGCCCGATGCGAAGGAACGGCTGCCGTTGACATCGGCCTTGGCCAGCATGAAGCCCGAAGTGGCCTTGTAGCGCTTGCGGTCGAACGCCGCCCAGTTGCTGCCCCAGCCGAAAAACGAGCGCGTGCCGTAGACCAGCGACAGGCCCAGGCCGACCTGCGTGCGCTCGCCTTGGTAGTAGCCGGAGTAGGCCAGCGTGATCGGCGCGTACTTGAGCGGCACCTCGTCGCTGCCAGTGCCCAGCGTGAGCGACTCCTTGTTGTTCTTGAGGTCGATGCCCACGCTGAAGCTGTGCCACCAGGTGTCGCTGGCCGGCACCGCGTAGACGGCCTTCAGGCCGACTGCATAGCCCTTGCTGAGCACGGCCGTGCCGCCGGTGGTGGAGACATCGCTGTCGGACACATAGCCCGAGGCTTCCAGGCTCCAGCGGCTGGCGCGCAGCGGCGCGGTGTAGGAGCCCGAGAGCACCTTGGTCTGGTCGGGTTCCTGCGGCGTGACGAACAGGCTCAGCGAGGCGCTGTGCCCCAGCTGCCACAGATTGTTGTGGCCCAGCGTGGTGGTCAGGCGCAGCTTGCTGGTGTCGGCGCTGTTGTCGTTGTTCAACCCCACGCTGGCGCGCCAGGGGCTGCTGTCCTCGACCTTGAGGTCCACGTCCATGGTGCCGGGCACCGCGCCCTGGCGCACCAGCGGCATCACCTGGCGCTGGCCGCCGCGGTTGAGGTCGGTCAGCTCGGCCTGGGCCTGCGTGAAGTTCGGCACTGCGCCCTCGCGCAGTGCCGGCACCTGCTCGCGCACGTCGCGCGGCGAGGTGTATTCGGCACCCGTCACGCGCAGCCGGCCCACGCGCGTCTCGTTCACGCGCAGGTAGACGATGCCCTCGGTCACCTGCTGCTCCGGCAGGTCCACGTGCACCGACTGGTAGCCGCCGGCCTGGTAGGCCTGGTTCAGCGCTTCGCGCGCCGCCTCCAGGTCCTTGAGCGTCTTGCGCGGGCCGAGGAAGGGCGTCACCGCGCGCTCGATGGCGCGCACATCCAGCACGGTGTTGCCGCGCACCACGTACTCGAGCACGTCCACCGTGCGCTCGGGCGCGGCCGCCGCCGCCGTCGTCGCCGCCTCCGCGGCCGCACCGGCGCCCTGTGCCAGCGCCACGCCCGCGCCCAGGCACTGCAGCACCAACAGGCAGATGCCGCGCGCGAGCGCGGGCGGCGTGCTGCTGAAAACTTTGCGCATGTGATGAGTTCCGATCCCTACAGGAAATGACGACACCGGCCGCACCGGCGTCACGTTCTGCTTCCTAGACGAGCCTGCCCAGGGGAACCCGCAAAAAGTCACCAAATCTTCATGAAGCGGCGCGGCGCGGAACTGTCATCGCGCTGCGATGAAGCCGAGGCAGGATGGCGGGTTTGTGGTTGGAGAACAGACCGATGCACGCACCTGCCTGTCTATGCGCCGCGCGCTGGGGTGCCGCGTTGCTGCTGGCGATGGCGGCGGGCGTTCATGCGGCCGACAAGGCTGATGCGACCGATGCGCCGGCCTGCATCGAGGTCGAGGTCGACGGCGAACGCGTGCCCGCCTACGACTGCCTGCAGCGCAAACTACAGCCGCGGCCTTCGGCGCCACGCGCAGCCGCGGACCGGCCGCCCTCAGGCGCCGAGGCCATCGTGCAGCGGTCCTCCAACCAGCTCGGGGTGTTCAACCGCGCAGCCACGCAGACGCGCATGGGCAACACCTTCGGCACCTCGGTGTTGCCGCAGCGGCCTGGGGTGGCGCCTTGACGGCTGCGCGTGCTTGCCGGTGGTTGTTTGGACGGTGCGGTGGTGTTTGGGGTGAAGTGGCGGGTGCAGCGGGTAGCCCCTGTGCGCCCTCTGCTGTCAGTCGCCTGGCGAAGTTGATAGCGGCGGCGCCGCGCTAGCGCTCATTGATGCAGCCAAGTCCACCGATGACGTCATGCTCAAACCTTGGCGAGGAAGGCCGCTGCATCACCTGCTTCGCACTTCCAGTCTGCGAAGACCCCAACCAGGTTGCATTCCACGCAGCGGCAAGCAATGTAGTACCAGCGCACGTCATGCGTGCCTTCGTACACGGAGACGCCGGACACCAGCTCGAACACCTCGTTCTCGCACACGCACGCGTGCGCCTCAGGCGCGGCTTCTTCAATGTAGGCCTCGCTGTCGCCCATCGGGTGTTCCTGCCCGCAGTCGGTACAGGTGCGGATTGCCACACCGGCTTCTTCATCAGTCCGCAGCGCGAAGGTCCGGCATCCGCAATCGCATTTGGACGCGGCAAACCGGACAGCCTCATGGCGATTCGCAGCGCTGTAGCTGCGAAGTTCGGCTTGGGTGTCGCCGGACGTCGTCCCGTACCAGAACTTGCCTTTCTTCGTCAGTGCCATCGATGCTGCTCCATTTCTCAAGATGGGCTTCCCGGCAGGCCTGATGCCGGGCCCGCCCCGTTCGTCTGGATTCTGCCTGGAGGCTCGGTGCGTCATCGTGGAAGGCTTGGGGCGCGGTGGTCGCCGACGGGGGCTGCGGCCACCCTTCAATGACTACGCTTGGAGAGTGCAGCCATACAGTCTCTCGGATTCGCACGGCGCCTATCAGCCTGGAGCAGCCTTTCACGGTCTGAAAGCGACCTGCGTAGTTCACATGACAGTCTCCGGAGTCGGAAACTGGCACCGGCCAAGTTCTTGAATGTCCAGGACGACTACACCGGAAACCGAGTCCCGCTCGTGACAGTACCAAGTCGATCCCACTCGTGACAGGACCGAGCCGGGCTCCTTTTGCTCACACTGCTAGAGGCCGAGATACCTTTGAGCGTCGAGGGCTGCCATACAGCCGCTACCCGCGCTGGTGATCGCCTGTCTGTAGACGTGATCCTGGACATCGCCCGCTGCGAAGACTCCCTGGACGCTTGTCATCGTGGCATAGCCATCGGTACCCGATCTGGTCTTGATGTATCCGTCCGTCATCGTCAGTTGGCCGTTGAACAGCCTTGTGTTGGGTTGGTGGCCAATGGCGATGAAGCACCCCTGCACGTCGATGGTTTCGGTGGCTTCGCTTAGCTGGTCGCGCAGCCTTACGCCTGTGACACCAGCAGCGTCACCGACGACCTGCTCGACGACGCAATTGACCCTGAGCGCGATCTTTCCGTCGTCCACCTTCCTGCCCAGTCGGTCAAGAAGGATGGGCTCGGCACGGAACTTCTCACGCCGGTGCACGAGCGTCACTTTCCTGGCGATATTGGCCAGGTACAGCGCCTCTTCCACCGCACTGTTGCCCCCGCCCACCACGCAGACGTCCTGATCGACAAAGAAAAAGCCATCGCATGTGGCGCAACCCGAGACGCCACGTCCCATGAATGCTGCCTCCGAAGGCAGGCCGAGGTACTTGGCCGAAGCGCCCGTCGCCACGATGAGCGCGTCGCACGCATAGGTGCCTGTTTGCCCTTCGAGCACGAAAGGACGGCGCTTCAGATCGACGGACAGGATGTGATCGGCCACCACACGCGTGTTGAAGCGTTCTGCGTGCTGAAGGAATCGGTCCATCAAATCGGGCCCCTGAACGCCTTGCACGTCGGCAGGCCAGTTCTCGACATCGGTCGTCGTCGTGAGTTGACCACCTTGGACGCTGCCGGTGATCAGCATCGGGGACAGATTCGCCCGTGCCGCATAGATGGCGGCGGTGTATCCGGCTGGGCCAGAGCCCAGGATGATCAGCTTGGCGTGTTCCATGGTCGTTGCCGGTGATTCAGGTCATTCAGGGCAGTCAGGACACTGATCATTCCCAAAGGCCCTTCGGCACGGGCAGACCTTCGAGGATTTGCTCTGTCAGCGGCTTCTCGATGGCGATGCCGTTCTCGTTGCTCCACCAGAGCAACTGGCGCGTGTGTTGCGCGGTATGCCACACGGAGCGTTCCAGAAACGAGTGCATCGAATGGACGCCATAGAACATCTTCAGCGGCCTCTTGCAGCTCCTGTCTTCCAAAGCGTCCCACCATGCAGCGACGCCTGCCCTTTGTCTGTCTGCATATGCAAGGATGGCTGCTGTATCGAGGCTCGGCGGCGCATCAACATTGGCAACGACCGTCCAGTCTTCCAGCCCATCGTTGACCACCTGAAGAAAGGCATCGGGCACCTGGAAGATGTGATACGCCACATCTCGCACGGTGCGTGCACGCGGCGGGGCAGGCAGCTCTTCGAGCATCGCGTCGGGAATTTTGGAGATTGCTGTCGCGGCAATGTCCATGATGGCCTTCCACCGCTCAACCAGAACCTCTGGCGCGAGCACATCGACGACATGCTCGATGCCCACGAATGCAGCGACATCGTCCAGCGACTGAGCGAACGTAAATTCTCTGCCGCGGACCACGACCGGGATCGACCGCGCGCCGAGCGAGGCCAGGAACTTCATCGCAGCGGGGTCCTTGGCGACGTTGATCGACTCGAACGGAACACCCTTGCGGGTCAGGAATTCTTTGACCCTGACACAACTGGAGCACCCGGTGGTCCAGTAAACGCTGATGGCTTCCATGATGCTGCTTCGCTTGAGTGGGAATGACCGCACTGTAGAAAAAGCAGCGGTGCGCCGCTATTCAATCTGCAGAGGGGCTCTTCGCTCCAGTCGATGGCGCGTCGTTCGCCTCGCCGATGCCCAGCCAACGTTTTTGGTCCAACGCGTGCCGAACCACCCGTTCGAGCAGCTCGTAGACGGCTGCAGCGGTTGCGCCAAGAGGAAGGTGCTCGGAGGTACAAAGCACCACGGTCCGGGCCATCTGCAGGGGCGTGATCACGAGGGGATATGCGTCAGGACTGCGAAACTGCCTCTGCAGCGCCGACGCCGGCAGGATCGTGTGGGCGTATCCCGCCTCGACCGCGTCTACCAGCGTTCGGAGGGAATCCACCTCGGCGACCACATCCACGGTGACATCGTGTGCGCGGAGTTCGGCTTCCACGATCCGCCGCATTCCTGTCTGTCGGCTGGAAAGAACCAAGGGTAGGTGGGCGACTTCGGATATCGACATGGCACGGCCGCCGGCCTTGACGGCAGAAGCAGCGGGGGACACGAGGTAGATGGCTTCGCTGAACAGGGGTTGTTCCACGATTCCCGGTGAGGGCTCGAACTGGTAGGTGACCGTCATGTCGAGCCTGCCTTGCAGCACCATCTCCTTCAACAGGTAGCTCATTCCCTCGGCAAGGTGGAGTTGAACCGCTGGGAGTTGCTGGCGCGCAGCCGTCAACAGGTCGATGGCGAGCAGGTCTTGGACGACGACAGGCAGGCCAAGCGACGCGGGTCCGCCGACCTCGGCGGCAGAGCGCTCCACGTCCAAGGCTGCGCGCTCCACCTGTCGAAGAATGGCCTGTGCGTGTTTGTAGAGCGCCTCGCCCGCCTTGGTAGGAAAGACACCGGTGGAGCGCCTGACCAACAGCTTTTGCTGAAGGCGCGTCTCGAGATTGGAAATTTGCAGGCTCAGCGCCGACTGCGCCACATGAAGCTCGACCGAAGCGCGCGACATGCTGCGCTGTTCGACGATCTTGACGAAATACTTGAGCTGTCGAAAGTCCATGGTGCTTGGCCGGAAGGTTGGCAGCGTTGAGCCATCTTCCGAATCGATTCCCGCATCTGTCGATTGAATGGCGCGCGCTCGAAGCGAACCAGATACTCCGGCCACTACGACACCAAGGCCACAGATGAGACAAGCTCCTCCACTTCGCCGGCGCACCTTGATCGCAGCCTTCGCTGCGGCCTCTGGATTGTGCGCGCTGCCTGCGCGCGCCCAAAGTGCCAAGGCACTACGCCTTGTCGTTCCCTATCCCCCAGGCGGCGCGGTCGACGCGCTTGCCAGGGTTCTCGCGGAGAAACTGCCAGCGTCGCTCCACGACAGGACAGTCATCGTCGACAACCGCCCAGGGGCCGGAGGCAACATCGCGGCAGGCCTTGTCGCCAAGTCAGAAGCGGACGGCAGCAGCGTGCTGGTGACATCGAACAACCACACGATCAATCTGTCCCTGTATCAAAGGCCCGGCTACACGCTGGACGATTTCGAGCCGATTGCGCAGATTGGCATCACCGGCTTTGCCGTCGTGGCGCATCCGTCGACCAACTTCAAAACGCTCGCCGACATGCTGACCGCAGCGCGCAGGAAACCCGGCTCCATCTCTTTCGGGACCGGCGGAAATGGGCATCCTGCGCATCTGGCAACCGAATTGCTCAAGGACTTGGCCAAGGTGTCCATGCAGCACATTCCTTACAAGGGAACTGGCCCGCTCACGGCCGACCTGGTCGGCGGGCAATTGCCGGTGGGCGTCATCTCTGTTGTCGCGGCCCAGCCATTCGTGCTGTCCGGCCAATTGATCGGCTTGGCCGTCACCACGAAAGAGCGTTGGCCCGATCTTCCGAAGGTCCCAACGGTTGAGGAGTCCGGCTTTCCCAACTACGAGTACAGCGCATGGATGGGCGTTCTTGGGCGCAAAGGCATGCCTGAGGCAGAACTGGCGAATCTTGAGCGCCAGTTGCTTGCGATTTCCGATACCGCCGACGTGCGCTCAAGGCTTTACAAGCAGGGGATCGTCCAAGCCTACAAAGGCCGCGCAGACTTCAAGGCCGCACTCATCCATGACGCCGCCGTGAATCGGGACTTGGTCAAAACAATTGGCGTGCAAATAGATTGACCGCGGCCGAAGGTCGACGCACAGCTGCCTTCTGGTGGCAAGTGCAATTGCCACCGTCGGAGTTGAGTGACTGCTACTGCCGCCGCTCTCAGCCATCCACCCTCCCCGCTTCACCCTTCGCCGCCAACCCAAGAATCGCCTTCGACAGCGCCCGCTTGCGCTGCCACTGCGCCACAAGCCGCATGCTCAGGAGAACCAGCAATGCAGCCGCGCCCCCCAATGCCGCACGGCTGAGCGGTGTACCGGCCCTGACACACCCGGCAACGGCCAGCATCGCCAGCACGAAGCTCTGCAGGGCACCCGACATTGAACGCCCCGTCTCCGGCAGGACGACTTCGCCCGTGGCATGGTTGACCCAGCCGCCCAGGGTCTTCCAACGCCCTGCCTGACCCAGCACCACGGTCAGCGTGGCGCCAGCCTCGATGCTGGGCCAGCCGGGAGCCTGGACGGAGAACCGCCTCACACCCTTGGACTGGAAGGAAAAGTCCGTCCGCTGGGCGGCGTAGCGCGATGCCTTGCGCCGCTGGACGTCGAACACACGTTCCAGGGTGATGGTTTCAATGTGCATGGGGAGTCGGGTGTCCGCTTCGGTATGGCTGTTTGCGTTGTCGAACGGGGCCCGCCGATGGCGCGGCACCAGCCCCGCGACGACCGAAGCTGGTCGCGCAAGCACAACATGCCGAGCGCTTCATCGGCGATCTCGGCACCGGTTCTCGGAAACACCGCCGATGCAGTCATCCAGAACCCCAGGGCGCTCCATGTCCAGGCACTGCGACAGCCTGTGGCGCAAACAGGCGCAGGCGCCCAGTTGTGGGGCTGACGGGTTGAGTGCTGGATCTGACATGCCTGGATGCGTTGGGCCGCGGCGGCGCGCGCGGCCCAGACTGTATGGCACAAGGCCGCCTGGCTCCCGCACGGCCCGCGTGCAGGAGCCCCTGCCTCATTCCCCGCGCTGCAACTGCGCGCGCTGGGCCGCCGTGAGGTGCCTGGCCTGGCCGGCATCGACGCTGGCGCCGACAGCCACCAGCTGCAGCGGGCTGGTGCGGTCGTACGACACCGCCCCCGGCGCCGGCCGTCCGGCCGGTGCCGCTGCGCCGCCGGCGGGTTGGTCGCCGAAGCCGATCACGCGCACCTGGAACACCGAGGGCAGCGCCTGACGCGCCGCCGCGCGTTCGCGCTGTACCACCTCCTGCGCCGCCACGCTGGCCTGCGAGGCCGCCGCGCTGGCGTTGGTCAGCGCCGCGACGTTCACCGCCGCGACGACCGGAATGCCCACGGCCTCGCCCTGCACGGCGATGTTCTCGGCGTTGAGCACCTGCATGGCGGCCAGGTTCACGTTGCCCGAGACCCGGATGCCGGCCTCGCCCGCGTCGATGGTGCCCAGCGGCGCGATCAGGTCGATGTCGCCCGGCGCGATCTCGGGCACCGGGTTCAGCGTGGCGATGCCGGCGCCGGTGTTGGGCGTGCTGGGCGACAGCGACACATTGCCCATGCTGTCGTAGACGCGCCGCTGCGGCGTGTAGACCACCGTGGTCTTGCTGCCGCGCCCGGCGTTGATGTCACCCGCGGCCGACCAGGCCAGGATGTTGCCGCCGAAGGTCGTGAAGATCCGGCTCTGGCCCATCAGGATGTCGCCCTGCGCGAAGATGCTGATGTCGCCCTCGCCCTGCGTCATCACACCCGAGCCGGGGCCCGGGTTGAAGCCGCCGTCGATGCCGACCAGCGTGCGCCCGCCCGGCACCATGATGCTGATGTCGCCACCGAAGTTGGTGTGGATGCCGGCGTCCAGCACGTCGTAGTACGAGACGTTGTACATCGGGCTGCCCAGCGCCTGCCACTGGGCCTTGGTCAGGTAGTCGCGGCCCACGGTCGGGCGTGCCACGGGCGGCTGGCCGTTGACGATGTCCGCGTTGAAGTACAGCGCGCTGCTGTACATCGTCAGGTCGCCTTCGTAGGCGATCTTCTTGCCATCGGCGTCCTGCTCGGGGAACAGCGTGGCGATGGCCTCGCGGCCGCGCAGGTAGCTGCCGAAGCGGCGGCCATCGGCGTCGTTGTATTCGCGGCCGGCGGCGCGCAGCTCGGCGTAATACACGTTGCGCAGGTAGGCCTGCTGCTGCGCCGGCGGCAGCGCGGCGAAGAACGCACGGGCGTCGTTGGCCGCCGGGTCGAACGTCAGACCCAGGCCATTGGGCTGCTCGCCGCCGAAGCGCTGCGTCAGCCAGTTCACCAGGTGCAGCTGGCCGGCCAGCCGGTACTCGCGCGCCAGCGAGCGGTTGGCCGCCGTGCGGCCCTCGGCCAGCGCGGCCTGGCGCACGGCGTCCAGTTCGCGCTGCTTGGCGGCCAGGAAGTCCGGCGCGCCGGCCTCGTCGCCGCTGTAGCCGAATTCGCGCCGCAGCCACTGCGCCTGCGTCAGCGCGCCGCTGTACACCTGCAGCACCTTGCCCGGCTGGTCGGCGAACGGCAGTTCCAGGTCGGCCTGGTTCTCCGGGTCGAGGTAGCGCGCGGCAAAGGCGTCCCAGCGCGCGCCCGGGCCCATGCCGGCCGAGACCGAGATGCCGGCGCCGCTGCTGCGGTCGCCCGGCCTCACGTTCACCACAGGACCCAGGCTCTTGAACTCGCCGTTGTCGGCCAGGTAGACATCGCGGCCGGCGCTGACATCCAGCAGGCCGGGGCCGACGATGTAGAAGCTGCTGTTGCGCAGGTCGCGCCCGGCCTGCACCACCGAGATGTCGTCGGCGAAGGCGTGCGCGACCAGGTTGCCGCGGGTGTTGCCGGTGGCCGACTTGGTGCCGGCCATGGTGTCCTCCTGGCCTAGCGGCGTGCCCGAATCGGTGATGTCGCGGCCGGCGCGGATCGCCACCGGCCCCGAGGCTTCGTAGCGCGAACCCGCGGCACCGGCCGGGAAGCCCAGCAGCACCTCCTGCCCCATGCGCAGGCCGACGATGTCGCCCTGCAGCGCGTAGTAGCGCGCCGGTGCCTGGCCCGGCACCGCATGGGCCGAGGTGGCGGCGGTGCCGAAGGTGAACAACGGCGCGGTGCTCGTGCGGCCGCCTTCCGACCCAGGCGTGTTCTCGTAGCCGCCGTGGATCCAGGTGTTCTGGTTCAGCGTCACGTCCGCCGCGTCGTAGACCAGCAGCGGCTCATTGCCGATGCGCCCGCCGCCGGTCTCGGCCATGACGCCGACGAAGCCTGGGCGCAGCGGGCTGGGCAGGCCCAGCGGGTCGGCCGTCGAGGTCGTCAGCATGAAGCCGCTGGCCTGGATGCTGCCATGCGCCAGCAGCTGCAGTTCGCCCTTGCCGGTGGCCTGGGTGAACTGTGCGCCCAGCGGCGACGGCGCCAGCGTCACGCCATCGCCGTAGCGCAAGGGCGTCTGTCCGTAGGAGTTCGTCAAGGCGCTGGCACTCTGGCCGTAGAACATGCTGCCGTTGGCCGCCACGGCGCGCAGGATGGAGGGGTAGAAGTAGCCGTCGCCGTTGCCGGACTGGTTGCGGCCTGGGCCGGCCCAGCGCACGTCTTCCTGGCCGCCGCCCTCGCTCCAGGCCGTGGTCGGCGTCAGGTTGCCGCCGGCGGCGAACAGGTCGATCGCGGTGGCAGGTGTCCACAGCGAGAACCAGCTCCAGCCATTGCCCGCGTAATGCTGGCCGTCGTAGGAGAACGGCGTGCCGTTCAGCAGCGCCGTGCGGCCGGGGTCGGCCACGCCGCCCAGCACCAGGTCGCCGCGGGTGTCGATGCGCACGCCGGAGTCGCCCAGCACCAGGATCGGCCCGCCGGTGGACAAGGCCCGGCCGGCCACGAACGGGTTGATGCTGCGGCTGTCCATCACGTCGCCCTGGCCGTAGCGCAACTGCACGCCGCCCACGGCACCGGCCTCGATCTGCGTGGCACCGCGCAGGTTGACGAAGGTGCTGTTCAGGTCATGGCTGTCCATGCGCAGTACGGGGTCGGGGTTCAGCGTGCCGCCCAGGCGCAGGTCCAGGTCGCCGCCGCCGGTCTGCACCAGCGTGCCCTGCGGCGTGACGCGGCCGCTGCTGGCCACCGCCAGGTGCAGCCCCTGGCTGCGCGGCGTGTGCACGGTGCCGCCCCAGGTCGTCGGCTGGCCGCGCGGGTCGGTGATGCCGGCGTTGCCGCCGGCCTGCACCGTGAGGTTGCCGCCGCCCAGCGTGCCGATGCCGGTGAAGCCGACCAGGAAAGGGTCGTTGCCGTACAGGTAGCTGCCGTAGGGGTCGGGCGCGCCGTTGGCCCCGCCGCCGACGTAGGTGCCGAAGTTGATCCACCAGGCCGTGGGCACGGCCGCGTCGTCGCTGGCGATGCTGCCCGAACCCTGGCGCCACAGCCAGCTGCCCACCGCCACGCTGGCGATCTGCTGGCGCGTGTTGCTGAAGGTGTAGCCAAAGTCGGTGCGGCTGTCGTTGTTGCCGACCAGGTCGCCCGTGATGTTGCCGCCGGCACGCACCAGCACGTTGCCGCCGGCCTCGGGGTACCAGGCCGCGTACAGGCTGTCGGCGCCGCCGTCGACCAGGCTCTCGAAACGCGCGCCCGCGGGCCGCAGCACCGTGCCGTCGAACAGCTGGCCGCGCGCCTGGTCGTAGGCCGGGCCCAGAGAGGCCGAGGCCGTGCCGGCGGTGTAGACGCCGAAGAGCGAACGCATGTCCACGTTGCCGCCGGCCACCAGGTCCAGGTCGCCGGTGCCGGTGCGCAGCACGCTGTAGAGCTGCTGGCGCGCCAGTCCCAGCGTGAACGTGCTGCTGACCGGGTCGATCACGGCGCCGAAACCGAACTGGTCCAGCTCCTCGACACGCGACACGATGTAGTTGTCGATCAGCACCTGGACGACGTCGGGCGTCAACATCTGCCCGGCCTCCAGCGTGACGCCGTACAGGCCGAGCAGCTCGATGAAGCCCGGGTCCACATCGGCCTTGATCTGGTAGACGGTCTGGACGTCCGCCCCCATGCCGAAGTGGGTGTCGGCCAGGCGCAGCGTGGCAGGCGCCTGCGCATGCGGCAGGGTCAGCCGGGTGTCGGCCGCGCCCAGGTCGGCGCCGGCCACCAGCCGCAGGTCCCAGGACTGCGTGCCCGCTGCCAGCATGGGCGCGATGGCCAGGTTGCGGCCCTGGTTGCCGTCGGCGTCGGCCGGGCGCAGGTTCACCATCTTGGCGCCGCCGGGCAGCACCACCTCGGTCTCCGACGGCACGATGGCCCCCTTGGCCAGCAGCAGGGGAGCCGACAGCGTCATCGCCACCGGCAGCGGCACGCCGGCCGGCCAGGCGGTGGCCGCCATCTGCGTGGCGACCGGCAGGCGGAAGCCTGCGCCCAACTGGGTGCCGGCCTCCAGCACCACGGGTTCGCGCAGCACGGTGCCGGCCGCATGCAGCACGGCGCCGTTGCCGTCGCGCACAGCGGCGCCCAGCACGGTGCCGGCCGGCAGGGCCAACGCCTGGGCCAGCGGCATGGCCACCGGCAAGGCGGTGCCGGCGGGCAGGTCCAGGCCGGCGACCGGCAGTGCGTAGTTCAGCGTGCGGCCGGCGGCGAAGGTGGTGCCGGCATCCAGCGTGGCCATGCCGCCGTGCGGGACCACCAGGTCGCCGCCGAAGGGCATGCGCCCGGCGGGCAGCACCCAGCCCTGGTCGTCCGCCGTCGCATTCAGGCGCGAGGTGTCGAAGCCGTCGCTGATGCTGCCGAACAGCACCAGGTCGCCGGCCGCGCGCAGCACCAGCGCGCCGGCCTCGCCCGAGCCGTAGACGCCGGTGCTGCGCTGGCTGGCAGGGTTGACGCTGGCGTAGCGGTGGCCCGACAGGTCGAGGTCGCCGTCCACATGCAGGCCGCCATCGGGATTGACCGCCGCATTGCTGGCGATCTCCACGCCGGGGCGCAGCCGGAACTGCGCGGTGTAGCCGCGCAGGCCCGCGAGCTTGCCCTCCATCAGCGCGCCGTTGCCCAGCGCGTTGCCGATGAAGGCGGCGCTGTCGGCATGCTTGGCGTCCAGGTAGGCCTGGTCGATGACCTGGTAGCTGCGGCCGTCCGCAGCGGCGTCGGTGCCCAGCGCGGCGTCGTCGTAGCGCTGGAAGGCGTTGACGGCGATCGACTTGGCGCCGGTGATGGCCACGGCGCCGCTGGCGTCGATGTCCACGTCGTTGCCGCGCCCGCCACCCAGGCGCGGCGCGTTCAGCGCCACGGTGCCGTAGGCGGTGCCGGCGCCGTCCACGCTGAGGTCCATGCGCGCGCCGCTGCCGAGGGTCAGCCGGCCGCGGCCCGAGTCGAGTTCGACCACGGCACGGTTGGGCGCTTCGATCGGCTGGCCGTAGCTGTCCTTGCGCAGCACGCTGGCGCTGGCGTCCAGCACCGCGCCCGCGCCCAGCGTCAGGCCATCGCTGGCGGCCAGCCGGATGCTGCCGGCCTGCGCGCCGCTGGCGTCCACCGTGCCGTTCACCGTCAGGCTGCCGTTGTCGACCGAGACATTGATCTCGCGCGCCTTCAGCTCGCTGCCGATGACCAGGTCGCCCTGCTTCAACTGGAAGCTGCGCCCGCCGAACACCTTGCCCTCGGTCAGCCGTGCGTTGAGGCCGGCGAAGTCATCGATCTGCTGGGCGCGCACGTCCACGTACCCAGCCGCGAACGGCACCAGCGTGCCGCCGGCATCGAACTGGCCGCTGCTGCCGCCAGCGATGGCACCGGCCAGCGCGACCGTGCCCTGCGACGCCAGCGCCGTCAGGCGGCCGGCGCGGTTGTTCTCGGCCGACAGGTCGATCCGGCCGCCGGCCTGCTGCACGACGCTGCCGCCACGGCTGTCCAGCACCAGCTCACCGCCCCAGCTGTACTTGCGCACGTCGAAGAAATCGATCTTGCGGCCGGCCAGGTCGAGCTGGGCACCCGCTGCGAGCTGCACGTCGTCCTGCGCCGTGAGCGTGAGCTTGCCGCTGGGCAGCAGCACGGCGGTGTCCAGCGCCAGGCCGCGCCCGGCGTCCAGCGCCAGCTCGGCCCCCAGCGCATCGGCCAGCGCGGCGGCGCCGGGCTGCGGCGCGGTGGCGCCCTGCACACCGGTCACCGCGATGCTGCCGCCAGCGCTGATCCTGTTCACCGAGCCGGCGCGGCCGGTCAGCAGCGGGGTCGTGATGTTCAGGTCGCCGCCGCTGTAGCGCCAGGCCCGGGCCGCATCGTCCCAGCCATCCTGCGATTGGTGCACCGCCAGCGTGCCCAGGTGGTTGGCCGTGATGCGCTCGCTGGCGTTCAGGTCGACGGTGGCGAAGCCCAGGGCCATGCGGTCGTGCGTGGCCACGTTGTTCGGCTGGCTCTTGTCGCCATAGCCGAACTCGATCTGGCGCGCATCGACGACCAGGCGGCCGCGGCCGGTGCCGGCGCCGCCGGCGATGACATCGCCGGCCGGCGTCGTCGCGCCGTTCCAGACCAGGGTGTCGGTGGCGATGCGGGCCACGTCGCTGCTGTCGCCATAGCCGTAGAAGGCCGGCGTGGACAGCACCAGCTGCTTGAGCGAGGACTTGCCGCTGGCGTCCAGCGTGGACAGGTCCACGCTGCCGTAGAAGTTGACGGCATCGCGGGCGCTCAGCACCAGGTTCTCCAGCGCCGGTGCACCGGTGCTGGTGTCGCCGCGCAGCAGGCGGTCGAGCACGCCCTGGTTCAGCGTCAGGCCGGCCGGCACCACGCCGTCGGCACCGGCCCGGGCCAGCGCGTCGGCACTGCCGACGTTGATCGCAGCCATGGCCAGCGTGAGGTTGCGCGTGCCGTAGCGCACCGCATCGTCGAGCAGGAAGGCCTTGTTGGTCGCCGCGGTGATCGTGCCTTCGGAAAACAGGCGGGTCTCGCCGCTGCAGCTGGCATCGGCGGCACAGGTGCCGATGTGCAGGTAGCCCGCGCCCTTCGTGCCCCAGCTCTCGTCGTTGCCCGAGGGCATGATGTCCAGCCAGCCGTTGCTGAGCGCCAGCACGGCGGTGGCCCCCGGCACGAGCACGAAGCCTTCGGCCGAATCCCAGGGCGCCTTGCCCTTGCCCAGCGTGTTGATGCCGGCGCCCTGCTCCACGATCAGCCCCTGCTCGCGGTTGCTGACCACCAGGACCACCTGCGCAGCCTCCAGCGTGGCGCCCGAGCGCACGATGATCTCGTCGGCGCTGCCCGAGCCCAGGGTGACCTGCCAGGCGTTCTTGGCCGAGGTGTAGCCGTCCGAGGAGAACTGCGAGCCCGGCGTGCCGCCGATGCTGATGCCGGCCGCACCCAGGTTGTTCAGCATGCCGGCATGGACCGACACGCCTTCGAAGCCCTCGGTTGCGGCCGCGCCGTCGGCCAGGATCTCGATGCGCTGGCCGCCCAGTACCACGGTGCCGCCACGGCCGCCTTCGGCCGGTTTGAAGTTGGCCACGCCCGGGGCCACCTCGAGCTGCTCGTTGACCATGATGGACAGCTGGCGCGCATCGCGTTCGAGTTGCGGGCGCGGCACGCCTTCACGCGCGGCCCAGTCCAGGCCGAACTGCGCGTAGCTGGTCTCGTTGTACTGCGCGTAGCGGCGCACCGTGTCGGCCGGGGTCACCACCGCCTGCAGGGTCTGCGGGTCGGCGATGTCGGTGCGGGCGATGCCCGTGCGCGCGGCCGTGCTGTAGGAGCCGTTGCGCATCTGCGTGGTCTCGCCGAACGCGGCGCCACCGGCCGCCAGGCCATTCAGCTCGACCCGGAAGGCGCCGGGCAGCAGCGCATAGGTGGACGGCAGCAGCGTGTAGGTGCCGGCCGGCAGGCCGGGCACACCGGTGCCGACCGTGATCTGCCGGCCGACCACCGGATCGCCCGCGCCGTTCTCGGCGGCCACCGGCGCGGCCGCCTGCTGCACGCCGGGCACGATGGCATAGACCGGGTTGGTGGCCAAGCCCGGCAGCACGAAACCGCCGCCGCCAGCCGCCATCTGCACCAGCGGGTTCAAGCGGACATCGGTCGAGCCGCCGCGGCCGGGCAGGAAGCCGGCGCCGGTCAGCGTGCCGCCGCCGGACAGGTCGAGCTGCGCACCCGCTTGCACCTGGACTGCGTCGGCGGTCAGCGAGACCTGGCCAGCCGCGCCGCCCAGGCCGTGGTACATGACGTCCCGGCCGTTGTAGTTGTAGGTCAGGCCGTCGACGGTGCCGCCGTACGGCATGGCCAGGCCGGCCGCGCTGGCCGAGGTGATGCTGCCCGGGCGCAGCACGATCCGGCTGGGCTCCTGGCCGTTGACCGGGCTGGCCAGGCCGAAGCCCAGCGTCACGCTGCCCAGGGGCGCGCGCAACACGCCGCCCTGGTCGATGTCGGCCGCGTACAGCGACAGCGCGCCGAAGGCCGAATACGGCACGGCCGGCATGGCACCGCTGCCGATGCGTTCCACGCGCAGCGTGCGCTCGGGGTCGTAGGCGACCGCGTAGTTGCCGTACAGGTCCTGCACCTGGTGGCGCCCGGCGATCACCTCGGCGCGCGCGCCGGTGGCGGGGTAGATCTGGCTGGCGGCCAGCACCAGGTCGCCCTCGGTGACGAGCTGGGTGCGGTCGCTGACGGTGTGCAGCAGGAAACGCAGGTCGCCCTGGCTGCGCAGCTCCACCTGCTCGAAGCCCTTGCGCGACACCAGGCTGGCGTCGCTGGTCTGCGCCAGGCCGTAGGCGCCGAACTCCACCTTGTTCAGCACGTCGAGCACGCCGGCTTCGATCAGCAGCTGGGTGTTCTCCAGCACGTCGACCCGGCCTTGCGTGCCCCAGGCCGTGGCGGCGAGGTACGGCATGACGTGGTTGTCGCGGCCGATCCGCGCGGTGCCCGCCAGCCGCACGTGCGGCGCGGACAGGCGCGCCCGGTCGCCCTCTCCGGCGTCCGCCGCCTGGGCGATGGAACGCGAGGCCAGGTGCAGGCTCTGGCCCAGCGTCAGGTCGACACCGGCGCCCAGCGTCAGCATGCCGTTGGACAGCAGCGAAAGCTTGTCGAAGCCGCCGGCCTCGATGCGGTCCACACCGATGCGGGCATGGCCGTAGACCAGGGCCGGGTCGGCCTGACCGGGCCGCAGATCGGCCGGCAGCGCCTCCGGCTGCTGCTGTTGCACCAGCTGCAGATCGCGCAGCACGCGCACCCGGTCAGCGGCGCTGGCCGTAGGGTAGTTCGGCGCCTCCAGCGCCAGCGACAGCGTACCGCCGGCAGCGCCCGCGGCGCCGGCCGCAGCGCGCAGGTCGCCGTCCAGGTACAGGCCGTTGAAGCTGGCCAGGTGGACCAGGCCGCCGTCGCCGCCGACCTGCGTCGCACCCAGGCCCGGCAGGTCCAGCGTGGCCGACGCGCCCGAGGCATCCAGCAGCGCGCCGGGGCGGATGATGAGGAAGCTGTCCATCGCCGCGGCGATGGTGGCGTGGTCGCGGTAGGCGCCGCCGATCTCGATGCGCCCGCCGTCCTGCACCAGGCCGTAGCGCCGGCCCTGCGCATCGAGCGCCGTGTGCGCCACGCCGGAGACGTCGAGCACGGCACGCTCGCCGATCCAGACCGAGCCGTCGTGCCCCTGGGCGTTGGCGGCGTCGACGCTGGCGTCCTGGCCCAGGCCGCCGATCGCGATGCGGCCGCCTGCGGCCTGCAGCGTGCCGTCGATGTTGGCCTGGCCGCTGCCGCGCACCGTGATCGAGCGGCCCGGATCAACCTGCACGCGCGCGGTCTCGGCCACGGACAGCGTGGGCCCGGTGCGCGCGCCCAGGTTGCGGCTGGACGCGGTGCTCAGCAGCAGATCGGCGCCGCCGCGTTGGGTCAGCCGGCCGGCGGCCGCGTCTTCGGTGAACAGAGGCGCCAGCTGCGGCGCCAGGACCGACATCGGATCGCCCCCGGTGGCCAGGCCGCGCAACAGCGCGGGCTCGGCCTGCAGCACCGGCATGGCCACCTGCAGGTCGGCACCGCCGGCCACCGCCAGGCCGCCGCCGCCGACCACCTCGTAGCGCGAGAAACCCTGCTGGAACTGCGCTGCGTCCAGGTGCAGCGTCGGCAGGACGGCCACCGCTTGCGGCAGGCGCGATCCGGCGACGATGCGGCTGCCGGCCGCATAGGTCAGGTCGCTGGCCGCGACCGTGCCGGCCTTGTGCACGCCGGCCGTGGGCGCGATGGGCATGCCGTTGGGGAACACATCCGCACTCACCACATAGCCGGTCGGGAAGTTGGCCGGCGACATGATGTTGGTGATCACGCTGCCGGCGGGCACCGTCGGCGGCGTGGTCCAGCTGTAGCCGTCGACAGAGAGCCACTGGCCGCTGGACAGCACCAGGATGTAGCTCTGGTTCTGGTCGGTCGGCTTGGGCGGCGTCCAGGCCGCGCCCACCGTGATCCAGCTGGACGGGTCGCCAACGACGACCTGCGGTGCCCCGCCCAGCGCCTCGCCGGCTGCGGCATGGGTGCGGGTGAAGTGGTAGTCCGCCGGCAGCACGGCACCGGCGGCGATCGTGAACGGCGCGTCGGTGACGAGGTCGACCAGCGAGGCCTGGCCGGCGGCCAGCGTGCCGTCGCTGCCGGCCACCTGGCCGCCGAGCACGACCGCATTGCCGGTCTGCAGGTGCAGCGTGCCGCCGCCCTTGACGCCGTGGCCGCGCAGTTCGCCGTCCAGCTGCAGGCGGCCGGCGCTGCTGCCTTGCAGCGGGTAGGCATCGGCGACCAGCGTGATGTTGCCGCCCTTGCCGCCGGCCAGGCTGTCGTCGGCGCGCAGGGTCGCGCCCGAGGAGGTGTCCAGCAACGCGCCTGCGCCGACCACCACGTCGCCGCTGCTGCACAGCGTGATGCTGCCGCCGTCGACGTAAGGCAGGCCGCCGATGGCGGCGGCGTCGGTCTGCAGGTTGTTCCAGATCCCGCGCGCATCCAGCGTGACGCCGGCGCCGACCTGGGTGCCGGCCACAACGTCGGCCAGCGGCGTCGCCACCAGCGTGCTCTGGCCCCACCCCTGGCTGGCGGAGATGTAGCGCTCGACCACGTCGCCCAGCGCGATGCGGCCGCCGCGCGCCGTGAGGTCGGCGCGCACGTCCACCTGCGTGGCGTGCAGCACGATCTCGCCGCCCGGCGCCACGGCCAGGGCCTGGTCCACCGCCACGCTGCCGGTGGCGTAGGCACGCAGCGCGCCGAGTTCCAGGCCGCCCAGCCACTGCGCATCCAGCGCGATGCGGCTGGGCTGGGCGGTCGCGTCGTCCTGCTGCGGCGGCGTGGGCACGCTGCCGGCCGCGCCGATGGTGATCTGCTCGGCCACCGCACCGGGGGTGTAGCGCAGGTCGCGCGTGGTGGCGTCGTAGACCGGCGTGTAGTTGCCGATCACGAGTTCGCCGTTGCGCGCCGCGGCGGTCTGGGCCTGGCGGTAGCCGTCGAGGCCGGCCTCGCGCGCACCGTTCTGGCGCTCGCCCTGGAAGCTGGCGGTCTCGATGTCGCCCTGCAGTGTGGCGGCCCGGGTGGCCACCACCATGCGCCCGCCGTCACGGCCTACGGTGTAGCCGTTCTCCAGCCGCTGCGGCGCGGCGATCAAGGGGTTGCGGAAGTGCTCGGTGGCGGTACTGCCCCAGCGCGCATGCACCGACGCGAAGCCTTGGTACAGCCCGGTGTACAGCAGGTCGCCCGGTGCGTTGGAGGCGTTGTAGAGCTGGCCGTCCACGCCCTGGAGCCAGGTCTGGTGGATCTGCCCGGTCTGCACGTCCAGCGTGCCGCCGGACAGGTTGATGGACGAGCCCTGGCGCGTGACCAGGTTGGCGCCGCTGAACTGCACGGTGCCGCCCTGCGCCGACCATTCGCCGATGCCGTGGCCGGTGATGCCCAGGTAGCCGCCGACCTCGAGCAGGCCGCCCGCGGTGTACCAGCGGTCGGTCTCCGCGCCGTTGGTGCCGGCCGGCACCAGCACCAGATCGCGCCGGTCCAGCCAGATGTTGTTGTTGCGCAGCTGGTCGCCGTCGCGGTTCACGGGTGCGTCGCGCTGCTCGAAGCCCTGCACGTTGACCTGCACGTTGTTGGCGTCCATCGCGATCTTGACGCCAACGTAGCCGGCCACGTCGATGCGCGCATCGGCGTGCACGGCGCTGGTGCCGGCCGCGTCCACGAGCACCTGGCCGCTGGTGGCCAGCGTCAGGCTGTTGCCCATGAAGTCGACGCCGCCCGCGCTCGTGATCTGCACCAGCGACTGGTCGCGCCGGTGGTAGGTGCCGGCGTCGGCCTTGTCGCTGTCCTGGACCAGGGTCTCGCGCTGCACGTCCAGTGCGGTGGAGGCGCTGGCGTCCAGCACGATGGCGGTGGTGCTGCCGCCTTCCAGCGTGACGCGGGCGTCCGCGCCGCTGGCCTGCAGGTGCACGGTGCCGCGCGTGTGCACGCTGGTGGTGGCCTGCAGCACACCGGCCTGGCGCACGTCGTGGCCGGCCAGCGTGATGTCGCCGGTGCCGGCCTGCACCAGGCCGGTGTTGCGCACGAGGCCGGCCTCGCTGTCCTGCACGCGCAATGTGCCGACGATGTTGCCGCGCGTGGTGGAGGTGGTGTTCTCCTCCGTGCCCATGCCCTTGCGGATGGTGAAGGCGTCGCCGGCCGCCAGCATGGCCTGCCCGTTGGGCGTGGCGATCTCGCCGGCGTTGTGCACCTGGCCGCCCAGCAGCATCACGTAGCCGCCGCCTTCGGTCACGCTGGCGGGTGCGTGGGTCTGCAGCTTGGCGCCTTCCTTGACGATGACCTGGCCCTCGGCCGCGGCGTGGCTGAAGCCGGTGGCGGTGGTGGACAGCTCGTTGGCGAAGGTGGGGATGCGGCCCTGCCCCTGGGCGTCGCCGTACAGGCCCTTGTTGAACTGCGCGTCGCTGAGGCCGACGGCCGCGGCGGCCAGGTTGCGCGTGTTGACCTGGCTGCTGCCGTCGAACACGATGCCGTTGCGGTTGACCACCATGACCGTGCCGGCCGCCTCGATCCGGCCCTGGATCTGCGAGGGCCGCGCCAGCGGGTCGTTGACGCGGTTCAGCACGGCATCGCCAGCCTGCTGCTCGAACTTGACGGTGGTCTGGCGCCCGACGTTGAAGGTCTCCCAGTTCAGGATGGCCTTGCTGTCGGTCTGCTCGATGCGCACCGTGGTGCGGCCATCGGCCACGCTCTGCGTCGGGCCCTTGGCGCCGATCCAGCCGGCCGTGAGGCTGTTGGTGTCGACCTTGAGGCCGCCTTCGGCCAGGCCATCGGCGACGGTGCCGGCCGCGGCCTGTGCAGCGGCGCGCGCCGCCAGCTGGGCCGACTGGCGTGCAGCGATGGCCTGGGCGGCCTGACTCAGGTTGGCGATGGAGGTCTGCAGCTTGTCGCGCGCGGCCTGCGACTGGCGCTCCTGCGCTCCGGGCTGCGGCAGGAGCGCCCCACCCGGCTGTGCGCCCGGCGTGGCGGCCTGGCCCTGGGCCGCGCCCTTGGCCGCGAACCACGAAGGGCCGAAGACCTTCTGCGCGTGCGCCTGCCCCAGCAGGCCGCCGGTCGCCAGCGCGATGCCCAGCGCGCGAGCCAGCGGCGCGAGCCGGAATGCGCGCCTGCGTGCGACAGGGGAAAGAGGACGTCGGAGGGTGCGCGCGCGAGCTGTCATGGGCTGTCCGTCAAAGGTTGAAACTGGGCTGGGTCTCCGCGGCCTGCGCCGCGATGGCGGCACGGCCCGGGAGCCTCGTCAGCACTTCAACGAACGGCCTCGCGCAAAACCGCAAGCCTTGCGCAAAGGCCTGTGCGGGCGCTCCGGCGTCACCGCAACGACACGAAAAACGGGGACAAGGCGACTCAACTGAGCAGCAGCACGCCGCCTGGCAGCGTGCGCGCCGTGAGCCCGAAGACATGCTGCAGTTGCGTGAGCGCCAGGTCGAGCGAGGCGATGGCGAAGTGGCCGGTGACGGCCTTGTCGCGCACGGAGTCGTTCATGAGCACGATGCGGCCGGGCCGGTAGCGGCCGATCTCGTCCAGCGCCTCGGCGAGCCGGGTCTGGCGGAACACCAGCTGGCCACTGCGCCAGGCCGAGACCACGGCCGGATCGATGGCGGCCACGCCGCTCACGGCCTGCGTGTCGTACACGGCCTGCTGGCGCGCCTGCAGCTGGCGCTGCGCGGACGGGTGCAGGATGCGCACCGTGCCTTCGATGCAGGTCACGCGGACCTTGTCGTCCATGCGGCGCACCTCGAAGCGGCCGGACTCGGCGGTGCTGATGCCGTTGCCGGCGGTGATGGAGAACGGCCGGCCGCTCTGCTGGAAGTCCACGGCGGCCTCGCCGGCCAGCAGATCCAGCCCCAGGGTCTCGCCGCCATCCGACTGCCGGCGTGCGCGCGTGCGGGTGTTGAGCGTGACCTGCACATGGCCGGCCTGCGCCAGCGCACGCTGCTCGCCGGCGGCGGTCCGGTCCTCGCTGCCCGCCATGGTGGCAGGCCAGGCGCCGAGCCATGGGACACCGACCGCGATGCCGGCCACGCCCGCTGCGACCGCCGCACCCAGCACGGCGCGGCGCGGCAGCCGGGCCGGTTGCTGCACGCGCCCGCGCGCCGCAGCCAGGGCCGGATCGGCGCGCAGCAGGCTGCCGGTGGCAGCGTGCATGGCGCCCCAGCGGCGCCTGGCCTCGTTGTAGGCGGCCTGGTGCGCCGGGCTGGTGCCCACCCAGCGCGCCAGGGCCCGCGCGTCCAGGTCGCTGGCCTGGCCCGACGCGAGCAGGCGCAGCCAGTCCCAAGCCTGCTGCTGGAGTTCGGGACGGGGCCCCTCTTGCTCGACCATGGCTGCTGCCTTCCTCAGAACGGGTTCGCCGCGGGCGCACGCGGGCGCCCGGAGCTACAACGAACCAGCCATGCAAAACCCGCCATCTAGGGTTTCCCGAGCGCCAGGAAATGCGCGTCCAGCGCATCGTGGGCACGTTTGAGCTCGTACTCGACGGTGCGCAGCGACACGCCCAGGCGCCTGGCCACTTCCTTCTGGGGCACGCCGTCCCAGTGCACCAGCACGAGAATGAGCCGGCGCCGTTCCGGCAGGGCTTCCATGGCTCGGGTCAGCTGCGCCAGCTCCGAGCGCGACTCGGCCAGCTGCGCCGGACCTGGCTCCGGATCGGCCAGCGCCTCCAGCAGTTCCTCGACCTCGTCGCCGTCGAGGATGCGGCGCTGTCGGCGCTGGATGTCGACCGCGATGTTGACCGCGACGCGCATGAGGTAGGCGCCCGGGCTGTCCATGACGCGCTGCTCGCCCTTGTCCTTGAGGCGCACCCAGGTGTCGTGCAAGGCATCGCTGGCGAGGTCCGCACAGCCCAGCACATGGGTGAGCCGCGACTTGAGGCTCGCATAGCACTGCGTGAGGTAGTCCAGCAGCGGGAGTTCCGCCTTGTGCGACACCGGCTGCTCCCTAACCGCACGGCGACGCGGCACCAGCCGGCGTCGGCGCGAGGGCCATGGTCAGAGGCTGGCCGACGAAGCCGGCCGGCGGCGCGACGTCCAGGCGCAGGCGCCGCAACGCGGCCAGCAGCACCGCATCGCGGCCGGCATCGCCGCTGGAGTCCAGCAGGCGGGCCGATTCGACCGCGCCGGAGGCGTCGAGCGCGAACTGGAACAGCACACGGAAGGTGCCCGGCTGGGTCCGCAGGTCGGCGCACAGGACCTGCATGGTGCGCGACTGCAGCAGCCCGGCGAAGCCGTCCAGTGCCAGGCGGGGCGCCGGCACGGCCGGCTCGGTTCCGGTCGCGGGCCGCAGCAGGAAGGTGGTGCCAGCCTGCGTCTCCACACGGTCGGAGCTCAAGCCCGTGCCTTCGAGCAGCAGGCGCAGGGCCTGCGATGCGGAATGGCGTCCGCGCACCGGAGACGACACCAGCCCGGCGACCATGTCACTGGAGAACAGCGCCGGCTGCCGCGTGGTCCGGCCGTAGCGCTGCAAGGCCTGCTCGAGCGGCAGCGCTGGAATGTCGAAGTCGATGGCCTGCGGTGCCGCGGCCTGCGCGTCCGGCTGCGCCGGAGATTGCGCCACGCCGGCGGCACATGCCAGCGCGGCAGCGACCGCAGCCGCGCCATGGGCACACCGACGAGAAAAGCGACCGACTTGGCAAGGTGCAGGCATCCTGGATGAGCCTGCGATGGTCACCGGCCGCCGTTACAACGGCGTTACACCGTCTCGCACGGTTCCATGGGGCGTCGCGGCGCGGATGGCGCCTCCGTGCCTACCAAGGCGAAGGCCGTCGACTTCCTCGGAAACCGACGGCCCCGCGACGGCACGGAGGAAGGCGGCGGCCCCACATCTGCTCGACCATCGGATAGAAGTCGAGCGCCACGCCGCACCGCCATTGAGTTTCATCCGATGGAGTAGCAAGACCCACTCCGTCTCATCCTCCATGGCATGGATTGCAGTGGGACGGCGGGCTCGCAGTCGCCTGCTTGGCTGGCAGCCTTCGGCAAACTGCGCACCCACTTCGGGCGTCGCATCGACATCCACGTCGCTTGGCTCTCGCTGGCCTGTTGCGTCAGCTGCCTGCGGTCGCTTCCCTCGTTGTGTCAGCCGCTCCAAGCGATGGCGCCAACAAGACGCACTAAAAACGTAACGGCCCACAACCGACTGGTCGGCGGCGGCGCACCGGTGGCGGCGTGCAACGAGCGCACGGTGCGGGGATCGCCGGCGTGTCGTCCGCCAGCAAGACGCGCCGGTTCCAGTCCTCATGTCGTCTCCTCATTCTTTGGTGCGGCTCCGGCCGGCAGCTCTAGGACGAAGACCGCACCGGTCCCCGGACCGTTGCTGTGGGCTGTGAGCGCCCCTCCCATCTCGCGCGCGGCGACCGCGGCGCTGTGCAGGCCGAAGCCGTGGCCGTCCTCCTTGGTCGTGAATCCGTGCGCGAACACCCGCACCAGGTTCTCCGGAGGGATCCCTACGCCGGTGTCCGCCACGGCGACGCGCAAGGTGTGTCCGCGCACCATGCCCACGCTCAGGGTCAGCCGGTGTGTCCGGTCGGTCGCGGCTTCCATCGCCTGCTTGGCATTGCCAATCAGGTTCACCAGGATCTGCAGGATCCGCCCCTTGTCCAGCGGCAGCACGGGAACCGGCGCAAACTCCTTTTCCACCGTGACCTGGTGCCGCGCCAGCGCCCCTGCGTTCATGCGCAGTGCATCCTCCACCAACTCCTCGATGCGCGCTGGCTCCATGAGGCTCGCGGTGCCCGCATAGGCCTGCTGTGTGGCGATGATCTCCTTGATGTGGTCCACGCTCTTGGTCATGGACGTGAGTTCGCCAAGGATGGACTGCTGCTCGGCCAACAGCACCTGCGACAGTTGCGTCAGGTAGACGGGCAGCATCTTGCCCTTGGCGTCCAGCGTCATGAAGCTGGCGAGATCGTCCGCATGCTCGTTGAGCATCTGCACAGCCCGCGTGAGCCCGAGGATCTTCGATGACCGCACGCTGGCGCCGACCAGCCCGGCCGACACGTTGACGCTGTTGAGCACATTGCCCACGTTGTGCAGCACGTTGGTGGCGATCTCCGCCATGCCCGCCTGGCGCGCGGTGGTCAGCAGATCGCTCTGGACCTGCCGCAGCTCCTGTGTGCGCTCCTCGACGCGCTGCTCCAGCGTCTCGTTGACGCTGTGCAGTTTCTTGTTCACCCGGTTGATCACGGCATGGCTGCGGATCAGGCGCGCGGCCGCATACAGGAACAGACCCAGCAACAAGGCCGAGAACACCAGCAGGTAGCCCAGGTACTGCCGGCTCAGGTCCGCCACGCGCTGCTGCTCCGCGCTCAGCACGTTCTGGATCTCTTCGACGCGCGCTGCGGTCGGCACGGCAGAAATGAGGCCGAGAAGTTCGTTGACGCCTCTTTGCTCGCGCAGCACGGTTCGCACGTGGGCGCCGAAGATGTCCAGCCTGTCGGTGGTCTCGGAGCGCAGCAGGAGCTTTTCAGCGTCGAGCCCGCGCAAGCCCGACTGGATGTCCGCGGCGTGTTCATCGGACGCGCTCTGGCTGTACAGCATGCTGGCCAGCAGCAGCTTGTTGACGTTCTCCGACATTCGTTCGGCTGCGGCCGACTCGTGCACCCCGAGGCGTCCAAGCGACTGTCGTACGTCCTGCTCTGCCGTCGGCAGGAACGCGAGCGAGTTGCGCAGCACGGCGTTGTTCGACTTGAAGCGCTCGACCAGCGCAGCCTTTTCATCGATCGCGCGGCGCAAGGCTGCAACGCCCTCCGCAACGCCGGCGACCTGCCCGTGCTGTTCGGCACCGAGGTCGCTCTCGATGCCATTCAGCAGCGCGATCATCTCCACCAACGAGCCGGCCAACGGGTCGTAGTGCGCGTTGAGGCCGATCTTGGACTTGAGGACGTCCAGTTCCCATTGCGCATCCAGCTGCTTCAGGTGCCGCAGCACGGCCACATGCTCGACGTAGTTCAACGCGTCATTGCGCTGCGTTCTGGCATAGAAGAACACCAGCATGGAGACCAGCACGGCGGCCGCGAGCGACATCGCAAGCCAGGCCGGCGGACGGCTCAGGAGCTTCATGGCTTGGCATCCAGCTCGCCGGTGAGCGTGTGGAGGAACCGCACGATGGCTTCCTTGTCCTCCTTCGATGCCACACGTCCCAGCTGGTAGCGGAACATCACATCGACCGCGTCTTCCAGCGTCTTGGCCGAGGCGTCGTGAAAGTAGGGCGCGGTCAGCGCCACGTTGCGCAGGCTGGGCACCTTGAAGACATGCCTGTCGGCCTCCACCCGGGTCACGAGGTAGCGGCCCAGATCGGCCTCGGTCGGGTTGCCGCGCTTCCCGAAATAGTCTCCCATGATGCCGAACTTCTGGAACATGTTGCCCCCGACATTCACACCCTGGTGGCAGGCGACGCAACCGTACTGCTTGAACTTCGCGTAGCCGGCCTTCTCGGCGGCGGAGATTGCGTTCACATCGCCACGCAGATACTTGTCGAAGCGCGCGTTGGGTGTGATCAGGGTGCGCTCGTAGGTCGCAAGCGCACTCTGGATGTTCACCTGGGTGACGCCGTCCTTGTAGGCAGCGGCGAACGCTGACTTGTACTTGGGGTCGCCGGCCACCCTTCGGATGATCTCGTCCCACTTCGACCCCATCTCGGTCGGGTTGCGCACCACGTGGTCCACCTGGTCCTCCAGCGAGGGCGAGCGGCCATTCCAGAACTGCCTGAAGTTGAAGGCCGAGTTCAATACAGTCGGCGTGTTGACGTCCGTCGGCCTGCCGTCCATGCCAAGCGAGTGATCGCGCCCATCGGCACCGCCCTTCTTCAGGTCGTGGCAGCTGGCGCAGGATACGCGGTTGTTGATGGACAACCGTGGATCGTGGAACAGTGATCGCCCGATCTCGGCACGTGCAGGATCCTGCTTCAGGCTCAGAGGGATGGGCTGGATCGGCTCGTCCAGCAGCGCCGAGAACGCCAGCGTTGGCGCCCACGCCGACATGGCGACCAGCAGCAGCCCGCATCGCAGCGACAACCGCGGCACTGCGGCCATCTCCCGGGCGCCCTTCCCCGCGCCTGTGCAGCGAGCCTTTTGCTGGTCCATGGCATATCCTCGGTTGTTCTGCGCAAGCGCGGAGCCGGTCAGGTGATCGCTGCCTTCAGGGTCCGGCCGACACCGCCTGCGTCTGCACCGATGACGGGCGCACCGGCAGCACCACGCGGAAGATGCTGCCCTGCCCCAGGGCACTCCGTACCTCGATGCGCCCCCTGTGCTTCTGCACGATGCCGTAGGACAGCGACAGCCCAAGGCCCGTGCCCTGCCCGATCGGCTTGGTGGTGAAGAACGGATCGAAGATCCTGTTCACGATGTCGGGGGCGATGCCGGTGCCCTCGTCTTCCACCTCGAACCAGACCCAACCGTCGGCGGCGCCGGTGCGGATGATGATCTTGCCGCACCTGGACTCCATCGCATGGAGTGCATTGGTCAACAGGTTCAGCACCACCTGGTTCAATTGCGCGGGCAGGCATTCGATCTCGGGCAGGCTCCCGTAGGCCTTGTCGATCTGCGCACGGCCCCGGATTTCGCTGGCGGCGACGTTCAACGTGGAATCGATGCCATGGTGCAGGTCGGCCCACACCCACTCCTGGGGCCAATCCACATGCGAGAAATCCTTGAGGTCCCGCACGATGCGGCAGACCCGGGCGATCCCCTCCTTCGACTCGCGCATCAGCACCGGCATGTCCTCCTTGAGGTACTGCAATTCCAGCCGATCGCGCAGGCCTTCGAGCGCAGCCGTCGCATCCGATGCACCCATGCCTTTTTCGGCCGCTTCATAGGCAGCCAGCATCTCGAACAGGCTGTTCACGTACCGTTCGAGCGCACCGAAATTCGAAAGAACGAATCCGATCGGGTTGTTGATCTCGTGCGCCACGCCTGCGGCCAGCTGTCCGATCGAGGCCAATTTTTCCGATTGCACCAGCTGGCTCTGCAGGTGCTTGCGCTCGGCCATCTCTTGTTGGAGCAAGCGGTTGGCTTCGATGATCTCGGCGGTGCGTTCGAGCACGGCCTCTTCAAGCCGGTGCAGCTGCGACACGGCCTGCCGCGTGGTGTCCCACTTGGCTGTCAGCGTGCTGGCCAACTGGCTGACCTCGATTGGATCGAAGGGCTTCTTCAGGACCAGCAGCCGGTCGCGCGCCGCCAGCCGCTGCAGGACCTCGGCCCAGGAGTGGTCCGCGTAGGCGGTGCAGATCACGACCTGCAACTCCGGGTCCTTCTGCCAGATCCGTTCGATCGTCTCCACGCCATCCCAGCCAGGCGGCATGCGCATGTCGACGAAGGCCATGGCGTAGGGAAGCTTGGCCTCCAGCGACGCGCAGACCATGGCGACTGCCTCTTGCCCTTGGTAGGCCGAGTCGAGCATGAATCCAGGCAGTGTGCTTGGAGCGGGCTGCTCCGCGGAAGAGCCGAAGAGAGCAGCCTCCATCTGGTCCAGGCCACATGCGGCAGGCATCAACAGGATCTTGCGAAAATCCTCGTGGATCGCCGGCATATCGTCGACCAGCAGGATCCGCCGGTTGTGCTCAACATTCATCGGCTTGCCTTCCGCTCACGCGGCACGAAGACCGCAGGTATTTCTCGCGCGAAGTTCAGTGCTGGCGCTTTGCCGCGTCGTGGTGCCGGAACGCTTCGCGGACGTTCTCGCGCAGCAGGTCGTCATCCCAGGGCTTGGTCAGGAACTTGTAGATCGCTCCCCGATTGATCGCCCCGGCAATCGACTCCAGATCGGTGTAGCCCGACAACACGATGCGGATCGTATCCGGGTAAAGGTCGCGCGCGCGCGACAGGAATTCTGTGCCGTTCATCTCCGGCATGCGCTGGTCGGACATGATCACCTGCACCTCATGCCGCGCCAGCACCTCGAAGCCTTCGCGCGCGCTGCCGACCGCGAAGATCTCGTACCCATCGCGGCGCAACAGGCGCCGCATGGCCGACAGGACGCTTGACTCGTCGTCGACGATCAACAAGGTCTTCTTCTCCGCATCTGCCGCTTCCGGAAGCGCCAGCGTCCTGCGATCGCGCAGCATGGTGGCGATCTCCGCGGCCGGCACCGGCCGGCTGAAGAAGAAGCCCTGCATCTCGTCGCAGTGCCGCCGGCGCAGGTAGTTCATCTGGCCTTCGGTTTCCACGCCCTCCGCAATCACCTTGAGCTTCAGGTTGTGGGCAAGATCGATGACGGCGACGCAGATCGCCGCCGCATCCGGATCGGTCGCAATGTCGCGCACGAAACTCTGGTCGATCTTCAGATAGTCGATGGGAAAGCGCTTCAAATAGCTGAGCGACGAATAGCCTGTCCCGAAGTCGTCGATGGAGATCCGCACCCCGAGTTCGCGGATCGCCCTGAAGAGCGCCACATTGGCGTCGATGTCTTCCATCAGAACGCTCTCCGTCAACTCCAGATCGAGCAGGGGCTTGCCGCCACCGCCAACTGCCAGGGCCTTCTCCAGCACCGAGAAGAAGTCCTTTCGGCGCAACTGGACCGTCGACACATTGACCGCAACGCGCGGAGCGTCCAGCCCGGCGCCTTGCCATGCCTGCAGGTCCGCGATCGCCTGCTGGAGGACCCATCGCCCCACGTCCACGATCATGCCTGTTTCTTCAAGAATGGGAACGAAGACGCTGGGCGAAACCGGTCCGGCTTCGGGATCGTTCCACCGGATGAGGGCTTCCACGCCCACCACGGTTCCTTCCTGCAGGTTGACCTTGGGCTGGTAATGCAGGACGAACTCCCCCCTCCCCAACGCCTGGTACAACTTGTTCTCGATGTTGAGCTTGCCCGTCACCTTGGCGTTCATCAGAGGCGCGTAGAACTGGTAGCGGCCTTCCGCCGAACCGGCGGTACGGGCGGCCATCTCCGCATTGGCGAGCAATGTCTCGGCGTCATCGCCGTCGCTGGGAAACAGGGCAATCCCGATCCGGCAGGTGAGACGCAGCTCCCGACCGTCTACCTCGAACGGCCTGCTCAGAACCGGCAGTATCTGGCCATCGCAGAAATGGGCCACCTCGGCCGGCTCACTGCGGTAGTTCAGGATGACGGCGAAGTGATCGCCGCCCACCCGCGCCAGGCGATCGGTCGAGCCCAGCATCACCGCGAGCCGCTCCGCCGTCTGCTTGAGCAGCGCGTCACCGACGTGGCGTCCGAGCGTGTGGTTGATCAGCTTGAAGCGGTCGATGTTGATCAGCGCCAACGCGACCTGGCCTCGTTCGCCGCCTTCATGGCGCTGGGCCTGCAGAATCTGGCTGAGACGGTCATGCGACAGGCTCCGGTTGGGAAGACCCGTCAGCGCATCGTAGTAGGCAAGGTGGTTCAGCTGCTCGGACTTGCCGAGATGGTCGATGGCGAACGCGATGTCGCTGGCAAGCTCGCGCAGCAAGGTCATCTCCTCGTCGTCGAAGAAGCCGGTCTCGCCCGTGTACAAGGCCATGGCACCGACGACCTCGCTGGCGACCTCCAGCGGCAGGATGACGAAACTGTGCAGCCCGCGCGCCAACGCCTCCTGCTTCAGCACGATGCGGGGGTCGGCCCCGATGTCCTGCACCAGCATGGGCTGGCGCGCGGCGATAGCCTGCCCGACCAGGCCGTAGTGCCCTTTGTCGGCCTCGTCCAGGCTGAGCGGCATGTGCCCTATGTAGTCGTCGCCGACGCCGCTCCAGGCGGCCGGCACGACCTGGCGCTTCCCCGGCCCGATGGTGCCCAGCCAGGCCAGGCGGAACTGCCCCGCGCCGACCGCGATCTGGCAAGCCCCGGCAAACAGTTCCTGGCGGCTCTGCACGCGCACGATCAGCCCGTTGATGCCGCTCAGCACGGCGTACACGCGGTTCAGCCGCGTGACCTTCTGTTCCGCCAGTTTGCGCTCCGTGATGTCGCTGACGGTACCTGCCATGTAGATGGCACGTCCACGCTCGTCCCACAGGGCCTGGCCCTTGGCATGTGACCAGCGGTAGCTTCCGTCCCGGGCACGCGCCCGGTACTCCACGTCGTAGGGCACCTGCGACTTGATGTGCGCGCTGAAGGCCCGCAGCACCATCTGCCGGTCATCGGGCTCCAGCAGCGCAAGCCATGCCTGTGCCGTGTTCTCGATCTCGTGGTCTGCATAGCCCAGGCGCTGCTTCCACTGGGATGAGATGACCGCCGCTCCGGTCGCCACGGTCCAATCCCACACATCGCCGGCGGAGGCAGCGAGCCGGAAGCGGACTTCGCTGTGCAGCACGGCGGCCTGCATGCGCCGCTGCTCGTCGAGCGCCAGGGCATCGTTGAGCGCGCGTTCCACCGCGGGCGCCAGCCGGCCCAGGTCATGCTTGAGGATGTAGTCGGCCGCGCCGCCCTTCAGCGCCTTGATGGCGTTCTCCTCGCCGACCGCCCCTGACACGAAGACAAAGGGAACGTCGGGGCAGATATCGCGTGCGACCGCCAGCGCCCGCATGCCGCCGAACAGGGGCGCGCTGAAGTCCGACAGGATCACCTGCGGCAGGCGGTGCGCGATCTGCCGGCGAAAATCGGCTTCGGTCGCGACCCGGCGATGCGCGCAGTCGAAAGCCCCGCACCGGAGCGCGCGCACGACCAGTTCGGCGTCGTTCGCCTGGTCTTCGATCAGCAGGACGTCCAGCGTTTGTGTCACCCAAGGCCTCTCTGGCCGTGGGCGGCCGCTTCGGGCCCGCGCTGTCGTGCATGGCAATCGCTGATCACGTGCGCCCCGATGCACCGCCGGTCGGATCGTCGGCCGGCGCTACTCATGCCTACCCTGCAGCGGGACCAGCACCCCGCCGCTCGGGCCCATTGCACAAGCATGCCCCCTGCGAGCGCACCGGGTCGGCGGCACCCGGCCTCCTCGGCTGTCAGTTCGCCGCACCAATGTTGCCCCGCAGCCGCCAGCCGGCCTCCTTGGTGTGTGTGCCCGGCGCCGCCCAGTGCCTGGATCATGGCTTCTTTCGCTTTCGGATCGCCAGCAGCATGGTCGCGCCATCACGGTTCTGGCGAATGTGCAGCCGCCGGATCAACTCCGGCGTGAGCACGTGGCCAGCCGCGAGCAACACCACGCCATCGCTGGAGACCAGGTCGCGCGCCAATACCATCTCCGCCCGCAGATCGATCGCCGCCACCATGACGGGAGGCTCCTCGGCGGCGGGCGCCGCTTCCAGCAGGACCTGCAGGAACACGTCGACCACTTCGGGATGGAACTGGGTTCCCCGGCCGCGCGCAATCATCGCCCGTGCATCCGCCGCATTCAGCGGCGTCGTGCTGAGGTGGCCAATCTGCAGGTCGTCGAAGGTGTCCGCGACGGCAAGGATGGCCGCACCCAACGGAATTTTGTCGCCGGCAAGCCCTTCCGGATAGCCGAGGCCATCGTGGCGCTCGTGGTGCGTGCGAATCAGCCCTGCCACCGTCTGCATGTCGTCCATCGCCATCAAGGCCTGCTCGCCCAGCGCGGCATGCTTGCGGTAGGTCGTGACTTCGTCTTCGGTCAGCCTGGGCACCGGGCGCGCCAGCACGCCGTCGGACAAGCCGATCTGCCCGATGTCATGCAGCAGGCCGGCAATGAACAGGTCCTGCCGGTCGGCATTGCTCATGTCCATCGCACGCGCAGTGCGGCGTGCCAGGTCGGCCACCCGCCGAGAGTGCCCCGACAGCTGCCCGCCGCGCCACTCCAGCAGATTGGAGAACACCTTGATCGATGTCAGGTAGTTCTTCTTCAGCTTCTGGCTCAGTTCGGACAGCTCCGCCGTGCGTGCCACGACCTTCTGCTCCAGCGTGGCATTGAGTTCGGCCAGCTCCGCATTCTTCGCGTGCACCTGGGCCTGGAGCCGCTCCTTCTCGCGCCGCAGCGCCTGCTGCTCGAAGACCTGCCTCGCGGTGGCAAGGAGCTCGGCATCATCCCAAGGCTTGGTCACGTAGCGGTAGACCTCCCCGCTGTTGATGGCTGCCACGGTCGACTTCATGTCCGCATAGCCGGTCAGCAGCACGCGGGTCGTCTGAGGCCACCCGTTGCGCACCTTTTCCAGCAGCTGCGCGCCATCCATGCCCGGCATGCGCATATCGGAGATGATCAGGTTCACCGGCTCCTGCGCCAGCAGTGCCAGCGCCTCGGCGCCGCTCGTGGCTGTCAGCACCTGGTAACCGCTGCTGCGAAACAGCCGTCTCAACGCCGCGACGATGTTCGGCTCGTCGTCCACGCACAGGATCTTCCAGGGCGCCGCCGTGGCCTCGTCGGTCCCCGGCTGCGCGGCATTGGCGGCGCCGGATGTCGGTTCCGGTCCGGGCTGTGCATCCACGCCTCAGGCCTCCTTGTCCGGATGGTGCACCGGAAGTGTCACGCGAAAACGGGTGCCCGTGCCGACTTCGCTGAACACATCGATCTGGCCGAAATGCTTCTTGACGATGCCATACGACAGGGACAAACCCAGCCCCGTGCCCTTGCCCACGGGCTTGGTGGTGAAGAACGGGTCGAAGATGCGGCCCAGGTTCTCCTTGGCGATGCCTGCGCCGTTGTCTTCGATCTCGACCCAGACCCGGTCTCCCTCGGTGCCGGTGCGGATCGTGATGGTCCCGCGCTCGGACTGGATCGCGTGGGCCGCGTTGACCAGCAGGTTCATGAAGACCTGGTTGAGTTCGGAGGGCAGGCATTTGATGTCGGGCAGCTCGCCATACGCCTTCACGACCTCGGCCTTGTACTTGATCTCGTTGTTGACGATGTTGAGCGTCGAGTCGAGGCCGTGGTGCAGATCCGCGACGACCCATTCCTGGGAGGTGTCGACGCGGGAGAAGTCCTTCAGGTTCTGCACAATGTTGCGTACGCGCGTGATGCCGTCCTTGGATTCGCTCATCAAGGTGGGGATGTCTTCTTTCAGGAAGTCCAGTTCGACTTTGTCGCGCAGGGCCTTCAGCCGCTCGCCCGTCGGCGTGCCTGCCAGCGCAGCTTCTGCTTCCTCGTAGGCGCCGAGCATCTCAAACAAGTCGGCCAGGTAGCGCTCGAGCGTGCCGAAGTTCGAGAAGATGAAGCCGATGGGGTTGTTGATCTCGTGCGCCACCCCCGCGGCGAGCTGGCCGATGGAGGCCAGCTTCTCCGATTGCATCAGCTTGTCCTGTGCGTCCGAAAGCCGGGAATTGAGTTGCTTCAACTCATCATTGGCCCGCAGCAGCTCCTTCACCTGGTCACCGGTGATGCCCTGCGGATCCAGGGACAGGGGCGCGGCGGCTGGCGATGGCGGCTCTCCCCGATTCATGTGAATGCTCACAACCTGCTCCTACGTCAACAGGGCCTGGCACACGGCGTCGTGCTGACTCTCCGTGGCGCGAAATACCTGCACGCAGACACTCTCGGTCAGCGCGAGCCGTGACCAGGCCGCCATCGACAACGGCGGGACCATGTCGTCTGCGAGGTGCGACAGATCCAGGGCGTGCGCCATGTTGTCGGCGACGTGCAGCAAGTCCACGAGACGTTCTTCCGCGCCGGCCTGCGGGGCGTGGTGCCTGGCGATCGCCGCCACGACCGAGGGCGCAAAGTGCCAGCGCTCCACCACCATGGCACCCACCGACGCGTGGTCCGTGTCGAACGCAAACCGCTCTGCATCGCTGACCACGCAGTCGACTTCGCCTCGGTACGCGAGCGCCGCCGCGTAGCGCTGGGGGTAGCAGCTGACCAATACCAGGCGGCCGATGTCGTGCATCAGGCCCAGGGTGAAGGCCGCATCTTCGTCCAGCCGGAGCGCCTGGGCCAGCGACCTGGCGCACAGGGCCGTGCCGATCGCATGGCGCCAGAACGCATCGAAATGGAAGCCCTTGCAGGCCGCATCCGAAAACCCGCTCACCAGACCCGCCGCAGTCGCAATGCTGCGCAGCGTCCGCAAGCCCAAGATGGTGGTGGCCTCTGAGATCGACGTGACCCGGCGCGACAAGCCGTAGAAGGAGGAATTCGCCAGCCGCAGAGTCTTCGCGGCCAGTGCCTGGTCATGCGAGATCTTGGTCGCCAGCAACTCGGCATTGGCGTTGGCGTCTCCGATGGACTGGATCAGCTCCATCACCACCGCCGGCAGTGCAGGCAGGTCGCGCACACTGGCTGCGATTTCGTCGGTGGACAACGGAGTCACTGTGGATCCTCCAACCGATAGCGCGACACCATGTGCAGCAAGGGGTTGACATGACCGGTGCTCAGCGCATGCCGGAACAGGTGCTTCATGCGCCCATCGACCCGCGCCTGCCGCGCCACCGGATCCATCGCGGGCTCAGGCGACGCTGGCGCAGCGGAGACGACCACCGTCAGCACGCCGCGCTTGCGCAAGCTGGCCACCAGGCTTTCGGTGAGCTGAGTGCCCCCCGGCAGCAGCAGTTGGCCGCGGTCGTCGCACACCGGCTCCGCAAGTACCGCGCCGTCCTCGACGGCATCCAGGGACGTGGTCGTGGTCTGCATGGCGCTATCCGGCTTCGTCCGTGCGGTCCACCGGCGTCAAGACCAGGAGGGCGCCGCGCGCATGGTTGCCGCTGATGGCGCGGCACACCACGCTGTACCGCCGGTTCAGCACCGACACGCTGTGCCGCGCCCCGTCGGCGGCGCGCCAGATGTGCCGCAGCTCAGCGGGCAGGGTGTCGTCGGCGTCCCGCCCCAGCACCGGTGCCGCGTGGTTGAACAGTTGCTCAGCGTCGGCGTTGACGAAGGCGATCATGCCGTCGATGTCGATGCCCATCACGGCCGCCGGAATGTTGTCCAGCACCTCACGTGCCACCGTCAGGCTGCTCTCCTCCCGGTTGATTTGCTCCCGCTGGGTGGACAGCAGCTTCTGCAGGCGTTCGTTCACCTCGCTCAGCTCGTGGTTCGCCACGATCACGGCGCTGCCCAAGCGCCGGTTCTCGTCCGCCATTTCCTTGTGGTTGAACGCCTCGGCGATGTGGCCCGCCAGGCGCGCGTCGTCCCACGGCTTGGTCAGGAACTTGTAGATCGCGCCTTCGTTGATGGCGTCGGTGATCGATTGCAGTTCGGTGTAGCCCGACAGCACGATGCGCACCGTGTCGGGATACAGCTCCTTGGCCCGGCGCAGGAACTCCACGCCCGTCATGCCTGGCATGCGCTGGTCCGAGACGATCACGTCCACCGAGTGTTCGGCCAGCCGCTGCAGGCCCTGCGCGCCGCTGTTGGCAGTGACCACGTGGTAGCCATCGCGGCGCAGCAGCCGCTTGAGCGATGCGACGATGTTGTCTTCATCGTCGACCAGCAGCAAGGTGCGCTGGTGGGCGCGCCGAAGCAGCAGGTGGCTCGGCAGCTTCCTGCCCTCGCGCAGGATCGTGGCCATGCCATCGGCTCGAACGGGCGCGCTGAAATACCTGCCTTGCATCTGGTCGCAGTGGTTGGCGATCAGCAACGCCAGTTGCCCCTCGGTCTCGACCCCTTCGGCCAGCACCTTCATCTGCAGGCTGTGTGCCATCGTGATGATGGCGCGCGTGATAGACACGTCCTGCGGCGCCGCCGTGACGTCGTGCACGAAGGAGCGGTCGACCTTGACCACGTCGATCGGCAGCGTGCGCAGGTAGCTCAGGTTCGAGTGGCCGGTGCCGAAGTCCTCCAGCGAGATCTCGACGCCGAGCGCTTTGAGCTCGCCCAGGACCCGCGCCACATGCGCGCTCTCGTCGGTCAGCACGCCTTCGGAAATCTCCAGGCCCAGACCGCGCGGGTCCAGGCCGGTCTCCACCAGAATGGAATGGACACGCCGCACGATGTCCGGCTGGCGCAGCTCGCGGGCCGACAGATTCACCGCCACCCGCAGCGGCGCTACGCCAGAACGCTGCCATGCAAGCGCCTGCCTGCATGCCGTGCGCAAAGCCCACTCGCCGATCGGCACGATCAGGCCGGTCTCCTCCGCCACGCCGACAAACGCCGAACCGGAGAGCGGGGCCTGCCCCGGAATGTTCCAGTGCAGCAGAGCCTCCATGCCGGTGACGCTGCCCTTCTCGAGATCGAGCTTGGGCTGGTAGTACAGCTCGAACTCTTCGCGCTCCAGCGCCCTGCGCAAACCCGATTCCATGGCCAGGCGGGCGACAGCCTTCGAATGCATGTCCTCACTGAAGATGCAGATCTGGTTCTTGCCCGTCTCGTGCGCGCGGTACATCGCGGCCTGCGCCTGGTGGAGCAGCTTGTCGGGGTCGTCGCCATGCATGGGGAACAAGGCAATACCGACACCGCAAGTGACCTTGACTTCGCTGTCGCCCACCATGAACGGCGGCACCAATGCTTCGATCAGCAGGGCGGCGGTGGCCTGGGCGGCGCGTTCATCCAAGCCCGCAGCGGGTGCCAGCAAGACGGCGAACTCTCCGCCCCCGAAGTGAGCCAGCAGATCGTCTGGCCCCAAGCGGCTGCGCATGCGCAGCCCCACATCCAGCAGCAACTGGTCGCCGCCCGCAAAGCCGAGCGACTCGCTGACCAGCTTCAACTGGTCGATCTCGATGCCCAGCACGGCCAGCCGGCAGTCCTCACGCTGCGCCCGCCGCAGCGCTGTGTCGAGCCGGTCGGTCAGGGCGCTCCTGTTGGGCAAGCCCGTGATGTCGTCGGAATTGGCGAGGACGTCCAGCCTCTGCTCCGCGGCGCGCTGCACCGTGATGTCCTGCAAGATGGTCACCGTGCGCACCATGCTGCCCTGGTCGTCGGCCTCCGCCAGCGCCCGGTGCACCACGGTCCGCAGGCTGCCATCGGCGTGCACGATCCGATGCTGGAATTCGCAGGTTTCTCCAGGTGAGACGCCCTCGCTGATGGCCTCCACGTAAGGCCGGTCTTCCGCCGGAACACGCGACAGCAGCCAGGCCTTCGTCACAGGTTCGTCGCTCGCTCTCTCGCCGAAGATGTTGAACATGCCCGCGGACAAGGTCATCGCGCCGGTCGCGAGATCGACCTCGGCTGAGCCTATGCGGGCGAGTTCTTCGGCATTGCTCAGCAACGCTGCCCTTTGCTGGGCAACACGCGCAGCCCGCTTGATTTCGCTGACATCGTGCATGGTGACCAGATCGGCCGGCTTGCCGGCAATCCCGATCCGGATCCCCCAGACTTGGGCGCAAAAGCGGGATCCGTCCTTGCGCACGCAGTCGATCTCATAGGCCACGCCGGGAACACCCGTGATGCGCCGCTCCACTTGGCGCCTGACGTGGTCACGGTCTTCAGGGGCGCTCAACAGGACCGGGTCCATGGCGCCCAGCATTTCCTGGCGGGTGTAGCCGAACAACTGCGCCAGTTTCGGATTCACAAAAAGAAACCGATTGTCCTGAATCACGAATATCGCCGCCTGGATCTTCTCGACAAGCAGGCGGAAGTCGGCGTGGGACAAGTTGTAACCTTTTGCCGGGGAGTCCAGCAGCGGCGCAGTCTGGTCGGCCGCCTGGTTCACCGTGAGTTCGGCGTCCTGCTCTTGCCCGATCGATGGCGCTTCCACGTGCGTTGCGAGCACCGGGCGTTTCGGTCCCAAGGAAGGCCCGCCATGGCTGGAAAGGTCCAGCACTGGTCTCTTGGTTGTCCCCGCTCCCATCCAGTTTGGCTCCTTTGGTTGACCCAGGACCAGCCCCGACACAGACGGATTCAGATTGCCACTGTACTACTGCGATTCGAGGTTGTCGCGTCCCGAACCACCGGAGCTCTTCATCTGCGTGGACATTGATGCGTCGCCATCTGCTCCGCCGGACTCGGTCGTGTCGGTCACCATATCGGTGGACCGTCGAACGTGTGCGACCTGAGAGCGGGAGCCATGGGCCAGCACTGTGACCGTGTCCACCAGGTCCTGGAAACTGGGGCGAGACTTCAAATCTGAAACAAAATGCGTCGTCTGCCGAGTGGGTGTGTCGTGTCGCATCCCTTCCCAACTTTTGACGCCTGTCGAGACCCAACGGTGGGGACGTTCATTCGGGCCTACGGCCTGGCTCTGAGCCACAACGACTCCACATAGCGACAACCCGTGGGGTAGATCCGGCAATGTGCGACGGGCGGGCTCCAGAACGGAACGCGCACGAACCGCGCTCGACCCATCTGCTCCGACCGCCGGCCTTAATTCACGCCAATTTCGACCCCCAAACGGCGGGATTTCGCGAAAAACCGTGAGACGCCTTGAAACACAAAGGCCGCGGATCTTCTAAAAATCCAACAACCGATGAGACGCAATCGGATGAGGTGACGCTGCGCTACATCTGATCGACCATCACCTGCCCGAAGCCCGAGCACGAGACCTGCGTGGCCCCATCCATGAGCCGCGCGAAGTCGTAGGTGACTTTCTTGGACAACACGGCCTGCTCCATCGCGTGGATGACGAGGTCGGCGGCTTCCTTCCAGCCCATGTGGCGCAACATCATCTCGGCCGACAGGATCAGCGAGCCGGGGTTCACGTAGTCCTTGTCGGCGTACTTGGGCGCCGTGCCGTGCGTGGCCTCGAACAGAGCCACGGTGTCGGACATGTTGGCGCCTGGCGCGATGCCCATGCCGCCAACCTGCGCGGCCAGCGCGTCGGAGATGTAGTCGCCGTTGAGGTTCAGCGTGGCGATGACGTCGTACTCGGCCGGGCGCATCAGGATCTGCTGCAGGAAGGCGTCGGCGATCACGTCCTTGACCATGATCCACTTGCCCGTGTCGGGGTTCTTGAAGCGGCACCACAGGCCGTCGTCGATGCGTTCGGCACCGAATTCCTTCTGCGCCAGCGCATAGCCCCAGTCACGGAAGGCACCTTCCGTGAACTTCATGATGTTGCCCTTGTGCACCAGCGTGACGCTGTCGCGCTGGTGGTCGATGGCGTACTGCAGGGCCCTGCGCACCAGGCGCTCCGTGCCTTCGCGCGAGACCGGCTTGACGCCGATGCCCGATGTCTCGGGGAAGCGGATGGTGGTGACGCCCATGTCCTTCACCAGGAAGTCGATGAGCTTCTTTGCCTCGGGCGTCTGGGCCGCGAACTCGATGCTGGCGTAGATGTCCTCCGAGTTCTCGCGGAAGGTCACCATGTCGGTCTTCTCGGGCTCCTTGAGCGGCGAAGGAACGCCCTTGAAGTAGCGCACCGGGCGCAGGCAGACGTACAGGTCGAGCAACTGGCGCAGCTTGACGTTGAGCGAGCGGATGCCGCCGCCCACGGGCGTGGTCAGCGGGCCCTTGATGGCCACCACATGCTCGCGCACGGCGGCCACGGTCTCCTCGGGCAGCCAGGTGTCGGCGCCGTACAGGCGCGTGGCCTTCTCGCCGGCGTAGACCTCCATCCACTGGATCTGGCGCTGGCCGCCGTAGGCCTTGGCCACGGCCGCATCGACCACCTTGCGCATGACCGGCGTGATGTCGCGGCCCACGCCATCGCCTTCGATGAACGGGATGATGGGCTCGTCGGGCACGTTCAGCGAATGGTCGGCATTGACCGTGATCTTCTGGCCGCGGGCGGGCAGCGCGATGTGCTGGGACATGGTGGGGGAAAACTCCGGCGCAGGCTTGGGTAATCTGGGACGCGGTGCGCGGCACGGCTTCGCACCGGACGAACAGCGCGCGGATTCTAGCCTTCGCCCCTCGGCAAGCCCTGCCGCGCAAGCGACGGCACAGCGTGGAAGAATGGCCGCTTTGCCGCCACCGAAAGACCGCCGTCATGCGTCTGTTGCTCCGCCTGCTCGCCCCCCTGCTTCTCGCCAGCTTCGCCGGCGCCGGCCTGGCCCAGGAAGGGCCGCAGCTGGACCTGCCGCGCACCCAGCTCGCAGCCGGCATGCACCACCTGGACGTGCAGCTGGCCACCACGCCGCTGCAGCGCCAGATCGGTCTCATGAACCGCAAGGAGATGCCGCAGCACGAGGGCATGCTGTTCATCTTCGAGGAACCCGGCGTGCAGTGCTTCTGGATGAAGAACACGCTGCTGCCGCTGACCGCGGCCTTCGTCGACGATGGCGGCGTGATCGTGAACCTGGTGGACATGAAGCCGCAGACCACCGATTCGCACTGCTCGGCCAAGCCCGTGCGCTTCGTGCTCGAGATGAACGTGGGCTGGTTCGCCAAGAAGGGCATCAAGGCCGGCTACCAGTTGGCCGGCCAGCCATTCAAGCGCTGAGCTCTCCTTTCGCCATCGCGGCGAAGCGCGCATGCAGCCAGTCGCGCAGGCTGCGCACGGCCGGTGTCAGCTGCCGGCGCGCCGGCACCACCAGGGCCAGCGGCGAGGGTTCGCCCAGCCAGTGCGGGTTCACGTGCACGAGCCGGCCGGCCGCGAGTTCGGCCGCCACGTCCAGCCAGGACTTGTAGGCGATGCCCAGGCCGGCCAGCGCCCAGCGCTTGACGACCTCGCCGTCGTTGGCCGAACGGCGGCCCTGCACGGCCACCTGCCGCCATTGGCCATCGACCTGCAGCGGCCAGGCGGCCGGCACCTCGCCACCCAGCATGAAGCGCAGCGCCTCGCGCGTGCCCAGGTCCTCGGGCGTGGCCGGGCTGCCCAACTGCGCCAGGTAGCCGGGCGAAGCCACCAGCACACGGCGGTTGTCGGGCGCCAGCGGCAGCGCCACCTGCGTGGCCGCATCGGGCGCGCCGTAGCGGATGGCCAGGTCGATCGGCGTGCGCAGCAGGTCGCTGTTGCGGTCGGCCAGGTGCAGGCGCAGCGCCAGCTGCGGGTGGCGCTGCTGGAATTCCTCCAGCCAGGGCAACAGCACATGGCGGCCCAGGTCGGACGGCAGGGCCAGCTGCAGCTCGCCCTGCAGCGCCTGGTGCTGGGCCTGCGCGGCGTCGCGCGCCTGCTGCAAGGCCTGCAGGGCCTGGCGCACATGCGGCAGCAGCCGTTCGCCCTCTGCCGAGGGGCGCAGGCTGCGCGTGCTGCGCACGAACAGCGGCACGCCCCATTGCGCCTCCATGCGCTTGACGGCGGCGCTGGCGGCAGCCGGCGACCAGTCGAGCGCGCGGGCCGCGGCCGTGAGGCTGCCGAGTTCGGCCGCGCGCACCAGCAGTTCGAGGTCGGCAATCCGGGTCATCGTTCCATTTTCTTTGAAAGTGATTCGCGCCCTGGCCGCTGTATTGCTGCGTGAAGCCGCGCCACACTCACGCCACTCCCTTGTTTTTCGGAAAGATCACCATGCAAGCCATCGCCTACCAGAACGCCCTGCCGATCAGCGACCCGCGCGCGCTGCAGGACGTGACCCTGCCCGACCCGACGCCCGGCCCGCACGACCTGCTGGTCGAGGTGCGCGCCATCGCCGTGAACCCGGTCGACACCAAGGTGCGCGCCAGCACCAGCGCCGAACCCGGCGGCTGGAAGGTGCTGGGCTGGGATGCCGTGGGCACCGTGCGCGCGGTGGGCAGCGCCGTGACGCTGTTCCAGCCGGGGCAGCGCGTCTGGTATGCGGGGGCGATCAACCGGCCCGGCGCCAATGCCGAACTGCACCTGGTGGACGAGCGCATCGCGGCGCTGGCACCCACCAGCCTCACGGACGCCGATGCCGCCGCGCTGCCGCTCACCGCCATCACGGCCTGGGAACTGCTGTTCGACCGGCTCGGCATCGCGCGCGACACCGCCCCCAGCAACGACAGCCTGCTGGTCGTGGGCGCGGCCGGTGGTGTCGGCTCCATCCTGCTGCAACTCGCGCGCAGCCTGACGGGCCTGAACGTGGTCGCCACGGCCTCGCGGCCCGAGACGCAGGACTGGGTGCGCAAGCTCGGCGCCCACCACGTGATCGACCACAGCCGGCCGCTGGCGCAGGCGCTGAAGGACGCCGGCCTGCCCGCGCCGCGCTACGTGGTCGGCCTCACGCAGACCGACAAGCACTTCGCGCAGATCGCCGAACTGATCGCGCCGCAGGGCCGCTTCGGGCTGATCGACGACCCCAAGCCGGGCAGCATCGACATCTCCCTGCTCAAGCGCAAGGCGGTCTCGCTGCACTGGGAGCTGATGTTCACGCGTTCGCTGTTCCAGACGCCCGACATGGTCGAGCAGCACCGGCTGCTGACCGAGGTGGCCCGCCTGGTGGACACCGGCCTGCTGCGCTCCACCATCGGCGAGCACTACGGCCGCATCGACGCCGAGAACCTGCGTCGTGCCCATGCCCACCTCGAGAGCGGCCAGGCGCGCGGCAAGATCGTGCTGGAAGGCTTCTGAGAAATCGGCCGGCGTTTGATGCGGGTCAAACGCCGGCCTCTTCATGCCTGCGGTCATGCGCGTCCGTGCGGACCGGCGAGGACAATGCCGGTGCGCATGAACTCCCCGCACCCGCTGCTGCACACCGGCCCCAGCGTCGGCTTCGACCAGCCCTTCGAGATGCTGGCGGCCTGCCACGCGCGCATGGAGCGTTCGCTGGACCTGCTCGGACGCCTGGGCCGGCACCTGCACGCGCAGGGCTGCGACGCCCAGGCCCGCAGCGCCGCGGCCGATGTGCTGCGCTACTTCGACATCGCCGCGCCGCTGCACCACCAGGACGAAGAACTGCACGTGCTGCCGCTGTTGCGCGAGCGCGGCAAGGCAGGCCTGGCCGCGCGGCTGCGCGCCGACCACCAGGTCATGGAGCACGACTGGGCGCGGCTGCGGCCGGACCTGCTGGCCGTCGTCGACAGTGGGCTGGATGCCCAGGCGCTACCGGCCGCGGTGGCGCGCTGGAGGCAGTTCGCTGCGCTGTACCGCCGGCACCTGGCGGCCGAAGAGGCCATGGCCTTCCCGGTGGTCACCGGCGGGCTCACGCCTCTGCAGCAGCAGGCCATGGGCAACGAGATGGCCGCCAGGCGCGGCGCCACCCCGCCGCGCTGAACGGCTCAGGCCGCCTGCGCCACCTCTGGCAGCACACGCTGCACCCATTCGCGCCGGGCTGCGCTGTACTCCTGCGCCAGGCGCGCCACCAGCTCGCCGGCCGGCGGCACGTCGCGCAGCACGCCGATGCCCTGGCCGCAGCCCCAGATCTCCTTCCAGGCCTTGGGCTTCTGGCGGTCGGAGCCGAAGTCCATCTTGGACGGATCGCTGGTCGGCAGCGCATCCGGGTCCATGCCGGCGTTGCGGATCGAGGGCTTGAGGTAGTTGCCGTGCACGCCCGTGATGAGGTTGGTGTGCACGATGTCCTTGGCGCTGCTGTCCACGATCATCTGCTTGTAGTCCGGGGCGGCGTTGGCCTCCTGCGTGGCGATGAAGGCCGAGCCGATGTAGGCCAGGTCCGCGCCCAGCGTCTGGGCCGACAGGATGGCCCGGCCCGAGGCGATCGCGCCGGACAGCAGCAGCGGGCCGTCGAACCATTCGCGGATCTCCTGCACTAGCGCGAACGGCGACTGGAAGCCCGCGTGGCCGCCGGCTCCGGCCGCCACTGCGATCAGGCCGTCGGCGCCCTTGTCGATGGCCTTGTGCGCGAAAGCGTTGTCGATCACGTCGTGCAGCACGATGCCGCCCCAGGCGTGCACGGCGTCGTTGATCTCGGTGCGCGCACCCAGCGAGGTGATCACGATGGGCACCTTGAATTTTGCGCAGACGGCCATGTCGTGTTCGAGCCGGTCGTTGGAGCGGTGCACGATCTGGTTGACCGCGAACGGGGCCGAGGGTGCCTCGGGATGCAGCCGGTCGTGCTCGGCGAGTTCGGTCGTGATGCGCTCCAGCCAGACCTCCAGCTGATCGGCCGGCCGCGCGTTGAGCGCGGGGAACGAGCCCACGATGCCGGCCTTGCACTGGGCGATGACCAGGTCGGGGTTGGAGATGATGAACAGCGGCGAGGCCACGACGGGCAGGCGCAGGCGCTGGGACAGGATGGGGGGCAGGCTCATGGCGGCAGGTCTCCGGGGTGTGAACGAAAAGGGCTCAGATGCGGCGCGCGACGCCTTCCCAGTAGGGCGCGCGCAGCCTGCGCTTGAAGATCTTGCCGGTGTCCTCGCGCGGCAGGCTGTCGTGGAAGGCGATGGTGCGCGGCACCTTGTAGTTGGCCAGGCGCTCGCGCAGCCAGGCCTGCACCGCGGACGCATCGACGGCGGCACCAGGGCGCAACTGCACGGCCGCGGCCAGGCCCTCGCCGAACTCGGCGTCGGGAATGCCGAACACGGCCGCGTCGGCCACGCCCGGCATGGTCAGCAGCTCGGCCTCGATCTCGGCCGGGTAGATGTTCACTCCGCCGGAGATCACCATGTCGGACTGGCGGTCGCAGATGAACAGGTAGCCGTCGGCGTCCAGGTAGCCCATGTCGCCCAGCGTGACCAGGCCGCCCTGGTCGATCGCGGCGCGCGCATCGTCGCGGCCGATGTAGCTGAAGTCGGGCATGGCAGGCTGGCGCACGTAGATCAGGCCCATCTGGCCCGTGGGCACCGGCTGGCCCTCGGCGTCGAGGATGCGCACCTGGGCGTCGCCCAGCGCGCGCCCGGCCGAGCCGGGGCGCTGCAGCCAGCCCGCGCTGTCGATGAAGGTGGTGTAGCCAGCCTCGCTGGAGCCATAGGCCTCGGTGATGACGGGGCCGAACCACGCGATCATGCGGCGCTTGAGCTCGGGCGCGCAGGGCGAGCCCGTGGAGGAGACCTGTTGCAGCGACGAGAGGTCGTGGCGGCTGCGCTCGGCATCGGGCAAGGCCAGCAGGCGCTGGTACATGGTCGGCACCAGGTAGGCGTGGGTGACGCGGTGGCGTTCGATCAGCGCCAGCGTGCGCTCGGCCGAGAAGCCCGGCTCCAGCACCAGCGTGGCACCGGCGCCGCAGCAGCTCAGCACGAAGGACATGGTGGCGCTGTGGTACATGGGCGCGCTGAGCAGCGCGCGCGAGGCCGCCGTGACGCCATAGACGGTGCGGCCGACCTGCTGGCTGGCGGCGTCCAGCGCCGCCCGCCGTTCGGATGGCACGGGCAGGCGGCGCACGCCCTTGGGCCGCCCCGTGGTGCCCGAGGTGTAGACCACGGTGTTGAAGGCCACCGCCGTGGCCGGCGGCAGCGGCGCCTGGCCCTGTGCAAAGGCGCTGGCCCAGGCATCGCCGTGCGCCTCGTCGGCGGGCACGGCCTGCAAGGCCACGCCCTCGGGCACGCCACCGGCGATCTGCGCCTGCAGATCCTCGTGCAAGAGCAGCACGCGCGCACCGCTGTCGGCCAGCAGGAAGCCCGCCTCGGCCGCTTTGAAATGCCAGTTGATGGAGACCAGGTAGACGCCCGCGCGTCGGCAGGCGATGGTGGTGGCCACGTAGGCCGGGCCGTTGCGCAACATCACGGCCGCGGTGTCGCCCTCGCCCACGCCGAGCGCGCGCAGGCCGGCCGAGATGCGGTCGGCCAGTTCGGCCATGGCCGCGGGCGACCACGTCCGGTCGGCGAACACCAAGGTGGGATGCATGCGGGTCTCCGTTGTCTGAACTAGGCACTGTCTAGTTGAGCGCGAGATTAGCAGCACGCGGCCCGCGCCGCAAGTCGCCAAGGTGTCAGCGGGCTTCGGTCGCCAGGCCGGCGATGGCCAGCAGGCAAAAGCGCACCAGGGCTTCGCCGATCTGCTCGGTGTTCTGACGCGGGCCGGTGCGGATGGGCGCGCCGCGCCCATGCATGCGCAGGGTGGCCAGGCCGTGCGCGGCGGCCCAGACGATGTTGGCCACCTCGTCCTCGCTCAGCGTGTCGGCACGCGGCGAGGGCAGCAGCGGCAGCACCACGCTGCGCAGCATGGCGAACGAGGCCGTGCCGGCCTCCACGAGTTCGGGGTAGTCGTCGCGCCGGCCCAGCAGCGGGCCGAACATGAGCTGAAAGCGCGCCGGATGGGCCTGGGCGAACGCGATGTAGGTCAGCAGCACCGCGCGCAGCTGGCCAGGGCCATCGGAGGGGTCGACGGTGGCGAGCCGGCGCTGGCGCTGCGCCACCAGGTCGCGGAAGCCTTGCGCCGCGATGGCGGCCAGCAGGCCGTTCTTGTCGCCGAAATGGTGGGCCGGCGCGCCCTGCGAGACGCCGGCGAGCTTGGCCGTGGCGCGCAGGCTCATGGCCTCGCTGCCCTCGGTGTCCAGCAGGTGCGTGCCCCACTGGATCAGCGATTCGCGCAGGTTGCCGTGGTGCCACTGGCCCTCGGGCTTGACGGCACGCACGCTCTTGCGGTGCGAGGGGATGGCGGGCTTGGCGGCTGTCATGGGCGGCGCATCTTAGGGCACGCGCCGCCCTGCCCGGCTCAGCTCGCCTCGCAGCTGAAGTTGGCCGCGTCCTCGATGCTGCCCGTGCCCTTGTACCTGGCGAACTTGGGATAGGCGCACAGCGGCCGTGTGCGGTTCGGGAAGTAGGCGTTGCTGGCGTTGGCCCGTGCGGCGATGCTCTCGGGCGCGACGCCCTTCTCCACCCAGTCGACCATGGCCTGCAGCGAGTCGTAGGTGTCGGTGGCCGGGCCGCCCGAGCAGTGGGTCATGCCCGGCACCAGGTAGGTGCGTGCGAAGTCCTGCGTCGCCGCGATGCCGCCGTTGTTGGCCGCCAGGCGTTCGTAGTACTCCACCACCTCGTCGGCCGAGAAGATCGGGTCGGACATGCCGTGGATGAACATCAGCTTGCCCTTGCGCGCCTTGAAAGCGGTCAGCCGGTCGTCGCGGTAGGTGTCGTAGACCTCGGAGAAGGCCTGCATGCGCGCTGGATCGGTGTCGAAGTTGAAGGCCAGCGCATCGAAGCCCGGGGCGGGCGGCGTGAAGAATTCGTTGCGCAGCGCGTCCAGCATCAAGGTGTTGTAGGCCGAGTTGGGCGTGGACGTGGTCGAGCTGCCCAGCGTCCAGGCACGCCAGCCGGCGTTGCGGATGCCCGCGTCCCAGGGCTGGGTCACGTACAGGGGCTGGCCGGCGGAGGTCTTGGGGCCGCCGAACACGTCCTTGAGCGCGCCAACCTGGGCCGCGCTCAGACAGCTGTCGGTCTTGGCGCCCGCGCACTGCAGCACGGCCGGGTCGAAGCTGCAGGCCCGGGTGTTCTGCACCATGCCGTCGACCACGCCGTCGCCGGCGTCGCAGGCCGCCAGCACCGCGTCCGCCACGAGGTTCAGATCGCCATTGGAGAAGGCTTGCGACAACACGGGCTTGCCGTCGGTGCCCAACGGCGCGATGTCGGTGAACTTGCGGTTGTTCCACATGGCGGCCACCGTGGCGCCGCTGGACACGCGCATGGCCGGCGCGCCGGCCGTGATGCCGTCGAAGTAGCTCGGGAAGCGCTGCGAGAACATCATGCCCTGGCGCCCGCCGCCCGAGCAGCCCGAGAAGTAGGCGTAGTTCGGCGCCTTGCCATAGCGCCATGCGGTGAGGGCCTTGGCCGATTGCGCGGTCTTGTCGTGCGCGTTGTAGGCATGGTCGATGCGCGCCTGTGGATCGGCACCGAAGCTCGCGCTCGAGCCCTGGTGACCGGCATCGGCAGACACCACCGCGTAGCCCTGCCCCAGCGGCGAAGGCGTGCCGTTGGAGATGGTGGACGACAACGAGGTGTCGCGCAGCGTGCCGTCGTTGCCGCCACCGCCCAGGTACAGGAAGCGGCCGTTCCAGCGGTCCGGAAGGCTGAGCTCGAAGCCGATCGCATAGGGTTTGCCATCGACGCCGGTGCGCGCGTCGCGGCTGCCGGTCACCACGCAGTGGCCGCCCAGGAAGTCGCCGGTGGTCAGCGTGCCGGGACGGCGCGTGCCTGCTGGCACGTAGCGCGTCGTGAGCGTCGTGGCCGGCAGACCGGACTGGGTGACCATCTCGGCGCAGACCGCCTCTGCCGCCTTGGCGTCCAGTTCGAGCCGCGCGTTGTCGTCGCCGCTGCCGCAACCGGCCAGCACCGCCAGGGCGAGCGCGGACGTCGGAAAGACGATGGCTGTGTTCTTCATCTGCTTGTCTCCTCTTGGTGGTGTGTCAATCGGCCTTGAAGCCCGTCGCGGCGACCGCCTTGCCCCACTTGGCCGTGTCCGCGGCGATCAGCGCGGCGAAGTCCTGCTGCGTCGTGCCGGTGACATGGAAGCCCGCGTCTTCCATCTTCTTTTGCCCGTCCGGCGAGCGCATGGCGCGCACGATGTCGGCGTTGAGCTTGGCAACGATCTCGGGCGGCGTCTTCGCCGGGGCGACGATGCCGAACCAGGAGTTGAATTCCAGGTTGGCGTAGCCCTGCTCCTTGAAGGTCGGCACCTCGGGCAAGACAGCCGTGCGCTGCGCACCGGTGCTGGCCAACGCGACGAGCTTGCCGGACTTGACGTTGGGCGCGGCCAGCCCCGCGCTGGCGAACACGCCAGAGACGTCGCCGCCGAAGATGCCGCTCATGGCGTCGCCCGTGGACTTGTAGTGCACAGGCTCGGGCTTGATGCCGACCGCATCGCCGAACATGAAGGCGCCGAAATGGCCTGGCGTGCCGGCCCCGAAGGTGGCCATGAACATGCCCTTTTGCTGGCGCGTCCAGTCCACATACTCCTTGACGTTCTTCGCCGGCACCTTTTGCGGGTTCACGAGCAGGATGAAGTCGGCCGTCACGACCTGCGAGACCGGCACGAAATCCTTGGCCGGGTCGTAAGGCAGCTTGTTGTAGCTGCTGGGCGCGATGGCGAGCTGGCCGGTCTCGCCCAGCATCAGCGTGTAGCCGTCGGGCGCGGCGCGCGCGGCCTCGGACGCAGCGATCAGGCCGGCCGCGCCGGGCTTGTTGTCCACGATCACGCCCAGGTTGCCCCAGCCCTCGGACAGCTTCTGCGCGAGCAGCCGCGCCACGATGTCGGGGCCGGTGCCGGCCGGAAAGCCGACGATGATGCGCACGGGCTTGTTGGGATAGGAAGGCGCTTGCGCCGGGGCGGCGAAGGGAACGAGCGCGGCGGCGCACAGCGCCAGGCGGCGGGTGAAGTTCATGGCATGTCTCCTGGGGATGGTGGGGATTCAGTCGAGCGCGAAGAAGCGCATCACGACCTTGTCGGGGTGGCGCGCGCCGGCGCCCACGAACAGGCGCTCGTTGATCCAGCCCAGCGCCTTCGACGCGGTCTCGAAGCGCGGCTGGCAGCGGAAGTAGATGTGACCCGGGTCCACCGGCTCGCCGCGCGCGATGCGCTGCATGAGTTCCGGCGGGCCGCTGCGCACGGCCTGGTTCTGCACGAAGACGAGGTCGCCGCCGTCGATCTCCAGCACGTAGCGCGCGTCGAGCTCGGCATAGCCGGCGTGCACGATGAGCTGGAAGTCGGCGCCGCCGGGCAGCACGCGGCCGCGCCAGCCCTCGCCCTGGGCCTGGCCGCCCAGGATGGGGATCACGCGGCGCACGCCGTGCGGGACGGCGCCGACCTGCTGGGGCTCGGCCACTTCGACCGACAAGCCGGCGAAGAAGCGCAGTTGGGGAATGGGGATCGCGTCGGGTTCCATGGTGTGCGTCAAAGCGGTGACAATCGCGGACTAGCGTAAATCCGCCCTGCGTTGGCGGCTGTCATCCCTGAGGATGACGGGAGAACCAGGAGACCACGCATGCGCAAATGGGCCCCCGCGGCCTGGCAACCAGGCAGCCCGCCGGCCGGCATCGGTCCGGCGGTGGGCGCCATGGTCGAGCTGCTGGGGGAGGACGATTTCGGCGCACGGCTGCTGGAGCGCCTGCACCCCACCCTGCCAGCCGCCTCGTGGTCGGTCTACCAGGTGGGGCCGGGCTGCGCGCCGCGGCTGTACTTGTCGGCCAGCCTGGGCATTCCCGACACCACGCGCGCCTGCTGGAACGCCTACCTGTCGGGGCCCGTGCGCGAGGACCGCAGCCTGCGTTTCGACGACGGCCCGGGCCGGCGCACCCAGCTGTGCCACATCACGGCACGCGAGGTGCCGAACGAGCACCGCGCCCGCGTCTACGAGGCCCATGGCATGGCCGAGCGCGTGTCCATCGTGCAGCACGGCGAGGACGATGCGCTGTTCGCCGTCAACTTCTACAGGCACGCACACCAGTGCGCTCTCAGCGATGCGCAGATCGGCGACTTCGAGCAGCTGGCGCCCGCGCTGCTGGCGCTGGCGCGCAAACAGGTCGCGCTGCGCGGGCCGGCACCGCAGCCGCAGCGCTCGCCCGAGGCCTTGCGCCAGCGCCTGCTGCAACTCAACGACGAACTCACGCTGCGCGAGCTCGACGTCTGCACGCGGCTCCTGCGCGGCATGACGCAGGACGGCATCGCGGCCGACCTCGCGCTGTCGCTGCCCACCGTCAAGACCTACCGCAACCGCGCGTTCGCGCGGCTGGGCATCCACTTCCGCAACGAGCTGTTCGCGCTCGTGCTGGAGCGCGAAGCCGGTTGAACCTAGATTGGGCAGTTGACCGCTCGCGGCCGCCATGCAGGCCGCGTGGACACGGGATTTGTGGCTTCGACGAGCCGCACCTTCCGGGTGAGGACGCTATGCCCCCGCCGGCACTGCGCTCGCCGCGCCATGCGGCGTTGCTCCTCCTTGCGCACGGAAGTGCGCGGCGTCGTCGCGCCTTGCATGGCACGCCGATCACGGCGCCCTCGGGCGCATCCAACTGCCGAATCTAGGTTGAATCAGCCCTGGCGTGCGCGCAGCAGGCGCAGCCCGTTGGCCACCACCAGCAGCGTGGCCCCCATGTCGGCGAACACGGCCATCCACATCGTCGCCGTGCCCAGCAGCGCCAACACCATGAACACCGACTTGATGCCCAGCGCGAGCACGATGTTCTGCCACAGCACGCCATGCGTGCTGCGCGACAGCCGGATGGTCTCGGGAATGCGGCGCAGGTCGTCGTTCATGATGACGACGTCGGCCGCCTCCATGGCCACGTCGGTGCCGGCGCCGCCCATGGCGAAGCCGATCTCGGCGCGCGCAAGCGCCGGTGCATCGTTGATGCCGTCGCCCGTCATGGCGGTGGCGCCATGGCGCTGTTGCAGGGCCTCGATGGCGGCCAGCTTGTCCTCGGGCAGCAGGTTGCCCTGCACCTCGGCGATGCCGGCCTGGCGCGCCACGGTCTGCGCGGTGGCGAGGTTGTCGCCGGTCAGCATGACGGGCACCACGCCCAGGCGCTGGAGTTCGGCAACCGCTTCGCGCGAGCTGTCCTTGATGGTGTCGGCCACGGCGAACAGCGCCAGCACGCCGCCGGCATCGGCCAGCAGCGTGAGCGTGCGGCCCTGCTCCTCGTGCGTGCGCAGCAGGGCTTCCAATTCCGCGCTGCACTGGCCGCGTTCTTCGATGAGCCGGTGGTTGCCCAGCACGAGTTCGCGACCGTTGACGCGGCCCTGCACGCCGCGGCCGGGCAATGCGCGGAAGCCATCGACGGGCAGCTGCGCCGCGTCGATCCCCTGCACGATCGCGCGCGAGACCGGGTGGTCCGACCGTGCAGCCAGTGCGGCGGCCAGGCCGGCCAGCGCGTCGCCGTCCGTACCCAGGGCTTCCCAGTGCACCAGCTGCGGCTTGCCGGCCGTGATGGTGCCGGTCTTGTCCAGCGCGATGGCCTTGATGAGCCGCGCGTTCTCCAGATGGCTGCCGCCCTTGACCAGGATGCCGCGCCGCGCGGCCGCGGCCAGCGCGCTGACCACGGTGACGGGCGTGGCGATCACCAGCGCGCAGGGGCAGGCCACGACCAGCAGCACCAGCGCCTTGTAGACGGCGTCCAGCCAGGCGATGCCGAACAGCAAGGGCCCGCCCAGTGCAACGGCCAGGGCCAGCACGAACACGGCCGGCGTGTAGACGGCGGCGAAGCGGTCGACGAAGCGCTGCGTGGGCGCGCGCGTGGCCTGGGCCTGCTCCACCGCGTGGATGATGCGGGACAGCGTGGTGTTGCCGGCCGCGGCCGTCACGCGGAACTGCAGTGCGCCCTCGGCGTTGACGGTGCCGGCGAACACGGTGTCGCCCGGGCCCTTGTCGACCGGCAGGCTCTCGCCCGTGACCGGAGACTGGTCGATGCTGCTGCGGCCCTCGGTGACGGTGCCGTCCAGCGGTACGCGCTCGCCGGGGCGGATGCGCACGACGGCGCCGAGCGGCACCTCGGCCGCGGGTTGCGCGCGCCAGCTGCCATCGGCCTGGAGCACGTCGGCCTGCTCGGGCGCCAGCGCCAGCAGACCGGCAATGGCGTTGCGGGCACGGTCGGCCGCGCGGCCTTCGATGAGTTCGGCGATCGCGTACAGCGCCATGACCATGGCGGCCTCGGGCCATTGGCCGATCAGGAAGGCGCCTGTGACGGCCACGCTCATGAGCGCGTTGATGTTGAGCCGGCCGCGGCGCAGCGCGGCGAAGCCCTGGGTGTAAGTCTCCATGCCCGACAGGCCGATGGCCGCAGCGGCCACGGCCAGGCCCAGCCCTTTGGACCACAGCGCATCGCCGGCCATGAAATGCACCAGCTCGGCCGCGATGGCCAGGGCCAGCGCTGCGCCCAGGCGGCCCACGCCCGGGCCTGCGCCATGGTCGTGGTCGTGCAGGTGGCCTCCCTCACCCTCGTCGTGGTGGTCGTGGTCCTCGTGGCCATGCGCCTGGCCAGGAGTGTGGTGGTGGCCTGTGTGGACGGTCTGCGCCTGCGGCACGGGTTCTGAACAGCAATGCTTCATGCGGTGTCTTTCCTCGGTTGCAGGCATTGGAAACCCTGAAGCCACTGTAGAGTCAAGCGCCATGAAGATCGGACAACTGGCCGCAGCCACCGACACACCGGTGGAAACCATCCGTTACTACGAGCGCGCCGGGCTGCTGCCGACCGCGCCACGCACCGAGGGCAACTACCGCGACTACGCCGAGAGCCATGTGCAGCGCCTGTCCTTCATCCGGCATTGCCGCGCACTGGACATGGCGCTGGACGAGATCCGCACGCTGCTGCAGTTCCAGGACGCGCCGGGCGGCGACTGCGGTGGCGTCAATGCGCTGCTGGACGCCCACATCGGCCATGTGGCGCAGCGCATCCGCGAGTTGCGCGCGCTGGAGCGTCAGCTCAAGGCGCTGCGCAGCCAGTGCCAGGCGGCCCAGGCGACGGGCGACTGCGGCATCCTCAAAAGCCTGGCCGAAGAACCGCTGCCCGCCGTACAGGCACGGCGACGGCACGTGCACGGCGTGCACTGAATTGTTACCTTTGGCAGCTCGGTGACACCGGGCCGGCGATCCGCATGGGAAGATTGCCGGCGAATTTTTTCTTCCCTTCAGGAGCAACAACATGGGTCGTGAAGTCGTCGTCGTCAGCGGTGTGCGCACCGCCATCGGTACTTTCGGGGGCAGCCTCAAGGACGTGCCACCCACGCAGCTGGGTGCGCTGGTCGTGCGCGAATCGCTGGCGCGCGCCAACGCCCTAGGCAAGGACGTGGGCCACGTGGTGTTCGGCCACGTGGTCAACACCGAGCCGCGCGACATGTACCTCTCGCGTGTGGCCGCGCTCGAAGGCGGCTGCAGCGAGGACACGCCGGCTTTCAACGTCAACCGCCTGTGCGGCTCGGGCCTGCAGGCCATCGTCTCGGCCGCGCAGTCCATCCTGCTGGGCGATACCGACATCGCCATCGGCGCCGGGGCCGAGAGCATGAGCCGCGCACCCTACGCCTCGCTCAACGCGCGCTGGGGTGCCCGCATGGGCGACACCAAGCTCGTGGACATGATGGTCGGCGCGCTGCACGACCCCTTCCACACCATCCACATGGGCGTGACGGCCGAGAACATCGCCGCCAAGTGGGGCATCACGCGCGCCGACCAGGACGGCCTGGCCGTGGAAAGCCACCGCCGCGCCGCAAAGGCGAGCGCCGCGGGCTACTTCAAGGAGCAGATCGTCCCGGTGGTCTCCAAGGGCCGCAAGGGCGACGTGGTGTTCGACACCGACGAGCACTTCCGCGCCGACGCGACCGTGGAAGACATGGCCAAGCTCAAGCCCGTGTTCGTGAAGGAGAACGGCACGGTCACGGCCGGCAATGCTTCGGGCCTGAACGATGCGGCCGCCGCCGTGGTGCTGATGGAAGCCTCGGTGGCCAAGGCGCGTGGCCTGGTGCCCTTGGCACGTTTGGTCGGCTACGCCCATGCCGGCGTGGACCCCAAGTACATGGGCATCGGCCCGGTGCCGGCCAGCAAGAAGCTGCTGGAGAAGCTGGGCCTGAAGGTCTCGGACCTGGACGTGATCGAGGCCAACGAGGCCTTCGCGGCCCAGGCCTGCGCCGTCACCAAGGACCTGGGCCTGGACCCGGCCAAGGTGAATCCGAACGGCTCGGGCATCTCGCTGGGCCACCCGATCGGCGCCACCGGCGCCGTGATCACCGTCAAGGCGCTGTACGAGTTGCAGCGCGTGGGTGGTCGCTATGCGCTGGTCACGATGTGCATCGGCGGCGGCCAGGGCATCGCCGCCGTGTTCGAGCGGGTCTGATCAGCTGCCGTGCAGGTAGCACTGGGCCAGCATGGCCCAGTAGGCGGCGCCGATCGGCAAGTTGGCTTCGTTGAAGTCCTGCGCCGGGCCGTCGCCGTTGCCCAGCAGCAGGTAGCTGCCCGGCACCTGCTCCAGCATGAACGCGAAGTCGTCGCGGCCTGCAAACGCGGGCACCTGCAGTTCCACCTGGCCTGGACCGAGCAGTTCCATGGCCAGCTGGCGCGCAAACTCCGTCTCCAGAGGGCTGTTGACCAGCACCGGCGCTTGCCGCCGGTAGTCGACCGTGGCTTGCACCCCGTAGCTGAGCGCTTGCAGTTCGGTCAACGCGGTGACGCGGCGTTGCAGGTTGTCGCGCACGGCCGGGTCGAGCGCCCGCACGCCGAGTTGCAGCGTCGCGTTGGGCGCCACGGCCTGTGCAACGGCCCTGGCTTCGAAGCCGCTGATCTGGACCGCCACCAGCTGCTGCGCGTCGGTGTGCGCCGCAATGCTCTGCAGTCCCATCACGATGGCCGCACCTGCCACCACAGGATCGGCCGCACCATGCGGCGCGTCGCCGTGCAGCGTGATGGACACCTCGTCGTGCGAGGCCATGGCCGGCCCGTCGCGCAGCAGCAGCCGGCCTTGCGGATGGCGGGCCGCGCTGTGCATCGCGAAGATGGCATCGCAGGGGAATTGGTCGAACAGGCCATCGGCCACCATGCGGCGGGCCCCACCCTCGGTTTGGTCTGTGCTCTGGAAGACCAGGTTCAGCGTGCCGCTGAAGTCACCCTGGCGCGCCAGGTAGTGGGCCGCAGCAAGCAGCATGGCGGTGTGGCCGAACTGGCTTCCGGCCGAGCCGGGCTGCATCGGCAGCGCCCCCATGTCCGCGCGCAGGCCCAGGCGTTTGGTGCCCTTGCCACGCCGCAGCTGGGCCACGATGCTGCTGCCGCCCAGCCCGCGGTCCACCTTGTAACCCCACTGCTCCAGGCGTCCCGCCACGAGGTCGCTGGTGTGCAGGTCCGCCGGGGCGCGTTCGCCGGACGACTGCAGCTCGCGGCGCAGCTTCACGAACATCTGGGCATGGGCTGTGATGCTGTCGATCAAGGGATGAGGCATGGCTGGTTTCTCCTTTTCATACCGCCACGGATTGAATGCAACTTTTATTCTTGCATCTTCATGTACATTTTGTACACATAAATAACGGTATGAGACCATGGTAGAAATCCCCACACCCATCTGTCCAATGCATTGTTTTTCTCCTTCCCAGAAAAAAAACTTCTAGTTGGCGCATGAACCTCAAGCAGCTCGAACATTTGCTCGCCGTTGCCGATGCGCGCTCCTTCAGCCGGGCCGCGCTGCGGCTGCACATCACGCAGCCGGCGCTGAGCCGCAGCATCCGGCTGCTCGAAGAAGTGCTGGGTGCCAAGCTGATCGACCGCATGGGCCGGCGCAATGAGCTCACGCCGCTGGGCGAGACGGTGGCGGCGCGCGCGCGCCAGCTGCTCTTCGGCGCCGAGGAGCTGCGGCGCAGCGTGGACATGGCCAAGAAGGGCAATGGCGGGCCGATCCGCATCGGCCTGGGTTCAGGGCCTGCGGCCGTGCTGATGACGCCGTTCATGGTGCACATGGCCAGGCTCCACCCCCAGGTACCGGTCAACATCATGCGCGGCGCACTGGATCTGCAACTGGGCCACTTGCGCGCGCGCGCGGCCGACGCGCTCGTGATCGACCGGCGCGCCGTCCCGCCGGCGGACGACCTGGTGGTCGAGATGGTGGCTGAATTGCGTGCCGGCTTCATCTGCCGCAGCGGCCACCCGCTGCTGGCGCGCGGAGCGGACGCCTACAGCTTCGACGACATCCTGCCCTACCCCATCGCGTCGACCACGTTGACAGACGAAATCGGCAACCAGCTGATGCGGCAATACGGGCCGCGCGCCAACCCGAATACGGCGGTGGGCCTGCGCTGCGAGGAGATGGACAGCCTGATCGCGACGGTGCGCCAGACCGATGTGGTCTTCTTCGGCATCGTTGCCGCGGCGCGGCAGGGCCTCGTGTCGGGGGAACTGGTGGAACTGCCGGTGCGCCCGGTCTTTGGTGCCAAGGGGCTGTTCGCCCTGATCACGCTGGCCGGGCGCACCGAGAGTCCATCCCTGCAGCTGTTCCGCCAGTTCGTGACGGAGCACATGCACGATTGAAGCGGCCGGCGCGCTCCAGCTCAGCCCACCGCGCGCCCAGCGGCAGCCCAGTGCCGGGCACGCAGCGCCTTCTTGTCGATCTTGCCCAATGCGGTCTGCGGCAGCGCATCGATGAAGTCCACGCGCTTGGGCGCGGCCACCGCCCCCTTGGCCTCGCGCACGGCCGCCACCAGCGCATCTGCCGACGGTTGCGTGCCAGGCTTGGCCTGCACATAGGCCATGACCAGCTCGCCCCATTTCTCGTCGGGAATGCCGATCACCGCCGCCGCCGCCACGCCGGGCTGCGCGCACAGCGCATCCTCGATCTCCTTGGGGTAGACGTTGAAGCCGCCCGAGATGATCACGTCCTTCATGCGGTCGACGATGTAGTACAGGCCGTCGGCCCCTTTGCAGGCCACGTCGCCCGTGTGCAGCCAACCGCCGGCCAGCGCGGCGGCGGTCTCGGCCGGGTTGTCCAGGTAGCCCGCCATCACGAGCGGGCCGCGCACGCAGATCTCGCCACGCGCGCCGTCGGCCACGGGCGCGCCCTGCGCGTCGAGCAGCGCCACCTGCATGAGCGGATAAGGCCGGCCCGCGGCCGTGAGCTGGGCGTCCGTGAGCCGCGCATGGTCGTGCCGGTCCAGCAGCAGGATGTCGTTGGGCGATTCGGTCTGCCCATAGCTTTGCACCGGCACCGGGCCGCAGATGTCCAGCGCCTGGCGGATGCGCGCCGGCGCGGCCGGCGCGGCGCTGTAGATCAGCGTGTGAAAGGCGGCCCAGTCCACTTCGCGCACGCGCGGGCTGTCCAGCAGTGCGTAAAGCATGGTCGGCACCAACCAGGACAGGTTGCAGCGGTACCTGGCCACGGCGTCCACGAAGCCGTTGGCCGAGAAGCCGCGCAGCAGCGTCACGCAGCCGCCGCGCACCAGCGTGGGCACCACGAGCGAGCCGCCGCCATGCGAGATCGGGGCCGGGCACACATAGCGCACCTCATGCGGCCAGTCCTTGACGGCCAGGTCCAGCAGCGCGTTGGTGGCCAGCGCGCGGTTGCTCAGCATCACGCCCTTGGGCCGGCCCGTGGTGCCGCCGGTGTAGGCCAGGCGCACGATGGTCTCGGCGTCGCCGCAGGGCACGAGCGGCTGCGGGGCGAAGTCCTGCACCGCCTGCAGCAGGTCGTCGAAACCGTCGATGGCGCCCATGGATAGCCAGGTCTGCACCCGGCCGCACTGAGCGCGCAGCGCCTGGCCGCGCGCCTGGTGGTAGCTGTCGACGACGACGGTGCGGGCCCCGCTGTGGGCGAGGATGTAGGCGTGGTCGGCCTCGCTGCCCAGCGCGTGCAGCGTGACCGAGCGCAGCCCGCGCAGGTAGACGGCCGCGACCACCGCGAACACCTCCCAGCGGTTCACGGCCAGTTGGGCCACGGTGTCGCCGGGGCGCAGTCCCAGGCGGTCGAAATGCTGGGCGATGCGGCTGATCGTCCGGCCCAGTTCGGCATAGTGGACGGTGGCCTCGTCGTTGGCGAAGGCCGCCCGCTCCGGGTACTTCGCGATGGCGGTGACGATGAGGTCGGCGACGGTGCCGCCGCGCAAGGCCTCGGGTGGTACGTGCATGGTGTCTCCCCTGGAATGCGCGCCGCATTCTGCGGGCCGGGCGCCGCGTGGCGTGTCGCCTGTGCTCGCCCTGCTAGATTTGCGGCTCCAGATTTCGGGGGAGAAGGCATGGAGGCAGGCAGGACCACCGCATCCGGCGGCGGCTGGCGCGCGGGTTTCGCGGTGGGTGCGGGTTTCGGCGTGGGCGCGTTCGCGCTCGCCGTGGGCTTTGGCGCCGCCGCTGTCGCCCAGGGCTGGCCGGCCTGGCTGGCCACGCTGATGTCGGCCATCGTGTTCGCGGGCGGCGCGCAGTTCGCGCTGGTCATGGCCTTCGCCGGCGGCGGCATGTCGGCCGCACTCGGCGCCGCCACGCTGATCAATCTGCGCTTCATCCCGATGGCGCTGACCTCCGAATTCAAGGGCGGGGCCTGGCGCCGCTCGCTGGAGGCCCAGGCGGTGGTCGATGCATCCTGGGCCGCCGCGCGCGCACCCGACGGCAGCGTGGACCGCGCCAAGATGCTGGGCGCCACGCTGGTGCAGTGGCCGGCCTGGGTGGCCGGCACCGCCATCGGCGCCTACCTTGCGCCCGAACCCGCTCTGGCGCGCGCAATCGGCCTGGACCTGGTCTTCCCGGGCTTCTTCCTGGTGTTCGTGCTGGACATCGTGCGCACCGAGTCCAGGCGTCGCGGCACCGTGGTGCTGGCCGTACTTGTCACGGCCAGCATGTGCTGGCTGGTGCCGCCCGGCGTGGCCGTGATGGCCGCCAGCGCCGCCGCCCTGCCCGCCCTGTTGCGCCGTAGGGCCGCGCCATGAGCAGCATGCTGTGGACCGTGCTGGCGTTCGCGGCGATCAACTACGCGATCAAGGCTATCGGCCCGGTGCTGCTGCAGGGGCGCAGCTTCCCGCCCGGTCTGGCGGCCTTCATCGACGCGCTGCCGGCAGCGCTGCTGGCGGGCATGCTGGCCAGCTCGGTCGTGGGCGCCGCCGGCCGCGGCCTGGAGCCCACGCTGCTGGGCGGGTTGGCCGCGGTGGCGGTGGCCTGGTTGCTGCGCGCGGGCCAGTTCGGCAGCGTGCTGCTGGGTGTGCTGGTGACGGCGGCCTTGCGCCAGCTCGGATGAGCGCACGACCGGCCGCGCGGCTCTGCTCGCCCGGCGCATGCGCTGCCACTTCGTCGACTTGCAGGCGCTTGCCGCTGCGCAAGAGTGCCTTGACCGCAGTCGCCCGTGTGTCGCTGACGCTCCGCCGTCGCCATGCGGCGCAGAGGCGTCGCCCAGCCGGCGCGTTCTGCGCAAGCCGCCGGCCACTCTGGCTGGGACAGTGGCTTGGAGAATCTGGGCAGCCCTTTGGACGGGCGCACTGCCGGGAGTGGCCAACGGCCACAGTAGAATGCGCGCCGCGCGGGTGTAGTTCAATGGTAGAACGGCAGCTTCCCAAGCTTCATACGAGGGTTCGATTCCCTTCACCCGCTCCAACGCAATGCGCAGGCGCTCGCCGCGCCAAGCCCGCCGGCGCGACAAGCCAGCCGAAGTCCATCCATCAAACGCACGCTGCTCGGCGCTGCCGCGCTGATCGCCATCTCTGCGGCGTTTGCTCTGGGGGTCGACGACAGCGCTGCCGCGGCCATGGCCTTCCCTTCAACACGGATGAGTAGCGCGCGCCGCGCGACGCGGTGTTGATGTGATGTGGACGCACCAAAGAAAAACGGGCCTGAAGGCCCGTTTTTGGTGTTTGGCGGAAACGGAGGGATTCGAACCCTCGATGAGGCTCTACACCCCATACTCCCTTAGCAGGGGAGCACCTTCGGCCACTCGGTCACGTTTCCTGGAAAACCCCGCCATTATGGCACGGATTCAGCGCGAATCAGGCCGCGGCGGGCTGGTCCAGATCGAAAACACGGTGCAATGCGCGCACCGCGAGTTCCATGTACTTCTCGTCGAGCACGACCGAGGTCTTGATCTCGCTGGTGGAGATCATCTGGATGTTGATGCCCTCTTCCGACAGGCAGCGGAACATCTTGCTGGCCACGCCCACATGGCTGCGCATGCCGATGCCCACGATGCTGACCTTGCAGATCTTGGCGTCGCCCACGACTTCCTGCACGCCCAGGCCGGGCAGGACCTTTTCCTTCAGCAGGTCGATCGTCTTCGCATAGTCGTTGCGGTGGACGGTGAAGCTGAAGTCGGTCCGGCCGTCCTTGCTGACGTTCTGGATGATGACGTCGACCTCGATGTTGGCGTCGGCCACGGCGCCCAGGATCTGGTACGCGATGCCGGGCTTGTCCGGCACACCCAGGACGGAGATCTTGGCTTCGTCGCGGTTGAACGCGATGCCCGACACGATGGCTTGTTCCATTTGTTCGTCTTCCTCGAAAGTGATCAGCGTGCCCGACTTGGACTCCTCGTCCAGATCGATGTCCCAGGGCGTGAAGCTGGACAGCACGCGCAGCGGCACCTTGTACTTGCCGGCAAACTCCACGGAGCGGATCTGCAGCACCTTGGAGCCCATGGAGGCCATCTCCAGCATCTCCTCGAAGCTGACGGTCTGCAGGCGGCGCGCCTCGGGCACGACACGCGGGTCGGTGGTGTAGACGCCGTCCACGTCGGTGTAGATCAGGCACTCCTGGGCCTTCAGCGCGGCGGCCACGGCCACGGCCGAGGTGTCGCTGCCGCCACGGCCCAGCGTGGTGATGTTGTCGTCCTCGTCCACGCCCTGGAAGCCCGTGACGATGACGACCTTGCCGGCCTGCAGGTCGGCGCGCACGCGGTCGTCCTCGATGGACTCGATGCGGGCCTTGGTATAGGCGCTGTTGGTGCGGATCGGCACCTGCCAGCCCGCGTAGCTGACCGACTGCACGCCTTCGGACTGCAACGCGATCGCCAGCAGGGCGGACGAGGCCTGCTCGCCGGTGGCGGCCAGCATGTCGAGTTCGCGGTGGTAGGCGTCGGCGGGCTTGGCCGGGGCCAGCTCCTTGGCCAGGCCCAGCAGCCGATTGGTCTCCCCGCTCATGGCGCTGGGAACCACCACCATCTGGTGGCCGGCGCGTGCCCACTTGGCCACGCGCTTGGCGACGTTGCGGATGCGCTCGGTCGAGCCCATCGACGTGCCGCCGTATTTATGAACGATGAGTGCCATGGATAGTGGCAGGAGGCGCCTTGTCCGGGCTCGGCTGTCGGCCGGCGACGCCCCTGCAGTGTGTCAACTCGAAAGCGCGGGATTGTACCAATCGAGCAACGCGCCGCTGCGCCGCACGAAACCAGCCCCCACCTTCAGATGCAGGCGGTGGCCGCGCGTGCGGCAGGCGTCGATCTGGTCCAGCAGCTCGGCCAGCTGCGCGGCACTGGGCGCCGTGCCATGCACCTCGGCCAGCCAGTGGCGCAGTGCATTGGCCTGGCGCGCGCGCGGCAGCGCCTGCAGCGCGGCGATGGCGGGCGGCATGCCGGTGGCCTGCAGGTCCTGCTCGGCGAGGCCGCGCAGCAATTCCTGCGCCTCGGCCGCATGGGCCGCACTGCGCGCGAAGGTGCTGCGAAAAGCCGGGAACAGTCGCTCCAACACGGGCAGCAACTCGGCGCGGATGCCGTTGCGCAGGTAAGCGGTGTCGGCATTGCTGGGGTCTTCGATCCAGGCCGCGCCCTGCTCGGCCAGCCAGGCGCGCAGTGCCGCGCCCGGCACCTGCAGCAGCGGCCGGTGAAACCGCAGACCGCCATGCTCCCACTGCGCCGGCATGGCCGCCAGGCCCGGCAGGCCGGCACCGCGCGAGAGCGCGAGCACGATGGTCTCGACCTGGTCGTCGGCATGCTGGGCCAGTGCCACATCGCGTGGGCCACCCTCGCCCCAGTCGCGTGCGGCAACTTCGGCGATCGCCGTGTAGCGGGCGCGCCGCGCAGCATCTTCCGGACTCTGCCCGCGTGCATGGCGCGCCTGCACATGGGCCACGGCCAGCGGCACGCCGAGCGCGGCGCAGGTGTCTCGGCAATGGGTTTCGAAGTCGTCGGCCGCGGCCTGCAAGCCATGGTGCACATGCACGGCGCGCACCTGGCCGGGCCAGCGCGCCACGCAGGCGCGCAGCAGCGCGGAGGAATCGGCGCCGCCGCTGTAGGCCACGGCCAGCGGCAGCCGCGGCGCGAAGGCGGCGATCGCCTTGGTGAACAAGCTCAGATGAGCTTGACGCCCGTCTTGGCCTGCAGCGATTCGCGCGTGACGCCGGGCGCCATCTCCACGACCTTGAGGCCCTGGGGCGTCACGTCCATGACGGCCAGGTCGGTGATGATGCGGTCGACCACGCCCACGCCGGTCAGTGGCAGCGTGCACTTGGGCAGGATCTTGAGGTCCTCGGTGCCGTCCTTCTTCTTCGCGACGTGTTCCATCAACACGATCACGCGCTTGACGCCGGCCACCAGGTCCATGGCACCGCCCATGCCCTTGACCATCTTGCCCGGGATCATCCAGTTGGCCAGGTCGCCCCGTTCGCTGACCTGCATCGCACCCAGGATGGACAGGTTGATCTTGCCGCCGCGGATCATCGCGAAGCTCTCGTGGCTGCCGAAGATCGAAGTGCCCGGCAGCGTGGTCACGGTTTGCTTGCCGGCGTTGATGAGGTCGGCGTCGACCTCGTCCTCGGTCGGGAACGGGCCGATGCCCATCATGCCGTTCTCGCTCTGCAGCCAGACTTCCTTGTCGGCCGGCACGAAGTTGGCCACCAGGGTCGGGATGCCGATGCCCAGGTTCACGTAGAAGCCGTCTTCGAGCTCTTGCGCCGCGCGCGCGGCCATCTGGTCTTGGGTCCAGGGCATGTCAGGCTCCTTTGCTTTCGTTCTTGACGGGTGCATCGCTGGCCGCGGCCTGGGCGATCACGGCCTGGGCCTCGACCTTGGCGGCTGCCACATCGACGGGCGCGGCGGCGCGCAGCGTGCGCTTCTCGATGCGCTTCTCGGGCGTGGCATTGAGCACGATGCGGTGCACGTAGATGCCGGGCAGGTGCACGGCGTCCGGGTCCATCTCGCCGGTCTCGACGATCTTCTCGACCTCGACCACGCAGATCTTGCCGGCCATCGCGGCGGCCGGGTTGAAGTTGCGCGCGGTGCGGCGGAACTGCAGGTTGCCGGACTTGTCGGCCGCATAGGCCTTGACCAATGCGACCTCGGGCAGCAGCGCGCGCTCCATCACATAGGTCTCGCCGTCGAACTCGCGCAGCTCCTTGCCTTCGGCCACCTGGGTGCCGACACCGGTCTTGGTGAAGAAGGCCGGGATGCCGGCGCCACCGGCGCGCAGCTTCTCGGCCAGCGTGCCCTGGGGCGTGAATTCCAGCTCGAGTTCGCCGGCCAGATACTGGCGCTCGAACTCCTTGTTCTCGCCCACGTAGCTGGCGATCATCTTCTTGATCTGGCGCGTCTCCAGCAGCTTGCCGAGGCCGAAGCCGTCGACACCGGCGTTGTTGGAGATCACGGTCAGGTTCTTGACGCCGGAATCCTTGAGCGCCTCGATCAGCGCCTCGGGGATGCCGCACAGGCCGAAACCGCCCACGGCCAGCAGCTGGCCGTCCTGGACGATGCCCTTCAGCGCCGCATCGGCGGAAGGATAGATTTTGTTCACGAGAGCCTCCTGTGGATTCGGATGGGCGGACGATACTACGTAGCCAGGTACGTAGTTTTTCCTAATGAGAATCCCGATGGACATCGACTACCGGCTGGCCTTCGATCTGGCGCCCATCGGGCTCGTGGTATCGCGCGAGCGGACGATTGTGGACTGCAACCGCCACCTGTGCGAGATGTTCGGCGCGGCGCGCGAGCAGCTCGTCGGCCAATCGTTCCGCGTGCTCTACCCGAGTGCCGACGAGTACGAACGCACCGGCGAGCGCATCACACCCATCATGAACGCCAAGGGCCTGTACGCAGACGACCGCATCATGCGGCGCGTGGACGGCCGCTTCAAGGGCGAGGCCTTCTGGTGCCACGTGACGGGCCGGGCCTTCGACCGCACGGCCCCGCACGCCGCCGGCATCTGGAGCTTCGAGGACCTGAGCGCGCGCCGCAGCGTGCATGCCAGTCTCACGCCACGCGAGCGCGAGATCGCGGCCCAGGTCATGCAGGGCCTCACGGCCAAGGAAATCGGCCGCGTGCTTGGCATCAGCCACCGCACGGTGGAGATCTACCGTGCGCGCGTGATGCGCAAGTACGGCGCCGGCTCCACGGCCGATCTGGTGCATCGGCTCATCACGCGCTGAGCGGCGCGGCCTGGCGCGACAGGCGCAGCGTCTGCGAAGGCAGCTCGCCGAACAGTTCCCTGTAGGCCTGCGCAAAGCGGCCCATGTGGAAGAAACCCCACTGCGCTGCCACGTCCTGCACGTGCAGTTGCTCGGCGCAGGTACCGCGCAGCCGGCGCCGACAGGCATTGAGCCGCACCGAGCGCAGGAATTCCGCCGGCGAGACGCCCACGGTGCCGAGGAAGTGGTTGTGCAGCGTGCGCGGCGTCAGGTGCAGCTGCGCGCACAGATCCTCCACCGACAGCAGGTGGTTGAACGGCTCGGCCGCCATGTCGCGCGCGGCCATGACCAGGGCCAGGCGCCGCTGCGCGCTGGCCGGCGGGCCCTGCAAGGCGGCGTCGTCGCAGCACTGGCCCAGCAGCCGCAACAACTGCCCGCCCAGGATGTGCATGGCGCGCAGCCCCCAGGGCTGGGCGGCCTCGTCGCTGGCGCCCAGCGCCAGCATGGACTCGATGGTCTGGCACAGCGCCACATGCCGGTGCGGCGACAGCGGGGCTGCGCAGACCTCGGGGCGCCCCTGCAGCAGCGGCGCCAGGCCCAGCGCGTCGCACCGGGCCGCGAGCCATTCTTCGTCCAGCACCACGCCGTAGATGCCGAAGCGCTGCGGTGTGCGCAGCGCAAAGCCGGCGTCCGCCCGCGCGGCCATGAGGGTGCGCGGTCGCTCGTCCGGCTGCAGCCGGCCGCAGAAATGCACCAGGCCTTCGCCCAGCCCATCGGGAATGCCGAACCAGACGGAGCCCGACCAGGGACGGCAGCGCTGGCTGGTCTGCTGGTCCGTGAACTCGTGGAACACCTGCAAGCGCGGTGCATGCAGCCAGAGCTCGCGCACCATTCCGGTGAAATGGCCGCACGACAGCTGGTCGTACTCCTGGCGCCAGGAGGACAGGTGACCGGCGTGCTCGTCCACATCGGCGCTGCGGCGCACGCTGTAGGCAGCCTCCATGGCGGGTCGGCTTGTCTGCATCCGCACTTCTCCCAGGCGATCCATGCGAGCGTATATGCAAGACCGGTGCCACGCCAGCGCTCGGCGCTGCGGACCGCAGGGCGCAGATTTTCCGAAAGCGGATAGCCGCTGCCCGGCGGCGCGGGTGCAATCGGCGCATCCCCGTCACCTGCTCCGCGTCGAGCGCCACTGCGATGAGTGCCATCCCCTCCTCCTCTTCCTCCGCCGCCCCCGCCTCGGGCCATCTCAAAAAGGTCCTGGGACCGCTGCAGCTCTGGGGCATCGCCGTCGGGCTGGTCATCTCTGGCGAGTACTTCGGCTGGAGCTACGGCTGGAACACGGCCGGCACGCTGGGCTTCCTGGTCGCCACGGTGCTGGTGGCAGCCATGTACACCACCTTCATCTTCAGCTTCACCGAGCTGTCCACGGCCATCCCGCACGCCGGCGGGCCCTTTGCCTATGCGCGGCGCGCATTCGGTCCCACCGCCGGCTTCATCGCCGGATTCGCCACGTTGGTGGAGTTCGTGTTCGCGCCGCCGGCCATCGCGCTGGCCATCGGCGCCTACCTCAACGTGCAGTTCCCGGGCGTCGACCCCAAGATGATCGCGCTGGGCGCCTACGTGGTCTTCATCGCGCTGAACTGGGTGGGCGTCAGCATCGCCGCCACCTTCGAGCTGTTCGTCACGCTGCTGGCCATCTTCGAGCTGCTGGTGTTCATGGGTGTGGTTGCGCCAGGCTGGTCCATGGCCAACTTCGTTGCCAATGGCTGGGCCGGCAGCAGTGTGCTGGACGGCAAGGCCATCGCCGGCATCTTCGCCTCGATCCCGTTCGCGATCTGGTTCTTCCTGGCCATCGAGGGCGCGGCCATGGCCGCCGAGGAGGCGCGCGACCCGCACCGCACGATTCCCGTCGCCTACACCACGGGCATCGTCACGCTGGTCGTGCTGGCCTTCGGCGTGATGGTGTTCGCCGGCGGCGTGGGCGACTGGCGCACGCTTGCCAACATCAACGACCCGCTGCCGCAGGCCATGAAGGTGGTGGTGGGCGCAAGCAGCGGCTGGCTGCACATGATGGTGTGGATCGGGCTGTTCGGGCTCATCGCCTCCTTCCACGGCATCATCATGGGCTACTCGCGCCAGATCTTCGCACTGGCCCGCGCTGGTTATCTGCCGCGCTACTTCGCCGCACTGAGCCCGCGCTTCGGCACGCCGCACCGCGCGCTTGTCGCCGGTGGCGTGGTCGGCGTGGCCGCCATCTTCAGCGACGAATGGATCAGCTTCGGCGGCCAGACGCTGACCGCCAACATCGTGACCATGGCCGTGCTGGGCGCCATCGTCATGTACCTCGTGTCCATGGCCGCGCTGTTCAAGCTGCGCACCAGCGAGCCGCATCTGCACCGGCCCTACCGTGCGCCGTTCTATCCCGTGTTCCCGGCCATTGCGCTCGGGCTGGGCCTGGTCTGCCTGGGCGCGATGGTCTGGTTCAACACCCTGCTGACGGTGCTGTTCTGCGTGCTGATGGCCTTGGCCTACGCGTACTTCCGGCTGACGGCCGACCAGCGCGCCGCCGCGGCACACGATAAGCTGCTTTCCGGAACCGACTGACATGCGCTACCGCACCACGCTGGCCCAACAGGTCTTCGCGTTCGACGACCTGCGCCAGGTGCTGGCCTGCGCCAGCCCCGCGCGCTCGGGCGACTACCTGGCCGGCATCGGCGCGGCCACGGCCCAGCAGCGCATGGCGGCGCGCCATGTCCTGGCCGACACGCCGCTCACGCAGTTCCTCGACGAAGCGCTGGTCCCTTACGAGGACGACAACATCACGCGGCTCATCATCGACACGCACGATGCCGCGGCGTTCGCGCCAGTCGCCTCGCTCACGGTCGGCGCGCTGCGCGACTGGCTGCTGTCCGACGCCGTCGATGGCCCGACCCTGGCGGCACTGGCACCCGGCCTCACGCCCGAGATGGTGGCGGCAGTTTCCAAGCTCATGCGCAACCAGGACCTGATCGCCGTGGCGCGCAAGTGCCGCGTCGTCACGCGCTTTCGCAACACCATCGGCTTGCCGGGCCGGCTGGCCGTGCGGCTGCAACCCAACCACCCCACGGACGACCTGCGCGGTGTTGCGGCGTCGACGCTGGACGGCCTGCTCTACGGCGCCGGGGACGCCGTGATCGGCCTGAACCCGGCCTCCGACAGCCTGCCGGTGCTGGGGCGCCTGCTGCACCTGCTGGACGAGGTCATCGCGCGCTTCCAGATCCCCACGCAAAGCTGCGTGCTCACGCACGTGACCAACACGCTGCGGCTCATGGAAGCCGGCGCGCCGGTCGACCTCGTGTTCCAGTCCATCGCCGGCACCGAGCAGGCCAACCTGTCCTTCGGCGTCACGCCCGAACTGCTGGACGAGGCCTGCGCCGCCGCGCGCGCGCTGGGCCGCGGCACGCTCGGGGACAACGTCATGTACTTTGAGACCGGCCAGGGCAGCGCGCTGTCTGCCAACGCCCACCACGGCGTGGACCAGCAGACCTGCGAGGCCCGCGCCTACGCACTGGCGCGGCGCTACCGGCCGCTGCTGGTCAACACCGTGGTCGGCTTCATCGGCCCCGAGTACCTGTACGACGGCAAGCAGATCATCCGTGCCGGCCTGGAGGACCACTTCTGCGGCAAGCTCATGGGCCTGCCGCTGGGCTGCGACATCTGCTACACCAACCACGCCGAAGCCGACCAGGACGACATGGACACGCTGCTGGTGCTGCTGGCCGCCGCCGGCGTGAACTTCGTGATCGGCGTGCCGGGCGCCGACGACGTGATGCTGAACTACCAGAGTACCTCCTTCCACGACGCGCTGTTCGTGCGCGAGACCATGGGCCTCAGGCGCGCACCCGAGTTCGAGGCCTGGCTCGCGCGCATGCAGCTGGCGGATGGCGACGGGCGGCTCCTGTCCGGCGCCGCCGCCCGCTTGCTGCAGGGCATGGGCGGCCTCGCGGCGCTGGAGGCGCAGGCATGAACGCGCCCACGACCGGCGTGACCCACGACCCCTGGCAGGAATGGCGCGCCGCCACGCCCGCACGCCTCGCGCTGGGCCGGGCCGGCCAGGGCATGCCCACGGACGAGACGCTGCGCTTCGGCTGGGCGCATGCGATGGCGCGCGACGCCATCCACGCCGCGCTGGACACCGAGGCCCTGGCCAGCGCATTGCGGGCCGAGGGTTGGGAGACCCGCAGCGTGCACAGCGGCGCCAGCGACCGCGCCACCTACCTGCGCCGGCCCGACCTCGGGCGCCAGCTGGACGCGGACGATGCGCAACGCCTGCGCGCCGAAGCCGGCACTGGCTGCGACCTGTGCCTCGTGGTCGGCGACGGCCTGTCCTCGCTGGCCGTGGCGCGCCATGCCGTGCCACTGCTCGCTGCCCTGCGCCCGTTGCTGGCAGCCGGGCTGCGGCTGGCGCCCGTGGTCATCGCCACACAGGCACGCGTCGCGCTCGCCGACGAGATCGGCGAGGCATTCGGGGCACGCCTGGCCGCCATCCTGATCGGCGAACGCCCTGGCCTGTCCTCGCCCGACAGCCTGGGCATCTATCTCACGCATGGCCCGCGCCGTGGCCGCCACGACGCCCAGCGCAACTGCATTTCCAACGTGCGTCCGCAAGGCCTGTCGTATGCGGCAGCAGGCTTCAAGCTGGCCTGGCTCGTGCGCGAGTCTCTGCGCCGCGGGCTCACGGGCGTGGAACTCAAGGACGAAAGCGATCTGGCGGTGCTGGACTCCGCCACTCCGCCTGCGCTCGTCCAGCGCGACTGACAGCGCCCCTGCTTGCACCGGCATGCGCGCGGTGGGCCTTGCGCCCGCCGGGGGCCGCTCGCGCGCCGTTCCCTCGACACCCCGACCATCCAAAGCTTCGCCTCATGCAACGCCGCATCTTCCTTCTCAGCACCTTGTCCGCTGCCCTCGCAACCGCCGGTTGTGCCAGCGTCGCGCCCGCCACTGCCGCACTGCCGGGCCAATGGGACACCTTCAATCGAAGCCAGGTCGAGGCGCTCATCGAAGCACTGGGCAAGCGCAGTGCCGGCTACCAGCCTGCCAAGCCCCCGTATGCCGTGTTCGACTGGGACAACACCAGCATCTTCCTGGACATCGAAGAAGCCGTTCTGATCTACCAGCTGGAAAACCTGGCCTTCGGCGCGACGCCTGCCCAACTGGACACTGCGATCCGCCGCAACATTCCGGCCACGCCTTTCGTCGCTGCGCACAACAATGCCGCGGGCCGGTCCGTGGCCATCGACGCCATCGCGCAGGACATCGTGGCGAGCTACACCTGGCTCCATGCCAACTACGGCGGCCTGAAGGGCAATCTTCCGCTGGAAACCGTCAAGGCCAGCCCCCACTACGCCGCCTTCACCACCAAGCTGCGCTACCTCTACGAGGCCATCGGCGACACCTTCGACCACGACACGGCCTACCCCTGGGTCACCTACCTGTTCGCCGGGCTGACGCAGGACCAGGTGCGCGACATGACGGTCAAGACGGTGCGCTGGCAACTCGGCCAACCGGTCGCCAAGGTCACTTGGACGTCGCCCGCCGGTTTGCCCGGCCGCGCCGGCGTGGTGTCGGTCAGCTGGAAGAACGGCCTGCGCCTGCAGCCCGAGATGCAGGCGCTGTACCAGCGGTTCCGCCAGGCCGGATGGGATGTCTGGGTGTGCTCCGCCTCGTTCGTCGACGTGATCCGCGAGATCTCGTCCAACCCCGAATTCGGCTACGGGAACCCGGCCGACCGCGTGCTGGCCATGGAGCTCGAACGCGACGCCGATGGCCGCATCCAGCCCGAGTTCCGCCGCGGTTACGACCAGACCCAGGGCGCCGGCAAGACCAGGAACATCCGGCGCTTCCTCGTCCCGCGCTATGGCTACGGTCCGGCCTTCGTGGCCGGCGACAGCGAAGGAGACCAGAACATGATGGCCGACTTCCCGGAAACGAAGAAGGTGCTGATCGTCAACCGCCTGCGTGCCCCATCCACCGACATCGGCAAGTTCTCGGCGCAGGCAGTCCGCCAGTACGGCCAGGCCGACGCGCGCTACCTGCTGCAGGGGCGCAACGACAACACGGGCGATTGGGTGCCCTCGCAGCTGGCGACACCGCTGGGCGGCACCGTCGGCCGGGCGCTCAAATAGCCGGCCCTGTCGGGCGGGGTGGTACAAGGGGCGACCCCGTCCATCCACCAGCCACGCCCAAGGAGACACCAGGTGCCCGAACGCTATCCCCTGCCCGACCTCGACACCCTGCCCGACGACCTGCGCACCAAGATCCTCGCAGTGCAGGAGAAGGCCGGCTTCGTCCCCAACGTGTTCCTCGCGCTGGCGCGCCGACCGGCCGAGTGGCGCGCCTTCTTCGCCTACCACGACGCCTTGATGGATCCCGAGAGCGTGGGCCGCAGCAGCGCGCTGACCAAGGGCGACCGCGAGATGATCGTCACCGCCACCAGCGCGGCCAACCAGTGCCTGTACTGCGTGGTCGCGCATGGCGCGCTGCTGCGCATCTACGAGAAGAAGCCGCTGGTGGCCGACCAGGTGGCCGTGAACTGGCGCAAGGCCGACATCACGCCGCGCCAGCGCGCCATGCTGGCCTTCGCGATGAAGGTCTGCGAGCGCTCGCACGCCATCGACGATGCCGACTTCGCCGCGCTGGCCGAGCACGGCTTCAGCGACGAGGACGCCTGGGACATTGGCGCCATCACCGCCTTCTTCGGCCTGTCCAACCGCATGGCCAGCTTCAGCGGCATGCTGCCGAACGAAGAGTTCTACCTGATGGGCCGGGTGCCCAAGGCCAGGAAGTAGCTCAGTCCGCCACGGTGGCGCGCAGCCAGTCCGGCAGCGCCGCGGCCTTGCCCACCTCGTAGTCCACCCACATGGTGGTGCCGCCACCTTCGGCGCAGACCACCTCGGGCGCATCGGCGCGTGCCAGCGTCGCCCAGGTTTCGAAGGTGGTGCGCCCCGGGTCGCTGGCGTAGAGCTTCACGATGACCTCGCCCGGGTACTGCAGCTGCGCGTAGAAGTTGCAGAAGGCGTTGACGATCAGCGGCCCGGCGCCGCGGCCGTTGGCCATGCAGCCCAGCTGCTGGAACCAGTCCACGCGCGCGGTCTCGATGTAGCGGAAGTAGTTGGCGTTGTTCAGGTGGCCCATGGCGTCCATGTCGCCCCAGCGCATCGCGATGCGTGCCTCGTAGACCAGCTTCTTGCGTTCGGGGATGGCGATCCTCATGCCGCGAACCCGTCGTCGGCCGCGATCACGGCCCCGTTGATGAAGTGGCTCTGGTCGCTGGCCAGCAGCACGATCAGCGCGTCCAGGTCCTGTGGCTTGCCCACGCGCTTGCGCGGCAGCGTCTGCACGAGCTTCTTGCCCTGCTCGGTCTGCCAATGCGCGTGGTTGAGCTCGGTGTCGATGTAGCCCGGGCACAGCGCGTTCACGTTGATGCCGAAGCGGCCCCACTCCTGCGCCATGGCCCGCGTCATGTGCACCACCGCGGCCTTGGTCATGCTGTACACGCCGATCTGCGGCATGGCCTTGATGCCGGCCATCGAGGCCACGTTGATGATGCGCCCGCCCGTCCAGCTGCCCGGCGCGGCGCCGCGCGCCCTGGCCAGCATGCGCCTGCCGACCTCCTGTGCGACGAAGAAGGAGCCCTTGACGTTGGTGTCGAACATCTCGTCGTAGTCGTCCTCCTGCACATCCTGCAGCCGCTGCATGGTGCTCACGCCGGAGTTGTTCACCAGGATGTCGATGGAGCCGACCTCGGTCTCCGCATGCGCCACGGCCGCGCGGATGGAGTGCAGGTCGGTCACGTCGAGCGCAACCACGTGCGCGTCGCCGCCCTCCCCCTCGATGCGTGCGCGCAGCTGCTTGAGCCGCTCCATGCGCCGGCTGGCCAGCACCACGGCAGCACCGGCGCGCGCAAGCACCTGCGCGAACTGCATGCCGAGCCCGCTCGACGCCCCGGTGACCAAGGCCACGCGGCCCGAAAGATCGATGCTGTATGCCATGGCTGCCTCTTGTGATGCTCTGCTGGATGCCGCCCATTGTGACTGTCGCGCAGGTGAGCGGACACGCGCCGGCCTGTGCATAGAATCCCCGGGTTTTCCCGCGCGCGGCTGGCCGCGCGCGGGTGCCCCCACCACGAACGAGACAGCCCATACATGACGAACGAAGAAATCCTGGCCCAGTACGGTCCGCGCGAGGCCATGGAATACGACGTGGTCGTCGTCGGCGGCGGCCCCGGCGGCCTGGCCACGGCGATCCGGCTCAAGCAGCTGGCCGCAGAAAAAGGCAACGACATTTCCGTCGTGGTGCTCGAGAAAGGCTCCGAACCCGGCGCCCACATCCTGTCGGGCGCCATCATGGACCCGCGCGCACTGACCGAACTCATCCCCGACTGGAAGGACAAGGGCGCGCCGCTGACGCAGCCTGTCACCGACGACGCCTTCATGTTCCTGTCCGAGACAGGCGGCGTGCGCACGCCCAATTTCCTGCTGCCGGGCTGCTTCCAGAACCACGGCAACTACATCGTGCGCCTGGGCTTCGTGGTCAAGTGGCTGGCCGAGCAGGCCGAGGCCCTGGGCGTGGAGATCTTCCCGGGCTTCGCGGCGGCCGAGGTGCTCTACAACGAGGACGGCTCGGTCAAGGGCGTGGCCACCGGCAACCTGGGCGTGGGCAAGGACGGCGAGCCGACCGGCGAGTTCCAGATCGGCATGGAACTGCACGGCAAGTACACCGTGTTCGCCGAAGGCGCGCGCGGCCACCTGGGCCGCCAGCTCATCGCGCGCTACAAGCTCGATGCGGGCAAGGATCCCCAGAGCTTCGGCCTGGGTGTCAAGGAACTCTGGGAGATCGACCCTGCCCGCCACCAGCCCGGCCTGGTGCTGCACAGCGCCGGCTGGCCGCTGGACAACGACACCTACGGCGGCGCCTTCCTCTACCACCTGGACAACAACCAGGTCGCTCTGGGCTTCATCACCGGCCTGGGCTACAGCAACCCCTATCTGAGCCCCTTCGAGGAATTCCAGCGCTGGAAGACCCATCGCAACATCCGCTGGTACCTGGAAGGCGACGAAGCCCACGGCATCAAGCATGGCAAGCGCCTGGCCTATGGTGCGCGCGCGATCAACGCCAGCGGCCTGCTGGCCCTGCCCAAGACCGTGTTCCCGGGCGGTGCGCTGATCGGCTGCGAGGCCGGCTACCTGAACGTGGGCCGCATCAAGGGCAGCCACGCCGCCATCAAGACCGGCATGCTGGCGGCCGAGGCCGCCTACGACGCCGTGCAGGCCGGCCGCCAGCACGACGAACTGAGCGCCTACCCCGAGGCCTTCGAGAAGAGCTGGCTCTACACCGAGCTCAACAAGGACCGCAACTTCAAGAACTGGTTCAAGAAGGGCCTGACGGTGGCCACCGTCATGAACGGCCTGGAGCAGTTCGTGCTCAAGGGCAGGATGCCCTGGACGCTGCACCGCACCCAGCCCGACCACGCCATGCTCAAGCCGGCGGCCGAGTGCAAGCCCATCGTCTACCCCAAGCCCGATGGCAAGCTGACCTTCGACAAGCTGTCCAGCGTGTTCATCAGCAACACCAACCACAACGAGCACCAGCCGGCCCACCTGACGCTCAAGGACGCCAGCGTGCCCGTGAACGTGAACCTGGCCAAGTACGCCGGGCCGGAGGCACGCTACTGCCCGGCCGGCGTCTACGAGTTCGTGAAGGACGACGCCACGCAAAAGGACCGGTTGCAGATCAACGCGCAGAACTGCGTGCACTGCAAGACCTGCGACATCAAGGACCCGACGCAGAACATCGTCTGGGTCACACCCGAGGGCGGTGGCGGGCCGAACTACGCAGGCATGTAGGCGCACGGGGCGGCGGTGCACAGATCTGCACCGCACACCAAGCCGGTGCAAACGCGTATACCGCGCTGGCGCTTGGCTTGCTAAGGTCTGGCTTCCATCACCAAGAAGCACAAGCCATGGCAGAAATCGTCAGCAAGCTCAACGGCTACGTCTGGAGTCCGGTCCTCATCTACCTGTGCCTGGGCGTCGGCCTGTATTTCTCGATCCGCACGCGCTTCATGCAGGTGCGCGGCTTCAAGGAAATGCTGCGGCTCATGTTCAAGGGCGAGAAGTCTCCGGCCGGCGTCTCCTCGTTCCAGGCGTTGGCCATGTCGCTGTCGGGCCGGGTCGGCACGGGCAACATCGCCGGCGTCGCCACCGCCATCACCTTCGGCGGCCCCGGTGCCGTGTTCTGGATGTGGATGGTGGCCTTCCTGGGCGCTTCCACCGCCTATGTGGAGTCCACACTGGGCCAGATCTACAAGGAGGTCGACGACAACGGCCAGTACCGCGGCGGCCCGGCTTACTACATCGAGAAGGCCATGGGCCAGAAGTGGTATGCCTGGATCTTCGCGGTGGCCACCGTCATCGCCACCGGCCTGCTGCTGCCGGGCGTGCAGGCCAACAGCATCGCCTCCGGGATCGAGAACGCCTGGGGCGTGGCGCCGGCCGTCACCGCCGGCCTGCTGGCCATCGCGCTGGGCTTCATCATCTTCGGCGGCGTCAAGCGCATCGCGGCCTTCGCCGAGGTCGTGGTGCCCTTCATGGCGCTGGGCTACATCCTGATCGCGCTGGTCATCGTGGCCATCAACGTGGGCCAGGTCCCCTCCATGATTGCGCTGATCTTCAAGAGCGCCTTCGGGCTGGAGGCCGGCTTCGGCGCGGTGCTGGGCCTGGCCGTGGAATGGGGCGTCAAGCGCGGCGTGTACTCCAACGAAGCCGGCCAGGGCACGGGCCCGCACCCTGCCGCTGCGGCCGAGGTCTCGCACCCTGCCAAGCAAGGCTACGTGCAGGCCTTCTCGGTCTACATCGACACGCTGTTCGTCTGCTCCGCGACCGCCTTCATGGTGCTGTCCACGGGCATGTACAACGTACAGGGTCCCGATGGCGCGATGCTCGTGAACAAGCTGCCCGGCATGGCCGCAGGCGCGGGCTACACCCAGGCCGCGGTCGAGTCGGTGATGCCGGGCTTCGGCGCCAGCTTCGTGGCGCTGGCACTGACCTTCTTCGCATTCACGACCATCGTCGCCTACTACTACATGGCCGAGACCAACCTCAGCTACATCAACCGCAAGGCGCACAAGCCCTGGATGAGCTTCGTGCTCAAGATCGCGCTGATCGTCGCGGTGGTCTACGGCACCATCCGCAGCGCCGGCGTGGCCTGGGACATGGGCGACCTGGGCGTGGGCCTCATGGCCTGGCTCAACATCATCGCCATCCTGATCCTGCAAAAGCCCGCGCTGGCCTGCCTGCGCGACTACGAGAAGCAGAAGAAGGAAGGCAAGGATCCGATCTTCGACCCCGATGCACTGGGCATCAAGAACGCCGACCTGTGGCGCGAGATCCGCCAGCGCCAGATCGCGGCAGGCCAGCACAAGTCGTAGTACAAATCCTGAGGCGCACTGGCCCGCTTTTCGGGCATAGTCGCTAGGGTTCGCAATGCGGCGCCATCGGGGCGCCGCATTTTTTTGTACCCCAGGAAGACACCAGAGCATGCAACTCACCCGCATCGCCGCCGGCCTCGTGCTCGGCCTCGGCATGGCCTGCGCCGCCATGGCGCAGACCACCATGAAGATCAGCATCTCCACGGCCCAGAACTCGCACCAGGGCATCGCCATCGACACCTTCGCCAAGGAAGTCGAGAAGCGCACCAGCGGCCGCTACAAGGTGCAGACCTTCTACAACGGCGCGCTGGGCGGCGAACGCGAGTCGATCGAAGCCGTGCAACTCGGCACGCAGGAGCTGGCCTTCTCCTCCAGCGGCCCGATCCCCAACTTCGTGCCCGAGACCAAGATCCTGGACGTGCCCTTCCTGTTCCGCGACAAGGCCCATGCCCGCGCCGTGCTCGACGGCCCCATCGGGCAGGACCTGTTGGCCAAGTTCGATGCCAAGGGCTTCAAGGCGCTGGCCTGGGCAGAGAACGGCTTTCGGCACATGACCAACTCCAAGCGCGACATCAAGGCCCCCGAGGATCTGAAGGGCCTGAAGATGCGCACCATGGAGAACCCGGTGCACATCGCAGCCTACAAGGGCTTCGGCATCATCACCACGCCCATGGCCTTCCCGGAGGTCTTCACCGCCCTGCAGCAGGGCACGGTGGACGGCCAGGAGAACCCGCTGTCGGTCATCATCTCGGCCAAGTTCGACCAGGTGCAAAAGCACCTGTCGCTGACCGGCCATGTCTATTCGCCGGCCATCTTCGTCATGAACAAGGCTTCGTTCGACAAGCTCAGCGCGGCCGACAAACAGGCCTTCGTCGATGCGGCCAAGGAAGGCACGAAGGCCAACCGCGCCCGCGTGGACGAGGACGACGCCAAGGGCGTGGCCGACCTGCGCGCCAAGGGCGTGACCGTCATCGACAGCCTGGACAAGACCAAGTTCGTCAATGCGCTGACCACGGTCAATGCGCAGTTCGAAAAGGACTTCGGCAAGGCCAACCTGGACAAGATCCGCGCCGTGCAATAAACGCGCGCGCCGCCTCGACGCCCGCTTTCCGCGGGCTTTTTGTTTTTCCGGGCCCTGCCATGCGACAACTGTTCCTGCGCGTCGAACGCGTCACCACCTTCACCGCCCTCGTGGGCGCCTGCGCCATGCTGGTCGTGGCCGCCGCGCTGGGCGTGTTCCAGATCCTCACCCGCTTCGTGCTGGAGCAACCGGCCGAGTGGACCGAGGTGCTGATCCGCTTCTCGCTGATCTGGATGGTGTTCCTGGGCATTCCGCTGGCCTTCCGCCAAGGCGCCATGGTCAGCGTGGACGTGCTGTACCGCTGGAGCCCGCCACGCGTGCGCCGCGCGCTCGATGCCGTGGTCGCCATCGCAGCGCTGTCGCTGATCGGCGTGATCGTCTGGTGGGGCTGGGACTACGCGCAGCGCGGTGGCGTGCAGACCATGGCCGGGCTGGAGAGCCTGTCCATGTTCTGGGCCTACCTGGCCATGCCCGTCGGCGGGCTGTTCTGCGTGTTCGGCATCGTGGCCAACTGGCTCGATCCGCAGCGCAACGAACTCGACACCGCCCAATAACTAGAACAACAGAGAGAGGACCGCCATGACCACCGTCATGATCTCCACCATGGTGCTGTGCTTCGCACTCACCATCTCGGTGGCCGTTTCCATCGGCCTGGCCTCGGTGCTGGGCATCCAGGTGGCCAACGTCAACATGCTGATCTCCGTGAAGGAGATGTTCGGCGCCATCAACAAGTTTCCGCTGGCCGCGATTCCGTTCTTCATCCTCGCCGGCAACCTCATGGAGACCGGCGGCATCTCGCGCCGGCTGGTCGAGTTCGCCAAGAGCATCGTGGGCGGCGTGCAGGGCGGGCTGCCCATGACATGCGTGCTGACCTGCATGATCTTCGCGGCGGTCTCGGGCTCTTCCGTGGCCACCACCTTCGCCATCGGCGCCATCCTGATCCCGGCCCTCATCAAGCACGGCTACCCGACCAGCTACGCCGCAGCGCTGCAGGCCACGAGCGCCGAGCTCGGCGTGATCATCCCGCCGTCCATCCCGCTGATCCTGTACGGCGTCAGCGCGGAGGTGTCCATCGGCGAGCTGTTCATCGCCGGCTTCGGCCCCGGTATCCTGATCAGCGGCGCGCTGATGCTGTTCGTCTGGCTCTACTGCAAGTACAAGGGCTGGGGCAAGAACGACGGCGATGGTCGGCTCAAGCTGCTGCCCGCCACCTGGCAGGCCGGCTGGGCCTTGCTGATGCCCGTCATCATCCTGGGCGGCATTTACGGCGGCGTGTTCACGCCCACGGAGGCCTCGGCCGTGGCGGTGCTCTATGCACTGGTCGTGGGCATGCTGATCTACCGCGAGATCGGCCTGCGCGACCTGTTCCCCATCCTGCGCAAGTCGGTGATCTCCTCGGCCGTGATCATGTTCATCATTGCCAACGCCGGCCTGTTCGCCTTCCTGATCACGCGCGCCGGCGTGCCCGACGCCATCGGCCGCTGGCTGGAGGCGGTGCTGCAGTCGCCCGCGCTGTTCCTGCTGGGCGTGAACGCCGCGCTGTTCGTGATCGGCATGTTCATCGAGACCAGCGCCGCCATCATCGTGCTGGCGCCCATTCTTGCGCCCGTGGCCATGCACTTCGGCATCGACCCGGTGCACTTCGGCCTGATCATGGTGGTGAACCTCGCGCTGGGCATGATCACGCCGCCCTTCGGCGTGAACCTGTTCGCGGCCTGCACGGTGGCCCGCATTCCGCTGGACCGGATCATCGGGCACCTGATCCCCTTCGTGCTGGTGATCCTGGGCTGCCTGATGGTCATCACCTATGTGCCGGGCATCTCGCTGGTGCTGCGCGACCTGGCGTTCGCCAAATAGCGCTGCCCCGTGGTTAGAATCCGCGCCGGTCAGGAGAGAGCCTTTTTCGCGAGGGCCGCCGACGGCGCAGGAAACCCTCCGAACGCTCAGGCAAAAGGACTGATCCAGGTCTTGTGAAGACCTTCCTCACTGGAGAGAGACCCGCCTGCGAGCGGGTCCACCGAAGGGGCAAACCGCGCAAGCGGCGAATCTCTCAGGTAAAGCGGACAGCGAGGCAGCCCATGGTGCTTGTTGGCGCCATGCCGTGTTTCTGCCTCCAGGAAGTCCGCCATGTCTACCGACACCTTGCTGCACACGCCGCTGCACGCCCTGCACCTCGAACTGGGCGCGCGCATGGTGCCTTTCGCCGGCTACAGCATGCCGGTGCAATACCCCAAGGGCCTGATGGCCGAGCACCTGCAGGTGCGCGCCTCGGCGGGGCTGTTCGACGTCTCGCACATGGGCCAGCTCCGGCTGCAAGGCCCGGATGCGGCCGCCGCGTTCGAGACGCTGGTTCCCGTCGACGTGCTGGGCCTCGCCGTCGACAAGCAGCGCTACGGCCTGCTGCTGGCGGACGACGGCGGCATCCTCGACGACCTGATGTTCGTGAACCGTGGCGACCATCTGTTCGTGATCGTCAACGGGGCTTGCAAGGTGGCGGACATCGCGCACATCCAGGCCCGCATCGGCCAGCGCTGCGGCGTTGTGCCCATGCCCGACCATGGCTTGCTCGCGCTGCAAGGTCCCAAGGCCGTCGATGCGCTGGCCCGCGTGGTGCTGGGCGTCGACCAACTCGTCTTCATGACCGGCGGCGCCTTCGACTGGAACGGCGCGGCGCTGTACATCACGCGCAGCGGCTACACGGGCGAGGACGGCTTCGAGATCTCCGTGCCCGGCCCCTGGGCCGAGTCGCTGGCCCGCGCGCTCCTGGCCCAGCCCGAGGTGCTGCCCATCGGCCTGGGCGCGCGCAACTCGCTGCGCCTGGAAGCCGGCCTGTGCCTGTACGGCAACGACATCGACACCACGACCACGCCCGTGGAAGCCCAGCTGAATTGGGCCATGCAGAAGGTGCGCCGCACAGGTGGCGCGCGGGCGGGTGGTTTCCCCGGCGCCGACAAGGTGCTGGCGCAGCTGGACGGCAGCATGCCTGTCGAACGCAAGCGCGTGGGCCTGGTCGCGCTGGAGCGTGTGCCCGTGCGCGAACACGCGGCTCTGCAGTCCATCGACGGCCAGGCCGTCGGCGAAGTGACGAGCGGGCTGCTCGCCCCCAGCGTCGACAAGCCCGTCGCCATGGCCTACGTGCGCACGGAATTTGCTGCACCGGGTACCAAGATCAACGCCATCGTGCGCGGCAAGGCCGTGCCCATGGAAGTCGTCGCCCTGCCCTTCACCCCGCCGCGCTACCACCGCGGCTGAACCTCTTTCCCCAACCCAAGGACAACCCATGATCAAGTACACCGAAGACCACGAATGGCTGAAGGTCGAGGGCGACACCGCCACCGTCGGCATCACCGTCCACGCGCAGGATGCGCTGGGCGATGTGGTGTTCGTCGACCTGCCCGAAGTGGGCAAGACGCTGGCACACAAGGACGTGGCCGGCGTGGTCGAGTCGGTCAAGGCCGCGGCCGACGTCTACATGCCGGTGGACGGCGAGATCGTCGAGGTCAACGAAGCCCTGCGCGCCGACCCGGCCCTGGCCAACAGCGACCCGCTCGGTGCCGGCTGGTTCTTCAAGGTCAAGCTGTCGGACGCGTCGCAACTCGACGCCCTGCTCGACGAGACCGCCTACAACGCTTTCGCCGCCAACAACTGATCTTCACCGGATTCCGCGCGCCATGGCCGAGACCACGCCCTCCCTCTCCGAACTCGAGAACCCCTCGGAGTTCATCGCCCGCCACATCGGCATCACGCCGGCCGACGAGGCCCGCATGCTGGCTGTGGTCGAAGCGGCCTCGCGCCAGGAACTCGTGGCCGGCATCGTGCCGGCCAGCATCGCGCGCGCCGCGCCCATGCAACTGCCACCCGCCGCCAGCGAAGCGGCAGCATTGGCCGAGCTGCGCGCCATCGCCGCGCAGAACCGGGTCTTCAAGAGCTACATCGGCCAGGGCTACCACCGCACGCTGACGCCGGGCGTCATCCTGCGCAACATCCTGGAGAACCCCGCCTGGTACACGGCCTACACGCCCTACCAGGCCGAGATCAGCCAGGGCCGCATGGAAGCGCTGGTCAACTTCCAGACCATGGTCACGGACCTGACCGGCATGGACATCGCCAACGCCTCCATGCTGGACGAGGCCACGGCCGCGGCCGAGGCCATGACGCTGGCCAAACGCAGCGTCAAGAGCAAGAGCAATGTGTTCCTGGTGGCCAGCGACTGCCATCCGCAAACCATCGAGGTCGTGCGCACGCGGGCCGAACCGCTGGGCATCGAAGTCGTGGTCGCACCGCTGGCCGAGCTGCGCACGCAGGCCGGCTTCGGCCTGCTGTTGCAGTACCCCGGCACGGCCGGCGCGCTGCCCGAGGTGCAAGGCCTGGCCGACGCGCTGCACGCGCAGGACGCCGCGCTGTGCGTCGCAGCCGACCTGCTGGCCCTGGTGCTGCTCGCTCCGCCCGGCAGCTGGGGCGCCGACATCGTGGTCGGCACCACGCAGCGTTTCGGCATGCCCATGGGCAACGGCGGCCCGCACGCGGCCTACATGGCCTGTCGCGACGCCTTCAAGCGCTCGCTGCCGGGCCGCCTCGTCGGCGTCAGCGTGGACGTGGAAGGCCGCCCGGCCTACCGGCTTGCGCTGCAGACGCGCGAGCAGCACATCCGCCGCGAGAAGGCCACCTCCAACATCTGCACGGCCCAGGTGCTGCCGGCCGTCGTGGCCAGCATGTACGCGGTCTACCACGGCCCGCAGGGCCTGACCCGCATCGCCCAGCGCACCGCGCGCCTGGCCGCCATCCTGGCGCGCGGGCTGGAAGCCATGGGCTTCGCGCTCGTGCACGGTGCCGGCTTCGACACGCTGGCCGTGCGCACGGGTCGCGAGACCTCGGCCATCCTCGACCGCGCCCAGCGCGGCCAGGCCAACCTGCGGCTGCTGGCCGAGGACTGCCTGGGTGTGGCGCTGGACGAGACCACCACGCGCGAGGACATCGTCTCGCTGTGGACCTGGTTCGCCGCCGACGCATCCAAGGTGCCGGCCTTCGCCGCGCTCGAAGCCGGTGCGCCCGACCGCATCCCGCCCGCCCTGCGCCGCGCCACGCCCTTCCTCACGCACCCGGTGTTCAACACCCACCACAGCGAGACCGGCATGCTGCGCTACATCCGCGCGCTATCGGACAAGGATCTCGCGCTGGACCGCAGCATGATCCCGCTGGGCAGCTGCACCATGAAGCTCAACGCCACCAGCGAGATGATCCCCATCACCTGGCCGGGCTTCGCCGAGATCCACCCGTTCGCGCCCGCCGACCAGCTGCAGGGCTATGCCACGCTGAACCGCCAGCTCTGCGACTGGCTCAGCCAGGCCACGGGCTACGCCGGCATCAGCCTGCAGCCCAATGCGGGCTCGCAGGGCGAGTACGCGGGCCTCTTGGCCATCCGCGCCTGGCACAAGGCGCGCGGCCAGGGCCAGCGCGACATCTGCCTGATCCCCTCCTCCGCCCATGGCACCAACCCGGCCAGCGCGCAGATGGTCGGCCTCACGGTGGTCGTGACGGCCTGCGACGCCCAGGGCAACGTGGACCTGGGCGACCTCGCCGCCAAGTGCGAGAAGCACGCCGACCGGCTGGCCTGCGTGATGATCACCTACCCCAGCACGCACGGCGTGTTCGAAACCCAGGTCAAGGAACTCTGCGCCCTCGTGCACCGGCACGGCGGCCGGGTCTACGTGGACGGCGCCAACATGAACGCGCTGGTCGGCGTGGCCGCACCGGGTGAGTTCGGCGGCGACGTGAGCCACCTGAACCTGCACAAGACCTTCTGCATCCCGCACGGCGGCGGAGGCCCCGGCGTCGGCCCGGTCTGCGTGGTCGAGGACCTGCTGCCCTACCTGCCTGGCCACGACACGGCCGGCCTGGACCATGGCGGTGTCGGCGCCGTCTCGGCGGCCCCCTTGGGCAATGCGGCCGTGCTGCCAATCAGCTGGATGTACATCCGCATGATGGGCGGCGCCGGCCTCACCCAGGCCACCGAGACCGCCATCCTGTCGGCCAACTACGTCAGCGCGCGGCTGCGCGAGCACTTCCCCACGCTGTACGCCTCGGCCAACGGCCATGTGGCGCACGAGTGCATCCTGGACCTGCGCGGCATCACCAAGACCAGCGGCGTGACGGCCGAGGACGTGGCCAAGCGCCTGATCGACTACGGCTTCCACGCGCCCACGCTGTCCTTCCCGGTGGCCGGCACGCTGATGGTCGAGCCGACCGAGAGCGAAACCCTGTTCGAACTGGACCGTTTCATCGATGCGATGATCGCCATCCGCGCCGAGATCCGGCAGGTCGAAAACGGAACATGGCCCCCAGGCGACAACCCGCTCAAGAACGCTCCCCACACCGCCGCCACGCTGCTGCAGGCCGACTGGGCGCGCCCCTATGCGCGCGAGCTCGGCGCCGTCGCCAAGCCGGGCCAGGCCCTGGCCAAGTACTGGCCGCCGGTGGCGCGCGTGGACAACGTCTACGGCGACCGCAACCTGTTCTGCAGCTGCGTGCCCGTCGAGGCCTACGCCTGAGCATGGCCCCGGGCGGCGCGCGATGAACACGCCCGCCCGCCCACCGCTGGACATGCCGGCCGACGCGCCGGCCATCGAGAGCTACCAGCTGCCCCAGCTGATCCGCGACCTGCGCACCTACCAGGCCGAGCTGGAGAGCCAGAACAAGGTCCTGCGCTACAGCCAGTCCATGGCCGAAGCCGCGTCCGAGCGCTTCGAGACACTGTTCTCCAGCGTGCCGCTGGCGCTCATGGTCATCGACGAGCACGACCTCGTGGTGCAGAGCAACTCGATGGCGCAGCGCTCGTTCCAGCCGACCGAGCGCGACCGGCCGCTCAACTTCCTGATGCCCTTCGTGAGCGCCACCAGCGCCGCGGCCGTGCAGGCGGCTTTCGCCCAGGCCCGCACCGAGGGCCATGCCGAGGCCAAGGAGGTGCTGTTCCAGATCGGCGACGACGGCGCCATCACGGGCGACCTGCACATCGCGCGGCTGGACAACGCGCACGAACCCGTGGCGCACTTCATCTGCGCCGTGATCGACCAGGGCCCGCTGCTGGCCGAGCGCCGCGCGCTGCTGCAAAGCGGCGCCGAGCTGCAGCAGCGCAACGAGCAGCTGCGCCTGAGCGAAGCGCGGCTGGCGGACATCATCAACTCCTCGCTGGACGCCATCGTCTGCGTGGACCGCGAGCGCCGCATCACGGTGTTCAACCCCACGGCCGCCGCGCTGTTCCAGTGCCCGCCGGCCGACGCGCTGGGCAGCCCGCTGGAGCGCTTTTTCCCTGATGCGGCCGAGGTGCTGGCCATGCACCAGATCTCCACCGAGCTGCCGCCCACCGAGCTGCAGGCCCTGACCGCGCGGGGCACGGCCGTGCCGGTGGAGGTCAGCATGGCCTTCGGCGACACCACCACCGTGTTCGCGCGCGACCTGACCGCGCGCAAGCGCGAGGAGGCGCAGCGCAATGCGCTGGAGGCCCAGCTGCGCGAGTCGCAGAAGATGCAGGCCGTGGGCACCATGGCCGGCGGCATCGCGCACGACTTCAACAACATCCTGCACGCCATCCTGGGCAACGTGGAGCTGGCCAAGGAAGACAGTGGCCTGAACAGCACGGCGCAGGAAAGCCTGCGCGAAATCGAGAAGGCCGGCCGGCGCGCGCGCGACCTGGTGCGCCAGATCCTGACCTTCAGCCGCAACGAGGCGCCGCGGCGCGTGCCCACCGACCTGGCCGAGGTCACCAGCGAGACCGAGCGGCTGCTGCGCGTGACGCTGCCGCCGCAGGTGGAACTGCTGCTGCGCGTGCACCCCGGCGTGCCCGCGGTGCTGGCCGATCCCACGCAGGTCGAGCAGGCCGTGCTGAACCTGTGCACCAACGCCGTCCAGGCCATCCAGGCCACGCCCGAGGCGCGCGGCACGGTCTGGATCGAGCTGCAGAGCGAGGCGCCCTCGCCCGCCCGCTGCGCCCGGCTGGGCCTCGCGCCCGGCCACTACGCGCGGCTCAGCGTGCGCGACAACGGCCCGGGCATGGACCCGGCCACGCGCGAGCGCATCTTCGAGCCCTTTTTCACGACCAAGGAGGTCGGCCAGGGCACGGGCCTGGGGCTGGCGGTGGTGCACGGCGTCATGCGCAGCAACGGTGGCGCCGTGGACGTGCACAGCGAGCCCGGCCGCGGCAGCCACTTCATGCTGTACTTCCCGTCCACGAGCGAAGCCGCCGAGGCCGCCGCCAGCGCACCGCCCCCACCGGCCAGCGTGCAGGGCAGCGGCCAGCACGTGATGTACGTGGACGACGACCAGGCCCTGGTGTTCCTGGTCGAGCGGCTGCTGCGCCGGCGCGGTTTCCGCGTCAGCGGTTTCACCGACCCGCACGCGGCCACCGAGGCCCTGCGCGCCGAACCCCAGGGCTACGACCTGGTCGTGACCGACTACAACATGCCCGGCTACTGCGGCGTGGACCTGGTGCGCGAGGCGCGCGGCATCCGCGCCGACCTGCCCGTGGCGCTGGCCTCGGGCTACGTCACGGCCGAGATCGAGCGCGAAGCCATGGCCGAAGGCGCGCGCGCGCTGATCCACAAGCCCAACGACGTGCAGGAGCTGTGCGCCACGGTGCAGCGGCTGCTGCAGGAGAACGCTTGAGCGCAGACCTGCAGGTCGTGTACGCGGACGCGGCGCTGCTGGTGCTCGACAAGCCTGCCGGCCTGCTGTGCGTGCCGGGCCGCGGCCCGGACAAGCAGGACTGCCTGGCCGCGCGCGCGCAGGCGCGCTACCCCGACGCGCTGGTCGTGCACCGGCTCGACATGGCGACCTCGGGCCTGGTGCTCATGGGCCGCGGCACGGCGGCGCAACGTGCCTTGTCGATGGCTTTTGAGCAGCGCCGCATCGGCAAGCGCTACGAGGCCGTGGTCGATGGTGCCTGGACCCTGCCGCCCGAGGCGGATGGCTGGGGCTGCATCGACCTCCCGATCCGGCTGGACTGGCCGCGCCGGCCGCTGTCCATCGTCGACCCGGTGGACGGCCGGCCCAGCCGCACGCGCTGGCGACTGCTGACGTGCGACGCGCAGAGCAGCCGCCTCGCGCTGGAGCCCGTCACGGGCCGTTCGCACCAGCTGCGGCTGCACCTGGCCGCGCAAGGCCATGCCATCCTGGGCGATCCGCTGTACGCCAGCGCGGCCGTGCAGGCGCGCGCGCCGAGGCTGCTGCTGCATGCCTGCTGGCTCCAGCTGCAGCACCCGGCCGACGGGCGCGCGCTGCAGTTCGAGAGTCCCGCTTCGTTCTGAAGCCCAGACGCGCAGGCGACAGCCCTGCCGGCCGCAGCCAGGCCGCAGGACTATGCTTGGCCGCTCCCCACGACCAAGAAGAGACAAGCGATGTCCCGCTGGACCGCCGTGCGCCCCGTCCTCCCCATCCTCCTCGGCGCCTCGCTGCTGCTGAGCCTGGCCATGGGCCTGCGCCAGAGCCTGGGCCTGTTCATGCCGCCGCTCACGCGCGACATCGGCATCTCGGTCTCGGACTTCACGATCGCGATCTCGGTGCAGAACCTGGCCTGGGGCATCTTCCAGCCCTTCGCCGGTGCACTGGCCGTGCGCGCGGGCTACCGGCCGCTGCTGCTCGGCGGCGCGGTGCTGTACCTCGTCGGGCTGGTGCTGCTGGCCATGGCGCAGGGCTTCGTCGGCGTGCTGCTGGGCGCCGGCATCCTGATCGGCGCCGCCATGGCCTGCACCGGCAGCGCGCTGGCCATGGCCGTGGCCGCGCGCTCGGTGCCGCCCGTGCTGCGCAGCACCGTGCTGGGCATGGTCTCGGCCGCCGGCTCGCTGGGCGCGCTGGTCGCCGCGCCGCTGGGCCAGGCCATCAGCCAGCAATCGGGCTGGCGCATGGGCGTGGTGGCCTTCGCCGTGCTGGCCCTGGCCATGCTGCCGGCGGCCTGGTGGGCCGGCCGCGTCGACCGCCTGCCCGCGCCGGCGCTGCCCGGCGGCGGTGCGCAGGAAGGTGCCGGCAACGCGCTGCGGATGGCGCTGGCGCACCGGCCCTTCGTCGTGATGGCGCTGGCCTACTTCGTCTGCGGCATGCAGCTGGTGTTCCTCACCACCCACCTGCCGGCCTACCTGGACCTGTGCGGCATGGACCCCATGCTCAGCGCCCAGGCCCTGGGCCTGATCGGCGGCTTCAATGTGCTGGGCAGCCTGTTCTTCGGCTGGGCCGGCGGGCGCTGGCCCAAGCAGGTGCTGCTGGGCATGATCTACGTGCTGCGCTCCTTCGTCGTGGTCTGGTACTTCCACACCCTGCCCACGGTCGAAAGCACCCTGGTGTTCGCCTCCATCATGGGCTTCCTGTGGCTGGGCGTCGCGCCCCTCGTCTCGGGCTGGATCGCCGACACCTTCGGTCTGCGCTGGCAGGCCATGCTGGCCGGCGTGGCCTTCTGCAGCCACCAGCTCGGCAGCTTCCTGGGCGCCTTCGGCGGCGGCCTGGTCTACGACCTGCTCGGCAACTACCAGCTGGCCTGGCAGGTGGCGGCCGCGATGGGGCTGGCGGCCGGCATCACACAGATCGCCTTTGCGTTCGCGGCCAAGGGACCGCCCGGGCCGCAGCCCGCACCAGGTTAGGAGTGCAGCCGGCCCAGCGCCGGCAGCCACTGCGTGAGCCAGGGTTCGAGCTGGCGCGCCAGCAGCAGGCCCGCCAGTCCGGCGGCCGCCACACCCAGCATGGCCGCGCCCAGGCGCAGGATCAGCCCGTGCTCGCGCGTGCGCAGCACGAAGGACAGGCTGAAGGCCATGCTCGTGAACGAGGCCAGCACCGCGCCCGTGCCGGCCACGCCGGGCGCCAGGCTCCCCTGCGCGGCCAGGGTGGCCGCGGCGGCCACCGCGCTGGCGCTGGACATGAGCCCGCCGACCACGCTCACGAAGTAGAAGCCCGCATCGCCGAACTGGCGCTGCGTGAGCGCGCCCACCACGTGCAGCAGCAGGAACACCACGCCGTACTTGAGCGCCTGCGGCAGCGAGAACGGCAGGTCCAGCGTGATGGCTGGCGCCTGCACCGGCGGCAGGCCACTGCGCCCGCGCAGGCTGGCCAGCACGAGCGCCACGCAGCACAGCAGCATCAGGCCGAAGGCGCCCAGCGAGCCCAGCAGCGCCAGCGGCGCCAGGATGGCCAGCAGCGCGGCATTGCGCAGCAGCATGGCGGCCGTGGCCAGCAGGATGCCGCGGAACGCCGTGCCCTGCAGCGCGCCGGCCGACTGGCGCACGCGCGAGGCCATCTCGATCACCGTGAAGTTGCTGTTGACCAGGCCACCCAGGAAGCCCGACAGCTCGGCACCGCGCGTGCCATACATCTTCCAGAGGATGTAGTTCACGAAGCCGATGCCCGCGATCAGGATCACCGTGACCCAGGCCGCGCGCGGCTCGACCAGACCCAGCGGCCCGATGGCGCCGGCCGGCAGCGCCGGGTAGATCACGATGGCCAGGATGGCCAGCAGCAGCGCCGAGCGCAGCTCGCCTTCCGACAGGCCCATGGAGAAGCCGGCCAGCCGCTCCTTCCAGGCCAGCAGCGCGGTGGCGATGACCATCACCGCGGCCGGCGAGATGGTGTGGCCCAGGCCGCACAGGATGCCCGCCATGCAGGTCACCAGCATCGCCGCCGAGGTCGTGAGTTCGGCGCCCTGGTTCGCGCGCAGCGTCTGCACGTTGAGCACCACGGTCAGCATGCCGGTCAACGCCAGCGTCGCCAGGGAGAACGGCGTGCCCAGCGAGCCGCCCAGCGCGCCGAGCAGGGCCACGAAACCGAAGGTGCGCAGGCCCGCCTCCTTGCCGCGGCGCTCGCGCTCCAGGCCGATCAACAGGCCCAGCGCGAGGGCCAGCGCCAGCCGCACGAGGATCTGCACATAGGGCCAGCTTTCGGCCGGCAAAGGGGAAGACGGTTCGGGCATCGCAGACCAGTGTAAGACCGTGTTTCGGAGCCGTCGGCGTGCGGCCGGCGAAGGCCTCATGGCCTACAGTGGAGCCGGCCGCGCACTGCTAGCATGGCCCGCAGCCGCCCGCGCCAGCCCGGCGCGCGCCCGACCCGGGAGATGACCCTGAGCGCTGTTCCCCTACCGCATGCCGGCGCCACCGCGCAGGCCGGCATCGATGCCCTGTGGCCCATCTGCCTGGCGCTCGCGCAGCGCCGGCGCGAAGGCCGGCCGCCGCTGGCCGATGGCACGCCCTTGCGCTGGTCCGAAGCCGGCGGCTATGCCTTGCGCCCGGGCTGGGACGCCGAAGCGCAGCAACTGTTCGCGCTGCTCAAGCCGCTGCTGGACCGCCAGGGCGCCGGTGCCGACTGGACCATCGCCCAGCTCGGCCAGAGCCTGGATGGCTGCATCGCCACGCACTGCGGCGACGCGTTCTACGTCAACGGGCCCGAGGGCCTCACGCACCTGCACCGCCTGCGCGCGCTGTGCGACGCCGTGGTCGTGGGCGCCAGCACCGCGAGCCTGGACGACCCGCAGCTGACCACGCGCCATGTGGCTGGCCCCAACCCCGTGCGCGTGGTGCTGGACCCGCGGCTGCGGGTGCGCGCCGACGCACGTGTGTTCCGCGACGGCGCGGCGCCCACGCTGCTGGTCTGCGATGCCACCCACCGCGCGCAGGCGCAGGCGCGACTCGGTGCCGACCAGGTCATCGCGCTCGCGCCCGAGGCCGATGGCCGGCTGCCGTTGCCGGCCCTGCGCCAGGCGTTGGCCGAACGCGGCCTGCGCACGCTGTTCGTCGAGGGCGGCGGTGTCACGGTCTCGCAGTTCGCGCAGCAGGGCTGCCTGGACCGGCTGCACCTGATCGTGGCGCCCGTGGTCATCGGCGCGGGCCGGCCCGGCCTGCAGGTGCGGCGCGCCGACGCCATGGCCCAGGCGCTGCGCCCGCCCACGCGCACTTTCGCCATGGGCGGCGACGTGCTGTGGGACATGGACCTGCGCGGCTGAATCAGCCCGCAAGGCGCATGCGCCAGATCAGTTGCACCTCGTCCGGCAGCTCGGGATAGGCGCCCGGGCGGGCCACGGCCAGCCGCAGGCCGGCGCGCGCGTAGAGCCGACAGGCGGCCGGGTTGTTGTTCTGCGTCTCGATCTTGAGTTCGCTACAGCCCGCGCGGCGGGCCCAGGCCTGTGTGGCGCCGACCAAGGCCATGGCCAGCCCGCGCCCCCGCCAGGCGGGCGCGACGCGCAGGTCCCACAGCACCGCGAGGTCGTCGCGGCCTTCCAGCATGTCGACGCCGGGCGTGGCGACGGCCACGAGCGCGCCGCCCGCGCGCACCGGGCCGTCGTAGGCCGCGAGCAGGACCCAGGCCCGCGTGTCGAAGTCGCGCGTCCAGCTGCGCGGATCTTCGAAGGCGTCGTAGTCCTTGCTGAAGGCAGCGACGGGCCGCTCGCGCAGCGTCCAGCCCGCAGGCGCGGCGTGCACGGTGCAGACGGTGTGCGCGGTGAACACGCTGGGAATGCTGGCGTGGCCGTCGAGCGCGAGGGCACTCTCCTCGCGCAGCCGCAGCGGGGGCGGCATGGCGTTCATGGCACCGGCCAGGCCAGCAGGTCGGCGTGGCCCACGCGCAGTTGGCTGCCGGCTTGCGGCGCGGCGCGGCGTGCGCGCCAGGCCTGCGCGGTGGCCGCCGCCTGCGGCGCCTGCTCGGTGGCGGCCAGGGCCATGCCCTCCAACAGGGCCTGCAGCATGGCGTCGTCGTGCGCACTGCGTCCGGCCTCGACCAGCCAGTCGCTGGCCAGCACCTGCGTGCGGTAACCGGCCGCCTGCAGCAAGGCGGTGGCGCGCGCCGTGGCCGTGGGCCCCAGCGCGGGCCCGAAGCCCTTGTCGCGGCGCTGGTGGGTGCCGAACCAGGCCAGGACCTGCGCGTCGCCGGCATCGTGCGGCCACCATTCGATCCGGCCGTCCACGTCGAGCGCCCAGCACACCGCGGCGCGCGCGGCCCGGCAGTGGCCGACCAGCGCGGCCAGCCAGGGCTCGGACACGAGGTCGAGCAAGGCCGATGCCGTCACGAGCGCACTGCCCGCGAACGGCAGCCCGTCCAATTGCGTCGCAAGGTCGGCCTGCGTGCGCACGATGTCCACCCGCAGCTGCGGGCCTTCGAGCTGCAGCAGCCCGGGCGCGGTGCGCAGGCGCAGCCCCTCTTGCGCGGCCCAGTCCGCCAGCTGGTCGGGCAGCGCGTCCAGCAGCGCGCGGTCGTGGTCGACCAGGTGCCAGTGCTGCACTCCACCCAGGCGCGGCGCCAGTGCACGCAGGCTGGCCCCCGTGCCGCAACCCAGGTCCAGCACGCGCAGCGGGCCGGCCGGGCGCCAGGCCGCCAGCGCGGTGTCGCTGGCGGCACGCGCGGCCCGGTCGAAGGGCTCGCGCAAGGCCAGCCAGCCGCGGCTGAATCCGCTCATGCCACGGCCTCCAGCACGGCCGCGAAGCGCGCGGCGGACTGCTCCCAGCGCGGCAGCCGCTGGCCGGCCGCATGGGCGCCGTCGGCCAGCGCCCGGCGCCGCGGCGCATCGTCGAGCAGCGCCTGCAGCGCGGCCTGCAGCGCCACGCCGTCGCCGGGCGGCACGAGCACGCCGGCCGAGGCCGGCACGGTGTCGGGCACGGCGCCGGCCGCGCAGCCGAGCACGGGCAGCCCGTGCGCGAGCGCCTCGGCGAAGGCCATGCCATAGCCCTCGTACAGCGAGGGCAGCACGAACAGGTCGGCCTGCGCATACAGAGCCTGCAGCGCTTGCGCATCCACTTCGCCGTGCCAGGTCACCCGGTCTGCGAGACCCAGCGATTGCGCCAGGGCCCGGGCCGCGGCGGCGGTGTCTGCGTCACGCGCCAGGCTGCCCGCGCAGTGCAGGTGCCAGGGCCGCTCGCGCAGGCCGGCCAGCGCCTGCAGCAGCAGCGCATGGGCCTTGCGCGGCGTGACCGTGGCGACGCAGAGCAGGAACAGGCCCTGCCCGCTGCCCCGCGCCGGCGCCACCGGGTCGGTGCCCGGCTCGACCACCGCGATGCGCGCGGCCGGGACGGCGTAGGCCTGCAGCGCGCCCACGGTGGCCGGGCTGGTCACAAGCACCTGGCGCGCGCAGGCCAGCGCACGCCGCTCGCTGGCCTGCAGCTGGGTCTGCGCCTGCGCCGACAGCCCGCTTTCGAGCGCCAACGGGTGGTGCACGAGCGCCACCCAGCGCAGGCGCGCCGCATGGCGCTCGGCCAGTTCCGGCAGCGCGCCGAAGGCCAGGCCATCGGCCACGACCAGCGCACCGTCGGGCAAGGCTTCGACACAGGCCGCGGCCTGCGCACGCGCTGCCGCGTCGGGCCAGGGGAAGCCGTCGCCGGGCGAGCACCAGTCGACCCGCCAGCCCTGCGCACGCAGGCCGGCGACGATGCGGCGGTCGTAGAGCGTGCCGCCGGTGCGCGCCTGCGCATCGCCGGGCACGAGGAACACGCAGCGGCGCGCCATCAGGCCGGCGCCAGCGGGCCCTCGTATTCGGCCCAGGCCACGTGCGACTCGTGCAACCGCACGCGCAGCGACGCCAGGCCATGGGCGTGTGGCCCCAGTTCACCGGCCTGTGCACGCGCAGCGATGCGCTCGAACACCACACGGGCCATGAATTCGGTCGTGGTGTTCTGGCCCGCAAAGGCGCTTTCGTCGTCCAGGTTGCGGAAGTTGAATTCGGCCAGCACCTCGCGCAGCACGCTGGTGGCCAGCGCGATGTCGACCACCATGCCGTCGGCATCGAGCGCACGGCGCCGGAAGGTGGCATCGACCACGTAGGTCGCGCCGTGCAGGCGCTGCGCTGGGCCGAAGGCTTCGCCGCGGAAGCTGTGGGCGATCATGAAGTGGTCGCGGACGTTGACGCTGTACATGGATTCAGGCGGGTTGGAAGACGAGCAGCAGGTTGTTGGCGGGCATGGCGTGGCGCTCGGCGAGCCGCAGGCCGGCCGCGTTGGCCTCGGCCACCACATCGGACAGCGCGCGCAGGCCCCACCGCGGATCGCGCTGGCGCAGGTCGGCATCGAAGGCCAGGTTGCTCGGCGCGGTCGGCACGTCGGCCTCCAGGTAGGGGCCGTAGGTCACGAGACGGCCGCCCGGCGCGAGGCAGCGCGCCGCGCCCTGCATGAGGCCGGCGCAGGCGGCCCAGGGCGCGATGTGCAGCATGTTGGCGCACAGCACGAGGTCGAAGCTGCCGGGCTCGAAGGCCGGGCCCTCGTCCGGCCAGCGCGGCGCGGTGGCGTCCAGCAGCACCGGACCATGGACCTTGGCCGCGCCCTCCTGCGCGCACCAGGCGTCGATGGAGGCGAAGGCCCCGTCCGTGCGGTCGCTGGGCTGCCAGATCCAGCCCGGCATGCGTGCCGCGAAGAAGGCCACGTGCTGGCCCGTGCCACTGGCGATCTCCAGCGCATTGCCCGAAGGCGGCAGCAGTTGCAGCAGCCGCTCGAGGATGGGTTCGCGGTTGCGTTCGCTGGCCGGGCTGTGCTGGGCCAGGTGCCGCAGGGTGGAAGCGATGGTCATGGTGGGGGGTAGTCGATGCGTTGGCAAAGGGTCTGTGGCGCGCCATCCGACAGGCGCTGCAGCACGGCAGGCAATGCGTCGAACGGGGCATGGTCGGTCAGCAGCACGTCGAGCGCGGGATCGCGCAGCAGGTCCAGCGCCAGCGCCATGCGCCGGCCATGGCTCCAGCGGCCGCGCTGGGCCGCGGCCACCTGGCCGACCTGCGAGCTGCGCAGGCTCAGGCGCTGGGCATGGAAAGCTTCGCCCAGCGGCAGCGTCACGGCGCGCCGGCCGTACCAGCTCAGCTCCAGCACCTGGGCTTCGAAGCCGGCCAGGCCCAGCGCCGTGACCAGGCCCTGCGGTTGCCCGCTGGCATGGACCACGAGATCGGCGTCGGGCCGCGCCGCCGCCGGCAGCGCGAAGGCCAGGCCCAGCCGCGCGGCCACGGCCGCGCGTTCGGGCTGCACGTCGACGAGCTCCACCGCGCAGCCCGGCATGCGCGCGGCCAGCCAAGCCACCAGCAGGCCCACCACGCCGCCGCCGACCACGGCGATGCGGTCGCCCAGGCGCGGTGCGGCGTCCCACAGCGCGTTGACGGCGGTCTCCATGTTGGCCGCCAGCACCGCGCGGGCGGGCGGCAGGCCCGCGGGCAGCGCATGCACGGCCGCCGCCGGCACCTGGTAGCGCGTCTGGTGCGGGTGCAGGCAGAACACCGGGCGGCCGAGCCAGTCGGCCGGACCCTCCTCGACCACGCCGACGCTGGCATAGCCGTACTTCACGGGGCCGGGGAAATCGCCCTCCTGGAACGGGGCGCGCATGCGGCGGTGTTCGCTGTCGGGCACCTCGCCACGGAACACCAGCAGCTCGGTGCCGCGGCTCACGGCGCTGTGCAGCGTGCGCACCTGCACGCTGCCTTCGGGCAGCGCAGGAAGCGTGCCACCGCGCAGCGCGGCGCGGCCGGGCGCTTCGGTCCAGCAGGCGCTGTAACCCTTGGACACCTTTGGTGAATGCGTTGCTGGCATGCTTGGTCGGGCATCTTATCGAGGAGTGCCTTGCCCCCCGCCCATGCCCTTGCCGCAGCACCCGACCGTGCCGCCCTGCAGCGCGACACCGCGCTCGCGCTGGGCTGTGCCCTGCTTGCGCTGCTGGCGGCAGCGCTCGCCGCGCGCCTGCTCGCCGGTTTCGGTGCCTGGTACATCCCCAAGGCGCTGGTGCTGTTCGGCCTCGGCGCGGTCTGCGTCTGGCAGGGCCTGGCCCAGCATGCGCCGCACCGGCGCTTCGGCACGGCCAATGCCATCACGCTGGCGCGCCTGGCGTTGGCCGCCTTGCTGGCCGCCGCGCTGGGCGAGCCGCTGGCGGCCCGTCCCCCGCTGGCCTGGGGCGCCGTGCTGCTGGCCACGCTGACAGCCGTGCTCGACGCCGTCGACGGGCCGCTGGCGCGCGCCCGCGGGCAGGCCAGCGCCTTCGGCGCGCGCTTCGACATGGAGACCGACGCGCTGCTGATCCTCGTGCTCAGCGCGCTGGTGCTGCAGTTCGGCAAGGCCGGCGCCTGGGTGCTGGCCGCGGGCGGCATGCGCTACGCCTTCGTGCTGGCCGCGCGCCTGTGGCCCTGGCTGGAGGCGCCGCTGCCGCCCAGCTGGCGGCGCAAGACGGTCTGCGTGGTGCAGATCGTCGCGCTGATCGTGTGCCTGGGCCCGGTCATCGCGCCCGACTGGTCGGCCGCGCTGGCCGCGGCCAGCCTGGCCTTGCTGGCCTGGTCCTTTGCCGTCGACATCGCCTGGCTCGCACGCCGGCACACCACCGAGGCCCGCCCATGACCCATGCCCCTGCCCGCCTGCGCCGTGCCCTGTGCGCCGGCCTGCTCTGCGCCGCCCTGCCAGCCTTCGCACAGAGCGCGCGCTACGAGATCGACCCCGACCACCTGACGCTGGCCTTCCTGGTCGAGCACATCGGCTACGCCAAGGTGCTGGGGCAGTTCCGCAAGGCCAGCGGCAGCTACAGCTTCGACGAGGCCAGCGGCCAGCTCGGCGCGGTGCGCATCGAGGTCGAGACCGACAGCGTGACCAGCCAGCACAACGGCCGCGACCGCCATTTGCGCGGCGGCGACTTCCTCAACGCCTCCAGCTTCCCGCGCATGGTCTTCACGGCGCCAGGCGGCAGGCGCACGGGCGAACGCCAGTACGAGATCGCCGGCGAGCTGGAACTGCTGAGCCGCAGGCAGCCCCTCACACTCACCGCCACCTGGAACAAGAGCGCACCCTCGCCCATCACCAAGGTGCCCACCATGGGCGTGTCGGCGCGCGGCAGCTTCAAGCGCAGCGCCTTCGGCATGGACTACGGCGTGGCCAACGGCTGGGTCGGCGACGAGGTGCAGCTGCTGATCGAGTTCGAGGCCGTCCGCAAGTGAGCCGGGCCTGGCCGCTGCTGCAGCTGGCCGTCCCGCTGCTGGGGCTCAATGCGCTGCTGACGCTGGTCAATCCGGGGCCCTCGCCCTGGCCGCAGCTGACGGCGCGCATCGCGCCCGAACTCTGCATCGCGCTGCTGCTGGCCGCTGCCTGGGCCACCTGGCGCGGTCGCCTGCCGCCGCGCCTGTTGCGCACACTGGCCGCGGCCTGCACCGTGCTGGCCGTGGTGCGGCTGGCCGAAATCACCTCGGCCGCGCTGTACGGCCGCACGCTGCACGTCTATTGGGACGGCCGCCACCTGGGCCAGGTGCTGGCGGACCAGGGCGCCGCGCGCTGGCAGGTGGCGGCCGGCGCCGGGGCGCTCGCGCTGGCCTGCTGGCTGCTGTACCGGCTGCTGCTGGCCAGCTGGCGCATGCTGGCCAGCGCGCTCACGGTTCGGCCACTGCGCCATGCGGCGCAGGGCGCCAGCGTGCTGCTGCTGGCCTTGTTCGCTGCGCACGGTGTGCAGGGGCTGGACCGGCACCGCTGGTTCGCCGGCAGCATCACGCCCGTGCTGGCGCGCCAGCTCGCACTGACGGCGCTGCTGCTGCCGCGCGACGCTGCGGCCGAGCGCCTGACGCCCAGCCCGGCCTGGGACAGCGACCTCGCAGGCCTGCACGGCGCCGACGTGCTGCTGCTGTTCTCCGAGTCCTACGGCGTCAGCACGCTGGACCGGCCGGCGCAGGACGCCGCGCTGGCCGCCCCGCGTGCCGCGCTGGCCGATGCCATCGCCGCGAGCGGCCGCTGGGCCGTGTCGGCGCGCGTGCGCTCGCCCACCTTCGCGGGCGCCTCCTGGCTCGCCCACGGCGCCTTGCTCACGGGCGTGGACACGCGCGACCCGCTGGACTACGAGCTGCTGCTCAGCAGCCAGCGCCGCACGCTGGTGCAGCACTTCGGTGCCCAGGGCTGGCGCACCGTGGGCTGGATGCCGGGTCTGCAGCGCGACTGGCCCGAAGGCCGCTTCTTCGGCTTTGACCGCATCGCTGATGCACGCAGCATCGGCTACACCGGCCCGCTGTTCGGCCCCGCGCGGCTGCCCGACCAGGCCGCCATGGCGCTGCTGCACGCGCAGGAACTCGCCGCCCCCCAGCCGCGCGCACCGCGCTTCGTCGTCTTTCCCACGCTGGACAGCCACGCGCCGTTCCGCCCGCTCGCGCCCTTCGTGGCCGACTGGACGCGGCTCGCCGGCCCGGCGCCCTACACCGCGCCGCAGCTCGCCGTGGCGCTGGACGAGCCGGTCTCGCTGCGCACGCCGGTGCCGGCCTATGTGCAGTCCATCGCCGGCACCTGGGCCTGGCTGGGCGACTACCTGCAGCGGCTGGCACCGCCAGGCCTGGTCGCCATCGTGCTGGGCGACCACCAGGCCTTCCCGGGCGTGAGCGGCGAGCAGGGCTCCTGGGACGTGCCCGTGCACGTGATCGCGCACGATCCGCAGCTGCGCCAGCGCCTGCTGGACGCCGGCTTCGGCGCGGGCCTGGCGCCGCGCGGCCCCGCGCTCGCCGACATGCACGGGCTGACACCGCTGCTGCTGCGGGCATTCGCCGGCAGCGCCGGGGGCTTACCATCGCCCGCCGCCAACCAACCCGTCGCCGCCACACCACCATGCTCACCCGCCTGCAGGCCCAGTCCAAACACCTCGCCCGCCCGTTCCTGACCGGGCTGCTGGCCGTGCTGCCGCTGGCCGCCACGCTGACGCTGCTGGGCTGGTTCTGGCAGCTGCTGGCGGCCTGGTTCGGCCCGTCCAGCCTGTTCGGCTCGGTGCTGGTGGCGATCGGCTTTTCCGTCACGCGCTCGGAATCCATCGGCTACGCACTGGGCCTGCTGCTGCTGTGCGCTGCGATCTACGTGCTGGGGGTGCTGGTGGAGGCCGGGCTGCAACGCGGCCTGCAGCGCATCGTCGACCGGCTCATGAAGCGCATTCCGCTGGTGCGCAACATCTACGACGTGGTCAAGCGCATGGTCGACCTGTTCTCGCGCAAGAGCGGCGACGGCCTGGGCTCCATGAGCCCGGTCTGGCTGCACTTCGGCGGCCGCCCGGATCCCGAGGCGCAGCCGGCCGACAGCCAGAAGGTCGCCGTGCTGGCGCTGCTGTGCACGCCCGAGCCCGTCGTCATGGACGGCGGCCGTCGCTACCTGGGCGTGCTGGTGCCGACCGCGCCCGTGCCCGTGGGCGGCGGCCTGCTCTACGTGCCAGAGGACTGGGTCAGCCGGGCCGACGTGGGCATCGAGGGCCTGACCAGCATCTACGTGTCCATGGGACTCACGACCAACCAGTACATGAACGGGCGGCAGGCGCCGACGCCGCCGACCTGAAGCCCTGCCGCGTTGCCGGTCATCCCGATCCGTGGCATAAGCCCGGCTGTTTTTCGAGCCAATGCAAAGGAAACCACCATGTGCGATCTGAACGACCAGGAAGAGCTCCACAAGTACACCCGGCGCGACTTCGGCGCCTGGGCCGCCTCCGCCGGCCTGCTGACCGCGCTGCCCGCCGTGGCCAACGCCGCGGCCGTGGCCGAACGCGAGGTCAGCATCACCACGCCCGATGGTGTCTGCGATGCGTACTTCGTCGCCCCGACCTCGGGCAGCGCGCCCGGCGTGCTGGTCTGGCCCGACGTGTTCGGCCTGCGCCCCGCCTTCCGGCAGATGGGAAAGCGCCTGGCCGAGTCGGGCTACAGCGTGCTGGTGGTCAACCCCTTCTACCGGCAGAAGAAGGCGCCCACCGCGGCCCAGGGTGGGCAGACGCCGATCGAGGAAGTGCGCCCGCTGATGCAGGCCCTGACGCCGGCCATGCACCTGAGCGACGGCAAGACCTTCGTGGCCTGGCTCGACGCCCAGCCCGAGGTCGACAAGAAGCGCAAGATCGGCACCACGGGTTACTGCATGGGCGGGCCCATCGCGGTGCGCACGGCCACCGTGGCGCCGGGCCGCGTGGGCGCGGTCGCGAGCTTCCATGGCGCGGCCATGGTCACGCAGGCGCCCGACAGCCCGCACCGCCTGGTAGGCCAGACGCAGGCGCACTACCTGATCGCGGTGGCCGAGAACGACGACGCCAAGGAACCCGAGGCCAAGACCACGCTGCGCACCGCGATCGAGAGCGCCAAGCTGCCGGCCGAAGTGGAGGTGTACCCGGCGGCCCATGGCTGGTGCCCGCCCGACACGCGGGTCTACGACGCGGCCCAGTCCGAACGCGCCTGGACGCGATTGCTCGCGACCTTCGGCAAGGCGCTGGCCTGATCCTGCGCGCTCAGCCGCGCAGCAGCATGTGCGCGCCGAGCGCCAGCAGGCCCAGGAAGAAGCAGCGCCGGAACAGTGCCGGTGACAGCCGGCGCCGCAGCGCCGCGCCCAGGGCCATGCCCGCCAGTGCCGGCACCAGCATGGCCAGCGACAGGCCCCAGGGCATGTCCACCTGGGCGCTGCCGAATCGCAGGCCCGCGGCCAGTGCCAGCGTGGACACCGTGAACGAGATGCCCATGGCCTGGATCAGTTCCTCGCTGCTCCAGCGCAGCGCCTGCAGGTAGGGCACGGCCGGCAGCACGAACACGCCCGTGGCAGCGGTCACGAGGCCGGTCGCGATGCCGACCAGCGGGCCCCATACCGGCTCGGCCCTGGGTGCGACCGACAGCCGACGCCCCGCCAGCCCCCACAGCGCGTAGACCACCAGCGCCCCACCCAGCGCCACCGGCGCCCACGCACCGCCCAAGCCACCGAAAGCCCAGGCCCCACTCAGCGTGCCGGCCACCACGCCGGCCTGCATGGGCCAGAGCCGGCGCAGCATGGCGGCGAGCCGGCCCCAGGGCTGCATCTGCCACAGGTTGGTGAGCAGCGAGGGCCAGATCAGCAGGGCCGCGGCCTCGGCCGGCGACATCCACAGCGCCAGCAGGCCCAGCGCCACGGTCGGCAGTCCCATGCCCACCACGCCCTTGACCAGGCCGGCCAGCAGGAACACGCCGGCCACGAGCGTGGGCAGCAGCAACGGCGATCGGGCGAGGCTGTCGGACAGGAGCATGGCGCCGATTCTGCGCAGCGCCGCCCTGCCCCACCAGCCGGCATGCGCGCAGCCCGGCTCAGGCAATGCCTGAGGCGCGGGCCGCGCCCGCGTGCTAGCGTGCGGGCATGCGCTTCGACCTGACCGACCTGCGCCTGTTCGCCCACGTGCACGCGGCCGGCTCCATCACGGGCGGCGCCGCGGCGAGCCACATGACGCTGGCCTCGGCCAGCGAGCGCATCCGCGCCATGGAGGATTCGCTGGGCGTGCCACTGCTGGTGCGCGTGCCGCGCGGCGTGCAGCCCACGCCGGCCGGCCACAGCCTGCTGCTGCATGCGCGCCAGCTGCTGCTGCAGGTCGAGCGGCTGCAGGCCGACATGGGCCGCTACGGCACCGGCCTGCAGGGCCAGGTGCGGCTGCTGTGCAACACCTCGGCCATGGCCGAGCACCTGCCCGGCGTGCTGAGCGGCTTCCTGGCCGCCCACCCCGGCATCTCGGTGGACCTGGAGGAGCGCCCCAGCGAGGAAATCGCCGACGCGCTGCGCCTGGGCCTGTGCGACATCGGCCTGGCCTCGGACGCGGCCGACCTCGTCGGGCTCTCGGTGCATCCGCTGTGGCCCGATCCGTTGGTGCTGGTGGTGCCGCGCGGCCATGCATGGGCCGGGCGGGTCGGTGTCACGCTGGCCGAGGTGGCGGCCACGCCGCTGGTCGGCCTGTCCGAGCACAGCGCCTTCCACGCCCACCTGGCGCGGCATGCGCGCCGCATCGGCCGGCGCCTGGACTACCGCGTGCGCCTGCGCAGCTTCGAATCGGTCTGCCGGCTGGTCGGCCAGGGCATCGGCCTGGGCATCGTGCCGGGCGCGGTGGCCGTGCGCTGCGCCCGCAGCGCGGGCGTGCAGCGCGTGCCGCTGGCCGAGGACTGGGCGGCGCGCCAGCTCGTGCTGTGCCTGCGGGCGGGCGAGGCGCTGGCACCGGCCGCGCAGCTGTTCGTGCAGCACCTGCTGGCCGGCGTGGCCCCCGGCGCGCTCAGCGCGGCGCCATCCCGGCGGCGTCGGCCACCCGCCTGAAGCGCTCGGACTCGCGGCGCTGGAAGTCGCCCAGCGTGCCCAGCGCCATCACCATCTCGGCCCACCCCCACCGGCTCGGCTTCCACCCGGGCTTGGGCGCGTCGGCGGCGAGGAGGCGCTGGCCATGGGCCTGGTCGACCAGCTGATGGCGCAGGAAGCGGCCTGGTCGAGGCGATCCGCCAGGCCGTGGCGACCGAGAGCGCCGAGCAGCACCGCCAGTTCGGCACCGAGGACTTCCAGGAAGGCGTGGCTGCGATGGCGTCACGGCGCGTGCCGCTGTTCACGGGGCGCTGGCCGCGGCCAGGGCTCCCCGCCTGGCGCCGGCCGGCCTGGCCGTGGCGGCGCTGCCCATCGAGGCCGCCATGATCAGCGCGATCGCCAGCCACTGCGCCGCGCTGAGCCGCTCGCCAAGGAGCACCAGCGCCAGCACGGCGGCCACGGCCGGCTCCATGCTGATCATGATGCCGAAGGCCTGCTTGGGCAGCCGCTGCAGCGCCAGCATCTCCAGCGAGATCGGCACCGCGCTGGACAGGATGGCCACGCCCAGGCCGATGCCCAGCACCGGCAGCGAAAGCAGCGCCGTGCCCGCATGCGCCACGCCCACCGGCAGCACCACCAGTGCGGCCACGGCCAGGCCCAGGGACACCGACAGGCCCGCCGGCACATGGCCCACGCGCTTGCCGAACACGATGTAGGTGGCCCAGCACAGCGCCGCCAGCAGCGCGAAGCCCACCCCCACCGGGTCGAGCGTGTCGACGCCGTGCCCCAGCGGCAGCAGCAGCGCCAGCCCGGCCACGGCCAGCGCCACCCAGATGAAATCCACCGGCCGGCGCGAGCCGTAGAGCGCCACCGCCAACGGACCCGAGAACTCGATGGCCACGGCCACGCCGAAGGGCAGCGTGCGCAGCGCCATGTAGAACGCCAGGTTCATGAGGCCCAGCGCCACGCCGTAGCAAGCGATCACGCGCAGGTCGGCGCGGCCGGGCAGGCGCCGCCAGGGCCGCCACAACAGCAGCAGCACCACGGCCGACAGGCCCACGCGCACGGCCGTCGTGCCCTGCGCGCCCACCAGCGGGAACAGGCTGGTCTTGGCCCAGGAGGTGCCGATGCCCAGGAAACCGACGGCGCCAAGGATGGCCAGGAAGGGAAACCAGAAAGAGGAAGCGGCAAGGGGGCGGTGCGAAGACATTCGCGAGAATGTATTGCGCCAGGCCTCTGGTTCTGACTTGGATTTGGCCCGTCGAACGCAACTTTCGCTCACACCCATGCCCGCAAAAGCAGCCAACGCCCTGGACAGCTTCGACCTCGCGATCCTGGACATCCTGCAGCGCGACAACACCGTGCCGCAGCGCCTCATCGCGCAGGCGGTGCACCTGTCGGCCCCGGCCGTGCAGCGGCGCATCCAGCGCCTGCGCGAGACCGGCGTGATCCGCACAGAGGCGGCCCAGCTCGACGCCGCCAGGCTCGGCCGCCCGCTCACGCTGCTGGTGGAGGTGCATGTGCACGACGAGCACCCGCGGCGCACGGCCGGCTTGCATGCGCGCATCGCGGCCGAACCCGCCGTGCAGCAGTGCTACGCCATCACGGGCGAGGCCGACTACCTGCTGGTCGTCACCGCGGCCTCGATGGCCGACTACGACGCGCTGGTCGAGCGGTTGCTGCGCGGCGACGAGAACGTGCGCCGCTTTCGCACCTCGGTGGCACTGGGGTGCCTCAAGCTCGGGCTGCAGGTGCCGGTGCTGCAGGATTGAGACCCGGCCGGCAACCCGAACGGCCGCGCGAAGGGGCGCACGCGCTGCGATGCGCCGCCCCCGGCTTCCCGTCGCACGGAACTGTTGCGCAGGCCCGCGGCGATCCACCTGTAGAAGCTGACAGGAATGGACACACACGGTTTCCGTGCCGCCGGCATGCTTGTCTAGACTCTGCGCCCGTGCGCAACAACAAACCAAGAACGTTCCCATGGACAACCTGATCGACCAGCTTTCCGTCACCGTCACCTCGGCCCGCACGCTGGAAGAGCTCACGCGGCCGCTGCTGGAAATGCTGGAGTCGGTCACGGGCATGGAGTCGACCTACCTCACGACGGTGGACCTGCAGCACAGCGTGCAGGAGATCCTGTACGCGCGCAACGTCGGCACGATGCAGCTGCCCGAGGGACTGTCCGTGCCGTGGGGCGACACGCTGTGCAAGCGCGCGCTGGACGCGAACCAGCCCTTCGCCAACGACGTGGACCAACGCTGGGGCGACTCCGCCGCGGCGCGCGAGCTCGGCATCCAGACCTACCTCAGCACGCCCGTGCACAAGGCCGACGGGGCGCTGTACGGCACCCTGTGCGCCGCCAGCGCGACACGGCACGAGCTGCCGCCCCAGGCGCAGCGCATGCTGGCACTGTTTTCCAAGCTGATCGCGCAGCAGGTGGAACGCGAGGAACTGCTGCAAAAGCTCCTGCATGCCAACGCCCGCCTGACCGCGCTGGCCACCACCGACCCGCTGACCCAGCTGGCCAACCGGCGTGCGCTCAAGCAGGAACTCAAGCGCCTGCTGGCGCTGGGCGTACGGCAGGGCACGCCGGTGCTGGTGGCCTTCATCGACCTGGACGGCTTCAAGGCCATCAACGACCGGCATGGCCACGACGCCGGCGACCAGTTCCTCGTGGCGCTGGCGGACCGTTTGCGCGCGGTGCAGCGCAAGGAAGACCTGGCCGCGCGCTGGGGCGGCGACGAGTTCGTGGTCGTCGGCCTGGGGCCGGACCGGCCCGAGGACCTGCCCGCCGCGCGCGACGCCTTCCAGCTGCGCGTGCTGCAGGCCACGGCGGGCGAGTACCGGCTCGACAAGCTCAAGCTGCACTACCCCGGCGCCAGCGTGGGCGTGCTGGGTGTGCTGCCGGGCACGCTGGATGTCGAGGCAGCGTTGCAGGCTGCCGACGCGCTGATGTACGAGGTCAAGCAGGCGCGCCGGGGCGCGGCGCAGAAGAGGCCGGGCTGAGCCTGCCCCTGTCCGCCGCGGGCCTCAATCCACACGCGCGCCCGAGTCCTTGACCACCTTCGCCCAGCGCGTGAGTTCGGCGTCGATGTGCGCGCCCAGCGCGGCTGGCGTGGACCCGACCAGCTGGTAACCGCTGGCCTCCAGCTGGGCGCGGATCTCGGGCTGGGCCACCACGGTGGCGATCTCGCGGCTCAGCCGCTCGGTGATCTCGGCCGGCGTGCCCGCTGGCGCGAGGATGGCGTACCAGCCGTTCACCACGAAGTGGGGCACGCCGAGCTCCTGCATGGTCGGCACCTCCGGCAGCATGGGCATGCGGCGCTCGCCGGTCACGGCCAGCGCATGCAGCTTGCCGGCCTTCACATGCGGCAGCGACGTCGAGGCGCTGTCGAAGGCCAGGTTCACCTCGCCGCCCAGCAGCGCGTTGACCATGGGCGCGCTGCCCTTGTAGGGCACGTGCGTCATCTTCACACCGGCCGCCGTGCTGAAGTACTCGGCCGCCAGGTGGCTGGTGTTGCCGTTGCCGGCCGAAGCGAAGGTCACTTTGCCAGGGTGGGCCTTGGCCTCGGCGATGAGCTCGGGCACCGTGCGCGCCTTCAGCGAACTGCTGCCCGTGACCAGCAGCGGCAGGTTGGCCACCAGCGAGACCGGGGCGAAGTCCTTGCGCGTGTCGTAGGGCAGCCTGGGGTACAGGCTGGCGTTGATGGCGTGCGCGGCCAGCACCATGATGAAGGTGTATCCGTCGGGCCTGGCGCGCGCGGCGTACTGCGAGGCCAGCGTGCCGCCTGCGCCGGGCTTGTACTCCAGCACCACGGGCTGGCCCAGGCGCTCCTGCAGCTTGATCGACAGCGGCCGGGCCACGAGGTCGGCGCTGCCGCCGGGCGGGTACGGGATGACCAGCTGGACCGGCCGCTCGGGCCAGGCCTGCGCGAAGGCGGGCGGCGCGGCGGCCGCGCCGAGGGCCAGGGCAGCGGCGGCGAGCAGTTGGCGGCGGAATGTCGGCATGGTGTGTCTCCTTGGTGTCTTGTCACCGCGCAGTGTCGCCCCGGGCCGCCCGCGCAGGTGTCGCGCCCGCGCTGGCCTAACATGGCCGCCTCCCCGCTCCCGACCCTGCCATGACCACCTCCTCCCACCTCACCATCCTGACCGGCGCCTCGCGCGGCATGGGCCTGGCCATGGCCCGGCAGCTGCTGCAGGAAGGCCAGCACCTGCTGTGCATCGCGCGCCAGGCCAACGCCGAACTGGCCCAGGCCGGCGGCGCCCAGTGCACGCAATGGCAGGCCGACCTGGCCGACGGCGCGGCCGTGGCTGCGCGGCTGGACCACTGGCTCAGCGGCCACCACGGCGCGCGCTGGGCCAGTGCCACGCTGATCAACAACGCGGGCGTGATCCCCGCGCTGGTGCCGCTCAGCGACTCCGACCCGGCCGACCTGGCGCGCGCCCTGCGCGTGGGGCTGGAGGCGCCGATGCAGCTGTGCGCGGCCTTCCTGGGCGCCACGGGCGGCTGGAGCGGCCAGCGCCGCGTGCTCAACATCTCCTCCGGCCTGGGCCGGCGCGCCCAGGCCTCGCAGTCGGCCTACTGCGCGGCCAAGGCCGGCATGGACCACTTCACGCGCTGCATGGCGCTGGACGAGGCGGCGCGGCCGAACGGCGCCAAGGTCTGCTCGCTCGCGCCCGGCGTGATCGACACCGACATGCAGGCCCAGCTGCGCGGCGCCGACGTGGCGCGCTTCCCGGACCAGGGCAACTTCGCGAAGATGCATGCGGGCGGGCAGCTGACCTCGCCCGAAGAGGCGGCGGCGCGCGTGCTGGCCTACCTGGCGCGGCCCGACTTCGGCGCCAACCCGGTGGCCGACGTGCGCGATCCCGCATGACGACATCGGATCACCTGGTCGCCACGCCGGCCGGCCGGCTGTTCGCGCGCAGCTGGACGCCCGAGGGCGCCGCTGCCGACACCGCGCCCGTGCTGCTGTTCCACGACTCGCTGGGCAGCGTGGCGCTGTGGCGCGACTTCCCGGCCGCGCTGGCGCAGGCGGCGGGTCGGCGCGTGGTGGCCTACGACCGGCTCGGCTTCGGCCAGTCCGATGCCTGCAGCGAGACGCTGACGCCGGCCTTCGTGCGCCACGAGGCGCAGGCCAATGTGCCGGCCCTCGCCGAGCAACTGGGCCTGGCGCGCTTCGTGGCCTTCGGCCACAGCGTGGGCGGTGCCATGGCCGTGGAGACGGCGGCCGCGTTCGGCGAGCGCTGCACGGCGCTCGTCACCGAGTCGGCGCAGACCTTTGCCGAGGACCGCACGCTCGAAGGCATCCGCGTGGCCAAGGCGCAGTTCACCGAGCCCGGCCAGATCGAGCGCCTGGCCCGCTACCACGGCGACAAGGCGCGCTGGGTGCTCGCCGCCTGGACCGAGACCTGGCTGTCGCCCGCCTTCGCCGACTGGTCCATCCACGCCGTGCTGCCGGCCGTGCGCTGCCCGGTGCTGGCCATCCATGGCGAGGACGACGCGTACGGCTCGCTCGTGCACCCGCGCCGCATCGCGGCCAGCGTGGCCGGCACGGCCGAGACGCTGCTGCTGCCCGGCTGCGGCCATGTGCCGCACCGCGAGCAGCCGCAGCCGGTGCTGGCGGCCGTGGCGCGGCTGCTGGCCGGCGTCGGCTGATGCGCTACCTCGGTGGCACTGGCGGCGCTGGCGGCGCCTGCACGTCGTGCACCACGCGTGCGTGGCGGCGGAAGGTCCAGTAGGCGCTGGCCCAGTCCATCAGCACGATGAGCCGGTTGCGAAAGCCGATCAAGAAGAAGATGTGCACGAACAGCCAGAACAGCCAGGCAAAGTAGCCCGAGAAACGCAGCGGGCCGAACGGCGTGGGCACGTCGGCCACGGCCGAATGGCGGCCGATGGTCGCGAGGTTGCCCCAGTCGCGGTAGCGAAAGGGCTGCGTGGCCCGGCCCGCAATGCGTGCCAGCACGTTGGCCGCCGCGCAGCGCCCCATCTGCTTGGCGCCCGGTGAGACGCCCGGCACGGGCTTGGGCGGCTGGCCCGGCATATGGCTCATGGCGGCGGCCAGGTCGCCGACTACGCTGATCTCGGCGTGGCCGGGCAGGCTCAGGTCGGGCCCCACCTGCACGCGGCCGGCGCGGTCCAGGCTCGCGCCCGTGGCCTCGGCGACCAGCCGGCCCAGCGGCGAGGCGGCGACCCCGGCCGCCCAGGTGATGCAGCGGCTGGCGATGCGCTCGGTGCGTGCCTGCGGCATGTTGGCGTCCAGTGTGATGTCCAGCCCCTCGGCGTCGATGCGCGTGACGAGCGCCGCCAGCCGCACGCGCACGCCCAGGGCCTGCAGCTGTTCGCGTGCACGTTCGCTCAACGCGGGCGGCATGGCCTGCAGCACGCGCGCGCCGCCCTCCACCAGCAGCACCTCGGCATCGGCCGGCGTGATGCGTCGGAACTCGCCGGTCAGCGTGTGGCGCGCGATCTCGGCCAGCGTGCCGGCCATCTCCACGCCCGTGGGCCCAGCGCCGATCACGACGAAGGTCAGCAGCGCGCGGCGCCGGGCCGGATCGTGCTCGCGCTCGGCCGCCTCGAAGGCCAGCAGCACGCGGCGGCGGATCTCGAAGGCATCGGCCAGCGTCTTGAGTCCGGGCGCATGCACGGCCCAGTCGCCGTGGCCGAAGTAGCTGTGCGTGGCGCCGGCCGCCACGATCAGGTGGTCGTAGGCCAGGCGCTCGCCATCGGCCAGCTGCACGCTGCGCGCCGCGGCGTCGATGCCGGTGACCTCGCCGAGCAGCGTGGTCACGTTGGGCTGGCGCCGGAACAGCAGCCGCGCCGGGGCCGCGATCGAGGGCGCGGCCAGGCCGGCCGTGGCCACCTGGTAGAGCAGCGGCTGGAACAGGTGGTGGTTGGTCTTCTCGACCACGGTCACGTCGACCGGCGCGCCGGCCAGCGCACGCGCGGCTTCCAGGCCGCCGAAGCCGCAGCCGACGATGACGACGCGCGGGCGCGCGCCGGCAGGAGATGGTGCTTGCATGCGGGGCATTATGGGCAGCGCATGCGGCACCGCCGCCGGCTTGCCCTCAGTAGCGCAGGTCCAATGCCACGCGCACCGAGCGCGGCGCGCCGTAGTAGCTGTTGCCGGTGCTCATGTAGTACCACTTGTCGAACAGGTTCTGCAGGTTGACCGAGACCTGCAGCTTGGGCGTGACCGCATAGCGCGCCATCAGGTCGACCACGGCATACGCGCCCTGGACGAAGCGCGTCCGCGCCGGCCCCAGGTTGTCGGTGTAGATCTGGTTCTGCCAGCGCAGCCCGCCGCCGACCACCAGGCCGTTGCCCACGCCCGGCAGGCGGTACGAGGTGTACAGCTTGGCCACGCTCTGCGGCACGTTGGTGTTGAGCGGGGCGCCCAGGCGGTCGCGCGTCTGGTTGCGCGCGAAGCTGGTGGAGACCTCCCAGCCGCGCGCGAGCTGGCCGGCTAGCTCGAGCTCGAAGCCGCGGCTCTTGGTGCCGGACGTGGCTTCATAGGCCTGCGAGCCATCGGGCGCGAAGCTGTCGGTGATGGCGATGGCCTTGTTGTCCTCCTGCGTCTCGTAGACCGCGGCCGAGACGTTCAGGCGGTCGTCGAAGAAGGCGCCCTTGATGCCCAGTTCGCGGCTGTTGCCCATCAGCGGGTCCAGGTACCTGCCGTCCACGGTCTTCTGGCTCTGCGCCTGGAAGATCGTGGTGTAGCTGGCGTAGGCCGACCAGTGCGCGTCGATGTCGAACACCACGCCGGCATAGGGGATCACCTCGCCGGTCTCGCGCAGCAAGGTGGTGGTCGTCACGCCCGTGCGGTTGCTGGTGCTCGCCGTGCCGCGGCGCCAATCGGTCACGCGCGCGCCAGCGATCAGCGACAGCGCATCCGTGGCGCGCAGCCGCACCGAGGCGAAGGCGCTGTTGCTGCGCTCGTCCATGGCGTTGGTGCCGACGGCCGGGTTGGGCGGCGCCGCGGGGCTGCTGCCGTCCCAGGTGTAGATGTTGTCGATGGCGTTGCTCCAGCCGGCATGGGTCCAGTTGGTGTAGGACGGGCTGTGCCGCTGGGTGCGTGCGTGCGTGGCGCCCACCACCAGATCGTGTTCGCGGCCGAACAGGCCGAAGCTGCCCTTGGCCTGCAACGCCAGCACGTTCTGGCGCGGCTTGTACTCCCAGTGGGTGGCCCAGATGCCCACGCCGGCCCCGGTCTCGCGCACCGGGTTGCCGGCGCTGGCGTAGCCGACCAGTTCATCGGAGAAGGTGACGGTGCGCATGGCCGTGGCCTGGAGCTCCCAGCCGTTGTCGAACGCGCGGTCCAGCGCGACGAAGCCCGAGGTGCTGTGGCGCTTGGAGTACGACCAGCCCGGCGCCGCCGAGTCGGAGCGGGCCCAGTGCGTGCGCGTGCCGTCGCTGTAGTAGGCCGGCAGGCCGCCTCGGGCATGGCCGGTGGAGTCGTGGCGCTGCTCGCTCAGGCCGGCGCGCAGCAGCGTGTGCGGCGCCAGATCGGCCTCCAGCACGCCATACAGCACGGTGCGGTCTTCCTGCAGCCGGTCGATGTAGGACTTGGCGTCCTGCTTCGCCGCGACCAGGCGGCCGCGCAGGCTGCCGGCGGCGTTCAGCGGGCCGCCCACGTCCAGGTCGGCGCGGTAGTGGTCCCAGGAACCGGCCTCCACCCGGGCCGAGGCCTGGAACGCGCGCGTCGGCTTCTTGCGCACCATGTTGATCGCGGCGCTGGCCGTGCCGGAGCCGTTCATGAGGCCGGTGGCGCCGCGCACGATCTCCACGCGGTCGTACAAGGCCATGTCCTGGCTTTGGAAGATGCTGGAGTAGCTCTCCAGCATCTTGATGCCGTCGACCATGTAGTTGTCGACCGCAAAGCCGCGCGAGTAGATCGGCGAGCTGTCCGAGCCGACGTTGCCGCCCTGGGCCACGACCAGGCCGGCGGTCTGGGCCGCCACGTCGGTCAGCTGGGTCAGGCCCTGGTCTTCCATGCGCTGGCGCGTGATGACGCTGACGGACTGCGGCGTTTCGCGGATCGACAGCGGCAGGCCCGTGGCGGTGGCGGTGGAGCGCGTGGTGTAGCTGCCGCTGCGCTCGGTGGTGCCGTCGGCCAGCGCCTGTGCCTTGACCGTGACCGGGGCCAGCACCGCACCGGACGCACCCTCGGCCGGCGGCGGTGCCACCGCCTTCAGCACGAAGCCGCCAGCACGCTCGCTGGCAATGGCCATGCCGCTGCCGGCCAGCAGCCGTGCCAACGCCTCGCGCGGCAGCAGCAGACCCTGCACCGCCTGGCCGCGGCGCCCGGCCACTTCGACCTCGTCGAACAACAGCTGCGCCCCCGCCTGCCGGCCGAAGGCACCGAGCGCCACCGCCAGCGGCTGGGCCGCGATCTCGAACTGCGCCGGCTGCTGCGCCCGCGCCTGCGGTGCCGCCAGCACGGCCAGCGCGCCGGTCAGCAGCAGCGCTGCCGACGGTCCCCGGGCCGTGCCCGCCTGCTCCATCGCGCGCCCGCGCGCGCCCCCCATCCTGCGTGTCCGCATCTGCACATCCTGTGGTTGCCATGGCGGCGCGCTGAGCGCGCCGCGGGTGTGCGGCCGTTGGCTGGGCCCCGGTGGTCCGGGGCAGGTGGCTGGCAGCCGGACGGCCGGGAAATTCCGGCCGTTGCTGTGAAAGACGCGCGATCGGCGCGCAACACGAACCTGCGCACCAAAAAAATTCAGCGCTGGGTGATCGTCCAGCCACCGGCCTCGCGGTGCACGCGCACGGGCACCAGGTCGGGCAGCAGTTCCAGGAAGCCCTCGGGCGCTGCGGTGGCCAGGTAGCCCGACACCGGCAGCTGCGCCAGTTCCGGGCTGGCCAGCCGCACGGGCCGGCCCAGGTAGCGGGCCAGTTCCTGGGCCACCTCGCCTAGCGGCATGCGCTGCAGGCGCAGGTGTCCGCTGCGCCAGTCGCCCACCGTCTGGACCGGCGCCGGCACGGCCTGGTGCCGGCCGGTGGCGATGTCCACCGCGATGCCGGCGCCCGGGCCCAGCCGCAGCACGGGACCCTGGGCCGCACGCAGGTCGGGCCGCAGCTCGACCTGGCCCTGCTGCACCTGCAGCACCAGCGTCGCGGGCGCTGCGCGCAGGTTGAAGGCGGTGCCGACCACGGTCACGCGGCTGTGCCCGGCATCGACGCTGAAGGGGCGCTGCGGGTCCGGCGCCACGCGGAAGAAGGCCTCGCCCTGCGCCAGGGTCAGCACGCGCCGGCGCGGCTCGTAGCGCACCTCCAGCCGGCTGCCTATGTTCAGCGCCACCTGCGAACCATCGGGCAGCGTCACCTCGCGTGTCTCGTGCGGGCCGGTGGCGAAGTGCAGGCGCTGCGGCGGCGCCCCGTTCCAGGCGTGCCAGCCGCCGCCCAGCGCCAGGCAGCCCAGCAGCCCCAGTACCGCGCCGCGGGCCAGGGTCGTGCGGCGCGTGGACGGTTTCGACGTTGGCACAACCGGCCCATGGCGCAGCCGCAGCGCGCAATGCGCCTGCGCGCGGCCGATGTGGCGCGACACCATGCGCAGCGAGATGCCCATGCGCTGCGCCACGTCCTCCTGCGTCAGGCCCTCCACGGCATGCAGCGTGAAGGCTTCGCGCTGGCGCGCGGGCAGCTCGGCCAGCGCGGCATCGAGCCGGGCCAGCTGCTGGCGGTGGTGGGCGGTGTCCAGCGGGTCGCTGGCCGCATCGGCCGGCAGGGACTGCAGCGCGTCGCCGCAGTCCTGCGCCGAGACCAGTTCAAGGGCCTGCGTGCCGCCGCGCCGGCGCCACGCGTCGATGTCGGCATGGGTGGCCGAGCGGGCCAGGTAGGCCTGCTCCTTGCCGGCCAGCGGCATGCGGCCGGTGGCGGCCATGCGCACGAACACCTGCTGCGCCAGGTCCTCGGCGTCGGCGCGGCTGCCCAGGCGGCCCTGCAACAGGCGCACCAGCGGCAAACGCCAACGCCGGTAGAGGCTGGCCAGGCCAGCCGGCACCGGCGACCAGTCGGCCGCCATGCCGTCCGCTGGCGGCATGGTGGCCGGTTCGCGCTTCATGGATGCGGCGCATTCTATCGAGAACTATTCTCATCCTCTCGTTGCGCCGGCAGCGCCCGCGCCTGGCGACTCAGAAGTCGTAGCGCACGCCAAGGTTCACGCTGCGCGGCGCGCCCCAGGTGTAGAACAGGCCCTGGCTCGTGAAGTTGGTGACGCCCGAGAAGTACTTCCTGTCGAAGGCGTTGTCCACGTTGAGCGTGACGCTCAGGTGGCGGTCGATCTGGTAGCGGGCCATGAGGTCGAACAGCCAGTAGGCGTCCTGGCGCAGCGTGGCCGCGCCGCGGCTGGTGGAGATAGCGCTCTGCCAGCGCATGCCGCCGCCCAGCGTGAGGCCTTGCAGCGCGCCGCCCGCGAAGCGGTAGCTGCTGCCGAGTTTGAACTGGTGCCTGGGCGTGGTGGAGGTGCTGCTCAGGCTGCTGTCGTTCTGCACGTAGCTGCCCTGGGCCTGCCAGCCGCGCGCGAGTTCGCCCGAGAGTTCGAGCTCGTAGCCGCGCCGGATCACGCCGTCCACGGCCCGGTAGATGCTCTCGCCGTTGTCGTTCAGGCCCACCTCCTCGGCGGTGTTGTCGGTGCGCATCCAGAAGTAGGCCAGGCTGGCGTTCAGGCGCTTGTCGAAGAACTCGCCCTTGGCGCCGATCTCGAAGGTCTTGCCCTCTTCCGGGGGCAGCGCGCGTTCGGATGCGTCCTTGGCGCTCTGCGCCGAAAAGATGCTGGCGTAGCTGCCGTAGACCGAGATGTCGCGCGCCACGTCGACGACCAGGCCGGCGTAGGGCGTGACCACGCCGCGTTCGTGCATCTGGTAGTTGTACCAACCGATGTCGGTCACGTCGTTCTGGTCGTAGTCGGTCACGCGTGCGCCGACGATGAGCTTGACCGGGTCGGCCAGGTTGAAGCGGCTGGTGGCGTAGGCGTAGCGGTTCCTGCGGCTGAACAGGTCGTTGGAATAGGACAGGCTGTTCCAGTCCGGTTCGGCGATGCCGGCGCCACCACCGGCGTAGGTGACGCCGGCCGCGGCCAGCGTGGCGTTCAGGCTGCTGCCGCGCAGCAGCGTGGTGCGCGCGCGTGTGTTGCCGATGCCCACGAGCAGGTCGTGCTGGCGGCCGAACAGCTGGAACGGGCCCTGCACGTCCAGGCTGAGGCTGTCGTTGCGGTCGTGGATGTCGGTGTAGCGGTTGTATTGCACCTGGCCCGGCAGCGCGTAGCGCAGGTAGCCGATGCGCATGTCGGGCGTCTGCACGGTGTCGCGCGCCAGCTGCAGCCGGGCCGACCAGCCGCCGGCGAAGCGGTGCTCCAGCCGCGCGAACAGGCCCAGCGACTCCTGGTCGTAGCCGGCCCAGGAAGCGCCGTTGTTGTAGGAGCGCGGCATGCGCGCCACGGCCACGCCATCGCCCGAGAAGGCCTGGATCGGCGTGGTGCCGGCGGCGCCGCGCAGCGTGCGCTCCTTGTAGGTCAGGCCCACGCCGAGCACGGTGTCGGGCGTGAGATCGGCCTCCAGCGTGCCGTACACCGTGCTGTTGCGGTTGTGCTGGCGGTCGCGGAAGGAGTCCGCGTCCTTGTGCGCGGCCACCAGTCGCCCGCGCAGCGTGCCGGCGGCGTTGAGTGGGCCGCTGATGTCGGCGTCGGCGCGGTAGGTGTTCCGGCTGCCCACGCCGACCTTGGCGCTGGCCTGGAACTCGCGCGTGGGCCGCTTGCGGACCAGGTTGACGGTACCGCCGTAGGCGCCATCGCCGTTGACCAGGCCCGACGAGCCCTTGAGCACCTCGACGCGGTCGATCTCGGCCATGTCGTCCAGCGAATACATGATGTGGCTGTTCCAGCCCCAGCCGCTGGACAGCAGCCGGTTGCCGTCGATCTTCAGGTTCGCCGTGGAGCCGCGCACGTTGAAGGTGGTCATGTCGGCCTGCCGGCTCACGGTGACGCCGGGCGTCTGCACCAGCACGTCGGCCAGCGTTTCCAGGTGGAAGTCGTCCATGCGCTGGCGCGTCATGACGCTGACCGACTGCGGCGTCTCGCGCAGCGTGAGCGCCAGGCCCGTGGCGGCGCCGCTGGGGCCGGCGGCGGTGTAGCTCTCGGTGCCTTCGGTGCGGCCGTCGCGTTCGGCCTGGGCCGTCACGCGGACTTCGGGCAGTGCCACGCCGGCGGCGCCGGTGGCGGTGGCGGCCGGGCGCGCGGCGGCTGCGGGCTCGGCGGCGCGGCGCAGCGTCCAGGTGCCGTTCTCGGCCACCACCGCCTGCAGGCCGGTGCCGGCCAGCAGCGTGGCCAGGGCCTGCGTGGGCGGCAGGCTGCCTTGCACGCCGGAGCTGGCCAGGCCGCGCACCAGTTCGGGCTGGTAGGCCAGCAGCACACCGGAGCTGCGCGCGAAGGCGGTCAGCGCGGCATCGAGCGGGCCGGCCGGGATGCTGTAGGCCACGGGCTGGGCCGCGGCGGTCTGGGCCCGTGCGGCAGGTGTGGCCAGCGGGCCGGCGATGGCGCAGAAGGCCGCGAGTGCGGCGGAAAGCGTGGTGGCGGGAAATGCGTGCATGGTGCTCGGGAAAGGAGGAGGAAAAGGTGGCTCTCCCCTCCTTGTCGCGCGAGGCGCGAAAAGGTGCAGACCTCAGGCAGGCCCGATGCGCACCCAGTAGCGCACGGGCACGCGCACCTGCACCGGCAGCACCTGCACCAGGGCCTGCAGGATGCGGTCGGTGTCGGCCAGCGGGAACACACCCGACAGGCGCAGGCCGGCCACCTCTGGCGCCAGCTGGATGAGGCCGGGCCGGTAGCGGCGCAGCTCGTCCACGAAGGCGTCCAGCCGCATGTCGGAGGCCACCAGCACGCCGTCGGCCCAGGCCGGCGCGGGCGGCGGTGGCAGCGCTTCGGCGGCCATGCCATCGGCTTGCAGCCGGGCGGCCTGGCCGGCGCCGATGCGCAGCACGGAGGCCGCGCCGCGCAGTTCCACCGCGCCCTCGAACACGGCGACCCGGGTGGCCTGGGCGTGCGGGCCGTCGGCGTCGTGGCGCACCGTGAAGCGCGTGCCGAGCGCCTGGGCACGGCCGGCCGGCGTGTCGACCACGAAGGGACGCCTCAGGACCTGGGTGTCTGGCGCGGTGGCGATCAACAGTTCGCCACTGTGCAGGCGCAGCCGGCGCAGCGTGGGGCTGAAATCGATGTCGAGCGCGGTGGCGGTGTTCAGCAGCAACTGGGTGCCGTCTGGCAGCTGCAACCGGCGCTGCTCGCCCTTGGCGGTGCGCACCTCGGCCAGCCAGCCGCGCGTGGCCATCTGCTCGCGGCCGGCATAGACCGCCAGGCCGGCCACGGCCAGCGCGGCCATGCCGCCCAACGCACGGCGCCGTTGCGGGGCCACCGGCCGACCGGCCAGGGCGGCGGAAAGGCCCGGTGCGCCCGTGCGCCAGCGCGCATCGGTGGTTTCGACATGGCGCCAGGCCTGCTCGTGCAACGGGTCCGCGGCACGCCAGCGCCGCCATTGCGCACGGCTGGCCTCGGTCGCCTCGCCCGACCACAGGTGCACCAGCCATTCGACGGCGGCATCGACCACGGCCGCCGGCAGCAGGGTGGCCCCCGTCATGCCGCGCTCTGTGGGAAATAGCACTGGCGGATGGCGCGCGCCATGTACTGCTTGACCGAGCTCAGCGAGACGCCCAGCCGCTCGGCGATCTCGGCATAGGACAGGCCGTCGAGCTGGGCCCACAGGAAGGCCTGGCGCACCTTGGCCGGCAGGCCGTCCAGGATGCGGTCGATCTCCAGCAGCGTCTCCAGCACGATGGCACGCTCCTCGGGAGAGGGTGCGAGGTTCTCGGGCAGGTGGGCCAGCGCGTCGAGGTAGGCACGCTCGACCTCGCGCCGGCGCAGGTGGCTGACCATGACGCGCCGCGCCACAGTGGTCAGGAAGGCGCGCGGCTCACGGATGTCCTCCAGCGCGGTGCGCGATTCGATCACGCGCAGGTAGGTGTCGTGCGCGAAGTCGGCCGCATCGCCCGCATGCCCGAGCCGGCGCTGCAGCCAGCCGCGCAGCCAGCTGTGGTGCTGCTGGTAGAACTGGATCAGGGGCTGGTGCGGATTCACTGGATGAGAAGAATTCTTATTCCCTCATTGTAGGTCCGCCGAAACCTGCTGCGCTCTGCAAGGCGCGTCCTGGGCACCATGCCGGCCATGGAGGCCGCACCGACCCCTGGTTCAGTACTTGCTGATGTAGCCGTGGATCATCGCCCGCACCAGCGGCTCGAAATCCAGGATCTTGTCGGTGCTGAGCACCGCGCCCAGCGGCGCCGGGCCCGGCAGAGGCGTCGGTGGCACGGGCCGGCCGGCACGCATGCGGCCGACCAGCGGTTCGACCCCCGTCTCGCCCTGCAAGTGGGCATGGCGCTGTGCATAGAGCACGCCCAGCAGGGCCACGCCGGGCGAGCGCTGCGCTGGCATGCTCCCCTCGCCTGCGGTGGCCGGCGTGCACAGGAACACCGGCGCGCCGCCCATGCCGGGGTGGCAGGGGGCGTCGACCAGGAACTGCGGCGCACCGCCATACGGCAGGTCGGCGTGGGTGGCCGTGATGCCCAGGCGCGCCACGGGTTGCAGCTGCTGCGGATCCCACAGGCCCAGCGGATAGCCCAGCACGGCGACGGCTTCCAGGTGGGCCAGCTCGGCGCGCTGCTCGCGCGGCAGGATGGCCGAACGCGACAGGTAGGTGATGTGGTAGTCGTTGCCTTCGGCCTTGATGGCCTGCAGGCTGGCACCGGCGAACACCAGCACCAGGTCGATCGAGGGATCGGGGTGCGGATGGCACTTGTCCTCGAAATCGGGGATGCGGCATTCCAGCGGTTGCTGGGGCTGCAGCCGGCCATCGGCGTCCTTGCGCGTGATGAAGAAGCGGCCGCTGCGCGCGCCGTGCACCACGTGGCGGCTCGTGATCAGGCAGGGGCTGCGCTTGCCGTTCTCCAGCTGGAAGGCGAAGAAGAAGCCGGTGCCGCACTGCACGCCAGTGGGCGTGTCGCACTCGATGCGTGCAACGCAGTAGCCCACCTCATCGGTCAGTTTTTGCGATCCGGCAAGTGGCATGTCAAGACGCGCTGCAAGGTGTCACACAGATGTTTCGGATGCTAACCGAGCAGATGGGTCCGGGGTTTCCGCAAATCAATGGAAATCCCGGCTGCGGCTGCGCTGCTGCCCCAGCCGGCCCAGCCAGGGTGTGAGGTCGCGCAGCCGCTCGGCCACGAGGTGGCGCACCTGGCCGCCGCTGTCCACGTCGCGCTGCCACAGGCCCTCGACGGCCAGCAGGCGCGCCTTGAGCAGCGGTTCGCGCTGCTGCTCGCGCACGCGTTTCCAGACGATCACGTTGACCGGGCCGGTCTCGTCCTCCAGCGTCACGAAGATGGTTTCCTTGGCCGTGCCGGGCTGCTGGCGCACCGTGACCAGGCCGCAGGCGCGCACGCGCCGGCCGTGCGGCAGTTCGTTCAACTGCGCGGCATTCAGGATGCGCCAGCGCGCCAGGCGCTCGCGCAGCAGGGCCAGCGGGTGGCGGCGCAGCGTGAGGCCCGTGGCGTCGTAGTCGAACAGGATCTCCTCGCCCTCCTTGGCCGGCAGCAGCGACAGTTGGGCCTCGTGCACGGGCGCGCCGCGCAGCAAGGCCGGCGCGCGGTGGCGCGCGGCGGCTTCCCAGACCTGCTGGCGGCGGTGGCCGGCCAGGGATTGCAAGGCATCGGCCGCGGCCAGCGCGTCGAGTTCGCGCCGGTCCAGCGCGGCGCGCAGCGAGAGGTCTTCGACGTCGGCGAAGGGGCCGGCGGCGCGGGCTTCGACGATGCGCTCGGCGGCCGGCTTGTTGAAGGCCTTGACCAGGCGCAGGCCCAGGCGCACGGCGGGCTGGCCTTCTGGTGCGGGCCGCGCGCGCATGCCGGGCGCATCTTCCAGCGCGGCGTCCCAGTCGCTGTAGGACACGTCGGCCGCGCGCACTTCGACGCCGTGGCGAAGCGCGTCCTGCACGAGCTGGGACGGCGGGTAGAAGCCCATGGGCTGGGAGTTCAGCAGCGCGGCCAGGAAGGCCGCCGGCTCGTGGCACTTGAACCAGCTGCTGGCATAGGCCAGCAAGGCGAAGCTGTAGGCGTGGCTCTCGGGGAAGCCGTACTCGCCGAAGCCGCAGACCTGCTTGTAGATGCGCTCGGCGAATTCTTCGCTGTACTCCTTGGCCACCATGCCGTCGATCAAGCGCTTGCGCCAGGGCGTGATGTCGCCCTCCTTCTTCCAGGCGGCCATGGAGCGGCGCAGTTGGTCGGCTTCGCCGTTGGTGAAGCCGGCGGCGATGACGGCCAACTGCATGACCTGCTCTTGAAAGATGGGCACGCCCAGGGTGCGCTCCAAGGCGGGGATCAGAGCGGGTTTCTCGTAACGGATGGGTTCACCCTTGTCACGTTGCGCGCGGGCCTTCAGGTAGGGATGCACCATGCCGCCTTCGATCGGCCCGGGCCGCACGATGGCGACCTCGACCACGAGGTCGTAGAACACGCGCGGCTTCAGCCGCGGCAGCATGGACATCTGCGCGCGGCTCTCGATCTGGAACACGCCGACCGTGTCGGCCTGGCAGATCATGTCGTAGGTCTCGGCATCCTCGATGGGGATGCCGGACAGGTCCCATTGCCGGCCGCGCAGCGGGTTCACGAAGTCCAGGCAGCGGCGCAGTGCCGTGAGCATGCCCAGCGCCAGCACGTCGACCTTCATGAGGCCCATGCGCTCCAGGTCGTCCTTGTCCCACTGGATCACCGAGCGGTCCTTCATGGAGGCCTTCTCGATGGGCACGAGGCTGGTGAGCCGGCCTTCGGTCAGCACGAAGCCGCCCACATGCTGGCTCAGGTGGCGCGGAAAACCGCGCAACTGCTCTGCCAGCACGACCCACTGCAGCACGCGGCGCGGATCGATGTCGATCTTGAGCGCCTCCAGCAGCACCGGCAGGCGCTCGCCGATCAGACCGGCGTCGAACCAGTGGTGCTCCTTGGCGAAGGCATCGACGAGCGCGGCCGGAATGCCCAGTGCCGCGCCCACGTCGCGGATCGCGCTGCGGCGCCGGTAGCTGATGACCACGGCAGCGATGGCGGCACGGTCGGCGCCGTACTTCCGGTAGATGTACTGGATCACCTCCTCGCGGCGCTCGTGCTCGAAGTCGACGTCGATGTCGGGTGGATCTTTCCGGCGCTCCTTGCTGATGAAGCGTTCCATCAGCGGGTGCGACAGCTGCGGGTCAGCCGCGGTGATGCCCAGGCAGTAGCAGACCACCGAATTGGCGGCCGAGCCACGGCCCTGGCACAGGATGCCCAGGCGGCGCGCCTCGCGCACGATGTCGTGCACGGTCAGGAAGAACATTTCGTACTCGCAGTCGGCGATGAGTTTCAACTCCGTCTCGACCTGGTGCCGGATGTCTTCGGGCATGCCACCCGGATAGCGCAGTCGCTCGGCCTCGGCATAGGTCAGCCGACGCAAGGCTTCGGTGGGCGAGAGCCCCAGGGGGAGTGCTTCTCGCGGGTAGTGGTAGGCGATCTCCTTCAGGTCGAACTGGCAGCGTTGGCGCACCGTCTCGGTCGCCGCCAGCAGCTCTTGCGGATAGATCTGCCGCAAGGTCACGCGCGAGCGCAGCCGCCGCTCGGCATTGGGCTCGAGCGCGAAGCCGCAGTCGGCCACGGGCTTGCCCAGGCGCACGGCCGTCAGCACGTCGTGCAGGGGCTTGCGCGCACGCGCATGCATGAGCACGCCGCCGGCCGCGACCAGGGACACGCCGGTCAAGGCGGACAGCTGGCGCAGTTGGCGCAGCCACAGCGCGTCGTCGGCCGCGCCGGCGAGCTCGACCGCCAGCCACAGCCGTCGGCCGAACAGCGCATGCAGCCGGCGCAAGGTGGCGCGCAGTCGCAGCGGGTCCGGCGCAGAGTGGCGGTCGGGCACGCAGAGAATTTCGCAGTTGCGCAGCGAGGCCCAGTCGTCGTCCCAGCCGATGCGGTAGTCGCCCTTGTCGACCTGCTGGTGCCGGCGCGCGTGCGAGATCAGTTCGCACAGCTGGCCCCAGCCCACGAGGTCGTGCGGCAACACCACCAGGCGGCAACCGGGCAAGGCGAACTCGCTGCCGGGCAGGAACCGGAAATCACGCCTGTAGCGCTGCCCGTGCTTTTGCTCCGCCTCTTCCAGCATGGTCTCGTAGTCCTTGAGCGCCATGTACGCACGCACCACGCCGGCCACGGAGCATTCGTCGGTCAGCGCCAGCCCGCGGTAGCCCAGGCGGTAGGCCCGCACCACGAGCTCGGCCGGGTGCGAGGCGCCGCGCTGGAAGCTGAAGTTGCTGATGCAATGCAGCTCGGTGTAATCGCCCAGCGGATCCGCCATGTCGGACACGGGCTGTGGCAAGGGCCATTGCCAGGGATCGCGTTCTTCGTCCTTCTCCTGGGCATTGCGCGAGGGATCAGGCATAGGCGCCCTGCAGGAACCAGCGCGGTTCGGCCTGGCCGCTGTGCGGCCGCTCGCTGTACAGCCACAGCAGGCCCCCTGTCGCGCTGCGGGCCAGCCGGTAGTCGCGCATGGCGGGCTGGGCGGCGTCCAGATCCCACCACCCCGCCCCATCCACGCGGCGCGGCCTGGCCAGCAACTGCAGCGGACCATGGAAGACGGGTTGGCCCTGCCGGTCCATGTCCAGCGGCAAGGGTTCGCGCAGCAGCCAGGCCGGGTACAGCGCGGCGTCGGGCGCCAGTTCCTCGGCGGTCGGCGCGCCGCCCTGCTGCGCCTCCTGCGCGGGCACCCAGCGCTGCATGCATTCGGGCCGGTGGTCGGCCACGAGCCGGGGCACCAGCACGCGGTCCGCGCCCAGGCGCGCGGCCAGGCGCTCGACCAGCGCGTGCAGGGGCTCGCCCTGCTGCCGCTCCTCGGGCAGCAGGCTGGCGCTGGCATTGGGCAGCGGCGCCACCTCCAGCGTGCGCAGGCGCAGGTGGTTGGCCGGCGCGGCCAGGTGCCGGTGCTGCAGGTGCTCGAGCAACAGCCGGCGCAGGTGTGCCATGTCCTGGGTGGGCCGGGCCGTGCGGATGGGCAGGCGGTCCAGGCGCGGCAGGCTGCGGCCGTCGATCCGGCGCAGGTCGTGCGTCCACTCCAGTTCCAGCGCCAGCACACCGCGCTGGCCCGCGCGCAGCCAGGTGTGCAGCGCGTCCAGCAGGCGCTGGCCGGTCCACAGCAGCTCGGGCGCGGCGGTGGCGATGGCGGGCAGCTCCAGGTTCTGGTCGAACACGGGCGGCAGCCGGCACCAGTCGTATGCGGCCGGGCGCTCGCCGTAGGCCTGGTCCAGCGCCTCCAGCAAGGCGGCACCGAAACGGCGCGCCACGCCGGCACGCGGCAGCGCGCGCAATGCGCCGAAGCTGCGGCAACCGGTGCGCTCGAGGACGGCCAGGGCCGCCGCCGCGGCTGCGAGCGTGTCGAGCGGCAAGCCGTCCGGCACCTGCTCGGGCGGTGCACGGTCCTGGCATTTCAGCAACAGCAGTGCCAGCGCGACCGGGGCCGTGCGGCCGCGTGCCCAGGCCCGGCACGGCTGCAATGCGCCCGGCTGCAGCAACTGCTGCAACAGCGCGCGCAGGCCGCCCCACAGCCGCAGCGTGCTGGCCACCTCCAGCAGCACGCAGCCCTGCTCCACGGCCACGCGCGGCGTGAAGCGCAGCGCCTGCCAGCACCAGGCCTGCAGCTGCTCCTCAGGCGGTGACAGGGCGATCCAGGCCATGGCGGGTCTCGGTTGGCACGGCCGGCTGCGCAGCACTGGCACGCCGGCGCAGTGCCAGCAGTGCAGCCAGTGCCGGCGCCTCGGCCGGCAGCGTGAGCGGCCTGGCCATGGGCGGGCCGCGGCGCTTGAACACCAGCACCTGCAGTGCCGCCTCGCCCTCCAGCCGCAGCCGCAGCGGCGCCGGCGAAGATTCGGCCTGCGCCGCGGCCGGCCGGAAGGCGAACAGCGGCTTGCCATGGTCGAGCGCGGCCAGGTGCAGCCGGCGCAGCCCGTCGGCCCGCACGCGCGGCAGCCAGGCCAGCACGGCCGGCACATCGGCGCAGCGCACCGCCTGCTCGGCCGCCCACAGCCGCGCCTTGTCTTCCTCAGTGCATACCCACAGCAGCCGGGCGGCCGGCAGGCCCTGCGCGGCCAGTGCCGGCGCGAAGGGCTGCAGGCCCTGGGGCGCACCGACCAGGGCCACCGGGCCGCGCGCAGCGGCGACCAGCTGCGCCAGTGCCGGCAGCAGCACGCGCCAGTCGTGGCAGGCCGAGCGGGCCTGCAGCAGCTCGGTCAGCCCGGCCGCGGGCCAGCCGCCACCGGGCAGTTCGGCGTCCAGCACCGCGTGGCCGCTGGGCAAGGCAGCGGCCGGGGCCAGGCCCAGCGCATCGCCACGCCAGACATCGGCCCGCTCCGGCAAAGAAGAGGACGCCATGGGGTTCACAATTTACTGGTTATTCGTACAGCATTATCCAGCCCGCGCCGGCCCGGTCAAGCCGCCGCACTGTCTTATGGATGTCACACCCGGCACCAGCCGCAGCGGTGCGCCAGAGAGCGGACCGTAGAATCGAATGAGAAACGTTTTCAGTCCTTTTCGCCCTGCCCATGCAGCCCACCCACCCAGAGTCCGTCGGCTCCCTGTACGCCGAGCACCGCAGCTGGCTGCAGACGCTGCTGCACCGCAAGCTGGGCTGCCCGCACAAGGCCGAGGACTTCACGCACGACACCTTCCTCAAGGTGCTGCTGTCGCAGGCCTCCGCCGCGCTGCGCGAGCCCCGCGCCTTCCTGACCACGGTGGCGCACGGGCTGGTGGTCTCGCACTGGCGCCGGCTGGAACTGGAGCGCGCCTACCTGGACGCGCTGGCCACGCAGGGCCAGACCCTGGCTGGCTCACCCGAAGAACAGGCGCTGGCGCTGGAGGCGCTGCAGCAAGTCGACACACTGCTGGCCGGCCTGTCCACCAAGGCACGCCAGGCCTTCCTGCTGGCGCGGCTGGACGGCCTGGGCTATGCCGAGATCGCTGCCGAGCTCGGCGTCTCCGACCGCATGGTCAAGAAGTACATGGCGCAGGCCATGCACAGCCTGCTGCTGAACCATGCATGAGCCTCGCCCGGCCGCCCGAAGAGGCGCGCACCTCCGCGCACAGCGTGGAGGCTAGTCCAATGAACACGGCAGATGCCGTGCTGCGCGAAGCGGCCGAATGGTTCGCCACCCTGCAGGACAGTGCGACGAACGAAGGCGAACGCCAGCGCTGGCGCCAGTGGCTGGCTGCCGATCCGCGCCACGCAGAGGCCTGGGACCGCGTCGAGGCGCTGAGCCGCCAGTTCGACCAACTGTCGCCGCGGCTGGACCGCAGCGCGACCCGCAGCGCCTTCGGCCAGCTGGACCGCAGCCGCCGCCACCACATGAAGCGCATGGGCCTGGCCGCCGGTGGTGGCCTGCTGGCCTTTGCCGGTCTGCGCGAGCAAGGCTGGCAGCGCTGGACGGCCGACCACGCCACCGCCGTGGGCGAACGCCGCGAAGCCCTGCTGCCCGACGGCAGCCGGCTCTGGCTCAACACCGACAGCATCGTGCGCCTGGCCTTTGACGGCCGGCAACGCCAGCTGCAACTGCTGCGCGGCGAACTGCGCATCGACACGGCGGCCGACAGCGCGCAGCCGGCGCGGCCCTTCGAGGTCGCGCTCGATGCAGGCTGGCTGCGCCCCGAAGGCACGCGCTTTTCCGTCCGGCGCGAGGGCGACGCCTGCCAGGTGACCGTGTTCGAAGGCGCGGTGCGCGTGCAGCCGCGCACGCTGGCGCAGGACCTGCTGCTGCCGACTGGCCAGCAGCTGCGCTTCGACGCCCAGGGCGCCGGCACGGCCCAGGCCGCCCCACCCCACGGCGATGCCTGGACGCGCGGCATGCTCGTGGCCGATGGCATGCGCCTGGCCGAGCTGGTGGCCGAACTCGCACGCCACCGGCGCGGCCACCTGGCCTGCGCGCCCGAGGTGGCCGGGCTGCGCGTGGTCGGCGCCTACCCGCTGGACCAGCCCGAGCAGATCTGGCAGGCGCTGGAACGCAGCCTGCCGGTGCGCGTGTTCCGGCCCATGCCATGGTTCGTGCGCATCGAAGCCGCCTGAGCGCCTGCGCCCTGCTGCTGGCCGTCGCATCGGCCTGGGCACAGCCCGCCGCCACCGCGGTGCGCGACTGGCGCATTCCTGCCGGTCCGCTGGGCCGCGCACTGGCCCAGCTCGCGGCCGAGGCCGGTGTGCTGTTCTCGGCGGATGCGCGCCTGCTGGACGCGCGCAGCACACCCGGCGTGCAGGGCCGCTACGCGTTGCCGCAGGCCTTCGGCCAATTGCTGGAGGGCTCGGGCCTGGAGCTGGTGCAGGAAGGCCCGCACTACACGCTGCGCCAGGCCGCCGCCACGCCGCCGCCGCCCGCGGCCCGCCCCCCCGATGCCGCCGCCACGCCCACCGTGCTGCCCCAGGTGACGGTGCGCGCGCCCGCCTTCGTCGACGCGCCGGCCTACACCAGCACCGCCGCGCCGGCCCTCACGCGCAGCGCCACGCCGCTGCAGGAACTGCCGCAGTCGCTCACGGTCCTGACACAGGACTTCATCGCCGACCTGGCGGTGCAAAACATCGCGGAGCTGCTGCGCTACGTGCCCGGCGTCGGCGCGGCCCAGGGCGAAGGCAACCGCGACACGCCGGTGTTCCGCGGCCTCAGCACGACGGCGGCCTTCCTCGTCGACGGCCTGCGCGACGACATGCCCTACTACCGCGACCTCTACAACGTCGAGCGCGTGGAAGCCCTGCGCGGGCCCGATGCCATGCTGGTCGGCCATGGCGCGGTGGCCGGCCTGATCAACCGCGTGGGCAAGGCACCGGACTGGAGCACCAGGCGCGAGCTGACACTGGCCACCAGCACCGACCGGCAACGCCGCGTGACGCTGGACAGCACGCAGGTCCACGGCACCGACCTGGCCTCGCGCCTGAACCTGCTCCACGAGACATCGGACGGCTGGCGCGACGGCTTCCAGCTGCGCCGCCTGGGGGTGAACCCGGTCGTGCGCTGGCGCCTGCCGGGCCGGGCCCAGCTGACCCTGGGTTACGAGCATTTCCAGGACAGGCGCACCGACGACCGCGGTATCCCGTCCTGGAACGGCCGACCGCTCGCCACCGACCGCGCCAGCTTCTTCGGCAACCCCGACGAGAGCTTCACCTGGGTGCGCCTGAATGCGCTGAGCGCGCAGCTCGAAGTGGACCTGGGCGATGGCCTGCGCCTGCAAAGCCGGCTGCGCCATGCCGACTACGACAAGTTCTTCCAGAACGTGTTCGCCGGCAGCGTGCGCGAGAACGCCGGCCAGCGCGAGGTGGCGCTGCTGGCGCACAACAGCCGCACGCGGCGCCAGAACACCAGCAGCCAGACCGATCTCGGCTGGTCCTGGATGCAGGGCGCCGTGGAGCACCAGCTGCTGGCCGGCATCGAGCTGTCGCGCCAGGCCGGCGACAACTGGCGCGAGACCGGGTTCTTCGCCGACGGCAGCACCACGCTCTACCTGCCGGTCTCGCAACCCACGTCCTGGGTGCCGCTGACCTGGCGCAGCCGGCCGGGCGACCCCAACAGCCGCAGCGAGGCGCGCCAGGTCGCGTTGTACCTGCAGGACAGGATCCGCTTCACACCCCAGTGGCAGGCCACGCTGGGCCTGCGGCACGACAGCCTCTCGGTGCGCATGCAGGACATCGCCCAGAACCGCGCGCCGTCCAGCCAGGACCAGCTCTGGTCGCCGCGCGCCGCCCTGCTCTGGCAGGTGCACGACGCGCTCTCGCTGTACCTGGGCAGCAGCGTGGGCTATGCGCCACGCGCCGGCGAGCAGCTCATCGGGCTGAACCCGGGCAACCAGGCCCTGCGCCCCGAGCAGTTCGTCAACCACGAACTCGGTGCCAAATGGCGCCCACGGCCCGGCCTGGAAGCCAGCGCCGTGCTCTACCAGTTGGACCGTCGCAACGCGAGCGTGACGGACATGGCCACCAACACCCAGGCCCTGATCGACGGCCAGCGCACGCGTGGCCTGGAACTGGGCCTGTCGGGCAACTGGCGCCCCGGCTGGCAGGTGATGGGTGCCTACGCCTGGCAGGACAGCCGCGTGCGCGCCACGCAATCGCCGGCCGCGCCCGCGGGCGCCGTCATGCCGCACGTGCCGCGCCACAGCCTCTCGCTGTGGAACCGCGTGGCGCTGAACCCGCAATGGGCCATGGGCCTGGGAGCCAGCCTGCGCGGCATGGTGTTCGCGAGCACCGACAACAGCGTGCGCCTGCCCGGCTACGCGCGGGTGGACGCCGCGCTGTACTACACGCCCGCGCCCGGTCTGCGCGTGCAGGCCAACGTCGAGAACCTGCTGGACCGGCGCTACTACGCGTTCGCGCACAGCAACAACAACACCATGCCGGGGGCGCCGCGCACGCTGCGGCTGGCGTTGAGCACGGCGTTCTGAAGCTCGCGACATACCGCAGTTCCCCTTTTCGGATCTCGTGCGGCAGGTGGTGGAAGAGCTCTCAGCACAGAACTTCCTTGTCCACCAGCAACGACGTAACGACCATGACCCACACCAAGCACTTGCGCGCAACCGCGCAACAGCCCGACGCCTCCAACCCCATCCTGCCTTTGGGGGCGCTTGCCGCCGGCTTCGGCCTGATGGTGGCGTCCTGCGCTGTCGGCGCCCAGACCACGGCCACGGGCGCCAGCCTGCCCCAGGTCAACGTCAAGGCCACCGCGGAAGAGAACTCCAAGGAGAACCTGCAGACCAACCGCACCACCATCGGCAAGGGTCAACAGGAAATCCGCGACATTCCCCAGTCCATCACCGTCATGACCGAAAGGCTGATCGACGACGCGAAGCTGGAGACACTCAAGCAGGCGTTGCACTACACCGCCGGTATCACCTTCGCCGCTACCGAGAATGGCACGGACCAGGACATCCGCATGCGCGGCTTCCCGGTGGCCACCACGGGCGACCTGCTGATCGACGGCATGAAGGATCCCTCGCAGTACGACCGGGACAGCTTCAACTACGACCGCATCGAGGTCATGCGCGGCTCGGCTTCCATGCTGTTCGGCCGTGGCTCCACCGGCGGCGTGATCAACCAGGTGACCAAGCAGCCCAAGCTCATCACCGAGCAGGAGGTGGTGACCACCGTCGGCACAGGCGGCAGCATCCGCGTGACCGGCGACTTCAATGCCATCGTGGGCGAGAACGCCGCGCTGCGCGTGAACGTCATGAAGCAAAAGGCCAGCAACTTCGGCGCTGAGATCGACAAGGAAGGCATCGCGCCCACCTACCGCTGGGGCATCGGCACGGCCGACGAGTTCTCGGTCGGCCTGTTCTACCTGAACACCGACAACGTGCCGATGTCCTCGCTGCGCTACCTGTCCGGCAGCGTCGCCAAGGACATCTCTGCGCGCAACTTCTACGGCACCGACAGCGACTACCTGCGCGGCGAGGCCACCTACGGCGCGGCGTCCTGGAAGCACCGCTTCGCTGGAGGCGGTGGCGAGCTGCGCACGCAAATGCGCAGCGGCGTGTTCCACCGTGCTTCCTGGGGCACCACGGCTGGCTACTGTGGCGTAGCTCTCACCGCCACCGGTACCTGCCCGGCCGGCACGCCGGCCGTCACCGCGGCCACGCTGACTGACCAGACCGCCATGACCCGCAGCGGACTGGCACCCCGCAAGGACAAGATCCGCGGCACCTACGTGCAGAGCGACTACAGCAACAGCTTCCAGTGGCTGGGCATGAAGCACGAGATCCTGACCGGCGTCGACGCGGCACGCGAGTCAGCCGACCGTTTCGTGGCCGTCACGGGCACCGGCCTAGTCGGCACCAACTTCAACAAGGGCGGCACCTCGGTCGGCACGCCCAACGACGGCACCCGGACCGCCGTTGACCCCGTCTACCGCCCGGGCAGCGACTATTCCGGCCACTCCTACGGCGCCTACATCCAGGATGTGGTGAACCTGACGCCGCAATGGAAGCTGCTGGGCGGTCTGCGCTACGACAACTTCAAGGCGGACATGAACACCATCAGCGCCGCGGCCGTCAAGACCTCCAGCGACCTGTCGTACTCTTCGCTGTGGAGCTCGCGTTTCGGCGTGCTGTTCCAGCCCTCGGCCACGCAGTCTTACCACATCTCGTACGGCACCTCGTTCAACACCTCGGCCGATACCTACCAGTACACCGACCAGCGCACGGCCGACGTGCCGGCCGAGAAGAGCCGCAACATCGAGATCGGCGGCAAGCTCGACTGGCTGGACGGCCAGCTGTCCACGCGTGCCGCGATCTTCCGCACCGAGAAGTACAACGAGCGCACCACCGACTCCGACTTCGCGGGCAATTTCCCCGTGCTGTCCGGCAAGCGCCATTCGCAGGGCGTCGAGTTCGACGTAGTCGGCCGCATCACGCCGGCCCTGGAGGTCTACCTGTCGTACGCCTGGACCCACGAAGCCAAGATCGACAAGGTCGGCACCGCGGTGGCCGCCGGTATCGTGGGCTCACCCGTGGGCCTGACGCCCAAGCACTCGGGCGCCACCTGGATCAGCTACCAGCTCATGCCCAAGCTGCGCGTGGCCGGCGGCGCACGTGGGGCCGCCCGCAACCGCCCGCTGCAGGGCACGACCGGCGCCGCCTCCACCACGGCCAGCGCACCAGGCTACATTGCCTACGACGCCATGGTCGAGTACCAGTTCACCGACAACGTGTACGCGCAGCTCAACGTCAGCAACCTCACCAACAAGGTCTACGGCGACCAGCTGTATCCTGGCTTCTACACGCCCGGTGAAGCCCGCACTGCGAAGTTCACGCTCGGCGTGAAGTTCTGACCCCGGGAAAGGCCATCCGATGCTCGTCCACGTCCAGCAGGTCCTGACGCCCGAAGAGGTGCGCCGGGCCCGGCAGATCTTGGCCAACGCGCCCTGGAGCGATGGCCGCAGGACGGCGGGCGAGCAATCGGCGCAGGCCAAGAACAACCAGCAGCTGCCTGAGTCCTGCGAAGCCGCACAGCAGCTGCAGCAGCTGGTACTGGCCGGCCTTGCGCGGCATGCGCTGTTCTTCTCCGCCGCGCTGCCCAAGCAGATCTCGCCGCCGCTGTTCAACCGCTACGGCGGCGAGGCCAACAGCTTCGGCAACCACGTGGACAGCGCGGTGCGCTACCTGCCTGGCGGCGCGGGCCGCGTGCGCACCGACATCTCCTGCACGCTGTTCCTGGCCGAGCCCGACGAGTACGCGGGCGGCGAACTCGTCATCGAAGACACCTACGGTCAGCAAAAGATCAAGCTGCCCGCCGGCGACGTGGTGCTGTACCCCGGCCACAGCGTGCACCGGGTCGAGCCGGTCGCGCAGGGCACGCGCCTGGCTGGCTTCTTCTGGGTCCACAGCATGGTCCGCAGCGACGAGCAGCGCCGCCTGCTGTACGACATGGACCAGCATCTCATGAGCCTGCGCAGCCGTGTGGGCGAAACCGATCCGGCCGTGATCGGCCTCACCGCGACCTACCACAACCTGCTGCGGATGTGGCTGGAGTTCTAACAGCGGACTGAAGGCGCCCATGCGCACGGCCTCGCTGCAGGTCACCGCACGGACTTCCGAACGCCCGAGCGCCTTGCGTTCGGTTTTCCGACCGCGATGCGCGGCACACCCCGCATTGCTCTCCTTTCAAAACAAGCACTTGCAGGCGCTTTGACGCCGCGCAGGTGCTGGCACGTGAACTGCCTTGTGTTCAGTGTGCCCCTGGCCGCTGCCCTTCCCGAACGCAGCCCGGGTCGCCAAGAGCTCGAGGCCAGCGCTGGCCTGCAGGCGCCCCGATGCCCGCAGCCTTCGGCCTAAACGTCCATTTTGAGGAGTTAGCGTTCGATGAAACGAATCCATCCGCCCCGCCTGACCCCGGTCGCCGCCATCGTGGCCTCCGTCGTCCTCGCCTGCGCCGCCGGGGTCATCCATGCCCATGGCGGTGACCCGGACCAGGTCTATGCGGTCAAGATCCCCTACGCCTCCGAGGACCAGCTGTCCAAGCTGACGGGCATGCTGGACCACCCCTATGTGGACCAGAAGACCCGCACCGTCCATGCCGAGGTCAGCGACACCGAACTCCATGCCGTCGAGGCCCTGGGCATCGGCGTGCAGATCGACGTGGAGGAGACGGCGCGGATCAAGTCCTTCATCGCATCGCGCTCGCGCGACCAGGCCTCCGGCGCGCTGCAGCGCTCCTCGCGCGAGCAGCCCAGTTCGGTCGCCGACGGCACGCACTCCTGCTACCGCACCGTGGAGCAGACCTACGCCACCTTCGACGAGCTCAAGGCCAAGTACCCGGACCTGGTGCAGCTCAAGACGCTGGGCCCGGCCTGGATGAAGACGCAGATCAAGGAGCCTACCGTCGTCAACAACCAGTACGACAACTCCTGGTCCAGCTACACCAGCCTGCTGGCCAAGTTCATCCCGCAAAGCCTGCTGCAGCGCTTCAACCTGTCGCTGTTCCCGGCCCAGCCGCACGATGTGCGCGCCATCGTCGTCGGCAACTTCGCCAAGCAGGAAGGCAAGGAAGTGCCACGCATGGTCTGGACCGGCGGCATCCACGCCCGGGAATACGCCCCGCAGGAAGTCGGCACCAAGTTCATCGAGTGGCTGCTGGACAACTACGGCAAGGACCCCAACGCCACGATGATGCTGGACAACAACCAGTACCACTACATCATCCACAACCCCGACGGCCGCAAGCTCGCCGAACAGGACCGCTCGGCCCGCCAGCGCAAGAACACCAACTACCTGACCGCGCTGTGCACCACCGGCACCAACGGCCAGCTCGGCTCGGGCGTCGACCTGAACCGCAACTACCCGTTCGGCTGGGCCACCGGCGGTGCCGGCGGCTCGGACGGCAACATCTGCGGCGAGACCTTCCGCGGCACCAGCCCAGCCTCCGAACCCGAAACGCAGGCCGTGCTGAACTACGTGCGCGGCACCTGGAACCAGGCGCAGTGCAAGTGGGAAGGCGGCGCACTGCCGGACGGCCGCAACAAGTGGGCGGTGGACAGCGCAGGCAAGCCTTTGGTCGGCACCCCCGGCCCCTACTGCAACCCCCAGAACCGCGCCAACAACGGCAGCGGCGAGCTCGACTGGCAGACCGGCGCGTCCGAAGACTACCCGGGCGGCATGTTCGTCGACCTGCACAGCAATGCGCGCGCCATCCTGTGGCCCTGGGGCGTGGAGCGTGCCGAGAACGGCTTCAACACCCACACGCCCAACAACAAGGGCATGGCCGTCATCGCCCAGCGCCTGGCCTACCACAACAACTACTCGTCGCAGCAGCTGCTCAGCTACAACACCGAAGGCACGACCAAGGACGCGTTCTACGGCTTCCTGGGCGCGCCCTCGTACACGGTGGAAATGGGCCGCTCCTTCTACGAGGACTGCGGCGTGTTCGACCGCGAGACCTATCCGGAGAACTTCAACGGCTTCCACTACATGAGCCGCGCGCTGCACCGCGTCTACCAGCTGCCGTTCGGCCCCGACACGGTCGACGTGAAGGTCGAGCAGACCGCAGCCGTGCCCGCCGGCACCAAGGTGAACGTCTCCGCGCTGGTGGACGACAACCGCTACCGCTACAGCAACGCGGGCCAGTCCACCATCCTGCCGCCGCCCTACCCGGTGGTCTACAACATCGCCAGCGCCAAGGTCTACATCGACCAGATGCCCTGGGAGGCCGGTGCCGAAGGCAAGCCGCTGGAACTGGGCACCTCCGACCAGGCCAAGTCCGATTTCCCGGACGCGACCAAGCGCGCGTTCGGCCAGATCGACACGACCGGCCTGGCGCCGGGCCGCCACATGGTCTATGTGCAGGGCACCAACAGCGACGGCAAGCCCGGCGCCGTGTCGGCCGCGTTCCTGGACGTCGCCGAGGCCAAGAGCAGCGGTGGCGGCGGTGCGATCGGCGGCCTGGCGGCCGTGTTGGCCGGCCTGGCTGGCCTGGCCCTGCAACGTCGCCGCAAGCAGGCCGCGGCCAGCGGCCTCTGAGCCCAGTCCATGCGCCGGGCCCGCGCCGCGGGCCCGGCAGCCCACCAGAACGAATTCGAGGAAACCACATGCATTCCCGCAACACCTGCGCCCTCTCGGCCCTGGCCCTGGCCGCGTCCACCTTCCTGGTCGCCTGCGGTGGCGGCGGCGGCGATGACGCGCCGGCCCCGACCGAACGCCAGGTCACCGGCACCGTGCTCGACCGCGGCCTGAACAACGCGACCGCCTGCCTGGACCTGAACGACAACCGCGCCTGCGATGCCGGCGAACCGTCGGCCATGACCAGCAACGGCAGCTTCACCATCACCACCACGCAGGCCGCCGACGCCACCGTGCTGGTGCAGGCCTCCACGACCAGCACCACGTCCGAGGGCCCCGTCGTCGCACCCTACGTGCTGACCGCGCCGCTGGGCCGCCATGCCGTCATCTCTCCCTACACCACGCTGTTGCAGTCCGAGGTCGACTCGGGCCGTTCGGCCAACCTGGCGCAGGCCGAAGAGACGCTGCTGTCCTTCCTGGTCGGCACGGCCGGCCAGGTCGGCGGCATCCAGCTCTACGACAACTACCAGGCTGCCGACGGCGCAGCGCCCACTGTCGCGCAACAAAAGATGCTGGCACTGGGCCAACTGCTCACGCGCGGCTTCGCCGAGGTCAGCGCTGGCGTGGGTGGCGGCAGCCGCGCCGCCTTCGAGGCCTACAGCGCCGTGGCGCCGGGCTCGCTGCAGCAGCTGCTCTACCAGATTCCGGCCACACTGACGCCGGAGCAGCGCGAAGCGCTGTTCCTGGCCACGCGCGACAGCCTGGTGCCCAGCGCTGCCACGCTGGCCGGCGCGGCCAAGGCCAAGGCCGCCACCGCGGCCCAGCCCATCGAGGGCGCCTGGGTGCGCACCGACGGCACCACGCGCGAGGTGTTCCTGTTCGGCGGCGACGGCACCTTCGTGCACCAGGTCGTCGCCACGCCGGTCGGCGCCAACTACGCCTTCGACAATGGCCTGGGCTACCGCTATGGCCGCTACAGCCTGAGCGGCTCCACGCTGACGCTGGAACTCATCGAAGCCGCCAATGCGCGCGGCCCGGCCGCCGGCGCCCACAGCGCCACGGTGTCGGGCAACGCCATGACGCTGGACGGCACCGCCCTGAGCCGCGTGGCCAGCGCCAGCAACCCGCTGGTCGGCGGCTGGGTGCGGCCCCAGGGCCTGGCCCGGCCCGAGTACATGGTGATGTTCGAAGACGGCAGCTACGCCCACAGCACCTTCTACTACCAGAACGACCGCCAGACCGGCACCGCGACGGCGCTGGAGACGGCGCGCAGCGTGGGCGTGCAGGTCGGCAGCTACGCCGTCAGCGCCGGCAATGCCGACGTGGTGGAGTTCGGCGCGACCACGATCGACTTCAACGGCAACCTGTCCGTCCCCAGCAACCCGGGCGTGGCCCACATCCAGTCCGACGGCAGCATCTCGCTGTCGGGCCTGCGCCTGGTCAAGCTGGGCAGCACGTTGGGCGCGCAGGCCGTGACGGGCTTCAGCGAGGCCACGCGTTCGCGCATCTGGTCGGGGCGCTACTTCAGCCTCACCACGGGCACGGGCGCCGGCCAGACAGTCGAGTACCTGTATGTGAAGGGACCGGCGACGGTCGTCGCGTTCGACCGCCCCGCCACGGCCAGCACCGCGGCCTGCGTCGCGAAAGCGGCCCCGTTTACCAACATCGACCCGTCCGACGGCATCCTGAAGCAGTTCGTGATCGGCACCGGCACCGGCGCCAGCGCGGCCTATGCGCAGCGGCGCATGGTCTACGGCACGCCAGCCAGCTTCGTGACGATGGTGCCCACAGCCCGCCCGACCGACGCGACCGCCCGCTGCGCGGTGCCGTTCTGAGCGCCTGAGAATCGCACCGCCTGCGCGGTGCCTTGCCCGGCGCGGTGCGCGTGACAGCCTGCGCACCGGCCGGGCGTTTCGATCCGATTGCACGCCTGTCCATGCGACCCATCTGCCCGATTGCGCTGTTGATCGCCGCTGCCGACCTGGCCACGGCCTTGCCCGGCCAGGCCCGACCGGCAGCGGACGTCGTCGCCGTGGTCGACACCGGCGTGCGCGATGGCATGTCGGGCGGCAGTGCGCCGGGTTGGCCCCTGCCCGCGCTGCTGCTCCTGCTGGGGTTGCGGCAGGCGCGACGCCGGATGCTGGCCGTGGCCGCGCTGGCACTGCTGGGCGCCGCACCCGCCCTGGCCAGCGAGACGCTGCGCAAGATCCAGCAGACCGGCACCATCACGCTGGGCCACCGGCAGTCCTCCGTGCCCTTTTCCTACTACGACTCGCGCAAGCAGGTGGTGGGCTACGCGCACGACCTGTCCACGCTCATCTCGCAGGCGATCCGGCGCGAACTGCGGCTGCCCGCGCTGACCACCAAGCTGGTGCCGGTGACGGCGCAGAACCGCATCCCCATGGTGGTCAGCGGCAACGTGGACCTGGAATGCGGCTCCACCACGCACAACGTCGAGCGCGCACGCCAGGTGCTGTTCTCGACCTCGTTCTTCGTCATCAGCACGCGGCTCATGGTGCACCGCGACGCCGGCATCCAGGACTTCAGGGACCTGGCCGGAAAGCGCGTGGTGGTGACATCCGGCACCACCTCCGAGCGCCTGATCCGCACCTTCGCCGAATCCTCCGGGCTGAAGTTCCAGATCCTCGCGGCGCGCGAGCACGAGGAATCCTTCGCCGCGCTGGAACGCGGCCAGGCCGACGCCTTCATGATGGACGATGCCCTGCTCTACGGCGAGCGCGCCAAGGCCCAGCAGCCGCTGGACTGGATCGTCGTGGGCCAGCCCATGACGCGCGAGGCCTACGGCTGCATGATGCGCCAGGGCGACCTGCAGCTCAAACGCATCGTCGACCAGGAGATCGCACGGCTCATGCAATCGGGCGAGCTGCTGGCACTGTACCGCAAGTGGTTCGAGCGGCCCATCACCGCCAAGGGCCTGAACCTGAACTGGCCGCCGTCGCAGGACGTGCTGGAGCTGTTCGCCCATCCCAACGACAGGCCGCTGCAATGAGCCGTCGCCCTCTGCCCAGGCTCTTGCCATCGGCGCGCGTGCGCGCGACCAAGCTTCTGGGGCAGCATGCAGTCGACTGACGCGCGCACAACCGGAGCACCGCCCATGCCAACCGCCCCCGCACGCGCCCGGCAGCGCGCCCTCCTCGCCGCGGCAGCGGCCGCCGTGCTGCTGGGCGCGCTGCAGGCACTGCCCGAGGCCTGGCTGCAGGCACTGCGCTACGAGCGCGGCGCCGTGCTGCAGGGCGAACTCTGGCGCCTGTGGACCGGCCACCTGGTCCACCTGGGCTGGGCCCACTGGGCGCTCAACGCACTCGGCCTGCTGGTCTGCATGCTGCTGGCCGACACGCCGCCGGCGCCGCGCGTGCTGCTGCGCCAGGTGGCCGTGCTGGCGCTGGGCATCTCGCTGCTGTTCGTGCTGCTGCTGCCCCACCTGGCGCACTACGTCGGCCTGTCCGGCGTGCTGTACGGGCTGTTCCTGCTGACGCTGTGGCCCGGCGTGCGCCGGCTCGACCCGGTCAGCATCGCGGCGCTGTGCACCATCGCGGCCTGGCTCGGTGCCCAGTTGCTCCGCGGGCCGGACCGGCACGAGGAGGCCCTGGTGGGCGGCAACATCATCGTGCAGGCCCACGTGTTCGGCCTGGCCTGCGCCGCGCTGATGCTGGCGGCCCCGGTACGCCGGCTGCCGGGCCTCAACCGTCCCGCGGCTCCGCCGGCGCCACGCTGATGCCGTAGCGGCGGATCTTGTCGTTGAGCGTGGTCTTGGCCACGCGCAGCGCACGCGCGCTGCGGGCCAGGCTGCCGTCGTTGCGCCGAAGTTCCTCGAGGATCAGCTTGCGCTCGTACTGCTCCACCGATTCGGCCAGCGAGCGCGGCGACGCCAGGTCGCTGCAAGCGTACTGCAGCGTCGCGCCCAGCAGCGGTGTGGACACGCCCAGTGCGATGCAGTCGGCCAGGTTGCGCAGCTCGCGCACGTTGCCGGGCCAGTCGTAGCCGGCCAGCCGCTCGAGCAGGTCGGCGCCCACCGGCGGCACCGGCCGGCCGAAGCGGCTGGCGGCCAGCACGAAGAAATGCGCCAGCAGCTCGGCAATGTCCTCGCTGCGTCGGCGCAGCGGCGGCAGGTCCACGGTCACCACGTTGAGCCGGTAGTACAGGTCGAGCCGGAACTGCCCGCTGCGCGCCTTCTCGACCAGGTTCTCCTTGGTCGCTGCGACCACGCGTACATCGACCGGGATGGCGGTGTTGGAGCCCAGCCGCTCGAGCTTGCGTTCCTGCAGCACGCGCAGCAGCTTGACCTGCATGCCCATGGGCATGCTCTCCAGTTCGTCCAGGAACAGCGTGCCGCCGTTGGCGTGCTCGATCTTGCCGATGCGCCGCTTCTGCGCGCCCGTGAAGGCGCCGGCCTCGTGACCGAACAGCTCGCTGTCGAGCAGGTTGTCGGGCATGCCGCCGCAATTGAGCGCGACGAACGGACCTTTGCACCGGCCCGAGAGTTCGTGCAGGGACTGCGCGACGAGTTCCTTGCCGGTGCCGGTCTCGCCGTGCACGAGCACGTCCACGGGCGAGCTGGCGATCTCGGCGATCAGCCGCCGCACGGCCTGCATGCCGGCCGAGGAACCCACCAGGCGGGCCAGGCCGTCGCTGCCCTGGCCGGCCGCGGGCGCCGAAGCCGGCCGGGCCAGGCTGGCCTGCAGCGCGAGGCGGCGCTTGTCCAGCGCACGTCGCACCGAGTCGACCAGTTTCTCGGGCGAGAACGGCTTGGTGATGAAGTCGTAGGCCCCCTCGCGCATGGCATCGACGGCCAGGTTGATGTCGCCATGGCCGGTGATCATGATGCAGGGCAGTTCGGGGTCGACGCTACGCGCGTACTTGACCAGACTCAGGCCGTCGCCCTGGGGCAGCCGCATGTCGGTGACCACCACGCCGCGGTAGCCGGGCGTGATGATGGGCAGCGCGGGCTCGACCGCGTCCAGCGCGCGCGAGCGGATCCCCGCCAGGCTCAGCGCCTGGCGGCAGGCCAGTTGCATGTCGGGGTCGTCCTCGACCAGCAGCACGGTCATCTCGTCGTTCATCTTGTTCTCCTCATGGGGGTGCGCAGGGCAGGTAGATGCTGAAGCAAGCGCCGGGCCCGTCGTGGTTCCAGGCCCGCAGCGCGCCGCCGAAGTCCTGCACGATGTCGCGCGAGATCGTCAGGCCCAGGCCCAGCCCCTTTTGCTTGGTGGTGTAGAAGGGCTCGAACAGGTGCGAGGCGAAGTCCGGCGGCAGGCCGCAGCCGGTGTCTTCCACGTCGATGCGCAGGGCATAGGGGCGGCCGTCGTCGGCGGTCGCCTCGGTGGCCGCTGGCGCGCGCTCGGCCACCAGCGTGAGCTGCTTGGCGGGGGTCTCGGCCATGGCGTCGATGGCGTTGCCGATCAGGTTCACGAGCACCTGCTCCAGGCGGTGCGCATCGCCCCAGGCCGGCAGTTGCTCGCCCGCGGTGCGGTTGTCCACCACCACGCCCAGGTGGGCCAGCTGCGTCTGGTAGAGGAACAGCGCGTTGGCGATGCACTGGCCCACGTCGATGAAGCTCAGCGAGGGCTCGGTGCGCCGCGCGAAGCTGCGCAGTGGGTGGATGATGGTGCCCATGCGCTCGGTCAGCCGCGCGATGATCTCCAGGTTCTGCAGCACGCTGTCCAGGTCCTGGCGCTTGGCGAACTCCATGGCATTGCCGGCGAAGGTGCGCACGCCGCCCAGCGGCTGCGTGAGCTCGTGCGTGATGCCCGCGGCCATGCGGCCGAGCACCACCATCTTGCCGGCATGCACCAGCTCGCCCTGGGTGGCGCGCAGCGTGGCCTCGGTCTGCCGGCGGTCGGCCACCTCCTTGACCAGTTGCGCGTTGGCCAGCGTGAGCGCCGCCGTGCGTTGGGCGACCTTGTGCTCCAGCGAGAGGTTGGCCTGCTCCAGCAGCCGCTCGGACTCGCGCCGGTGGCGGTGGATGCGCCGGCGCTGGGCCACGACCAGCACCAGCAGGATCAGGAAGGCGGCGCCGGTCGCCGAGACGGCGCCGGCCAGCACCGCGTCGCGGCGCGCGCCGTCCACGTCGGTGAACAGCATCACGCGCCAGTCCATGCCGTTGATGCTGCGGCCCGAGACGATCTGCGCCAGCTCCTGGAAGCCGAAGTAGCGGTTGGCGCGCTGCAGGCTGCCGTAGATGGACAGCGTCTCGGGATTGACCTTGAGCTCCACCTGCAGCGGAAAGCGCGGCAGCGGCATGCGGTTGTACATGCGGCTGAGCTGCAGGTCGACGCGGCGCTCGATCGGCAGGTCCTGCAGCGTGGTGTAGGTCCAGGCCGGGTCGGACGAGAGGATCACCACGCCGTTGGTGTCGGCCAGCAGGGCGGGCGCGCCCAGCATGTCCCAGATCTGGTTGATCGGGTCCAGGTTGATCATGATCACGGCCACGCCCACGACCTTGGCGCCGTCGCGGATCGGGTGCGAGACGAAGTAGGCCGGCCGGTTGGCGACCAGGCTGATCGCGAAGTGCCGGCCGACGCGGCCGGACAGCGCCTCCTGGAAGTAGGGCCGGAACGAGAAGTCCTCCTCGGGCATGGCGTCCGGCGGGGTGCTGCCGCTGGAGGCCACGATGATCCCGCGCTCGTCCAGCACGTAGATGGCGATGCCGCCCATGAAGGCGTTCAGGCGCTGCAGGTAACGGTCGGCCCGCTCGCGCACGGCGGCCCGGCGCGGCGCATGGAACAGGCGCTGCACCTCCTCGCTGAGCTGCACCGTGGCCGGCACGTCTTCGAGACGCTGGATCATGCCCTCCACGGCGGAGGAGAACAGCTCCAGCCGGTGGCGCACGTCGGCCTGCAGGTTGGCCACCCCGCGGCGCTCGAAACTCAGGTAGCCGCCCGCGCCGCTCAGGCCCACGAAAGCCAGCGCCAGCAGCCAGGCCGCGCTCTTCCAGGCGGCGTGGCGGATCGAGGAACGCAGTTGGGGATTCACCGGCCCTGCCCCGCGGAGTCTTCAGCCCAGGGGCTTGTCATGTTCACTGTGGCGTGGTGCCGTCTGTGGTGCTTGCACAGATGCTGCAAATCGTGTGCCCGATCGGCACGCAAAGGCTGCAACTGGACCACAAGCCGGGCGTGCACGCCATTGGTGCACATACCGATGCGCCGTGCAGCAGAAGGCTGCGGCGTGGGCGCGCGTGCCGATAAAATCCGCGCCTCCCCACGCAACAGACCGCCGCCACCGCCCAGGTGCGCGCCGCTTCGCCATGTCCCTGCTCGCCCACCAGCTCGAACTGCTTGCGCCCGCCCGCGATGCCGACATCGGCATCGCCGCCGTCGACCACGGCGCCGACGCCGTCTACATCGGTGGCCCCGGCTTCGGCGCGCGCGCCTCGGCCGGCAACGCGGTGCAGGACATCGAACGGTTGGCGCGCCATGCGCACCGCTTCAACAGCAAGGTCTTCATCACGCTCAACACCATCCTGCGCGACGACGAACTCGACGGCGCGCGCCGCATGGCCTGGGACGTCTACCACGCGGGCGCCGACGTGCTGATCGTGCAGGACATGGGCCTGTTGCAACTCGAAGGCATGCCGCCGATCCAGCTGCACGCCAGCACCCAGACCGACATCCGCACGCCCGAGAAGGCGCGCTTCATGCAGGACGCCGGCTTCTCGCAGATCGTGCTGGCGCGCGAACTCACGCTGCAGCAGATCCGCGCCATCCATGCCGTGCTGGACCCGGCGCGCAGCCAGCTGGAGTTCTTCGTGCACGGCGCGCTGTGCGTGGCCTACAGCGGCCAGTGCTACATCAGCCATGCGCACACGGGCCGCAGCGCCAACCGCGGCGACTGCTCGCAGGCCTGCCGCCTGCCCTACCAGGTGGTGGACAGCCAGAACCGTTTCGTCGCGCACGACAAGCACGTGCTGTCGATGAAGGACAACAACCAGTCCGCCAACATCGCCGCGCTGGTCGATGCCGGCATCCGCAGCTTCAAGATCGAAGGCCGCTACAAGGACATGGCCTACGTCAAGAACATCACGGCGCACTACCGCAAGCTGATCGACGAACTGATCGAGGCGCGCGAGAACGATCCCGTGCACGCGCCGCTGGCGCGCGCCTCCAGTGGCCGCACCAGCTTCACGTTCACGCCCGACCCGGACCAGAACTTCAACCGCGAGTTCACCGACTACTTCGTCAACGGCCGCAAGGAGGACATCGGCGCCTTCGACACGCCCAAGAACCCGGGCCGCGCGATCGGCTGGGTCACGCAGGTCGGCCCGAACTGGGTGGAGATCGAGACCACGGACGCCGCCACCATCCTGCACAACGGCGACGGCCTGTGCTACTACGACCTGCAGAAGGAGCTCGTGGGCCTGGCCGTCAACCGCGCCGAGCCGGCCAGCCCGACCAGGCTGAACCGCTGGCGCGTGTTCCCCAAGGACGAACTGGCCGGCCTGCGCGACCTGCGCAAGGGCACCGAGGTGAACCGCAACCGCGACATGGACTGGGTGCGCATGCTGGACAAGAAGTCCAGCGAGCGCCGCATCGGCGTGTGGGTGCACTTCGGCCAGACCGCACAGGGCTTCGTGCTGCAATTGACCGACGAAGACGGCCACCAGGCGCAGGCCACGGCGCGCCACGCGCACGAACCGGCGCGCGACGCCGAACGCGGCCTCGCCAGCCTGCGCGAACACCTGGGCCGCTTCGGCGCCACCGACTTCGCGCCCATCGACATCGCCGTCGAGCTGGCCCAGCCCTGGTTCGTGCCGGCCTCGCTCGTGAACCAGCTGCGCCGCGAAGCCTGTGAACGGCTGGAGGCCGCGCGCCTGGCGGCCTACCAGCGCCCGCAGCGCGCCGTCGCGGTGGAGCCGCCCGTGCCCTACCCCGAGGACACGCTGACCTACCTGGCCAACGTGTTCAACGACCAGGCCCGCCAGTTCTACGCGCGTCACGGCGTCAAGGTGATCGCCGCGGCCTACGAGAGCCACGAGGAAGAAGGCGAGGTCTCGCTCATGATCACCAAGCACTGCGTGCGCTTCTCGCTGTCGCTGTGCCCCAAGCAGGCCAAGGGCGTCAAGGGCGTGCAGGGCCAGGTCAAGGCCGAGCCGCTCGCGCTGATCAACGGCAAGGAGAAGCTGACCTTGCGCTTCGACTGCAAGCCCTGCGAGATGCACGTGGTGGGCAAGATCAAGCGCGCCGTGCTGAACGAGGCCCAGGCGCAGCCGCTGACCTTCTACAGGACGCGGCCGGACGCGCAGGCCGCGCACTGACGGGCCCCGTCAGCCGCGGCTGCGGCTGGCACGGGTCGGCCAGGCCAATCGCCGGCCGCTGGCGGCAAGCCTAGGCACCGAACAGCGCCCGGCTCTCCTTGAAGGCATCGACCAGGTGCCGCATCACGGTACGGATCGGGCGCGCATGGCGGTCCTGGCCGCGGATGAGCAGAACCACCTCGCGCGCGGGCGGCAGCGGCGTCAGCGCGCAGGGCCGCAGGCCGGGCAGCTGTCTCGCGATGTAGTGCGGCAGCAGCGCGATGCCGGCGCCAGCGCGCGCAGCGGTCGCTTGCAGCAGCTGGTTCTCCGCCCGGAAGGCGACCCGGGCACGCGGGAACTGCTGCGCAAGCCAGATGCCCTCGGGCATGTCCGAATGCTGCTCGTCGAAGCTGATGAAGACGGGTGGCAGGCCTGCCTCCACCTCCGCGCAACGTTCGTTGGTCCCGTAGAACCCGCAGGCCAGCTTGCCGACGGACTGCGCGATGAGGTCCCCGTCGTTCGGCCTGCCGATGCGCACCGCGATGTCCGCCTTGCGCCGGTCGAGGCTGACGGCGTGCAGGTCCGTCGCCAGGTCGATGTCCAGGCCGGGATGCGCCAAGGTCACACGGGCCAGCTGCGCGGCCAGGAAGGCATGTGCCAACGCCGGCGGTGCATTGATGCGCACCACACCGCGCACGTCGCCGTCGTCGGCGCCGTCCTTGCGCGTCAGCAGCTGCGCCGCCGCCTCCATGCCCGTCGCTGCCTCGAGCGCCCGCTCACCCGCGGCGGTGAGCAGGTACCCGTCCGGCCTGCGTTCCACGAGCTTTTCGCCCATGCTGCCCTCGAGCGACTGGATGCGGCGCGCAATGGTCGCGTGGTTGACCTGCAGCGCCCGTGCAGCGGCCGACAGGCTGCGGTAGCGGCCCAGCGCCAGGAACACGCGCACGTCCTGCCAGTCGACCTCTGTGCGTTTTCTCTCAGCCATTGTGCAAGGATAGCGGCTACCGGTTCCAGGGGTGCGTTCATACGCTATGGACTGCGTCGGGCCCATCCGACGCAGTCCATTCAGACCATCTTCCAGGAGCTTCCATGCATTCGCAAAAAGTCGCCATCGTCACCGGTGCATCGCAAGGCATCGGCGCGGGCATCGTGTCCGCCTACCGCCAGAACGGCTTCGCCGTCGTCGCGACCTCCCGCAGCATCCAGCCCGGCGCGGACGAGGGGGTGCTGGCCGTCGCCGGCGACATCCGCGAACGCGCGGTGGCCGAGCGCGTCGTCGCAGCGGCGCTGGAACGCTTCGGCCGCATCGACACGCTCGTCAACAACGCCGGCATCTTCATCGGCAAGCCGTTCACCGAGTACACGGTCGACGACCTGCGCAACATGACCGAGGTGAACCTCGCCGGGTTCTTCCACATCACCCAGCTAGTTCTGCCGCACATGCTGCACCGGCGCAGTGGCCACATCGTGCAGATCACGACGACCCTGGTGCACCAGGCGATTGCAGGTGCGCCGTCCGGCCTTGCGCTGCTGACCAAGGGCGGCCTGGACGCCGTGACGCGTGGCCTGGCCATCGAGTATGCGCAGGCCGGCGTGCGGGTGAACTCCGTGGCGCCCGGCATCATCAAGACGCCGATGCATCCGGCCGAGACCCATGCGGTCCTCGCGGGCCTGCATCCCATGGGCCGGATGGGCGAGGTGGCGGAGATCGCCGACGCCATCCTGTATCTGGAGAACGCCGCCTTCGTCACAGGCGAGACCATCAACGTCGACGGCGGCCAGCACGCCGGCCGCTGGTAAGGAGACGGCCATGCCTTACGTCAACATCAAGGTAACGCGCGAGGGCACCGCCCCCGGCGCCGACGCCACGACGCTGGAGCAAAAGCGCGCGCTCATCCAGGGCGTGTCGCAACTGCTGCACGATGTCATGGGCAAACCGCACGACACGACCTTCGTGGTCATCGAGGAGGTCGAGCTCGAGAACTGGGGCGTGGGCGGCGTGACCACGCCGCAGTGGCGCGCCCGCCGCAGAGCGCAGCAGGGATGAGCCGGTGTGCCGCCCCAGCGCCTGGGCGGCATGCCAGACTCTGCTGCCTCGTCAACACACCACCGCCATGCCCAACATCCGATCTGCCAATGCCGTCCGCCTGGAGTTTCCGCCCGGCGGCCTGGTGCATACCAACCTGTCCGGCGCCGCGTTCACGGGTGAGTGGCTCTGGGTGGTGGGCGACGAGGCCGCCGGCATCGAGCGCCTGCGCCGGCTGGAGCCGGTCGGCCAGGAGCGCCTGCGCTACGGCGATGCGCGCGAATTCCCGCTGGCCGCCCTGCTCGACCTGCCGGGTGCCGACGACGAGGAAGCCGACCTGGAGGGCATGGCCGAGGTCGATGGCTGGCTCTGGATCGTGGGCTCGCACGGCCGCAAACGCAAGAACGCCAAGCCCGACCGCGACCATGCCGACAACGCCCAGCGGCTGGCCAAGGTGAGCCTGGACGGCAACCGCCGCCTGCTGGCCCGCCTGCCGATCGAGCCAGGCGAGGACGGCACACCCACGCTGGTGCGCCAGGCCCGCGATGGCCGGCGCGCGCTGCGGCTGGAGGGCAAGGCGCGCGAGAACCCGCTGACCCAGGCGCTGGCCGACGATCCGCATTTCGGCCACTACCTGAAGATCCCGGGCAAGGACAACGGCCTGGACATCGAAGGCCTGGCCGTGTGCGGCGACCGCCTGCTGCTCGGGCTGCGCGGCCCGGTGCTGCGCGGCTGGTCGGCGCTGCTGGAGATCGCGGTGGCGCCGCGTGGCGCGCAGCTGGCGCTGCGGCCGCTGGACGCGCACGGCACGCTGGTGCGCAAGCACTTCCTGCAGCTGCAGGGCCTGGGCATCCGCGACCTGCACCTGCGCGGCGACGACCTGTACATCCTGGCCGGCCCCACCATGGTGCTCGATGGCGACATCCGGCTGTTCACCTGGCCCGGCGCGCGCGCCACCCTGGCCGGCAACACCGAACCGGTGCGCTTCGAGCACGCCCTGGGCGAGACCACGTCGCTGCCGCACGGGTGCGGCAGCGACCGGGCCGAAGCCTTCTGCGCATTGCCAGCCGGCCTGCTGCCCGGTCAGCCGGGATGGCTGGTGCTGTACGACGCGCCGGGCAGTGGGCGCATGGACGGCGCGTTCACGGTGTTCGGCGACCTGCTGCAGCGCGGGTAGCCTGGTGCGGTTCAGCCCGCGCGCGTCGCGCCGATCGACAGCGCCAAGGGCAGGCGCACATGCCCCGCCGGCAGCCGGAACAGGCGATCCGCCCCAGCCACCATGTCCGGGTACGGGCGCCATGGCAGGGCCTCGTGCTCGCGCACGACATCGATGCGCAGGCCGGCTGGGTCGTGCCGCCGGGCTGCGCGGTCTGGGTGCCGCCGCGCGTGGTGCATCAGATCCGCATGGGCCCCAGCCCGTCGCCATGCGCACGGTGTTCGTCGAGCCCGGCACGCGGACAGGCCTGTGGCCGCAATGCCAGGTCATTGCGGTCATGCCGCTGCTGCGCGCGCTCATCGTGCGCGCCGTCGCGCTGCGGCTGGACTACCCGACCGTCGGGCGGGAGGAGCGGATCCCACGACGCATCCTCGACGAGATCGAGGCCGCGCCACCGCTGGCGCTGCAAGTGCCCATGCCGCGCCATGCCCGGCTTGCGCCGCCATGCGCGGCTGCTGCTGAACCTGCCACGGTGGGCGGCCGGCGACTCGGTACCGGCGGTCGCGCTGGCCCATGGCTACGACAGCCCCAGCGCTTCAGTGCCACCTTCCGGCGTGGGTTCGGAGCGCCGCCCAGCGCCTAGCTTCGGCGCTGAGGCCGGCGCTGCATACCTCTCCTGGCAAACCCGCAGCTGCGTACACCGCAGTACGATGGCGCCGGCTTCAGGGCACATGTCCCGAAGCCCTCACAGCACACCGAAGGAGACCACCGCATGCCGTTCGCATTCCATCCCACCACCCTGCTCGCGCTCGCCGGCGTGGCCCTGGCCGGCCCCGCACTGGCCCAGGAGCAGGTCGTCAAGATCGGCCACAGCGGCCCGCTGTCCGGCCCCAACGCCTATGCCGGCAAGGACAACGAGAACGGCGTGCGCCTGGCCATCGAGGAGCTCAACGCGAAGAAGATCAGCGTGGGCGGCAAGACCCTGAAGTTTGAACTCGCGTCCGAGGACGACCAGTGCGACCCCAAGCAGGGCGTGAGCGTGGCGCAGAAGTTCGTCGACAGCAAGGTCCAGTTCGTGCTCGGGCCCTACTGCTCGGGCGTGGCGATCCCGGCCTCGCGCGTGTACGACGGCGGCGACGTGGTGGTCTCCACCGTGGGCACCAACCCCAAGGTCACGCAGGGCGGCTACAAGAACCTGTTCCGCATCATCGCCAGCGACAACCAGATCGGCTCGTCCATGGCCGTCTACGCGGCGCAGGTGCTCAAGGTCAAGAAGGTCGGCGTGATCGACGACCGCACGGCCTTCGGCCAGGGCCTGGCCGACGAGTTCGTCAAGGAGGCCGAGAAGCAGGGCCTGACGGTGGTCGGCAAGGAATTCACGACCGACAAGGCGACCGACTTCTCGGCCATCCTGACCAACCTCAAGGGCAAGGCGCCCGACGTGATCTTCTATGGCGGCTACGCACCGCAGGCCGCGCCCATGACGCAGCAGATGAAGCGCCTGGCCATTCCAGCCAAGCTGCTGGGCGGTGACACGCTGTGCAGTCCGGAGATGGGCAAGCTCGGCGGCGATGCCGTCAACGACACCGTCTACTGCGCCCAGGCCGGTGCCATGGTCAAGGACGGCAGCCCGGCCGCGGCCTTCCGCACCAAGTACAAGGCCCGCTTCAACCAGGACGCCGACGCCTACGCGCCCGCCTACTACGACCAGACCATGTTCCTGGGCGAGGCCATGGCCAAGGCCGGCAGCACCGATCCCCTCAAGGTGTCCGACTACCTGCACAAGAACGGCTACGAGGGCGTCGCCGCGCGCTACGCCTACGACGCGCAAGGCAACCTGCAGAAGGCGCCGGTGACGGTGTCGACCTTCAAGGGCGGCAAGATGTCGCCTCTCGCAAGTTATTGACCGGCGGCAGAAGGCCATGCCCACGCACCGCATCGAAGTCATCGACTCCCACACCGGCGGCGAGCCCACGCGCGTGGTGCTGGCCGGCTTTCCCGACCTGGGCCGCGGCAGCATGGCCGAGCGGCGCGCGCTGCTCGCGGCCGAGCACGACCGCTGGCGCACCGCCACCGTGCTGGAGCCGCGCGGCAGCGACGTGGTGGTGGGCGCACTGCTGTGCGAACCGCAGGACACCACGGCCGCCGCTGGCGTGGTGTTCTTCAACAACACGGGCTACCTGGGCATGTGCGGCCACGGCACCATCGGCCTGGTCGCCACGCTGGCGCACCTGGGCCGCATCCAGCCCGGCGCGCACCGCATCGAGACACCCGTGGGCACGGTCACGGCCACCTTGCATGCCGATGGCAGCGTCAGCGTGCGCAACGTGCCGGCCTACCGCCTGCACCGGCAGGTGGCGGTCGACCTGCCCGGCCACGGCCGTGTGCTGGGCGACGTGGCCTGGGGCGGCAACTGGTTCTTCCTCGTGGCCGAGCATGGCCAGCGCGTGGACGGCGGCAACCTGGCGGCGCTGACGGCCTACACGGCGGCGCTGCGCCAGGCGCTCGCGGCCCAGGGCATCACGGGCGCCGATGGCGCCGAGATCGACCACATCGAGCTGTTCGCCGACGACCCCGATGCCGACAGCCGCAACTTCGTGCTGTGCCCGGGCAACGCCTACGACCGCTCGCCCTGCGGCACCGGCACCAGCGCCAAGGTCGCCTGCCTGGCGGCCGACGGCAAGCTCGCGCCGGGCCAGCTCTGGCAGCAGGCCAGCGTGATCGGCAGCCGCTTCGAAGCCAGCTACGAAGCCGGCGAGCACGGCCAGGTGATCCCGACCATCCGCGGCCGCGCCCATCTGAGTGCCGAAGCCGTGTTGCTGATCGAAGACGACGACCCGTTCGCCTGGGGCATCCGGCTCTGAGCCGCGGTCCATGGACGCCGACTGCATCGTGATCGGCGCCGGCATCGTCGGCGCCGCCTGCGCCCAGGCGCTGGCCGCCGCAGGCCTGGACGTGCTGGTGCTCGACGACGGCCAACCCGGCGCCACGGCGGCCGGCATGGGCCACCTGGTCGCCATGGACGACAACCCGGCCGAACTCGCGCTGAGCAGCACCTCGCTCGCGCAATGGCGCGACTGGGCACCGCGGCTGCCCGCGGCCTGCGAGGCGCGCGCCTGCGGCACGCTGTGGATCGCCGCCGATGCCGAGGAAGCGGCCGAAGCCGAACGCAAGCAGGCCCGCCTGGCCGGCGCGGGCGTGGCCAGCCGCTGGCTCGATGCCCCGGCCCTGCGCGCGGCCGAACCCGCGCTGCGGCCCGGCCTGCTGGGCGCCTTGCAGGTGCCCGGCGACGGCCTGGTCTACGCGCCCGCCGCGGCCGCCTGGCTGCTGCACGGAGCCGGCCCGCGGCTGCGCCGCGAACGCGCGCGCGCCCTTGCGCTGGAGGGCGACGCCGTGCAGCTGGCCGATGGCAGCCGGCGCCGCGCCCCGCACCGGCTGCTGGCCTGCGGCCTGCACGCGGCCGCGCTGTGCCCGGACATCGCCCTGCGGCCCAAGAAGGGCCACCTGCTCATCACCGACCGCTACCCCGGCACCGTACAGCACCAGCTCGTGGAGCTCGGCTACGTCAAGAGCGCCCACCACGCCGAGGGCGATTCGGTCGCCTTCAACGTGCAGGCGCGACCCACGGGCCAGCTGCTGGTCGGCTCCTCGCGCCAGTTCGACACCGTCGACCCCGCGGTGGAGCCGTCCATGCTCGCGCGCATGCTGCGCCGGGCGATCCACTACCTGCCGGGCCTCGCGGACCTGAACGCCATCCGCAGCTGGACCGGCCTGCGCGCCGCCACGGCCGATGGCCTGCCCCTGCTGGGCGCGCACCCGCGCCACGCCGGCCTGTGGCTGGCCCTGGGCCACGAGGGCCTGGGCGTGACCACGGCACCGGCCAGCGCAGCGCTGCTGGCCGCGCTCGTCACGGGTGCGCTGCCGCCGCTCGATCCCCTGCCCTACGCACCCGCGCGGCTGCTCGGAGGCCGTGCATGACGGCGCGCATTGCGCTCGTGGTCGATGGCCAGGCGGTCGAGGTGCCGGCCGGTATCTCTGTCGCTGCGGCACTGCGCCACGCGGCCAACGGCGCCACGCGGCGCAGCGTCACCGGCACGCTGCGCGCGCCGGTCTGCGGCATGGGTGTGTGCCAGGAATGCCGCGTGGCCATCGACGGCCGGCGCCAGCTGGCCTGCCAGACCCTGGTGGCCGCCGGCATGCGGATCGCCACGGACACCGCGCCATGAAGCGCGTGCACTGCGACGTGGCCATCGTCGGCGCCGGCCCGGCCGGGCTCGCCGCGGCCGACGTGGCGGCCGCCAGTGGCGCCCGCACCGTGCTGCTCGACGACGCCCCGGCCCCAGGGGGGCAGATCTGGCGCGATGGCCCCGGCGTGCGGCTGCCGGCCAGCGCGCGCCAGCTGCGCGCGCGTGTGCAGGCCCATGCCCAGCTGCGCCTGTACAGCGGCGTGCGCGTGGTGGCCGCGACGGCCGCCGACGAGCTGCTGCTCGAAGATGCCGAGCAGGCCTGGCGGCTGCGCTGGGGCACGCTGGTGCTGGCCACGGGCGCGCGTGAACTGCTGCTGCCCTTCCCGGGCTGGACCCTGCCCGGCGTGACCGGCGCGGGCGGCCTGCAGGCGTTGGTCAAGGCCGGCATGCCCGTGGCCGGCGAGCGCATCGTCGTCGCCGGCAGCGGGCCGCTGCTGCTGGCCGTGGCGGCCACGGCGCGCCAGGCCGGCGCCCAGGTGCTGCGCGTGGCCGAGCAGGCCGCGTGGCCGGCGCTGGCCCGCTTCGCGCTGGGCCTGCCGCGCTGGCCCGGCAAGGCCTGGCAGGCGCTTGGCCTGCGCAGCGCGGGCTACCGCGCCGGCCAGCATGTGGTCGCTGCGCTGGGCGACGGCCAGCTGCGCGCCGTGCGCCTGCAAGGCCCGCACGGCCACAGCGAGGAGATCGCCTGCGACCGCCTGGCCTGCGGCTTCGGCCTGGTGCCCAACACCGAGCTCGGCCGCCTGCTGGGCTGCGCCACGGTCGAACGCCACGGCCTGCCCGCGCTGGCCGTGGACGACTGGCAGGCCACGAGCCGACCCCGCATCCATGCGGCCGGCGAGTGCACGGGCGTGGGCGGCAGCGAACGTGCGCTCGTGCAGGGCACCATCGCCGGCCATGCCGCGGTCGGGCAGAACCGGCAGGCGCAGACGCTGCGCCCCGCGCTCGCGCACTGGGACCGCTTCGCCGAGCGGCTGCACCAGCGCTTTGCGCTCGGCGCGCCGCTGCGCCAGCTGGCCACGCCCGAGACGCTGCTGTGCCGCTGCGAGGACGTGCCGCTGGCCGCGCTGGCCGGCTGCGCCGACTGGACCGAGGCCAAGCTGCAGACGCGCTGCGGCATGGGCGCCTGCCAGGGCCGCGTCTGCGGCGCGGCCGCGCAGCTGCTGTTCGGCTGGACGCCGCCGGCCCCGCGCCCGCCGCTCGTGCCGGTGCGCGCGGGCACGCTGGCCGATCTCGGCGACCGCGACGATGATGTCCTGATCTGATCGAAACGGGTCTGCAGCAACATGGCGCAGGCCCTTCGCACAGGGAAGAATGCACCACCCCATCGCCACAGAGCACGCCATGAAGACCTGTCTGATTCCGATCGACGCCCAGGAGTCGTTCCGCCACCGCCCGTTCTACGACCCGACCACGCTGCCGGCCTGGCTCGCCGCGCAGAACGCGCCGATCGCGGCCTGCCAGCAGCGCGGCGTGCCCATCGTGCGCGTGCTGCACGCGGCCGGCCCGCAGACGGCCGACAACCCGTTCGCGCTGGCCTCGGGCCAGGTGCGGCCCATCGCGGGCCTGGCCGAGTTCACGCCGGCCGCCAGCTTCCACAAGAGCAGCCGCCACAGCGCGCTGGTGGGTGCCGCATGCTGAACGTCGGCATCCTGGTGTTCGACGAGGTCGAGGCGCTGGACTTCGCCGGCCCCTACGAGGTCTTCACCACGGCCGCGCGCATGCACGCGCGGCTGCATCCGGATGCGCCGGCTCCGTTCGCCGTGCGCTGCATCGCGCGCACGCTGGCCCCCGTGCGCGCCCGCGCCGGCCTGCGCGTGCTGCCCGATGCCGACTTTGCCAGCGCCCCGGCCAGCGACCTGCTGATCGTGCCCGGCGGCGTGGTCGATGGCGCGCTGGCCTGCCCGGCCACCGTGGCCTGGATCGCGCAGACCGCCGCCCGGGCCGGCACCGTGGCCTCGGTCTGCACGGGCGCCTTCCTGCTCGCCCAGGCCGGCGTGCTCGGCGGTGCAGGCCCGGTCACCACGCACTGGGAAGACCTGGACGACCTGCGCCGCGCCTTCCCGGCCCTGCAGGTGCAGGGCGGCCCGCGCTGGGTCGCGCACGACGCGGCCGGCCGGCTGTGGACCAGCGCCGGCATCAGCGCCGGCCTGGACCTGAGCCTGCACCTGGTCGCGCGCCTGACCGGCCTGGCCCTGGCCGAGCGCACGGCGCGGCAGCTGGACTACGCCTGGCAGCAGACCCCGTGACCGACGCGCGGCCCATCACGTGGTCTTCGCGCTGCGACCCGGCAGCCCGATCCTGGACCCGGCCGGTCCGGCCGAGGCGCTGCACGCCGCCAACCAGTGCCTGCGCGCGCAGGGCCGGGCCAAACGCTTCCAGCTGCGCTTCGCCGGCCCGCAGCCCGAGACCGCCTCCTGCGTCGGCGCGCAGATCGCCGGCGTGCTGCCCGGTCGCCGCCTGACCACGCACCACCAGCTGGACGAGTGGCGCGGCCTGGCGCCGGCCTGGAGGTGGTGAACAACCCCGTCTTCGTCGAGAACGCGCCGGTCTGGAGCAGCGCCGGCCTGACCACCCGCATCGACCTCGTGTTGCACCGCATCGCCGGGACCTGCGACGAGGCCATCGGTGGCGCAGCGTGCGCTGCGGAACGACCAGGACATGCAGCGCGCAGTCGAATTGGTCGGCTTCGCCCCGGACACCCAGCGGCGCCGTGCCTGGCACCGCTTCGGCACGTCGGCACGCCCTGGGGCTGCGCGCGCTGGGCTGTGCGCCCCGGGGCCTCAGTCGCCCCCGGTCGCGCCGGCGTGCGCCTGCACGATCAGCGCCGCCAGGTCGGCGACGGCCGGATGCGGCAGGCGGCTGGTGCGCTGCAGCAGGCCGATCTCGCGGAAGAAGCCCTGCGCGCCCAGGTCCAGCGCGCGCACGCCCTCGGGCCATTTCGCCTGGCCGAAGACCTGCGGCACCAGCGCCACGCCCAGGCCGCGCGCCACCATCTGCGCCATCGCGCCGAGCTCGTCGATCTCCACGCGCTCTCGCACGGCGATGCCGGCCTGGCGAAGGAAACGGTCCACCAAGCGCCCGCCGAACGAGGTCCGCTCGTAGCGGATGAACGGCTGCGTGGCCAGCAGCTCCTGCCAGCCCAGCTCGGCCGGCAGCGCTGCCGGCGCCAACAGACAGTAGCCCTCCTGCGACAAACGGGTCCAGCGCAGGTCGGCCTGCAGCGCGAAGGCCGGCCGGATCATGAGGGCCAGGTCCAGTTCGCCGGCATCGACCTGGTTCAGCAGGTTGAAGGACACGCCGGGCACCACACGCACCTGCACGGCCGGATGCCGCGCATGGAAGCGTTCCAGCACCGAGGGCAGCACCGTGGTCTGCGAGGACGCGATCGCGCCCAGCACCACCCGACCCGGTGCGCCTGGTGTCTGGCGTGCGCCGGCCATGTCGTCGAACAGCCGCAGCACCTCCTGGGCCTGCAGCAGCACGTGCATGCCCTGGGCGTTGAGCCGGGCGTTGCGTCCACCGCGGTCGAACAGCTCGCTGCCCAGGTGCTCCTCGAGCCGCTGGATCTGGGCGCTGACGGCGGCCTGCGTCAGGCCGATCTTCTGGCCCGCGGCGGCGAAGGTGCCTTCCTGGACCACGGCGACGAAGGTCTTGAGTTCACGCAGCATTCATAGATTTTATTTGTTCATGGAACAAATAAATATTGATTTTATTTTTGATTCAGCGTTTTTAGACTACGTCCCATCGTTGGCGAGCCCAGGGACCGAGCGGATCGGCCCGCCTCGCACGGCCCCTTTCCAACCCGGCTCCACCATGATCGACGTCACCACCAATCCCACCCTGATGTCTCCGTTCCACCTGGCTTTCCCGGTGAACGATCTCGCCAAGACGCGCAGCTTCTACGGCGACCTGCTCGGCTGCCCGGAGGGCCGCAGTTCCGAGGAGTGGATCGACTTCAACTTCTACGGCCACCAGATCGTGGCCCATCTCGCGCCCGACGAGTGCGGCGTGGCCCAGCGCAACGCGGTCGATGGCCACGGCGTGCCCGTGCGCCACTTCGGCATCGTGCTGCCCATGGCGCAATGGCAGGCCATGGCCGACAAGCTCACGGCCGCCGGCACCGCATTCGTGATCGAGCCTTACATCCGCTTCAAGGGCGAGGTCGGCGAGCAGGCCACCATGTTCTTCCTGGACCCGGCCGGTAACGCACTCGAAGTCAAGGCGTTCACCCATATCGAGCGGCTCTTCGCCAAATAATCTTCTGCCATTTTCAGGCTCGGCAAGCATTTACGTCGATCCCGGATTTATCGCGTCGCGATAGATATTCAACCTCAAAATCCAAACCAATGCAGGCCGCGAATCATTTTCGCGGCCTTCTGGTGTTTCTCTTTCAAATGAATTGACTCCAATCCAAGCTCGATAAATATCTCTTTAGGTAGTTGATTTTTATAAGATAAATTTACCATCACCAGCGTTGCGCACCAATTTGGAAAAAGAGAGTTCGAGAATGGTGCGCCAGTGGAAACTGGATTCTCAAAAAATGGCGAAAAAATCGCCAGATCATGGATTTACCGGATTAGAAGGCTGGCACGGATCATGCGATATTGATCCCGCTCAATATCCATCCATTTCCACGAAGGAAACTCCATGAACCGTAGAGAAGCACTGCTCCAGATTTCCAGCCTGTCGGCCCTGTCCCTGGGCGCATTGCAGGCCCATGCAGCGGGCGGCGAGATCGTCATCGGTGCCGTCTACCCGATGAGCGGCCCCAACGCGCAGGTGGGGGTCGATGCCCGCCACGCCATCGAGACGGCGCTGCAGATCATCAACGCCCCCACCCAGGTCGACCTGCCCGGCGCAGCGGCCAACGGCATCGCCAGCCTGGGCGGCGCCAAACTGCGCGTGGTCTACGCCGACCACCAGGCCGATCCGCAGAAAGGCCGCTCCGAGGCCGAGCGCCTGATCACGCAGGAAAAGGCCGTCGCCATCATCGGCAGCTTCCACTCCTCGGTGGCCGCTACCGTGGGCGCGACCTGCGAGCGCTACGGCGTGCCCTTCGTCTGCGCCGACTCGTCCTCGCCCAGCCTGCACCGGCGCAACCTGAAGTTCTTCTTCCGGCCGGCCGCGCACGACGAGATGTTCTCCGAGGCCATGTTCGACTTCATGGACCTGCAGAAGCAGCAGGGCAAGAAGGTCGAGACCGTGGCGCTGTTCTACGAGGACACCATCTTCGGCACCGACTCCTCCACCGTGCAGCGCAAGCTCGCCACCGCGCGCGGCTACAAGGTCGTGGCCGACGTGAAGTTCCGCGCCAACTCGCCCTCGCTGTCGGCCGAGGTGCAGCAGCTCAAGAGCGCCAACGCCGACGTGCTGCTGCCGTCCTGCTACACCACCGACGTCATCCTGCTCATGAACACGGCGGCCCAGCTCGGCTTCAAGCCGCACAACATCCTGGCCCAGGCTGCCGGCTTCGTCGAGAAGGCCGCGCTGGACGTGGTCGGCGACAAGTTGCAGGGCATGCTGACGCGCGCCAGCTTCGCGCTCGACACGGGCGGCAAGCGCCCCTCCATCGCCTTCGTCAACAACCTCTTCAAGGCCCGTGCCGGGCGCGACCTGAACGACGCGAGTTCGCGCCAGTTCATGGCCGCCATGGTGCTGGCCGATGCGCTGCAGCGCGCCGGCTCGGTCGAGGGCGAGGCCTTGCGCGCCGCGCTGGCCGCCACCGACATCCCGGGCGAGAAGACCATCATGCCCTGGGCCCGCATCAAGTTCGACGCTGCGGGCCAGAACACCTTCGCCAGCCCGGTGCTGCAGCAGTTCAAGGCCAAAGACTTCGCCACCGTGTTCCCGACCGCCGTGGCCATGGCCCAGCCGGTCTGGCCGATGAACGCTTGAGGCGAGGCCTGACCCCATGAATGCACAAGCGATTGCGCAGGTGCTGACGAGCGGCTTGCTGATCGGGCTCATGTACGCCCTGATCGCGGCAGGCCTGTCGCTCATCTTCGGCCTGATGGACGTCGTCAACTTCGCGCACGGCGAGTTCCTGATGATGGGCATGTACATCACCTTCGGGCTCTTCGTCGGCATGGACCTGGACCCGGTGCTGGCCGTGCCCATCGTCGGTTCGGCGCTGTTCATGGCCGGCGTGCTGGTCTACCTGCTGCTGGTGCGCTATGCCATGCGCGCCAAGGCCAACGTGGGCATGGTGCAGATCTTCTCCACCTTCGGCCTGGGCACGCTGATGCAGGGCCTGGCCCAGTACTTCCTGACGCCCGACTACCGCCAGGTCTCGGGCGGCTGGCTGGCCAACCAGACCGTCGAGCTGGGCGGCGTGTTCCTGCCTCTGCCGCAGATCGCGGGCGCGGCAGTCTCGCTGCTGGCCTTCGGCGGGCTGTACCTGCTGATGTCGCGCACCGACTTCGGCCGCGCGCTGGAAGCCACACGCGAGGACCAGGGCGCCGTGGCACTGGTGGGCATCGACCGCAACCGCGTGTTCGCACTGGGCTGGGGCCTGGGGTTGGCACTGGTGGGCGTCGCCGGAGCCATGCTGGCCAACTTCTACTACATCCACCCGCAGGTGGGCGGCGCCTTCAGCGGCATCGCCTACGTGGTGGTGGCGCTGGGCGGCTTCGGCAGCGTGTTCGGCGCGCTCGTAGGCGGCGTCGTGGTCGGCCTCGTGGAGGCGACGACCACGCTGGTGCTGCCGGCTTCGATGAAGACCGTCGGCGTCTATGTCTTGTACCTGCTGGTGGTCGTGCTGCGCCCCAGCGGACTGTTCGGGAAGCTGTGATGGGAACCGCCACCATTTCGTCCGCGGCCGTGCCGGCCACGGCCGCCACCGGCGTGGTCGCCAACCACCAGGCGCACCGGCGCCGCCAGGTGCTGGGCGTGCTCGCCGTGCTGGCCGTGCTCGCGCTGCTGCCCGCGCTCGTGCACGACGCCTACCTGCGCAACGTGCTGATCCTCACGCTGCTGTACGCGGCGCTGGCCCAGGCCTGGAACATCCTGGGCGGCTACTGCGGCCAGATCTCGCTGGGCCATGCGCTGTACTTCGGCATCGGCGCCTACGCCACCAGCGTGCTGTACGTGAACTACGGCGTGCTGCCATGGTTCGGCATGGCCGTCGGGGCCGTGCTGGCCGCCGCCACGGCCTTGCTGCTGGGCTGGATGTGCTTTCGCCTGAAAGGCCACTACTTCTCGATCGCCACGCTCGTGATCGCCGAGATCGGCCTGCTGCTGGTGCACAACTGGGACTATGTCGGCGCCGCCATGGGCATCCAGTGGCCGCTGGGCTCGGACAGCTGGGCCACGCTGCAGTTCGCGCGCGACAAGGCGCCGTACTTCTACTTCGTGCTGGGCCTGTTCGCGCTGACCTGGTTCATCAGCTTCCAGGTCGAAGGCTCGCGCTGGGGCTACTGGTGGCGTGCCGTCAAGGACAACCCCGAGGCCAGCGAAAGCCTGGGCGTGACGGTGTTCAGCTCCAAAATGGCGGCGGCCGCGCTGTCGGCCAGCCTGACGGCGGTGGGCGGCAGCTTCTACGCCGCCTTCGTCGCCTACATCGACCCCGACAGCGTGATGCACTTCCGCTTCTCGCTGCTGATGGTGCTGCCCGTGGTGCTGGGCGGCCTGGGCACGCTGTGGGGCCCGCTGCTGGGTGCGGCCATCCTGATCCCGCTGACCGAGATCACGCGCAGCTACATGGGCGGCTCGGGCACCGGCATCGACCTCATCATCTACGGCGCGCTCGTGATGTTGGTCGCGGTGCTCAAGCCCGAAGGCCTGGTCGGTCTGTTCAGCCAGTTCCGCGGCCGCCGCGCCGCCGGAGGTGCCGCATGATCCCCGCCACCGACGCCCGCACTGCGCGCGACCTGGGCCAGGATCGGCCCATCCTGCAGCTGAGCGACATCTGGCAACGCTTCGGCGGCCTGGTGGCCAACGCCGAGGTCAGCTTCGACGTGCCGCGCGGCGAGATCCTGGGCCTGATCGGCCCCAACGGCGCGGGCAAGTCCACGCTGTTCGCCATCATCGCCGGGGCGCGCAAGCCGACCCAGGGCCAAGTGGTGTTCGAGGGCCGCGACGTCACCGCGCTCGACGCGCCGAGCCGCTGCGCGCTGGGCATCGCGCGCACCTACCAGGTGCCGCGCTCGTTCGACAGCATGAGCGTGCTGGACAACGTGATGGTCGGCAGCTTCGCGCGCCATCCGCGGGCCGGCGCGGCGCGCGAGGCCGCGCCCGAGGTGCTGGACTTCACCGGCCTGGCGCAGCGCGCGCTGGTGCTGGCCGGCGAACTCACGCCGCCCGAGCGGCGCCGGCTCGAGGTGGCGCGCGCGCTGGCCACGCAGCCGCAGTTGCTGCTGCTCGACGAGGTCATGACCGGTCTCACGCCCAGCGAGGCGCGCAAGGGCGTGGAGCTGATCCGGCGCATCCGCGACCGCGGCATCACCGTCATCATGGTCGAGCACGTGATGGAAATCGTCATGCCCCTGGTGGACCGCGCCGTGGTGCTGAACCTGGGCCGCGTGCTCAGCAAGGGTGCACCGCAGGACGTGGTGCGCGACCCGGCCGTGATCTCGGCCTACCTCGGAGACCGCCACCGTGCTGCTTGAAGTGTCCAACCTCACGACGGCCTACAACGGCCTGATCGCCATCTCCGACATCTCCATGGCCGTGGCCGAAGGCGAGATCGTGGTCGTCGCGGGCGCCAACGGCGCCGGCAAGTCCACGCTGCTCAAGTCCATCGCCGGCATGGAGAAGCCCCAGTCCGGTGCGGTGCGCTTCGACGGCCAGGCGCTGGACGCGCTGCCGCCGCACCGCATCCCGACCTGCGGCCTGGCCTACGTCCCGGAGAACCGGCGGCTGTTCCCACGCCTGTCGGTGGCCGACAACCTGCGCCTGGGCAGCTACCTGTTCCGCAAGCGCGCCGACCGCGAGGCCCCGCTGGAGCAGGTGTTCAGCCTGTTTCCGCGGCTCAAGGAGCGGCTGCCCCAGCGCGCCGAGACGCTGTCGGGCGGTGAGCAGCAGATGCTGGCCATCGGCCGCGCGCTCATGACGCGCCCGCGCCTGCTCATGCTGGACGAGCCCTCGCAAGGGATCATGCCCAAGCTCGTCGACGAGATCTTCGAGGCCGTCAAGACCATCCGCGCCAGCGGCGTCACGGTGCTTCTGGTCGAGCAGCGCCTGGTCGAGAGCCTGGAGATCGCCGACCGCGCCTATGTGCTGCAGACCGGCCGCGTGACGCTGAGCGGCTCGGCCCAGGAGATCAGCGACAACCCCGAGGTGCGCCGCGCCTACCTCGGCATGTGAGACACAGAACCCCATGACCATGCCCCACATCTGGCAGCAGCCTGCCGCCCTGCGCCAGGCCATCCGCCGCGGCGAGTTCCGCCACCACACCGCCGGCCAGGCGCCCGGCCACGCCCAGGGCAACCTGGCCATCCTGCCGCGCGACCACGCCGACGAGTTCCTGCGCTTTTGCCGGCTCAACCCCAAGGCCTGCCCGGTCATCGGCATGAGCGAGCCCGGCGAGCCCGCCGTGCCCGAACTCGGCGAGGACATCGACCTGCGCAGCGACGTGCCGGCCTACTGTGTGTTCCGCGATGGAGAACTCGTCGAGGAGGTCGCCGACCTGCGCGCGCTGTGGCGCGAGGACCTGGTCGGCTTCGTGCTGGGCTGCTCGCTGTCGTTCGAGGCCGCACTACAGGACGCCCGCGTGCCGGTGCGCCACATCGAGAACGACCATCCCGTGCCCATGTACAACACCAGCATCGCCAACCGGCCGGCCGGCCGCTTCGGCGGCAACATGGTCGTCAGCATGCGGCCCATGAGCACCGCACAGGCCATCCGCGCGATCCAGGTCACCTCGCGCTTTCCGGCCGTGCACGGCGCCCCCGTGCACTTCGGCGACCCGGCCGCCATCGGCATCGCCGACATCGACAGCCCGGACTACGGCATGCCGGTCGAGATCCGCCCGGGCGAGGTGCCGGTGTTCTGGGCCTGCGGCGTCACGCCGCAGCAGGCCATCCGCGTGGCGCGCCCGCCGCTGGCCGTCACGCACAAGCCCGGCTACATGCTGGTGGCCGACGTGCGCAACAGCGAGCTGGCGGCCCTCTGAGCCGCCCCCAGCGAGAGAACCACCCATGAAGATCGACCTGAACAGCGACCTGGGCGAAAGCCTGGGCGTGTGGCGCATGGGCGACGACGCCGCCATGCTCGGCATCGTCACCAGCGCCAACGTGGCCTGCGGCTTCCACGCGGGCGACCCGGCCGGCATCCTGGCCACGCTCAAGACCGCGGCCGAGCGCGGCATCGCCATTGGCGCCCACGTCGCCTACCCCGACCTCGTCGGCTTCGGCCGGCGCGCCATGGACATCGCCAGCGCCGACCTGGTGGCCGGCGTGGTCTACCAGATCGGCGCGCTGCAGGCGCTGGCGCGCGTGGCCGGCACCAAGGTGCGCTATGTCAAGCCGCACGGCGCGCTCTACAACACCATCGCGCACGATGCGCGCCAGGCCAGGGACGTGATCGCGGCCATCCGCGCCGTCGACCCCCGCCTGCCGCTGGTCGTGCTGGCCGGTGCGCCCTTGGCCGGCTGGGCCGCCGATGCCGGACTGCGCGTGGTGGCCGAGGCCTTCGCCGACCGCGGCTACGCACCCGACGGCACGCTGCTGCCGCGCGGCACGCCGGGCGCCGTGCTGCACGACCCGGTGCGCGTGGCCCAGCGCATGCAGCGGCTGGTGCAGGACGGCGTGGTGGAGGCCGCGGATGGCAGCCTGGCCCGCGTGCGCGCCGACTCGATCTGCGTGCACGGCGACAGCCCTGGTGCGCTGGCCATGGCCGCGCAGCTGCGCCATGTGCTGGAAGGCGCCGGCGTGACGCTGGCGCCGTTTGCCTGAAGCCCCGACCGGAGACCGCTTTGCGTTTTCTTCCCGTCAACTTCAATGTGCTGCTGGTCGAGCTGGCCGACCTGGAGCAGACGCTGGCGCTGCTGCACGCGCTGCAGGCCCAGCCGCTGCCGGGCATCGTCGAGCTCGTGCCCGCCGCGCGCACGCTGCTCGTGAACTTCCGTCCATCCGCGGTCACGCGCGCGGCGCTGCAGCGCCACATCGCGGCGCTGGACCTGGGCTTGCGCGTCGCGCGCGACACCACGCTCGTCGAGGTGCCCGTGCGCTACGACGGCGAGGACCTGGACGATGTGGCCCGGCTGCTGGGCCTCACGCGCCGCGAGGTCGTGCAGCGCCACACCGGCAGCCTGTACAACGTGGCCTTCTGCGGTTTCGCGCCGGGCTTCGCCTACCTGGCCGGCGGCGACCCGGTGTTCAAGGTGCCGCGCCGCAGCTCGCCGCGCACCAAGGTGCCGGAAGGCTCGGTCGCGCTGGGCGGCGCCTTCAGCGGCATCTACCCCAAGGCCAGCCCGGGCGGCTGGCAGATCATCGGCACCACCGAGCTGCCGATGTGGGATCTGGCGCGTCCGGTGCCGGCATTGTTGCAGCCGGGCTTCCAGGTGCGTTTTGTCGAACAGGGCGCGCGCGTGTTCGCAGGCCCGGTTCCGACCTCCGCGCCGCCGGCTGAACAGCCGCCTGCCGTCAGCGACAACGCATTGCTGCTGCGCCGACCCGGCCTGCAGGCCTTGCTGCAGGACCAGGGCCGCAGCGGGCAGGTGGCGCAGGGCGTGTCGGCCAGCGGCGCCATGGACCAGGGCGCGCTGCGTGCCGCGAACCGCTTGGTCGGCAACGACAGCCGCGAGGCCTGCATCGAGCTCGTGGCCTACGGCGGCTTCGAGGTCGAGAGCGAGGGCGACTTGGTGGTGGCCGTCACGGGCGCAGATGTTCCCGCCACGCTGCACGCGCCGGACGGGCGTCGGTGGCCGGTTTCCAGCCACCAGGCGCTGGCCCTGGGGCCCGGCGACCGCCTGCACCTGGGCGCACCGCGCCACGGCGTGCGCGCCTACCTGGCCGTGCGCGGCGGCTTCGACGTCGCGCCCGTGCTGGGCAGCCGCTCGACCGACACGCTCGCCTTCATCGGCCCCGCGCCGTTGGCCGCGGGCGACCGGCTGCCCGTGCGTGCCACCCGCGGCGGCTGCGCCGTGGGCGCGCCGGCCGAGCCGCCGCCACTGCCCTGCGTGGACGAGACCGTGGTGCTGGACGTGGTCATGGGTCCGCGCACCGACTGGTTCACGCCTGAGGGCGTGGCGCGTCTGTTCGCGCAGGAATGGCGGGTCACGCCGCAATCCAACCGCGTCGGCCTGCGCCTGGAAGGTGCGCAGCCGCTGCTGCGCGCCGTGGCCGGCGAGCTGCCCAGCGAGGGCACGGCCCTGGGCGCCTTGCAGGTGCCGCCCAGCGGCCACCCGGTGCTGTTCATGGCCGACCACCCGCTCACGGGCGGCTACCCGGTGATCGCCACCGTGGCCACCCACCACCTCGACCGCGCGGGCCAGATCCCGGTCCATGCCCGCGTTCGCTTCAACCCGGTGTCCGCCTTCGACCCCGTCGAGGCAGGCGCCTGACCCATTTGCTGGCTCCACGAAGATGAAGAAAGTCCTGATCGCCAACCGCGGGGAGATCGCGGTGCGCATCGCACGCGCCTGCGCCGACTACGGGGTGCGCAGCGTGGCCGTTTATGCCGACGCCGATGCCGACGCCCTGCATGTACAGCGCGCCGACGAGGCCTGGGGCCTGGACGGCGACCGCCCTGCCGACACCTACCTGCACATCGCCAAGCTGCTCGACGTGGCCCGGCGCAGCGGCGCCGACGCCGTGCACCCGGGCTACGGCTTCCTGTCCGAGAACGCGGCCTTCGCACGCGCCGTGCTCGAGGCGGGGTTGACCTGGATCGGCCCGCCGCCGGCCGTGATCGAGCGCCTGGGCGACAAGGTGCAGGCCCGCAAGCTCGCCCTGGAGGTCGGCGCGCCACTGGTGCAGGGCACGGCCGACCCGGTCCAAAGCGCGGACGAAGTGCTCGCCTTCGCCGAGCGCCACGGCCTGCCGATCGCCATCAAGGCGGCGTTCGGCGGTGGCGGCCGCGGCCTCAAGGTGGCCTGGCGCATGGACGAGGTCGAAGACCTTTACCACTCGGCCGTGCGCGAGGCCGTCACCGCCTTCGGCCGCGGAGAGTGCTTCGTCGAGCAGTTCCTGGACAAGCCGCGCCATGTCGAGGCCCAGGTCATTGCCGACACCCACGGCCGGGTGCTGGTGCTGGGCACGCGCGACTGCTCGCTGCAGCGGCGCAACCAGAAGCTGGTGGAAGAAGCTCCCGCGCCCTTCCTGACCGACGCGCAGCGCGCGCGCATCCACGACGCAGCGCACGCCATCTGTGCGCACGCGGGCTACGTGGGCGCGGGCACGGTGGAATTCCTGCTCAGCGCCGGCGGAGCCATCTCCTTCCTGGAGGTCAACACGCGGCTGCAGGTGGAGCATCCGGTGACCGAGGAAACCTGCGGCCTGGACCTCGTGGTGGAGCAGCTGCGCGTGGCCGACGGGTTGCCGCTGTCGCTCACGGCCACACCGGTGCCGCGCGGCCATGCCATCGAGCTGCGCATCAATGCCGAGGACGTGGCCCGTGGCTTCGTGCCGCACCCGGGCCGCATCACGCGCTTCGAGGCGCCCAGCGGCCCCGGCGTGCGCCTGGATACCGGCGTGCAGACCGGCTCGCTGGTGCACGGCAGCTTCGACTCGCTGATGGCCAAGCTCGTCGTGACGGGCGCCACCCGCGACCAGGCCATCGCCCGGGCGCGCCGCGCGCTACGCGAGTTCCAGATCGAAGGCGTGGCCTCGGTACTGCCCTTCCACGCCGCGGTGCTGGCACATCCGGACTTTGCCGGCGAGGACTTCCGTGTGCACACGCGCTGGATCGAGACCGACTATGTGCCCGAGCCCGCGCCCCACGCGCGGCCGGGGCCGCCAGAGCCCACGGTGCTGCAGCGCATGGCCATCGAGATCGACGGACGCCGCGTCGCCATCGCGCTGCCGCCGGCGCTGCTGCGCGGGCTGTCGGCCGGCACCGCCGCAGCCGATCCGCAGGCGCCGGCCGTGTCCGCCGCTGCTGCGCAGGCCGTTCCCGCCCCGGTCTCCGGCACACTGCAGGCCTGGAGGGTGCAGGACGGCGACACGGTGGCCGAAGGCCAGACCATCGCCGTCATGGAGGCCATGAAGATGGAGATGCAGGTGGTCGCACACCGCGCCGGGCGCATCGCGCTGCAGGTCGCAGCCGCAAGCTACCTGGAGGCCGGCGCCGCCATCGCCCACATCAGCTGAGCAACCAGGGTGCGGGGCCACGGCGGCCGGCGCGGGGGAGCCGGCCGTCGGCACCGAAGTTTCAGGCAGCTTTCAGGCACATTTCAGGACTTTCGCGCGGGTTTTCCCGACAGTAGCGGCCTGCCCGTCTTCACCGGAGCGCCGCACCATGAACCTCTCCGATTTCGCCCCTCCCCTGGCCAGCTTCGCGCTGTTCGCCGTGCTGGGCCTGGCCTATGCGCTGGCCTGCACCTGCATCGCCCACCGCTTCACCCGTGTGCGTCCGGACCGCCGCTCGCCGCACCAGAGCCATCCGCAGCTGCGCGAACATGCCGTGCAGTTCGCCGCCCGCGACGGCCGCGCCCGCATCGACGCCTGGTACCTGCCGGCCGCGCCGCGCCAGGGCGCCGTGATCCTCGTGCACGGCAAGGACGCCTGCCGCGGCGAGCAGGGCAAGGCGCCCTCGCTGGCGCTGGCCGAACGGCTGCGCGATGTCGGCATGTCGGTGCTGCTGATCGACCTGCGCGGCCACGGTGGCAGCAGCCCGGCGCGGCTGAGCTACGGCTGGCACGAACGCCACGACGTGCTCGGCGCGGTGGACTTCCTGCTGGCGCGCGGCTATGCGCCGGGCCGCATCGGCGTGCTGGGCGTCTCGCTGGGCGCCGGCACCGCGGCCCTGGCCGCCGTCGACGAACCGGCCATCGGCGCGCTGGTGCTGGACAGCGCCTTCGCCAGCTTCGAGCAGATGCTGGGCCGCCAGTTCTCGCGTCTGTCGCGGCTGCCGGCCTGGTTCCTGCCCGGCACGCTGGCGGCCGCCCGGCTGCTGCTGGGCGTGGACGTGCGCCGCGTGCAGCCGCTGTCGTGCATGCCGCGGCTGCGCGGCCGGCCCGTGCTCGTGATCCACAGCCAGGGCGACCGCTTCGTGCCTGCCACCGACGCCCACGCGCTGGCCACGGCCTGTGGCGGAGAATGCTGGCGCACCGACAGCGAGGGCCACAGCGGCTCGTACCGCGCGCTGCCGCTGGCCTACGAGATCCGCGTGGCCAGCTTCTTCGCGCGCCACCTGGACGTGCTGCCGCCGCGCCACCACATCAGCGCCCATCTGCCCGCCGCCGACGCCGAGCGCGCGCCGCGACCGGCGCCGCGCTATGCCCCGCAGCCCGCCTAGAACACCCCCATGACCGCACTGCGCTACCTCTGCCTCTCCGACCTCCACCTGGGCGCGGCCTACAGCTGCCTCGTCGGCACCGATGCGGCCGGCCAGCCCGACCCCACGCGCTGCAGCGACACGCTGTCCGCCTTCGGCGCCGCGCTGCGCCAGCTGCTGCAGCGCCTGGTGCCGCCCGGCGCCGAGCGCCCCACGCTGATCCTGCTCGGCGACGTGCTGGACATGGGCCTGTCGCCCATGGGCGCCGTGGCCCAGTCCTTCGCCCAGTTCGCACGCGCGGCGCTGGTGGACGCCGACGGCGAGCCGCTGTTCGCCCCGCGCGTGCTGTGCGTGCCCGGCAACCACGACCACCACCTGTGGCGCGCCGCCCAGGACCAGCAGTTCCAGGCCGCGCTGGACGTCGGCCGCATCCCGCGCGACCTGCTGCAGCACACCGCGCTCACCGACCAGCCCGACGCCCCGCTGCCACCCTCGCCGCTGCTCACGCGGCTGCTGCGCAGCGTGCCGGGCCTGGCCGGCATGCGCTGCGACATCGCCTACCCCAACCTCGCGCTCGTCGACGCCGCCACCACGCGCTGCCGCGTGCTGCACCACGGCCACTACGTGGACCCGATGTACCGCATGGTCTCCACGCTCAACGCCCAGCTGCCCGGCCTGGCCCGCACGCCGCGGCCGGCCGATTCGCTGACGGTGGCGCAGCTGGAGGCCGAGAACGGCGCCTGGGTCGACTTCCTGTGGTCCGACCTGGGCAGCGCGGGCTCCACCGGCCACACCGCCATGCGGCTGTACGACATCATGCGCGACGGCGGGGCCTCGCACAGCTTCTCGCGCAAGCTCGCCACCAAGCTCGTGGCCTGGATCGGCAAGACCTTCGAGACCAGCGGCCGCGCCGCCCTGGTGCAGGGCATCACGCTCGACCAGCTGGTGCTGGGCGCGGTGGACGCCACGCTGGGCCAGGTGGCGCAGTCGCAGCGCGCCAGCTACGCCCAGACCATGACGGCCGCCGACACGGCAGACCTCGCCTGGTACATCGGCGGCCCGACCCGGCGCCAGCTGCGCCGCAGCGGCATCCTGCACCCCGAGAAGCTGGACCTGGGCTTCGTGTTCGGCCACACCCACAAGCCCTTCGAGGACAGCCTGCCCGTGGCCGGCTTCGAGCGCCCCGTGTCGGTCTTCAACACCGGCGGCTGGGTCATGGACCAGCCCACGCTCACGCCCACGCAGGGCGCCTCCATGGTGCTGCTGGACGCCGAGCTGAACATGGCTGCGCTGCGCCTGTTCAACGACCCCATCAACGGCCGCATGGCACCCGTGCGCGCCGCCGGCGTGGGCGATTTCAGCGACGCGGCCAACCCCATGCTGGCCACTTTGAACGAAGCACTGGCGCAGACCGCCGACGCCTGGCAGCAGTTCTCGGGCTGCGCCCAGGAAGCGCTGGAGCAGCGCGCACGCCAGCTGCTCGACGACTTCTTCGACACGGCCGAGGCGGCATGAAGCACCTGCAACAACAAGACACCCTGGAGACCGCGTGAACCTGCAACCCATCGCCCGCCCGCTGCACACCATCGGCGCGCGCTACACCGCCGTGGTGGTCGGCTCGGGCTACGGCGCCGGCGTGGCGGCCGCGCGGCTGGCGCGCGCCGGCCAGTCGGTCTGCGTGCTCGAGCGCGGCCGCGAGATCCTGCCCGGCCAGTTCCCGGACGGACTGGCCAGCGCACGCGCCGACATGCAGATCGACACCGCGCGCGGCCGGCTCGGCGCGGCCGACGGCCTGTACAACCTGCATCTCAACGACGACATGCTGGCCATGGTCGGCTGCGGCCTGGGCGGCACCTCGCTGATCAACGCCAACGTGGCGCTGGAGATCGATCCGCGCCACTTCGCGACCGAGGCCTGGCCCCAGCCCTTCCGCGACGACCCGGCCCTGCTCGCACCCTACATCGAGCGGGCGCGCCAGGTGCTCGCACCCACGCCCTACCCCGAGCACTTCCCCACGCTCAACAAGCTGGAGGCGCTGCGCAAGTCGGCCCAGGTGCTGGGCAAGCCCTTCTCGCGCCCGCCCATCGCGGTCAACTTCGAGAACCAGACCAACCCCTTCGGTGTGCCGCAGCCGGCCTGCACGCTGTGCGGCGACTGCACCAGCGGCTGCAACGTGGGCGCCAAGAACACCACGCGCATGAACTACCTGCCGGACGCGCATGCGCACGGCGCGCAGATCTTCACGGGCGCGCGCGTGCGCCACGTCGCACGCGAAGGCCAGGGCTGGCGCGTGTTCTTCGAGGCCGTGGCGCTGCGCGGTGCCGAGCCCGGCGCCACCGACCCAGCCGCGCCCGACAGCGTCTACGCCGACCTGGTGCTGCTGGGCGCCGGCGCGCTCGGTTCCACCGAGATCCTGCTGCGCTCGCGCGAACAGGGTCTGGCCCTGTCCGGCCGTGTGGGCCAGCGCTTCTCGGGCAACGGCGACGTGCTGGCCCTGGGCTTCGACGCCGACTGGAACCCGCAACCCGCGACCGCCGACGGCAAGGACCAGCGCCGCAACATCAACGGCGTGGGCGCCGGTACCAACCCCGTGCCCAAGGAGCAGTTGCCCGGCCCCTGCATCACCGGCCTGATCGACATGCGCGCCACGCCGCAGCTGGCCGACGGCCTGGTGATCGAGGAAGGCGTGATCCCCGGCGCGCTGGCCACGCTGCTGACGCCCGCGCTGTTCTTCAACGAAGCGCTGAACGGCGGCGAGTTCACTTTCGGCGCAGCCCAGGCCAAGGCGCGGATGCTCGACGCCCAGGCCATGGCCGATGCCGTGCAACACCCCGGCGAACTCGCGGCCACCGCCTATGCCGGCGCCGTCGCGCGCACGCAGACCTACCTGGTCATGAGCGTGGACGAGTCGGCCGGCGAGCTGCGCCTGCAGAACGACCGCCTGCGCATCCACTGGCCTGGCGCCGGCAGCAGCCCGGCCATCGTGCGCGACAACGACTGGCTCAACCTCGCCAGCCAGGCCATCTCGGGCCAGTTCGTCGCCAACCCGCTGTGGAGCCAGCCGCTGGGCAACAAGCTCATCACCGTGCACCCGCTGGGCGGCTGCGGCATGGGCGACGACGCCACGCGCGGCGCGGTCGACCACCTGGGCCGCGTGTTCGCGGGCGCCACCGGCACGGCCGTGCACGAGGGCCTGTTCGTCTGCGACGGCGCCATCCTGCCCGGCGCCGTGGGCGTGAACCCGCTGCTCACCATCTCCGCACTGGCCGAGCGCGCGCTGCAGCACCTGTGCGATGCGCGCGGCTGGACCATCGACACCGCGCTGAACCCGCGCACGCCCCTGCCCGCGCCGGCCACGCCGCCGGGCAAGCACCGCCACTGGTGGCAGCGCGCGCTCGACGTGGTCGAGGACGGCCTGCTCGACGCCGCCAAGAAGGCCGTGGCCGAACTCATCGCGCACGACCCCGCGCGGCTGTCGCCGAGCTTCGAATTCACCGAAACCATGTCGGGCTGGATCAGCACCCAGGCCGTCACCCCGCGCAGCGCCAGCGACCAGCGGCTGGCCAGCGACTACGCCGTGGCGGCCGCCTGGGGCCGTGCGGCCGGCCAGTCCATGGCCTTCGAGCTGACCATCCACACCGACGACCTGGCGCGCCTGCTCGACGACCCCACGCACCCGGCCCAGATCCGCGGCACGGTGACCTGTGCGGCGCTGAGCCCGGCGCCCATGACCGTGCAGAGCGGCGTGTTCCACCTGTTCCCGGTCGATCCGCAGCAGGTGGAGACCTGGACCATGGGCTACGAGATGGTGCTGCAGCGCGCCAACGGCACACGCCTGCGCTTCAAGGGCCACAAGGTGCTGCGCCAGCGGCCCGGCTCCTCGCCCTGGACCGACACCACCACGCTGATGGTCAAGGTCTACGACCTCGACGAGGCCACCATGCCGCTGGTGGCGCAGGGCCTGCTCACGCTGGGCCTGGAAGACCTGGCCTGGCAGGCCTCGACCATCCGTCTGGCCCCGCCGACCAGCTGGATCGGCCAGCTCGAGAACGCCGTGCCCCGCGCGCGCGACGCGATCTCGCAGGTCTACCTGGGCAAGTTCGCGGGCTTCTTCGGCACCACGCTGATGCGCGCCTACGGCGGCCTGCTGGCCGACCTCAACAACTTCCCGGCGCAGGACGCGCCCCACCTGCCGCGCCGCATGCTGCGCGCGCCCCAGCCCGAAGTGGTGCAGGTGCCGGTGGGCGACCCGGCGCGTGGCTTTCAGATCCGGCTCACGCGCTACCGCGGCGGCACGCGCGGCCCGGTGGTGCTGGCCCCAGGCTTCTCCGTGCGCGCGAGCTCGTTCGCCACCGACACCGTGGACCAGAATCTCGTGGAGGCGCTGTGCGCGCGCGGCTACGACTGCTGGCTGTTCGACTACCGCGCCAGCAGCGACTCCGGCAGCCCGGTGGCGCCGTTCACGGTCGACGACATCGTGCGCGAGGACTGGCCGGCGGCCGTGCGCACGGTCCGGGAAGCCACCGGCGCCGCCTCGGTGCAGGCCATGGCGCACTGCGTGGGGGCGATGAGCCTCATGATGGCTCTGCTCGACGGCATGGAAGGCGTGCGTTCGCTGATCGCCTCGCAGCTCACGCTGCACCCCGTGACCAACTGGCTCAACGCAGCCAAGGCCGACATCGGCCTGGCCCGGCTGCTGGAAGGCTATGCGCCCTTGCAGGGCCGCTTCGACAGCGTGCCCGGCACCACGGACCTCGACCGCACCATCGACACGCTGGCCTACAAGCTGCCCGTGCCCGAGGGCGAGGCCTGCAAGAACCCGCTGTGCCGCCGCGTGTTCGCGGTGTTCGGCCCCTCGTGGACGCACAGCCAGCTCAACCATGCCACGCACTCCGCACTGGCCGGCATGTTCGGCACGGTCTCGCTGCACCCCTTCGAGCAGCTGAGCCTGATCATGCAGCGCGGCAAGGCCGTGGACGCGGACGGCAAGGACCGCTATGCGACACCTGCCAACGCGCCGCGGCTCGCGCTGCCCATCAGTTTCATGGCGGGGGCCGACAACCAGCTGTTCTTTCCCGAGACCTCGCTGCGCACGCAGGCCTGGCTGCAGCGGTACAACGATCCGGCGTTGTACCGGCGCCAGGTCTTCGAGGGGTATGCGCACATGGACCTGTTCGTGGGGCGCGGGGCGGCGAAGGAGGTGTATCCATGGGTGGTGGGGGAGTTGGATCGGTTCAATTGAGGAGGCGCCGGGGCGGGCCGCGCTGCCTGCGATCAGGGCGACCCAGACGCTGTTTCAGAGAATCGGCGGAAACGCGCACAGCGCGAGGGTCACCGGACCGGCGTCCTATGTCAGGATGACTGCCAGGCATCGCACATCCTCCTGGGCGTTGCCGACCATCGAGAGCGCCGCGCGCCGGGCCATCTCGTCAGGCTAGCCCAGCTCAAGAACCACCGAGACGGTCGTCACCGGCGGCAAGCAGCTCCAGCTGCAGGGCGATCCTGGCCTTGACGGCATTGAGCGGGCTGGCGGGCAGGCGGTCGGCCGTGCCAGGCAGCACGCGGCCGGCACCGCAGCGGCTCGATCGCACGACCCGGATGCCGAGGGCCTGCGCGTGCAGCAGCGCGGCCTCCAATTCTGCGTGCAGCGACCCGTTGCCGGTGCCGGCGACGACGATCCCCGCGACACCCGCCGCGCACAGCAGATGCACTGCGGTGCCCGTGGCGCAGGCGTGGCTGGTCAGGATCTCGACCCACGGCCACTGCGCCACCTCCAGCAAGGCCGGCAGGCGGCAACCGCCGGCACCGGCCGACCGCCAGGGCCGCACCAAGCGCACCCGGCCGTCCTCCACGAAGCCGACCGGCCCGGCGTCGCCCGAATCGAAGGCATCCAGCCGGTAGTGGTGGACCTTGCTGGCGTGGACCGCGTCATGGATCCGGCCCGAGCAGACCAGCAGCACACCGGCTGCGCCCGGCGTGTTCGCCACCGCGATCGCGTCTGCGAGGTTCTGTGGCCCGTCGGACCCGAGGTCGGTCGCCGGCCGCATGGCGCAGGTCAGCACCACCGGCTTGTCGGCCGCCAGCAGCTGGTGCAGCAGGAAGGCGGTCTCTTCCACGGTGTCGGTGCCATGGGTCACGACGATCCCCCGCACCTGCGGCTGTGTCAGCAGCTCGGCGCAGCGCGTGGCCAGGCTGCGCCAGACCGCTGCCGACATGTCCTTGCTGTCAATCTGGGCCAGCTGCTCTGCGCGGACCGGCAGGCTCGCCATGGACGGTATGCTGGACAGCAGCTGCGTGACGGGCAGCACGCCGGCGCGGTAGTCCAGGGGCGAGGCCGCGCTGGCGCCGGTTCCGGCGATGGTGCCGCCCGTGCCGAGCACCATGATGCAGGCGGCACCCGGGTTCGGGGCCGTGGACAATTCTTGGGCGAGGTCTGGCATGGAAGTGGGTTCGGAAAGAAATGGCATGGCGGTTGGCCGCAGGAATGCATCGCAGCGGCTGATGGCGGCGCTGCGCTTTCGTCAGTTGGAGCTGCTCAGCACGCTGGCCGATACCGGCAACATGCGGGCGACGGCGCAACGGCTGCACATGACCACGGCCGCCGTCAGCAAGGGGCTCAAGGACGTCGAGGCACTGTTCGAGCAGACCTTGTTCCACCGCCTTCCCCGCGGCGTCGTGCCCACCGTGGCCGGCACACTGGTGGTGCAGCGCGGCCGCGTGCTGCTGGCCGAGATGGAGCAGCTGTCCGACGAGCTGGCGTCGCCGCTGCGGCCGCTGCACGAGCGCCTGAAGATCGGCGCCACGCCGTTCCTCGCGTGGACTCTGCTGCCGGGCATCCTTGCAGACATGGCGGAGGGCGGCCTGCTGCCGGGCCTGCTGCTGATGGAGGGGCGACTGGCGGACATCTCGCGCCAGCTGGAGGCCGGCGAGGTGGATGCCCTCGTCACGATGGACACCCCGTCCGAACTCGGCAGCCTGTCCAGGCAGGGATTCACCATCGAGCGCATCGGCATGGAGCAATGGCGGGTGGTCTGTTCGCCGCGCCATCCCCTGGCGGCCGGGCAGGCACGCAAGGGCGCCGCATTGAAGTGGGCCGACGTGGCGCAGGAGCACTGGATCCTGCCGCCGCGGCCCACCCATTCGCGGATGATGCTGGAGCAGTCGCTGCAGGACCACGCCCTGCCCGCACTGGTCCCCTTCATCGAAACCATGAACGCGATCACCCACCTGCAGATGGCCGAGCAGAACCTGGGCCTGACGCTGGCAGCACAGGGCACGCTCGCCGACCGGCTGCGGCGCGGTGTTCTGGTGGAGCTGACCATGGAAGACCTGCCGCCGCCGGTGGCCATCGTGATGGTGTATCGACGCAGCGGCAACTACCGCGCTCGGCTCGCCGCACTGGCGGCCGCCGCGCAACGGGCCCGCAGTGCATCGACACCGGTAGCCGAGATGTCCAACGCGTCCAGCAAGAAGTTCTCGGCACGGAAGTCGCGCGCATAGGCAGCGCCGAGCAGGCTGAGGCACGCCGTGAGCACGGGCGTGCGCACGTCGGCGACGCCACCCAGCGCTTCCAGGAAGGCCAGGCCGAAGGGCGCATCCTCCAGCACGTAGCGGTGCTCCAGCACGGCGGGGCCGTTGGGGCTCATGCCACGGCGGACGATCTCCTGCGCCATGGCGTGCAGCGGCCCTGGCGGTACGTGGTAGGACCGCGCATAGTGCTGGCGCAACGAGGGCAGCTCCAGTCCGAAGGCCTGCGCCACGGCGCTGCGCTCGTGGTCCAGTCCTTCCGCGAGCCGGCCCACCACCGGCGTGAAGTGGCCGAACAGCGACCAGGCTTCGCCCGACTCCATGCGCGTGAGGTTGGGGATGACCTCCGCCGCATGCGCTATCGGGTTGATGTTGGCCAGTGCCGGCGCCAGCAGACTTTCTGCGGCGACAAAGCGCTCGCCGAACAGTTCCTCGCACTGCAGCTGCGCGGACACGGAACCTGTCGCCCCCACGGTGGCCATGTCGATGCGGCCGCGCAGCGGGTTCACATGCAGCAGGCCGTCCGGTTGGAAGTGCGCGGTGGTGAGCGTGGTTGCCCAGCCCGTGACCTGCACGTCCGCGGCCGCCGCCGCGATCCACAGCGGGGCCAGCGACAGCGCACCACTGAGGACCACATGCTGGCCACTGCGCCAATGGGCGTTCAGTGGCCCCAGTACCGCGGCGTAAGCGTTGGCCGGCAGGCAGACCAGCACGACGGGGAACTCCGCGAGCCGGTCCGGGGAGGCCAGCAGTTCGCATTCCACCTCGCCTTGCAGGGCGCCGGTGCAAGCGATGCTGGTCCGTCCTGCTTTGTGGTGCAGGCGGCTGCCGGTGGGTGACCACATGGCCGGCGCATGTCCGGCACGGACGAGGAAGGCGGCGGCGGCACAGCCGATGGGGCCGGCGCCGACGATGGCAACGCGCGCCGTCATGCCGCAGCGGGGGTGCGCGGCAAGCCGCAGCACCTGTCGATGGGGAGCGCTGGCGCGCGCATGGGCAGTCCTTGCACGGTCTTCATTCCAGCGACAGCTTGCGTTCGGCAATCAGGCGGCCCCACTTGGCGAACCCTTCGGACGCGTCCCTGCCCAGTTCGGCCGGGCTGCTGGCCACCAGCTCGATGCCTTGCTGGCGCAACTTGTCGTTCAGCTCGTCGTTCTTCTGGGCGCTGCGCACCGCCTCGTACAGCCGCTCGATGATGGGGGAAGGCGTGCCGGCCGGCGCGAACAGCGCGAACTTGGTGGCCGACTCGAAGCGCGGCACACCTGCTTCCTCGACGGTGGGCACCTGCGGCAGGAGCGGGCTGCGGGCGCTGCCGGACACCGCCACCGGCTTCAGGCGGCCGGCGCGGATCAAGGGCAGGGCCACGCCGATGTCGACGAATCCCAGATCCACTTCGCCGGCGGCCACGGCCAGCGTCGCGGGGCCACCCCCTTTGTAGGGAATGTGGGTGATGGCCGTGCGTGTCAGATCCTTGAACAATTCCGCCGCCAGGTGGCTGGTGGAGCCGTTGCCGCCCGACGAGTAGTTCAGCTGGCCGGGTTGCTTGCGCGCCATCTCGAGTACGCCCTTGACGCCCTGCACGTCGAGGCCCGTCTTGACTGCCAGGATGAGGGGACTGACGCCGACGAGGGACACCGGGACGAGCGCGCCAGGCCCATACGGCAGCGACTTGATCAGGTGCGGGGCGATCGCGTAGGTGCTGTTCGTGGCCAGGGTCAGGGTGTAGCCGTCCGGCTTGGCGCGGCTCACTTCGCCCTGGGCGATCGTGCCCACGGCGCCGGGGCGGTTGTCCACCACCACGGACTGCTCCAGCTGCCTGGCCATGTGGGCGGCCAACTGGCGCGCCAGGATGTCGGTGGCGCCGCCGGCGGTCCAGCCAATCACCAGCCGAATGGGCTGGTTCGGGTAGCTCGCCGTCTGGGCGTCCGCGGCGGGCGTCGCGCAGACCGCGATCGCCGCCAGTCCAGCCGCCAGTGCATGTTTGCAATTCATCGGAAAACCTCGTGCCGTTCAGTTGGTTGGCAGTCTAGGCACCGACCAGCCCCACGGCCAGCGAAGGATTCTCAAGAGGTCTTAACCGCAGGTGGACACGCACGCGGTCGCCGGGCAGCGGTCGTGCGCCAGGTCCCTGCTGAAGAAGTCTTCGTGGGTCGGTTCAGTCCGCAGCGCATGCACCCGGGCGTGCTCGGGGATGTGGCGCAGGCAGCGGCCCACTGTCAGCTGCTACGCACGGGCACCGCGTTTCCGTTGGCGCACATGCACTGCAGGCAGGCGATGTCGTCGCAGCGTTGCGCATTGCCGGCCTTGGCCTGCGCCTGCACGCTGCCCTGGCTGGCGCCGATAGCGCCGCCCAGTGCTGCGCCCGGACCGGCAGCGCACAGCGGCCGTTCCATTTCGCGGGCCGATCGGGTGTGCAGAAAGCGTTTGATCGCGGCGCAGATCGCTGCCAACTACACAAGAATTTCTAAACGATGCATTGCGCCGCGTGCTGTTTTTCTTCTCGCCGGCGATCCCTAAAGTTCTGCCCGTCGATGCACGCTTTCCCGCCCGTCATCGATGCCGCGGACCCGAAGTCTCTGCGGTCCATCCACCACCAGACGAAAGGTCAGACCATGTCCGCCAAGTTCTTCGCCATCGCCTTGATCGCCACCGCCAGCGCTGCACACTCGCCCGCCTTCGCACAGCACCACCGAGGTGAAACTGGCGGCATCGTCGCCGCGCAGCCTCTTGCCAGCCAACGCACCCGCGCGCAGGTGCACGAGGAAGTCCTGCAGGCGCGGCGCAGCGGCACGCTGCCGGCGTTGGGCGAGAACGAGGACCACGGCCGCAACGCCATGACGGCTCCAGCCAACGCAGTGCGGGCCACGCGCTCGGAAGTGCGCGGCGCCTACCTGCAGGCTGCGCGCGCTGGGCAGTTGCCGTCCTACCGTGAAGGCGCTGACGCGGACCACCGCGCCATCGCCGACCCGAAGGCCATGGCGCGCTCGCGTGCGGATGTCCACGCCGAGGCGGTGTACGCCGTGCGCAGCGGCTTGACGGCCGGCGGCGAGATCTAGATCCCTGTACGGCGCGCCGACGCGCGCCACGCGCACTGCCCAGCGGGCAGTGCCTCGAGCGCGGGCGCTCTGCACCGTGCTGGAAGACCGCACCCCGTCACTTCTTGAAAGAACACTGTGAACCATCACGTCATTGCACCGCGCGCAGCGTCTGCGCCTGCTGGCGACACAGGCCGGCATTTCGATTTCATCGTCTGCGGCGCTGGCACCGCCGGTTCCGTGGTCGCCGGCCGTCTTGCCCGCAACCCCGAGGTCCGCGTCCTGCTCATCGAAGCCGGCGGCCACGACGAACACCCGAATGTGCTGCAGCCCGGCAACTGGCCGCTCAATCTCGGCAGCGAGCGCGACTGGAACTTCACGGGCGCCCCGAACCCACACCTGAACGACAGGCGCATCCCGTTGAACATGGGGCGCGGCCTGGGCGGTGGGTCCAGCGTCAACGTCATGCTGTGGGCCCGTGGCCACCAGAACGACTGGGAGGACTTCGCGGCAGAGAGCGGCGATGCGGCATGGAGCTACGCATCCGTTCTCGAGATCTACAAGCGTGTGGAGGACTACCAGGGCACGCCCGACACCATGCGCCGCGGCGCCGGTGGACCGGTGCACATCAGTCCCGCGCGCGACGCCCAGCCGATCGCCAAGGCCATGGTCAGCGCCGCCCGAGGCATGGGCATTCCCACGTTCGACAATCCCAACGGCGAGATGATGGAGGGCCGCGGCGGAGCCGCCATCAACGACCTGATTGTCAGGAATGGCCAACGCCACTCGATGTACCGGGCCTATGTGCACCCGCTCCGGGGACAGCCGAACCTCACGGTCCTCGCGGACACATTGGTCAGCCGGCTCGTGTTCGAGGGCCGGCGCGTCGTGGGCGTGGAAGCGGTCAGGAATGGCCGGACGGAGCGCTTCACGGCCGACAAGGAAGTCGTGCTGTCGCTGGGCGCCGTCAACACACCCAAGGTGTTGATGCAGTCGGGCGTGGGGCCGCAGGAAGAACTGGCCCGCCACGGCATTGCGCTGGTCCAGCACCTGCCGGGTGTCGGCGCCAACCACCAGGACCACGTGTCGTTCGCGGTCATCTTCGCGTACGAGGCGCCGCAGCCGGTGGGGTACGGCGGCTCGGAGGCAACGCTCTACTGGAGCAGCGACAGCGCCATGCGTCTGCCCGACATGTTCCATTGCCAGGTGGAGTTCCCGGTGCCGAGCGCGGAGAACGCGCAACGGGGCGTGCCCGCGCATGGCTGGACGATGTTCGCAGGCCTCGCACATCCGCACAGCCGCGGCCGCGTCATCCTCTCCGGCCCCGGCGTCACCGACGCGCCCATCGTGCAGGCCAACACGCTCGCGCACCCTGCGGACATGCGCTGCGCCCTGGAGAACATCCGGTTCGTGCAGGAACTCGGCGCGCAAGCCGCGTTCAAGGGTCTGGTGAAAGGCGAGAGCCTGCCGGGCAAACTGGATGCGAAGGCGCTGGACCACTACGTGCGCAATGCCGCGGTCACGTACTGGCACCAGTCCTGCACGGCCAAGATGGGAAGGGACGCCATGTCCGTCGTCGATGCCCAGCTCCGGGTCTACGGCGTGCAGGGGCTGCGCGTGGCCGATGCATCCGTCATGCCACACGTCACCAGCGGCAACACGATGGCGCCCTGCGTGGTGATCGGCGAGCGGGCGGCCGACGAGATCTGCGCGCTCTACGCCATCTGAGTGCGCTGGCGCAAGCGACGGGGGAAACGGCCCGGCATCCGCCAGCGGAGCGCCGGGCTGGCGCTTGCGCGAAGCATCTTCCCGAGCGCACCGATGGGATGTTGCCCGGGGTCGGCGCCCCGCCCCGATGGCCTCAGACGCGCGCCGTGCAGACCTCGTGGTTCAGCCACGGATCGCGCGGGTCTCCACCGAAAGTCTGCAACAGGAAATCGAGCAGCGCCCGGGTGCGCGCCGGCACATGCTTGCGCGTCGGCATGCAGGCCCAGATGGTGAACTCATGCATGCGCCACGCGGGCAGCACCCGCTCCAGTGCGCTCTCGAACACCGCGTCTTCGATCACGAAGGACGGCAGGCCGCAGATGCCCAGGCCGGACAGCGCACCGGCGTAGCACAGGTCGGCGTTGATCGTGCTCATGGGCGCGCGCGCCTGGGGCGTCACGGTCCACGTCGCGCAGGGCTGCGCATCCTCGCCGGCCATGTTCGACGTGAACGACAGGTCGTTCGGCCGGCCGTTCATGGAGGGCGGCAGCAGCAACATGTGGGCGCTCAGCTCGCTCGGGTGGTCGGGCCGGCCATGGCGGTCCAGGTACTCGGGCGAGGCGCACAGGATGACCTCGGTGCAGGCCAGTCGGCGCGCGATGAAGTCTCCGTCCAGTGGCCGGTGGCGCCACAGGATGGTGAGGTCGTGGCCCTCGTCGACGTCCTCCACCGCGCTCAGCGTGCACACCTCGACCGTGACCAGCGGAAATTGCGCATGGAAGCGCGGCAGGTGCTTGGCCAGCTGGTGGATGGCGAACGCCGCCGGAACGCGCACGCGCAAGGTGCCGCGCGGCTCGTTGTGCGCGCTGCTGACCAGGTCTTCGGCCGACGCGACCTCCGCCAGGATCGCGCGGGTGCGGTCCAGGTACTGCTCACCGATCTCGGTCAATGCCAGCCGCCGTGTCGTGCGGTGGATCAGCCGTGTGCCAAGGTGCATCTCCAGATCGGACAGGGCCCGCGTGACAGCGGCAGGCGCCACGTCCATGGCCCGCGCCGCGCTCGCGAACCCGCCCTCGTCGATGATGCGGACGAAGGTGCGCATGGCTTTGAAGTGGTCCATCGGTCGGTATCTCTGAAGGCGGAACGGCTGGCCGCCACCCGAGGGTGCAACATGCATCCCCCAAGGCAGGGCCATGCGCTCCAGGCAAGCGGTGGTCGGTGCTCAGTTCTGGATGGACTTGGCCGCATCGACGATGGCCTTGATCACTTCCTTGGGCTTGGAGAGCTGGGGCACGTGGCCAGCCTGCACGCGGACCGTGGTGGCCGAGATCTTCTTGGCGTTGTCCAGCTGCAGCGCCGGCTGGATCATGCGGTCCTGCTCCGACACGATGAACCACGATGGCTTGGTCGACCATGCGGCCACGCTCACCTTCTCGTCGAAGGCGGCGCCGCGGATGGGGCCCTGGGTCGCCGTCATCAGGCGCTGCTTCGCCGCGGGAACGTCCTGGGCGAAGTGCTTGGAGATGCCCTCGAACGACATCGTCACAAAGCCTTCCTTGTCCACGACGACGTGGTCCAGGCCGCTCGGCTTGGGATAGTCCTTGGCCAGATCGTTGATCGACTGGCCGACAGAGGGCGCGAACGATGCCACGTAGACCAGCGACTGCACGCGCGGGTGGTTGCCCACCTCGGTGATGACCATGCCGCCCCAGGAGTGGCCCACGAGCACCACAGGGCCGGTCTGCGCGTCGAGCGCGCGCCGCGTGGCAGCCACGTCGTCGGCCAGGGAACTGAGCGGGTTCTGCACGGACACGACCTTCAGGCCCTGCTGGTGCAGCGAGGGGATGATGTCGTCCCAGCTCGATCCATCGGCGAAGGCGCCATGGACCAGCACGACGGTGGCCTTCTCGGTGGGCGAGGCGGCCTGCGCGGCCGGAACGATGCCGAGCGTGGTGAAGCCTAAGGCGGCGATCAGGGCAGACAGTTTGAACATTGATTTCATGACAAGCTCCTTGGCAGTGGATGCCGGCATCTGCCGGCGGGTGGGAAGGCGCTGGTGTGGCGCCCGGGATTGCAAGAGCGGGTCTGCTCTTTGCGTGGAAAAGCGCGAGGAAGCGCAAGCACACGGCGGTGTCTGGCCAAGCCCGCAATGCAACGGCCAACCCGTACCGCTGGCCACGATGGCGTCGCGGTGCGCGGCGTCACGGCGGGCTGCGGGCGGGTGTGTTCATGCTGCATCGCGGTTCCTTCTCGGCCCGCTGAACACCTGTGTCAGCGGCATGGGCTGCATGTTGTCTGCCCGGCCGCTGCTACGCCAGTTATGGCTTGTCAATCGTTGGTAAGGGGGCGGGACGGACGGTTATGGCGCGCAGGCAGGCGTGGCGTTCTCCCCCCCGTGCACCCAAGTGGCGCGTGGCCGAGGATGCAGAGCGTCGTTCGCATTCCTTTCTGCCGGCCTCGCAACTCTTGGCAAGTCATAACTGGCAGATCCGAACGGCGCTGCCCATGATGCAGCCATGCGATGGCGGTCGGCGAGCATGCCGACGCATCAGTTCCGGCACGGATCGACTTGGTCATAGGAGGACCCCATGGATCGACTGAAAGCTCTGCAAATCTTCAAAGCGGTGGCCCAGGCGGGCAGCTTCTGCGCCGCCGCCAACACATTGGACCTTTCGACGCCCTCCGTGAGCCGGACCGTCCAGGAGCTCGAAGAGCAGCTGGGTGCGCGCCTGCTGCACCGCACGACACGCAGGGTGACCTTGACGAGCGTGGGTGCCGATGTGCTGGCACGCATCGACGGCGTGCTGGACTCCTACGACGAACTCAGCGCCATCGGCAGCAGCAGCGTGAAGGTGCCCGCCGGCGTGGTGCGGCTGGTCGCTCCGACAGAGATCGGCCCGCGCTACCTCGGCTCGCAGATCGCGGCATTCCGCGTGGACCATCCAGACGTCACGGTCGACCTGCAGCTCAGCGACGGCGCAGGCAGCGGTTTCGACGACGAGGCCGACCTGGCGCTCTGCATGGCCGACCGCATCCGTTCAACCCAGATCGCGCGGCCGCTGGCGCGAATTCCGACGGGCCTGTTCGCCACGGACGACTACCTCGTACGCATGGGTGAGCCGCTGGAACCCAGTGCGCTATCGAACCACGACTGCCTGACCTGCAGTGTTACCAAGGGCCGGCAGACCTGGGTGCTGCGCCACGTGGCGTCCCGGACGACCCAGGCGATCGCGGTAGAGGGCAGCATGAACTCGAACCACACCGAGGTGCTGTTCGAGGCCGCTGTCCACGGCGCCGGCATCGTGATGCTGCCACTGGCGCAGATGCAGCCGCACGGGCGGCTGCGGCGCGTGCTGGGCGGCTGGGAAGTCGACTCGCAGATGGTGCACATCACGTACCGCTCCCGCAAGAACCAGCCGCTGGCCGTGCGCCGCCTGATTGACCACCTGGTGGCGGGCTTCGCCGCGACAACCGGCGCCTGCGCTGCTTGAGCCCTTGGCCTGCGACTGGCCTGCGCGGCAGCGAGACGCGTGCTTCGCTATGCCGCCAAGACCTGCAGGGAGCCTGCCCCTGCGGCAGGCGATCTCGGCGCTGCGGCCGAAGGCTTGCAAGCCGCTGATGCCGCCAATTCATGCGCGATGACATGCCTGGCCAACTTCAGATCGCGCGTGCCATGGCCTTCCTGGAATACGCCGAGTGCGCCGTCGAGGATGCGGAGGGCCTCGGCATGGCCGCCGCGACGGGCGAGAAGACGCGCCAGGCTGGTGCTGCCGCGCAGCTCCCACGACAGCGCCTTCTGCTGGCGCGCCAGCGCGATGCTGCGCCTGAATTCCTTCGCGGCCTCGTCCCACGCGCCAGCCTGCAGCAGGCGTTCGCCATGCGCGCGCAGCAACTCGGGGCCACACCACCCGGCCTCGCCCTGGTGCGCACGGGCCAGCAACGCGTCGTCCAGGAACGCCGGCTGCACGGTGCACAGGACTTCACGCACCGTGGTGCCGAGAGCCGACGCGGCTGCAACGCGGCGGTGCAGGTCCCGGCCGTCTTCAGGATCGGCCAAGTGGCGGTACCCCTCACCGAACGACTGCCAGAACAGCAGCGAATGCTCGTCGGAGAAGCGCTTGAGCATCGCCGACCACTGCCGCGCCAGCGCATCTTCACCGCACCAGAACGCGACCGGCGCCGCACCGATGGCGATGGCGTAGCACAGGGACAGGGGATGGTCGATCGACAGCGCCTCCTGCACGGCTTCGCTGGCGTGCGCAAGAGCCTGGTCCGGGTGTCCTTGCATCCAGCGCACACGCGCCATCACCGTCAAACCCGCGACACGCTGGTCGAACTGGAACCCGCGGACACGGCGGGCTCGGTCGCGGTGGACCGGCTGGTCCACCACACGCTGCGCGAAGTCGCCCCCCAAGGCCTGGTCGCCTTGAAAGTGCGCACCCAATGCCATCATGCGCTCGTGGGTCTGGTGCACGCTCGCGTCCTTGCTCGCCGCGGCAATGTCGCCAAACTGCTCGGCCCGTTGCAGCGAACCCAGATAGTCACCTTCCGCGTTGCAGACCAGCCAAAGCCCGAACAGACAGCGCAGCTGAGAAGGTGCCGCCTGCAGGCGCTGGGCGATCTCCAAGGCACGTTTGAACGCGGCTTCCATCGCGCTGCCACCGCCGCGCGTGTGCCAGATGGCGTGCCCGAGCGTCTCGCACAGACGCATCTCCTCCTGTGCATCGACCACGCCGCACTGGCCCGCGTCGATACAGGCGATGGCGCGCTCGGCCAGTTGGCGGTATTCCGCCAGCATCGATGTGGCAAGCCACACCGGCACCGACCAGGCCAGCAGCGAGACACCCATGTGGCGGGCACCGTCGGACTCAAAGGCCCAATGGATTGCCGCACGCAGATCGTCGATCCAGCGCGGGGGCGCGTGGGCCGTGGCCGCAGCGCCCTGCGGATCGCGCTCCGCCGCAGCGGGACGTACCAGCCCCAGCATGTACTTGGCGTGGCGCAGCGCCGCCACCTTGCCTGCCGGGCCGGCTGCCAGGCGCTCGGCCGCGTACTCGCGCGTGGTCTCCAGCAGCCGGTAGGCCACGGCGTCCGCGCTCGCTTCCCGCACGACCAGCGACTTGCTCACCAACCCGGCCAGACAGGTGTCGAGCAGTTCGATCGGACGATCGAACACGGCCAATGCGGCCGCATGCGCGAACACGGAGCGAAAGACCGACAGCTGCGCCAGCAACTCCTGCTCTTCGGTGGGCAACAGGTCGTAGCTCCAGTCCAGGGTGGCGCGCAATGTCTGGTGGCGGGGCAAGGCCGTGCGGCGACCCCGTCCGATCACCACCAGCCGGCCGCCGAGGCGGCTGCCCAGCCGCTCGACGAGGCCTTTGAGACCGACCGCATCGATGGCACCGGCCGCCAGCTCGATGGCCAGGGGAATGCCGTCCAGCCGCCGGCAGATGTTGGACACCAACGGTGCCTCGGCGTCGCCCATGCGGAATGCACTGGGGCCGGCCGCGGCACGTTCCACGAACAGCCGCACCGCGGGGTATGCCAGGGCGTCTGCGGCGCGGAACTGCATCTGCGGCGGCGGCAGCGCCAGCGACTCCAGGCGATGCACCCATTCACCCTGGATGCGCAGCGCTTCCCGGCTGGTGGCCAAGATCCTCACGCCTGGCGCATGCGACAGGATGTGTTCGGAAGCAGCAGCCGCGCTGTCGATCACATGTTCGCAGTTGTCCAGCACGAGCAGCAGGCGCCGATCGCCACGGAGGAAGGCCGCGATGGCGGGCAAGGCTTGGGAGTCCGAGACCACGACACCCAGAGCCGACGCGATGGCCATCGGCACCAGCTCCGGCTGCGACAGGGCGGCCAGCTCGACCGCCACCACCCGGCACTCGTCCAACTGGCCGACAGCGCGCGCGACCGGCAGCGCAACACTGGTCTTGCCGATGCCGCCCGCGCCCACCAGGGTGACGCAGCGGTGCGTATGCAGCAGCTGCATCAATTCGGCCGCCTCCCGGTCGCGGCCCACCAGGCCCGTCAGCAAGGTCGGACACGGCGCCTCGTCCGCTGCAACGATGGCATCGGCGGCCAGGCGATGTGCCTGCGGCGCGGCCGTCCCGGGCGCGCTGACGGCCATCTGCTCGACGGGCGCCACGAAGCAATAACCGCGCAGCGGCACATTGGTGACGAAGCGCCTGCCATCGCTGCCGTCCTTCAACACCTTGCGCAGGCTGGCGATGTGCACGCGCACGCTGCCTTCCTCGACGATGGCGTTCGGCCAGGCCGCGGCCAGCAGTTCACGGGTCGATACGACTTCACCGGCGCGCTCACACAGCGCCACGAGCAGATCGAAGGCGCGGCTTCCCAGGCGCAGCACCTTGCCATCCTCCAGCAAAGTGCGCTGGGCCGGGTGGATCTGGAAGCGGTCGAACCGCAAGCCGCCGGGTGCCGCTTGGGCGCTGGCGGCGGCACTGGCGGGTGGCGGGCTCACGCCCGTGTGCGGTTCTGCGCAGCGCGCCTTGCGGCTTGCCGGCGTGGGTTGCGCCAGGGGATGCATTTCGTCCGGGCACCGGTCGACTGGATGGTGGCCGTGGAGATCAGGATGCGCACGATCCATTGCCGACTCCCTTCGAAGGAATGGCAGGTCTCTTCCCGCCAGGTTGGACGAATCTGAAGTATTCTAGGCACGATTAAGTTGAATTTAAAGTAACTTGAAATTTAAAATAAATGCCGAGCAACTCCAAGGGCAAGAAGCCGGTCCATCCCGCTGCCGACGCGGTCCTGCCGCTGTTGGAGGCTTATGCGCAGGTGTTGGGGCCCAAGACGGCGGTGGCCGATCAGCATCCGATCTGGGGCAATGGAGACGTTCTCGTCGACCAGTGGCAGCGTGAGCTGGGAAGCGAAGGCACGGACGCCGTCCTCATGGGAATCCGCATCCGTCGGGTCGGCATGGTGATCGACAAACTCATCATCGAGCAGTGCACACAACATGGCATCAAGCACCACGAGTTCATCTTGCTGATGGCCTTGCGGCGCATCGGCGAACCCTATGCGCTTCGGCCCAGCGACATCCTCAAGATGCACAGCGTGACCTCGGGCACCGCGACCTACCGGCTCGACCAGCTCGTCAAGCGCGAACTGGTGACGCGTGTGCCGGATCCCAAGGACCGGCGGGGCTACCTGATCGGCCTCACCGCGCAGGGCAAGCAGATCGTGGACACCATCCTGGAAACCCTGCGGCAGTCCTTCGATGCACTGCTCGCGCCGTTCGGCGCAGTCCCGGGCGGCTTTGCGGCGCTGGAAGCAGGCCTGCAGTTGTTCGAATCCTGCCTGCTGCCGAAGCCAGCCTGACCTGCGGCACAGCCTCCCGCATCAGGCTTGGGACACCTGCCAACGTGCGACCAGGGCGGGCGCGCGCCAGAAGTGCTGTGCCGCATCGGCCCTAGGCCGTGGGAACCGTCCCCCCGTCGATCACGTGTTCCGAGCCCGACACCGATGCCGCGCGTGGCGACACCAGGAAGGTGATCAGGTCGGCGACTTCCTGCGGCTTGGCGGGCCGGCCGAGCGGAATGCCGCCCAGCGATTGCATGATGATCTTCTTGCCGCCCTCGTAGTCCGTGCCGGCCTGGTCTGCCAGGCGCTTGGCCAGGGCAACCGAGGCTTCGGTCTCCACCCATCCGGGCGAGACACGCAGCACGCGCACACCCTTGGGTGTCACCTCTTTCGACAAGGCCTTGCTGTAGGTGGACAAGGCCGCCTTGGCGGCCGCATAGGCGGTCGTCGATTCCGGCAGCGGCAGCACGCGCTGGATCGAGCTGACATGCAAAATCACGCCCGCGCCCTGCGCCAGCATGGCCGGCAGCAGCGCTCGGTCGAGCCGCACGGCGGGCATGAGGTTCTGGTTGAGTTCGTCAAACCACTTCGCATCGTCCAGCGCCGCGAAGCCACCGCCAGGCGCGCTGGAACCACCGAGCACGTTGACCAGGATATCGACGCCACCCCAATGCTCGTGCACCGACCGTGCCGCCGCGGCCGCACCTTCGGCCGTCGACAGATCGGCCGCCACGTACGAGACGCCATCGAGCGGCTGCGCGGGCGCAGAGCGCGCCGTGGTCATCACCTGCACTCCGGCGTCATGCAGGGCTTGCACGACTGCGGCGCCCACGCCTTTGGTGCCGCCGGTGACCAGCGCCCGCTGGCCCTTCAGTTGGAGATCGAAGTTCATGCCGTGATCTCCAGCGATGCGATCAGGCCGCGCTCGAGGCGAAAGCGGTACGACAGATCGACCGGGCTGCCGGGAAAATTGCCCGCCACCTGCGCGCGCACGACCTGTACGCCATCCTGGCGCTCCAGGGCGAACGGTGCGGTCGTGTAGCTGTACCGGGTCGACGCCGCGGCCTTCCACGCCTTGATGGCGGCCAGGCCGGTGTAGGTGTGGCCCTCGTCCTTCACGACGGCCTGCGCCGTGAAGCAATGGGCAAAGGCTTCGGGGTTGTGCTGGTCGGCCGCGAAGTAGGCGGCAATCGGCTCGGGAAGGCTCAGGGTGCTCATGGTGCTGGCTCCTTGTGGTGAACGAAGACCGTAGGATGCGCGCCGTGGAGAGATTAGTGAATCTCCTAGAATATTGATGAGTTATGTAGAAATAAATACAGAATGCGCGGATCGGAATTCGCTGAGCTGAAAGCCTTTGCCGCCGTGGTCGAGCGGGCGAGCTTCGCGCGCGCAGCGGAGCATCTGGGACTGTCGCCGTCGGCGCTGAGCCAGACCATCCGGCTGCTGGAGGCGCGCCTCGGGGCGCGGCTGCTGAACCGGACCACCCGCAGCGTGGCTCCCACTGCCACCGGAGAACAGTTGTACGGACGCATCGCGCCTTTGATGCGAGACATGGCGGAGGCGGTCGCCCAGGCCAGCGCAGCGGCCGGGCAGACGGGTGGAACACTGCGCATCAACACGCTGGGCATGGCAGCCCGGCAGGTCATCGCGCCGCGGCTGGGCCGGTTCCACCGCGCGCATCCGGATGTGGTGCTGGACATCGTGGTCGATGACGCACTGAGCGACATCGTCACCGGCCGCTTCGATGCCGGCATCCGCGTGGGCGGGCGGCTGGAGAAGGACATGGTGGCCGTGCGCCTCACCCCCGACGTGAAGATGATCGCAGTCGCGTCGCCGGACTACCTGGAGCGTCACGGCGCGCCGCAGTCGCCGGCCCATCTGCACGGCCATGCCTGCATCAACTGGCGCCTGCCAATCGACGGACGCGCCTACCGCTGGGAGTTCGAGAAGAAGGGACAGCGCATGGAGGTGGCGGTCGACGGGCCGGTGGTCACCAACCATTCGGACATCGGCGTCGCCGCCGCAATGCACGGACTGGGCATCGCCTACGCGTTCGACCGCGAGCGCGTCGATACGCATCTTGCGAGCGGAGAACTGGTTCAGGTGCTCGCGTCCTGGTCGATCACGCGACCGGGGTTGTTCCTGTACCACCCCAGCAGGCGCCACTCGCCCGGCGCATTGCGGGCCTTCATCGACTGCCTGCTTGACAGGGATCTGGCTTGAGGCCGCACAGGCCTTGAAGCGCCTGATCTCCAGGACCGCCGTTCATGGCTCCCTGCTTGTCAACGGGCACGCGTGCCTGTGCCGATGGGTCACGGCATCCCGAAATACGGCGAACGCCAACTCCCTGTCGCAGAGCGGGTACTGACGGGATGGTGACGATCGACAGCAACGGGCGGCCAAGGCGGATGGCGCTGCGCGCACAAGGAGCGGCTCTCCTGCAAGGCTTGGCCGCCTGACCATCACGTGTTTGCCGTGGCCCGGCCGGACTTGGGCGCGGCGACGCCTCCTGCGCGCAGCGCCGGTGGCACCGCGTGGCCGGGTAGGCGTCTCTCCCCTAGAAAGCGGCTGAGCCCGCCCACGAACGCCTTGTGGCCTGACACAGTGGGTGCGTCAGCTGCTGGGTGCACTATTTTGAACAGACGGGCTCGATCCTTGCTCCTGCACGGCATGGCGGATCTGTCATCGCTCAATCCATTCTGTTGCGCGCAATAGCAGCCCGCATGCAGCCTGATGCAGCCGATCCCCGGTGGCCGCCGGCGCCAGGCCGGCACAGGCCCGCGCGTGCGTTCCTTCCAGCACGACGGCAAGCTTGTAGCAGGCCAGCACGGCGTACCAACGCAATGCGCTCAGGTCGCGCGGGCTGTGCAGGGCGTAGTGCGCCACCAGTTCATGCTCCAGCGCGAAGCCCTCCCAGGGCGCGATGTTGTTCGTGATGTGGTGCGCGCCATCGGGCCGCGGCCAGGTGGCCAGCAGCGTGCCCAGGTCGACCAGGGGATCCCCCACGGTGGACATCTCCCAGTCCACCACGGCCGCCAGCTCCGCGCTGTCATGGCGGAACATGACGTTCGACAGATGGAAGTCGCCGTGCAGGATGCCGGGCGCCGTGTCGGCCGGCTGGTGGCTGCGCAGCCACTGCGCGATCGGCGCGATGGCCGGCAGGCCCGCCGGGCCGGGCCAAGCGGCGTGCTGCGCATAACTGTCCAGCTGCCGGCCCCACCGGTCCACCTGCCGTTGCAGGAAGCCCTGCGGCCGGCCGAAGTCCTGCAGCCCTAGCGCATCGGGGTCCAGGCTGCCGAGCGTTGCCGCGGCCTCCGCCATGGCCAGGCCCATGCGCCGGCGCATGTCGCGGCGCGACGCATGCAACGCCGGCAGGCCGGACGTGCCCGCATTGAACCCCTCGACGGCCCGCATCAGGAAGAAGGCCGTGCCCAGCACCTCGGTGTCGTCGCACGCGGCGACCAGCCCCGCATGCGGCACGCCGCTGCCCGCCAGCGCACCGAGCACGCGTGCTTCGCGCAGCATGGCGGCGTTGCTTTCCGGCCGCGGGTGCGCCGGCGGGCGGCGCAGCACGTAGCACTGCCCGCCCCGCTCGAAACGCAGCAGGATGTTCTGGGTGCCACCGGCGAGCAGCTGGCACCGCGTGAGCTCGCCATGGCCGATGCCGCGCTGGTCCATCCAGCGCCGCAGTCGCTCGGTGTCGACCAGCGCCTGGAGTCCGGCAGATGCCGGAACCGCGGCCCTGGTCACAGCACCTCGCGGTAACGCTCCTGCGCCTTGCGGCGCAGCGCGGGCAGGTGCTGGCTCGGGAAGACCTCGTCGGCCGGCTTCACGGCGGCCAGCAGCTCCTTGGCCAGCGTGACCTGGTGCACCTCGGTCGGCCCGTCCGCCAGCCCCATCACGTAGGACGCCAGCAGCTGGTCGAAGAACGGCATCTCGTTGCTCACGCCGAGCGAACCATGGACCTGGATCGCACGCGAGACGATGTCGTGCAGCACCTTGGGCATCGCCGCCTTCACGGCCGAGATGTCCTTGCGCACCTTCTTGTAGTCGTTGTGCTTGTCGATCAGCCAGGCCGTGCGCAGCACCAGCAGGCGGAACTGCTCCAGCTGGATCCACGAGTCCGCGACCATCGCCTGCACCAGCTGCTTGTCGGCCAGGCTGCCGCGCCGCGACCGCCGCGAGACGGCGCGCTCCAGCAACATGTCCAGCGCCTTGCGGGCCTCGCCGATGGTGCGCATCGCGTGATGGATGCGCCCTCCCCCAAGCCGCGTCTGCGCCACCCCGAACGCATCGCCGCGCGCGCCCAGCATCTGGTCGGCCCGCAGCCGCACGTTCTCGAAACCGATGTAGCCGTGGGCATGGCCTTGGGGTTTGCGGCCGGCGAGGTGCACGTCGCGGATGTGCTGCAAGCCGGGCGCGTTCGCCGGCACGATGAAGGCCGACAGGCGCCGGTGCGCAGCCGCGTCGGGATCGGTGACGGCCACCGTGATGAAGAACGATGCGTAGTTGGAGGTGGAAGCGAACCACTTCTGGCCGTTCAGCACCCACGCATCGCCGTCGCGCTCCGCCGTCGTGCGGATCAGGGTCGGATCGGATCCGCCGTGCGGCTCCGTCATCGCGAAGCTCGAGACGATGTCGTTGGCCAGCAGCGGCGCGAGGAACATGCGCTTTTGCTCCTCGGTGCCGTAGTGGGCCAGGATCTCGGCATTGCCCGAATCCGGCGCCTGGCAACCGAACACCGTGGGCGCGTAGGTCGACCGTCCCAGGATTTCGTTGAGCAGCGCGAGCTTCACCTGGCCATAGCCGGGCCCGCCGAGCTCGGGCCCCAGGTGGCAGGCCCAGAGCCCGCGCTCCTTCACGCGCTGCTGCAGCGGCTTGATCAAGCGGTTGCGCAGCGGGTCCTGCACCGCGTAGGGGCTGACCAGCACGTGTTCGAGCGGCTCCACCTCCTCGCGGACGAAGGCGTCGACCCAGTCGAGCTGCTGCTGGAATGGCGGATCGGTTTCGAAGTCCCAGGCCATGGGTGTTCCTTTCTAGGAAGGGGGTGTCAGGCGTGCAGGCCGCCGTCCACGGGGATGGTGTGTCCGGCCACGTAGGCGGCCAGCGGCGAGGCGAGAAAGAGTGCGACCCCGGCGATGTCCTGCGGGGTGCCCACGCGCTTGAGCGGAATGCGCTGCAGGGTCGAGGCCAGCCGCTTCGGATGCTGCGTGGTGGCCTGCGTCAGCTTGGTCGCGACCAGCCCGGGCGCGATGCCGTTCACGCGGATGCCGTCGCTGGCCATGGCGGCGCCCAGCGTGCGCGTCAACGAGATCGCCCCGGCCTTGGACGCCGCGTAGGCCGGGTTGCCGATCGACGACTTGTAGCCCGAGATCGAGCTGATCACGACCACGGAACCACCCGCGGCCTTCAGCGCCGGCTGGAAATGCATGCAGCAGCTCATCACGCTGTTGAGGTTGACCTCGACCACGCGGCGGAAGGTCGCATCGCCGAACTCGGCGCGGCCGTACTCCACGATGCCCTGCGACAGCACCAGCACATCGAGCGTGTCGAACGGCGGTGTCCACGCGGCGATGGCCTGCGCGTCGCCGACGTCGACCTGGGAAAAGCCCAGGCCGCTGAGGTCCGAGCCTTCGTCCGGCCGGTAGTCTTCGGCGCGCGCGCGCGTTCCCCAGACGTGCACGTCGGCGCCTGCCGCGCGGAACGCCTGGGCCACGCCGTTGCCGATGCCGCTGGAGCCACCGACGACGAGCACGCGCCGTCCGTCGAAGCGCAGGACCGCCGGGTCGGCGGATGGGGACGGTGGGCAAGCGGCTTGCATGGTGTTGGCTCGTGAATGGCGGAAACAGAAACAGACGAAGTGCTGCGCCCCCGACGTGGACAGCCATCGTCGACACGCGAAGCGACGGCGAGCCGGCGGCGTGCTCGGCGTTCCCGGCGCACGCCGGTCATTCCAGCTTGATGCGGGCCGATTGGATGGCCGCGCTCCAGCGCACGGCATCCTTGCGCATCAGCGCGCCGAACGCATCGCGCTCCACCGCGGAGACCTGGAAGCCCCACAGTGCGTTCCAGCGCGCCTCGACTCCGGCTTCTGGAGGTGCTGTGTCCACCAAGACCGGCTGGCCGAGTGTCGCGCGCAGGTCCACGCCGATCTCGCGCGCCATGGCATCCACCGGGGAGCCCGCGGGAAAGGGCTGGACCAGCGTGATCGGGCGTGTGGGGTAGTCCTGCGCGTGCGACGCTGGCACTGCCGCGAGCGTTGCAGCCGCGACCGCCAGCCGCAGCCGGGCCGTCAAGAGGGGTCGAAGGGACATGTCTGTCTCCTGGAAATAGATGGCGCAGCCGCCGTCGTCCGGCTACGGACCTCGGCCCGTCTGCGAGCGGGGAGAAAGCGCACCGTCATGGCGCCGGCGGCCATGCCAGCGGCCGGCCACCCGGAAAGGCGATGGCTCGGGATGGCAGGCACCGTGCGCCCCGTTCAGACCAGCCGGCTGCTGCGGCCAGCCCAGTAGCGGTCGCGCAGCAGGCGCTTGTAGAGCTTGCCGTTGTCCTGGCGCGGCAGTTGTGCCTCGAAGTCGATGCTGCGCGGGCACTTCAGCGCGGCCAGGCGCGCGCGGCAGTAGGCGATCAGTTCGGCCTCCAGCGCCGGACCGGCCTCGGCCACGTCCAGCGGCTGCACCACGGCCTTGACCTCTTCGCCGAACTCGGCGTTGGGCACGCCGAACACCGCCACGTCGACCACCTTCGGGTGCAGCGTCAGCACGCCCTCGGCCTCCTGCGGGTAGATGTTCACGCCGCCCGAGATGATCATGTAGGCCTTGCGGTCGGTGAGGTACAGGTAGCCGTCATCGTCCAGGTAGCCGACGTCGCCCAGCGTGGACCAGCCCTTGTCGTTGAACACACCCTCCGTCTTGCCTGGGTCGTTGTGGTACGTGAAACGGCGGCTCCCCTCGAAGTAGATCGTGCCCGGCACGCCCGGCGGTTGCAGCTGGCCGTCATCGCCGACGATGCGGACCGTGTTGAGCAGCGCCTTGCCCACCGAGCCGGGGTGCGACAGCCATTCGGCGGACGTGATGAAGGTGCAGCCCGAGCCTTCCGAGCCGCTGTACTGCTCGACGATGCACGGCCCCCACCAGTCGATCATCTGCTGCTTGACGTCGACCGGGCACGGGGCCGCCGCGTGCAGCGCGCACCGGAGCGAAGACAGGTCGTACCGCGCCCGCACCGCGTCCGGCAGCTTCAGCATGCGCACGAACATCGTCGGCACCACCTGCGTGTGCGTCACGCGGTGCCGCTCGACCAGCGACAGGAAGGTTTCGGGATCGAACTTCTCCATCACCACCACCGTGCCGCCCATGCGCTGCACCGCCGTGCTGAAGCCCAGCGGCGCCGCGTGGTACAGCGGGGCGGGCGACAGGTAGACCGTGTCCGCGTCGTAGCCCAGCGTGCGTGCGAACTGCGCCATGATGGGCACCATCGCCCCGATCGGGTTGTTGGCGAACGGCACCTTGATGCCCTTGGGCTGGCCGGTCGTGCCCGACGAATACAGCATGTTGTGGCCGCCGACCTCGTCGGCGATCGCGGTGGTCGGCCGGGACGCGATGGCCTCCTCCCACCGCGCGAACGGGCCGAAGGCCGCATCCACCGCAAAGAACATCTGCACGCCGGGGCACAGCGCCGGCATCTGCTGCGCGACCTCGCGCATCGCCGCCGACGACACCAGCATCCGGGCGCCGCAGTCGTTGGCGATGTAGGCCGCCTCTGCCGCGCTGAGGTGCGTGCTGATCGGCGTGAAGTACAGGCCCGCGCTCATCGCGGCCCAGTAGACCTCGTAGAAGCGGATGTGGTTCTCCATCAGCACGGCGAGGTGGTCGCCGGGCTTCAGCCCGAGCGCGCGCATCAGGTGCGCGCCCTGGTTGGCGCGCGCCACGAGTTCGGCGAAGCGCAGCGTGGCACCGGTGCCGGCCATGACGACGGCGGCTTTGTCGGGGTGGTTGCGGGCAACGATGGAGGGGTGGGTCATGTCTCGTCGTCAAGAAATGCGGGGGTCTCGGGAAGCTGCGAACCCAAGCTTTGCCCGCAGCCGTATATATTTTGGTTCAACCATTTGAAATACTAGCACGGTTCGGCGTTGCGTTGCATCCGGCGCAGACCCTGGATGGCACGGCGGCCAGCCGGCGCGCCACATGCTTCCATGTTGGTTCAACCTTTTATATGATCGACCACTGTTCCGCAACGACCCTGGCCTGATCGATGGACTCCACCTCCCCGGCGCACGAGAGTGCGCCCCTAGAAGACCTGCTCGCCCGGCGCCACAGCTGCCGGCGGTTCCGTCCGGATGCGGTCCCCCGCGCCACCATCGAGCGCATGCTGGCCCTGGCGCAGCGCAGCGCCTCGTGGTGCAACGCCCAGCCCTGGCAGGTGGTCGTCACCAGCAGCCAGGCAACCGAGCGCTTTCGGCAGCTGCTGCTCGAGAACGCGGGCGCACCGCCCTCGCCCGACTTCCCCTGGCCACGCGAGTACCAGGGCGTCTACCAGCAGCGCCGCCGCGAATGCGGCCTTGCGCTGTACGACAGCGTGGGCATCGCACGCGGCGACCGCGAGGCATCGGCGCGGCAGGCGACGGAGAACTTCCGGCTGTTCGGCGCACCGCATGTCGCGATCGTCACCACCGACGAGGCCCTCGGCCTCTATGGCGCGGTGGACTGCGGCGCCTATGTGGCCAACTTCCTGCTGGCCGCCACCAGCCTGGGCATCGCCACCATCGCGCAGGCCGCGCTGGCCGCGCGCGGCCCGCTCGTGCGCGCGCACTTCGGGCTGCCCGACAGCCGGCGCCTGGTCTGCGGCATCTCCTTCGGCTTTGCCGACGCGGCGCATCCGGCCAACGGCTTTCGCACCAGCCGCGCACCGCTGGCCGATGCCGTGCAGTGGGCCGGATGAGCCGGCACGGCCGACGCAACCCTCCCCAACCCACCCTTCCCCGAGAGACGAACCCAGCATGCACCAACCGCACTGGATGAACGCCGAACTCGAATCGCTGCGCGACAGCGCGCGGCGGTTCTACGACACCGAACTGGTGCCGCACGAAGCCCGCTGGAGCGCCCAGCAGCATGTGGACCGCGAGGTCTGGTACAAGGCCGGCGCCGCCGGCCTGCTGTGCCCGGGCATCTCGGAGGAATACGGCGGCGGCGGCGGCAACTTCCTGCACGAAGCCGTGATCTTCTCCGAGCAGGCGCGCGCCATCGCGGGCGGCCTGGGCAACTCGCTGCACAGCGGCATCGTCGCGCATTACATCGAGAACTTCGCGAGCGAGGCCCAGAAGCGCAAATGGCTGCCCAAGATGGCCACCGGCGAACTCATCGGCGGCCTGGCCATGACCGAGCCGGGCACCGGCACCGACCTGCAGGCCATCCAGACCCGGGCGCTGCGCGACGGCGACCACTATGTCGTGGACGGCGGCAAGACCTACATCACGAACGGCGGCAGCGCCAACCTGATCTGCCTGGTGGCCAAGACCGACCCGGCCCAGGGCGCGCGCGGCGTGTCCATCATCGTGGTCGAGACCGAGCAGGTCACGGGGTTCCGCCGCGGCCAGCCGCTGCACAAGATCGGCATGCATTCGCAGGACACCTGCGAGCTGTTCTTCGACGGCATGCGCGTGCCGTGCGAGAACCTGCTCGGCCCCGAGGAGGGCCAGGGCTTTCGGCAGTTGATGAAGGAGCTGGCGCGCGAACGCATCATCACCGCGCTGATGTCGCTGGCCTGCATGGAACGTGCGATCGAGGACACGCTGCAGTTCACCGCCGACCGCAAGGTGTTCGGCCAGCCGCTGCTCTCCATGCAGAACACGCGCTTCAAGCTGGCCGAGTGCGAAACCCAGGCACACCTGGCCGGCGCCTTCATTGACGACTGCGCTGGCCGCCTGCTGGCCGGCCAGCTCTCGCCCGCCACGGCGGCCATGGCCAAGTGGTGGGTCACCGAGGCCTGCGGCAAGGTGGTGGACGAATGCCTGCAGCTGCACGGCGGCGCCGGCTACATGACCGAGTACCCGATCGCGCGGCTCTACCAGAACGTGCGCGTGCACCGCATCCTGGCGGGCACCAACGAGATCATGAAGGAGCTGATCGCGCGCGAGATGGAGAAGCGGCTGGCCTGATCGCGCGCCGCGCCGCTGATCAGCCCGCGCGCGCAGGCGGCGCGCTCAGCGCGTCGCCCGACGCATCGCCCAGCACCGAGCCGCCATCGCAGTCGACGATGCTGCCGGTGATGTAGCGGGCCGCGTCGCTGCACAGGAACAGCGCGGTCTGCGCGATGTCCTCGATCCGGCCGTAGTCGCGCAGCGCCAGCCGCGACTTGATGGCCTGTTCCCGTTCGGGCGTGGACGCCAGCCGCGCCATGCCCTCGGTGCCGGCGATCGGGCCGGGCGAGACCGCATTCACGCGCACGCCGGCCGGGCCCCACTCCATCGCCAGGCATTGCGTCATCATGTTGATGCCGGCCTTGGCCGCGTTGGCGTGCACCTGGAACAGGCTCGGCCGCACCGCACCCGGCGCGGTGACCGACAGCAGCGAGGCCCCCGGCTTGCGCAGGTGCGGGAAGGCCGCGCGCAGCACGTTGAAGCCGCCGATCAGGTCGATGTCGATCACGGTCTTGAAGCCGTTGGCCGAGAGATGGGCCGCCGGCGCATGGAAGTTGCCGGCCGCGCCCGAGACCACGATGTCCACCGGCCCGTAGGTCTGCACCGCCGTGCGGAACACCGCGTCCACCGCGTCGAAGTCGCGCACGTCGGCCGCGCAGCCGAGCGCGCGGCCGCCGAGCGCCACGATGCTGCGGGCCGCGGCATCGATGCGGCCCTGGTCTCGGCTCAGCACGACGACGGCGCAGCCGGAATGCGCCAGCGCCTGGGCGATGCCCAGGTTGATGCCGCCCGAGGCCCCGGCCACCACGGCCACCTTGCCGCGCAGCAGGTCCGGCGCGAACGTGCTGGCACGGTCGGAGCGTTGCATGCGGGGCTCCCGTCAGGCGAACAGCTGCTGCCGCTCGGCCATGTCGACCAGCAGCGCGGGCGGCTGGAACCGTTCGCCGTAGCGCTGCGCCAGCTCGCTGCTGCGCCGCACGAAGGCCCGCAGCCCCACGCTGTTGATGTACTGCAGCGTGCCGCCGGTCCAGCGCGGAAAGCCGATGCCGAGAACCGAACCGATGTTGGCGTCGCGCGCCGCCGCGATCACGCCCTCCTCCATGCAGCGGACCGACTCGATGGCCTGCACGTAGAGCAGCCGGTCGCGCAGGTCCGCAGTGGGCACCGCCTGGCCGCCAGCGGGGAACTGCTCTGCCAAGCCCGGCCACAACTGCTTGCGGCCGCCCTCGGGATAGTCGTAGTAGCCGCCGCCGCCCGCGCGCCCCGGCCGGCCCAGCGCGACCATTCTCTCGATCACGGCCCAGCCCGCATGCTGAGGCACGGCCTCGCCCGCGGCCTGCAGGTCGGCAATCGTCTGCTGGCGCACCGACCAGGACAGGGCCATCGAGGTTTCGTCCATCACGGCCAGCGGCCCCACGGGCATGCCGACGCTGAGCGCGCCGTTCTCGATCTCGGCCGCCGGCACCCCTTCGGCCAGCAGGGCCGCGCCTTCTTTGGTGAAGGTGCCGAACACGCGGCTCGTGAAGAAGCCGCGGCTGTCGTTGACGACGATGGGCGTCTTGCCCAGCTGCTGCACGAAGTCGTAGGCGCGCGCCAGCGTCTCGGGCGATGTCCGCGCGCCCTTGATGATCTCCACCAGCGCCATGCGGTCCACCGGCGAGAAGAAGTGCAGCCCGATGAAGTTCCCCGGCCGGGCCGACGCCTGCGCCAGGCCGCTGATCGGCAAGGTCGACGTGTTGGACGCGAAGATGCCGCCGGGCGCGAGCTGCGGCTCGGCTTCCCGCGTGACGGCGGCCTTGAGTTCCCGCTGCTCGAACACCGCCTCCACGATCAGGTCGCAACCCGCCAGGTCCGCGGCCGTGCCGGCCGGCGTGATGGCGGCCAGCGTGCGCTGCATGCGCTCGGCGCTCAGCGCGCCCTTCTCCACGCGCCCGGCCAGTGCTTTTTCGACCCGGGCCTTGCCGGCCTGCGCGCCTTCCAGCGTGGCGTCCTTCAGGACCGCCTGCAGCCCGCGCTGGGCGCAGACCTGCGCGATACCCGAGCCCATCAAGCCCGCGCCCAGGATGCCGATGCGGGCGAACCGCGCCGGCGCCACGCCAGCGGGCCGCCCCTTGCCCGACTTGATCTCGTTGGTCTGGAAGAAGAAGGTGGTGATCAGGTTCTTGGCGACCGGATGCGTGGCCAGGTGAACGAGGTAGCGGCTCTCGATGCGTGATGCCGTGTCGAAGTCCACCGTCGCACCCTCGATGGCCGCCGACATGGCCGCCTCAGGTGCCGGGTACAGGCCGCGCTGCTTCTTCATCTGCAGCACGGGCGCCGTGCGCAGCCAGGCCAGCGGCGCTGGCGACCGGTCCGTGGCGCCCGGGATGCGCAAGCCCTTGCGGTCCCAGGGCTGCAGCGGCTCCGGGTTGGCGGCGATCCAGTCCCGCGCCAGCGCCAGCACCGCGTCCATGTCCGGCGCCACGCCGTCCACCAGCTTGAGCTCGAGCGCGCGCGCGGGGCCGAAGGTCGTGCCATCGACCAGCAACGGCATGGCCGCCTGCAGGCCCAGCATGCGCACCGTGCGCACGACGCCGCCCGCACCCGGCAGCAGCCCCAGGCTGGCTTCGGGCAGGCCCAGCAGCAGCTGGGCGTCGTCGACCACGAAGCGGGCATGGCAGGCCAGGCACAGCTCGAAGCCCCCGCCCAGCGCCGTGCCGTTGATGGCCGCGACCACGGGACGCCCCAGCTTCTCGAGCCGGCGCATCAGCGCCTTCATGCCTTCGGCCCGCTCGAACAGCGCGGCGGCGTCCTCGGGCCGGGCCGCCAGCAGGCTGTTCAGGTCGCCACCGGCGAAGAAGGTCTTCTTGGCCGAGGTCAGGATGACGCCGGCGATGCTCTCGCGCTCGGCCTCCAGGCGCTCGACCGCGCCGGCATAGGCATCGCGGAACGCGCCGTTCATCGTGTTCGCGGACTGCCCGGGCATGTCGATGGTGAGCGTGACGATGCGGTCGTCGTCCTTGCGGTAGGTGATGGCGGTGGGTTCGGTCACGGAGGATTCCTCAAACACGTTCGATGATGGTCGCCACGCCCATGCCGTCGGCGGCGCACAGCGTGACCAGGCCGCGCTGCAGGCCGCGGCGTTCCAGTTCGTCCAGCAGCGTGCCCACCAGCATGCAGCCGGTGGCCCCGAGCGGATGGCCCATGGCGATCGCGCCGCCGTTGACGTTCACGCGGTCGGCCGGCACGTCCATCTCCTGCATGAAGCGCAGCACGACGCTGGCGAACGCCTCGTTGACCTCGAACAGGTCGATGTCCTGCACGCGCAGGCCGGCCTTGGCCAGCGCCATGCGGGCCACCGGCGCGGGTGCCGCCAGCATGATGGTGGGCTCGGCGCCGGTCACCGCCACGGACACGAAGCGCGCGCGCGGCGTGAGGCCGAGCGCGCGGCCCTTGGCTTCGCTGCCGATCAGCAGCAGAGAGGCGCCGTCGACGATGCCGGACGAGTTGCCGGCGGTGTGCACATGGGCGATGCGCTCGACCTGCGGGTAGCGGAACTGGGCCAGCGTGTCGAACCCCATCTCGCCCATGTCCGCGAACGAGGGCTTGAGCCGGGCCAGGGTGTCCAGCGAAGCGTCCGGCCGGATGGTCTCGTCCTCGGCCAGGATCACCAGGCCGTTCAGGTCCTTCACCGGCACCAGCGACCGGGCGAAGCGCCCCTCGGCGCGTGCCTGCGCCGCGCGCTGGTGCGAGGCCAGCGCCAGCGCATCGACCTGCGCGCGCGTGTGGCCGTCCAGTGTCGCCATGAGGTCGGCGCTGATGCCCTGCGGCACCGGCTGCATGCGGAAGTTCAGCTGCGGATTGGCATCGCGCGCACTGGGCGCCGCCCCCATGGCGATGCGCGACATCGACTCCACGCCTCCCGCCACCACCAGCTCTTCCCAACCCGAGCGCACCTTCTGCGCCGCGATGTTGGCCGCCTCCAGGCCCGAGCCGCAGTAGCGGTTCAGCTGCAGGCCGGGCACCTTCCAGTCCCAGCCGGCGGCCAGCGCGGCGATCTTGGCGATCACGGCGCCCTGCTCCCCATGCGGCTGCACGCAACCGATCAGCGCGTCCTCGACCTGCGCGGTGTCCAGGTCATTGCGGCGCTGCAGTTCCTGCATCAGGCCGGCCAGCAGGCTGACCGGATTGACTTCATACAGCGCACCGTCGGGGCGCCCCCGGCCGCGCGGGGTGCGCACGGCGTCGAAGATCATGGCTTCTGTCATGGGTTCTCGTTGCTTGGAGTGAAAAGGTGGGAGCGGTGGCGCACGGGGCTATTCCACGCGGATCGCACTGCTGTTCTTGATCGCCAGCCACTCGTCGTGCGACTTGCGCATCACCGCCGCGAACTGGGCCGGCGTGATTGGCGTCGGCGGCTGCAGCCCGAACGCGGCGATGCGCTCGCGCACGTCCGGCGCGGCGCCGGCCTGGGCGAAGGCATCGGCGATCCGGTCGACGATGGCCTTGGGCGTCCTTGCGGGCGCGAACACGCCGGCGAAGGACTCGGGCGCCAACCCACCGATGCCCAGCTCCTGGAAGGTCGGCAGATCCGGCAGCGAGGCGATGCGCTGCGTGCCGGTGGTGGCCAGCACGCGGATGCGGCCGTCCCTGGCGAACTGCATCGCCGAGTAGCCGGAGACCACGCCGGCATCCAGGCGGCCGGCCATCAGGTCGGGAATGATGGGCGCTTCGCCCTTGTAGGGCACATGGTTCAACGCAAAGCCGCCGGCACGCGCCAGGATCTCGCCGAAGTAGTGCGACGAGGAAGCATGGCCGGTCGTGCCGAAGCTGAGCGGCTTGGGCGCGTCCTTGGCCCGCTGCACGAACTCGGCCAGGGTCTTGGGGCCTTGCGGCGGCACGCCCCAGATGCCGGTGATCTCGTAGCACCGCGCCACCGGCACGAAGTCGCGGAAGGGGTCGTAGTTCACCTGCGGCAACAACACCGGGTTGGTCACCAGCGCCGTCATGTTGAACAGCAGCGTGTAGCCGTCTGCCGGCGAGCGGGCCACCGCATCCGTGCCGATCATCGAGTTGGCGCCGGGCCGGTTGTCCACGATGAGCGGCTGGCCCAGAGCCGCTTCCACCTTCTGCGCGAACACCCGTGCCACGGCATCGGTCTGGCCGCCCGGCGGGTACGGCACGATCAGCTTGATCGGCCGGTCGGGGAACTTGGTGTCGGCCCACGCGCTGGACGCGAACGGCGCAGCGCCCAGCAGGGCCAGGGTGTGGCGGCGCGAAAGTGGCATCGGTGTCTCCGTCGGTTTTGTTGGGGAAGCTGGCGAACGGTCCAGAGATCCGGAACGCACCAGGATCATGGCCAACCACAATAGGTTGAACCAATGATGATTATGGACTAGGATCTGCACTTCGTTCAACACCATCGCCATCCGCGCCAGCCACCTGGTCGCGGAGACCAACGCATGAGAGCCTTGCAAGTCCTGGGTTACGGGCCCGACGACCACATCACGGTGCGCGACGTCGCGCAGCCCCAACCCCGGACCGGCGAGGTGCGCGTGCGCGTGCACGCCTGCGGCATCTCGTACGTCGACCTGCTGCTGGCGCGGGGCGCCTACCAGGTGCGCCCGACCCCGCCCTTCATCCCCGGCAGCGAGTACGCCGGCGTGGTCGATGCCATCGGCCCGGACACCGAGACCGGCCTGGTCCCCGGAGACCTGGTCTGCGGCACGCGCCAGGGGGCCTGGGCCGAATACGTCTGCGTGCCCGCCGCGCGCGTCCACGCGCTGCCGCCCGGAACGGACATGGCGCTGGCGTCCGTGGCGCTGGCGTCGGCCTACACGGCGCTGTACGCGCTGCGCACGCGCGGTGGCCTGCAGGCCGGCGACACGCTGCTGGTGCTGGGCGCCGCCGGTGCGGTCGGCCACGCGGCGGTGCAGATCGGCAGGCAACTGGGCGCACGCGTGCTGGCCCTGGCCTCCACCGATGCCAAGCGCGCCGCCGTCCGCGCCGCCGGTGCCGACGCCGTGATCGACAGCGGCGGCGACTGGAAGGACGCCGTGAAGAGGGAGGCCGGCACGCGCGGCGTGGACCTGGTGTTCGACCCGGTCGGCGGTGCGGCCACCGACACGGCCTTCCGTACCCTGGGCTGGGGCGGCCGCCACCTGATGATCGGTTTTGCCGGCGGCGAGATCGGCGCGCTCAAGACGAACCTGTCCATCGTCAAGGGGGCGGCGCTGGTCGGCGTCGACGTGCGCCAGTTCGGCGAACGCGAGCCCGAGCGCGCCGAGGCCCTGTCGCGCGAGTGCGTTGCCTGGTTCGCCGACGGCCGCATCCGCCCCGTGCTGCGCCGTGCATGGCCGGTCGAGCGCTTCGCGCAGGCCGCCGAGGACGCGCAGGACCGCAGCGGCATCGGCCGCGTGGTCATCACCTTCTGAACCCCATGCACGCGCCCCACCCGCCCAGCACCGTCCACACCGCGCGCGACGGCGCAATCTGGACCATCACCCTGGACCGCCCGCACAAGCGCAACGCCATCGACCGCGCCATGGCCGATGCGCTGGACGCGGCGCTGAACACGCTGGACGACAACCCGGATCTGCGTGTGGGCGTGCTGTCCGGCGGCCCCACGTTCTTCTGCGCCGGCAGCGATCTGGCGTCGCGCGGCGACTACGCCACCGCCCGCGGTGGCGAGTACGGTCTCATCCGCCGCCACCGGCGCAAGCCGCTGATCGCCGCCGTCGAAGGCATGGCCCTCGGCGGCGGGCTGGAGATCGTGCTGGCCTGCGACATGGTCGTGGCGGCGGACGACGCACGGCTGGGCCTGCCGGAGGTGCAGCGCGGCGTGTTGCCCACCTGTGGCGCCCTGTTCCGTGCGCTCCAGGCGCTTCCGCCGCACACCGCCCGCGAGCTGGTGCTGGCCGGCCAGCCCATGGACGCGGCGCGCGCCCACGTGCTGGGCCTGGTGAACCATCTCGCGCAGCCCGGACACACCCTGGCCCGGGCACAGGCACTGGCTGCACAGATCGCGGCGAACGCGCCCCTGTCGGTCCAGGCCTGTTTGGGCGCGATGAACGGTCTGCTGGCGGTGGCCGACGCGGCCGGGTGGCAGGCCACGGAGCAGGCCCTGGCGCGCATCCGCAGCAGCGACGACCTCGCCGAAGGCCTGCGCGCCTTCTTCGAGAAGCGCGCGCCAGTCTGGTCAGGCCGCTGAACGCCCCCTTCAGCCGCGCGGTGCGCGCCGTGCAGGCCGCCGCGGCGCCGCAGCCGCGGCGGCACGCGCCCGGCTCTGCTCTTCCAGGTAGTCGTTCAGGTTGTTCAGGTGCTCGGCCATCGCGGCGCAGGCCTTGTCCGCGTCGCGCGCACGCAGGTGGCGCAGGACCTTGCGCCGCACCTGGATGATGTCCTCGCGCGGCTTGGGGTCGATGCGCGCGAGCAGGCTGCGCACGATCTCCGACAGCGCATCGACCAGCATCACGATCACGTCGTTGTGCGTGGCCCGCGCCAGCAGGCGGTAGAACTCGCCCACCGAGCGCGTGTTGCGCGAGCCGCCGCCTTCGCGGAACAGCGCCGCGTGGAAATCGATGTCGGCCTCGATGGCGTCGAACTCGGCATCGGTGGCGCGCTGGCAGGCCAGCCGGATGGCGACGCAGGTCAGCTCGATGCGCGCCTCGGTCACACTGGTGGTCGGGATCTGGCCCAGCGACACCATGTCGCGCACCGCCTGGGCCAGGCCCTCGGGCTGGCGGGTGTTGATGAAGAAGCCGCCATGGACCCCGGTGCGCGCCTCGACCAGGCCGGCCACCTCCAGGCTGCGCAGCGCCTCGCGCACACCGCTGCGGCTGATGTCGAACTGCTCGGCCAGTTCCCGCTCGCCGGGCAAACGGTGGCCGGGCTGCAGGGTTCCATTGGAGATCTGGCGGCGGATCTCATCGCACACCGCCTCGAAGGTTCGGCGCGTGCGCACCGGCTGGAACATGGGCCCGCCGGTCGTCGCGAGGGCTGGAGCATCTTTGGAATCGGGCATAGGAGGCGAGGTTCGGAACACGTTTGTTGTGCCGCACATCGTACTACCCGACATCCGCCGCGCATCCAATATTTTATTGGTTGAACCTATTGAACTTCATCGCTACACTTTCGGCGAAGCAATCTGCCTTGGAGACCCGATGGACTTGAACATGACCCCTGCACAGGAGGCGTTCCGCGACGAGGTGCGCAGCTTCGTGCAGCAGCGCCTGCCGCACGACATCCGCGAGCGCCTGCGACTGGGCCACCCCCCGCGCAAGCAGGACACCGTGGCCTGGCAGCGCATCCTGAACGAACGCGGCTGGGCTGCGCCGCACTGGCCCAAGCGCTACGGCGGCGCCGAGCTGGGCCAGATGGAACGCCTGATCCTGATGGACGAGCTGTACCGCGCGCCTGCGCCGCTGCCGCAGGTGTTCAACGTGACCATGCTCGGCCCGGTGCTGATGAAGTTCGGCACGCCCGAGCAGTGCAACTTCTTCCTGCCCAAACTGGCCAACCTGGACCTGTGGTTCTGCCAGGGCTTCTCCGAACCCGGCTCGGGCTCCGATCTCGCCTCGCTGCGCACCGCGGCGCGCCGCGAGGGCGAGCACTACATCGTCAACGGCCAGAAGATCTGGACCACCACCGCGCACATGGCCGACTGGGTGTTCGCGCTGGTGCGCACCGACAGCCAGGCGCGCAAGCAGGAGGGAATTTCCTTCCTGTTGATCGACCTGAAGAGCCCGGGCATCACGATCCGCCCCATCGTCTCGCTGGACGGCGACCACCATCTCAACGAAGTCTTCTTCGACGAGGTGCGGGTGCCGGTCGGCAACCTCGTGGGCGAGGAGAACAAGGGCTGGAACTGCGCCAAGTTCCTGCTGGGCAACGAGCGCACCGGCATCGCCAACGTCGGCCTGTGCCGCGAGCGGCTGGACTTCGCACGCGAGATCGCCGAGAAGACCCAGGAGGGCCACCGGCGCCTGATCGACGCGCCGCAGCTGCGCAGCGAGTTCGCCACCCTGGACGCGGAGATCCGCGCGCTGGAGATCACCAACTGGCGCTTCCTGCTGACCGACAGCGCGCGCGAGGCGCTGCCCAGCTTCGCCTCGGTGCTCAAGCTCAAGGGCGTGGAGCTGCAGCAGGACATCGGGGCACTGCTGGCGCGCCTGGCCGGCCCGGCCGGGCTGGAACGCCGCCCGCTGGACGACCTGGACGCCGGCCCCCTGGTGCCGCGCTACTTCTACTCGCGCGCGGCCTCCATCTACGGCGGCACGAGCGAGGTCCAGAAAGACATCCTGGCCAAGACGCTCCTCGGCTGACACGGAAGGCACGCACAGATGAACTTCGAACTCAATGAAGAGCAAGCGCAGCTGCAGGACAGCGTGCGCCGCCTGCTGGCCGACCATGGCCGTTTCGAGCAACGCCGGGCCGCGGTGGCCACGGCCGACGGCTTCCAGCGCAGCCTGTGGCGGCACCTGGCCGAGCTCGGCGTCACCGCGCTGTGCGTCGACGAAGCCCATGGCGGCTTCGGCGGCGGTGCGGTCGACCGGCTGCCGGTGCTGCAGGCCTGCGGCCATGCCTTGTTGCTGGAACCGGTGCTGTCGTCCAGCGTGCTGGGCGCCACGGCCGTGCAGCTGGCCGGCGACAGCGCCGCCAAGGCGCGGCTGCTCGCGCCCGCCGCCGCCGGCCAGCGGCTGCTGGCCTGGGCGCACGACGAGGCGGACGCGCGCCACGCCAGCCGCTGGGTCGCGACCCAGGCCACGCAGCGCGCCGGCCACTGGACGCTGACCGGGCGCAAGAGCCACGTGCTGCACGGCGAGACGGCGGACCACCTCGTCGTCAGCGCGCGCATCGACGGGGCACCGGACGCCGCGCGCGGCACCGCGCTGTTCGTGGTCGATGCCGGTGCCGCCGGCCTGCAGCGCCGGGGCTACCGCCTCGTGGACGACACGCCCGCGGCCGAGCTGATCCTGGACGGCGCCGCCGCCCAGCCGCTCGGCGACCCGCACGACCACGCGCTCGCCGACGCAGCGCTGCAGGGCACGCTGAACGCCGGCCTGGCGGCGGTCTGCGCCGACATGCTGGGCGCGATGGAACTGGCCTTCGAACTCGCGGTGGACTACCTGAACACGCGCCAGCAGTTCGGCCGCCTGATCGGGCAGAATCAGGCGCTGCGCCACAAGGCCGCCGAGATGCAGGTGGGCCTGGAAATGTCGCGCAGCATGGCGATGGCCGCCGCCATCGCGGCCGACCGGCCCGGCAGCCCGGACGCCGCGGCCGACCTGCTGCGCGCCAAGCTGGTGATCGGCCGGCATGCCCGGCAGCTCTGCCAGAACGCGGTGCAGATCCACGGCGGCATCGGCATGACCGAGGAGTACGCCGTCGGCCATGCGTTGCGGCGCATCCACGTGCTGGACCAGCTGTTCGGCGACAGCGCCGCCCAGGCCGCGCGGCTCGCGGACGCCTGGGGCCCGCGCGCGTGATCCTGCCGCGCTTCGACACCCTGCTGTTGCAGCGCGAGGGCGGCGTGCTGACCGTCACGCTGCACCGGCCGCAGGTGCTGAACGCGATGACGGCCGCCATGCGCGACGAGCTGTGCCGCGCGCTCGATCTGGCCGATGCCGACGACGCCGTGCGCGCCGTGGTCTTCACGGGCAGCGGGCGCGCCTTCTGCGCCGGCTTCGACCTGTCGGCCGGGGACACGGCCTTCGACCCGGCGGCGCGGCCCGCCGATGCCGCGCCAGGGCGCGACGGCGGCGGCGTGCTGGCGCTGCGGCTGTTCGCCAGCCACAAGCCGCTGATCGCAGCCGTCAATGGCGCCGCCGTGGGCATCGGCGCATCGATGCTGCTGCCCATGGACATCCGCATCGCCAGCGAGGACGCCAGGCTGGGCTTCGTGTTCGCGCGCCGCGGCATCGTGCCCGACGCCTGCGCCAGCTGGTTCCTGCCGCGCGTGGCGGGCATCGGCAACGCGCTCGCCTGGACAGTGTCGGGCCGCCTGCTGACGGCCCGCGAAGCCATGGCTGGCGGCCTGCTCAGCGAGGTGTTGGCGTCCGCCGACCTGCTGCCACGCGCGCAGGCGCTGGCGCGCGAGATCGCGGAGCACGCCGCCCCGGTCTCCGTGGCCCTCACGCGCCAGCTGATGTGGCGCATGTTGGGCGCAGCCCATCCGATGCAGGCGCACCGCGTCGAAAGCCGGCTGATCGCCGAACGCGGCGCCGCAGCCGATGCGCGCGAAGGCGTGCGCGCCTTCCTGGACAAGCGCCCGCCCCGCTTCACGGGCACGGCCACCGCGGACATGCCGCCGTCCTACCCCTGGTGGACAGAGCCGGCGTTCGACGCGCCCTGACGCCACCCGCGCGCCGGTACCCGCTTGCGGCGGGCCAGGCGAGAAGATATTATTTGGTACTACCATTGAATTCAGAGACAAGCCCCATGCCCACCCCGCTGATCTATCTGGACGAACGCGCCATGGCGCGCGACGCCGTGCTGCTGCAGGCCCGCCGCGCCGCCACCGGCCTGGACGCCCTGGGCGTCGGCGAGGGCGACTTCGTCGCACTGCTGCTGCGCAACGACTTCGCGTTCTTCGAAGGCCAGCAGGCCGCCGCCGCACTCGGCGCCTACTGCGTCCCGATCAACTGGCACGGCAAGGCCGAGGAAGTGCTGTACGTGCTTGGCGACGCCCGGCCCAAGGTGCTGGTGGCCCATGCCGACCTGGTCGCGCCGCTGCGTGGCCAGCTGCCGGCCGGACTGCAGCTGCTGGTCGTGCCCACGCCGCCCGAGGTGCAGCAGCGCTACGGCATCTCCGAGGCGCTGGCGCAGCCGCAGCCGGGCGACCTGCGCTGGGACGACTGGTGCGCCGGCTTCAGCCCCTGGGACGGCCCGCCCAAGCGCAGCCGCGCAACCATGATCTACACCTCCGGCACGACCGGCCACCCCAAGGGCGTGAAACGCGAAGCGGCCACGCCCGAGCAGGCGGCCGCCTATGTCGCGCTGATCGCCAGCGTGTACGGCGTGACGCCCGGCGTGCGGGCGCTGGTGGCGGGCCCGCTGTACCACGCCTCGCCCAATGCCTACGGCCGCCAGGCGCTGCCGAACGCCGAGGTGCTGGTGCTGCAGTCCAAGTTCGACCCCGAGGAAACGCTGGCCCTGATCGCCCGGCACCGGCTGACACACGCCGTGATGGTGCCCACCATGTTCGTGCGGCTGCTGAAGCTGCCGGCCGAGGTGCGCGCGCGCTACGACGTGAGCTCGCTGCGCTGGGTCACGCACACCGGCGCGCCCTGCCCCGTGGAAGTCAAGAAGGCCTTGATGGAGTGGTGGGGCCCGGTGGTCTACGAGACCTACGGCGGCTCGGAGGTCGGCACCGCCACGCTGGCCACGCCGCAGGACTGGCTGGCCCACCCCGGCAGCGTGGGCGTGCCCACGCCGGGCACGCGCATCGCGTTCTACGGCGAGGACGGCCAGCCCGTGCCCGCGGGCGAGATCGGCGAGATCTACATGCGCGTGCCGGCGTATGCCGACTTCACCTACCTGAACCACGAGGCCAAGCGCGCCGGCGTCGAACGCGACGGGCTGATCAGCTGCGGCGATGTCGGCTACCTGAAGGACGAGCGCCTGTACCTGTGCGACCGCCGTTCCGACATGGTCATCTCGGCCGGCACCAACATCTACCCGGCCGAGATCGAGATGGTGCTGCTGCAATGCCCCGGCGTGCAGGACTGCGCGGTGTTCGGCATTCCCGACGACGAGTTCGGCGAATCCCTGGCCGCGGCCGTCCAGGCCGTGCCCGGCGCCACGCTGACCGCCCAGGACATCCGCGCCTACCTGGAGCCCCGGCTGGCCAAGTACAAGCTGCCGCGGCGCATCGACTTCCACGCCGCGCTGCCGCGCGAGGACAGCGGCAAGATCTTCAAGCGCCGCCTGCGCGAGCCGTTCTGGCAAGGCGCAGGCCGCAGCATTTGAACGCCGGCATGCAGCCCGCGGAGATCGAGGCGGCGCTGGCGGCCGCGCTGCGCGGCGCCGGGCCGGCGGGCGAAGTGCGCGGCCTGCGCCGCCTGACCGGCGGGGCCACGAAGGAGACCTGGTGCTTCGACTGGTGCCTGCCCGGCAGCAGCGAGGCGCTGATCCTGCAACGCTCGGCCGCCCGGGCCGCACCGCCGGGCCATCCGCCCCGGCTGGACGCCGGCCAGGACGCCGCGCTCATGTGCGCGGCCCGCCAGGCCGGCGTGCCGGCACCCGTGGTGCGCCTCGTGCTGCAGCCGCAGCACGGCCTGGGGCCGGGCTACGTCACCGGGCACGTGGCCGGCGAGACCATGGGCCGCAAGCTGGCCCGCGACGGCGCCTTTGCCGCCGCGCGCGGGCGGCTCGCCCGCCAGTGCGGCGAGGCCCTGGCCGCCATCCACCGCATGCCGACGGCCGACCTGCCCTTCCTGGCCCGGCTGGCGCCGGCCGACGAACTGGCGATCTACGGCGGGCTGCTGCGCGACCACGCCATCGCCCACCCGGCGCTGGCCTACGCACTGCGCTGGGTCGGCCAGCACCTGCCGACGCAGTGGGATGCGCGGGTGGTGCATGCCGACTTCCGCAACGGCAACCTGATCGTCGACCAGCAGGGCCTGCGCTGCGTGCTGGACTGGGAGATCGCGCGGATCGGCGACCCGATGCAGGACCTGGGCGTGCTGTGCATGCGGACCTGGCGCTTCGGTGGAGCCGGCGAGGTGGGCGGCTTCGGCACGCGCGAGGACCTGTACGCCGCCTACGAAGCCGCCGGCGGCGCGCCCGTGGACCCGGCGCGCGTGCGCTTCTGGGAGGCGTTCGGCAACCTCAAGTGGGCCATCGCATGCGTGCGCCGCGGGCTGGGCGCGCGCGCCGACGGCCGGCCCGCCAGCCTGGAGCTTTGCGCGGTCGGCCGTCGCCTGGAAGAGCCGCTCTGGGACTTCCTGTCGCTGCTGGAGACCGCGCCATGATCCCGCCCGCCACCGCGCTGCTGCAGGCCACGGCCGACTACCTGGAGCACGAACTGCTGCCCACGCTGGACGGCTACCACCGGTTCCAGACGCGCATCGCCGCGAACGTGCTGCGCACCGCGCTGCGCGAGGCCGAACTGGCACCCGCGCACGACGCCGCGGCCGGCGCGCGCCTGCGCGCCCTGCTGCAGCGCGAGGGCGACACCGCCACGCTGAACCGGGCCCTGCACGATGCCATCGCATCGGGCGCCATGCCGCTGCACGCGCCGGAGCTGGTGCAGCACCTGCGCCAGTCGCTGCGCGAGGCGTTGGCCATCAACAACCCGCGCTGGACCGCGCACCAACACCAACACCAACACCAAGGCCCCGAGCATGCAACTGAGTGAAGAACAAGCCGCGTTCCGCGACGGCGTGCGCCGCCTGGTGCAGGACCACGTGGCGCCGATCGCCCCCGAGATCGACGAGAACGACCGCTTCCCCGAAGAGCTGATCGAGGTCTACGGCGACATGGGGCTGCTGCAGCTGTGGGTGCCCGAGGCCTACGGCGGCCCCGGCGCCAACCTGACCATGGTGTGCCTGGCGCGCGAGGAGATCGCGCGCGTGTCCGAATCCTGCGCGCTGATGGCCGGCATGAACACCATGTTCGCGCTGCCCATCATGCACTTCGGCAGCGAGGCGCAGAAGCAGCACTACCTGCCCCTGCTGGCCCGGGGCCGCACCGTCACCGCGATCGCGATCAGCGAGCCCGACTGCGGCTCGGACGTGGGCGGCATGCGCACGCGCGCCGTGCGCGAAGGCGACCACTACGTCATCAACGGCCAGAAGCAGTGGTGCACCTTCGGCAGCCGCGCTGACTACCTCATGCTGTTCGCCAAGACCGGCGACGGGGCCGGCGCCAGCGACATCAGCGCCTTCATCGTCGACGTGAAGAACGCCAAGGGCCTGAGCTTCGGCCGCAACGAACGCAAGATGGGCATGAAGGGCACGATCAACGTGCCCATCCACCTGGACAACGTGCGCGTGCCGGTGGACCACATGCTGGGTGCCGAGGGCCAGGGCTTCCGCTCGGCCATGCGCGCGCTGGACCTGAACCGCCCGGCCATCGCCGCGGCCTCGGTCGGCCTGGCGCAGGGCGCGTTCGACGCGGCGCTGGACTATGCCAAGCAACGCCGCCAGTTCAAGCGCGCCATCATCGAATTCCAGGGCATCCAGTTCATGCTGGCCGACATGAAGATGCAGATCGAGGCGGCGCGCGCGCTGACCTACGAGTGCGCGCGCCTGGGCGACGCCGAGGACTGGGCCCAGCTGCCGATCTTCGCCAGCATGGCCAAGTGCTTCGCCAGCGACGTGGCCATGAAGGTCACCACCGACGCCGTGCAGGTCTTCGGCGGCTACGGCTACGTGCGCGACTACCCGGTCGAAAAGATGATGCGCGACGCCAAGCTGAACCAGATCTTCGAGGGCACGAACCAGATCCAGCGCGTGGTGATCGCGCGCGAGCTGATGCGGTCCTGAGCCCCCTTCCCCATGACATTGGAGACAACGATGAACCCCACACGACGCGACGCACTGCAATCGGCGCTGGCACTGCTGGCCGCCACGGCCTGGCCCGCAGCGCGGGCGCAGGCGCCCTACCCCAGCGGCCCGGTCCGCTTCATCATCCCGACGCCTGCCGGCGGCGGGCACGACACCATGATGCGGCTGATCGGGGCCAAGCTGACCGAGGCCTGGGGCCAGCCGGCCATCGTGGAATCCAAGGCCGGTGCCAGCGGCGCCATCGCGGCAGGCTATGTCGCCAAGCAGCCGCCCGACGGGCAGACGCTGCTGCTCGGCTACAGCGCGCTGCTGACCAACCTGGTGTTGCAGGCGAACACACCCTACAAGCTCAGCGAGCTGGCACCGGTCAGCATGATGGCGGTCACACCCATCGCGCTGGGCGTGCGCACCTCGCTCAACGTCAACACCGTGCAGGAGTTCGTGGCCCTGGTCAAGCGGCGGCCCGGCAAGTTCAGCTATGCCTCCTACGGGCCAGGCTCCGGCGGGCACTTCGTGGGCGAGCAGATCAACGCGGCGGCCGGCGTCGACATGGTGCATGTGCCGTACAAGGGCGAAGCGCCGGCCCTGCAGGACCTGCTGGGCGAGCAGGTCGACGCGGCCGTGGTCTCGCTGGGCGGCGTCTCGCGCTACGCCGGCAAGATCAAGGCGCTGGCGGTGGCCAGCCCGTCGCGCTTTCCGCTCTACGCGGACGTGCCGACCTTCGCCGAGTCCGGCCTGCCCGGTGTCAACCTGCCGGGCTGGGCCGCGCTGCTGGCGCCCGCCGCGACGCCCAAACCGGTGCTGCACAAGCTCGGCGCGGAGATCAACCGCATCCTGCTGCTGCCCGACATCCAGCCCAAGCTGCTGGAACTGGGTTTCGAGCCGGTCGCCTGGCCACCGGAGAAGCTGGCGGGCTTCATGGCCGAGCAGTTGGCGATCGCCAAGAAGCTTGTGGACGACGGACGTGTGAAGCTGACGGGTTGAGCGGCGCGGCAGCGCCTGGCGGCGTCGGGCCGCCGTGCCGTTCAGCCGAACAAGCAGTGCGCCGTTGCGACGAGCCGCTCACCCTGCACCAGCCGTGCCTGCACGAACGACGCCCGGGCGCCCCCCTTCGCCAGCCGTGCCGTCACCATCGACGCTTCGGCCCTGGCCGCGCGCAGGTAGCGCACCGTCATGGCGGACAGGCGCTGCGCCGGCGACGCGCACCCGGCCCGCACTGCGGCCGTCAGCAGCCCGGCGCCGACCACACCGCCGTGCAGCGCCGGCAAAGTGACCGAGCCGACCAGCCGCTCGGCGAACGGCAGCGTCCACCCACCTGGCGTGGCCGCCCCGTCCAGGGTCCCGTCGAAGCCGCCCGCGGCAGGTGCCCCGGCGGCGGCGAAGCGGGCGACCGCCTGCGCGCGGCGCGCGAGGTAGACGCCATCGGCCGGCGCCTGGCCCGGCCCACTGCCGACGATGTAGCGCGCCGTCATGCGCATGAAGGCGGCCGCGTCCAGCGACCCTGACGCGGCCTGGCCCAGTACCAGCGCGCTGCCGTGGGACTGCGCATGCACGCAGGCGTGCGCCCAGACGTCCTGCCCTGGCTCGGGCGAACCCAGCACATCCACGCGCAGCTCCAGCGTGGCGGCGGCCACCGACGGCAGCGCGGCGTAGACCGCCGCGCCGCCGGCCTGGTCCAGCAGCGCCACCACGGCACGCAGGTCTACCGCCGTGCCGGCCGCATCCAGCACGGCCGGGGCACAGGGCAGGCGCATGCGGATGCCGGCCGCATCCTGGCCCTCCCAGCACACGCCCAGCGTGCGCATGAAGGGAACGCTGGCCGTGTGCCAGCCGAGGTCGACGGCCGCCATGTCAGGCAGCGAGGGCCAGCGCGGCCGACAGCCTCTCGCGGCACTCGGACACCATGCGCGCGAGCAGTTCCTCGCAAGACGGGATGTCGTCGATCAGGCCGACCACCTGGCCAGCCCAGACCACGCCGCCGTCCACCTGCCCGGATTGCAGCGCCGCCTGCCCGCGGGCGCCGGCCACCAGCGTGCGCAGATCGTCGAAGCTGCAGCCGCCGGGCCGGCGCTCCAGCGCCAGCACTTCCTCGGAGACCGCGTTGGACAGCACCCGGGCGGTGTTGCGCAGCGTGCGGAAGATCAGCCGCGTGTCGGTCTGCTGCGCCGCCACCAGCGCGTCCTTGATGTTCTGGTGCACCGATGCCTCGCGCGTGGCGACGAAGCGCGTGCCCATGTTCACGCCCTCGGCGCCCAGCGCCAGTGCGGCGGCCATGCCGCGGCCATCGGCGATGCCGCCCGAGGCGATCACCGGCACCTTGAGCGCGCGCACCGCGGCGGGAATCAGCACCAGGCCCGGCACGTCGTCCTCGCCCGGGTGGCCGGCGCATTCGAAGCCGTCGATGCTCACGATGTCGACCCCGCGCTCCTGGGCGGCCAGCGCGTGGCGCACCGAGGTGCACTTGTGGACCACCGCGACACCGGCGCCGCGCAGCCGGTCGAACACCTCCTGCGGCACGTTGCCGGCGGTCTCGACCACGCGCACGCCGTGCTCGACGATGGTGGCGAAGATGCGGTCGTAGGGGGGCGCCTGGGTCGAGCGCAGCATGGTGACGTTCACGCCGAAGGGCCGGTCCGTGAGGCGCCGGCAGCGTTCGATCTCGCGGCCCAAGTCTTCGGGCGTGGGCTGGGTCAGCGCGCTCAGCGTGCCCAGGCCGCCCGCGTTGCTGACGGCGGCCGCCATCTCGGCGCGGCCGACCCATTGCATCCCGCCCTGGACGATGGGAATGCGGATGCCGAGCAGGCGGCTCACGCGGGTATCCATGGTGTTCATCTTCTCTTTCACTCCAGCTTGATGTTGTTGGCGCGCACCACCGCGCCCCATTTCTGCAGGTCTTCGGCGATGGTGGTGGAGAACTCGGCGGCGCTGCTGCCCACCGGCTCGAACCCCAGCTCCAGGATGCGCGCCTGCACGTCGGGCAGCAGCGTCACGCGGCGCACTTCGCGTTCAAACTTGTCGACGATGGCCTGCGGCGTGCCCGCCGGCAGGAACACGCCGCCCCAGCCGGGCAGGTTCACGTCGGGGTAGCCGGCCTCGGCCAGGGTCGGCACGTCGGGGAAGGTCTTGAGCCGCTGCGGGTTGGCGACCGCCAGGATGCGGACCCGGCCCGTGCCGGCCTGCCGGGCATAGAAGCCCACCGAGCCGTAGGCCAGCTCGATCTGTCCGCTCGCCAGGTCCGGAAAGGCCGCCGCCTCGCCCTTGTAGGCGACATGCTTGATCTGCATGCCGGCCGCCTTGTTCAAGCCTTCGCCGATGATGTGCCCCGCCGAACCGGCGCCGTAGCTGCCGAACGACAGCGCGCCCGGCTTGCGCCGGGCAAGCGCGACCACGCTGCCCAGGTCGCGCGCCGGCAGGTCCGCATTCGCCGCCAGGGCGATCGGGAACCAGGCCACCAGCGAGACCGGCGCCAGGTCGGCCGCCTTGTAGGGCGGGTTCGCCTGCAGCACCAGGTTCTGCACGAAGCCGCTCAGCGTGAACAGCGCGGTGTAGCCGTCGGGCGCGCTCTTGGCCACGTAGGACGTGGCCACGATGCTGTTGGCGCCGGCCCTGGATTCCACGATCACGGGCTGTCCCCAGGCCGCGCCCACATTCTCGGCCACCAGCCGCGCCAGCACGTCCAGGTTGCCGCCGGCCGCCGTGGGAATCACGAAGCGCACGGGCTTGGAGGGGAACGGTGCCTCCTGTGCCTGGGCCGCGCCGCCCAGCAACGCCAGCGCCCATGTCACTGCCACGGCCACGGTTCTCGGGAAGAAGGTTCGCATGATGTCTCCGTTGTTGGTTCAACCAATAAACAATTGTCGGCAGCATGCGTCCGGCCGTCAACGCGCAGCGACGGTCGGCTTCAAATTTCTCTTAATTGGCCCAACCAATGATAATAATATTGGTAGAACCACATTGGCCAACCAGCGCCTGGGACTGCCCCAAGGCCACCCCGATCCACCCCGATCCACCCTGACCACGAGAACCGACCATGCTCACCACCGAAGACAACGAACGCCTCACGCGTGTCGGCCCCGGCACCCCGATGGGCCAGCTGATGCGCCTGTACTGGCTGCCCTTCCTGCCCAGCACCGACCTGCCGCCCGGCGGCCAGCCGCAGCGCGTGCGCCTGCTGGGCGAGGAGCTGCTGGCCTTCAAGGACAGCGAAGGCCGGCTCGGGCTGGTGGACCATGCGTGCCCGCACCGCGGCGCGCCGCTGGTGTTCGGCCGCAACGAGGATTGCGGCCTGCGCTGCGTCTACCACGGCTGGAAGTTCGGCGTGGACGGCAAGGTGCTGGACATGCCGGCCGAGCCGGCCGACACCCGCCTGAAGGAGAAGACCCGCCTCAAGCACTACCGCTGCACCGAGCGCAACGGCATGGTCTGGGCCTACATGGGCCCCGACCAGGACGCCCCGCCCCCCCTGCCCGACATGGAATGGAACCTGGTACCGCAGGAGAACGTGCACGTGAGCTTCCGCGTGCAGGAGTGCAACTGGCTGCAGGCGGTGGAAGGCGAGATCGACTCGGCCCACGCGGCCATCCTGCACGGCCGCATCGACGCGCAGGGCGCCATCAGCGAATGGGTGGCCAAGCGCGACCTGCGCCCGATCTTCGAATGCCAGAAGCAGGACTTCGGCATGAGCGTGGCCTCGCGCCGCGTGCTGGACGAGAACACCCACTACTGGCGCGTGAACCAGTTCCTGCTGCCCTTCTACACGCTGGTGCCGCCACAGTCCAAGTACCCCGAGCTGAGCGGCCATGCCTGGGTGCCGCTGGACGACCACCACACGCTGTGCATCATGTTCTCGTACACGCCGGTCACGCCGTTCTACGAGAAGACGCGCAAGCTGTTCGTGGAAGGCCACGCCGGCCGCGAGACCGGGCATCCCAGCCAGGACGCCTACGTGCCACGCCCGCCGACGCAGCCGTTCGCCAAGTACTGGACCAAGTTCAACAACGAGACCGGCTTCCTGTTCAACTACGACGCGCAGACCAAGACCTGGTTCTCCGGCCTGCCCGGCCTGTGGGTGCAGGACGCCGCCTGCCAGTCCGGCGTGGCGCCGATCTACGACCGCTCCAAGGAGCACCTGGGCATCAGCGACACCGGCATCGCCATGACCCGCCGCCTGCTGCTGGACAGTGTGCGCAAGCTGTCGGCCGAGGGCGTCAAGCCGCCCCGCTACGACGACCCCGCGCTGTGGATGGTGCGCGCGGTCTCGCTCACGCTGCCGGCCAGCGCATCGTGGAAGGACGACGGCGGCAAGCTGGCGATGACGGCCCGCCTGGGCGAAGACTTCGGCTACGCGCTGTGAGCCTCGGCGACGGAACACGCACGTGAACGACCTGCTCAAGCTGCGCCTGCGCCAGATCCGGCTGGAGGCGGAGGACATCGCCTCTTACGAGCTGGTGTCGGCCACGGGCCAGGCCCTGCCTGCTTTCACGGCCGGTGCGCACATCGACCTGCACCTGCCCGAGCAGATGGTGCGCAGCTATTCGCTGCTGAACGACCCGGCCGAGACGCACCGCTACGTGATCGCCGTGCAGCACGACAAGGAAGGCCGCGGCGGCTCGGCCTGGATGCACACCCGGCCCCGCGTGGGCGACGTGCTGCAGGCCGGCGCCCCGTCGAACGACTTCGCGCTGGCCGACACCGCGGCACCGGCGGTGCTGATCGCCGGCGGCATCGGCATCACGCCGCTGCTGTCCATGGCTCGCCAGCGCCAACGCGGACAGCGGCCCTGGCAGCTGCACTATGCGGCGCGCTCGGCACGGACCGCGGCCTTCGTGGACGAACTCGCCGCACTGGACGCCGGTGCGCAGGCCGTGCAGCTGTACCTGGGCGACAGCGGCGAGGCGCGCATGCCCTTGTCGGCCATCGTGGCCGCCGCGCCGCCCGAGGCGCACCTGTACTGCTGCGGCCCGGCGCGCATGATCGACGCGTTCGTCGCCGCCTGCGCCGCCCGCCCCGCCGCGCAGGTGCACACCGAGCGTTTCGCCGCCAGCAGCGCGGCCGCCACCGCGGGCGGCTTCGAACTGGTGCTGCAGCGCAGTGGCCACCGCTTCACGGTGCCCGAAGGCAAAACCATCCTGGACACCTTGCTGGACCACGGCGTGGACGTGCAGTACGCCTGCTCGGCCGGCGTCTGCGGCACCTGCCGCACGCGCGTGGTCGACGGCACGCCCGACCACCGCGACGACTACCTGTCCGACGACGAAAAGGCCTGCAACGACGCCATCATGGTGTGCTGCTCGGGCGCCCGCTCGCCGACCCTGGTGCTGGACCTCTGAGGCGCACGCATGCTGGCAGACGCTTCCTCCATGGCCCACGACGCCCCGCCTGCGAAGCTGCCGGCGCAACCCGCCATGGTCGGCATCGTGCACTACCTGCGCGAACGGCGGCTGCAGCCGGGCGACCGCCTGCCGTCCGAACGCGACTTCGCCGAGCGCCTGGGCGTCGGCCGCAATGCCGTGCGCGAGGCACTGGCCACGCTGGTGGCGTTGCGCGTGGTCGATTCGCGGCCCAACTCGGGCATCTACCTGCGCCACATGGCCAAGGAAAGCAGCTTCGAGGCGCTGGTCATGCTGACCGGCCTGGGCGAGACGCCGACGCCGAACGAGGTGGCCGAAACCACCGAGGTGCGGGCCCACCTGGAGGTGCTCGCCGCCGGCCTGGCCTGCCAACGCCGCAGCGATGCCGACCTGCAGCGCCTGCATGGCATCCAGCAGCGCACCGAGCAGCTGCTGGCCGAGGGCGGCAACATCGCCGGGCAGGACACGCAGTTCCACCTGGCGGTGGCCGACGCCACCCACAACTCGGTGCTGGTGCGGGTGCTGAACGCGTTCTACGAGTTCACGGCCGGCCGGCGCACCGTCTGGTTCCAGGACCGGGCCGAAGGCGCGGCCTCGGCTGCCGACCACCGGCAGATGATCGCGTGCATCGAACGGCGCGACACGGCCGCCGCCCAGGCGCTGGTGCTGGGGCACATGCACCGCGCCAGCCGCCACTGGCACCAGTTGCTCGACAGCCCCGGCGACCAGCCAGCGCCCCCTGATCCACGCCGCTCTTCCGTTCCCCATCCCCACGAGAAACCGACATGACCCAGTCCCGCATCCTTCGCCGCCACGCGCTGGCACTCGCCCTGCTGGCCGTCGCCCTGCCGGCCGCCGCGCAGACCTACCCCAGCAAGCCCATCCGCGTCATCGTGCCGTACGCGGCCGGCGGCAGCACCGACCAGCTGGCGCGTGCCGTGCAGCAGCCATTGGCCGAGGCGCTGGGCCAGCCCGTCATCATCGACAACCGCCCGGGCGCGGGTGGCGCCATCGGCACCGACATGGTGGCCAAGGCCGCGCCCGACGGCTACACGCTGGTCTTCGGCAACAGCGGGCCCAGCGCCCTGCTGTCCCTGATGCGCAAGACGCCGTACGACGAGGTGCGCGACTTCCGCCCGATCTCGACCGTGGCGTTCACGCCCATGATCCTGGCCGTGCCGGCCGATCTGCCGGCGGGCAGCGTCCAGGAGTTCGTCGCCTACGTCAAGAAGCAGGACGGCAAGCTCAACATCGGATCGGTGGGCAACGGCTCGTTCTCGCACCTCACGAGCGAATACTTCAACACGGCCGCCGGCATCCGCCTGGTGCACGTGCCCTACAACGGCGGCGCACCGCTGACCACCGCGATGCTCGGCGGGCAGGTGCAGGCCAGTTTCGTGACCGGGCTGGACGGCGCCACCATGCTGGCCACCGGCAAGGTCAAGTACCTGGGCGTGAGCACGCTCAAGGCCACGCCCGTGGTGCCCGGCGTGCCCGCGATCGCCGACGCGCTGCCGGGCTTCAAGAGCGCGGCCTGGTTCGGCCTGCTCGCGCCCAAGGGCACGCCCGACGAGATCGTCCAGAAGCTGAACGCGGCGGTGGTCGCGGCCGTGGCACGGCCGGAAATCCACAAGCTCTTCACCGGCCGCAACGTGGAGGCACGCAGCAGCACGCCGGCCGAGATGGAGAACCTGATCAAGGACGAGATCCAGCAGTGGAAGCCCGTGATCCAGGGCGCCCGCATCGAGATGTGAAACACCGAGACGACATGCACAGCAACGACATCCAGAGCCGCCTGGCGGACTTTCCCGAACACCAGCCACGCCCTGCCGGCGCGCCGCTGCCGCTGGCCGGCCTCCGCGTGGTGGACTTCACCCACTTCATCGCCGGCCCGCTGGCCACCATGATCCTGGCCGACATGGGCGCCGAGGTCATCAAGGTCGAGGCCATTGGCCAGGGCGACGCCTACCGCTACTACCCCCCGGCCCATCCCGACGACCCCACGCTGGGCGGCCCCTACCTCTGGTGCAACCGCAACAAGCAGAGCATCGCGCTGGACCTCAAGAGCCTGGACGGCCAGCAGATCGCGCGCGAGCTGATCGCCGGCGCCGACGTGGTGGCCGAGAACTTCAGCACCGGCGTGATGGACCGCCTGGGCCTGGGCTACGAGAGCCTGAAAGCGCAGAACCCGCGGCTGGTCTATGCCTCGGTCTCGGCCTACGGGCGCGAAGGCGCGTTCGCCGACCGCCTGGGATTCGACCCCATCGCCCAGGTCGAGAGCGGCTTCGTCTCGATGAACGGCTACGCCGACCGCGAAGGCGTGCGCGCGCTGTCGCCGGTCATGGACATCAGCACCGCGATGATGGCCGGCAACGCCATCCTGGGCGCGTTGATGGCGCGCGAGCGCCACGGCATCGGCCAGCAGGTGGACGTGGCGCTGTTCGACAACGCCGTGCTGATGACAGGCTACGCCAGCGTACAGCACCTGTTCAGCGGCGAGGAGCCGCAGCGCCATGGCAACACCAGCCCGGACACCTGCCCGTCGGGCGTGTTCCATGCCAGCGACGGCGCCTTCTACATCAACTGCGGCAACAGCAAGATCTTCCAGCGCCTGATGACCCAGGTGATGGAACGGCCCGACCTGGCCGCCGCGCCCGAATACGCCACGCCCAAGGGACGCATCGCCCGCCGCGAGGAGCTGTTCGCCATCCTCGGCGAAGCCTTCGCCCGGCAGCCGTGGAGCCACTGGCAGCCGCGCATGCGCGCTGCCACCATCCCCTGCGGCCAGGTGCGCAGCGTGGGCCAGGCGCTGCGCTCGCCCGAGGCGGCCGAGCGCCGCCTGGTGAGCCGCGTGGCCCACCCGCAACACGGCTGGGTGCCCAACGTGGCCTCGCCGATCCGCTATTCGGCCACCCCGGTGGCCGACCCCGTGGCCGCGCCCGACATCGGCCAGCACACGGAGCAGATCCTGCGCGACAGGCTGGGCTACAGCGCCGAGCGCATCGCCGCGCTGGCGCAGGCCGGCGCCATCGCCACGGCCACGGCGCGATGAGCACAGCGGCGCGCACGCTGCGCGGCCGGGTCGCCGTGGCGGGCATCGGCGAGACGCCGTACTACAAGCACGGCGGTTCGCCCGACCCCGAGTTCAAGCTGGTGCTCAAGGCCATCCTGGCAGCCTGCCAGGACGCGGGCATCGACCCGCGCACGGTGGACGGCTTCGCCTCGTACAGCAACGACCGCAGCGACCCGGCACGCCTGGCGGCCGCGCTGGGCGTGCGCCAGCTGCGCTCGGCCACCATGCAGTGGGGCGGCGGCGGTGGGGGCTGCTGCGCCGCCGTGGCGAACGGTGCGGCCGCCATCCACGCCGGCCTGGCCGACTGCGTGGTGGTCTACCGCGGCCTGGCCCAGGGCCAGTTCGGCCGCTTCGGCCAGGGCGGTGGCGAGCCCACCGTCAGCGGCGACATGGCCTACCAGATGCCCTACGGCGTGCTGGCACCGCCGCAGAAGTTCGCCATGCGCGTGCAGCGCTACCTGCACGAACACGGCATCGCGCGGCCGGCGCTGCGGGCCATCGCCATGGCCTCCTACCACCATGCGCAGGCCAACCCCCGCGCCGTGATGCACGGCAAGCCGCTGGACGAAGCCCGCTACGACGCGGCGCGCTGGATCGTCGAGCCGCTGCGGCTGTTCGACTGCTGCATGGAGAACGACGGCGCCGCCGCGGTGCTGCTGGTGTCGGCCGAGCGCGCGCGCACGCTGGCGCCCAAGCCGGCCTACATCCTGGGCACGGCGACCGGCGCGGAGCACCGCGCCGCGGCATCGCCCCATGCCGCACCGCGCTACGCCAGCGCCAACTACAGCGGCGTGGCCGCCGACCTGTACCGCATGGCCGGCCTGGGCCCGCAGGATGTGGGCGTGGTGCAGAGCTACGAGAACTTCACGGGCGGCGTGGTCATGGCGCTGGCCGAGCACGGCTTCTTCGCGCCCGAGGAGGCCAACGACTTCCTGCGCACCGAGAACCTGCTGGCCCCCGATGGCCGGTTGCCGCTGAACACCAGCGGCGGCAACCTGGCCGAGTGCTACATGCACGGCTTCGAGCTGGTGCTGGAGGCCGTGCGCCAGGTGCGCGGTACCTCCACCAGCCAGGCCCGCCGCAGCGACGTGGCGCTGGTGATCGGCGGCCCCATGGTGTCGCCCGCCAGCAACCTGCTCCTGGGATCGGAGAACACGCTGTGAGCACGACGACCTACCTGCCGCCCGGACTGCCCGCGCCCGTGCCCGAATCCGACGACCTCTCCAAGCCCTACTGGGACGGCCTGCGCGAGAGCCGGCTGCGCGTGCAGCGCTGCACGCACTGCCAGACCTGGCAGTTCGGCCCCGAATGGATCTGCCACAAGTGCCATGCCTTCGATCCGGCCTGGGTCGACGTGGCGCCGCACGGGCGCATCTTCAGCTGGGAGCGCGTCTGGCACCCCTCGCATGCCTGCCTGAAGGGCCACGGCCCCTACCTCGTGGTGCTGGTCGAACTGCCGGACGCCGGCGGCCTGCGCATGCTGGGCAACCTGCTCGGCGACCCGCTGCAGCAGGTGCACATCGGCGCGCCCGTCACCGGTGTCTTCGAACACCATTCCCAACCCTTTCCCCACACCCTGCTGCAATGGACCATTCCCCCCTGCACCCCGCCGGACCGCTGACCGGCCTGCGCGTCGTCGAATTCGCCGGCATCGGCCCCGGCCCCTTCGCCTGCATGCTGCTGTCCGACATGGGCGCCGATGTCGTCACCGTCGACCGGCCCGACAGGAAGCTGGGCGACCGCCAGAACATCGTCGGCCGCGGCCGTTCCGTGGTGCAGGCCGACCTGAAGGACCCGGCCGCGCGCGCCCAGGTGCTGGCGCTGCTGGCACAGGCCGACGTGCTGGTCGAGGGCTTTCGCCCCGGCGTGATGGAACGGCTCGGCCTGGGGCCCGACGCGGTCGCGGCCCTCAACCCGCGCCTGGTCTACGGCCGCATCACCGGCTGGGGCCAGACCGGCCCGCTGGCCAAGGCGGCCGGCCACGACATCAACTACATCGCGCTGACCGGCGCGCTGCACGCCATCGGCCCGAAGGACGGGCCACCGAGCCCGCCGCTGAACCTGGTGGGCGACTACGCCGGCGGCAGCCTGTACCTGGTCAGCGGCATCCTGGCGGCGCTGCACGAGCGCCAGCGCTCGGGCCGCGGCCAGGTGGTCGATGCCGCCATCACCGACGGCACCATCTCGCTCATGAGCACCTTCGCCACGATGGCGCTGCGCGGCAGCTTCGTGGAGCAGCGCGGCAGCAACCTGCTGGACGGCGGCGCGCCCTACTACGGCAGCTACCGCACGGCCGACGGCGAGTACGTGAGCATCGGGCCCATCGAGCCGCAGTTCTTCGCGCAGCTGTGCGAGCGCATCGGCGTGGCCGAGCACCTGCGCGGATCGCAGGGCGACCGCGCGGCCTGGCCCGCGCTGCGCGCCGAGTTCGAGCGCCTGTTCGCCATGCGCACCCAGGCCCAGTGGTGCGAACTGCTGGAAGGCAGCGACGCCTGCTTCGCGCCCGTGCTGCCGCTCAGCCGGGCGTGCGAGCACCCGCACAACCGCGCGCGCGCGGCGTTCGTCGACGTGCAGGGCGTGGTGCAGCCGGCACCGGCGCCGCGCTTCTCGCGCACGCCGTCGCAGGTGCAAGGGCTGGCGCCCACGCAAGCCAGCACGGTCGAAGCCGTCCTGGGGCGCTGGCCCGCCGGCTGAACCGGGCGTGGCTTCGGGGTTGATCTCATTGGTCCAACCATTTACCATTGGGTATCCATCCCACAGAGAGACCCATGGACTTCAACCTCCCCCCCGACGCCGCCGAGATGCAGGCCGCCACACGCAAGGTCGTCGACGAGCTGCTGCAGCTCGAGCCCCAGTACCACGCCACCGGCCAGGTGCCCGACGCGGTCGAGGACGCGCTGCGCGCGATGGGCTTCTACGGCATGTCCATCCCCGAGGCCTATGGCGGCAACCCGCTGGACCGCATCACCAGCACCGCGATCCAGCTCGAGCTGGGCCGGCTGCCGCCGCAGTTCTGGCCATTCGTGCGCTCCGCGCTGGGCCCGGGCGTGCACATCATCGTGGACCATGGTTCGGAGGAGGTGAAGCGGCAGTGGCTGCCCGGCATCGCCGCCGGCACCTCGCGCAACTGCATCGCCATCACCGAGCCGCATGCGGGCTCCGACGCCGCCCGGATGAGCACCACCGCCGTGCGCGACGGCGACCATTACGTGCTGAACGGCAGCAAGATCTTCATCTCCAACGCCAACCACTGCCAGAGCGTCACGGTGCTCGCCTCCACCGACCGCAGCCAGGGCAAGAACGGCATCTCGGCCTTCCTGCTGGACACCCGCACGCAGGGCTTCCAGGTGACGCGCACCATGCCCACCATGGGCTGGATGGACGACAGCCTGTGCGAGGTCACGTTCACCGACTGCCGCATACCCGCCAGCCACCTGCTGGGCGAGGAAGGCCGCGGCCTGGGCTACGCCATGTCGGGCCTGAACGAGGGCCGACTGAACGTGGGCTGCCAGGCGCTGGGGCCGGCCACGATCGCGCTGGAACAGACCATCGAGCATGCCAAGACCCGCGTCACCTTCGGCCAGGCGCTGGCCGAGCACCAGGCCATCCAGCACATGATCGCGGACATGGCGATGGACCTGCACGCCGCGCGCATGGTGCTGTGGGAAGCCGTGTGGCGCGCCGCGCGGGGCGAGGATGCGCGCCTGAAGGCCTCCATGGTCAAGGTGATCTGCACCGAGGCGGCCTGCCGCATCGCCGACAAGGCGCTGCAGATCTTCGGCGGCTCGGGCTACTGCCGCGGCACCGTGGTCGAACGCGTCTACCGCGACCTGCGGGTGCTGCGCATCTACGAAGGCGCCTCCGAGATCCACCGCAACATGATTGCGCGGCAGCTGCTGCACTGACGCCACGGTTCCAGGTTCACTCGATCTTGATGTTGACCAGCTTGTTGGCCCGGCTCCAGCCGTCGTGCACGCCCTGCATGGTGGCCTGGAAGGATTCCACGGTGCCGCCCGAGCGCGGCTCGAATCCCAGCTCCACCATCCGCTGGCGCATGCGCGGGGTGGCGGCGATCCGGTCGAGCTCGGCCGACAGCCGCTGGACCACGGCGGATGGGGTGCCCCTGGCGACGAAGTAGCCGATGAAGCCCTCGATGTCCGTCCCCTGCACCCCGAGCTCGGCAAGCGTGGGCACGTCGGGCAGGCTGGTGGCCCGCCGGCTCAGGCTGGCGCCTGCCAGGATCCGCAGCCGCCCTTCCTTCGCGTACTGGGCCGCAGGCAGGCCGCTGACCCAGGCCGCATCGAGCCGCCCGCCCAGCAGGTCGGGCAGCATGGGGACTTCCCCCTTGTAGGGCACATCGCTCAGGCGCGCGCCGGTCTGCACGGCGATCATCTCGCCGTAGAAATGCGGGCCCGACCCATGGCCGATGGTGCCGTAGCTCAGCGGGTTGGGTGCCTTCTTCGACAGCTCCACCAGCTCCTGCAGCGTGCGCGCCGGGCTGCTGGCCGGCACCACGAGGAAGATCGAGGTCGAGGCGATGTGCGCCAGCGGAACGAACTCCTTGAACGGGTCGTACCGGATGTGCGGGAAGGTGAGCGGCGCCCGCACCAGCTCGGTCGTGCTCAGCAGCAGCGTGTAGCCGTCGGCCGGCGAAGCCACCACATGGCCGATTCCGATCGACTGGTTGGCCCCGGGCTTGTTGTCCACCACGATGGGCTGGCCGAGCGCGCCCTGCAACTGCTCGCCGTACTCGCGCGCGATCACGTCGAGCGAGCTGCCAGCCGACACCGGCACCACCAGCCGGATCGCGCGGTTCGGATAGGCCCCGGGCTGCGCGCGCGCCATCCCAGCGCCCATGCCCACTGCGGCGGCCCATGCCACCACGACGGTTCTGCGGCCGATGTTCATGCGGATGTCTCCTTCGACAACGAGGATGATGCGGCCTCGGCGGCCAGAGCGACGCTGCTGGCCATGGCCTGGTGGTACTCCCGCGCGGTGTCCTGTACCAGCTGCGCGACGGGCACGATGGCGTCCACCCCGCTGACGCTGTGGCCGGCGCTCCAGACATCGCTCCAGCGCTTCGGTCCGGCGCGCTGCTGCGTGTCCGTGAAGGTGTCGCGCGCCGCGCCGAACAGCGCGCGCGCCTGCTCCGGTCCGATGCGCTCGTCCAGCGCCTGCGGGTCCAGCCCGGCCGCCACGATGGACGGACGCAGCATGTTGGCCGGCAACCCGGTGAACGCGCGCGTCAGCTGCACGTCGTCGGCCTGGGACTGCACCAGCATCTGCTTGTAGCCGGGCGCCGCCATGGACTCGTCGGTGGCGATGAAGCGGGTGCCCATGTAGGCGAGGTCGCAGCCCAGCGCGCGCGCCGCCCACAGCGCCGCGCCGTCGGACACGCCTCCGGCCAGCACCAGCGGTCCTGCGTAGAACCGGCGCACCGCGCGCACGAACGCCAGCCCGTTGAGCCAGCCGGTCTGCCCGCCGGCGCCGGCGCTCAGCAGCACCAGCCCATCGGCACCGGCCTGCACCGCGTTGCGCGCGTGGTGCACGGTGGCCACATCGGCGAACACCAGGCAGCCGGCCGCGTGCAGCGGGGCCACCACGGGCTGGGGCGACCCGACGCTGGTGATGACCATCTCCACCCGGTGGCGCACCAGGCATGCGATGTCGCGCGCGAGGGCCTGGGGCGACCGGTGCATGATGAGGTTGGGGCAACACGGCGCCGCGGCACGCCCCCCAGCGTCCACACCGCGCAGCGCATCCATGGTGCGGCCGAGCCAGTCGTCCAGCGCTTCCTCGCTGCGGGCGTTGGCGGTCGGGAAGGCGCCGATGGCGCCGCTGCGGCAGGCCGCGATCACCAGGTCGGGGCCGGACACCTTCAGCATGGGCGCCGCGATCAAGGGCAGCGCCAGGCGGCTCGCGATGGAAGGGGGCAAGGGCATCCGGCTTCAGCCGATCACACCGTGGCGCCGCAGCGATGCGATGGCCGCGGCGTCGAAGCCGTGCGCGCGCAGCACCTCTTCGCTGTGCTCGCCCAGGGCCGGTGCGCGGGCGGGCCGGCGCTTGTCGACGCCGGTGATCCGGAACGGGCTGTCGATCGTGAGCGTGGTGCCGCCCAGGCCGTCGCCTTCGACCAGTGCGCCGCTGCAGCGGGCCTGCGGGTCGCGCTGCACATCGTCCATGCGCGCCACCACGCTGACCGTGGTGGCCGTGCCCTCGAAGCGCCTGCTCCACTCGCCGCTGTCGTGCTGCGCGAACGCGCGGTCCAGTTCGACGACCAGGGCCGGCGCGTTGGCGCGCCGCGCCGGCAAGGTGGCAAAGCGCTCGTCGGCCAACAAGGGCTCCACGCCCACCAGGCGCGCGATCTCCGGCCAGAGCTTTTCCTCCTCCACCATGGCGATGGAGAACCAGCGCCCGTCGCGGCAACGGTAGAAGTTGCTGAGCGCGCTGCGCGGCGTGGCCCGCGGCTCCCGGTAGCGGATCTCGGCACCGCACAGCGCGGCCTGCAGCATGGGGCCATTGGCCCAGATGCCGTTGGCCAGCAGCGAGGACGTGACCTCGGCGCCCTCCCCCGTGCGTTCGCGCCGGTACAGGGCGGTCACGATGGCCCCGTAGAGCATGGCTGCGGTCGGCTGGTCTCCCATGCCCAGCGCCGGCGCCACGGGCGGCGCCTGCGCATCGGTGCGCACCATGTCGGCCAGGCCGGAGCGCGCCCAGTAGGCGGTGGCGTCGAAGCCCGGCTTGTTGGCGTCGGGGCCGGTTTCTCCGTAGCCGGTCAGCGATGCGTAGACCAGGCGCGGATTCAGCACCCGCAGCTGCGCGTACGCCAGGCCGAGCCGCGCGCGGACCTGCGGCGGGTAGTTCGTGACCAGCACATCGGTCGCTTCGACCAGCCGGTGCAGAACCTCCCGCCCGGCCGGCTGCTTCAGGTCCAGCACGAGGGCGCGCTTGCTGCGTGCTGCCAGCGCCCAGGCGTAGTTGTGCTCGCTCTTCGGAAGATTCGGCAGCCGGTGCATGCGTCGGTAGCCATCGCCTTCGGGCGGTTCGATCTTGACCACGTCTGCGCCGAAGTCGGCCAGCATGGTCGCTGCCATGGGCGCCGCGACAAAGCTGCCGATGTCCAGCACCTTGAGCCCGTTGAATGGTGTCATGCGCGCAGTGTGCGCATCCACGCGGCCGGTGGCGATGGCGCTTCAACGCAGACCGATTGGCGCAAACGCGCGTCCATGCGGATTGACAGCCAAGCCACTCCAACTACCATTGGCCGAACCATTAGAACAGCCGACTCTGCAGGAGACGCCATGGCTGGCCAGCCGCTCCCCAGGCCTCTCGCCTTCCAGCCGTTGCAGCGCATGGCGGGCGGGCGTGCCTCCGAACACCCCGACGTGCAGCCCACGATCCCCAGGAACCGGGTGGAGGCGTTCCTGCGCGGGGCGCGGCGGCACGGTGTCGATGCCGACGCGCTCATGGCCCGGCAGGGCATTCCGCCCGCAGCGCCGGGCACGGGGCTGTCGCGCGTGCCCATCGCGCAGTTTGCGCAGCTGCTCAAGCAGCTGTCCCACCGCCTGCGCGACGAATTTCTGGGCTGCTGCAGCCGCCCGGTGAAGCCCGGCACCCTGGCACTGGCGGCCACCGAAATGCGCCGCGGCGCCACGCTGGAGCAGGCACTGCGGACCGGGCTTGGCATCTACCGGCTCGCCATCGACGACTTCGGCGCGCACCTGCATGTGCGCGACGGCATGGCGCGCATCGTCCTGGTCGACCGGAATGCCCTGGCGCAGGGACGGTTCGTGCACTGCGCATTCCTGCACTGGGCCTGGGGGCTGGCCTGCTGGCTGGTGCAGCAGCGCATTCCCATCCATGCTGCCGCGCTGGGCCATGCCGCACCGCCTGAGCCCCACCGCGAAGCGCGCCATCTGTTCGGCATCGCGCTGCAATGCGGGCAACGCCACAGCAGCATCGCGTTCGACGCGCGCTGGCTGGCGCAGCCCGTCGTCGCCGACGAAGCGCAGCTGCGCGAGCTGCTGCAGCGCCTGCCCGAGGCATTGCTGCTGCGCTTTCGCGACCAGGGCAGCCTGGGGGTGAAGGTGCGGCAGTGCCTGCTGCGCCAGATGTCCAGCGGCCTGCCCTCGCTCGAACAGACGGCATGGAACCTGAAGATGACGCCCCATGCCCTGCGCCGCCGCCTGGCCGGGCAAGGCACGAGCTTTCAGGACATCAAGAACGCGCTGCGCCGCGATGCGGCCATCGATCTGCTGACGCAGACGGCATTGGGCCTGGACCAGGTCGCGCAACGCCTGGCGTTCTCCGAGACCAGCACGTTCCACCGCAGCTTCAAGCAATGGACCGGCGCCACGCCGGGGGCCTACCGGCGCGCCCACCGCGCGGCGGCCGAGGGGGGCGGCCGGCCGGCCTGAGCGGCCGCAGGCGCACTCAGATCCGTCGCGCGTCGAGCTCCAGGCGCCCCAGTGCACGCCAGCGCGGCACGAACAACAGCAGCAACGCTGCGCCCAGGCCAGCGGCGAGCCACAGGAACGTGGCCTGCACCGACAGCCACTGCGCCAGCCAGCCGGCCAGCAGCTGGCCCAACGGGATCGTGCCCACGAAGGACATCAGGAACAGCGCGATCAGGCCACCGCGCGCATGCGGCGGCACGCGCTGGTGCATGACGGCATTGGTGGCCGTGGCAATGAAGGCCATGCAGGCGCCGAGCAACACGAACGAGGCCAGCGACAGCAGCGGCCAGCGGCTCAGCCCCAGGCCGACCAGGGCCAGTACAGCGAGCCAGGGCACGCTGACCTGGCAACGGCTGATGAGCCGGTCGATCTGCGGCGTGCTGAGCAGCACCGAGACCACCACCGCGCCGACACCCACGGCCGCGAAGAAGGCGCTGGTCCAGCGCGTGGTGTTGCCGAACACATGGTCGGCCAGCACCGGCACCAGCGTCTGGTAGGAACCGGCGAACAGGCCCATGCACACCAGCACCGGCAGGAACAGGCTGGCGAAGCGGTCTGCCCGCACGAAGTCCATCGCGCCGCGCACACCGCCCCGGCCCGCCCCAGCGCCCGGAGCCGCGGCGGGCGAGGCCGCCCCACGCAGCCGGAACACGCAGGCGATCATGCACAGCTGGCCCAGCGCGGTCAGCGAGAACGCGCAGAGCGGCCCTGCCGTCGCGAACACGACGCCGGCCAGCGCGGGCCCGAGCATGCGCGCGAGCTGGAACACCACGGTGTTGAGCGCGACCGCACTGGCCATGCGCTCCGAGCTGCGGATCGAACTGGTCAGCAGCATCTGGCGCGACGGCACCTCCATGCCGTTCAGCACGCCACGGGCCAGCGCCAGCGCGAACAGCAGGCCAATCGTCAAACGGTCCAGCGCGGTGAGCACGGCCAGCGCGAGGGCCACGGCGAGCGCGGCGGCCAGCACCCACAGCGTGCAGCGCCGGGCGTTGGCCGCCGTCAGCCGGCCGGAGAACAAGGGCACGACGAGCACGCCCGGCCCGTACAGCACGAAGTTGAGGACGCCGAGCAGCAGCGGCGATCCGGACAGCTGCCACACCAGCAGGTTCAGCGTGATGTCGAGCATCCAGGTGCCCATCATCGAGAGCGCCTGGCCGCCCAGGTACAGGCGCACGTCGGGTTCGGCCAGGGCGGGAAACCAGCGGCCCAGGCGAGATGCGCCGGTGACGTTCAGCACGGCCGCAAGGCGAACGGTTGCGCCACGGCCCGTGTCGCGGCGTGCTGCGGCTGCAGCGCAGCGCGCCGGCCAGGCCGCGTCACAGCTGCGCGCGGCCGTGCGTCAGCACCGTCACGTCGCGCTCCACCAGCCGGCCGCGGAAGGCCAGCGCGCCGCCGTCCAGGCGCCAGGTTTCCAGCCTCAGCGTCTCGCCCGGGTACACCGGCGCCGACAGGCGCGCACGGATGGACTTCAGCCGCGTCGGGTCGTAGTCGCACAAGCCCTTGACCAGGCCGTGGCAGGCCACGCCGAACGTCGCCAGCCCGTGCAGGATGGGCCGCGCAAAGCCGGCCTTGGCGGCGAAAGCCGGGTCGGCATGCAGGGGATTGATGTCGCCCGAGAGCCGGTACAGCAGCGCGGCATCGGGGCGCGTCGGCAGGTCCAGCACCAGGTCGGGCGCGGTCTCCGGCGTGGCCGGCAGCGGCGTGCCGGGCGCGTCGCCGCCGCCCCGCGCCGAGAAGCCGCCATCGCCGCGCAGGAACAGCACCTGCTCGGTGGTGGCCAGCAGCTGGCCGTTGGCGGCGTCGGTCAGGGTCTTCTCCACGTGCATGACCGCGCCCTTGCCTTCGCCCTTGTCGACGATGCGCGTGACACGGCTCTTGCCGACCACCGTCGCGGCGGCCGGCAGCGGCGCATGCAGGGTCACGCTCTGCTCGCCGTGCACGAGCTTGGTGAAGTCGATGCCCAGCTCGCTGCGTTCGCGCATCCAGAAGCCGGGCGAGGCCAGCACGGCGGCCATGGTGGGCAGCGTGACCAGGTCCTTCTCGTAGGTGAAGCGCAGCTGGGCCGCATCCAGCGGGTCGGCGCCCAGGCCGACGCCAAGCGCGTAGAGGATGCTGTCCTTGTGGGTGTAGCTGTGGCGCACGTCGTCCGATTGCCAGGCGCGCGTCTTGTCGAAGTCGATCATGGGAAAGCTCGTTCAGTTGGGGGAAGTCGGGGTGGCAGGCCACTGGAACTGCGGCGCCTCCTTGGCGGCGAAGCGGCGCACGGCTTCGCGCGCGTAGTCGCTGCCGCTGGCGATGGCCTGGCCGGCCGCCTCCATGTCCAGCATGGCGGCCAGCTCGCTTTGCAGCGACGACTGCAGCGCGCGCTTGGACAGGCTCATGGCCAGCGCCGACGCGCCGCAGAAGCTGCGGGCGATGGCCGTGGCACGCGGCAGCAGCGCATCGGGCGCCACCACCTCGAAGGCCAGGCCGATGCGAAATGCCTCGGCGGCACCGATCTCGCGCGCCGAATAGACCAGTTCCTTGGCCCGCTGCAGCCCGACCACGCGCGGCAGCGTGTACCAGGCGCCCAGGTCGGGCACCAGGCCGATGCGGTGGAACACCATGGCCAGCCGCACGCGCTCGCTGACCAGCACGACGTCGGCGGCCAGGGCCATGCTGAAGCCGGCGCCGTAGGCCACGCCGTCGAGTGCCGCGACCAGGGGCTTGTCCAGCCCCAGCAGGGCCATCGTCAGGTGGCGGTAGCGCTGCATGCCGGCGCGCCGTTGCTCGGTGCTGCGCGCAGCGCCCTGCCCCATGCCCTTGACGTCTCCGCCGGAGCAGAAGCTGCCGCCCGCGCCGGTCAGCACGATGGCGCCCACGGCGTCGTCGCGTTGCAGCGCGTCGAGCGCGGCCAGCAACTCGTCGGCCATCTGCGGCGACAAGGCGTTCCTGGCCTCCGGGCGGTCGAGGGTGATCGTCGCCACGCCGTCGTCGTGCGTGACCCTCAAGGTCGCCGTGCTCATGGTGCGGCGCCCTCCAGCGCGATCGAGATCGGAACGCCGTCACGCACGATGTCGCAGTATTCGGTCATGCCCAGTGCGCGCAGGTCGCCGCAGCGGTATTCGCTCATGCTCTCGGTGATGCGGGTGTAGTTGCGCGCGTCGCCGCCCACGCGCTTGTGCCGCAGCGGCACGGTGGCCAGCACCCGTGCGCTCAGCGTGTAGCGGCCCTCGCGCGTGACCACCTCCGCGGTCAGCGCGCGCGGCATGAACTGCCCGTCGTAGTCGGTGTCGATCCGGCCGTCGATCACCTCCTCGTAGACGCCATTGCGCAGCACGTTGCCGCTGATGCGGTGCGGCCCGCCGTCGGGCCGGCCCTTGATGGACAGCAGCACGCCGAAATCGCGGCTGAACGTGACCGGCAACCACTTGTACCAGTAGAAGCTGTGCCAGTGCCGCGGACCCCAGCTCTTGTCGCGGTAGCCGGTGCCGTTGGCGATGGCGTGGCGCACGCCGGCGATGGTCACATGGCCGTGGACGGCCATGTTCTGCTCGGTGTGGCCGCGGTAGACCGCGTGCTCGGGGTCGAGCGCGATGGGCGAGCCGTCCAGCGCCACGATCTCGCCGCCGTGCATGGGCGAGACGCCCTCGAATTCCAGCGCGATCGACGCCGGCCGCTTGGGGTAGCGCTTGAACGCGCTGCTCGGGTCGGCCATGGCCAGCGGGTCGTCCATCAGCAGCAGATCGCCTTCGTAACGCACGCGCAGGCGCTGGAAGGGCTCCAGCACCTCGATGCGCAGACCGCCGGCGTCCATGGCCCGGTTGTCGGCGATCGCGGGCCGCGCGTGCATGAAACCGACGCGGCCATCGGGCAGGTAGACGCAGCAGCTCATCTCGGCGTGGCCTTCGTTGGGGCGGTTGCCCAGGCGCAGCCACAGCCCCAGGCCGGCGCCGGCATCGAAGGCATTGAAGTACATGCTTTCGTTGTAGTTGCCGGCCGCTTCGGGCGTGTGCGTGTATTCGTCGCTCGGGTCCAGCCGCAACCGGCTGTCGGGGGGCATGTACATGGGGTCTCCGTCAATTCTGGGATGGGTCAGGGTGGCAGCGCAGGTGCTGCCCGCTGGGCCATGGCCCAGCCCGCCGCGGCCGTGGCGGCCACGCGTTCGGCCACCGCCCGGGCGCGGCTGTTGGCGGCATTGCCCAGCAGCGCACGCCGGGCCACGCCCTGCTGGATCGCGGCCAGGCGGAACAGGTTGAAGGCCAGGTAGAACGGCCAGTGCGCGATGTCCTCGCCGCGTCCGGCGGCCCGGCAGTAGCTGGCGATCTGCGCCGCCTCGTCCGGGATGCCCAGAGGCCCGAGGTCCACGCCGGCCAGCGTGCGGTGCGTGCCCAGCGCGATGTGCCAGCCCATGCAGTGGTAGGCCAGGTCCACCAGCGGATCGCCCAGCGTGGAAAGCTCCCAGTCCAGCACCGCCACGATGCGCGGCTGCGTGGCGTGGAACACCACGTTGTCCAGCCGGTAGTCGCCATGCACCAGGCAGGTGGCCGACTGCGCGGGCACGTGGGCGGCCAGCCAGTCGATCAGCCGCTCCATGTCGCCGATGGACTCCGTCTCGCTGGCGCGGTACTGGCGTGTCCAGCGTTCGATCTGGCGTTCCACGTAGCGGCCTTCGCGGCCGAAGTCGGCCAGTCCCGCGGACCGATGGTCCACGGCATGCAACGCGGCCAGCACACGCGCAAGTTCCGCGTAGTGGGCCGCGCGCTCGGCCGGCGCCATGCCGGGCAGGGTCTGGTCCGTCAGGATGCGGCCCTCGACGAAGTCCATCAGGTAGAAGGCGCTGCCCAGCACGCCGGCGTCCTCGCACAGCGCGCGCACACGCGGCACCGGCACGGCCGTGCCGGCCAGGCCCTGCATGACCCGGAACTCGCGCTCGATGGCATGGGCCGATGGCAACAGCACGCCGGCGGGCTTGCTGCGCAGTACATAGCGGCGTGCGCCGGCATCGACGATCCAGGTCGGGTTGGACTGCCCGCCCTCGATGCGGCGCAAAGCGAGAGCGCCATCGAAGGGTTCGACCCGCTCGCGCACGAATGCGGCCAGCCGGTCGGCGTCTGGCTGCCCGGTCACAGGCTGATGTGGAAGCCGCCGTTGACCGCCAGGTGCTGCCCGGTCACGTAGCTGGCGCCATCGGACAGCAGGAAGCACACGGTCTTGACCACCTCTTCGGGCGTGGACCAGCGGCCCATCGGGATCTGCGCCAGCATGCCGTCGCGGAACTTCTCGCCGCGCACCACTTCGGTCATCGGCGTCTCGACGACGCCGAAGCAGATCGAGTTGCTGCGGATGTTGTGCTTGCTCCATTCGCGCGCGGCGGTCATGGTCATGCCCAGCATGCCGGCCTTGGCCGCGGCGTAGTTGATCTGGCCGATGGAGCCCTTGCGTCCGGCGTCCGAGGAGATGTTGACGATGGAGCCGCCCGTCTTGTCGCCGCTTTTGGCGCGTTCCAGCATGTGGCGGCCCACGGCCTGCGTCCAGAAGAAGGTGCCCGTCAGATGCACATCGATGACGTCCTGCCACTGCTTGGCCGTCATCTTGTCGATCATGGCCGGACGCGTGATGCCGGCGTTGTTGACCAGGCCGTGCACAGCGCCGAAACGCTCTGCCGCATCGAAGACTGCCTGCGCCGCCAGGTCGGGATCGACGACGCTGCCGACCACAGCCAACACGCGGTGCTGCGGCAGCGGGGCCATCGCAGCATGCAAGGTCTCGCTGTTGAGGTCCACGGCGACAACGTTGCCGCCGAGCGCAATGGTCAGTTCAGCGAGGGCCTTGCCGATGCCTTGGCCAGCACCGGTGACAACCACGGTGCGGCCTTCGAGCGAGACGATGGGAGCGACAGAAGACATGGGTTTCCTTGTTTGATGGTAGAACCAATGATACGATCATGGCCGTTCCAACGTCAACACGAGACCTCCATGACCATCCGCAGACGCGCGTGCATCGCAGGCGCCTACGAACACCCCACCCGCAAGGCACCGGACAAGACCGTCGCCCAGCTGCACGCCGAATGCGCGCGCGGCGCGCTGGCGGACGCCGGCCTGACGCTGCAGGACGTCGACGGCTACTTCTGCGCCGGCGACGCGCCGGGCCTGGGCGCCAACAACATGGCCGACTACCTGGGGTTGAAGCTGCGCCACGTGGACAGCACCGACACCGGCGGTTCGGCCTACCTGATCCACGTCGCCCACGCGGCCCAGGCCATCGCCCTGGGCAAGTGCAACGTGGCCCTCATCACGCTGGCCGGACGTCCACGCAGCGAAGGCTCCAGCGGTGTCGCGCCGCGCATCGTGGCCGCGGGCACGCCCGACGTGCCCTGGGAGATGCCATACGGACCCGTCACGGTCAACATGTACGCGCTGGCCGCGGCGCGGCACATGCACGAGTACGGCACCACGGCCGAGCAACTGGCCTGGATCAAGGTGGCCGCCTCCACCCATGCGCAGCACAACCCGCATGCCATGCTGCGCGAGGTGGTCACCGTCGAAGACGTGCTGGCCTCCCCCATGATCAGCGACCCGCTGCGCAAGCTGGATTGCTGCGTGGTCAGCGACGGCGGCGGCGCGCTGGTCGTCACGCGCCCGGAGATCGCCCGCGCGCTGAAGCGGCCCGTCGTCAATGTGCTGGGCGCCGGCGAAGCCATCAAGGGCCAGCTCGGCGGGCAGGTCGACCTGACCTGGTCGGGCGCCGCCCTGTCGGGGCCGCGCGCCTTCGAGGAAGCCAGGGTGCTGCCGACCGACATCCAGTACGCCTCGATTTACGACAGCTTCACGATCACCGTGCTGATGCAGCTGGAAGACCTGGGTTTTTGCAAGAAGGGCGAAGGCGGCCGGTTCGTTGCCGACGGCAACCTGATCTCGGGGGTGGGCAGGCTGCCCTTCAACACCGACGGCGGCGGGCTGTGCAACAACCATCCGGCCAACCGAGGCGGCATCACCAAGGTGATCGAGGCCGTGCGCCAGCTGCGCGGCGAGGCCCACCCGAAAGTCCAGGTGCCGAATTGCACGCTGGCGCTGGCCCAGGGCACGGGCGGTCTGCTGGGTTCGCGCCACGGCAGCGCCACACTGATCATGGAACGGGAGTGAACACGATGACCACGATGCACCAGGACCGACCCCTTGCGGCCAACGCCATCGACGCGGCGACCGAGACGTTCTTCGCCGGCGCCAGGGATGGCGTGCTGCGCCTGCGCCGCTGCACGGATTGCCACAAGCCGCACTGGTACCCGCGGCCGGTGTGCCCGTTCTGCATGGGCGACACCGCATGGGAAGACACCAAGGGCACAGGCAGCATCTACAGCGTGAGCGTGACACGCCGCGCCGGGCCCATCCCCTATGCCATCGCCTACGTGACGCTGGACGAGGGCGTGACCATGCTGACCAACATCGTCGACTGCGATCTCGATGCACTGCGCATCGGCCAGCGCGTGCAGGTCTGCTTCAAGCCGGCCGAAGGCGGCGGCGTGGTGCCCATGTTCACGCCTGCCTGAGGCGTTGCGCATGCTGCAGTTGCAAACCCTCGATTTCGAAGCGGAAGACGGCATCGGCTGGATCCGCCTGAACCGGCCCAAGAAGCGCAACCCGTTCGACAGTGAACTGCGCGAGGACCTGATCCAGGTGCTGGACCGCGTGCGTGCCGACCTCGGCATCCGGGTGCTGGTGCTCGCAGGAACGCCCGGCGCGTTCTGCGCAGGGGGCAGTCTGCAGTTCATCCAGGAGCAGCTCGATGCCGGGCCGGCCTACTGGCAGCAGCGCCTGCAGTCGGGCCTGCGCCTGATCAACGACCTGCTGCACCTGACGCGCCCGTTGATCGCGGTGGTGGACGGGCCGGCGTTCGGCGCCGGCTTCACGCTCGCGCTGACGGCCGACATCGTGCTGGCCACGCCCCAGGCGCGCTTTGCCATGTCCTACCTCAAGCTGGGCGTGGTGCCCGACCTGGGGCCGACCTACCTGCTGCCGCGCATGGTCGGCCTGCAGCGCGCCAAGGAGCTGATCTTCTCAGCGCGCGAGCTCGATGCCGAGGAGGCCCGCGCCATGGGCCTGGTGATGGAGGTGCATGCCAGCGAGGACATCGAGGCGCGCGCCCGCGACATCGCCCTGCGGCTCACGCATGCGTCGCCGACCGCGCTGGGCCTGACCAAGGCGGCGCTCAACGCCTCGCTGGACTCCGACCAGCACACCATGTTCACGATCGAGGCGAACAGCCAGGGCGCGGCCTTTGCGGCGCCGGAACCGCGGCTGGCGGTCGAGGCCATGCTGGCCAAGCGTCCGCCACCCTACACCGGCTTCGGCCCGGCACCGAAGGCTGGCGCCCGCTGACCGGCGGCCTGCGTCCGCGCCATCCTGTGGCACGGACGCGCGTCGTCTCACTCTTCCTTGATGTTGGCGTCCTTGATGACGGTGGCCCAGCCCTCGGACTCCTGGGTGATGCGCGCCTTCATCTGCTCCGGCGTGCTGCCCACCGCCTGGCCGCCTGCGGTTTCGAAGCGGGCCCGCAGTTCGGGCTGCTGCAGTGCCTTGCCGATGGCATCGTTCAGGCGCGCGACCACGTCCTTGGGCGTCGCCGCCGGCGCGAACAATCCGAACCACACATCGGCCTGGAAGTTCGGCAGGGTCTGGGCGATCGGCACGCCGCCGGGCACCAGCGGCGACGGCTGGGCCGAGCTGACACCCAGCAGCCGCACCCGGCCTTCCTTGATGAAGGCGTTCATCTGGGCCGAACTGGTCGACAGCAGCATCTGCACCTCGCCGGACAACACCGCCTGTGTGGTCGGCGCCTGGCCCTTGTAGGGAATGTGCTCCAGCGCCAGACCCGCAGCCCGCGCGAACTGCACGGTGGCCAGGTGGCCGAAGGAGGCCGGGCCGGCGCTGGCGTAGTTGATCTTGCCGGGGTTGGCCCGGGCGTAGGCAATGAATTCCGGCAAGGTCCTGGCCGGCACCGACGGGTTGACCACGAGCACCATGGGTTGCAGCGACACCAGCGACACCGGCGCGAAATCGGTCAACGGGGCATAGCCCGCATCCTTGGTGATGTGCGGAGAAATCACCAGGCCGTTGTTCGGAAACAGCAGCGTGTAGCCGTCCGCGGGCGCGCGCGCCACCAGCTTGGCGCCCAGCATGGCCGAGGCGCCCGGCCGGTTCTCCACGATCACCGGCTGGCCCAGCAGTTTTTGCAGCGGGTCCTGCAGCGCGCGCGCCAGCACGTCGGTGGTGCCGCCCGGCGGATAAGGCACAACGATGGTGATGGGGCGGCTGGGGAAATTCTGCGCCGCCACCCAGGCGGGCAACGCGGCGGTGGCCGCGAGCAGGGCCAGGGCGCCGCGGCGCCGCAGCGGATGGGAATGCATGTCGGTCTCCTCGTTGTCGCCGGGTGGGGGTCAGGCCTGCTCGGCCGGTGCGCGCCAATGCACGGCACCCTCGGCGCACATGGCTTCGATCTCGGCTTCGCTCAGCCCCAGGGACTGCAACAGCGCCGGGCCGTCCGCGCCGAGCTCGGGCACGCTGTCGCGCGCGTGCGCAGCCGTGTGGTGGAAGCGGAAGGCAGGATTGGGAACCTGGAACGCACCGGCTCCGTCGTGGATCGTCTGCAGCGCGCCGCGCCCGGCGACGGGCGGCAACTGCATGGCCTCGCGGATGTTGAAGTAGCGCGAACTGGGCACGCCGCCCGCGTTCATCGCGTCCTCGCATTGCGCGGCGGTGCGGCTGGCGGCCCAGTCGTCCAGCAGCGCCATGAGTTCACCCCAGTGGTGTTCGCGCGCCTGGATGGTGGCAAAACGCGGGTCGGCGATCCATTCCGGGTGGCCGGCCGCGCGGGCCATGGCCTCGAAGTTGTTCTGGCTCACAGGCGCGATCAGCAGGAAGCCGTCGCTCGCCTTGGTGGGCTGGTACAGCGGGCGGCGGCGCTCGGCGGGGAACTGCGCCTCCTGGCATTCGTAGACCAGCATGCCGACCATGGCGTCCATCAGCGAGAGATCCACCTGGTCGCCCTGCCCGGTGCGCGCCGCGCGCAGCAGCGCCGCCTGGATCGCGCCGAAGGCCAGCGAGCCGCCCAGCACGTCGGCGATGAAGATGCCGTTCTTCAAGGGCCGCTCGATGCCGTCCTGGTAGGCCAGGTTGGCCAGGTCGAAGCCGCAAGCCGCGTGCAGCACCGGCGCGTAGGCACTGCGCCCGGCCCACTCGCCGGTCTGGCCGAAGCCCGAGATCGAGCAGTACACGAGCCTGGGGTTCAGCGCGGACAGCGTGGCGTAGTCCAGGCCCAGGCGCTGCATCACGCCGGGACGGTAGTTCTCGACCAGCACGTCGGCGGTGGCGACCAGCTGCTTGACCAGCGCAATGGCGGACTTCTTCTTGAGGTCCAGCGCGAGACTCTTCTTGCCGCAGTTGAGCTGCGCGAAATAGGTGCTGTGGCCCTCGCGCCGCGGCGGGCGGCTGCGGATGTGGTCGCCCTCGGGTGGCTCGATCTTGATGACCTCGGCACCCAAGTCGGCCAGCAGCCGCGTGGCGTAGGGGCCGGACATCATGGCGGTGAAATCGATGACGCGCACGCCATCGAGGATGCCGGGCCGGTCGGGGGGGGTCTGGGGCATGGCTTGTCTCTCGTCGGTATCAATGGGGGATCGCTGGCAGAACTGGCGCTTTGCCCTCGGCGGATGGCGGGCCGCGCCACGAGGCAGTCAGGCTTTATGGTCCAACCATTGACTCATGTTATGCGTCCTGGGCGACTTCTGTCAACGCGTGACCGCGCGCAAAAAAAAGCCAGCCGCAAGCGGCTGGCCGGACAACGCTGGGGAGGCGCGTCGGTTCAGTCGGGCTCGGCCCGCGTCTTGCGGGCCGGCCTGGTGCTCCTGCCCACCGGTGCCGGCGTCGGCGCGGCCGCTGTGGCATCGGCCTTGACCTCCACACGCGACAGGTAGCTGCGCTGCAGGCGCTTCAGGCTGGTCTCCATCTCCTCCACCGCGGCGGCCACGTTGCCCTCTTCCATGTGCTTCATGAACCGGCGCCGCGACGGCAGCACGAAGACGTTGCTGTAGTCGCCGATGGAGTTGATGAAGTGCTGCAGCACGTCGAGCATGCCGTTCATCATGATCACCATGATCGGATTGCCGGTCATGCGCGCCAGGATGCGGTGGAACTCCAGGTGCTTCTGCGCCCGCAGCGGAAAGTTGCCTTCCGCATTGGCCTGGGCGGCCTCTTCGATGTTGTGGTGCAGCAGGGCCAGGTCTTCCGGCGTGGCGCGCACGCAGGCTTCGCGCACGATCACCGATTCGAGCCAGATGCGCGCCTCCGTCAACTGGGCCGGCTGGATGGCGCCGACGTGGTACATGTCCAGCAGGCCGGTCACGATGGCTTGTCCGCTGCGTTCGCTGATGAACGCGCCGCCGCTGGCGCCCTTCTGCAGGCGGATCAGCCCCGCATGCTCGAGCGAGCGCAGTGCTTCGCGCAAGGTGTTGCGCGACACCCCGAACTGTTCCGACAGGGCGCGCTCGGCCGGCAGACGGCTGCCGACCTTGAGCCGCCCCGCGATCAGCTCGTCGCGGATCTGGGTGGCAATTTCCTCGAATGCGCGCGCCGACTTGATGGCGCTGAACGATGCGGACGGCTCGGCCTTCGGTGCGGCGTCGGCCGCGGCACTGTCGATTCTGGAACGGGGCACTGAACTACTCCCTCTTGGGCGCGAGAAGATGGAAATGACATGGCGCAGGAACGATCGAATGGCGCCGACCGCTGGGTGCTTGGGTCCGCATGATAAGACGAGGTCTGGCCCGCCACTGTTCCCAATCCCGTGCATTGCCGCCATAATGGTGCAACCATTGACAAAAATCTGGGCAACATGAACGAACGCACATTCCCCTCCGACGAAGAACGCGGCCTCCTGCGCGACGCCGTACGCCGGCTCCTGGAGCGCCATTGGCCGGTCGACCAGGCCGTCGAGCTGTCGCGCAGCGGCACGGCCGTCCGCGCGCAGTGGAAGCTGCTGGCCGAACAGGGGGTCGCGGCCCTCGGCACGGACCCCGCGGAAGGCGGCATGCGCGAGATCGTTCTGGTCATCGAAGAGCTGGGCCGTGCGGCCTCCCCTGCCCCGGTCCTGTCGGCCGCGTTGCTGAACCTGCTGCGCCTGGACGAGCGCGACACACCGCTGGCCGCCATGCGCGGCGGCGACGCCTGCGTGGTCCTGGCGATGGACGGCGCCGATGCTGCACCTGCGCTCACCTGGGCCGACAATCGGATCAGCGGCGAGATCGCGTATGTCGAAGCGGCCCATGCGGCCACGCATTTCGCCCTGCTGGTGCCCGGCCCGGCCGTGGTCTTCGTGCAGGCCAATGCCGAGGGTGTGCACCTGGACGCCACGCCTGCGATGGGAACGCAGGGCCTGTACCGGTTGCGGCTCGACGGCGTGGCGGGCGTGCACCGGCCGCTGCCTGCCGGCGCGCCACGCGACCTGGCCGCCTGGTCCCGGCTCGGCCTGTCCGGGCGCGCCTGGGGCGCCGCCCAGCGCGCATTCGAGCTGGTCGTGGACTACGCCAAGATCCGTCGGCAGTTCGGCCAGGCCATCGGCAGCTTCCAGGCGATCCAGCACAAGCTGGCCAATGTGCACATCGCGCTGCAAGGGCTGCAGTTGTGCAACGCCAACGCCGCGCTGCAATACGACCTGGGCACGGCGCAGTGGCACTGGTTCAGCGCGGCCGCATGGTCCCTGGCCGGCAGCAACCTGCGCCTGGCGATGCTGGAGATCCAGCACACGTTCGGCGCCATCGGCTACAGCGAGGAGCACGAAGCCCCGCGGCATTTCAAGCAGGTGCACCTGGACGTGCTGCGCCACGGCGGCGGCCGGCGCGCACGGGAGGAACTGGCGGCCTTCTTCCTGGATGGCGACGGCGGCACCTTGCCGGAGTACGACCTGGGTGTGGCCGGCAACGCCTTCCGGCAGGAAGTGCGGGCGTGGCTGGCCGAGAACTGGGCGGGACAACAGCGCGAAGCCCACGAGAAGCTGTCGTTCAAGAAGCGCGAATACAACAAGGAGTTCGCCCATGCCCTGGGACGGACCGGATGGGTGGGGCTGTCCTGGCCACGCCGCTTCGGCGGCCAGGAGCGCAGCGCGCTGGAGCAGATCGCCTTCGTGGAAGAGATCGAGCGCGTCGATGCCCCGCGTGTCGGTGCGCCGGTGCAGGCCGCCATCCTGCAGGTCTATGGCACGCCGGAGCAACAGGAGCGGCTGCTGCCGGAGATCCTGCGCGGCGAGGCCATCTACGGCATGGGTTACAGCGAGCCCGACGCCGGATCCGACCTCGCATCGATGCGCACCCGCGCCGAGCGCGTGCACGACGAGAAGGGCGATGGCTGGCTGATCAATGGTCAGAAGATCTGGACCACGACCTATTGGGGCGACTACATGCTGCTGGCCGCCCGCACCGACCCCGACGCCAAGCCTCGCCACGCGGGCCTGAGCCTGTTCATCGTGCCGATGGACACGCCGGGCATCACCATCAAGACCTCCACCACGATGTACGGCGGCAGCTTCGCCAACGTGTTCTACGACAACGTGCGCCTGCCGGCCGATGCCATCGTGGGCGAGGTCAACGGGGGATGGAAGGCCTTGACCGGCGCACTGGCCACCGAGCGCGGCCTGATCGGCGGCGGCATCGTGATGAAGGTCGCGCGCGCCTTCGAGCTGCTCTGCGCCCACGTGCGCACGGCCGAGGCCCACGGGCGCCCCTTGCGCGACGACGCGCTGGTGCGCGACCGCATCGGCGACCTGGCCGCGCAGATCGAGGCCGGCCGCCAGATGATGATGCACTGCGCGTCCCAGGTCGACGGCGGCGAAACCCCGTTGCAGGACGCCGCCGTCAGCAAGGTGTATTCGGGCGAACTCATGGAGCGTTTCGGCGAGGCCGCGCTCGACATCCTGGGCATGGTGGCGACCCTGGGCGAAGGCAGCCCGGGCGCCATCCTGCGCGGCCGGATCGAGCAGAACCTGCGGCATGCGCTGATGTGGGCCATCAGCATCGGCACCAACGAGATCCAGCGCAGCCTGATCGCCCAGCGCGGGCTGGGCCTGCCGCGGTGAAACCGATACACCGATGCCGGAGCCTTGCGCAGTACCCATTGGCGACGGCCTGGCGCTGCGCTACCTGCGGCTGCTGCTCGAGCCCGCACGCGCCAGGGGGTTGGACACGGAGGAATTGCTGCGCCGCTGCCATCTGACACCCGCCCAGCTGGCGGACCCGTCCCATGTGGTGACCCTGGTCCAGTTCGCGAGCGCGCTGCGCGGCATGCAGCACGCCTTGCGCGACGAGATGATGGCGCTGGGCACGCGGCCGGTGCGCCCGGGCACCTTCCTGCTCGTGGCCCAGCAGATGTTGCGCTGCGCCACCCTGGGCGAGGCGCTGCGGCTGGGCTGCAGCCTGTACCGGCTGCTGCTGGAGGACTTCGTGCCCCGGCTGCGCGTGGAGGGCAACACCGCGTCGCTGGAGATCGTCGACCTGACGCTGCCCGACACCTACCGCGCCACCGGACATCTGGTGCTGCTGTACGCCGCGATCGGCCTGATGTCGTGGATGGTGCAGCAGTCCATCGTGCTGCGCGAGGTGGCGCTGCCGGCCTCTTACTCCGATGCGGCGCCGGCCGACAGCCTGTTCGAAGCGCCGCTGCGCCGTGGCAGGCCGAGCCGCATCGTGTTCGAGGCCCGCTGGCTGGACGCCCGCGTGGTGCCCGACATGCGCGGTCTCCGGACCTTCATCCTGCACTGGCCGCTGCGCCGCCTCGCGCCCTACCGCGAGGACGTGCCGCTGGCCCTGCAGGTGCGGCGCTGCCTCAAGCGCTGGGACATCGCGCAGCTGCCCGCCCTGCCGACCCTGGCCGGCACCATGGGGCTGACCGCCAAGATCATGCGCCGCCGGCTGCACGAGGAAAGCCAGAGCTACCGCACCATCATCGACACGCTGCGCCGCGATGCCGCCATGCGGTTGCTCGGACAATCGGAGCTGAGCGTGGCCGAGGTCGGCTACCGGCTGGGGTTCTCGGACCCCAGCGCCTTCTACCGGGCCTTCAAGCGCGCCACCGGCATGACCGCGCTGGACTACCGGCGCCAACGCGGCGCGGCGCCAGCGGCACCGCTCAGTTGATGCTGTAGCCGCCGTCCACGGTCAGCTCGCTGCCCGTGACGTAGGCCGACTCGTCCGCACACAGGAAGGCGATGACGTTCGCCACGTCCTGCGGCTGCGCCATGCGGCCCAGGGGTGTGCGCTGCGCCACCATGCCAACCGCGGCCTCGACGGAGGGAATGGGCACACCGTGGCTGATCATGTCCTGCATCGAGCCGATCCCCAGCGGTGTCTCCACCAGGCCGGGATGCACCGAGTTCACGCGGATCTGCCAGCGGCCCAGTTCCACCGCGAGCGCCTTGCTCATCAGCCGCACCGCGCCTTTGGACGTGCAGTAGGCCGCATGCATGCTGCCACCTTTCTGTCCGAGGATCGACGAGAGGTTGACGATCGAACAGGCCTTGCCCAGCGCCGCGGTCTTCGCCATCAAGGCGCGCGCGGCCTGGCAGCCCAGCCAGACGCTGTCGACGTTCACGGTCTGCTGGCGGCGGTAGAGCGCGAAGTCGGTGTCCTGGAACGGCCGCACGACCATGAGGCCGGCACAGTTGACCAATCCGTCGAGCCGGCCTGCCAAGCGGTCGATGTCGCCGACCACACGCTGCCAATCCTGCGGGTCGGTCACATCGTGTGCAACGCTGGCGGCCTGGCCGCCTTCGGCCTCGATGCGCCCGACCGTCTCGGCGGCGCCGGCGCCATTCAGGTCGGTCGCGAAGACGCGTGCGCCGCCTTTGGCCAGGGTCAGGCAGGCCTGGCGGCCGATGCCGCTGGCCGCGCCGGTGACGAGGATGACTTTGTCTTTCAGTTGCATGGTGTGCTTTCGTTGGTGAGGGTGGCGTCTATGCGGCGCGCTTGAGCGAGATGGTCTGCGGCTGCGTGTAGCCCATCAGGCCCTCCTGGCCGTTCTCCACGCCCAGGCCGGACTGCTTGCGGCCGGCCATGGGCTTGTGCGGCGAGGCGGTCTGGATCTCGTTGATCCAGACCGTGCCCGTCTCCAGGCGCCGCGCGATGGCCAGCGCCTGATCCTCGTCCCGGCACCACACCGAACCGGCCAGGCCGTACGCGCAGGCGTTGGCACGGGCCACCACCTCGTCGACGTCGCGGAACTTCAGCAGCGGCACGATGGGGCCGAATGGCTCCTCCTGCACGATCCGGGCATCGTCGGGCGGGTTGTCGACCAGCGTGACCGGAAAGAACAGCCCCGGACCGGGGGCGGGCTCGCCACCGCAGAGCAGCCGCAGTCCGCGTTGCCGGCAGTCGGCCAGCAGCTCGCGCAGGCGGTCGAACTGCCGGCGGTTCTGCACGGGGCCGAGCTCCACGCCATCGCAGGTGCCGGGGCCCATGCGGGTCGATGCCGCCAGCGCCACCAGGGCCTGCGCCATGCGCTCGTAGATGGACTCGTGGATGTAGAGGCGCTTGGCGGCGATGCAGATCTGCCCGCTGTTGACCAGGGCGCCCCAGAACAGCTCCTTCGCCACCGCGTCGATGTCGACGTCGGGCATGACGATCGCGGCATCGTTGCCGCCCAGCTCCAGCGTCAGCCGCTTGAGCGTGCCGGAGGCCCCGCGCATGACGGCGCGGCCGGTGGCGGACGAGCCGGTGAACGACAGCTTGTCGAAGCCGGCATGCGCCGTCATGCGCGGGCCCAGGGCGTCGCCGCCGCTCACGGTGTTGAGCACACCGGGCGGCAGCACGTCACGCAGCAGTTCGCCCAGGCGCAGCGTGCCCAGCGGCGTGAACGGCGAGGGTTTGAGCACCATGGTGTTGCCGGCCAGTAGCGCGGGCGCCGTCTTCCAGGCGGCCAGCACCACCGGATAGTTCCAGGGCACCATGGCGCCGACCACGCCCACCGGCATCCGCCGCACCGCCACATAGGCCTGCGGCGTGTCCTGCAGCACCAGGTCTGCCAGTTCCATCTTCGCGAACTCCGCATGCCAGTGCGCGGCGCCCGCGATCTCCGAGCGCGAGCGCACCAGGGGCTTGCCCTGCTCCCGCGTCAACAGCTGCGCCAGTTCTTCCTGGTGGGCCATGTAGACCTTGGCCACCTCGACCAGCAGGCCCTGGCGCTCCCGCCAGGGCCGCGCAGCCCAGTCGGGCAACGCGGCGCGCGCCGCCTGGACGGCGGCGTCCAGCTGTTCGTCGCTGGCGTCGGGCGCCTGCCCGACCACCTGGCCGGTCGCAGGGTCGAGGACATCGAAGCTGCGCGCGCCCGGCACGGCCCGGCCGCCGATGGTCATGGCCGGGGTGCACAGCATGGGGGTCGCCGGCCCGCTCATGCGGCAGCGCCCTCGCCTTGCGCGGCCTTCGCTGTGGCCGCCGCGGGCGTCACCCGCACATGCAGTGTCTTCAGGCCACCGACCTGGTTGCTGGCGATGAAGGCCGCATCGCCGAGCAGTTCGATCCGTGCCGTGCGCGCCAGCAGTTCCTGGAAGAAGGTGCGCATGCTGGCGCGTGCCAGGTTCTGGCCGAGGCAGGCGTGCACGCCGAAGCCGAACGCGACATGGCGGTTCGGGCTGCGATCGATGCGAAAGGCCCGTGGATCCTCGAACACCTCGTCGTCGAAGTTCGCGCAGTGGTACATCAATGCCACCTCTTCGCCGGCACGGATCGTCTGGCCGCGCAGGACGTGGTCGCGCGCCGCCGTGCGCACGAAATGCTTGACCGGGGTGCCGTGGCGGAACATTTCCTCGACGGCCGACGGCATCCACTCGGGCCGCGCGCGCAGGCGCTCCAGCTCGCCGGGCTGGCGCAGCAGGTGGTACAGCCCGCTGCCCATCGAGGAGCTGGTGGTGTCGTGCCCGGCGGTGGCCAGGATCACGTAGTAGGACACCGCCTCCATCATGCCCAGCGGTTTGCCGTCCACCTGCGCGTGCGCGATGAGCGAACCCAGGTCGTCGGTCGGCGGTGCGGCGCGGCGCTCGGCCAGCATCTTGCCGAAGTAGGCGAAGTACTCGCGTGCGACCGCCCCCTTGCCCTGGGCCTCGGGCCCGTCGCGCTTGAGCGTGGGGTCCTTGGGCGCCAGGAACTGCTGGGTCAGCTTGAGCAGGTAGGCGTGGTCGCTCTCCGGCACCGCCAGCAGCGTCATGATGATCTGCAGCGGATACCAGACTGCGATCTCGTTGCAGAACTCGCACCCATCCTCGCGCTCGAGCATGCGCCCCACCAGGGCCCGGGCGCGGTCCTGCACGATGGCCTCGAGCCGCTTGATGTTGGCCGGCATGAAGTACGACTGGGTGAGGCCGCGGTACTTCTTGTGGTCCGGGTCGTCCATGTGGATCATGGTGCGCACGAGCTTGCCGCCGGTCGCGGCGGTCTCGGCGATGCGGACGCGCAGGTCCTCGTCGTCGAGCAGGAAGGTCTTGGGCTCGGCGATGAACACGTCCGGGTGCTTGCCGACCTCGACCACGTCCGCATGCTTGCTGACCGCCCAGAACGGCGGATGGCCGGGGGCCTGGGTCCAGTGCAGCGGGTCGTCGCGCCGCAGGCGGTCGAACACCGCGTGCATGCGCTCCGGGTCTGCGTAAAGCTGGTGGCTGGCGATCTCGCCGTCCAGATCGGAAATGCCCATCGTGTGGTCTCCTTGGTTGTGGGAAGCGGGGAAATTCAGAGGTCGATCACCAGTTCGGCGCTGCATGCGCGCGAACGGCAGGGCATGAAGCAATCGTTGCGCTGCCGGTCTTCGTCCGTGAGGTAGTGGTCGCGGTGGTCGGGCGTGCCTTGCAGCACGGTGGTCACGCAGGTGCCGCAGATGCCCTGTTCGCACGACATCACCAGCGGCACGCCGGCCTCCTGCAGCGCCTGCGCCGCGCTCTGGCCGGCGCCCACGGCGATGCGGCGGCCGCTCGAAGCCAGCACCAGGTCGAACACGGCGTCTGCAGCGGGCGCGCCGGCAGGCGGCTCCGGCGGCGTGAAGTACTCGCTGTGCAGCTGGCTGGCCGGCCAGCCCAGGCCGGCGGCGGTCGACATCGCATGCGCCATGAAGCCCGCCGGGCCGCACACGTAGACATGCGTTCCGGGCGTGGGCCGGCCGAGCGCCTGGGCGGCGTCAAAGCGCTGCGCGTGCGGGCCGTCATCCCGATGCCAGCGCACCTGCCTTGCATACGGTGCCTGAGCGATGTGGCCCGCGAACGCGGTGCGGCCGGCGTCGCGCGTGCAGTAGTGCAGAACGAAATCCGCCTGCGTGGCCGCCAGGTGCGCGGCCATCGCCAGCAGCGGCGTGATGCCGATGCCGCCGCCCAACAGGATGCTGCGGCAGGCAGCCGGCGCCAGGGCGAACGCGTTGCGTGGCCCGCTCGTGCGCACGACCATGCCGGCGTGCAGCGCGTCGTGCAAGCCCGCCGAACCGCCACGCGAATCGGGCGCACGCAGCACCCCGATCACGTAACGGTGCCGCTCGGACGGGTCATTGCACAGCGAATAGGCACGTGCGATGCCCGGCGCCGCCTGCACCAGGATGTGCGCACCGGCTTCGAACGGCGGCAGCACGCGGCCCTGCGGATGCACGAGTTCGAAAGACACAATGCCGCGCGCCTCCTCCCGGCGGGCGGCGAGCCGTAGATCCATGTCCAGGCTGGGCACCAGATGTTCCTGCATTTGCTTGTCTCCACTTCGGATTTGGTTCAGACCGATGCATGCCGCCTTCGGCTCCGATGCCATGGAGGTTAGGAGTCCGGCGCGGCATTGACCATGACCGAAAGTGCCCGGCGAACTGGCCGAAATGCCCCAGGCGTTGCGGCGGGAGCTGCATCAACCTGGGAATTTTTCTGAAGCGGCTTTTCTCGCTGCGCCCGCACAACAGCCAGTGCGACGCGAGCTTGTGCTCTGCCGCAAGTCAAACGCGCTCTCCGCGTGCCGCATCTGCGGCGCTTGCGCGCGGCGAGGCTGGCGCGTTCGATCTACCGATGTACGCGTAGGTGGTGACACGGGGAATTCGCCTGCAGCATGGCGTGCACGCGCCGGGGAGCTGGGCACCCAACCGCACTTGTCGATGCTGGCGATGGAGCCCCAGGTGAGCGCATCGCACCACGCCTTGTCAGCTTCTGGATCCGACCAGCAGGTCGGCCCCCATACACCTCCTTGATTGAGGTGTTGCGACGACCGGTTGAAGCCACCCTATGCCCTCCAGGGTTCGGGTGCAGCCCCAGCTGGCCGCGTGCGAGTTGGCTTGGAGTGCGCCAACGTGCCTTTATCAACCCTATGTCCAGTTCGAATACCCCGTGCGCAAGCTGCGTCACTACGATTCCTGGCACCGCTTTCGGATCAGAAGACAAAGGAGACACGATGGAGCGTTTGGCATCTGGCGCCCTCGCGGGCATGGCCTGGACCCGCAGGTCGGTGGTCGGCGCAATGGCCGCGCTGGCCAGTGGCGCGGCGCTGGCGCAGGGCGGCAACTGGCCCAGCCGTCCGGTCCGCTTTCTGGTCCCCGCGCCGCCCGGCGGACCGGCCGACCTGTACGCGCGACTGTTCGCGGAGCATTGCGCCCGCACGTTCAACAGCCCCTTCGTGGTGGAGAACCGCCCCGGCGCCACCGGGTCGATCGCCTCGCAGACCCTGGTGCGCGGCCCTGCCGACGGCTACACCTTTCTCATCGGATCGAACTCGACCTTCGTGGTCACGCCGCTGCTGCAGAAGAACCCAGGCTACGACCCCACGCGCGACTACGCACCGGTGGGCATCTTCACAAGCTATCCTGCGCTGATCCTCGGCCGCACGAACCTGCCCTTCCGCGACCTGCCCGGTCTGATCGCGCATGCCAAGCAGAACCCGGGTGCACTCAACTTCGCCACCTTCGGCGTCGGCAGCGTAGGCCACCTGACGAACGAGCACCTGTGCCAGTTGGCGGGCATCAAGGTCCAACACGTCAACTACCCCGGCACCGCCGCCGTGCTGCAGGCCCTGGCCAAAGGAGAGGCCGACTACGGTGCCGACAGCTACGGCAATTCCAAGCCGCTGATCGACGCCGGCCGGCTGGTACCGATCGCGGTCACCGGCGCCAAACGCGACCCGCGCATCCCGAACCTGCCGACCTGCGCGGAGGCCGGCTTCCCGCAGATCGACGTGCGCATCTGGCTGGGCTTCGTCGGCGTGTCCGGCACGCCCGCAGCCATCATCGCGCGGCTCAGCGCCGAGTTGGTCCGCTTCGCCGAACTGCCCGACGTGAGGCAGCGGCTGGACAGCACCTTCAGCGACCCGCAGACAGAATCGCCCGCGGAAATGGGCGAGCGGCTCGCGCGCGAGCGGCGCCTGTGGGGCGACGTGATCCGCGACGCGAAGATCGTCATCGGGTAGATGCCCATGCGCACTGTCTGTCAGAACGCCCGCGTGCTGATCGTGGGCGGCGGTCCTGTCGGCCTCGCCATGGCCATCTTCCTGGCCCGGCTGGGCCACCGCTGCGTCGTTTTCGAGAAGAAGCTGCCGCGCGCGTCCAGCGCACCCAAGGCCCATGTGCTCAACCCCCGCAGCCTGGAGATCTGCCGCAGCTTCGGCATCGACGTGCAGGCGCTGAGGGAACTCTCCGCGCACGAGACCGACGGCAACTGCGCGCGCTTCCTGGATCGGCTGACCGGTACCGCGTTCGGCAAGCTGCCGCTGGACACGCCGTACGACGCCGTGCGGCCCTGCCCCAGCCCCACGCCGCTGCTGAACCTAGCGCAGCCGCTGTTCGAAAGCGTGCTGCTGCAGCACGCGCAGACGCTGCCGGAGATCGAGGTCCGCCGCGGCCACAGCTTCACGGCCTGCACCTCGGCCACCGAGGGCGTGACGGTGCAGATCGATTCCCCCGACGGGGCCTATGTCGAGAGCGGCAGCCACCTCGTTGCCGCCGACGGTGCCAACAGCGCGGTGCGCGACGTCCTGGGCATCGCGATGGACGGCATTCCCGCGATCCGGCCGCGCGTGACCATCCACTTCGAGGCCGACCTGCGCGCGCTGGTGCGGGACCGGCCCGCCGTCCTGTACTGGATCCTCGATCCCGCGGCCCATGGCACCTTCATCTGCTACGACGCGGCCAGCACCTGGGTCTACACGCCGCGCGTGGCGCCCGAGGCCTTTGACAGGGCGGACTACACGCACGACCATTGCCGCCGGTTGATCCACGCGGCGCTGGGCACCGACCAGGTACCGGTCGAGATCCGGCACGTGGTGCCCTGGATGATGGCGGCGCAGGTGGCGGAGCGCTACGCGCAGGGCCGCTGCTTCCTGGTCGGCGATGCGGCCCACCGCTTTCCGCCCACCGGTGGTTTCGGCCTCAACACCGGCATCCAGGACGCACACAATCTGGCGTGGAAGCTGGCCGCGGTGCTGGAGGGTCGCGCCGGCGAGGCGCTGCTCGCGAGCTACGAGGCCGAGCGGCAGCCCGTGGCCCGCATCAACACCGCGCAGAGCGTGCACAACGCGCAGAAGCTCACCGGGCTGTTCGCGCTGGCCGCCGACACGCTGGCCCAGGGCCCGGCGGATGCCGGCGGCCGCGCCGCGCTGGGCGCAGAGATCGAGACCCACCGCGAGCACTTCCTCAGCGAAGGCATGCAGCTCGGCTTCACCTACGGCCCGCCTGTGCAGGGAGCACCCGACCCCCTGCACTACACGCCCTCGCTGGCGCCAGGCGCCCGGCTGCCGCATGCCTGGTTCACGGCGGCGGGCGCGCGGCGCTCCACGCTCGACCTGGTGGACCTGAAGCGGTGCACGCTGCTGGCCTGCCAGGGCCATGCGACGCAGTGGCGCGCCGCGCTGGCGGACCTGCCGGAATGCACCCTCGCCGCCTTGCCTCTGGTGGTGGATTTCGAGAGCGACTGGCTGGGCGCGGCCGTGCTGCGCGCCGGTGGTGCCATCCTGGTGCGGCCCGATGGCCACATCGCACGGGTGGTGCAGCGCTGCGATGCGCAGGCCCGTGCAGCGTTGCAGGCCAGCCTGGAAGGATTGGCTTTCGAGGCCGCATCGACCGCTGCCTGAGACCGTCCGCCACGCGCCGCAAGAGCCGCGTCCTTCCGAAGGACGCGGCTCTTGTTCTTTCAGAAGTGCAAAGGCGACCGGCTCGCGGGCCTCACCGCATCGGCAGCCCGCGCGGGCCGATGTTCGGGCGCATCTTCAGCGCCGCCTCGGGTTCGCCGGCCTGGAAGCGCTGCAACAGCACCTCCGGATCGAAGTCCACGCCGATGGGGTTCTCGCTGAACGCCGGCGACTCGAACCAGGCCTGGCCCTCGGCCACCGAATCGAAGTTGTCGATCTGCAGCTCCACCCGGTTGCCGTCCGGGTCCAGGTAGTAGATGGACGTGGTCGGCCCGTGGTTGATGGCGTGCGCAGGCCGGATGCCGCTGTCGCGCAGCCGCACATAGGTGCCCAGCAGCTGGGCCAGCGTGTCGTAGGTGAAGGCCGTGTGGTGCAGGCCTGCGGCCGCGGGAGCCGGCACACCGAAGTCCGGGCTCTCGATCACGGCCACGCGGTGGTGTTCGTCGTCGTAGGTCAGGAATCCGATGAAGCTGGCGTCGAACACGATGCGCGCATTCAGTACCTGCCGGTACCACTGCAGCATGCGGGCCTTGTCGCGGGTCTTGAACACGATGTGCGCCAGCTTGGCCGGCGAGGACTGCAGGTCCTGGGTTTGGAGCGTCGTCATGGGATGGGGTCAGCACTGGACTTCGATGAGCATCGGGCCGCGTTCGCGCACGGCCGCCTGCAGGTGACGGCGGAACTCGGCCACCGTGGTGGCGCGCAGCCCCGGGATGCCGAAAGTGCGGGCCACGGCCATCCAGTCGATGGCGGGCCGCTGCAGTTCGATCATGGCCAGGGCCTTGGGCCCGGGGCGCGGGATGCCCACGTTCTCCATTTCCTTCGCCAGCGTCGCATAGGCGCGGTTGTTCAGGACGACCGTCACCACGTCGAGGTTCTCGCGCGCCTGCGTCCACAGGCCCTGCACCGTGTACATCGCGCTGCCGTCGGCCTCCAGGTTGATGACCTTGCGGTCCGGGCAGGCGATGGCCGCGCCGCAGGCCAGCGGGATGCCGCAGCCGATGGCGCCGCCCGTGACCTGCAGCCAGTCGTGCGGCCGGGCGCTGCGCGTGAGGCGGAAGAAGTCGCGGCCGGTGGTGACGGACTCGTCCGCCACGATGGAGTTGTCGGGCAGCAGCTCGGCCACGACGGCGGCGATGGTGGCGGGGTTCAGCGGGCCGTCCGCGGCCGGGTCGTCCGGCCACGCGGGCGGCAGCACGGGCTGCACGTGGCTGGCATCCAGCGCATCGGCCAGCGCCTGCAGCGCCGCGGGGCCGTCCTGCTCCGCGGTCGCGAGCTGGTGGATGCTGCAGCCCCGCGGTGTCAGCACGCTGGGCTTGCCGGGATAGGCGAAGAAGGCCACCGGCGCCTTCGCGCCGACGAGGATCAGGTGGCGGAACGGCGCGAGGAAAGCCAGCGCCGCGTCCACCGCGTAGGGAATGCGCCGTGCCTCGACGCGGCCGGCGCCCCGTGCGACACGGCCGTTGGAGGTCTGCGCCAGCAGCTGCGCGCCGGTGGCCGCCGCGATGCGCCCGGCGACCTGCAAGGGCGCCTCGCGCAGCGCCAGGCCCGTCATCACGATGGCAGTGGGCTCGCCGGAGCGCAGGACGGCCACGGCCTGGCGCAGCGCGGCGTCGTCCGCGGGTGCCAGGGCCGGCACGTCCAGCGGCCCCGCGACATCTCCTGCGGCGCTCCAGGCCGCATCGGCCGGCAGGATCAGCGTGGCGATCTGGCCGGGCGCGCTGCGCGCGGCACGGACCGCGCGCGCCGTGTCGGCCGCGGCGGTGCCGGCGCCTGCCACCGTGTGCACCCAGTCCGAGAACGGCCGGGCGATGCCCGCGATGTCCGAGGTCAGCGGTGCGTCGTGCTGCAGGTGGCTGCTCGCATGTTCGCCCACGATGTTGACCATCGGCGAGCGGGCCCGGCGCGCGTTGTGGATGTTCGCCGCGGCATTGGCCAGGCCCGGGCCCAGGTGCAGCAGGGTCGCGGCCGGCCGGTCGGCCATGCGCGCATAACCGTCGGCCGCGCCGGTGACCACGCCTTCGAACAGGCCCAGCACGCCACGCACGCCGGGCACGGTGTCCAGCGCGTCCATGAAGTGCATCTCGGAAGTGCCGGGGTTGGCGAAGCAGACGTCCACGCCGCAGGCCACCAGCGTGCGCACCATGCTCTGGGCGCCGGTCGATGGTTGCGGGGTCATGGCAGCGCCGGCTCCGCCTGCAGGCGCGCCGCCAGGCCGGGCAACAGCTTCAGTGCGTTGCCGCTGTAGATGCGGGCCTTCTGCGCCGCGTTCAAGCCCTCGTAGCGCGCGAAGCGCTGGCGCGCGGGCTGGATGGTCCACTCCGGCATCATGGGGTAGTCGAAGCCCATCAGCAGTTGCTCCACCGGCACCAGCCGACGGATGGCGTCCAGCTGCGCCGCCGAGGTGGCGGCGGTCAGGTCGTAGTGGAAGGAGGCCAGGCCGGCCTGCACCTCGTCGGCCGTCAGCGTGGTGCGGCCTTCGCCGGCGCCGAAGTGCGTCTCCAGCATGCCGATGCGCTGGGCCAGGTAGGGTACGGTGCCACCGCCGTGCGAGCAGATCACGTCGATCCTGGGGAAGCGCGCCTTCGAGCCGGTCAGCACCATGTGCGTCGCCATGCGCGTGGAGTCGAACATGAACTCCATGAGGGCGGCGTTCAAGCCCATGCTGACCAGGTCGAAGCCGGGCGGCGTGGTGGGATGCACGAACAGCGGCACGGCGCGCCGGTTCATCTCGGCCAGCAGCTCCTGGTGCGCGGGCGCCCCCAGGTAGGTGCCGCGGTACTGCGTGGCCGAGGACACGCCGTCGAGCTGCAGCACGTCCAGTGCGTACTCCATCTCGCGCTGGGCCGCGTCCATGTCGTCCCAAGGCAGGATCGCGAAGGCACCGAAACGGGTGGGATGGTCGGCGATGGCCTGCGCGAACTCCTCGTTCATGGCGCGGGCCAGCGACCGCGCGGCCTGCCCCGTCAGGAACGAGGTCGCGCTGGGCCACGACAGCACGCTGGCGCCGATGCCGTGGGTGTCCATCGCGTCCACGTGGATCCGGGGCGTCCAGGGTGGCACCGGCGAGCCGGCGATGCGCAGCGGGCCGGCGGCCGGTCCGCGGGACTGCTCGAGCGCAGACAGCCACTGCTGCATGATGGCGTGGGCATGGGTGTCGATGACCAGGGGGGATGAGGCACTCAACTGCTGTCTCCTTGTTGTGGGAACCGTCGTGCGGATGTTCGCGGCGCCGGGTCGCAGCGGGCTATCCGATGTTGCTATCCCGTTATGTGCTTGCCTGTCGTGGCGTGCCGCTCCGGCCCGTGCCGACGCTGTGGGGCCGGTACACGTCGGTACACTCGGCGCCGGACGCTCCAACGAGGCAATGGAACCATGACGACCCGTCCGATCAGCGCAGATGGCCTGCTGGTGCTGTTGACCGTGGCCGAGAGCGGCAGCATCAACAGCGCGGCCGACATCCTGCACGTGTCGCAGCCGTCGCTGACGCGCACGGTGCGCGACTTCGAGATCCGCCTGGGCGAGCGGATCTTCGAGCGCGGCTCCAAGGGGGTGACGCTGACGCCCCTGGGCGCCGTGCTGATGGACCGTGTGAAGGCCTTGCGCGCGGAGATGAAACAGCTGCAGCAGACTGTGGAGCGCTTCCGCCAGGACCGGCGCAATGCCGTGCGCCTCGGCGCGGTGTCGGTCCATCCCATCCTGCAGTTCAGCCAGGCCATCGTCGAATGTTCCGAGGCCTTCCAGGATGTGCACATCAGCATCGTCACCGGCACCCAGGAAGAAATGCTGCAAGCCCTCAACGAGGGCCGGGTCGAGATGGTGTTCGGCAAGCTGCTCCACAGTGCCGACTACCCGCTGCTGCGCCAGGACGTGCTGTACCACGACCAGGCCGGCGTCTACTGCCGTGCCGGCCATGCCTTGGCCCGGCAGCCCTCGGTGCGGCTGGCCGACCTGGCGCAGGCCCAGTGGGTGCTCGGGCCGCCCGGCTCCATGATGCGCAGCCGCGTCGACCACATGCTGGCCGAACACGACCTGGCACCGAACGTGGCCATCGAGGTCGAGGAAGTGCCGCTGCGGCGCACGCTGGTGCCCGAGTCGGACCTGCTGTCGGCGTTCCAGGTCCACCATGTCCACGAGCTGGTGCGCGACGGCCGCATGGTGCGGCTGCCCATCCAGATGGAGCCGCAGGGACAGCCGATCGGAGCGCTCCGGCTGACGGAGCATTCCGAGTTCTCCCGTCGTCTGCTGGACAGCCTGCTGCGGCGCTACCGGGAGTCCGGCTTCGACAACAGGTCCCCTGCGAAAGCGCGGCCGGCATCGGCTACGTGAGGCGCGTCGCTGACCGCCCGGTCCGCTTCAGCGCCTGAGAACCGACAGCGCCGTGGCGAGCCGGTCGAGCTCTTCCAGCAGCGGCGCCACAGAGGCCTCCTGCAGCGCGTTCGGGACAAAGACGCCTTCGGCATCGATCTGGGTTGGCGCCCCCGGGATCACGACCGCTTCGAAAATCGGCACCATTCGCAGCGTCGTCGCCACCTGCTTGGTCACCTGCACGCCGCGCAGACCGCCGGACACCCCGCCGTAGCTGACGAAGGCCAGCGGCTTGTACTTCCACTCGTGCACCAGGTAGGTCATGGCATTGAGCAGCGAAGGCGGCGGCCCGTAGTTGTACTCGGGCGTGACGAAGACGAAGGCGTCGGCCCGGTCCACGCTGGCCGCCCAGCGCAGGGTGTGGTCGTGGGCGTACTGCCGAAGCCGCGGATGCTTCGGTTCGTCGAACACCGGGAGCGCGAACTCGGCCAGATCGACGAGGCAAAGGTCGGCCGCTGCGTGCGGCTGCGCCGCCCGCATGAACCATTGCGCGATGGCGGGGCCGATCCGTGACGGGCGCGTGCTGCAGACCACCACATGGATGCGGGTTCTGTTCGCGGGGAGGGCTTGCGTCATTTGTAGATGTCTTCCGTCAGGTGGAGTGACTTGACCAGGTCGGACCAGACGGCACGGTTTTTCCCGATGGTGCCGGCGAATGCCTGCGCGCCGTCGCCCGAGGCCAGCACCCCCAGATCGGACAACTGCCTGCGGTAGCCGGGCACCGACGCGATCGCGGCCGCCTCCTGTTCCAGCCGCTTGACCACCGGCGCCGGCGTGTTCTTCGGCGCGAAGAGGCCGAACCAGGCGTCGTAGACCAACTGCGGGTAGCCGCTCTCGGCCGCCGTCGGCACGTCGGGGAAGCCCGCCAGACGCTGCGTCGACAGCGTGGCGATGGCCCGCAGCCTGCCGTCGGCGATGTGCTGGCTGACCGAAGCCGGCGAAGCGACCAGCATCTGGATCCTGCCGGCGAGCAAGTCCTGCAACGCGGGGCCGGAGCCTTTGTAGGGCACGTGGGTGATGTCCATCCGTGCTTCGCGCTTGAGCCATTCCCCCGCCAGATGCAGCTCGTTGCCCGTGCCCGGCGACCCGAAGAACAGGCTGGAAGGGTTGGCGCGGGACACCTTGGCCAGTTCGGCCAGCGACTTCACCGGCAGGTTGGCGGGCACCACGACCAGCACGGGCGTCAGCTGCGTCAAGGCGATAGGCACGAGGTCTCGGGTCGGGCTGTACGGCAGCTTCGGGCTGATGCTGTCCGCGATGGTCACCGGGCTCTGGGCGGTGAACAGCAGCGTGTAGCCATCGGCCGCCGCGCGCACGAAGACACCGGTTCCCAGGTTGCCAGCGGCACCGGCCCGGTTGTCGACGACCACGCTCTGCCCGAGGCGATCGCCGAGTTCCTTCGCGAAGAGGCGCGCCGCCACGTCGGTGCCACCACCCGGCGGAAATGGAACGATCAGCGTCACCGGCCGCGTGGGGTAGGTCTGGGCCGCGACGGCGAGCCCCCACAGACATCCCGCGGCGACGAGCCCGCGGCGGGTGATTCTTCTCATGGCAATGCGCATCTGGGTCTCCATGCTTGTACTGCAAAGCTTAGGACGCCCATGCATGCCCGCCCCATTCAAACCCACGATGTGGCCATGCCAATCGCCTATACCCCGCGGTGCCGTCGCGGCCGGTGCCGGTCAGCGCGGGCATTGCAGGTGCGCCACTGGCCGCAGGCATGCGGCACATAGCAAACCGCTATGACCCTATGAAAAAGTTGTAGCGGGCTGCGCATCCGACTCCTGACAAGATGCCGACGCGACACCGAACAACGAGCACGGGAGACGCGATGCAACACAACCGACGACATGCGCTGGCCCTGCTGGGCGGCCCCGGCATCTGCGTCGACAAGCCTCGCTGGGCGCACCGGGAGTTCGGCGCCTTCCTCGACAGGAACCCCGCGCAGTGGTCCCGCTTCGCCCGGCAGATCGGCCTCAAGCGCGAGTGAGGTCCCGTGCCGGCCCATCCTTCCCGCGCGCTGCGGCGCGTCCCACCCCCTGCGAGCCCTCCATGCACACCACCACACCTCCCCGGCCACCCGGCCCCTTGCAGATCAGCGAGATCATCCTGCGCACCAGCAGGTTCGATGCGCTGAAGGACTGGTACCAGGTCTTTTTCGGCGGCCTGCGTCCGAGCCTGGAGACGGGCACCGGCGGCCGCTTGAAGTCGGTACCCCACATCGAGCGCTTGTGCTTCCTGCGCATCCACGCCGCGTTTCCCTATACCCAGGTGCTGGGCATCTTCGAGGTGCCTGGCGCGGACGTGGCGCCGCGCATGCAGGCCGGTCTGGACCACATGCAGTTCCGCGAACGCAGCCTGGCCGACCTGTTCGTGCGCTATGCCATGCTGAAGGACCAGGGCGTGACCCCCACCCACTGCTTCAACCACGGGCCCAGCAGCAGCTTCTACTACCGCGATCCCGACGGCAACACCGTGGAGCTCTCTGCGGTCAACTTCGCCACCGAGCAGGAGTACATGGCCTTCTTCGGCTCGGACGGGTTCCGGCAGAACGTCGAGGGACACCCGATCGACCCGGAGCAGTTCATCGCACAGCGCACCGCTGCGGACGCGCTGCCCACGCCGGCTGCGGTGGAAATGCCATGAAGATCGTCCATTTCGAACACCGTGGCCAGCGCGGGCAGGGCATCGTCGAGGGCGACATGGTGCGCGCGCACGCCCTGTGGCCCGCCGACGCGCCCGGTGCGGGCTTCACGCTGCCCGCAACGGCGTCGGCGCACACGGCGCAGGGGCCGCTGCCGCTCGCGCAGGTCCAACTGCTGCCGCCGGTGACCGCCGGCGCCCGCATCTTCTGCGTGGGTGTCAACTACCAGGACCATGCGGCCGAGGTCGGCCGCCAGGTGCCGGGTCAGCCCTCGGTGTTCCTGCGAACCCTCGAAAGCCTGCGAGGGCATCTGCAGCCGCTGGCCTATCCGGCGGTGTCGCCGCAGTTCGACTTCGAGGGCGAGATCGCGGTGGTCGTGGGCCAGCCGGGCCGCGACATCGCGCGCGCGCAGGCCTTGCAGCACGTGTTCGGCTACAGCTGCTTCATGGACGGCAGCGTGCGCGACTACCAGAAGCAATCCCTGGCCGTCGGCAAGAACTTCGCGGAGTCAGGGGCCATGGGGCCCTGGATCGTCACGGCCGACGAAGTTCCCGATCCCCGCGCACTGACGCTGACCACGCTGGTGAACGGCCAGCAGATGCAGCACGCCAGCGCCCGCCAGCTCATCTACGACATTCCCGCCATCATGGCCTACATCTCCACCTGGACGCCGCTCAAGCGCGGCGACGTCATCGCCACCGGCACGCCTGCGGGCGTGGGCCTGTCCCGCACGCCACCGGTCTGGCTGCAGCCCGGCGACCGCGTCGACGTGTGCGTCGACGGCATCGGTACGCTGAGCAACCCGGTCGAACGGAGGGCGTCATGACCTCTACGGACATACAAACCCACCTGCAGGTGCAGGAGCTGCTGAGCGCGTGGGCCTGGTGCATCGACGAAGGGCGCGCGGCAGCGGCGGCCGCGCTGTTCTGTGCCGACGCGGAGCAGAACCTGCTGGGCAACCGCAGCGTGGGCATTGCCGAGATCACCGCCGCCTTCGAGCGCCGGCAGGCCATGGTGCAACGCACCTCGCAGCACACCATCTCGAACCTGCGCATCCAGGAGAGCACGCCGGAGCTGGTGCGCGCGCAATGGGTGCTCACCCTGTTCCGCAGCGACGAGGCGACGCACGACGCAAACCCCTTCCTGGTCGCGGTCGGCCAGGACAGCTACAAGCGTCAGGCCGACGGCAGCCTCAAGGTCTGGCGACGCGACGTGCTGCCGCGCTTCGGGCAGGGAGCTTGATGTGCGCATCGCGATCGTCCGGTCCGGCCCTGTCGGCCTGGCGCAGGCACTGGTCGCGCACCATGGAGTGCTGCGGCCGCCGGGGCATCGCCGAGGAGGTCAAGCAGTCGGGCTCCCCGCTCGACGTTCCGCGCCGCGTGGCCTTCGTCACCGCGCTGGACGGCGAGCTGCTGCACGACCACGACGACGGCACCCGCGCCGAGCGGCAGGCCGCTGCCGCGAACACGCCCGAGGTGTCGTGCACCTGCCCGCAGACCTTCGTCGTGCCCATCCTGCAGCGCCACGCCGCGGCGCAGCCCTCGGTGCGCCTGCATTCCCGCACGCGGCTGGACGGGCTGGCCGAGCACAGTCCCCAGGCCGCCCTGAACGTGGGCGAAGCCGGCGAGAACGCCCGGCGGCTGTCGGGCATCCCGACCGGCCCGGAGGTCCACACCCCGGGTGTCGACGGCGAATGGCTGCGCGAGAAGGTCAGGCCCCCCATCCGCCACGGCGGCTTCCACCGCGAACTCGAGACCGAAGGGCTGGCGCTGGGCTACCGCTACGACGACGCGCCCATCGTCGTGGCCGATGGCACGCCCGTGCCGGCCACCGGGGTGATGACCTACACCCAGACCGCGCGTCCGGGCGCACGCGCGCCGCATGTCTGGCTGGCCGAAGGCCGCTCCAGCCTCGAGGACTTCGGGCGTGGCTTCGTGCTGCTGCGGCTGGACCCCACGGCGGACACGGCGGCACGGCAGGCGGCTGCGGCCACCCGGGGTGCGCCCTTGCAGACCCGCGACTCGAACCCTGCGGCCGCGCGCGCTGCCTGGGCTGCCTATGGCGCGGGCCTGGCCCTCGTTCGGCCGGACGGCCATGTCGCCTGGCGTGGCGATGCCGTGCCGGACGACGCGCTGGCGCGCATCGACACGCTGCGCGGCGCCTGAACCGACCAACACACTGCAGGAGACAAGCACGATGGACCAGCATCTGATCGGCGACGTGGTGGTGACGCGCGTGCAGGAACGCGCGCCTCTGCCCGAGCCCATGCTCGGCTTCTTTCCCGAACTCACGGAGGAATGCCTGCAGGCCCACGCGCACTGGCTGGCGCCGAACCACTACGATCCGGCCACGCGGTCCACGCTGTTCCACTTCCATTCGTGGGTGGTGCGGACCCGGCACCACACCATCCTCGTCGACACCTGCAACGGCAACCACAAGCCGCGCCCAGGCCTGCCCATGTCGGACCAGCTCGACACCCGGTACCTGGACCGGCTCACCGCCGCCGGCGTGCACCCGGACGAGGTCGACTTCGTGTTCTGCACCCACCTCCATGCGGACCACGTGGGCTGGAACACGCGCCTGGAGAACGGCCGCTGGGTGCCGACCTTCAAGAATGCGCGCTACCTGATGTCGCGCACCGAGCACGACACCTGGGCGCAGCGCAGCCATGACGCGGCGCGGCCGGCCTGGCAGCGCAACATGTACGCCGACAGCATCCTGCCGGTGGTCGACGCCAGGCTGGCCTGCCTGCTGGACGGCACGCACCAGGTGGACGACAACTTCATCGTCCGGCCGGCCCCCGGACACACGCCGGGCAACTGCCGCGCCGACCTGCTGTCGCAGGACCGCCACGCGAGCTTCTGCGGCGACATGCTGCACACGCCGCTGCAGGTGCTGCACTGGGAAGTGAACTCGCGGCCCTGCGAGGACAAGGCGCAGGCGCGCCGCAGCCGCTACGAGATCCTGTCGCACTGCGCCGACCACCAGGCCCTGCTGCTGCCGATGCACTTCGGCCCACCCTACGCCACCTACATCCGGCGGGCGCCGCGGGACCGCTTCGCGCTCGACTGGGCGACCGGCCCGCGCTAGGCACGCCACGCGACGGCCGCCAGGCCGTCCGCCCGGAACACGGCGCGGATGGCCCGCATGAAATGTGGAGGCGACCGTGCGGACAACATCTTTTCAAATACGCAGCCAGGCCGCGTTCACGTGGTGGAACGGGCCGCTCGCGTCGTCGCGACCTGCTCAGGCCGGTTCTTGCCCAGTCGCACAGGCCGTGTGGCGTTGAATGGCTGGGGTGGCACACCCGAAACCGGTGCGGGCCGCTATCGGGCGGACGGATGCTTGAGCGCGGTGACCACCTGGTCGGACAGCCGCTGCGAGCGCTTGCGCGAGGTGTAGAGCTGGGGGTAGCCGACCACCAGGTGAACGAAGGTGATCTCCCTGTCGGGATCGACCCAGAACAGCTGGCCGCCGAAGCCGGACCCGCCGAAGGTCCGCGGTGAACTGAGCGTGCCCATGCTGGCCAGGAAGACACCTGTTCCACGCACGTAGAACGACAGGCCGATATTGGCGGGAAACGGCGTCTCCGCCTGCGACTCGACGGCGGCCTTGTACAGACCGCTGACCTTGTCGCCGGTCTGGATCGTCATGGCCGCATCGACGATGGCCGGCGAGAGGATCTGGCGGCCCTCCAGCGCACCGCCGCAGCGGAACATCTCCGCGAACCTGAAGATGTCGTAGGCGGTGGATGACGCGTCGCCCGCCAGGAACTCGGTCGTGGCCGAGATCTCCGCGATCTGCTCGATGTCGCGCTGCGGGATGGTTCCCTCGGCGTCCAGCAGCATGTTGATGGGCGCGAGGCGCCGTGCCAGATCGCTGCGGCCCATCAGCGTCAGCGCCGTGTCCGACATTCCGGCCGGCACGAAGATCTCCTCGGCCAGGATCCGCGTCAGCGAGCGCTGCCCCGCGTCCACACGGCGCATCACCTCGCCGAGGATGGCGTGGGCGGCACCGGCGTGGTAATTGACCACGCCCGGCGGGGCCGGCTCGGGCCGCATCGCGCAGATCTTGGCGACATAGGACGCGTTGCCTTCTCGCCAGTCCTCCACAGGATGCTGCATCGGCAGTCCGGCCTGGTGGCTCAGTGCGTCCCGCACCGTGACGCCGCCCTTGCCGTGTTGCGCGAACTCAGGCACCACCTCGGCGATGCGTGTGGTCAGGCTGAGCTGCCCGCGGTCGATGTAGCGGAAGACGGCAGCCGCGGTCAGTTGCTTGGTCAGCGACATCACGGGAACCACGTCATCGGTGCTGGCGAGCCGGCGCTCCTTGCGGTTGGCGAACCCGAGCGCCTGGTGCAGGACGATCTTTCCACGCCGGGCGATCAGCAGCACCGAGCCATCGGACACGCCGTCGTCGATCTCGCGTTGCACGGACCCCAGCAGCAGTGCCAGCTTCTCGTCATCGAACCCCATGTCCTGGGGGCTTGCGTCCAGTCTGCTCATTCGTCGTCCTCGTTCGGTCAAGTGCATGCGCGCCGGGTGCGGCATGTCGGCGTCGACTCTAGGTTTCCGCGGGCCGGCCGGCCATGCCGCGGTACCGATGCCGACATGCGCCAGGCGTTATCGCGCTGCGGCCGCGGTGGTGGATCCGGGCCGCTTTGGGCAGGCAGCGGCGCGCGCTCAGCCGGAGGCGCCGCCGCGCGACTGGATGGATGCCGCGCACTGGCGGAACAGCTGGCGCAGCCAGGTGTGGGTGCGGTCGTGGTGCCAGCGCGCATGCCAGATCAGGCGCACATCGAAAGCCGGTGTCGGAAACGGCAGCGCGAGCACCTGGCAGCGCGCCCTGACCGCGCCATCCATGGCCATGCGCTGCGGCACGATGGCCAGCAGGTCGGAGCTGGCCACGAGCGCGGCGGATGTCGACAGATTGGCCACGCGGGCGACGACATGGCGGGACACGCCACGCAGCGCCAGCGCCTCGTCCACCAACGTCTCGATCGCCGGGAAAGGGACCGGGTCCGCCCCCCAGACCACATGGCCCTGGGCGATGAACTGGTCGAACGAGAGCTGGCCCTGGATCTGCGGATGCTGGCGGCTGGCCAGGCATACGATGCGTTGGGGGTACAGCAGCATCTGGTGCAGGTCGTCCGTCTTGCTCTGCGTGAAGGCCATGGCGAATTCGAGCTCGCCATCGCGCAGGAATTCGGGGGAACGGCGGATGTCGCCGGACTTGACGGTGAACCGCAGGTTGCGGGCGCTCTGGCGCACAGCGGCCAGCAGCTCCGGGATCACCACGGCAGCCACACCCTCGGTCGCCATGATCCGGAAGTGGCCGTTCGCCAGGGCCGGGTCGAACGCGCCGTCCTGGCTGCCGCCATCGAGCAGTTCGAGCGCGACGCGCGCCTTCTCCGCGAGCTGGAGCGCACGCGCCGTCGGCTGCATGCCAGACGTCGTGCGCACCAGGATCGGGTCCTTGAACACCCGGCGCAGCCTGGCCAGCGCGGTGCTCATGGCCGGCTGCGAGATGCCCATGCGGTCGGCTGCCCGGGTGACGTGCTCCTCGGACACCAGCATGACCAGATAGGACAGCAGCTGGAGGTTGATCCGGCTGGCACCGTTCGCGGCGCCCAGCGGTGACGGCGCCCGGTGACCGTTCATGTCATGTAGCGGCCACCATCGATGTGGATCGTCTGGCCCGTCAGGTATTCGGTGTCCAGGACCATGCGCAGCGCCGGCCACAGTTCAGCAGCGCGACCGAGACGGCCGAAAGGCAGGCTGGCGGTGTCGACCGGTGCCATGCCCTCGACCATGTCGCTCTGGACCATGGCCGGCGCGATGGCGTTGGCTGTGATCCGGCGCGCGCGCAGGTAGGTGGCGTAGTAGTGCATCAGGCCCTCCATGCCCGCCTTGGACGCAGCGTAGGCTGCAGACAGGCGCCCGCCCGAGCGCGCTGCGCCCGAGGAGAGAAACACGAGACGGCCACCCTCGGCCAGCATGTGCGGCCATGCGGCCTGCGAGACCAGGAAGGCGCTCGTCAGGTTGGCCCGCAAGACGGATTCGAAGGTCGCCTCGTCGAGCATGGCCAGATCGACGACGGTGCCGACCCCGGCGTTGTTGACGACGCAGTCCAGGCCGCCGAAGTGCGCGACGGTGGCATCCACCAGGCCCTGCACCTGTGCGGCATCGGTCACGTCGGCCTGCAGGGCGACGGCTTGGCCGGTGCCGCAGCGCAGTTCTGCGGCCAGTGCCTCGGCCCTGGCCCGATCGGACCTGTAGTTGATGGCAACGTGGTGCCCGTGCCGGACAGCCTCGATCGCCAACGCACGGCCGAGGCCCCGCGCTGCGCCAGTGATCAGGATCCTCTTCGGTTCACTCGCCATGGTTCGGATGGATCGTGCTGGTGGGAGCTCGGCGTTGTTCAATCCAGCGCAATGCGGCTGTCGGCCGCGATGCGCTTGAAGGTCGCGATGTCGGTCCTGGTCCGCTGCGTCACCTCGTCCGGTGGCAGGTACTGCGGCAGCAGGCCGATCTCGGCCGTGCGTGCGGAGACTGCGGGATCCTGCGCGACGCGCTTGACTGCGCTCTCCAGCATGCGGCGCACGGCCGGCGGCGCTCCCGCAGGCGTGTACACGGCATGCCACCACGTGGTCACGTAGCCGCTGACGCCGAGTTCTTCGACGGACGGCACATTGGCGAACCGGGGGTCGCGCTCCTTGCCCGTCGTTGCGAACGCACGCAACTGGCCGGATTCGACGAAGGGCTTGACCTCCGTTTGCAGCGTGCAGTCGACCACATGCCCGAGCACGGCCTGGATGCCGGGTGCGTTGCCCCGGAACGGCACATGGTGGATCTTGATGCCCGCCATCGTCGCCAGCAGTTCGGTGCTGAAGTGGTTGCCACCGCCGCTGCCGGAATTGGCGAAGGTCAACTTGCCGGGGTTGGCCCTGGCATAGGCGAGCAAGCCCTTGAAGTCATTGAACGGGACCTGGTTGTGGCACACGACCGCGGTGGCGAACCAGAAGGTCTGCCCCAGCGCGTCGAAGTCCTTGAACGGGTCGTAGGTCACGTTGTTGCCCAGGGCCGGGTACAGCGCCTGCGTGATCGACGTGCCGTACAGCAGCGTGTAGCCGTCGGGCGTGGCGCGTGCTACCTCGGCAGCGCCGATGCGCCCCCCGGCACCGACCTTGTTCTCCACGACGACAGGCTTGCCCAGCGTCTCGCCGAGCTTCTGGGCGAAGGCGCGTGCCGCCGTGTCGGCGCTGCTGCCCGCGGAGACGGGGACCACCATCCGGATCGGCCGGGTCGGATAGTCGTCGGCAGCGGTGGCGGTCGTGCACGCGAACGTGGCGGCCGCGCTCAGCAGCAGATGGTGTGCCTGCCGGTGCCAAGTGGCGCATGCGCCCTGCCCGGCGGGATGGTTGTCGTGTCTCGGGATGTTCTGCATGGCGTGTTGGAGTGCTCCGGCCCGCACGGGCGCGGGCCTGGCTGGATTGTTTCGAGGCGCCTGCTTCCTGCCCATGCCTGGCGGCCGATGTCCACATGCCGCCAGGCCGATGGGCGCAGTCGCGCTCAACGCACGCGCTGGAACTCGATCGCGATGCGTGTCCCGTCGGGCCGGCGGAACTCCTCGAACATCCGGTCGCCCTCGACACGCAAGCGAAGCTCGGCCGTGGTCCGCACATTGCCGATCCAGTTGGGGAAGGTGGCACCCTCCACCACGTTGCCGGAGAAGTCGCCTTGTGCGTCGACGGTGTAGCGGCCGAACATGCCGATGCTGGCGGCCATGGCCTTGCGGTTCTCCTCGTCCGTTCCCTGGCCGCGGACGTCCGAGGCGAACCGGGGCAGATCGCCGTCGGTCAGCACTTCGACGTAGCGCATGTCGGTGGTGAAGACCAGCATCCCGCGCGGCCGGGCGCCGTAGGCCGGGATGCGGGCGCCGTCGGGATCGATGGATGCGCTCACCATCTGCCAGGTGCCGGCCACCTTGTTCGGTACGGCCTGGGACGGCTGCGCTGCCGCACCGGCCGCCAGCATGCCGATGGCGAGGCCCGCCGAAACCCGGGCCATGGCGGTCCTGCGGGAAGAACGGGGCGGCAGGCGTTTCATTACAGTTCCTTGGGTTGGTTGCCTGGCGGCTGCGTTTGCATCCGGGCCAGTTCTTGCGGGGTGTGGTCGGCCGACAGCGCGACGTCCTTCTGGTCTTCGAGTTCGGACAGCCGGCCGGCAAAAGCTTCTTTGAGCCCGGCATAGGCGTCGGCACCGAGGACGAGCCGCATGGGCAGGGGCCCTGGCCGGTCTGCGAGCGCCAGCATGGCGGTCGTCATCCGGTCCGGATCTCCCTTGATGGGCCAACCGCCGTCGAGCGCCTGGCGCAGTGCCTGCACTGGCGTGCCTGCGTACGCGGCCATGGGTGCGGTCCTCACCAGATGGCGGCCGAAGTCGGTCCGTGCCGGGCCGGGCTCGACCAGGACGATCTGGATGCCGAAGGCCGCCACCTCCTGGCGCACGGCCTCGATGAAGCCTTCCACGCCCCACTTCGTGGCGTGGTAGAGGCTGAAGCCCGGATACGCGCGCTGGCCGCCTTCGCTGGAGATCTGCAGGATGCGCCCACCGCCCTGCGCGCGCAGGTGTGGCAGTGCGGCGCGGACCAGCGCGATCGAGCCGACGAGGTTGACCCCGACGATGTCCTGCAGCTGCCGATCGTTCGTCTCCTCGGCTGCACCGAAAACGCCGTACCCCGCATTGCTGACGACGAAGTCGATGCGTCCGGCGCGCCGGAATGCGCTGTCCACGGCCTGGCGCACAGCGTCCGGCACCCGCAGGTCCAGGCCGAGGACGTGGAGCCGCTGCGCATGGCGTTCACGCAGGTCGCCCAGCGCGTCGCCGTTGCGGCTGGTTCCGAAGACCTGGTCGCCGCGGGCCAGCGCCTTCTCGGCCAATAGCCGGCCGATGCCGGAGGAGATTCCGGTGATGAGCCATGTCTTGTTCATGCTGGTCCGTCGTGGAAAGGGAATGCATCGAGCGTAGGCCCCGGACGGCCGCGGATTGGTGGGACAGCATCGAACGTGCTGGTGAAAATGGGCCACCAATCCGGCACGCGCCGCTCCACAGAAATCCACCCGACATGCCCCGTCCGTCGTTCAATGACTTGAGTGCCTTCGTGCTGGTCGCGACCCGCCGCAGTTTTCGCCGCGCCGCCGACGAGCTCGGCATGGCGCCGTCGTCACTGAGCCACGCCATGAAGACGCTGGAGGCCAACCTCGGCGTGCGCCTGTTGAACCGCACCACGCGCAGCGTCGCCCTCACCGAGGCCGGCGACCGCCTGCTTGCGCGGCTGTCACCGGTGCTGGAAGACGTGAACGCGGCGTTGGCGGAGGCGTCTGCCACGCGCGATGTGCCGGCCGGTACCGTGCGCATCAACGCGCCGGAGACCGCCGCGCTGATGCTCGCGCGCGACGTGGTCCCGTGGGTGCTGGACCGCTTCCCCGAGGTGGCGGTGGACCTGGTCACCGAAGGCCGGTTCGTGGACATCGTCGAAGCCGGCTTCGACGCTGGCGTGCGTTTGGGCGAAACGGTGCCGCAGGACATGGTTGCCGTGCGCTTCGGGGGCGACATGCAGTTCGTCATGGCGGCGTCGCCGGCTTATCTCAAGCGGGCGGGGCACCCCAAGGCACCGGAAGATCTGCACCTTCACGCATGCGTGCGTCACCGGATGCCCAGCGGCAAGCTGTACCGCTGGGAGTTCGAGCGGCGCGGCGAGAAGGCTGTGCTCGATGTGCCCGGCCGGCTGACCCTGAACAGCATCGCTTTGATGGTGGACGCGGCGCTCGAACACCGGGGCGTGGCGTTCGTGCCGCGCCCCGCCGTTGCGCCGTTCCTGCGCAGTGGCCGCCTGGTCACCGTGCTGGAGGAATGGTGCCCGCCTGGACCAGGTCTCTTCCTGTACTACCCTGGGCATCGGCAGATTCCCTCTGCACTGCAGGCATTCATCCAGGTCCTGCGCGAGCGGCTTCCATGAGCCTGGGCCCCGGCCTGCGCGCCGAGCGCGTTGAAGGGGCGATCGGGCTTTCCGACGCAGTCGACCTCGACGCGTCCGATGTCGCAGCGACCGGAATGACGTACTCCGCCTTCAACCTGGCTGCGTGCGGTGCGTGGGCTGATCACTGTGGCGTAGTTCGGCGAGCAACGCAAAGTGCAGACCATGCCACGCACCTGCCGCCTGGCCATCGCGCAACCGCCGCCAGCAGGTCATGCCGCTGCCAAAGCCCAACTCTTGCGACAGATCCTCCCACGGGATGCCCGAACGCAACATGAAGCTGGTGCCGTTGAGCGCCTGCTCGTGGCTCAGGTGCGCCGCTTCGCGGCGACCAGCAAGGCGCAGGGCTCTCCATCGCGGATGCCCTTGCCGCAACTAGGTCACGCGCGGCGACACCGCGGAACATTGTTCAAGCAGAGCCTCCTTCAGGCAGCGGAACGCCTTCAATCGCTCCAGCGTCGGGCGGTACATCGCGCCGGCGTCGAAGGAACCCATCGTTGCCGACAACGCGAGCGGTGCCACCTGCTCGCGCGCTGCCGAGGCGCGCAGCGTCGAAGGCAGCACCATCAGATGTCGGGCTCGCTTGAGCAGTCGAAATGCAAACTGTATAGACGTGGTTTCGATCGACACCGGCGGCATCGGCGCGCCCGCCTTGCGAAGTGCCCGCGACAAATGCGTGCGCGCTGAGACGGAATCCCTCAGCCAGATCCAGGGCTGATGGGCGAGCGTCTTGATCGGGACCTGCTTCTGCCGATGCAGCGGGTGGTCCGTCGCGGCGAACACCTCATGCTCGACACGTATCAAGGGAAGATAGGCCAGCTCTGGCAGGCGCTCGTCGTCGGGCGGCAGCCCACCGAGCACGACGTCCAGTTCACCCGCCCGGAGCATCGGCAAGGTCACTTCGTTCATGCCGGTCAGCATCGTCAAGCGCACGCCCGGCATGCTGTCGACCAAGGCGCCTGCAGCGTCGGGTGCGATCTCATGGGCCCAGGCTGGCCCGGCGGCGATTCGCAGCTCGCCCGCCTCGCCATCCAGCAACTCGGCAATCTCCGCAGCCGCGTAACTGCAGTCCAGTTCCATCAGCTCTGCATGGTGGCGAAGGGCCTCACCGAACGGCGTCAGCCGCATGCCGAGGACGCTGCGCTCGAAAAGCTGGACACCCAGCGCCGACTCCAGTTCCTGGATGCGTCTCGTGAGCGCCGACTGCGTCACCGCAACCTGCTGTGCAGCTTGACGCACGCCGCCCGCACGCGCCACCGCGAGGAAATCCGGCAAGAGATGCGCGCGGCGGGCCAGCCGCTGCTGTTCGATGGGAAGGGCGCTTCGGGCCATGCTCACAGTCTCCAAAGTATGTTGCGATTCTTGCATCGCATGATTCGAAATGATCACTTTTCCGAAACGCCCTGAGCTTCTACAGTTTGGCGACTTTCACCCAGGGCGAGTGCGCCCCACAAGGAGACCTCATGCACACCGGAAACCGCCACTTGCTGCGCAGCCTTGCAGCCGGCATCGGCATTGCCCTTGCCGGCTTGGCCAGCGCTTGTGCCCAGAACTTCCCCACCAGGCCCGTCACGGTGGTCGTCCCGTTCTCGCCAGGTGGTGCAGCCGACGTGGTGGCGCGCGTCCTCGCACAGAATGTCCATCTGAAGCAGCCGGTGGTCATCGACAACAAGCCAGGCGCCGGCGGCACGATCGCAGCGGCGGCTGTCGCCAAGGCCGCGCCGGATGGCCACACGGTCCTGTTCATCACCGCTGGCCATGCCGGACAGCGCGCTCTGTACCCGAAGCTCTCCTACGACCCCGTGGCCGACTTCACGCCGTTGATGGGCGTGTCGCAGTCGCCGATCGTCATCGCCGTCAAGGCGGACGCGCCCTACCGCACCATCGGCGACTTCGTGGAAGCGGCCCGCAAGCGGCCCGGCAAGCTCAACTGCGCCGGCGGCGGGGGTGGTGCCACCGTCACCAATCTCGCGTTCGAGCAGATGAAAGCCGATCTCAGGCTCGACATCGCTGCGGTTCCCTACAAGGGCTCCGCTCCGGCGCTGACCGCATTGCTTGGTGGCGAGATCGACTGCGACAGCGACAACGTCAGCGCCATGCTGCCCATGGTCAGCGCTGGCAAGGTGCGGATCCTTGCCGTGATGAACAAGAGCCGCGCGAGCTTGCTGCCGGACGTGCCCACGGTCGCCGAGACCGTTCTGCCTTCGATGGAGGCATCTGCCTGGTTTGGCATCCTCTTGCCCAAGGGTACGCAGCCGGCTGTGGTGGAGGAATTGCGCAAGCAGTTCGCCACGGCCTTGGGCACGCCACAGTGTTGATTTCCACGTATTCCTGACCCACCATTTCCATCGAACTTTGACCCACCCTGGATAGAGCCCAGCAGGGCTCACGGTGTGGATAACTTCTTGGTNCCAGGTGGCCGCTGTCCAAGGAATTGCGCAAGCAGTTCGCCACGGCCTTGGGCACGCCACAGTGTTGATTTCCACGTATTCCTGACCCACCATTTCCATCGAACTTTGACCCACCCTGGATAGAGCCCAGCAGGGCTCACGGTGTGGATAACTTCTTGGTCTTGGACTCCTTCTTGATGGGTTGCGCGGAGCTGTTCTTGAACCGGTAGCTGTCGTTGCCGGTCTCAAGGATATGACAGTGATGCGTGAGGCGGTCCAGCAGCGCCGTGGTCATCTTGGCATCGCCGAACACGCTGGCCCACTCGCTGAAGCTCAGGTTGGTCGTGATGACCACGCTGGTGCGCTCGTAGAGCTTGCTGAGCAGGTGGAACAGCAAGGCCCCGCCCGAGGCGCTGAAGGGCAGGTAGCCCAGCTCGTCGAGCACCACCATGTCCNGTCGTGATGACCACGCTGGTGCGCTCGTAGAGCTTGCTGAGCAGGTGGAACAGCAAGGCCCCGCCCGAGGCGCTGAAGGGCAGGTAGCCCAGCTCGTCGAGCACGACCATGTCCATGTGGGCCAGGCGATGGGCCATCTGCCCGCTCTTGTTGCAGCCCTTCTCCTGCTCCAGCAAGTTGACCAGCTCGACCGTGGAGAAGAAGCGAACCCGGCGTCGATGGTGCTCGACGGCCTGCACYCCGATGGCGCTGGCCAAGTGCGTCTTGCCGGTGCCTGGACCGCCGACCAGCACCACGTTCTCCGCGTTCTCCATGAACTCGCAGCGGTGCAGCTGGCGCACCAGGGCTTCGTTCACCTCGCTGTTGCTGAAGTCGAAGCCGGCCAAGTCCCGGTACGCCGGCAGCTTGGCCTGCTTGAGCTGGTAGGCCACGGCCCGCACTTCGCGCTCAGCCGTCTCGGCCTTGAGCAGCTGCGCGAGCATCGGCTGCGCGGCCTCGAAGGCCGGTGCCCCTTGCTCGGCGAGTTCAGAGACGGCCTGCGCCATGCCGAACATCTTCAGTTCGCGCAGCATGATGACGAGGGCYGCRMTGGCRGGGTCATGGCGCATGGCGCACCTTCCTTTCCGATGCGCGTAGGTCGYCGTAGCGGTTCACGTTGGCAAGCGGTTCACGGACCAGGCGCAGCGCCTGAGGTGCGGTCACCGGTGGCGGCGCGGCCTTGCTGTCCAGAAGTCGGTGCAGCACATTGAGCACGTGCATCTTGGTCGGCACGCCGGCCTCCAGAGCCAGCTCGACGGCGGTCAGCACGGCCTGCTCTTCGTGGTGCAGCACCAAGGCCAGCACCTCGACCATCTCGCGGTCACCGCCGGGTTGCTTGAGCAGAGCGGCCTGCAGCTGGCGGAACGCCGCTGGCAGTTCAACGAAGGGTGCACCGTTGCGCAGCGCTCCGGGCTTGCGCTGCAGCACCGCCAGGTAGTGCCGCCAGTCGTAGACGGTGTGGCCGGCGCTGTCGTGGCGTCGCTCGATGATGCGCCGGTGCTCGCAGAGCAGCCGGCCTTCGGCCGCCACCACAATCCGCTCCGCATAGACGCGCAGGCTCACCGGCCGATTCGCGTGCGAGGCCGGCACGCTGTAGCGCACCCGCTCGAAGGTCACCAGGCAGGTGGGCGAGACGCGCTTGGTGTGCTCCACGAAGCCATCGAAGGGACGCGGCAGCGGCATCAGCAGTGCCCGCTCCTGGGCCCAGACGTCGGCGACGGTGCCTGGCAGCTTGCCGTGCTCAATCTCGCGCCACAGGGCCGTGCACCGCGCCTCCAGCCAGTCGTTCAAGGCCGCCAGCGTGGCGAAGGCCGGCACGGGCTGCCAGAGCCGGTGGCGCGCATCGCGCACGTTCTTCTCGACCTGGCCCTTCTCCCAGCCAGAGGCCGGGTTGCAGAATTCCGCCTCGAACAGGAAGTGGCTGACCATGGCGCTGAAGCGCGCATTGACGTCGCGCTCCTTGCCCCGGCGCACCTTGTCGACGGCGGTCTTCATGTTGTCGTAGATGCCGCGCCGCGGCACGCCGCCCAGTACGCGGAACGCGTGGTTGTGGGCGTCGAACAGCATCTCGTGGGTTTGCAGCAGGTAGGCTCGCACGATGAAGGCCCGGCTATGGCTAAGTTTGGTGTGGGCCACTTGCAGCTTGGTCCGCTCACCGCCAATCAGAGCCCAGTCCTCGCTCCAGTCGAACTGGAACGCCTCGCCAACGCCGAAGGTCAACGGAACGAAGGTGCCGCGGCCGGTGGTCCGCTCGGCCTCTTGCCGCTTGGCCAGCCAGACACGCGCGAAGGCCGCCACGCGGTTGTACGAGCCGTCGTAGCCCAGCGCGGCCAGGTCGGCATGCATCTGCTTGACCGTGCGCCGCTGCTTGCGCGACTTGCCGGTCTCGGTCTTGAGCCAGCCRGACAGCTTCTCAGCAAAGGGGTCCAGCTTGCTGATGCCCACGCGCTTGGCATAACGCGGCTCRGCCTCACCGGCCCGCAGGTACTTCTTGATGGTGTTGCGAGACAGGCCGGTGCGCCGGGCTATCTCGCGCAGGGACAGATGCTCACGCAGTGCCCAACGCCTGATGACACTCAATGTCGCCACGTCAATCACTCCTGTGCTCCTGCCGCAAAAAGCAGCAGGTTAGGGTTCTTACGTGGGTCAGATTTGGACGGAAATTACCTGTGGCAGTGGGTCAGTTCTGCGTGGAAATCAACA
>NZ_LMMT01000033.1 GCF_001422365.1 Pseudorhodoferax sp. Leaf265 | reverse complement strand
CTGCCGCAAAAAGCAGCAGGTTAGGGTTCTTACGTGGGTCAGATTTGGACGGAAATTACCTGTGGCAGTGGGTCAGTTCTGCGTGGAAATCAACACTTGGATTTCTCCGCGACGAGCAAGGCCACATTCAGCCTTTCGCGGTCCTCGGAGCGCAAAATAAGGAGGTCGAGCAGGAGATAGAGAAGGTCCAAGCTCAACTCGGCAGTAAGGACGCCAATACGGGGCTACGAGCGGCCTTCGCCAAAAAGCTGGAGGAAGAGCAGAAGGCGAAGGCCGCTGCGGCCCAGAAGGCTGACGCGTTCAACAAGCGGTTGGTCGAGAAGGCAAACGGGAAGACCGGGGGCATCAAGCACAACGCGCTGTACGGCACCCCCTACTACGACGTCCGCAATCTCACCGCGGACATCGACCTTGTCCAGTCGCAGCACATTGCACCGATGGACGAATCAACGCGCATCGAGAAGGCCGGCTTGCTTGCAGAGAAGCCTTTGCCTGAAGTTCGCCAGCTTGCCGCATTTGCATCTGGCATCGCGGCATTGAACCAGCGAGCCGTGGCCATAGCCGGCGAGAAGATTCAACCCAATGCGCCGCTTCAAGACCTCCTGAACTCCGCTGTGCTGGCGAACTGGGTTCGTGACGGACGAACGCTTCACGTTGGCCGTGACTGCTGTGCGTTCTGTCGGCAACCATTGCCCGCTGACCTGACGGAGACACTAGATAAACACTTCAACGAGGAGTCGGAGAGACTGCTGAGACAAATCCAGCGCTTTCTGCAAGACTGCGAGTCCGAGCGGGCGAGGGTTCTTGCCATCGCGCTTCCAGAAAAGACGCGCGTCTATTCCTTGTTTCAAACGAACCTTGAAGAGGTCGGCCAGAAGCTCGAGACCGCGAGGACATCCTACGAGCGGGCACTGGAAGAACTGTCCAAAGTAGCGCGCGAGCGTGCAGAGAACATCTTTTCCGCGCGTGACCTCACCTCGGTCGTCTCCGAGTCCGAAATGGGCATTGGCGTAGTTCTTGAGGAAGCGAACACGCTCATTCGGCTGAGCAACGAGCACACCGCTCAGATTGGCGCAACGCAACAGCAGTTGCGCGAGGAGCTACGCCTGAGGGAGGTGGCAACGTTTGTGGCGACCCTTGGCGTGGATGAAGTCAAGGCGGAAATCGCGCAGCACCAACAGAATGCCGAAGCGCTCGCCAAGGAGCGCGAAGCCTTGGAGGTTGAGGGAAAAAAACTGCGCGCCAAGATGGAGGCACTGCAGGCTCAACTGCGGGACGAGAAGCGGGGCGCTGAGCGTGTCAACCAGTACCTTGGGCATTCACTGGGCGGTACCAGCCTGCGCCTGCAGGCCGAAGAAGAGGATGGCAAGGCAACGTATCGATTTCGTGTCATGCGTGGTGAGCAGGCGGCTTTCAACCTCAGTGAAGGCGAGTGCAGCTTGGTGGCCTTCTGCTACTACCTTGCCCGCTTGGACGATGCCCAAACGTACGGGACGAAGCCCATCATCTACATCGACGACCCAATCTCCAGCCTCGACAGCAACCACATCTTTTTCATCTTCAGCCTCATCGAATCATTTATTGCCAAGCCGCAAGTGGGCAGCGACGGGGTTGCGCTCAAGGATGCCAATGGAAAGCCCGTTCATCGATACGAGCAACTGTTCATTTCCACGCACAACCTGGACTTTTTGAAGTACCTGAAGAGGCTGACGGCGCCCGAGCAGGTGGAACGGTTCCTAGTGAGCCGCAAGGCGACGACGAGCTCGATTTCGCTAATGCCGAAGTATCTCAAGTCCTACATCACCGAGCTCAACTATCTCTTCGCGGAAATCCACACGTGCACGGACGACGCCAACTCTGCTGCGAGTTACCACAGCTTCTACAACTTCGGTAACAACCTACGCAAGTTCTTGGAGGCGTTCCTGTTCTTCAAATATCCAAGCGTGATGCCGGGCGACAAACGCCTGAAGCTCTTCTTCGGAAAGGACCTCAGTGCGGTCGCCTTCTTGAACCGTTTGACCAATGAGCATTCGCACCTGGAGGAGTTCGTGGACCGAGGCATGGTTCCCATTGACTGTCCGGAGATTGCCCGCACTGCGTTGTTTGTGCTCGGTGCGATGAAGTCCAAGGACCCCGACCAGTACGAGCATTTCCTTGCCAGCGTAGGCGCAGTCGACCCATTGCCTGCGTGATGTGCTTTTCGGCGCCGAAACAGGTATGTGGTGGCGCGGCCATCGCGTGGCTTCTTCCGCCAACCAACCGTGAATTCAGAACTGGACGCGACTATGGTTGCGCTCCTGTACATGATGAACCAACCTTCTAACAAAGAACCAAAGAAGCTTAAGAGTCTCGACGACCTTACACCGGCGAAGGTGGAGGCTCCGACATCGCTTGGTCAGCTATGGCTTCGGCATCCCGGGATGACCGAGCTTGCCCGGTTCTTCGACATCAAGGACGATGCCCAGCGTGGACGGGAAGCCATCGTTGTCCTGGCGAATCGACATCAAGCAAAGCGCGACCGAACTCCGCTGTCGGCCGAGGACTTCAGCAGACTCGCCGCGAGCGACATTGAAGCTTTGGCGTTGGCAATCGCTGCGAACTGCAGGTGGGAGAGCCCACGTCCTGCCACATTGGAGGGCCTGGGGCGCTCGGCCCTGGGAGCTGCGTCCAAACAGCTTGAGGATTGGTCACAGGCCAGCAAGGACTTGTACAAGAACATCGCAGGAAGCTACAGCTTCCTTAAGGATGAGTCGCTCGCTACCTTGCAAAGGCAGATAGACGAGGTCACGCGGGCTTCGTCTGCATTGGGCTCTTCCGGTTTGCTGCCCCATCACGAAGAGCTTCTTCGAAGCATCGGCGCCGACGCTCGAAGGCCGTCTGCGGACCCGAGCGCAGCTTATCTGCAGTCCATGTCAGAGCTCACCAAGCCAATCAAGTTCGAGCCTCGAGAGCAATACAAGCTGCCAACAGAAAGCGTTCGTCTGCCAACGTTCGAGGACTCTCCAATGGGCAAGGCAACCTTGGAATCACTACGCCTCAACCGAGCGACCGCTGCACATACAGCGCAGATGTCGAGCGCGGTCAGCTGATGTTGCCCCCGTATTCCCGGCCCCGCCCTATTCGCGATAAAGCGCCCGGGCAGACCCTGCGGCTTGCTGCCGCCTGAACTCCCGAGGCGAACGCATTTTCAGCGACGAGTGCGGATGCACTTCGTTGAAGTGNCGATAAAGCGCCCGGGCAGACCCTGCGGCTTGCTGCCGCCTGAACTCCCGAGGCGAACGCATTTTCAGCGACGAGTGCGGATGCACTTCGTTGAAGTGCTCGAAGGCCGCTGGCAGTGGCGCGAGCACCGTCCGCGCGTCACGCAGGTCCATGCGGGCCACGTAGTCGCGCTTGAAGGTGTTCACGAAGCTCTCGGCCATGCCGTTGCTCTGCGGGCTGCACACGGGCGTGTTGATGGGCTTGAGGCCCAGCGAACGCGCCAGTGCCCTGGTGTCGGCTGCGATGTAGGCCCCACCGTTGTCGCTCAGGAACTCCAGCTATCCAAACAAAGCTTCGTTGGNCTGGCAGTTGCGCGAGCACCGTCCGCGCGTCACGCAGGTCCATKCGGGCCACGTAGTCGCGCTTGAAGGTGTTCACGAAGCTCTCGGCCATGCCGTTGCTCTGCGGGCTGCACACGGGCGTGTTGATGGGCTTGAGGCCCAGCGAACGCGCCAGTGCCCTGGTGTCGGCTGCGATGTAGGCCCCACCGTTGTCGCTCAGGAACTCCAGCTCCTGGCCTGCCGGCACAGCCTCCACCGTGCCGAAGCGACGCTCGACGGCTTCGATGAGCATCTCGCGCACCGGCTCGCCTGGCAGCCCCTTGCCTTCCCAGGCCCGCCAGGCCATGACCTCGCGGTCGCAGCAGTCTTTGGTGAAGGTGGCCGTCACAGTCTGGCCCGAGTCGCACTTGATTTCCAGGCCATCAGAACACCAGCGCAGGTCGCTGCGCGAGACTGCCACACGGCCCTCATGGGTGCGTGCGGACTGGCGCCGGCGTGGTGCTTTGGGCAGCAGCAGGTCGGCTGCTGCCATGACGCGATAGACGCGTTTGGCATTGACCTTCGGTGCACCCTGAGCAGCGCGCTGGCGGTTGACCAAGGCACAAGCGCGCCGGTAGCCATAGCTGGGCAGCTGCGCAATCTCCTGGCGCAGTTCAGCAAGCAGCCCAGCATCGTCTGTGGGCGTGCGGTGGCTGCGACCATCGGTCCAGTCTTCATCGCGCCCGAGCAGGTCGCGCACATGTGAGCGCGCCAACCCCATCGTCCGGCAGACCGTTTTCACTGGTCGTCCCCGGGCAACAAGGGCNAGGCACAAGCGCGCCGGTAGCCATAGCTGGGCAGCTGCGCAATCTCCTGGCGCAGTTCAGCAAGCAGCCCAGCATCGTCWRTGGGCGTGCGGTGGCTGCGACCATMGGTCCAGTCTTCRTCGCGCCCGAGCAGGTCGCGCACATGTGAGCGCGCCAACCCCATCGTCCGGCAGACCGTTTTCACTGGTCGTCCCCGGGCAACAAGGGCGAGCGCGCA
>NZ_LMMT01000032.1 GCF_001422365.1 Pseudorhodoferax sp. Leaf265 | reverse complement strand
TCGCCAAGAAAAGTAGGCAAAAGAAGGCGACCCCGGTGCCCCTGTCCCTGCGCTGGCGCTCCGGGCAACCTGCGGTGCTCGCGCCATGGGCTGCATTGCGCAACTCGCTTCGTTCACTGCGTTCACTACGCTCAAACAGGCGCAATGAGTCAGTTCACGAAGCGCGAGGTTCCCCGCGCAGCCCATGGCACTGTGCTCCTCGGCAGGGGCACAGGGGGAAGCCCCACACGGGCCATCGCTGCGCTCGGCCTGGGGCTCAGGCCGTCGCTGCGCTCGGCCTCGGTCCTTGAGGGTGCGGAGGCTTTCCATCAGCACAACTCCGGCACGACCGGCACCGCCACGGCGCTGGCATCGGCGAAGGGATTGGGCAGGGCGCGCAGGTCGGTCGGCGCGCTGGTGCCCTCGACGGCGATGACTGACAGCAGCTCGGGCAGTTGCCAGGGCGAGAGCACGAGCTGCTGGGCGCCATCGGCCGCGATGGCCGGCAGCACCTGCCAGTCGTTGCCCTGGCGCTGGAACAGGCGCAGGCCGCGCAGCTCCTCGACGCCGGGCACGCGCGAGACCTCGACCTCGAGCTCGCGCGAGCGCACGGCGCGGCCCAGCGGCCAGCCGCTGCCGTCCAGGCCGCCGGGGGCCAGCGGCCACAGCAGCCGGCGCAGCGCCTCGCGCACGTTCAGCAGCACCTGGTCGCGCGCATGGCCGTCGCGCACCAGCACGGCGACCGACAGGCCCAGCGCCACGTAATCGCAGCCGATCACGTAGAGCTCGGTGGCCAGCGGCGTGCGCACCGAGAGGTGGGCGTGCAGGCGCTCGATGAAGGGGCGGTCGGGCCGCGGGTTGGGCGCCGGTGCCAGCGGCGCGGCCGGCAGCGCGAGCACGCTGACCACGCCGGGCACGTTGAAGCGGCGGTCGCGCGGCTTGAAGCGCGGCAGCACCTCGATGCGGCCCACGTCAATGGATGGCAACTCCAGCGCCAGGCTGCGGTAGTCGTCCTCGGTCACGGCGCGGTCGCGGTGGCGCAGGCGGGCCGGGATGCGGCGCTCGGCCACGGCCAGGGTCTCGGCGTCCTCGCCGCCGGCCAGCGGCAGCGGCTGCAGCACGCGGATCGGCGGGGCGGTCTGGCCGGACAGCAGGGTGCCGGTCAGTTCGGCCAGCGCCAGTGGCGGCAGGTTGCCGGCGCGGCCACCGCCGAAGCGGCCCAGCGCGAGGCGCACGCGCATGCCGGCCTCGGGCACCTTGCCGCGCAGGCCGTCGCCCAGGCGCAGCAGGCCGGCCTCGGCGTCGAGTTCGTAGGCGGTGGCATCGCGCGCGACCTGCGGGTCGGCATGGATGGCGGCCAGGTCGTCCACGCGGGTCCAGGGCTGGTAGCCGCGGCCCGGCGCCTCGACCTCGATCTGCAGGCTGGCCGCGTCGACCGAGCCCAGCGGCAAGGCGAACTGCTGGTCGGCCGCGCCATTGGAGGCGCCCAGCACGCGGCCGGCCAGCGTGTTGCGCTGGTCGATCTCGACCGCGTTGATGCCGATCCAGGCCAGCGGCAGCTGCTGCACCTGCTGGCCGGGCTGGGGGCGCAGGCGCAGCCAGGCGACCAGGCGCGCGGCGCGGGCCGGGTCGTCGAGCCGCGGCGGCGCGTCGCCGACGCCGGCATGCGGGTTCTCGCCCACGTCGTTGGAAGGCGCCCAGATCGCGCGCTCGTCGGGCAGCTGCAGGCGCAGCGTGCCGGCGCGGGCCAGGCCGCCGCTGGTGTCGGTGCCGCCCTGGACGGGCAGCACGGTGTAGCTGGTGTCCAGCGCGGTGGTGCCGGGCGCGGTCATCTCCCACAGCACCGGCACCGGCGTGGCGGCGGTGACCTCGTCGAAGGGCCCGGCCGGGCGCACGGCCGGCACCACGCCGACCGAGAGCAGCGGCGGCAGCGCGGCATCGCCGCCGCCCAGGGCGTTGCGCACTGCCGTGTTCACCTCGCCCTGCTGCGCGGGCTGGCGCGCGGGCGGGGCCAGCAGCGCGATCCACAGCGCGCGGTCCACGCTCTGCGCGAACACGTCCACGCCCTCGGGCACGGCGCGGCCCTGGGCGAACACGGGCGTGGTCTGGTAGGCCTTGAGCGCGCCGCTGATGCGGTGGATGCGCGCCAGCCCCTGCAGCAGGTCGCTGCGCTGGGCCACTTGCGCGGGCGGCAGCGCGCGCTTGATGTAGGCCTCGCCCGTGATCGGCAGCACCGTGGTTTCGGCCAGCGTCTCGAAGGGCACGGCGGCTTTCAGCAAGGCGCGCGGCTGCAGCGTGTGGGCGGCCAGCTCGGTGTCGCGCGCGAAGGCCAGGCCGACGATGCCGCGCGCCGGCAGCGCGGGTTGCAGGCCCATGCCCAGCAGCTTGAGGAACACCAGGCGCTGGCGCTCGGGCACCAGGTTGGCGCGGTACAGCAGCGTGTCGCCGAGCCAGGCGAACAGCTCGATCAGCGTGCGGCCGGGGTCGCCCTGGCGCGGATGCGTCCACTCCGGCGTGTGGGCCGGGATGCGCGCGATCAGTTCCTCGACGAGGTCGTCGAAGCGGCGGTCGTCCAGCGAGGGAGGCAGGAGCGGCATGGCGTCAACCCTCTAGATCTACTGTCACGTTCATGGCGCCGGCCTGGCCCGAGCGGGCCAGCCGGTAGGCGATCTCCACGCGCACCTGGCTGGGTGCGCCGGCGACCTCCCAGACCTCCGCGCGGTCGAGCAGGATGCGGCTCTCCCAGCGGGTCAGCGCGTCCTGCACCAGGTCGCGCATCTCGCGCCGCGTGGCGATGGTGTTGGGCGCGTGCAGCAGCCGGTCCAGCCCGCCGCCGAACTCGGGCCGCATGAGCTGCTCGCCCGGGCGCGTGGACAGGATGGCGCGGATGCCGTCGCGCACGCTGGTGGCCAGGTCCGGCCAGGCCAGCGCGCCGTGCGCATCGGGCAGCGGCAGCAGGGGCCAGCCGATGAGGGGACGTGGATGCGCGCTCATGACTTCGGCGGAATCTTCGGGAACGGCAGGCAGATCTTCATCGAGAACATCCAGCCGAACACGATGTTGAAGAGCCCCAGGAACAGGTTCAGCACCAGGAAGGCGCAGATCGTGATGATGGGGATGTTGAAGCTGCAGATCCACGTGAGGCCGAACTTGCTGCTCGCGCCTTCGCCGTCCAGCAGCTTCTTGCTCGACCCGGACAGCAGGCTCTGCAGCGAGGGCGGCACGACGAAGGCCACGCTGGGCTTGAGCGCATCGAGCAGGCCCTTGTCGCTGGGGTCGGGCAGCGCGATCTGCACGGGCGGCGCGCCCGCGCCCTCGTACCAGGCCGCGATCACGAAGGGCTCGCTGGCCTCGCCCCAGACGATGCGCGCCGGACAGGCGCCCTCGGGTGCCAGCCGCACGAAGGCGCGCAGCTGGTAGCGCGCGCCTGGCTCGTCGAAGCGGCCACGCTTGCCCTTGACCGCGGCGAAGCGGCGCTGCATGGCGGCGTGCATGGCGTCCAGCAGGCGCTGCGCGGCCGTGGTGTCCATGGCCGGCCAGCTGGCGGGCATCTCGACGCTGCCGGTTTGCTGCTGCAGCAGTACGGCCTGGGCCTGCTGCAGGAACTGGTCGGCGCGCACGCGGCGCGGCTGGGTCTCGCCGCTGCGCAGCACCAGCGGCAGTTCCAGCGCGGACAGCGCCTGCAGGATGGGCGCGCCGGCGCTGCCGAAGGCATCGAACTCGCTGGCCAGCTGGCGCAGCAGCAGTACGAAGCGGGTCAGGGCGGCGTCGGCGCCGGCCTGCTCGCTGTCCTTGAGCCAGGCGGCCGTGATGTTCTGGCCGGTGCGCGGCAGGCCCATGGCCTGGCCCTGCAGCGCCAGCACCAGGTGGTCGCGGAAGGCGGCCGAGCGCGGGCCGAAGTCGGTGCCGGGCGCGGCGGCCAGTTCGTCGTCCGCCTCGCTGATCTCGCTGCTGACGGTGGGCACCAGGCCGTAGTAGAGGGTCTGTCCGGCTTCGGTGCAGACGTCGGGCGGCGCCAGGTACAGCGGGATGGTGGCCTCCTCCAGCGCGCTGTCGGGCTGGGTGCGCGTGAAGCTGGCCAGCTGGCGGTCGATGTCGGGCACACCGGTCAGGCCGCGCGTGCTGCGCTGGCCGGGCAGCGGGTCGGCGTCGGTGCCGCCTACGCGCGTGAGCGGCAGCCAGCCGTGGATGCGGCCGCCGGACTTCATCCAGCCCTCGGCGCGGCCGTCAGCGCCGACGCGGCGCAGCACCATGCCCGCGGCCTGGATGCGCTTGGGGTCCAGCCGCGGTTCGCCGGCGGTGTCGCACCAGGCCTCCAGCAGCGCGAGGTGGAACTGGCGCTGGATCGGCTGGAACAGCTTGAGCGTGCCCTGGCTGTCGAGGGCGCGGGCGCGCAGGGCGCGCAGGCGTTCGCGGCCGGCGGCGTTGCGCAGGTCGTTGAGCGTGGCGGGCAGGAAGTCGTCGTCGCTGCGCTGCAGCAGCCAGGGGCGGGCGCTGCGGGCGAGGCCGCGGGGGGTGCCGATGAGGATGGGGTGGTGTATGGCCATGTCAGTGCTCCGTGGCCGAGCGCAGCGATGGCCCGAATTGGTCCCCGCTCCCCGGGGCCCCTGTGCCCACGCCGAGGAGCGCAGTGGCCTGGGCGGCGCGGGGAACCTCGCGCTTTGTGAACTGACTCATTGCACTTGTTCGAGCTGAGTGAACGAAGTGAACGGTGCGAGTTGTGCAATGCGCCCAGGTCGCGAGCACCGCAGGTTGCCCGGAGCGCCAGCGGAGGGACGTGGGAACCGGGGTCGCCTTCTCTTTGGTTACTTTCTCTTGGCGAAACAAGAGAAAGTGACTGCACTGCCGGGGGCAATCCCGGCCTCTGGTTCCAGCAAATGA
>NZ_LMMT01000031.1 GCF_001422365.1 Pseudorhodoferax sp. Leaf265 | reverse complement strand
GCTGGCGGGCAACGACTCGATGGCGCTGGGCGCGGTGGCGGCGGTCAAGGCCGCGGGCAAGACCGGCAAGGTGGCCGTGGTGGGCTACGACAACATCAGCGCGATCAAGCCCATGCTGCAAGACGGGCGGGTGCTGGCCACGGCCGACCAGTTCGCGGCCAAGCAGGCGGTGTTCGGCATCGAGACGGCGCTCAAGGCGCTGGCGGGCAAGACCGCGCAGAACAGCATGCCGGCCGAGATCAAGACCGACGTCGTGCTGGTCACCAAGGACAGCAAGTAGACATGGCGGGCGAGCCGCCGGTCCTGTCGCTGCAAGACATCGGCAAGGACTACGCCGCCACCGTGCTGGACGGCGTCAGCCTGGACCTGCACGCCGGCCAGGTGCTGGCGCTGACGGGCGAGAACGGCGCGGGCAAGAGCACGCTGTCCAAGATCGTCTGCGGCCTGGTCGCGCCCACGCGCGGCAGCATGCGGCTGGGCGGGCAGCCGTTCGCGCCCAGGACGCGCCGCGAGGCCGAGGCCCAGGGCGTGCGCATGGTCATGCAGGAGCTGGGCCTGGTGCCCACGCTGACCGTGGCCGAGAACCTGCTGCTGGGCCGGCTGCCGCAGCGCGCCGGCTGGGTCGACCGCAGCCGGCTGCGCCGGCTGGCCGAGCAGCAGCTGGCGCGCATTGGCCTCACGGACATCGACCCCGGCGTGCCGGTGGCGCAGCTGGGCATCGGCCACCAGCAGATGGTGGAGATCGCGCGCAACCTGCAGGACGACACGCGCGTGCTGATCCTGGACGAGCCCACCGCCATGTTGACCGCGCGCGAGTCCGAGCGCCTGTTCGCGCAGATCGCCCAGCTGGCGGCGGCGGGCGTCGCGCTGATCTATGTCTCGCACCGGCTGGAGGAATTGCGCCGCATCTGCGACCGCGTGGCCGTGCTGCGCGATGGCCGGCTGGTCGACGCGCGGGCCATGGCCGGCGTCAGCGAAGCCGACCTGGTGCAGCGCATGATCGGCCGCGCGCTCGATGACGAGGCCGACCGACCGCGCCGCCCGGCCGGGCCGGTGAAGCTGCGCGTGCGCGGACTGGGCCGGGCCCAGGTGGTGCAGGGCGTGAGCCTGGACCTGCATGCCGGCGAGGTGTTCGGCCTGGCCGGCCTGGTCGGCTCGGGCCGCACAGAATTGCTGCGGCTGGTCTACGGCGCCGACCGGGCGGACCGCGGCACCGTCGAGCTGCTGGCGGCAGATGGCCAGGCCGCGCCACGCTGGTCCAGCCCGGTGCAGGCGGTGCGCCAGCGCATCGGACTGGTCAGCGAAGACCGCAAGTCCGAAGGCCTGCTGCTGCCGCAGCCGATCCGTGTCAACACCACCGTGAGCGACCTGACCGCCGTGGCGCGCGGCGGCTGGCTGCAGCCGGGCAGCGAGCGCGGCATCGTGCAGGCCCTGGTGCGCAAGCTGCGCGTGCGCTGCCGCGACGAGGAGCAGCCGGTGGCCGCGCTGTCGGGCGGCAACCAGCAGAAGGTGGTGTTCGCGCGCTGGCTGCACCGCGACTGCGAGGTGCTGCTGCTGGACGAGCCCACGCGCGGCGTCGACGTGGGCGCGCGCGCCGACCTGTACGCCGAGCTGGAGCGCATGGCCGCCGACGGCCGTGCGTTGCTGATGGTCTCCAGCGACCTGCGCGAACTGATGGCCATGTGCGACCGCATCGGCGTCATGAGCGGCGGCCGCCTGGTGCAGGTGTTCGAGCGCGGCGCCTGGACCGAACAATCCCTGCTGGCCGCCGCGTTCAGCGGCGTCGGCGAACCACGCAACGAGGAAACGGCATGAGTGCTGCCACCACCCCCGCACCGCGCAGCAGCCTGGGCGCGCAGCTCGGCACCTATCTCGGGCTGGCCGTCGTGCTGCTCGGCATGGTGGCGCTGTTCAGCAGCTTGAGCGAGTACTTCTTCACCGTCGACACCTTCGTCGCCATCGTCAACGAGATCCCGGCGCTGGCCGTGATGGCGGTGGGCATGACCTTCGTGCTGATCATCGCGGGCATCGACCTGTCGGTCGGTTCGGTGCTGGCACTGAGCGCCGCACTGAGTGCCATGGCCGTGCTGCAGTGGGGCTGGGCGCCGCCGGCCGCCGCGCTGCTGGGCCTGGCGGCCGGTGCGTTGTGCGGGCTGGTGCTGGGCTCGGTCTCGGTGGCCTGGCGGCTGCCGTCCTTCATCGTCTCGCTGGGCATGCTGGAGGTGGTGCGCGGCTCGGCCTACCTGGTCACGGGCTCGCGCACGCAGTACGTGGGCGACCGCATCGCCGGCCTGGCGGCGCCGCTCGTGGGCGGCGTGTCGGTGGCCTTCCTGATCGCGGTGGCGCTGGTGGTCGTCGGCCAGCTGGTGCTCACGCGCACGGTGTTCGGCCGCAGCGTGGTGGGCATCGGCACCAACGAGGAGGCCATGCGCCTGGCCGGTGTCGATCCGCGGCCCGTGCGCATCGCCGTGTTCACGCTCACCGGGTTGCTGGCCGGCCTGGCCGGGCTCATGCAGGCCGCGCGCATGGAGGCAGCCGACCCGAACGCGGGCCAGGGCATGGAGCTGCGCGTGATCGCCGCCGTGGTGATCGGCGGCACCAGCCTCATGGGCGGGCGCGGCTCGGTGGTCAACACCTTCATCGGTGTGCTGATCATCGCGGTGCTGGAGGCCGGCCTGGCCCAGGTCGGCGCCAGCGAGCCCAGCAAGCGCATCATCACGGGCTGCGTGATCGTGGTCGCGGTGATCGTCGACACGCTGCGCCAGCGCCGCGCGGCCAGGGGCTGAGGGCATGGCCACCATCAAGGACGTGGCGCGCGCGGCGCGGGTGTCGGTGACCACCGTCTCGCACGTGGTCAACAAGACCCGCTTCGTCAGCGAAGAGGGGCGCAACCGGGTCGAGCAGGCCATCCGCGAACTGGGCTACGTGCCCAGCGCCGTGGCGCGCAGCCTGCAGCGCAGCGCCACCAACACGCTGGGCATGCTGATCCCGAACAGCTCGAACCCGTACTTCGCCGAGATCGTGCGTGGCATCGAGGACCGCTGCTTCGGCGCCGGCTACAACCTGGTGCTGTGCAACACCGACGACGAACCGCGCCGCCAGGGCATGGTGCTGCAGGTGCTGGCCGAGCGGCGGGTCGACGGGCTGATCGTGGTCTCGTCCGGCGAAGACCCGGCCCTGCCCGACCTGCTGGCCGGCCTGCGCATGCCGACCGTCATGGTCGACCGCGAGATCGACACCTTGCCCTGCGACCTGGTGGAAACGGCCCACATGCAGGGCGCGCTGCTGGCAGTGCAGCACCTCACGGCGCTGGGCCACCGGCACATCGCCTGCATCGGCGGGCCGGCCGGCGTGGCCACGGCCGACCAGCGCGCCGAGGGTTGGCGCATGGCGCTGGCCGGCCTGGGCCTGCCCAGCGCGGGCCTGCTGCAGCCCGGTGACTTCACGAGCGAGGGCGGCTATGCCGCCATGCATGCCATCCTGCGGCGCACGCCGCGGCCCAGCGCCGTGTTCGTCGCCAACGACCTGATGGCCATCGGTGCGCTGTGCGCCGCGCACGAGTGCGGCGTGGCCGTGCCCGATGAACTGTCGCTGGTCGGCTTCGACGACATCGAGCTGGCGCGCTTCGCCTGTCCGCCGTTGACCACCGTGGCCCAGCCCAAGCAACGCATCGCCGCGATGGCGGTGGACATGCTGCTCGAGCGCATCGAAGGGCGCCGGCAGGACGTGCGCAAGGTCGTGCTGCAGCCCGAGCTGCGCGTGCGCGCCTCGACCGCACCGTACCGGGGAACAGCGGCATGAGGAGCGCACCGCACATCCTGGTGCTGGGCAGCCTCAACATGGACCTGCTGCTGCGCGTGCCGCGCGCGCCGCAGGCCGGCGAGACGCTGATCGGCCATTCGCTGGCACTGCTGCCCGGTGGCAAGGGCGGCAACCAGGCCGTCAGCTGCGCGCGCCAGGGCGGCCGCGTGCGGCTGCTGGCGCGCATCGGCGAGGATGCCGACGGTCGGGCGCTCCGCGACGCGCTGGTTCAGGACGGCATCGCGCTCGATGCACTGCAGGTCGATCCGCAGCAGCCGACCGGCCGCGCGCTGGTGATGCTGGAGGACTCGGCGCAGAACCGCATCGTCGTGCTGCCCGGCGCCAATGCCGCGTTGCAGACGGACGATGCTGCGCTGGCGCAGCAGCTGCGCGGTGCGCAGTTCTTCGTGACCCAGCTCGAATCGCCGCTGCCGGTGGTGCTGCAGGCCGTGGCCGCGGCGCACCGCGCCGGCTGTCCGGTGCTGCTCAATCCCTCGCCCATGCAGCCGCTGCCCGACAGCCTGTGGCCGCAGGTGGACACGCTGGTGGTCAACGAGGTGGAGGCGGCGGCCTATGCCGGCTGCGCGGTGGCAACGCCCGGGCAGGCCGCCGCCGCCGGCCAGGTGCTGCGCGCGCGCGGCGTGGCGCGCGTGGTGGTGACGCTGGGCGCGCAGGGCGCCGTCACGGTGGAGCAGGGCGGCTGCCGCCTACAGCCCGCGCCGCAGGTGCAGGCCGTCGACACCACGGCCGCTGGGGACACCTTTGCCGGCGCCCTGGCCGTGGCGCTGGCCCAGGGGCAATCACTGGCGCAGGCGACCGCGCGCGGCGTGCGCGCTGCGGCCGTGTGTGTGACGCGCGTGGGCGCGCAGGTGTCGATTCCGACCGCCGCCGAGGTCGACGCCCAGCCCGAGCCACCGGCCGCCCAGGAGCTGCCATGAAGCGCACCACCTTGCTGCATGCAGAACTCTCGCGCGTGATCGCCGGCATGGGCCATGGCGACCTGCTGGTCATCGGCGATGCGGGGCTGCCGATTCCGGCCGGACCGCTGCGCATCGACCTGGCCATCATGCGTGGCGTGCCGCGCTTCGCCGACGTGCTGCAGGCCGTGCTCAGTGAGTTGCAGGTCGAGCGTGCCGTGATCGCGCTGGAGGCCTGCGGCCCCGATGGCGCACAGCGCCCGGCCTGGAGCGCGGGGCTGCCGGTGGTGCCCGGACAGGTGCCGCATGCGCAGTTCAAACAGCTGTGCCAAGGCGCCACGGCCATGGTGCGCACCGGCGAGTGCACACCCTACGCCAACGTGCTGCTCTACGCCGGCGTGGTGTTCTGACGCGCCGCGCTGGCGCGCAGCGCATCGGGCGTCAGGGAATCGGCACCGGCCGCGTGAGCAGGTCCACGTACAGCTCGAAGAAGCGCGCGTTGTCGAACTTCTTCACCACTTTCATCTTCTGCAGCGTCGGACCTGCCGGTTGCGTGGCGTAGCCGATGGACTGGCCGTTGTTCGCCTGGCCGGGCGCGTTGACCACGTCCACATATTCCTCGCTGACCTCGGTCGCGTAGCTGGGGTCGATCAGGTAGGCGATGGTCAGCGTGTCCCAGACGTCCAGCTCGTAGTTCGGGTCGCCCTCGAAACCGATGCCGTTGAAGCCCGGGCCCATGACCTCCTTGAACTGCTTCGTGACGGCGGTCTCGCGCGCGCCATGCGCGATGCGGTTGTAGACCGGCGTGGTCAGTTGCACGGTGTCGGTCACGTCCAGCGGCACCACCACCTGCGGCACTGGCTGGCGCACCACGTATTGCGCGGCTTCGGGGTCGAACCACCAGTTGAACTCTGCTGTCTTGGTGGTGTTGCCCGGCACGTGCACGGCTCCGCCCATGTAGATGATCTGCTGGATCAGCGGCACGATCTCGGGCGCCTTGCGCATGGCCTTGGCGATGTTGGTCAGCGGGCCGATCGCCAGGATGGTGACCCGGCCGGGGTTGGCCTTGATGCTGTCGATCAGGAAGTCGACGGCATGCTGGGACTGCAGCGCCGTGGTCGTTGCGAACCCGTCCGACGGCGCGACCAGTTCGGCGGCGGTAGGCGCCGTTTTCTGCACGCTCCAGGCGCCGTAGTAGCCGTCGTTCTCGGCGCCGGCCGCGATCTCCCGCTCGATGGTGGCCCAGTCGTGCGAGAGCGCGTAGTTCTCGCCTGCGTACACCGGGATGCGCTGGCCCATGCCCAGCCGTTCCACGGACTTGAGCGCCTCGACCACGCCCTGGTCCAGCCACTTGTTGCCCGACACCACGGTGATGCCCAGCACCTGGAGCTTGCCCTGGGCCTGCAGCTGCGCGGCCATCACGCCGAGCTGGCCATCGTCGCTCATCGTGTTGTAGTCGCTGTCGATGATGATCTTCGGCGCGGGATCGTCGTCGCTGCCGCCGCAGCCGTGCAGTGCCAGCGCCAGGCCGGCGAGCACGGCGCCGAAGGTACGTCGTTGCATGGCGGGGCCCTTCACTTGGAATCCTTGGTGACCAGCACGACGTCGGTCTTGATCTCGGCCGGCATGCTGTTCTGCGCGGTCTTGGCCGCCAGCGCCTTGAGCGCCGTCTCGATGCCGAACACCGCCTGCTTGGCCGCGAACTGGTCGGCCGTGGCCAGCACCCGCCCGTCTTTCAGCATGGGCTTGATCGCGCTGATGTTGTCGTAGCCCACCACGGCCACCTTGCCGGTCTTGCCCGCGGCCTTGACCGCCGCCACCGCGCCCAGCGCCATCGGCCTTGACCGCCGCCACCGCGCCCAGCGCCAT
>NZ_LMMT01000030.1 GCF_001422365.1 Pseudorhodoferax sp. Leaf265 | reverse complement strand
CGCGACTCGCCTGAACACTCGGCCGCGTAAGACGCTGGGATACGAAACGCCCGCCAGTAGACTCCGCCAGGCCGTTGCAGCGACCGATTGAATCCACCGTGCGTCCCTGGCGTGATCCCGTCACCGGGGCGGCGAAGAGGCAGTACGCGCCGTCTTGGATGTCAGGCTCCATCGAGCGTCCGACCACCTGCGCGACGAACATGCCAGATCGTGGCTTGTGTTGACCATTCAGTTGCACCCATTCGAAGTCGCCTTCGACGACGTGTTGCGGGTCGCTGAACGCACTTGCTGCCACCTTGAGCGGTACGAGCGGCACGCACTTCACGTACCTGTCGGCGGCAGCTCCCTCGACTAGCTGCAGTTTCGGCCGAGCCTCACGCCGCACCGAGCCGTCGGTAGCGCGCAGGCGCTGGTACGCCTCCTCGGCCATCCAGGATGTCACCACTTTCTGGAAGGGACCGTCGTTCATGTAGCGAACGAAGATGTCTTCGTTCTGGTCCATGCGATCGACAAAGAGCCGCTCGAGCACGTTCTTGAAGAGCAGGGCGAACTTGTCCCCCGGGTTGACTGCCGCCGCGCGGCGCAGGCCCTCGTCATCCATGGCGGCCTCAACGATCTGGTCGAAGAACAGCTGATCGGCTTGGTTGAAGTCGGTTCCAAAGTGTTCGTTGACGACGTCGATGAGTTGCGAGAGCGGCACCGGCTGCTCGCGCAGCGCTCCACTCCCAACCTCAGCCGGTCCATCAAGCTTTCGCGCCTCGCCATCCTTGAGCGCAATGGATCCCTCACTGATCTTCTGCAGCCGGTAGTACTCGAGCTTGACCTCGTCATCGAATTGGTAAGCCGCTCCACCAGCTCGACGTGGAAGCTTCGTCGCGAGGTGCCGGACGAACACGTAGAGACGCTCGAGGTCCGAGTCCTGGTACGGAATCACTTGGCTGAGAAAGCCGTACAGGTTCTGGAACGCCTGCAGCTTGCCGCGCCACAGCTCGGCCTCGTCCGGGCTCGCCTCGGAGCGGGCCTTGAAGCGAGAAACAGCAGGATCGAGCGCCGCGTTCATCGCCTGGTGGTCGAGGGCGCTCTGCTTCTGCTTGGGCTTGAAGTACACGTCGCAGAAGCGCGCGATCTCTTCGTCGAGGTAGACGCCCGCCGCGTCCAGCTCGCCCTTGATGGCGTAGAGCCGCGCCGGGTCGACCTCGTCACCGATCTCCGCGCCCTCGTAGTAGGTCTTGAAGGCCTCGCGGATCTCGTCGCGGTCGTTCACGAAGTCGAGGACGAAGGTATCCTCCTTGAGCGGGTGGATTCGATTGAGCCGCGAGAGCGTCTGCACCGCCTGAATGCCGGCGAGCCGCTTGTCCACGTACATCGTGTGGAGGAGCGGCTGATCGAAGCCCGTCTGGTATTTCTCCGCGACGAGGAGCACCTGGTACTCCTGGGACGCGAAGCGCTCGGGCAGCTCTTTCTCGCGCAAGCCCCCGTTCATCGCCTCCTCGGTGTACGAAACGTCGGCGAGCTTGTCGTCCTGAACAGCGCCGGAGAAAGCCACCAGCGACTTCATCGGGTAGCCCTTGCCCCTGATGTACTTGTCGAAGCTCTGCTTGTAGCGAACAGCCTCCAGGCGGGAGCCCGTCACCACCATCGCCTTCGCGCGCCCGCCGATCTTGTGGCGGGTGACGGCGTGGAAGTGCTCGACCATCACCTCGGTCTTCTGGGCGATGTTGTGCGGATGCAGCTTGAGGAAGCGGGCCAGCGCTCGCGCTGCCTTCTTGCGCTCGACGTTCGGATCGTCTTCGCATGACTTCAAGAGCCGGAAGTACGTCGCGTACGTCGTGTAGCTCTTGAGCACGTCGAGAATGTAGCCCTCCTCGATCGCCTGCCGCATGGTGTAACGGTGCGCGGGCTTGCCGCCGCGCCCGAACACCGCGAGCGTTCTGTGCTTCGGGGTGGCTGTGAAGGCGAAGAAGCTCAGATTCGTCTGCCGGCCGCGCTTGGCCATGCTGCGGAACAGCTCCTCCAGATCTTCTCGACCCTCCTCGCTGGCACGCTTATGAGCTTCCTTGCGGAGCGCTTCGCCGCCGAGCACCTCTTTCAGGTCGGTCGCCGTCTCGCCGCCCTGGGAGCTGTGGGCCTCGTCGATGACGACTGCGCAGCGCCGGGTCTGGAGCGTTCCCGCGCCGGCCTCCCCGCGCTCCTCGGCCATCTTGAGCAGCTGGCGGGAGACGAAGGGGAACTTCTGCAGCGTCGTGATGATGATCGGCACGGCGCTCTCGAGCGCCTCCGCGAGCTGGCGCGAGCTCTCGTTGATCTTCTGCACCACGCCACGCTTGTGCTCGAACTGGTAGATGTTGTCCTGCAGCTGCTGGTCGAGCACTACACGATCGGTGACGACGATGACGCTGTCGAAGACGCGACGGTTGCCTTTATCGTGCAGCGACGCGAGCCGGTGCGTGAGCCAGGCAATCGTGTTGCTCTTGCCGCTACCAGCCGAGTGCTCGACAAGGTAGTTGTACCCCGGGCCTTCTGCGCGGGCAGACTCCACGAGGAAACGCACGGCCTGAAGCTGGTGGTAGCGCGGAAAGACCATCTGCTCGGTCTTCGCCTTGCGACCTTGGTCGTCGCGCTTCTCGTCGACCTGCAGATGGAGGAAGCGCGCCAGCAGGTCGAGCAAGCTATCCCGGGCGAGCACCTCTTCCCAGAGGTAGGCGGTGCGGTAGCTCCGGCCGTGGCTGTCGGCAGGGTTGCCAGCCCCACCTCCGTCGCCCTTGTTGAAGGGCAGGAAGTGGGTGGCGCTGCCCGCGAGGCGGGTCGTCATGAGCACCGTGTCGGTGTCGACGGCGAAGTGCACAAGCGTGCGCTTCTTGAACTCGAAGATGGTCTCGCGCGGATCGCGATCCTGCTTGTACTGCCGCCGAGCGTGTTCGACGGTCTGCCCGGTCATTGCGTTCTTCAGCTCAAGCGTCGCGATGGGGATGCCGTTCACGCTCAGCGTGACGTCGAGCGACTTCTCCGAGCGCGTCGAGAAGTGCAACTGGCGCGTCATGCCGAGGCGGTTCTTGGCGTAGCGCTCCTCGAGCTCCGGGTTCAGCTCGTGCGCGGCCTTGAAGTAGGCGACGAAAAGCGTGCGCCCGTAGCACTTGAAGCCGTGGCGCAGCGTCGCGAGCGAGCCGTTCGAGTCCATCCACTTGCCAAGATCGGTGAGGATCTGCTCGCCTGTCTTCGACCCGTGCAGGGCTTCGAGCTTCGCCCATTCCTTCGGCTGGGTGTTCTTGATGAAGTCGAGGACCACGGCCGGGAAGATGGCGCGCTCGCGGTCGAAGCCATCGCGCGAGACGGCGACATAGCCGTGCCCGAGCAGGTGGTGCTCGATGACCGTCTCGAACGCGGCCTCGGAGTGTCGGGGCATGCTCGTCACGGCTAGCCGACCGAGATGATCGCGTCGAGGTTGTAAAACTCGATCTCGCGCCTGACATCGCGATTGCCTTCGCGTTGAACTCTCAAAATTTTTCGGAGAGTCGCCTCCGGGCTCAGCTCCCCCGAGGCGTAGACCTCCTTCAGGTGGTAGCTGACAGTGCGGACGTCGACGCCGAATAGCTCGGCCATGCGCCGCCGGTCGAGCCAAAAGGTCTCGGACTCGTGGAGCACCTCGTCGCGCACGGCATCATCGGAGGTGCGGTAGAGGATCAGCTCGCCTTCCTGCGGGGGCTGGTCGGTCATGTCGAGCTCCGAGCGAGGCGCTGGTCGAGCCACCAGATGACCACGGGATCGAAGGGCATAAGATGGCCGGCTCCGTCACCCGCGCGTCGAGCGCGCTCGCGTGCGAGTTGCTCGGTCGGCAGCGGCCCCCTGAGCCGCGTCTTTTCGCTCTTCCACCAGTCGAGGATGGCCGTGAGGACACCCTTCCGTCGGTTCTTGAGCATTGGCAGGTTCAGGTTTAGGACGTTGTTGAGCTGAGCGTCGAACTCGGTGTCACTCGACGCGATGGTCCCATCCATCTCAAAGCGGATGCGCTGTTCGATGCGGTGCGCACCGTTGGCTGGACTGAACTTCAAGTCCTGCTCGCCTTTGCGGGTGTCGCAGTGCTGGAGCGCCTCCGGCTGGCCGTGCCCGCCCAGGCAAGCCGCGAGGAGGTTCGAGTATGTCAGCTCGAGGTCAGCGTTGTGGGCTTGGCAACGCCAATGCTCGATTTTCATGCCCGTGCCGGTCGCCTCGACCCGGGTCATGCAGTAACAGCACAGTCCACGCTGGTCGCGGACGAGCGCGGCGCGCAGGCCGTCCTTGTCAGCGTAGTTCGCGTAGTTGCAGTGGGCATTCGCGCGGTGCTCGACGAGACTGCGCGGCTCCTGGCCTTTCGTGATCGCCCTCATGCATCGCCTCCGAGAAAATCAAGGAGCGTGCGAGCGTGAACGACCTCAGCGTCGTCCTCTCCGAGTTTGGTCGCGAGGTGGCCGACCAGGGTGGATGCCTCTTCCAGCTTGTTGTCTGCGACGCTCCTCGATAGCCTGTCGAGCAGCTCCTGCACCTCGGGCGAGCGCGGGGGCGCGTCCATGATCTCCTCGAGCACGCGGCTCGAGTCCACGCCGAATGAGTGCGTCGGCGAGAACACGGGACCACGTCCCATGACTTGTATGCGGTCGGGCTCGACCTCACCAATCACCTGCGGCGAGTGGGTCGTCGCGATGAACTGAAGCCTGGGGAAAGCGTCGGGCAGCTTGCGCACGATCTCCCGCTGCCACTGCGGATGAAGGTGTAGGTCGATCTCGTCGATGAGCACGACGCCTGGTCCCTTGGCGGCGGGATCGTCAAGGCCGGGGTTGACCTGCGCAAGGCGACGCGTGAGATCGAGGACGAGCGCGAGCGAGCCACGTTCGCCGTCCGAGAGCTGACGCACGGGGATCTCGACGCCCCGCCGCTCGATGAGGAGGCGCGGCGTCGCCTCGTCGCTGACTCGCAGGTTCGCGTAGCCGGGGAGAAACCGCTGCACGGCTTTCTCGAACGCGCCCAGCACGCGGGCTGAGCTCGGCATCTCCGCAGCGAGCACCGCCTGCGCGCGCATCCACGCCGCGAACTCGCCAAGGCGCAGCTCCCTAGCCGAGAAAGCCTCGGCGAACGCGGCGGCATGGCCCCCCTTCGCGGCCGACTGGGTCGGCGCTCGATCTGAGGGGACCGCGCGCCGGGTTGAGAACAGCACGGCGAGCGGGCGCAAGACCTTCTTGCCGTCTGCGGCAGGTGGCTTGTCTCCAACGAAGGCCGATTTCGCCGGTGTCGCGACAGTCTGCTCCCGCGGCATTCCTTCTTTGCCGGCTTGCGCCACGGATTCCTCGCGCGGCTGATGGATTACATAGGAGTAACGCTGGTCGGCAATGCTCACCTCCGACTCGACGGTGAGCGCATCGGTGCGCGCGCGGATATCGGAGCTGGTGAAGCCGTGCAGCGGCCCCTTCAGGCTGTTGATGTGCCGGGAGATGGCCGCGAGGCTCACCGCAAGCGACTCGAGCGCGGATGTCTTACCCACGCCATTGACGCCGATGATCAGGTTGAAGCCCGGCTTGAACGAGAACTCGGCCGCTTCGACGGCGCGCACGTTCGCGAGCTTGAGGCGCGTAACGATCATGCCGCCGCCCCCACGTCGAGCTGGCCGGTCACTGCGGCAGCTATGAGCGCGGACCGGCGCTCTTTGAGCAGCCCGATGGTGCGCTCAGTTGCCGCCCGCACCGCGTCGAGCTTCGCGGTCTCGCGAGAGATGTATTGGACGATGGCGCGCTGTTCGTCGACGGGAGGAAGGAATACCTCCACGTTTGCGAAGCGCTCGGACTCAATGCGCCACTGGTTGATACGAATGCCATTCGAGATCGACAGGTAGACCGGCGTCAGTTGAGGCATTCGCAACATCGAGTGCAGGAACTGGGGTTCCTCCGAGTGGACTGGTCGGAACACCACATAGTCGGGACTTGTGATCCCTCGAAAAGCCGAAACCCCCAACGATCCCTGCCACGCCTTCATCTTGTTGATGACGAGGTCGCCAACCTCAACAAGTTGATACTTGCTGAGATCGTCGGGCACTCGGTTCGCGTTGTCGTCGCGCGAGGCGCGCTCAATGACGCCAAACTCGCGGTACACGGAGAGGACAGTCAGATCTGGATGTCCGAGGATCTTTGACTGCCGGAAGAGCCTACCGACCCGAGTCGAACGCCAATGCGCTGGGATCTTGCCCAGCCACGGCACATCGGAATCGCGCAGCTCTACCTTGGGGTTGAGCCCGTGCGTGACGGCCGTGGCAATAATGGCCTTGCGCTTCTCGTCGAGCAGGTCGAGGACGCGCTGCTTTGCAGCGACTAAAACCTCGAGCCGCACCGTTTCTCGGTCAAGGAATGTTTCGATCCGGACCTGCAGGTCGTCTGGCGGCACCGGAATCGGAATCGCAGCAAGATCGGAGCTATTGATGGCTGGGTAGCTGACTCCGACCGAACGTCGCTCAACTTCTGCGAGAAAGTGGGGCTCCCTCAACGCGTATTTGCAGAAGCCGGCTCGAAGCCTGCCTTCGGTCGGGCGCACGACAGCGAAGCCCGTGGAGACGATCAGGTTGTCCGGCGGGCTTTCGATTGGTGCGATTGCCTGTAGGTACGTACGAACGCACGAGACGATCACGTCACCGTGTCGCACTCGTCGTCGCGCTCGGCTCGGCGCATCGGCGAATCGATAGGAAGCGACCTCGTGGACTTGCCCAGACGAGTCCACGTTGCCGATATCGATGTACTTCAGCTCATAGTCAGGGTCGGTGTCCTCTCCGAGCGCCTCGTTGTTAAGCGTGGCGACATACTTGAGGTGTTGATTTCCACGCAGAACTGACCCACCGCCACGGGTAATTTCCGTCCAAATCTGACCCACGTAAGAACCCTAACCTGCTGCTTTTAGTGGCAGG
>NZ_LMMT01000029.1 GCF_001422365.1 Pseudorhodoferax sp. Leaf265 | reverse complement strand
TGAACGAACGCAGTGAGTGGTGCGAGTTGTGCAATGCGCCCAGGCCGCGAGCACCGCAGGTTGCCCGGAGCGCTAGCGGAGGGACGGGGGCACCGGGGTCGCCCTTTCTTTGGTTACTTTCTTTCGGCGAAACGAAAGAAAGTGACTGCACTGCCGGGGGCATATCCCGGCCTCTGGTGCTTGTTTTGAAGCAGCGTTTTCTATGCACACCACTTGCTGATCCGAATGAGGAGGCGGGGATTTCGCCCCCGCACGACGACTGACTTTTCTTGTCTCGCCAAGAAAAGTAAGCAAAAGAAGGCGACCCCGGTGCCCCTGTCCCTCCGCTAGCGCTCCGGGCAACCTGCGGTGCTCGCGCCANTCGCCAAGAAAAGTAAGCAAAAGAAGGCGACCCCGGTGCCCCTGTCCCTCCGCTAGCGCTCCGGGCAACCTGCGGTGCTCGCGCCATGGGCTGCATTGCGCAACTCGCACCGTTCACTGCGTTCACTACGCTCGGACAAGCGCAATGAGTCAGATGTTGAAGCGCGAGGTTCCCCGCGCAGCCCATGGCGCTGCGCTCCTCGGCAGGGGCACAGGGGAAATTCCGATCCGGGCCATCGCTGCGCTCGGCCTGGTGTTCGGGCCATCGCTTCGCTCGGCCGCGGGAGGTGGCGGGGCAGTCCATGTCACCGGAACAGCGTGCGCCGCGCCGTCGTGGCCGCCAGGCTCACGGTGGTGGCCATGTCGAAGTGCACGCGCACGTCGTCGCCCAGGTCCACGCGGGTCTGCTCGGTGTGCACCACGCGCGCCATCACCTCGCCCTGGCCCAGGTCTTCCACCGTGGCGCGCGCCACCAGCTGGTCGGCCCGGTACAGCAGCGCGGCCATGCCCACGCGCAACGGCGTGGCGTCCAGCACCGTGAGCGGGATGCGCACGCCGGGGCGCACGCCCGGCGTGGGCCGCGCCATGCGGCCCTGCACGATGCGGTCCACCGGCGCGTGGCTGGCCAGCAGCAGGCACATGCGCACCACGTCGTTGACCAGGGCCACGGCCTGCGGCTGGCCGGGCTCGATCTGGCCGAACAGCCAGTCGGCATAGGCCTGCATCTGGCGCCGGTCCAGGTAGGGTATCTCGGCCCAGCGCGGCAGATTGGCCAGGTTGCGCAGGTTGGGCGCGGCGTCGAACTCGGACAGCAGCTCGGCCCACTGCAGGCGGATCGCCGGCAGCACGCCGCTGAACTCGGCATGCAGGCAGGCCGCCACGCCGCGGATGCGGTCGAGTTCGTCGGCGGCCGCGCGCGCCACGTCGGCCCGGCCGTGGCCGCCCTCGGCCAGGTCGCCGAAGCTGACCACCTGGGCGGCCTGGTCGCGCACGCCCTGCCAGGAGAGGCTGCCCAGCAGGTTCAGGTTCATGGTCTGCAGCGTGGCCACGCGCGGCGCCAGCGCCTCGGTCTGGCGCGTGGCCAGCTGGGCGATGCCGGTGGCCAGCCGGCTGGCGCCGGCCAGCACCTGGACCGACAGGCGCGGCTGGGCCAGGCCGGCCAGCGCGCGCACCTGGGCGCCGTCCAGCAGGCGCACCAGGTGGTCGACCTTGTCCAGCCGCTGCAGCAGCGGGGGCACCTGCGCGAACCAGGGCGCGGGCGCCTCGCGCACCACGCGCAGCATGTCCAGCAGTTCCTCGGGCGGCTCGGGGTGGGCGCGCAGGCAGGCCGGCACCGGCGCTTCCACCAGGCCGGGATCGACCGCATGGGTGGGCGTGGCCAGCAGGTTGTCGGCCTCGCGCGGGCGCACGTAGGCGATGAACTTGACCTCCTCGGCCAGCACCTTGGCACGGCGCGCGTTGACGGCCGCGATGCGCTCGGTCTCCTCGGCCAGCAGCGCGCGCGTGACGCTCACGTCGTGGCGTGCCTCGGCCAGCGCGCTGGCGACCTCGGCCTGGCGCGCAGCGATCGCGCCGACCTGCCCGCGCAGCGTGGCCAGCGCGGTCTCGCAGCGGCTCAGCGCATCGCGGTAGACGGTCAGCCGTGCCTCCAGCCGGCGCAGCATGGCGATGGTGGTGTCCGACAGGCTCACGGCCTGCGTGAACAGCGTGGCCTCGTCGAGCGCGTTGTCGCTGCCGGCGGGCGGACGGGCCAGGGCCTCCTGCAGCGTGGTGTTGCCGCGGAACTCGGACAGCGGGCGCTGCAGCGTGCCGGCGGGCAGGCCGGCCAGGAAGGGGTCGCCCGCCAGTCCGGGGATCTGGAAGTCCTGCAGCAGCGCGGGGACCTCGCCGCTGTCCTCGGCGGCGAAGGTCTCCAGCAGGTTCAGCAGCGACGTGACCGTGCGCGCGCGGTTGGACAGCGCGTAGTTGCGCGCCTCGGGCGAAGGCGGGTTGCGCAGCCGCTCGGCCAGCGCCGTGGTGCGGATCTCCGACAGGCCCACGACGGGATTGGCGTAGACGATGTTGAGCGGCGCCGTGGGCCGCTGGACCAGCACGCCTTCGGCCAGGCGATTGACGGCGGCCACGCCGCTGCGCGCGGCCAGGTTGGTGCTGCTGCCCAGGTTGGCCTGCTGCGCCGCCTGGCCGGGCCGCGCAGCGAGCGCGCTGGCGGCCAGCGTGTTGCCGGCCAGCAGGCTGCCGCTGCTGGCGCCGGTGATGGTGCCGATGCGCACGGCCGAGATGCCGCCGATGTCGGCCGCCAGCCTGGAGACGCCTGGCCGGAACGGCGAGGGGCTGGGCGCGGGAGCAGGCGGGGGCGGTGGTGGCGCAGGCGGCGGTGCGGCGGCGGCCGCGGCCGTCTGGCGCACGCGGTCGATGTAGGCCCCGATCTCCTTCTGCACCTCGATCGCGCTGTCGGACTTGGCCAGCGCGGCCAGCGTCGGCGAGATCGCGAGCCGGCCGGCGTCGGTCGCGCTCATGGTCAGCTGGCGGATGCGGTGCATGTCCACCTGCATGTGGGCGAAACCGAAGTCGGTGATGTCGTCGGCCCGGTCGATGCGCTGGCGCAGGTAGTCGGCAAAGCCCTGCAGCCCGCGCAACAGCAGCTGCGACTGCTCGTGGTCGGACAGGCGCAGCAGCAGCGGGTCGCCGACCAGTTCGGTGTAGACGCTGACCGTGCCGATGCGCGAGGACGGCGTGGGCGTCAGCACGCCCAGGTTGTGCTGAGGGATCGGCGCGGGCGTGAGGAACGGCGCGTAGGGCGGCACCGTGGTCGGCCGCGGGTCGGCGCTGATGCTCGTGGGCCACAGCAGCACCGGGGCCGGCGCGGGCTGCGTGGTGCCGGCCGGCGGCCGGTGCAGCAGGTCGCTGACGGCGAACTGGCCCTGGTAGCCGGTCAGCACCATGCCGAGCACGGCATAGCGCGAGGCGCCGTTGGGCAGGTCGGCGGCGGTGGGCAGGCGCAGCGGCAGCTCGACCCAGCTGCCCGAGCGCGGCAGCGCACCGGCGCGCCGGGTGCGCGCGTTCAGCGTCTCCAGGCCCGGCACGGTGCGCACCAGCTCGGCCTGGCGGTTCTCGCCCCAGTAGCCGAAGGCGTACTGGATGCGCGCTGCGGCCGGCACGTCCGGGCGCAGGTCCATCAGCATCAGGCCGGCCCACAGCGCCCTTGGCGGGTTCAGCTCGTCCAGGTAGATCCAGCTGCTGAACTGGTCGCCCGCGCCGATGGTGATGCTGGCCAGGCCGCCCTGGCCGTTCGTGACGGGTGCGTTGTTGACCACGCTGTGGCCGCGCCAGCCGGTGGCCGGCGGGTAGACCAGGCTGAAGCCGCTGGTGGGGATGGCCAGGCGCCGCGCGGCCGGCGTGCCGGTGCCGGGCTGGCCGAAGATGCCGCCGTCGCCGGCCTCGTCCTCCAGGTCGGGCAGGCTGGGCTCCACGCCGCGCTGCGGCTCGAACGGCATCCACAGGTCGTTGGCGCTGAGCAGGTCCCAGGGCTCGTCGCCCTGCACGCGCGCGCCGGCCGGCAGGAAGTTGCAGAACCACTTGCGCCAGACCTCGGCCGTGCGCGCGCCGGTCAGGCCGAAGGCGGCGCGGCCGTCGAACAGCGCAAAGCCCATGCCGTCCAGGTTCTGCCCGGCCAGGCCCAGCGCGCTGGCCGCCACGGTCAGCATGACCCACTGGCCCGGCGTGGGCAGGTCGCCCACGCGCAGGCGCGCGGCCGTGCCGTCTGCGCCGCCCGGGATCAGGTTCTCGCCCCAGTAGGCGCGGTGCTCCCAGCCGTCCGGCGCACGCCAGCGCAGCTGCAGCTGGCGCGGCGGGTTGTCCGGGTCCAGGCAGACCCAGCAGAACAGGGATTCGGTGTCCTGCACCGTGAACGGCGGCGCGGCGCCGTCGAAGAAGTGCTGGTGCAGGCCGGCGCGCAAGGTGCTGCGGTGGCCACCGCCGGGGGGCGGTTCGCCCCAGGGCGCGAGCGACTCGGTCTCGACCGCCAGCGGGTCGTCCTTGAACGCGGGCACGGGCTGCACCTTGCCGCTGAGCGCGTGGTCCAGCATGGCGGCCTGCTGGCGCAGGCCCTGGCGCAGGCCCAGCGTGCGCGCGCGGCGCAGCAGGTGCGCGTCCAGCGTCTGCTGGAACAGCGGGTCGATGCGCGCCGGCAGCAGCAGGCCGGGCTCCCAGGACGACAACGGCACCGGCACCAGCAGGCGCACGCTCTCGGCCGCATCGACCGACAGCGGCGCCAGCGCGGCGCTGGCGCGCACCGCCAGGTCCAGCTGCTCGACCGGGATGGGCACGGCATCGACGTCGAAGCCGACCGGGAAGAAGGCACTGCGCGGTCCGGCCGCGTCGAAGGCGTTGCGCGGCAGCAGGCCCACGGGCGGCAGGAAGCGGCCGAAGGCGTCGTTGAGCGTTCCGGGGGCGGGCGCGGGCTCGCCGCTGGCGGCCACCTGCTCGGCCAACTGCTCGATGCGGGCCTGCCACAGCGCGGGCCGGCGGCTGTCGGCCCGCAGGCGGCCGTTCAAGACCACCAGCCGCGCGTCGCGGGCCTGGCCGCCGCGCCGCACCACGCTCGCGCGGTCCAGCCAGAGCGGTGTGCGTGTGGCGGGGTCCAGTGCCACCAGGGCCAGCGGTTGGCCCCAGGCCTCCCAGGGCAGCACCTGGCCGGCGGGCAGCGCCTCCTCGGCCTGGAACACGGTCCAGGCCAGCGCATTGCGCAGCTGCACGGCGGGCACGGCCGGCGTGCCGCGCCACTCGCCGGGCCAGACGTACCAGAGCAGGCGCGCGCCGTCGCCCATGCGCCAGTCCTCGAAGGCGGCGGCGTCGCCGTAGCTGCCTTCGTCGCAGGCGCTGCGCTCGCAGGGGTCCATCGGATCCAGGCTGGCGCGGTCGGCCATGACGGGCTGCAGCACCAGCACGCCGATGGCCGGCAGCGCAGCCGGAATCTCGGGGCGGGGCGCGCCGCCCGGTTCGGCGGGTTCGCCCAATGCGCCCAGCGCGGCGCCGATGCGGCGCGTGCGCAGCGTCGCGGGATCGCCCTCGGTGCCGGGGCCGACGCCGCTGCCGTCTTCGAAGAAGCCGGCCGGCGCCACCACGGGCACGTCGGCCAGCCGGCAGCGCAGCGGCTGCTGCAGCACCAGGTCCTCGCCGCTGGTGGCCAGGGCCAGGCCGCGGCCGATCTCCAGCTCGACCGCGTCGAAGCCGGTGGCATCGGGCAGCAGCCGGACCGAGAGTTCCAGCCCGTCGACCACGCCGGCCGTCCAGTCCTGGCCGCGCAGCGCGAGGTGGCCGGCCTGCCAGGCCTGCCATTGCATCAGCGCGCCGGCCGTCAGCGCGCGGCCCGGGAACACGTTGGGCCGGCGGCGCCAGTCGCTGGCGGCCTCAGTGGCACTGGCCGGCGACAGGCCGACGACGCGCTCTCCGGCCAGCGCGCCGGTGATGGGCGTGGTGCTCACGGTGCGTCTCCCGTCCTGGCCGCCTTCTTGGCCACGGCTTTCCGCGCCGGGGCCTTTTTGACGGGCGTCTTCTTCACTGCGGCCTTGCGCGGCGCGGGCGCCTTCGCGGGCTCCGCCACCGGCGGCGCGGGCGCTGCGGTGCCGGGCCCCCCCGTCGTGCGCGTGAGGCGCTGGCCCAGCTGCGCCAGCCGCGTGCTGTCGGCACTGAGCGCGGCGGTGTCGAGCTTGCGCCACTGGTCGTTGCCGGCCAGGCTGCTGAGGGCCGTGCGCGTCACGGCCGCGCTGCCGGTGGCGCGCTCGAGCTTCTCCAGGCCGCTGCCGGCGCCACCTGCGAGCTCGGCACCCACGCGCAGCACACGGGCCTGGTCGATCTGCGGCGCGCCCTCGACCTTGGCGTTCAGCGCACCGAGCGCGGCGGCCGTCAGCGTGGGCGAGGCGGCCACCCGCGGCGTGGCCAGCAGCGACACCACGTTGGCGGCGGCACGCGTGCTGGAGGCGGCCAGCACACGGTCGAGCGCCGGGCGCAGGCCCAGCGCGTCCACGCGCGCCATCACGCCGCGCTCCACCGGCACGTCGTCGCCGCCCGCCACGGCCACGGGCCGGCCGACCAGGTCGTCGCGGTAGGCCAGGTTGCGCCGGCGCACGTACCACAGGCCGGGCAGCTGGGCCAGGCGCGTCCATTCGGCGTCCGAGGGGTTGGCCACGTCGACCGGCAGCAGCGGCTGCGGCAGGCGCAGCCGCGTGAGGATCTCCAGCGGCTTGCGCTGCGCGATGAGGTTGGGCGCGGCCGGGCGCAGCGCGCGCGTGACGGCCGTGAGCCGTGCGCGCACGGCGCGGAACTCCGCGCGTGGCACCGGCGCGAGGATCAGCACGGCGGTGAGGTCCAGCGCGGCCTCGCTGGCCAGCAGGTCGATGGGCGGCAGGGCCAGCGCCTCCTCGACCAGGGCCGGCAGTTCGTCGTCGGGGATGATGGAGAAGTCCACGTCCACCTCGGACGGGAAGTAGCGCTGCGTGAAGTCGCGCGTGTCGATCACGCCGGGCGGCAGCGGCCCGGCCGGTGGCAGCGCCGGGAACTGCGTGGCGGCCGGAAAGCTGCGGCTGCCCAGCTGCGCCACCACATCGGCCAGGTGGGTCTGGTACTGCAGCAGGTGGGCCAGGCGCAGGCCGCGTGGCGCCAGGCCGAGGCCGGGCAGGTCGCCACGGTCGGCGCCCAGATCGCGCCGCACCAGGGCCTCGTCGATCCAGACCAGGCTGTTGGACTGCAGCGCCAGCATGGCGACGGGCAGCACATTGGCCGACCAGCCCGGCGCCTGGGGCTGCATGAAGATGCGGCGCGCGGCGGTGCCGCGGCGCGCGTCCAGCGCGTCGGCCGCGCCGTCGTCCTGCCAGGGGATCAGCACCACGGCAGTGGCCTCGACCACGTCGCCGTCCTCCACGGTGCGCGCACCGGTCAGCGTGGTCGGGTAGGCGCCGATGGGATTGGCCGTGAACTCCACCGGCCGCAGGCCCAGCACGAACAGGCCGGTGCGGCTGCGCAGCGGCGCGGCCGGCTGGCGCGACAGGCCGAAGCGCGCCGACAGTTGCTCCGCCAGCGGGATGTCGGCCAGGTTCAGCTCCAGCGTGCGCGGCAGCAGCACCAATTCACCGGCGCCGGTGATGCCGTCGCCGGCGGCGATCGTGATGCTCTGCTGCGTCGCGCCGCGCGCCACGTCCAGCCCATGCGCAACGCCGCTGCCGGCCGCGCGGCCCAGGTCGGCTTCGCGCGTGAGGAAGTACTGCTGGTCGCGCACCAGGTCGCGCGCCGCCAGGAAGCGGCCGTCGAAGTAGCGCGGGCGCTCGCGCCGCGCGTCTTCCACGAGCACGCCGCGCTGGCGCAGTTCCGGCGCCTCGGCCGGGTCGATGCGTTCGCGGGCAGCGCCCTGGGTCAGGTTGATGGCCATGGCCTCGTCCTCCTATTCGTAGATCCGTTGCATCGGCCAAGGCCGTTGGCCTTGCCGCTGTACCGAGGGCCGCGGAGCAGGCCATGCCAGCAGACGCCGCGGAACTGGCTCTGCCAGGCCGCTGGCGGCGCCCCCTTGAGGGGGTTGGCGGAGCGCGCAGCGCGCAGACTGGGGGTGTTCATGGTCATGAACCCGCCCACTGCGCGAACAGCGCAGCGGGGGGCAGGAAACGGCGGCCCCAGTTGTCCACCAGGGGCAGGGCGTCGGTGCGGGCCGGCGGCGTGGCGCCGTCCACGGGCAGCAGCACGCGGGCCAGGAACACGGCGCTGTGGTCGGCCAGCGCGGCGGGGTGCTCGGGGGCCGGTTCCAGGCCACCGTCCTCGCCCGCGCCACCGGCATGGCCGCTGGCGGACCAGCCCAGCAGCACCGCATCCTGCAGCGCGTCGCGGCGCGCCTGGGGTGTGGCGGTGGCGTCGCCCAGCGCCGCGCCGCCGGGCGGAAGCGGCAGGCCGTCGTAGCCGGTGTCCAGGCCGGGGCGGGCGATCAGCTGCAGCTCGTAGGCGTCGCGCAGGCGCGCCACCGAGACGGCGTTGAGCGCGTCGAACGGCCCCTGCGCGAAGCTGGGCGTGAGCCCGCGCGGGCAGGCCACGAAGCGCAGGAACACGTCGGCCACCAGCGCGCGTGCGGGCAGCGCGGTGCCGGACGCGGTGAAGCGCGGCGAGACGAAGCCGCTCACGTCGTCGTAGCTGGCCTGCAGCGGCACGCTGCCGCCGTTGTCCACGGTGGGGGCCAGCGCCTCGAACCAGCGCGGCAGCCGCAGGCAGGCGGGGCGCGGCAGCTCGATGAGCCGGCCGAGCCGGTCCACCGCGAGGCCGGGCTGCACGCGGATCTCCTCGACCTGCGTGGCGCTGCCGGGCACATGCTCCACGCGCAGCCCGGCCAGCGTGCCGGGGCCGGCCAGGAAGGCCAGCGCGCGCGCGAGGCGGCCGCGGTGGTAGGTCTGTTCGTCGCTGAAGTCCTGCGCGTCCAGCAGCATGCCGGTGGCGTAGGCGAGCCGGTCGGCGTTCGGCCGGGCCAGCAGCGGATCGGTGTCCGGGGCCAGGATGCTCATCGCGGTCTCCTCGGTTTGGGGCTCCGCACGGGACGCACGGGCGTGACGACCGGACGCACCGGGGCCACGACGGGGGGATTGACGGGGTTGATGACCGGCGTCACGACCGGCGTGACCACCGGCCTGACCGGGTCGATCGGCGTGGGGATGGGCCGGACCGGATCGACCGGTATCGGGACCGGCCGGTCGGGCACCACCAAGCGCTGGATCTGCACCACCAGTACGTCGGCCACCCGGCTGCGCAGGCCGGCGCTGTCCAGCACCACGAGGCTGAAGCGGTGGCTGCCCACGGCCAGCCCGGCATCGACGGTGACGCCCGGCGTGTCCGTGGTGATGGCCTGGCCGATGGCGAACTGGGCCATGGTTCAGTTCCTGCGGGGATGGTGCCTGGAGCGCGGCGGGCTCAGGTCACGGGGCCCATGTAGGTCCAGACGTACTTGACGACCTTGCCGCCACCCGCATCGAAGGAGGCCGAGCCGTCGAGCTCGAAGCTCTTGCCAGCGGCGGCGATGCGCGGCCCCCGGATCACGGCCGTGGGCGCGTCCTGGTCGGCAATGATGATGACGACCTGGTCGGGCTGCGACATGTTGCCCGCATCGTCGACGACGACCAGCCGGAAGGTCTGGCGCCCGATCGGCATCGGGCTGTTGGGACCGACGGTGACCTCGATGGTCGGCGTTTCGGTGGAAATCTCGACGCCGGGGGTGAATTCAGCCATGGTGCGCTCCTAGGGGTTGCGGGTTCAGGGATCGGTGCTGGCCAGCCAGCGCCAGCGGTACGCGGTGATCTGGCGGCCCGGCGCGGCGCGCGAGCCGCTGCCGTCCAGCCAGAAGCTGGCGCCGGGCAGCGCGCGCTGCGGGGGGCCGGCATCGGCCTCGGGCGCCGCGGTGGCCGGCGCGCCGGCCAGCCGCGGGTCCAGCACGGCGGCGCTGACGAGGAAGTCGCCCAGGCCCAGGCCGCTCGCCTGCACCTGCACCGGGCGCGGCAGCCGCGGCGGGCCGAGGTAGGTGTCCACGCCGACCAGGCTGGCGATGCCGACCAGGAGCGGCCAGCTGGCCTGGGCCACGCGCAGCTCCACGTGGGCCGGCGCCTCCCGCTGCGCGATGCGGCGGATGAGGCCCAGGTCCTGCGGTTCCACGGCCTGGTGCACGAGCACGGTGGCGCGGTGCGCGAGTTCGGCATCGAAGGCCAGGGCGGCCTGCTCGCCGGCCACGCCGAACTGGCCGGCGTTGAACAGCGCGGCCAGTTCGGCGCGTGCCTGCTCGCCGACGAACAGCGTGTCGCCCAGCACCGAGTTGCCGCTGACCTGCAGGCCGGGCAGCAGCGGGTCGTGTTCGTCGGCCAGGTCCACGCCCAGCAGCGTGGCCAGGATGCGACGCAGCCGGAAGTCCTCCACCACCAGCACCTCGCCGCCGCGCACGGCCCCGCCGGTGGCGATGTCCAGCGCCAGCTGCAGGCCGCGCCGCGTGCCGTGCCAGCGCGCCAGGTCGGGCGCGCCGCGCAGCCAGTCGCGCCGGCGCGTGGACGGCAGCGCGGGGTCGAAGGCCACGCCGATCCAGCCGGCCAGCCAGTCGAGGCGGCCGTCGTCGGCCAGCGCCGGGTCGCTGAGCAGGTGGGCGTGGGCCACGCGGTCTTCCAGCCGCGTCAGCACGCCCTCGAAGTTGGCCAGCAGGCGCGCGTTGAAGTCGGCCGGCGTGGCGCGCGGGCGGTAGATGGCGATGCCGTCGGCCTCGCGGCGCAGCCGCCAGGCACTGGCGCCGTCCTGCAGCAGCCAGGCCTGGCCGGCGCGCTCGACCGCGATGCTGGCGGCCGCGCCCAGCATGACCTGCTCGAGCAGCAGGCGCCCACGCAGCGCCACGTCGCCCGCATCGGCGGCATCCAACGCGTCGCCGAACACGAGGTCGATGGTTGCCAGCCGCTCGCCGGGCGCGCTGGCGGCGCTGCCGAACTGCGATTCGCGGTACAGCCGCGGCAGGTAGTGGTCCACGTAGGAGAAGCGGCTGCCCCAGACGCGCAGCGCGGCGATCTCGGGCGTGGCATGGCCATCGCCCTGCAGCGCCAGCCGCAGCCACAGGTAGCGGCCCGCGAGAGTGCGCACGCGCTGGCGGCTGTTCTGCACGAGCACCGAGAACAGGCCGGCGCGGCCCGGTTCCCTGGCGCCGCCCAGCAGGCCGGGGTGGTGCGGCAGTTCGCTGGGCAGGGGTTCCCAGACGGCCTGGGGCAGTTGCGGTTCGGCCAGCGCCATGCTGCCGAACAGGTGGGCGTGCCAGGCCAGCCGGTCGTCGTCGGCCGGCGGCGCCGGTTCGTTGGTGGCGGCCAGCCAGGCGACGAAGCCGGTGTGGGCCGGCAGCACGGCTTCGGCGAACAGGCGGTGCCAGACGGTGGTGGTGTCGCCGCTGTCGATGAGCCGCGCCACCAGGCCGGTGGCACTGTCGGCATAGTTGCGCGCCTCGCCCTGGGCGGCGAAGCGGTGCAGCGACAGCGCATGCAGCGGTTCGGCGCCGGCGGTGCCGACGGGGTAGCAGGGCGGCTGCACGGGGCCGTTGCAGAACGGGGCCTCGAGGGCGTCGGGTGCGAGCGGGTAGACCTCGCCGAGCGGCGCGAGCGGGCCGGGCGTGGCGCCGAGCTGCCAGGCCGGTGCGTCGCGCCGGCCCGGCACGCGCAGGGCGATGCGGTCGGGCGCCAGCCAGGCCAGCGCATGGGCGTAGGCCGCGCCCTGCGGCGCGTGAGGCAGGTCCCAGTGCTGGGCCTCGGCGCGCCAGCGGCGCAGGCGTGGCGCGCCGTCGGTGGCCCAGCTCAGCAGCGCGAGCGCGCCGTCGGGGCCGCTGGCCAGCGCCACGGCGTTCTCGCTGCCGTCGCCAGGCGGGCCGGCCAGCAGCCGGATCTGCGGCGCACAGGCGTTCTCGGGGCTGGGGCGGAACACGCGCGGGTCGTAGTCGTCGGGCTGGGGTGTCTCGGTGCGGCGCGGCCGGCCCGTCAGCCGCGCGAGCCGTCCGGTGCCGCGTTCCATGAGCCACACGCCGCCGTCGGCCGCGGGGGCGGCGCGCCAGGGCGTGAAGCCGGGCAGGGCCATGCGCGCGTCGGCCCAGCGGCCGCGCAGGTCGTGCAGCAGCACGGCGCCGGGCAGCAGGATGTAGAGCACGCCGTCGGCGCCGTTGCACAGGTCCGTGGGCGTGGCGTCCAGCGCCAGCAGCACGGCCTCGTCGGGCAGCACGCTGCGCACCAGGATGGCGCCGCTGTCGGCGTCCCAGCGGGCCACGCATTCGAGCGTGTCGACGGCGCGGGGGATGCGTTCGAGCGCCTCCTGCGCGGCGGTGAAGGCGGTGGCGGGGGGCAGCGCGGGCGTGAGCGTGCGTTCGGAGGCCAGGCGCAGGCGGCGGCAGTCGGCGTCCCACGTGGTGTGGGCGTGCGACGGGAAGTGCGCGGACTCCCCGAGCAGCCAGAAGCGTTGGCCGTTGGCGTCCATGTCAGTGCTCCAGGCCCATGAGGTGGGCCGAGCGCAGCGATGGCCCGATTCGGTTCCCGCTCCCCGGGGCCCCTGTGCCCACGCCGAGGAGCGCAGTGGACTGGGCGGCGCGGGGAACCTCGCGCTTCAACATCTGACTCATTGCACTTGTTCGAGCTGAGTGAACGAAGTGAACGGTGCGAGTTGTGCAATGCGCCCAGGCCGCGAGCACCGCAGGTTGCCCGGAGCGCAAGCGGAGGGTCGTGGGGACCGGGGTCGCCTTCTCTTTGGTTACTTTCTCTTGGCGAAACAAGAGAAAGTGACTGCACTGCCGGGGGCAATCCCGGCCTCTGGTTCCAGCAAATGACACTACGGTTGATCGAGGTGAGGAGGTGGGGGG
>NZ_LMMT01000028.1 GCF_001422365.1 Pseudorhodoferax sp. Leaf265 | reverse complement strand
CTGATCAACCCGATCGCCATGGAAGAAGGCCTGCGCTTCGCCATCCGCGAAGGCGGCAAGACCGTCGGCGCCGGCGTGGTCGCCAAGATCATCGAGTGAGCGGAGCGAACACCATGAGCAGCAAGCAAAAGATCCGCATCCGCCTGAAGGCCTTCGATTACAAGCTGATCGACCAGTCCGCAGCCGAGATCGTCGACACCGCCAAGCGCACCGGCGCCATCGTCAAGGGCCCCGTGCCCCTGCCGACGCGCATGAAGCGTTTCGACATCCTGCGTTCGCCGCACGTCAACAAGACCAGCCGCGACCAGTTCGAGATCCGCACGCACCAGCGCCTGATGGACATCGTCGACCCGACCGACAAGACCGTCGACGCGCTGATGAAGCTGGACCTGCCGGCCGGCGTGGACGTCGAGATCAAGCTGCAATAAACGCAGCCTGATCGACCTCTCATGGCCCGGAGTTGCCGTTTCGGCAGCTCCGGGCTATAATTTTTGGCTCCGCCCATTTTGGGTGGGGAATCATCAACCATCTTCCACGCCAAAACACCCCGGCCAATTGCAGTCGGGGTGGTGGGAGTCACGGAGAAAACAATGAGTCAAAGCAACTCCCTCGGGTTGCTGGGACGCAAGGTTGGGATGATGCGTTTGTTCACCGACGACGGCGATGCAGTGCCCGTCACGGTGGTCGACGTGTCCAACAACCGTGTGACCCAGGTCAAGACCCAAGAGAACGACGGCTACGTCGCTCTGCAAGTGACGTTCGGCGCACGCCGTGCATCGCGCGTGACCAAGCCGCAAGCCGGCCACCTTGCCAAGGCAGGCGTGGAAGCCGGTGAAATCATCCAGGAATTCCGCGTGACGGCCGATGCCGCAGCGAAGTACGCTGCCGGCGCGACCCTGCCCGTCACCGAACTCTTCGCCGTGGGCCAGAAGGTGGACGTGCAAGGCACGACCATCGGCAAGGGCTTCACCGGCACCATCAAGCGTCACCATTTCGGTTCGCAGCGCGCATCGCACGGTAACAGTCGTTCGCACAACGTGCCGGGCTCGATCTCCATGGCGCAGGACCCGGGCCGCGTGTTCCCGGGCAAGAAGATGTCGGGCCACCTCGGCGACGACACCGTCACCACCCAAAACCTCGACGTGATCCGCGTCGACGAAGCGCGCCAGCTGCTGATGATCCGTGGCGCAGTGCCCGGCTCCAAGGGCGGTTTCGTCACGGTGCGTCCGGCCGTCAAGGCCAAGACTGAAAAGGGAGCGAACTGATGCAGCTCGAACTCCTGAACGACCAAGGCCAGGCCGCGTCCAAGGTGGACGTGCCCGACACCGTGTTCGGTCGTGACTACAACGAAGACCTGGTGCACCAGATCGTCGTGGCCTACCGCGCCAACGCCCGCCAGGGCACGCGTGCGCAGAAGGACCGCGAGCAGGTCAAGCACTCGACCAAGAAGCCTTTCAAGCAAAAGGGCACGGGTCGCGCACGTGCCGGTATGACGTCCTCGCCGCTGTGGCGTGGGGGCGGTCGGATTTTCCCGAACATGCCGGATGAGAACTTCACCCAGAAGATCAACAAGAAGATGTACCGCGCCGGCATGGCGTCCATCTTCTCGCAGCTGGCCCGCGAAGGCCGCCTGGCTGTCGTTGAATCGCTGACGGTGGATTCGCCCAAGACCAAGGCTCTGGCCACGCGCCTGAAGGCCTTGAACCTGGCCTCTTCGGTCATGGTCATCGCCGACGAAGTCGACGAGAACCTGTACCTGGCCTCCCGCAACCTGGCCAATGTGCTGGTTGTCGAGCCGCGCTACGCTGACCCCGTGTCGCTGGTGCATTACAAGAAGGTCCTGGTGACGAAGGCCGCCATGGACAAACTCAAGGAGATGTTCGCATGAGCTCCTCCAAGACGAAGCAATTCGACGAAGGCCGTCTGATGCAGGTGCTGGTTGCGCCTGTCGTCTCCGAGAAGGCCACCATGGTCGCCGAGAAGTCCAACGCCGTCACCTTCAAGGTGCTGCAGGACGCGACCAAGCACGAGATCAAGGCCGCAGTGCAACTGCTGTTCAAGGTCGAGGTCAAAGGCGTGTCCGTGGTCAACACCAAGGGCAAGGCCAAGCGCTTCGGCAAGTCCATGGGCCGCCGGGACAACGTGCGCAAGGCGTACGTGACCCTGCAACCGGGCCAGGAACTGCAACTGACCGGGGAGGCTGCATAACATGGCCGTCATCAAGATGAAGCCCACCTCGCCAGGCCGTCGCGGCATGGTGAAGGTGACGCGCGACCACCTGCACAAGGGTGCTGCGCACGCGCCGCTGCTGGAACCGCAATTCCAGAAGGCCGGCCGCAACAACAACGGGCACATCACGACCCGTCACAAGGGTGGTGGTCACAAGCACCATTACCGCGTGGTGGACTTCGTGCGCAACAAGGACGGCATTCCGGCCAAGGTCGAACGCATCGAGTACGACCCGAACCGTTCCGCCCACATTGCCCTGGTGTGCTACGCCGACGGCGAGCGCCGCTACATCATCGCCCCGCGCGGTGTTGAAGTCGGTGCGACGCTGCTGTCGGGCGCCGAAGCGCCGATCCGCGCCGGCAACACGCTGCCGATCCGCAACATCCCCGTCGGTTCGACGATCCACTGCATCGAGCTGCAGCCGGGCAAGGGTGCGCAGATCGCGCGTTCCGCCGGTGCTTCGGCCACGCTGCTGGCCCGCGAATCCGCCTACGCCCAGGTGCGTATGCGTTCGGGCGAAGTGCGCAAGATCCACATCGAGTGCCGCGCCACGATTGGTGAAGTCGCCAACGAAGAGCACAGCCTGCGCCGTCTGGGCAAGGCCGGTGCCACCCGCTGGCAAGGCATCCGTCCGACCGTTCGTGGCGTCGTCATGAACCCGGTGGACCACCCGCACGGTGGTGGTGAAGGCAAGACCGGTGAAGGTCGCCATCCTGTCGACCCGTGGGGCAACCTGACCAAGGGCTATCGCACCCGCAACAACAAGCGCACGCAGGTGATGATCGTGTCGCGTCGCAAGAAGTAAGGGATAGCACATGACCCGCTCTCTCAAGAAGGGTCCCTTTGTGGACCATCACCTGGTTGCCAAGGCCGACAAGGCCGTGACCACCAAGGACAAGAAGCCGATCAAGACCTGGTCGCGTCGCTCCATGATCCTGCCCGAGTTCATCGGTCTGACGATCGCCGTGCACAACGGCAAGCAGCACGTTCCGGTCTACATCACCGACCAGATGGTCGGTCACAAGCTGGGCGAGTTCGCACTGACCCGTACGTTCAAGGGTCACCCTGCGGACAAGAAAGTCCAGAAGAAGTAAGGAATGACCATGGAAACACGTGCAGTCCTGCGGGGTGTCCGTCTGTCGGTCGACAAGGGTCGTCTGGTGGCGGACCTGATCCGCGGCAAGAAGGTGGATCAGGCGCTGAACACGCTGCAATTCACGCAGAAGAAGGCCGCTGTCATCATCAAGAAGGTGCTGGAGTCCGCGATCGCGAACGCCGAGCACAACGACGGTGCCGACATCGACGAGCTCAAGGTCAAGACCATCTATGTCGAGCAAGGTGCAACGCTCAAGCGTTTCACCGCGCGCGCCAAGGGCCGTGGCAACCGCATCAGCAAGCCGACGTGCCATGTGTACGTGACGGTTGGCAACTAAGAAGTCTGGAAAGCTATGGGACAGAAAATCCATCCGACCGGCTTCCGCCTTGCGGTGAGCCGCAACTGGTCCAGCCGTTGGTACGCCAGCAACAATGACTTCGCCGGCATGCTGGCCGAAGACATCAAGGTGCGCGAGTACCTGAAGGCCAAGCTGAAGAACGCGTCGGTTTCGCGCGTGCTCATCGAGCGCCCCGCCAAGAACGCCCGCATCACGATCTTCTCGGCACGTCCGGGCGTCGTGATCGGCAAGAAGGGGGAGGACATCGAGAACCTCAAGCGCGAACTGGCCAAGCAGCTGGGCGTGCCGGTGGCAGTCAACATCGAAGAAGTGCGCAAGCCCGAAATCGATGCCAAGCTGATCGCCGACAGCATCACCCAGCAGCTGGAAAAGCGCATCATGTTCCGCCGCGCCATGAAGCGCGCGATGCAGAACGCGATGCGTCTGGGCGCCCAGGGCATCAAGATCATGTCCGCCGGTCGTCTGAACGGCATCGAGATCGCCCGTACCGAGTGGTACCGCGAAGGCCGTGTGCCCCTGCACACGCTGCGCGCGGACATCGACTACGGCGTGTCCGAAGCCAAGACCACCTACGGCGTCATCGGCGTCAAGGTCTGGGTCTACAAGGGTGACACCCTGGGCCGTGGCGATGCACCCGCAGTGCAGGAGCCGCGTGCCGAGGAAGAGCGTCGTCCGCGTGGTCCGCGCCGCGATGGCCGCCCGGGTGACCGTCCTGCCAACCGCGGCCCCCGCCGCGACGGTGGCGACCGCCCCAATGAAACCGCAGGCGCAAATGCGCCGAAATCTACCGTTCAGCGCGTCCGCAAGGTAGCCGCGCCGGCCGCTGGTGCGACCGACGGTAAAGGAGAGTAATCATGTTGCAACCCGCTCGCCGCAAATACCGCAAAGAGCAAAAGGGCCGTAACACGGGCATCGCCACGCGCGGTAGCTCGGTCGCCTTTGGCGACTTCGGCCTGAAGTGCACCGACCGTGGCCGCCTGACGGCACGCCAGATCGAGTCGGCCCGTCGTGCGATTTCCCGCCACGTGAAGCGTGGCGGCCGCATCTGGATCCGCGTGTTCCCGGACAAGCCCATCTCGCAAAAACCCGCCGAAGTCCGGATGGGTAACGGCAAGGGCAATCCCGAGTACTACGTGGCCGAAATCCAGCCCGGCAAGATCGTGTTCGAAATCGTCGGTGTTCCCGAAGAGCTCGCCCGCGAAGCGTTCCGCCTGGCTGCTGCCAAGCTGCCGCTGCGCACGACCTTCGTGACGCGCATGATTGGCCAATGAGCGAGGAAACCTGAATGTCCAAGATCACGGAATCCCGCAAGAACCTGCACGCCAAGGACGCAGCCGGCCTCGAAGCCGAAGTCAAGGCACTGCAGAAGGCCCATTTCGGTCTGCGCATGCAAAAGGGCACGCAGCAGCTGAACAACACCGCGACGTTGCGCAGCACGCGCCGCGAAATCGCGCGCGCCAAGACCATCCTGGTGCAAAAGCGCAGCGCTGATGCGGCTGCGAAGTAAGGAGTAGCACGATGACGGAAGCCAAACCCTCCCTCAAGCGCACTCTGATCGGCAAGGTCGTCAGCGACAAGCGCGCCAAGACGGTGACGGTGCTGATCGAGCGCCGCGTCAAGCACGAGCTCTACGGCAAGATCGTGGGCAAGTCCAGCAAGTACCACGCTCATGACGAAAAGAGCGAGTACAAGCTGGGCGACACCATCGAGATCACCGAAAGCCGGCCGATCTCCAAGACCAAGACCTGGGTTGCGACCCGCCTGGTCCAGAAGGCCCCCGAGCTGTGACGGCTTGCCGGTGACCCCGGCAAAGCAAGCTTTGAAAAACGGCCCACAATGTGGGCCGTTTTTGTTTTTCAACCCCCAAGAGGAGAACGCACATGATCAAAGTCGGCGACAGCCTGCCCAGCACTACGCTGATGGAGTATTCCGAGGTCGAAGGCGAGGGTTGCAGCATCGGCCCCAACCCCGTCGACGTGGCCAAGGCCAGTGCGGGCAAGACGATCGCCTTGTTCGCGCTGCCGGGCGCCTTCACGCCGACCTGTTCGGCCAAGCATGTGCCGGGCTATGTCGAGAACCAGGCTGCGCTGCAGGCCGCCGGGGTGGACGAGATCTGGTGCGTGAGCGTCAACGACGCCTTCGTGATGGGCGCCTGGGCGCGCGACCAGAAGACTGCTGGCAAGATCCGCATGCTGGCCGACGGCAGCGCCGATTTCGCCAAGGCCACCGGCCTGACGCTGGATCTGACCGCGCGTGGCATGGGCCTGCGCAGCAACCGTTATTCCATGTTGGTCAAGGACGGCAAGGTCGCCGCACTGAATGTGGAGGGCCCCGGCAAGTTCGAGGTCAGCGACGCAGCCACGCTGCTCAAGCAGGTCCAGGGCTGATGGCCGTAGAGCCGGGCTTGTTCAGAGCTCGGCCTTGAGGTAGTGCGCGCCCGCGATCGGGTTGTGGTAGTAGGGCGGCACTTCCTCGAACCCCAACTCCTCGTACAGCGCGCGCGCGGCTTCCATGTCGTCCAGGGTGTCGAGCAGCACGCAGCCATAGCCGGCCCGGCGCCCTGCGTCCAGGGCCTGCTCTGCCAGTTGCCGGCCCAGGCCGAAGCCGCGGAAGGCCTTGCGCACGTACAGGCGTTTCATCTCGCAGGCGTTGGCGTAATCCGCATCGTCCAGCGGCCGCAATGCGCAACAGCCGGCGACGGCGTCGTCGACCAGTGCCAGCAGCAACGTGCCGCGCGGAGACGCGTAGACGCCGGGCAGCGTGGCGAGCTCTGCATCGAACTGCTGGAACTGAAGGTCCACGCCGAGGCTGGCGGCGTACTCGGAGAAGATTTCACGCGTCGCGTCCAGCAGCGCAGGGTCGTCGGGCTGGATGATGCTGATCTTTGGCATCGGCAGTCGGGCAGGCGAGGGCACGGCCCAGTGTAGCGACTCGTGCCCCATGGCCCAACTCGTGTAACCCCAACCCTGCCCTGCCGGGTGGCCGGCACTCAGGCCTCGGCCAGCAGCTTCTCGATCAGGCGGTGCAACTCGGCGAAGTCGGGCTCGCCCACGTAGCGCTTGACGATCTCGCCGCGCTTGTTGACGACGAAGGTCGTGGGCGTCAGCTGGATGTCGCCCCAGGCCTTGGCCACGCTGCCGGTGTTGTCGATGGCCACGCGGAACGGCAGCTTGCGCGTCTCGGCGAAGTTCACGACATAGCTGGGTGGGTCGTATTGCATGGCGACGGCCAGCGTGTCGTAGCCCTGTGCGTTGTACTTGTCGTGTGTGGCGATGATGCGCGGCATCTCGGCCACGCAGGTCACGCAGCTCGTGGCCCAGAAGTTGACCAGCGTGACGCGGCCCTTCATGGCCTGCGTGTCCACCGTGCTGCCATCGAGCAGCACGTACCTGGCATCCGGCGCCGGCGTGGAGGTCGCCATCACGTGGTAGCCGAATGCGCCCGCAGCCAACAGGACGGCGACGGCAGCGAGGGAGTAGAGCTTTTTCATGGCGGTGGGGAGCGGACCGGAAGAACGGCTCGGCAAAGGCGGAAAAGTTCTGTGGGCAAGCGCATTTCAGCGCGCATGTGCCCGCGACAGGCCATACAGCAGCGTGCTGGCCAGTTGGCTGCGCAGATTGTGCAGCGTCAGGCTGTCTTCGCGCATCCACTGGGTCAGCGACGCGCTGGCTGCGTCTTGTGCGATCTCGATCCATGGGATGTCGGGCGCCGCCGCCTGAAGCTCCTGCTGCAGGCGCTGTGTCGCGGCGTCGATGTTGCGGGCATCCACCAGCACGAGGTCGGCCCGGGTCTGCGCGAACTGGCGCTGTGCTGCAGTGCCGGTCGCAACCCAGTCGACCAGGGCGCCGAGGCTTTCGCAAACATGCTCGACCTCCAGGCGCACCACCTCGTGCCGCGTGATCAGCAGCACGCGCTGGTGCTGCAGCGGCACGGCCGCGCTGCCCACCAGCGAATCCTGGCTGGTGAGCAGGTCTCCGGGCAAGGGGTCGGCGGCGACCTCGTGCAGTTGCGGCAAGCCCAGTGTCAGCACCGTCTCGTCGCCATGGCTCTGGTGCGCCAGGCGGGTGCCCGTCACACGCGCCAGCGTCTCCAGCAGATGCCAGGACAGGCGCTGCCGCGTGTCCGGCCCGGTGGGGGAGGCGCCGTCTGCACGCAGGCGCAGGCGCAGCAGCGCGATCGCCATGTCGCCCGAGGCATCGAGCGAGACCGTTAGCCGGTGATCGGGCCGGGTGCACCAGGCGATGGCTGCATCGAGCAGGCGTTGCAGCAGTTCGGCGTCGATGGCCACCCAGGCCGGCGATGCGCTGTGCTGGCGCACCTGCACGCGGTGGTGTTGCAGGCTGGGCATCTGCCGCGCCAGCGCCTGCGACACGAGGATGTCCAGGCGTTGCGCCGCGCCGGTGGACGCACGCAGCGGCTCGGCCAGTGTCGCCAGCTGCCGGCTCTGCTGCGCGACCAGCAGCCCGTCTTCCACCGCGGCGCCGAGCCGCTGCAGCTGGGCGCGGGCGATCTTGCCGCTGCGCAGGAACTCCTGGACGATGGCGTGTGCCTCTTCCATTGGCGGGCCGAGTGCGTCGCCAACCGCGCCGGCCAGGCTGGCATGGGCAAGCGCCGTCCTCGCAGCCGGCGCTGGCGGGTGCGGCGGCAAGGGCGGCATGCCGGGCATTGCCGGCTTGGAGTCTGCGTCGTGGGTCATGGACAGCCATTCAGTTTAATGGGCCGACCACCTGGTGCACGCGCTCGATAATCCGCGCCATGACGCGCACCCGCCCCTGGTCTTTGGCACTGCTGACGGCCGTGCTGCTGGCCTGCAGCCCCGCATTGAACTGGCGGGAGGTCCGCATCGAGGGCATGCCGCTGCGCATGCTGCTGCCCTGCAAGCCCGACCGCGCCGAACGCGAGGTCGCGATGGGTGGGCGTCAGCTGCCGCTGCGCATGCTGGGCTGCGACGCCGATGGCGCCACTTTCGCGGTCTCGCATGTGCAGGCGCCGCTTGCCGCAGGGCTGGACGCAGCCCCGTTGCTGGCGGGCTGGAAGGCCGCCGTCCTGGCCCATGTGCAAGCCCACACCGAGGTGGAGCAGGCCTGGGCCCCGTCTGGCGTGGGGATCTTGGGCGCGGGCCTGCGCCTGCTTGCCGAAGGGCGCAGGGCCGATGGCGCAGCTGTTGCCATGCACGCGGTGTGGTTCGCCACGGCCGATGCGGCAGGCTTGCATCTCGTGCACGGCGTTGTCTTCGCGCCGCAGGCGCGCGCCGAGGTGGCCGAGAGCTTTTTCTCCAGTTTCGCGCCGGCACCATAATCCTGCAGTCATGACCGGCATCTTGATCGTCGCCCATGCGCCGCTGGCGCACGCACTGCGCCAGTGCGCATTGCACGTATTCCCCGACTGCGAGCGCGGCGTGCAGGCGCTGGATGTCCTGCCCCATGTGTCTCCCGACGAGACCTTCGGCGCGGCCCGCATCGCCATGGCGCAGATGGGCAATGCACCCATCCTGGTGCTGACCGATGTGTTCGGCGCCACGCCCTGCAACGTGGCCCAGCGGCTGGTCGACGGCGTGCGCAGCAAGCTGGTGGCGGGCGTCAACCTGCCCATGCTGTTGCGCACGGTGAGCTACCGGCACGAGCCGCTGGAGGCGCTCGTCGCGCGTGCCCTGGTGGGCGGCACGCAAGGGGTCATGCAGGTGGCGATCACAGCGCCGCAGAACCAGGCAAGGAAGAGGAATGATCAAAGCCACCACGAGCATCAACAATAAGCTCGGGCTGCACGCCCGCGCGTCCGCCAAGCTGACCAAGCTGGCGGGCAGTTTTCCGTGCGAAGTCTGGATCGCCAAGGGCGAGCGGCGCGTGAACGCCAAGAGCATCATAGGCGTGATGATGCTGGCCGCCGGCCTGGGCAGCACCGTGGTGATCGACACCGACGGGCCGCAGGAGCAGGAAGCCATGGACGCCGTGCTGGCGCTGATCGCCGACAAGTTCGGCGAAGCCGCGTGAGCGCGGCGATGCGGGGCATGCGGTGACCTTCTCCCTGCACGGCCTGCCGGTGGCCCGCGGGGTGGCAATCGGCCGCGCGGTGCTGATGGCGTCCAGCCGCGTCGAGGTGGCGCACTACTTCATCGAGCCTGAGCGCATTGCCGGCGAGATCGACCGGCTGCGCGCCGGCCGCAACGCCGTCATCGACGAGCTGCACCGGCTGCAGCTGAGTGTGGCCCAGATGGGCCCCAACGATGCGCCGCACGAGCTGTCGGCCATGCTGGACGTGCACCTCATGCTGCTGCAGGACGAGGCTCTGACCAGCGGCGTCAAGCACTGGATCACCGACCGCCTGTACAACGCCGAATGGGCGCTGACCACACAGCTGGAGATCATCGCCCGCCAGTTCGACGAAATGGAGGACGAGTACCTGCGCGAGCGCAAGGCCGACCTCGAGCAGGTCGTCGAGCGCATCCTGCGCTACATGAAGGGTGTGGCCTCGCCCGTGGCGCCGCCGACCGCTCCACGCCGCAAGACCCAGCAGGACCTGCTGCTGGACGACACCGTGGACGTGCCGCTGGTGCTGATCGCACACGACCTGTCGCCGGCCGACATGCTGCAGTTCAAGCAGAGCGTGTTCGCGGGCTTCGTGACCGATGTCGGCGGCAAGACCTCGCATACCGCCATCGTGGCGCGCAGCATGGACATCCCGGCGGTGGTCGGTGCGCGCGCGGCCAGCCAGCTGGTGCGCCAGGACGACTGGGTCATCATCGATGGCGATGCCGGCGTGGTCATCGTCGACCCCTCGGCCATCATCCTGGCCGAGTACGGCTTCAAGCAGCGCCAGGGTGAGCTCGAGCGCGAACGCCTGGCGCGCCTGCGCCACACCCCGGCCATCACACTGGATGGCGAGCGCATCGAACTGCTGGCCAACATCGAGATGCCCGAGGACGCGCCAGGCGCCTTCAAGGGCGGGGCCGCCGGTGTCGGCCTGTTTCGCAGCGAGTTCCTGTTCATGGGCCGCCAGGGCCATCTGCCCGACGAGGAAGAGCAGTACCAGGCCTACCGCCGCGCTGTGCTGGGCATGGAGGGCTTGCCGGTCACGATCCGCACGGTGGACGTGGGTGCCGACAAGCCGCTGGATCGCGCGGCCAAGGACGATGCGCACCTGAACCCGGCGCTGGGCTTGCGCGCGATCCGCTGGAGCCTGGCCGACCCGGCCATGTTCCGCACCCAACTGCGGGCCATCCTGCGCGCGGCCGTGCACGGCCCGGTGCACCTGCTGATTCCCATGCTGGCCCATGGCAGCGAGATCCGGCAGACGCTCTCGCTGATCGACTTCGCGCGCGCCGAACTCGACAACCGCGGTGCGGCCCATGGCGCCGTGCAACTCGGCGCCATGATCGAGGTGCCGGCCGCTGCGCTGACGGTGCGGCTGTTCCTCAAGTACTTCGATTTCCTGTCGATCGGCACCAACGACCTGATCCAGTACACGCTGGCCATCGACCGCGCGGACGAGTCGGTCGCCCATCTGTACGACCCACTGCACCCGGCCGTGCTGCGCCTGCTGGCCGACACCATCGCGGAATGCCGCGCCCAGGGCAAGGGTGTCAGCGTGTGCGGCGAGATGGCGGGCGACGTGCAGTTCACGCGGTTGCTGCTGGGTCTGGGCCTGCGCAGTTTCTCCATGCACCCGGCGCAGATCCTGGCGGTCAAGCAGGAGGTGCTGCGCGCCGATGCCGGCAAGCTGGCGGCCTGGGCGCAGCAGGTGCTCGCGGCCGACGACCCGGCCGCGCTGCTGGCCAAGGGCTGAGACGCCCTTGCTGGCTCAGTGGGCGGCCAGCACGTGGCCGGCCTGCTGGTCGGCGTGGTAGCTGGAACGCACCATGGCGCCCACGGCGGCGTGGCTGAAGCCCATCTTGTAGGCCTCTTCCTCGAACATCTTGAAGGTGTCCGGGTGCACGTAGCGGCGCACCGGCAGGTGGCTGGTGCTGGGCGCCAGGTACTGGCCGATGGTCAGCATGTCGATGTCGTGCGCGCGCATGTCGCGCATGACCTGCAGGATCTCTTCGTCGGTCTCGCCCAGGCCGACCATGATGCCGCTCTTGGTCGGCACGCTGGGGTGCAGGGCCTTGAACTTCTTGAGCAGGTTCAGGCTGAACTGGTAGTCGCTGCCGGGGCGGGCCTGCTTGTACAGGCGCGGCGCGGTTTCCAGGTTGTGGTTCATCACGTCCGGCGGTGCGGCCTTGAGGATCTCCAGCGCGCGGTCGTCGCGGCCGCGGAAGTCGGGCACCAGGATCTCGATCTGCGTCGTCGGCGACAGCGCGCGCGTCTGGCGGATGCATTCGACGAAGTGGCCGCTGCCACCGTCGCGCAGGTCGTCGCGGTCCACGCTCGTGATGACCACGTACTTGAGGCGCAGCTTGGCGATCGTTTTGGCCAGGTTCAGCGGCTCGTCCGCGTCCAGCGGATCGGGGCGGCCGTGGCCAACGTCGCAGAACGGGCAGCGCCGCGTGCACTTGTCGCCCATGATCATGAAGGTGGCCGTGCCCTTGCCGAAGCATTCGCCGATGTTGGGGCAGGAGGCCTCCTCGCAGACCGTGTGCAGGTTGCTCTCGCGCAGGATCTGCTTGATCTCGTAGAAGCGCGTGGTCGGCGAGCCGGCCTTCACGCGGATCCAGTCGGGCTTCTTGAGCGTCTCGGCCTGCTCGACCTTGACCGGGATGCGCGAGAGCTTGGCCGCGGCCTTCTGCTTGGCGGATGCGTTGTAGCTGGCGGCGTCTTGCGCGTCGCGGACGACTTCGGTGCTGCTCATGGCGGTCAGGGGGCGAGGTGGGTGGCGAGCTTGTTGCTCAGCACCGACGCCGCTTCGTTCCAGGTGATGGGGAGGCCGATTGTAGAAAGGTCCACCGTCTGCAGTCCGGCATAGCCGCAAGGGTTGATGCGGCCGAAGGGCTCCAGGTCCATGGCCACGTTGAGCGCCACGCCGTGGTAGGTGCAGTGCCGGCTGACCTTGATGCCCAGCGCGGCGATCTTTCCCAGGCCGATGAAGCGCGGCTCCTCGCCGTCGGGTGTGGGTTCCAGCCGGGCGTGGCCAAAGGGGTCGTCCAGCCGCACGTAGATGCCCGGTGCACCGCGCACGCGGTGGCCGGTCACGCCGAAGTGGGCCAGCGTGCGCAGCACGGCCTCCTCGATGCGGTGCACGTACTCCTTGACGTAGTAGCCGGCGCGCTGCAGGTCGATCAGCGGATAGACCACGACCTGGCCGGGCCCATGGTAGGTGGCCTGTCCGCCGCGGTTGGTGGCCAGCACCGGAATGTCGCCCGGCAGCAGCAGGTGCTCGGGCTTGCCGGCCAGGCCCTGGGTGAACACGGGCGGGTGCTCGCAGACCCAGAGCGCGTCGGGCGTGTCGGCGCCGCGTGCGGCCGTGAAGGCCTGCATCTCGGCGCACACCGCGGCGCAGTCGACGAGGCCCCGCTGCTCGATGCGGATCACGGACACGTGCTTACAGCACCACCTTGACCATGGGGTGCGTGCTCAGCGTGCGGTAGAGCTCGTCGAGTTGCTCGCGCGAGGTGGCGGTCACCGTGACCGTCACGCCCAGGTAGTTGCCGCCCTTGCTTTCGCGCAGCTCGACCGTGCTGGCGTCGAATGCCGGGTCGAACTGGCGCGCGATGGCGGTCACGGCATGCACGAAGCCATCGGCCTTGGTGCCCATGACCTTGATCGGGAACGGCGAGGGGTAGTCGATCAGCGAGTCCTTGCGCGCTTCGGGTTGCGGGGTGTCGGGGATTTCGTTCATTCGGGGCTTTCTATTCGGCGCGAGCCTTGACCTGCTGGTAAAGCGCGTACAGCCGCTTGTAGATGGGGCCGGGTCGGCCATTGGCAACGGGGCGGCTGTCCAGCTGCGTGACGGGCAGCACTTCCTTGCTGGCTGAGGACAGCAGCACCTCGTCGGCGGCGAATACCTCCTCGCGTGTGATGGCGCGCAGCGAGAACGCGATGCCGGCTTCGCGGCACAGCTGCTCGATCACGCCGTAGCGGATGCCGCGCAGCACCAGTTCGTCGGGCGTCACGCCGCTGAGCCGGCCGTCCTGCACGATCCAGACATTGCTGGCCGAGGCCTCGCTGAGCAGGCCGTTGCGGAACATCACGGTCTCGGTCGCACCGACCTGCGCACTGATCTGGCGCGCCAGCACCGCGCCCAGCAGGCTGGTGCTCTTGATGTGGGCCTTCTTCCAGCGAAAGTCCTCGGCCGTCACGCAGGCCACGCCGGCGGCACGGGCGGCGTCGGGCACCGGCTTCATGGGATTGAGCATCGCGAACACGGTTGGCGTGAGTCGGTCCGGGATGGTGTGCTCGCGCATGGCGACGCCGCGCGTGACCTGCAGGTAGAGCGCCTGCAGCGGCGCGGGCGGGCAGGCCGCCAGCAACTGCTCGGCGATGCCGCGCCAGGCGGCTTCGCCGTGTGGATTCGGGATGCCGATCTCCGCCAGTGAGCGCGCCAGCCGCGCTATGTGCGACGCGAAGCCGAACAGCCGACCGCCATAGATCGGCACGACCTCATAGATGCCGTCGCCGAAGATGAAACCACGGTCGAGTACGCTGACCTTGGCGTCGCGCAAGGGCAGCAATGCACCGTCAAGATGGCACAGGAAATCGGGGAGCGTGGCGGAGGTCATGCGGGCGCAAATGCAACGCCGCAAGCGTGAAGCTTTCGAGCGTCAGGGGTTTCTACGTATAATAAGTGGCTTTGCGAAATTCTCGGGGGAGGCTTCACAAGCTGCAGCAGATGGCGCCCAGGCGCTGCCCGCCGCGCGGCTTGGAAGCACAGCGCAGCAGGAGCGATAAGAAATGAACCAACAAGCTCCTGTATCCGAGATGGACGCTGAAGTCGCAGATTTCAAGCCCTTGACCGCCGAAGAGGCGCAACGCTTGCGCGACGCAAATCCCGTGCTCTCGCCCTGGTGGGTGATTGCGGCCCAAGTGGGTGTGGGTGTGCTTGTGTCGGCCATTGCGCTGCTGTGGGTGCGCGAGTGGTCGGCCGCCTGGTCCGCCTTGTATGGCGCCCTGGCGATCGCCCTGCCTGCCGCGCTGTTCGTGCGGGCCATGCGCATCTCGCCCGCGAATTCGCAGGCAGCGATGCTGCGGTTCGCGGTCTGGGAGATGGTGAAGCTGGGCCTGAGCGTGCTGATGCTCGGTGCGGCTTGGTGGCTGGTTGCAGACCTGCACTGGCTGGCCATGCTGGCCGGTGTGGTGGCTGCACTGAAGATGTATTGGCTGGCCCTGGTGGCTCGGCCGAAGTTGTTGAAAACGGAACTGAAGAGACCTTGAAGATGGCCGCTGAAGGACACGCACCGACCGCAAGTGAGTACATCGTCCACCACTTGCAACATTGGCAGGTGGATTGGGCTCTCAATCCCGTGAAGCAGACGGCCATCGTCGACTTCAATGTCATCAACCTGGACTCCGTCCTGTACTCGGTGATCCTGGGCGTGATCGGCTGCTTCGTGATGTGGCTGGCCGCGCGCAAGGTGTCTTCGGGCGTGCCCGGCCGCTTTCAGGCCGCGGTCGAGCTGCTGGTCGAGATGGTCGACAACCAGGCCAAGGCCAACATCCACAACGCGCAGAGCCGCAAGTTCATCGCTCCGCTGGCACTGACCGTGTTCGTCTGGATCTTCCTGATGAACGCCATGGACATGCTGCCGGTCGACCTGCTGCCGAGCGCCTGGACCCATGTCTACAGCGCACTGGGCCACGACCCGCACCACGCCTACATGCGCGTCGTGCCGACGGCCGACCTGTCCACGACACTGGGCCTGTCCACCTCCGTGCTGTTTCTGTGCTTCCTGTACAGCATCAAGATCAAGGGTCTGGGTGGCTGGGGCCATGAACTCATCACCGCTCCCTTCGGCGCCCACCCCGTGCTGTGGCCCATCAACCTGCTGATGCAGGGCATCGAATATCTTGCCAAGACCGTCTCGCATGGCATGCGGTTGTTCGGCAACATGTATGCAGGCGAACTGGTGTTCATGTTGATTGCCCTGATGGGTGGCGCCATGGCCTTCAGCTTCTCCGGCATGGCACTCACGTTGGGTCACGTGGTCGCTGGCTTCATCTGGGCGGTGTTCCACATCCTCGTGATCACGCTGCAGGCTTTCATCTTCATGATGCTAACGCTCATCTATCTGGGTCAGGCGCATGAGGCTCATTGAGCCCGCGGTTTAAATCTCGTTTCTTTTCTCTTGCCTTTTCATTTATCTAAGGAGTCATCATGGCAAACGTTCTCGGTCTCGTCGCTCTGGCTTGTGGTTTGATCGTCGGTCTCGGCGCGATCGGTGCTTCCATCGGTATTGCCCTGATGGGTGGCAAGTTCCTCGAGTCTTCGGCACGCCAGCCTGAACTCATGAACGACCTGCAAACCAAGATGTTCATCTTGGCCGGTCTGATCGACGCGGCCTTCCTGATCGGCGTGGCCATCGCCCTGCTGTTCGCTTTCGCCAACCCGTTCATCGCAGCACTGCCCGCCGCCTGATCCCGCGTTCGACGCCCCGCCTAGAAGTAGAGGAGTGTTGACGTGAGTATCAACGCAACCCTGTTCGTTCAGGCCGTCGTCTTCCTGCTACTGGTGCTGTTCACGATGAAGTTCGTGTGGCCGCCCATTGCAAAGGCGCTGGATGAACGGGCACAGAAAGTCGCAGCTGGCCTGGCGGCCGCTGAAAAGGCCAAGGCCGAACTCAGCTCCGCCAACCAGCGTGTCGAGCAGGAACTGGCAGCCTCGCGCAACGAGACCGCCGGCCGCCTGGCCGACGCCGAGCGCCGCGCTCAGCAGATCATCGACGAGGCCAAGAGCCGCGCCACGCAAGAAGCCGCCAAGATCGTCGCCGCCGCGCACGACGAGGCCGAGCAGCAGACCGTGCGTGCACGCGAGGCCCTGCGCGAGCAGGTCGCCGTGTTGGCCGTCAAGGGTGCCGAGCAGATCCTGCGCAAGGAAGTCAATGCCGGCGTGCATGCAGACCTGCTGCAACGCCTGAAGACGGAACTCTGAGGAACGCCATGGCCGAACTCGCGACCATTGCGCGTCCCTATGCAGAGGCCTTGTTCAAGGCCAGCGCGTCCGACCTGAGCGGCGCGCAGGCCTGGCTGGACCAGCTGGCGGCGGTAGCCGGCCAGCCGGAACTGCTGCAGGTCGCTGCCAACCCCAAGGTCACGCCTGCCCAGGTGTTCGACCTGATCGCCGGACTGGTGCCGCAGGGCCTGCCCGAAGCGGGCAAGAATTTCCTGCGCGTGCTGATCGACAACGACCGCCTGGCTGCGCTGCCCGAAGCGGCGGCGCAGTTCCGGTCGTTGAAGAACGCCGCCACGGGCGCGTCCGACGCGGTGGTCTACAGCGCCTTCCCGATCGATGCGCAAGCGCTGCAGGACGTCTCGGCCACGCTGGAGCAACGCTTCGGCCGCAAGCTGACGACCCGGGTCGAGATCGATCCGGCACTGATCGGCGGCATCCGTGCCGTGGTCGGTGACGAGGTGCTCGACACCTCGGTCAAGGCCCGCCTGGAACAGATGAAAGCTGCGCTCACCGCTTGATGCGGTCGGCGACGGTGTCTCCCAATATTGAATAAGGAAAGAGTCATGCAGCTCAATCCCGCAGAAATTTCCGAACTGATCAAGAGCCGCATCGAAGGTCTCGGCGTCAGCGCCGACATCCGCAACCAGGGCACCGTGGTCTCCGTGACCGACGGCATCGTGCGCGTGCACGGCCTGTCGGACGTGATGCAGGGCGAAATGCTGGAATTCCCGGCGACGCCGAGCGGCGCGCAGACCTTCGGTCTGGCCCTGAACCTGGAGCGCGACTCCGTCGGCGCGGTGATTCTGGGCGAGTACGAGCACATTTCCGAAGGCGACACCGTCAAGTGCACCGGCCGCATCTTGGAAGTGCCGGTCGGCCCCGAACTGATCGGCCGCGTGGTCAACGCACTGGGCCAGCCGATCGACGGCAAGGGTCCCGTCAATGCCAAGCTGACGGACGTGATCGAGAAGGTCGCGCCTGGTGTGATCGCCCGCAAGTCGGTCGACCAGCCCATGCAGACCGGCCTGAAGTCCATCGACTCCATGGTGCCCGTCGGCCGCGGCCAGCGCGAGCTGATCATCGGCGACCGCCAGACCGGCAAGACCGCGGTGGCGATCGACGCGATCATCAACCAGAAGGGTCAGAACATGACCTGCGTCTACGTTGCGATCGGCCAGAAGGCGTCCTCGATCAAGAACGTGGTGCGCGCCCTGGAGCAGGCCGGCGCGATGGAATACACCATCGTCGTGGCCGCTTCGGCGTCCGAATCCGCTGCCATGCAGTACCTGTCGGCCTACTCCGGCTGCACGATGGGCGAGTACTTCCGCGACCGCGGCGAAGACGCGCTGATCGTCTATGACGACCTGTCCAAGCAGGCCGTCGCCTACCGCCAGGTCTCGCTGCTGCTGCGCCGCCCGCCAGGCCGTGAAGCCTACCCCGGCGACGTGTTCTACCTCCACAGCCGTCTGCTCGAGCGCGCCGCCCGCGTGAACGCCGACTACGTGGAAGCCTTCACCAAGGGCGAAGTCAAGGGCAAGACCGGTTCGCTGACGGCACTGCCGATCATCGAAACGCAGGCCGGCGACGTGTCCGCCTTTGTGCCGACCAACGTGATCTCGATCACCGACGGCCAGATCTTCCTGGAAACGTCGCTGTTCAACGCCGGCATCCGCCCCGCCATCAACGCCGGTATCTCGGTGTCGCGCGTCGGTTCCTCGGCCCAGACCAAGATCATCAAGGGCCAGTCCGGCGGTATCCGTACCGACCTGGCCCAGTACCGTGAACTGGCTGCGTTCGCGCAGTTCGCTTCCGACCTGGACGAAGCCACCCGCAAGCAGCTGGACCGCGGAGCCCGCGTGACGGAACTGCTCAAGCAGGCCCAGTACGCGCCGCTGCCGATCAGCCTGATGGGCGCCACGCTGTTCGCCGTGAACAAGGGCTTCATGGACGACATCGACGTCAAGAAGGTGCTGCCGTTCGAACATGGCCTGCACGCCTACCTGAAGGACAAGAACGCCGCGCTGCTGGCCAAGCTGGAGTCGACGAAGGCCCTGGACAAGGACGCAGAAGCCGAGCTGTCGGCCGCCATCGGCGCGTTCAAGAAGTCCTTTGCCTGATCACCTAAGCAAAGGAGTCTTGCATGGCTGCTGGTAAAGAGATTCGCGGCAAGATCAAATCGGTCGAGAACACCAAGAAGATCACCAAGGCCATGGAAATGGTCTCGGTGTCCAAGATGCGCAAGGCCCAGGAACGGATGCGCGCTGCGCGTCCGTACGCCACCAAGATCCGCGACATCGCGGCCCACCTTGGCGAGGCGAATCCGGAGTACACGCACGCCTTCATGAAGACGAATGAAGCCAAGGACGTCGGCTTCATCGTCGTGACGACCGACAAGGGTCTGTGCGGTGGCTTGAACACCAACCTGCTGCGTCTGCTGACGGGCAAGCTGCGCGATGTGCAGACGGCCGGTGGCACGCCGCTGACGGTGGCCATCGGTGGCAAGGGCCTGGGGTTCCTGAACCGCATGAACGCCAAGGTCGTCGCCCACGTGACGCATCTGGGCGATACGCCGCACCTGGACAAGCTGGTCGGCCCCGTCAAGGTGCTGCTCGATGCGTACGCCGAAGGCAAGCTCGGCGCGGTCTACCTCTGCTACACCCGCTTCATCAATACGATGAAGCAGGAGTCGGTGATCGAGCCGCTGCTGCCGCTGTCGAATGCGAAGATCAGCGACGAGGCCAAGGCCGAAGCCAAGCCGAGCACGCACAGCTGGGATTACATCTACGAGCCCGACGCGCAATCCGTCATCAACGAACTGCTGGTCCGCTACGTGGAGGCGCTGGTCTACCAGGCCGTGGCCGAGAACATGGCGTCGGAGCAGTCCGCACGCATGGTGGCCATGAAGTCCGCGACCGACAACGCCGGCAATGTGATTGCCGAGCTCAAGTTGGTCTACAACAAGTCGCGTCAGGCGGCGATCACGAAGGAACTCTCCGAGATCGTCGCGGGTGCTGCTGCGGTCTGACGCCCACCCGATTCAAAATTTTTGGAGCAAACAATGGCTCAAGCACAAGGCAAGATTGTTCAATGTATCGGCGCTGTGGTGGACGTCGAGTTCCCGCGCGACCAGATGCCCAAGGTCTACGACGCGCTGAAGATGGAAGGTTCGGCGCTGACGCTGGAAGTCCAGCAGCAGCTTGGCGACGGCGTGGTCCGCACCATCGCGCTGGGCTCGTCTGACGGTCTGCGCCGCGGTTCCGTGGTGTTCAACACCGGCGCTTCCATCATGGTGCCAGTCGGCAAGGCCACGCTGGGCCGCATCATGGACGTGCTGGGCAGCCCCATCGACGAACGTGGTCCGGTCGACCAGGCCCTGACGGCCTCGATCCACCGCAAGGCACCGGCCTACGACGAGCTGTCGCCGTCGCAGGAACTGCTGGAAACCGGCATCAAGGTGATCGACCTGGTCTGCCCGTTCGCCAAGGGCGGCAAGGTGGGCCTGTTCGGCGGTGCCGGCGTGGGCAAGACCGTGAACATGATGGAACTCATCAACAACATCGCCAAGGCCCACAGTGGTCTGTCGGTGTTCGCTGGTGTGGGCGAACGTACCCGCGAAGGCAACGACTTCTACCATGAGATGGCCGACTCCGGCGTCGTGAACCTGGAGAACCTGGAAGAGTCCAAGGTGGCCATGGTCTACGGCCAGATGAACGAGCCCCCGGGCAACCGTCTGCGCGTGGCCCTGACCGGCCTGACCATCGCCGAGTCGTTCCGCGACGAAGGCAAGGACGTGCTGTTCTTCGTGGACAACATCTACCGTTACACGCTGGCCGGCACCGAAGTGTCCGCGCTGCTGGGCCGCATGCCTTCCGCCGTGGGCTACCAGCCGACGCTGGCCGAGGAAATGGGCCGCCTGCAAGAGCGCATCACCTCGACCAAGGTGGGTTCCATCACCTCGATCCAGGCCGTGTACGTGCCTGCGGACGACTTGACCGACCCTTCGCCTGCCACGACCTTCGCCCACTTGGATTCCACCGTGGTGCTGTCGCGTGACATCGCTTCGCTGGGCATCTACCCGGCCGTGGACCCGCTGGACTCCACCAGCCGCCAGCTGGACCCGCTGGTGGTCGGTGCCGACCACTACGACACGGCCCGCGCCGTGCAGGGCACGCTGCAGCGCTACAAGGAACTGCGCGACATCATCGCGATCCTGGGCATGGACGAGCTCGCGCCCGAAGACAAGCTGGCCGTGGCCCGCGCCCGCAAGATCCAGCGTTTCCTGTCGCAGCCCTTCCACGTCGCTGAAGTGTTCACGGGCTCGCCTGGCAAGTACGTGCCGCTGGCCGAAACCATCCGTGGTTTCAAGATGATCACGGCCGGCGAATGCGACCACCTGCCCGAGCAGGCCTTCTACATGGTCGGTACCATCGACGAGGCCTTCGAAAAGGCCAAGAAGATCGCCTGATCGGCGTTGGAAGGAACCCCATGGCAACGACATTCCAAGTTGACGTCGTCAGTGCCGAGGAGTCCATCTTCTCGGGTGAGGCCCGCTTCGTGGCCTTGCCTGGCGAGGCCGGCGAGCTCGGCATCTTTCCGCGGCACGTGCCGCTGATCACGCGCATCAAGCCCGGCTCGGTGCGCATCGAGCGTCCCGATGGCAGCGAAGAGTTCATCTTCGTGGCCGGCGGCATTCTCGAAGTGCAGCCCAATGCGGTCACCGTGCTGTCCGACACCGCCATCCGCGGCAAGGACCTGGACGACGAGAAAGCCAACGCGGCCAAGGCTGCGGCCGAGGAAGCGCTGCGCAACGCCAAGGGCGAGCTGGACATCGCCAAGGCGCAGTCCGAGCTGGCCGTGATGGCGGCGCAGATCGCTGCGCTGCGCAAGTACCGGCAGAAGAAGTAAGTTGGCGCCGTCGCCATGAACGCCGAGGTTGTTCGTGCCGGCGCTCTGCCACGAGATGCCACCGCAAGGTGGCATTTTTTTTGCTACTTGCAGATGCATCTTTTTCCACGTTCATTCCTGCGCGGAGCGCAGCTTTCATGACGGCAACTACCAGGCCCGCAGACGGCTACATCCCAGGCATCGACGGGCTGCGCGCCGTGGCCGTGTTGTCGGTCCTGCTGTTCCACATGCGCGCGTCGTTCCTGCCCGGTGGCTTTGCCGGGGTCGACGTCTTTTTCGTGATCTCCGGCTATGTGGTCAGTGCCAGCCTGGCGCACCGCCATGACGATCGGTTCGGCCCCTACCTGCTGAGCTTCTATGCGCGCCGCATCGTGCGCATCTTTCCTGCATTGCTGGTCTGCGTCCTGCTGACCGGCCTGGCGACCACGCTGCTGGTGCCGTCGTCATGGCTCAGCGAGACGACGGCGTATGCGGGCATCGGGTCCATCTTCGGGCTGAGCAACTTCGCGCTGGTGTTGTTCAGCGATGGGTATTTCTCGCCGCGCGCGGAGTTCAACGCCTTCACGCACACCTGGTCCCTGTGATGTTGCCCCCGTATTCCCGGTCCCGCCCTATTCGCAATAAAGCGCCTGGTCGGCTGCGGTGGCCTGCTGCCGCCTGAACTCCCGAGGCGAACGC
>NZ_LMMT01000027.1 GCF_001422365.1 Pseudorhodoferax sp. Leaf265 | reverse complement strand
TTTTTTCGCTTTCTTTTTCAACCTGCCGAGCAGCTTGGCCGAGCTGGTGGATCACAGCGTTTGAAGCAGTGATCAGCGAAGCCCACGACTATACAACAGCTTGTCCTGCTCCCGCAAACTTTTTTCGACGATGTGGTGCTGGCGCGTGCCGCGAGGTGACGATGCCGGGATAATTTTCATCCTATGGCTTTGATCTCTCTCTTGGATGCGCATCTCGCGTTCGGTCACGTTGCGTTGCTCGACGGCGCACAGTTCTCCCTCGAAAGCGCCGAGCGCGTGGGGCTCATCGGGCGCAACGGGGCGGGCAAGTCTTCGCTGCTGAAGATTCTGGCGGGCATCGAGAAACCTGACGACGGCACCATGCATGTGCAGCAAGGCCTGCGGCTGGCGTTTGTCGCCCAGGAGCCCGTGCTGCAGGCCGACGACAGCGTCTTCGCCGCTGCCAGCGCCGGGCTCGCCACGGCAATCGCCGCGCGCGACGCCTATCTGTCGGGCGCGGACGGCATCGATCTGGACGCATTGCAGACGCAGGTCGAGGCCTTCGATGCCTGGAATTGGGAGCAGCGCGTGACCGAGACGCTGCAGCGCCTGCACCTGGACGCCGACGCCCGCGTGGGCGACCTCTCGGGTGGCACGCGCAAGCGCGTTGCGCTGGCGCAGGCGCTCGTCGCCCGCCCGGACGTTCTGTTCCTGGACGAGCCGACCAACCACCTGGACCTCGATTCGATCGCCTGGCTGGAAGAACTGCTGATCGACTTCAAGGGCAGCATCGTGACCATCACGCACGACCGCAGCTTTCTGGACCGCGTCGCCACGCGCATCGTCGAGCTGGACCGCGGCCAGCTGATGTCCTACCCGGGCAACTTCGCCACTTACCAGCGCGACAAGGCAGAGCAGGCGGCGCAGGAAGCCGTGATCAACGCCAAGGCCGACAAGCTGCTCGCCCAGGAGGAGGTCTGGGTGCGCAAAGGCGTGGAAGCGCGGCGCACCCGCAGCCAGAGCCGCATCGGCCGGCTCGAGGCCTTGCGCGCGTCCAGCGCTGCGCGGCGTGATGCGGTGGGCCGCGTGCGCATGGACCTGGCCACCGGCCAGAGCAGCGGCAAGATCGTCGCCGAGCTGACCGAAGTCGGCCTGTCGTTCGGCAAGCGCAGCATCGTGCAAGACTTCACCGCCACCATCCTGCGCGGCGACAAGGTCGGCCTGCTGGGCGCCAACGGCGCCGGCAAGACCACGCTGCTCAAGCTGATCCTGGGCGAGCTGGAGCCCGACAAGGGCAGCGTGCGCCGCGGCAGCAACCTGGAAGTGGCCTACTTCGACCAGATGCGCAATGCGATCGACCTGGACGCCACACTGGAGGACTTCATCAGCCCCGGCAGCGAATGGATCGAGATCGGCAACCAGCGCAAACACGTCAAGAGCTACCTGGGCGACTTCCTGTTCTCGCCGGCCCGCGCCAACTCTCCTGTCCGCTCGCTCTCTGGCGGCGAGCGCAACCGCCTGCTGCTGGCCCGGCTGTTCGCGCGCCCGGCCAACGTGCTGGTGCTCGACGAGCCGACCAACGACCTGGACATCGACACGCTGGAACTGCTCGAGGAGCTGCTGCAGGACTACCCCGGCACCGTGTTCCTGGTCAGCCACGACCGCGCCTTCGTCGACAACGTGGTGACGAGCATCATCGCCCACGAGCCCACGCCGCAGCAGCCGGCGCGCTGGCGTGAGTACGAAGGCTCGGTGCAGGATTGGCTGGACCAGTCGCGCCGCGTGCGCGCCCACGAGGCCGCCACCGCGGCCGCACCAGAGCCCGCCGCGCCCCCCAAGCCCAGTGCCACCGCCGCCGCGGCAGCGCCGGCGCGCCGCAAACTCAGCTACAAGGAGCAACGCGAGCTGGAGACACTGCCTGCCCGCATCGCCGCGCTGGAAGCCGAACAGAAGCAGATCGATGCCGAACTCGACGGCGGTGCCCTCTACGCCACCAACGGCGCCCGCGCCACTGAACTGGCCCGGCGCCACAGCACGCTGGACGAAGAACTGCTGCAAGCCATGGAGCGCTGGGAAGTCCTCGACCAGGCGGGCTGAGCCCACAATGGCGCAGCGGCTGCGCCTACAGACACCGCTTCGGCGCATGGCTACCTTCATGGCGCCATGCAGCAGTCCAGCCGCCTCCAGTCTCAGCCCTCCCCCTTGTCGGTCCTGCGGCTGTTCATCGCGTGGATGGCGCTGTGCCTCACCGCCTGTGCCAGCCTGCCGTCCGAGGTGCAGCGCCCTGTCTCCCACGCCCTGCAACAGGCCGACGACACACGTCTGGGCCGCAGTGTGGCCGAACACATCGCCCGCACCGGCCAACGCCACGGTTCGGGCTTTCGGCTGCTGGGCGGAACCGAAGCCGCCTACACCAGCCGGCTCAGTCTGATCGACGCGGCCGACAAGACGCTGGACCTGCAGTACTACGCCATCCTTGCCGACCCCAGCACCGGCCAGCTGCTGCAGCGCCTGCGCGAGGCGGCCGCGCGCGGCGTGCGTGTGCGCATCCTGCTGGACGACTTCAACACCACGGGCGCCAACGCGCAGGTGCTGCGGCTGGCCTTCGTTCCCAACATCGAGGTCCGGCTGTACAACCCGCTGCCCGGTTCGCGGCGCTCGCTCGCCGGCCGGCTGCTGGGGTCGCTGGGCAACATCGAACAGGCCCAGCGGCGCATGCACAACAAGGCCTTCATCGCCGACAACACCGTGGGCATCACGGGCGGGCGCAACCTCGGCGACGCCTACTTTGGCCAGGGCGAAGAGAGCAACTTCATCGACCTCGACGTGCTGGCCGCCGGCCGCATCGTGCGCACCATGTCGGCCAGCTTCGACGCCTACTGGAACAACGAACTCGCCTACCCCGTGCAATCGTTGCTGAGCCCCGACGAACTCGACGCGCTCAAGAAGCCCGACGATCCGCTCGACCAGCCCGACGCCGACCCCGGCGCATCGCCGCTGGACCTCTCACCCGCGCGGCTGACCTGGGCCCCCTCGCTGCTGCTGGTGGACAAGGCCGACAAGATCGCATCCGAACAGGAAGGCCAGGACGACACCGTGGTCGATGGCCTGCTGCGCCTGATGGCGGCCACGCGCGAAGACCTGTTCATCGTCTCGCCCTACTTCGTGCCCGGCGAACCCATGATGGACGTGTTCGCGCAACTGCGCCGCGCCGGCGTGCGCGTGCGCGTGCTGACCAATTCGCTGGCCGCCACCGATGCTCCGTTGGCCCATGTGGGCTACGCGCGCTACCGCAAGCGCCTGCTGGAGATGGGTGTGGAGCTCTACGAGATGCGGGCCGAGCTCGGCGCGGGCGACTCGGTGCTGACCGGCGGCTCGGCCGGCATGGCGCGCGTGGCGCGCCGCGGCTCCGAAAGCAGCCCCCCGCGCCAACCCGGCGCGGGCGGCAGTGTCGGCGCCTCGCGCGCGAGCCTGCATGCCAAGACCCTGGTGCTGGACCACAGCCTGCTGGTGGTCGGCTCGATGAACCTGGACCTGCGCTCGCAGCTGCAGAACAGCGAGATCGCGCTGCTGATCCGCAGCGGCACGCTCGCCCGCCAGGCCGAAGACATGGCCAAGCCCGTGCTGGAGCAGGACGCCTACCGCGTCGCGCTAGAAGACGGCCGGCTGGTCTGGCACGCGCCCGACGGCCCACCCATCCGCACCCGCTTCGAGCCCGATGCGGGCCTGGGCATGCAGTGGCTGCTCAAGCTGATCGGCCCGCTCGCGCCCGACGCGATGCTCTGATCAGATGCGGTGGTGCAGCCGGTCGGTGGCGCTGCCCAGCTTGGCCAGAAGGGCCGGTGCGATCTGGTTCAGCGGCAGCACCTCGTCCACGGCGCCATGGGCGATCGCCTCCTTGGGCATGCCGAACACCACACAGCTGGCCTCGTCCTGGGCGTAGTTGTAGCTGCCCTTGTCGTGCATCTCGCGCATGGCACGCGCGCCATCGTTGCCCATGCCGGTCAGCATGATGCCGTAGGCATTGCGGCCCACCAGCGCCGCCGCCGACAGGAACAGCACCTCCACCGAAGGCTTGTGCCGGTTCACCGGCGGCGCGTCCTCCACCACCGCCATGTAGTTGGCGCCGCTGCGCTCGATGCGGAACTGGCGCCCGCCCGGCGCGATGTAGGCGTGGCCCGGCAGGATGCGCTCGCCGTGCTGCGCTTCCTTGACGGTGATGCGGCACAGCCCGTTCAGCCGCGCCGCGAAGCTGGTCGTGAAGCCCGGCGGCATGTGCTGGGTGATCACGATGGCCGGCGCATCGGCCGGCATCGCCACCAGCACCTCACGGATCGCCTCGGTGCCACCCGTGGAGGCTCCGATGCAGATCAGCTTCTCCGTCGACACGCGGCCCAACAGGCCGCTGCGCGGCGCCGGGCTGGCGGGTGCGGCAGTGCCGGACGGTGCGGCCACCACGGGTGCCGGCTTGCGGAACTTGGCCACCGAGGCCACGCGCACCTTCTCGACGATGTCGCCAGCCAGCTCCTGCAGCCCGGTAGCCAGGCCGATGCGCGGCTTGGCCACGAAGTCCACCGCGCCCAGCTCGAGTGCCCGCAGCGTCACCTCGGCACCCTGCGCCGTCAGCGTGGAGACCATCACCACCGGCATGGGCCGCAAGCGCATCAGCCGGCCCAGGAAATCGATGCCGTCCATGCGCGGCATCTCCACGTCCAGCGTCACCACGTCGGGATTGAGCTCGCGGATCATCTCGCGCGCCACCAAGGGGTCGTTGGCCGCACCGATGCAGGTCATGTCGGGCTGGCGGTTGATGATCTCCGCCAGCAGGCTGCGCACCAGCGCCGAGTCGTCCACCACCAGGACACGGATCTTGGCCATGGTCAGAACAGGTCGACGGAGCCGCCAGCGTTGGACTTGGCCACGGTGGCGGCATTGCCGTTCTTCTCGTGGATCTCGATCTGCTCCGGATGGGCATGGGCCAGCCGCTTGACCATGGCCTTGCCCGTCTCCGGGAAGAAGCAGACCTTGCGCGGGTAGATGTCCAGCACGTCCTGCGACAGCAGCGGGATGCGCTCGGTCTGCAGGTAGTCCACCACGAACTTGGTGTTGCGCTCGCCCACGTTCATGGTCGTGAAGTTGGCCATCACCTGGGCGCCGCCGAAGATCTTGGCCTGCAGCGATTCGCGCCGCGCGCCGCTCTTGAGCAGTTCGTTGATCAGCAGTTCCATCGCGTAGGAGCCGTAGCGGCCGAAGCCGTCCTCGCCGCCGCCTTCGGGCAACATGAAGTGGTTCATGCCGCCGATGCGCGCGCGCGAATCCCACAGGCAGGCCGAGATGCACGAGCCCAGCACCGTCATCATCACGATGTCGTCGCCCGAGACGAAGTACTCGCCCGGCAACACCTTCACGGCGTTGTACTGGAAGTGGTGGTCCAGGTAGAAGAAGGAGGCCTCGCCCGGCTTGCGCGGCGCGCTCTTGAGCTGCTGGAGCGACACCGCACCCGGCCCGCTGCGCGCCGCAGGTGCGGCGGTGGGCGGCGGCGCGCGGCGGCCACCGACAAAGCCTGTTTCAGCGACGCTCATATGCGGTCTTTCCCTTGAGCGTGAACAGGTCACGCGACTCGCTGAAATTCTCGGCATGGCCCACGAACAGCAGGCCGCCCGGCCGCATCACGCGGTGGATGCGTTCCAGCACCTGGCGCTGCGTCGGCGCATCGAAATAGATCATCACGTTGCGGCAGAACACCACGTCGAAGGGCTCGCGGAACGGCCAGTCGTTGCGGATCAGGTTCACGGGCAGGAAGTCGACCGCCTTGATCAGCTCGGGCCGCACGCGCACAAGGCCCTCGTTGCTGCCCTTGCCCCGCAGGAAGAAGCGCTGCAGCCGCTCCTGGCTCACGCCCTTGAGCGATTCGAGCCGGTACACGCCGCGCTGCGCCGTGGCCAGCACCTTGGAATCGATGTCGCTGGCCCACAGGCCGAAGCCGGTGGCCCCGCCCAGCGCCTCCATCGCCGTCATGACGATGGAATACGGTTCCTCGCCGGTCGAGGCCGCGCTGCACCAGATGCGCCAGCCGCTGCCGGCCGGCCGGTGTTGGCGCAGGTGCTGGTCCAGCAGCACGAAATGGTGCTGCTCGCGGAAGAAGGCCGTGAGGTTGGTGGTCAGCGCGTTGACGAACTCCTGCCATTCGGCGCCGTCGTCGCGCTCCAGCCAGCTCAGGTAGTCGTCGAAGCTGTTGTAGCCGGTGTCGCGCAGGCGGCGCGACAGCCGGCTGTAGACCATGGCGTGCTTGCCGTCGTGCAGGGAGATGCCGGCGCGCTGGTAAATCAGGCGCTGCACGCGCGTGAAGTCCGCCTGGGTCCAGGCGAATTCGCGGCCGACCGAAGCGTCCTGACCGGTTGCCATGACAGCCGCCATGGTGTGCGCGGCGCGGCTCAGGCCGCCACCAGCCCCATGTCCACGCCCGACATCAGGCGCTCGATGTCCAGCAGGATCAGCATGCGTTCGCTGAGTGCCCCCAGGCCCACGATGCAGTTCGCGTCCACCGAGGTCTCGACTTCGGGCGCCGGGCGGATCTGGTCCGCCTGCAGCTGCAGCACGTCGCTGACCGAGTCCACCACGATGCCCACGATGCGCGCGCGCAGGTGCAGGATGATGACCACCGTGAAGCTGTTGTACTCGGCCTGCGAGCAGTTGAACTTCAGCCGCATGTCGACGATGGGCACGATGGTGCCGCGCAGGTTCACCACGCCCTTGAGGAAGTGCGGCGCGTGCGCGATGCGCGTGGGCTGCTCGTAGCCGCGGATCTCCTGCACCTTCAGGATGTCGATGCCGTACTCCTCCTGGCCGAGCCGGAAGGTCAGGTACTCGCCCGCCACCGTTGCGTTCGCGCCGTCGCTCTGTTCCAGAACTGCTGCCATGCCGATCCCCGTCAATGCCGCGTGCGGCGCACCAGTGCGCCAATGTCAAGAATGAGGGCGACCTTGCCGTCGCCCAGGATGGTGGCGCCCGAGACGTTCGCCACCTTGCGGTAGTTGGATTCCAGGTTCTTCACCACCACCTGGTGCTGGCCCAGCAACTCGGACACCAGCAGCGCGGCCCGGCTGCCCTCGGACTCCACCACCACCATGATGCCGCTGCCGCCGTTGTCGGTCGAAGGCGGCACCTGGAACAGGCGCTCCAGCTCGATCACGGGCATGAACTCGTCCCGCACCTTGACCAGTTGCGCGCCCTGCGCCACCGTGCTGACGGCGTCGTCCTGCACCTGGAAGGACTCCACCACCGCCGACAGCGGCAGGATGTAGACCTCGTCGCCCACGCGCACCGACATGCCGTCCATGATGGCCAGCGTCAGCGGCAGCCGCACCGAGACCTTCATGCCGCGGCCGAAGTCCGAATCGATGTCCACCGTGCCGCCCAGGGCCGCGATGTTGCGCTTGACCACGTCCATGCCCACGCCGCGGCCCGACACGTCGGTCACCACCTCGGCGGTGGAGAAGCCCGGCGCGAAGATCAGCTGCCAGACCTCGCTGTCGGGCATGCTGTCGGACACCGCCAGGCCGCGCTCGCGCGCCTTGGACAGGATCTTCTCGCGCGACAGGCCCTTGCCGTCGTCGCGCACCTCGATCACGATGGAGCCGCCCTGGTGCGAGGCCGCCAGCGTGATGGTGCCGTGCTCGGGCTTGCCGGCGGCCAGGCGGTCGGCCGGCATCTCGATGCCATGGTCGCAGCTGTTGCGCACCAGGTGGGTCAGCGGGTCGGTGATCTTCTCCACCAAGCCCTTGTCCAGTTCGGTCGCCTCGCCCTGCGTGACGAAGTCCACCTTCTTGCCCAGCTTGTTGGCCAGGTCGCGCAGCATGCGCGGGAAGCGGTTGAACACGAAGGACATCGGGATCATGCGGATCGACATGACCGATTCCTGCAGATCGCGCGTGTTGCGGTCCAGGTCGGCCAGGCCGGCGAACAGCTGCTGGTGCAGCGCCGGCTCCAGCGCCCGGCTGTTCTGCGCCAGCATGGCCTGGGTGATGACGAGTTCGCCCACCAGGTTGATGATCTGGTCGACCTTGCTGACGGCCACGCGGATCGAGGTCGCCTCCAGCGAAGACTGGCTGGCCGCGCCAGCCGCGCCAGCCGGCGCCGCGGCAGCGGCACGGGCCGGGGCGGCGGCAGCGGACGGCGCCGGGGCGGGCAGTTCCTGGAAGAAGCCGAAGCTCTCGCTCTCGGGTACCGGCGGGCTCGCCGGCCGGCCCTGCGCTGCGGCCTGGTCCAGCGCGGCAGCGCGCGCCTCTTCGGCGGCCAGCGGATCTTCCGAGGGCGCCGCGCCCTCTTCATGGATGTCCACCAGTTCCTTGGCCACGTGGAAGACGAACAGGTCGAGCAGATCCTCGTTGGACGAACTGGTCGTCACGTCGTAGCTGCGGCGGTCTGGTTGCGCGCTGTCCAGCGGCGTCATCGTGCCCAGGCCGGGGATGTCGCGGAACAGATCCTGCAGCGCATCGGCCAGTTCGGGCTGCGGCAGCGGCCCGATGTGGATCTTCAGGCGGCGCACGCCAGGCGGCAGCGGCTCCGCAGCCACCACGGGGGCGGGCGCCGGTGCGGGAACCGGTGCAGGGGCAGGTGCAGGTGCAGGTGCCGCCGCCACAGGCGCATGACCCGCCGCCAGATCGGCGATGCGCTGCACCAGCCCGGCCGTCGGCGGCACCTCGCCCTGGCCACCGTTCTGGTGGCGCGCGAGCAGGCTGCGCGAGGCGTCGGCCGACTCCAGCAGCACGTCCACCATCTGCGGCACGGGCGTGATCTCGTGGCGGCGCAGCTTGTCCAGCAGCGACTCCATGTGGTGTGTGAGTTCGGTCACGTCGCGGAAACCGAAGGTCGCCGCGCCACCCTTGATCGAGTGGGCGCAGCGGAAGATGCCGTTCAGCGCCTCGTCGTCGGCCTGCGAGAGGTCCAGCCCGACCAGCATCTGCTCCATCTGGTCCAGGTTCTCACCGGCCTCCTCGAAGAAGATCTCGTAGAACTGGCTCAGATCGAAGTCGGCGCCACCGCCTCCGGCTTCCTGGGTGTGTTCAGCCATGCAAGCTCCTCGCGGCGGTCAGCGGATGACTTTCTGGATGACTTCGATCAGGCGCGCCGGATCGAAGGGCTTGACCAGCCAGCCGGTGGCCCCGGCCGAACGGCCGGCCTGCTTCATCTGGTCGCTCGATTCGGTGGTCAGGATCAAAATGGGCACGGTCTTGAACTTGGGGTTCTCGCGCAGCTTGCGCGTCAGGCCCAGGCCGTCCAGCCGGGGCATGTTCTGGTCGGCCAGTACCAGGTCGATGGACTGGGCCTGGGCTTTCTCGTAGGCGTCCTGGCCGTCCACAGCCTCCACCACGTTGTAGCCGGCCCCGGTCAGGGTGAACGACACCATCTTGCGCATGGAAGGCGAGTCGTCTACGGCGAGGATCGAATGCATTGGAAGAACTCCGGGCGAGGTAGGCAGTGTGTGCAAGGAGGGTCAGAACAGCTCGATCGAACCAGCGTCCATCTCGCTCTGGGTGACGGGATTGGGGCGGCCGTTGGTCGGGGCGCCGAACGGTGCGGCAGGCTCCTCATCGGGGCCCTCCCCCATGGATTCGGCGGCCAGCTTGTAGGCGCAGCCCTGCAGCACCTTGGTGGTGTGGGCGATCAGTTGCGAGGCCATGTCCTGGAACTGCAGCTCGGTCACGGCGTCGCGCAGCGTGCCGCGCACCTGGCCCAGGGCCTCGTGGTGCTGCGGCTCCGCCAAGGCGCTGTGCACCTTGTCGAAGCGCTCCATCAGGTTGTCCATGGTGTGGGCCAGCAGGCTGTCCAGCCGTTGCAGGTCGTGCATCACGACCATCAGCGAGTCCTGGAGGTCGGCCACGACCATGACCGGCAGCTGCACTGCCGGTGTCTGGGACTGGTCTGACTCTGCCGACATGGGTGTCTCCATAACACGGGAGAAGCTGCATTACTGAGCGAATGTTTGCCTGATATTAGTGCGGTTTGGGGACAGGCTCACCAAATGTGTAGGATGGGGCGACGAAGTGCAGCGCCGGGGAGACAGGCGTTGCGTGCCGTACAGCTCCCATCACCCCCGCAAGCCCGTCCATGGCCGACAACGCCACCCCTGCTCCGATCCGGGTCCTGCACCTGGAAGATTCCGAAATCGACCACCAGCTCGTGGCCCTGACGCTGCGCAAGCATGGCATGGCCTTCGCCATGGAGCGCGTGGAAACGCTGGAGGACTTCGCGCTGCGCCTGGAGCAGGCTCGCTTCGACGTGGTCCTGGCCGACTACCACCTGGCCGGCTTCACCGCGCTGGATGCCTGGGCCCTGCTGCGCACGCGCGCGCAGCGCCCGCCCTTCGTGCTGCTGTCGGGGGCCATCGGCGAGGCCGCTGCGGTCGAGGCCATCCGCACTGGCCTGTCGGACTACGTGCTCAAGGACCACATCGGCAAGCTGCCGCACGTGATCATGCGCGCCATCGAGGTCTGGCAGGCGCGCCAGGACCAGGCCCGGGCCGACGCCGAGCTGGCGGCCTCCGAGCGCCGCCTGGCCGCGCTGACCGAGCACCTGCAGACCTCCATCGAGCAGGAGCGCGCGGCGATCGCGCGCGAGGTGCACGACGACATCGGCGGCTCGCTCGCCGCCATCCGGCTCGACCTGGCCTGGATCGCCCGCCACAGCCAGCAGGACGCCGCGATGCAGGCCCACACCCAGGCCGCCAGCGAGATGCTGCAGCACGCGCTGGAGGCCAGCCAACGCATCATGATGAACCTGCGCCCGCCCATCCTCGACCAGGGCCTGGTGGCCGCCATCGGCTGGCTGGCCGAGGCCTTCGAGCGCCGCACCGGCGTGGCCACCGTGCTGGCCGCCCCGCCGGCCGGCGTGGACATCGACAAGACCCTGGCGCTGGTGGCCTACCGCACGGCGCAGGAGGCGCTGACCAATGCCGCCAAGTACGCCGAGTGCAACCGCGTGGCGATCGACCTGTCGGACGGCGAAGGCGTGCTGACGCTAGAGGTCAGCGACAACGGCCGCGGCATCGCGCCCGAGGCGCTGGCCAAACCCCGGTCCTTCGGGCTGCGCGGCCTGGCCGAGCGCGCCAAGACCGTCGGAGGCTGGCTCGACATCTCCAGCCGGCCCGGTTCGGGCACCACCATCGTCCTGTCGATCCCGCTGGATGCCGCGGCGGCCGAACGTCTTGCCCAGGGAGAGTCCGCATGATCCGCGTCGTGCTCTGCGACGACCATGCCGTGGTGCGCCGCGGCATCCGCGACACGCTGGCCGAGGCCGTCGACATCCAGGTCGTGGGCGAGGCCTCCAGCTACGCCGAGGTGCGCGAGCTGCTGCGCAAGACGCCCTGCGACGTGCTGGTGCTGGACCTCAACATGCCCGGCCGCGGCGGCATGGAGGTGCTGACCAGCCTGACCGAAGCAGGCGCCACCGTGAAGGTGCTGGTGGTCTCCATGTACCCGGAGGACCAGTACGCGCTGCGCTGCCTGCGCGCCGGTGCCAAGGGCTACCTCAGCAAGGCCGGCGACCCCGAGGAACTGGTGCGCGGCGTGCGCACCGTGGCCCAGGGCCGCAACTACGTGACCCCCGAGGTCGCGCAGATGCTGGTCGACAGCCTGGCCAAGCCGGCGCAGGAGTCGCTGCACGCCGCGCTGTCCGAACGCGAGCTGCAGACCGTGGTCAAGATCGCCAGCGGCAAGCGCCTGTCGGACATCGCCGAAGAGCTCATGCTGAGCCCCAAGACCGTGAGCGTCTACCGCACCCGCGCGCTGGAGAAGCTCAACCTCGCCAACAACGCCGAACTCACCGTCTACGCCATCCGCAACGGCCTCGTCTGAAGGAATCGTCCATGCAACTGCGTCCCCTGGGTGCCACCGGCATCGCCATCGCCCCCGTCGTCTTCGGCGGCAACGTGTTCGGCTGGACCATCGACGAAGCCACCAGCTTCTCGGTGCTCGACGCCTTCGTCGATGCCGGCTTCAACGCCATCGACACGGCCGACGTGTACTCGCGCTGGGCTGCCGGCAACCAGGGCGGCGAGTCCGAGACCATCCTGGGCAAATGGCTCAAGGCCCGGCCGAGCCGGCGCGACCAGGTCGTGCTGTTCACCAAGGTCGGCTCGGACATGGGCCTGGGCAAGCGCAGCCTGGCCGCCAGCTGGATCGAACGCGCCGTGGAAGATTCGCTGCGCCGCCTGGGCGTGGAACGCATCGACCTGTATTTCTCGCACTGGCCCGACCCGGACACCCCGCACGAGGACACGCTGGGCGCCTATGCCAGGCTGCAGGCGGCCGGCAAGGTGCGCGCCATCGGCGCGTCGAACTACAGCGCGCAGCAGTTGGGCGATGCGCTGGCCGTGGCGCGCAGCCAGGGCCTACCCGCCTACCAGGTGCTGCAGCCCGAATACAACCTGGCGGACCGCGCCTCCTACGAAGGCCCGCTGCGCGACCTGTGCATCCGCGAGGGCCTGGGCGTCGTCACCTACTACAGCCTGGCCTCGGGCTTCCTGTCGGGCAAGTACCGCAGCCAGGCCGACCTGGCCGGCAGCGCGCGCAGCCGGGGGGTGGCCAAGTACCTCGGCCAGCGCGGCACCGCCATCCTGGACGCACTCGACGCCGTGGCCGCGCCCCATGGCGCCACGCCGGCCGAGGTCGCGCTGGCCTGGCTGATCGCGCGCGAGGGCGTGACCGCACCGATCGCCAGCGCCACCAGCGTGCGCCAGGTCGAAAGCTTTGCCAGGGCGGCCGCCCTGCAGCTGGCGGACAGCGAGATCGCCGCGCTCGACGCGGCCAGCGCGCCTCAGCCGGCCTGACGCAGCGTCAGGTTGATGCGCTCGGCGCCCAGCACCGGGTGCGGCAGTTCCTTGAGCGGCAGCACGCCGTGAAAGCGCAACCGGTCCACCCCGCCCCAGACCACCACGTCGCCATGCTGCAGCGGCACGCGCGCGGCCTTCTCGGTGCGCGTGTGCCCGCCGAACAGGAACACTGCGGGCATGCCCAGCGACACCGAGACGATGGGCGCGCGGTGGTCGCGCTCGTCCTTGTCCTGGTGCAGCGACAGCCGCGTACCGGGCCGGTAGTGGTTGACCAGGCAGGCGTCGGGCGCATAGCCCGCAAAGCCTGCGGCGGCCGCGGCCGCCAGCGCCAGCTCGGCGAAGGCTGCCGGCATCGCCGGCCAGGGCAGGCCGCTTTCGGGATCGGTGGCGCTGTAGCGGTAGCCGCGCCGGTCCGACACCCAGCCCAGCGCGCCGCAGTTGGTGTTGGCCACCGACATGGCCAGCCCGCCCGGTGTCACCATGTGCCGCGGCGGCGCGGCGCGCTCGACCTCGGCCAGCGCGGCCAGCAGCCGGCCCACCCAGGGCAGCGCGAAGCCGCGCAGCACGCGGGCGTCCCGCCCCAACACGACGACGCCCTGCTGCGCCGGTTCGTCGAACAGCGCGCCCTGCGACATGTCAGCTCTCCATGGCGTTGGCGCGCCACCCGCAGGACACAAAACCGGCGCGCAAGCCACTGCTGCGGGGGCCGCGGAGCCGGCCATGCCAGCAGACGCGGCGGAACGGGCTCTGCCCGGCCGCCCGCGGCGCCCCCTTGAGGGGGGATGGGATTTCTACACGCAGTGAGAAATCCAAACGGGGGTGTTTCACTAGCGCGGCCCGAACAGCGCGATGGTGCGCTCCATCAGCGCCATCATGGGCTGGTCCATGAGCGGCAGCGTCGCCGCGATGCCGATCAGCCCCATCACCAGCGTGACCGGAAAGCCCACGGCGAAGACGTTCATCTGCGGTGCTACGCGCGAGACGATGCCCAACGTGAGGTTGACGAACAGCAGCAGGCCGATCATGGGCAACGCGATCCACAGTGCGCTCGCGAAGATCTCGCGGCCCAGGCCGTGCATCTGCAGCCGCGCCAGCGCGTCGAGGAAGTTGCCGTCGGCCGGGAAGGCCTCGAAGCTGCGGACCACGGCCATCAGCACCATCAGGTGGCCATTGACCACGATGAACAGCAGCATGGAGATGGTGCCCATGAAGCGCGAGACGGCGCTGACCTGCGCGTTGCTGGCCGGGTCGAAGAAGGCCGCAAAGTTCAGGCCCATCTGCAGACCCACGAGTTCGCCGGCCAGCTCCACGGCCGTGAACACCAGCCGCACCGCAAAGCCGATGGCCAGGCCGATGCCAACCTGTTGCACCACCGCACCCAGCGCCTGCGGGCTGTTGATGCCAATGATGGGCTGTCCCACCAGGGTGGGCTGGGCCGCCACCGCGACCAGGAAGGCCAGCGCCACGCGCGCGCGCATGGGCACGGCGCGCATGGAAAAGATCGGCATGGCCGTGAACAGCGCCAGCACGCGCAGGAAGGGCCACAGGATCGGCGAGATCCAGGCGACCAGCTGTGCTTCGCTGAAGGTGATCACTGCGGCAGGTTATTGGGGCAGCTGCGGAATCATCTCGATCATGCGCCGGACATAGTCCACCAGCGTGGTCAGCATCCAGGGCCCGGCCAGCGCCAGCACCAGCAGCGCGGCGATGAGCTTGGGCACGAAGGACAGCGTGGCCTCGTGGATCTGCGTGATGGCCTGGAAGATGCTGATCACCAGCCCCACCACGAGCACGATGGCCAGCACCGGGGCCGACACCATGAGCAGCAGCGTCAGCGCCTCCTGGCCCAGCGTCAGGACGAACTGCGGGCTCATCGTGCGAAGCTCGACGCGAGCGAGCCGATCAGCAGGTTCCAGCCATCGGCCAGCACGAACACCATGAGCTTGAACGGCAGCGCCACCAGCACCGGCGACAGCATCATCATGCCCAGCGACATCAGCACGCTGGCCACCACGATGTCGATGACCAGGAAGGGGATGAAGATCATGAAGCCGATCTGGAAGGCCGACTTGAGCTCGCTGGTCACGAAGGCCGGCACCAGCACGCGCAAGGGCGCGGTCTCGGCCGTGACCGAGGCATCGAGCTGCGCCAGCCGCGCGAACAGCGAGAAGTCGGACTGGCGCGTCTGCTTGAGCATGAACTCGCGCATCGGCGCCTCGCCGCGGGCCACCGCCTGCTCGAAGTTCAGGGTGTTGTTGGTGTAGGGCACATAGGCCTCCTGGTACACCTTGTCCAGCGTCGGCCCCATCACGAACAGCGTCAGGAACAGCGACAGGCCGACGACGACCTGGTTGGGCGGCGCCGACTGCGTGCCCAGCGCCTGGCGCAGCAGCGACAGCACGATCACGATGCGCGTGAAGCCCGTCATCATGAGCAGGACGGCCGGCAGGAAGGACAGCGCCGTGAAGAACAGCAGCGTCTGGATCGGCACCGAGTAGCTGCTGCCGCCCGGCCCGCTGCCGATGATGAGCGGCAGCTGCGCGTTGTTCTGTGCCAGCGCCGGCCCGGCCAGCAGGGCCAGCCCCGCCAGCAGGGCCAGGCGCGGGTTCATGGCTTGACCTCGGCCGCCGGAGCCGGCATGGCCTCGGCCTTCACGAGCGCACCGGCGAAGTCCGGCGCACCGGCCGGCATGCTGTGCAGCAGGTTGACCGACTGCGCCGTCACGCCCAGCACCAGCCAGGTGCGCGCACCGGGCGGGCCCACCTCCACCGTCACCACGCGCTGCTGCGGCCCCACGGCCAGCGCGCCGACCAGGCGCGAGGCCGGGCCGGCAGCGGCCATGCCGCCCTGCACGCGCCGCTGCAGCCACTTGACGGCCCAGGGCAACGTGCACAGCGCGGCCACGAACAAGGCCACGACCAGCAGGGTCTGCGAGGAAATCGACATCGGCCCTCAACCTCCGCGGCTGACGCGGCGCAGGCGCTCCGAGGGCGTCACCACGTCGGTCAGCCGGATGCCGAACTTGTCGTTCACGACCACCACCTCGCCCTGGGCGATCAGGTAGCCGTTGACCAGCACGTCCATGGGCTCACCGGCCAGCGCGTCGAGCTCGACCACCGAGCCCTGGGCCAGTTGCAGGATGTACTTGATTGGCACCTTCACGCGGCCCAGCTCCACCGACAGGGTGACTGGAATGTCCAGCACCATGTTGATGTCCTGCATGGTGCCGTCCTTGTTGAAGGCCTGGCGCGGTGCAGCTTCGGCCCCGGACAGCGGGCCGCCCTGCTCGGGATCGGGTGCGGCGGCGGTCTTCTGCTCCTCCAGCGCCTCGGCCCAGGCGGCCATCGGATCTTCTTCGGTGTTGTCTTTGGGATCTTCAGTGGCCATGGCGGTCCTCCGGATGGATGTCGTTGCCGCGCAGGCATTCCTCGATGCGGATCGCGTACTTGGCGTTGTGCGTGCCGTATTGGCACTCGAAGATGGGCACGCCGCCGATGGTGGCGGTGATGCTGGGCTGGCGTTCGAGTTCGATGAAGTCGCCCGGCTTCATGGCCAGCAGTTGTTCCACGGTGGCCTCGGCCTGGGCCAGCTCCGCCACCAGCGTGACCTCGGCCGACTGGATCTCGCGCGACAGCACCGAGACCCAGCGCCGGTCGACCTCGACCGAGTCGCCCTGGGTGGACGAATACAGCACGTCGCGGATCGGCTCCAGCGTGGAGTAGGGGATGCAGACATGGATCACGCCGGCGATGTCGCCGATCTCCAGCTGGAACGCGGTGGACACCACGATCTCGCTGGGCGTGGCGATGTTGGCGAACTGTGGCTGCATCTCCGAGCGCTGGTAATCCAGCTCCAGCGGATAGATGCCGTGCCAGGCCTTCTTGTACTCGCCCGCGATCACGTCCAGCAGCCGGTTGATCACGCGCTGCTCGGTGGCCGAGAACTCGCGGCCCTCGATGCGGGTGTGGTACTTGCCAGCGCCGCCGTACAGCGTGTCGATGACGCCGAACACCAGCGAGGGCTCGCACACCACCAGGCCGCTGCCGCGCAGCGGGCGCACAGCCATGATGTTGAAGTTGGTGGGCACGGCCAGCTCGCGCAGGAAGGCGCTGTAACGCTGCACGGTCACGGTGCCGACCGAGATCTCGGGGCTGCGCCGGATCAGGTTGAACAGGCCGACGCGGAAGTTGCGTGCAAAGCGCTCGTTCACGATCTCCATGGTCGGCATGCGGCCACGGACGATGCGCTCCTGGCTGGAGATGTCGTAGTTGCGGATCTCGCCGGTCTCGACGACCTCCTCGACATCCTTCTGGCTCTCGCCGGTCACGCCCTCCAGCAGGGCATCGACCTCTTCCTGCGAAAGGAACGAATCGCTCATGACCGCCCCCCTTGGCCTCCAGACACGGCCGGCCGTCCCGGCATCCCTCTGCACGTCGCAGCGCAAAAGGCCGCGCAACAGGCCATGCCGACAGCCGCCGCGGAACGGGCTCCGCCCGGCCGCTGGCGGCGCCCCCCACAGGAGGGTTGGCGGAGCGCGCAACGCGCAGACTGGGGGGAGTTCATTGGATGATGAAACTGGAGAACAGCACGCGGTAGATCGGATTGAACGCGGCCGGGCGTGGACGCTTGCGCGGCTTGCCCTCCTGGGCGGGCGGCTCGTCCTCCTCGACCTCGTAGCCCAGCGGCGCGGAGGCTTCGCGCAGGATGTCGCGGGCCAGCTTCTCCTTGCCGTCGCGCGTGAGCAGCTCTTCCGACGTGCGCTGCGACACCAGCATCAGCACCGAACTGCGGATGCCGGGCAGGTGCGCCTTGACCTGGTCGGAGGTCTTCTGGTCCATGACCTCCAGCGTCACGCCGACCTGGGCGAACTTCTCGCCACCGGCGTCGGCCAGGTTCACCACCATGTTCTCCAGCGGCAGGTAGACGGGCGGCGTCGCCTCCTTGCCCTTCTTGGCATGGGCGGCGGGCGGCGGGGTGGCGCCGGCCTCTTCCTCGTCGGCGTGGCCACGGCCCAGCAGCATCCAGGCCGCGCCAGCCACAGCCAGCAACAGGACGGCCACGACACCCAGGATCAGGGGCTTCTTGCCCTTGGGCTTGGGTGCGGCGTCGGCGGCAGCAGGAGCGGACACGGCGGTTTCCTTTGTCTTCGGGGCTGGGATCGGTTCTGGCCGGATTATTGACCCGGATCGACAGGCCGATCAGCGGATTAGGCTGGGAAAACAGGCATATATGCCCCGCCTTCTTCAGACATAGAGGTCCAGCGCACCCGCGGGCCGGCGCGACCCGGCCGCCACGGCCACGGTCTCGGTGGCTGGCGCGGGCTGCGCGGCCGGCTGGCGTGCGCCCTGCCCGCCGGCTTGCGTTCCCGCCTCGCCACGGCCGTCGTGCGCGCCATGCGCACCAACCGACACGCCGGACAGCACCAGGCCCTGAGCGCCGAGCAGGTCGCGCAGCTGGTCCACGGTGCCGGCCAGCATGTCGCGCGTGGCGGCATGCTCGGCGCGGAACTGCACCTGGGCTTCGTTGCCGTCCAGCGCGATGCGCACCTGCACCGGCTCGCTGGTGCCCACCGTCAGCTCGGCGCTGCGCACGCCCTGGCTGGCCCAATGGCGCAGCTGGTCGGCCAGTTGCCGGTCGAACGCCGCATCGGGCTGCGCCGAGGCGTCCAGGTTGGCCAGCGTCGCGTCGTACTGCACGGTGGGCGTGAAATCCGGCGCGGCCCAGCCGGCAGCGCCGTGGGCGCCGCCATGCTGGCCCGTGCCATCGCCGGCGGCTTCCTGCCCGCCACGGCGGGCGCCGGCCCCGGCACCCAGGCCGGCCACTTCCGGCACCAGCGCCTGGACGTCGGCACGCGCGGCGCCTGGCAGGGCCCGCTCGGCCCGGACCGGCTCGCGCATCTCGCGCGGCTGGCCGGCCCAAGCGGCGACCGGGGGGGGCTGCCGCGAGGCCGGTTCGGGTGCCGCCTGCTCGCGCGCAGCCAGGTGCTGCTGGAGCTGCTCGAACACGCTGGCGTACTGCGGTGCCAGGCGCGGATCGGCCACGGCGGCGGTGCCCGGCGCGGCCTGGCCGCCGACCGGTGCCACCTGCGCTGCCTGGTGCTCGCCTGCGCCGCTGCCGGCACCGGTGGTCTTGCCGTCCTCGGGCTGCACCACCAGCTGGGCGGCGGTGGCCTCGGCCGCCACTGCGGCGGAAGGCGGCTGCGCCAGCCCGGGGGTGGCCGGGGCCGGCATCGGCGCCGGCACGGGCAGCAACAGGGCCAGGGCCGCCGCATCGGCGGGCTGGGCACCGGCCGGCCGCGCGTCGGCATCGCGCCGGCCGCGCTGGCTTTCGGGCTGGGCTGCGCCAGGCAACCAGCCAGCGGCATCGCCCTCACCCAGACCCAGGCCGTCCTCCAGGGACGACATCAGGGCCAGGAAATCGCCACCGGCCGCGGCCTGCGCTGCGGCCTTGGCGCCCGCGCCGGTCCGCTGCGCCGCGGCGGCGCCCGCGTGGCCGGCGGCCGCTCCTTTTTCAATGCCCATGTTCTTCCTCCTCGGCCTGCTGGCGCCGCGTCAGGGCGTGGCGCACGGCGGCCATTTCATCGGTCTGCCGCTGGTCGCGGCGTGTCTGCACCAGGGCCATGGCCTCTTCCTTGCGGCGCACCGCCTGGCGCAGCGTCGCCACGCGCAACTCGGCCTGCAGCAGCGCCTGGCGGGCCATCTCTTCGCGGCGCAGTTGCTCGGCCACGGCGCGGCGTTGCATGGCGATGGCCTCGTCCAGCCGCGCCATGAAGCGGTGGTGGTGCAGCATGAGTTCGGGCAGCGCGCTGATGCGGGCCTGCGATTCCCAGCGCTGCTCGGTCTCCTGGGCGTAGCCACTCAGCTGCGCGAGCTGCTGCTCGGCCGCGACGCGGCGCTGCTGGGCCTGGCCCAGGGCCTGGCTGGCGGCATCGCGCCGGCGCTCGGCCAGTTCGATGGCCAGGGCCAGGGTCTTGAGCAGTTGCCTGGACATGCGCTTCAAGCCCCTTCGGGATCGAGTGCCATCGCCATCTGGCGCACGCTCTGCTGCATCGGCGAGCAGGCGAACATGTCCTGCTGCAGGAACTCGGCCATGCCGGGCGCCAGCCGCACGGCCTCGTCGAGCTGCGGGTCGGCACCTGGCGCGTAGGCGCCGATCTGCACCAGGTCGCGGCCCTTCTGGTAGCGCGAGTAGACGGCGCGGAAATGCCGCGCCAGCAGGAAGTGCTCCTGGCTCACCACGTTGTGCATCACGCGCGAGGCCGATTGCTCGATGTCGATGGACGGGTAGTGGCCGGATTCGGCCAGCGCACGCGACAGCACGATGTGCCCGTCCAGGATGGCGCGCGCGGCATCGGCGATCGGGTCCTGCTGATCGTCGCCCTCGGACAGCACGGTGTAGAAGGCCGTGATCGAGCCATGGCCGTCCTTGCCGTTGCCGCTGCGCTCCACCAGCCCCGGCAGCTTGGCGAAGCAGGACGGCGGATAGCCCTTGGTGGCGGGTGGCTCGCCGATGGCCAGCGCGATCTCGCGCTGGGCCATGGCATAGCGGGTGAGCGAGTCCATGAGCAGCAGCACATGCTTGCCCTGGTCGCGGAAGTACTCGGCCACGGCGGTGGCATAGGCCGCACCCTGCATGCGCAGCAGCGGCGGCGCGTCGGACGGCGCGGCGACCACGACCGAACGCGCGCGGCCGTCCTCGCCCAGGATGTCCTCGACGAACTCCTTGACCTCGCGGCCGCGTTCGCCGATCAGGCCGACCACGATCACGTCGGCCGCGGTGTAGCGCGCCATCATGCCCAGCAGCACGCTCTTGCCCACGCCGGAGCCGGCGAACAGGCCCAGGCGCTGGCCGCGGCCCACGGTGAGCATGGCGTTGATGGCGCGTACGCCGGTGTCCAGCGCGGTGCGCACGGGGTCGCGGTCCATGGCGTTGATGGGCTGGCGGTCCATGGGCAGGGCCCGCACATCCCGCACCGGGCCCTGGTGGTCCATGGGCAGGCCCTGGGCATCGACCACGCGGCCCAGCAGCCCGTCGCCCAGCGGCAGGCGCAGCACGCCCTCGGCCGGCGGTGCGGCGCCGTCGGGCACGTCGCCCAGGCGCGGCACGGGCACGTAGGGCGGTGCCGGCGTGACGCTGGCGCCGCGCGACAGGCCGTGCACGTCGCCGGCCGGCATCAGGAAGGCGCGTTCGCCCGCGAAACCCACGACCTCGGCCAGCACCGGCGCCTGGCCCGGCATCTGGATGTGGACCTGCGAGCCGACCGGCACGCGCACACCCGTGGCCTCCAGCACCAGGCCCGCGAGCCGCGTGAGCGTGCCGCGCACCTCCAGCGTGGTGCCGGCGCGCACGCGCGCCAGGGCCGTGTCCAGCAGGCCGTCCCAGGCGGCGGTGGGCGTCTCGGCTTCAGGCATCGCCGGGCTCCTGCTGCCAGGGCGCGTCCAGCCCCAGCTGGGCCAGCGCACGGCGCCAGCGCGCCGGCAGCCGCCCGTCGACCACGGTGCCCGCGGCCTCCACCAGACAACCGCCGCGCTCCAGCTGCGCGTCGGCGATCCAGTTCACCTGCAGCGCCGCATGCTCCTCGCGCAGCGCGGCCTCCACCACAGCGAGGTCCTCGGGGTTCAGCGTCACGGTGGCCGCCTTGTGCTCGGCCCCCAGAAGCGCCAGCGCCTCGCGCACCACGGGCAGCACGGCATCGGGCTGCACGGCCAGCTCACGGCGCACGATCTGGCGCGCCAGCTCGGCGGCCAGATCCAGCACCTGGCGCGCCTGGCGCTGCTCGCAATCCGCCAGCCGCTGCTGCAACTGCTGCACCACGGCCGCCAGCTGGGCCGCGTTCTCGCGCCCCTGGCCACCGACGTAGGCGTCCAGCTGCTCGTGTCCCACGCGCGCCGCATCGGCATGGCCGCTGGCATAGCCGGCGGCATGGCCGGCGTCGTAGGCGCGCTGCAGGCGGGCTTCCTCCGGCTCGGGCTCCGGCTCGGGTTCGGGCTGCGGCTCAGGCAACTCCGCTTCCAGCAGCGGCTCCGGTTCGGGCTCCGGCCCGCCCAGGCGGCCGAATTTCCAGGCCGCGACCGCGCCGATTTCCTCGCCCGGGATGAAGCGGGTGTACATGCGGTGGCGGGCCGTGGACATCAGATCAACGCGTCATCGCCGCCGCCCGCGAGGACGATCTGGCCCTCGTCGGCCAGCCGGCGCACGGTCTTCAAGATTTCCTTCTGCTGCGCCTCGACCTCGGACAGGCGCATCGGGCCGCGCGATTCCAGGTCTTCGCGCATGGACTCGGCGGCGCGGCTGGACATGTTGGACAGGATCTTCTCCTTGAGCTCGGGCGCGGCCCCCTTGAGCGCGGCGATGAGCGCATCGGACTGCACTTCCTTGAGCATGACCTGCATGGACTTGTTGTCCAGGTTCAGCAGGTCGTCGAACACGAACATCTTGTCCATGATCTTCTGTGCCAGGTCCGGGTCGTGGCCGCGGATGGATTCGATGACCGTGCTCTCCAGGTTGGTGCCCAGGAAGTTGATGATCTCGGCCGCTGCCTTGACGCCGCCCAGCGAGGACTTGCGGATCTTGTCGCCGCCGGCCAGCACCTTGAACAGCACCTCGTTCAGGTCCTTCAGCGCCGTGGGCTGGATGCCTTCCAGCGTGGCCACGCGCAAGAGCACGTCGTTGCGCAGGCGCTCGGTCAGGTGCTTGAGCACGCCGGAGGCCTGCTCGTGGTCCAGGTGCACGATGATGGCGGCCACGATCTGCGGGTGCTCGTTGCGCAGCAGCTCGGCCACCGACAGCGGGTCCATCCACTTCAAGCTCTCGATGCCGGAGATGTCTCCCCCCTGCAGGATGCGGTCGATCAGCAGCGAGGCCTTGTCGTCGCCCAGCGCGCGGCGCAGCACGTTCTTCACATAGTCGCCGGTATCCGACACCAGCAGGCTCTGGCGGCTGGCGGTCTCGGTGAACTTGCTGACGACCGCCTCCACGCGTTCGCGCGGCACGGTGCGGGTGCGGGCGATGGTCTCGCCCAGGCGCTGCACTTCCTTGGGCGAGAGGTGCTTGAACACCTCGGCCGCCTCCTCCTCGCCCAGCGACATCAGAAAGATGGCGGCGTCGGTCAGACCTTCTTCATCCATGTTCTTGCTCCGGTCAGGAAGAAGCGGATTCGCCGTTGATCCAGTCCTTCACGATGTTGGCCACCGCGATGGGATTTTCCAGCGCCAGCTTGCGCGCCGCTTCCAGGCGCAGCTGGTGGTCGGTCGGCTGCAGGTCGACCGCATCGCCCAGGGCCGGGCCGCCCAGCGCCGGGCGCTCGGCGTCGTCGGCCACCAGCGCGTCGAGCTGTCCACCGCCATCCGGGCCACCCGGCGTCCCACTGCCGTCGGCCAATGCCGGCTCGGGCTTGGGCGGCTGCATGGCCTTGAAGCCCGGGCGCACCAGGCCGAACAGCACGATCAGCGCCAGCAGCAGCATGCCGATGGGCCAGGCGAAGCTGCGCAGGTTCTCCACCGTGGCCACCTGCTGCCAGAGCGGCCGCGTGTCGCCCGGCTCCACCGTCTGCACGAAGGCGGCGTTCATGATGTTGACCGAATCGCCACGGTCCTGGCTGAAACCAATGGTTTCACGCACCAGTGCCGTCATCTGGCTGATCTGGTCGGCCGTCAGCGCCCGCGTGGTCGGGTTGCCCTTCTCGTCGGTGGCGGCCTGGTGGTTGACCACCACGGCGGCCGACAGGCGCTTGATGCTGCCCGAGCCGCCGCGCACCACGCGCACGGTCTTGTCGACCTCGTAGTTGGTGATGGACTCGCGCTTGCTGTTGCTGGGGCCGCCCTGCGCGCCGCCGGAGGCCTGCAGCGCCTGGGCCTGGCCGTTGATGGGTGCGTTGGCCGGCTGCGGCGGCTGGTTGGACACCGCGCCCGGCACGCCGGAAGGCTGGCCGGGCTGCGGGCCGGTGGTGGTCTCCACCACCTGCTGGCTGCGCACGGCGCTGGCATCGGCCGCCAGGTTCGGGCGGTGCTGCTCGCTGGTCTGCTCGGTCTGCGAGAAATCCACCTCGGCCGTGACCTGGGCCTTGACGTTGTTGCGGCCGACCACGGGCTCCAGGATGTCCATGATGCGGCGCGTGTACTGCTGCTCGATCAGCGAGACGTACTGCAGCTGCTGCGCGTCCACGCCGCTGCCTGACTCGGGCGCGCCCGACAGCAGCTTGCCGGTGTCGTCCAGCACGCTGACGGCCGAGGGATTCATCTCGGGCACGCTGGAGGCCACCAGGTGCACGATACCGGCCAGTTGCGCGCGGTCCAGCGTGCGGCCGGCGCGCAGCGTCACCAGCACCGACGCCGAGGGCTTTTGCTGCTCGCGGAAGAAGCCGTTCTGGTTCGGCAGCGCCAGGTGCACGCGCGCACTCTCCACCGAGGCGATGGACTGGATCGAGCGCGTGAGTTCGCCCTCCAGGCCGCGCTGGAAGGTCAGCCGCTCCTGAAACTGCGTCATGCCGAAGCGGTTGCTCTCCATGAGTTCGAAGCCCGTGACGGAGCCCTTGGGCAGGCCCAGCGAGGCCAGGCGCAGCCGCACGTCGTGCACGCGGTCGCCCGGCACCAGGATGGAGCCGCCGCTCTCCGAGTACTTGTAGGGCACGTTCATCTGGGTGAGCTGGGCCACGATGGCACCGCCATCCTTGTCCGTCAGGCCGTTGTACAGCGTGCGGTACTCGGTGCGGTTGCCCAGCATGAAGCCGGCCACGATGACCAGCAGCAACAGGCCGATGCCCAGCCCCAGCCGGATGCGCTGCGCACGGTCGAGCCGCGCCAGCCGCTCGGCCAGCGGCGAAGTGGCAACAGCGCCCCCGGCAGCGGGCTCGGCGGGAGCGGCGACCAGGGGACCGGCAGGGACTTCGGCTACGGCGGACATCGTCTTGGGGCACGCCGCGCGGGGCGGACGTACGCAATGGGGGTGATGCGGCGGATTATTCTGAGATCCGGCCGGATTCTTCGCCGGATAAGCGCGCCGATTGACCGGCATTTCGGACCATGGCGGCGCCCGGCGGCCACTAGCATTGCCGCCATCGCCCCTGCCAGGACTGCGCCATGGATCTTCGCCTCACCCCCTCGATCGGCTCCGCCGTCGCCCGCCCCGCGCCGGTGACCAGCCCGGCCGCCCGCGGCGTCGCGGCCGAGCCCAAGGAGCAGGCCGGCTTCTCCACCGCACTCAAGAGCGCCCTGGTGTCGGTGAGTGGCGCCCAGGGCGAATCGGGTCGGCTCTCGCGCGAGGTGCAGCTGGAGAACCCCCAGGTCAGCCTGGAGGAGACCATGGTGGCGATCCAGAAAGCGCAGATCGGCTTCCAGGCCACCTTGCACGTGCGCAACCGCATGGTGCAGGCCTACACCGACATCATGAACATGCAGGTCTGAGTTTTCTTCCCGCCCAACGACAAGAGCCGCCCATCGGGCGGCTCTTTGCTTTGGAGGTGGCGCAAGGCCACCGGCCGGTCCAGCTCAGTGCAGCAGCTGCGGCCGGCTTTCCATCATGTACTCGAACTGGGTGAGCCAGGGCTCGGTGAGGCAGCGGATCTCGGCGTCGTTGCGCAGGATGCGCTGCATGATGCGCGCTTTTTCCTTGCGCTGCTCGGCCGTGAGCTGCTCGGTCTGCGACTGGTGGCGCAGCTGCTCGATCAGCACGGCGCAGGCGCCCTCGTGGCGCACCACCTCGTCCCAGTCTTCCTGCTGGGCGGCCCGCAGCATCTTGACGCTGCTGTCCTCGATGGCCTTGTAGTAGTCGATCAGCATGTGCGACATGGTGCGGCTGCTCAGGAAGCCGCCTGGCCGGCGGGGGTGGCAATGCTCTTCCAGGCGCCGTAGACCGGCACGATCAGGTCAATCACTTCTTGGATCATCGGCGCGTCGTTGTGGATGTTGGCTCTTGTCAAGCGGCTGATGCTGTAGTTGTAGACACCGCGCAGGTTGGTCGCCAGCTCGCCGCCGGCGGCATCGTTGAGGGCGGCCTTCAGGCCTTCCTCGAGGATGCGCACGGCCTTGCCGATTTCCTTGCCCTTGGTCTCGATGTCGCCACGCATTGTCGCGGCGTGGGCCTGGCGCAATGCGGCAAGCAAGCCCTCATAAAGCAGGCAAATCAGCTGATGGGGGCTGGCACCTTCTACGCTGGTCTGGGTGCCAACGCGCTTGTAGGCGGCTGCGGAGCGGGAACTGACCGAGGTGAACATCGCGGAGTCCATGAAACTGTCGTTGATGTTGTGGTTATCGGCAGGACGGGCCCGGACTCAAGAGCTGGGTGCGTGAAAAACCGGCCTCAGTCGCTCTTCTTGTTCCACTGCGAGACCTGCTGGTCCATGTAGTTGGCCAGGGCCTGCAGCGTGCCCATCTTCACGTCCAGCGCGGTGTAGGTCTTGCGCAGGCGGGTTTCGGCCAGCGTGGCGCGGTTCTCGACCTTGGTCTGCTCGTCCAGGTTGCGGTCGGATTCGCGCGCCAGTGCATCGGTCTTGTTGTTGAGCAGGCCATCGAACGACAGCACATCGCCCGTGTAGCTCTTCATGCGCGCGGCCAGACCCGTGCTCGTGCCGTCGGCGTTGCGCTGGATGAACAGCTTCTTGACGTTCTCCAGATCGTCCAGGGAGGTGCTGAGCTTGGCCCCGTTGACGGTCAGGTTGCCATCACGCCCCATCGTGATGCCGATGTCGGACAGCGAATTGAACACGTTCCCCGTCATCCCGTTCGTCGCAAGCACCGAGCGCAGGCTGTTGCGCAGACCCACGGCCGTGGAATCGCCCTGCAGGTCGCCAGCGGTCTTGGTCTCGCTGTCGTATTTCGTGGAATCGGCCAGCAGGGTGTTGACCGCGTTGTAGGCGTCGACGAACTCCTGGATGTTCTTGGTCATCGCCTCCTTGTCCACGGTGCTGGTGATCAGCGCGTCGGCGCCGACGGCAGTGACTTCGTTCAGCGATATCGTCAGGCCTGGCACGGCGTTGACCAGCTGATTCTTCGCGGAGGTCACGGTGATGCCGTTGATCGTGGCCACGGCGTCCTGGGCCGCCTGGTAGGTGTTGGCCGCCATGCCCACGGTGGGCTGGGCCAGATCGAACGCCAGGCGCGACAGGCCGGCGTTGTCGGCATTGTTGCCATCGCCGTCGGCCGCGGTGACGCGAAAGCCCGACACAGCGCCGGTCTCCTTGGAGCGCAGCATCAGCCGATCGCCCGAAGCATCGGACAGCACCGTCGCGACGACACCGGCGCCGGAATCGTTGATCTTGGCGGCCACCTGCGCCAAGGTGTCCGTCGCGCCCACAGTGACATTGACGGCCGCGGCGGTACCGGCCGTGAACACGCCCGCGTTCCAACTGCCGATCTCCAGCGTCAACTGGCCCGAGCCGATGGTCCCCCCTGCGGAAATGGTGGTGGACACCGTCGATTGCGACTGCGCCAGCTTCTGGACGCCGACCGAGAAGCTGGTGGCAGCCGCGATGCCGGTGACGCTGACCGAGACGGCCGATTCCTTGGACGATTTGACGGCAAGCGTGTTCCAGCCGCTGTCCAGGGCCAGCTTGGAAACCGCATCCTGCAGCGCGGAGACCACCGACTTGATCTCGCCATAGGCTGACACCTTGGTCTGGATCTTCTCGGCCTTTGCCTGCAGTCCTTCCAGCGGCTTCTTCTCCAGCGCCACCAGCTTGCTGATGATGTCCTCGACCTGCAGGCCACTGCCGATGCCGATGGATGAGATGGCCATGGGAATCTCCTAGCGCTGAGAGCGCACAAACGCAAAACGGCGGACAGGGTAGCACCCTGGCCCGCCATCCGAAGCGCCGAAAAGCACCCGGTTCCCGGGTGCCCGTCGGTGGCTGCTTACTGCAGCAGGGCCAGCACGCCCTGGGGCAGCTGGTTGGCCTGGGCCACCATGGCGGTACCGGCCTGCTGCAGGATCTGGGTACGCGACAGGTTGGCAGTTTCCTTGGCGAAGTCTGCGTCCACGATGCGACCACGCGATGCCGACAGGTTCTCCACCTGGATCTCGATGGAGCCCACCGAGTTCTCGAAGCGGCTTTGCAGGGCACCGAGGTTGGCGCGGGCATTGTTCACCTGGTCGATCGCGCTGTCGATCTTCTTCATCGCGACCCAGGCGTTGCGCTGGGTGTCAATGGTCAGTGTGTCGATGCCCAGTGCGTCGGTCGTGGTGTCGGTGGCGTCGATGGACGAATCGATGGCGGCGGTCGAGCCGAAGTTGTTGGCCGTGAAACCGTTCAGGGTCATGGCCACGGTGTCGCCGTTGGAATCCAGCTTGGACGACACGATGTCGATGCTGTAGGTGCCGGAGGCATCCTGGGTCAGGAACGCCGTCACACCGGTGTCGGCCGACTTGCGGTTGATCGCCTCGATCATCTGGCCCATGCGCTCGGTGCCGGAGCTGGCTTCCTTGATCGGGCCCAGGTTCCAGGTGTTGGTGCCGTCCTGGATGTTCAGGGTCGAGGCGTCCGTGATCGCCGACAGGTCCGTGACGGTCGAAGAATCGATGCCGGAATCGTTGCCGTAGGCGTAGGCCACCTTGGACAGGCCCGAAGCGGAGCTGTCGGTCAGCGCGCCGACCGTGATGTTGTCGCCCGAGTTGGCGCCCACCTGGAACACCGCACCCGAGAAGCTGCCGTCCAGGATCTTGGTGCCGTTGAAGCTGGTCTGCTTGGCCACGCGGTCGATTTCGTCGATCAGCTGGGCCACTTCGGACTGCAGCGCGGCGCGGTCGGCCTTGCTGTTGGTGGCGTTGGACGACTGCACCGCCAGTTCACGCATGCGCTGCAGCATGTCGCCGACCTTGCCCAGCGCACCTTCCGCCGTCTGCGACAGCGAAATGCCGTCGTTGGCATTGCGTGCGGCCACCGTGTTGCCGCGGATCTGCGTGTTCATGCGCTCGGAGATGGCCAGGCCGGCGGCATCGTCCTTGGCGCTGTTCACACGCAGGCCCGAAGACAGGCGCTGCATGGACACCGACAGCGAGCTCTGGGAAGAACTCAGGTTGCGCTGCGCATTCAGCGAAATGGTGTTCGTGTTGATGGTCTGTGCCATGAAAGACTCCAAAAAAGCGGCAAAACGCCGATCACAACGCCAGCACCGCGCTGGCCGCCCTGACCGGTGGCGGCGAGAAAGTCACTGATTTCAAAGACTTTTTCTCTGCCACTTTGCCGGCCGATGGATCCTCGCGGACCCATTGCACAGGTTTTCGGACCCCGCACGGAAAACTTGAGGGCCTGTTTCAAGCTGAGCGCGGAAAAGGCGGAACTTTCGAACGCTTTTCAAGCGTATGCATGCGCTCCAGCTCACCAGAATTCCCAGCACGCCCAGGAACGTGGGCGCCGACGGCTTGCCGCCCTGGCGAGACCGAACCGGTTCCACCCTTGGACAAGCAGGAGCAAGCTTCAATGGCCGCGACGATCAACACCAATTCCATCTCGCTGAACGCGCAACGCAACCTGAGTTCTTCGCAGAACTCGCTTGCCACGTCGATGCAGCGACTGTCTTCGGGTCTGCGTGTGAACAGCGCCAAGGACGATGCCGCCGGCCTGGCCATCGCCGAGCGCATGAACACCCAGGTGCGCGGGCAGACCGTGGCGGCGCGCAATGCCAACGACGGCATTTCGCTCGGGCAGACGGCCGAAGGCGCGCTGGGCAAGGTCGGCGACATGCTGCAGCGCATGCGCGAACTGGCGGTACAGGCCTCCAACGCCACCAACAGCAAGGCCGACCGTGCTGCGCTGCAGGCCGAGGTGGCCCAGCTGCGCGACGAAGTGGACCGCGTGGCCAAGCAGACCAGCTTCAACGGCACCAAGATCCTGGACGGCAGCTTCTCGGGCGCCGTGTTCCAGGTCGGATCCAACTCGGGCGACAACATCACGGTCGGCGCGCTGGTCAATACGACGGCAGCGGGCCTGTCCAAGGTGGCCTACGCCTACAACTCCGAGACGGGCATCCAGTCCAGCAGCGTGAACGACCTGACGGCCATCACCGACAGTTCGGCGCTCAACATCCAGGACGGCACCAACACCTGGTATCTCGGCCCGGTCAAGGAGGCAAGCTCCGGGACCGAGCGCATGGGCCAGATGATCGAGGCCATCAACCGCAAGTCCGCGGACACCGGCGTGACCGCCTTCCTGACGCAGGACGCCTCGGGCACCTACACGATCGACATCGTTTCGTCCCATCTGGACAGCGCGGGCGACGCTGTGTCCATGACGCTGAATGGCTTCACGGTCGCCAATGCAGGGCATGTCGGCACCATCGGCTCGGAGATCGATGCCGCAAACACCACGACCGATGCCATCGGCATCGACACCCTGAGCATCGCCACCCAGCGCGACGCGTGGGTGGCACTCAAGAAGATTGACAACGCGCTGGACCAGGTCAACCGCGCGCGCGCCGACCTGGGCGCCTTGCAAAGCCGGTTCGAAAACTCGGTCGCCAATGTGGAGATCCAGATCGAGAACCTGGCCGCTGCACGCGGGCGCATCGTGGACGCGGACTTCGCCAAGGAAACCGCCAACCTGTCACGCACCCAGATCCTGCAGCAGGCCGGAACCGCCATGGTGGCCCAGGCCAACCAGCTTCCGCAGCAGGTGCTGCAGCTGCTGCAGCAATAAGCGGCGCACTCCCGCAAGAACCGAGGGCGGCCGTGGCCGCCCTTTCCGCATTCCAGGCCCGTCAGCCCCGTTGCCCGACGGTCCGCAAGGGCTGTCCTGCATTGACGCTATAGGCCGCCACCTCGCCGCGCACGATGGAGCCGGCACCGATCACGCAGCCTCGGCGCAGGATACAGCCGTCCAGCAGAACGCAGTTGGCGCCGATCCAGACATCGTCCTCGACCACGATGCCGCCCTTGCTGGGCCGAAAGCCCTGCTCCCGGATCGGCCGGTCGCGGTCCTGGTATTCGTGGTTGACCGGCGCGAAGGTGCAATTGGCCGCGATGGCCACCTGGTTGCCGATGGTGATGCCGTTGCCGGTATAGAGCACGCAGCCGGAATTGAGCACACACCACTCGCCGATCACCACGTCGCCGCTGCCACCGGCCGGCTTGAACTTGACGAAGCTGTCGATCACCGAGTGCGCGCCGACCACGATGCGCGTGCCGCGCACCGAGTCCTCGATGTCGGCCAGCGGCGACACCCTGGCCGTGGGATCGATCTGGATCACTTGAACACCAGGCCCTGGCCGGTCGGCAGTTCCAGCACGTGGTAGCCGCGCGCCGCCAGCCAGGGGTCCTCGGCCAGCTTCTGGGCGCGGTAGCCGAGCCAGCCATAGTCGTCCAGCACCAGGATGCCGCCGGGCGACACGCGGTCGAACAGCACCTCCAGCGCGCCGATCTCGGCCGGCGCGTTGTTGAGGTCGATGTGCATGAAGGCCACCTGCTGCGGCGCCACCTCGTGCAGCACCTGGGGCACGGCGCCCTGGGTCACGCGCACATTGGGCATGTCGGCGAAGCGTTGCTGCACGCGCTGGTACAGCTGCTTGCTGTGCTCGGGCATGGAATGGTGCGGCATGCCGGGCTCGTGCTCGAACAGGTCGTACAGGTAGTAGGTGCGGTCGGCCTGGTCCTTGAAGTCGGTGTAGTCGGCGATCAGCTTGGCGGTGCCGCCCTTGTAGCAGGCGCATTCGACGAAGTCGCCCGGGATGCCGCGCGCGATCACGCTCCTGGCGGCCCAAGCGAGCGTGTGCAGGCGCCAGACGATGGCCTCCTCCACGGGCGTCTCGACCATGCCGCGCCAGGCCTGCACGAACTTCTCGTCCTCGAAGAAGCCCAGGTTGCGCCCGAAGGTGATCAGGTTGTCGCCCGTGAAGATGCCGTTCTGGTTGCTGATGTTGTCCAGGGTGGACTGCACGCCCTTGACGAAGCCCTCGGCCTTGACGCCGAAGAACACGCTGGAGAGGAAGTTCATGGTGCGGCCCTCAAGCCACGCGGCGCAGGAAGCCGTCGGGCGCGGACGTGACCAGCAGCTTGTCCTCCACCGACTTGTCGATCTGGAACTCCGGGTGGCTGCGCAGGTACTCCCAGACGGCCGTCTTGGGGTTGTTGCCCTTGCCCCAGGGCCGCTCGGTCCAGACGTAGTCGTCGGGCATGTCCTCCACGAAGGTGTCGAACACCACGCAGTAGCTCCCCACGCTGACGAGGTCGGCGTAGGCGTTCAGCTCGGCCAGCACATGTTCGTGCGTGTGGTTGGAGTCCAGAAACACCAGCACGCGCTGCTTGCCGGCCGCCGCCGCGCGCACCTGGGCCACGACCTCGGGCGCGGTGCTCGAGCCTTCGACCAGGCGGATGCGGTGCGCCATCGGGTGCGACTCGATGGCCTGCCGGTTGTGCGGGCGGATCTCGATGTCCACGCCCAACACCTCGCCATGCCCCAGCAGCTGCAGCATGGAGGCCGACAGCACGACCGAACCGCCGTGGGCCACGCCCGTTTCGACGATGAGATCGGGCTTGACGGCCCAGATGATCTCCTGCATGGCCATGGCGTCCATGGGCAGCTGGATCATCGGCCGACCCAGCCAGGAGAAGTTGTTCATGTACTTGCGCTCCAGCGCCATGGCGCGCCAGCGCTCGGACAGTGCACGGAACTCGGCGTCGTCGGCGAAGCCGGCGATGCGCTGCTGTTTTTCCTGGCGGTAGTCCGCGTGGGCCGAAGGGGTGGTGTCGAGATAGGGCTTGGTCATGGTCGGGGTCCTCAGAGTCCTTTGCTGCGGCGGTACTGGCGCAGGTAGTCGGGGAAATAGGCGTCGAACGCCAGCGGCGTGAAAGGGAAGGCCTGGCGCGTACGCGCCATGTCGATCGGCATGAAGTCCCAGGCCGGAGCATCGGCCACGGCCGAGACCTCGAACCCCATGCCGCGCGTGATCGCAGCGGCGATGCGGGCGTTGGAGACGGCCTCGCCGCTGGCGACATTGAAGATGCCGGTCTGGTCGGAAACGGCCATGCGCGCCAGCAGCGCCACGGCGTCCGCGATCCACAGGTAGTCCTTGCACGAGGCCAGCGCCGTGCGCAGCTGCACGCGGCCGGTGCGGCAGCCTTCGTCGAGCAACTGGTCGATGAAGATGTCAGGGTCCGGCCGCAGGCCGACGATGTTGGACAGCCGCGCCACGCGCGTGCGCGGTCGGCCTCCATGCAGGCACAGCGACTCGCCCATGAGCTTGGACAGGTTGTACAGGTCGCCCGCCGCGTGCGGGTCCACCACCAGGCGGGCAGCTTCGTCGGTCGCGGCCGCGCCGCTGTAGACGCGCGTGCTCGACAGATAGGTCAGCGAGTCGAAATCGCCTTCGGCCAGCAGCCGGCGCAGCAGACAGACATGGGCCTCCACGGTCTCCAGCGGGCGCGCGCGGAAGTCGGCCGTGAGGCCGATGGCATAGACCACATGCCCCAGCGGGCGCTGGAGCCAACCCGTGTCGTCGCGCGCAGGGGCCTGGCAGTCCACGCCGGCCTCGCGCAGGTGGCGCACCAGGTGCGCACCGACAAAGCCACTGGCACCGAGCACGGTGACGGTCATGGCCTGTCCCTCGGCGGCCAGGCGATGCCAGAGTAGCTGGCGCGGTCGAGGGCGGCACGCTGCGCGTCGCGCGGCGAGACCTCGGTGGCGGCCAGCGGCCAGGCCACGCCCACGGCCGCATCGAACGGGTTCACGCCGTCCTCCGCTGCGCCGCTGTAGGGTGCCGTCACGGCGTACAGGGTCTGGCTGTCGTCGACCAGCGTCTGGAAGCCATGCGCGAAGCCGGGCGGCACGACCAGACTGCGCTGGTTCTCGGCCGACAGCTCGGCGCCGAACCACTGCAGGAAGGTCGGCGAGCCACGGCGCAGGTCCACGGCCACGTCGAAGATGCGGCCGGCCGGGCAGGAGACGATCTTGGTCTCGTGGTGCGGCGGGTGCTGGAAGTGCAGGCCGCGCACCGTGCCCGCGTGGCGCGAGTACGAGTGGTTGATCTGCACGGGCGGGCCGGCCAGGCCGATGGCGGCGAACTCCTCGGCGCAGTACAGCCGCGCAAAGAAGCCGCGCGCGTCGGCGATGGGCCGGCGCTGCACCAGCCAGCAGCCAGCCAGTGGCGTGGGTTCGAATCCGAAACGGGCCGTGGCGATGGCGTTCATGCGCGACCTTCCGCGTACTGGGCGATCTGTGCCGCGCAGACCGCCGCCATGTCCTCGCCGCGCAGCCAGGCACGCTGCCAATCGACCGTGGCCGCCAACGCCTGCTCCAGGTTCCAGCGCGGGCGCCACGCCAGCAACGCGCGCGCCTGCGTCACGTCCAGGCGCAGCAGCCCCGCCTCGTGCGGCTGGCCGGCCGCGCCGATCACCTGCACGGCCGCGCCGTCGCCCCAGCGCCGCGCCAGCGCCTGGGCCACCTCCAGCACGGTGGCGTCGCCGCCGGCGTCGGGGCCGAAGTTCCAGGCCGCGGGCAAGGCAGCGCCGCCCTCGCCCAGCAAGCGCTCGGCCAGTCGCAGGTAACCGGACAGCGGCTCCAGCACATGCTGCCAGGGCCGCACGGCGCCCGGGTAGCGCAGCTCGACCGACCGCCCGGCCGCGAAGGCCTGCAGGCAGTCGGGAACCAGGCGCTCGGCTGCCCAGTCGCCGCCGCCGATCACATTGCCCGCACGCGCCGTGGCGACACGCGCGGCATGGCCCTGTGGCGTGTCGAAGAAGCTGGCGCGGAAGCTGGCGGCCACGATTTCGGCCGCGCCCTTGCTCGCGCTGTAGGGGTCGCGGCCACCGAGGGCATCGCCTTCGCGGTAGGGATGGACCCACTCGCGGTTGTCGTAGACCTTGTCGGTGGTGACCACCACCACGGCCTGCACGCTGTCCACGCCGCGCACGGCCTGCAGCAGGTGGGCGGTGCCCATCACGTTGGTGGCGAAGGTGGCGACGGGGTCCGCATAGCCGGGCCGCACCAGCGCTTGGGCGGCCAGGTGGAACACCACCCGCGGACGCGCGGCCTGCAACGCCTCGCCCAGCGCACCCTGGTCGGCCAGATCGGCGCGCGTGTCGACAGCCATGCGGGCCGCCACCCCTGCCACCTCGAACAGGTTGGCACCAGGCTGCGGGTCCAGCGCATAGCCGTGCACGCGCGCGCCCAGGCCGGCCAGCCACAGCGCGAGCCAGCTGCCCTTGAAGCCCGTGTGGCCGGTCAGGAACACAGGCTGGTCACGCCACAGCGCCGCGTTCACCATTTTTTCCACGGCGCCTGGCCCGATTGCCACAGGTCTTCCAGCAGGTTCTTCTCACGCAGCGTGTCCATGGGCTGCCAAAAGCCGCGATGTTCGAAGGCGGCGAGCTGGCCGTCGGCTGCCAGGCCCATCAGGGGCTCCTGCTCCCAGCTCGTGGCATCGCCAGCGATGCGCGCAAGCACCCGGGGCGACAACACGAAGAAGCCGCCGTTGATCCAGCCGCCATCGCCACGCGGCTTCTCCTGGAAGCCGCGCACGCCGTCGCCCTCGCGCACCAGCGCGCCGTAGCGGCCGGGCGGCATCACCGCCGTGACGGTGGCCTGCTTGCCGTGTGCGCGGTGGAAGGCGATCTCGGCCGCGATGTCCACATCGGCCACGCCATCGCCGTAGGTGAAGCAGAAGGCCTCTTCGTTCTTCACGTAGTCGGCCACGCGCTTGAGGCGTCCGCCGGTCATGGTGTCCTCGCCGGTGTCCACCAAGGTCACGCGCCAGGCCTCCGCATGCTTCTCGTGCACCTCCATGCGGTTGTTGACCATGTCGAAGGTCACGTCCGACATGTGCAGGAAGTAGTTCGCGAAGTACTCCTTGATCACGTAGCCCTTGTAGCCGCAGCAGATCACGAAATCGTTGACGCCGTGCGCCGAGTACAGCTTCATGACATGCCACAGCAGCGGCTTGCCGCCGACCTCCACCATGGGCTTGGGTTTCAAGTGCGTCTCCTCGGAGATGCGGGTGCCCAGGCCACCGGCCAGGATCACGGCTTTCATGCGTTGCCTCCTCGGGCTTGTCGTTGCTCCCAGCGCGCGAACATCTGGCGGAACGCGTCTTCCGCCGCGCGCGCGAAGGCGCTCTCGTCCATGAGTTTGCTGGCGCGCATCTCGGCCGGCAGCGCGGCGCGCAGGGCGGCCAGGCGCGGCAGGTCTGCGGCCAGGGCCACGGCCTTGTCGATGTACTCCTCCTCGCTGCGCGCCACCCACTCCGGGTGGCCAGCGCCGTGCAGGATGGCGCTGCCCAGGCAGCCCAGGCCAGGCCGGTCGGCCCAGGTCACGAAGGGCACGCCCATGTGCAGGCTCTCGAACAGCGTGGTGCCCGAGTTGTGCGGGAAGCAATCCAGGCCGATGTCGATCTGGCGCAGCACCTCCCAGCCCGAGGCGCTGCAGCCGATCTGCAGCCGCTCGGGGCCGATGCCCTGGGCCGCGAAGCGCGCGGCCAGCGCAGCCTGGGTGTCCGCATCGCGGTAGCTGCGGCTGTCCACGGCCAGGCGCGCACCCGGCACGCGGCGCAGCAGTTCGGACCACACGCGCACCGTGTCGTCGTTGATGCGCACCGCGCGCGTGAGCGTGCCGAAGGTCACGCCGCCGTTCTTCGACGCCGGCAGCGGACCTGGCATACCGGTCTGCGCCTCGCCCGGCGGCCGGTAGACCCAGCCGACCGGCAGCCGCCAGGGCTGCTCGGAGAAATAGGCCTCGCTGCCTTCGGGCGCGTGCCAGGCATCGGTCAGGAAGTAGTCGATGGACGACAGGCCGGTGCTGTAGCCATAACCCATCCAGCTGGCCGACACGGGCGCCGGCTTGCGCGCGAACACACCCAGCCGGTTGCCGGCCGTGTGGCCCGCCAGGTCGATCAGGATGTCGATGCCGTCGGCGCGGATGCGTTCGGCCAGCGCCGCGTCGCCCATGCCGCGCGTGGGCACCCAGTGGTCCACCAGGTGCTTGTAGCGCGCCGTGGCGTTGTCCTCGTTCTGCAGCTCGGCATAGGCGTAGACCGTCACGGCCCGGTGGTCGTGCTGCGCCAGCAACGGCTCGACGAAGTACAGGCAGGAGTGGTTGCGGAAGTCCGGCGAGACGTAGCCGACCTTGAGCGGCCGGCCGGCCGCCGGCGGGTTGCGGTGCGGCCGCCACTCGGCGCGGTGGCGCGCGTAGAAGCGCTCGTCGTGCAATCGGTATTCCTCGAACACCTGGGCCATGGTCTTGCCCGGGTGGTAGTTCAGCACGAACAACAGGTTGCCATGGGCATGGGCGTCGACGGGCTGCAGCGCCAGGCCGGCACGCATGGCGTCCTCGGCTTCCTGTTGACGGCCCTGGTTCTGGCGCACGATGCCCAGGTTGCTCCAGGCCACGGCCAGTTGCGGGTCCAGCGCCAGGGCTTTCAGGAAACCTTGCTCGGCCTCGGCCAGGCGCTGGGTCGCGTTCAGCACCTCGGCGAGCTGGTTCCAGCCCAACGCGGACGCAGGATCGATCTCCAGCATGCGCCGGCACACCTGCTCGGACTCGGCCATGCGGCCCATTTCCTTGAACAGCGCACCCTGCTGGCGCAGCACCCCCAGGTCGTCAGGCGCGAGCTGCTCGGCGCGTTGCAGGCAGCCCAGCGCCTCGGCATGGCGGTGCTGGCGGCGCAGCACGGCGGCGAGTTGCAGGTAGGCATCGAGGTCCTCGGGCTGGCGCCGCAGGGCCGCGCGCCAGCGTTCCTCGGATTCCAGCCAGCGGCCCTGGTCCTGCAGCAGCCGGTCGAGCTGCGCGCGCGCGGGCTGCAATGCCGCATCGTGCTGCAGCGCGGTACGCAGGCTTTCCTCGGCCTCGGCCGGCCGCTCCTGGGCCAGCAGACAGGTCGCCAGGTTGAAATGCGTGACGGCCGATGCCGGCTGCAGCGCCAGCGCGGCGCGGTAGGCGGCCTCGCCCTCGCCGAGCCGGCCCTGCTGTTGCAGCAGCATGCCGAGGCTGGCATGGGCCTGGGCGAACTCGGGCACCGCGCGCAAGGCCTGGCGCCAGCAGGCCTCGGCCGCGTCGGCCTCGCCCTGCGCCAGCGCCGCCTCGCCTTCGTCGTGCAAGGCCTGCGCGCGCGCGACGAGTGCCATGAGCGGATGGGCATCGCCAACACACCACTGCGCGAACATGAGACCGTAGGCCCCTTCGACATGGCGCGCAAAGCCGGCTTCGTCCATGAGCGGGCTGGCCTGCAGCTGGGCGCGCAACGCGGCGCGCGTGGCCGCCAGCGCGGGCAGGTCCTGCGCCAGTGCGAGCACGCGGGCTATGTAGCCGGCCTCGTCCTCGGCGATCCACGCGGCGCGGCCCAGGCCCTGCAGGATGCTGCAGCCCAGCCGGCCCACGCTGGCGCGGCCGGCCAGCGTGACGAAGGGCACGCCCAGGTACAGGCTCTCGAACAAGGTCGTGCCCGAGTTGTGCGGGAAGCAGTCCAGGCCGATGTCGATGCCGCGCAGCACGTCCCAGGGCGGGCTGTGGTAGCCGATGGACAGGCGCTCGGCCGCGATGCCTTGTGCGGCGAAGCGCTCGCGCAGGGCCTGCTGCGCCGCGGGGTCGACGTAGCTGCGGCTGTCGATCACCAGGCGCGCCGCGGGCAACCGGTGCAGGATCGCCGACCACACACGCACGCAGCGCGCGTTCACACGCACCGCGCGCGTGAGCGTGCCCAGCGTCACATGGCCATTGGTAAGGGCCGGCAGCGGCCCGGGCTCGCCCATGCCCGCCGTGGACCGGTAGACGAAGCCCACCGGCAGCCGCCACGGCGCCTCCGAAAACAGGTGCTCGCTGCCCGCCGGCACGCTGGCCGCGTCGGTCAGGTAGTGGTCGATGGCCGACAGCCCCGTCGTGTAGCCGTAGCCCAGCCAGCTCAGCGACACCGGCGCCGGCTTGCGCGCGAACACCCCCAGCCGGTTGCCCACCGTGTGGCCCGCCACGTCCACCAGCACGTCGATCGCGTCGGCACGGATGCGCTCGGCCAGCGCCTCGTCGCTCAGGCCGCGCGTGGGCACCCAGTGGTCCACCACGCGCTTGNTCGATGGCCGACAGCCCCGTCGTGTAGCCGTAGCCCAGCCAGCTCAGCGACACCGGCGCCGGCTTGCGCGCGAACACCCCCAGCCGGTTGCCCACCGTGTGGCCCGCCACGTCCACCAGCACGTCGATCGCATCGGCACGGATGCGCTCGGCCAGCGCCTCGTCGCTCAGGCCGCGCGTGGGCACCCAGTGGTCCACCACGCGCTTGTAGCGTGCGGTCACCGCGTCTTCGCGGTTCAGCTCGGCATAGGCCCAGACCTCCACCGCCGACTTGTCGTGCGCCGCCAGCAACGGCTCCAGGAAACGCGCGCAGGCGTGTTCGCGGAAGTCCGCCCAAGCTTTTCTCGTCGGTCGCCANCCCAGTGGTCCACCACGCGCTTGTAGCGTGCGGTCACCGCGTCTTCGCGGTTCAGCTCGGCATAGGCCCAGACCTCCACCGCCGACTTGTCGTGCGCCGTCAGCAGCGGCTCCAGGAAGCGCGCGCAGGCGTGTTCGCGGAAGTCCGGCGACACATAGCCCACGCGCAGCCGGCGGTCCGTGCGCCGGCTGTTGGCGTGCGGCTTCCAGCTGGCGCGGTGCGGCTGGCCGAAGCGCCGGTCGTACTCCGCGTAGGCCGCGTAGATCTGCTCGGCGCTGCGCTCCGGGTGGTAGTTCAGCGTGAACAGCAGGTTGCCGTAGACACCCCGGTCACCCGGCTTGAGCGCCAGCGCCTGCTCGAAGCGTGCGATGGACTCATCGAGCCGCCCCTGCTTCTGGTAGGTGATGGCCAGGTTGTTGAGCGCCTCGAAGGAATCGGGCTTGCGTGCCAGGGCGCGCAGCAGCACGGGCTCGGCCTCGGCGTAGCGGTCGTTGTCCTGCAGGCCATGGCCCAGGTTGCACAGGGCCTCGGCATCTTCCGGCAGCAAGGCGGCGGCACGGCGCTTGGCGGCCAGCGATTCCACCGAACGGCCCTGGGCCTGCAGCATCACGCCCAGGGCCTTCCAGACGAAGCCGTCGTCCGGGTCCTGTTCACTGAGCCTGCGCGCCAGCTGTTCGCCCTCGGCGAAGCGGCGGGCGCGGAACAACGCGGTCAGTTGTTCGCGCTGGGCCGCGTATTGCGCCGGATCGACCGTGGCACGCCGGGCGAAGCGCTCGAACATGGCACGGTAGGCCTGCTCGACGGCGCGCGCAAAACCAGGCTCGTCCATCAGCGGGCTGGCCTGGAGCTGCGCCCGCAGCGCCGCCCGGGTGGCGGCCAACGCCGGCAGGTCGCAGGCCAGCGCCACCACCTTGTCGACGTACTCGGCCTCGGTCTGCGCGATCCATTCCGGCCGGCCCATGCCCTGCAGCAGTGCACTGCCGATGCGGCCCACGCTGGGCCGCGCGGCCAGGGTCACGACCGGCACGCCCAGGTACAGCATCTCCACCAGCGTGGTCCCGGAGTTGTGCGGGAAGCAGTCCAGCCCGATGTCGATGCCGCGCACCAGGTCCCAAGGCGGCGTATGGAAGCCGATCTCCAGCCGCTCGGCCGCGATGCCGTGCGCGGCAAAGCGGGCACGCAGGCGTTCGCAGGCGTCTTTCTCGCTGAAGTTGCGGCTGTCCACCACCAGGCGTGCGTTCGGCAGGCGCTGCAGCACGGCGGCCCAGGCGCGCACCGTCTGCGCGTTGATGCGGATGCTGCGCGACAGCGTGCCCAGCCGCACGTGGCCGTTGGCCAGGGCCGGCAGCGGCCCGGGCTCGCCCATGCCCGCCGTGGGCCGGTAGACGAAGCCCACCGGCAGCCGCCACGGCGCTTCCGAGAACAGGTGCTCGCTGCCCGCCGGCACGCTGGCCGCGTCGGTCAGGTAGTGATCGATGGCCGACAGCCCCGTCGTGTAGCCGTAGCCCAGCCAGCTCAGCGACACCGGCGCCGGCTTGCGCGCGAACACCCCCAGCCGGTTGCCCACCGT
>NZ_LMMT01000026.1 GCF_001422365.1 Pseudorhodoferax sp. Leaf265 | reverse complement strand
ACCGAAGAAGTTATCCACACCATGAGTCCCGCTGGGCTCTATCCAGGGTGGGTCAAGGTTCGATGGAAATGGCGGGTCAGGAATACGTGGAAATCAACAAGCGTAGCCCACCGTGAGGTTCAGCCCCATGGTGGCGATGATGTAGACCAGCCAGGACGTCAGCAGGTAGATGCCGTAGCTGCGCAGGAAGTGCGGCGTCAGCAACAGGGCGAGCGCCACAGTCGCGGCAATGGCGAGCTTCTTCATACCTTGCGCTCCACTTGTCTGCCCAGCAGGCCTTGCGGCTTGAACAGGATCACGACCATGAAGATCACCAGTGCGACGGCATCCTTGTAGGCCGGCGAGATGTAGGCCGCGGCCAGGTTCTCGCAGACGCCGACGATGAGCCCGCCCAGCAGGGCACCACGGCTGTTGTTGAAACCGCCGATGATGGCGGCGAAGAAGGCCTTCGTTCCCAGGCTCTCGCCCATGTCGAACTTGGCTAGGTAGGTGGGCGTGACCAGCAGTGCGGCCGCCGTGGCGAGCACGGCATTGATCGCGAAGGTGTAGAAGATCATGCGCGGCACGTTGATGCCCAGCACCGAGGCGCTCTCGGTGTTCTGCGCGACGGCCTGCATGGCCCGGCCCGTGACGGTTCTGGCCAGGAAGGCCTGGACCACCAGGACCAGCGCCAGCGCAAATGCGAAGGTGCCGATGTCGGTGGCAGAGACCGAGACGCCGAAGACATTGAACACGGTATCGGGGAACAGGCCGGGAAATGCATGCGCCTCGGCGCTGTAGCCCGCCCGCACCCCGTTGCGCATGGCGATCGACAGGCCGATGGTCGCGACCACGATGGGCATCATCCCGAACTTGAACAGCGGGTCGACGATGCCGCGCTTGAAGACCCAGCCGAGCACGAAGACCGCCACGCAGCACGACAGCACGAACCCCAGCCAGAGCGGGACGCCCGCCGACAGGAACATCAGCATGGTGAACGCCGGCAGCATGACGAACTCGCCCTGCGCGAAGTTGATGGTGCCGCTGGCCTGCCAGAGCAAGGTGAAGCCGAGCGCAGCCAGGGCGTAGATCGCGCCCGTGGACAGGCCACTGAAGAAGAGTTGGATGAAGTCGGTCATGTGGAGTTCAAGCCCGCCAGTGCGCGCGCTGCGGCCCGGCCCGGTCGGACGGCCGGGCACAAGGGAGGTGCTGTGCAGGAAGCGGCGCCCAACAACGGCGCCGAACGGAAAGCGGATCGGAGCCCGCCCTACCTGGCCGGCTTGAGCGTCTCGATGACCTGCGTCTTGCCGTTCGCGACGCGCACGAAGAAGCTCTCGCGGTCCAGGTCGCCCTTGTCGTCGTACGTGACATCGAAGAGCACGCCGGGGTACTTGTCGGCCGAGATCGAGATGCCGTGCATGGTCTTCGCGAAGGCCTTGGGATCGATCCTGCCGACCTTCTCGAAACCGGCGCGGGCCACGTGCATGCCGATGTAGCCCTTCATGGCGTTGTGGTCGGCCTTGATCTTGTACTCGGCCTGGTAGCGCTGCGCGAACGCCTGGACCGTCGGGTTGGGCGCATCGGCCGTCAGGCCCACATGCGCGATCACGCCATTGGCGGCCTCGCCGGCCAGTTCGATCACCTTGTCGTTGGCCAGCGTGGTCTCGCCGACGATGGGCTTGTCGTAGCCCTGCTTGCGCAACTCCTTCAACAGGCGTGCGGACTCTTCTTCGTTCGAATAGACGAACAGCGCATCCGCGTTGGACTGCTTTGCCTTGAGCACGGCGCTCGAAAAGTCCACCTGGCCCTGGTCGGTCGAAATGTCCGCGGCCACCTTGATGCCCTTGGCGTCCACCGCCTTGCCGATCATGTCCCGGCCGCCCTTGCCGAAGTCGTTGTTGACGTAGATGACCGCCAGCGTCTTGACCTTCAGGCTCTCGCTCAGGTAGCGCGCCACCTTGGGCATCGCCGCGGCCTGGGTGAACGAAGCGCGGAACACGTAGGGGTTGCCCTGCTGGGTGATGGCCGCGGCTTCGCCGCCGATGATGTTCGGCACCTCGGCACGCCGCGTCTCGTTCATCGACACCAGGATGGAGCCGGAGAAGACAGGCCCGATCACGAGCGGAACGTCCTGGTCGACGGCCTTGGCCGCCAGGCCCTTGGCGACGCCAGGCTGGGTTTGCGAGTCGAGCGCGGTGTACTGGATCTTCTTGCCCAGGATGCCACCGGCTGCGTTGATCTCCTTGACGGCCAGCTTCACGCCGTTGTCGAAGTTCACGCCCGCCGTGGCGCCGGGGCCCGACAGTTCGACGATGCCGACGATGGGCACGGTCTGCGCCGTAGCCATCGCACCGATGCCCGCCATCGCCATTGCGGCGGCCATCTTCTTCACGCGCTTGTTCATGATGTCTCCTGGTTGCTCGCGGCGACTCTAGGAGAACGGGCCACATTTGAAAATTGGCGCACGGACATAGCGCCCATGTGGAGAGCACATAGTGGGTGCAGGGCAAACCTGGGTCGCTCCGCCCTGCGCATGTCGATTCGTGATGAGGCCCATGCCGCGCACGGCATGGACATGCCCTTGCGGCCGTTCCCACAATGGGGAACGGGCCGCCCGGCCCCGGCTTGCCGACGACTTCCGAGGAGACACCTTGCGCAACTTCGCGTACCGCCACTGCCTGTACGAGACCGAGGGTCCGCTGCTGGTCCTGACCTTGAACCGGCCCCAGGTGCTGAACGCCTTGCACCCTGACGCCCACCGCGAGTTGGCCGACGCCTTCGACCGCTACGCAGCCGATCCCGGACTGCGCGTGTGCATCGTCACCGGCGCAGGCGACCGGGCGTTCTGCGTCGGCACCGATCTCAAGGAACTGGCGGCGACGGGCGACCATGCCAAGCCCTCGACCGGCTTCGCGGGAATCACCCACCGTTTCGACCTGTGGAAACCGCTGATCGCGGCCGTCAACGGCCACTGCCTGGGCGGAGGCATGGAAATCCTCGCCGCCTGCGACATCGGCGTGGCGTCCCGCAGCGCGAAGTTCGGCTTGCCGGAGCCACGCGTCGGGCTGGCGGCATTGGGCGGTGGCCTGCTGCAACGGCTGCCACGCCAGATCGGCACCAAGGACGCCATGGCGCTCGTGTTGACCGGCGCCTCGATCAGCGCTGACGAGGCCAAGCGGATCGGCTTGCTCAACGACGTCGTGCCCGCCGAGTCCGTCATGGCGCGGGCCAGGCAGTACGCGGCGGACATCCTGGCCTGCGCGCCGCTGGCGGTGCAGGCGTCCAAGCAGATCATGCTGCAGAGCCTTGCCGTCGCGAACCTGCAGGAGACCATGCACGAGAACTACCCGGCGGCCGTGCGCATGCTGGGGAGCAACGACGCCATCGAAGGGCCGCTGGCGTTTGCAGAAAAGCGCCGACCGAACTGGTCGGGGCAGTGAAGCTGCGACCTGCTGGCCCAGCGGGTCGAGGCGGCGCGTGGCGCCGCCCCATCGCACCGGCCTGAACTTCGGTGTCCCCACCCCCCTCACGAGCGTCATCGCGGAACGCGGCGGGCTGCTCTTTCCCCAGATCACAGACGTGTTCTCTGGCCAGGAGGCGATCGATCGCACCATGGTCAACACCTGGGAGGACAAGAAGGTTGCCGATGCCGTCAAGGTGGCGGAATGCCAGCGCGGCTGGGCGCGACTGGACACCGCCGCCGGCATCACCGAAGTGATCAAACAGCATGGAGGTGGAAGCGGTATCGCCTACCTGTGGGAGCAGCAGCTCTTGAACACGCCGGTTCCAGGCCGAGGGGCGACAGACGAGGGCCTGCCATGCGGATGCGGCCGCAGGTGCAGGGGCGACGCAGAGCGGCGCTGTCCAAGAAGAACGGGCCGCTGCTGCCGACATGCGAGCCTTCGGCCAAGGGCGGGCCGCTCAGAGTGCGCGGCGAGCTGGCGCTCAACGCCCCCTTGTCGCGCTGCGCACTGGCATCGCCGGGGAACAATTGCTGGCGGCCTCGGCACCACACGCACGGCCAGAACCCCGCGGTCCGCACAGCTGCAGGGCTTTTCACGGCTGCCCGTGCGATGCCAGCACCGGGTAGGCCTCGGCCAAGGGTGTCACCGCGCCCGCGGCCGCCGGGTCGTAGCCCGGCAGCGCGGCCAGCAGTTGCCGGAAGGCCGGATCGTGCAAGGCCTGCAGCACCGCCTGCAGCGCGGGCGTGGCCATGACGCCGCTGCGGCACAGCAGGAAATAACGCTCGGTCGCCACCGGCACGAAATCGAGCTTGAACTGGCGGGCGGGTGGCTCCAGACCGAAGCCCGCATCGGCCATGCCGCTGGCCACGTGCGCGGCCACGGCCGCATGGGTGTACTCGCCCTGCTCGAAGCCGGCAATCGCCGTCGACGCGAGCTGCTGGCCTGCCAGCAGCTGCTCCAGCAGGAAACGCGTGCCCGAGCCGGGTTGGCGATTGACGAAGCGCACGCCGGGACGCGCGAGATCGGCCAGGGCGAACAGTTCCTTGGGATTGCCCGCACGCACCATGAGGCCCTGGCGGCGCACGGCAATGTCGACCAGCTGCAGGTCCTGCCCGCGCAGCCAGCGCCCATAGTGCGCCAAGGCCGCCGCCTGCGTCGCTCCGATGGGAATGTGCAGGCCGGCCACGTCGCAGTCGCCGTCGCGCAGCGCCGCGGCGGCGGCCGAGCTGCTCGCGTACGAGAACGCGAGCGGGAGCCCGTCCGCGGCCAGCCGGTCGATCAGGCGCTCGATGGCGAAGCCGTGGCTGGCATGGATGCGCAGGGCCGCCGGCGCTTCCGCCAACGCGCCGCGCAGCTCCTGCGCCAGTTCCGACGACAGTGTCTCCAGCACCGGCCGCAGCCGGGCCTGGATGCGCCGGTCGGCCCAGGCGATGCGTGCGCCCAGCTCGGTCAGCGTCGAGCCCTTGCCGCGCGCCATGCGCATGAGTGGTGCCTGGAACAGCGCCTCGCCCTGCCGCACCAGCGCCCAGGCATGGCGGTACGACAGGCCCAGCACGCGGGCGGCGCTCTGCAGGCTGCCGGTCTCCGCCACCTGGACCAGCAGGTCGATCAGGCGCGCCGGCAGCGGCGCGCCCTGCGCGCCCTGGATGGTCCAGACCGGAACGATGGAGACCTGCTGCATCTGCGCTTGCCCTTTATGAACTCGACTTCCTATGCACCGGAGGCGTTGCCTCATATTGCCGCGCCGAGCGTTCGGCGCGAGGATGGCCGCCCGCACTCGGCCTGCGGCATTGTCGGTGCCGCCGCGGGCGGCGCCGGCACCACCGGGCCTACCACCCCATGAGCGAACAGAAGATCGAGTTCTACACGGGCCCCGCCGGCGGCTGGGGCGCGCTGAACAGCGTGAAGAACGCGCTGCTGCGCCAGGACATCCCCATCAAGGGCGCCAGGACGCTGCTGTCGGCCAACCAGCCCGATGGCTTCGACTGCCCGGGCTGCGCCTGGCCCGACCGCAACCACGCCTCGACCTTCGAGTTCTGCGAGAACGGCGTGAAGGCCGTGGCCGCCGAGGCCACGGCCCGGCGCGCCGGGCCCGAACTGTTCGCGCGCCACACGGTGGCCGAGCTACTGCAGCAGAGCGACTTCTGGCTCGAGGACCAGGGCCGGCTCACGCATCCCATGGTTTACGACGCAGCCAGCGACAGGTACCTGCCCATCGCCTGGGACGATGCCTTCGCGCTGATCGCGCGCCACCTGAACGCCCTGCCCGATCCCGACCAGGCCATCTTCTACACCTCGGGCCGGGCCAGCAACGAGGCCGCCTTCCTGTACCAGCTGTTCGTGCGCGAGTACGGCACCAACAACTTCCCCGACTGCTCCAACATGTGCCACGAGCCCAGCGGCAGCGGCATGAAGCCGCAGATCGGCGTGGGCAAGGGCACGGTGACGCTGGACGATTTCGAGCAGGCCGACGCGATCTTCATCTTCGGCCAGAACCCGGGCACCAACCACCCGCGCATGCTGGGCGAGCTGCGCGCCGCCTCCAAACGCGGCGCGCGCATCGTGAGCTTCAACCCGCTGCGCGAGCGCGGGCTGGAGCGCTTCCAGGATCCGCAGAGCAAGATCGAGATGGCGACGCTGGGCTCTACGCCCATCAGCTCGCACTACTTCCAGCTGCACAGCGGCGGCGACTTCGCCGCCGTCAAGGGCATGCTCAAGCGGCTCATCGAGCGCCAGGACGCGGGCGAGGAGGTGCTGGACAGCCGCTTCATCGCCGAGCACACCGTGGGCTTCGAAGCCCTGGCCGCCGATGTGCGCGCCGAATCCTGGGATGTGATCGTCCAGGAGGCCGGCCTCACGCTGGCCCAGATCCAGCAGGCCGCCGACATCTACATCGCCGCCGAGAGCGCGATCTTCTGCTGGGGCATGGGCATCACCCAGCACCAGAACTCCGTGGCCACCATCCAGATGATGGGCAACCTGCTCATGGCGCGCGGCAACGTGGGCCGGCCCGGCGCCGGCTTCTGCCCCGTGCGCGGCCACAGCAACGTGCAGGGCGACCGCACCATGGGCATCTGGGAGAAGCCGCCGGCCGCGCTGCTGGACCGCCTCGCCAAGGTGTTTCAGTTCGAGCCACCGCGCCGCAATGGCTACGACACGGTGGAAGCCATCCGGGCCATGCTTGCTGGCCAAGGCAAGGTGTTCTTCGCACTGGGCGGCAACTTCGCGGCCGCCACGCCAGACACCTACGCCACCTGGCGCGGCCTGCGCCAGTGCGCGCTGACTGTGCACGTGACCACCAAGCTCAACCGCAGCCATGTGGTGCACGGCAAGGAGGCGCTGATCCTGCCCTGCCTGGGCCGCACCGAGATCGACATGCAGGCCACCGGCCCGCAAGGCGTGACCGTGGAAGACTCGATGAGCATGGTGCACCTCTCCATGGGCATCAACCCACCGGCCAGCGAGCTGCTGCTGTCCGAGCCGGCCATCGTGGCGCGGCTGGCCGCCGCGACATTGCAAGGCCGCAGCCAGACACCCTGGCTGTGGTTGATCGAAGACTACGCGCGCATCCGCGACAAGATCGAAGCCGTGTTCGACGACTTCAAGGACTTCAACCAGCGCGTGGCGCACCCGGGCGGCTTCCGCCTGCGCAACACGGCCAGCGAGCGCGTGTGGAACACGCCCACGGGCAAGGCCACCTTCTTCCCGCACGCCGTGCCGCAGGACACGCCCGTGCACCGCGCGCGCCGCAGCGACAAGGCCCGCGACACCATCGTCTTCACGCTGCTGACCACGCGCTCGCACGACCAGTACAACACCACCATCTACGGCATGGACGACCGCTACCGCGGCGTGTTCGGCCAGCGCCGCGTGGTGTTCATCCACGCCGAGGACATCCGCGCGCTGGGGTTCGAGGACGGCGACCGGGTCGACATCCACACCGTCTGGGACGACGGACAGGAGCGCCGGGCCGACCGGTTCAAGCTCGTGGCCTACGACATCCCGCGCGGCTGCCTGGCGGCCTACTACCCCGAGACCAACCCACTGGTGCCGCTGTCAGCCACGGCCATCGCGGCGGGCACGCCGACCTCCAAGGCCATCCCGGTGGTGCTGACGCCGCATGCGCTGGCCGGCGCCACCGCCGCCGCAGCCTGATGCAGGACGAGGCGCCGCTGTCGACCCGCATCCTGCAGCAACTGGCCCAGGCGCCCGTGGGCGGCGGCATGTCGCTGCCGCGCCTGGGCAAGCGCCTGGGCCTCAACGCCAGCGTGCTGATGCGCGAGCTCGCGCTGATGGGCGATGCCGCCATCGGCGGCGTGCGCGGCCCCGGCTGGGCGCACGTGGTGCAACTGGACGGCCGCTGGGTCGTTCACATCACGCCCGCGGGACGCGCCTGGCTCAGCGCAGACCCGCGTTGATCCGGTCGAGCGCCTTGGTGCCGGGGCACAGCTCCGGTGCCTGCAGCCGGTTCAACGGCGTCTGGCTGGTCTGCAGCATGGCGTGCAGGTCCTCGACCTCACGGTCCACATAAAGCAGCCCGGTCAGCAGTTCACCGCGCGCCTGCTGCGCCACCACATGCTGCAGGGCCGCGGCACGGTCGCTGGGGTCGTGGTCGTCGCGCAGCTTGCGCAGGCGCAGCAGCGAGCCGTCGGCCTGCGGCAGCGTGAGCAGCTCCCCGGGAGCCGGCTCGGCCTGGATCTCGTCGGCCAGGCGGATGAAGTCGATGCGGTTCACGGCCTCGTTGTGGCCGCGCACGTAGTCGTAGCTCTTGGTGCTGCCGGCGTGGTTGTTGAAGGCCACGCAGGGGCTCACCACGTCGATGAAGGCCGCGCCACGGTGGCCGATGGCGCCGCGGATCAGCGGCACCAGCTGCGCCTTGTCGCCCGAGAAGCCACGCGCCACGTAGCTGGCGCCCAGCTGCAGCGCCAGGCCCACGAGGTCGATCGGGCTGTCGTGGTTGACCGCGCCCTTCTTGCTCTTGGAGCCCTGGTCGGCCGTGGCCGAGAACTGGCCCTTGGTCAGGCCGTAGACGCCGTTGTTCTCGACGATGTAGACCATGTTCACGCCGCGCCGCATGGCGTGCGCGAACTGGCCCAGGCCGATCGAGGCCGAGTCGCCGTCGCCCGAGACGCCCAGGTACAGCAGCTCGCGGTTGGCCAGCTGCGCGCCGGTCAGCACCGAGGGCATGCGCCCGTGCACGGTGTTGAAGCCGTGCGAGGCGCCCAGGAAGTAGTCCGGCGTCTTGGAGCTGCAGCCGATGCCCGAGAGCTTGGCCACGCGGTGCGGCTCCACGTCGAGCTCCCAGCAGGCCTGGATGATGGCGGCCGAGATCGAGTCGTGGCCGCAGCCGGCACACAGCGTGGAGATCTTGCCTTCGTAGTCGCGCCGCGTGTAGCCGACCTGGTTCTTCGCGAGCGAGGGGTGGTGGACCTTGGGTTTGGCCAGGTAGGTCATGCAGCGGTCTCCGGCTGGCGGTCCAGCGCCGAGGTGATGGCGCGGGCAATGAAGCGCGCCGTGATCGGCGTGCCGTCGAAATGCAGCACGCGCACCAGGCGCGCGGGGTCGGCATCGAGCTCGTTGACGAGCAGGCTGCGCATCTGCGCGTCGCGGTTCTGCTCGACCACGAACACACGTTCGTGCGCGGCGATGAAGCGGCGGACCGATGCCGGGAACGGGAAGGCGCGCAGGCGCATCGCGTCCACGTGCACGCCGGCGGCGGCCAACTGCTGCAGGGCCTCGTCCATGGCCGGGCTGGTGGACCCGAAGTAGAGGACGCCGAGCGGTGTGGCCTGCGCGGCCGCGCGCTCTGCGGGCGCAGGCACCAGATCGGCCGCGGTGGCGAACTTGCGCAGCAGCCGCTCGACGTTGTAGACGTAGTCCGGCCCGCGCTCGGAGTAGCGCGCATAGGCGTCGCGCGTGGTGCCGCGCGTGAAGTAAGCGCCCTTGCTTTCGTGGGTGCCCGGCAAGGTGCGCCAGGGGATGCCGTCGCCGTCCACGTCCTTGTAGCGGCCGAAGTCGCGGCCGGCCTCCAGCATCTCGGCCGTCATGATCTTGCCGCGGTCGTAGTCACGCCCCTCCTCCCACACGAAGGGTGCGCACAGGCGCTGGTTCATGCCGATGTCCAGGTCGGTCATCACGAACACCGGCGTCTGCAGGCGGTCCGCCAGGTCGAGCGCGGCGGCGGCATGCTCGAAGCACTCGCGCGGATCTTCCGGGAACAGCAGCACATGCTTGGTGTCGCCGTGCGAGGCATAGGCGCAGGCGAGGATGTCGGCCTGCTGTGTGCGTGTCGGCATGCCGGTGGACGGGCCGCCGCGCTGCACGTTGACGATGGTCACGGGAATCTCGGCGAAGTAGGCCAGGCCGATGAACTCGGTCATCAGCGAGACACCGGGACCGGATGTGGCCGTGAACGCGCGCGCGCCGTTCCAGCCCGCGCCCACCACCATGCCGATGGAGGCGATCTCGTCCTCGGCCTGCACGATGGCGTAGCGGCGCTCGCCCGTTTCCTTGTCTTCGCGGAATTGGCTGCAGTAGGACTGGAAGGCCTCGGCCACCGAGGACGAGGGCGTGATCGGGTACCAGGCCGCCACCGTGGCGCCGCCGTACACGCAGCCCAGCGCGGCTGCGCTGTTGCCGTCCACGAAGATGCGCTGGCCGACCTTGTCGGCCCGGCGCACGCGGATCGGCAGCGGCGCCTGCAGGTGCTCCTGCGCGAAGTCGCGGCCCAGATGCAGTGCGCGCACGTTGGAGGCCAGCAGCTTCTCCTTGCCCTTGTACTGCTCGCCGAACAGGTCGACGATGACCTGGGCCTCGATGTCCAGCAGCACCGACAGCGCGCCCACGTAGATGATGTTCTTGAACAGCTGGCGCTGGCGCGGGTCGCTGTAGACCGCGTTGGCGATCTCGGTCAGCGGCATGCCGATGACCGTGATGTCGCTGCGCAGCTGCGCAGGCGGCACGGGCCGCGTGCTGTCGTAGAAGAGGTAGCCGCCCGGCTCGATCTCGGCCAGGTCGTCGGCCCAGGTCTGCGGGTTCATGGCCACCATCATGTCGATGCCGCCGCGCCGGCCCAGGTGACCGGCCTCGCTGACGCGCACCTCGTACCAGGTCGGCAGGCCCTGGATGTTGCTCGGGAAGATGTTGCGTGGGCTCACGGGCACGCCCATGCGCAGGATGGCCTTGGCGAAGAGTTCGTTGGCCGAGGCCGAGCCCGAGCCGTTGACGTTGGCGAACTTGACGACGAAGTCGTTGACGGCGGCAATGGGGGTCATGCGTGGGCTCCCTGGCCGCTACCTGCCTGCGCCGTCTTGAACAGGAACTTCTGCATGTCCCAGGCGCCGGTGGGGCAGCGCTCGGCGCACAGGCCGCAGTGCAGGCACAGGTCCTCGTCCTTGGCCATCACGCGGCCGGTCTTGAGCGGGTCGGAGACGTAGAGGTCTTGGTCCGGGTGCAGGGCCGGCGCCTTCAGGCGCTCGCGCAGGTCGGCCTCCTCGCCGGGCGCCGTGAAGCTGATGCAGTCCATGGGACAGATGTCCATGCAGGCATCGCACTCGATGCAGGCCTCTTGCGCGAAGACGGTCTGCACGTCGCAGTTCAGGCAGCGCTGGGCCTCCTTGAAGGCGGTGGCGGCGTCGAAGCCCAGTTCCACCTCCACGCGGATGCTGGCCAGCGCGACCTCGGCCTGCGCCCAGGGCACCTTGAAGCGCGCCTCGGGCGCCACGGCGTTGTCGTAGCTCCACTCGTGGATGCCCATCTTGGTGGACACCAGGTTGCTGGTTCCGGCCGGGCGCGCCTGCACATCCTGGCCCTGCAGGAAGCGGTCGATGGACAGCGCCGCCTCATGCCCATGCGCGACGGCGGTGATGATGTTCTTGGGTCCGAAGGCCGCGTCGCCGCCGAAGAACACCCGCGGCAGCGAGGACTGGAAGGTCTGCGCGTCCAGCACGGGCAGGCCGTTCTCGTGGAAGGCGATGCCGCAGCTGCGCTCGATCCAGGGAAAGGCGTTCTCCTGGCCGACCGCGATCAGCACCTCGTCGCAGGGCAGCAGCACCTCGGGCGCGCCGGTCGGCACCAGCTGGCGCCGGCCCCGCGCATCGATCTCGGCGCGCACGATCTGAAAGCGCATGCCGGTGAGCCGCCCGCCTTCGTGCACGAAGGCCACGGGCACGTGGTAGTTCAGGATCGGGATGCCTTCGTGCTGCGCATCCTCCTTCTCCCAGGGCGAGGCCTTCATCTCGTCGAAGCCGCTGCGCACCACGACCTTGACGTCCTCGCCGCCCAGGCGACGCGCCGAGCGGCAGCAGTCCATGGCGGTGTTGCCGCCGCCCAGCACCAGCACCCGCCGGCCCGTGCGCGTGACATGGCCGAACGAGACCGAGGCCAGCCAGTCGATGCCGATGTGGACGTGGGCGCCAGCCTCTTGCCGGCCGGGCAGGTCCAGGTCGCGCCCGCGCGGGGCGCCGCAGCCCACGAAGACGGCGTCGAAGTCCTGCGCCAGCAGGTCGGCCATGGAGCTGATGCGCTCGCCGCCGCGGAATTCGACGCCCAGGTCCAGCACATAGCCGGTCTCCTCGTCGATGACCTCCTCGGGCAGGCGGAAACGCGGGATCTGCGTGCGGATGAAGCCGCCCGCCTTGGCCTCGCCGTCGAACACCGTGACGGCATAGCCCAGCGGTGCCAGGTCGCGCGCCACGGTCAGCGCGGCCGGGCCCGCGCCCACGCAGGCCACGCGCTTGCCATTGGGCGGCGCGGCCTGTGGCATGCGGTGCGCCACTTCGCCCTTCATGTCGGCCGCCACGCGCTTGAGCCGGCAGATCGCCACCGGTTCAGGCTGCTCCTGGCTGGCCTCCTCGACGCGGCCGCGCCGGCAGGCCGGCTCGCAGGGCCGGTCGCAGGTGCGGCCCAGGATGCCGGGGAACACGTTGGAAGCCCAATTGACCATGTAGGCATCGGCGTAGCGGCCCTGGCCGATCAGGCGGATGTACTCGGGAACGGGGGTGTGGGCGGGGCAGGCCCATTGGCAGTCGACGACCTTGTGGAAATAAGACGGACTGGCTACTCGCGTTGGCTGCAATCTTTGTCTCCTTGCCCAGCGGTGCCGGTGGCCCACTGGTCAGACCAGTCTACGCGCGGGGGCGGCGCCAGGCCTACGGTGAATCCCGCACCCGTGGCGCCCGCGCAAACGCACGCCTGGCGCACCAATTCGTCCAGGTATTCGCTATAGTTGTGCGCAGTAACGCCTTGAAACGCGGGGCGCTGCCGCACCATTTTTTTGCACGAGGTTCGCCATGACCCAGCCCCTGGCCAAGCTGCTCCGCCTCTTCGCGCTCCTCTTGGCCTGCCTGGCCCCGGGCTGGTCCGCCGCCCTGGACAAGCCCTCGGGCGAGGTGGTGCTGACCATCAGCGGCAAGGTCGCCCAGCCCAACGCCGGCCAGCGCGCCGTGTTCGACATGGCGATGCTGGAGAAGCTGCCCCAGCACAGCTTCTCGACCAACACACCCTGGCACTCCGGCCCCACGCGCTTCACCGGCCCGCTGCTGCGCGACGTGCTGGCCGCCGCCGGTGCCAACGGCAGCAAGCTCGTGGCCGTGGCGCTCAACGACTACAAGACCGACATCCCGTTCACCGACGCCGCCCGCTACGAGGTGATCGTGGCCCGGCTGCTCAACGACAAGCCCATGCCCGTGCGCGAGAAAGGCCCGCTGTTCATCGTCTACCCCTTCGACAGCAAGGCCGAACTCAAGGCCGAGACCTTCTACAACCGTTCGGCCTGGCAGCTGCACCAGTTGCAGGTGCAGTGACGCCACCGAACGCACCAGCGACCACCGGGCGCCGCCCGGCCTCTCGCCCCTCCGCATGCCGCGCAGCCAACGCCTCCTGCGCCTGCTGATCGCCAGCCTGGTGCTGGTCTACATCGCCATTGGCGTGCTGCAGTACCGGCAGTACCGGGCGCTGGACGACGTGATGCGCCGCGGCGACATCAACGCGCTGTGGACCTTCGCGCAGCTCAATGTCGAGTACGAGCGCTTCGACCACGCGCTGAACGCCCACCTGCTGGATGCGGTCGCCATGCCGCACAGCCAGCTGCAGCTGCGCTACGACGTGTTCATCAGCCGCGTGGGCGCGGTCGACAAGGGCACGGCCTACGAGCTCATGCGCGAGGATCCGGCCTACCAGCAGGGCATGGAGGAGCTGCGCCGCTTCATCACCGCGGGCGACCAGGTGCTGGGGCCGAACGCGGCGGCGAACCAGCCACGGGCGGCGCTGGAAGCGTTGCGCGAGCAGTACATGGCGATCCGCTCGCCGGTGCGCGACATGTCGCTGGCGGCCACCCAGTCCTCGGGCGAGCTGACCGACCAGCGCAACCGCGAGGTGCAGGCCCAGACCCTGCAGACCGGCATCCTGACCGCCTTCCAGTGCGTGCTGACGCTGCTGCTGGCCGGCGCGATGGCGCGCCAGTTCGCGGCCCGCCAGCGCGCCAGTGCCGAAGCGCTCCAGGCCCAGCGCGAACTCGTGGCCTCGCTCAAGCGCAACGAGGAGGCGCTGGAGGCGCGCGTGCAGGAACGCACCGCCGCACTCGGGGCGGCCAACGACAGCCTGCGCGCCCAGGAAGGCGCGCTGCGCCAGGCCCAGGCGCGTGCGGAGCAGGCCTCGCAGATGAAGTCCGATTTCCTGGCCAACATGAGCCACGAGATCCGCACGCCGCTCAACGCCGTGATCGGCATGAGCCACCTGATGCTGCGCACCGAACTCACGGCGCGCCAGCGCGACTACGTGCGCAAGACCCAGCGCTCGGGCCAGCACCTGCTGGACCTCATCAACGACATCCTGGACTTCAGCAAGATCGAGGCCGGCAAGCTGGAGGTGGAAAGCGTGGACTTCGACCTGCAGAACGTGCTGGACGGCGTGGCCGACCTGGTCGGCGAGAAGGCCACGGCCAAGGGCCTGGAACTGGTGTTCGACACCGAGGGCGCGCTGCTGCCGCGCCGGCTGCGCGGCGACCCGCTGCGCCTGGGCCAGATCCTCATCAACTACGCCAGCAACGCCATCAAGTTCACCGAAGAGGGCGAGGTCGTGGTGCGGGTGCGCCACCAGGTGCTGGCCGATGGCGCCGTGCTGCTGCGCGCCGAGGTGCAGGACACCGGCATCGGCATGACCGAAGAGCAGAGCACACGGCTGTTCCAGTCGTTCCAGCAGGCCGACAGCTCGACCACGCGCAAGCATGGCGGCACCGGCCTGGGCCTGGCGATTTCCAGGAAGCTGGCCGAGCTCATGGGCGGCGAGGTCGGTCTGGAAAGCCGCGAAGGCCAGGGCAGCACCTTCTGGTTCACCGCCAGGCTGCTGTTCAGCCAGCAGGCCGAGACGCCGCGGCTGTCGATCCCCGACCTGCGCGGCCGCCCCGTGCTGGTGGTGGACGACAGCCCGACCGCGCGCGAGATCCTGGGCACCATGCTCGAGCAGATGCATTGCAGCGTGGTCCAGGCCGCCGGTGGCGCCGAGGCGCTGGACCTCGCACGCGCGGCGCAGCAGGCCGGCCGGCCGTTCGAGGTGGCCTTCCTGGACTGGCGCATGCCGGGCATGGACGGCATCGAACTGGCCGGGAAGCTGGCGCGGCTCCCCTCCCCGCCCACGCCCGTGATCGTGACGGCGCATGGCCGCGAGGAAGTGCTGCAGGACGCGCAGCGGGTGGGCGTGGAGCTGCTGCTGGTCAAGCCGGTCAATCCTTCGCTGCTGTTCGAGACCGCGATGCGCGCACTGTCGGTGGCCCAGCCTGTCACCGAACCCGTGCCGCGCGCGGCGCTGCAGTCCGACGCGCCGCACCTGGCGCCGCTGCGCGGCGCGCTGGTGCTGCTGGTGGACGACAACGACCTGAACCGCCAGATCGGCACCGAACTGCTGCAGGCCGTGGGCATCCAGGTCGAGGTGGCCGAGGACGGCCAGCAGGCGCTCGACCGGCTCGCCGCCAGGCCCTGCGAACTGGTGCTGATGGACATGCAGATGCCGGTCATGGACGGGCTGGAGGCCACGCGCGCGATCCGCCGCAACCCGCTGTGGCAGCAACTGCCGGTGCTGGCCATGACCGCCAACGCCATGGCCATCGACCGCCAGCGCTGCCTGGACGCCGGCATGAACAGCCACATCGCCAAGCCGATCAACCCCAACGAGCTCTACGCCCAGCTGCTGCAGTGGCTGCCCCGGCGCGAGCGCGCGGCTGCGGCAGCCACTGCCGCAGCGCCGACGCGGGACACCCCGCTGGCAGACGACGACGCGCTGCTCCGCATCCCCGGCCTGGACGCCGCCGCCGGCCTGCGCCGCGTGCTGCAGCGGCGCAGCACCTACGACGGCCTGCTGCGCCGCTTCGTCGACGGCCAGGCCCAGACCGTCGCCACGGCGCGCACGGTGCTGGCTGCGGGCGACCGCGCGCAGGCCCAGCGCCTGCTGCACACGCTCAAGGGCACGGCCGCCACCATCGGTGCCGGACCGCTGGCCCAGGCGGCCCAGGCGGCCGAGACCATCCTGAGCCAGCCGCTGCGCGACGCGGCCGAGGAAGAACGCCTGCTGGTCGCCTGCGAGACGCTGTGCGCCCCGCTCGTGGCCGCGCTGCGCCAGGCGCTGGTGGCCGACGAAGCAGTCGCCACCCCGACCGCGGTGCAAGAGGTGGACTGGGCCACGGTGCGCCCGTTGACCGACCGCCTGCAGGCCCTGTTGGAGCAGGACGACGCCGATGCCATCGACCTGTTCCAGAGCAACGCCACCGTGCTGCGCCCTGCCCTGGGCGAGCACTACGACGGCATCGCAAACGCCATCGGCGACTTCGACTTCGGCGGCGCCGCGCAGCAGCTGCACAGTGCGCTGCCGGTTGCCGTACGAACCTAGGCCGGCAGCGCCAGCGCGGCAGCCACTTCCGGCGGCGCCTGCACCAGTTCGATCAACACGCCTTCGCCCGCGATCGGGAAGGCCTCGTTGGCCTTGGGGTGCAGGAAGCAGATGTCGTAACCGGCCGCGCCCTTGCGGATGCCACCCGGCGCGAAGCGCACGCCCTGGGCCGTGAGCCATTCCACGGCCTTGGGCAGGTCGTCGATCCACAGGCCCACATGGTTCAGCGGCGTGGTGTGCACGGCGGGCTTCTTTTCGGGGTCCAGCGGCTGCATGAGATCGACCTCGACCTTGGTCGGGCCGCTGCCGATGGCGCAGATGTCCTCGTCCACGTTCTCGCTCTCGCTGCGGAAGTTGCCGGTGACCGTGAGGCCCAGCATCTCGACCCAGAGCTTTTGCAGGCGCTGTTTGTCGGGCCCGCCGATGGCGATCTGCTGGATGCCCAGCACGCGGAAGGGGCGGTGGTTCGTGCTCATGCGTGTTCTTCCTGTTCGATGGAAATGGAGCGGGTGGCGTAGCCCAGCTTGTCCAGCAGCCGGCGGTCGGCATCCGCATCGGGGTTGCCGGTCACGAGCAGCTTGTCGCCGTAGAAGATCGAGTTGGCCCCGGCCAGGAAGCACAGTGCCTGCACCGGCTCGCCCAGCTGCTGGCGGCCGGCGGACAGGCGCACGCGCGCGGTGGGCATGGTGATGCGCGCGACCGCGATCACGCGCACGAAGTCCAGCGGGTCGATGGGCGGCGCATCGGCCAGCGGCGTGCCGGGCACGCGCACCAGGCTGTTGATGGGCACCGACTCGGGATACGGCTCCAGGTTGGCCAGTTGCGCGATCAGGCCGGCGCGGTGCACCGGTGCCTCGCCCATGCCCACGATGCCGCCGCAGCACACGCTGATGCCGGCCGCGCGCACATGGGCCAGCGTGTCGAGGCGGTCCTGGTAGGTTCGCGTGTCGACGATGTCGGCGTAGTACTCGGGGGCGGTGTCCAGGTTGTGGTTGTAGTAGTCCAGCCCCGCGTCGCGCAAGGCCACGGCCTGGTGCTTCTCCAGCATGCCCAGCGTGGCGCAGGACTGCAGGCCCAGGTCCTTGACGGTGCGCACGAGCTCGGCCACCTTCTCGATGTCGCGGTCCTTGGGCGCGCGCCAGGCTGCGCCCATGCAAAAGCGCGTGGCGCCGGCGTCCTTGGCGGCCTGGGCCGCATGGCGGACCTCGTCGACGGACATGAGCTTTTGTGCCTGCACGCCGGTGTCGAACTCGGCCGACTGCGGGCAGTAGCCGCAGTTCTCGGGGCAGCCGCCAGTCTTCACCGACAGTAGCGTGGCCAGTTCGATGTCGCCCGCGGGCCAGTGCGCGCGGTGCACGGTCTGGGCGCGGAACAGCAGTTCGTCGAACGGCAGGTCGAGCAGGGCCTGCACGTCCTCGACGCGCCAGCGCTGCGAGGCTGCGGGTGCTGCCCGGCGCGGCGGCGCGAAGTGCAGGGGCTGCGCTTGCGCGTCCGGGGCGGTGGAGGTCAACAGGGATTCTTGAGGCATCGCGTCCTTCCTGGTTTCAACGGCATCTGCGGCGATTGTGGAAGGCCCTCGCCGCGCCTGGGAAGCTTGCGGCCGCAGAAAGTCGGCCCTTTTTTCATGCCGCCAAGATCGTCCAAATCCACCGGGTCGATGGCAGACGATGCATGGCGTTGTGCCCCCGTTCGCGGCACTTGCGCACGGCCATTTTTGCGGCGCACGGTACTGCCGCGAACGTGCGGCGAACCCCGCGGAACCCAGGCCCGGGCCGCCGGACGATGGGCGCACTTGCGTGCACCCAGCGGCCCGGCTTCAGGCGAACTCGACGATGGGCTGGTCCACGGCCAGGCTTTCGCCCTTGGTGGCCAGCACCTTGCCGACCACGCCGTCGGCCGCGGCGAACAGCACGTTCTCCATCTTCATGGCCTCGATCACGGCCACGCGTTCGCCGGCCTGCACCTTCTGGCCCGGCTGTACCGCCACCTCGACCAACAGGCCCGGCATGGGCGAGAGCACGAAGCGGCTCATGTCCGGCGGCGCCTTGTAGGGCATCAGCTGGAACAGCTCGGCGCCGCGCGGCGACAGCACCAGTGCGTCGAGCTGCGTGCCGTTGTGCTGCACGCGGATCGCGAGCGGGTTCTTGGGCGTACCGCGCTCGACCTGGGCGCTGAAGGGCGCGCCATTGCTGGTACCGGCCAGGCGGATCGCGCCGAGCCGGCTGCCGCTTTCCAGCGCATAGCTGCGCGAGCCGACCTCCACGGTGCTGCCGCCGGTCTGGCCTTCGTAGCTGGTCACGCGCACGGGCGTGGCCTTGTGGTGGCCGTCCGCGCCCAGCGCTACGACCACGAAGTCCTGGCCCACCTTGAGGCCATGGCCCGCCATCTGGCCGCTGATGCCGCTGGCGCGGCCCAGGTAGCGCCGGTTGGCAAAGGCCGCCAGCGCGATCAGGAACTCGGGCTCGTCGTGCGGCACGTCCTCGGCATGGAAGCCATGGCCGTAGTGCTCGGCGATGAAGCCGGTGTTGAAGTCGCCCGCGACGAACTTGGGGTGCGCCAGCAGCGCGGCCTGGAATGGGATGTTGCTGCTGATGCCGCGGATGATGAAGCCGTTGAGTGCTTCCCGCATCTTGGCGATGGCCTCGTTGCGGTCGCGGCCGTGCACGATGAGCTTGGCGATCATCGAGTCGTAGTACATCGGGATCTCGCCGCCGTCCTGCACGCCGGTGTCCACGCGCACGCCTTGCAGCTGCTCGGTGTCGGCCGAGAACATGGTCTCCTGCGGCGGCGCGAAGCGCACCAGCCGGCCGGTGGACGGCAGGAAGTTGCGGAACGGATCCTCGGCGTTGATGCGGCACTCGATGGCCCAGCCGTCGCGCTTCACGTCGGCCTGCGTGAGCGGCAGCTTCTCGCCAGCGGCCACGCGGATCATGAGTTCCACGAGGTCCAGGCCCGTGATGCACTCGGTCACCGGGTGCTCCACCTGCAGCCGCGTGTTCATCTCCAGGAAGTAGAAGTCCTGGTTCTTGCCGACCACGAACTCCACCGTGCCCGCGCTCTGGTACTTCACGGCCTTGGCCAGCGCCACGGCCTGCTCACCCATGGCCTTGCGCGTGGCATCCGAGATGAAGGGCGACGGCGCCTCCTCGATGACCTTCTGGTGGCGGCGCTGGATCGAGCATTCGCGCTCGTTCAGGTAGATCACGTTGCCATGGCTGTCGCCCAGCACCTGGATCTCGATGTGGCGCGGCTGCTCGACGAACTTCTCGATGAAGATGCGGTCGTCGCCGAAGCTGTTGCGCGCCTCGTTCTGGCAAGCCGTGAAGCCCTCCAGCGCCTCCTTGTCGTTGAAGGCCACGCGCAGGCCCTTGCCGCCACCACCGGCGCTGGCCTTGATCATGACCGGGTAGCCGATGTCCCTGGCGATCTGCACGGCGCGCTCGGCCGATTCGATGGCGTCGTTCCAGCCCGGAATGGTGTTGACCTTGGCTTCGTTGGCCAGCTTCTTGGAGGCGATCTTGTCGCCCATGGCCGCGATGGAGTAATGCTTGGGGCCGATGAAGGCGATGCCCTCTTCTTCCACGCGCTTGGCGAATGCCTCGTTCTCCGACAGGAAGCCGTAGCCCGGGTGCACGGCCTCGGCGCCGGTCTGCTTGCAGGCTTCGATGATCTTGTCGGCCAGCAGGTAGCTCTCGCGCGAGGGCGCCGGGCCCAGGCGCACGGCCTCATCGGCCAGCTCGACATGGCGCGCGTCCTTGTCGGCGTCGGAGTAGACGGCGACGGTCTTGATGCCCATCTTCTTGGCCGTTTTGATCACGCGGCAAGCGATCTCGCCGCGGTTCGCAATCAGGATCTTCTTGAACATGTTCCTGTTCTCCGTCTCAGAGGGGGATGTTGCCGTGCTTGCGCCACGGGTTGTCGAGCTTCTTGTCCTTGAGCATCACGAGACTGCGGCAGATGCGCTTCCTCGTCTCGTGCGGCAGGATCACGTCGTCGACGAAGCCGCGCGCGCCGGCCACGAAGGGGTTGGCGAAGCGGGCCTTGTACTCGGCCTCGCGCGCAGCCAGCTTCACGGGGTCGGCCTTGTCTTCGCGGAAGATGATCTCCACCGCGCCCTTGGCGCCCATGACCGCGATCTCGGCGTTGGGCCAGGCGAAGTTCACGTCGCCGCGCAGGTGCTTGGAGCTCATCACGTCGTAGGCGCCGCCATAGGCCTTGCGCGTGATCACCGTGATCTTGGGCACCGTGCATTCCGCATACGCGTACAGCAGCTTGGCGCCGTGCTTGATGATGCCGCCGTACTCCTGGCTCGTGCCCGGCATGAAGCCCGGCACGTCGACGAAAGTGACCACGGGGATGTTGAAGGCATCGCAGAAGCGCACGAAGCGCGCGGCCTTGATCGAGCTCTTGATGTCCAGGCAACCGGCCAGCACCAGCGGCTGGTTGGCCACGATGCCCACGGTCTGGCCTTCCATGCGCGCGAAGCCCACCACGATGTTCTTGGCGTACTCGGGCTGGATCTCGAAGAAGTCGCCGTCGTCCACGGTCTTCGTGATCAGCTCCTTCATGTCGTAGGGCTTGTTCGGGTTCTCGGGCACCAGCGTGTCCAGGCTCAGATCCTGGCGGTCGGCCGGGTCGTTGCTGGGCCGCACGGGCGGCTTCTCGCGGTTGTTGAGCGGCAGGTAGTTGTACAGGCGGCGCAGCATCATGAGCGCCTCCACGTCGTTCTCGAAGGCCAGGTCGGCCACGCCCGAGCGCGTGGTGTGCGTGATGCCGCCGCCCAGCTCCTCGGCCGTCACTTCTTCGTGCGTGACGGTCTTCACCACCTCGGGGCCGGTCACGAACATGTAGCTCGAGTCCTTGACCATGAAGATGAAGTCGGTCATGGCCGGCGAGTACACGGCGCCGCCCGCGCAGGGGCCCATGATCATGCTGATCTGCGGCACCACGCCCGAGGCCATCACGTTGCGCTGGAACACGTCGGCATAGCCGCCCAGCGAAGCCACGCCTTCCTGGATGCGGGCGCCGCCCGAATCGTTGAGGCCGATCACCGGTGCGCCGACCTTCATGGCCTGGTCCATGACCTTGCAGATCTTCTCGGCATGGGCCTCGGAGAGCGCGCCGCCGAACACCGTGAAGTCCTGGCTGAACACGAACACCAGGCGGCCGTTGATCATGCCGTAACCGGTGACCACGCCGTCGCCCGGGATCTTGTTGTCGGCCATGCCGAAGTCCACCGAGCGGTGCTCGACGAACATGTCCCATTCCTCGAAGGTGCCGTCGTCCAGCAGCAGCTCCAGCCGCTCGCGCGCGGTCAGCTTGCCCTTCTTGTGCTGGGCGTCGATGCGCTTTTGCCCACCACCCAGGTGCGCCAGCGCGCGCTTCTTTTCCAGTTGTTCCAGGATGTCCTGCATGTCACTCCTCTAGCGGTTGTGTCTCTTCACGTCGATACGGATGCGCTGGCCAGCAGCTGGCGCGCGGCGGTGGATGCGGCGATGCGGCCTTCGGTGACGGCGGCCACCATGTCGGGCAGCTGCCCGCGCACGGCGGGGTGGGCGCGGAAGGCCTGCTTGAGGCCGGTCTCGATGCGTTCCCACATCCAGGCCAGGGCCTGCTTCTGGCGCCGGCTCTCCAGCCGGCCATTGGCGGTCTGCAGCGCGCGGAAGTGTTCGACCTTCTCCCAGAAGCGGTCGACGCCTTCGTTGCGCAGGGCGCTCAGCTGCATGGCGCGCGGGCGCCACAGGCTCTCGTCGTGGTGCGCATGGCCGGCGTTGCCGTGCATGCCCAAGAGGCGCAGCGACGAGGTGATCTGCGCCTGCGCGCGCGTGGCGGCGTCGGGGTCGATGTCGGCCTTGTTGATGACCACGAGGTCGGCGATCTCCATCACGCCCTTCTTGATGGCCTGCAGTTCATCGCCGGCGTTGGGCAGTTGCAGCAGCACGAACATGTCGGTCATGCCGGCCACGGCCGTCTCGCTCTGGCCCACGCCCACGGTCTCGACGATGACCACGTCGTAGCCGGCGGCTTCGCAGACCAGCATGGCTTCACGCGTCTTCTCGGCCACGCCGCCCAGCGTGCCCGACGACGGGCTGGGCCGGATGTAGGCGCGCTCGTGCACGGAGAGCTGCTCCATGCGCGTCTTGTCGCCCAGGATGGAGCCGCCCGAGACGGTGGACGAAGGGTCGATGGTCAGCACCGCGACGCGGTGGCCCTTGGCGATCAGGTACAGACCCAGGGCCTCGATGAAGGTGCTCTTGCCAACGCCGGGCACACCCGAAATGCCCAGGCGGAAGGCGCGGCCGGTGTGCGGCAGCAGCGCGGTCAGCAGTTCGTCGGCCTGGGCGCGGTGGTCGGCACGGGTCGACTCCAGCAGCGTGATGGCCTTGGCGATGGCGCGGCGCTGGGCAGTGCCTTCGCCGCGCAGCAGCGGCTCGGTCCAGGGGATGGATGGCATGTTCACAGAATGTCGAAGGCGCGGCCGTCGGGCAGGCGGTAGCGGGAGAAGTCACGCACGTCCATGGTCATGATGCGGGTCACGCCGGTCTCGCCCGCCAGCCAGACCAGCGAGGCATCGGCCAGGTCCATCTCGCTGCGCGGTGCGGTGGTGTAGCGCTGCATGAGCGGCACGAAGTCCGTCAGTGCCTCCTGGCCGAACGGAAAGACGGCCACGGCCCCCTGTCCCAGCCACTGCAACAAGGTATAGCGCTGCGGCGGCGACACGAGGTAGCTGGCTTCGACCACGCAGGGCCAGGTGGTCGACAGGGCCCAGCGCTCCAGCGAAGCCAGTTGCAGCAGATCGTGGTAGCGCTCGGCATGCGGCTGTTGCCGGCCAAACGCCGCCACCATCGCGCTGGCGTCAATCAGCGCTGAGGCCATGCTTGGCGCGGAGCTTGGCCACCAGCGCGGCGCGTGAGGCTTCCGTGTCGTAGGGCTGGTCGCTGCCTTCGAAGGCGTTGGCCACCGGCTGGTAGTCCGGGCGCTGCTCTTCCACCTTGAGCTGCTGCATCAGGGCGTAGGGGTCCTTGCGGTTGAGCGCACGCTCCACCGCGTCGATGATGAACTGCGACTTGGTGATGCCCTGGCGCTTGGCGGCAAGCTCCAGTTCCTTCTCCAGCAAGGGATCCATGCGAACGGATACAGCCATGGCGAACTCCGAAAATACGGTATTACCGTATCACAAAACAGCGGTTGTCGCCTTGCGGATCTGCTCCAGCACATCCTTGGCACTGGCCGGAATCGGCGTGCCGGGGCCATAGATGCCTTTCACGCCGGCGTCGTACAGCATCTCGTAGTCCTGCCGCGGGATCACGCCGCCGACGAACACGATGATGTCGTCCGCACCCTGCTTCTTGAGCTCTTCGATGATGGCCGGCACCAGCGTCTTGTGGCCGGCCGCCAGCGTGGAGACGCCTACCGCGTGCACGTCGTTCTCGATGGCCTGGCGCGCGCACTCCTCGGGCGTCTGGAACAGCGGGCCCATGTCCACGTCGAAGCCCAGGTCGGCAAACGCCGTGGCCACGACCTTGGCGCCGCGGTCGTGCCCGTCCTGGCCGAGCTTGGAGATCATCACGCGCGGGCGGCGGCCCTGCTCTTCGGCGAAGGCGTCGATCTCCTTCTTGAGCGCATCCCAGCCCTCGGCCGAGTCATAGGCCGCGGCGTAGACGCCGGTCACCTTCTGCGTGTCGGCGCGGTGGCGGCCGAAGGACTTTTCCAGCGCGTCGCTGATCTCGCCCACCGTGGCGCGTGCGCGCACGGCGTCGATGGACAGCGCCAGCAGGTTGCCGGTGTTGCTCTCGGCCGCAGCCGTCAGCGCGTCCAGCGCGGCCTGCACCTTGGCGCCGTCGCGCGTGGCGCGGATCTTCTCCAGCCGCGCGATCTGGCCGTCGCGCACCTTCATGTTGTCGATGGACAGGCTGTCGATCGCGTCTTCGCTCTGCAGCTTGTACTTGTTGACGCCGACGATCACGTCCTTGCCCGAGTCGATGCGTGCCTGCTTGTCGGCCGCGGCGGCCTCGATCTTGAGCTTGGCCCAGCCCGAGTCCACGGCGCGCGTCATGCCGCCCATGGCCTCGACCTCCTGGATGATCTCCCAGGCCTTGTCGGCCATGTCCTGCGTCAGCTTCTCCATCATGTAGCTGCCGGCCCAGGGGTCGATCACGTTCGTGATGTGGGTCTCTTCCTGGATGATGAGCTGGGTGTTGCGCGCGATGCGCGCGCTGAACTCGGTCGGCAGCGCGATGGCTTCGTCCAGCGCGTTGGTGTGCAGGCTCTGCGTGCCGCCGAACACCGCGGCCATGGCCTCGATGGTGGTGCGCACCACGTTGTTGTAGGGGTCCTGCTCCGTGAGGCTCCAGCCCGAGGTCTGGCAGTGCGTGCGCAGCATCAGGCTCTTGGGGTTCTTGGGCTCGAACTCCTTCATGATGCGGTGCCACAGCAGGCGCGCCGCGCGCATCTTGGCGACTTCCAGATAGAAGTTCATGCCGATGGCCCAGAAGAAGGAGAGCCGGCCCGCGAAGTCGTCCACGTTCAGGCCCTTGGCCAGCGCGGTTTTCACATACTCCTTGCCGTCGGCCAAGGTGAAGGCCAGCTCCAGCGCCTGGTTGGCGCCGGCTTCCTGCATGTGGTAACCGGAGATCGAGATCGAGTTGAACTTCGGCATGTGCTTGGCCGTGTACTCGATGATGTCGCCGATGATCCGCATGCTCGGCTCGGGCGGGAAGATGTAGGTGTTGCGGACCATGAACTCCTTCAGGATGTCGTTCTGGATGGTTCCGCTCAACTGCGCCTGCGAGACGCCCTGCTCTTCCGCCGCCACCACGTAGCCCGCCAACACCGGCAGCACGGCGCCATTCATGGTCATGGACACGCTGACCTTGTCCAGCGGGATCTGGTCGAACAGGATCTTCATGTCCTCGACCGAATCGATCGCCACGCCGGCCTTGCCCACGTCGCCCGTCACGCGCGGGTGGTCGCTGTCGTAGCCACGGTGCGTGGCCAGGTCGAAGGCCACCGACACGCCCTGCCCGCCCGCGGCCAGCGCCTTGCGGTAGAAGGCGTTGGATTCCTCGGCCGTAGAGAAGCCTGCGTACTGGCGGATGGTCCAGGGCCGCACCGCGTACATGGTGGCCTGTGGGCCGCGGATGTAGGGCGCGAAGCCGGGCAAGGTGTCCGTGTACTGCAGACCCTGCAGATCGGCCGCCGTGTAGAGCGGCTTGACGGTGATGCCATCCGGCGTGAGCCAGTTCAGCGCGGCCAGATCGCCGCCCGGCGCGGATTTGGCGGCCGCCTGTGCCCACTTCTGCAGATCGGCTTGATCCAGTGCCATATTGCTTGTCCTCTTGTATTGCAGCCTCGCAATGTTCGCAAAAGAGCAACGTCTACGCAACAAGTGAAAGTGCAATCATTGCAAACCTCACCTGCAATGATGCAAACTTTGCGAATATGGCCAAAGCATTCATGGGCGTGCACCTCAAGACGCTGCGCGAGCAGCGCGGCCTCACGCAGGCCGCGCTGGCGCAGGCGCTCAAGGTGTCGGCCAGCTACCTGAACCAGATCGAGAACAACCAGCGGCCGCTCACGGTCAACGTGCTGTTGCGCCTGCAGTCGGCCTTCGGCATCGATCTGCAACTGTTCTCCGAAGACGCGCAGACGCGCCAGCTGGCCGAACTGCGCGCCGTGCTGGCCGAGGGGCCGGACGCCGGCACGGTGCCGCAGGCCGAAGCGCAGATGCTGGCCCAGCAGTTGCCGGCCGTCTCCAAGGCCATCCTGGCGCTGCACAAGCGCGTGCGCTCGGCCGAGGAGCGGCTGGGCCTGATCGCCGAGAGCAGCGGTGGCGAGGGCTCGGCGGCCGGCACGCCGCTGCAGCCCTACGAGGAGGTGCGCGAATTCTTCTACGCGCGTCACGAGCCGCTGGCCCAGCTGGACGAGCGCGCCGAGCAGGTCTACGCCCAGCTGCAGGACAGCTTTCCACCGCCGCGCACAGCCAGTGCCGGCAACCTGTTCGCGGCACTGGAGCAGCGGCTGCGGCGCCTGCACGGCATTGCCGTGCGCTGCGAGTCGGGCTCCTCCATGGCCGAGCAGCCGCTGCGCAGCTTCGACCCCGCCAGCCGCACCATCACGCTGGCCGCCGGCCTCAGTCCGGCCCAACAGGCCTTCCAGCTCGGCGTGCAGCTCGCGTTCTTCGAGATGGGGGCCACGATCGACACCTTCATCCAGGCCAGCGAGTTCAGCACCGATGAGGCGCGCGCACTCGCGCGCATCGGCTTTGCCAACCACTTCGCCGGCGCGCTGGTCCTGCCCAACCGCATCTTCCAGGAGGCGGCTGAAGAACTGCGCTACGACATCGACCTGCTCAGCGAGCGCTTCGGCGTCGGCTTCGAGACCGTGGGCCACCGGCTCTCCACCATGCGCCACCCGCATGCGCAGAGCATCCCGTTCTTCTTCGTGCGTGTGGACCGGGCCGGCAACATGTCCAAGCGCCAGTCCTCGGCCGACTTCCACTTCTCGCGCACGGGCGGCACCTGCCCGCTGTGGAACGTCTACGAGGCCTTTTCGCAGCCCGGCAAGATCCTGACCCAGCTCGCCCGCATGCCGGACGGCCGCACCTACCTGTGGATCGCGCGCACCGTGGAGCACCGGCGCGGCGGCTACGGCACGCCGCACCGCATCTTCTCGGTGGCGCTGGGCTGCGACGTGCGCCACGCCAGCCGCCTGGTCTACGGCGACGGCCTGGCCGCCGACGCGGCCGAGCGCGCCGTGCCGATCGGCTCGGGCTGCAAGGTCTGCGACCGCGAGAACTGCGTGCAGCGGGCCTTCCCAGCCATGGGCCGGCCGCTCAGCATCGACCCGAACGCGCGGCGCTTCGCGCCCTACGCACCGGCCGGCTGAGGGGCGAACACCGCAGCTGCATGGGCCCGGCCTGCGGGTTTTTCATAATTATGAATTCAGAATAATGAATTCCAATCCCTTCCCAACCATGTCCGCTGTCCTCTCGCCCCGTCCCCTGTACGAAGACGCCGCCGAACTGCTGCGCCAGCGCATCCTGGGTGGCGACCTGCCGCCCGGCAGCTGGATCGACGAATTGCGGCTGGCCGAGCAGTACGGCATCAGCCGCACGCCGCTGCGCGAGGCACTCAAGGTGCTCGCGGCCGAAGGCCTGGTCACGATGAAGCCGCGCCGCGGCGCCTACGTCACGGAGGTGCCCGCCGCCGACCTCGACAAGCTGTTCCACCTGCTGGCCTTGCTGGAAGGCGATGCCGCGGCCGCCGTCGCGCGCCTGGCCACGCCGGCCGAACTCGACGAGCTCGACGTGCTGAACGCCAGGCTGGAACAGGCGGTGGACGACGGCCCAGCGTTCTACACGCTCAACGTCCAGTTCCACGCCCGCCTGCTGGCCCTGACCGGCAACCCCTGGCAGACCCAGCTCGTCAATGACCTGCGCCGGCTGATCCAACTGGCCCTGGTCGGCTCGCTCGGCACGGCGGGGCGCATCCAGGATTCGCTGCGCGAGCACCGGTCGCTGCTGCAAGCCCTGCGCCGGCGCGACGCCGAGGGCGCGACAGCGCTCATGCACGACCACATGCGCGGCGCCCTCGCGGCGGCGCGCCAACGTTCCTCCCTATGAAACAAGCCATGTCTTCTCCTGCATTCATGGACACCGACACGCTGCCCCTGCGCGGCATCAAGGTGCTCGAGCTCTCCCACATGATCATGGGCCCCATCACCGGCATGGTGCTGGCCGACCTGGGCGCCGAGGTCATCAAGGTCGAACCGCTGGAGGGCGACAACACGCGGCGCCTGAAGGGCTCGGGCATCGGCTACTTCCCGGTGTTCAACCGCAACAAGCAGAGCCTGGCGGTGGACCTCAAGTCCGCCGACGGCCAGGCCGTCGTGCGCCGGCTCGCGCTGCAGGCCGACATGCTGCTGGAGAACTTCCGCGACGGCGGCCTGGCCCAGTACGGGCTGGACTACGCCGCGCTGTCGGGCGAGAACCCCGGCCTGATCTACGTCTCGCTCAAGGGCTTCCTGTCCGGCCCCTACAAGCAGCGCACGGCGCTCGACGAGGTGGTGCAGATGATGGGCGGCCTGGCCTACATCAACGGCGCGCCGGGCCAGCCGCGCCGCGTCGCGCCCTCGGCCAACGACATCCTGGGCGGCACCTTCGGCGTGGTCGGCGCGCTGGCCGCGCTGCACGACCGGGCGCGCACGGGCCGTGGCCGCCACATCCGCTCGGGCCTGTTCGAGAACAACCTGCTGCTGGTGGCCCAGTTCGTCGCCCAGTACCAGCTGACCGGCCAGGCGCCCCAGCCCCAGGGCGGCGAGCGCAAGCCGCCATGGGGCGTGTACGACATCTTCGACACCACCGACGGCCGCGTCTTCGTGGCGGCCGTCAGCGACGCGCAATGGCGGGCCTTCGCCCGCCGCTTCATGCCGCCGCAATGGGGCGAGGACCAGCGCCTGGCCACCGCCGTGGGCCGCGAGGCCGCGCGCGCCTGGCTGGTGCCCGGCATCGCCGAAGTGCTCAAGGACTGGAACACGGCCGATCTGTGCCGTGCGCTGGAAGACGCCCAGATCTCCTTCGGCCCCGTGCGCGAACCGCACGACATGGTCAACGACGTGCACCTGCGCCAGGGCGGCGCGCTGCTGCCCACCGACCTGCCCGACGGCGGCCACATCGACGCCGCGGCCCTGCCGATCGAGTTCGACGGCATGAAGGCCGGCAAGCGCCACGACCCACCCGGCATCGGCGCGCACACGCGCGCCGTGCTGCGCACGCTCGGCTACGACGAAGCCCAGGTCGAGGCCATGCTGGCCGCCGGCACCGTGCGCGGCTGAGCCCCGACACCACCACCCGGCCCGAAGAGGAGACAAACCACATGCAACGCCGCACCCTGAACCTGCTCGCATTCGCCGCCGCCCTGGGCGCCGCCGCGCCCGCCATCGCGCAGACGCCCGGCTACCCGAGCAAGCCGATCCGCATGATCATTCCGTCCACGCCCGGCGGCGGCACCGACTTCATCGGCCGCCTGCTCTCCACCAAGCTGGCCGAGATGAACGGCTGGTCCATGGTGCCGGACAACAAGCCCGGCGCCGGCACCGCGCTGGGCCTGGCCGAGGCCGCGCGCGCCAGCCCGGCCGGTTACGACCTCGTGGTCGGCCAGACCGACAACGTCTCGTTGATCCCGCTGCTGCTCAAGGTGGCCTACGACCCCATCAAGGACCTCACGCCGGTGGCCCTGGTCGCCACCACGCCCATGATCCTGGTCGTGCCCGAGAACTCGCCCTACAGGAGCCTGAACGACATGGTGCAGGCCGCCAAGGCCGCGCCCGGCACCGTCAGCTACGGCACCTCGGGCACGGGCGGCGGCGCCCACATCAGCATGGAGCTGCTGCAGGGCGCGGCCGGCTTCAAGGCCCAGCACGTGCCCTACAAGGGCTCGACACCGGCGCTGGCCGACGTGATGGGCGGCCACCTCGCGATGGCAGCCACTTCGATCTCCTCGGCCACCACGCTGCTCAAGTCCGGCAAGATGCGCGCGCTGGCCGTGACCTCGCCCGGGCGCGTGGCCGCCGTGCCCGATGTGCCCACCGTCGCCGAGGCCGGCCTGCGGCATGCCGACTTCGTGACCTTCTACGGCATCTTCGCGCCGGCCGGCCTGCCGCAGCCGCTGCTGCAGCGCCTGAACGCCGACTTCAACAAGATCCTGGCCATGCCCGACGTGCGCAGCGCGCTGCAGGGCAACGGCCTGGAGCCGCAGCCCATCTCCGCCGAGGAGTTCGCCGCCATGGTCAAAGCCGACATCCAGAAGAACCGCGCCGTGATCCAGAGCGCCCACATCAAGGTCGAGTGAACACCATGGCGAACGACACCGTCACCGTCTGCGAGGTCGGCCCGCGCGACGGCCTGCAGATGGCGCGCGACATCCTGCCCACCGAGGTCAAGCTGCGCTGGATCCGCCAACTCGCGCAAGCCGGCCTGCGCGAGATCGAGGTCGGCAGCTTCGTCTCGCCCGAGCGCGTGCCGCAGATGGCCGACACCGCCGCCGTGGTCCGCGGCGCCCTGGCGATCGAAGGCCTCACGGTCTGCGCGCTGGCCGGCAACCTGCGCGGGGTGGTGGCGGCCCACGCCGCCGGCGCCCACGTGGTCGCGATCCCGATCTCGGTCAGCGACACGCACAGCCGCGCCAATGTGAACAAGGGCACGGACGCCCAGATCGAGATGGTGCGCTCGGCCGTGGACTGGGTGCGGGCACAGGCGCGCCCCATGCGCATCGACGTCGCCGCTGCCACCGCGTTCGGCTGCTCCATGGAAGGCCAGGTGCCGCTGCAGCGGGTGGTGGACGTGGCCGCGGCGCTGGCCGCCACGGGCGCCGACACCATCGCCCTGGCCGACACCGTGGGCTACGCCAACCCGGCCCAGGTGCGTGCCACGGTGCGCGCCGTGCGCGCCGCCGTCGGTCCGCGCCTGTCCAAGCTGCACCTGCACGACACCATGGGCATGGGCCTGGCCAATGCCCTGGCCGGCCTGGACGAAGGCATCCGCGCATTCGACAGCTGCCTGGGCGGCCTGGGCGGCTGCCCCTTCGCACCGGGCGCATCCGGCAACATCGTGACCGAAGACCTGGTCTTCATGCTCGCCAACATGGGCCATGCCACCGGCATCCGGCATGCGGCGCTGGTCGCGGCCCGCCAGCTGCTGGCCGACGCGCTGCCCGGCGAGACGCTGCGCGGTGCCACGGCCGTGGCCGTGCTGCCACGCAGCTTCGCCGGCTGAGCAGCCAGCGCATACACGCCCGGCCCCGTCGCGCGCCGCGGCAGATTTGCTACAAACGGTGCCACCCGCAGGCCCTGCGGTCACCGTGCGCACAAGTCCTTGAGGCAAGATGTGTCGGCGGCGGCAGGAGCCATGCGCACCACCTCGCCGCCAACGGAGCCATTGCATGCCGCCATCGCCAGCGCCGACACCCGCCGACGCCCCGCCTGCCTTGCGGCCCATCCACCTGTGGACAGCCGTGGCGGCGCTGGCCTGGCTGCTGGCCACCTTCCTCGCGGGCCACCTGCTGTCCAGCCGCATCGTCGGGGCCCAGGTCGAGAACCTTGCCGATGGCGCCCGGCTGGACGCCTCGGCCACGGGGCGGCTGATCGACCGCATGTTCGTGGAGCTCGGCAGCGTCTCCAACATGGCCGCGCACCAGGTCGACGTGATCGACGCCTCGCGCCGCTTCGTCGTCAACACGCCCATCGAGACCGCCCAGACCTCCGCCGAACGCGCGGCCACGCTGTCGCAAGACCCACTGGTGCGCAATGTCGGCAACTACCTGCGCCGGCTGATCCAGGACCTGAGCTACGACCAGATGTTCGTGGTCAACCGCTCGGGCACCGTGATCGCCAGCGGCGACTGGACCGAGCCCGGCGGCCTGCTGGGCGCCAGCTACGGCGACCGCGACTACTTCTACCAGGTGCTGCTCGAGGGCGTGGGGCGGCGTTTCGACATGGGCAGCGACGGCCGCCACCCCGGCTTCTACGTAGCCAGCCGGGTGGACGCCAACGACGGTACCTTCGGTGCCGTGGTCGTGCGGCTGGACACCGGCACCATGAACGAGATGCTGGCCGGCCAGCGCATCGCCGCCATCGTCGACGGCGACGGCATGGTGCTGGCCTCCTCGCGGCCGGACTTCGTGCTGCACCGCGTTGGCGCGCTGGCCGGCGAAGCCCACGCGCCGCCCGCAGCGCCCATCCCCCCCACCGCGGCCGCGCCAGCCATGCTGGCCGTGCAGCGGCCCGGGCAACTGCTGCATGCCAACCACTGGCTGGTCAACGACACACCCTATGTGGTGGAACGCGCCGACCTGTCCGAGCCCGGCTACCAGCTCCTCACGCTCAGCGCGATGGACGCGGTCGCGCCCATGCGCCAGCTGCACCGCACGGTCACCGGCATCGTGGCGGCGCTGGGCCTGCTGCTGATCCTGCTGGCGAGCCGCTCGCTGAGCCAGATGGCACGGCACCGCCACGCCGCGCTGCAGGTCGGCGCCGAGCATGCGGCCTTCCTGCAATCGGTGCTCGACGCGGTGCCCACGCCCATGTTCTACAAGGACGCACGAGCGCGCTTCCTGGGCATCAACACGGCATTCGGCCACGCCTTCGGTGCCGACCCGGCGCAGCTGCTGGGTCAGGACGGACTGGCGCTCGGCGCCATGGACGAGGACCGCGCCCGCCAGCTGCAGCAGGAGCAGCTGGCGCTCGTGCACGGCCGCGGGACCTTCCAGCGCGAAGAGGAGTTCCACTTCGCCGACGGCAAGCTGCACCCCACGCTCTACTCGGCCAGTGCCATCGCGCGGCCGGACGGCTCGTCTGCCGGCATGGTGGGCGTGGTGGTCGACATGCTGGACCAGAACAAGACCCAGGAAGCCTTGCACAAGGCCAGCGCGCGGCTCAACGTGGCGCAGGACGCGGGCGGCATCGGCCTGTTCGACCTGGATCTCGTCACCAACGAACACTATTGGAGCCCGCAGCTCGAGCGCCTGTGGGGCCTGGAAGGCACGACCGACCGCAGCTACTGGACCTGGAACAAGCGCCTGGTCGAGCAAGACCAGGAGCGTACCGGCAAGAGCTTCTTCGGTGCGCTGAACGACCCCGAGGCCTTGACCCACCGCGACGAGTTCAGCATCCTGCTGCCCGACGGCAGCATCCGTGTCCTGCAGACCCACAGCCGCATCGAGCGCGACGCCCAGGGCCGCGCCATCCGCATGACCGGCGCGCAGATGGACGTGACCGCCCTGGTGCGCGCGCGCGACGATGCCGGCGCGGCCAGCCGCGCCAAGAGCGATTTCCTGGCCAACATGAGCCATGAGATCCGCACGCCCATGAACGCCATCATCGGCATGTCGCACCTGGCGCTGAAGACCGAACTGACACCGCGCCAGCGCGACTACATCGCCAAGATCCAGCAGTCGGGCCAGCACTTGCTGGGCATCCTCAACGACATCCTGGACTTCTCCAAGGTCGAGGCCGGCAAGCTGGACGTGGAGTCGACGCCCTTCGAACTGGACGGCATGATGGCCACCGTCTCCGGCGTGGTAGCCGACAAGGCCACGGCCAAGAACCTGGAGCTGGTGTTCGACGTGGCGCCCGACGTGCCGCAGCAGCTCATTGGCGATCCCTTGCGGCTGGGCCAGATCCTCATCAACTACGTCAACAACGCCATCAAGTTCACCGAACAGGGCGAGGTCGGCATCGTGGTGCGCGTGGACAGCCTGCACAGCGTGCAGGGGGGCACCGGACCGCAGGCGGTGCTGCGCTTCGAGGTGCGCGACACCGGCATCGGCCTGTCGGAAGAACAGATGGCCCGCCTGTTCCGCAGTTTCGAGCAGGCCGACACCTCCACCACCCGCCGCTACGGCGGCACCGGCCTGGGCCTGGCCATCAGCAAGCAGTTGGCCGCGCTGATGGGCGGCGAGGTCGGCGTGCGCAGCGAACTGGGCCAGGGCTCGGTGTTCTGGTTCACGGCCAGGCTGGGTCTGGGGGAGCGCCGCGCGGCGGCGGCGCTGCCGCTGGTCGACCTGCGCGGCCAGCGCGCGCTCGTGGTGGACGACAACGAGCATGCCGCCGCCGTGCTGGGCGAGATGCTCGAGCACATGTCGCTCAAGGTCACCACCGTGCACTCGGGCGCGCAGGCCGTGCTGGCCGCGCGCGACGCGGCCGACGCCGGCCAGCCCTTCGACTTCGCCATGCTGGACTGGCGCATGCCCGGCATGGACGGCCTGCAGACCGCCGAGGCCATTCGCGCGCTGGCGCTCGGGCGCCAGCCCGAATTCATGATCGTGACCGCCTATGGCCGCGAGGAAATCGTCCAGGGCGCCCAGCAGGCCGGCATCCAGCACCTGGTGCTCAAGCCGGTCAGCGCGTCCGTGTTGCTGGACACCATGATGCGTGCCAGCCGTGGCGCCGCGCTCCCCGCCGCCATCCCGGCGACCGCCAGCCGCAGCAGCGCGCTCGATGCACTGCGCGGCATGCGCGGCGCACGCATCCTGCTGGTGGAGGACAACGACCTCAACCAGCAGGTCGCGGGCGAACTGCTGCGCGACGCCGGCTTCGCCGTCGACATCGCCGACAACGGCCGCATGGCCATCGACATGGTGCAGGCCCAGGCCGCGCGCACGCCGCCCTACGACCTGGTGCTCATGGACATGCAGATGCCGGTCATGGACGGCGTGACCGCCACGCGGCTGCTGCGCGAGGATCCGGCCCACGACGGCATGCCAGTCCTGGCCATGACGGCCAACGCCATGCAGGCCGATCGCGACCGCTGCCTGCAGGCGGGCATGCAGGACTTCATCGCCAAGCCCATCGAGCCCGATGCCATGTGGCTGGCGCTGGCGCGCTGGCTCAAGCCGCGCGCCGGCCTTGGCAGCGATGCCGCCGCCGGCCCCGCGCCCGGCCCCACGTCATCCGCCGAGCCGCCCGGCCTGCCCGTGGTCGCCGGACTGGATGTTGCATCGGGCCTGCGCCGCGTGATGGGCAAGCAGGCGCTGTACCGCCAGCTGCTGGAGAAGTTCGCTGCGGGCCAGTCTCTGGTGCCCGAGGCCATCGTGCAGGCGCTGCAGGACGAGGACCCGGCCACGGCCGAGCGCCTGGCGCACACGCTCAAGGGCGTGGCCGGCAACATCGGCGCGCACGACCTGCAGCAGCATGCCGCCGCGCTCGAGGAGGCACTGCGCGAGCGCCAGCCGCGTCCCGCCGTCGACGCCACGCTGGCGGCGGCCGCTGCCAGTCTGCACGCGCTGCTCGACGCGCTGCGCCCGCATCTGGTGCCGGCCGCGGCGCCTGGCGCCGACATGCCCGCGCCCGCCGCGGGCCCTGCCCGGCAGGCGCTGCTGCAGCGCCTGGCCCAGCTGCTGGAGCAGGACGATGCCGAGGCCGCCGAACTGCTGGCCGAGCACCAGGCCGCGCTGGGCGCAGCGCTCGGGCCGCACTACGCGGCGGTGTCCCAGGCCGTGGCCGACTACGACTTCGAGGCCGCGCTGGCCGCGCTGCGCCAGGCCACCGGGTAGCGCCGCTCTCAGTCGGCCGGCTGGGCCCGCGGCCCCTTGTTCACATAGCTGGCGTTGCCCAAGCCCGTGCCGATGGTCAGCACGGCCCAGCGCTTCACATCGCGCATGAACGGCAGTTCCGACAGGCCCTGCACCACGGCGTCGTTGTGCATGAGCACCTGGGTCGCTTCCTTGCCGACCACGGGCAGCTTCTCGCGCAACGCCGTGGGCAGGTGGAAGGTGTCGGCCGCCCAGTTGCCAGGCAGGTTCTGCGCGCCGCGCGCGATGCTGCCGTCCTCGCGGATCAGCCCGGGGCAGGCGATGCCGACGAAGGGCGCGAGCCGGATGCGCCGGCGCTCGGCCCAGGCGATCATGTCCGTGAGCATGGCCACCAGCCCGTCGACGAGCGCCGTGCGGCTGGGCTCGTCGTCCGCATGGCGCCACTTGGCACGGCGCACGACCTTGGCGCGCGAGAGGTCCGCCGCCTTGTCGCGCCGGAACTTCACGATGCCGCAGCGCACATTCGTGCCGCCGATGTCCAGCGCCAGCAACGCATCCGCGTGCAGGGCGAAATGCGGCGGCGCCAGGTGCACCCAGCCGATCAGGCCACCGTCGTCGGGCTCGTGGCGCAGGCGCGCCAGCTCCACCGGGATCTCGGCCACCTGGCACAGCGCTGCCGCCTGCAGGATCGCGAGCTCACCGACCTCGCTCTCGGGAAAACCGCCGCCGATCACGATGCGCTGCACCCCGCTCCAGGCCTTCTGGCGCATGAAGCGCTCGATCACGTCCGTCAGCTCGACCGCGAACTCCTCGATCGCGCCGCGCACGATGTCGCCGGCCTCCGAGGCGGCCGGGCCATGCAGGGCGCGGTCGAGCGTCTTCTTGCTGAGCTGGGCCGAAGGCAGCTTGCCGAGCGGATCGTCGCGGCCCTTGTCGCGGCAGCGCTTGCGCCAGACATCGAGCAGCTTGCGGAAGGCCGTCTGGCTCGCACGGTCGCCCACGAAGCCGTCCTCGTCCGACACCTCCAGGTTGTAGCCCGCGATGTCGAGCGTCTCCAGACTCGCCGTGCCATGGTGTGCACCCACCACGCTGGGCATGTGGCGCTTCTTGGGCTTTCCGGCCGGCTTGGGCTTGCGGGTCTCCTTCTTGCTCATGGATGCGTTTCCTTGTCTGTACCTTGTGGATGCGGCGCGCCACGATCTTGCAGTGCGCCAGCAACCACGGCCGCGGGAAGGCGCGCGCGCCGCACATGGGCCGGGCACGCATTCGCACGTAGGACGCCTGCCCATGACGCGCACGCGGCCCACCACTACACTGGCCCGATGCCTGCTGCGCGCCACGTGTTCTCTGCTGTCTGGGTCGTGCTGGTGTTGCTCTTCGCATCCAGCGCAGCGTCCGCCGCCGACGAAGGCGCATTGCGCGTCGGCTCCAAGCGCTTCACCGAGTCCTATATCCTGGCCGAGATCCTGGCCCAGACGGCCGCGCCGCAGCTGCGCAGCGCGCCCACCGTGCGCCAAGGACTGGGCAACACCGCCATCGTCTACGAGGCACTGCGCTCGGGCGCGATCGACCTGTACGCCGAGTACACCGGCACCATCTCGGCGGAAATCCTGCGCAGCCCCACGCCGCTCGCGCGCGAGGCCATGCAGGCCGCGCTGGCGCCGCTGGGCCTGGGCGTGGCCATCCCGCTCGGCTTCAACGACGGCTACGCGCTCGCCATGCGCGCCAGCGAGGCCGAGCGCCTGGGCATCCGCCGGCTCAGCGACCTGGCAAGCCACCCGGCCCTGAAGTTCGGGCTGTCCAACGAGTTCATCGGCCGTGCCGACGGCTGGCGCGGCGTGGCGAAGCGATACACGTTGCCGCAGCAGCCCACGGGACTGGACCATGGGCTGGCCTACGACGCCGTGACGGCTGGCCAGGTCGACGTGATCGACATCTACACCACCGACGCCAAGATCGACCACCTGGGCCTTCTGGTGCTGGAAGACGACCGCGCCTACTTCCCGCGCTACGACGCAGTGGTGCTGTACCGGCTCGACGTGCCGCAGCGCCTGCCCCAGGCCTGGGCTGCGCTGCAGACCCTGGAAGGCCGCATCGACGAGCGCGCCATGATCGCCATGAACGCGCGCGCCGAGTTGCAGGGCCAGGGCTTCGACCGCATCGCACGCGATTTCCTTGCCGGCGGCGCGGCGGCATCGGACCACGCCAGCGGCTTCATGGCCCGCCTGTTCGGCCCCGACCTAGCCCGCCTCGCGCGCCAGCACCTGCTGCTTGTGGCCGTGTCGGTGGGCCTGGCCACCTTGATCGGCGTGCCGGTCGCCATCTGGGTGTTCCCGCACCTGCGGCTGCGCGCGCTGGTGCTGGGCGCGGCCGGCCTGCTGCAGACCGTGCCCTCGCTGGCGCTGCTGGCCGTGCTGATCTCGGCGATCGGCACCATCGGCACGCTGCCCGCGCTGATCGCGCTGACCCTGTATTCGCTGCTGCCCATCATGCGCAACGCCGTGACGGGGCTGGCGGACGTGTCCGACGGACTCAAGCAGGCCGGCACCGCCCTGGGCATGACGCCGGGGCAGAACCTGCGCCTGGTGCAGTTGCCGTTGGCCCTGCCCACCCTGGTCGCGGGCGTGCGCACGGCCACCACGATCGCCATCGGCACCGCCACCATCGCGGCCTTCATCGGCGCAGGCGGTTTCGGCGAGCGCATCGTGACGGGCCTGGCGCTCAACGACAAGCAATTGCTGCTGGCCGGCGCATTGCCCGCCGCGGGGCTGGCACTGCTGAGCGAGGCAGTGTTCGAGCTGCTGGAGTGGGTGCTGCGCCGCTGGCGGCGCTGAGCCGGCATCCGATGGTCCGGCCCCGCGCGGGCCCGTGACGGCTAGCGCACCGAACGCACACCGCAGCACGCTTCTTCGCAAAGCTATACACGCGCCACACAGGGGCAGCACACCGGCTGCCCAGAATGCGGCGCTCGCCGTTCCGACGGCTTTTTGCGCGCCTGCCTCACCCCATGAGATCTGTTCCCAGCCTCTCTCGCCTCGGGGCCTTGCTGTTGCTGTGCGGCCTGGGCCTGCCACCCGCCCTGGCCAGCGGCCAACCGCTGCCGAACACCGTCACCCTGGACTTCACCGACGCCGACATCGCCGGCGTGGCACGCACGCTAAGCGTGATCACCGGACGCAACATCGTGGTGGATGCGCGCGTCCAGGGCACGCTGTCGCTGCATTCGGAAACATCGGTCACGCCGGCCCGGGCCTGGGAGCAGTTCCAGGCCGCCGTGCGCATGCGGGGCTACACCGTGGTGGAGGCGGCAGGCCTGTACAAGATCGTCCCCGAAGCCGAGGGCAAGCTGCAGGCCACCTCGGTCCAGGCGGGGGCGGGCCCGCTGCGCGGCGACCAGATCGTGACCGAGATCTTCCGGCTCAGCCATGAGAACGCGAACAACCTGGTCCCGACCCTGCGGCCACTCATCAGCCCGAACAATGTGCTGAGCGTCAACGCCGGCAACAACACGCTGGTGGTCACCGACTACGCCAGCAACCTGGCACGGCTGCGCACCCTCATCGCTGCGCTGGACACGCCCAGCGCCACCGATGTGGAAGTCATGCCCCTGCAGCATGCGGTGGCGGCCGATCTGGCGGCCACCGTGCAACGCCTGACCGAGACCGCCGGCACCGCGGCCAGTGCGAACGCCTCCACCACCGGCGCCGCAACGGCCACGCCTGCCGGTGCGGGCGGATCCGCAGGCGCCGGCACCGGCGCGTCCATCCTGGCCGATCCCCAGAGCAACAGCCTGTTGGTGCGCGCGCCCAACCCGGTGCAGCTGGCCTTCATCCGCGCGCTGGTGGCCCGGCTCGACCACCCGCGCAAGAACGCCAACGTCCACGTGGTCTACCTGAAGAACACCGACGCCACCCGCCTGGCCCAGGTGCTGCGGGCGGCCTTCCCGGCGGACACCGCGGGCGGCAACCGCGCCAGCGCATCGACCGCGCCGGCGGCTGCATCCAAGGTCAGCGCCGGCATCCCGGCCAGCAGCACCGAGGGCAGCACCGGCACATCGCAGTCCACGGCCGCGGTGACCGCCACCGCCCAGCCGTCCACCGGCGGCGAGGTCCAGGCCGACCCGGCCAGCAACGCGCTGATCATCAGCGCGCCCGAGCCCCGCTTCCAGGAGATGCGCCTGGTCATCGAACAGCTGGACGCGCGCCGCGCCCAGCTCTACGTGGAGTCGCTGGTGGTGGAGGTGGACGCCAGCAGGAGCGTGGACCTGGGCGTGCAGTGGAGCAAGCTTTTCGACATCAGCAGCAGCACCTCGCTGACGCTGGGGACGGTGGCGGTCGCGCTGGAGTCGATGGCGGGCACCAACATCCTGTCCACCGCCAACCTGGTCACGCTGGACAACGAGGAGGCCAAGATCGTGGTGGGCCAGAACGTGCCCTTCGTCACGGGCTCGTACACCAGCACCAGCAGCAGCAACCCGTTCCAGACCGTGGAGCGCAAGGACGTGGGCATCACGCTGCGCATCCGGCCGCAGATCGGGCAGAACGGCAACATCCGCATGGCGATCTACCAGGAGTCCTCGTCGGTGGTGTCCACCAGCAGCACGCTCGGGCCGACCACCAACAAGCGCTCCATCGAATCCAACGTGGTGGTCAACAACGGCAAGATCATCGTGCTGGGCGGGCTGATCGAGGACAGCTACGCCGACAGCGCCGCACAGGTGCCCGCGGTGGCCGACATCCCTGTGCTCGGCACCCTGTTCCGCAGCATCAGCCGCTCGCGCAAGAAGACCAACCTGATCGTCTTCCTGCGGCCGATCGTGATGGCCGATGCGGGCGCCAGCAGCGCGCTGTCGCTGGACCGCTACGACTACATCCGCGCCCAGCAGCAGGCCCTGCCGGCGGACATCCACCTGCTGCCCCAGGAGTCCGGCCCGCCATTGCTGCCGCGCGCGCCCGGCAACTGACCCTGGTGACGCCCGCCGGCGTCGCGTTGAACCAGGCAACGGGAAAGCAGGCGGTTGTTCTGAATCGTCACCGGCACTTTCTGTGCCGTCGGTGTTGGCGCGCTTGCCAGCGTGAATGAACAATCCAGGTGAACGATCCACCTTGCCGCGCTGGCGCTCGTCACCCAGCGCGCGAGCGGCCCAAGCGCGCAGGCCCAGGTGGTGATCCGCGCGCCTCAGCAACAGCACGCCGGCCTCGCTGCCCAGGTCGCCGCCATCGAAGTCCGCTTCGACAACGCGCCGGTCAACACGCCCGAAGTCCAGGTTGTTCTCCGTACACTTTGGCATCGGCAGCCCCCCCAATGAACCCGCTTCAGGTACCGGCATGGAAACCACCACCTCTTCACGCCAGCGCCTCGACGCCCGGCAACTCACCACCTTCGCGCACGGCCTGCTGGTCCGCGCCGGAATGCCGCACGACAAGGCGGATGCCGTCGCCGCCGTGCTGGTGGATGGCGATCTCATGGGCCACACCACGCATGGCCTGCAACTGCTCGCGCCGTACCTGGCCGAGATCGAGAAGGGCAGCATGCGTCTGGAAGGCGAGCCCGAGGTCCTGTCGTCGCACCCTGCCGCCCAACTGTGGGACGGGCTTCGGCTGCCGGGGCCCTGGCTCGTGCTGCAGGCACTGGAACACGCCGCAAGGACAGCCAGGGTGCAGGGCACTGGCACGGTCGTCATCCGGCGCAGCCACCACATCGCCAGCCTGGCGAGCTACCACCGCCGCGCCGCAGAACAGGGCCTGGTGCTGGTGCTGACCTGTTCCGATCCGAACTCGGCCAGCGTGGCGCCGTTCGGCGGCCTGGACCCGGTGTTCACGCCGAACCCGATCTCGGCGGGCTTTCCGACCGGCGGCACGCCCGTCTCGGTGGACATCTCCACCTCCACCACCACGAACGGCCTCACGAACCGCTTGCATCAGGAAGGCGGCAAGCTGCCAGCCCCCTGGCTGCTGGACGGGCACGGCCAAGCGTCCGACGACCCCGGCGTGCTGTTCACCGAGCCCAAGGGCACCATCCTGCCGCTGGGGGGCCTGGACTCGGGCCACAAGGGCTACGGGCTGTCGCTGCTGGTCGAGGCCCTGACTGGCGGCCTGGCCGGCCATGGCCGGGCCGATCCGCGCGAGGGCTGGGGCGCCACCGTCTTCCTGCAGGTCATCGACCCCGCGGCATTCGCCGGGCAGGCCGCGTTCACGCAGCAGATGGACGAGGTCGCGCGCCAATGCCGGGCGTCCAGGCCAGCCGATGCGCAGCGGCCGGTGCGCCTGCCCGGCGAACGCGCCTACCGGCTGGCACAGAGCCAGGTGGAACAAGGCGTGGTGCTGCACGAAAGCATCCTGCCCGCGCTCGTGCCCTGGGCGGCGAAGTACGGCGTTGCGCTGCCGAACGGCTGAGCACTGCGCGGCAAGCAGACGCGCATGCAAGAACGGCGCGGCTGCCGAAGCAGCCGCGCCGTGCATGCGCAGGCGGGGGATCAGGCCAGCGTGTAGGCCGTCTTCACCGTGGTGAAGAACTCCTGCGCGTACTTGCCCTGCTCGCGCGGGCCGTAGCTCGAACCCTTGCGGCCACCAAAGGGCACGTGGTAGTCCACACCCGCCGTCGGCAGGTTCACCATGACCATGCCGGCCTGGCTGTGGCGCTTGAAGTGCGTCGCGTACTTCAGGCTGGTGGTGGCGATGCCGGCGGACAGACCGAACTCGGTGTCGTTGGCTGTGGCCAGGGCCTCCTCGTAGTCCTTCACGCGGATCACGCTGGCCACCGGGCCGAAGATCTCTTCCTTGTTGATGCGCATGGTCTTGGCGCTCTCGCTGAACAGCGCGGGCGACATGTAGAAGCCGTCCGTGTCCAGCTTCAGGCGTTCGCCGCCTGCGGCCAGCGTCGCGCCTTCGCCCTTGCCGATCTGGATGTACTCCAGATCCTGGTCGAGCTGGCTCTGGCTGGAGACCGGGCCGATGTCGGTACCCTGCGCCAGCGCATCGCCGACCTTGATCTTGGCCATGCGGGCTTGCATCGCCTCGATGAACTTGGGGTAGATGCCTTGCGTGACGATCAGGCGGCTGGACGCCGTGCAGCGCTGGCCGGTGGAGTAGAACGCGCTCTGCACCGACAGCTCGACGGCCTGGTCCAGGTTGGCATCGTCCAGCACGACCTGCGGGTTCTTGCCGCCCATCTCCAGCTGCACCTTCTTGCCCGACTTCACGCATTCCAGCGCGATGTTGCGACCGACGCCGGTCGAACCCGTGAAGCTGATGGCATGGATGCCGGCATGGCCGACCAGCGCATTGCCGATCACGCTGCCGCGGCCCATCACCAGGTTGAACACACCCGCCGGGATGCCGGAGCGGCTGATGATCTCGGCCAGCGCCCAGGCGCTGCCCGGCACGAGGTCGGCGGGCTTGAGCACCACGCAGTTGCCGAAGGCCAGGGCCGGGGCGATCTTCCATGCCGGGATGGCGATGGGGAAGTTCCAGGGCGTGATGAGGCCGACGACGCCGACCGGCTCGCGCGTGATCTCCACGCCGATGCCAGGACGCACCGAAGGCAACGTCTCGCCAGCCAGGCGCAGGCATTCGCCGGCGAAGAACTTGAAGATCTGGCCCGCGCGCGTGGCCTCGCCAATGCCCTCGGCTCGGGTCTTGCCTTCCTCGCGCGCCAGCAGCGTGCCCAGCTCTTCCTTGCGTGCCAGGATCTCGGTGCCGATCTTGTCCAGCGCGTCGCTGCGTGCCTGCACCGAACCCGTGGCCCAGGCCGGGAAGGCGGCGGTGGCGGCGGCCACGGCCGCATCCACCTGGGCCGCATCGCCCTGGGTGTACTGGCCCAGCACGTCGGCCAGGTTGCTGGGGTTCAGGTTGGGGCTGTAGCTCTTGCCCGCGACCCATTCGCCGTTGATCAGGTTGTCATGGTTTTGCATCGATTGACTCCAGGTTCAGCGGACCATGCAGGGCCGCTTGTTGTCGAACTTCCAGTTCGGGATGAGGTACTGCATGGCCACGCCGTCGTCGCGAGAACCCAGGCCATGCTGCAGGTACAGCCGGTGCGCCTTCTCGACCTCGGCCATGTCCAGCTCCACGCCCAGGCCNCTGCATGGCCACGCCGTCGTCGCGAGAACCCAGGCCATGCTGCAGGTACAGCCGGTGCGCCTTCTCGACCTCGGCCATGTCCAGCTCCACGCCCAGGCCCGGCTTCTTGGGAACCTGCACGTAGCCGCCCTCGATCCTGAAGGGCTCTTTCGTGAGGCGCTGGCCGTCCTGCCAGATCCAGTGCGTGTCGATGGCCGTGACCTTGCCCGGTGCGGCCGCGCCCACGTGCGTGAACATGGCCAGCGAGACGTCGAA
>NZ_LMMT01000025.1 GCF_001422365.1 Pseudorhodoferax sp. Leaf265 | reverse complement strand
TGCGTTCGCCTCGGGAGTTCAGGCGGCAGCAGGCCACCGCAGCCGACCAGGCGCTTTATTGCGAATAGGGCGGGACCGGGAATACGGGGGCAACATCACCAGCAGCCGTTTGCGCGCAATCGCCAGCAAACGTTGGGAGGGCGTGTCGACGAAGCTGCCAAGGCGCAATTTGAAGCCGAACACCTCGCGGCGGCATCTCGCACACTCCCAGGTGACAATCGCAGCAAGAAGGTATTCGCAACAGTGATGCGTTCACACCCTACGCACATCAATGGTCAACGCTACCGACAACAGCCACTTCAAACCAACTCGCACGCCTGTCACCGTGAACCCGGCTCGCGCACGGGTGGGACGAGAACGCATCATGGCAAACATCCAGGAAGCGGCGATCATCGAGTTCAGTCTGCACGGACTGAAGGGAGCGTCGACCCAGGGAATTGCCGAACGGGCTGGTCTGACCAAACCGCAACTCCACTACTACATTGCCGGAAAAGAGCAGCTTTACTGCGACCTTCTGATGCATGTATTGCACGAGTGGAAGGTCGTCCAAGCGTTTGACCTTGACCTGGGCAGCCCGGCCGCCGTGCTCGAAAAGTATATTCGGCAAAAGCTGGACCACGCCTTCGACCATCCCGACATCTCTCGAATCTTCACCCGGGAAATGTTAGATGGCGGTGAGAACCTGTCTCAGTTCTGGCCGCAAACGCGGGCGTGGACGCAGGGCAAGATCGACGCAATCGAAGGGTGGATCACGCAGGGCCTCATGCGACCGCTCGATGCGCGACTGCTGCTGATGCACATCTGGGCGACAACCCAGCACTACGCCGATTTCGCGCCGCAGGTGAGGGTGTTGCTCGACCACGGTCCGGGGGGCTTGCATGCGGACCGCGAGCGTATTGCCCAGGAACTCTGTAGCTTGATCCTCATGGGCTGCGGATTGAAACCCAACCGCTGAATTTCCGCGGCGCGCCGCCGTAGTTGGCATAGCACGTGCTTAATTTGACCATTCGATCAGATCGATTGGTCAAATTGGTGCACTGTTCGCTGTGACAACTTCATCCGATTCCAGAACGCCCATCCGGCTCACCCGTGTTTCGTGGGAAACGCCGCATGTACACCGCTTCCAGTTCGAGGGCCTGGATGGTCGGCCTTTGCATGCATGGGAGGCAGGCGCCCATATCAATGTCTACCTGCCGAACGGCCTGGTCCGTGCTTACTCTCTGTGCGGCGTACCGAGCGCTGCGCCGTCGTGCTACGAGATCGCCGTTAAGTGCGAAGCGTCAGGCCGTGGCGGCTCTGCCGCCATTCACGAGCTTCGAGTGGGCTGCGAGCTCCAGATCAGCGCGCCGCGCAACGTCTTCGCCCTGTCGGACACGGCATGCCACGCCCTGCTGCTCGGCGGCGGCATTGGCATCACACCTCTGGTGGCCATGGCACACCAGCTGCACCAAGTTGGGCGCCAGTTCACCCTGGCAGTGTTCGCGCGCACCAGGGAGTCGCTCCCGCTGCGCACCATTCTGGAGAATTCCGCTTGGCGCCACTGCGTATCCGTCCATCTGGATGACGAGGCGGAGCCAGTTCGGCCAGCAGACCTGATCGAACGCTCGCCGCTGGGTTGCCATGTCTACTTTTGCGGCCCGGCCGGGTTCATGGAGGGGGTGCAGCAAGCGACCAAACATTGGTCCCCGGACCGGGTGCACTTCGAGTATTTCCAGGCGCCGGCTGTTTCGGCGCCGGTACCGCTCACCACAGCAGAACCCACCGCGCGGAGCTTCAATGTCCATCTCGCGCGCAGGAACATGACGCTCGCGGTCCCGCACAACCAGACGATCGCCCACGTCCTGCAGAGCGCGGGAGTCCCTGTGGACACAGTTTGCGAGCAGGGGATCTGCGGCTCGTGCGTCACACCCTATCTCGAGGGCCACCCAGCCCACAAGGACATGTGCCTCGCTGAGTCCGAGCGAGCCAGCAACATCGCGCTGTGCTGTTCGCGCTCTGTATCCGACCTCCTGACCTTGGACCTATGACCATACCGGTGCAACCGCCGGAAGCAGGTTTGACCAGACCCGCCAGCCTGCTGCAGGCTGCGCGGCTGCCGCAGTGGCTGCTGCCGCCTGATTGGCCGCAACGGGAATTGCAACCCGCTCTTGCCGACATCGGCATCTGTGGCCGCCGCATCGTGGCCGTAACCCCGCACCGGAGTGCCGATGTGGAGCACCCGGAATCAAGGTGGCAGTTGCACGGGGCGTTGGTCACACCCTGCTTCGTTGATGCGCACACGCATCTGGACAAGGCTTACACGTCATCGCGCCTGCACGACGCAGGTCCAGGCCTGCTCGCGGCCATCGACGCCATGGCAAAGGATCGCTCCCGCTGGAGCACTAACGACTTGCGAGAACGGATGTCACGCGGTCTCGAGGCTGCATGGCGCAATGGCACGAGCCACATCCGCACGCACATCGATTGGGCAGAGGGGCCAGAGCCGCCGCTGGCCTGGCATGTGATACGCGAGCTTGGGCAGGAATGGAGCAGTCGCCTCAGCGTCGAACAAGTGAGTCTGGTCAAGCTGCCGGTATTCGCGGACTTCGAGCGGGCAGACCGGTTGGCTTGGCACGTCGCTTCGACCGGCCCAAGCGCCATCCTGGGTGCATTTGTGCACTCCAGCAATTGGAATGCCTTAGCTCTGGAAAACCTGTTTCGCGCAGCGCAACGCCACGGGCTTGATGTTGATCTGCACGTTGACGAGGAACTCAACCCTGGTGCGTGTGGCTTGGTAACCGCCGCCCGAATCGTGCGCGAGACAGGTTTTTCCGGACGAGTCGTGTGCGGCCATGCCTGCTCACTTGCAGCGCTCGACGACGACACCGCCTCACAGGTCCTGGATGCTCTGAGCGACTTGCCGTTCACGCTGGTGGCGTTGCCCACGACCAACCTGATGCTCCAGGATGCAGTCACCGGCCGAACGCCGGGACGACGCGGTCTGACCCGCGTTCACGAGGCTCGGGCGCGGGGCATTCCTGTCCTGTTTGCCAGCGACAACGTCCAGGATCCCTTCTGCCGATTGGGCACTTTCGATCTGCCGGAGGTCATGACGGTGGGCACCCTGGTCGCCCAGTTGCCCCGTCCCTTCGATGCGTGGTCGGACAGCATCTGCCGCAGTGACTGGCTCGGGCGCGGCGTCCCTCCAAAGCGAGCCGGCCTCGTCGGACAGCCCGCTGACTTGGTCGTGTTTCCGCACAGCGATTGCTGGAGCTGGCCCTCCAATACAGCACAACGAACTGTGCTGCGCGCCGGCCAACGTTTGTGACTGCATCGATCTCCTTCATTCCCTCTCACCCAACTTCACCTCCATATCTATGTTGCACGGCTACATCCCACCCAATCGGTTCCTGCCCTATCTCAGCTGGACCGACATCAACGCCCTGCCCGACCGCGAGCAGACCGTCGTCGTGCTGCCCTGCGGCGCGATCGAGCAACACGGCCCGCACCTTCCTTGCTCCGTCGACAGCGTCATCGCGTCCGGCGTCATCGGCAAAGCACTTGAACGCCTGCCGAGCGAAGTTCCGGCATTTGCCATGCCTCCGATCACCTACGGCAAGTCCGAGGAGCACCTGCACTTTCCGGGGACGGTCACGCTGACCGGAACCACCTTGCTCTCCACAGTCGTGGAGATCGGCGAATCCGTGTACCGCAGCGGCTTTCGCAAGCTGCTGCTTGCCAACGGCCACGGCGGACAACCGCAGGTCCTGGAAATGGCAGCCCGGGAACTGCGGCTGCGCCACGGTGACTTCATCGTGGTGCCGTTCGGTGTAACCCGTTTGCCGAGCGCCGCCAGCCGGCAGGTGAGCGACCAAGAGAAAAAGCAGTCCATGCATGCGGGCCACTCCGAGACGGCGTTGATGCTGGCGCTCGCGCCCGAGACCGTTCACATGGAACGTGCGGTTGCCAACTTCCCGCCAGTGTTCCCCTCGAAGATGCTGTCTTCGGACGGCCGCCCCGCGTGCGCTTGGGTGGCGCGCGACTTCGGTCCATCGGGAATCATCGGCGATCCGACCACCGCCACGCGCGAGCAGGGCCTGGAGATTCTCGACACTTTGGCAAACAGCTGGGTACAGGCGCTGACCGAACTCCATAAGCTCGAATGGGTGCAGCGTCCGCAAGCGACCTGGGGGCGCGGAAACGAAACGGGCTACATCCAGGCGTCCGAGCGGCACGTGCCTGCCGTGTAGAGCGCGCCCCAGCGCCTTCCATTGCCGCATCCCCTTTGCCCATGTCTCCTCGCTCGACCCACCCTACTTATTCAGGAGTTCACTTCATGTCGTCCATCGTTGTCCATGCAGGTCACATCGTTCGTGCAACTGCGCTTGTGGTGACCGCTGTCAGCGGCCTGAGCCATGCCCATGCCCAGGAGAAGTTCACCTATGTCACGAACTGGTATGCCCAGGCCGAACACGGCGGGTACTACCAGGCCTTGGCCACAGGCATCTACAAGAAGAATGGACTGGAGGTGACCATCCGGATGGGGGGGCCGCAGGTCAACATTCTCCAGATCATGGGCGCGGGACAGGCCGACTGTGTCATGGGCAGCAGCGACCTGCAGATGATGACCGTCCGCGCTGGAGGGCTCCCGGTCGTGACCGTGGCGGCAAGCTTCCAGAAGGACCCTCAAGTCTTGATTGCGCATGAGGACGTCAAGACCTTCGAAGACATGAAGGGCCGGACGATCTTGATTTCTCCGAGCGCACAACGGGGCTACTGGGCCTGGCTTAAGGAGCGATATGGGTTCACGGATGGCCAGACGCGCCCCTACACCTACAACATTCAACCTTTCATGTCGGACAAGACGCTCGTCCAACAGGGCTACCTGACTTCCGAGCCCTTCGCGGTCCAGAAAGCTGGCGTGAAGGCCAACACCTTCCTCTTCGCTGACCACGGCTATCCCTCGTATGCGGCCACGATTTCCTGCATGGATGCGACGGTCAAGAAGCGACGCAGTGCAGTGGCCGCCTTCGTGAGAGGAACCATGGAGGGCTGGAAGAGCTACCTGGCCAACCCCACGCCGGGCAACGCCTTGATCAAGAAGGACAACCCCAACATGAGCGACGAGCAACTGGCCTACAGCGTTGCAAAGCTCAAGGAGATGGGCATCGTCACCAGCGGCTACGCGGCAGCGAACGGCATCGGTGCGATCGATCCAGCGCGCACGCAACAAAGCTTCGAATTCCTCGTGCGCAACAAAATGATCGACGCCCAGAAACTGAAGCTGGCCGATGTCTACATGCTCGACCTGATCGAGGACGTCAAAGTGATGCCGTGAAGCAGCGCGAAGTGCCGCGCCGGCAAGGCGCAGCCCCGCCCAGGCACCACCTTCCAACCCATTCCCATGAACACAGCCCACCACACCACTCCCCTGGATGTCCCTGCGGTTAATGTCTTGTCAGCAGATAAGACCTATCCCGATGGAACCGTCGCGCTCAAGCCCGTCGATCTGAAGATTCGCCAGGGCGAGTTCGTGACCTTGCTGGGACCTTCCGGCTGCGGCAAGAGCACCTTGCTCAAGATGATCGCTGGCCTGCTGGAGCCCACCGATGGCCGCATCCACCTGTGGAACAAGCCCATCGATCAACCCAGCGACAAGCGCTGCACCTTCGTCTTCCAGGCGCCGACCTTGATGCCCTGGGCCGACGTGCAGACGAATGTGCGTCTGCCTCTCGATCTATCCGGCGTTCCTCGCGACGAGGCTGATCGGCGTGTCGACGACGCCCTGGAGATGGTCGGCCTGGAGAAGTTCTCCAAGTCGCTTCCTCGCGCGCTGTCCGGTGGCATGCAGATGCGCGTGTCGATCGCGCGAGGCTTGGTCGTGCAGCCGAACCTGCTGCTGATGGACGAACCGTTCGGCGCGTTGGACGAAATCACCCGCTTCAAGCTGGATTCGGACTTGCTCGCACTTTGGCGCGAGAAAAACCTGACGGTGATCTTCGTGACCCACTCGATCCACGAAGCCGCCTTTCTCTCCTCGCGAGTCATCGTCATGGCACCACGCCCGGGTCGGGTCATCGAGCAAATCGCCATCAACACTTCGCATCCGCGCAACGAGGAGTTCATGGTCTCGCCCGAATTTGCGCAGTTGTCCAAGAGACTGCAGGTCGCATTGCACCACGCCAGTGCGACGGAGGTAACCGTATGAGCGCACCCGCATCTGTCCCTCAGAACGTGCGCACGGCCGCACGCCCAATGCTGCAGGATCAGCGCGTGCAGCGTGTCTTGCTGCCGCTCCTTGTTGCAACCATGTTGCTCCTCGCGTGGCAGTGGACCGTCGTCCGACTCGAACTGCCGCCCTACGTGCTGCCAGCACCGCTACAGATCGCACTGACGCTCTGGAACGATGCAGGGATGCTGGTATCCGCGCTGCTGGTGACATTGAAGATCACATTGCTGGCGTTCCTGGTCTCCATCGTGCTGGGAGTGCTGATCTCGTTCCTGTTCGTGCAGAGCCGATGGATCGAGACCGCGCTGTTCCCGTATGCCGTACTGCTGCAGGTGACGCCTGTGGTCGCCATCGCACCCTTGATCATCATCTGGGTTCGCGACCCCACGCTGTCATTGGTCCTGTGCGCGACCTTGGTGGCACTGTTCCCGATCATCGCGAACACCACGTTGGGCCTGCGCAGCATCGATGCAGATCTGCAGAGCTACTTCAAGCTCAACCGCGCCACCCGCCTGCAGACGCTCGTGCGTCTGCGCATTCCGAGTGCGCTGCCTTACTTCTTCGGTGGACTGCGCATCTCCAGCGGGCTCGCGCTCATCGGAGCCGTGGTGGCGGAGTTCGTCGCCGGCACAGGCGGCTCGGCAACCGGCTTGGCCTACCAGATCCTGATGGCCGGCTACCAGCTCAACATACCGCGCATGTTCGCTGCGCTGTTCCTCATCTCGGTCGCCGGGGTTGGACTGTTCATGCTCATGGCATGGCTCAGCAAGCTTGCGTTGGGCTCGTGGCATTCAAGCGAGTCCTCGGCCGACTGATTCTGCTTCTCGAAAGGATAGATGGACATGACTTCACTTGCCTCGCAGTTCCCGCAGCAACTCCCTCATCTCGACTGGATCACGGACGCCATGAAGGTCGGCCGTTTGTCGCAGGACTTCTTCTGGTTCAGTCCCGTTCTAAAGCGGCAACTGATGGGAAAGCGCGCTGAGTCTGTGGTACGCCCGCGCAACGAAGAGGAGATCAAGCAGGTGGTGGCCGCCTGCGCCAAGGCACAGGTACCGTTGACGGTGCGTGGTGCCGGGACCGGCAACTACGGCCAAAGCGTACCCCTCGACGGTGGCGTCGTGATGGACCTGAGCGCCTGCAGCCGCAGCCTGTGGCAACGTCCCGGTGTGGCACGTGCACAGGCGGGCATCCGTCTGACGGATCTAAACCGCGAGCTCATCGAAGGCAGCAAGCAGGAGCTGCGTTGGCTGCCCTCGACATACCGTAGCGCGACACTTGGAGGTTTGTTCGCCGGAGGCTTCGGCGGCGCGGGTTCGGTCACCTACGGTCCGCTTGCGGCCCCAGGCAACATCCTTGGAGTCAAAGCGGTGACCGTGGAGGAGGAGCCACAGATCGTCGAGCTGCGCGGCCCCGAGGCCCTGCTGCTGCACCACATGTGGGGCACCAACGGCATCGTTCTGGAAGTCGAGTTCGCTGTCGCACCAGCGCTGGATTGGCTTGAAAGCATTGCCGTCTTCGAGACGTTCGAGTCTGCCTTGCAGTTCGCCAATGGCCTGGCCCAGAGTCCCGGCATCGCGAAGAAGGAGGTGGCGCTGCTGGCTGATCCGATCCCTGCGTACATGACCACATTGAAGGAATACCTGCCCGAGGGACTGCATGCCGTATTGCTGGTCCATGCGGCCTCGGCGGAACCGATCGTCGGCCAGATGGCTGCGGCCAATGGCGGACGCATCACGTACCGGGTAACCCAGGCCGAGGCTCTTGCCTCCAACCACACCCTGATCGAGCACGCCTGGAACCACACGACGCTGCATGCCTTGAAGGTGGACAAGACACTAACCTACCTGCAGACGGCGTTCGTGCCTGGCAAGCATCTTGAGCAGGTGATGAACATCCGGGCGATGTTCGGCGACGAAGTCCTGCTGCATCTAGAGTTCATCAGGACGGCAGACGGTCAGTCCACCTGCACGGCGTTGCCACTGGTTCGCTTCACGACCGAGGAGCGGCTCAACGAGATCATGGCGATGCACCGTGCGGCAGGCGTGCGCGTCAACAACCCGCACACTTTCGTCATCGAAGAAGGAAAGCAGGGGGGCAATCTCAGCGCCGCACAGCTCGACATGAAGCGACGCCTGGACCCGCTTGGGTTGCTCAATCCGGGCAAGATGCGGGCCTGGCCCCAGCGAGGGGCGATGGTTATCTCCTCGACGCCAGCACAGGAGCCCGCATGAGTGTCGGGCGCCCCATGGCGAACTACGCGGCCAGCCGGCGCTGCGGCGACTTCATCCTTCTGAGCGGGGTGGTGGCCGTCGATCCGACACGGCACAAGATCGTTGGCTCCTACGAAGACATTCCTGCAGCCGCGCAGGACGCGCTTCGAGGACTCGGATTCGTGACGGGGCAGATGAGCGTCGATGTATTCGAAGCTCCGATCGTTGCGCAGAGCTGGTTCGTTCTCGACCGCATCCGCCAACTGGTCGCCGAACACGGTGGGGCGATGAACGATGCGGTCAAGCTCGTGCAGTATTTTCGGAATCTGAGCCACTACGCGCTCTACAACCGCGTTCGAGGGCTCTTCTATCCGGAGCAGCCGCCTGTCAGTACGGTGGTGGAAGTGCCACGGTTTCTGCCCAGCGATGAGGTTTTGGTCGAAGTCGAGGCGACCGTGTATTTGCCTCAGCGAGGCCTTTGAGTTGTGAACCGCCCGGTTCTGAACTGCCCCCCAGTGACTATTGCGTCCGGAACCAGCCGATGCGAGCGTTCGCTTGTCGCCGAGCGCTGCCAGCCTTGAACCAAGACCGGGCACTGGATGAGCAAGCTCAAGTCGAGGCGGTCAGATGCCGGGAAGCTGCCCGTCACCATTGCCGGCTCCTGGCCGCCTGCTGCCCACCAAGCCCCCTGGATCGCGCCCACCCGCAGCATTCCCAGACCTGATCGCCAAGCCTCCCGTCTCGCGTCGGCCACACCCCACGGGTAAACCCCCGACCTTTCCGCGCAGCGGAACCTTCGTGCCCACCGCGTGATTGATGCCCCGCCAGCGGCTCCCTATGGTCTGCCTCGTCCGGACGCCGCATGCACCCTGGCTGCCGCGCCACGGGCGCCACAAACGAGGAGACAACGCGTGAGACCATTGATCGCACTGGCGGCCGTGCCGCTCTTGTTGCTGGGTTGCGCCAGCGGTGGCGACAGCCACAAGGACGGGCGCGCCGGCCAGGTGGACCGCTTCGAAGTCCTGTCCCGCACCGACGCCTACAACGGTGCCACGCCGGCCGGCGCGGCCGGACCCTACACCGTCATCACCGGCATCGTGCATGGCAAGCTCGACCCGGCCCACCCCGACAACGCCGGCATCGTCGACCTGGACAAGGCTCCGCGCGCGGCGGACGGCCAGGTGCACTACACCACGGACGTGGTCATCCTGCGGCCCAGGAACGCCGCCGACGGGCGCCGTGTGCTGTTCTACGACGTGGTCAACCGCGGCAACAAGCTGGCGCAGAACCTGTTCGTCGGCGGCGGCGCCCTGGCCACTGGCGATGCGCCAGCGGCGAATTTCCCGTCGCTGCTGCGCCAGGGCTACACCGTGGTCTGGAGTGGCTGGCAGGGCGACGTGGCGCAGACCGGCAACGGCGCCAGCGCGGCGCTGGGCACCGCGTTCCCGACGGCACGCAACGCCGACGGCAGTTCCATCACCGGCCTGGCCCGCGAGGAGTACGTGCCCGACTTCGCGGGCGTGCCCAACCTGCCCCTGAACTACCCGCCCGCCTCGCTGACGGACCGCTCCGAAGTGGTGTTCACGGCGCGGCAGACCTACTACAACGCGGCCGGCCAGCAGACCTATGCCTCGCCCTCCGCGCCCGTGACCGACTGGGAGTACGTGGCCAACGCCAACGGCTCCGTGTCGGTGCGCTTCACGGCGCCGGCCAGCGTCCCCAACGCGCAGGGCGGCAGCCTGGCCCCGGACGCGGGCACCATCTACAACTTCACCTACCGCGCCAAGGACCCCAAGGTGCTGGGCGTGGGCTTCGCAGCGGTGCGCGACCTCGTGAGTTTTCTCAAGCACGACGCGGCCGATGCGCAAGGCAACGCCAACCCGGTGGCCGACCTCAAGGCCGCGGCGTGCGCGGCCGGCAGCAACTGCCCGGCCAATCCGGCCACCAACTTCGACGTGGCGCTGGGCGAAGGCCTGTCGCAGTCGGGCCGCTTCCTGCGCGACTTCCTGTACCAGGGCTTCAACAAGGACAGCGCGGGCAAGCCGGTGTTCGACGGCATGATGGCGCTGATCCCGGCCGCGCGGCGCACCTGGATCAACGAACGCTTCGCGCAGCCAGGGCGCTGGTCCAAGCAGCACGAGGACCACTTCATGGTGGGCGACCAGTTCCCGTTCGCCTACAACGTGACCACCGACCCCGTCAGCGGCGCCACCGACGGCCTGCTGCGCCGCTGCCAGCAGAGCAGCACCTGCCCCAAGATCATGCAGGTGGACGGCAGCTACGAGTGGTGGGGCGGCCGTGCCTCGCTGGTGGTGACCGACGGCGCCGGCCGCGACCTCACGCTGCCCGACAACGTGCGCTACTACCTGGTGCTGGGCACGGGCCACGGCGGCGGGCCGGGTGTGAGCACGGGCCTGTTCACGCAGCCGGCCGCAGGCGCCACCTGCCGCTTCGCGACCAGCCCGGTCAGCATGGCCCAGGTGGAGCGTGCGCTGGTGCCCGCGCTGGAGGCCTGGGTGGTGCGCAACACCGCGCCGCCGCCGTCCAGCCACCCCACCATCGCAGCCGGCACGGCCGTGCTGCCCACCGCAGGCGCCATGGGCTGGCCCGACCTGTCCGCCATCAGCGTGCCCAACGGCGCGGCGGCCACGCCGCTGGCCCTGAGCGTGCCGCTGGCCCGCCACAGCCAGGTGTTCGTGACCGACTACCGCGCACCCGCGCCCGCAGTCGACCTGGCCCGGGCCTACAGCGTGCTGGTGCCGCGCGTCGACAGCAACGGCAACGAGCTGGGCGGGCTGCGCATGCCCGAGGTGGCGGTGCCGCTGGCCACCTACACCGGCTGGAACGTGCGCGGCCCGGGCCACGCCGAAGGCGAGAGCTGCGCCTCCGCGGGCAGCGCGCTGCCGCTCGCGGTGGATGCGGCCACGCGCGCCGCGGGTGACCGGCGCGCGGCGCTGTCCGCGCTGTACAGCGGCCGTGCCGACTACCTCGCCAGGTTCGGCGCTGCCGCGGACGCGCTCGTGGCGGGCGGCTACTACGGGGCCATCGACGCGGCCAACGCCAAGGCCGGCGCGGCCGGCGTGGCCACCCTGCTGATCCCGGCGCCCTGAGCCACGGCGGGCGAGGCGCGGTGCGGCGCCGCACCACGCCGCGGGTTAACCCGCAACCGTTCCACGGGTCGTAAGCATTGCGGCCGGAGCTTGATTGATGGGGAGGGATGGGCTGCGTATCTTCAGTCTCCAGAGACACAGGGCTTGCCGCCAACCGGCGTCGGGCGCCACCTGTGCAGCACGCCGATACGGCAGGAGACAAGATGACCGCCCACTGGATCTCGATCTACACACTCGGAGGAATGTTCGTGCTGGCCACGGTACTGCCCATCAACATGGGCGTGATCGCCTTTGTCGGGGCCTTCCTGGTCGGCACGCTGGTGGCCGGCATGAACGCCAAGGCCATCATGGCCGGCTTTCCGGCCGACCTGTTCCTGACGCTGGTGGGCATCACCTACCTGTTCGCGCTGGCGCAGAACAACGGCACCATCGACTGGATGGTCAAGGGCGCGGTGCGCGCCGTGCGCGGGCGCATCGCGGCGATCCCGTGGATCATGTTCTTCATCGCGGCCCTGCTGACCGGCGTGGGCGCCGTGAGTCCCGCGGCGGTGGCCATCATCGCGCCGATCGCACTGGGCTTTGCCGCCAAGTACCACATCAACCCGCTGATGATGGGCCTGCTGGTGATCCACGGCGCACAGGGCGGCGGCTTCTCGCCCATCAGCATCTACGGCGGCATCACCAACAAGATCGTCGCCGCGGCCGGCCTGCCGCTGAATCCCATCGTCACCATGACGGCCAGCCTGGCCGTGAACCTGGCCGTGGCCGCCCTGCTGTTCGTGCTGATGGGCGGCATGCAGCTGACCCGCCAGCGCAGCGATGCGCGCAACACCGGCTTCGACGTGCCGCAGGTGGCGCATGGCCAGGGCGGTGCCCAGGTCTATGGCGATGCCGAGGGCGAGTCGCTCGGCGAAGAGCGCCGCACCGCCGCGCAGGCCGACGATTCGCTGATGGATGCCGGCCCCGGCACGCAGGATGCCCAGGGCGAACGCTGGTACCAGGTGGCCACCGTCATCGGCCTGCTGGCGCTGGCCGTGCTGACGCTGTTCTTCAAGCAGGACATCGGCTTCGTCTCCATCACCATCGGCCTCGTGCTCACGCTGATGGCGCCCAACCTGCAAAAGCGCGCACTGGGCCAGGTGTCGTGGCCCGAGATCATGCTGATCGTCGGCGTCAGCACCTTCGTCGGCGTGATGGACAAGATGGGCACCATCGACTTCGTCGGCCACAGCGTGGCGGCGCTGACCTCGCCGCTGGTGGCGGCCTTGCTGCTGTGCTTCGTCGGCGCGGTGATCTCGGCCTTTGCCTCGTCCACGGCCGTGCTGGGCTCGCTGATCCCGCTGGCCGTGCCGTTCCTGCAGGGCGGCGGCTCGGGCGATGCCGGGGTCAGTGCCATCGGCTTCATCGCGGCCATGGCGGTGTCGTCCACCATCGTCGACGTCAGCCCTTTCTCGACCAACGGCGCGCTGGTGCTGGCCAATGCACGTGGCGTGAACCGCGACGTCTTCTTCCGCCAGCTGATGGTGTACGGTGCGGCGGTCACGCTGATCGCACCGGTCGTCGTCTGGCTGCTGTTCGTGGTCCTTTGAACAACCCCCGCATCCCATGACAACCAGAGACTGGAACACCCGCGCTGCCAACCGCGCCGCCCGGCTGGCGCGCGCCGCACAGGCCCTCGGCCCGCAGCTGGTGGGCAAGCAGTTGCCGGCCGAGGCCATCGGCCAGCTGCTCGAGGCCGTGATCGAACCCTTCGACCGCGTCTGCCTGGAGGGCAACAACCAGAAGCAGGCCGACTTCCTGGCCAAGGCGCTGGTGCAGGTGGACCCGGCGCGCGTGCATGACCTGCACATGGTGCAGTCGGTGCTGGCGCTGCCCGAGCACCTGGACATCTTCGAGAACGGCATCGCGGCGAAGCTGGACTTCAGCTTCTCCGGGCCGCAGGGCGCGCGGCTGGCCCGCATGGCCTCGGGCGGGCGCATCGCCATCGGCGCCATCCACACCTACCTGGAGCTGTTCGCGCGCTACTTCGTCGACCTCACGCCGCAGGTGGCGCTGGTGGCGGCCCATGCGGCCGACGCCGAGGGCAACCTCTACACCGGCCCCAACACCGAGGACACGCCGGCCATCGCCGAGGCCACGGCGTTTTCGGGCGGCATCCTGATCGCGCAGGTCAACGAGCTGGTGGACGGGCGCACCACCAAGCTGCCGCGCATCGACATCCCGGCCGACTGGGTCGGCTTCGTCGTCAAGGCGCCCGCGCCCAACTTCATCGAGCCGCTGTTCACGCGCGATCCGGCACAGATCAGCGAGATCCAGGTGCTGATGGCCATGATGGCGATCAAGGGCATCTACGGCGAATACGGCGTGCAGCGGCTGAACCACGGCATCGGCTTCGACACCGCGGCCATCGAGCTGCTGCTGCCCACCTACGGCGAGCAGCTGGGCCTCAAGGGCAGAATAGCCAAGCACTGGGCGCTGAACCCGCACCCGGCGCTGATCCCGGCCATCGAGGCCGGCTGGGTGCAGTCGGTGCACTCCTTCGGCTCCGAGCTGGGCATGGAGGACTACATCCGCGCGCGCTCCGACGTGTTCTTCACCGGGCCCGACGGCAGCCTGCGCAGCAACCGCGCCTTCTGCCAGGCGGCCGGGCACTACGCCTGCGACCTGTTCATCGGCTCTACGCTGCAGATGGACCTGGACGGCAACAGCTCCACCGCCACGCTGGGCCGCATCGCCGGTTTCGGCGGCGCGCCCAACATGGGGGCCGACGCGCGTGGCCGGCGCCATGCCAGCGACGCCTGGCTCAAGGCCGGCGCCGAGGCGCGCGCCGGCCGCAGCGGCGCGGCCGGCACGCCACGGGGGCAGAAGCTCGTGGTGCAGATGGTGGAGACCTTCCGCGAGCACATGCAGCCGGCCTTCGTCGAGCGGCTGGACGCCTGGACGCTGCAGGAGCAGGCCGGCATGGCCCTGCCGCCCATCATGGTCTACGGCGAGGACGTGACCCACGTGCTGACCGAGGAAGGCATCGCCAACCTGCTGCTGTGCCGCAGCGACGAGGAGCGCGCGCAGGCCATCCGCGGCGTGGCCGGCTACACGGCCGTGGGCCTGGCGCGGGACAAGCGCATGGTGGAGAACCTGCGTGACCGCAAGATCATCCAGCGGCCGGCCGACTTGGGAATCGACCCGCGCGATGCCACGCGCAACCTGCTGGCCGCACGCAGCATGCGCGACCTGGTGCGCGCATCGGGCGGGCTGTACCAGCCGCCCAAGCGCTTTCGGAACTGGTAAGGAGTAAGAAGCTGTGAACGGATTCCTCACACCCACGCGAGGCCCCCTATGACAACCTGCTTTCTGTTCTGGCGCTGCGCCAGGGGCCTCGCCCTCCGGGCCGGGGCACGCCAGGCCGCATGCGGGCGTTGCAGGCCTTGCCCTGGCATCAGCCAGGGCGGCGGCCTGCGCCTACGCATGCGACCCGCCGCACCCCGTCGTGGGCGCGATCAATCCATTCACAGCTTCTGACCATGAGCGACATCCCCGCAGGGCTCGAAACCCTGGACTTTTCCTACGCCGGCGGCCGTGCCGCTGGCGCGTTCGCACCGGTGCTGGTCGGCGTGGTCGGCTCCGGCAACCTGGAGGTGATGCTGGAGTCCGCGCCCAATGACGACTGCAGCGTGCGCGTGCAGACCTCGGCCCGCGGCTTCGCCCCGATCTGGCAGGCCGTGATGGACGACTTCCACACCCGCCATGGCCTGGCCGGCCTGCGCGTGTCCATCAACGACATGGGCGCGACGCCCGCCGTCGTGAGCCTGCGGCTGGACCAGGCCGTGGCCGAACTGCCGAACGGAGCGCAGCCATGATCAGCTATGCCGAATGCTCGGCGCGCGAGCGCCTGGCGCTGCTGCTGGACGCCGGCAGCTTCCACGAATGGCTGCCGCCGGCCGAGCGGCTGACCAGCCCGCACCTGGCGCAGCTGGGCGTGCCTTCGGCCTTCGACGACGGCGTGGCTATCGGCCGTGCGCTGCTGGACGGGCAGACCGTGTTCGTCGCCGCGCAGGAGGGCGCCTTCATGGGCGGCGGCGTCGGCGAGGTGCATGGCGCCAAGCTAATGGGCCTGCTGCGGCGCGCGCTGCGCGACCGGCCGGCCGCGGTGCTGCTGCTGGCCGAGTCGGGCGGCGTGCGGCTGCACGAGGCCAACGCCGGGCTGATCGCCGTGTCCGAGGTCATGCGCGCCGTGCTCGACGTGCGCGCCGCCGGCATCCCGGTGGTGGTGCTGATCGGCGGCGCCAACGGCTGCTTCGGCGGCATGGGCATCGTGGCGCGCTGCGCCGACCAGGTCGTCATGAGCGATGTCGGCCGGCTCGCGATGTCCGGGCCCGAGGTGATCGAGGCCTCGCACGGCGTGGACGAGTACGACGCGCGCGACCGCGCGCTGGTCTGGCGCACGAGTGGCGGCAAACACCGCTGGCTGACGGGCGACTGCGATGCGCTGGTGGAGGACGATGTGGCCGCCTTCCGTGCCGCCGCCATCGCGGCGCTGGGCGCCGCACGTCCCGTCACCTTGCAGGCATTGGAAGACGAGCATGCGCTGCTGGCCGAGCGCCTGGCCGCCGTGCCCGAAGCGCAATGGAACGATGGCGTGCACGACGACGCCACGCGGCTGTGGGAACGCCTGGGCGTCGCCGACGCGCAGCGCGTGCCCGCACTCGATGTGGCGGCGCTGCTGGCGCTGCATTCCCACGGCGGCCGCTGAGTCCGGCACGACCCCACGCAGCTTTTCACAACGACTGGAGACAACACCATGCAGAACCTCTTCGACCGCCGCAGCCTGCTGCGCGCTGGCGCCGCCGGCATTGCCCTGAGCAGCCTGGGCCTGCGCGCCCAGAGCGGCTGGCCCACCAAGCCCGTCACGCTGGTCGTGCCGTTCCCGGCTGGCGGCGGCACCGACGCGTTCGCGCGCCCGCTGTCGGCCCAGTTCGCCAAGCAGACCGGCAAGCAGCTCATCGTGGACAACCGCGGCGGCGCCGGCGGCACGCTGGGCGCGACCATCGCCGCGCGCGCCCAGCCGGACGGCTACACGCTGTTCATGGGCGCCATCCACCATGCCATCGCGCCCTCGGTCTATCCCAAGCTCGAGTACGACCTGCAGCGCGACTTCGTGCCACTGGCGCTGCTGGCCGAGGTGCCGCAGGTGCTGGTGGTCAACCCCAAGCGCGTGACGGCGCCGGACTTCAAGAGCTTCCTGGCGGAACTCAAGAAGAGCCCGGGCAAGCTCAACTACGCCTCGGCCGGCGGCGGCACCTCGCACCATCTGGCGGGCGAGCTGTTCAAGCTGCAGACCGGCACCTTCATCACCCACATCCCCTACCGCGGCGCGGGCCCGGCGCTGCAGGACCTGATCTCGGGCAACGTGGACATGATGTTCGACGGCCTGGGTTCCTCGGCCGCGCACATCAAGGGCGGGCGCATCAAGGCCCTGATGGTGGCCGGCGCCCAGCGCAACCCCTCGCTGCCCGACGTGCCCTGCGCGGCCGAGCTCGGACTGCCTGACTACAAGGTCACGACCTGGTACGGCCTGTGGGCACCCAAGGGCACGCCGGCCGAGGCCCAGGCGCGCATGGTCGAGGAGGTCAGGAAAGCCGGCGCCGCCGACGAGATCCGCGCCGTGTGGGCCAGCAACGGCGCGCACTTCGGCACGCTGACCCCCGCGCAGTTCGGCGACTACGTGCAGGCCGAGATCACACGCTGGGCCGGCGTGGTCAAGGCCGCCAACATCAAGCTCGATTGACAACTTCTTCCGGGAACCTCGCCATGCCGCTCGACTGGAACCTTCTTGCCACCCAACTGTTCGGCGCCGACCACGGCATCCAGGCCGAGGGCGACTTCCTGCACGGCACGCCGCTGCTCGACGGCGCACCCATCACGGTGGTGGGCACGACGGGCCACGCGCCCATCGGCGTGGCGCTCGCGCTGGCCCAGGCCCGCGTGGTGTTGGACACCATCGCCCGGCATCCGGGCCGGCCCATCGTGCTGCTGATCGACACCCAGGGCCAGCAGCTGCGCCGGCGCGACGAGCTGCTGGGCATCAACCGCGCGATGGCGCATCTGGGCATGGCCATCGACCTGGCACGGCGCAGCGGCCACCGCGTGCTGGGCCTGGTCTACGACCAGGCGCTGTCGGGCGGCTTCATCACCTCGGGCCTGATCGCCGACGGCTGTTATGCGCTGCCCGAGGCCGAGATCCGCGTGATGCGCATTCCGGCCATGGCCCGCGTGACCAAGCTGCCCGAGGCCATGCTGACCGCGCTGTCCCAGGCCAACCCGGTGTTCGCGCCCGGCGTGGACAACTACGTGGCCATGGGCGGCGTGCGCGCGCTGTGGCGGGGCGACCTGCAGGCTGCGCTGCGCGAGGCGCTCGTGCAGACGCCCGTGGACGATGTGCGTGCCCAGGATGGCGCCGCGCGCGGTGGGCGCAAGCTCGCGGCCGCGGTCGCGCAGAAGGTGCTGGACGCAGCATGACGGCTCTGCACCGCCACCAGCTCGTGCGGCTGACCGACGCCGGTTGGCAGCAAGTGCTGGCAGGTAGCAGGGACGCGCAGGCGCAGGCCTGCCTGGCGCACTGGGCGCTGCAGCGGCTGCCGCTGGTCGTCACGCGGCAGCGGCCGCAGGCCGAGGGCACCATCTGCCTGGGGCTGCCGGCGCCGGGCCGGTGGGAACGCCGGCGCATCGCGCTGGCCGTGTCGGCGGCGCACATCGCGCAGCACGCAGCCTTTCCGCCGGCCAGCGCATTGGCGCCGCTGCTGGGCGCCGCGCAGCGCCGACCCTGGCGCGCGCTGTGCGGCGGCCTGGCGGCCAGCGGCGTCGCGGCGCGCGTCTACGGCAGCCATGGCTGGCAGCTGTTGACCGGGCTGGACCACCTGCGGCCGGGCTCGGACATCGACCTGTGCATCGCTGTCGATGGTCCCGCGCAGGCCGATGCCGTGGCCGTGCTGCTGCAGTCCTGGTCGGACGGGCTGCGACTGGATGGCGAACTGGTGTTCTCGGGCGACCGCGCCGTGGCCTGGCGCGAATGGCTGGCCTGGCGCGCCGGCCGCGCGGCCCAGGTACTGGTCAAGCGGCTGGATGGCGTGGCCCTGGCCGATGCGCCGTTCTGGCAGGCCGAGGAGGCCGCATGACGGCGCCGGCGCTGCGGCGCGCCGCGCAGGCCGGCGCCACGCCACAGGCCATCGGTCGCGCGGCCACGCTCGCGCTCTACGACGAGCTCGCGCTGAGCCCCAAGCCTGGCCTCGTGACGCTGGTGGACAACGGCAGCCATGCGGACATGGACGCCGCCACCTTCGTGCGCAGCCTGTTCGCGCTGCGCGGCTACTTTCCGCGCATCGCCGCGCTGGGCCGGGCCGGCGCCGGCTTCGCGGCGCTGGAGCAGTGCGGCATCGCGGCCGAGGCGCGCATGCTGGCCGCGACGGGCGGCATCAACACGCACCGCGGCGCGGTGTTCCAGCTCGGCCTGCTGTGCGCTGCGGCCGGTGCAGCGGCGCAGGAGGGCGCGCCATTGCGGCCAGCCGCCGTGCGCGCGGCCCTGGTCGCGCACTGGGGCGCGGCGCTGGCCTTGCGCGCCCAGCGCGCGCCCATGCTGCCCGGCGGCCGCGTGTCGCGGCGCCTGGGCCTGCGCGGCGCTGCACACGAAGCGGCGGCCGGCTTCCCGGTGCTGTTCGACACGGCGCTGCCGGCGCTCGCCGCAGCGCGGGCGCGCGGCCTGGCGCCGCCGCTGGCCCGGCTCGATGCGCTGTTCCATGTGATCGCCGTGCTCGACGACAGCAACCTCGCCCTGCGCGGCGGCTTGGAAGGCCTGCGCCATGCCCAGGCCGCGGCGCGCGGCTTCCTGGCCGCGGGCGGTGCGGCGCAGCCCGACGCGCTGGCGCAGGCGGCTGTCATCGGCCGCGATTTCGTGGCCCGACGCCTGTCGCCCGGCGGCGCGGCCGACACGTTGGCCGCCGCTTGCTGGCTGCAGCGCCTGGACGCACTCTGATGGCCTGGGCGCTCGTGTTCTCTGGCCAGGGCGGCCAGCACCCCGGCATGCTGCCCTGGCTGGGCGAGGACGCGCTCACGCGCAGCGTCGACGCGCGGCTGGGCGTGGCCGACTGGCGCGCCAGCCTGAGCGATGCCGACTGGGGCGCGCGCAACGCCCATGCCCAATGCCTCCTGACCGGGCTGGCGCTGGCGGCCTGGTCGCAGCTCGCGCCGCTGCTGCCGCCGCCCGCGGCCATCGCCGGCTACAGCGTGGGCGAGCTGGCGGCCTTCAGCGCGGCCGGCGTGTTCGACGCCACCACGGCGCTGGACCTGGCGCAGGCGCGTGCCGCCGCGATGGACCGCTGCGCCGCCCAGGCGCCGGGTGGGTTGCTCGGCCTGAGCCAGTGCGCGCCGGCCGTGCTGGAGCGGCTGCTGACCGACAGCACCCTGGCCATCGCGATCCGCAACGGCATCGACAGCGTGGTGCTGGGCGGCCCACCCACTGCGCTGGCGCGGGCCGAGACCGCCGCCGTGGCCGCGGGCGCGCACGCCACGCTGTTGCGCGTGGCCGTGGCCTCGCACACGCCCGCCATGCAGCCGGCTGCGGCCGCATTCGCCGAGCGGCTGGCCAGCCTGCCGCTGGCGCGCCCGCACACGCCGCTGTTCAGCAACGCGGCCGACCGCGTCGCCAGCACCGAGCAGGCCCGCCATGCGCTGGCCGCGCAGATCGCCACCACGGTGCGCTGGGACGAGTGCATGGACAACCTGCAGGCGCGCGGTGTGGGCCGTGTGCTGGAGATCGGCGCCGGCCAGGCGCTGGCACGCCTGTGGAACCAGCGCCACCCCGGCGTGCCGGCGCGCGCGGCCGACGAGTTCCGCAGCGTAGAGGCCATTGCCGCATGGCTGATGCGGACCTGAACCCCCTGGCCTGACGCCACGCCGGCCTTGTGGTGCAATGCCCTCTTTGCGCCCTGGAGTGCCCCGCCATGAACGCCCGTGTCCCCGCCAACGTGCTCGATGCCAACGCCGCGCTGACCCATGCCACGCGCGCCTGGGACGATGACATCGTCCGCCAGCTGACCGACTACATCGCGATTCCGGCCAAGTCGCCATCCTTCGACCCAGACTGGGCGGCGCATGGCCACCTGGAGACGGTGATGCGCAACGCCGCGGCCTGGGTCGAGGCCCAGAAGGTGCCGGGCCTGCAGTTGGAGATCGTGCGCCTGGAAGGCCGCACGCCGGTGCTGTTCTTCGAGATCCCGGCCAGCGGCACGACGGCGACGCAGACCGTGCTGATGTACGGCCATCTGGACAAGCAGCCCGAGTTCAACGGCTGGCGCACCGGCCTCGGCCCCTGGACGCCCAAGTACGAGGACGGCAAGCTTTACGGCCGCGGCGGCGCCGACGACGGCTACGCGGTCTACGCCAGCATCGCGGCCGTGCAGGCGCTCAAAAGCCAGAACGCGCCGCACCCGCGCATCGTCGGCCTGATCGAGACCTGCGAGGAAAGCGGCTCCTACGACCTGCTGCCCTACGTGGACGCGCTGCGCCCGCGCCTGGGCGACGTGGCGCTGGTGGTCTGCCTGGATTCGGGCGCCGGCAACTACGACCAGCTCTGGCTCACGACCAGCCTGCGCGGCCTGGCCGGCGGCGTGCTCAAGGTCGAGGTGCTGACCGAGGGCGTGCACTCGGGCGACGCCTCGGGCCTGGTGCCGTCGAGCTTTCGCATCATGCGCCAGGTGCTCGACCGGCTCGAAGACAGCGCCACCGGCCGCCTGCTGCCGGCCAGCTTCCACTGCGAGGTGCCGGCCGAGCGGCTGGCCCAGGCCCAGGCCACGGCCGCCATCCTGGGCGACGAGATCTACAAGCGCTTTCCCTGGGCGCACTACGACTGCGGTGGTGCCGTGCAGACCGCGCTGCCGACCACCACCGACCCGGTGCAGGCGCTGCTGAACCGCACCTGGCTGCCCACGCTGTCGGTGACCGGGGCCGATGGCTTTCCCGAGATGCGAGACGCCGGCAACGTGCTGCGGCCCTACACCGCGTTCAAGCTCTCGCTGCGGCTGCCGCCGCTGGTCGACGCCGCGCAGGCCGTGCAGGAGCTCAAGACCCTGCTGGAAGACAGCGCGCCCTACCAGGCCCGCGTGACCTTCCAGGGTGGTGGCGGCGCCACGGGCTGGAACGCACCGGCCACGGCGCCATGGTTCGAGAACGCGCTGAGCGCGGCCTCGCAGGCGCAGTTCGGGGCACCGTGCGGCTACATCGGCCAGGGCGGCACGATTCCGCTCATGAACATGCTGTCGGCCGGCTTCCCCAAGGCGCAGATGATGGTCTGCGGCGTGCTGGGCCCCAAGAGCAACGCCCATGGGCCCAACGAATTCCTGCACGTGCCCTATGCCAAGCGGCTCACGGCGGCGGTGGCGCAGGTGATCGCCGCCTTCCCGGCGGCCTGAGCAGGCGAAAAAAAGCCGCCCGGCGCTGGCGCGCGGGCGGCCGTGGGCCAGCGGGCCAACTCAGCGGCGCTGGCCGAACGCCTCCAGCATGCCGAACAGGCCTTCATTGCCGCCGGCCGTGCCGGGCTCCGGCATCCGGCCCTGTGGCGTCATCTGGTCGACCAGGCCGGGCAAGATCTGCGACAGCTGGCTGGCCAGATCACCGCCGCCCATGCCCAGCTGCGAGCCCAGCTCCGAGAGCCGGTCCTGGCCGAACACCTGGCCGAGCTGATCCGCCGAGACCGGGCGGTTCTGGCCGGTGCCGATCCACGAGCCCAGCACGTCGCCGAGCCCGGCCTGGTTGAATTGCTCGGCCAGACCGTCCAGCGGGCCGCCCTGCGCCTGGGCCGACCGGCCCTGGCCGCCCATCAGCAGGCCCATGAGCACCTGCAGCAACTGCGGGTTGCTGGCCAGCGCGCCAAGGATCCCGCCCAGACCGCCCTCCGCGTTTGCACCGGGTTGCTGGGGGGACTGGCCACCGTTCAGGACGGAACCGAGCACGGAATCGAGAAGGCCCATGATTGCCTCGCAGGTGTGAAGAAGGGGAGCGCATTGTGCGGCCGTCGTTTGTATACATGTGCAACTAATTCACATCCACGGCATTCGGCCGCGCCCCGCACGCCTGCGCGAGCCGCTGATTCAGACCTTGGCCCGTGGCTTCAACCGGAAGCTGATCCCCATCCGGTTGATGGCGTTCATGGCGGCGATGGTCAGCGTCAAGTCCACCAGGTCTTTTTCCCCGAACGCCGCCGCAGCGGCTGCATAGGCCTCGTCGGATGCGTGCGTTTCGCTGACGCGGGTCACTTCCTCGGACCAGGCCAGTGCCGCGCGTTCCTGATCGGTGAACAGGTAGGCGGCTTCGTGCCACACGGGGACGAGCACGATCTTCTCGACCGACATGCCCTCCTTGATGAGATCCCGCGTGTGGATGTCGATGCAGTGCGCGCAGCCGTTGAGCTGCGAGACCCGAAGAAAGACGAGGTGGACCAGTCGGCTCGGCAGGCTCGTCCCGGTCGTGACGAAGTGGTGAAGGCCGCCCACGGCCTTTGCTCCTTCGGGCGAGACGGCGAACCAATTTGCGCGCTGCATACGCTGCGTTCCTTTCGTGTGCGTTGAAGAAGTGACGGCCGGCGACAGGCTTGGCCATCCCTTCCAAGACGCGCGACGGCGGGAGTTTGTGACAGCTTGCGCGAAGGAGGCCAGCGCCACGCTGCGCTCCCGGACAGCGTGATGCCTTCCCTCGCGTGCGACCATGCGACCATGAAAACCTGTTCCCCGGAAATTCGCCTCGCATCCGTCGATGACGTGAGCGCAATGTTCAGGGTCAGGGCGTCGGTCGGGGAAAACACGATGACGCCGACCGAGCTTTCGGCGATCGGCGTCACACCGCAAGCCATCGCCTTGGCCGTTGAAAGTTCACCGTGCGCGTGGGTAGCGATCGTCGCCAAGGAAGTCGTTGGCTTCTCGATGGTCGATTTGGACAGCGGATGCTTGTTTGCCTTGTTCGTGCTGCCGGAACATGAGGGCTGCGGAATAGGCACGCGCCTGACCTAGACCTGTGAACGGGCTTTGTTCCAGCACCACCCCAAGGCGTGGCTTGAAACCGCGAATGCAAGCCGTGCGGCGCGGCTCTATCGTCACCTTGGATGGGGAAACGACATCGACATTGGTGGCGGAGATGTACGGCTGGAAAAGCATCGCCCATAGCCGCCTGGGGCGCATCGCTGCCGCGCGCAGGCCATGGTCTCGCTGCTGACCGCCTTTCGCCACACGGGCGGCGACGAGGGCATACCCCTGCAGGCCGTGGTGCCGGAGAACGCGCCGTCGCTGATGGCGATCCGCAAGGACGCCGGCGTGGTGCTGGTGCTGCGCGATCCGGCGCAGCCAACGCGTCCGGCGCTGGGCCTGCGCGTGGACGACGTGCTGACCATGCTGGACGTGGCCGACACCCAGATCCACCCCGTGCCCGACAGCTTCCTGCACAGCTCGCCACGCGTCGACGGCCTGCTGGGCGTGCTGGCGAACGACCGGCAGGGCACGTCCAAGGTGCTGCTGCAGGCGCTGGACGCGCAGGACCTGCTCGCGCGGCTGACCGGCGGTTGATGCCCGCGTTCAGGCCGCAGGCGTGCGCCGGCGCCAGGCCAGCCAGAGCAGGCCGGCGCCCGTCAACGCCACCGGCAGCAGCGAGCCGTAGTTCAGCAGCGTCCAGCCGCGCGTGGTGACCAGCACGCCCGAGGCGAACGAGGTCAGCGCCAGCGTGGCGAACATGCAGAAGTTCAGCACGGCCTGGGCCTTGTCCTTCTCCTGGGCCGTGTAGGCCTGCAGCGACAGCGTGGTCGCACCCGTGAACAGGAAGTTCCAGCCCACGCCCAGCGCGAACAGCGCCACCAGGAAGTGGTGCAGTTCCACGCCGGACAGCGCCACCGCGATGCAGGCCAGGTTCAGGACCAGGCCCACGCTCATGACAGGCAGCGTGCCGTAGCGCTTGATCAGGTGGCCCGTGAAGAAGCCCGGCGCGAACATGCCGATCACATGCCACTCCAGCACCAGCGCGGCCGCGGAGAACGGCAGCCCGCACTGCTGCATGGCCAGCGGCGTGGCCGCCATCAGCAGGTTCATGACACCGAAGCCCAGCGAGCCGGCCAGCGCCGCGACGATGAACACGGGCTGGCGCACGATCACACCGAGCGGCCGGCCGCCGTTGCCCTGCTGCGCGGCGGGTGCCGGTGGAAACTGGATGAAGGACAGCAACGCGGCCGACAGCAGGGCCGCCACGGCCAGCGCCACATAGGCGCCGGCGAAGGGCACGGCGAACCAGTCGCGCGTGGCGTTGGCCAGGTTGGGCCCCACGATGCCGCCCAGCAGGCCACCTGCCATGACCAGCGACACGGCCTTCTCGCGCTGCGGCGCGGCCGCCAGTTCGGCCGCGGCGAAGCGGTACAGGCTGGCGTTGGCGTTGTAGTAGCCGGCCACCACGGTGGCGCCGCACAGCAGCCAGAAGTTCTTGGCCAGCACCGCCGCCATGCACAGCAGCGCCGAGCCGAAGGCCACACCCAGCCCGAGCAGGAAGGAGTGCTTGCGGCCCCAGCGCTTCTGCGTGCGCGCCACGAGGCCGGTGCTCAGCGCGCCGCCGACCACGTAACCCATGACGGGCAGGGTCGCCATCCAGCCCAGCGGCGCGAGCGACCAGCCGACCAGGCCGTTGATCGCGATGAAGGTCACGTTGTTGACCAGGAACAGTGCCTGGCACAGCGCGAGCAGCCAGAGATTGCGATTCATGGCGGGCGATGCCTCAGTGGTTCAGCGCGGCCAGCGCGGCCAGCGGCGCGGTCTCGGCGCGCAGCACGCGCGGCCCCAGTGTGAGCGGGGCGAAGCCGGCGGCGATCGCCAGGTCTTCTTCTTCGGGTGTGAGGCCGCCCTCAGGCCCGTTCAGCAGCGTGACGGCAGTGGCTGGCGCCAGTTGCCGCAGCGTGCGGGCACCCTCGCGCAGCGACAGCAGCAGACGCAAGCCCGCATCTGCTTCCGCTGGGCGGGCCAACCACGGCGCGAGGTCGGCCGCCGGATGCACGGTGGGCACCCGGTTGCGGCCGCATTGCTCGCAGGCGGCCACGGCCACGGCCTGCCAGTGCGCTGCCTTCTTGGCCGCGCGCTCGCCCTGCAGGCGCAGCACGCTGCGCGCCGACACCAGGGGCTGGACGCTGGCGGCGCCGAGCTCGGCAGCCTTCTCGACCAGCCAGTCCATGCGGTCGTTGGCCGGCATCACGACGGCCAGGTGCACGGCCTGAGCGGTCTCGCGCTCGATGGCATGGTGGGCGCCGATGCTGACCTGCACATCGCTGCGGCCCATCTGCGTGACGGTGGCCTCGAACTCGCCGCCCTCGCCATTGAACAAGGTGAGCGCATCGCCGGGCTGCAGGCGCAGCACCTGCACATGGCGCGCGGCGCCGGCCGGCAAAGCCAGCGCGGTGCCGGTGGCCAGCGGAGAGGGGCAATGGATGCGCGGCACCGGCGGCTACATCCGGCCGTAGGCGAAACCCGTGACGGCCTGCGTGCCTTCGATCTGGTCGACCAGGTGCATCAGGGGCTTGAGTTCGCGGTAACGGCCGGCCGTGGCACGGATGTAAGCGATGAAACGCGGCGTGTCGGCCAGGTACTGGGGCTTGCCGTCGCGCAGCGTGAGCCGCGCGAAGATGCCCGCCACCTTGAGGTGGCGCTGCAGGCCCATCCATTCGACGGCGCGGTAGAAGGTGCCGAAGTCGTCGCCCCAGCCCGAGGCACTGCGCTCGCCGAGCAGGCCGGCCTTCTTCGCTTCCTGCCAGTAGCGCACGGTGATGTCGAGCACGAAGTCCTCGTCCCAGCTCAGGAAGGCATCGCGCATGAGGCTGGCGATGTCGTAGGTGATGGGGCCGTACAGCGCGTCCTGGAAGTCCAGCACCCCGAGGCGCGTGGCGTCGCCGGGCAGCAGCATCAGGTTGCGCGGCATGAAGTCGCGGTGCACGTAGACGCTGGGCGCGGCCAGGTTCTCGGCCACGATGGCGTTGAAGGCCTGCTCCAGCGTGGCGCGCTGGGCGTCGTCGAGCACCACGCCGCGGTGCTTGGCGAGGTACCAGTCGGGGAACAGCGCGAGTTCGCGGTGCAGCACGGCCTCGTCGTAGGGCGGCAGCACGCCGGGGCGCGAGGCCAGTTGCCAGGCGATCAGCGCGTCGACGGCCTGGCGGTAGCGGCCCGCGTTGGGGGCGGCGTTGGCACGGTCCATGCCCTGCAGCATGGTCTGGGTGCCCAGGTCGGACAGTAGCAGGAAGCCGGCAGCCTGGTCCCATTCCTGCACCTCTGGCACCGTGAGGCCGGCCTCGCGCATCAGCGCGGCGACGCGCACGAAGGGTTCGCTGTTTTCCTGGGCGGGCGGCGCGTCCATGACGATGCGGCTCGCGCCGCCTTCGGTCCCGATGCGCAGGTAGCGGCGAAAGCTCGCGTCGGCCGAAGCCGGCTGCAGCGTGGCGGGGACGAGGTGGTGGCGCGGCGCGATGGCGGCGAGCCAGCCGTGGAACGCGGCTTCGCGCTGCGGGTCGGACCAGGCCACGGCTGGCGGCGTTTGCGGGCCGGGCACGCCGGTTGGTTCGGTCTTCTGGCTCATGGATAATCGATTCTACAAACCGGCTTGCCGGCAAGCCCCGGGGCTGGTGGCGGCTTCAGGCCCGCCCCTTCGTCCAACGCTAGACTGCCCCGGATGCCCGGACCGTCCCTGATCTCTTCGATGCCTCCCGTCCCTTCCGTCCTGCCCGAGCGTTCTCTTGTCGGCGGTTTCGCCCTGTGCCACGCGGCTGGTGCGGTCGCGGCGCTGGTGCTGCTGCTGGCCGCCGACGGCGCGCGTGCGCAGGCGGCCGCGGACACCGCGCCGCTGCAGCTCAAGCCCAGCGAGCGGCTGGCCGAGCAGGTGCCGGCCGATGTGCGCGAGCAGCTGCCGACCTTCTTCTCCGGCCAGCACACCTCGGGCCGGCCCAACCTGGAAACCGTGATCGAAGGCGACGCCATGATGCGCCGTGGCGACACCATGATCCAGGCCGACCGGCTCGAATACGACCAGGCCTCGGACCAGGCCAAGGCCCAGGGCAGCGTGCGCATCAACCGCGCGGGCGACGTGTACGAAGGCCCGGCACTTGAACTCAAGGTCGACGCCTTCGAGGGCTTCTTCCAGAGCCCGCGCTACCAGCTGCTGCGCGCCGGCGCCCATGGACAGGCCAGCCGTGCCGACTTCATCGACGACAAGCGCTCGGTGCTGCACGACGCCACCTACACCACCTGCAAGCGCCAGCCCGGCCCGAGCTGGCTGCCCGACTGGGTGCTGACGGCCACCACCATGAACCTGGACACCGAGCAGGACGTGGGCGAGGCCCATGGCGGCGTGCTGCGCTTCATGGACGTGCCGGTGCTGGCGCTGCCGACCTTCACCTTCCCGCTCAGCGACGCGCGCAAGTCGGGCTTCCTGCCGCCCACGGTGGCGCTGGACAACCTCAACGGTGTCGAGCTGCTGGTGCCCTACTACTGGAACATCGCGCCCAACCGCGACGCCACGCTCTACCCCTCGGTCATGAGCAAGCGCGGCGTGATGCTGGGTGGGGAGTTCCGCTACCTGGAGCCGACCTATACCGGGCAACTGCGGTTGGACTACATGCCCAGCGACAAGCTGCGCGACCGCGACCGCTGGTCCTACGAGGCCAAGCATTCCGGCGTGATCCAGACTGGCGTGAAAGGCATCGGCAACCTGGCCTTCTCGCTGGATGCCAACCGGGTCAGCGACAACGACTACTGGCGCGACTTTCCCAGCACCACGACCTCGCTGACCGAGCGCCTGCGCACCACCGACGCCAACCTGCGCTGGTCGCAGGGCGACTTCTCGGCAGGCTTGCGCGCGCTCAAGTACCAGACGTTGCAGGACGTCAGCGCCCCCATCACGCCGCCCTACGACCGGCTGCCCCAGATCACGGGCCGGTACGGCCGCTACGACGTGGGCGGTTTCGACTTCTCGGTCGACGCCGACTACACCCAGTTCTCGGCCGACCGCAGCTACACCAACCAGCCCAACGCCAAGCGCGGCTTCCTGCTGGGTCAGATCAGCCGACCGTGGGTGCGGCCGGGCTGGTTCTTCACGCCCAAACTGCAGTTGCACGCCGCCAAGTACGAATTCGATGCACCGCTGGCCAGCGGCGCCACCAGTGCCACCCGCACCGTGCCGACCTTCAGCATCGACAGCGGCCTGGTGTTCGAGCGCGACGCCAATTTCTTCGGCAAGGCCTGGCGCCAGACCCTGGAGCCGCGGGCGTTCTACGTGAACACGCCGTACCGCGAGCAGAACAGCCTGCCCATCTACGACACCAGCGCCACCGACTTCAACTTCGGCACCATCTACAGCGAAAACACCTTCACCGGCAACGACCGCATCTCCGACAGCAACGTGCTCACGCTGGGCGTGGACACCCGCTTCCTGCAGCCGGACACGGGCGCCCAGGTGGCGCGCTTCGGCGTCGCGCAGCGCCTGCGCTTCAAGGACCAGCGCGTGTTCCTGCCGGGCGGTGCCGTCGTGGACGACCGTGTGAGCGACTTCCTGGCCGGCGCCTCGGTGAACTGGGATCCGCTGTGGTCGACCGACGCCACGGTGCAGTACAACCCCGACACGCGGCGCTCGGAGCGTTTCACGGTCTCGGGGAAGTACAGCCCGGGCAACTACCGCGTCGTCAGCACCGCCTACCGCATGCAGCGCGCCACCAGCGGCCTGCCGGAAAGCGAGCAGGTCGACGTCGGCTGGCAATGGCCGCTCAACGATCTTTGGGGCGACCGTGGCCAGGACCTGGGACCGGGCCGCGGCCTGGGCTCGGGCCGGTGGTACAGCGTGGGCCGGCTGGCCTACAGCCTGCAGGACCGCCAGTTCGTTGATTCCATCATGGGCCTGGAGTACGACGGCGACTGCTGGATCGGCCGCATCGTGGTCGAGCGCACCCAGCGCTCCAACGCCGCGGCCAACAACAAGATCATGTTCCAGATCGAGTTCGTCGGCCTGGCGCGCCTGGGCTCCAGCCCGCTCAAGACCTTGCGCGACAACATTCCCCGCTACCAGTTCCTGCGCGAGCAGGTGACCACATCGAGCCGGTTCGGCTCCTACGAGTGATGCAACAGTCCAAGCGCCGCATGGCGCCCGCTTCCTTCCTGACCGCCGTGGCCCTGGCCGCGGCCTGCTGGACTGCTGTGCCAGCCCAGGCCCAGGGCGCGGCGCGCGCGTCCGACTTCATCGTGGCCGTGGTCAATTCCGAGCCGATTACCAACCTGGAGGTGCAGCGCCGCACTGCGCGCATGGCGCAGCAGCTGCGCCAGCAGGGTGGCCGCATACCGACCCAGGCCGAGCTCTCGCGCCAGGCACTGGAAAGCCTGGTCGTCGAGCGCGCCCAGCTGCAGCAGGCGCGCGAGGCGGGATTGAAAGTCGACGAAGCCGCCATCAATCTGGCCGAACAGAATGTCGCGCGGCAGAACTCGATCGACGTGGCCGAGCTGCGCCGCCGCATCGAGCGTGACGGCATGACCAGCACGCAGTTTCGCAACGAGCTGCGCGACCAGATCCTGATGTCGCGCCTGCGCGATCGCGAGCTCGACTCGCGCGTGCGCGTGAGCGATGCCGAGGTCGAGCAGTACTTGCGCGAGCAGACCGAAGCAGCCCCCGCGGCGCCCAGCGAGATCAACCTGGCCCAGGTGCTGGTGGCCGTGCCAGAGAACGCCACGCCGCAGCAGGTCGCCGAGCGCCTGGCGCGTGCGCAGGACGTGGAGAAGCGTGCCCGCGCGGGCGAGGACTTCGCCGCCCTGGCGCGCAGCTTCTCCGACGGAACGGACGCCGCGGCCGGCGGCGAGATGGGCCTGCGCAGTCCCGACCGCTACCCCGAGCTGTTCCTGCAGGCCACGGCCCAGCTGCCCACCGGCGGCATCACGGCCCCGGTGCGCTCCGGTGCCGGATTCCACATCCTCAAGGTGGTCGAGAAGCGCCAGGGCGGCATGCTGCAAAGCATCACGCAGCAGCACGCGCGCCACATCCTGCTGCGCATCGATGCCCAGCAGACCGAGGCCAATGCACGCGAGCGCCTGGCCACCATGCGCCGTCGCATCGAGGCCGGCCAGGCCGACTTCGCCGCGCTGGCCCAGGCCAGCTCGCAGGATGGCAGCGCCGCGCAGGGCGGCGACCTCGGCTGGTCCAACCCGGGCCAGTTCGTGCCCGAGTTCGAGGAAGTGCTCGATGCGCTGCGCCCGGGTGAGATCTCGGAGCCCATCGTCTCGCGCTTCGGCGTGCACCTGATCCAGCTGCTGGAGCGGCGCCAGTACCAGCTCAACCCGCGCGAGCAGCGCGAGGTGGCGCGCAACATGGTGCGCGAACGCAAGATGGACGAGGCCTACCGCAGCTGGCTGCAGGAACTGCGTGGCCGCGCCTACGTCGAGCTGCGCCAGGCTCCGCAGTGAAGCACATCGCGCGCAAGCGCTTCGGCCAGCATTTCCTGTCGGATTCCGGCGTCATCGACGCCATCGTGCGGGCCATCACGCCGCAGCCGGGCGATCCCATGGTCGAGATCGGTCCGGGCCTGGCGGCGCTGACCCAGCCGCTGGTCGAGCGCGTGGGCCGGCTCACCGTCATCGAGCTCGACCGCGACCTGGCCGAGCGGCTGCGCCGCCATCCGCAGCTCGCGGTGGTCGAGTCCGACGTGCTCAAGGTCGACTTCACCGCGCTCGCGGCCGCCGCAGGGCGCAAGCTGCGCGTGGTCGGCAACCTGCCCTACAACATCTCCACGCCCATCCTGTTCCATCTGCTGCACCATGTGGACCAGGTGCACGACCAGCACTTCATGCTGCAAAAGGAAGTCATCGACCGCATGGTGGCCGCACCGGCCACTGCGGCCTATGGCCGGCTCAGCGTGATGCTGCAGTGGCGCTACGCGATGGAGGACGTGCTGTTCGTGCCGCCCGAGAGCTTCGATCCGCCGCCCAAGGTGGACAGTGCCGTGGTGCGCATGGAGCCCTTGGCGCAGCCGCCGCAGTTGGAGGTGCCACTGCTCAGCGAGCTCGTGCAGGTGGCGTTCAGCCAGCGCCGCAAGCTCCTGCGCCACAGCTTGGGCCGCTGGCTCGAGGCGCGCCAGTTCGCCGGCCACTTCGACCTGCAACGCCGGGCCGAGGAAGTGCCGGTGGCCGAGTACGTCGCGCTGGCGCAGGCGGCACCATGAAAAACGCCCGTCGGTGACGGGCGTCTTGCGAAACCGGTGGTGGGTGCTTCAGGCCGCTGCCAACCAGTAACCCGCGTTGAAGGGGCTGCTCATGCGCAGCGCCAATGGAGAGACGTCGACCAGTTTGTCGGTCGGCATCTTCTCGCCCGACTCCGTGGTGGCAGATGCTGCCGCCACTGGGGTCGTCGTGAGTGCAATGCCGGACACGGCATCGCCCTGGGCCTCGTTCGCCCGTTCCGCTTGGCTGGTGTGTGCGGAACGGGCTACAGAAAAGAATAGAAACAGCGGAACGGGATCTTGCGGTCGCCCCAGTAGTCGGCTGCGTCGCGGAAGATGTCCAGCAGTTGCTCGCGCGCTTCCTTGTCGAACTTGGCGTTCGCGGGGATCTGCTCCAGCACGACGATGAAGCCGGGCTGCGGGCCGGACTTGTGCAGCGGGTCCGTCATGCAGTCGTACAACGCGTCGAAGTTCTTGCCGAAGTGCGTCGGGAAGGTGAACTGCTGCGCGATCAGGTCCAGCACGTCCTGCTTGCTCTGGGCGTTGGCCAGGTTGGCGTACAGGAAGTGGTGGCCCATGGACTGGGCGGCCTCTTGCAGGTCGGCTACGCGAAACGCCCGGATCGATTGGACGATGTTGGTTCGCACGGTACGCAGAGGCTGGTCCAGCTCCGCTTTAACGTTGGTCATCAAAATACCTCGGTCTCACAAAAACAAGAATCGCCCGCCCTTCACGGCGCGATCTTGCGAAAACTCGCATAGTGGTCGCTGGTGTAGTAGCAACCATCCGGTGTCGTCGGGTGCAGGCCCCCGCAGACGATGCGCCGCGCACCCCGGCTGCGCGCACCTTCCCTGGCCACCGTGTACTCGCGGTAATAGCCTCGCTTCTCCACGGGAAGCAGGCGCTCGCGGTTGAAGAACACGGTGCCGTCCTTCTCGTACGGGAACGGGCCGCCTTGCAGGATCCGTTGGTAAGTCGCCTGGCCTTCCCGAGGCAAGGCGTCCAACGCCACCGTGGCGCCCTCGGCCGAGGTCCGCGCCTGCACCGAAACAGTGCAAGCCGTCAGCGCCACCGCCAGCAAGCCGCGCCAAAGCGGACGGCTGAAGGTGTGGCAAATCGTGGACAGCATGGGAAACAAGAAAGGCGCACAGACCGCACGGATTCGTGCGCGGGCTCCGGGTTAACCCCCGGATCGAAGCGCGCTAGTGTGCCCCAAGGCCCCAGGAAACGCAAGGCCCATGCCCAAAAAACAGGCATGGGCCGCAAGGGCTTCGCATCGCACCAAGTTAGTGCTTGCTTGGCCCGCGAGCGTCAGCGCAACGCGTTCGCGTCGGCGACAGTGAGCGCCGTCATGTTGACGATGCGACGCACGGTGGCACTGGCGGTGAGGATGTGCACCGGCTTGGCCGCACCGAGCAGCACTGGACCGATGGCGATGTTGCCGCCCGCTGCCGTCTTGAGCAGGTTGTAGGAAATGTTGGCCGCGTCGATGTTGGGCAGCACCAACAGATTGGCATCACCGGCCAGCGTGGAGTGCGGCATGATGCCCGCGCGCTGCTTGCCGTCCAGCGCCACGTCGCCGTGCATTTCGCCGTCGACCTCGAGCCAGGGCGCCTGGGTGCGCAGCAGTTCCAGCGTGCGGCGCATCTTGACGGCGCTCGGGTGCTGGCTGGTGCCGAAGTTCGAATGCGACAGCAGCGCGGCCTTGGGCTTCAAGCCAAAGCGCATCATTTCCTCGGCCGCCATGGTCGTGATCTCGGCCAGCTCTTCGGCGGTGGGATCGTAGTTCACGTGCGTGTCGACCAGGAACACCTGGCGGCCCGGCAGCATGAGGCCGTTCATGCAGGCGTAGATGGGCACGTCCTGCGGCGTGCTTTCGCAGCCGCCCGGCCGCTTGCCGATCACCTGGTCGATGTAGTGCAGGTGGTTGTGCGTCGTGCCCCAGGTGCCGCAGATCAGGCCGTCGACCTCGCCCTTGTGCAGCAGCATGGCGCCGATCAGCGTCAGGCGTCGGCGCATCTCGATCTTGGCGACCTGCTGCGTCACGCCCTGGCGCTCCGTCATGCGGTGGTAGGTCTGCCAGAAGTCGCGGTAGCGGTGGTCCTGCTCGACGTTGACGATGTCGTAGTCCAGCTCCTCGCGCAGGCGCAGGCCGAACTTCTGGATGCGCTGCGCGATGATGGCCGGGCGGCCGATCAGCGTGGGCCGGGCGATGCCTTCGTCCACCACGATCTGGCAGGCCCGCAGCACGCGCTCTTCCTCGCCTTCCGAGTACGCCACGCGCTTCTTGGCGGCGTTCTTGGCGGCCGTGAAGATCGGCTTCATCGTCGTGCCCGAGGCGTAGACGAAGCTCTGCAGCCGGTCGCGGTAGGCGTCCATGTCCTGGATCGGGCGCAGCGCCACGCCGCAGTCGGCCGCCGCCTGGGCCACGGCCGGCGCGATTTTCATCATCAGGCGCGGGTCGAAAGGCTTGGGGATCAGGTATTCGGGGCCGAAGCTGAGCTTCTCGCCCACGTAGGCTGCCGCCACCACCTCGCTCTGCTCGGCCTGCGCCAGGTCGGCGATGGCATGCACCGCGGCGATCTCCATCTCGTCCGTGATGGTGGTCGCGCCGCAGTCCAGCGCACCGCGGAAGATGTAGGGGAAGCACAGGACGTTGTTGACCTGGTTCGGGTAGTCCGTGCGGCCCGTCGCCATGACCACGTCGTCGCGCACCGAGCGCGCGTCCTCGGGCGTGATCTCCGGGTTCGGGTTGGCCAGCGCGAAGATCACGGGCTTGGGCGCCATCTTGGCGACCATGGCGGGCTTGAGCACGCCGCCGGCCGACAGGCCCAGGAACACGTCGGCGCCGTCCATCACCTCGTTCAGCGTGCGCAGCTCGGTGGCCTGGGCGAACTGGGCCTTGTCATCGTCCATGAGCTCGGTGCGGCCCTTGTAGACCACGCCGGCCAGGTCGGTGACCCAGACGTTCTCACGTTTCAGGCCGACCTTGAGCAGCAGGGTCAGGCAGGCCAGCGCCGCTGCGCCGGCACCGGAGGCCACGAGCTTGACCTCGGCGATGTTTTTGCCCACCACCTTGAGGCCGTTCAGCATGGCGGCCGCCACCGTGATGGCCGTGCCGTGCTGGTCGTCGTGGAACACCGGGATCTTCATGCGCTTGCGCAGCTCGCGCTCGACGAAGAAGCAGTCCGGGGCCTTGATGTCTTCCAGGTTGATGGCGCCGAAGGTCGGCTCCAGCGCGGCGATCACGTCGACCAGCTTCTGCGGGTCCTTCTCGTCGATCTCGATGTCGAACACGTCGACGCCAGCGAACTTCTTGAACAGCACGCCCTTGCCTTCCATGACCGGCTTGGAGGCCAGCGGGCCGATGTCGCCCAGGCCCAGCACGGCCGTGCCGTTGGAGATCACGGCCACGAGGTTGCCGCGGGCCGTGTACTTGAAGGCGGCGTTGGGATCCTTGACGATCTCCTCGCAGGGCGCGGCGACGCCGGGCGAATAGGCCAGCGCCAGATCGCGCTGGTTGGTCAGCTGCTTGGTCGCCGTGACCGAGATCTTGCCCGGCGTCGGGAACTCGTGGTACTCGAGCGCTGCGCGGCGCAGCTCGGCGCGTTTGTCTTCGGTGCTCACCGGATTCGAAGGGCTGGCCATGCTGGCGTCTCCTCTGGCGGCGAGCTGTGCGGACCTCGTTCGCCCGGCAAAACCCGCCTGACGTGTTCAAGGGGAGCGCGATTGTAGACCTCGCAAAAAGGCCCACGAACGGCATGCAAGGGTCACGCAGTTGTGACTTTTCGGGTGCGAATCGGACCACCGACGGCGCGGGAAAACCCGCTGGTTGGCGCGCATGCGAATGCCAACAATCCGATTGTCCGACAAACAAAACCCGCCGCGGCGGAGCGAGGAGACCTGGCTTGACTGGCAGCACCCGTGCGCCGCGCCGCGAGGCCGAAGCAGCGTCCGACAGAAGGGGCAGCGCGCCGGCCCGGCTGCGCGAGGACGCCTCCATGTTCAGCCGGCTGCAGCTGGCGCCGGCCTACAAGCAGGTGTCCACCGAAATCGAGCGCTCCATCCTGTCGGGCCAGCTGCGCCCCGGCATGCCGCTGCCCACCGAGCAAAGCCTGGCCGAACGCTTCGGCGTGCACCGCTCCACCGTGCGCGAGGCGATCCGCCAGGTCGAACAGGAAGGCCTGGTGCAGCGGCGCGAGGGCCGCCGGCTGTTCGTCGCGCTGCCCGGCCTGTACGACCTGGCGCCGCGTACGGCGCGCCTGCTGATGCTGCAGCAGACCACCTTCGCCGAGCTCTGGCAGGTGGCCGTGACGCTGGAGCCGCTGGCCTCGCAGCTGGCCGCCGAACACGCCGAGCCGGCCGACCTCGAAGAACTCGCGCGCAACACCGAAGCGACGGCTGCGCTGCAGGCCCAGGGCACGAACACGCTGGAAGACGACCAACGCCTGGTCGAACTCGACGTGGAGTTCCATGCCCTGGTCGGCCGCGCCAGCCGCAACCGCCCGCTGATGCTGGCGCGCGAGCCCATCAGCCTGCTCTACAACCCCACGCTGCTGCAGATCCACCAGCGGCTGCCGCAGTCCAAGGCGCGCAACCTGGCCGCGCACCGCGGCATCCTGGACGCGCTGCAACGCCGCGACGGTGCCGCCGCGGCCGAGTGGACGCGCAAGCACATGGTCGATTTCAAGAAGGGCTTCGAGATGACCGGCCTGGACATGGCCGCCCCCATCGCGCCGCCGCCCTGATCGTGTTTCCGTTCCCGTTCCATCACCACAAGCAGGAGACAAGCATGCAAGCACAGAAGAAGATGGCATTTGGCGCCGCCCGCCTGGCCGGCCTGTTCGCGCTCACCGCGCTGGCCGCCGCGGCCCAGGCCCAGGAGACGTTCAAGATCGGCGTCGTGAGCTTCCTCTCGGGCCAGGCGGCCGAGAGCTTCGGCATCCCGGCCGTCAACGGCGCCAAGGTGCTGGTAGAGGCCTTCAACAAGGGCGAGGCGCCCGCCCCCTACAACAAGGCCGGCATCGGCGGCATGAAGATCGAGGCCGTCTACGTCGACGAGAACGGCGGCGCCACCAAGCAGGTGCAGGAGCTGCGCAACCTGTACGACCGTGAGAAGGTCGACGCCGTGGTCGGCTACGTGAGCTCGGGCGACTGCCTGGCCGTGGCGCCCGTGGCCGAGGAGCTCAAGAAGTTCCTGATCCTGTACGACTGCGGCACGCCGCGCGTGTTCGAGGACGCCAAGTACAGCTACGTGTTCCGCACCGCCTCGCACGGCACTATGGACAACGTGGCGCTGGCGCGCTACCTCAAGGCGCGCAACATCAAGGCCGAGAGCTACAACCTCATCAACCAGGACTACGCCTGGGGCCACGACTCGCGCGCCGACTTCAAGGCCGCCATGTCGCAGCTGTATCCGCAGGCCAAGGTCGGCGAAGACCTGTTGCCCAAGTTCGGCGCCGGCCAGTACGGCACCGAGATCTCGGCGCTGACCTCCAAGCGCGCCGACGTCACGCACTCCAGCCTGTGGGGCGGCGACCTGCAGGCCTTCGTGCTGCAGTCCGGCCCGCGCGGCCTGTTCAAGCGCTCGCAGGTCGTGCTGTCGGCGGCCGACCATGTGCTGACCCCGTTGGGCGACAAGATGCCCGACGGCACCATCCTCGGCGCGCGTGGCGCCTATGGCCTGCTGGCGCCCAAGAGCGCGCTCAACGACTGGTGGTGGAGCCTGTACGAGAAGGGCTACAACACCTACCCGGCCCAGGCGCCCTACCGCATGGCCCAGGCTCTGATGGGCCTGAAGCTCGCGGCCGAAAAGGCCATGGCCGCCAACGGCGGCAAGAAGCCCACGTCCGAGCAACTGGCCGCCGCGCTGAAGGGCAGCGAATGGGACGCGCCCGGTGGCCGCATCCGCATGACGCTGGGCGACGGCCAGCAGGCCACGCAGCCCACGGCCATCGGCAAGACACGCTACGACGCCGGCAAGAAGATGGTGCTGCTGGAAGACATCCAGCGCTTCCCGGCCGAGTGCGTGAATCCGCCGGCCGGCGTGAAGTCGGAAGACTGGATCAAGGGCGGCATGCAAGGCGCCAAGTGCGAGTGACACGCGGCGCCTGACCGTCGCCTCCGGCCGGCCTGCGTCAGCGGGCCGGTTGGAGCCTGTCTTCTTTCACGGAACCGGCCATGACCACCGCCATCACCATCCTCGTCGACGGCCTGAGCTATGCCTCCTGGCTGTTCATCGTCGCGCTCGGGCTCACACTCGTGTTCGGCGTGCTCAAGATCCTCAACATCGCGCACGGCAGCTTCTACGCGCTGGGCGCCTACGCGGCCGCCAGCTTCGTCGGCTGGTTCGCCACGCTCAAGCTGGCGCCCGAATGGTCGCTGGTCGCCATGCTGCTGGCCGCGGTGGCCGTGGCCGCGCTGGTCGCGCCGCTGACCGAGCGCGGCCTGCTGCGCTTCTTCTACGGCCGCGACGAGGTGCTGCTGGTGCTCGTCACCTACGCGCTGTTCCTGATGCTGGAAGACATCACCAAGCTGATCTGGGGCGCCAACCCCTACTACGTGTCCGAGCCCTACGCCATGTTCGGCAACATCGAGATCGGCGAGCAGATCTACGTGGGCTACGACTTCATGCTCATGCTGCTCGCGGTGGTGGTCGGCGTGGCGGTCTGGTGGGGACTGAACCGCACGCGCCAGGGCAAGATCGTGCTGGCCGTGATCCACAGCGAGGAGGTGGCCTCCAGCATGGGTGTCAACGTCTCGCGCGTGTACATGCTGGCGTTCGCGGTTGGCATCTTCCTGGCCTGCATCGGCGGGGCCTTCACGGCGCCGCTGATCTCGGTGCAGCCCGGCATCTCGGTCGGCGTGATCATCGTCTCGTTTGCCGTGGTCATCATCGGCGGACTGGGCAGCATCGAGGGCGCGGCCATCGGCGCGTTGATCGTCGGCCTGGCCCGCGCCGCCGCCGTGCACCTGGCGCCCCAGGTCGAGCTGTTCGCGATCTACGTGGTCATGGCGCTGGTGCTGGTGTTCCGCCCCGAGGGCCTGTTCCAACGCATCCAGGCGAGGAAGATCTGATGAAGAGCGCTGCCCTTCCCACCCCCGCAGCGCCGCGCCGGGCGACCGGCCTGCGTCCCGGCACCGTGCTCGGCGGCGGCCTCGGCCTGCTGGTGGCGCTGGTCGCCGTCGGCGCCTTCCTGCCGCGCTGGCTGGTGTTCCTCTTGACCATGGCAGCCTCGCACGGCCTGGTCTCGCTGGGCATCCTGCTGCTCATGCGCAGCGGCGTCGTGTCCTTCGGCCAGGGGCTGGTGTTCGCGGTCGGCGGCTATGCCGGCGCGCTGTGCTTCAACCAGCTGGGCATCACCGACGCACTGCTGCTCACGCTGGTCGGCGGCCTGGCTGCCATGCTGGTGGCGCTGCCGTTCGCGCCGCTGCTGGCGCGCTACCGCGGCATCTTCTTCGCGATGCTGACGCTGGCACTGTCCATGGTCTGCTACGGTGTGCTGGTCAAGACCACCAGCCTGGGTGGCTCCGACGGCTTCAACATGGGCCGGCCCACGCTGCTGGGCCAGAGCCTGTCGGACGAACGCGTGGCCTACGCGCTGTACGGCGTCACCGTCGTGGTGTCCGGCGTGCTGGCGCTGCTGGCGCGCGTGTACTTCGACTCCACGCGCGGCCTGATCGCCCAGGCCGTGCGCGAGAACGAGTTGCGCGTGGAGTACCTGGGCGGCTCGGTGCGCCAGGCCGTGGCGTTCAACTACGGCATGGCGGCCTTCGCGGGCGGCTGCGGCGGTGCGCTGACCGTGATGTCGCTGGGCCACATCGACCCCAACTTCAGCTACTGGACCACCTCGGGCGAGTTCGTGTTCGTCGCCATCCTCGCGGGCTCGCAGAGCGTGCTCGCCGTGTTCGTGGCCTCCACGCTGCTGGAGGTGGTGCGCTCCTTCTCCAACCTGTACTTCCCCAACACCTGGCAGCTCTCGCTGGGCCTGTTCCTGTTGCTGATGATCCGCTTCCTGCCGGGCGGCATCGGCTCTTTGTGGATCAAGAAGAAATGAGCGAGAACATCCTGCTGCGCGCCCGCGCCATCGAAAAGCGCTTCGGCGCCGTGGTCGCGGCCAGCAGCCTCAACATCGACATCGCCGCAGGCCAGCGTGTGAGCCTGATCGGCAGCAACGGCGCGGGCAAGACCACCTTCGTGAACATGGTGACGGGCTACCTCAAGCCCGACACCGGCAGCATCGAGCTGGGCGGGCGCGACATCACGCGGCTGGACCCGCGCGCGATCACGCACCTGGGCGTGGCGCGTTCGTTCCAGATCCCGCAGCTGTTCGCCGAACTCACGGTGCTGGAGAACATGCTCGTGGCCACGGCCTGCCATGGCCGGCGGTTGTCGTTCTGGCAGTCCGCGCGCGGCGACGAGGCCGTGGCGCGCGCCGACGCGCTGCTGCAGCGCTTCACGCTGGCCGAGCACCGCGACCGCCGCGTGGCCGAGCTGCCGGGCGGCGTGCGCAAGCTGCTCGACATCGCGATGGCGCTGACCGGCCAGCCGCGCCTCCTGCTGCTCGACGAGCCCACCAGCGGCGTGGCCGCCGAGGAGAAGTTCCCGATGATGGACATCATCATGACCGCGCTGGGCCAGGAGGCCATGACCGTGCTGTTCGTCGAGCACGACATGGACATCGTCGAGCGCTACGCCGACCGCGTGGTGGCCTTTTACGCGGGCCGCATCATCGCCGACGACACACCGGCCGTGGCCCTGACCGCGGACGACGTGCGCCGCTACGTCACCGGCACGCTGCACTAGGAGAAGGCCATGCTCACCGTCGAATCCGTCCACGTGTCCATCGGCTCGGTCCAGGTGCTGCGCAGCCTGCGCCTGGCTGTGCCCGCGCAGTCCATGGTCGGCCTGATCGGCCGCAACGGCGCCGGCAAGACCACGCTGCTGCGCACGGTCATGGGTCACCTGACGCCCACGCAGGGGCGCATCACATTCGAGGGCCAGGACCTGGCCACGGTGCCGCGCCACACGCGTGCGGCCATGGGCATCGGCTACATGCCCGAGGACCGTGGCCTGGTGCCCGAACTCAGCGTGGAGGAGAACATCCTCGTGCCGCTGTGGGCCACGCGCGCCAGCAACCAGCGCCAGCGTCTGGACTTCATCTACGGCGTGCTGCCCGAACTCGCGCAGATGCGCGAGCGGCGCGCGCTGCTGCTCTCGGGCGGTCAGCAAAAGCTCGTGGCACTGGCGCGGGCGCTGGGCGTGGGCACGCGGCTGCTGCTGCTCGACGAGCCCTTCGAGGGCGTGGCGCCTGCGCTGTCGATGCGGCTGGGCGAGGTGATCGCCGGGCTGCGCGGCGGTGCGCTGTCGGTGCTGATCGCGCAGTCGGACCTCAACCATTCGCGCAAGCTCGTGGATGGGGAGGTGGTGATCGAGCGCGGCGCCAATGCGGTGGTGGAGGCCACGGCATGACGACATGGCATGGCGTTGAACTTCCTGCCATGCGCGAGGAGGCCGTCTACGGCGACCGCGTGGTGCGCTGCTTCGCCGAACGGCCGGCCAGCGTGCACGCGCTGCTGGAGCGTACCGTGGCCGCGCACCCCGACCAGGACGCCGTGGTCCACAACGGCCAGCGCTGGAATTACAGAGCGCTCGACGCCGAGGTCGCGCGCATCGCCGGCGGCCTGGCCGCGCACGGCGTGCAGGCCGGCGAGCGCGTCGTGCTGTTCGTGGGCAACCGCCCCGAATTCATGTCGGTACTGTTCGCTGTGCAGCGCCTGGGCGCCATCGCCGTGCCCATCGGCGAGCGCGAGCAGCGGCCGGGCCTGGCCTACATGCTGCAGCAGTGCGGCGCCTGCGCCATCGTGTTCGACCAGACGCTGGCCGAGCGCATTCCCTTGCCTGACGAGGTGCCCGGCCTGCGGCTGCGCCTGGTCGTGGGCCAGGCGCCCGGCGTCCTGCCGCTGGCCGATCTGCGCGGCGACGTGCAGGCCGCCGCGCCCGTGCGCGAGCAGGATACTGCGCTGATCCTCTACACCTCGGGCACCACGGGCCGCCCCAAGGGCGCCATGCTCACGCACCTCAACGTCGCGCATTCGGTGCGCCACTACGAACTGTGCATGGGCCTGCGCGCGGGCGACCGGTCCGCGCTGGCCGTGCCGGCCAGCCATGTCACGGGGCTCATCGCCATCATTGCCGCCATGGTCCACATCGGCGGCGCGGTGGTGATGCTGTCGGAGTTCAAGGCCCCGGCCTTCCTGCAACTGCTCGAATCCGAGCGCGTCACGCACACGCTGATGGTGCCGGCCATGTACCAGCTGTGCCTGCTGCAGCCGGCCTTCGATCGCGCGCGGCTGGCCAGCTGGCGCATCGGTGGCTACGGCGGCGCGCCCATGCCGGTGTCGGCCATCGACGCCATGGCCGAGCGTCTGCCCGGCCTCACGCTCATCAACGCCTATGGCGCGACCGAGACCACCTCGCCCACCACCATGATGCCGGCCGGCCTCACACGCGCGCATGCCGACAGCGTGGGCGTGCCGCTGCCCTGCACCCATGTGCGCGTGGTGGACGACGAGGGCCACGAGCTGCCGCCTGGCGAGAGCGGCGAGCTCTGGATCGGCGGCCCCATGGTCGTGCCCGGCTACTGGGACAACCCGGAGGCCACGGCCGCCAACTTCACACAGGGCTACTGGCATTCGGGCGACCTGGGCAGCGTCGATGCCGACGGCTTCGTGCGCCTGTTCGACCGCAAGAAGGACATGCTCAACCGCGGCGGCTTCAAGATCTATTCGGTCGAGGTCGAGCATTGCCTGGTGGCGCTGCCCGGCGTGGTCGAGGCCGCCATCGTCGGACGACCCTGCCCCGTGCTCGGCGAGCGCGTGCACGCCTTCCTGTACGCGCCCGAGCTCGCGCGCGACGACGAGGCCGTGCGTGCGCATTGCCGCGCGCGCCTGACCGACTACAAGGTGCCCGAGACCATCACCTGGTCCGACACCCCGCTGCCGCGCAATGCGGGCGGCAAGCTGCTCAAGCGGCTGCTGCGGGAACAGCTCGCCTGAGGGCGATGCGCTGCCAAGCCTTCTCGTGGAAGAAGAACGCGAAGGCCTGGACAGTGGGCTCCAGCAGGCTCAGCGTGAGCGACATGAGCAGGTTGCCCGTGACGGCATAGGCTACGGCGGCAGCCACCAGGATGTGCATCACGTAGTAGCTGCCGGTCTTCTTCAGGGTCGGGAGGTTGTTGCGGGCGAAGGCGGCCATGGTGGAGTCCTGGGGAGAGAAACGACGATGAATGGATGGTAGATGCGAGCGATTCGCAACGCCAATCGGTTTCGCCTAAAGCGCTCATAGCCAGGAAAACCCCGAAGCGCCGGGCGCGCTGGCGCACGACCATGGCGCTTCACCTGTTCTTGCGATTGCGCCATGCCCCATACCATCCATCCCTCCCGCCGCCAGCTGCTCGCGCTCGGCGCCGCCCTGCCCTGGGCTGCCCGGGCGCAGCCCGCCTGGCCCAGCAAGCCGCTGCGCCTGGTCGTGCCGTTCGCACCGGGCGGCAGCTCGGAGATCGTGGCGCGCTCGGTCGCGGGCGAGATGGCCAAGACCATCGGCCAGAACGTGTTCGTGGACAACAAGCCCGGCGCGGCCGGCAACATCGCGATGCAGGAGGTCGCCGCCAGCGAGGACGGCCACACGCTCATCCTGGGCCACATCGGCACGCTGGCCGTGAACCCCTACATCTTCAGCAAGCTGCCCTACGACGCCGAGCGCGACTTCGTGCCCGTCACGCTGCTGTCCAAGGTTCCGAGCCTCTACGTGGTCCACCCCGACCTGCCGGTCAAGGACCTGAAGGAGTTCGTCGCCTATGCCAGGGGCAAGCCGGGCCAGCTCAACTATGGCTCTGCCGGCAACGGCAGCGCCGGCCACCTAGCATTCGAGTACCTCAAGATGGTCAGCGGCACCTTCGTCGTGCATGTGCCCTACCGCGGCACCGGGCCCATGCTGACCGACCTGATGTCGGGCCGGCTGCAGGCGGCCTCGGTCGGCGCCCCAGCGCTCTTGCCCTTCATCAAGGCCGGCCGGCTGCGCTGCATCGCCACCGGCACGACCGAACGGCTGCCGCAGCTGCCCGATGCGCCCACCGTGGCCGCCCAGGGCTACCCGGGCTTCGAAATGACGCAGTGGTATGGCCTGCTGGCGCCGGCCAAGTGGCCGCGCGCCAACATGGCCAAGCTCGAAGCCGAGGCCATCCGCGCGGCCAAGGGCAGCATCGTCAGGGACAAGCTCTCGGCCGACACGGCGCTGGCCGTGGGCAGCAGCGCAGCGGAGTTCGGCGCGTTCATCAAGAGCGAGCAGGCGCGCTGGAAGCCGGTGATCGCGCGCGCGCAGATCAAGCCGGAGGGCGCGTAGCCGGGGGGCACTGTGCGAACATGCGCCCCCCATGGATACGCCCCTTCTGGAGATCACCGGCGCCAGCGCCACCATCACCTTGCGCCGCCCCGAGCAGGCCAACCGACTGGAGCCGCAGGACCTGGAGGTGCTGGCCGCGCACATCGCCACCGTCAACGCGCGGCCCGAGGTGCTGGTGCTGCGGCTGGCGTCCACGGGCCGCTACTTCTGCAGCGGCTTCGACATCGGCCAGATGGACGCGCAGAAGCCCCAGGCCTTCGAGGAACTGGCGAACGCCCTCGAAGACGCGCGCCCGGTCACGCTCGCGCTGTTGCAGGGCGGCGTCTACGGTGGCGCCACCGACCTCGCGCTGGCCTGCGATTTCCGGCTCGGTGTGCAGGGCATCGACATGTTCATGCCGGCCGCGCGGTTGGGTCTGCACTTCTACCCGCGCGGGCTGGAGCGCTATGTGAGCCGGCTCGGCCTGGACCAGGCCAAGCGCCTGTTCCTGACGGCCGAGCGCATCGGGGCCGAGGAGATGCGCGCGATCGGCTTCCTGACCCAACTGGTCGCGCCCGAGGCGCTCGCCGCCGAGGCCGATGCCTTGACGCAGCGCCTGGAAGCCATGGCGCCGCTGGCCATGCTCGGCATGAAGAAGCATCTGAACCACATCGCACGCGGCACGCTCGACAGGGACGCGCTGCAGCACGACATTGCGCGCGCCGCGCATTCGGCCGACCTGCAGGAGGGCCGTGCGGCCTGGGCCGCGAAGCGCGCGCCGCAGTTCACCGGCGGCTGAACCGCATGGCCGCGCCGCCGGATTTCACCCAGCACACCATCTCCATCGTGCACGTGCACCGCGTGCTTCTCGGTGCGCGCCGACGCGCCGTCGATGTGGACGGTCTGCTCGCGTGCGCCGGCATTTCGTCGGCGCTGCTCGGCTCGCCGCTGTCCCGCGTGACGCGCGACCAGTACGCGCGCCTGTTGGGCGGCCTGCGCCACACCCTGCGCGACGAGCTCTGGGGTCTGTGCCCCACGCCCTTGCCGCTGGGCAGCTTCGCGCTGGGTTGCCGCCTGATGCTGGGCGGCCGCACGCTGGGTGCTGCGCTGGCGCTGGGCCTGCGCCACTACCGTCTGTTGCTGCGCGACCTGGTGCCGCGGCTCGTCGTGCAGGACGGCGTGGCCCACCTCAGCGTGGCGCCGCGCGTGCCGGTCGATCTGGCGCTGGCCTATGCGCAGCGCACCTTCATCTTCTTCACCTACGGTCTGGCCTCCTGGCTCGTGGCGCGGCGCTTGCCGTTGCTGGGCCTGGAGTACCCGGCCGTGGTGGCGGCCGAATTCCCCGACGCCGGCGAAGTGCTGCGCGCGCCCGTGCGTGAAACGCGGGGCGGCGCGGGCTGGTACGTGGATGCTCGCTGGCTCGAACTGCCCGTGGTGCAGACCGTAGAAAGCCTGACCGAATTTCTGCTGCACGCTCCGGCCAACCTGCTGGTGCGCTACCGCGAGTCGTCCAGCATCACGGAGCGCATCCGCCGCATCCTGCGCGGCCACCTGGCCGGCAAGATGCCTTCGCTGGAAGACATCGGCCGCGAACTTGCGATGACGCCGCAGACCCTGCGCCGCCGGCTGCACGAGGAAGGCCGGGGCTACCGCAGCATCAAGGAAGCCCTGCGCCGCGACGCGGCCATCGAGTACCTCGCCCGGCCCGAGCTCGCGCTGCCCGAGATCGCCGAGCGCCTGGGCTTCTCGGAGTCCAGCACCTTCCAGCGCGCCTTCAAGCAATGGACCGGCGTGGCGCCCGGCGAGTACCGGCAGGCGCACATCGCGCGGCCTTGAACCGGAGCGCTCAACCGTATGGCGCAGTCGGCCAGTCGCTGCCTGCCTTGGTCGAACGCGCCGTCGCCGCTGGCCGAAGCCGCCATCGAGCGCAGTGCCGTGAAGGGCGTGCTGGGCCTGGTCCAGCCGCTCAAGGGCGACTACTTCGCTAGGACATCCGCCGTGTGGCGCGTTGGCTGGGCGCGTCCTATGCACCTGGCGACACGGCCGCCTTCGCCAACGTGGCGACCGACCGCGCCTTCTGGCTGATCCGCGACGCGGATGCCAAGGCGCCCAAGCGCTTCGCGGCGCAGGTGTTCCGCCGCCACCACGTGCTCGGCGATTCGCCGCGCGCAGGACAGGCGCTGATGGCCATCGTGGTTGCCACGCAGTCCGACGTGGTGGATCTGCCGACGCGCTGCTGCAGGGCCAGGCCTGCAAGGACCGGCTGCGCCGAGCCACCGAAGCCGCTGCGGCAGCTGGCGTCTGGGGCGCGCCGGCCTTCGCCGCCGACGGCGAAGTCTTCTGGGGCGTGGATCGTTTGCCCATGCTGGACAACGGGCCCGAACGAGGAGGATGGTGACGGAGTCGAAGGACGAGCCCGATCCCACTCTTGTCTTGGTCTGTTGCAGGCCGCCCTCTGCGGAAGTAATTTTCCGCATTTGCTTGCAAGAGGGGCGATCTGTTGTATAGTCGTGGGCTTCGCTGATCACTGCTTCAAACGCTGTGATCCACCAGCTCGGCCAAGCTGCTCGGCAGGTTGAAAAAGAAAGCGAAAAAGCTGTTGTATAGTCGTGGGCTTCGCTGATCACTGCTTCAAACGCTGTGATCCACCAGCTCGGCCAAGCTGCTCGGCAGGTTGAAAAAGAAAGCGAAAAAAGTTGACCGGCCTTTTAAAAACGTGTCATAATCGAAGGCTTCGCTGATCACAGCGAGTCAAGCAAGTCAGTCGCAAGGCTGGGGTTGCTGCGGTRGGTCTTTAAAAACATACAGCCGATAAGCGTGGGCGTTT
>NZ_LMMT01000024.1 GCF_001422365.1 Pseudorhodoferax sp. Leaf265 | reverse complement strand
CCCGCGCCACCGGCGCCCGTGTAATCTCCGCCATGGACTTCCCCTTTTCCGTTTCAGATTGAACTTCCGCGAGTCAATCTTGGTGCCTGGACACCGTGTTGGGACTGGGGAAGTCCCTTCGTATTCGGTCAAGCGGGACTGCGGAACCGGCGTGGCTTCTCCGGTCAATCGCTTTCGCGCCGCAGCCCCTTACCTCCAACGTTAGATTGCCCATGTACGTTACCGAGTACTTGAAGAACCTAGTGGTAGATCTGCTCGGTGGAGACGTATCCCGTTTTGACGAGCTGTGGGTCTTGGTTCCGGACTTCTCAGCCAAGCTCCGTAGCTTCAACTCAGACGGTAGCTGGCTTCATTGGTCGCCTAAAACGTTTGATGGTTGGTACTGCGTCCCATCTTCCAGCGGCTTCGACGTGTACTACCAGGAGCGCGGCTTGATCAGCGAGGCCACTCACTTCTCTGATGAGCGGGAGGCCATCAAATCGGCCATAGACGCTTCAGTGTTCTCGCTGGGGCAATCTAACAATTCATTCAAGCCGAAGCCGCTTCGCGGCTCGGCTTAATTCAGGCGTTGGGCCGCAAGAGAAGTGGAGTAGCTGATGGACGTTCGAATTGTTGACTTCCCCGAAACGAGGGTCGCAGTAGCGGAGCATTGCGGTCCTCCTGACCTTGAGTACGAAACATCCAAGAAGCTCATCGGATGGCGAATCCAGCACCATCTCTCGCCTGCCGATCACCGAACGTATGGTGTCCACTACACCGATCCGCTTTTAGTTGCTCCGGCCGATCACCGAGTAGATTTCTGTGTGACCTACGATCAGCCCATTCAGCCCAACACGCTGGGCATTGTGAACAAGACAATTCCCGCCAATCGATGCGCGGTGGCACGGCACCTGGGCTCAAGGCGATTCAACACGGCGGCGGTGTATCTGTATCGCGAGTGGTTGCCAAAGAGTGGCGAGGAGCTGGGCACATATCCCATCTTCTTTCACTATGTAAACGTCGGCCCAAGTATCCCGGAGCACGAAATGATCACGGATGTGTACTTGCCGCTCCGGTGACTAGACCGTGGCGTTGCGTTCCAACAAATTGCTGCAGGCGACGTGCGAGGACGCACGCACCTGAGCAATGGCGTTGAGCCGCCGCTTTGGGGCCCGTAGCTGCCGCTCCTGCGCAATGCACTCTTCTCACCCTCCATGTCACAGCCCGCGGAGGTTTCGTGGACTCCGGCAGCAGCAGTCATGCCAATGACAGAGAGAAAGTGAAAAGAACGCTGGAAATCAACGCGTCTGTTTTCACAGTCCGCGTCATTCACCGGAGGGGGCGCTCAGCAGCCCGCGGGCTGCTCGGCCAGCAGCAGCTGTGCCAGCGTCTCGGCACCGGGCAGGCCCTGGGCCAGCCGCAGCTGCACCGGGCGCGCGGGCTGGCGCGTGGCCGGCCACCACAGCGAGCAAGCCTGCAGCCGACCCACCAGCGCATCGGCCGCCAGCAAGGCCAGGGCCTCGGGCAGTGCCTGCGCTGCCGGCGGCTGCCCGGCTAGCGCGGGCCAGGGCGGCATGGCGGACAGCTCGGCCTCGAAGCCCGCCACGGTGGCGCTGTCTTCGAGCGTGCGCACGGCTGCGCGCGCCAGCGCCTCGTACCAGGCAACGAGGCTGGCCAGGGTCGCGGCATCGCGCGGCGGCTGCATCGCGCTCTGGCCGACCCAGAGCGGGAAATAGCGTCCCACCTTGTCGCAGCTGGGCATCAGCACGCCGAACCACCACTGCGCCGACAGCACGCCGGGCCCGCAGGCAAAGCGCAGCAGCGGCGCCTCGAGGTAGGCCCAGGGCCAACGCTCGCCCAGCACCTGGGGCAGCGCGTGCATGGTGGCGGCCAGCCACTGGTCGCAGGCCTGAGCCACCTCCTGCGACAGCCGGCGCTGGGCGAAGTCGCCCAGCATGGAGAGCTTGCCGTACCAGGCCGGTGGCGCGGCCACGGCCACGGCCGGCATGGTGACGGTGTCCGGTTCTAGATCCATCACAGCCCCGCCGGACAACCGAACTCGCGCAGTTCGCGCAGACGGAACGGGTTGCGTACGCTGCTCGTGGTGACCTCGAACACGGCCTTGCGGCCACCGATGTCGAAGGTGGCGCGAAAGCGCTCGGGCGCGCCCGTGGGGTCGATCTGCACGCGGTCGAACAGCCGGAACAGCGCCCAGGGGCCCCCATCCACCAGCCCCGAGGCGCCGCTGGCGTTGGGCGGGCTCAGCTGCACGCGCACCTCGGAGCTGCCGCGCGGGCCGGGCCATTGCACCGAGCTCGGGATCTGCGGGCCATGGGCGTAGCGCACGATCTGGCCGTCGACGTCCAGGATGAACTGCTGGATCGAGGCATCCATCTCGATGGGCTTGAAGTCCAGCCGCAGCGCCGGCGCGCCGGCCCCGGGGAAGAAGGTCTCGCGGATCGCGGCAGCGCGCTGGAACTGCGGCAGCTGGCCACCGTCGGCGCCCAGCGGCGTGCCTTCCACCGCGCGAAAGCGCCAGGGCCGCGTACTGGTGTCCACGTAGGGCGCGAGCTTCTGCTGGAACAGCTGGTCGATCTTGCCACCGGGGCCGAACAGCGCGGCGAAGTCGGCCTGGGTCACGTCGCGCGCGGAGCCCGGCACCAGCGGGTAGCGGCCGGCCACGGCCTGCTGGCAGAACTCGCCGACCTGCGAGCGCACCTCCTGCGCCAGCGTCTGGCGCAACAGGCCCTGGGCGATGTTGGCGCTGCTCTGCGACAGCGTCTCCATCATGGTGCGCAGCGGCTGCGGCATGCGCGCGGCCTCGGCCTTGACGCGGTTGGGCAGCGGCGACGGCGGTGGCGCCGCCCCGCCTTGCAGCGCGGTCTGGGCCGCGTTGAGCAGCAGGTTGACCTCGGCCACCAGGGCCAGCGTGTCGTCCAGTGGCGCGCGGCCACCGGCTGGCGCAGTGACGAAGTGGCGCAGGCCCGCGAAGCGCGCGTCGACCAGTTGCTCTTCGAGCGAGGGCGCGCCCGCCACCGGCGCCGCGCCGCCCGAAGCCAGCACGCCGGCCAGCTTCTCGCGCCCCTGGCGGACCATGTCCTGCGCGCGCTGCTCGGCCGTCTCGACCGTGGAGCCGCCGCTGGCCAGCGTGGTCTCGCGCGAGATCGCCTTGAGCAATGGCGCCAGCGGGCTGTCGGAGGCCGACAGCAGGCGCGACATCTGCACCGACTGCGCCAGCTGGCCCATGGGCAGCAGCTTGATGTCGGCGATGAAAGCCTCCCAGGTGGCGGCGTAGTCGCTCAGGTACAGGCGGCGCACGTCGTCCACCAGCGGTGCGTTGGCGCGCACGCGGGCGGCGGCATCGCGCCGCTCGTCGGCCACGCCCAGCACCCAGGGCTGCTCGGCCGCCAGTTGGTCGGCCACCTGACCGACCTCGCGCTGGAACCCGCGCAGGTAGCCCTCGCGCGTGTACAGGCCGGGCACACCCTGCGTCAGCGGCGCGCCGCTGGCCCGTGTGAACACCAGCGCGGCGTTGGGGCCGGCCGCGCGCGCCACCGTGAACGGCGCGAACTCCTGGCCCAGGCCCTGGTTGCGCAGTCGGTTGTAGACGCGCTGGGGCAGCGGCAGGCCGGCCAGCTGGGCGCGCGTGGCGGTGACGAGCGCGTTGTCGGCCTGCAGCGGCGAGGCCACGCCGCCCTGGGCCAGCAAGGCGTCCAGGTGGCGCTGCAATTGCTCGCGCTGGGCGGGGGTGAGCTCACGCCGCGTGGCCTGCCAGTCGGCCTCGACATGGCGGCGCAAGGCCTCGGCCGAGAAGTGCTGCGGCGCATGCAGCATGGCGTAGACCTTGAGCGCCTCGTACTGCACCTCGGGCGCGCCCACGCCCTGGCGCAGCTGCTCCTCGATGCGCAGGGCCAGGCGCGGCAGCAGCGCGTCGGTCAGCATGCGCGCGTAGGCGGCCTGGGCGGCGCTGTCGAGCTTGCGCTGTTGCGACAGGCCGAAGCCGCCGGGGGCGGCCTCGGGCTGGGCCAGCGCGTGTGTGGCCTCCAGGGCGGGCAGCAGCGGCAGCAGCTCGGGCGTGGCGCGGTCGGGCGTGGCGGCCAGCAACTGCTGCACCGGGCCGGCGCGCGCGGCCACGGCGTCGACGTAGCGGCGGTTGTCCAGCCAGCTCAGTGTCCAGGCCGCAAGCAGGCCGGCCGTGGCCAGGCCCACGGCGCCGTAGCCGGCCGCCAGGGTCCAGCGGCGCCGGCGCTCGGCGCCGCCGCGCATGCCCGCCAGGCCCGCCTCGGCGAAGACCACCTCCTCGAGCAGACGCTGCAGGAAGTAGCTGCGGCCGCTGGCCTGCTGCGGCGGCACCAGCGCCTGCTCGATGCGGTAACGGCGTGCCACGGCGCCCAGCGCGCGGTCGATCGGTGCGCCCTCCTGCGTTCCGCTGACGAAGTAGATGCCGCGCAGCAGCGGCTTGGCCTCCAGCGCCGAGGGCGCGAACACGCCTTCGGCGAACTCTTGCAACGCCTCGCGCAGCGCCGCGAACTGCACCGGGAAGCCGTAGATGCGCGCACGCCGGCCCGGGTCGCGCTCGGCCTGCAGCCGCGCGACCAGGCCGTCGACCAGGCGCTGCTGCAGCGCATCGAACTCGGCCGGCATGGCGGCCAGCGGTGCCTGGCTGTCGCGCGCGAAGCTGAAGCCCCAGGGCGTGTTGCGCTGCTCCTTGTCCAGGGTCGCGAAGTAGTCCATGAAGCCGGCCAGCAGGTCGGCCTTGGTGACCATCAGGTAGATCGGGAAGGCCATGCCGAGCTGGCCATGCAGCTCCTGCAGACGCGCGCGCACGGTCAGCGCATGCTGGGCGCGCTCGGCCGCGGGGCGCGCCAGCAGGTCGCTGACCGAGACCGTGACCAGCACGCCGTTGACGGGCTGGCGCGTGCGCGTGCGGCGCAGCATCTGCAAGAAGCCGTTCCAGGTGGCCTGGTCGTTGTCGGGGTCGCTGTCCTGGGTAGTGAAGCGGCCGGCGGTGTCGATCAGCACCGCGCGGTCGGTGAACCACCAGTCGCAATGCCGCGTGCCGCCGACGCCGCGCAGCGCCTCCTTGCCCAGCAGCTCGGCCAGCGGGAAGTGCAGCCCGCTGTAGCGCAGCGCGGTGGTCTTGCCCGAGCCCGGCGCGCCGATGATGAGGTACCAGGGCAGCTCGTACAGGTGCCGTCCGCCCAGGCGCGCGGCCCAGCCCTTGAGCGTGCCGCGCGGGCCGAAGCGGGCCTGCTCCAGGCCGCGCAGCGCGCGCTCGAACTGCTGGCGCACGGCCGCCATGTCGGGGCTCTCGCGCGGGCCGGTGGCTGCGGGCTGGATCAGTTGCTGCACCACGGCGGCGTTGCCGCGCCTGGCGCGCCAGCGGCCCCAGGCGATGCGCAGCGCCACCAGCACCAGCAAGACCACGATGGCGATGGCGCGCGCGCGCTCGGTCTCCAGCGGCCGGACCTCGCCGATGGCCAGCAGCGGTCCGGCGATCCAGAGCACGAGCGACAGCGCGACGAGCAGCAACGCCAGCAGCAGCCAGCGGTTGAAGATCCAGCCCAGCAGCTTCTTCATCGCGTGGCTCCCGAAGCGGCAGGCGCGGCGGCCGTCGCGGCGACCGGAGCGCGACCCAGCACCATCAGCGTGATCTCCACGCGGCGGTTCAAGGCGCGGTTGCTGGCGCTGTCATTGGGCACCAGTGGCTCGGCGTCGGCCCGGCCTTCGGCGCGCACACGCTCGGCCGGCAGGCCATCGGCCACGAGGCGCGCCTGCACGGCATCGGCGCGCTCCTGCGAGAGGTGCCAGTTGGACGGAAAGCGCGCCGTGCGGATCGGGCTGCTGTCGCTGTGGCCTGTGACGAGCACGGTGCCGGGCAGTTGCCTGAGCGCCGTGGCGATGCGGCCGAGCAGCGCCTCCTGACCGGCGGCCGGCGTGGCGCTGGCGGGCGCGAACAGGCCGTCGCCACGCAAGGTGACGACGCTGCGGTCGACCTCGTCACGGACGGCCACCAGGCCACCTTTCACGTCGGGCTGCAGCAGCTGCGCCAGGCGCGGCACGGGCGCGGGCGGTGGGGGCGCCGTGACGGGCGGGGTCAGGCGCAGCGCCTGGATCTGGCCGAACACGCGGTCGGAACGCTCGGCCAGCGACAGCGACAGGCCCGAGTACACGAGGGCCAGCAGCAGCGCGGCAGCGGCAGCCGTGGCGCCCAGCGGCAGCCAGCCCGAGAAGCGGCGCTGCGCAAGCGGCTCCACCTGCCAGTGCGCAGCCAGCGCCTGGGCATGGTCGCCGCGCTCCTTGCGCACGATCTGCGCGAGCCGGTCGCGCACGGCCTCCAGCTGCGCGGCGCCGTTGTCGACGACGCGCCAGCGGCCCTCGAAGCCGAGCGCCAGCGCGGCGTAGACAAGTTCCAGCAGGTCGCGGTTGGCGGCCGGCTGCTCGGCCAGCCGGGCCATGAGCTGGAACACCTTCTCGCCGCCGCGCGTCTCGTTGTGGAACATGGCCAGCAAGCTGTACTGCGCCCAGGCGCCGGAGCCGCCCCAGGGCGTGTCGGCCGCGGCCTCGTCGAGCATGGTGCACAGCACGTAGCGCGCGGCCATCATGCGCTCGGGCGCGATGCCGGCGGTGGCCGCATCGGCGCAGAAGTCACGGATGCCCTGGGCCAGCGCCTGGCGCAGCGCGGCCGGGTCGTCCACGCGCTGCGTGGCGCGCAGCGCGGGCACCAGCAGCAGCAATCGGTTGGCCAGCGTGACGAGCGGGTTCAGGCCCGGTGCGGGCGCGGCGGTCTCGCTCTCGGCGGCCACAGCCGGGATGGGGTTGGCGGACGGGCGCGGCACAGGCCCGCCGCCCGGGCGCGGCTTGACGAAGGTGTGCTGCTCGTCGAGCGCGGCGAAAGGGTCGTCGATCGGGCGGTCCATGCTGCCGTCCCGTCAGGTGCGGATGGCCCAGAGCTCGAGCTCCAGGCCGGGGAAGTCGCCCGCCACGTGCAGCGCCAGGCTGCCGCTGCGTTCGAGCTGCTTCCAGAGTTCGCCGCCGCGGTCGAGCTCGAAGTAATGGTGGCCGGCATGGAAGGGCAGCTGCCGCGGCGCCACCGGCAGCGGCCGCAGTGCAACGCCGGGCAGCTGCAGGTTGACGAGGTCGCGGATGCGGTCCACCGGCCCGAGCTTGGACTGCGCGGGAAAGCGCAGGCGCAGCTGCTCGGCCGGCAGCTGCGCGTTGACGGCCAGCACCAGGCTGGCGCTGCGCAGCATCTCGGCATCGGCCAGCACCGCCGTGCGCACACCGTGCGTGCGGTCGGTCAGCGCGATCTGCTCGGCATGGCGCTGCAGCACGGTGGACAGCATGCCGCGCAGCGCGTCGAGCAACGGCGCGAAGCTGGCCTGCAGGTCCTCGTGCTGGTACAGCGGGTACTCGCGCGGCTGGCGCGCGGCGACGGCGAAGGTCGCCAGTTCGCCGGCCAGTTGCAGGCAGTCACGGTGCAGCTGTTCGGGGTGGGCGTGGGGTGCGCGGGCGTGCTGGCGGAACAGCGGGTCGGCACGGTTCAGCGTCTGCAGCATCAGGAAATCGCTGAGTTCGGAGACGCCATGGCCGAGCTGGCCCATGCGGCCGGCCAGGGCCTCGGCACGCTGGCGGATCAGGCCATGCAGCAGCGTGGCCATGGCCGAAAGCTGGCCGCTGGCGTCCAGGCGTGTCTGCGGGGCGGTGTAGGCGCGGTCGAGCACGAGCTGGCGGTCACTGCGCCGCTCGGCGACGCGGGCCACGCCAAGGGCCGCCTGGCCATCACCGAGCTCGCGCGCACGCACCAGGCGCAGGCACAGCGCAGCGGTCTGCACGGGCTCTGGGTCGTCACCGGCGCTGGTGCGGTCGCGCAGCGCATGGTCGGCGATGCGGTAGCGGTGCTGGGGCCGGCCGCCGGACGCGGCGTCAGCGCCCTCGAAATCGACCTCGTCGACACCGTCGCGCGCCAGCGGAGCGGCCAGGTAGACAAGTTCGTTCTGCACGTCATTGGGCAGCGCGAGCGGCAACGGCGCCGCGTCGGCCTGCGGGACGCAGAACGGCGTGCCATCGGGCAGCACACCCTGGGCCCGCACCAGGCCCAGTTGGCCCTGCGGCAGCAGCGATTCGTCGAGCACGAGTTCGCTGAAGCCCCAGCCGTACACGGCCAGCAGGCGCACGCGGCGGTCGACCAGAGTTTCCAGGTAACGCGTCTCCTGCTGGAAGTGGTGCGGCAGCAGGAACATGCCCTGCGTCCAGACCACCTTGTCGGCGGCCGGCAGCGGTGCACCGGGCGTGGACACAGGGCCGATACCGCCCCCTTCGTCGGGCTGTGCGCTCATGGCGCCAACTCGGCCGTCACCGCCAGTTCGCTCGCGCGGATCGTGATGCGCTGGGCCTGACCCGGCCGCACGGCCAGCACGGCGCGCCAGCGCGCATGCTCGACATCGCGGTAGGCGGCGAACACGGCGAGGAAACGGGTCTCGGGTGCCAGCGTGCGGTTGATGGGGCGGCTTTCGCCAGGCGCCAGCATGATCTCCTCGCGGCCGACCAGGTCGGCGCCCAGTTCGGCCTGGTCGCGCTGGTACAGCGAGACGAAGTCGGCGGCGGCGAACACGGTGTCCGTCTTGAGTTCGTAGACGCGCAGCAGCAGCGGCGAGGGCCGCCCGCTCACGCTGGGGTTGACGCCCGCCACCGCAGCCACGCTGCCGGCCACGGTGGTGGGCGGCGCCTTGGGTGGGCCGCCGCACGCCGACAGCAGGGCCAGCAGCGCGGCAGCACGGACGAGCCAGCCGAGCGGGTGGCTGCGGTGTGTCGAACATCCCGATCGATTGACTGCGGTGCGCATCCGTATCCCCCAAGGGAAACCCTGGCGGCCAGCATAGCCAGCCGACCCCGTGCAGACGCATGACGAAGGTCATCGCAGGCGCGCTGCACGGCCGACCAGCGCTTCATTAAAATACACTCGTATTTTTGTAAGGCACCATGGACGATATCCGCAAACGCACCCGCGCCCCGGTCGAGGTGCACGCCCGCATCCTTGCGGCCGCCGCCGATCTCCTGACCGAGGGCGCGCCGCTGTCCATTGGCAGCGTGGCCGAAGCAGCCGGCGTGACGAAGGGCGCAGTGCAGCACCACTTCGGCACGCGCGAAGCCTTGCTGCAAGCCCTGTGGAACAGCACGCAGGCCGAATTCCTGGACGACCTGGGCCGCGATGCCGCGCGCCATGGCGGCAGCCCGCTGGGGGCCGCCAGCTACCTGCGCGCCACCGTGCGCGCAGGCACGCGGCGCCATGTGACGCGCCGCTGGCGCGCCGTGCTCGCGGCCTGCGTGGTCGAGCGGCCGCTGGCGCGCCAGTGGAGCGACTGGGTCGGCAGCTGCCGGCGCGACAACGCCGAAGGCACGCAGGACCTCATCGTGCGGCTGGCGGCGGACGGCCTGTGGCTGTCCGACCTGCTTGGCATCTACAAGCTGTCGGCCGGGGAGCGCCGGGCCCTGCAGGATGCGCTGCTCGCGCGCAGCGAGGCGGCGAAGGCATGACGACCTACCTGCTCCTGGGCGCGGCCATCGTGCTGGAGGTGTTCGCCACGGCGATGCTCAAGGCCTCGGACGGCTTCACGCAGCCGGGGCCCGCGCTGGCGACGGTGCTGGGCTATGCCGCCTCGTTCTACTGCCTGTCGCTGGTGCTGCGCAGCATGCCGGTGGGAGTGGCTTACGCGATCTGGTCCGGCGTGGGCATCGTGATCACGGCGGTGGTGGCCTTCGTGCTGTTCGGTCAGCGGTTGGATGCACCCGCGCTGGCGGGCATGGGCTTGATCGTCGCTGGCGTCCTGGTGATCAACGTGTTCTCTGCGACCACTGGCCACTGAGGCCATGAAGACCACCCTGGACGAATTGCAGGCTTTCGCGGCCGTTGTCGCGACCGGCTCCATCACGGGTGCGGCCGAACAGCTGGAGCAGACGGTGTCGGGCGTGAGCCGCGCGCTGGGCCGGTTGGAGAAGAAGCTCGCCACCACGCTGCTGCGCCGCACCACCCGGCGCATCGCGCTGACCGAGGAAGGCCAGGCCTTTCTCGTGCGCACGCGCGCGATCCTGGCGGCCATCGACGACGCCGAGGAGCACATGGCGCTGCGCCGCCAGCAGCCGGCCGGCCGGCTGCGCGTGAACGCCGCCACGCCGTTCATGCTGCACGCCATCGTGCCGCTGGTGCCGCAGTTCCAGCAGCTGTACCCCCAGATCACGCTGGAGCTGGAGACCGACGAGCTCAACATCGATCTGCTGGCGCGTCGCACCGACATCGCCATCCGCATCGGCCCTCTGCGCGATTCCACGCTGCATGCGCGCCCACTGTGCACGAGCCGGCGCCGTGTGCTGGCGAGCCCGGCCTACCTGGCGGCGCATGGCAAGCCGACCAGCCTGGCAAGCCTGGCGCAGCACCGCCTGCTCGGCTTCAACCAGCCCGATGCGCTGAACCGCTGGCCACTGCGCGGGCCGCATGGCGACGAGTGGCCCATCAGCCCGGGCATGACCGCATCGAGTGGGGAGACGCTGCGCCAGCTGGCGCTGGCCGGTGCCGGCATTTGCTGCCTGGCCGATTTCATGACCACGCCCGATCGGCAGCGTGGCGATCTGGTGGAGGTGCTGCCGCGCCTGGCGGTGGACGTGCGCGAGTCCGTCAACGCGGTGTACTACCGCAACACGCAGCTGGCCGCGCGCATTGCATGCTTCCTGGATTTCCTGGCGCAACGGCTCGCCGACCCGGCCGCGCAGGCGGGCGAGGGAGCGCTGCCCGCCGTCAGGGGATCTTGCGAAGCCCGACCGCCAGGAAAATTACATACAAAATGACGATGATTTCCAGCATGCATGCCACATAGCAATCTGCGGGCCAGTTGCCAGCTCACCAAATAAATCACGAAAAATCAGGAAGTTACACACGTCTGAGGGTAGCGTGAAGCGGATCACATGCGTGGTGGGCCACCTTGTGTAAGTGGCTTCGACGTCAGGAGAAACCCGCGCCTGTGTGGCATCCGCCCGTGTCGGCCCTGGCACATTCCATCAACCAGTCGCGGAACTGCGCCAGTGCCGCGGGCGGGTCCCGCCGTTCGGGGCTGATCAGGTAGTAGCCGCGGTTGCCGCGCAGGGCCCGGTCGCAGGCCAGCACGAGGTCGCCACGCGCCAGATCCTGGGCAACGAGCATGCGCGGCACCAGCGCCACACCGAGCCCGTGCGCAGCGGCCGTGGCCGACATCGAGAACAGCTCGTAGCGTGGCCCGCTCTGCCAGTGCGCAGCCTGCACGCCCATGGCCTCGAACCACAGCCGCCAGGCGTCCGGACGCGTGCTCTGCTGCAGCAGTGGCAGTTCGGCGACCTGCGCGGGTGTGAGCGCGCCGCGGCCCTGCAGCAACGCCGCGCTGCAGACCGGCAGCACCTCCTCGCTCATGAGCAGCACAGCACTGGTGCCGGGCCAGTTCTGCACCTGCTCCGGCGTGCCGGCGTACAGCGCCGCGTCGAAGCCGTCGTCGCTGAAGAGAAAGGGCCGCGTGCGCGTCTCGATGTTGACGGTGATCTGCGGGTGCCGCTGGGCCAAGGCCGGCAGGCGCGGGATCAGCCAGCGCGTGGCGAACGTGGCCACGGCCGCCAGCGCCAGCGAGTTGCCGCTGTGCTGGCGCGCCATGGCGTTCAATGTGTCCAGCTCGAGCGCATCGAGCCGCCGTGCCACTTGGCGCGCGTAGTCGCGTCCGCTGTCGGTCAGGGCCACACCATGGCGCGTGCGGCGGAACAGCACGATGCCCACGAACGCCTCCAGCGCGGCGATCTGCCGCGACACGGCGCCCTGGGTCAGCGCGAGTTCCTGTGCGGCACGCGTGTAGCTTTCGTGGCGGGCGGCCGCCTCAAAGCAGACCAGGGCCTGGGTAGACGGGAGTTTGCGGCGCAAAGTATTCGAAATATACACATTTGGAGCGCACAAACTATAGAGAAAGCAGCTAAATATTCTCCAATCTCATATCTCGATCAAGAATCATCGTTTGCCGCCCCCTTCAGCCGGGGCTAGGATGGGCGCCTTTGCAATCAGCCCCTTCAGGAGACCCCATGGCCACCACGCGCTTCGACTGGCAAGACCCCTTTCTGCTCGACCAGCAACTGACCGAGGACGAGCGCATGATCCGCGACGCGGCGCGTGCTTACTGCCAGGACCGGCTGATGCCGCGCGTGCAGTCCATGTTCCGCAACGAGTCGGTGGACACCTCGATCTTTCGCGAGATGGGTGAACTGGGCCTGCTCGGCCCCACGATCCCCACGCAATACGGCGGCGCTGGCCTGAACTACGTGAGCTATGGCCTGGTGGCGCGCGAAGTCGAACGCGTGGACTCGGGTTTTCGTTCCATGGCCTCGGTGCAGTCCTCCCTGGTGATGGTGCCGATCAACGAATTCGGCACCGAAGCGCAGAAGCAGAAGTACCTGCCCAAGCTTGCCAGCGGCGAGTTCATCGGATGCTTCGGCCTGACCGAACCCGACCACGGCTCCGACCCCGGCTCCATGGCCACGCGCGCCTACAAGGTCGACGGCGGCTACAAGCTCAAGGGCAGCAAGATGTGGATCACCAACTCGCCGATCGCCGACGTGTTCGTGGTCTGGGCCAAGGAAGTGTCCGCTGGCGGCCAGCTCGGCCCGATCCGCGGCTTCGTGCTGGACAAGGGCATGAAGGGCCTCACGGCGCCCGCGATCCATGGCAAGGTGGGCCTGCGTGCTTCCATCACGGGTGAGATCGTCATGGACGACGTGTTCGTGCCCGAAGAGAACGCCTTCCCCGAGGTGCAAGGCCTGAAGGGCCCGTTCACCTGCCTGAACAGCGCGCGGTTCGGCATCGCCTGGGGCGCCATGGGCGCGGCCGAGTTCTGCTGGTACACGGCCCTGCAGTACACGCTGGACCGCAAGCAGTTCGGCCGCCCACTGGCCGCCAACCAGCTGGTGCAGAAGAAGCTGGCCGACATGCAGACCGAGATCGCACTGGGCCTGCAGGCCGCGCTGCGCGTAGGCCGCATCAAGGACGAGCACCAGAACGTGGTGGAGATCACCTCGCTGATCAAGCGCAACAACTGCGGCAAGGCGCTGGACATCGCCCGCCTGGCGCGCGACATGCTCGGCGGCAACGGCATCTCCGACGAGTTCGGCGTGGCGCGCCACTTGGTCAACCTCGAGGTGGTCAACACCTACGAAGGCACGCACGACGTCCATGCGCTGATCCTGGGCCGCGCGCAGACTGGCATCGCCGCCTTCGCCAACTGACCATGGCTGAGGCATCTGCTGCAGCCGGCGCATTGGCCGGCATCAAGGTGCTGGACCTGTCACGCGTGCTGGCCGGCCCCTGGTGCACCCAGATCCTGGCCGACCTGGGTGCCGACGTGGTCAAGGTCGAGCTGCCGGGTGCCGGCGACGACACGCGCCACTGGGGGCCACCGTTCCTGCAGGATGCGCAGGGCCAGGACACCGACCAGGCCAGCTACTTCGCCGCGTGCAACCGCAACAAGCGCTCCGTCACCATCGACATGTCCAAGCCGCAAGGCCAGGCCCTGATCCGGCAACTGGCCGAGCAGGCCGATGTGCTGGTGGAGAACTTCAAGGTGGGCGGCCTAGCGAAGTACGGGCTGGACTACGCCAGCCTGTCGGCGCTGAACCCGCGGCTGGTCTACTGCTCGGTGACGGGCTTCGGCCAGACCGGCCCCTACGCTGAGCGCGCGGGCTACGACCTGCTGATCCAGGCGTCCAGCGGCATGATGAGCATCACCGGCCGCGCCGATGGCGAGCCCGGCGGCGGCGGTGTGCGCGTCGGGGTCGCGCTGACCGATCTGTTCACGGGCGTCTACGCGTCCACCGCCGTGATGGCGGCCTTGCGCGCGCGCGAGCAGACGGGCCGCGGCCAGCACATCGACATGGCATTGCTCGACGTGGGCATGGCCATCCTGGCCAACCAGGCGGCCGGCTACCTCAACACCGGCAAGGTACCTCAGCGCCAGGGCAATTCGCACCCGAGCCTGGCGCCCTATCAGGACTTTCCGACGGCGGACGGTGCCATGCTGCTGGCCATCGGCAACGACGGCCAGTTCGCGCGCTGGTGCGAGGCGGCGGGCCGCCCGGAGTGGTCGCGCGACGCGCGCTTTGCCACCAACACGGCGCGCGTGCACCACCGCGCCACGCTGATCCCGGCCATGGAAGAACTCACACGCCAACGCAGCACGGCGCAGTGGGTGGCGCTGCTGGAAGACAAGGCCGTGCCCTGCGGGCCGATCAACGACATCGGGCAGGCTTTTGCCGACCCCCACGTGGTGGCGCGCGGCCTGCGGCTGGATCTGCCCCGCCATGCAGGCGACGGCATCGCGTCGGTGGCCGGCGTGGCCAGCCCCTTGCGGCTGTCGGAGCATCCGCCGGTGCTGCGCAATGCACCGCCGGCATTGGGGCAGCACACGGACGAGGTCCTGCGCGAACTGGGCCTGCAGGCCGGCGACATCGCCGCCCTGCGCGCCAGCGGCACGGTCTGAACACGGCCACCAAAGAAAAACGGCGCCCCCGCGGGGCGCCGTTTTTCCCTGTTCGAACTTCAGGGCAGCTCAGGCCTTGCGCTGGATGCGCCGGCGCGTGGCCGCCAGGCCCAGTGCCGCCAGGCCCAGCAGCGCCAGCGAGGTGGGCTCCGGGACCTCGGTGGTCGGACGCTCGTGCACCGTGCCGGACAGGCTGGCGAGCTTGAAGAAGTCGTTGCCGCCGGACAGGCCGCTGTTGCCGCCGAAGCCCGTATTGAAGGCACTGACGATCCACCAGCTGGAGACCTTGTCCTCAACCTTGGTGTTGTCCTGGCCGTTCACGGCGTACTTTTTGGCGTCCTTGCCATCGACGTCGGAGACGAGTTCCCAGCCTTCTGTCATCAGCGTCGCCCAGGTCTTCCCGACGATGGTGTAGGGCGTCTTGTCCTTGTTCGTGGGCAGATCCAGGCCTGTGAACCGCAGCACGCTGAAATCGGCGTCGCGGCTGCTGCTGGTGTTGGAACCGCTGCTGTTGCTGGTCCAGCCCAGCGACACGTAGTCGAGCTCGACGAGGCCGCTGAAGCTGAACAGGACCATGTCCGTGCGCGCCGTGTTGTCCATGGCGTGGTTGGGGCTGCCGCTCTCGCCATTCGACGACACGCCCAGGCCCGACGTTCCGTTGAAGGTCAGCTTGGTGTTCGTGGCCGAGACCTTGTCGGTCTTCGCCACGAAGGCGTTGCCGCTGCTGTTGGCGATGTAGTAGGCCGTGGCCGTGGCCGTGACGCCCTGGTCGGTGGCCACATTGCTGGATTGGTACTTGCCGTTGAACGACCAATCGGCCCATGCGCCACCGGCCATCACCGTCAATGCCACCCCTGTCAACAGCGGCAGCAGCTTCTTCTTGCTCATCTGAAAGGTCCTCCGGTCGAATTCGAAACAATATTCGCGAACTTGTAAGCCAAATTTGTGCCAACGAAAAATTTCGTTACGAATCAACGCATTGGCCGTCACACGCAGTGACCGAAACATTTGGATGCATAAAAATCCGACAAATCAGCGCAGGGTTTGGAGCAACTGCTGCACTTCTGCGCGGTACTCGAACGACTCTCCCGCGTCCAGGGCGCCCCGCGCTTCGGCCCGGGCTTCCGCGGTGCGCCCCGATTGGGCCAACACCGCCGCGAGGTGGTAGCGGATGGTGGAGTTGGCCGGCGCACGCAGGCGCGCATCGCGCAACAGGCCCAGCGCGCGCTCGCGCTGCTTGTCCCCACCCGCCTGGAACAGCGCCCAGCCGAGCGTGTCCAGCACGCTGGCATCGGTCGGTAGCAATGCCAGGGCGCGCTCGGCGACGGCCACCGCGCCGGGGTCCTTCAGGCGCAGCAGCACATTGGCCAGGTTGTTCAGCAGCTCCGCGTCCTGCGGCCCGGCTTTGATCAAGGCCTCGTAGGCGGTCCGCGCCTGGGCGAACTGGCCGGCACGGGCATAGGCATCGGCGAGCACCCGCTGCGCTTGTGCATCCCCCGGCCGTTGGCGCGACCATTGCTCGGCGAACTGCACCGCGGGCTTGCCGCCATCGACAGTCCACAGCACGTCGGACAGCCGCAGGAATGTGTCGGTGGAGGGTTCGGTCTGGTGTGCGCGCCGGTACAGCTCGATGGCAGCGCCCTGTTGCCCGCGCGCCATGGCGGCATCGCCCTGCAGGCTGTAGCCGACGGCGAGCTTGGGATGCTGCTCGACGATCCGCCGGGCGCGGCGCTCCGCCCCTGCCAGGTCCTTGCGCAGGATGTCCACGTCCACCATCAATGCCTGGGCCGGCAGAAAGTCTGGCCGCGCCGTCAAGGCCTTGTCCAGGCTGTAGGCCGCGCCCTCGGCGTGCTGGACGGCCAGTTGCAACGAAGCGATGCGCACCTGCAGGGGCGCATTGGCATCGGCCAGCCGCGAGGCCGCCGTGTAGGCCGCACGGGCCCCCATGCGCTCGCCGTTGGCCGCCTGGGCCCGCCCGTAGGCGATCTGGGTCGGTAGGTCGTCCGGCGGTGCCTTGGCATAGACACGCCGCGCTGCCTCCAGCGCCGGGCCGGGCTTCTGCTGGCGCAGGTACAGGTCCACCAACGCCTGGCCCGGACGCAGTTCCGACGGGCCCGCATGGTCTTCGGCCTTGCGCAGCCATTCCTCCATCTGCGGCAGCTGGCCACGCCGCTCGGCCAGCAAGGCCAGTTCGAGCAGGACGTCCATGTTCTTCTCGTCGCCGGCCAGCAGTGCCTGCAGCCGTCTGGCGGCCGCGTCGTACTGGCGCGTGCCGATCTCCAGGCGCGCCATGTGGAGCTTGGGGGCCATCAAGGCCGCATCCAGCTGCATGGCGCGCTCGAATGCGGCTTTGGCCGCTTGCGTGTCGCCGGTTTGTGCCTGCGCCATGCCCAGCAGATCCTGGAACGCCGCGTTGTCCGGGGCGCGCTTGACCAGTTCCTGGGCCACCTTGGCCGCCTTGGCGCCCTGCCCTGCCCGCAGGTACAGGCCCACCAGCACGGTACCGGCCTGGGCCTGGCCCGGGTCTTTGCGCAGCGCGGCCTCCAGTTCGTTCACGCCCTGGCCGGTATGGCCGCTGCCGATCAAGCCCATGCCCAGGGCGGCGCGCAGGTCGGGCCGGTCTTCCCCGCGCAATGCCTCCTGCATCAGCGTGATGGCCTGGGCGTTCCTGCCTTGCGCCATGTAGGCGCCCGCCAGTTGCATCAGCGCCTGCTTGTCCCCGGGTGCAGTCCGCACATAGGCCTCCAGCGTGCCGACGCCGCGTTCGGTCTCTCCACGCTGTATCTGCAGCTGCGCCAGCAGCTTGGAGGCCGGCGTCCCGCCCTGGACCCGCTGCAGAGACTCGAAGTAAGCCTGGGCCTTTTCGGCCTCGCCCAGGCCCAGGTGGGCCAGCCCGTTGAGCAGCAGCAGCTGCGAGCGGTACTGGATGGATTCCACCGGAACCGGATCCAGCAGCGCCGTCACTTGGGCCAGATGCTCTTTGGCCTGCGCCATCTTGCCTTCGCGCTCGGCCAGCAGCGCGCGCAGGTAGGCGGCGCGCGGCTCCTTGTCGAACAGCCGCTGCAGGTGCGCCAGGTCGGTGGCCGCGTCGGCGTGGCGCCGCATGTCCAGGTACAGCCCGGCCCGCGCGACGCGTGCTTCCAGATGGTCGGCCTCCAGGGCCAGTACCTGGTCGTAGGCCGCGATCGCAGCGCGCACGTCGCCCAGGACGTGGTAGACCGAGCCGCGCTGGTAGCGTGCCTCTGCCAGTTGCGGCGCCAGCGCCAGCGCGCGCTCGGCCGCCGCAGCGGCCTCGGCGAACTGGCGTCCGCGGATCCGCACCGGCACCTCGGCCAGCCACGAATCCGGTGCCCGCGTGTCCAGCGCGCGCGCCTGCTCGACGGCATGCATGGCACCGCGTGCATCGCCAAGATCGGACATGGCGGACGAACGCAGCACCCACAGCTCGATCTGCGTGCGCACGGGCAGCCCGCCCACGGCGAAGGCCGGTTGCTCAAGCACCTGGCGGTGCTTGCCCTGGGCCAGGTAGGCGCGCGCCATCGGCAGCACGACTTCGGCCCGGTCCACCCCCAGCCGCAGTGCTTCGGCAAAGGCGACTTCTGCAGCGGCCACCTCGCCGTTGGCCAGCAGCGCCTGGCCCAGCAACAGCTGCACCGGCAGCATGTTCTTGTCGATCTGCAACGCGTTCTTGAGCTGGATGATGGCGCCGGGCACATCGCGTTGCTCATAGCGGTTGAGCGCGTCTTCGTAGTAGCGCCCGGCCTTGCCGTCGACCGCACCGGCGCAGGTGGCAGCCAACAACAGGGTCAGGCACAGGGCGCGCGAGGAGCTGCGCAGGACGGGCAAGTGCGGGTTCATGGCGGATGCGCCGGCCGCGCGAGGCCGACGTGAGCGGAAAATGCAGCGAACTGTAACGGGAAGCCCTGCTTCCGCTTACAAATCAAGCAAATTCAGCCATCCTTTGTTGCCGATTTCACGGCAACTGGTGGTAGCAACGCGTCAAATGCCGCGCTGGCGCAACGCCTCGTACAAGCAGACCCCGCTGGCCACCGAGACGTTGAGGCTTTCCACCCCGCCTTGCATCGGGATGCGGACCAGCGCATCGCAGGTCTTGCGCGTCAGCTGCCGCATGCCCTCGCCTTCTGCACCCAACACCAGGGCCACCGGGCCGACCAGGTCCGTCTGGTACAGCGTCTTGTCGGCGTCCCCACTGGTGCCGATGCACCAGATGCCGCGCTCCTTGAGCTCACCCAGGGTACGCGCCAGATTGGTGACCATGAAGTAGGGAACTGTCTCCGCCGCTCCGCTGGCGACCTTGGCGACCGTGGCGTTGATGCCGGCGGCGTGGTCCTTGGGTGCGATGACGGCGTGGGCGCCGGCGCCGTCGGCCACGCGCAGGCAGGCGCCCAGGTTGTGCGGATCGGTGACGCCGTCCAGCACCAGCAGCAGGGGCGGTCCGTCCAGCCCGTCGAGGAACTCGTCCAGCGAGTGTTGCTGCGGCAGCGGCTGCACGCGGGCCGCGACGCCCTGGTGGCCGTGGCTGCCAGCCAGTTTGGCAAGTCGCAAGCCATCGGCCTCGATCAGGCGCGCGCCGGCTTCGCGGGCGCGGTCGAGGAACTGGCGCATGCGCGCGTCGCGCCGGGTCGGCTCGTAGTAGATCTCGACGATGGACTGCGGAGCGGTCTTCAGGCGCACGCTGACCGCGTGGAAGCCAAACAAAACTTTGGGGGCTGACATGGGGGCCGATTATCGGCGCGCCCTCCGAGCGCCTTCAGGCCGCGATGCGGCCGGCTTCGATGGTGATGCGCCGCTCGCAGCGCGCGGCGATCCCCCGGTCGTGGGTGACGAGCACCAGCGTCGTGCCGAGTTCACGGTTGAGTTCGAACATCAGCTCCATGACCTTCTCGCCTGTCGCGAAGTCCAGGCTGCCGGTCGGCTCGTCGGCCAGGAGCACGGCCGGCTGCACCACGAAGGCGCGTGCCAGGGCCACGCGCTGCTGCTCGCCGCCGGACAGAACCTTCGGGTAGTGCGACAGCCGCTCCGACAGCCCGACCCGCGCGAGCATCTCGGTGGCGGCCTGGCGCGCGTCGCGCCGTGCCGCCAGTTCCAGCGGCAGCATGACGTTCTCCAGCGCGGTCAGGTTGCCCATCAACTGGAAACTCTGGAACACGAAGCCCACCTGCTGGGCCCGCAGCGCCGCGCGCCGGTCCTCGTCGAGCGCGAACAAATCGTGGCCGGCGATGCGGACCGTGCCGCGCGTCGGCGTGTCCAGGCCCGCGATGATGGACAGCAAGGTGCTCTTGCCCGAACCAGAGGCTCCGACGATGGCCGCGGTTTCCCGCGCAGCCAGGGCGAAATCGATATCGCGCAGAATGTCGAGCGTGCCCGTCGAGTCGGCCACCGACTTGAACACATGCTCGACAGACACCAGCGCGGCACCGGGGGATTGGGACATTGAAAGGCTTCTTGGTTTGAGACGACGACACTTTATCGCGGGCCTGTACATCCCCTTGCTGGCCGGGCCATCGTGGGCGCAGAGCGCCAAAGCGGCCACCGCCGGCGCCCCGCGCATCCTCGTGGTCGGCGACAGCCTGTCGGCCGAGTACGGCCTCAAGCGGGGCACGGGCTGGGTGGCCTTGCTGGAGCAGCGGCTGGCCGAGCAGAAGATCGCGGCCGAGGTGCGCAACGCCAGCATCAGCGGGGATACCACCTCGGGTGGGCGCGCCCGTCTGGCGCCCCTGCTCAAGACCTACCAGCCCACCCACGTGGTGCTGGAACTGGGCGGCAACGACGCCCTGCGCGGCCTGCCGCTCAAGAACACGGCCGACAATCTGGCGGCCATGACCCAGGCGGCGCAGCAGGCGGGCGCCAAGGTGCTGATCGTGGGCATGCAGATGCCTCCCAACTATGGCGCCGACTACGGTCGCCAGTTCAGCACGCTGTTCGGAGATGTGGCGCGTGAGCACAAGGCCGGGCTGGTGCCGTTTCTGCTGAAGGGGATTGCCGACGGGGCGAATGCGGCGGCATTGTTCCAGGCCGACCGCATCCATCCGCGTGAAGAAGCGCAGGCGGCCATGCTGGACAACGTCTGGCCAGAGCTGCGCAAACAGCTGCGCTGAAAACCGAAAGCCGGTGCCGCACCGGCGTTGCGCTTGCCCCGGTCAGGCGTCCTGGGCAGGCGGCGTGGCTCCGGCCTCGGTTTCTGCGGACTCGTCGGCCGGCGCCTCACCATCTTCGCCAGGGCCATGCAGCTTGCGTTCGGCCTTGGCCTTGAGCTTGTCTTCCTTCTTGCGCTTCTTGGCCAATTCCTTTTGCCGCTTCTCGTATCCGTAATTGGGAGTTGCCAATGTGTGCTCGCTGGTGGGTTGGATCGTGTCACTCTACCCCAAGCGGGGAGGCACGTGAATACGGAGTTTTTTTGCGCTGGACATGTACACGATCAGGCGGCAAAGGCGGCCACCACGGCTTGCTCCAGATCGGCCTGTAGATCGCAGGCATCCTCCAAGCCTGTGGAGAAACGGACCAATGTGCCCTGCGCCAAATGGGCCGGCCACTGCGTGCGCATCTGCGCCAGCTCGTACGGCACGACCAGGCTCATCGGACCGCCCCAGCTGTACCCGAGCTTGAACAGGCGCAGCGCATCGCAGAAGGCATCGACCTGCGCCTGCGTGTAGCGCGGGTCGATGATCACGCTGAACAAGCCGGCTGCGCGCCCGAGCCGGGCGGGTTCGCCGCGCGCGCACAGCGCGGCCCAGTGCGCATGGCCCGGTGAACCCTCCAGTGCCGGATGCAACACCTGCACGAATTCCTGCCGCCCACGGCACCAGTTGGCCAGCGTGCGTGCCGACGCATCGTGCGCTCGGTAACGCAAGGCCATGCTCGGCAGCGAGCGCATCACCGTCTCGGCATCGTTGACGCCAACACCCAGGCCCAGCCGCATATGGGTCATCTTGAGCCGCTGGTGCAGCGCATCGTCGCGCGTGACGATGCTGCCCATCAGCACGTCGCCACCGCCACTCGGGTACTTGGTCAACGCATGCACCGAGATGTCGACGGCCAGTGGCGCGTCCAGCGTGCCGAGGTCGAAGGGATCGAAGGCCAGGCCGGCGCCCCAGGTGTTGTCCAGTGCCGTCGTGACGCCACGCGCGCGGCAGATCTGCGCCTGCTGCACGAGGTCCGGAAACTCCAGCGTCACCGAGCCGGCGGCCTCCAGCCAGACCAGTCGGGTGCGCGCCCCGATCTTGGCCGCCAGGTCGTCCGGGTCCATGGGATCGTAGAAGCGGTGTGTGATGCCCCAGGCCTGCAACTCGCCGCGCGCCAGCGTCTTGTTGGGGCCGTAGGCGTTGTCCGGAATCAGCATCTCGTCGCCGCTGCGCAGCAACGACAGCGCCACGTTGGCGATGGCCGCCAAGCCGCTGGGCACGAGCAGGCACTGCAGGCCACCCTCGATGGCGGCCAGACGCTCCTCTAGGATGAAGGTCGTGGGCGTGCCGTGCAGGCCGTAGGTGTAGGCGGACTTGTCCCGCCACTCGCGGCTGCGCATGGCCGCCACGTTCGGAAAGATGACGGTGGAGGCCTTGAACACGCCGGGCTGCGGCGCGGCGAACTCCGCCGGCGGGACGTAGGGATGGTGGATCAGATCGGTGGTGGGGCAAGGCATGCGGCCATGTTAGCCGCCCCTCCACTGCGCGATCAGACCTTCCACTTCTCCAGCAGCTGCGCAGGACCCATGGTGTCGTAGCCTTCGAACGGCTGGTGGATCCAGGGATTGGTGGGCAGGAATTCGACGGAGTAGTCGGGCGTGAACAGCGAGACGCCCTTGGTCCACAGGACGGCGCTGCGCAGCTCGGTGATGGGCGCGTAGCTGGTCTTGAGCAGCTTGATCACGGCGTTCAGCGTGTGGCCGCTGTCGGCCAGGTCGTCGACCAGCAGCACCTTGCCGGCGATCTCGCCCTTGGGCGTGGTGATGTAGCGCGCGATGTCCAGCGAGCCCTGCCGCGTGCCGGCATCGGCGCGGTACGAACTCGTGGACATGATGGCCAGCGGCTTGTCGAAGATGCGCGACAGGATGTCGCCAGGCCGCATGCCGCCGCGGGCCAGGCACAGGATGTTGTCGAACTCCCAGCCCGACTGGTGTACCTTGATGGCGAGCTTCTCGATCAGGTTGTGGTACTCGTCGTAGCTCACGTACAGGTGTTTGCCGTCTTCGGTCAGCATGGGGTTCTCCGTGGGGCGGGCCTGGGACTCAGGATGCCTGGTAGGGGTTGTGCATCAGGATGGTGTGGTCGCGGTCTGGGCTCGTGGACACCATCGCGATCGGCACACCGGTGGTCTGCTCGATGCGCTCCAGGTAGCGCCGCGCGGCGGCCGGCAGCGCGTCGTAGTCGGTCACGCCCACGGTGGAGTCGGTCCAGCCCGGCAGGGTCTCGTAGACCGGCTCGCAGCGCGCGATCTCGTCCGCACCCATCGGCAGGATGTCGATCAGCTCACCGTCGAGCTTGTAGCCCGTGCACAGCTTGAGCTCTTCCAGGCCGTCCAACACGTCGAGCTTGGTGATGCACAGGCCCGACAGGCCGTTGACCTGGGCCGAGCGCTTGAGCAGCGCGGAATCGAACCAGCCACAGCGGCGCGAACGGCCCGTGGTCACGCCCTTCTCTGCGCCGACGGTGCTCATGTGGTAGCCCGGCGTGCCGGGCTTCTCCCATTCGAGCTCGGTGGGGAAGGGGCCACCGCCGACACGCGTGCAATAGGCCTTGGTGATGCCCAGCACATAGTGCAGCAGGCTGGGGCCGACACCGGCACCGGCGGCGGCATTGCCGGCCACGCAGTTGCTGGAGGTGACGTAGGGATAGGTGCCGTGGTCCACGTCCAGCAGCGTGCCCTGGGCGCCTTCGAACAACAGGTTGGCGCCGGCCTGGTGGGCCGCGTTCAACTCGCGCGAAACGTCGGCGATCATGGGACGCAGCTGCTCGGCATGCTGCATGGACTCGGCATAGACCTGGTCGTAGTCGATCGGCGCCGCATGCAGGAACTCGGTCAGCACGAAGTTGTGCAGCGCCAGCAGTTCGCGCAGCTTGGTGGCGAAGCGCTCGGGGTACTTCAGGTCCTGTACGCGCAGCGCGCGGCGCGCGATCTTGTCCTCGTAGGCCGGGCCGATGCCGCGGCCGGTGGTGCCGATCTTCTCGATGCCGACCTTCTCGCGCGCGGCCTCGCGCGCCACGTCCAGCGCCGCGTGGAACGGCAGGATCAGCGGGCAGGCCTCGCTGATGCGCAGGCGCGAACGCACCTCCACACCAGCGGCCTCCAGGCCCTGGATTTCCTCGAGCAGCTTGGCGGCCGACAGCACCACGCCATTGCCGATGTAGCACTTGACGCCTGGACGCATGATGCCGCTGGGGATCAGATGCAGCGCCGTCTTCTTGCCGTTGATGACCAGCGTGTGGCCGGCGTTGTGGCCGCCCTGGAAACGCACCACGCCCTGGGCGCTCTCGGTCAGCCAGTCGACCAGCTTGCCCTTGCCTTCGTCACCCCACTGGGTGCCAACGACGACCACGTTGCGACCGACGGCCGCGCGATTACCTGTGTTCATGTCTCGAGTGCCCAAAGCTAGGCAGGTTCAGATGGCTTGCACGACCCATTCGCCGCCCTTGTGCGTCAGCACGCGGTCGCAATGGAACTCATCGATTTCACTTTCATGGCCCGGCAAGGCGCAGACCACCGTCTCGCCGCCGCGGCGCAAGGCCGCGATGGCGGAGCGCAGGGCGCCGTCTTCACCCCAGGGTGCGCGGATGGCCGCACGCAGCGGACGCGGCGGCACGGCCGCGACGAGTTGCTTGAGGTCCAGGCTGAAGCCCACGGCCGGCCGGTTGCGGCCGAACACCGCGCCGACCTCGTCATAGCGGCCACCGCGCACCAGGGCGTCGCCATGCGCCGCATAGATCGAGAACCGCACGCCGCTGTAGTAGGCGTAGCCGCGCAGGTCGGCCAGGTCCACGCGCACATTGGCGCGCTCACCCAACAGAGCCGCGCAGCGGCGCAGCTCGGCCAGGGCATGGCGCAGCGCAGGCCGGTTCGGCAGCACGCGTTCGGCCTCGTCGAGCACGCTGGTGCCGCCGTACAGCTGCAGCAGGGTCTGCAGGCCCTCGCGGTCCACTGCCGGCAACTTGGCGGTCAGTGCGGCCAGTTCGCCGGCGTCCTTGGTCGTCAGCGCGGCATGGATGCGGGCGAGTTCGGCCGGTGCCAGCGCACTGTCGGCGAGCAAGGCCTGCACGATGCGCGCGTCCGACAGGTCCACCGTGAGGTCGCGCAACTGGGCAGCCGACAGGCAGTCCAATGCCAGCAGCAGCACCTCGAAGTCGGCTTCCAGGCCCTCGTGGCCATAGATCTCGGCACCGAACTGCAGCGGCTCGCGCGTGGCGTAGGCACGGTCGGGGCGGGTGTGGGCAACGGGGCCGCAGTAGCACAACCGGGCCACGCCCTGGCGGTTGAGCAGATGCGCGTCGATGCGCGCCACCTGCGGCGTGGTGTCGGCGCGCAGACCCAGCATGCGGCCGGACAGCTGGTCGACCAACTTGAAGGTGAGCAGATCCAGCGCCTCGCCGGTCCCGGTGAGCAGCGATTCCAGGTGCTCCAGCAGCGGCGGCATCACCAGCTCGTAGCCGTAGCCCCGAGCGGTGTCCAGCAATTCGCGGCGGAGTTCTTCGATGTGCCGGGCCTCGGAAGGCAATACATCGGCGATGTGATCCGGCAGGACCCAGGCAGACATGGAAATCAGTGCGCTGTTAAAAAAGGGATTCTACCGGCCTCGGATTGAGGCCAGATAGTCCGAGCGACGAGGACTCAGGACAACAGGGCCAGCAGCAGCAAGCCCAGCAGCACGGCGCACATGCCGAAGAAGCGGATCTGCCCGTCAGACAGCTGCAGCACCTGCATGAACATGCGGCGCCAGCCACCCGGCGACAGAAACGGCATCAGGCCTTCGATGACCAGCACCAAGGCCAGTGCCGCCCAGAGGGTGTCCACGGGGCGCGGCCGCGGCTCAGCGGCCGGCTGGAGCGGGCTGGTTCGCCCCGCGCATGGCCCGGAAAAAGTCGGACGAGGGGTCGACCACCATCACGTCGCTCTTCTTGTTGAAGCTCGCGCGGTAGGCTTCCAGGCTGCGGTAGAACTGTGCGAACTGCGGGTCGCGGCCGAAGGCGTCGCTGTACAGCGCCGCGGCCTGGGCGTCGCCCTCACCCTTGGCCTTCTGCGCATCGCGGTAGGCGTTGGCGATCGTCACCTCGCGCTGGCGGTCGGCCTCGGCGCGGATCTTCTCGCCTTCGGCCGCACCGGTGGAGCGCAATTCGTTGGCGACGCGCTTGCGCTCGGCTTCCATGCGGCGGTAGACCGACTCGGTGATGGACTCCACGTAGTCGACACGCGTGATGCGCACGTCCACCACGTCGATGCCCCAGGGGCGGCCACCGCGCACGACCTCCAGCACCTCGCGCTTGACGTCGGCCATGAGTTCCTCGCGCCGCGAGGACAGCAGGTCGCGCACGGTGCGGCGGTTGATCTCTTCCTGGAACGCATTGCGCACGACGCGGTTCAGCTGGTTGGCACCGGCGCTTTCGTCCAGGCCCACGTTGCGGATGTATTCCGACGGATCGGTCACGCGCCAGCGGATGTACCAGTCGATCACCACGCGCTGCTTCTCGGCCGTCAGCATGGGCTCGGAGTCGCTGCTCTCCAGCGTCAGCAGACGCTTGTCGAGGTAGCGCACGTTCTGGAACGGCGGCGGCATCTTGAAGTTGAGGCCGGGCTCGGTGATGACCTTCTTGATCTGGCCGAGCGCGTAGACCACGCCGTACTGGCGCTGGTCCACCACGAACAGCATGGAGCTCGCCAGTGCCAGCAGCACCAGCAGCGAGGATGCGATGAATCCGATTCTGTTCACTTGGCGCGTCTCCTAGCGCAAATCACGTTCGCGGGTGCGGCCGTCGCGGGCACGCAGGTCGCCACTGGACAAAGGCGGTGCCGCCGGTGCGCTCGACGTGGCCTGGCCACTGCCTGCCAGGGCCGGATCACCGATGACGCTGGCCGACTGGCCGGACGCCTGCATGAGCTTGTCCAGCGGCAGGTACAGCAGGTTGGAGCCCTGGCGCGAGTCCACCATCACCTTGGTGACGTTGGCATAGACCTGCTGCATGGTCTCCGTATACAGGCGATCGCGCGTGACCTGCGGCGCCTTCTGGTACTCGGCCAGCACCGAGCGGAAGCGCTGCGCATCACCGTCGGCCTGGGCCGTGATACGCGACTTATAGGCCTGCGCTTCTTCCATCAGCCGCGACGCGGTACCGGTGGCGCGCGGGATCACGTCGTTGGCATAGGCCTGGGCCTCGTTCTTGGCGCGCTCGCGCTCCTGGCCGGCCTTGAGCACGTCGTCGAACGCGGCCTGCACCTGCTCGGGCGGGCGCACGCCGCTCTGCTGCAGGTTGATGCCGACGATCTCGATGCCGACCTTGTAGCGGTCCAGAATGGTCTGCATCAGCGTGCGCACGCGCGGGCCGATCTGGTCACGCTCCTCGGCCAGGGCCGAGTCCATGCGCATCTTGCCGACCACTTCGCGCACGGCCGTCTCGGCCGCCTGCACCACGGCCGCGGTCGGGTCCTTGCTCTCGAACAGGAAGGCGCGCGCATCATTCAGGCGGTACTGCACCGCGAACCGGATCTCGACGATGTTCTCGTCTTCGGTCAGCATGGCCGAATCGCGCAGGCCGGTGGCCTTGATGATCACGTCGCGGCCGATGTCGATGGAACGGATCTGCGTCACGAACACCAGCTCGTGACGCTGGACCGGGTACGGCAGCCGCCAGTTGAAGCCGGCGCCCACGGTCGAGTGGTAGCGGCCGAACTGCGTGATGACGGCCTGCTGGCCTTCCTGCACGATGAAGAAGCCGGTGCCCAACCAGATCAGCACAGCGACCGCTCCGATCAGGCCGATGCCGATGCCGGCACCCTTCATGTCGGGCTGGAAGCCTCCGCCGTTGCCCGAGCCCATGTTGCCGCGGCCACCGTTGCGACCACCGCCGAACAGGCCGCCGAGCTTGCGATTGAAGTCGCGCCAGAGTTCGTCCAGATCCGGCGGGCCCTGGTTGCCACCGCGGTTGGGCGTGGGGCGCTGAGGCTCGTAGGGACGCTCGTTGCTGTCGGGACGGCGCGTGTCGGGCTTCTCGTCCGAATCACTCGCCTTGTCGTCTCCACGGCCCCAGCGGGGATCGTTCAGATTGAACATGCCGCGGATGCGGCCGGGAAGGCCTGCCCAAGCCGACGGCCGAGAAGAAAGGTTCATGCGCTCTGGTCTCTTTTGGTCAACGGACGATTGTGCCGAAACGGGGATCGGCCTCATCATACCCAGGGGAATCAGCGGCCTGCGCGGGCGCGATCTGCTCTGCGCGGCGCGCAAGTTCCGCACGCAGCGCAGGCATGCCCTCGCCGGTCCGCGCGCTGACGAAGACCCGCCCGATCTGCCGGCCATCGATCTCCACGGTGTCGGCCAAATGCAGCGGGCGTTGCTCGGGTGTCAGCGCATCGAGCTTGTTGAACACCAGCAGCATCGGTACCTCGTCGGCACCGATGTCGGCCAGCACCTGACGGACTTCCTCCATCTGCTCGGGATGGTGCGGGTTGGACGCATCGACCACATGCAGCAGCAGGTCGGCGTCGGCCGCCTCCTGCAAGGTCGCGCGGAACGCATCGACCAGGCCGTGCGGCAGGTCGCGGATGAACCCCACGGTGTCCGACAGCGACACCGACCGCCCTGCCTCGCCGAGGTACAACTGGCGCGTGGTCGTGTCCAGCGTGGCGAACAGCTGGTCGGCGGCGTAGGCGCGCGCCTTGACCATCGCGTTGAACAGGCTGGACTTGCCGGCGTTGGTGTAGCCCACCAGCGAGATCGTGAACGCGTCGCGCCGCTCGCGCTGGCGCCGTTGCGTGCCGCGCTGGCGCACGACCTTGGACAGGCGCTCGCGTGTGCGCTTGATGGACTCGCCGATCATGCGGCGGTCCAGTTCGATCTGGCGCTCGCCCGGGCCGCCGCGCGTGCCGATGCCCCCGCGCTGGCGCTCCAGGTGGGACCAACGCCGCACCAGGCGCGTCGACAGGTATTGCAGCCGTGCCAGCTCGACCTGCAACTTGCCTTCGTGGCTGCGCGCACGCTGCGAGAAGATCGTCAGGATCAGCATGGTCCGGTCGTTGACCGGCAGCTCCAGCGCACGTTCGAGGTTGCGCTGCTGGGCCGGGCTCAGGGCCTGGTCGAACAGCACCTCGGTCGCCTTGTGCATGCGCGCCAGCAGCTTGATCTCTTCGGCCTTGCCGCTGCCGATGAACAGCGCGGCATCGGGCGCCTTGCGTTTGCAGGTGACGCGGGCCACGGGCTGCAGCCCGGCGGTCTGGGCCAGCAGGCCGAGCTCTTCAAGCTCGGCGTCGAAATGCGGAAGGCCGAAATCGACTCCCACCAAAATGGCAGAGGCCGCCGCAGCGTCCGCAACAGGAATTTCAGTCAATCGGAGAGAACCGAATGTGCGCACCACCCTGGGTGGTGCGCGGGGAGCCGACACACAAGTGCCGGCGGCAGGACGTCAGGCCGCGGCGTCCGCGTTGTCGTCCTGTGCCGGTTGGAAGTTCACGGCGCGACCCGGAACGATGGTGGAGATGGCGTGCTTGTACACCATCTGGGTCACCGTGTTGCGCAGCAGGACGACGTACTGGTCGAACGACTCGATCTGGCCTTGCAGCTTGATGCCGTTGACCAGGTAGATCGACACCGGCACATGCTCGCGGCGCAGCGTATTCAGGAAAGGATCCTGCAAAAGTTGACCTTTGTTGCTCACGATATCCTCCGTGTTCAAACCGTTGTTATTTGGAAGAAGGGGACCATACCACAGAGGGTGGGCACCCTCCGTAGAAACACTGATGTCCTTAGATTGCGTGTTGAGACACGCCCGCCGCATGCACCTGCGCGGTGCACCAGGCTCGCCGCATCAACGGTCGGTCTTGTCGGCGAAGGGGTTGGACGAGGTGCGCATCTCGATGCGCAGCGGCGTGCCGGTCAGGTCGAATTCCTTGCGGAACCGCCCTTCCAGGAAACGCTTGTAGGCCTCGGTCACGTGCTCCAGCGAGTTGCCATGGATCACGATGATGGGCGGGTTCATGCCGCCTTGGTGCGCATAGCGCATCTTGGGCCTGAACATGCCGCTGCGCTTGGGCGACTGGAACTGCACCGCCTCCAGCAGCAGGCGCGTGAGCACCGGCGTCGACATCTTGCACATGGCGGCTTTGTGCGCCTGCGCGATGGCACCCCACAGCGGCCCGATGCCCTGGCGCTTCTTGGCCGAGATGAAATGCAGCGCAGCGAACTTGAGGAAGGGCAGCCGGGTCTCGATGGAGCGCTGCACGAGCTCACGCTGGTAGGCATCCACGGCATCCCACTTGTTGATGGCCACCACCACGGCGCGGCCGCTTTCCAGGATGTAGCCCGCGATGTGGGCGTCCTGGTCGGTCACGCCCTGCGTGGCGTCGAGCAGCAGCAGCACCACGTTGGCGCCCTCGATGGCCTGCAGCGTCTTGACGACTGAGAATTTTTCGATCGCTTCGAACACCTTGCCGCGACGGCGCAGGCCAGCCGTGTCGATGAGTTCGAAGCGCTGGCCGTGGCGCTCGAACGGCACGCTGATCGCGTCGCGCGTGGTGCCCGGCATGTCGAAGGCCACCAGCCGCTCTTCACCCAGCCAGGTGTTGATCAGCGTGGACTTGCCGACGTTGGGCCGGCCGGCCACGGCCAAGCGGATCACGCCGGGCTCATTGTCCGCAGCCTCCGCGGGATCCTCCGGCAGGCCCAGCGGCGCCAGCGCCAGCTCGACCAGCGTGCGCACGCCCTGGCCGTGCGCGGCAGACACCGCATGCACCTCGCCCAGGCCGAGCTCGAAGAACTCCACCAGCTGCTGGCCGTCGTGCATGCCTTCGGCCTTGTTGGCCGCCAGCACGCAGGGCTTGCCCAGGCGGCGCAGGTAGTTGCCGATGTCGTGGTCCTGGGCCGACAGGCCGCCGCGCGCATCGAGCACGAAGATCACCACATCCGCCTCGGCCACCGCCTGGCGCGTCTGCTTGGCCATCTCCTTGTAGATGCCGCTCTCGGCCGTGGGCTCGAAGCCGCCGGTGTCGATGACGATGTACTCGTGCTTGCCCTGCTTGCCATTGCCGTAGTGGCGGTCGCGCGTGAGCCCGGCGAAGTCCGCCACGATGGCGTCGCGCGAACGCGTCAGCCGGTTGAACAGCGTGGACTTGCCGACATTGGGTCGGCCCACCAGGGCGATGACGGGTTTCATCTTGTCCAGTTCACTCGGGCGCGTAGCCGTACACGTTGCCGTTGCGCGTGACGACCACCAGGGTGTCGCCAGCCACGACCGGGGCGGCCACGATGGGCGAGCCATCGGTGCTCACGCGCGTGAGCGGCGAGCCGTCCTCGCGCGACAGGAAATGCACAAGGCCGGTCTCGTCGCCGACGATGACCGAACGGCCCAGCGCCAGCGGCGCCGTCAGCTGCCGGTAGCGCAGGCGTTCGGTCGCCCAGGCCTGCGCGCCGTTGCTGCGGCTCCAGGCGACGAGCTTGCCGTCGCTTTCGGGGCCGTAGACCATGCGGTCGTCGCCATGCACTCCCACATAGCCCGACGAAGGCTTGGTCCAGACCAGGTTGCCGCGCGCTGCATCCACACAGCCCACACCGATCTGGAAGGCACGCACGCAGACGGAGTCGCCGACGCGGCTCACGCGGCCGACCAGGTCGACCAGGCGCTCCACGTCGTTGGTGCCACGCGGCGTGGCCACGGGCACGTCCCAGCGCACCTGGCCGTTCAATGGGTTCAGGCCGACCAGCCGGCCGGACAGTCCCACGACCAAGGTGTCGCCGATGGCCAGGATCACGCCGCTCTGGCGCAGCACCAGCGGATCACCCGGGCGTTGCTGGGTCCACAGGCGGCGGCCGCTGGCGCCGTCCAGCGCCGTGACCGACCGGTCGGCCGACAGCACGAACACGCGGCCACCGGCCACGAAGGGCGCCGTGGCGACCTGGGCCGGCAGCTTCTGGCGCCACAGTTCGCGCCCGGCCTCGAAGGCCACGATCTCATTGGCCTGCGTGGCCACGGCCGTGCGCTGGCCGTCGCTGCCCACACCGGCCGACAGCTTGGCCTTGGTGGCCGCGCGCCACAGTTCGCGGCCGGTGCGCGCGTCCAGCGCCAGCACCGTGCCGTCGCTGCTGGCCAGCGCCACCTGCTGGCCCGTGACCTGCACGTCCAGCGGGTAGCCGATCTCGCCAATCTTGGCGGTCCAGACCTGGCGCACGCCGAGCAGGCCCGGGTTGGGGCCCAGTTCCGCCGGCTTGGGCTTGCCGCCGCTGCCGCAGCCCGCCAGCAGGGCGGCCGTCAGGCCCAGCAGCGTCGCGGTGGACGCCAGGCGGCTGGTGAGGCGACGCGCCATCATTTGGCGGCTCCGGTGGTGGCAGTGGTCGTCGGGTCGACGCCCATCGCGTTGAGCTTGACCTCGACCATGCGGCGGTAGCCCGACCGGGCGTCCAGGCCGGCGTAGGCCTTGCGGTACTCCGCGAGCGCCTCCGCCTTCTTGTCCTGTGCGGCCAGGATGTCGCCTCGGCGGTCTGCCGCCAGCGCGGCGAACTCGCCGGCGAAGTCGCCGCCGAGCTGCTTCAAGGCGTCGTCATAGGCCTTGGCATCGAACAGCAAGCCAGCCAGGCGCAGCTTGGCCAGGGCCTGGTAGGCGGGGTCGGAAGACTTCTCGGCCACCCAGCCCAGCGCCGCCTTCGCGGCGTCGGCATTGCCCTTTTCTTGCAGGACCTTGCCGGCCAGCAGGCCAGCCTGCTGCGCGTAGGTGGTGCTGCCGTAGCCATCGCGGATGTCGCCGAAGGCCCGCTCCAGCCGGGCGGTGTCGCCGGCCTTGGCCGCGCGGTCCACTTCGTCGTACAGCGCGGCGGCCTTGGCCGCCTGGTTGCGTTGCCAGTACTGCCAGCCGTTCCAGCCGGCAAAACCGGCGAGGACCAGAATCAGCAGCCAGGTGATGGCATTGCCGTAGCGCTGCCACAGGTGCTTGACCTGGTCGAGCTGTTCCTGTTCTTCGAGATCGAGATGTTTTGCCATGAGGAAGAGCGAAAGGCGCGGTCAGCGCACGAAATCAAGCGCGCGATTGTAGGGATGCGGCCCACTCGGCCACATTGGAAAGAGAGCGGCGCTGCTGGGCGCCCTGCCCGTCGCGCAGCGCCTTGACGGTCAGCTCGCCGGCCGCCGCTTCGTCGGCACCGAAGATCAGCGCGTGCTGCGCGCCGCTGGCATCGGCCTTCTTGAACTGCGACTTCATGCTGCCGCCGCCGGCATGCAGCACGACCTTGAGGCCGGTCTCGCGCAACTGCTCCAGGACGACCATGGCCCGCGGCAGCAGCTCGGGCGCGGTGACGATGGCGTAGGCCGCGGGCGCCGCATCGGGCACCGCCAGGCCCAGGCCCTGGATCAGCAGCAGCAGGCGCTCGATGCCCAGGCCGAAGCCCACGGCCGGCGCGCTCTTGCCGCCCATCTGCGCGATCAGCCCGTCGTAGCGGCCACCGCCGCAGACCGTGCCCTGCGAGCCCAGCTGGTCGGTGACCCACTCGAACACCGTGAGGTTGTAGTAGTCCATGCCGCGCACCAGGCGCGGGTTCACGCGGTATTCCAGGCCAGCGGCGTCGAGCACGGCGCGCACGGCGTCGAAGTGCGCGCGCGACTCGTCGCCCAGGAAGTCCATGAGCTGCGGTGCGGCCTCGACCATGGCCTGCATGGCCGGGTTCTTGGTGTCCAGGATGCGCAGCGGATTGCTGTGCAGGCGGCGCTTGGCGTCCTCGTCCAGCAGCTCGGCATGGGCCTCGAAGTGGCGCACCAGCGCATCGCGGTGCGCCTGGCGCTCGGCCGGCTGGCCCAGGCTGTTGAGTTCCAGCCGCACGTGCTGGCCTTCGACGAGACCCAGCTGCTTCCACAGCGCGCGCACCAGCAGGATCAGTTCGGCGTCCACGTCCGGGCCGGCGAAGCCCAGGGCCTCGACGTCGAGCTGGTGGAACTGGCGGTAGCGGCCCTTCTGCGGCCGCTCGTGGCGGAACATCGGGCCCGCCGTCCACAGCCGCAGCGGACCGTTGTACAGCGCGTTGTGCTCGACCATCGCGCGCACGATGCCGGCCGTGGCCTCGGGCCGCAGCGTGAGCTTGTCGCCGTTCATGGAATCGGTGAAGGAGTACATCTCCTTCTCGACGATGTCGGTCACCTCGCCCAGGCCGCGCACGAACAGCGCCGTGGGCTCGACCACGGGCGTCACGATGTACTGGTAGCCGTAGCGCGCCATCACCTCGCGCACGGTGCTCTCGAACCAGTGCCACAGCGCCGAGTCGGGCAGTTTGTCGGTGCGCGGCACGCTCGCCGGCAATATGTCGTTCATGCCTTTGACGGCATTGATCTTGTCAGCCATGGGAATCCGGTTGTTCAGGCGACGGCCGTGGAGCCTTGGCCGAAACGCTTTTCGATGTAGTTCTCGACGACCTGCTGGAACTCCTGCGCGATGCCTTCGCCGCGCAGCGTCATGGCCTTCTCGCCGTCGATGAAGACGGGCGCGGCCGGGGCCTCGCCGGTGCCGGGCAGGCTGATGCCGATGTCGGCATGCTTGCTCTCGCCCGGGCCGTTGACGATGCAGCCCATCACGGCGACCTTGAGCTTCTCCACGCCGGGATAGCGGTTGCGCCAAACCGGCATCTGCAGCCGCAGGAAGTCGTCGATCTGCTTGGTCAGTTCCTGGAAGGTGGTGCTGGTGGTGCGGCCGCAGCCCGGGCAGGCCGTCACGCTGGGCACGAAGCTGCGCATGCCCAGGGCCTGCAGGATCTCGGACGCCACCACCACCTCCTGCGTGCGCGCCTCGCCCGGCTGCGGCGTGAGCGACACGCGGATGGTGTCGCCGATGCCCTGCTGCAGCAGCACCGCCAGCGCGGCCGAAGAAGCCACCGTGCCCTTGGTGCCCATGCCGGCCTCGGTCAGGCCCAGGTGCAGCGGGTAGCGACAGCGGCGCGCCAGTTCGCCGTAGACCGTGATCAGGTCCTGCACACCGCTGACCTTGCACGACAGGATGATCTGCTGCGCTGCCATGCCCATGCCTTCGGCCAGCTGGGCCGAGGAGATGGCCGAGGTGATCAGCGCCTCGTACATGATCTGCTTGGCGTCCAGCGGCTGCGCGCGCGCGCTGTTCGCGTCCATGAGGCTGGCCAGCAGCTCCTGGTCCAGGCTGCCCCAGTTGACGCCGATGCGCACCGGCTTGTTCCAGCGCATGGCGGCCTCGATCATCTGGCCGAACTGCCTGTCGTGCTTGTCGCCCTTGCCCACGTTGCCGGGGTTGATGCGGTACTTGGACAGGGCCTCCGCGCAGGCCGGGAAGTCGGTCAGCAACCGGTGGCCGTTGTAGTGGAAGTCGCCGATCAGCGGCACATGGATGTCCATGCGGTCGAGCTGCTCGCGGATGTGCGGCACAGCTTCGGCCGCCTCGGGCGTGTTGACCGTGATGCGGACCATCTCGGAGCCCGCCAGCGCGAGTTCCTTGACTTGGATCGCGGTGCCAATGGCGTCGGCCGTGTCGGTGTTGGTCATGGACTGCACGCGCACGGGCGCATCGCCGCCCAGCGTGAGCAGATGGTCCTTCCAACGGACCTCGGCCTGCAGGCTGCGGCGCGCGGCCGGAGCCACAGGCTCGATGGCACAGGGGATGCTGGGATCGACGGCGTCCGGCATGGTCACTTCACCTCGAAACGTGCGACGTTGTTCTTGGCGATGGCGCGCAGGTCGCGTGGCTCGCCGCGCACCTGCACCTCGACCGCATCGATGCGGCCCACCACCACGGCCAAGGGCAGCGTGCCGGTGGCGGTCACGGTCTCGCCGGCCACGAGGCTGCGGCGCAGCGGCGTGGCGCCGGTCGCATCGGTCACCTGCACCCAGGTCTCGCTCTTGGCGACGAACTGCAGCAGCGCGGGCGCGGCCACCGCGGCCGGCGCCGGTGCAGCCGGAGCGCTGGCAGCCAGCGCCGGCTCGGTCACGGTCGGTGCCGTGGCCGGTGCCGGCTCTGCCGTCACGCTCTCGGTCACGGTGCTCGGCGCGCCCAAGGGCGTGGCGGCAGACCCGCTGTCGGCATCGGCCGGGCTGTTGCCCATGCCCGGCCACAGGTAGATGGCCAGCGCACCCAGCAGCAGCACGGCCACGATCCACATCGCCGGACTCGGGCTGCTGCGCAGCGCGGCGCTGCCCGACGCTGCGGCACCGGGCTCGAAGCGCGCGTTGATGGCCGGCGGCGACACGGCCCTGCGCTCGCCCGCAATGCCGGGCATCAGGTCGAGCACGGGCTTGGGATCGAGCTTGAGGCCGCGGCAGATGCTGGCCGCCAGCCCACGCGCGAAGGTGGGATCGGGCAACAGATCGATGCGGCCGGCCTCCAGGGCCTCCAGCTTCTTGACCGTCACCTTCAGGGCGACGGCCAAGGCCTCCACATGCAGGCCTGCGTCCTCGCGTGCCTGGCGCAGCATGGCTCCGGCGCGCTGTGCGCCGCTGCTGGCCTGGTCGGAAGGTGGGGGGGCCACGTCGGGGGAAAGGTTCTTGTCACTCATCGAAAGCTTGGCGCTCCAGAGCCATGTACTCGCGGGACTGCACGAAACGGTTGCGCAATTGCGTGCCCAGCTGCTCGGCAGCCTGGCGGTTGCCCAGGCTGCGCTCGACCTTGATGCCCAGCCACAGAGACTCGGCGTTGGCGTACTCGCTGTTGTTGATGCGGCGGATGTAGAACTGCGCGCGCTGCTGGTCGCCGCGCTTGAACAGCGACTGCGCCAGGTTGTACCCGGTGATCGGGTTGGCCGGATCGAGTTCGTACGAATGCATCAGGCTGCGCTCGGCCTCGGTCACCTGGCCGGCCCGCTGCTGGCACATGCCCTGCGCCAGCCAGGTCTTGGCCTTGTCGGTATAGGTCAGGTGCTCCAGCGCCACGGCGAACTGCGCCACGGCCTGGTCGTAGCGGCTCTGCTGGCACAGGAACCAGCCGTAGTTGTGGGCCGTGCCGGGATCGCGCGGACTCAGCCGCTGGGCCTGGCGAAAGCTCTCCTCGGCCAGCGCCAGGTCGTTGAGCCGCATGTAGACCAGCGCGCGCAGGTTGAAGGCTTCGGCGAAGCTGGGATCGGTGGCCAGCGCGAGCTTGACCTCCTCCAGCGCCACATTGGTCTGGCCCTGGTCGAAATAGCGCGAGGCCAGTTCGAGCCGCACGCGGGCCCGCTTGCGCGCCTCCGTTTCCTCCGAAGGGAGCACGACGCCCGAGGGGTCGGTGCCGCGCGCGCCGCCGGCCGGGGCGGCGCAGCCGGACAGCAACGCCGCGCCGGACAGCGCCAGGCCGACGAGACCAAGGGCCAGCGTGCTGCCGGGCAGGTGCGTCGTCATGCGCATCGTTTCAGCTTCCCTCTGGCGGCGCCGCGACCACCTGCAGCGGCACCTGGCGTTGCAGCGCAATGCGCTGGGTCACGCGCGTGCGGTCTTTCACATCGCCGGCCAGTTGGCCGCAGGCGGCGTCGATGTCGTCGCCGCGCGTCTTGCGCACCGTGGTGACCAGGCCGGCGTCGAGCAGCAGCTTGGCGAAGGCGCTGACCTGCGGCGCCGGCGAGCGCTTGAGCCCCGAAGCCGGGAACGGGTTGAACGGAATGAGATTGAGCTTGCACCAGACACCACCGGTGCGGTAGCGCTCGATGAGCGCGATGAGCTCGCGCGCATGCTCGGGCTGGTCGTTCACGCCATCGAGCATGCAGTATTCGAAGGTGATGAAGTCGCGCGGTGCGTGCGCGAGGTAGCGCTGGCAGGCCTCCATCAGCTCGGCCAGCGGGTACTTGCGGTTCAGCGGCACCAGCTTGTCGCGCAGTGCGTCGTTGGGCGCGTGCAGCGACACGGCCAGCGCCACCGGGCAGTCCTGGCCGAGCCGGTCCATCATGGGCACCACGCCCGAGGTGGACACCGTCACACGCCGGCGCGACAGACCGTAGCCATGGTCGTCCAGCATCACGCGCAGGGCCGGCACCAGGGCCGCATAGTTTTGCAACGGCTCGCCCATGCCCATCATCACCACGTTGGAGATGACGCGCTCGGCCACGCCCAGGTGCTTGCGCAGGAAATGCTCGGCGAACCACAGCTGGGCGAGGATCTCGCCGGTCGTGAGGTTGCGCGAAAAGCCCTGGTGGCCGGTGGAGCAGAAGCGGCAGCCGACGGCGCAGCCAGCCTGCGAGGAGATGCACAGCGTGCCGCGGTCGTCCTCGGGAATGAACACGGCCTCGACCGCATCGCCCGCACCGACGTCGAACAGCCACTTGACGGTGCCGTCCTGCGAGATGTTCTGGGTGATGACAGGCAGCGCCGTGATCTGCGCAGCGCCCTCGAGCTTGCCGCGCAGCGACTTGGCCAGGTCGCTCATCTGGCTGAAATCGCTGGCACCGCGCTGGTGGATCCAGCGGAACAGCTGGGTGGCGCGGAAGCGCTTCTCGCCCAGGCCTTCGCAGAAGGCCGCGAGGCCGTCGAGATCGAACTCCAGCAGGTTGACGGCGGGTGCGCTCATACAGAAGCCCCCGCCGCGCTCAGCCCGCGCCGGCGACGACCCCGGGCGGGGTGGCAAGGCGCGGGATGTAGCATCTCAGCGTGCGTAGATGTTGAGGCCCGGGAAGAAGAAGGCGACTTCGACCTGGGCGGTTTCGGCAGCGTCCGAGCCATGCACGGCGTTGGCGTCGATGCTGTCGGCGAAGTCGGCGCGGATGGTGCCGGCGGCTGCCTTCTTCGGGTCTGTGGCGCCCATCAGGTCACGGTTCTTCAGGATCGCGTTCTCGCCTTCCAGCACCTGGACCATGACGGGGCCGGAGATCATGAACTCGACCAGGTCCTTGAAGAAGGGGCGCTCCTTGTGCACGCCGTAGAACTGCTCGGCTTCGGCGCGCGACAGCTGCACCAGGCGGGCAGCGGCGATCTTCAGGCCGGCGGCTTCGAAACGGGCGTAGATCTGGCCGATCACGTTCTTGGCGACGGCGTCGGGCTTGATGATGGAGAGGGTGCGTTCGAGTGCCATTTTTTGGAGTGTCCTTGGGTTGAGCCGTGAGGCTTGGATCGTTTGAGAAAAAGCGAACGCGCCGAAGCGCGCAAAGCCCGTGATTTTAGCCCGTGCGGATGTCTGTATTCGAAAGCTGCGCACGCGCCAGGGAAATGCAGGTCTTCAGCGGCCGCGGCCACCGCGCCGCTGCGATCCGCCGCCACCACCGCCGCCACGGCGTTGCTGGCCCTGGCCCTGGCGCTGGCGCGTGAAGCTGTCGGCACCGATGTAGCCGAAAGACGTCTTCATCGGATCCGGCTGGCCACCGTTGCCACCGCCTCCGCCGCCGTCACGCGGAGCGCGGCGCTGGCCGCCCGGGGTACTGACCGTCAGCGGATTGGGGATGGCACCCTCGGAATGGCCGCCCGCGTCGCGGCGCGCACCGGCGTTGCCAGCACCGCCCGGATTGGGGCCGCCACGCTTGCCGCGACCACCGCCGTTGCCACGCGGTTGCGCAGGCATGCCGCCTTCGCCGCCTGCGCCCTGGCGCGGGCCCTGCCCACCGCGTGCATTGCGGCCACCGCCACGGCGGTCGGGCGCCTGGTTGCGTCCACCGGACGCACGCTCAGCACGGGGCTGGGGCGCCTGCGCGCCCGCTGCATGCATCAGCGCCTGGATGTCGCGCGTGTCCAGCTCCAGCGAGGCACCGCGCTTGAGACCGCGCGGCAGCTGCATCGCACCGTAGCGGATGCGGATCAGCCGGCTGACGGCATGGCCAACGGCTTCGAACATGCGCCGCACTTCACGGTTGCGCCCTTCGGAGATCGTGACCCGGTACCAGCAATTGGACCCCTCGCCGCCGCCGTCCTCGATGCTGCCGAACTGCGCCTGGCCATCGTCCAGACGCACGCCGTCGAGCAGGCGCTGCTTCTCTTCGTTGCTGAGCGCACCCAGCACGCGCACGGCGTACTCGCGCTCCAGGCCAAAGCGCGGGTGCATGAGCTTGTTGGCCAGCTCACCCGAGTTGGTGAACAGCAGCAGGCCTTCGGTGTTGAGGTCCAGCCGCCCGACCGACTGCCACTTGCCTTGGAACAGCTTGGGCAGCTTGCGGAACACCGTTGGCCGGTTCTGCGGATCGTCGTGCGTCACGACTTCCCCGGTCGGCTTGTGGTAGGCGATCACACGCGGCGGCGGCGCGTCGATGCGCACGCGGATGGGCTTGCCGTTGACCTTGATCTGGTCGCCGTACTGGATGCGCTGGCCGATGTGGGCGGGCTCGTTGTTGACGGAGATGCGACCCTCGGTGATGAGCTGCTCCATTTCCAGCCGTGAGCCGAGGCCGGCCTGGGCCAGGATCTTGTGCAGCTTGGGTGTCTCGGGCTGCGGCGCCAGCACGCGCTTGGGCGGGGCCAGGTCGGCAGCCTCCTCGTCCTCGTCGAAGCGACCAGACACCACGTCGGCAAAGCGGCTCTCGAGCGGCGCGGCCTCGGGCTGGCCGGCTGCCGCTTCGGATAGGGACGCCAACCCGGCCTGCTCTGCAACCGGTTCGGCCTGTTCGGCGGGCGGCGGCGCCGCCGCGTGCGCGCCGTTGTCTTCGCCTTCGGGCGCGGTGCCGGGAATGTCGTTCATGGGCTGGGATCCGCTGGTTCGGACGCTGCGCGGGATGCGCCGTCGTCGGGGTTCGTGTCGGGGGAAGGTTCGGGGGGGGTGGGTGGCTCGTCGGCGTCCATGGCCGGCTCCACCTCGTCGATGGGCAAAGCCACCTGGGCCGGATCGGCCGAGGCCAATGCCGCCATCAACTGCGCACGCTGGGCCGGATCGTCGGCCACGGGCAGCTGGTCCAGCGACTCCAGCCCCAGGTCGTCCAGGAACTGGCGCGTGGTCGCGAACAGGGCCGGGCGGCCGACGGTCTCGCGGTGGCCGATCACCTCGACCCAGCCGCGGTCTTCGAGCTGCTTGAGCACCTGGGCGTTGATGCTGACGCCACGGATGTCCTCCATGTCGCCGCGCGTCGCGGGCTGGCGGTAGGCGATGATGGCCAGCGTCTCGAGCGCGGCGCGCGTGTAGCGCGGCGGCTTCTCGGGGTGCAGGCGGTCTAAGTAGGCGCGCATCGCGGGCCGGCTCTGGAAACGCCAGCCCGAGGACACGCTGACCAGCTCCAACCCCCGCTGGGCCCACTCCAGTTGCAGCTCGGCCAGCAGGGTCTTGATGGTGTCGGCGCCGAGCACGTCGTCGAACAGCACGCGCAGCTCGCGCACAGGCAAGGGCTGCGGCGAACACATCAAGGCCGCCTCGAGGACATGCTTGGCCTCTGCCGAATTCATGGCTGCTACGGTTCCGGGAAAAGCACCGGGGCGGTGCGGGCACGGATGCGTCTGGGTGGACTGGTTGCCGCCTCGGCGAGCGCATCGGGCGTATCTGGCATTCGCGCTGCCGACCTTGGGTCAGGCCAGGCGCGCTGGTCAAGGATTGTAGCGCAGCCCCCAGGCGTCCAGCGCCTGGCGCATGTCTCCAGGCAGGGGGGCGAACAGCTCGAGGGCCTGGCCCGTCATCGGGTGCACGAATGCGAGCCGGAAGGCGTGCAGGGCCTGGCGCGACAGGCCCGCGGCCGGCGCGCCGCCATACAAGGTGTCGGCCACCAGCGGATGGCCCAGCGACGCCGCGTGCACACGGATCTGGTGGGTGCGGCCGGTGTGCAGCGTGCAGCGCAGCCAGCACCCCTGCTCCACCTGGTCCAGGCAGTCGAAGTCCGTGCGGGCGGTCTTGCCCGCCTCGCGCGCGAGATCCACCACGGCCATGCGCAGGCGGTTGCGTGGATCGCGGCCGATGGCTGCATCCACCGTGCGGTGCGCCGGGCCGCTCCAGGGCCGGTGCGCGAGCGCCAGGTACTGGCGGCTCACGGCGCGCTGCGCGATCAGGGTCACCAGCGCGTCCATGCAGGCCCGCGTGCGCGCCACGACCATGAGGCCGCTGGTGTCCTTGTCGAGCCGGTGAACGATGCCGGCGCGCGGCAGCGTGGCCGCGGCCGGATCCAGCGCCAGCAGGCCGTTGAGCAGGGTGCCGCTCCAGTTGCCCGGCGCCGGATGCACGACCAAACCCGCGGGTTTGTGCAGCACGCGCAGGTGGGCGTCCTCGTACACGGTGTCCAGCGCCATGTCCTGGGCGACGAAGGCCTGGCTCTGCTGTGTCGGCCGCAATTCCACCTGCAGCGCATCGCCCACGTGCACGCGTGCCGCGCTCTTGCGCGCTGGCCGGCCGTTCAACTGCACGGCATCGGCCTCGATCAGTTGCTGCAGGTAGCTGCGCGAGAACTCCGACACCAGCGTCGCCAGCGCCCGGTCGAGCCGTTGGCCGTGCAGGCCGGCATCCACCACGACCTGGCGCAGCTCCACCTCGGCGGCCAAGCCCTGCTCGTCCTCGGGGCCTTCCGCCATCGGGTCGCCAGGGGGGGCGGTCGATATAATTGCCGCCGCTTCTTTCAAGGGATCTGCCCGTGTTCCATCGTTCCAAATTATCGGCGCTCGCGCCCCTGCTGCTGGCCGCTGCCTTGGTGGGCTGCGCAACCAAGTCGGTGGACGAGACCGCGAACTGGAGCCCCAACCGCATCTACAGCGAGGCCAAGGAAGAGCTCGGCTCGGGCGGCTACGAGCGCGCCATCACGCTGTTCGAGAAGCTCGAAGGCCGGGCTGCCGGCACGCCGCTGGCCCAGCAGGCCCAGCTGGAAAAGGCCTACGCGTACCACAAGTCGAACGAGCAGGCCCAGGCCATCGCCACGCTGGACCGCTTCATCAAGCTGCACCCGGCCAGCCCGGCGCTGGACTACGCGCTGTACCTGAAGGGCATCGTCAATTTCAACGAGAACATGGGCATGTTCGCGTTCATCAGCCGGCAGGACCTGTCCGAGCGCGACCAGAAGGCTGCCAAGGATTCGTTCGAGGCCTTCAAGGAACTGGTGACGCGCTTCCCGGACTCGCGCTACACGCCCGATGCGCGCCAGCGCATGAACTACATCGTCAACTCGCTGGCGCAGTACGAAGTGCATGTGGCGCGCTACTACTACACGCGCGGCGCCTATGTGGCGGCGATCAACCGCGCCCAGATCGCGCTGGCCGACTACCGCGAAGTGCCAGCCCTCGAAGAAGCGCTGTACATCATCTACAAGAGCTACGAAGCCCTGGGCATGACCCAGCTGCGCGACGATGCCCGCCGCGTGCTGGAGACCAACTACCCGCAGAGCGCCTTCGTGCAGCGTGGCGGCTTCAAGCCCAAGGACGATCCGTGGTGGAAGGTCTGGTAGCGACCAGATCGTCCAGTGCCTGCAGGAATTCGGCCTCGTCCTGCAGCTGACGCATGGGCGGCAGCGCCGCCCGCAACCGCTTGCCATAGCCCATCTGCACCAGCCGGGCATCCCCCACGACCAGCACGCCGCGGTCGCTCTCGCGGCGGATGAGCCGCCCGGCACCCTGCTTGAGCGCCACCGCAGCCTCGGCCAGGAAGTACTCCTTGAAGGCGCTGCCGCCGGCCAGCTCGATCTGCTGGGCCCGCGCTTCGACCAAGGGGTCGTTCGGCGGCGGAAACGGCAGCTTGTCGATGACCACCAGCTGCAGCGCATCGCCCGGCACGTCCACCCCCTCCCAGAACGAGGCCGAGGCCACCAGCACACAGCCCGCAGCGCCGCCCTGCCCGCCCTCGCGGAAGCGGTCCAGGATGCGCTGGCGCGCCATCTGGCCCTGCACCAGCACCTCGATCTGCCCCTGCAGTTGCGCCTGCAACGCCTGGCCGATGCTGCGCAGCGCACGCAGCGTGGTGGTCAGCACCAACGTGCGGCCGCCCAGCCGCATGGCCGCGTCGGCGACGAGCGCTGCCACGGCGCCACCGTGGGCCGCATCGGCCGGCTTGGGCAAGCTGCGCGGCACGTACAGAGCAGCCTGGCGTGCGTAGTCGAAAGGGCTGTCCACGCGCAGGATCTCGGCCTGCTCCAGCCCACACGGCTCGGTGAACCAGCGCAGGCCCGGGTCGTCCCCCAGCGTGGCCGAGGTGAAGACACAAGACCGGCCGGGCTGCTGCAACAGCTGGGCGTGCACGGCGGTGCCGATGGACAGCGGCGCCTCGACCAGCCGCAGTTGCAGGCCCACATCGACCCAGCGCACCACGCCGTCGGCCCCCACCGCCGCGAACTGCGCGACACGCTCGGCCAGCGCAGCTGCGCGTGCGTGCAGCCGCGCGAGGTCGGGCGACATGGCCACCACGCCCTCCAGCCAGCCGCACAGGCGCTGCAACGCCGCCGCGAGCGCTTGCAGGGTCTCGGCCCATTCGCTCGCGTCGAGCCCCTCGGGAGCCAGCCCGAGCCAGCGCAGGCGGGTGCCCGGCGCCGCCGGCCCGGCCAGCATGCGCAGGTCGCGCGCACTGCGTTCCACGGGCTCCAGTTCGGCCTGCCAGTCGACCAGGCCACCCGCCAGCGGCCCCACGGTGGCCAGGGCGTCGCGCACGAAGTCCAACAACTGGCCCGTGCCCAGCTGCTGGCCCAGGAACTGCACGCCGGTCTCGTTGAGCTGGTGCGCCTCATCGAAGATCGCCACGCGCACCGTGGGCAGCAATTCGGCCATGCCCGACTCGCGCACCGCCAGGTCGGCGAAGAACAGGTGGTGGTTGACCACCACCACGTCGGCCGCCATGGCCTCGCGCCGTGCGCGGTACACATGGCAGGCCTGGACATCGGGGCAGTCGCTGCCCAGGCAGTTCTCGCGCGTGGAACTGACCAGCGGCGTGATGGGCGAGCGCTCGTCCAGGCCCGCCAGCTCGGCCAGATCGCCCGTGCGCGTGGCTGTCGCCCAGTGCTGCACCGCGGTCAGCATGCGCCAGGCCGCGGTCTCCTCGCGGGCCAGTGTCTGGCCGGCCTGCCGCATGCGGTGCAGGCACAGGTAGCTGCCGCGCCCCTTGAGCAGGGCCGCGCGCAAGGCCAGGCCCAGCGCATCGCGCAGGCGCGGCAGGTCGCGGCCGAACAGTTGGTCCTGCAAGGTCTTGGTGGCGGTGGAAACCAGCACGCGCTCGCCGCTCAGCAGCGCCGGCACGAGGTACGAGAAGGTCTTGCCGACGCCGGTGCCCGCCTCCACGACCAGGGCGCCGCCATCCGCGATGGTGCGGGCCACGGCCTCGGCCATGTCGATCTGGCCCTGGCGCGGCCGATAGTGCTCGGCAGCGCGGGCCAGCACGCCGCCTTCGGCGAAGGCCGCGCGCACCTGCTGCACCAGCGCCGGCACCGCGGCGCCGGGCGTTGGGTTCACGCAGGCTCCTTGGGCTCGAGTTGCCATTCCAACCGGGCGATGCGGTCGCGCAGGGCGAGGCGGCGCTTCTTCAGGCGCTGCACCAGCAACTCGTCGACAGGTGTGGCGTGGGCCATGCGGTCCACCAGGGCGTCGAGGTCGGCATGCTCGATGCGCAACTCGATCAGCTGGCGTTCGGGGGAGTGGAGATTGGCAGACAAGATGGGGGCCGGCGTGCACGGGAGATGCGCCGGATCGTTTGATAATACGCGCTCGTTACAAGACGCCCAGCACCCACGATGCCCCAGCCGCTCCCTCCAGGATTCCGGATCAGCGCCGCGACCGGCATCCACAAGGGTGATCGGCAGTACCAGCAGGACCAGGTGGCACTGCTGCAGCATCCGCGCATCAAGGGCTGTCTGCTCGGCGTGGTGGCCGACGGCATGGGCGGGCGCAGCGGCGGGCGTGAGGCCGCCGACCAGGTGCTGCTGACCGCGCGGCAGCTGTTCGAGCGCTTCGACCCGGTCGGCGACGACAGCGCGGCATTGCTGCGCAGCGTGGTCGCGCAGGCGCACATGGTGATCAAGCTGACGGCCATCTCGGCCGAGCAGGAACCGCACAGCACGATCGCAGCCTTCCTTGTACTGCCCAAGGGCGACTGCCAGTGGGCGCATGTCGGCGACTCGCGCATCTACCACTTCCACCAGGGCCGGCTGATCCACCGCACGCGTGACCATTCGTACGTGCAGTCGCTCGTAGACCGCGGCGAATTGAGCGAAGAGCAGGCGCGTGTCCATCCCGATTCCAACATCCTGATCGGCTGCCTGGGCAGCGAGGCCGAGCCCCCCCTGGACGAACACCGCATCGCGCAACTCGCACCCGGCGACGTGCTGCTGGCCTGCAGCGACGGCTTATGGCACTACTTCAACGACGCCGAGCTCGGCGCCCTGCTGGCGGCGGTATCGCCGCGCGATGCCGCCGAACTGTTGGTGGACAAAGCACGCTCGCGTGCGCGCGGCGGCGGCGACAACCTGTCCTTGGTGGTGGTCGGCATCTCGCCCCTGGAAGACTGATCCTCCCAATGGCCAGCCCGCTGCGCGCGTCACACGACTCTCCATCGCTCCTCACGCCCTCCGACGGACTGCGCATTGTGCTGGACGCCCTGCCCGCCGGCGTGGCCTGGCTGCGGGATCTGCGCATCCAGTACTGCAACGCTGCGCTGGCCGACATGCTGGGCCATGCTGCACAGGACCTTGTGGGCCTGACCTCGCGCGCCTGGCATGCGGACGATGCGCAATGGGTGGAGGTGGAGCGCCGCTGCGCCGCCGCGCTGAAGGCCGGCCAGGTGTTCAGCACGGTGCTGACGTTGCAGCGCCAGGACGGCAGCGCCCTGCGCTGCCATGCGCGCGTGCAGGCGCAGCACGCCGGCCGGCCGGAAGCCGGCACGGTCTGGCTGTTGACGGATGCCGGCCTGGCCGCGGACCCTGCCGACGCATTGCAACGCCAGGTGCAGCTGCTGCAGGAGCAGGTCGCGCAGTACGCGGAGAGTGCTTCGCGCGCGTGGCGCCAGGCCGACATCGATGAACTGACCAACCTGCCCAACCGCACCCTGCTGGCGCGCGCTGCCACGCAGGCGATCGCGCAGGCGCATGCAGGCACCAAGCCGCTGGCCGTGCTGTACCTGGACCTGGACCGCTTCAAGTACGTCAACGATTCGCTGGGGCACCGCATCGGCGACCAACTGCTGGCCGCGCTGGCAACGCGTCTGCGCTCGGCCGTGCGTGAACGCGACCTGGTCGCACGCCTGGGCGGCGACGAATTCATGCTCGTGCTGCCCGATACCGATGTGCATGGCGCAGCCCATGTGGCCGACAAGCTCATGGCGCGCACCGCACCCGTCTACGACATCGCGCAACGCGAACTGAGCATCTCCTCCTCCATCGGCATCGCGATGTACCCACAGGACGGCGAGGACTTCGACACGCTCACGCAGCGCGCCGATGCGGCCGTGCACCAGGCCAAGCGCAGCGGCGGCAGCGCCTACCGCTTCTTCACGCCGGCCATGCAGAGCGAGGCGGCGCGCGCACTGGCCATGGAGAACGCACTACGCCGCGCGCTGGAACGCCAGCAGTTCGCACTGGTCTTCCAGCCCATGGTGGATCTGCGCAGTGGCCATGTGACCGGTGTCGAGGCGCTGCTGCGCTGGCGCCATCCGGAACTCGGCAATGTCTCCCCGGCCGAATTCATTCCACTGGCCGAGGCCTGCGGCCTCATCGACACGCTCGGCGAGTGGGCACTGCGCAACGCAGCCTTCCAGCTCAAGGCCTGGCGCGACCGCGGCCTGCCAGGCCTGACCATGGCAGTCAACCTGTCGGCCATGCAATTGCAGCAGACACAGCTGCCTGCGCTGATCGACGACGTGCTGCGCGAGGCCGGCCTCGCACCGTCCGATCTGGAGCTGGAGCTGACCGAAGGCGCCGCCATGCAGGACCCACAGCATGCCATCGCCGTGCTGCAGGCGCTGCACGAGCGCGGCCTGCGCGTGTCGATCGACGACTTCGGCACCGGCCATTCCTCGCTGAGTTACCTCAAGCGCTTTCGCGCCTACAAGCTCAAGATCGACCAGTCCTTCGTGCGCGACATCAGCGTCGACGCGGACGACCGCGCCATCGTCGCCGCCGTCATCCACATGGCCAGCAGCCTGGGCCTGCAGACCATCGCGGAAGGCGTGGAGACCGAAGCCCAGCTGCGCTTTCTGCGCCAGCAGGGCTGCGACGAGGCCCAGGGCTACCTGTTCAGCCGGCCGCTGTCGGCCGCGCAACTCGAAGCCTTCGTGCGCGACCTGCAGCAGCCCTGATCCCGCGCGTCTTCTTGTGCATCTGGGTTCTGGGCTTGGTACGGCTGAGACATCGCCGGTACACCCACATCGACGCGCTTCACACGCCGTGCGGCCCCTGCAGCGCTACCAGCACGGCTTTCACGAAACATCCGGTCGCTCTGCTTTCCCCGGCATGCTGCGTCATCTGTTTGCGAACTCCTGAACGTCTTGTCAGCCGCTCCAAGCCCCGCCCTCCCCGTCAGTCGTCGTCGCGGTGCGCCGCGGCGATCTGGCGGAAATCCTCGGCCACGGCCAGGAAGGCGTCGACCACATCGGGGTCGAAATGCTTGCCACGGCCTTCCACCACGATGCGCACGGCCTCCTCGTGCGGGAAGGCCGGCTTGTACACGCGCTTGCTGATCAGCGCGTCGTACACGTCGGCCAACGCCATGAGCCGCGCCGACAGCGCAATCGCATCGCCCGCCAGTGCCTGCGGGTAGCCCGAGCCGTCCCACTTCTCCTGGTGCGACAGCGCGATCTCCTTGGCCAGCGACAGGAAGTCCACCTTCATGCCAAGGCGCTGCTC
>NZ_LMMT01000023.1 GCF_001422365.1 Pseudorhodoferax sp. Leaf265 | reverse complement strand
TCTACAGGGACTTCCCACTTCGTCAAGAGCGGCTCATAAGCGTTCTTCCTGAAAAACGGTATTCGCATTCATTGATCGAAGACGCACGATGGATTCAGAAGCCACCGCAAGAGGACAGACTGCACATCTACAGGCGGGCTTGTGTCGGCCAATTGGTCCGATGCCCCAGATACGAACCGCTCGGCAGGACTCCATTCGTTCCTCGTGCTTGAAGCACGGACGAGTTATCGAGCTCACCTGCCGCCGGTCTGACCTGTGGTGGGTATCTGCTATCGCACGTCCAATTCAGGGAATCGATTTACGCTGGTTGCGGCTTTTGGCGGGCTGCCGGGATTTGGGGCACATGGTTGAGGTCGAACACGCCCTCGCGCATGAGCACGGCCCACAAGATGCGCGCATTCTTGTTGGCCAGCGCCACGACAGCCTTTTGCCAGCCCACGCGCTCTTTCAACTGGACCAGCCACTGGCTGATGCGGTCGCTGCGTTTGGCCGCGCTCATGACCGCCGATTTGGCGCCCTGGATCAGCAGCGTGCGCAGGTAGTCGTCGCCGCGTTTGGTGATGCGTCCGAGCCGGGCCTTGCCACCGGTGGAGTTCTGGCTGGGCACCAGTCCGAGCCAGGCGCCGAACTGACGCGCATTGGCGAACTGGCTGAACTCGCCCACGCTGGCGATCAGGGCCGAGGCCGTGGTCGGACCGATGCCCAGCAGCGTGGCCGCCTTGGCCGCCCGCGCGTCCGCGCGCACATGGACCGCAATGCGCTCGTCGCACCAGGCGATCTGCAGGTCGATGTCGATCCAGTGCAGATGCGCGCGCTGCAGCGCCATCCGTGCAACGCCGGGCATCTCGTTGCTGGCATCCTCGATCACGCTGGCCAGCACCAGGCGCAGCGCCTCGGGGCCTTGGGCGAAGAGCAGCCCGAACTCGGCCAGCAGGCCGCGGATGCGGTTGATCAGCGCCGTGCGCTCTTCCTTGAAGCCCTCGCGCAGCCGGTGCACGGCAAGCAGGCCTTGCTGCTCGGCGGTCTTCACCGGCACAAAGCGCATGTGCGGGCGGCCTGCGGCTTCGCAGATGGCAGCGGCATCGTTGGCGTCGTTCTTGCCGCTCTTGCCGGCCATGCGGTACGGCGTGACGAAATGGCCAGCGACCAGCCGGGCATCCAAACCCAGCAGGCGCAAGCGACGGGCCACGTGATGGGCGCCACCACAGGTTTCCATAGCGACGATGCAGCCGCTGGGCAATTCGGCGCACCACGCAAAGAAGCGATCCACCGACATGGCCTTGGCCAGCACGATGCGCCCCTGCGCATCGACTGCATGCACCTGGTAAACCCGCTTGGACAGATCCAACCCTACCCGCGCCACCGGCGCCCGTGTAATCTCCGCCATGGACTTCCCCTTTTCCGTTTCAGATTGAACTTCCGCGAGTCAATCTTGGTGCCTGGACACCGTGTTGGGACTGGGGAAGTCCCTTCGTATTCGCCCGCGCCACCGGCGCCCGTGTAATCTCCGCCATGGACTTCCCCTTTTCCGTTTCAGATTGAACTTCCGCGAGTCAATCTTGGTGCCTGGACACCGTGTTGGGACTGGGGAAGTCCCTTCGTATTCGTTCAACCGGACAACAACGTACTGCGCACATTGCTTCCGGTTAACTGGGGCGTTGGGCATTCAAGAATGAGCGCACCGCTTACCAAGTCTTCCAGAGCACTTGCATGGTTCGGCCTGGTCAATGGTGCTTTCACCATGGCAACGCCAATATTGCTCCCTATGCTGACGGAACATTCATTGCGGACGCCTGGGATTGCGATCTTTTTTACTCTTGGCATTGGTAGCTTGGTCGCCGGGCTCTACGGTCTAAAGGCGCAGCCTTGGGCCTTCTGGCTCCTCTTCGCAACATTTCTTGTTCAGTGTTTCGAGTACATTTCTGACGCATTTTTCGTTTCGTTTATAGGTCCTTTTTCGTTGAAGATTGGGTGGGGATGGAACTCCCCGCCTCGCCATGTCAATCTCAATGTCTTAGCCATTGCGGTTTGCATTCTCGCAATGCGCACGGCCAAGCAGCTTTCCAAAGGGCGGCCTTATGATCGACGTTGAGCAGGCGAAAGCCATTGTTCTTTCGAAATGCGAGAGTTGCTCTCGAAGCGGCGAGAGATTTGCGATTCAGTCCTGTGTCCTCTCGGAGCGAGGCGACTATTGGATCGTTCGCGCAAACAGCGAAGACTTCGTGCTTCGGGGCATTCAAGAGCGGCAGTACGTCGGAGTCAACGCCTATCTCGTCAACACCAGTTCTGGCGAAGTGGAGGCGATCGGGAGCCGGCAGAACGTCCAACAGCATCTCAACGACCGGTACGACTTGGCTGCAGCGGGCGACGGATATTACGTGCTTGCGTGTGCGATCGACCCAGAAGACAAGGCCGCAATAGTTCATCTCAAGAGAAGGCTGGGTTGCACTCTGCAAAGGGCAGTTCATCTCACATCGGCAGAATTTCGGGGTTGGCTTTATGGAAAGCGGAGCGCGCTGCTGCACGCCCAGGCTTTGCTTGAACGTGAAGGTATATCCGTCGTCATTCAACTGATGGAAGAAACTGGGTGCGCGGTGCAAATAGATCATCCGCTTCCGCACTGGGATGCGCTCAAGTCGGCGTTGAGCGGCGCCGGGGCGGGGTGAACCGCCCCCAAGTCTGAGCTGCCCCGCGCAGTTTGGACGGTCACGTTGCCGACCAACCTCAACCCCCACCCAACCCCATGATCGACCACACCGGCATCACCGTCAGCGACTTCCCCAAGAGCAAGTCCTTCTACACATCCGCATTGGCCCCGCTGGGCTACGCCATGGTCATGGAACTGTCGGCGGCCGAAACGGGCCACACCGACACGGCGGGCTTCGGCGAGCCGCCCAAGCCGGATTTCTGGATCAGCGCAGGCCGTCCGAACCATCCGCCGATCCACATCGCTTTCCGCGCCCCGTCGCGTGCCGTGGTCGATGCCTTCTACGCGGCTGCCATGGCCGCGGGCGGCCGCGACAACGGCGCGCCGGGCGTGCGGCCGCACTACCACCCGAACTACTACGGCGCCTTCGTGCTCGACCCGGATGGCCACAACATCGAAGCCGTCTGCCACGCACCCGGGTAGGCGCGTGGCCATCGGCCAGGCACGCGCAGGCGTGGCGTGGATCGGATGGCGGCTTGGCCGGCATCAGCCCTGCGCGGTGCCTGCCAGCCAGCGGTCGAGCGCATCGCCCGGCATCGGCTTGGCCACCAGGTCACCCTGCGCCACCACATACCCCTGCGCCCGCAGCAGCACGTCCTGTCCCATGGTCTCCACCCTCGGTCGGCACTGTCAGCTGGAGGCTGCGCCCGTGTAATCTCTGCGATGGATCTGCCCTTTCCTGTTTCAGATCGAGCTTCCGCGAGTCGATCGTGATGCCTGGACACCGTGCCGGGATTGGGGAAGTCCCTTCGTGTTCCATCGAGGGGGACGTCCAAGAGCCATCGCTCTGGTTCGCCCCTGATGCCGAACGCGAGGCATCGCCAACCCACGCATCGACCCGCTACCCACATGAGACACAGCGAACACCACCGCACGCACCGAACCGGATGGCTCCGCGCATCTGTGCTCGGCGCGAATGACGGCATCATCTCCACGGCAAGCCTGCTCGTCGGCGTTGCTGCGACGGGCGCCGACGCCAAGACGATGTTGATCACAGGCGTTGCCAGCCTGGTGGCAGGTTCCATGTCGATGGCAGCGGGCGAATACGTGTCCGTCAGTTCGCAGGCCGATACGGAGAACGCCGATCTGGCGCGCGAGAAGTCCGAGCTGGCCGCGAATCCAAAGCAGGAGCACGCGGAGCTGACAGCGATCTACGTCAAGCGGGGCCTGGAAAAGAGTCTGGCGGCAAACGTGGCGACCCAGCTCATGGCACACGACGCACTGGCCGCGCATGCGCGAGACGAGCTCGGCATCTCCGACACGCTGGCTGCCAACCCCGTCCAGGCTGCACTGGCGTCCGCCGCCACATTTGCGGTGGGTTCTGCGTTGCCGCTGATCGTGGCTTTGCTTCTGCCGGCGTCTGCGCGGCTATGGGGCATTGCCGCTGGTTCGCTTCTGGCGCTCGCGGTTCTCGGCTTCGTGGCCTCTCGCGTGGGGGGCTCCTCTGCGCTGGTGCCCGTCGCGCGAGTGACCTTCTGGGGCGCATTGGCCATGGGAACCACCGCCTTGGTCGGGGCTCTTTTCGGCGTGGCCGCCTGAGTTGCCGCACGCTCGGCGGCGACCCCACCGCGATCATCCATGCGCCGCCACATCGCCTTTCTTCACACGTCGTCTGTCCACGTCGAAACCTTTGAGCACCTGGCCAAGGCCATCGATCCGGCGCTCGACGTGGAGCACGTCGTCGCCGTAGACCTGCTGGTGGAGGCCCAGCGCGTCGGAGCGGACGACCCCGCACTCATCGCGCGCGTCCATTCGGCGATGGCCGATGCCGCCGCCCGCGGTGCAGCGCTCGTGGTCTGTACCTGCTCCACCATCGGCGCCGCAGCCGAGCGTACGCCCACGGGGGCGGGTTTCGCCGCCACCCGGATCGACCGGGCCATGGCCGACCGCGCCGTCGCGTTGGGGCCGCGCGTCCTGCTCGTCGCCGCTCTCGACAGCACGCTGGCTCCCACGGCGGCGCTCATCCGCACATCGGCGGCCGCAGCGCGGACGCGGGTCGAATTGCAGCCCTGCTCGTTGCCGTTGCGTGGTCGCACTTCCTGCGCGCTGATCGCGCAGCGAATGTTGCGGCGGTCGCGCTGGCCGTCCACGCGGGGGCTTCGGGGGCCGATGTGGTCGTGCTGGCGCAAGCCTCCATGGCGCCGGCTGCGGAACTCCTGAGCGATCTCGGCGTGGAGGTGCTCGCCAGCCCCAAGCTCGGTGTCCAGGCCGCCGTGACGTACCTGCAAGGACGGGCGCTCGCGCGCGCGCCGACGGAGTTCGGGGGGCAGCCCTTCTTCGGCGGCTGAACGCCTCCCCGCGGCCTCAGGCCACGGCCGGCGGCACCACGCCCTGCGCCAGCCAGGCCTTCAGCGCGTTCCCTGGCATCGGCCGCGCCACCAGATACCCCTGCGCCACCGCATACCCCTGCGCCCGCAGCAGCGAGTCCTGCGCCATGGTTTCCACCCCCTCGGCCACCACCGTCAGCTTGAGGCTGCGTCCAATCTCCAGCACCGCATTGCTCAGCGCGCGCGCCGCGCCGTCGCTCTCCAGGTCGGCCACGAAGCTCCGGTCCAGCTTGATCTCGTCCACCGGCAGGCGGCGCAGGTAGCTCAGGCTCGAATAGCCCGTGCCGAAGTCGTCCATGGACATGCGCACGCCCAGCGCGCGCACCTCGGCGATGGTCTGCAGGGTGCTGGGGTGGGTGTCCAGCAGCACGCTCTCGGTCAGCTCCAGCATGAGGTCTTGCGGCGCCAGCGCGTGCTGCGCCAGCGTCTGCGCGATGCTGTGCGCGAGCTCGCGGTCGTGGAAGCTGGTGGGCGAGAGGTTGACCGAGACCGAGGGCACGGTCAGCCCCGCGCCGCGCCACTGCGCCAGCTGGCGGCAGGCTTCGCGCAGGGCCCAGCGGCCCAGCTCGGCGATGAGGCCGCATTCCTCGGCCAGCGGGATGAAGCGCGCCGGCTCGATCTCGCCGAGCATGGGATGGGTCCAGCGCGCCAGCGCCTCCACGCCGTGCAGCCGGCCGCTGGCCATGTCGATCTGCGGCTGGTAGTGCAGCTGCATCTGCGCAGTGCCCATGGCCTGGCGCAGCGCCGTCTCCAGTGCCAGCCGCTGTTGCACCACGTCGTTCATGCCGGCGCTGAAGAAGCAGAAGCGCCCGCGGCCGCCGGTCTTGGCCTGGTACATGGCCATGTCGGCACGCTGCAGCAGTGCGTCCATGGTGCGGCCGTCCTCCGGGAACATGGCCACGCCCACGCTGGCGGTGACCGACAGCGTGGAGCCACCCACGGCCAAGGGCGCGGCCAGCAAGGCCTGCAGCCGCGCGGCGATCTCGGCCGCGTGTCCGGCGTCGCATTGCGGCAGCACGACGACGAATTCGTCGCCCGACAGCCGGCCGGCGATGTCAGAGGCGCGCAGTTCCAGCTGCAGCTGGGCCGCGGCATGGCGCAGCACGGCGTCGCCGGCCGGGTGGCCCAGCGAGTCGTTGACCTGCTTGAAGCGGTCCAGGTCGACGAACAGCACGGCCAGCGTCTCGCGGCTGCGCGCGGCCGCGGCGATGGCCTGGTCGGCCCGGGCGTGCAGCAGGCTGCGGTTGGGCAGGCCGGTCAGGCTGTCGTAGAAGGCGAGTTGGCGGATGTGCTGGCGCGTGCGTTCGCGCTGCAGCGCCAGCGCGCACAAATGGGTGCAGCTGTCCACCAGGCGCTGGTGGAAGGCCGCGCTGGCCCGGTTGCGCGGCTGGCGGAAGTAGAAGGCGAAGGTGCCCAGCACGCCGCCCTGGCTGTTGCGGATGGGGGTGGACCAGCAGCCGGTGTAGCCCAGCGGCAGGATCAGTTCGCGGTAGGGCGCCCAGAGCGGGTCAGTGGCGATGTCGTCGACCATCACGGGCGCGTTGCGCCAGGCGGCCGTGCCGCAGGAGCCGCCGATGGGGCCGATGGCCAGGCCGTCGAGCTGGCGCGAGTAGCCGGTCGGCAGGCTGGGCGCGGCCAGCGGGTGCAGCCGGCCTTGCTCGTCCACCTCCAGGATGCTGGCGCAGACCTCGGGCGCCAGGTGCTCGACCTGCCGGCAGATCAGCTCCAGCACCTCGGTCAGCGGGCGTTCGCGGGCCATGGCCTCCAGCACGCGGTGCTGCAGCGCGGCGTGCACCTTGGCCTGCGTGATGTCGGTGTAGACGGAGACGGTGTAGCGCCGGCCGTCGAGCTCGTCGAAGATCGGGTGGCTGATGACCTTGACCCAGTGGCTTTGGCCGTTCTTGCCCAGGGCGATGCGCTCGCGCTCCACCGGCCGGCCCGTGCGCAGCGTGGCCCGGAAGGCCTCGATGGCCACGGCGTCCTGGTTGGACAGCAGCCAGGCCACCGCATCCTGGCCCGCCACCTCGTCGGCACGCCAGCCGAACAGCCGCGTGAAGCCGGCGTTGACGTAGAGGATGCGGGCCTGCGCGTCCGTCACGACGATGGCCGCATCGCTCGTGTCCGACGCCAGCGACAGGCGCCGCAGGTGGGCCGCGTCGGCGCGCTCGCGCAGCAGGCGCTCGGTCACGTCGGCGGCCACCTCCAGCACCTCGGTGACCTCGCCGCTGGCGTCCAGCACGGGGGCGTAGGTGGATTGCAGCCAGCAGCTGCTGCCGTCCATGCGCTCGCGTTCGATGGGGCCGGCCTGGGCCTGGCCGCGCCGCAGCGCCTGCCACAGGCCGGCGTAGTCGGTGCTGGCGGCCGTGCCCGGCGTGCACCAGCGGCTGTGGTGGCTGCCCACGGCCACGTCGGCCGTGCAGCCCAGCAGCGCCAGGTAATGGGTGTTGGCGCGGCGCAGCGTGCCGTCGGGGGCGAATTCGGCGATCGCCATCACGTCGTCCAGGGCACGCAGCTGCGCCAGCTGCTGCGCAGCCGGGTTGTCGCCTGCCCTGTGGTTCATCGCGCCTCCCGCTGGTGCCGGCACCGCCGCCAGGCGATGCCAGAGGGGCGGCCGTGGCGAAAACTTTTGTGTCGCCATGTTATGCGATGCCACCTCGACGCTGTGCTGCGCCGGGCCCGGCGTGGCTGGCGCGCTCATCTGGCGCCGCGGCCGACATGGCGGCGCAGGGCTTCCAATGCCTCGGTGCTGGCACGGAACAGGGCCAGCGGCAATTCATGGCTGCCGATGGCGGGCAGGGTGGCGGCGGCCGCGGGCACGGCGAAGTCGGGGTCGTGGCGCACATGGCAGCGCATGAGGCGCAGGCCGGCGCGGCCCATGCGCGCGGCGATGGCGCCGACCTGGGCACGCAGCGGCGCGACGCTGGCGGCGTCGGTCACGGTGAGGGTGAGGCCGACCTGCACGTCCAGCACATCCAGCACGAGGCCCACCTGGCCCAGCGGCGCCAGCGTCACCGACATGCACAGCCTGGTGCCGGCGCGGCGGCGTGCGCGGCGGTTGGGGCCGCCGGTCCAGCGCCGCTGCTCCAGCCACAGCGTGAGCGGCCAGCCGTGCCAGGGCAGCACGCGCAGCAGCAGGCCGGCTTCGGTGCCGGGCGGGGCGGGGGGTTCGGTGCCGGCGACGCTGGAATGCGCGGGCGCCAAGGTGGCGGCCTGCTGCAGCGCGGCCAGCGTGCGCTGGCGCCAGTGGGCCGCCAGCGCCATGGTGTCGTTGGCGGCCGCGGCCAGGCGCAGGATGGCCGCCTGGTCGGGCCGCAGCGCGGGCGGTTCGGGGTCCGGGCCTTCGTGCAGGCCGGCGGTGGCGCCGCCCTCGGGTGCCAGCACGCCGAGCACGCGCACTTCCATCGGCGGGCCGGCGCGCAGCACCTGCACCAGCACGGTCTGGCCTTCGCGCCACTGCGGCAGGGCGTCGCCGCCGCCGAGACGGTAGACCTGGCCGTGCTCGCCGCGTGCCAGCTTCTCGCCCGCGGCGCCGGCACCCAGCACCAGGCGCAGCGTCAGCGCCGGGTCCGGCGGGGCGCGCTCCTGCAGGCCCGGGGCGGCGGCGCGCACCACGGCGACGCGGCTGGCGGCGGAGATCGGCTCCAGGCTCATGGCGGCGGACGTGTTGGCGACGCGGTGGCGGGCATGAAAAAGCCAACCGGATCGCGGTTGGCTTCAAGGGAGGGCGTGGCCGCTTACTGCAGCAGCGACAGTGCCAGCTGCGACATCGAGTTGGACTGCTTGAGCATGGAGGTGCCGGCCTGCATCAGCATCTGCTTGGTGGTCATGTTGGCCGACTCGGAGGCGTAGTCGACGTCCATGATGCGGCCACGGGCAGCTTCGGTGTTGGTGCTCATGTTGCCCAGGTTGTTGAACACATGGTCCAGGCGGTTGGCGATGGCGCCCAGGCCGGAGCGGAACGTGCTCAGCTCGGTGATCTTGGTGTCGATCGTCGTGATCGCGGCGGTACCCGTGGCCGCGTCGGTCACGGCCGTGACGGTGCTCGCGAACGTGGTCGGGATGGTCAGGCCGGCCAGCGTCATGGTTTCGGCAGCGGAGGCGCCGATCTGGAACTGCGTCGCGGTGGTCAGGGCGTTGGCGCCCGTGAACAGCGTGCGGCCACCGAACGAGGTATTGGTGAAGATGTTGGTCAGCTCGGCTTCCAGGGCCGTCAGTTCGGCGCTGATCGCGGTGCGGTCGTCGGTGCTGGCGGTGTCGGAGGCGGCTTCGGTCGCCAGATCCTTCATGCGCAGCAGGATGTTGGTGGACTCTTCCAGCGCGCCTTCGGCGGTCTGCAGCATGGAGATGCCGTTCTGCGTGTTGCGCTGGGCCACGGCCATGCCACGGGTTTGCGCATTCAGGCGGGTGGCGATCTGCAGGCCGGCAGCATCGTCCATGGCGGAGTTGACGCGGTAGCCGGTGGACAGGCGCGTCAGCGAGGTGGTCAGTGCCTTGTTGGTCGAGGTCAGCGTGTTCTGACCGGTCAGCGACGCCGCGTTGGTGTGCAGGCTCAGCATGGTGGTTTACTCCTTGCGGTTGATGGGGTACAGGCCACTGGTGCGCCCGTACCAGGACAAGGCGGTCAAGCGAACGAAAAAACTAAATGAAGTTTTCGGGCCTGTCGCGTCGACCGTGAAATCCGTCACACGAAAGGCCAGGCCGCAGCCCACCGCGCCAGCCGTTCGGCCGGGCTGCCGGCCGCCTCGGGCAGGCCCAGCATGCGGGCGGCGGCCTGCAGCGCAGCCGCCGGATCGGCCAGATCCAGGGCCTGGGCGCCGTTCTGCTTGGACAGCTTCTCGCCGTCGGCTCCGCGCACCAGCGGGGTGTGCAGGTAGCGCGGTGTGGGCAGGCCCAGCGCGCGCTGCAGCAGCAACTGGCGGGGCGTGTTGTCGGCCAGGTCCTCGCCGCGCACCACGTCGGTGATGCCCTGGTCGGCGTCGTCCACCACCACGGCGAGCTGGTAGGCCCACAGCCCGTCGGCACGGCGCAGCACGAAATCGCCCACGGCCCGCTCCACATCCTGCTGCTGCGGGCCGAGCCGGCGGTCCGTCCAGGCCACGGGGCCGGGCTGGTCGGTCCGCAAACGCCAGGCGCGTGCCGGCCGGCCGTGCAGGCCCTGGCGGCAGGTGCCGGGGTAGATCAGTTCGCCGTGGCGCCGGACGGGCTGCGCCTGAGCGATCTCGCTGCGCGAGCAGGCGCAGGGGTAGGCATGGCCGCTGGCCACGAGCCGGTCGAGCGCGTCCTGGTAGAGCGCGCCGCGGCGCGATTGCCAAAGGGGTTCCTCGTCGGGCAGCAGCTGGCAGGCGGCCAGTTGCGACAGGATCAGCGCATCCAGGCCGGGCGGGCAGCGCGGTGCATCCACGTCCTCGATGCGCACCAGCCAGCGGCCGCCATGGGCGCGGGCGTCGAGCCAGCTGGCCAGCGCGGCGACCAGGGATCCGGCATGCAGCGGACCGGTGGGCGAGGGCGCGAAGCGGCCGGTGTAGCTCATTGGTGCACCCTTCGGCCTGCGGCCTGTCCCGCCAAGCGGGAGCGCGCTCGCCTGGGGCGGCTCGGCACGGCGGATGCAGCCCCCACGCTCCCCGCTGCGCGAGGTTCGCTGCCCCCCCAAGGGGGAGCGAGCTTGCTTGGGGCGGCCCGGCGCGGCGAATGTGGCCCCCACGCTCCCCGCTGCGCGAGGTTCGCTGCCCCCCAAGGGGGAGTGAGCTTGCTTGGGGCGGCCCGGCGCGGCGAATGTGGCCCCCACGCTCCCCGCTGCGCGAGGTTCGCTGCCCCCCAAGGGGGAGCGAGCTTGCTTGGGGCGGCCCGGCGCGGCGCTCACGCCATCCGCAGCGCCAACTCCAGGCCCGAGACGAAGGCGTCCTCGACCCGGTGGCCCAGGCACCAGTCGCCGGCCACGCCGATGCGCAGCGCGGCGTCCCAGACATGGCTCTCGCCCAGCGGCACCAGGGTCTGGGCCTGGTGCCACAGGTGGGCCGTGGCGAAGGCCGGCTCGGCGCGGATGCCGGTGACTTCGGCGAACGCGCGCTGCAGCTTGGCCTGCACGCGCGCCGGCTCGTCCTGCAGGTGCTCGGCCGACCAGGCGGTGGAGGCCTGCACGGTCCAGCGCTCGATGGCGCCTCGGCCGGGCTTGGAGTTCTCGCGCGCCAGCCAGGCGATGCGGTGGTGCGTGCTGCGCGCCGCGTTCCACTGCGGCCCCAGGTGCGGCAGGCCGGCCTGCTGCGCCTGCGGGAAGGCCAGCAGCAGCGTCCAGCACGGGCCGACGCTGACGGCGGCGATGCGCTGCTGCAGCGCGGGCGCCAGGCCGCTGGCGCGCAGCAGCTGCAGCGCCTGCGCGCTGGGGACGGCCAGCACCACGTCGTCGAAGCCGCCGAACACGCGCTGCGCATCGGGCGTGCCGAGCATGCCCTCGGTGGTCAGTTGCCATTGGGCGGGCTGCAGGCGGTCGGGCGCGATGCCGGTCACGCGCGTGCCGCATTCGATGGAGGCGAGCGGGGCGGCCCAGTGGGCCGGCAGCGCCTGCATGCCGGGCGCAGGCACCCAGTGCCGCTCGCCGGTGGGCAGCGCGGCCGCGGCCACGCGGCCGTAGGGATCGAGCACGTGCACCGTGTTGGCGCTCCAGGGCTTGCACAGCGGCTTGGCGGTCTGCTCCAGCGCCTGGGCGAAGCGGCCATCGCGCACCGTGAAGTACTGGGCGCCGTGGTCGAAGCCGCCGAAGGCCGTGTCGGCCGTGGCCATGCGGCCACCGGTGACGCCATTGGCCTCGAACACCTGGACCGCGTGGCCGGCCTGTGCCAGCGTGCGGGCATTGGCAATGCCGGCCATGCCGGCGCCAATGACGGCGATGCGCCGCGCAGGCGCGGCTGGTGTTGTGGATCTTGTGGGCCGGGTGCGCGTGTTCATGACCTGACTCTACACGGTGGGCAGTGGCCTTTGCCCGCGCGGCACACCCGCATCAACCCGCATGCGGTGCATTGAGCAGGGCGGCGCGCGTGGCCGGGCTCTCCAGTTGCTGCAGCCACCACTGCACGGCGCGGCCCAGGCCCAGTCCGCTGGATGCGGCATGCCAGGCATAGCCCACGTCGACCACGCGCTCGGGCTGCTGCACCCGGCGCGCCACCAGGCGGCCGGTGTCGATGTAGGGGCGGGCCAGGTTCTCGGGCAGGAAGCCGCAGCCCAGGCCGCGCAGCTGGGCCTCGAGCTTGGCGCGCATGGTGGGAACAGTCAGCACGTCCTGCCCGCCCAAGAGGCCCAGCGTGACGTTGGCGCGCTGGGCCGAATCGGCCACGGCCACGGCACGGTGCTGCTGCACCAGCGCATCGGCCAACGGTTCGGCGGCCTGCGCCAGCGGGTGGTGCGGGGCCATGGCGTAGACGAAACGCATCTTGCCGAGCGGGCGGACCTGCAGGTCGCGGATCGCGCCGCCCTGGGTCACGACGCCGATGGCCAGGTCGGCCTGGCCCGTGACGAGGGCTTCCAGCGTGCCGGACAGCACCTCCTCGCGGAGCTTCAGCCGCGTGGGCGGCGCGATCGCATAGAAGGCCTCGCACAGGTCCAGCATGGTGGTGCGCGAGATCACGCTGTCCACGGCCAGCGTGAGCTGCGGCTCCCAACCCGTGGCCACGCGGCGCACGCGGTTGGCCACGGCGTCGATCTCGTGCAGCAGGCGCTGGCCTTCGCGCATGAGCTCGGCGCCGGCCTCGGTCAGCCGGGCCTGGCGCGAGCTGCGGTCGAACAGCAGCACGTCCAGCGCGTCCTCGATCTGGCGCACGCGGTAGGTCAGCGCGCTGGGCACCAGGCCAAGCGCACGGGCGGCCGCGGCGAAGCTGCCGGAGCTCGAGATGGCCTGCAGCATGGCCAGGGCATCGGGCGTCAGCACGTCGCGGGGGCTGGGGGGATGGCTGGGCATGGCTGATTCAGTTGGTTTGAATGATGACGCGAATCCTCGTGCATTGTCTTTGAATGGACGACACCTAAAGTTCTGTCCATGCGCTGCTTGTGGCGCACGTCGAGATCCCAAAGGAGTCCACCATGCTGACACTGCGCAAATCCGCCGACCGGGGCCACGCCGACCACGGCTGGCTCAAGTCCCACCACAGCTTCTCGTTCGCGGGCTACTACGACCCGGCGCACATGGGCTGGGGCAACCTGCGCGTGATCAACGAAGACCGCGTCGCCCCGGGCAAGGGCTTCGGCACGCACGGCCACCGCGACATGGAGATCATCAGCTACGTGCTGGAGGGCAACCTCGCGCACAAGGACACGCTGGGCAACGTCAAGGGCATCCCGCCCGGCGACGTGCAGCGCATGAGCGCCGGCACCGGCGTGATGCACAGCGAGTTCAACCATGCGCCGGACCAGACCACGCACTTCCTGCAGATCTGGATCGAGCCGGCGAAGAACGGCATCGCGCCGAGCTACGAGCAAAAGCACTTCGACGCCGCCGACAAGCGCGGCCGGCTGCGGCTGGTGGCCTCGCCCGACGGTGCCGATGGCTCGGTCACGGTGCATGCCGATGCCGCGCTGTACGCCGGACTGTTCGACGGCGCCGAGACCGCCACGCTGGCGCTGGACCCGGCCCGCAAGGGCTACGTGCACCTGGTGCGCGGCGAGCTGACCGTCAACGGCCAGCGCCTGTCCGGCGGCGACGCGGCCCTGCTGGCCGGGGAGTCGGAGTTGCGCCTGGCCGACGGCAAGGACGCCGAGGTGCTGGTCTTCGACCTGGCGGCCTGATACTGCGCAGGCCCGCGCGCCATGGGGCGCGCGGGCCGTCTTCCCGACCAACCCACAAGGAGTACGCCATGAACACCCATCCCATCCCCCCGAGTCCGGCACAGGACGCGCTGGCCCTGGTCGGCCGCATCCTCATCGCCGTGCTGTTCATCCCGGCCGGTTTCGGCAAGCTGACCGGTTTCGCCGGCACCGTGGGCTACATCGGCTCGGCCGGCCTGCCGCTGCCGCAGGTGGGCGCGGCGCTGGCCATCGTGGTCGAGCTGGGCCTGGGCCTGGCGCTGCTGGTCGGCTTCAAGACGCGGCTCGCGGCACTGGTGCTGGCGGTGTTCACGCTGGCGGCCTCGTTCTTCTTCCACAACTACTGGGCGGTGCCGGCCGACAAGGCCATGGTGCAGCAGCTCATGTTCATGAAGAACGTGGCGATCGCGGGTGGCCTGCTGGCGTTCGTGGCCTTCGGTGCCGGCCGCTTCAGCGTGGACCGGCGCTGACTACACTGGCGCGATCGACGATGCCTGGGGAGTAGCACGCATGCCCATCGAACTGCTGTTGAACGGACACGACAAAGACCTGGGCGGCGGTTTCGCCGTGCGCCGGCTGCTGCCGGCGGCCAAGCGCCAGGCCGTCGGGCCCTTCCTGTTCTTCGACCACTTCGGCCCGGCCGAGCAGCGGCCCGAGGACAACCACGATGTGCGGCCGCATCCGCACATTGGCCTGGCCACCGTGACCTACCTGTTCGAAGGTGCGATCTTCCACCGCGACAGCCTGGGGTCGGAGCAGGAGATCCAGCCTGGCGCCATCAACTGGATGACGGCCGGGCGCGGCATCGCGCATTCCGAACGCCGGCCGGCGCGGCTGGCGCAGCAGCCCTATGTGAACCATGGCCTGCAGCTGTGGGCGGCGCTGCCGGAGGAGCACGAGCGCACCGAACCGAGCTTCGAGCACACGCCGGCCGCCAGCATCCCGGCGCTGGAGGTGGACGGCGTGCAGGTGCGCGTCTTGATCGGCCACGCCTTCGGCAAGGTCTCGCCCGTGACCACGTTCTCCGAGACCGTGTACCTGGACGTGGCGCTCAAGGGTGGCACCAGCTTTGTGCTGCCGCCGCTGGCGCCCGAGCTGGCGGTCTATGCGGTCGACCATGCCCTGACCGTGGACGGCCACGAGGTGGCGCCGCGCCAATTGGCCGTGCTGCGGCCCGGGGCCGGCGTGGCCATCCACAGCACGGCGCCGGCGCGCGTGGCCGTGATCGGCGGCGCGCCGCTGGGCCACCGCCACATGTGGTGGAACTTCGTGGCCAGCCGCAAGGAGAGCATCGTGCAGGCCGCCGACGACTGGGAGGCCGGCCGCTTCGGCCGCGTGCCGGGCGAAAGCGAGTTCATTCCCTTGCCCGAGCGCCGCTTCACGGCCTGAGGGAAGCTCCCACATGGCCGGCGTGCCGTCAGAGCTGCAGCACGCCCTGGACGTGGCTGCGTGTCGCCCCCCGACCCAGACCTGGCCGGCCTGGTCGCGGCCCAGGTGGATGCGGCCCCGCCGGCCCAGCCGCGTGCCCTGCGCCGCAACGTAGTCGCGCTGTGCCACGCCGCTGGCGAACAGCCACTGCGCCAGCGAGGCATTGAGGCTGCCCGTCACGGGGTCCTCGACGATGGCGCCCCGGTGGTCCGAGAAGAAGGCGCGCACCTCGAAGGCCGCGTCTGCGCCCGCGGGGTGTGGGCCGACCACGCCGACATCGATGCGGCCGGGCCAGCGTCGCGCCGGTTCCAGGGCCAGCACCTGCTCGGCCGAGGCCAGCCGGATGCCCAGCCAGCCGGGTCCGTTGTCGACCCAGGCCGCATCGAGGACATCGCGGGCACCGATCCCCAGCATCCGCAGCGCCGCGTCGAGCGCATCGGGTGCGGGCGTGCCGCTGCGGATCAGCGGCGGTGCGGCGAATGCGAGACGGCCGTGGTCGTGCCGGATGGGCACCAGGCCCGCACCGCATTCCTGGATGAACTGCGCCGCGCCCGCAGATGCGCCCTGCGTGGCCAGCCAGGCGTGGCAGCTGCCGAGCGTGGGGTGGCCAGCGAAAGGCATCTCCCGGTCCAGCGTGAAGATCCTGACCCGGTAGTGCGCCTGCGGGTGCGCGGGCGCCAGCAGGAAGGCCGTCTCCGAGAGGTTGAACCAGCGCGTCAGGCGCTGCATGTCGCCCGTGCTGAAGGCGTCGGCGCCGGAGACGACCGCCAGCGGATTGCCCGACAGCGGGCCGGTGCCGAAGACGTCCACGAAATGGATGGACTGGGTCATGGTGTCGTTGCTTGTCGGGGGAGGCATGGTGATGGTCCGGGAGCCGGCGCCTCAGCTGCGCCAGAACAGCAGCTTCAGCCCGGCAAGCGCGAACACCGCTGAGAGCGTGCCTTCTATCCGGCGCCGCCACCGCGCGTAGAGGGCGGTCATCGAGGCCGTCGAGAAGGCGATGGCGTAGCCGCCGAACACCAGGATGCCGAGGCCCACACAGCCACCCACGATCGTCGGCAAGCCGCCCGCCGGGGCACCCGCCTGGACGCCCAGCGAGATGATCGCTGTCCAGGACAGGATGGCCTTGGGGTTGCCGATGTGCATGAGCATGCCCTGGCGGTAGAGCAAGCCATAGCGCCAGGGCCCTTTGTCCGTGCGCGGCGCCGGCATGGCGCTGGCCGGGCCCATGGCCGACCTGCCCGCGCGCACAGCCAGGTACAGCAGATAGGCGCCGCCGGCCATCTTGACCAGCCAGAGCGCCTGGGCATCTGCGGCCAGCAGCGCGGAGACGCCGGTTGCTGCCAGGACCGCCCAGAACAAGGAGCCGCTGACCACGCCGGCCGCCAGTGCGAGCGCGGGGCGGCGGCCGTCGCGCATCGCCGTGCCCATGATGGCCATGTTGCTCGGCCCCGGGCTGGCGGTGGCGATGAGGTAGGTTCCATAGACGAGTGCGGTCTGGCTGACGGCCATGCTGTGCTCCATCGGGTCGGGTTGTCGCCGCATCGGCGTGGATGGCTGCTCGCAAGCAACTGTGCTGACGATACACTCTTGAAGAATCTCAATAGTGTCTCGTGACACTTGTTTTTCGAGGCCGAGAACATGCTGCTGCGCTCCCCCTGGACGCCCCGTCTTGCCAGCACTGGCGCGAGCGCCGGCGAGCGGCTGGCGTTGGCGTTGGCCGACGACATCGTCGAAGGGCGCCTGGCCGGTGGCGACCGCCTGCCTGCGCACCGGGAGCTTGCGAAGTCGCTGCAGATCGGCCTGGGCACGGTGACCAAGGCCTATGCCGTCCTGGAACGCAGAGGCCTGACACGCAGCGTCAAAGGCCGTGGGACCTTCGTCGCGATCGACCGGTCGCAACGCGACCGGCAGATCGACCTCTCCACCAACGCACCACCGGCCGCGCTCCACGCCCGCGTCCTGGCGCGCACCCTGGCGGCCATCGCCCGCCGGGTCGACGTGGACCACGTCACGCTGTATGCACCGCCCGGTGGCCACCTGGAACACCGCCGCGTTCTCGCCCGCTGGCTGGAGGCGATCGGGCTGGCCGTCGATCCCGCGCACCTGGTGCTGACCAGCGGTGCACGCCAGGCGCTGTCAGTGGCCTTCGACCTGGTGTGCGGCCGTGCAGGCCTGCTGCTGACCGAGCGGATCACCTACCCCGGCGCGATCGCGCTGGCGCGGCGCGCGGGCTACCGGATGCAGGGCGTGGAGATCGACGCCGAGGGGATGGTGCCGCAGGCGCTCGCACAGGCGCTGCGCGCAGCCGGGCCCGCCGGCCCCAGGGCGGTCTACCTCACGCCCACGCTGCACAACCCGACGACGGCCACCATGTCCGCGCCGCGCCGGCAGGCCATCGTGGAGGTCTGCCGCCAGGCGGGCGCATGGATCGTCGAAGACGCTGTGTATGCGGCTGCGTTCCCCGACTTGCCCCAGCTGGCTGCGCTGGCGCCCGACATCGCACTGCACGTGAATGGGCTGTCCAAATCGCTGGTGCCGGGCCTGCAGATCGGCGTGCTGGCATTGCCGGCCGGGCTGCGCGATGCCGCGCAAGCGCTGTTGCAGGACCTGCCCATGGCCCCTTCGGCGCTCTCCTGCGCCGTGGTCGACGAATGGCTGGCCACCGGTGTGATCGCCACCATCCAGCGGGACCTGCGCCATGAGGCCCAGCGGCGCGCCAGGCTGGCCGCCGCGCTGCTCGGCGCAGACGGTCTCGTCTGGCATCCCGAGGCCTACAACGCCTGGCTGGCCATGCCACGCGATGCCGCCGATGGTGTCGTCTCCGCGGCGGCGGCCATCGGCCTGAAGCTGACACCGCCACAGGCCATGATGGTGTGCGAGGACGACAGCGCCAGCGGTCTGCGGATCTGCCTGGGCGGCCCCCGCTTCGAAGAACTGACCGACGCCCTGGGGCACCTGGCGGCGCTGCTGGCGCGCGCCTGAGGCCCGGCCGCGTGGGCGCTGCGCGGTACGGCATGCGCGGGCTGGGCGCCCAGGGCAGGGCCGTCAGTCCTCGACGAAGGCCTCCTCGCGCTTGGACTTGACCGAGGGCAGCAGCACCACGATCAGCAGCACGGCAGCAATGGCCAGCAGCGAGGCCGACAACGGGCGCGTGACGAACACGCCCCAGTCGCCGCGCGACAGCAGCAGCGCGCGGCGCAGGTTCTCTTCCATCATCGGCCCCAAAATCAGACCCAGCAGCAGCGGCGCGGGTTCGCAGCCGAGCTTGTGGAACAGGTAGCCGACGATGCCGAAGATGGCGACCATCCAGATCTCGAAGCTGTTGTTGTTCTCCGAGTACACGCCCACCGCGCAGAACAGCACGATGGCCGGGAACAGCCACTTGTACGGAATCGTCAGCAGCTTGATCCAGACGCCGATCAGCGGCAGGTTCAGGATGATCAGCATGGCGTTGCCGATCCACATCGAGGCGATCAGGCCCCAGAACAGCTCGGGGTTGCTGGTCATGACCTGCGGGCCCGGCTGGATGTTGTGGATGGTCATGGCACCGACCATCAGCGCCATCACCGCGTTGGGCGGGATGCCCAGCGTCAGCAGCGGGATGAAGGAGGTCTGCGCGCCGGCGTTGTTGGCCGATTCGGGCCCGGCCACGCCGCGGATGTTGCCCTGGCCGAACGGCACTTCGCCGGCCTTGAGCTTGGTGCGCTTCTCGATGGTGTAGGACGCGAAGGCCGACAGCAGGGCGCCGCCGCCGGGCAGGATGCCCAGGGCCGAACCCAGCGCGGTGCCGCGCAGCACGGCGGGCGTCATGCGCTTGAAGTCTTCCTTCGTCGGCATCAGGCCCGTGACCTTGGCCGTGAAGACCTCGCGCTCAGCTTCGGACTTGCCCAGGTTGGCGATGATTTCGCCGTAGCCGAACACGCCCATGGCGATCGCGATGAAGCTGATGCCGTCGGTCAGTTCCGGGATGTCGAAGCTGTAGCGCGCCACACCCGAGTTCACGTCGGTGCCGACCAGGCCGAAGGCCAGGCCCAGGAGGATCATGGCGATGGCCTTGAGCAGCGAGCCCGAGGCCAGCACCACGGCACCAATCAGGCCCAGCACCATCAGCGAGAAGTACTCGGCCGGGCCGAACTTGAAGGCCACCTCGGTCAGCGGCGGTGCGAAGGCGGCCAGGATCAGCGTGCCCACGCAGCCCGCGAAGAACGAGCCCAGGCCGGCCGCGGCCAGCGCGGGCCCGGCCCGCCCCTTGCGCGCCATCTGGTAGCCGTCGATCACGGTCACGACGGATGAGGCTTCCCCGGGCAGGTTGACCAGGATGGCCGTGGTCGATCCGCCGTATTGCGCGCCGTAGTAGATGCCGGCCAGCATGATCAGCGCCGCCACCGGGGGCAGGGCGTAGGTGGCGGGCAGCAGCATGGCGATGGTGGCCACCGGGCCGATGCCGGGCAGCACGCCGATCAGCGTGCCCAGCAGGCAGCCGACGAAGGCATAGGCGAGGTTCTGGAAGGTGAACGCGACGCCGAAGCCGATGGAAAGGTTGTCGATCAGATCCATGTCAGTGATGCATTGCGCTGCGCGCGGCTTGAAATGTGGGGAGCGATGGCACGCCGGCAGCAGTGCCGACGGCCGCGGAGCAGGCCATGCCAGTGCACCCGCGGAACGGGCTCTGCCCGGCCGCTGGGTGCGCCCCTTGAGGGGTATGGGGTGGCTACACGAAGTGAGCCAGCCAAACGGGGTGGTTTCATTTCAGGCGATGAAGGTCGGCCAGATGGGGAAGTTGAGCTTCAGCGCGAGTTCGAAGGCGACGTAGCTGCCGATGGCCAGCACGGTGGCCAGGATGGCCACGCTCTTCTTGTTGAACTGCTCGCCCGCCATGCTGGCGATGAAGGTCAGCGCGTAGATCGCGACGATCAGGCCCATGGCCGGGATGCCCAGCGACGGCAGACCTGCCAGCAGCACGCCGAAGGCGAGGTTGGCGCCGATCACGTAGCACAGCGGCTTCCAGGCGATCCTGCCGATCGGGTCGCCGTCGGCGCCGCCATGGCGCAGGGCATTGAACATGATCAGCGAGCCGAGGACCGCGATCATCACGCCCACGATCAGCGGAAAGTAGCCCGGGCCCATGCGCGCGGCGTCACCGACCGTGTAGCTCGTCGCGCCCCAGGCGAACGCGACGCCGAACGCACTGAACATGGCGCCCGCATAAAAGTCTCTCTGGCTCTTGATTCCCAAAATTGCCTCCTGCGTGTGGGGAACGGCGCCATGGCGGCGCGCGGGGCGATCGTAGGAATGCCGCTCCTCGCCGTGCATGACGAGAAGATGAATGTTTGGTTAGGTTTGCGGGCCGGTCAGCCGGCCGGCAGTTTCAGGCGCGCGCGCAGGCCGGGGGCAGCGTCTTCGAACGTGAGGCTGGCGCCATGCAGCTGGGCGATGGCGCCCACGCTGGCCAGGCCCAGGCCGGTGCCGGGCAGGCGCTCGTCGAGCCGGAAGAAGCGCTGGCCCAGTCGGGCCAGTGCGGCGGCCGGCACGCCGGGCCCGTTGTCGCAGACCGTGATCTCGACGCTGTCGTCCCTGGCGCGCACGGCCACCTCCACGCGCGCGTCCGGCGTCTGTGCGCTGTACTTGAGCGCGTTGTCCACGAGGTTGGCGATGGCGCTGGCCAGGAGGTCGCGGTCGCCCAGCACCTGGGCCGGGTCGTCGCCGAGCAGGCGCAGCGTGCAGCCCTGGTCCTCGGCGACGGCGGCGTAGAGCTCGACCACGTCGGCCGCAATGGCCTGCAGCGACTGCGGCGTGAACTGCTGGCGCTGCGCGCCGGCCTCGGCCTCGGCGATCTGCAGCAGCTTGTGGAACACGGTGTTGAGCTGTTCGAGCTCGCGGATGGTGGCGGCGCTGGCGGCGCGCAGCGCTGCAGCGTCGCTGCCTGCGCGCTGGGCCTCGTGCAGCCGGGCCAGTGCACGCGTGAGCGGCGTGCGCAGGTTGTGGGCGATCGTGTCGGAGACATGGCGCACGCCCTGCATGAGGCCTTCGATGCGGTCCAGCATGCGGTTGATGTCGTGCTCCAGCAGTGCGAACTCGTCGTCGCGCTCGGAGGGTTGCACGCGCTCGGCGAGCTGGCCGGCCGCGACCTGGGCTGCGGTCTTGCGCAGCGCGCCGATGCGCTGCTCCAGCAGGTCGCGGAACAAATAGGTGCCACCGACGACGAGCAACAGCGCGAGGAAGGTCGCGGCCTTGATCGCATCGCCGACCAGCTCGGCCATCTGCAGCTGCTCGCTGCGGTCGTGGCCGACCACCAGGCGCGAGCCGTCGGGCAACTTGCGCGTGGTCAGGTAGCCGGGCGAGGGGTGGCCGCTGCGCAGCAGGGTCTGCTCCTCGATGTCGCTGCCCGAGGCCGGCGGGTCGGCGAAGCGCGTGCTGCCGGCGATGCGCCGGCCTTCGGCGTCCAGCAGCACCAGCAGTTCGCGGTCGGAGTCCTGGCCGTCGCCCAGCGATTCCTCGATGGCCTGCACCAGGGCGGCGCGGCCGCCCTGGTCGAAGCGTGCTTCCAGCTGCTGCGTGGTGCTGGCGATCTGGCGCAGCGTGCGCTGCTCCAGCAGCACCACGGTGCGGATGTAGAACACCGACAGCGTGATGACCATGGTCAGCATGGCCATGCCGGCGAAGGCCAGCGCGAGACGGAACGCGGCCGAGTGCCGCCAGACGCGGCGCTTTTTCCTCATCCCGGCGGCTGGGCCGCCAGCTGGTAGCCGGCGCCGCGCACGGTGTGGATCAGCGGCTGGCCGAAGCCGTGGTCGATCTTCTTGCGCAGGCGGTTGATGTGCACGTCGATGACGTTGGTCTGCGGGTCGAACTGGTAGTCCCAGACCGACTCGAGCAGCATGGTGCGCGTGAGCACCTGGCCGGCGTTGGACATCAGAAAGGCCAGCAGCCGGAACTCGCGCGGCTGCAGCGCAATCGGCTGGCCGGCGCGCTCCACGCCGCGCGTCATGAGGTCGATGCGCAGGTCGGCCACCTGCAGGTGGCGCACCTCGGGCGCGCTGCCCGAGCGGCGCACCAGCGCCTCGAGCCGGGCCGCGAGTTCGGAGAAGGCGAAGGGCTTGGTCAGGTAGTCGTCGCCGCCGGCCTTGAGGCCACGGATGCGCTCGTCGACAGCGGACAGCGCGCTGAGCACCAGCACCGGCGTCTTCTTGCCCAGGCGGCGCAGCGTGCCGAGGATGGCCAGGCCGTCCACGTCGCCGGGCAGCATGCGGTCGAGCACGACCACGTCCCAGTTTTCTTCCACAGCGCGGGCCAGGCCCGTCACGCCGTCGCGGCAGTGCACGACGGCATGGCCGAGTTCACGCAGGCCGGTGGCGATGTAGCGGGCGTGCTCGGGCTCGTCCTCGATGACCAGGCAGCGCCACATCAGGCGGCGGCGGAGGGATCGGGCTGCAGCGCGCTGTCGACGGCGCGGCGCTCGTCGAACACGAAGCAGCCGCCGCGGTAGTGCTTGCCGTCGGTTTCCTCGAAGTACTTGAGGATGCCGCCTTCGAGCTGGTAGACATGCGTGAGGCCCGCGGCGCGCATGAGCATGGCGGCCTTCTCGCAGCGGATGCCGCCCGTGCAGTAGCTGACCACGGTCTTGCCTTCGAGCTCGGCCTGGTGCGCGGCCAGCGCGGCCGGGAATTCGCTGAACTTGGCGATGCGCCAGTCGATCGCGTTCTCGAAACCGCCGCAGTCCACCTCGAAGGCGTTGCGCGTGTCCAGCGTGACGACCGGGCGGCCCTCGTCATCCACACCGGTGTCCAGCCAGCGGCGCACGGTGGCAGCGGGCACGGCCGGGGCACGGCCGCCGTCGGCGCTGAAGTCGGGGCGGATCTGCGGCTGGTCCATGCGGATGATCTCGCGCTTGACCTTGACCAGCATCTTGCGGAAGGGCTGGGCTTCGGACCAGCTTTCCTTGGGCGCGATGTCGGCGAAGCGCGCGTCGGCGTGCAGCAGCGCCAAGAAGGCGCGCACATCGGCCTCGGGGCCGGCCACGAACAGGTTGATGCCTTCCTCGGCCAGCAGCACGGTGCCCTTGAGCTGATGCTGCGTGGCGCAGGCCAGCAGCCGCTCGCGCAGCGCGGCGGCATCGGGCAGGGGGACGAATTTGTAGGCGGAGATGTTCAGGATGGCAGGCACGGCCGCGATTATCCTTGCCGCCATGACGGCCCTCATGTTTCTGCCCTGGTACGACTGGTTGGCCTTGCTGTGGTTCTTCGGCCTGTGGTTCGGCTATGCGCGGTTCTCGGGCAGCACCTCGCAGGCCACGCTGCTGCAGACCACCAACCGCTACCGCCGCTACTGGATGGAGCAGGCGACCGCGCGCGACCCGCGCGTGCTGGACGGCATCATCGTGCAGGGCCTGTCCAGCAGCCCTTCGTTCTTCGCCTCGACCACCATCATCATCATCGGCGGCCTGCTGGCGCTGCTGGGCGCGACCGACAAGGCGTCGGAGTTCGTGCGCGAGATCCCGTTCGCGGTGCGCACCTCGGTGCTGGTGTTCGACCTCAAGGTGATGCTGCTGGCCAGCATCTTCGTCTACGCCTTCTTCCGCTTCACCTGGTCGATGCGGCAGTACACCTTCGCAGCGCTGGTGATCGGCTCCATGCCCGACCCCGGGGACTTCGCGGCCGGCAAGTTCGACCGCAAGCACTTCGCCGACCGCGCCGGCAAGATGCTGGGCATGGCAGCCGAGACCTTCAACGGCGGCGTGCGCGCCTACTACATGTCGTTCGCGGCGACGGCCTGGTTCTTCTCGTCGCTGGCCTTCGCGGTGGCGACGGCCGCGGTGGTCGTGATCCTGTACAGCCGGGAGTTCCGCTCCGAGGTGCTGCACGTGCTGCGCGACTGATTCAGCCGCCGAGGTTGTCCTGCACGCGGCGCAACAGCGCCAGCAGCTGGGCCCTTTCTTCTTCGGCAAGCCCCACGACCGCCTGGGCCTCCAGCGCCTTGGCCTGCCCGCGCAGCGCGCGCTGGATGGCCTGGCCTTCGGCCGTGAGCTGCAGGCGCACATTGCGCCGGTCGGCCGCATCGGGCTCGCCGTGCAACAGGCCGCGCTCGCGCAGGCCCTTGATGAGCCGCGCGAGCTGGGCCTTGTCGCGGCCCGTGTGCTGCACCAGGTCGCTCTGTGTGGCGCCGGGGCGGTGGGCGTAGAAGCCCAGCACCTTGCTTTCCATGTGCGTGAGCTCGTGCTGCCCCTGGCGCAAGGCCTGGAACAGCTGCGAGCGGAACTGGTGCATGACCCGGTGCACCAGCTCCAGAACCTCGTCGTTGGCAGGGTCTTGGCGACCCAGACGGTTGACCTTATCAACTGATTCGCGCATGATTGGAGACATTATCAACCATCAACAAGAATCCAATGACTGTTGAAGCCATTGCGCCGCGCCAGGTGCAACGTGTGCGCCACGAAATCAAGCGCCGGGAGCTGCAGGTCGCCCGTGTCGAGACCCTGAGCCCGCAGATGCGCCGCGTGGTGTTGCACGGCGAGGCCCTGACGGATTTCGTGAGCGCCTCCTACGACGACCATGTGAAGATCTTCTTCCCGACGGCCGCTGGGGCGGTGGCGCGCGACTACACGCCGCGCCGTTACGACAACGCGGCGCGCGAGCTCGCCATCGACTTCGCGCTGCACGGCGACGGCCCGGCCGCCGACTGGGCGCGCCAGGCCCAGGCCGGCGATCCGCTGACGGTTGCAGGCCCGCGCGGCTCCTTCGTCGTACCGCTGGACTTCGACTGGTATGTGCTGGTCGGCGACGAGACCGCCTTGCCGGCCGTGGCACGCAGGCTGGAGGAACTGCCGGCCGGCAGCCGCGCCATCGTGCGCCTGCACGTCGCCGCGGCCGACCGCCCGGCGCTGGCCAGCGCCGCCACGCTGGACCTGCAGTGGGCCGACAGCGACGACGCCTTGCTGGACGCCGTGCGCGCGCTCGAATTGCCTGCCGGCCATGGCTACGCCTGGTGCGCGGCCGAAGCCGGAGTGGCTGCCGCCGCGCGCCGCATCCTGGTCGACGAGAAGGGGCACGACCGCAAGGCCATCCGCGCGGCCTCGTATTGGAAGCGCGGTGCCATCGCCCACCACGAGAACCTGGAAGACGCCGGTTGAAGCCCGCCTCCTAGAATCCGGCGGATGTTCGTTCACCTGCGCATCCACACCGAGTTCTCCGTCGTCGACGGCACCAACCGCATCGACGAGCTGGTTCCCAAGGCCGCGGCCGACGGCCAGCCCGCACTGGCCATCACCGACCTGAACAACCTGTTCGGGGCCATCAAGTTCTACAAGGCCGCACGCGGCAAGGGCGTCAAGCCCCTCATCGGCGCCGAGGTGCAGATCGAAGGCCTGGGCCAGGACCCGGCCGCCACCTCGCGCGTGCTGCTGCTGGTGCAGAACCACCAGGGCTACCTGAACCTGTGCGAGCTGCTGGCGCGCGCCTGGACCCAGAACGTGGTCCGCGCCCAGGCGGTCACCAAGCTGGCCTGGCTGCAGGAGCTCCATGCCGGGCTGATCTGTTTGTCGGGCGCGCAGGCCGGCCCGGTGGGCCAGGCCCTGGTGCAGGGCGACGCGTCGCGCGCAGGCAGCGTGGCGCTGCAGCTGGCGGGCATCTTCCCGCACCGCTTCTACATCGAGATCCAGCGCGCGGGCCGGCCGGACGACGAGTCGCACGTGGTCGCCGCCGTGGGGCTGGCCGGCCGCTTGAAGCTGCCCGTGGTTGCCACGCACCCGGTGCAGTTCACGGCAGAGGAGGACTACGAGGCGCACGAGGCCCGGACCTGCATCGCCGAGGGCGAGATCCTGGCCAACCAGCGCCGTGTGCGGCGCTTCACGCGCGAGCAGTACTTCAAGAGCGCGGCCCAGATGCAGGCGCTGTTTGCCGACGTGCCCACGGCCCTGGCCAACACGGTGGAGATCGCCAAGCGCTGCAACCTCACGCTGGTGCTGGGCAAGCCGCAGCTGCCCAACTTCCCGATTCCGCTGGTCAACGGCAAGCAGATGACGGTGGAGGAGTACTTCCGCCACGTCTCGCACGAGGGCCTGGAAGAGCGCCTCGCCCACCTGTACAAGGATCCTGCCCAACGCGACGCCGAGCGGCCACGTTACGTGGAGCGGCTGGAGTTCGAGATCAACACCATCCTCAAGATGGGTTTCCCGGGCTACTTCCTGATCGTGGGCGACTTCATCGGCTGGGCCAAGGTCAACGGCTGCCCGGTCGGGCCGGGCCGGGGCTCTGGCGCGGGCTCGCTGGTGGCCTATGCGCTGAAGATCACCGACCTGGACCCGCTGCACTACAAGCTGCTGTTCGAGCGCTTTCTGAACCCGGAGCGGGTGTCCATGCCCGACTTCGACATCGACTTCTGCCAGAGCAACCGCGACCGCGTGATCGACTACGTGAAGCAGAAGTACGGCAAGGAGGCCGTGAGCCAGATTGCCACCTTCGGCACCATGGCGGCCAAGGCCGCGATCCGCGATGTGGGCCGGGTGATGGACATGAGCTACACCTTCTGCGACGGCATCTCCAAGCTGGTGCCGGCCAAGCCGGGCATGTCTTACACGCTGGCCTATCCGCCCGAGCCCAAGAAGGAGGGCGACAAGAACAACTACGCGCTGGAGCTGGAGCCGCAGCTGTACGAACGCGTGCGCAACGAGGAGGACGTCAAGAACCTCATCGAGATGGCGCAGGCGCTGGAAGGCATGACGCGCAACATCGGCATGCACGCCGGCGGCGTGCTGATCGCGCCGGGCAAGCTCACCGATTTTTGCCCGCTGTACCAGCAGCCGGGCAGCGACTCGGCCGTGAGCCAGTACGACAAGGACGACGTAGAGGCCATCGGCCTCGTGAAATTCGACTTCCTGGGGCTGGCCACGCTGACCATCCTGGAGATCGCGCGCGAGTTCATCGTCAAGCGCCACAAGGGCCAGGAAAACTTCGACTACGCCAACATTCCGTTGGACGACAAGCCGACCTACCGCTTGTTCCAGGAGGGCAAGACCGAGGCCGTGTTCCAGTTTGAAAGCCGCGGCATGCAGGGCATGCTGCGCGACGCCAAGCCCACGCGCCTGGAAGACCTGATCGCGCTGAACGCCTTGTACCGGCCGGGCCCGATGGACCTGATCCCGAGCTTCGTGGCCCGCAAGCACGGCCGCGAGGAGGTGGAGTACCCGCACCCCATGGTGGCCGAGATGCTCAGCGAGACCTACGGCATCATGGTCTACCAGGAGCAGGTGATGCAGACCGCCCAGATCCTGGGCGGCTACTCGCTGGGCGGCGCCGACATGCTGCGCCGGGCCATGGGCAAGAAGAAGGCCGAGGAGATGGCCGAGCACCGGCAGATCTTCCGCGCCGGCGCCGCCAAGAACGGCATCTCGCAGGACAAGGCCGACGAGGTCTTCGACCTGATGGAGAAGTTCGCGGGTTACGGCTTCAACAAGTCGCACGCGGCCGCGTATTCGCTCCTGGCGTACCACACGGGCTGGCTCAAGGTCCACTACACGGCCGAGTTCTTCTGCGCCAACATGACCGTGGAAATGGACGACACCGACAAGCTCAAGGTGTTGTACGAGGATGCGCTCAAGATGGGCATCACGTTCGAGTTCCCGGACGTGAACCGCGGCCGCCATCGCTTCGAACCGGTCACCGACAAGGTCATCCGCTACGGCCTGGGCGCCATCAAGGGCACGGGCCAGCAGGCGATCGAGGCCATCGTCGCAGCGCGCGAGGAGGGCGGCGAATTCAAGAGCCTGTACGACTTCTGCCTGCGCGTGGACCGCACCAAGCTGAACAAGCGCACGCTGGAGGCGCTGATCAAGGCCGGCGCCTTCGACAACCTGCAGCGCAACCGTGCGGCGCTGGTGGCCTCGATCGACCAGGCCTTCGTGTTCGCCAACGTGAGCGCGGCCAACGCCAACCAGCACGGCCTGTTCGACATGGAGGACTCGCATGCGTCCAGCACGCAGGAGCCAGACCTGGTCGAGGCCACGCCCTGGGGTATCAAGGAGCAGTTGGTCTACGAGAAGACGGCCATTGGCTTTTACCTCTCGGGCCATCTGTTCGACGAGGTCGCGCGCGAGGTGCGCCAGTTTGTCAAGCGGCCCTTGAGCGACCTCATCGACACACGCGAGCCGCAACTGTTCGCGGGCATCGTGACCGACCTGCGCGTGATCAACGGCCAGCGCGGAAAACTCGCGCTGTTCAAGCTGGACGACAAGTCCGGCGTGATCGAGGCTCGCGCCGACGAGGCCCTCATCAACCAGCACAAGGACCAGCTCAAGGACGACGAGATGATCGTGGTCATGGGCAAGCTGATGCCTGACCGCTTCACGGGCGGCTTGCAGATGACCGTGCAGCAGGTCTGGGATCTGGCCGGCGCGCGCTGCCGCTTCGGCAAGTTTCTGCGCATCAAGGTCGATCGCACGAACGGGCACAAGCCACCGGCCATCGCCCAGCTGCTGCAGGACTACCCGGCCAAGACCGAGATGTCCGAGCACGGCGAACTGCAGCGTGGCTTGCCGCTGCGGCTGTCGATGATGTTCCCGGGTTTCGTGGCCGAAGACGTGGTGCGTCTGGAGGACCGGCGCTGCTTCCCGACCGATGCCGCCTTGGCCGGCCTGCGGGCGCAGGCGCACGAAGGGCAGGCGACCGTCGTCTACGAATGAGGCATGGTTGTGACTGTTTCGTGAATGACACAAAACAGTCACGAATCGACGGGACACTCGGGCTACATTCGCTGCCCTTTTTGCGTGCCTGAGCTCCATGTCCCTTCCGCCCGATCCGAGCAAGCCTGAAGCTGGCGCCGCCCCGCTGGTCCTGCTCGACCGCGACCACAGCATCCTGGCGTTCAACGAACGCGTGTTCGACTGGGCGCGCCGGGACGATGTGCCGCTGCTGGAGCGGCTGCGCTACCTGTGCATCGTGTCGTCCAACCTGGACGAGTTCTTCGAGGTGCGCGCCGCTGCGCACCTGGAGGCGCACAGCGCGCGCGCTGCCGGCAGCATCTACACGCCGGAGTCGTACCGCGCGCTGTCCGAGGCGGCCCACGATCTCGTGACGCGCCAGTACGCGCTGTTCAACGACGTGCTGGCGCCGGCACTCGCGCGCGAGCAGATCCAGATCCTGTCGCATTCCGAGCGCGATTCGGCCCAGCGCGCCTGGGTGCACCAGTACTTCGAGCGCGAGGTGCGGCCGCTGCTGGTGCCGACCGGGCTGGATCCGGCGCACCCGTTCCCGCTGGTGGCCAACAAGTCGCTGAACTTCATCGTGCAGCTGACCGGCCGCGACGCCTTCGGCCGCGAGAACGACATCGCCATCGTCAAGGTGCCGCGCGTGCTGCCGCGCGTGATCCGCGTGCCCGACAAGCTCTCGGGTGGGCGCACCCTGGCGGTGCTGCTGTCCAGTGTGATCCGTGCCCACCTGTCCGAGCTGTTCCCGGGTCGCCAGGTCGGGCAGTTCTCGCAGTTCCGCGTGACGCGCCATTCCGACCTCGCGGTGGACGAGGAGGAAGTCAACAACCTGCGCACCGCGCTGCGCCAGGGCCTGGAATACCGCCATTACGGCCAGGCCGTGCGGCTGGAGGTCTCAGCCAGCTGCGATGTGCACCTGGCCGATTTCCTGCTGCAGCAGTTCAAGCTGCCCGAGCTGGCGCTGTACCGCGTGCACGGGCCCGTGAACCTGGCGCGGCTGACCCAGCTCGTCGACCTCGTCGACGAGCGCCGGCTCATGTTCCCCGAGCACAAGCCGGTCTGGCCGCTGGGCTTCCCGGTCGACGGCTCGCTGTTCGAACGCCTGCGCGAGGGCGACGTGCTCGTGCACCAGCCCTTCGAGAGCTTCGACGCCGTGCTGGCGCTGCTGCGCGAGGCCGTGCACGACCCGGCCGTGCTGGCCATCCGCCAGACCATTTACCGCACCGGGAGCGACCCCGAGCTCATGGGCCTGCTGCGCGAGGCGGTGCGCCGCGGCAAGGAGGTCATGGTGGTGGTGGAGCTCAAAGCCCGCTTCGACGAAGAGGCCAACATCAACTGGGCCGAGATGCTGGAAGGCATCGGTGCGCAGGTGGTGTATGGCGTGGTGGGCCTGAAGACCCACGCCAAGATGCTGCTGATCACGCGGCGCGAGGGCCGCAAGCTGCGCCGCTACGGCCATCTGTCTACCGGCAACTACAACCCACGCACCGCGCGGCTGTACACCGACCTCAGCTACTTCACGGCCGACGACAAGCTCACGACGGACATGGAGCAGGTCTTCGTGCACATCGCCGGCCAGAGTCGGCTGGCCCACATGTCGCGGCTGCTGGTGGCACCGTTCCACCTCCAGAAAGCCATGCTGGAGAGGGTGGCTGCCGCGGGCGAGGCGGCAGCGGCCGGGCAGACGGCGCGCATCATCGTCAAGACGAATGCGCTGACCGACGAGCAACTGGTGCGGGCGCTGCTCAAGGCGGGCCAGCAGGGCGCGCGCATCGACCTGATCGTGCGCGGCGCCTGCACCCTGCCGGCCCAGCTGCCGGGCGTGTCCGACAACATCCGCGTGCGTTCGGTGGTGGGCCGTTTCCTGGAGCACACGCGCGTGTTCTATTTCCGCCAGGGCGAGGAGGAGCAGCTGTTCCTGTCCAGTGCCGATTGGATGAGCCGCAACATGCTGCGCCGCATCGAGCTGGCCTGGCCCGTGACCGACCCGCAGCTGCGCCAGCGCGTCATCGACGAATGCCTGGTGCCCTACCTGCACGATGGCTGTGACGCCTGGGCGCTGGGCCCGGACGGCCGCTACACGCGCGCCGAGAACTGCGTCGGTCCCGACGGCCAGCGCCACAGTGCGCAGCTGGCCCTGGTACAACGCTTTGCCTACCCGAGGGGGCTGTGATGGACCTGATCTTCTGGCGCCACGCCGAAGCGCATGAAGAGAGCGCGGACGGCACCGACCTGGCCCGCGAGCTGACACCGCGCGGCCACAAGCAGGCCAGCCGTGTCGCGAACTGGCTGGACCGCCAGCTGCCCGATGGCGCCCGCGTCATCTGCAGTCCGGCGCAGCGCGCGCTGCAGACTGCCGATGCGCTGGGCCGCAAGTACAAGGTGCGGCCCGAGATCGCGCCGGACGCATCCGCCCAGGCCCTGCTGGACACCGTCCAGTGGCCGGGCGGCAAGGGCGTGGTCGTGGTCGTCGGCCACCAGCCCACGCTGGGCCAAGCCGTGGCCCAGCTGCTGCAGGCGCAGATCGGCGAAATGCCCATCCGCAAGGGCGCGGTCTGGTGGCTGCGCACCCGTGAACGCGACGGCCAGCGCCAAACCGTCGTCGTCGCCGTCCAGGCCCCCGAAACCGTCTGACCGTCCTTCACGCCCGCCCGCCGGGTCGTGAAATCCTGGGCCAGCAGGGCCGTTTTGCGACCGATAGAATGGTTCGCATGGCCACCAAAATTCCCTCCAAACCTGCGCAGCCCAGGGCCAAGCCAGCAGCGCCGGACGACGGCGGATCGGTCGTGCTCGAACGGCGCACCCAGAAGACGAAGCCGCCGCAGATGTACCAGGTCTTGATGCTCAACGACGACTACACCCCGATGGAGTTCGTGGTCGTGGTCATCCAGGAATTCTTCAGCAAGGACAAGGAGACGGCGACGCAGATCATGCTCAAGATCCACCTGGATGGGAAAGCAGTCTGCGGCGTGTATTCGAAAGACGTGGCGGCCACCAAGGTCGACCAGGTCCTGGAGGCGGCTCGTCAGGCGGGTCACCCGCTGCAATGCGTCAGCGAGCCTGTGGAATGACTGGTTGAAAAACCATTTCCCACACCCAAGTAGAGCGCAAGTTAACAGCAAGGTGTCAAAGGAATCTTCATGATCGCCCAGGAATTGGAAGTCAGTTTGCACATGGCCTTCGTGGAAGCGCGCCAGCAACGCCACGAGTTCATCACGGTCGAACACCTGCTGCTTGCCCTGCTGGACAACCCCAGCGCCGCCGAGGTGCTGCGGGCCTGCTCGGCCAACATCGACGACCTGCGCAAGTCGCTGACGAATTTCATCAAGGACAACACGCCGCAGGTGGCGGGCACCGACGATGTGGACACCCAGCCGACGCTGGGTTTCCAGCGCGTGATCCAGCGCGCCATCATGCACGTGCAGTCCACCGGCAGCGGCAAGAAGGAAGTCACCGGCGCCAACGTGCTGGTGGCGATCTTCGGCGAGAAGGACTCGCACGCCGTCTACTACCTGCACCAGCAGGGCGTGACGCGCCTGGACGTGGTGAACTTCATCGCCCACGGCATCAAGAAGAGCGATCCGCCGGAACCGACCAAGTCGAGCGACGCCCAGCCCGAAAGCGAGGAGGGCGCGTCCGAGAAGAACGAGAAGGCCTCGCCGCTGGAGCAGTTCACGCAGAACCTGAACCAGATGGCCAAGGACGGCAAGATCGATCCGCTGATCGGCCGCGAGTACGAGGTCGAGCGCGTGATCCAGATCCTGTGCCGCCGGCGCAAGAACAATCCGCTGCTGGTCGGCGAGGCCGGTGTCGGCAAGACCGCCATTGCCGAGGGACTGGCCTGGCGCATCACCCAGAAGGACGTGCCCGAGATCCTGGCCGAGGCGCAGGTGTACTCGCTCGACATGGGCGCACTGCTGGCCGGCACCAAGTACCGCGGTGATTTCGAGCAGCGCCTGAAGGGCGTGCTCAAGTCGCTCAAGGACAAGCCCAACGCCGTGCTGTTCATCGACGAGATCCACACGCTGATCGGCGCCGGTGCGGCCTCGGGCGGCACGCTGGATGCGTCCAACCTGCTCAAGCCGGCGCTGTCCAGCGGCCAGCTCAAGTGCATCGGCGCGACCACCTTCACCGAATACCGCGGCATCTTCGAGAAGGATGCGGCGCTGTCGCGGCGCTTCCAGAAGGTCGACGTGGTCGAGCCCACGGTCGAGCAGACGGTGGAGATCCTGAAGGGCCTGAAGTCGCGCTTCGAGGAGCACCACAACGTCAAGTACGCTGCTGCGGCACTGCAGGCAGCGGCCGAGCTGTCGGCCAAGTACATCAACGACCGGCACCTGCCTGACAAGGCCATCGACGTGATCGACGAGGCCGGCGCGGCCCAGCGGATCCTGACGGCGTCCAAGCGCAAGAAGACCATCGGCAAGACCGAGGTCGAGGAAATCGTGGCCAAGATCGCGCGCATTCCGCCGGCGAACGTTTCCAACGACGACCGCGGCAAGCTGCAGACGCTGGAGCGTGACTTGAAGAGCGTGGTGTTCGGCCAGGACAAGGCGCTCGAAGTGCTGGCCTCCTCGGTCAAGATGGCGCGCTCGGGCTTGGGCAAGGGCGACAAGCCGATCGGCAGCTTCCTGTTCAGCGGCCCCACGGGCGTCGGCAAGACCGAGGCCGCCAAGCAGCTGGCCTACATCATGGGCATCGAGCTGATCCGCTTCGACATGTCGGAGTACATGGAGCGCCATGCCGTGAGCCGCTTGATCGGCGCGCCTCCGGGCTATGTCGGGTTCGACCAGGGCGGTCTCCTGACCGAAGCCGTCACCAAGAAGCCGCACGCGGTGCTGTTGCTCGACGAGATCGAGAAGGCGCACCCGGACATCTTCAACGTGCTGCTGCAGGTCATGGACCATGGCAGCCTGACGGACAACAACGGGCGCAAGGCCGACTTCCGCAACGTCATCATCATCATGACGACGAACGCGGGTGCCGAGACCATGAACAAGGCGACCATCGGCTTCACGAACCCGCGCGAGGCCGGCGACGAGATGGGCGACATCAAGCGCCTGTTCACGCCCGAGTTCCGCAACCGGCTGGACGCGATCGTGAGCTTCAAGGCGCTGGACGAGACCATCATCCTGCGCGTGGTCGACAAGTTCCTGCTGCAGCTGGAGACCCAGCTGGCCGAGAAGAAGGTGGAGGTCACCTTCACCGACGGCCTGCGCAAGTACCTGGCACGCAAGGGCTTCGACCCGCTGATGGGCGCGCGGCCGATGCAGCGCCTGATCCAGGACATGATCCGTCGTGCACTGGCCGACGAACTGCTCTTCGGCCGCCTGACCGACGGTGGCCGCCTGGTGGTCGACATCGCCCTGTCCAAGGACGAGAAGGGCGTGGAGACCGGCGAGGTGCAGCTGGACATCCAGCCGCTGCCCAAGAAGGAAGGCCGGGCCAAGCCCGAGGCCGAGGAAGCGACGGCTGGCTGAGGCTTCCGCACAACAGAAAGCCGACCCGGCAGGGTCGGCTTTTTTGTTGCCTCGACGCGACGCAGCCACCGCTCATCACATTAACTTGACCGCGCAAGTCTTTGATGTTGTGTGAGCTTTTTGGAGTGGATACACTCCCGCATCCTCGGCGGTTTCAGTAGGTGGGCGCATGACTTCTTCTCGTTTTTCCGGCTTGCAGCGGTTCGCGCAAGCGCTCGTCGTGTTTTCCTGCCTGTTCACGCTGGCTTTGCCCCAGGCCGACGCCGCGCCGCGCAAGAAAAAGGTGGTGGCCGAGAAGCGCCAGGCCGCCGAGCGCAAGACCGCCGCTGTCACGCCCAAGCGCCGGGTCAAGGTGAGCGTCCAGGGCCGCCAGCGCATCGAGACGCCGCGTGCCGCCATCATTCCCCTCAAGCCCTCGTTCGGCCAGTTGGCTGGCCTGCACGCCGCCGACGATCCTCTGGACCTGAAGTCCAGCGTGGCCCTGGTCATCGACCAGGAAACCGACGAAGTCCTGCTGCGCAAGAACGAGAACGCCGTGCTGCCCATCGCCTCGCTGACCAAGCTCATGACGGGCGTGATCGTCAACGAGGCGCAGCTGCCCATGGACGAGGCGATCACGATCACCCAGGATGATGTAGACACCGAGAAGTGGAGCCGTTCCCGACTGGTCGTCGGCGCCAGCCTGAGCCGCGGCGAGCTGCTGCACCTGGCGCTGATGTCCAGCGAAAACCGCGCCGCCCACGCGTTGGGCCGCACCTTCCCGGGCGGCATGGCGACGTTTGTGAGCCGCATGAACGCCAAGGCCATGCAGCTGGGCATGAAGGACACGCGCTACGTCGAGCCGACGGGCCTGTCGCCCAACAACCAGTCCAGCGCGCACGACCTCGCCCTGTTGGTGGGCGCCGCCTACCGCGAGCCGCTGATCCGCGAACTGTCGACCTCGCCGAGCTACGCCGTCGATGTCGGCCGCCGCACGCTGCAGTTCAACACCACCAACCGGCTCATCAAGAATCCGGACTGGGACATCGGCCTGCAAAAGACCGGCTTCATCAACGAAGCCGGCCAATGCCTGGTCATGCAGGCCAGCATCGCCGGCCGCAAGGTGATCATGGTGTTCCTGGATTCGGCCGGCAAGCTGAGCCGCCTGGGCGATGCCGAGCGCGTGCGCAAGTGGGTCGAGTCGACGACCGCTGCAGCCATCACCGCCGGCGGCCACAGCGCCGCCGCAGCGCTGGTGCCGATCTCCACGCACCGCTGACCGGTCGCGCGCCCGGCGCCCGCGTGGATCAGGCGTCGTTGTTGCCGGGGCGGTAGCCCAGCGCGGCAGAGATCTCGTTGGCCGTGTGCTGCAGCTTGGGCAGCCAGGATTCGTCCAGGCGGTCCGCCGGCGAGGAGATCGACAGGCCGGCCACAAGCCGGGCCTGGTCGTCGTAGATGCCGGCGGCCATGCAGCGCACACCCAGTTCCAGTTCCTCGTTGTCGCGTGCCACGCCTGTCATGCGGGCCTTGGCCAGTTCGCGCTCGAGCAGCGGCAGTTGCGTGAGGCTGTTGCGCGTGTGGCCGGCCAGGCCCGTGCGCGTGGCATAGGCGCGCACGCGCTGCGCATCGTCGGCTGCCAGGAACAGCTTGCCGACCGAGGTCAGGTGCAGCGGGGCGCGCCCGCCGATGGCGCGCACCACCTGCATGCCCGAGCGCTCGGACAGCGCCCGCTCGATGTAGACGATCTCGTCGCCCTGGCGCAGGCTCAGGTTCACGGGCTGCTGGATCAGCCGGTGCAGCTCGCGCATGGGTGCCAGTGCCGCGTCGCGCACGCTCAGCCGGCCCTTGACGATGTTGCCCAGCTCCAGCAGGCGCATGCCCAGCCGGTAGGTGCCCGGTTCCGGCCGGTCGACGAAGCGGCCCGTGGCCAGGTCGTTCAGGATGCGGTGCGTGGTCGAGGGGTGCAGGCCGGTCTTCTCGCTGATCTCCTTGAGCGACATGGCCTCTTCGCGCGAGGCCAGCACGTCGATCAGCGCGAACATGCGCTCGATGACCTGGACCGTGGGGGTGCCGCCAGCTTGCTGTTCGGTCTTCTTCATGGCTGGGCAGGGCCGCCCTGCCAATGGCCATCGATCAGCAACTGGTGGGGTTGGAAGCGGGCTTTGTAGTTCATCTTGTCGCTTTGGCCGATCCAGTAGCCCAGGTAGACATGGGGAAGGCCCAGGCTGCGGGCCTGCTCGATCTGCCATAGCACGCTGTAGGTGCCATAGCTGGCATGGGCTTCGGGCTCGTAGAAGGTGTAGACGGCCGACAGGCCGTCGTTGAGGATGTCCAGGATGGACACCATCTTGAGGCGGGGCGGCTCGCCATCCACCCCGGGTTCATGGAATTCGACCAGCCGCGAGTTGACGCGGCTTTGCAGCAGGAACTGGGTGTACTGGTCGATGCTGTCGTGGTCCATGCCGCCCCCCGCGTGGCGGCCGTTCTGGTAGCGCAGGTAGAGCTGGTAGTGCTCGGGCACGAAGCACAGCTTGAGCACGCGCACCTGCAGCGCAGTGTGCCGCGCCAGCGCGCGGCGCTGGCTGCGGTCGGGTTGGAAGCGGTCGACCAGCACGCGCAGCGGCAGGCAGGCCTGGCAGCCGTCGCAATGCGGTCGGTAAGTGAACATCCCGCTGCGCCGAAAACCCTTCTGCACCAGCTCCGAGTAGGTATCGCTCTGGATCAGGTGCCCTGGCGTCGCCACCTGCGACCTGGCCTGCCGGTCCGCCAGATAGCTGCACGGATAGGGCGCGGTCGCATAGAACTGCAGCGTCTGCAGGGGGAGATCGTTCAGGTGGGTCACGCCGTACGGGACACTGGAGTGAACAGTGCGGACCAGTATACGGGGTCGAAACGCCAGGGCGGATCGGCCGCCTGGGCGTCCTGGCGCAGCCGCGACACGAAGTCCGCCCGCGGCATTTCGGCCGCGCCCAGCGAGGCCAGGTGGCGGGTGTTCTGTTGGCAGTCGATCTGCACCACGCCGTGTACCCGGCACCAGGCCACGAGCGCCGCCAGCGCGATCTTGGAGGCATCGGTCGCGCGCGCGAACATGGATTCGCCGAACACCGCGCGCCCCAGGCCGACGCAGTACAGGCCGCCCAGCAGCTCGCCGTCGACCCAGGTCTCCACGCTGTGCGCACTGCCGGCGGCGTGCAGGTCTTCGTAGGCGCGCACCATCTCGGGCACGATCCAGGTTCCGGACTGGCCTTCGCGCGGGCTGGCGGCACAGGCGCGCACCACGTCGCCGAAGGCGCTGTCGAAGCGCACTTCGCAGCCGGGCGTGGCCATGAAGCGCTGCAGCGTCTTGCGCAGCGAGCGGTGCAGCCGGAACGCGCCGGCCTGCAGCACCATGCGCGGGTCCGGGCTCCACCACAGGATGGGCTGGCCTTCGCTGAACCAGGGGTAGACGCCATGGCCGTAGGCGGCGCGCAGGCTGTCCACGTCCAGGCTGCCGCCAGCGGCCAGCAGGCCGGGCGCAGGATCCTCCGGTCCCCAGGCCAGGGACACGGGCGGCAGGGCTTCGCCAGGGGCGAGCCAGGGCAGAGCAGGGCGGCGCGGCTTCATGGCAGGGCTGCGCCCGGCGGAAGTCCGGGCTGGACGAATGGCGCTCCGATCAGCCGCACAGGGCCTGCCCGCGGTCGATGATGCACAGATTGATGCTCACTTGTGTTGAGGTAGTCGCGCCAACGTGCGGTCACGACTGCGTTGTGGCTTGGTTCTGCACAAATAATGGCACATCGCGCCACGCAACCTGTGCGCAGTACATGCGGTGCACGCTTCATTTTCCGGCTGGCTGGTCGCAGACATGGAGTGTGTGGCGCAGGACAAGGACAAAGACCAATGGCGATGGACCTCGTGGGAGATCTGCTGGCCCGGCTGGACCAGCTCAATGCAATCGGCGCCGCCTTGTCCAAGGAGCGCGACACGGATGCCCTGCTCGAAGGCATCCTGATCGCGGCCAAGAACATCACGCATGCCGATGGCGGCACCCTGTACCGCATGACGGAAGACGGCAGCGCCCTGCGCTTTGAGATCATGCGCACGAACTCGCTGGACATCTTCCTGGGCGGCACCACCGGGCGTCCGATCGAATTCCCGCTGCTGCAGCTGGTCAACGCCGACGGCAGCTTCAACGACAGCATGGTGGCCACCTATGCCGCCATCCATGACCGCACGGTCAACATCGCCGATGCCTATGCCGAGGAAGGCTTCGACTTCTCGGGCACGCGCGCCTTCGACCAGCGCACCGGCTACCGCTCGCAGTCCTTCCTGACGGTGCCGATGAAGAACCACGACGGCGAGGTCATCGGCGTGCTGCAGCTGATCAATGCGCAGGAGCCGGACCTGGACCGCGTGGTCACCTTCTCCGAGGCCGACCAGCGGCTGGTGGAGTCGCTGGCCTCGCAGGCGGCCATCGCGCTGTCGAACCGGCAACTGATCATCCAGCTGGAGGAGTTGTTCGAGTCCTTCATCCACCTGATCAACATGGCGATCGACGACAAGTCGCCGTACACGGGCGGGCACTGCAACCGTGTGCCCGAGCTGACCATGATGCTGGCCGACGCGGTGGACGCCACCGAAGATGGTCCGCTGGCCAGCTTCAAGATGAGCGAGCGCGACCGCTACGAGCTCAAGATCGCCGGCCTGCTGCACGACTGCGGCAAGATCTCCACGCCCGTGCATGTCGTCGACAAGGCGACCAAGCTGCAGACCCTGTTCGACCGCATCGTGCTGGTCGACACGCGTTTCGAGGTGGTGCGGCGCGACCTGGAGATCGCGGCCCTCAAGCGCCAGCTGGCGCTGCGGCCCTGCGTCGACCCGGTCGCCGAAGCCCAGGTCGCCGCCGCCTGCACGACGGAGCAGGCCACCCTGGACGAGGAGCGCGAGTTCATCCGCAAGCTCAACCGCGGCACCGAGTACTTCCACGAAGGCACGCTGGCGCGGCTGCAGTCGCTGTCCGAGCGGCGCCGCTGGTCCAGCCCCCAGGGGCAGGACGCGCCCTTCTTCACCGACGACGAGATGGAGAACCTGTCGATCCGGCGCGGCACGTTGACCGCCAAGGAGCGCGACATCATCAACTACCACATCGTCGCGACCAACCGCATGCTGGAGCAGGTGCCCTGGCCCAAGCACCTGCGCAACGTACCGGAGTTCGCCGGCGGCCACCACGAGCGCATGGACGGGCGCGGCTACCCCAAGGGCCTGATGCGCCACGAGATGTCGCTGCAGGCGCGCATGCTGGGCATCGCCGACATCTTCGAGGCGCTGACCGCGGCGGACCGCCCGTACAAGGCGGGCATGAAGGTGTCCAAGGCGCTGGAGATCATGGTGCGCTTCAAGAAGAACGGCCACATCGATCCGGACCTGTTCGACGTGTTCATGCACCAAGCCGTGTACCGGCGCTACGCCGAGCGCTTCCTGGACGCCGACCAGATGGACGTCGTGCCCGCCACCGCGCCGGAGCCGGCGGCCGGGTGATCAGCTGAGCTTCTTGACCAGCACCTGGCTGCGCCGGTCCCAGTTGTACTTGCGCTTGCGCGCCTCGGGCAGCCAGTCCGGGTCCACCGGCTGGAAGCCGCGCTTGATGAACCAGTGCATGGTGCGCGTGGTCAGCACGAAGATGCTGGTGAGGCCCGCCTGGCGCGCGCGGTGCTCGATGCGCTTCAAGACCTTCTCGCCATCGCCCTGGCCCTGGCTCTGCGGCGACACCGTGAGCGCCGCCATCTCGGCCGTCTTGGCCTCGGGGTAGGGGTAAAGCGCCGCGCACGCGAAGATCACGCCATCGTGCTCGATCACGGTATACAGGTGGGCGTCGCGCTCGATCTCGGTGCGGCTGCGCTTGACCAGCGTGCCGTCCTTCTCGAAGGGCTCGATCAGCTGCAGGATGCCGCCCACGTCGTCGCTGGAGGCCTCGCGCACGCTTTCCAGCTTCTCGTCGATGACCATGGTGCCGATGCCATCGTGCACGTAGATCTCCAGCAGCAGCGCGCCATCCAGCGCGAACGGCAGGATGTGGCTGCGCTCCACGCCGGCCTTGCAGGCCTTCACGCAGTGCTGCAAGTAAAAGCCGGTGTCGGTCGGCTGCTGCGGTGTGGGCAGCTGGGCCAGCAGCTGCTCGGCCACGGCCAGCGGCAGCTCGGTGTCGATCGGGTTGTCGTCGGACGCCGGCTCGCCGGGCTGCATGCGGATGCCCGGCACCTCGGTCAGGAAGATCAGCTTGTCGGCCTGCAGCGCGGCGGCCACGCTGGTTGCCACCTCTTCCATGGTCAGGTTGAAGGCCTCGCCCGTGGGCGAGAAGCCGAACGGCGACAGCAGCACCAGCGCGCCCATGTCCAGCGTGCGCAGCAGGCCGGCCACGTCGACCTTGCGGATCGAGCCCGAGTGCTGGAAATCCACGCCATCCACGATGCCCACCGGCCGCGCCGTGATGAAGTTGCCCGAGATCACGCGCACCGTGGCGCCGGCCATTGGCGTGTTGGGCAGGCCCTGGCTGAAGGCCGCTTCGATCTCGTAGCGCAGCTGGCCGGCGGCCTCCTGCGCGCAATCCAGCGCCACCTCGTCGGTGATGCGGATGCCGTGCGAGTAGCGGGCCTCGTGCCCCTTGGCGCGCAGCTGCTCGTTGACCTGCGGCCGAAAGCCGTGCACGAGGACGATGCGCACACCCATGGCCTGGATCAGCGCCAGATCCTGCGCGATCGACTGCAGCTTGCCGGCCGCGATGGCCTCGCCGGCCATGCCGACCACGAAGGTCTTGCCACGGTGCGTGTGGATGTACGGCGCAACCGAACGGAACCACGGGACGAAGGTGAAATTGAAGACAGCGGACATGGGCGGCGGGTCTGCGCGTGGGGCGGGCAGTGCAGGAGCTGCACTGGGATAATCCCGGATTCTCTACGAAGTCCCCGACCGGGACGCGCGCCCCTGTCCATATGCCCGAAGCCCCCGCGGCGCCCCCGGCGCCAGCCTTCACGCTGAGCTTTCCCGAATCGCTGCCCGTCTCCGGCCGGCGCGAGGAGATCATGGCCGCCATCGCGGCCCACCAGGTCGTCATCGTCTGCGGCGAAACCGGCTCGGGCAAGACCACGCAGCTGCCCAAGATCGCGCTGGCCCTGGGCCGCGGCAAGTGCAACGCGCCGCCTGGCCAGGGCCGGCTGATCGGCCACACCCAGCCGCGCCGCATCGCCGCCAGTTCGGTGGCCAAGCGCATCGCCGAGGAACTGAAGTCCCCGCTGGGCGAGGTCGTGGGCTTCAAGGTGCGCTTCCAGGACCGGCTCTCGCGCAACGCCTCGGTCAAGCTCATGACGGACGGCATCCTGCTGGCCGAGACGCAGACCGATCCGCTGCTGAAGGCGTATGACACGCTGATCATCGACGAGGCGCACGAGCGCAGCCTCAACATCGACTTCCTGTTGGGCTATCTGCGCCAGATCCTGCCGCGCCGGCCCGACCTCAAGGTGATCGTGACCTCGGCCACGATCGATGCCGACCGCTTCGCCCAGCACTTCAAGAGCGACAAGGGCCCGGCGCCGGTTCTCTACGTGTCCGGCCGTATGTTCCCGGTGGAGCAGCGCTGGCGCCCGTACGAGGAGTCGCGCGACTACGGCCTGAACGAGGCCATCGCCGACGGTGTGGACGAACTCTGGCGCGACCCGCGCCAGGGTGGCGACATCCTGGTCTTCCTGCCCGGCGAGCGCGAGATCCGCGAGGCCGCCGACCATTTGCGCGGCCACCTGCAGCACCAGCCCGTGCTGCGCGACGCCCAGGTGCTGCCGCTGTTCGCGCGCCTGTCGCAGGCCGAGCAGGACGAGATCTTCGTGCTGCGCGGCAAAAGGCGCATCGTGCTGGCCACCAACGTGGCCGAGACCTCGCTCACCGTGCCCGGCATCCGCTACGTGATCGACGCGGGCACCGCGCGCGTCAAGCGCTACAGCCTGCGCAGCAAGGTCGAGCAGCTGCTGGTCGAGCCGATCAGCCAGGCGGCAGCCAACCAGCGCGCCGGCCGCTGCGGCCGCGTGGCCGACGGCATCTGCATCCGGCTGTACGGCGAGGACGATTTCAACGGCCGCCCGCGCTTCACCGACCCCGAGATCCTGCGCAGCTCGCTGGCCGGCGTGATCCTGCGCATGAAGTCGCTGCACCTGGGCGAGGTGGAGGATTTCCCCTTCGTCGAGGCGCCGTCCAGGCGCGCGATCACCGACGGCTACCAACTGCTCAACGAGCTCGGCGCGGTGGACGACAACAACGTGCTGACCGCTGTCGGCGCCGAACTGGCCCGCTTGCCGCTGGACCCGCGCGTGGGCCGCATCATCCTGGCCGGCCGCGAACGCCAGGCCCTGTCCGAGGTGCTCATCATCGCCTCGGCGCTGTCGGTGCAGGACGTGCGCGACCGGCCCATGGACGCGCAGGCCCAGGCCGACCAGCAGCACGCCAAGTTCGACGACGAGAAGAGCGAGTTCAGCGGGTACCTGCGCCTGTGGCAGTGGATCCACGACAGCCGTGGTGGCCACGGCGAAACCCACAAGCTCAGCAACCGCCAGTACGAGCAACTGCTGCGCCAGAACTTCATCAACATCCGCCGCGTGCGCGAGTGGCGCGACATCCACAGCCAGCTGCTGACGGTGGTGACCGAGCACCGCTGGAAGCTCAACGACCAGCCTGCCAGCTACGAGCAACTGCACAAGGCCATGCTCGCCGGCCTGCTCGGCAACATCGGCTTCAAGCCCGAGGACGAAGACCTCTACCTGGGCGCGCGCGGCATCAAGTTCCACCGCCACCCGGGCGCCCACCTCAAGAAGAAGCCGGGCCGCTGGATCGCGGTGGCCGAACTCGTGGAGACCACGCGCCTGTTCGGCCGCGGCATCGCCAACATCGAGCCGCAGTGGCTGGAGGAGGTCGGCGCCCACCTGCTCAAGAAGCAGCTGCTCGACCCGCACTGGGAGAAGAAGGCCGCCGAGGTCGTGGCGCTGGAGCGCGCCACGCTGTATGGCCTGGTGGTCTACAACAACCGCCGCATGCCCTACAGCCGCGTGGACGCGGCTGGCGCGCGCGAGATCTTCATCCGCCAGGGCCTGGTGGCCGGCGAGTGGGAGACCCAGCTGCCGTTCGCGGCCGCCAATGCGCGCACCATCGCCCAGGTCGAGGCGCTGGAGCACAAGTCGCGCCGGCAGGACGTGCTGGTCGACGAAGAGCTGATCTACGCCTTCTACGACGCCCAGCTGCCGGCCGAGGTGCACAGCGGCCGATTGTTCGAAGCCTGGTGGCGCGACGCCTCCCGCACCAACCCCAAGCTGCTGCAGCTCACGCGCGAAGAGCTCATGCGCCACGAGGCCGCCGGCATCACCACCGAGACCTTCCCGCGCACCGTGCGCCTGGGCGGCGTGGACTGCGCGGCCAGCTACCTGCACGAACCCGGCAACACGCGCGACGGCGTGACCGTGACCGTGCCGCTGTTCGTGCTGAACCAGGTGGCCGAGGAGCGTTGCGAGTGGCTGGTGCCCGGCATGCTCAAGGACAAGATCCAGGCCCTGCTCAAGAGCCTGCCGCAGCGCCCGCGCTCGCGCTTCGTGCCGCTGCCCGAGTCGGCCGCGCGGCTCGCGGCCGAACTGCCGTTCGGCCAGGGCGGCCTGGTCGACGTGCTGCTCAAGGCCGTGCGCGACCAGACCGGCATCGACGTCAAGAAGGCCGACTTCAAGCTCGACATGCTGAGCCCGCATTTGTTCATGAACCTGCAGGTGGTGGACGAGCACGGCCGCCAGCGCGGCATGGGCCGCAACCTGGGTGCGCTCAAGGCCGAACTCGGCACCCAGGCGCGCGGCGCCTTCCAGGCGCTCGCGGCACTGAAGACCACGGCCGCGCCCGCGCCGGCACCGACCGTCGCCAAGGCGGCGCCGGCCCAGAAGGCCGCGCCTGCCGCACCGCCGGCACCCACGCTGCCCGCCAACCAGCGCCACACGCAATGGGACTTCGGCGAACTGCCCGAGCTGCTGGAGATCCGCAAGGGCGGCCAGAGCGTGATCGGCTTCCCGGCGCTCATCGACGATGGCGACGCGGTGCGCATCGAGGTCTTCGACGAACCCGATGTCGCCGCGGCCAAGCACCGCGCCGGCCTGCGCCGGCTGTTCGCGCTGCAGATCCGCGACGCGCTCAAGTACCTGGAAAAGAACATCCCCGACCTGCAGAAGATGGCCGTGGCCTACATGCCGCTGGGCACACAGGAGATGCTGCGCACGCAGATCATCGATGTGGCGTTGGACCGGGCCTTCCTGCTCGATCCGCTGCCCACCGACGCCCTGGCCTTCAAGCGCCGCATCGACGAGGGCCGCGGCCGGCTGACCCTGATCGCCAATGAAGTGGCGCGGCTGGCCGGCACCATCCTCGTCGAGTACGCCGCCGCGCAGCGCAAGCTCAAGGATGCGCGGCCCAACGCCGACGTGGGCGCCGACGTGCAACAGCAGCTGCAGCGCCTGGTGCCCAAGGACTTCCTGGCCGTCACGCCCTGGCCGCAGCTGCAGCACTTCGCGCGCTACCTCAAGGCCGTGGTGCTGCGGCTGGACAAGCTGCGCGCCGACCCGGCGCGCGACGCCACGCGCCTGGCCGAACTCAAGCCCCAGGAACAGCGCTACTGGCGCCTCGTCGCCGAACGCAAGGGCCAGGTCGACAGCCGCATGCAGGAGCTGCGCTGGCTGCTGGAGGAGTTGCGCGTGAGCTTCTTCGCGCAGGAGCTGCGCACGCCGCAGCCGGTCAGCACCAAGCGCCTGGACAAGACCTGGGCGCAGCTGAACCAGTAGCCGGCGCTGCGCCTTCGCATGACGGAGTCCTCCTATTCCCCGGCGGCCCCGGGCGGCAACGGCTTGCTCTGGGTGCTGCTCGCAGCGGCCGCCGTGCTCGCCGTCTGGCAGCCGCGCGCACCGCTGGCCACGCTGCAGCTCGTGGACTGGCAGACCATCGGTGCACTGGCCGGCCTGTTGGCCATTACCCAGGCGGTGGAGCGCAGCGGCATGCTGCAGGCCACGGCCGAGCGCCTGCTGGCCCGCGTGTCCACGCTGCGTGGCCTGGCGCTGCTGCTGACGGCCGCTGCGGCCTCGCTCTCGGCCCTAGTTACCAACGACGTGAGCCTGTTCCTGCTGGTGCCGCTCACGCGCGTGCTGGCCACGCAGGCCCACCTGCCGCTGGCCCGGTTGGTGGTACTGCAGGCGCTGGCCGTCAACGCGGGTTCCGCTCTCACGCCCATCGGCAATCCGCAGAACCTGTATCTCTGGCACCGGTCCGGAGAGAGCTTTGTCGGCTTCATGGGCATGATGGCGCCCACGGTGGGCGTCATGCTGTTCTGGTTGTTCGCGGCGGTCTGGATCCTGGTACCGCGCACGCCCATCGCGCTCAGGCCCGTCGGCGAGGCCGCTGCCCTGCAGCCGCGCCTGCTGGCGGTGGCAGCGGCGCTGTTCGTGGCCTTCGTGGTCGCGCTCGACCGCCACTGGCTGCTGGCCGGCCTGGGCCTGGTGTTCGGCGTGTTCGCGCTGGCCGCGCCGCGCGTGCTGCGCGGCATCGACTGGGCCCTGCTGCTCACGATCGCGCTGATGTTCGTGGTGCTGCGCCAGGTGGCCGAACTGCCGGCCGTGGCCGCACTGCTGCAGCAGTGGCCGATCGCCGAAGGCTGGCGCGCCTATCTGGCGGCCATCCTGGCCTCGCAGCTCATCAGCAACGTGCCGGCCACCATCCTGCTGGACGGCACCGTGCGCGACCTGCCGGCGCTGGCGGCCGGCGTCAGCGTGGGCGGCTTCGGCTGCGTGCTGGGCTCGCTGGCCAACCTGATCGCGCTGCGGCTAGCGCGGCTGCCGGACGGGCTTGCGGCCTTCCACCGCATCAGCATCCCCTTCCTGCTGGCCTGCGCGGCATCGGCTGCACTGCTGCGCCTGGGCTGAGAAGCTGTGAACGCCCCTCTCTCGCCCAAGCGAGGCGTCCGATGAGCGTACGTGCCCGTGGTGATCGCAGCGCCAGCGGCCTCGCCCCTCGGGCCGGGGCATGGCAAGCCACATCCGGGCGTTGCAGGCTTTGCCCTGGCACCAGCCAGGGCGGCGGCCTGCGCCTGCGCCTACGCCTGCGGCCCGCCGCACCCCGTCGTGGGCGCGATCGGTTCATTCACACCCTCCGAGCCGGCGCCGCACGGGCACCTGCGCGCCGCGACGACGACGCGATCACGTTGACGCGCCGCCCGGCCGACCTTCTAAGCCCCCGGCGCCGCACCCACGGTGAACGCCAAGGCCAGTCCGTTCATGCAGTAGCGCAGTCCGGTCGGCTTGGGCCCGTCGTCGAACACATGGCCCAGGTGGCCGCCACAGCGCGCGCACAACGTTTCGTCGCGCACCATGCCCCAGCTGCGGTCGCTTTTCTTGTCCACCGCATCGGGCAGGGCCTGCCAGAAGCTGGGCCAGCCCGTGCCGCTGTCGAACTTGGTGTTCGATGAGAACAGCGGCTGCTGGCAGCCCGCGCACGCGAAGGTGCCGGCACGCTTCTCGTGGTTGAGCGGGCTGGAGAAGGGCCGCTCGGTACCGGCCTGCCGCAGCACCTGGTACTGCTGCGGCGTGAGCTGGGCCTTCCATTGCGCGTCGGTGCGGTTCACGGCGTAGGCCTTGGCGGCGCGCGCGGTGGGCAGCAGGGCCCAGCCGGGGCCGGCCAGCAGCGCGCCGGCACCCAGCGCGCGGAACAGTTGCCTGCGGACGATGGGCATGGCGGATCTCCGGTTCATGCGCCAGCGCCGACCAGCACCGGCTTGTCGCGGTACAGCGCGGGAAACACGCGCTGCAGGTTGCTGCGCTTGGGCAGGTCGTGCAGGGCGATGTAGGGCTGGTTGGGGTGCAGCGTCATGTAGTCCTGGTGGTAGGCCTCGGCCGTGTAGAAGGGCTTGTCCGTCTCGATGGTGGTGGCGATGGGCGCGCCGAAGCTGCGGGCCGCGTCGAGCTGGGCGATGTAGGCCTTGGCGATGCGGGCCTGCTCGGCGTTCTGCGCGAACACGGTGGAGCGGTACTGCGTGCCGAAGTCCGGGCCCTGGCGGTTCAGCTGGGTCGGGTCGTGCACCACCGAGAAGTAGATCTGCAGGAGCTGGCCGAAGCCGATCTGCCGCGGGTCGTAGGTGATGCGCACGGCCTCGGCGTGGCCGGTGCGGCCCGAGCCGATGGCCCCGTAGTTGGCCGTGCGCGCGTCGCCACCGGCGTAGCCGGAGACCGCGCTGGTGACGCCCTTGACGTGCTGGAACACGCCCTGCACACCCCAGAAGCAGCCGCCGGCCAGCACAGCCGTCTCGGTGCTGGCGGTGGGCGCTGCGCCGGTGTCCGCAGGCGGGGGGATGGTGACCGCGCTCTCGGCGGCCAGTGCGGGCAGGGCCTTGTAGGCCAGCACGCCGCCGCCCAGCAGCAGCGCCATGGCCGTGAGCGCGCCCCGGCGCGGCAGGGAGGGGGCCCGGGGTGGGGCAGATGTCTTCATGCGGTCCTCGTCGATGGGTCGGTCTTGGAAATGGCGGCGCACCATGGTGCGCCAGCCCGGGGCAGCGGCACAAGCCTCAGGGCTTCATCGCATCCTTCTTCATGCCGTCCTTGGCCATGCCGTCTTTCGCCATGCCATCCTTGGCCATGCCGTCCTTCTTCATGCCGTCCTTGGCCATGGAATCCTTCTTCATGCCGTCCTTGGCCATGCTGTCCTTGGCCATGCCGTCCTTCTTCATCTCGTCGGCGGCCATGGCCGAGACGGAACCGATGGCCAGGAAGGCGGCGAGCACGGTGGTGGTGAGCTTGTTCATTGCAGAGTCCTTTGGGGTCGTTGGGTTGGATTGCGCCGGTTCGCCATGAACGCGGCCTGACGTTTCGCAAGCACCGAGGGCGAGCCCTCAGCTGCCTCCGAACCAGTTGTAGCCCTGGTCTTCCCAGTAGCCGCCAGGATTCGCGTTGGTCACGAAGATCGCCTGGATGTGTTTGGGGTTCTTGTAGCCCAGCTTGGTGGGCATGCGCAGCTTCATCGGAAAGCCGTACTTCGGCGGCAGAGGCGCGCCGTCCCAGCTCAGCGCCAGCAGCGTCTGCGGGTGCAGCGCGGTCGGCATGTCGATGCTGGTGAAGTAGTCGTCGGCGCACTGGAAGCCGATGTACTTGGCGCTGGTGTCGGCGCCCACGCGGGCCAGGAAGTCGGAGAAGCGCACGCCGCCCCACTTGCCGATGGCGCTCCAGCCCTCCACGCAGATGTGCCGCGTGACCTGGTCGGTCTGCTGCATGGCACGCAGCTCGGGCAGCGTCCACTGGCGCTTGTCGGCCACCAGGCCCGTGACTTCGAGCCGCCAGGTGGCTTCGTCCACCAGCCGGATCTCGTCTTCGCCGTAGTAGGCGTTGAACGGAAAGGGCCGCGTGATCATCGACTCCGGGTATGTCGGCGCCAACTGGTTCGGGTCGAAGATCCAGCCCTGTAGTTTGTCGTTGAATTGCGAGATGCGGCCGAGCGCAGCCTCCACGCCGGCGTTGTCGCTGATGCTGCAGCCGGTCAGCATCGACAAGCCGCCCAGCGTCAGCGTGCGCTGCAGGAAGGCACGGCGTGCCGGCTGTTCGATGCGCCGGCCGATCAGGCGGCGGGCTTCGGCCAAGGCGGCTTCGGCGTCGATGCCGGGCAGGGCGGGGCGGCGGAAGATCTTCATGCGGACTCCTTGGCGGGGGAACGGCTGCCCAGCATGGCCAGCAGCGTGCGCGGCACCAGCGCCACCATCACGAGGTGCACGGCGACGAAGCCGACCAGGGCCGCCATGGCGACGAAGTGGATGCGGCGGGCGAATTCGTAGCCGCCCAGCAGTTCGCGCAGCAGGCCGAACTGCACCGACTTCCAGAGCACCAGGCCCGACAGCACCAGCAGCACGGTGTCCAGCAGCACGAACAGGTAGGCCGCGCGCTGCACGCTGTTGTAGTGGCGGGGATCGGCATGGGCCAGCGCGCCGCGCAGCGCGGCCTTGAGGTCACGCCAGATGCCGGCCGGCGTGAGCGGCAGGAACTTGCGTGCGAAGCGGCCGGTGGCCAGGTTCAGGCCCAGGTACACCAGGCCGTTGGCGGCCAGCAACCACATGGCCGCGAAGTGCCATTGCAGTGCGCCGCCCAGCCAGCCGCCCAGCGTCAGCGCCTTGGGAAACTCCAACGGGAAGAAGGGCGCGGCGTTGTAGATGCGCCAGCCGCTGGCCACCAGCACCAGCACGGCCAGCGCGTTGAGCCAGTGGCAGGCGCGCAGCCAGCCGGGGTGGACCGGTCCGTCGTTGGGGTGCAGGTGTTTCGGCATGGGGCGCAGTGTGGGCGCCACCCGCTGGCCGTTTCATCACGGATTCTTCAATTAATCGTGACAACTCGCCACGCCGCTTGCGCCCACAATCCAGGCCCCATGGACACCCCCAAGCGCGTACTGATCGTCGAGGACGATGCCCACATCGCCGAGCTGATGCGCATGCACCTGGCCGACGAGGGCTATGCCGTCACGCACGCGGCCGACGGCCACGCCGGCCTGCGCGCGCTGCAGGCCGGGCGCTGGGACGCGCTGGTGCTGGACCTCATGCTGCCCGGCGTGGACGGGCTGGAGATCTGCCGCGCCGCGCGCGCCGAGCACGGCGTGGGCCGCTACACGCCCATCATCATCACCAGCGCGCGCTCCAGCGAGGTGCACCGCATCCTGGGCCTGGAGCTGGGGGCCGACGACTACCTCGCCAAGCCCTTCTCGGTGCTGGAACTGGTGGCGCGCGTGCGTGCGCTGCTGCGGCGCAGCGAGGCCATGGCGCGCAGCGCGCGCGTGGAATCCGGCCGGCTGGAGGTCGGCGCCGTGGGCCTGGACCCGGTCACGCGCGAGGTGCAGGTGGACGGCAAGCCCATCGAGCTGACGCCGCGCGAGTTCGACCTGCTGCACTTCTTCGCGCGCCACCCGGGCCGCGTGTTCTCGCGGCTGGAGCTGCTCAACAAGGTCTGGGGCTACCAGCACGACGGCTACGAGCACACCGTCAACACCCACATCAACCGGCTGCGCACCAAGATCGAGGCCGACCCGGCACAGCCGCGCCGCATCCTCACGGTCTGGGGCCGGGGCTACCGGCTGGTGGCCGGCGATGCCGAGGCCGCCGCGGAGCCAGGCGCATGAGGACGCTGTCGCGCCGCCTGTCGCTGGTGTTCGCCGTGCTGCTGCTGGCCTGCTCGGGCGTGTCGGCCTGGCTGCAGATGGCCAGCACCGAGCGGCAGGAGCGCGAGGTCACGCAGCGCCTGTCGCTGGGCCTGGCCGCGCACATCGCCGGCCATGCCGAGCTGATGCGGCCCGACGGGCTGGACGCCGCGGCCGTGCGCCGGCTGTTCGACATGCTGATGGCCGTGAACCCCAGCGTGGAGGTCTACCTGCTCGACGCCGATGGCCGCATCGTGGGCCAGGCCGCGCCGCCCGGCCACCTGAAGGCCGAGCGCGTCGACCTGGCTCCCGTGCGCCGCCTGCTGGACGGCGCCGCGCTGCCGGTGCTGGGCGAGGACCCGCGCAGCCCGGGTGCCGCCAAGGTCTTCAGCGCCGCGCCGCTGCAGGTGGACGGGCGCGCGGCCGGCTATGTCTACGTGGTGCTGTCGGGCGAGGACCGCGACGCCATCAGCGCCCACCTGGCGGCCGGCTCGGCGCTGCGCACCACGCTGTGGGCCATTGCGCTGGTGGCGCTGCTGGGCCTCGTGGCCGGGCTGGTGGCGTTCCACTTCATCACGCGGCCGCTGCGCCGGCTCACCGCCGCCGTGCAGGAGGCCGAGCATGGCGGGGCCGACGCGCTGGGCCACACCCCGGCGCTGGAGGCGGTGGCCGCCCGCCACGACGAGATCGGCGCGCTGGGCCAGGCCTTCGCGCGCATGGCGCAGCGCGTGCACGCGCAGTGGAAGGCCCTGTCGGCCCAGGACCAGCAGCGCCGCGAGCTGTTCGCCAACATCTCGCACGACCTGCGCACGCCGCTGACCTCGCTGCACGGCTACCTGGAGACGCTGCGCATGAAGGCCGACCTGCTGGACGACGAGGAACGCCGCCGCTACCTGGACATCGCGCTGGGCCAGAGCCGCAAGGTCGGCCGGCTGGCGCAGGAGCTGTTCGAGCTCGCGCGGCTGGAGTACGGTGTGGTGCAGCCCGAGAAGGAGCGCTTCGCGCTGGCCGACCTGGTGCAGGACGTGTTCCAGAAGTTCGAACTGGCGGCCGAGGCGCGCCGCCAGCGGTTGGTCGCCGACATCGCGCCTGGCCTGCCGGTGGTGCACGCCGACCTGGGCATGATCGAACGCGTACTGACCAACCTGCTGGACAACGCCATCCGCCACACGCCCCAGGGCGGCGAGATCGCGGTGCGGCTACTGCACGGCGTTGCCGGCGTGCAGGTGGAGGTGGCCGACACCGGGCCCGGCATCCCGCGCGAGTTGCAAAGCGTGCTGTTCACGCGGCCGGCCTTCGCCAGCAGTGGCGAGCGCGGCGGCGGGCTCGGCCTCATGATCGTGCGGCGCATCCTGCTGCTGCACGGCAGCGACATCCGGCTGGAGCCGCGGGCCGGAGCCGGGGCGGTGTTCCGGTTCGCGCTGGAGTAGGGCGTGGCCGCGCCCGGCTCACCGCGCCGGCGGGCGTTGGGCGGTCCACTGACGCAGGGCGCCCAGCACTTTCTCCACATGCTTGTCCGAATTGAGGCTGGTGTACTGGTAGGCGACCTTGCCATCCGGCGTGATCAGGTAGGAGACGCGGTTGGCGTACTCGGGCCTGAGCGTCAGCACCGCGTCGTAGGACTTCATGATGGACTGGTCCGGGTCGGCCGCGACCGCGAACTTGCCGCGGCAGGCCGAGACCGAGAAGCGCTTCTGGACGTCGATCTCGTCGCGCGAGACGCCGATCACGCTGGCACCCAGGGCCTTGAACTCGGGGATGGCCTCGGCGAAGTTGTGCGCCTCGATGGAGCAGCCCTCGGAGAACGCCATCGGAAAGAAATACAGCACCACCGGCCCCTTGGCCAGCTCCTGGTGCAGCGCGTACTGAAACACCTGGCCGGCCAGGGCGGCCTGTGCGGTGAAGTCGGGCGCCTTCTCGCCCAGGTCGAGCGCGGCGAAGGCCGTGGAGGCGGAGCAGGCCAGGGCCAGGCAGAGGGCGGAGCGCATGGGCGGTTTCCTTCGGCAAGTGCGGCGTGGGCGCGACAGGCGGTGGGCTCGGCGAGCCCGCGGCGCCCAGGCCGCGGCATGATACGGCGCCGGGCCAGGCCCCGCACGCCACGTGGGCGTGCGGCTGCGCCTGGCTTGCCCCGCAACAGGTCCGTGCTCCCATGAATGCAAGCTCTCCGTCCTGGCGCCTCGTCCTGCTCTGGCTGTGCGCCGCCTGGCTCGCCGGCTGCACCGCGCTGCCCGTGAAGCGGCCCGACGACGCGCCGGTCAGCCAGGCCATCGACGCCAGCGCCGACACCGCGCTGGGCCGCATCGCGCTGCGCTCGATTCCCTCGCCCGAGCTGTCGGGTTTCCGGCTGCTGCCGCTGGGCAGCTACTCGCTGGATGCGCGGCTGACGCTGGCCGAGCGCGCGCAGAAGACGCTGGACGTGCAGTACTACCACATCCGCAACGACGAGACCGGCCGCCTGCTCATGCGCGCGCTGCGCGACGCCGCCGCGCGCGGCGTGCGCGTGCGGCTGCTGCTGGACGACTGGTACACCTCGGGCGAGGACGACCTGCTGCTCGCGCTGGCCAGCCATCCCAATGTGGAGCTGCGGCTGTTCAACCCGTTCTGCTGCCTGCGCGGGGCCGGGCAGCTCACGCGCTTCGTGCTTTCGTTCGACTGGAACCGCGTCAACCACCGCATGCACAACAAGCTCATGGTGGCCGACGGCGCGATGGCCGTCATCGGCGGGCGCAACGTGGCCAACGAGTACTACCTGCGCGGCGCGCTGGACAACTTCATCGACCTGGACGCCTTCGTGGTCGGCGCGGTCGTGGCCGACCTGTCCAAGATCTTCGACGGCTACTGGAACAGCGAGCCGGTCTACCCGCTGCAGATGGTGGCCGCCAGCCCGCATTCGCCCGAGGCGCAGCGCAGCATGTTCGAGATCGCCACCAATGCCGCGATGACGCAGCTGCCTGCCGCGCTGCCGCCCAACGACGTGCTGGGCTACGGCCCGATCCGCGAAGACCTGGACGCCGGCCAGGTCGGCCTGATCTGGGGCACGGCCATCGCGCTGGCCGACACGCCCAACAAGGTCATGGAGGCCAAGGGCATGCTGCTCATGAACAGCGTGACCTACAACGTGCTGGACGCCATGCGCATGGCGCAGGACGAGGTGATCGTGTCCTCGCCCTACCTGGTGCCGGGCAAGCCGGGCATGGTCTGGCTGCGCGAGATGGCGGCGCGCAAGCTCAAGCTGCAGATCCTGACGAATTCGCTGGCCTCCACCGACGAGCCCGCGGTGCACATCGGCTACAGCCAGTACCGGCCCGAGATGCTGCGCCTGGGCATCGACCTGTACGAGCTGAGCTCCAGCCGCGTGATGAAGAACAAGCGCCAGTCCATGCTGTTCGGCAGCTCGCAGGCGCGGCTGCATGCCAAGCTCGTGGTGATCGACCGCAAGACCCTGTTCATCGGCTCCATGAACCTGGACCCGCGCTCGGCCCGCATCAACACCGAGATGGGCGTGATCGTGCAGAGCCCGCAGCTGGCGCGCGAGCTGCTGCGCGTGATCGACATCGACAAGCTGCAAAGCGCCTACCGCGTGCGCCTGGCGGCCAATGGCAGCTGCTGCGAGTGGCTGACGGTGGACGACGATCTGGAGGGCGAGATGGTGCTCACGACCGAGCCCGATTCCAGCTTCTCGATGCGCCTGAAGACCTGGTTGCTGGCGCCTTTCGTGCCGGAACAGCTGCTGTAGCCACCCTGCCTGCCCCGGAGCCCCTGTGGACCTGCGCGACCTCCAGTATTTCGAAGTCATGGCCGAGCTCGAGCACATGGGCCGCGCGGCCGAGCGCCTGCACCGCACCCAGCCCGCCTTGAGCAGCTGCGTGCGCCGGCTGGAAGAGGCCTGCGGCGCCGCGCTGTTCGAGAAGACCGGCCGCGGCATCAGGCTCACGGCCGCCGGCCACGCGCTCAGGCGCTGGGCCCAGCGCACGCGGCTGGACGTGGAGAGCGCGCGGCGCGAGATCGGCGACATCGGCCGCGGCCTGGTCGGCCATGTCAAGCTGGGCATCGTGCCCACGGCCGCGCAGTTCCTGCTGCCGCCCGTGGCGCGCGACCTGATCGCCGAGGCACCCGAGGTGACGCTGCGCACCCAGGTGGCGCTGGTCGATGCGCTCACGCCGCTGCTGCGCGCGGGTGACATCGACCTCATGGTGGGCACGGAGGGGGCCAGGGAATCGGGCTTCGCCTCGCAGCTGCTGGCCGAGGACACCATCGTGGTGGCCGCGCACGCTGGCCATCCGGTGTTCGACAAGGCCCGGCCCATGCTCAAGGACCTCGCGCAATGGCGCTGGGTGCTGCAGACGCCAGGCGCTCCCACGCGCGACTGGCTGGACCAGACCTTCGACCGCCACAACCTGCCGCGCCCCGTGGTGCAGGTGGAGTCCACCATGCTGCTGATGCTGCCCACGCTGATCGGCGAGACCGGGCTCCTGAGCTTCATCTCGCGCCTGCACCTGCAGGCGGGCCGCTCGGGCGCCGGGCTGCGCGAGGTCGAACTGCCGGCCTTGACCATGCGCCGACGGCTGGTGGCGACCTGGCGCGACAGCGGCTATGTCTCGCCTGCCACGCAGCGGCTCATCGCCTTGCTCGCGCGCCATGCAGGGGGCGACAGCCTGGCCTGAATACCCAAAGCCGCATTGATCGGTTTCAAGAAAGATTCGATTGGACCGATAGGAGTCGCGGGCCAATACTTGCCGCCATCGAACGCCGACCGCAGCGGTTGCGCCACGGCAGTTCGGCCATTGGAGACAAGCCCATGCCCGCCATCCGCCGCCCCGGTGCCAAGCGCCGCCTCGTCCTGATCGCCTCGGCGGTCACTGCCCTCGGCAGCAGCCTCGCCAGCAACCCAGCCGCGGCCCAGGCCGCCTGGCCCGCGCGCCCGATCCGCCTCATCGTGCCGTTCCCGGCCGGTGGCGGCACCGACCTGATCGCGCGGGAGGTGGCCAACAAGGTGGCGACCAGCAGCGGCTGGTCCATCATCATCGACAACAAGCCCGGCTCGGGCGGCAACCTGGGTGTGGACGCCGCCGCCAAGGCGCCCGCCGACGGCTACACGCTGGTGCTGGGCCAGACCAGCAACCTGGCCATCAACCCCACGCTGTACCCCAAGCTGCCCTACAAGCCCGAGAAGGACCTGGACGCCATCGGCCTCGTGGCCCAGGCCCCGCTGGTCGTGGTGGTGGCCGCCGACTCGCCCTACAAGACGCTGGCCGACGTGGTCGCCGCCGCCAAGGCCAAGCCCGATGCGCTGAACTACGCCAGCTCGGGCAACGGCACCGTGGCCCACCTGGCCGCCGAGCAGCTGCAAAAGGCCGCGGGCGTGAAGTTCACGCACGTGCCCTACAAGGGCGCGGCCCAGGGTTCGACCGACCTGATCGGCGGCCAGATCCAGATGTACGTCTCGTCCGTGCCCACGCTGATCGGCTACATCAAGAACGGCAAGATGCGCGCGCTGGCGGTCACTTCCGCCCAGCGCACCGACGACCTGCCGAACGTGCCCACCGTGGCCGAGTCGGGCTACAAGGGCTTCGAGGCCGTCACCTGGTTCGGCGTGGCCGGCCCCGACGGCCTGCCCAAGGACGTGATCGCCAAGCTCAACACCGCCTTCAACCAGGCGCTGCAGGATCCCGAGGTCAAGGCCAAGCTGGCAGCGCAGGGCGCCGACGTGCGTTCCGGCACGCCGGAGCAGTTCGCCGCCCTGGTCCGCAGCGAGATGGTGCGCTGGGGCAAGGTCGTGCAGGAATCCGGCGCCAAGGTCGACTGAGCCCGGCACCCATCCGCCAGAGCGCGAGATGCCGAACCAACACGAAGAGACGGTGGTCGCACCGTTCTCGGCGGGGCTGGGCCGTGCCCGCGTGCCCGTGCCGCCGCAAGCCTGCGACTGCCATGTGCACGTCTACGACAGCCGCTTTGCGGCCGTGCCCGGCGCGCGGCTGACGCCGCCCGACGCCAGCGTGGCCGACTACCGCGCGCTGCAGCGCCGCACCGGCACCGGGCGCGTGGTGTTCGTCACGCCATCGACCTACGGCACCGACAACCGGCCGCTGCTGCAGGCGCTGGCCGCGTTCGGCGAACAGGCCCGCGGCGTGGCGGTGGTCGATGCGCACGCCGACGCGTCCTCGCTGCAGGCCCTGCACGCGGCCGGCGTGCGCGGCGCGCGGCTGAACCTGTCGCTGGGCGTCACGCACGACGCCGCGCAGACCGAGGCCCTGGCCGCGCGCATCGCGCCGCTGGGCTGGCACCTGCAGCTGCTGGCGCCGCCCGACCTGCTGGCCGCATTGGGCGAACGCCTGCTGCGTCTGCCCGTGCCGCTGGTGCTGGACCACTTCGGCCGCATCGCCCCAAAGCTGGCCGGCCAGCACCCCGCGCATGCGCTGGTGCTGCGCCTGCTGGCGCAGGGCACGACCTGGCTCAAGCTGTCCGGCGGCTACATCGTGAGCCCCACGGGCCGGGCCGAGGACGCCGGTGTCGCCGCACTGGCGCGCGGCTACCTGCGTGCCGCGCCCGAACGCATGGTCTGGGGCAGCGACTGGCCCCACGCCTCGGCCTCGGCCGGCCACCAGCCCATGCCCGACGACGCGCAGCAGATCGAGTTGCTGGCGCAATGGACCGACGACCCCGCGCTGCTGCGCCGCGTGCTGGTCGACAACCCCGCCGAGCTGTATGGCTTCGGCAGCTCTGCACAAGGAACCCCATGAACGAGACAACCCGCATCCGCCGCCGCCTGCTCGGCGCCCTCGCCACGCCGCTGCTGGCCGCCGCCTGGCCGGCCCTGGCCCAGGGCGACTGGCCCGCCGGCAAGACCATCACCTGGGTCGTGCCCTATCCGGCCGGCGGCAGCACCGACATCCTGGGCCGCGCCATCGCCGTGCGGCTGGGGCCGGCGCTGGGCGCCACGGTGATCGTGGACAACAAGGCCGGCGCCACCGGCACCATCGGCTCGGCCTTCGTGGCGCGGGCCCCGGCAGACGGTCTCACGCTGCTGGGCACCTCGATCGGGCCGCAGGCCATCGTGCCGCACCTGATGCCGCGCATGCCCTACGACGCGGCCAAGGCCTTCGCGCCCGTCACCCTGGTCGGCACCATCCCCCACCTGCTGGTGACGGCGGCCAGCCGGCCCTGGAACAGCGTGGCCGAGCTGCTGGCCCAGGCCAAGGCCAGGCCGGGCCAGCTGTCCTTCGCCTCGGGCGGCAACGGCACCATCCTGCAGATGCAGGGCGAGCTGCTGCGCCTGCAGGCCGGCGTGCAGATGACGCACGTGCCCTACAAGGGCGACACGCCGGCCGTGCAGGACGTGCTGGCCGGCCATGCCGACTGCATGTTCGCGCCGGTGGCTGCGGCCTTGCCGCATGTGCAGGGCGGCAAGCTCAAGGCGCTGGCCGTCACCTCGGCCGCGCGGCAGAAGGCCTTGCCCGAGGTGCCCACCATGGGCCAGGCCGGGTTCAAGGACTTCGTCGTCGAGCAGTGGCAGGCGGTCTACGCGCCGGCCGGCACGCCGGCCGCCGTGGTGCAGCGCCTGCACGGCGAGATCGTGCGCATCCTGAAGGACCCCGAAGTCCTGGCCATGGCCGACAAGCTCGGCGTGACGCTGGTGGGCAGCACGCCGCAGCAACTGGCCGACACGCAGAAGGCCGACCTCGCCACCTGGGGCAAGGTCATCCAGCAGGCCGGCATCAAGGCCGAATGATTTCCTCACCGCTCCATCCACCCGACCGAAAGACCACCATGTCCACTCCCGATATCGTCCGCAGCTTCGAACGCGTTCCCGCCGACCTCGTGCGCGAGGCCGCCCAGTACCAGCCCGCCATCTTTGCCGACGTGGCCGGCCGCCGCGGCGCCCTGCATGGCCGCATCAAGCCGCTGCACCCCCGCATGAAGCTGGCCGGCACGGCGCTGACCGTGGAAGTGCGCCCCGGCGACAACCTCATGATCCACGCCGCCATCGCGCTGGCGCAACCCGGCGACGTGCTGGTCGTGGACGGCAAGGGCGACCAGACCTCGGCACTGATGGGCACCATCATGATGAACGCCTGCCGCAAGCTGGGCATCGCCGGCGTGGTGCTGGACGGCGCCGCACGCGACAGCCTGGAGATCGACGAGATGGACTACCCGGTGTTCAGCGTCGGCACCAACCCCAACGGCCCGACCAAGAACGTGGGTGGGCGCATCGGCCACCCGGTGTCGGTCGGTGGCGTCACCGTCTACCCCGGTGACTTCGTGATCGGCGATGCCGACGGCGTGGTCGTGGTCGAACGCGAGAAGCTCGCCGGCCTGCTGCCGCTGGCGGCCAAGAAGGTCAAGGACGAGGCTGCGCGCATCGCGGCGATCCAGGGCGGCGACACCGCTGCCAAGTGGCTCACCGCCGCGCTGCGCACGGCCGGCGTGCTGAAGGAAGGGGAGACGCTGTGAGCGCGGTTCTGGTGACCGGCGCCGACCTGGCGCCTCAGGCGCTAGCCCTGCTCGCCGGACATGACGTGGTCTACGCCGGCAAGACGCCGACCGAGGAGGACCTGATCGCGCTGTGCCGTGCCCACGATCCCGTGGCCATCATCGTGCGCTACGGCAAGGTCGGCGCGGCCGTCATGGACGCGGCGCCTTCGCTGAAGGTCATCTCCAAGCACGGCAGCGGGACCGACACCATCGACAAGGTGGCGGCCAAGGCGCGCGGCATCGAAGTGGTGGCTGCTGTGGGTGCCAACGCGGCGGCGGTGGCCGAGCAGGCGCTGGCGCTGCTGCTGGCCTGCGCCAAGTCCATCGTGCCGCTCGATGCCCGCATGCACGCCGGCCACTGGGACAAGGCAACCCACAAGAGCCTGGAACTCGGCGGCCGCACGGTCGGCCTCGTGGGCCTGGGTGCCATCGGCCTGCGCTTTGCCCGCATGGCCGACGCGCTGGGCATGCGCGTGATCGGCTTCGACCCGTTCGCCAGGAACCTGCCGGCCTACGTGCAGAGCGTGGACCTGGCGACGATCTGGCGCGAGTCCGATGCCGTCTCGCTGCACTGCCCGCTGACGCAAGAGAACCGCAACCTGCTCAACGCCGACACGCTGGCCCAGTGCAAGCGCGGCGTGATCGTGGTCAACACCGCGCGCGGCGGCCTGGTCGACGAAGCCGCGCTGCTGGCGGCTGTGCGCTCGGGCCAGGTGGCCAGCGCGGGGCTGGACAGCTTCGCCGTCGAACCCATGGTCGCCGGCCACCCGTTCCAGGGCGAGAAGAACGTCCTCCTGAGCCCGCACATCGGCGGCGTGACCAGCGACGCCTACGTCAACATGGGTGTGGCCGCCGCGCAGAACCTGCTGGCCGTGCTGGCCCGACAACCGGAGGCCGCATGACGCCGAACGCCCACACCGCGGCGCGCCTGGTCGCAGGCGCTGCCTTGCTGGCCATCGCCGCCACGGCATCGGCCCAGTCCGCGCCCGCGGCCTGGCCGGCCAAGCCCGTGCGCATCGTCGTCGGCTTCTCGGCCGGCGGCCCGACCGACGTGGTGGCGCGCGCATTCGCCGACCACGCGGGGCGCCAGCTCGGCCAGCCCGTCATCGTCGACAACAAGCCCGGTGCCAACACCATCCTGGCAGCCGAGGCCGTGGCCAGCGCACCGGCCGACGGCTACACGCTGCTGCTGGGCGCGACCAACCACACCATGATCCCGGCGCTGTACAGCAGCCGCGTGAAGTTCGACGTGCTGAAGTCCTTCGCGCCGGTTTGCACGCTGGCGCTGAGCCCCACGGTGCTGGCGGTTGGCCCGGCCATGCCGGTCAAGACGCTGGCCGCCTTCCTCCAGCAGGTGAAGGCCGAACCGGGCAAGCGCACCTACGCCACGCCGGGCAGCGGCAGCTCGGGCCATTTCGCGAGCGCGCACTTCACGCAGCTCACGGGCACGCGCATGAACCACATCCCGTACAAGGGTGCGGCGCAGGCGGTGACCGACCTGATGGGGGGTCAGGTCGACAGCTCGTTCGCCACGCTGGGCTCGGTGCTGCCGCAGCTGCAGTCGGGCAAGCTCACGGCGCTGGCCGTGGCTGCGCCGCAGCGCTCGCCGCTGCTGCCGAATGTGCCGACCTTCGAGGAAGCCGGCGTCAAGGGCTACAGCGCCGACGCCTGGTATGGCCTGCTGGCCCCGGCCGGCACGCCGCCTGCGGTGCTGGCGACGCTGGAGCGCGTGGCGCAGGAGTTCGTGCGCGCCCCGGCCACGGTGGACAAGCTGCGCGGCCTCGGCATGGAGGCCCAGGGCAGCTGCGGCGCGCCGTTCACCGCGCAACTGCAGCGCGAAGTGCGGGACAACACCCAGCTGGCCCGCGACCTCGACCTCAAGGCCGAGTGAACGTCCGCGGCCCCAACACCATCGAATCCTCAGGAGACTCCCCATGAAGAAATTCGTCCAAGGCCTCGTCGCCGCCTGCGCCATCGTCGCCAGCGTGGCCGCCCACGCCCAGTTCGCCGACAAGACCGTCACCATCGTCGTGCCCTACGCACCCGGCGGCGCGGCCGACGCGCTGGCCCGCGTGCTGGCCCAGCGCCTCGGAACCAAGCTCGGCACCAGCGTGATCGTGGACAACCGCGCCGGCGCCAGCGGCACCATCGGCGAGAGCTACGTCGCCAAGGCCAAACCCGACGGCACCACGCTGCTGTACGACGCGACGCCGTATTCGATCAACCCGCACCTGTTTCCCAAGATGCCGTATGCGGCCGATGCGCTGCAGCCGCTGGCGCTGGTGGCGCTGGCGCCCAACGTGCTGATCGTCAAGGGCGATTCGCCGATCAAGGACGTCCGGGACCTCGTCGCGCGTGCCAAGGCCCAGCCCGGCAAGCTCAACTACGCCTCGGGCGGCAGCGGCACGGTGCAGCGCCTGGCCTCCGAGCTGCTGCGCCAGAAGCTCGGCCTGGACATGGTGCACGTGGGCTACAAGAGCGGCGGCCCGGCCATCGTCGACGTGACGGGCGGCCAGGTGGACTTCATGTTCGCCACCGTCGCCGCGGCCTCGCCGCTGGTCGAATCCGGCAAGCTGCGCGCGCTCGCGGTGTCCTCGCCCGAACGCAGCAAGCGCCTGCCGGGCGTGCCCACCGTGGCCGAGACCGTGCTGCCCGGCTACGAGGCCTACGAATGGCACGGCCTGCTGCTGCCCGCGGGCGTGCCGGCCGCCACGGTCGACGCGCTGCACAAGGCGCTCGTCGAGGTCATGGCCGAGGCCGAGGTCAAGCAGCGCTTCGTCGACATGGGCACGCAGCCCGTGGGCTCCACGCCGGCCGAGTTCGGCGCCTTCCTCAAGAAGGAAGACGCCAAGTGGGCCGAGGTGGTGCACAAGGGCGGCATCAAGCTGGATTGATCCGGTGGTTCCGCACTCGGCCGGTCGCAACCGGCCAGCCCGCGCCGTGCCGGCTGGCGCCTGCGACAGCCACATGCACATCTTCGACCCGCGCTTCGCGGCGTCGCCGCACTGGCAGCGCACGCCGCCGCGGGCCGAGGTGGCGGCCTACCGGCTGCTGCAGCAGCGCCTGGGCACTGCGCGGTGTGTGGTGGTCACGCCGTCCACCTACGGCACCGACAACGCCTGCACGCTGGATGCGCTGGCGCAGCTGGGGCCTGCCGCACGGGGCGTGGCCGTGGTCGGCGCCGACGTTGGCGACGCCGAACTCGACCGCCTGGCCGCCGGCGGCGTCTGCGGCCTGCGCCTGAACTTCGTCTCGCCGCAGTCCTGGGGCGCCACCACGCCGAACATGCTGGAGCAGCTGGCGCACAAGGCCGCGCGCCTGGGCTGGCACATCCAGCTGCTGGCCTGGCCCGCACAGATCGTCGAGATGCAGGCGCTGCTGGCGCGCCTGCCCGTGCCGCTGGCCATCGACCACCTGGGCCGCATCGACGCCGCCCAGGGCCAGGCCAGCCCCGCCTTCGGCGTGCTGCGCCGGCTGCTGGACGCGGGCAACACCTGGCTCAAGCTCTCGGGCGTCTACATGGCGTCGCGCACCGGCGCGCCGGACTACGGCGACACCCTCACGCTGGGCCAGGCCTTCGTGCGGGCCGCGCCCGAGCGCATGCTTTGGGGCAGCGACTGGCCGCACACCACCGAGCCCAGCGGCAGCGTCAACGACGCCGGCCTGCTGGACGTGCTGCGCGCCTGGTGCGGCTCCGATGCCGTGGCGGATGGCATCCTTGTCGCCAACCCCGCCCGGCTCTACGGTTTTCCTGGAGATTCCTGATGTTCCTGCTGCAAGCACCCCAGGTCCGCGACCTGGATGTCTTCACCACCATGCCCGCCGCGTTCCGCCGCGCCGAGCGCAGCGACTGGGCCGACGCCAACCGCGGCGGCACCATCACCGACTCCTTCCTCGAAGGCCCGGTGTTCGACGGTGCCGGCAACCTGTATGTGAGCGACATCCCCTGGGGCCGCGTGTTCCGCATCGACACGGCCGGCCAGTGGTCGCTGGTGGCCGCGTACGACGGCGAGCCCAACGGCCTCAAGTTCCTGGATGCGCGCACGCTGCTCGTCACCGACTACAAGAACGGCCTGATGCGGGTGGACGTGGCGACGGGCGAGGTCACGCCGCACCTGCAGCGCCGCAACTCCGAGCGCTTCAAGGGCGTCAACGACCTGGTGTTCGACGCGGCCGGCAACCTGTACTTCACGGACCAGGGCCAGACCGGCCTGCACGACCCGACCGGCAGGCTCTACCGGATGCGGCCCGACGGCCAGCTCGACCTGCTGCTGGCCAATGTGCCCAGCCCCAACGGCGTGGCGCTGTCGCCCGACGGCAAGCTGCTGTACCTGGCCGTCACGCGCGGCAACTGCGTCTGGCGCGTGCCGCTGCTGCCGGACGGCAGCGTGGCCAAGGTCAGCCAGTTCTTCACCTCCTACGGCCCCAGCGGGCCGGACGGCCTGGCGGTGGACGCGCAGGGCAGGGTGCTGGTGGCCAACCCGGGCCTGGGCCATGTCTGGGTGCTGAACGGCCGGGCCGAGCCGGTCGAGGTGCTGCGCGGGGTGGCCGGCAGCTCCACCACCAACCTGGCCTTCGGCGGGCCGGACCGGCGCACCCTGTACGTGACCGACTCCACGCACGGCCGGGTGTTGCGCGCCAACATGGAGATCCCGGGATTGCCGCTGGCACCGGGCCGGAGCGCGTAAGCTCCGGACCGCCATGAACACGCTCGCCACCGAACTCCAACGCCTGTACCTGCCCCGCCTGGAGACCGAACCCACGACCCCACCGGACGGCCTGGTGGGCCCGGACGGCACGGTGCGCGCCCTGGTCATGGAACTGCGGCGGGCGCCTGACTGGGAGGTGCTGGCCCAGGTCTGGCGGGGCGTGCAGGCCGAGCTGGAACTGCCGGCGCCGGCCATCGCCGTGTCGGGCGATGACGCCATGCAGCTGTGGTTCGCGCTGGCCGACCCGGTGGACGCAGCGCAGGGCCATGCCTTCCTGGACGGTCTGCGGCGCCGCTTCCTGCCCGATGTCGACGCCCGGCGCCTGCGCCTGCTGCCCACGCCTGCGCTGGAACACGCGGCCCTGGTGCCGGCCGAGCAGGCCGGCAGCGGCAACTGGTCTGCCTTCGTCGCGCCGGACCTCGCGCCGGTGTTCGGCGACACGCCCTGGCTGGACATCCCGCCCAACCAGGAGGGCCAGGCCGGCCTGTTGCGCAGCATTGCCGTGGTGAAACGATCCGCGTTCGACGCTGCCATGGACACGCTGGGCACGTGGGCCCCGCCCGGTGCGCCGGAACAGGCGACCCAGCCCGGGCAGCCGGTGGCTCCCGCCGGGCCGGACCGCCCGGCTCAGTCCGCGGCCGGCTCCGGCGCCGGCGCGGCAGCCGATGCCGTCCGTTTCCTGCGCCGCGTCATGGACGACGAGGGCGCGCCCATGGCCCTGCGCATCGAGGCCGCCAAGGTGTTGCTGCATTCACACGGTTGAGGGCTCCAGCGCCCGCAGGCGCTGGTGCGCCGGGCTGTCCCAGTCGATCTTCTGCTGGTTCTTGGCCTGCAGGTAGTGGTAGCTGAACACGTCGAGCCAGGCGTCCAGCGCCTGGGCGGCGTGCTCCTCGCCGGCCAGCGCCAGGCACATGGCAGCCACCTCGCTGGTGCAGAAGTGGTCGTTGCGGCGCGAGCGGCGCAGCTTGTACGCGGAAGCGCGGTCGGGCTGCAGGCTCAGCACGGGCAGGTGGGCCAGATAAGGGCTTTTGCCGAACATCTTGCGCGCCTCCGACCAGGTGCCGTCCAGCAGGATGAACAGCGGCCGGCGGCCCGGCACGGGTGCCACGGCCGTCACCACCCGCTCGGGCGCCGTGTACTCGCCCGGAAACACGACGAAGGGCTGCCATTGCGGGTCGGCCAGCAGCGCCAGCAGGCCGGGTTCCACGCTGGTGCGCGCCCAGCCGAAGGCGAAGGTGTCGACGACCAGGTCGGCGATCAGCCAGCCGGTGTTGCTGGGCTTGAGCGCCTCGGTGTCGGCCATCAGCAGGCAGACGCCGACCTCGGAAGGGGCCGTCGGGCGCAGCGCGCACAGGCAATGGCTGGTCAGTAGGCGGCAGCCCGCGCAGCGGGGCTGTCTGGAGCCGCCGCGGGCCTGGAACGGCCGGATGGCGCGCGCGAGCCGCGCCGCGCGGAGCTGGGAAACGGCATGGGACATGCAGCGATTGTCGCGCCGCGCGCAGCCGCTTGATGGCCGTCATGCGCTGGCACACATGTTGCGATATGTGGTGTACCGCACTCTTTGGACGCGGCAGATTCACGGTCCAGGTGCAGTTTTGGCAAACAGGTGGCATACCACATGAGCCGTGGCAGCTCCGGCAGCATCGATCTGGTGCAGCCGGGGCGGGCGAGGGCGGTGGCGTGCACCGAACAGACCACGAGAGGATCCACATGCTTTCCGTGTCCGTCCGAGAGCCCGAGAACGTGCTCGACCCCGCCCACTTCGACAGCGTGCGCCGGCCCTGGGACCAGGCCGAGACCATGCCGCCCTGGACCTACACCTCGCAGCGCTTCTTCGAGGCCGAGCGCGACCGCATCTTCTTCCGCCACTGGAACTGCATCGGCCACCACAGCAAGGTGCCGGACGCGGGCAGCTATTACACGTTCGACTTCATCGGCGTGCCGCTGATCGTGGTGCGCGGCGATGACATGCAGGTGCGCGCCTTCGTCAACTCCTGCGCGCACCGCGGTGCCGAAGTGATGACGGGCGCGGGCCAGTGCAAGTTCATGAAGTGCCCTTACCACGCCTGGGCGTTCGACCTGAAGGGCCAGCTGTTCGCCACGCCGCTCGTGGACGAAAGCGCGTGTTTCAAGAAGGCCGAGCATGGCCTGCGCCAGGTCAAGCTCGAGCTGTTCGACGGGCTCATGTGGATCAACCTGGACCCGGCCAGCTGCAGCCTGGCCGAGCACCTGGGCGACCTGCCCGAGCGCACCCGGCCGTGGAAGGCCGACGAGATGGTCTGCGTGAACCGCACCGAGCTGACCGTCAACGCCAACTGGAAGCTGTTCAGCGAGAACTTCAGCGACGGCCTGCACGTGCCCTTCGTGCACCAGACCTCGATCGCGAAGAAGAAGGTCTCCAAACGCGATTTCCACGACCCGGCGGTATTCAAGGGCAACTACCTCATGCACTACACCTACTTCGACGGCACGCGCGGCGTGCCCGAAGGCGAGCGCAAGCTGCCCGAGATCGACTTGCCGCCGGAGATGCGGCTGGGCACCTTCTTCCCGGTGGTGCACGCGAACGCTCTGATGGGCTATGCCATCGACAGCATGTCGGTGCACGAGGTGCACCCGATCAGTCCGACCGAGACGCTGCTGGTCAGCTCGATGATGGTCCCCAGGGCCAGCACGCAGATCGACGATTTCGACAAGATCATCGCCAAATACGCCGAGACTTCGAACACCGTGCGCGCGGAAGACCGCGAAGCCGCGCAATGGCAGCAACGCGGCCTGCGCTCGCTGGTCAACCGGCGCGGCTGCTTCACCGAGCCCGACCGGCTGGTGCACGACTACGACCGCTGGATCGTCGACCAGGTCCTCGGCGCCTGAGGCCCGGCCATGCGAGGGCCCCCCATCGAGACCTGGCTGCCTCCAGCGGGCGCCGTGGTCCTGCTGCTGCTCTGGGAGGGCAGCGTGCGCGCCTTCGGCATCTCGGCCTTCGTGCTGCCGCCGCCCACGGCCGTGGCGCGCTCGCTGTGGACGGGCCTGTCCAACGGCGTGTACCTGCAGCATGCGCTGCTGACGGCCACGGAAGCGCTGGGCGGCTTCGTGCTCGCGCTGGCCGCTGGCGTGGTGCTGGGCGCGCTGATCGCCGAGGTCCGCTGGCTCGAAAAGGCGCTGTACCCGCTGCTGGTGGCGCTGCAGGCCATGCCCAAGGTGGCGCTGGCGCCGCTGGTCATCATCTGGCTGGGCTACGGCATCAACTCCAAGATCGTGCTGGCCGGGCTGCTGGGCTTCTTCCCGATCCTGATCAACACCATCGCGGGGCTGAAGAGCTGCGACGCGGGCAAGGTCGATGTCATGCGCGCACTGGGCGCGGGCCGCTGGCAGACCTTCCGCTGGGTGAAGCTGCCCAATGCGCTGCCCTTCGTGTTCGCGGGCATCAACGTGGCCGCCTCCTTCGTCGTGCTGGGCGCCGTGACAGGCGAGTTCCTGGGCGCCAAGGAGGGACTGGGCACGTTGATCCTGCTGGCCAACAACGAGCTCGACACTGCGCAGATCTTCTCCATCCTGCTGATGCTGGGCCTGCTCGGCTTCGTGCTGTACAGCGCGGTGCGCTTCGCGCAGCGCCGGCTGCTCGCCTGGGCGCCCGCCGAGAACCTTCCATCCACCTGAGGGCCGCACATGAGCACCCCGCATTCCGTTCCCATGATCGCGGTCGAGCGGCTGACCAAGGTCTACCGCAGCGTGGCCGCGGAGCAGGTCACCGCGCTGGCCGACATCTCCATGCAGATCGCCGCCGGCGAATTCATCAGCGTGGTGGGGCCGTCCGGCTGCGGCAAGACCACCTTGCTGCGCATCCTGGCCGGCCTGGCCGGCCAGTACCAGGGCCGGGCCGAAATCCGGGGCCAGGCGCTCCAGGGGCCCAGCCGCAGCGTGGGCGTGGCCTTCCAGGACGCCAACCTGCTGCCCTGGCGCAACATCCTGGACAACGTGCTGCTGCCGGCCCAGGTGCTGCACCTGGACATGGGCAAGAGCCGCACGCGGGCGCGCGAACTGCTCGATCTGGTCGGCCTGCGCGGCTTCGAACGCAAGCTGCCGCACGAACTGTCGGGCGGCATGCGCCAGCGTGTGTCGATCGCGCGCGCGCTGCTGCACGATCCGGAGATCCTGCTCATGGACGAGCCCTTCGGCGCGCTCGATGCGATCACGCGCGACAACATGAACTTCGAGCTGCGCCGGATCTGGAAGCAATCGAAGAAGACCATCTTCCTCATCACGCATTCCATCCCCGAGGCCGTGTACCTGAGCAGCCGCGTGTTCGTGATGTCGCCGCGTCCCGGCCGCATCGTGGGTGAGGTCGGCATCGCGCTGGGCGACGAGCGGCCCCTGTCGGTCATGGCCGATGCCGCGTTCGGCGCCCACGTGGGCGAATTGCGCCAGATGCTTGACCGCTCGGAAGCGGCCAACCACGCCGCGCTGCCACTGCGCAAGGCGGCGTGATGGCCGCGCTCGGAATGGACATTCCCGCCGGCGCGCGGCCGCGCCGTGCGGCCGCCTGGCTGGCGCGCGCGGGCGACCTCGCGCTGCCGGCCGCGGCCATCGTGCTGCTGTTCGCGGCCTGGGAGTGGGGCGTGGCGCTGCTGGGCATCGGTGCCTACCTCCTGCCGCCGCCCAGCCAGGTGTTCGCGGCCATCGCCGCCATGGCGCGCGACGGCTCGCTGTGGACCAACGCGCAGGTCACGCTGGGCGCCACGCTCACGGGCTTTGCCATCGCGCTGGCGGCCGGCATCGCGGTGGGCGGGCTGATCGCGCAGAGCCGGCTTGTCGAACGCACGGTCTACGGCTACCTGGTCGCCATCCAGACCCTGCCCAAGATCGCGCTGGCGCCGCTGTTCGTGGCCTGGTTCGGCTTCGGCCTGTCGTCCAAGGTGGCAGTGGCGGCGCTGATCGCCTTCTTCCCCATCGTGGTCAACGTGATCGTGGGTCTGAAGAGCTGCGACACGGGCCGCATCGATGTGATGCGCGCGCTGTCGGCCAGCCGCTGGCAGGTGTTCCGCCTGGTGCAGTTGCCCTCGGCGGCGCCCTTCATCATGGCCGGGGCCGATGTGGCCATCGTGTTCGCGCTGACCGGCGCCATCGTCGGCGAGTTCGTCGGCGCCACGGCCGGCCTGGGCTACCAGATGGTGCTGTCCAACTCGCAGATGGAAGTGCCCAAGGTCTACGGCGTGCTCATCGTCCTGGGTGCCATCGGCATGGCGCTGCATGGCGCGGTCGCGCTGCTGCGGCGCCGGCTGCTGTCCTGGATGCCTGCATCTTCCGCTTCTCCCACATCCCGTTCCTGAAGGAGTTTGCCCATGCTGCCCCGTCATCGCCTTGCGCTGGCTGTCTGCGCGCTGTTCGCCGCGGGAGCGGCCTTCGCCGCCGGCCCCTACAAGACCAGTTTCGGCCCCACCACGGTGGACATCTCCACGGGCCATGCCGGGCATTCCTCCATTCCCAAAAAGATGGGCTACTGGGCGGCCGACAACGTGGAGGTCGATGTGTTCGGCGCCGCCGGCGCCGTGGCCGGCCTGCAGATGGTGGCCTCGGGCAAGATGGACTTCATCACCGTGACGGCCGAGGCGCTGATGCAGGCCCAGGCCCAGGGCATGCCGGTGCAGGCCTTCTACGTGCATGCGCGCGCGCCGATCTCCAAGCTCGTCGTGCCCAGGGATTCGGCCATCAAGAGCGTCAAGGACCTCAAGGGCAAGACCATCGGCATGCCGGTGCTGGAGCTCAGCAGCGCCTACTTCGGCGGTGTGTTCCGCGAGGCGGGCCTGGCCTTCGACAAGGATGTGAAGGTCATCGCCACCGGCACCGGTGCGCCGCCGGCGCTGGCCATGCAGCGCGGCGACATCGTGGCCTGGGCGGCCTGGGACACGGCCGTGGCCAGCCTGGAGAACCGCGGCGCGCAGTTCACCGAGTTCAAGCCCGGCTTCTACGACGACCTGGTCGGCAACGTGATCGTCACGCGCACCGAGATGCTGGAAAAGCACCCCGAGGTGGTGGTCGCGGTGGGCCGCGGCATCGCCAAGGCCGTGCACTTCGGCCTGGCCAACCCCGAGGGCGCGATCAGGATCCACTGGGACGTCTACCCGCAGACCAGGCCGCAGAACGCCGATCCGGCCGCCGCCATGAAGGACGCCAAGACCGTCTTCGTCTCGCGCTTCGACAGCTACAAGCTGGCGCCGGGCATGCAGTACGGCGCCGCGCGGCCCGAGCAGTGGGACACCATCGCCAAGCTGGCGCGCGAGGCCGGCGCCAACCTGCCGGCCAGCTACAACCCGCGCCAGGCCTACACCGACCGGTTCATCGCCGAGATCAACAGGTTCGACCGCAGCGCGATCGAGGCGCAGGCGAAGAACTACCCGTGATCCACCGTCGCCGGCGCGGCGCGCCGGCATCCACCGCAGCGATTGGAGAAGGAAGCACCATGTCCACGACATCCTGGTTCAAGGGCCTGGCCCTGGCGGGCGCCTTGCTCGCCTGGGGCGCGCAGGCCCAGGAGACCATCAAGATCGGCGCGCCGCTGGCGCTGTCCGGCGCGCTGGCCGATGAAGGCAAGAAGCAGCAAGCCGGCTACGCGCTCTGGCTGGAGCGCATCAATGCCGCCGGCGGCATCGTGGTGGGCGGGCACAAGCGCAAGGTCGAGCTGGTCACCTACGACTACCAGACCGACGAGAAGCGCGCGCAGCAGCTCGCCGAGCGCCTGATCAACGTCGACAAGGTGCAGGTCATGACGGCGCCGTTCGGATCCGGCCATGCCAAGGTGGTCGCGGGCGTGGCCGAGCGCTACGGCATCCCCATCGTGGCCGTGGCATCGGCCGAGCCGGTCCACAACCAGGGCTACAAGAACCTGTTCGGCACGCTGGCGCCCTCGGTGGGCCTGATCGACGCCATGATCGCCATGGCCAGGGAGAAGCAGCCCGGCGTGAAGAAGGTCGCCGTGCTGGGCCGCGCCGACGTGTTTCCCAAGGTGATGGCCACCACCATGGCCGAGCAGGCGAAGAAGGCCGGGCTGGAGCTGGTCTACAACGAGACCTATCCGGTGGGCACGCTGGACCATGCCGCCACGCTGACGCAGCTCAAGACCACGGCGCCGGACTGGATCTTCGTGACCGGCTACACCAAAGACCTGGTGCTGGTGCGCAAGCAGATGGCCGACCTGCGCATGACGGCGCCCATGGTCACCATGATCACCGGCCCGGCCTACAAGGAGTTCGTCGACAGCCTGGGCCCGCTGGCCGAGAACGTGACCTCGGCCACCTGGTGGCACCCGTCGCAGACCTACCAGTCCGACGACGTGTTCGGCAGCACCCAGGCCTTCGCCGATGCCGTGCGCAAGAAGACCGGCCAGGACCCGGACTATGTGCACGCATCGTCTGCGGCCGCGCTGGTCGTGATCCAGAAGGCGATCGAGCGGGCCGGCAGCCTGGCGCCCGACGCCTTGCGCCAGGCCATCGCGGCGACGGACATCGCCACCTTCTACGGGCCGATCAAGTTCCGCGCCGACGGCATGAACGAGAACCGCAAGCTGCCCATCATCCAGATCCAGGGCGGCAAGCCGGTGGTGTTGTTCCCGGCCGAGATGCGCCAGGCCGACCTGCTGGCCGTGGCCAGGTGAGGAGCATGCGATGAAGCTGCTGACCGAGGCGCAAAAGCGCCAGTTCGACGAGCAGGGCTACCTGTTCCCCCTGCGCGCCTTCGACGCGGCGCAGGCCGCCACCTACCGCGAGCGCATCGAGGCCTACGAGCGCAGCGTCGGCCACGACGCCAACCGCACGCTGAAGATCAAGGGCCACCTGGCGTTCCCGTGGCTCATGGAGATCGCCACCAACCCGCGCATCCTCGATGCGGTGGAGGACCTGATCGGCCCGGACATCCTGCTGTTCGGCGCGTCCATCTTCGCCAAGGACGGGCGCGACGCGCGCTATGTGTCCTGGCACCAGGATTCGGCCTACTTCGGCCTCACGCCGCACCGCGAGGTGACGGCCTGGGTCGCGCTGTCCGAGGCGTCGGCGATGCACGGCTGCCTGCGCGTGGCGCCTGGCACGCACCGTGGCCCGGCGCTGCAGCACGTGGAGACCTTCGCACAGGACAACATGCTGGCCAAGGGCCAGGCGCTGCAGGGCATCGACGAGGCCGCGGCCGTGGAGATGCCGCTGGCGGCCGGCGAGTTCTCGCTGCACCACGAGCAGATGGCGCACAGCTCGCTGCCCAACCGCGCGGCGGACCGGCGCATCGGCTTCGCGTTCTTCTTCATTCCCGCCGAGGTGCGCTCGGTCAGCGGCCAGGGCCGCGCGACGCTGGTGCGCGGCACCGACCGCTTCGGCCACTGGCAGCCGGACGACCTGCCGCGCTTCGACCTGGATCCGGTGGCCATGCGCCAGCTGCAGGCGTCCTGGGGCGCCTACAAGGACGGCGAGGTCAAGCAGGCGGCCGACCTGGATCCGGTCGAATAGGCCCGGCCCATGGTCTACCTGCAGGTGCTCGCGAACGGACTGACCCTGGGTGCGCTCTACGCCTGCCTGGCGGTGGGCTTCTCGCTGGTGTGGGGTGTGCTGAACGTGATCAACATGCTGCACGGCTCCATGATCATCCTGGGCGGCTATCTGACCTACTTCGCCTGGCTGCACTGGCAGGTGCACCCGCTGGTGGCGCTGCTGCCGGTCTCCGCGCTGGTCTTCCTGCTGGGCTGGGTGCTGCAGGCCGGCCTGGTCAACCGCCTCGTGCACAGGCCGGTGCTGACCACGCTGACGGTGACCTTCGGCCTGGACCTGGTGCTGTACAACGCGATGAATGTGCTGTTCGATGCCACGCCGCGGCGCATCACGCTCGACCTGGGCACGCTGGCCCTGGGCGACGTGGTCGTGGCCTGGGACCGCATCCTCGCCTTTGCGCTGGCGCTGGCACTGACCGGGCTGCTGTACCTGGTGCTGCGCAGCTCGCGCGCCGGCCGCGCCATCGTCGCGGTGCGCATGGACCGCGACGCCGCGGCGCTGATGGGCATCCGCATCCACCGCGTCTACGCCATGACCTTCGCCATCGGCGCGGGCCTGGCCGGCGCCTGCGGGGCGCTGATGGCCATGGTGTTCCCGGTCACCACCAACCTGTCGGGCCTGCTCTTGGACAAGGCCTTCGTGGTCTGCGTGATCGGCGGGCTGGGCACGGTGCCCGGGGCGCTGGTCGGCGGCCTGGTGCTGGGGCTCGTGGAATCGTTCGCCGGCCATTGGTTCGGTCCGCAGAACGCCGTGCTGGTCGGCTTCCTGCTGATGCTGGGCCTGTTGATGACCAGGCCCACCGGCCTGCTGGGACGCAGGGGTTACGAATGAAGCGCAGCATCGTCCCGTTCGCATTGTTCGCGGCCGTGCTGGCGACCCTGCCGCTGGCCGGTGACAACCACCTGGTGCAGCAGGCCACCTTCGTCTGCATGTACTGCGCGCTGGCACTGTCGTGGAACATCATCGGCGGCTACGCCGGCTACCCCTCGTTCGCCACGGCGGCCTTCGTCGGCCTGGGCTCCTACGCGGGCGCGCTGCTGCAGAACGCCGGCGTGCCCATGGTGCTGGCCTGGGTGCTGGCGACGCTGGTCACCGGGCTGTTCGCGGCGCTGCTGGGCTACGGCCTGCTGCGCATGAAGGGGCACTACTTCGCGGTCGGCTCGATCGCCATCGTCGAGGTGCTGCGGCTGGTGGCCTCGTCGTGGTCTGGCCTGACCGGCGGCGGCGAGGGCCTGAACCTGCCCATCCTGGCCGGCGGCCCGGCCTTCGCGGGGATGGTCTTCCTGTACGCCATGCTGGCCGTGATGGTGCTGGCCTTCGCGATGACGGTGCTGGTCGACCGCGGCCGGCTGGGCTTCGGCCTGCAGTGCATCCAGCAGAACGAGGATGCGGCCGACATGGTGGGCGTGGACGTGGTGCGCACCAAGACGGCCGGCTTCGCGCTGTCGGCGCTGTTCTGCGGCACCGTGGGCGCGATCTCGGCCTCCTGGGTCGCCTACATCGCGCCGACCGATGCGTTCAACATCCTGACGACGCTGAAGGTGCCGGTCATGGTGCTGCTGGGCGGGCCGGGCACGGTGCTCGGGCCCGTGCTCGGCGCGACCAGCTTCGTGGTGATCGAGCAGGTCGTCTGGGCGCGCTTCCTGGACTACAACCAGGCCGCGCTCGGCATCGTGGTGGTCCTGCTGGTGTTCTTCCTGCCGGGTGGGCTGCTCGGGCGCCTGCGGCAACGCCGGCCGGCGCGCGCGCCACAGGGCGGACCGGGGGGCGCAGCATGAGCGCGCCGCTGCTGCGGGTACAGGGCCTGACCAAGCGCTTCGGCGGGGTGGCTGCCGTCAACGGGGTCAGCTTCGACCTGGCGCCCGGCCGCATCGTCGGCCTGATCGGGCCGAACGGCGCGGGCAAGACCACGCTGGTCAACCTCGTCACGGGCGTGCACCGGGCGGACGCCGGCAGCCTGGAGTTCGAAGGCCGCGACGTGAGCGGGCAGCGGCCGTTCCAGTCCGCACGGCGCGGGCTGTCGCGCACCTTCCAGATCGTGCAGCCGTTCGCGCAGATGAGCGTGCTGGAGAACGTGGCGGCAGGTGCACTGTTCGCAGGCGGTGCGCGCGACCGGCGCGAGGCGCGCGAGCAGGCGGCCGAACACCTGCGCTTCGTGGGCCTGCAGGCCCAGGCCGACCGGCCTGCCGCGGCGCTGACGCTGCCGTCGCGCAAGCGGCTGGAGCTGGCCAAGTCGCTGGCCATGCGGCCGCGCCTGCTGCTGCTGGACGAGGTCAACGCGGGCCTGAACAGCGCCGAGATCGTCGATGCCATCGCGCTGGTCCGGGCGATCGCGGCGCGCGGCGTGACCGTGCTGCTGATCGAACACCTCATGAAGGTGGTGTTCTCGCTTTGCGACGACCTGCTGGTGCTGCACCACGGCGAGCTGATCGCACGTGGCGAGCCGCGTGCCGTGGCGCAGGACGCCAGGGTGATCGAGGCCTACCTGGGAACCAAGTACGCCGAAAGGATGCAGACCGCATGAACGACGCCAGCGCATCCGCAAGCAGCCCTGCGCCGCAGCCGGCGGACCTGCTGCGCATCACCGGCCTGCAGGCCGGCTACGGCGACGTGCAGGTCCTGTGGGGCGTGGACATGGCCGTCAAGGCGGGCGAGATCGCCTGCGTGGTCGGCTCCAACGGCGCGGGCAAGACCACGCTGCTGCGCACGGTGTCGGGCCTCGTGAAGGCGCGCGCCGGCAGCGTGCATTTCGCGGGACGCGAGCTGGCCGGCGCCTCGCCCGAGGCCGTGCTGCGCGCGGGCATCGCGCAGGTGCCGGAGGGCCGGCGCCTGTTCCGCGGCCTGTCGGTGCGCGACAACCTGCTGCTCGGTGCTCATCTGCGTAGCGATGCGCGGGCCGACATCCTGCGCGACCTGGACTGGGTCTATGCGCTGTTTCCCATCCTGCACCAGCGCCAGCAGCAGGATGCGACCACGCTGTCGGGCGGCGAGCAGCAGATGTGCGCGATCGGGCGCGGGCTCATGTCGCGGCCGACCTTGCTGATGATCGACGAGCTCTCGCTGGGCCTGGCGCCGCGCGCGGTGGAGAAGCTGTCGGAGTCGCTGCTGGAGATCAACCGCACGGGGCTGACCATCCTGCTGGTCGAACAGGACGTGCTGACGGCCTTCGAACTGGCGCACCGCGGCGTGGTGATCGAGACCGGCCGGGTCGCGTTCGCCGGCCCCAGCAGCGTGCTGGCCGGCGACACGCGGGTGCGCGCTGCCTACATGGGCATTTGAATGCTGCGCACCTAGCGCTCGCCCTTGCGGTAGGGCTTCATGAGCGCCTGCGGATAGGCGGCCTTGCGCGCCACCACGACAAGCGCCACGATGGACAGCACATAGGGCAGCATCAGGTACAGCTGGTAGGGCAGCACGGCGTCGCCCGACTGCTGCAGCCGCAGCTGCAGCGCATCGAAGAACGCGAACAGCAGTGCGCCCAGCAGCGCCTTGCCGGGCCGCCAGGAGGCGAACACCACGAGCGCCACGCAAATCCAGCCGCGGCCGTTGACCATGTTGAAGAAGAAGGCGTTGAAGGCCGACAGCGTCAGGAAGCTGCCCGCCACGCCCATCAGCGCCGAGCCCGCCACGATGGCCGCCGTGCGCGTGCGCGCCACCGACAGGCCCTGGCCTTCGGCGGCCTGCGGGTTCTCGCCGACCATGCGCAGCGCCAGGCCCGCCGGCGTGCGGTACAGCAGGTAGGCGATCAGCGGCACCAGCAGCAGGGCCAGCAGCGTGAGCGGCGTCTGCGCGTTCAGCACCGGCACGGGCAGCCAGTCCATGGGCGCGAACGGCGTGACCGTGGGCGGTGTCGTGACCTTCGGAAAGCTCACGCGGTAGCCGTAGTACGACAGCGCCGTGGCCAGCATGGTGATGCCCAGGCCGGAGACGTGCTGCGACAGCGCCAGGCCCACGGTCAGGAAGGCGTGCAGCAGGCCGAAGGCCATGCCCGTCAGCGCGGCCACGGCCACGCCCATCCACAGCGGCCAGCCCAGGTAGACGGCCAGCCAGCCGGCGAAGGCGCCCGCGACCATGATGCCCTCGATGCCCAGGTTGAGCACGCCAGCGCGCTCGCACAGCAGCACGCCTAGCGTGCCGAGGATCAGCGGCGAGGCGATGCGCAGCACCGCGACCCAAAACGCAGCATTGCCCAGGATGTCCAGGATCTCGCTCATTTGCGGATCCTGTACTGCGTCAGCAGCGTCGCCACCAGCACCGCCAGCAGCGCGGTGGCCACGATCACGTCGGCGATGTAGGTCGGCACGCCCACGGCGCGGCTCATGCTGTCGGCGCCGACCAGCACGCCGGCCACGAACACGGCCGAGGCGACCACGCCCAGCGGGTGCAGCCCGGCGAGCATGGCGATCACGATGCCTGCGTAGCCGTAGTTGGGCGACATGTCCAGCGTCACGTAGCTGGTGCGGCCCGCCACCTCGATGGCACCGGCCAGGCCGGCCAGCGCGCCCGAGAGCAGGGCGGTGAGCACCACGGTGCGCGTGACGGGCACGCCCGCGAAGGCCGCCGCGCGCGGGTTGGCGCCCAGCGCGCGGATGTCGAAGCCCAGCACCGTGTAGCGGAAGATGGCCCAGACCAGAAAGGCCAGCGCCACGCCCCAGAGCAGGCCGGTGTGCACGCGCGTCTGCGCGACGAGCTTGGACAGTTCCAGGTCGCTCTGCAGCGCCACGCTTTGCGGCCAACCCATGGCCAGCGGGTCCTTCATGGGGCCGTCGAGCAGCGCGCCCACGGCCAGCAGCATGATGAAGTTGAACAGCAGCGTGGTGACGACCTCGTCCACGCCGAGCTTGTTCTTCATGAGCGCCGGCCCCAGCAGCAGCAGGGCGCCGGCCAGTGCAGCGGCCAGCATCATGAGCGGGAACAGCAGCCACACAGGCCACTCCAGCCCGGTGCCGCCGTGCATGCCGCCGACTGCCACGGCCGCAATGGCGCCGGCGTAGAGCTGGCCCTCGGCGCCGATGTTGAACAGCTTGGCCTTGAAGGCCACGGTGGCGGCCAGGCCGGTCAAGATCAGCGGGATCGCGCGCGTGAGCGTTTCGCTCCAGGCGAACACCGAGCCGAAACCGCCCGCCAGCAGCAAGCCGTAGGTGCGCGCGACCGGCGCGCCGGCCCACAGCACCAGCAGCGCGGCGACCAGCAGCGTGAACGCGACCGCGCCCACGGGCGCCAGCAGCAGCGCGCCGCGCGAGACTTCGTGGCGACGTTCCAGCCTCATGCGGCCTCCGTGCTGCCGGCCATCGCCAGGCCGATGGCCTCGCGCGTCCATTCCTCGGCCGGCCGCGCTGCGCCCAGGTGGCCGGCGTGCATCACGGCCACGCGGTCGCCCAGCGTGAGCACCTCGTCCAGGTCGTCGGAGATCAGGAGCAGGGCGGCGCCCGCGTCGCGCGCGGCGATCAGCTGCTGCTGCACGAAGGCGACGGCGCCGATGTCCAGGCCCCAGGTCGGCTGGTGCACGACGATGAGGGCAGGGACGGAGACCGTGGCCCCCACGCTCCCCGCTGCGCGTGGTTCGCTGTCCCCCGAGGGGGCTGCCCCGCCTTGGGGCGGCCCGGCGGCGGGGCATGTGGCGTCGGCCGTCGGCAGCAGCGCCCGGCCCAGGATGAGTTTTTGCATGTTGCCGCCCGACAGCGACCGTGCCGAAGTGTGCAGGCCGCCGCCACGCACGTCGAAGGTTTGCACGATGCGCTCGGCATGCGCAGTGGCGGCACGCTGGCGGATCCAGCGCAGGCCGGCCAGCGCACGCGAGAAGGTGGGCGTGCGCAGGCGTTCGGAGACCGCGTTTTCCCATTGCGGCAGGTCGCCGACCACGCCGGTGCCGTGCCGGTCTTCCGGGATGCGCGCCACGCCCTGTTGCACCAGTGCGCCCGGCGTCTGCGGCAGGGGCTTGCCCTGCAGCGTGGCGGTGCCGGCGGTGGCTGAGCGCATGCCGGTCAACAGCTCGGCCAGCGCGGCCTGGCCATTGCCGGACACGCCCGCGATCGCCGTGATCTCGCCGGCGCGCAGCGTCAGCGAGAGCCCGCGCAGGCGGTCGTTGCCATGGCCGGCGGTGCTGATGTCGTTCAGTTCGCAGACCACGGCGCCGACACGCTGGGCGGGCTGGCGCTCGCGCTGCTGCACGGCATGGCCGACCATCCAGCGCGCCAGCTGGGCCTGGTCGCAATCGGCCGTGCGGCCCTCGGCCACGAGCTTGCCGTGGCGCAGCACGGCCACGCGGTGCGACACGCGCAGCACCTCGCCGAGCTTGTGGCTGATGAAGATGATGGCCAGGCCCTGGGCCACCATCCCGGCCAGGGTGTCGAACAGCTGCTCGCTCTCCTGCGGTGTCAGCACGGCCGTGGGCTCGTCCAGGATCAGGATGCGCGCGCCGCGGTACAGGGCCTTCAGGATCTCCACGCGCTGGCGCTCGCCGACCGACAGGTCGCCCACGCGCGTGTCCGGGTCCACCGGCAGGCCGAAGCGCCGGGCCACATCGACCAGGTGCGCGCGCGCGGCGGTGCGCCGCGACAACGGGCGCCACAGCGGCTCGGTGCCCAGGACGATGTTGTCGAGCACGCTCAGGTTGTCGGCCAGCGCGAAGTGCTGGTGCACCATGCCCACGCCGGCCGCCAGCGCCGCGCGCGGGTTGCCAGGCGCAAGCGGCCGGCCGAACACCTCGATGCGGCCGGCGTCGGCGGTGTAGTGGCCGAACAGGATGGACATCAGCGTGGACTTGCCGGCGCCGTTCTCGCCGAGCAGGGCCAGCACCTCGCCTTCGCGCAGGTCCAGCGTGATGTCGTCGTTGGCGACCAGGCTGCCGAAGCGCTTGGTGATGCCCTCCAGGCGCAGCACCGTGGCCGCGGCCCCCCTCATTTGGCGGTGGACTTGGGCTGGGCGTCGTCGATCTTGACCGTGAACTTGCCGGCCAGGATCTCGGCCTCGCGTGCGCGCACCTTGGCCACCAGATCGGCCGGGATCTTCTTCTCGAAGGTGCCGAGCGGCGACAGCGCCGAGCCCTTGTGCGCCATGTGCGAGTACTGGCCGTACTCCTCGGGCTTGAACTGGCCGTCCTTGACGAGCTTGAGCGCGCGGTCGATCGAGGGCTCCATGTTCCACAGCGCGGAGACGACCACGGTGTCGGGGTACTGGGCCTGGGTGTCGATCACGTTGCCGATGGCCAGCACCTTGCGCTCCTTGGCCGCGTCGCTGACGCCGAAACGCTCCGCGTAGAGGATGTCCGCGCCCTTGTCGACCATGGCGAAGGCGGCTTCCTTGGCCTTGGGCGGGTCGAACCAGCTGTTGATGAAGCTCACGCTGAACTCCACCTTGGGGTTGATCTCCTTGGCGCCGGCCATGAAGGCGTTCATGAGGCGGTTGACCTCGGGGATCGGGAAGCCGCCGACCAGGCCGATCTTGTTCGACTTCGTCATGCCGCCGGCGACCATGCCGGTCAGGTAGGCCGGCTCCTGGATGTAGTTGTCGAAGACGCTGAAGTTGGGCGCCTGCGGCTTGCCCGAGCTGCCCATCAGGAACATGGTCTTGGGGAAGTCCTTGGCCACCTTGCGGGCAGCCGCCTCGACCGCGAAGGCCTCGCCCACGATGAGCTGGTTGCCGGCCGTGGCGTACTCGCGCAGCACGCGTTCGTAGTCGGCGTTGGCCACGTTCTCGGTGGCCTTGTATTCGATCTCGCCGCGTGCCTCGGCGGCCTTGAGCGCCTTGTGGATGCGGCCCACCCATTGCTGCTCGAAGGGCACGGTGTAGACCGCGGCGACCTTGAGCTTGGCCTGCTGGGCCAGGGCGAAGGAGGGCAGGGCCAGCGTGGCGACGGCGGCGGCAAGGATCAGGGGACGGCGTTGGAACATGTGGGTGGACTCCTCTGGGGGCAAACGACGGCAGGTTCAGCAATATCGGTGCCATGCGCATTGTGGCGCGGTCCGTCCTGTGTGCCGCGCGCGGGCCGATCAAAAAGTCGAGCCGGGCTGCATGGACGCCTGCGGCGATGCACGCGCGCCGTGCAGCCGTGCACCATGGCGTGCACCATGTCCCCGGCGTCGCCCGCCCCCGGCCTAGAATGCCGGCGCTGTTCAAGGCGCCCGCGGGGCGCTTTCCTTTGCCCGTCTCGTGAGTTCTCCCCCTCCTTCTGCCTCCGCCGCAACGCATGTGTTGCGCCACCCCGGCATGCGTGCCTTCATGGCTGCGCGCGTGGCCGCCGTGCTGGCCACCCAGGTGCAGGCCGTGGTCGTGGCCTGGCAGGTCTACGACCTCACGCGCGAGCCCCTGGCCCTGGCCTATGTGGGCCTGGCCCAGTTCATCCCCATGCTGTGCCTGTTGCTGCCGGCTGGCGACCTCATGGACCGCTTTGCGCGCCGCCCCATCCTGGCCACGGCCTGGATGGTCTCGGCACTGTGCAGCGCGCTGCTGTGGTGGCTGTCGGGCCATGGGGTGGCCGGCGTCTCGTCCATCTATGCGGTGCTGGTGCTGTACGGCTGCGCGCGCGCCTTTGCCGGGCCGGCGCTGCAGAGCCTGCTGCCGCAGATCGTGCCGCGCGAGCAGCTGGCCCAGGCGATCGCCGTCAACAGCATGCTGATGCGCAGCGCCACCATCACCGGGCCGTTCCTGGGCGGGCTGCTTTATGCACTGGGCGGGGGCGAGCTGACCTACCTGGTGTGCCTGGGCTGCTTCGTGCTCGGGGCGGTGCTGCTGCGCTACGTGACGGTGGCGCACGCCGCCCCGGGCGTCGTGGGCGGCACGATCTGGACCCGTTTTGCCGAAGGCATCGCCTTCATCCGCTCGCGGCCCGTGATTCTGGGCTGCATCTCGCTGGACCTGTTCGCCGTGCTGCTGGGCGGCGTGGTGGCGCTGTTGCCGATCTACGCGCACGAGGTGCTGCACGTGGGGCCGCAGGGCCTGGGCGCGCTGCGCAGCGCCATGGCCGTGGGCGAGGTCGGCATGGGCCTGTACCTGAGCGCGCGGCCGCTGAACCGGCGTGTCGGCGCGACCATGTTCGGCGCCGTGGCGGTGTTCGGCGTGGCCAACCTGGTGTTCGCGCTGTCGCACTGGTTCTGGCTGTCCTTCGTGGCGCTGCTGGTGGCCGGGATGGCCGACATGGTCAGCGTCTACATCCGCGGCGCGCTGGTGCAGTTCTCCACGCCGGACGCCATGCGCGGGCGCGTGCAGGCCGTCAACATGCTGTTCATCGGCTCGTCCAACGAACTCGGCGAGTTCCGCGCCGGCACCAGCGCGGCCTGGCTGGGCCCGGTCGGCGCGGCCGTGGCGGGCGGGCTGTGCACGCTGGGCGTGGTCGGCAGCTGGGCCGCGGCCTTCGGCGGCCTGCGTCGGCTGGACCGCTTCGAGGAGGCCGGCGCCCGCCCTTGAAGGCCGCGGGGCTGCCACCAGCTATGGCATACTGTTTCGGCGCAGAACGGTGGCTCCACCGGCCCTGCGAAGCCGGATGGCCCCGCCTTGGAGCCATGGCAGTGCAACCGCAAGGAGGTCACATGACAACACGCTTCACGGAAGGCGATGGCTTCGCATAAGGGCGATCCGTCGTTCTGGAGGCCCAGCTTCGTGCTGGGCCTTTTGTTTTTTGCGGCCCTGATTTCTCTGGCCGTGTTCTTCTGGTGGCATGCCTGGCTGCGCCGCACGGCCCCGGCCGAGGCACTGGAGAAGCAGCAGATCGTGGTGCTGCTGGCGGCCTGGCTGGCCGTGATCGGCTGGATCACGACGTCCTGGACCTCGATCCGCAACTCGGTCAAGCAGCACACGGTCAACACGCTGCTGCAATCGCGCCTGTCGGCCACCTACATGGAGCGCGCCGACCGGGTCAACAAGTTCTTCGGCGGTTATGAGGCACGGCATCCGCTCAAGACGCGTGACCCCGACGCCGACCCCACGCAGGGCATCTCCGGCGACGACGAGGAGGCGCTGCGCTACATCCTCAACTACTTCGAGTACATCGCCATCGGCGTGCGCCATGGCGACCTGCACGAGGCCATGCTGCGCGCCAGCCTGCGTTCCATCCTGACCAAGACCACCTTCTACTCGCGCGACTGGATCGAGCGGCGCGTGGGCGGCGGCCCCACGCTGGCGCCCAATCCGCTGCTGTACCGCAACCTGCGCTGGCTCTACCTGCGCTGGCGCGACGCGGCACCGGGCAATGACCTGCGCGCGTTCTCCATGGTGCGCGGTTAACGGTCCAGCGCCTCGCGCACCGCCTGCCCGAGTTCCAGCACCGCCATCGCGTAGTAGCTGGACCAGTTGTAGCGCGTGATCACGTAGAAGTTCTCGGTGCCGGCCACGTACTGTGGCGCCTCGGCACCGTTCTGCAGCTCGACCAGCGCGAGCGGGCCGGTGTGCGCCAGCGCCTCGCTCTGCAGCAGCGCGCCCTTGGCCGTGAAGCTCTCCACGCTGAAGCTGGGCAGGATGTCGGGCGCGAGCAGGGCGTCCATGTCGGGCTGGGCCGTGAAGCCGACCGGGTAAGTGGCCGGCATGCCGGTCTTCCAGCCGAAGGCCTTGAAGTAGTTGGCGACCGAGCCGATCACGTCGTCCACGCTGTTGAACAGGTCGACGCGGCCGTCGCCGTCGAAATCGACCGCGTAGCGCACCCAGCTGGATGGCATGAACTGCGGCATGCCCATGGCGCCGGCATAGCTGCCGCGCCAGGCGTGCGGGTCCACGTTGGAGCGCTGCGACAGGCTCAGCAGCTGCTCGAGCTCGCCCAGGAAGAAGGCGCTGCGCTCGGCCGCACGCGGATGCGCCTTCGGAAAGTCGAAGGCCAGCGTGGTCACGGCGTCGATGACGTTGAAGCCGCCCATCTGCTGGCCGTAGATCGATTCCACGCCGACGATGCCCACGATGATCTCGGCCGGCACGCCGTATTCGCGCTCGGCGCGCTCCAGCGCCGCGCGGTGCTCCTGCCAGAAGCGCAGGCCGGCACGGATGCGGATGGGCTCGACGAAGCGGCTGCGGTACACGCGCCAGTTCTTGGGCGTGCCGCTGGGCGCCGGCGTCATGAGGCGCTGCACCTGGGGCAGCAGCCGGGCCTGGCCGATCGCCTGGCGCACCCATTCGCGGTCCAGATCGTGGCGCGCGGCGATGTCGTCGGCCGCGCGCAGCACCTCGGGCCGGGTGGCGTAGAGCGGGCCGGGGGCCGGCGCGGCCTTGGCCGGCGGCCGCTTCTTGGTCGGTGTGGACTGCGCGTGGATGGCGGGCGCGAGCACCGCGGCGGCCAGCAGCGCTAGCGGGAATCGAAGCAGACGGTTCATGCGGACGGGACAGGGGTGGGCCAGGGCAGGCGGCGGTACTCGCGCTGCAGCGTCGCCAACTCCAGGGCCGGCGCGCGTGCGTAGCGCTGCGCTTCCAGACGCAGCAGCCAGTCGCGCAGCAGCGCCAGCGGCTGCGGCTCGGCCGCGGCAGCCGGCAACTGTACAAGCAGCTGGGCCAGTTGCCGCGGTGCGGCCTGCGGCGGCACGGCCAGGCCGGCGGCGCGCAGGCGCTCGCGCGCCTTGTGCAAGAGGCGCAGCCAGGGATCGTGCTGGCGCCGGTCCCACAGCGTCCAGCCGGCGCCGCCCAGGCTGGCCAACACCACGAGTGCGGCGAGCAGCCGGCCCAGGTCCTGCCAGTCGGGCGCTTCGATGCCCAGCGCGCGCAGCAGGTCGAGCTGGCGGCTCTGCGTGTAATTCAGCACCCACTGGTTCCAGCGGTTGTTGACGGCCTCCCAGGCTGCGCGCAGCTGGGCCGAGATGTTGGGACTGACGTTGCCGATGGCGGTGGCGAACGCGCCCTGCGGTGCGCGCAGCCGCTCCAGGCTGCCGATGCGGCCCGGCATCACGGCGCCCGTGGGGTCCACGCGCACCCAGCCCTGGCCTTCGTGCCAGACCTCGGTCCAGGCATGGGCGTCGCTCTGGCGCACGGTCCAGTAGCCGTCCACGGCGTTCATCTCGCCGCCCTGGTAGCCCGTGACGATGCGCGCAGGCACGTCCAGCGCGCGCATCAGCACCACGAAGGCCGAGGCGATGTGCTCGCAAAAGCCCGCCTTGCGGTCGAACCAGAATTCGTCGGCCGTGTGCTCGCCGTAGACGCCGGGCTCCAGCGTGTAGCTGTAGCCGCCCGTGCGCAGGCGCTCCAGCGCCGCGGCCACCAGCGCGGCGCTGCCGGCCTGGGCGTAGCGCGGGTCGCGGCGCAGCTCCGCGGCCAGGGCCAGCGTGCGCGGGTTGCTGCCGGCGGGCAGCTGCAGGTCGCCCTGCAACTCGGCCGTGCGGCGCAGTGGACCGTAGCGGAAGTCCGTGTGGCTCTGGGCGCGGTAGCGCACGAGGTCGGTGATCGGCCGGTTGGCCAGCCACTGCAGGTCCTGCGTCTGCAGGGCCTGCAGGCCGGCCAGCTCGGGCCGGCGCGAGGCCACGTCCAGCAGCAGCAGCCAGGGCCGGTTGTTCGGCTCCAGCGTGACCTCGTAGCCGGTCGGCTGGCCGCTCAGCTGCAGGTTGCGCTGCGGCGCGGTGTTGAAGCTGACCTCGCCGCGGCCCTGGCGCCACTGGCGACCGTCGAACTCCGACAGCACCGGCCCGCGGAAGTACAGGTCGTTCTGCGGCGGTGGCGGGCCGTCGAAACGGATGCGCATGGCGATGCTGTCGTCCAGCGCCAGGCTGGCCAGGTTGCCGACCTCGATGGTGGACGACAGCCCGCTGCGCCCGCTCATCGCGTCGCTCGGGATGCCCCACAGCGGTGCCAGCCGCGGGAACAGCAGGAAGAGCACCAGCATGATGGGCGCGCCGACGGCGGCCATGCGCAGCGCATGGCGTGCCGACTCGGCCAGCGGCGGCCGGCCCACCGGCATGTGGGCGTTGACCAGCGCCGTCAAGAGGCCCAGCAGGCCGACCAGCATGGCGGCCGCTGTGGCCAGCGACTGCGAGAAGAAGAAGTTCGTGAGCATCGTGAAGAAGCCCAGGAAGAACACCACGAAGGCGTCGCGCCGCGCGCGCAGCTCCAGCGTCTTGAGCGCCAGCAATGAGACCAGCAGCGTGACGCCCGCGTCGCGGCCCAGCAGCGTGCGGTGGCTCATGAGCGTGAGGCCCAGCGTCAGCGCCAGCAGGGCCGCCAGCCACCAGCGCGAGGGCAGAGGGCGTGCGCCGAGTGCGATCCAGCCGCGCCAGAGCAGCACGCCACCGGCCAGCAGGCTGCACCACAGCGGCAGCCGCGGCACCTGGGGCAGCAGGATCCAGGCGATCACGGCCAGCAGGAACAGCGTGTCGCGGCCATCGCGCGGCAGCTCGCCAGCCAGGCGACGGGGCAGCAGACGGCTCAGCACAGCGCCAGTGCCTCCAGGCAGCGCCGCTTGTGGGCCTCGCCGCTGGCGGGCGGCAGCTCCGCGCCGGGCACGCGCAGACCGTACTCCAGGTCCAGCCGGTCGGCCTGCAGCACCCAGGCGCACAGGCGCGCCAGGCGCTGCTCGCCGTCGGGCAGCTGGGCCAGCGCCGGGTCCAGCCAGAGTTCGTGGCGCTGGGCCTGCTGGCTGTCGCGGCTGACGAGCTCGCCGGCCTTGGCGGCCTTCTTCCAGACCACCAGCTTGAGCGGGTCGCCGCGGCGGTAGGCGCGCACGCCGTCGAACTCACCGGTGCTGGCGGCCTGGCGCGCCATGGCGCCGCCGGCGCGCGGCTCGCCCGCGGGCAGCGGCGGTGGATGCGCCTCGGGTTGGGGATAGACCAGCACCTGGGCGGCCGGGCGCCACAGCGTCCAGACGCGGAACGCGCCCATCGGGAAGCGCGTTTCCAGCGTCAGCGTGGGGATGGCGTGCAGGCCACGCCGCGCGGGTGCGAAGGCCACGTGCACCTGGCTGCGGCCGCCAGCGGGCACGTCCACGAAGGCCTGCTGCCTGGCGGTGTCCAGCAGGCTGGCGGCGATGGCGTGGCGCGGCGTCTTGCGCGTGCTGGCCAGCTCCAGCGTGAGCGTGCTGCCGCTGCCCAGGAACTGCGGCTCGGGCGGCAACAGGTGCAGTTGCAGGCCGCGCAGCGTGGCATGGCCCACGTGCATGCCGACCAGCGCGCAGCCGGCCAGCAGAAAGGTCAGCAGGTAGCCCAGGTTCAGCTGGTAGTTGATGGACGCCAGCAACAGCAGCAGCACGGTGGCGCCCAGCATGAGGCCGGCGCGCGTGGGCAGGATGTAGATGTTGCGCTGGGTCAGCAGCAGCTGGTCGCTGCGCGGCAGACGCGCCTCCCACCAGCGCCGCATGGCGGCCCGCCAGCGCGACCAGGGGTTCAGGCGGGCGAGGGTCGTCACGGCAGCGGGACAGCCTCGACCATGGCGCGGACCTGCTCCACGGCGCCGCGGCCGGCGTCGCCCACGGGCACCAGCCGGTGCGCCACGGTCTGCGGCAGGATGGCTTGCACGTCGTCGGGCGCCACGTAGTCGCGCCCGGCCAGCAGGGCCTGGGCCTTGGCCGCGCGCACCACGGCGATGCCGGCGCGCGGCGACAGGCCTTGCAGGAACCAGCGGCCCGAGCGCGTGGCGGCGATCAGGTCCTGCACGTACTCGATGAGGGGCGGCGCTGCATGCACCTGCAGCACCTGTTGCTGCAGCTGCTGCAGCTGCGCGCCGTTCAGCAGCGCCGGCAGCGCGTCGACGAGTTCGCGCCGGTCTTCGCCGGCCAGCAGCAACCGCTCTGCCGCGCGGTCGGGGTAGCCGATGGAGATGCGCATCAGGAAGCGGTCCAGCTGCGACTCGGGCAGCGCGAAGGTGCCGAGCTGGTCCTGCGGGTTCTGCGTGGCGATCACGAAGAAGGGACGCGGCAGCGGCCGCGTGGCGCCTTCGACCGTGACCTGCTTTTCCTCCATGGCCTCGAGCAATGCGCTCTGCGTCTTGGGGCTGGCGCGGTTGATCTCGTCGGCCAGCAGGATCTGCGCGAACAGCGGGCCGGGATGGAAGACGAAGGCCTCCTTGCCGCGCTCGTAGACCGAGACGCCCGACAGGTCCGAGGGCATCAGGTCGGAGGTGAACTGCACGCGCGAGAACTGCAGGCCGAAGGTGCGCGCCAGCGCATGGGCCAGCGTGGTCTTGCCCACGCCCGGCACATCCTCGATGAGCAGGTGGCCGCCGGCCAGCAGGCAGGCCACGCAATCCTGGACCTGGGCCTGCTTGCCCACGATGACGCCATTGAGCTGGCGCAAGAGGTCCCTGACTTTCTCTTGTACGATCATCGCGAGACATTACCCGAAAACGATAGCAAGCGAGACGACAGCCGTGAACCAGACGGGATACTTCAGCCACCGCGATTGTTGGAAGCACGAGATGGGCCCCGGCCACCCGGAATGCCCGGAGCGGCTGGACGCCATCGAGGACCGGCTGCTGGTCTCCGGCGTGGGCGATGCGCTGGACCGGCGCGAGGCACCGCTGGCCACGGTCTCCGACCTGGAGCTCGCACACGGCCGCATGCATGTGGCCGCCATCCGCGGCATGACCGACAACCTGCAGGAGCAGATCGTCGCGGGCGGCCCCACGCACGCGCAGATCGATCCCGATACCAGCCTCAACGTGCACACCTGGAACGCCGCGCTGCGCGCCGCGGGCGCCGCGCTGGCGGCCACCGATGCGGTGATCGGCGGGGAACTGGAGAACGCGTTCTGCTCGGTGCGCCCGCCTGGCCACCATGCCTGCCGCGACCAGGCCATGGGTTTCTGCTTCTTCAACAATGTGGCGCTGGCGGCACGCTATGCGCTGGAACGCCACGGCCTGTCGCGCGTGGCCATCATCGATTTCGACGTGCACCACGGCAACGGCACCGAGGATATCGTGGCCGGCGACCCGCGCATCCTGATGGCCAGCTTCTACCAGCACCCGTTCTACCCGGTGGACTGGCCGCACCGGCAGGCCGACAACCTCGTCAACCTGCCTGTGCCGGCCTACACGCGCGGCATGGACGTGCGCGAGATGATCGACATGGTCTGGTTGCCGCGGCTGGAGGCGCACAAGCCCGAGATGATCTTCATCAGCGCCGGCTTCGATGCGCACCGCGAGGACGACATGGGCCAGCTGGGCCTGGTCGAGCAGGATTACGCCTGGATCACCACCTGCATCAAGGACATCGCGCGCCGCCATGCCAAGGGCCGCATCGTGAGCTGCCTGGAAGGCGGCTACCACCTGGGCGCACTGGCGCGCAGCGTGGAGGCGCACATCCGCGTGCTGGCCGACCTGTAACGGCCCCGGCGGCGCTGCCTGCTGCAGCTACCATGGGCCGGTGCACCCTGCGCCGGGTGCGCGACAACACAACACCCCAGGGAGTGCACGCATGGCAAATATCCATTTCATCGGTGGCGAGAAGGGCGGCGTCGGCAAATCGCTGACGGCACGGCTGCTCGCGCAGTACTGCATCGACCGGCAATTGCCGTTCACGGCCTTCGACACCGACCGCTCGCACGGCGCGCTGCTGCGCTTCTATTCGGATTTCGCCACGCCGGTGGCCATGGACCGCGCCGAGGCACTGGACGCCATCGTCGAAGCCGCGGCAGAGCAGCCCGAGCGCCGCGTGCTCGTGGACCTGGCCGCGCAGACGCACGACACGCTGGCCCAATGGATGGAAGAGGCCAGCCTGCTGGCCGTGGCCGCCGACGAAGGCATCCAGCTGACCTACTGGCACGTGATGGACGCCGGCAAGGACTCGGCCGACCTGCTGGCCAAGCTGCTCGACCGCTTCGGCGAGGGCCTGCGCTACGTGCTGGTGCGCAACCAGGTGCGCGGCAGCGACTTCACGGCGCTCGAGCAATCCGGCCAGCAGCAGCGGGCCGAGGCGCTGGGCGCCAAGGTGGTGCAGCTCAAGAAGCTCAGCGAGGGCGCGCTCCTCAAGATCGACGGCGCCAGCAGCAGCTTCTGGAAGGCCACCACGCCGGGCGGCGGCCTGGGCCTGCTGGACCGCCAGCGCGTGAAGACCTGGCTGGCCGACAGCTACCGCGAGTTCGACACGGTGGGTGTGTGATCGGCATCCAGGGCCTGCGCTTCGCCTTCGCTGGCGAGCCGCCGCTGATCGCCGACTGGTCGGCCCGCATCGGCCCCGGCGTCACGCTGCTCTACGGTGACACCGGCGCCGGCAAGAGCCTGCTGCTGCGCTTGCTGGCCGGCGTGCAGCCGGCCGACGCGGGTCGCTTGCAGATCGGCGATGCGGTGTTGGCCGACGCGCCGGCGCGCTACCGCGCGCAGCTCTTCTTCGTCGACCCGGCGACGCAGGCCTTCGACCAGATGACGGCCCGGGACTGCCTGGCGCAACTCGCTGGCGCCGATGCCGACCTCGCGGTGCGCGATGCGCTGGCCGAAGGCTTCGGCCTGGCGCCGCACCTGGACAAGTCGCTCTACATGCTGTCCACCGGCTCCAAGCGCAAGGTCTGGCTGACGGCGGCGCTGGCCGGGCGCCGGCCCGTGCTGCTGCTGGACGAGCCCACGGCCGCGCTGGACCAGGGTTCGGTGCGCTGCCTGTGGGAGGCGCTGACCGTGATCGGCACCGTGCGCGAGCGCACCGTGCTCCTGGCCAGCAGCGAGGCCATCACCGCACTGCCGCTGGCGGCGCGGATCGACCTGCCGCTGAACTGATTCAGCCGCGCTCGTCGCGCCCTTGCGTGGCCAGCAGCACGCCGAGCGCCACGGCGCCGACCAGCGCCAGGCCCAGGCCGAGCGCGAGCTTGTTCCTGGGTCGCGGTTCGGGGCGGAAGCCGCCGTGCACGGCCGGGTGGCGCGAGGCGTCGAACAGGTTGCCCTGGGAGATCGGCGTGCGCTCGGCGCGGGCCAGCGCGCGGTCGGCCACCCACTTGCCGATGCGGCCCGTGGTCTGCGGGGCCGCCACCTGGGCCAGCCGGCCGGCCAGCGCGGCCGAGCCCAGCCACAGCGTGGGCCGCGGCCGGCGCGCCAGCCGCACGATGGCGCTGGCCACGGCATCCGGGTCGACCAGCGGGGGCGGCGGGCTGAGCTTGCGGCCCGTGTAGTTGGCCCCGTGGCGCAGGCCCGGCGTGTCGACGAAGGTCGGGCAGACGTCGCAGACGTGCACGCCAGGCAGGTCCGATAGTTCTGCGCGCAGCGAGGCCGACCAGCCACGCAGGCCGAACTTGCTGGCCGTGTAGGCGCCCGCATACGGCGTGGGGACCCAGCCGCCCAGCGAGATCATGTTGATGAGCACGCCACTGCGCTGCGCGCGAAAGTGCGGCAGCACCGCGTGGGCGCCATGCATGTGGCCCAGCAGATTGGCCTCGACCACGCGGCGGTGCGCCTCCATGGGCGTGGCCTCGAAGCGGCCCACGGCGCCCACGCCCACGTTGTTGATCCAGACATCGATGCCGCCGAAGCGCCGCAGCGCCGCCCCCGCCAGCGCCCGCACGGCCTTGGCGTCGGTGACGTCGGTCGGCACGGCGATGGCCTGGGCGCCCAGCCGCGCACACTGCGCGGCCACGCGTTCCAGCGCCTCGGCGCCGCGCGCGGCCAGCACCAGGCGCGCGCGCTGCTGCGCGAAGGCCAGTGCTGTGGCGCGACCGATGCCGCTGGAGGCACCCGTGATGACGATGACAGGGGAGGAGGACAGGGTGGAGCGCATTCTTGTTCGGTGCACGGTGCTCGGAATGACGGAGTGCACAGCATAGATGCAATGGGCCGGCTGCGCGGTGAAGTGCCTGAGACCAAGGGCATCTTCGGCGGCGCGCCGACACCGGTCTGGCGCGCCGCCCTACAAGCCAGGGCACGGCTGCTGCGTGTGCCGTGGATGCGCCAGCAGCGCGACTGGTGTTTCCACTGTCCCGCCGGTGTCTTTGGCGGGGTGGGGCGGACGGGGCCGCCCCTTAGAATCCGTGAGTTTTGTTCCTGCAGCCTGCGCAAGCAGCACATCCAAGAGGAGTCGCATCAATGAAGGTCCTGGTCCCCGTCAAGCGCGTGGTCGACTACAACGTCAAGGTTCGCGTGAAGTCCGATGGCAGCGGCGTCGACATCGCCAACGTCAAGATGAGCATGAACCCGTTTGACGAGATCGCCGTCGAAGAAGCCGTGCGTCTGAAGGAAAAGGGCGTGGTCACCGAGGTGATCGCCGTCTCCTGTGGCGTGCAGCAGTGCCAGGAAACCCTGCGCACCGCCATGGCCATCGGCGCCGACCGCGCTATCCTCGTGCAGACCGATGCCGAGCTGCAGCCCCTGGCCGTGGCCAAGCTGCTCAAGGCCCTGGTCGACAAGGAACAGCCCGGCCTGGTGATCCTCGGCAAGCAGGCCATCGACGACGATGCCAACCAGACCGGCCAGATGCTGGCGGCCCTGGCCGACCTGCCGCAGGCCACCTTCGCTAGCAAGGTCGAAGTCGCGGGCGACAAGGTCAACGTGACGCGCGAAGTGGACGGCGGCCTGGAGACCCTGAGCCTGTCGATCCCGGCCGTGATCACCACCGACCTGCGCCTGAACGAGCCGCGCTACGTCACGCTGCCCAACATCATGAAGGCCAAGAAGAAGCAGCTGGACACCTTCAAGCCCGAGGACCTGGGCGTGGACGTTGCCAGCAAGCTCAAGACGCTCAAGGTCAGCGAGCCGCCCAAGCGCAGCGCGGGCGTCAAGGTGCCCGACGTGGCCACGCTGGTCGCCAAGCTGAAGACCGAAGCCAAGGTCATCTGATCCAGGGAGAGAAAAGAACATGACCACCCTCGTCATCGCAGAACACGACAACGCCTCCATCAAGAGCGCGACCCTGAACACCGTCACCGCTGCCGCCGCCATCGGTGGCGACGTGCACGTGCTGGTGGCCGGCCACAACGCCGCCGAGGCCGCCAAGGCCGCCGCGCAGATCGCCGGCGTCGCCAAGGTGCTGCACGCCGACGCAGCAGGCCTGGCCCATGGCCTGGCCGAGAACGTCGCCGCCCAGGTGCTGGCCATCGCGTCGAACTACAGCCACATCCTGTTCCCGGCCACCGCCAGCGGCAAGAACGTGGCCCCGCGCGTGGCCGCCAAGCTGGACGTGAGCCAGATCAGCGACATCACCAAGGTCGACAGCGCGGACACCTTCGAGCGCCCGATCTACGCCGGCAACGCGATCGCCACCGTGCAGAGCGGCGACAGCGTCAAGGTCATCACCGTGCGCGGCACCGGCTTCGACGCCGCCGCGGCCACGGGTGGCTCGGCTGCCGTGGAAAGCCTGTCGGCTGTCGCCGCCAGCGGCAAGAGCAGCTTCGTCGGCTCGGAGATCGCCAAGAGCGAGCGCCCGGAACTGACGGCCGCCAAGATCATCGTCTCCGGCGGCCGTGCCCTGGGCAGCGCCGAGAAGTTCACCGAAGTCATGACCCCGCTGGCCGACAAGCTGGGCGCGGCCATCGGCGCCAGCCGCGCGGCCGTGGACGCGGGCTACGCGCCGAACGACCTGCAGGTGGGCCAGACCGGCAAGATCGTGGCGCCGCAGCTGTACATCGCAGCCGGCATCTCGGGCGCGATCCAGCATCTGGCCGGCATGAAGGACAGCAAGGTCATCGTGGCCATCAACAAGGACCCCGAGGCACCGATCTTCTCGGTGGCCGACTACGGCCTGGAGGCGGACCTGTTCGTCGCCGTGCCGGAACTGGTCAAGGCACTGTGAGGCGCTGAACCGCCGCGGTTCAGTGCACAAGGGCATCGCAGCGCGATGCCCTTTTTTTGTGACGAGAAGAGGAGATGGTGATGGCCTACGTCGCGCCGCTGAAAGACATGCTGTTCAACATCCGCCACCTGGCGCGGATCGAGCAGATCGCGCAGTTGCCGGGTTTCGAGGATGCCGGGCTGGAGACGGCGCAGGCTGTGCTGGAGGAGTCCGCCCGCTTCAACCAGGATGTGGTGGCGCCGCTCAACGAGGCCGGCGACCGCAATCCCTCGTCCTGGAAAGACGGCGTGGTCACGACCACGCCGGGCTTCAAGCAGGCTTTCCGGCAGTTCGCCGCGGGTGGCTGGCAGGGCCTGCAGCACCCTGTCGATTTCGGCGGCCAGGGCCTGCCCAAGACCATCGGCGCGGCCTGCGGCGAGATGCTGAACTCGGCCAACCTCAGCTTCGCGCTGTGCCCGCTGCTGACGGACGGTGCGATCGAAGCGCTGCTGACGGCCGGCAGCGATGCGCTCAAGGCCACCTACCTGGACAAGCTCGTGAGCGGTGAGTGGACCGGCACCATGAACCTGACCGAGCCGCAGGCGGGCAGCGACCTGGCCCTGGTGCGCACGCGCGCCGAGCCGCTGCCCGACGGCCGGTACAAGCTGTTCGGCACCAAGATCTTCATCACCTACGGCGAGCACGACATGGCGGACAACATCGTCCACCTGGTGCTGGCGCGCGTGCAGGGCGCGCCCGAGGGCGTCAAGGGCATCAGCCTGTTCGTCGCGCCCAAGTTCCTGGTGAACGCAGATGGTTCGCTCGGCCCGCGCAACGACGTGCGCTGCGTCAGCATCGAGCACAAACTGGGCATCAAGGCCAGCCCCACGGCCGTGCTGCAGTTCGGCGATGCGGGCGAGGGCGCCATCGGCGAACTGGTCGGCGAGGAGAACCGCGGCCTGGAGTACATGTTCATCATGATGAACGCGGCCCGCTATGCGGTCGGCGTGCAGGGCATCGCGGTGGCCGAGACGGCCTACCAGAAGGCAGCCGCCTTCGCCAAGGAGCGTGTGCAGAGCCGCCCCGTGGATGGCAGCGTGGCGGCCAGCGCGCCCATCATCCACCACCCCGACGTGCGCCGCATGCTCATGAGCATGCGCGCGCTGACCGAGGGCTGCCGCGCCATGGCCAGCGTGGCCGCGGCCGCCTACGACGCGGCCCACCACCATCCCGACGCCCAGGTGCGCAAGGACAACCAGGCCTTCTACGAGTTCATGGTGCCGCTGGTCAAGGGCTACAGCACCGAGATGAGCCTGGAGGTGACCTCGCTGGGCGTGCAGGTGCACGGCGGCATGGGCTTCATCGAGGAGACCGGTGCGGCGCAGTTCTACCGCGACGCGCGCATCCTGCCGATCTACGAGGGCACGACCGCGATCCAGGCCAACGACCTCGTGGGCCGCAAGACCGCACGCGACGGCGGCAAGGGCGCCAAGGCCATCGCCGCCCAGGTCGAGGCCACCGAGGCCGAGCTGGCGAAGAGCGGCAGCGCCGACGCCCAGGCCGTGGCGCGCCGCCTGGCCGCCGCGCGCCAGGCCTACGTGCAGGTGGTGGACTTCATCGCGGGCGCCAGCCGCAGCGACCCGAACGCCGTCTACGCCGGTTCCGTGCCCTACCTGCTGCTGGCCGGCAACCTCGTGGCGGGCTGGCAGCTGGCGCGCGGCCTGCTGGCGGCCGAGCAGCACCGGGCCGAAGACCCGGCTTTCATGAACGCCAAGATCGCCACGGCGCGCTTTTACGCCGAGCACATCCTGACCCGCGCGCCAGGCCAGCGCGACGCCATCGTCGATGGTGCCGCCAGCGTGACAGCGCTGCCGCTGGAAGCGTTCTAAAAACAGTTCGATACCAACAAGGAGACCCATGTCCAGACTGCCCGGCGCCCTGGCGCACCTGCCGCTGCCCATCATCGGCTCGCCGCTGTTCATCATCAGCAACCCCAAGCTCGTCATCGCCCAGTGCACGGCGGGCGTGGTCGGCTCCATGCCGGCGCTCAACGCCCGCCCTGCCGAGCAGCTGGAGGAATGGCTGATCGAGATCACCGAGGGCCTGGCGGCCTGGAACCGCGACCATCCGGAGCGGCCAGCCGCGCCGTTCGCGATCAACCAGATCGTGCACAAGTCCAACGAGCGGCTCGAGCACGACATGGCCATGTGCGTGAAGTACAAGGTGCCCATCATCATCACCTCGTTGGGCGCGCGCGAGGACATCAACGCCGCGGCCCACAGCTACGGCGGCGTGGTGCTGCACGACATCATCAACAACAAGTTCGCGCGCAAGGCGATCGAAAAGGGCGCCGATGGCCTGATCGCCGTGGCGGCCGGCGCCGGCGGCCATGCCGGCATCAAGAGCCCCTTCGCGCTGGTGCAGGAGATCCGCCAGTGGTTCGACGGCCCCATCGCGCTGTCGGGCAGCATCGCCACGGGCGGCGCGGTGCTGGCGGCCCAGGCCATGGGCGCGGACTTCGCCTACATCGGCTCGGCCTTCATCGCCACCGAGGAGGCGCGCGCGGCGGAAGGCTACAAGCACGCCATCGTGGCCGGCAGCTCCGACGACATCGTCTACAGCAACCTGTTCACGGGCGTGCACGGCAACTACCTGGCGGCCAGCATCCGCGCGGCGGGGCTGGACCCGGAGAACCTGCCCGTCAGCGATCCCAGCGCCATGAACTTCTCCAGCGGCAGCAGCAAGCCCAAGGCCTGGAAGGAGATCTGGGGCAGCGGCCAGGGCATCGGCGTCATCGACAAGGTGCGGCCGGCGGCCGAGTTCATCGCGCAGCTGCGCCGCGAATACGACGAAGCGCGCCGGCGCCTGCTCGCCTGACACGCCTGTTTCCATGAACGATCGGCTCGGTCCGGTCGACGCACTCAAGGCCCTGGCCTGCGTGCTGATCGTCTGGCACCACCTGGCCTTCTACGGGCCCATGTCCGACCTTGCCCGGCCGCTGGCGCCGGCCGTGGTCGATTGGCTGTTCGCCTATGGCCGCATGGCGGTGCAGGTGTTCCTCGTGGTCTCGGGTTTCCTGCTGGCACGCAGCATGGGGCCGGGCCGTGCGCCATCCACGCCCTGGGCCGAACAGGTGGGCCGGCGCTACCTGCGCCTGCTGGTGCCCTACGCGGGGGCGCTGGTGCTGGCCATCCTGGTGTCCGACGCGGTGCGCAGCAGCCTGGGCCATCCCGATGCGCCGGCCACCCCGACCTGGATGCAGCTGCTGGCCCATCTGCTGCTGGTGCAGGACCTGCTGGGCGAGGAGTCGCTGTCGGCCGGCGTCTGGTATGTGGCGATCGACCTGCAGCTGTTCGCGCTGGCGACGCTGCTGTGCCGGCTGCCCGGCAGCTGGGCCGTGGCGGCCGTCGCGGCACTGACGGCCTTGTCGCTGCTGTGGTGCAACCTCGAACCGCAGCTCGACGCGACCGCGCTGTACTTCTTCGGTGCCTATGGCATGGGCCTGCTGGCCGGCTGGGCGGCCCGCGCCTCGCGGCCCTGGGCCGGCCTCGCGGCCGTGGCGTTGCTGGGCGCCGTGGCGCTGGCCGGGGGGTGGCGCGACCGCATCGCCGTGGCCTGGGCCTGTGCGCTGCTGCTGGGCCTGCTGCAGGCCAAGGGGGCCATGGGCTGGCAGCCGCCGCGCTGGATGGCCTGGCTGGCCGCCGTCTCCTACCCGGTGTTCCTTGTGCATTTCGCCGTGCTGCTGGCGGTCGGTGCGCTGTGGGGATGGCTGTGGCCCGATGGCGGCACGGTGCACCTGCTGGGCATGGCGCTGGTGTTCGCGCTGTCGCTGCTGGCCGGTGCCGGCCTGCACCGGCTCGAGCAGCGCGTCGTGCGGCCGCGCACCGCGCTCGGATGGCAGGTGGCGGTGCTGGCCGCCGGCATGCTGGCAATGACGGTCTGAGCCGCCCTGTTCAGGCCTGCGGGCCGGCGGGGAACAGCAGCGGTGCATCGCCCGGCTGCCAGGGCGCGAACTTCTCCATCGCGCGCGCGAACAGCGCCGTGGCCTGCCAGTCCTGCAGCCAGCGCTGCAGCCGAGGCCAGGGCTGGGCGGCGAACCAGTCCGGAGCCACGCCCGCGAACTGGCGCACGAAGGGAAACAGCGCGGCGTCGGCCAGCGTGGCATGTCCACCGCACAGGAACGGCGCCTGCCCCAGCCGCTGCTCCAGGTCCGCCAGGAAGGGCGCGCAGGCCAGGCGCGGTTCCAGCGCGTCCGCCAGGCCGAAGCGCTGCGGGTATTTGGCACGGTCCAGCAGCGGCTTGAAGCCGGTGTCGTTTTCCTCGACGAGCGCAAGCATCTGCGCCGGGTCGCCGCGCGTGGGGCGGCACCAACCCAGCGGATCGTGGCGTGCCAGCGCCCATTGCATGATGGCCAGGCTCTCGTCGATGACCTGGCCGTCGGCGAGCACCAGCACGGGCACGGTGGCCTTGGACGAGGCCTCGCGCAGGGCCTGCGGCTTGTCGCGCAGCACCACCTCGCGCAGCGTGCAGACCTGGCCGGCGGCCAACAGCGCGAGCCGCGCGCGCATCGCGTAGGGGCAGCGCCGGAACGAATACAGCACCGGCGGCATGGCCGTCATGCCCGGTTGTCGGGCAGGCCCAGGTGGGTCTGGCCGCGCGCGGCCGCCAGGTCCATCTGGCGCTGGCGTTCGCGGTAGCCGGCGCGCTGGCCGTCGTCACGCTGCGCGGCGCAGTGCGCGCACTGCACGCCTTCGACGAACAGCGGCGAGGCCCGGTCCGCGGTCGACAACGGCTGGCGGCAGGAACGGCACAGGCTGTGGCTGCCGGCGGCCAGGCCGTGGCCCACGGCCACGCGCTCGTCGAACACGAAACACTCGCCCTGCCAGCGGCTGTGCTCCGGCGCCACCTGCTCCAGGTAGTTCAGGATGCCGCCTTCGAGCTGGTAGACCTCGCCGAAGCCCTGGGCGCGCAGCAGGGCGGACGCCTTCTCGCAACGGATGCCACCGGTGCAGAACATGGCCACGGCCGGCTGGCCGTCCAGCAGGCCGCCGGGCCGCGACTGGTCTGCGATCCAGGCCGGCCAGTCGGTGAAGGCAGCGGTCTGCGGATCGACGGCACCGGCGAAGCTGCCGATGGCGACTTCGTAGCCGTTGCGCACGTCCAGCAGCACGAGGCCGGGACGCTGTAGCAGCGCGTTCCACTGCGCGGGCGGCACGTGTTCGCCGGTCTGGCCGACCGGGTCCAGGCCTGGCACGCCCAGCGTCACGATCTCGCGCTTGCAGCGCACCTTGAGGCGGTGCAGCGGCACGCTGGCGCAGTCGGCGCTGCGTACGGCCAGGCGGGCCAGCCGCGGATCGGCGCGCAGGTGCGCCAGCACCATCTGCACGGCCTCGGCCTGGCCGGCGATGCTGCCGTTGATGCCCTCTGGCGCCAGCAGGATGTTGCCGCGCACATCCTGCGCCGCGCACAGCGCGCGCAAGGGTTCCACCAGCGCGGCGCAGTCCGCCAGGGCGGCGAAGCAGTAGAACGAGGCGGTGCGCGGCACGGTGCGTTTCAATCGCCGGCGTCGGGCGCCAGGGGCTGGGAGTGGCTGGCGTGCGGCAGGTCCACGCCCTTCTGGCGGTCGCGGAACAGGGCCGCGCGCATCAGGAAGATGGTGGTGACCGGGGCCGTCAGCGCCACGAACAGTGCGATCAGGATGGCGTGCAGGAACAGGTTGGTGCCCTGCACCGAAAAGTAGACGACGGTGGCCAGCATCACGCACCAGGCGCCGGCGGTCGCGCCCAGCGTGGGCGCGTGGATGCGGTTGTAGAAGCTGGGCAGACGCACCAGGCCGAACGAACCGATGGCGGCAAAGGCCGCGCCGGCCACCGCGAAGAGCGCGGTCAGGATTTCGGCCCAGATCGGCAGCGGAGTCATGGCAGCGCCCTCATTCGATCACCTCTCCGCGCAACAGGAACTTGGCCAGCACCGTGGAGCCGACGAAACCGAACAGCGCGATCAGCATGGCGGCCTCGAAGTAGACATTGCTGGTGTAGGTGATGCCCAGCACCAGCATGGTCAGCATGCCGTTGATGTACAGGCAGTCCAGCGCCATCACACGGTCCTGCGCGGCCGGGCCGACCAGCAGCCGGAACAGCGCGCAGAGCATGGCCACGGCCAGCAGGAACAGGGCGATCTTGAGGCCCCAGAACAGGATGGGGCTCATGGCGTATTCCCTTCCGGTTGAAAGATTTCCAGCAGCGGGCGCTCGTAGCGCAGCTTCAGGCGGGCGATGAAATCGGCCTCGTCCACGAGATCGAACACATGGATCAGGAGCTTGCTGCGGTCCAGCGAGAGCTCGCCCCAGGCCGTGCCTGGCGTCAGGCACATGATCATGGCCAGCACGGCGAGGCCGTTGGGGTCGCGCAGCTCCAGCGGGATGACGACGAAGTAGCTGGTCAGGCGCACGTTGCGCCGTGTCAGCACGATCCACGCCACGTTCTTGGCGGAGACCAGCATGTCGAACAGCGCCGCGCCCGCCAGGTGCAAGGCCACCCGGGGCTTGCGCATGCGCACGGTGGCTGGCCGCAGACCCTGTGTGATCAGCGGCACGACGAGGGCCAGCACGAAGGCCGACAGCAGCGTGCTGGCGTCCACCGACTGGTGCAACAGCAGCCAGACCACGAACAACGTGGCCGACAGCGGGGGCGACGGCAGCAGGCGCTTCACGGCGTCTTCTCCTTGAACGGCGGCGGCGGCACGGGACTGGCAGCCATCACGGCCTGGCGGTAGTGCCGGCCAGAGTGCAGCACCTCGGCCGTGGCCTGGGCGTGCTGCATGACAGGCCCCGCGCCGATGGTCAGGCCGATGGCGGCCAGCAGCAGGCCGGCCACCGGCAGCACCTCCAGTGCCGGCAGCGCCGGCATGTTGGCGTGCGGCTGGTTCCAGAAGTAACGGATGCCGGCGCGGCACAGCGCCACCAGCGTCAGGAAACCGCCGCCGATCAGCAGCACCATGACGGAGACACCGGCGTTGCCGAGCTGCGGCGCCTGCAGCAGGCCCGAGAGCATCGCGAATTTGCCAACAAAACCCGACAGGGGGGGCAGACCGGCCAGCAGCAGCGTGCACAGGATGAAGGCCAGACCCAGGAAAGCCACGCCTGCCGGGATGGCGCGGCCGTACAGGGCCTGCGCGTCGTCGTCCAGGTTCACGTCGGACAAGAGGCGCAGGTCTTCGCTGAGGAAGGGCGCGTCGTCGTCGGCCGCATGCGGTGCCACGCTGGAGCCGTTGCGCCAGCGCTCGACGATGTCCACGAGCAGGAACAGCGCGCTCACGGCCAGCGTGGAGCTCATGAGGTAGTACAGCGCGCCGGCCCAGACGGCGGCCTGGCCCAGCCCCACGGCGGCCAGCAGGGTGCCGGCCGAGACCAGCACGCTGTAGCTGGCCAGCAGGGCGAGCCGCTGTGTGCCCAGCACCCCGAGCGCGCCGACGAACAGCGTGACCAGGCCCAGGCCCAGGATGGTGGTCTGGCCGAACTGGGCCGATGCGCCGGCATCCGCGCCGAACAGCACGCTCCACAGGCGCAGCACGGTGTAGACGCCCAGCTTGGTCAGCAGCGCGAACACCGCGCCGACCGGCGCCACCACGCTGCCGTAGGCCGGCACCAGCCAGAAGTTGAGCGGCCAGGCGCCGGCCTTGGCGAAGAAGGCCGTGGCCAGGATGGCGGCCGCGGCGTGCACGAGGCCGCGATCGGCCGGGTCGACCTGTGCGATGCGCTGGCCCAGGTCGGCCATGTTCAGCGTGCCCGTCATGCCGTAGAGCATGGCCGCGCCGATCAGGAACATGGAGGAGGCCGCCAGGTTGATCGCGATGTAGTGCAGCCCGGCCTGCACGCGCTGGCGGCCCGAGCCGTGCAGCAACAGGCCATAGGAGGCGGCCAGCATGACCTCGAAGAACACGAACAGGTTGAACAGGTCACCCGTCAGGAAGGCACCGTTCAGGCCCATCAGCTGCAGCTGCAGCATGGGGTGGAAGTGCACGCCGACGCGGTCCCAGCGCGAGGTGGAGTAGATCGAGGCGGCGAACGCGATCACGCCGGTCAGCGCCACCATCATGGTCGAGAGCCGGTCGGCCACGAGCACGATGCCGAACGGGGCCATCCAGTTGCCGGCGAGGTACACGCCGATGGAGCCCGGGCCGTCGCCCGTGGCGGCGGCATTGACCCAGCGCAACAGCGCCAGCGAGACCAGCATGCCCAGCAGGCCGGAGACCACCGTCAGCGTGGCCTTGGTGCGGCGTTGCCGCTCGTCGAGCAGCAGCATCAGCGCGGCCGTCAGCATGGGCAGCAGGATGGGCACGGCGATCAGGTGCGGCATGCTGAATTCCAGCAGCCGGTCGAGCAGGTGCCTGGCGTCGTCGAAGAGCAGGTGCAGGCTGTTCACTCCGGCACCTCGCTGCGCTCTGTCCCGTCCACATGGTCGGTGCCCGTCAATCCGCGCGAGGCCAGCATCACGACCAGGAACAGCGCCGTCATGGCGAAGCCGATCACGATGGCCGTCAGCACCAGGGCCTGGGGCATGGGGTCGGCGGTGTTGGCCAGCGTGGCGATCACGCCGGACACGAGCACGGGCTCGCTGTCGACCTTGAGCCGGCCCATGCTGAAGATGAACAGGTTCACGGCGTAGGAGATCAGCGTCAGGCCCATGATGACCTGGAAGGTGCGCGGGCGCAGCAGCAGGTACACGCCTGAACTGGTGAGCACGCCGATGGCGATGGCGAGGACGGCTTCCAAATCAGTGGTCTTCCGTGTTGCCGGACAGGGCCGCACGGGCTTCAGCCAGGCGCTGGTCCTGCTCCTCGGACCAGCGGTGGCTGCGCACGCTCTGGTGCGCCAGGCTCGTCAGGATCAGCATGGTGGAGCCCAGCACGAGGGCGAACACGCCGGTGTCGAAGAACAGCGCGCTGGGGATGTGCAGTTCGCCCAGCACCGGCAGCGTGACATGGGCCGTGTGCGTGGTCAGGAAGGGGTAGTGCAGCACGATGGCGCCGGCGCCCGTGGCCAGCGCCAACAGCAGGCCCACCGCGATCCAGCGGCGCGGGTAGATGCGCAAATGTTCCTCCACCCATTCCGTGCCCGACACGATGTATTGCAGCAGCAGCGCGACCGACATCACGAGGCCGGCGACGAAGCCACCACCCGGCGCGTTGTGGCCACGCAGGAAAAAGTAGACCGACACCAGCACCGCCAGCGGCAGCAGCAGGCGCACCAGCACGGCCGGCACCATGAGGTAGCCGACGGCGGTGTCCTTGGCCAGGCGCGGGTTGAACACGTCGCTGCTGCCATCATCGGACTGGGCCAGCTGCTGCGGCGGCAAGGCCATGGATTCGGGTGCGGGGCGGAAGCGTCGCAGCAGCGCATAGACCGTCAGCGCGACGATGCCCAGCACCGTGATCTCGCCGAAGGTGTCGAAGCCACGGAAGTCCACCAGCATCACGTTGACCACGTTGGTGCCACCGCCCTCGGTGAGCGCGCGGTCCAGGAAGAAGGGCGAGATGCTGCCCACCGAATCGCGCGTCATGACCAGCCAGGCCAGCGCCGACATGCCGCAGCCGGCGGCGATGGCGATCGCCAGGTCGCGCCCGCGGCGGCCCCAGGGCAGGATGCGTTCGCGCGCGGACTGCACGACGAACTTGCTGCGCATGGGCAGCCAGCGCAGGCCCAGCAGGATCAGCACGGTGGTGACGGCCTCGACCACGAGCTGCGTGAGTGCGAGGTCGGGTGCGGAGAACCAGATGAAGGTCAGGCAGCAGGTCAGGCCCGCGCCCGAGGCCAGCATCAGCGAGGCCAGCCGGTGGAACTTGGCCTGCCAGGCCGCCCCGATGGCGCAGATGCAGCCGATCACCCAGGTCATCGCGAACATGGGCGAGAACGGCAGCGGTGATCGCTCGCCCTGCGTGACCGGCGTGAACCACAGCGATGCGCTGGCGCCGGCCAGTGCCACGCAGACCAGCAGCAGCAACTGTGTCTGCATCCGGTGCGTCGCGAGTAGGCGGCGGCTGCGGCGGCCGGCTTCGGATGCGCGGGCCAGCAGGTTCTCGAACACGCGCTGGCCGTCGAAGCGGTGCAGCACCGGCGTGCGGGCCAGGCGGCCGGCTTCACGCTGGCGGCGCTGCACAAGGTACAGCACGGCGCCGCCGGCCAGCGCCACGAAGCTCATGGCCAGCGGCAGGTTGAAGCCATGCCAGACCGCCAGGCTGTATTCGGGCAGGGTGCCGCCGACCACGGGCGCGGCGGCCGCGGCCAGCAACGGGCCAACCGACCATTCGGGCGCCACGCCCACCACCAGGCAGGCCAGCACCAGCAGTTCGACCGGCACGCGCATCCAGTGCGGCGGCTCGTGCGGCGGCTTGGGCACGGCGCCGATGCACGAGGGGCCGAAGAACACGTCGAACACGAAACGCGCCGAGTAGGCCACGCTGAACAGCCCGGCCACCGTGGCCAGCACCGGCAGCGCGCGGTCGACCCAGGGCGTGGACTGCAGGAACACGGTCTCGGCGAAGAACATCTCCTTGGACAGGAAGCCGTTCAGCAGCGGCACGCCGGCCATGGAGGCGCTGGCGATGATGGCCAGCAGGCCCGTGATGGGCATGAGCCTGGCCAGGCCCGAGAGCTTGCGGATGTCGCGCGTGCCGCTCTCGTGGTCGATGATGCCGGCAGCCATGAACAGCGAAGCCTTGAAGGTCGCGTGGTTCATGATGTGGAAGACGGCGGCGACCGTGGCCATCGGGCTGTTCATGCCCAGCAGCAGCGTGATCAGGCCCAGGTGCGAGATGGTGGAGTAGGCCAGCAGGCCCTTGAGGTCGTTCTGGAACATCGCCACGTAGGCGCCCAGCAGCAGCGTGATGGCGCCGGCCCCGCCGACCAGCCAGAACCATTGCTCGGTGCCGGCCAGCGCGGGCCACAGCCGGGCCAGCAGGAACACACCGAGCTTGACCATGGTGGCCGAGTGCAGGTAGGCGGAGATCGGCGTGGGCGCCGCCATGGCGCGCGGCAGCCAGAAGTGGAACGGGAACTGCGCGCTCTTGGTGAAGGCGCCCAGCAGCACCAGCACCAGCGCGGCCGGGTACAGCGCGTGGGCCTTGATCTGCGCGCCGGCGGCGAGCACGGCGTCGAGCTCGTAGCTGCCCGCGATGCGGCCGATCAGCAGCACGCCGGCGAACAGGCACAGCCCGCCTGCGCCCGTGACCGTGAGCGCCATGCGCGCGCCGCGGCGTGCGTCCTTGCGGTGGTGCCAGTAGCCGATCAACAGGAACGAGAACAGGCTCGTGAGCTCCCAGAACAACACCATCTGCACGAGGTTGCCCGACAGCACCACGCCCATCATGGAACCCATGAAGGCCAGGAAGAACGAGAAGAAGCGCGGCACCGGGTCGGAGGCCGACAGGTAGTAGCGCGCGTACAGCACCACCAGCGTGCCGATGCCGGTGACCAGCATGCCGAACAGCCAGGCGAAGCCGTCCAGGCGGAACACGAGGTTCACGCCCAGCGTGGGCAGCCACAGGTATTCCTCGCGCAGCATGTTGCCGCCGGTGACCTGCGGGAACTGCATGCCCAGGTGGAGCGCACAGCCCAGCGCAACCAGGCCGGCGAGCGTCGCCTCGCGGTTGCGGGCCGTCGATGGCATGAACATCGCGAGGACACTGCCGAGGAAGGGGGCGAGGACGAGCAGGGCCAGGGACATCGCGATCAATTTTATCGATGGGCGAAGGCCTTCCCTTTGGTGTTTCCCTCGTGGAGCAAGCTTTTTCGAGGCTTGCGCCGGGCGTCAGCCGCGGGTCAGGTCCGGCTCATCCGGGAACGGCCCAGGGATCGTAGTTGCCGAAGTTCCAGATGTGGCCCTCGGGGTCGGCGCAGGTGAAGCCGCGCGCGCCGTAGTCCTCGTCCTTGATCTCCAGCAGGATCTGCGCGCCTGCGGCCTTGGCGCGCGCATAGACCGCGTCGGGATCGGACACCACGAGGAAAGCGCTCTGCGTCTCGGCGCCACCGATCTCGTCGGGCTGGCGGATCAGCCGGCCCCAGGGCGTGGGCTCGGTGCTGACCGATCCCAGCATCACCATGCCGTTGCCGAACACGAGCTGCGCATGGGCGACCTGGCCCTTGTCGTCCAGGTGGACCGCATGGCGCTCGAAACCGAAGCTCGTGCAGAGCCAGTCGATCGCGGCCAGCGCGTCGCGGTAGCGCAGGCAGGGGATGACGCAGGCGCGGCCGGGGAGGGCGGGGGAGTTCGCCATCTCAGGTCTTGCTCGCGCAGTTGAACATCCAACAGATGCCGAAGCGGTCGGTCAGGCTGCCGAAGTAGTCGCCCCAGAACATTTCCTGCAGCGGCATCTGGACCGTGCCGCCCGCGGACAGGGCGGCGAACAGCCGGTCGGTGTCGGCGCGCGTGTCGGGCTCCAGGTTGATGTGCACGTTGTTGCCCTGGGTGAGCTGAAAGCCCATGGACTCGGGGGCGTCCGTGCCCATCAGCACATGCTCGCCCAGCGTGGCGAGTTCCACGTGCATCACGAGTTGCTTGTCGGCGTCCGGCAGCGGCGGCTGCCCGGGCATGGCGGGTGCCTCGCCCATGCGGTGCACGCCGCCGATGAAGTCGCCACCGAACACGCTGCGGTAGAAGTCGAAGGCTTCCTCGGTCTGGCGGTTGAAGTTGAGGTAGGTGCTGACGCGGGCCATGGAAACTCCTGTGGAGGTTGGGGGACAGGTGCACGACGCGCCGGCGGGCCAGGAATCGACAGCGGCGCTTGCCGGACACAAGATCCCTCAATATACTGGTTAAACAACCAGTACTCAAGCCATGGCCACCGAGACCACCATCCCCATCACGGCGCTCAGGGGCCGCGGCGCCGCCACGCGGATCGCGCACCGTTTCTCCAAGGACGCGCGCGACGCCTTCGACGATGGCTGGGGCACGTTGCAGACCGATGACGACCAGGCCGCTGCGCCGCTGCAGACCGAGGTGATCTTCGAGGAGGCGAAGAGCGCCATCGTGCAGCAGCAGTCGCCCGACATCTACTTCGAGCAGTCCATCAATCCCTACCGCGGCTGCGAGCACGGCTGCATTTATTGCTTTGCCCGGCCCACGCACAGCTACCTGAACCTCTCGCCCGGCCTGGACTTCGAGACCAAGATCATCGCCAAGCGCAACATCGCACAGCTGCTGCGCGCCGAACTCGCGCGCCCGCGGTATGTGCCGCAGGGCCTGGTCATCGGCGTGGCGACCGACTGCTACCAGCCCGTGGAGCGCGAGTTGCGGCTCACGCGCGGCCTCGTCGAGGTCCTGCACGAGGCGCGGCACGCGTTTTCGCTGATCACCAAGTCCAGTGGCGTGGAGCGCGACCTGGACCTCATCGCACCCATGGCCGCGCAGCAACTGGCCGCCGTCTACGTGACCATCACCACCCTGGACGCCGGCGTCGCGCGCACGCTGGAGCCGCGCGCCGCCTCGCCGCAGCGCCGGCTGCGCACCATCCGCACGCTGGCCGAGGCGGGCGTGCCCGTGGGCGTGAGCGTGGCGCCGCAGATCCCCTTCGTGACCGACGACATGGAACAGGTGCTGGCCGCGGCCTGGGATGCCGGCGCGCGCAGCGCGTTCTACACCGTGCTGCGCCTGCCCTGGGAGGTGGCGCCGCTGTTCCGCGAATGGCTGGCGCTGCACCTGCCCGACCGGGCCGAGCGCGTGATGGCGCGCGTGCAGGAGATGCGCGGCGGCAAGGACTACGACAGCGACTTCGCCACGCGCATGAAGGGCAGCGGCATCTGGGCCGAGCTGATCCGCCAGCGCTTCGAGAAGGCCTGCGCGAAGCTGGGCTTCAACCGCGAGCGCGCGGGAGCCGACCTGGGACTGTTCCGTCGGCCGGCACTGGACGGGCAGACCAGCCTGTTCTGAAAGCAGGACGCGGGCCCGGGGCCCGCGTTCCTTGTCAAGCGCTGAAGAACTTCTTCAGCCGGTCGGTCCAGCTGTCGCCGGACGGCGAATGCTTGCCGCCGCCCTTGCGCAGCGAGTCTTCCAGCTCGCGCAGCAGCTTGCGCTGGTGCTCGGTCAGCTTGACCGGCGTCTCCACCGCGATGTGGCAGTACAGGTCGCCCGGGTAGCTCTCGCGCACGCCCTTGATGCCCTTGCCGCGCAGGCGGAACTGCTTGCCGGCCTGTGTGCCTTCGGGGATGTCGATGGCCGCTTTGCCCGACAGCGTGGGCACCTCGATCTCGCCACCCAGCGCCGCCGTGATGAAGCTCACCGGCACGGTGCAGTGCAGGTCGCCGCCGTCGCGCTCGAAGATGTCGTGCTTCTTGATGCGCATCTCGATGTACAGGTCGCCCGGCGGGCCGCCGTTGGACCCGGGCTCGCCGTTGCCGACCGAGCGGATGCGCATGCCGTCGTCGATGCCGGCGGGGATCTTCACCTCCAGCGTCTTTTGCTTCTTGATCTTGCCCTGGCCATGGCAGGCGCTGCACGGCTCGGGAATGATCTTGCCGGTGCCGCGGCAGGTCGGGCAGGTCTGCTGCACGCTGAAGAAGCCCTGGCGCATCTGCACCGCGCCCTGGCCGTTGCAGGTGGTACAGGTCTTGGGCTGGGTGCCGGGCTTGGCGCCGCTGCCATGGCAGGTGTCGCAGGCCTCCCAGCTCGGGATGCGGATCTGCGCGTCCTTGCCGCGGGCGGCCTCCTCGAGCGTGACCTCCATCGCATACGATAAGTCGCTGCCGCGGAAGACCTGGCGGCCGCCGGCACCGCCGCGCCCGCGCTGCTGGCCGAACATGTCGCCGAAGATGTCGCCGAAGGCCTCGGCGAAGCCGCCGAAGCCTTCCGCGCCAGCGCCACCGGGGCCGCGCATGTTCGGGTCCACGCCGGCATGGCCGAACTGGTCGTAGGCCGAGCGCTTCTGCGCATCGGTCAGCATTTCGTAGGCCTCCTTGGCCTCCTTGAACTTCTCTTCGGCGGTCTTGGCTGTGTCACCCTGGTTGCGGTCCGGGTGGTGCTTCATCGCCAGCTTGCGATAGGCTTTCTTGATCTCGTCTTCCGAGGCGTTCTTGGGCACCCCGAGGACTTCGTAGTAATCGCGTTTGGACATGGTTCGTTCGGGTCGGCTCTGCGCGCTCGGTCAAACGGGAACGCCGCGTGCAACCTCTGGGTGGCTGCAGCGCGGCGTACGGGTGGGTCGGATCAGCCCTTCTTGACTTCCTTCACCTCGGCGTCGACGACATCGTCGTCGGCCGGCTTGGCCGAGGCCTGTTGCTCACCGGCACCCGGTGCTGCACCGGCACCGGCGCCAGCCGCAGCGCCTTCGGCCGCCTGCTTGGCCTGCATGTCGGCGTAGACCTTCTCACCCAGCTTGGCCGAGGCCGTCATCAGCGCGGTGGTCTTCTCGTCGATGGCAGCCTTGTCCTCGCCCTTGAGCGCCTCGTCCAGCGCCTTCAGGGCGGTTTCGATGGCTTCCTTCTCTGCGGCCTCGAGCTTGTCGCCGTGCTCGGCCAGGCTCTTCTTCACGCTGTGCGCCGAAGCCTCGCCCTGGTTGCGGGCCTGGATCAGCTCCAGCTTCTTCTTGTCGTCGGCCGCGTTGAGCTCGGCATCCTTCACCATCTGCTGGATCTCGGCCTCGGACAGGCCGGAGTTCGCCTTGATGGTGATCTTGTTTTCCTTGCCCGTGCCCTTGTCTTTGGCGCCCACGTGCAGGATGCCGTTGGCGTCGATGTCGAACGACACCTCGATCTGCGGCGTGCCGCGCGCTGCCGGCGGGATGCCTTCGAGGTTGAACTCGCCCAGCAGCTTGTTGCCCGACGCCATCTCGCGCTCGCCCTGGAACACCTTGATCGTCACGGCCGGCTGGTTGTCGTCGGCGGTCGAGAAGGTCTGCGCGAACTTGGTCGGGATGGTGGTGTTCTTGGTGATCATCTTGGTCATCACGCCACCCAGCGTCTCGATGCCCAGCGACAGCGGCGTCACGTCCAGCAGCAGCACGTCCTTGCGGTCACCCGACAGCACCTGGCCCTGGATGGCCGCGCCCACGGCGACGGCTTCATCGGGGTTCACGTCCTTGCGCGGCTCGCGGCCGAAGAACTCCTTGACCTTCTCCTGCACCTTGGGCATGCGGGTCATGCCGCCGACCAGGATCACGTCGTGGATGTCGGCCACCGACACGCCAGCATCCTTGATGGCGGTGCGGCAGGGCGCGATCGTGCGCTCGATCAGCTCTTCGACCAGGGCCTCGAGCTTGGCGCGCGACAGCTTGATGTTCAGGTGCTTGGGGCCGGAGGCATCGGCCGTCACGTACGGCAGGTTGATGTCGGTCGCGGCGCTGTTGGACAGCTCGATCTTGGCCTTCTCGGCGGCTTCCTTCAGGCGCTGCAGGGCCAGCACGTCCTTGGACAGGTCGACGCCCTGTTCCTTTTTGAACTCGGCAATGATGTAGTCGATGATGCGCTGGTCGAAGTCTTCGCCGCCCAGGAAAGTGTCGCCGTTGGTGGACAGCACTTCGAACTGCTTCTCGCCATCGACATCGGCGATCTCGATGATGGACACGTCGAAGGTGCCGCCACCCAGGTCATAGACGGCGATCTTGCGGTCGCCCTTTTCCTGCTTGTCCATGCCGAAGGCCAGCGCAGCGGCGGTCGGCTCGTTGATGATGCGCTTGACTTCCAGGCCAGCGATGCGGCCGGCGTCCTTGGTGGCTTGGCGCTGGGCGTCGTTGAAGTAGGCCGGCACCGTGATCACGGCTTCGGTCACGGGCTCGCCCAGGTAGTCCTCGGCGGTTTTCTTCATCTTGCGCAGGATGTCGGCGGAGACCTGCTGGGCAGAGATCTTGTTGCCGCGCACCTGCACCCAGGCGTCGCCGTTGTCGGCGGCCACGATCTGGTAGGGCATCAGGTCGATGTCCTTCTGCACTTCCTTCTCGGTGAACTTGCGGCCGATCAGGCGCTTCACCGCGTACAGCGTGTTCTTGGGGTTGGTCACGGCCTGGCGCTTGGCCGAGGCGCCGACCAGCACTTCGCCGTCTTCCTGGTAGGCGACGATGGACGGCGTGGTGCGCGCGCCTTCGGAGTTCTCGATGACCTTGGGGGTGTTGCCTTCGATGATGGACACGCAGCTGTTGGTGGTGCCGAGGTCGATGCCGATGATTCTTGCCATGTTGGTTTCTCCTGCTCTTCCTGAGATATTGGGTGACTGTTGGCCTCTTGGCCGACTGTTGCTAACGTGTGGATAACCCGGTGGGTTTCAAGGGGACGTCGTGTGGATCGCCGGTGCAGATCACTGCGGCGCCGCCACCGTCACCAGCGCCGGGCGCAGCACGCGCTCGGCAATCAGGTAGCCCTTTTGCAGCACGCTGACCACGGTGTTGGCTTCCTGCCCGGTGCCGGGCACCATGCTGATGGCCTGGTGCTGGTGCGGATCGAACTTCTCGCCGGCGGCGGGATTGATCTGCAGCACCTTGTTGCGCTCCAGCGCGCTCTTGAGCTGGCGCAGCGTGGCCTCTGCGCCTTCGCGCACCTGGGCGATCGTCGCATCGGTGTGCGACAGGCCGGTCTCCAGGCTGTCCATCACGGGCAGCAGGCTCTCGGCAAAGCCCTCGACGGCGAACTTGCGCGACTTGGCGATCTCGTCCTCGGCGCGGCGGCGGGCGTTCTCGGCCTCGGCCTTGGCGCGCAGGAACTGGTCGGCCAACTCGGCGCTCTTGGCCTTCAGCGTGGCCAGTTCGGCCTGGGTCTGGGCCAGCACATCGGCCTCGGTGGCGAATGCCGCGGCCTCGCGTTCCTCTGCGGTGTAAGGAGAAGGCTCGGCGGACTTGTCGTTCGGTTGGGTCGGGTCTGTCATGCGCTTGAATGGCTTGAAAAAGGTCACAACGGCTAACAGTTAGGGATTGACCCTGTCGTTTCAAGGGTCGACCCGCACGGAAGGCGAAAAAAAGCCGGCGAGTTGCCGGCCCGTGCGGTGCTGGCCGCGCTCAGGAGACGGCCAGCAGTTCCACGTCGAACTTGAGCGTGGCGTTCGGCGGGATCACACCGCCGGCGCCGCGTGCGCCGTAGCCCAGCTCGGCCGGGATGATCAGCGTGCGCTGGCCACCGACCTTCATGCCGGCCACGCCTTCGTCCCAGCCGCGGATGACCATGCCGGCGCCCAGGCCGAATTCGAAGGGGTCGTTGCGGTCGCGGCTGGAGTCGAACTTGGCGCCTTGCGCGCCGTCCTGGTAGAGCCAGCCCGTGTAGTGCACCGTCACGTGTTGGCCGGGCTTGGCCTCGGCGCCGGAGCCCACGGTGGTGTCCTCGAATTGCAGGCCGGAAGCGGTGGTCGTCATGTGGGCTCCTGAAAGTGCAGGCGCCCCGAAGAGGGGCGCCGAAAAGCCGCGGATTATGCCAGCAGACCCCGTCGGCCCAGGTCGCGCATCAGCGCGCCGGCGCCGTAGGTCCAGGGGGCGATCCGGTCGCTGTGGTTGACGCGGTTGGCCAGGAGGCCCAGGCGCGGCGTGGCCACCGTGACCACGTCGCCGATGGCGTGCGTGAAGCCCTGGCCCGGCCCATGGCGGTCCTGCGTGGGCGCGAACATGGTTCCGAGGAACAGCACCAGGCCGTCGGGGTACTGGTGGTTCTTGCCGATGGCCTGGCCCGCCAGGTCCAGCGGGTCGCGGCTGATCTGGGCCAGGTTGCTGGTCCCGGCCATGGCGAAGCCATCCTCGCCGGTCACGCGCATGGACAGGTCGGTGCGGCGCACGTCGTCGATGCCGAATCCGGCGTCGAACAGCCGGATGAAGGGGCCGATCGCGCAGGAGCCGTTGTTGTCCTTGGCCTTGCCCAGCAGCAGCGCGCTGCGGCCCTCGAAGTCGCGCAGGTTCACGTCGTTGCCCAGCGCCGCGCCCTTGACGCGGCCGTTGCTGTCGATCGCCAGCACGACCTCGGGCTCGGGGTTGTTCCAGGCGCTGCCGGGGTGGATGCCGACCTCCGCGCCCGTGCCCACGGCACTGAGCGGCTGCGACTTGGTGAAGATCTCGGCGTCCGGGCCGATGCCCACCTCCAGGTACTGCGACCAGGCGCCCTGGGCGATCAGCACCTCCTTGAGCCGCAGGGCCTCGTCCGAGCCGGGGCGGATGCTGGCCAGGTTGTCGCCGATCACGCCGACCACAGCGCGGCGCACGGTCTCGGCGCGGCCGGCGTCGCCGCGGGCCTGCTCCTCGATCACGCGCTCGAGCATGGAAGCCACGAAGGTCACGCCGGCGGCCTTGACGGCCTGCAGGTCGCAGGGCGCCAGCAGCCAGGGCAGGGCGGGGTCGCGGGCGTCCCAGGCCGAGTTGGCCAGCACGGCCGCGGTGTCGGCGATGCGCTCGCCGCCGTGTTCGCGCACGGCCGCGGCCGGATCGTCGTGCTCGAGCAGCGCGCTACAGGTCGGGTCCAGGCGCGACAGGTCGTACACGCCGTCGGCGCGCACCTGGACCAGCACGGCGCCCAGGCCCTCCTGCCAGACGCGACCGATCAGCACGGCGTCTGCGTGGTCCTGGGGCAGCACGGCTTCAGGCCGCAGGTGGTGGTGCATCGGGTTCTTCTCCGTCGGTGGTGGGTGGTGTCGTGGTGGTGGGCGCCTTGCGCGGCCGGCCCGCCGCCCACTTCTGGGCGAAGGCCGGCAATTCCCCGAGCCGGCGGACCAGGTCGGTGCCGGCCGGCGTGAGCAGGTAGCCGTCGCTGCCGTGCGTGAGCAGGCCGGCCTCGCGCATCTCCTTGATGCGCGTGTTCAGCGTGTTGGGCGTGACGCCGCCCACGCTGTCCTGCAGCAGCCGGAAGGTCTGGGCATGGCCATCGCGCAGGGCCCACAGCACCCGCATGGCGTAGCGGGCCTCGAGCAGGGCCAGCAGCTGGAAGATGGCAGGCTTGTCCCGCGCGTTCACGAGCGCCTTCCTCGGCGGGCAAGGGGGGCACGGTGCGGCGCTGCGGGCATCGACAAATTGTGCCAGCGGCGTATCCGAGTGCAACACCCGATTGCGTGGCCGCAGCCGCTGCGGGCATGCTGCGCGCGCCCGCAATTCCACCAAGCTGAGGAAACATGTCCGCCTACGCAGAGTTCTACCGCCGCTCGCTCGAAGACCGCGATGCCTTCTGGGCCGAGCAGGCCCGGCTCATCGACTGGCAGCAGGCGCCGCAGACCATCTGCGACGACAGCCACGCGCCGTTCACGCGCTGGTTCGCGGGCGGCACCACCAACCTGTGCCACAACGCCGTGGACCGGCACCTGGCCACGCGCGCCGACCAGGCCGCGCTGATCCATGTCTCGACCGAGACCGGTGTGGAGAAGACCTACAGCTTCGCCGAGCTGCATGCCGAGGTGCAGCGCATGGCGGCGGCACTGCAGGCCCTGGGCGTGGGGCAGGGCGACCGCGTGCAGATCTACATGCCCATGGTGCCAGAGGCGGTGTTCGCGATGCTGGCCTGTGCGCGCATCGGTGCCATCCACTCGGTTGTGTTCGGCGGCTTCGCCTCGGGCTCGCTGGCCTCGCGCATCGAGGATGCGGAGCCGCGCGTGATCGTCAGCGCCGACGCCGGTTCGCGCGGCGGCAAGGTGATCCCCTACAAGCCGCTGCTCGACGAGGCCATCCGCCTGTCGCGCCACAAGCCGCCCGCCGTGCTGCTGGTCGACCGCGGCCTGGCACCGATGGAACGCACCGCCGGCCGCGACCACGACTACGCCCAGTTGCGCCAGCAGCACCTGGACACCGTCGTGCCGTGCGCCTGGGTCGATGCCACGCACACCAGCTACACGCTGTACACCAGCGGCACCACGGGCAAGCCCAAGGGCGTGCAGCGCGACACCGGCGGCTACGCCGTGGCGTTGGCCGCCAGCCTGCCGCACATCTTCATGGGCCGACCCGGCGAAACCTTCTTCTGCACCAGCGACATCGGCTGGGTCGTGGGCCACAGCTACATCGTCTATGGCCCGCTGATCGGCGGCATGGCCACCATCCTGTACGAAGGCCTGCCCACACGCGGGCTGGACGGCAGCAACGATCCCGGCATCTGGTGGTCGCTGGTCGAGAAATACAAGGCCACGGTGATGTTCAGCGCGCCCACGGCCGTGCGCGTGCTCAAGAAGCAGGACCCGGCGTACCTGCAGAAGTACGACGTCTCCAGCCTCAAGGCGCTGTTCCTGGCCGGCGAGCCGCTGGACGAGCCCACGGGGCGCTGGATCGCCGATGCGCTGGGCGTGCCCATCATCGACAACTACTGGCAGACCGAGACCGGCTGGCCGCTCATGACGGTGGCCAACGGCGTGGAGAAGCAACCCAGCAAGTTCGGCAGCCCCGGCGTGCCGATGTACGGCTTCGACGTGCGGCTGCTCGACGAGGCCACGGGCGAGGAATTGAAGGGCCCTGACCAGAAGGGCGTGCTCGTCATCCAGGGCCCGACGCCGCCGGGCTTCATGCAGACCGTGTGGCGCGATGACGCGCGCTTCGTGAAGACCTACTGGGACAGCATTCCCGGCAAGCGCGTCTACAGCAGCTTCGACTGGGGCGTGCGCGATGCCGATGGTTACTACTACATCCTGGGCCGCACGGACGACGTGATCAACGTGGCCGGCCACCGCCTGGGCACGCGCGAGATCGAGGAGAGCATCTCCGGCCACCCCAACGTGGCCGAAGTCGCGGTGGTCGGCGTGGCCGATGCGCTCAAGGGCCAGGTGGCCATGGCCTTCGTCGTCGCGCGCGATGCGAGCGGGCTCGCCGACGATGCGGCGAAGCGGAGGCTGGAGGGCGAGATCATGAAGGTCGTGGACGGCCAGCTCGGCGCGCTGGCGCGGCCGGCGCGCGTGCAGTTCGTCGGCGTGCTGCCCAAGACGCGCAGCGGCAAGCTCTTGCGCCGCGCGATCCAGGCCGTCTGCGAAGGCCGGGACACGGGTGACCTGACGACCATGGAAGACCCGGGGGCGCTGCAGCAGATCCGGGATGCGTTCGCAGGCTGAGATCGCGCAGCGGGACTGGTCTCAGGATGCCTGTGGGCGCGGTGGCCGGCGGGCCCCAGGCGGGCGCCGCTTTCCGGTCCGGTTGATCCATTCGCGGGCGGGCTTCTCGATCAGCGGATGCGACAGTGCGGCGGCTGCGAGAGACAGCGCCACCATGCTCGCGGATTGAAGATACAAGCCGGCCCGGTCTTGCACGGCCAGGGTGCCTGCGTCGCGGAGCACGTTGTGGATCTGGATGACGAGCCAGTGCCACATGTAAAGCGAGAAAGATATCTCGCCCAGATACACCGCAGCGCGTCGGCTGAGTGCTTGGGACACTGCGCCACGATTGGTGCCGAGCGTGGCGATGAGCAGGGCGATCGCCGGCACGAACACGTGCCAGTAGCGTCGGTCGAAAAGCGCCAGCGCGGCCAGCGCGACGAGTGCGGCGCCATAGATCTCGAAGCGCATGGTCCCCGGCGGCGGGTGCAGTGTGTCGCGCACCTGGTAGACCAGGAAACCCAGCACGAACTCGAAGAACACGCGGACCATTCCGCCCGAGGACATGCCCCCGTAGTGGTTCCAGCCTCGCGACACGATGATGGCGACGTAGGTGCCTGCCAGCACAGCCATCAAACTGAATGCGAGCTGCTTGCTTCGGGGCGAACTTGACACGCGTTTCGCATAGGCCCACAGCAGCAGGGGAAACACGAGATACATGAACCACTCCGCGCTGATCGACCAGGAGACCATGTTCCAGGACGGACCGATGAACCCCCAGTTCTGCATCAACAGAAGGTTGAGAACGAACGAATCCACCCCGAAGTACGTCTGGTATCTCGGCGCGAACCCGGGAAGCCACAGCACCAGCGCGACGGTGGCCAGCAGTGTCGCCAGGTGAAGGGGATAGATCCGCGCCAGCCTGGCTTTGAGAAATCCGGTAGCGAATGCGGCAAATCCGTCGACGCGGGACTGGCGCATGTAGACATGGGCCATGATGAAGCCACTCAGCACGAAGAACAGATCGACACCGAACCCGCCATTGCGGAACCACGACACGACGAACAGGTCGTCCTTCGGAAATGTTTCGTGGACGTGAAAGACCACCACGACCAGCGCCGCGATGCCACGGATCGCAGTGAGGGCAGGAATGGCATCGGGGCGCGATGGTGTGGACATTGGAAGATGTGCCGCGGGTGCGTCATCACGGAGTGCGCGATTCTGTCACCACGCGCGAGCCCGGCCGGGCGCCGGGCAGCAGCACAAGCCAGCCCCTAGAGTTTCGGCCAATCGGAACAGGGAGCTCCATATCTTGGAAAGGCGTGAGTTCATCCACCGTGGCAGTGGTGCCGCCATCGGGTTGGCGTTCGGGGGCCTTGCTGCCGGCAGACGCCACGGCTGCCGCCGATGTGTCCGGCTGGAACCGGGCGGCGTTCCAATCCAGGCTGCTGGCCGACGTTGTCAAGGCCCTGGGGGGCGGCGCGCTCATCGAGAGCAAGGAAGTCTTCCTGCAGACGCCCGATATCTCCGACAACAGTGCGGCGGTGCGCATCGGCGTGCAGTGCATGCTGCCCGGCACGACGCTGCTCGCGCTGCTGGTCGAGAAGAACCCCAATGCACTGGCAGCGCTGTTCGACATTCCCTCAAGCACAGACGCCAACGTGGCCACCAACGTCAAGATGAACCAGTCCTCCAATGTCTACGCACTCGCCAAGGTCGGTGACAGGTTTCATTTCGCGGTGCGCGAAGTCAAGGTCACGTTGGGTCGCTGCGGCGCCTGAGGGAGCAAACGTCGATGAGCGAAGCCATGCAGATCCGAGTCCAGAGCGACAAGACCACGGTGCGCGTGCTGTTTAGCCACGAGATGGAAAGAGGACAGCGCCGCGATGCGGCCGGCAGGCCCATCGCAGCCCGGTTCATCCAGAGCACGCGCGCCATGCAGAAGGGCCGTGTCGTCCTGAGCGCGCAATGGGGTCCGGCCGTGTCGAGGAACCCCTTCCTGCAGTTCGGCTTCAATGGCGGCAAGCCTGGCGACAAGCTCGCGCTGAGCTGGATCTACATCCGCAGCGACGAGGTCGCCATCGGCTGATGGCGCTTACGTGAGATCGGTGCAACACCTCCTGGTGCCAGCCGCCGCAGTTTGTTTTCGGTGTGATAATCCGCGCCGAACTAAGGCCCTTCCTTGCCACAGTCGCATCCGCCAACCGGTTCAGCCGTGCAGCGGAAGGTTAATTCACCACCTAATGTTCCCCAGAGGGGAGCGGAGGTCAGCGCAATGAGTGCAACGCCACCGTCGGTCTACACGGCGTACTTAAACAACACCTATCTCTTCGGGGGCAACGCGCCCTATGTCGAAGAGCTCTACGAGAACTACCTCGCCAACCCGGGCAGCGTGCCCGACAACTGGCGCGAGTACTTCGATGCGCTGCAGCATGTGCCGGCCGTGGATGGCTCCAACATGCGCGACGTGCCGCATCTGCCGGTGGTCAACGCTTTTGCCGAGCGCGCCAAGCAGGGCCAGACCACCGTCGTGGTGGCCAGCGGCGCCGATTCGGAAATGGGCCGCAAGCGCACCGCCGTGCAGCAGCTCATCGCCGCCTACCGCAACGTGGGCGCACGCTGGGCCGACCTAGACCCCTTGAAGCGCGACGTGCGCGACGACATTCCCGAACTGGAACTGTCGTTCTACGGCTTCTCCGACGCCGACCAGGAAATCGTCTTCAACACCAGCAACACGTTCTTCGGCAAGGAGACGATGTCCCTGCGCGACCTGACGAACGCGCTGCGCGAAACGTACTGCGGCACCATCGGCGCCGAATACATGTACGCCACCAGCCAGACCGAGAAGCGCTGGTGGCAACAGAGGCTGGAAACCATCCGCAGCAAGCCCAGCTTCGATGCCCAGAAGAAGAAGGACATCCTGGACCGCCTGACCGCGGCCGAGGGCCTGGAACGCTTCCTGCACACCAAGTACGTGGGCCAGAAGCGCTTCTCGCTGGAAGGCGGCGAGAGCTTCATCGCCTCCATGGACGAGCTGGTGCAGCTGGCCGGCCAGCGCGGCGTGCAGGAAGTCGTGATCGGCATGGCCCACCGTGGCCGCCTGAATGTGCTGGTCAACATCCTCGGCAAGCTGCCCGCCGACCTCTTCGCCGAGTTCGACCATACCGCGCCGGAAGACCTGCCCGCCGGTGACGTGAAGTACCACCAGGGCTTCTCCAGCGACGTGTCCACGCCTGGCGGCCCGGTCCACCTGTCGCTGGCCTTCAACCCCTCTCACCTGGAGATCGTGAACCCGGTGGTCGAGGGCTCGGTCAAGGCCCGCCTGGACCGCCGCGGCGACACCGAAGGCGACACCGTGCTGCCCGTGCTGGTGCACGGCGACGCGGCCTTCGCCGGCCAGGGCGTGATCATGGAAACGCTGGCGCTGGCCCAGACGCGCGGCTACTACACCGGCGGCACGGTCCACATCGTCATCAACAACCAGATCGGCTTCACCACCAGCGACCCGCGGGACAGCCGCTCCACGCTGTACTGCACCGACGTCGTCAAGATGATCGAGGCCCCGGTGCTGCACGTGAACGGCGACGATCCAGAAGCCGTGGTGCTGGCCACCCAGCTCGCGCTGGACTACCGCCAGGAGTTCAACAAGGACGTGGTCGTCGACATCGTCTGCTTCCGCAAGCTGGGCCACAACGAGCAGGACACGCCCAGCCTGACGCAGCCGCTGATGTACAAGAAGATCGCCCAGCACCCCGGCACGCGCAAGCTGTACGCCGACAAGCTGGCCGCGCAGGGCCTGGGTGACACGCTGGGCGACGACATGGTCAAGGCCTACCGCGCCGCCATGGACGCCGGCAAGCACGCCGAAGACATCACGATCAGCAACTTCAAGAGCAAGTACGCGGTCGACTGGGCGCCGTTCCTGAACAAGCGCTGGACCGATGCCGGCGACACCGCGATTCCGCTGACCGAGTGGAAGCGCCTGGCCGAGCGCATCACGACCATCCCGGACAGCGTCACGCCGCACCAGCTGGTCAAGAAGGTCTATGCCGACCGCGCCGCCATGGGCCGTGGCGAGATCAACGTGGACTGGGGCATGGGCGAGCACATGGCCTTCGCTTCGCTGGTGGCCAGCGGCTACCCGGTGCGCCTGTCGGGCGAGGACTGCGGCCGCGGCACCTTCACGCACCGCCACGCCGTGATCCATGACCAGAACCGCGAGAAGTGGGACACCGGTACCTACACGCCGCTGCACCACGCGGCCGATGGCCAGGCGCCCTTCGTCGTGATCGACTCCATCCTGTCCGAAGAGGCCGTGCTGGGCTTTGAATACGGCTACGCCTCCAACGACCCCAACACGCTGGTGATCTGGGAAGCGCAGTTCGGCGACTTCGTCAACGGCGCGCAGGTCGTGATCGACCAGTTCATCGCCTCGGGCGAAGTGAAGTGGGGCCGCGTCAACGGCATCACGCTGATGCTGCCGCACGGCTACGAAGGCCAGGGCCCCGAGCACAGCTCGGCCCGCCTGGAACGCTTCATGCAGCTGGCGGCCGACACCAACATGCAGATCGTGCAGCCGACCACGGCCAGCCAGATCTTCCACGTGCTGCGCCGCCAACAGGTTCGCAACCTGCGCAAGCCGCTGATCATCATGACGCCCAAGTCGCTGCTCCGTAACAAGGACGCGACCTCGCCGTTGACCGAGTTCACCAAGGGCACGTTCCAGACCGTCATCCCGGACCAGAGCGAAGCCGTGGCCAAGAATGCGGCCAAGGTCAAGCGCGTGATCGCATGCTCGGGCAAGGTCTATTACGACTTGGTCAAGAAGCGCGAGGAGCGTGGCTCCGACGACGTGGCCGTCATCCGCGTCGAGCAGCTCTATCCGTTCCCGCACAAGGCTTTCGCCACCGAACTGAAGAAGTACCCGAACCTGGTGGACGTGGTGTGGTGCCAGGACGAGCCGCAGAACCAGGGCGCCTGGTTCTTCGTGCAGCACTACATCCACGAAAACATGAGCGAAGGCCAGAAGCTCGGCTATGCCGGCCGCGCCGCCTCGGCGTCTCCCGCAGTGGGCTATGCCCACCTGCACCAGGAGCAGCAAAAGGCCCTCGTGGATGCCGCCTTTGCCAAGCTCAAGGGCTTCGTGCTGACCAAGTGACAAGCAGTCTGAACAGAACAAACCGGAAATAAGAACATGGCGATCGTTGAAGTGAAGGTTCCGCAACTGTCGGAATCGGTGGCCGAAGCCACCATGCTGCAGTGGAAGAAGAAGGCCGGCGAGGCCGTGGCCGTCGATGAGATCCTGATCGAGATCGAGACCGACAAGGTCGTGCTCGAAGTGCCGGCGCCCGCCGCCGGCGTGCTGGCCGAGATCGTGCAAGGCGACGGCGCCACCGTCGTGGCCGACCAGCTGATCGCGAAGATCGACACCGAAGGCAAGGCCGGCGCCGCTGCGCCCGCACCGGCTGCTGCGGCAGCCGCTCCCGCGCCGGCTGCTGCCAGCGCTCCTGCGGCAGCTCCAGCCGCCGGCGGCAGCAAGGGCGATGTGGCCATGCCGGCCGCCGCCAAGCTGCTGGCCGAGAACAACCTGTCGGCCGGCGACGTGGCCGGCACCGGCAAGGACGGCCGCGTGACCAAGGGTGACGTGCTGGGTGCCGTGGCCGGCGGTGCCAAGCCCGCCGTGGCCGCACCCGTGGCAATCCCGACCGGCGCACCGAAGAGCGTGCTGCCGCAGGTCGCCGCCCCCGCGGCACCGAACCTGGGCGATCGCCCCGAGCAGCGCGTGCCCATGAGCCGCCTGCGCGCCCGCGTCGCCGAGCGCCTGCTGCAGTCGCAGTCGACCAACGCCATCCTGACGACCTTCAACGAAGTCAACATGGCCCCGGTCATGGAGATGCGCAAGAAGTTCCAGGACCAGTTCACCAAGGAGCACGGCGTCAAGATCGGCTTCATGAGCTTCTTCGTGAAGGCGGCCGTGCATGCGCTCAAGAAGTACCCGGTGCTGAACGCTTCGGTCGACGGCAACGACATCGTCTACCACGGCTACTTCGACATCGGCATCGCGGTCGGTTCGCCGCGCGGCCTGGTGGTGCCCATCCTGCGCAATGCCGACCAGATGAGCTTCGCCGCGATCGAGAAGAAGATCGCCGAGTACGGCAAGAAGGCCGCAGACGGCAAGCTGGGCATCGAAGAGATGACCGGTGGCACGTTCTCGATCTCCAACGGCGGCACTTTCGGCTCCATGCTGTCCACGCCCATCATCAACCCGCCGCAGTCGGCCATCCTCGGCGTGCACGCGACCAAGGACCGCGCGGTGGTGGAGAACGGCCAGATCGTGATCCGCCCGATGAACTACCTGGCCATGAGCTACGACCACCGCATCATCGACGGCCGCGAAGCCGTGCTGGGCCTGGTCGCCATGAAGGAAGCGCTGGAAGATCCCTCGCGCCTGCTGTTCGACATCTGATCGCAGCCAGCCTCCAGCAACGCCCCGCCCTCGGGGCGTTGTTCCATTGAATTCAGGAATTTCTCACCATGTCCCAAGCATTCGACGTCGTCGTCATCGGCGGCGGCCCCGGCGGCTACATCGCCGCGATCCGCGCCGCGCAACTCGGTTTCCAGGTCGCCTGCATCGACGAATGGAAGAACGGCAAGGGCGGCCCGGCCCCGGGCGGCACCTGCACCAACGTGGGCTGCATTCCCTCCAAGGCGCTGCTGCAATCGTCCGAGCACTTCGAGCACGCCAACAAGCACTTTGCCGACCACGGCATCACGGCATCCGACGTCAAGATCGACGTGGCCAAGATGCTGGCGCGCAAGGACACCGTCGTGAAGCAGAACAACGACGGCATCCTGTACCTGTTCAAGAAGAACAAGGTCACGTTCTTCCACGGCCGCGGCTCCTTTGCCAAGGCGGAAGGCGGCGTCTACGAGATCAAGGTCGCGGGTGCCAAGGAAGAAGCCATCACCGGCAAGCACATCATCGTGGCCACGGGCTCGAACGCCCGCGCGCTGCCGGGCGTGCCCTTCGACGAAGAGACCGTGCTGTCCAACGACGGCGCGCTGCGCGTCGGTGCCGTGCCCAAGAAGCTGGCGCTGATCGGCTCCGGCGTGATCGGCCTGGAAATGGGCTCGGTCTGGCGCCGCCTGGGCGCCGACGTCACCATCCTCGAAGGCCTGCCGACGTTCCTGGGTGCGGTCGACGAGCAGATCGCCAAGGAAGCCAAGAAGGCCTTCGACAAGCAGGGCCTGAAGATCGAGCTGGGCGTGAAGGTCGGCGAGGTCAAGGCCGGCAAGGCGGGCGTTTCTGTCGCCTACACCAATGCCAAGGGCGAAGCCCAGAGTCTGGACGTGGACAAGCTGATCGTCTCCATCGGCCGTGTGCCCAACACCATCGGCTTGAACGGCGAAGCCGTGGGCCTCAAGCTCGACGAGCGCGGCGCCATCATCGTGGACGACGACTGCAAGACCAGCCTGCCCAACGTCTGGGCCATCGGCGACGTGGTGCGCGGCCCGATGCTGGCGCACAAAGCCGAGGAAGAGGGCGTGGCCGTGGCCGAGCGCATCGCCGGCCAGCACGGGCATGTCAACTTCGACACCGTGCCCTGGGTCATCTACACCAGCCCCGAGATCGCCTGGGTCGGCCGCACCGAGCAGCAGCTCAAGGCCGATGGCGTGGCGTACAAGGCCGGTACCTTCCCGTTCCTGGCCAACGGCCGCGCGCGCGCACTGGGCGACACGACCGGCATGGTCAAGTTCCTGGCCGACGCCAAGACCGACGAGATCCTGGGCGTTCACATGGTGGGGCCGCAGGTCAGCGAGCTGATTTCCGAGGCCGTGGTGGCCATGGAGTTCAAGGCCAGCGCCGAGGACATCGCGCGCATCTGCCATGCGCATCCTTCGCTGTCCGAGGCGACCAAGGAAGCCGCGCTGGCCGTCGACAAGCGCACGCTGAACTTCTGACGCATGACGGGACCGGTCCGGGCGGCCTACGACGCGGAGCTGGCCGCCCGCGGTTACCAGAGCGACCCCGCGCAGCTGCGCGCGGTGGCCGCGCTGGAGCGTTGCGCCGCCGAGTGGGCGGCCTACAAGGACAAGCGCTCCAACGCATTCAAAAAGCTGATCCACCGTCTGCCCATCCCCAAGGGCGTCTACATGTACGGCGGGGTGGGACGCGGCAAGAGCTTCCTGATGGACTGCTTCTTCAACGCCGTGCCGATCAAGCGCAAGACGCGGCTGCACTTCCACGAGTTCATGCGCGAGGTGCACCGCGAACTGGTGGACCTGCAGGGCACGGTCAACCCGCTGGACGAACTCGGCCGGCGCATCTCCAAGCGCTACAAGCTGATCTGCTTCGACGAGTTCCACGTCGCCGACATCACGGACGCGATGATCCTGCACCGGCTGCTGCAGGCGCTGTTCGACAACGACGTGGGCTTCGTGACCACGTCCAACTTCGTGCCTGACGGGCTGTACCCGGACGGCCTGCACCGCGACCGCATCCTGCCTGCCATCGCGCTTCTGAACGCGCAGATGGAGGTGGTCAACGTGGACAACGGCACGGACTACCGGCGCCGCACCATGGAGCAGGTCAAGCTCTACCACACACCGCTTGGCGCCGAGGCCGATGCGCAGATGACGGAGGCGTTCAATCGCCTGGCCGACCACAGCGACGAGGATCCGCTGCTGCACATCGAGGCGCGCGAGATCCGCGCGCGGCGCAAGGCCGGCGGCGTCGTCTGGTTCGACTTCCGCACGCTATGCGGCGGCCCGCGCTCGCAGAACGACTACCTGGAACTGGCCAGCCGCTTTCACACCGTGCTGTTGTCCGACGTGCCTGCCATGCCGGTGCGCATGGCGTCCGAGGCGCGGCGCTTCACCTGGCTCGTGGATGTGCTGTACGACCGGCGCGTCAAGCTCATCATGTCGGCCGCCACGCCGCCCGAAGAGCTGTATACCGAAGGCCCTCTGGCGCACGAGTTTCCGCGAACCGTGTCACGCTTGAACGAAATGCAGTCCGTCGAATTCCTCGCGCTCGAACACCGCACCGTGGACACGGGGCTCACATGAAGGCCGCACGCCTGTGCGCCGGCTTGGCGCTGCTCTGGGTTGCGCAAGCCTGGGGCCAGAGTTCCACTGCGGTGAGCCCGGAGCAACTGGTGGCCGAGCGTGCACGCATCGCCAGCGAGCGCGCGGCCATCGCCACACGCTTCGCCGCGGAAGAGCGCGCCTGCCACCAGCGCTTTGCGGTCAACGACTGTCTGAACCGCAACCTGGCCTGGCAGCGCGCGGCCCTGGCCGACCTGCGGCGCCAGGAAATCGCGCTCAACGACGGCGAGCGGCACCGGCGCGCTGCCGAACGCCTCGACAGCCTGGAAGAGAAGAGCCGCGCGAATGCGGCGGGCCAGGCCGACCTACCTGTGGCCGATCCGCACACGCCCCATGCCGCGCCGCGGCCCGGTGGCGGCAAGCTGCCGAAAGCCGGCGAGCCCGCGCCGCGCGTACCCGATCAGGCCGCCATCCGCCAATACCAGGAACGCATGGAGCACAAGCAGGAGCGCCATGCCGAGGCCGAGGCCCAGCGCGCCGAGAAGGCCGCGCAGGGCGAGGACGAGGCACGCCGCCATGCCGCGCGCGTACGCCAGGCCGAGGAACGCAAGGCCAGCGTGCTGCGGCGCAACGCGGCCGAACCCAGCAAGGCCCGGGCGCTGCCCGACCCTGCGCCCTGAACCGCTTCAGGCCAGGTCTTCGATCACAAGCCGGCGGTACTTCTCGGCGAACGAGAAGGGCGCCTGGCGCACCACGCGCATGGCCGCCTCGGTGTCGTCGGCGTCTGGCGCATGCACCATGACAGCCCAGTGGCCTTGGCCTGCCAGCGCAGCGTATTGGCGCACAGTGGCAGCTTCGGTGCCTGCCGAGGGCAGGGGGATGTCGGCGCTGCCCACGGTGCGGACCACCTGTTCCAGGATCTGCTGTGGCGACAGCAGCATGACGGGCTTTTCCGACAGGCTGTCGCGCTCCAGTGCCTCGGCGGTGCTGCGGGCATCCTGCTCGGTGGGAAACATCGCGAACACGTAGCCGGTGGGATAGAAGACGCCAGCCAGCGTGAGCATGTCTGGGTCAAGTGCGAAGGCATGCATGCGGAACTCCTTGTGGTGTTCCTGCCATTGCAGCCCACACCGGGTGCCGCCGCTGTCGGCCGCGGCGGCTGCCCGGTGTAGGACGCGCTCAGAGGCTGCCGGCCGGCAGCGGCTCCAGGCGCATCGTGGGCTCGCCGACCACACGGGCCTGGCTCTGCAGCGCATCGACCACGCGGTTGGCGAAAAAGCTGTTCTGCGTGTCCGGCTCCAGCGCGGCCACGACCAGGTTGGCCAGGGGCTGCGACAAGGGCACGTAGTAGCTGCCCATGGGCGTGTCGAGCACACCGCGGGCCAGCGCCACCTCCACCTGCACGATGGGCGCGGCGTCGGCGATGGCGCCGCGCACGTCGCTGCGCTCGCCGCTGGTGCGTGCGGTCTCGCGGTAGCTCTCGCCCAGCACGGCGCCGGGTTCGGCGACGCGCATGACCTGCACGCCGAGTTGCTGCAGGCGCTCCACGGCCTGTGTCGCGGCAGCCGCCAACCAGTAGCCGCAGGGGCGGCCACGGGTCTTGAGCGGGCGCAGCTCGAGCGCGGAGTTCCAGTCCACGTCGATGGAGCGGTCGGCGCCCGTGGCCGGATCCAGCATCACGAGCGCGCGGCGCTGCGGCGTCGGGCCGGCGCTGGTCACCATCTCGCCGCGGCAGGCGTTGCCGGCGGCCTCGCGGTCCATGTAGGAGCGCACCTTGCCGAGATCGTCGGCGCGTTGCGAGGCGCTTTGCAGCACGCTGGTCAGCGCCACCACCTGGGTGTGAACGCGGCGCTGGATGTGCAGCCGGCCGATGCCCACGCCGCGCGTCTCCAGCAGCAGGCTGACCGAATTGCGCAGGCCGAAGACATTGCGGCCGGTGTCGGGCTGGGTGCCGCCCATGGAGATGCGCAGGTCGTTCGGATCGGTCGAGGTGGTGTAGTACCACTCGTTGGACAGGCCCTCGCGGTTCAGCGCGGCCACCAGTGGGCGGCGGAACCATTCCTCGGAGGCACGCGGCATGAATTCGGACAGGTTGGCCGTGGTGGCGTACTGCAGCAGCGCGTCGAACTTCTGGATGGCACCGAACTTCTCGAGGAAGCGGCCGACCACGGTGTACTCGTGCGCGTCCACGGTCACGGCGGGCTGGTAGTCGCGCTGCAGGCGTGCCAGCGCGCGTGCCTCGGGCGTGCGCAGCAGCAGGTGGTCGCGGTTCATGTCGATGCCGCCAGCCGTCACGCGCTTGCCGGCAGCTGCACCATCGGGATTGGCGCGCGGCACCAGAACCACGTTGATGCGGTCCAGCAGCGGTTCGAGCCGGCCCCGGGCCAGCTCACGCGCGAGCACCAGCAGGGCCTCGGCCGGGGCCGGTTCGTCGCCATGCTGCTGGCCGACCAGGAGCACCGTGGGCTTGCCGCTGGCCAGCAGCGCCGCCGGATCGGTCGATGCTGCGCGCGTGAGCACCAGGGCCTCGAGCGGCGTGCCGCTCTGCGAAGCGCCCAGGCCGAGAAGGCCGATGCGGCTGCGGCCACCGCTCGCGGCTGCCAGGTCGCGCAGCCAGCCGGAGATTTCGCTGTTGCTGCTGAACTGGTCGCGGCCGCTGGCCAGGCCCGGCGTCTGGTAGACGGTAGAAGGGTCGGGGAAGCGCGCCGCGACCTCGGGGCCGTAGGGGGCCGCGCCAGCGCCCGCGGCAGCTTCGGCGGGAGCTGCCGCACTGGCGGCGCCAGGTGGCGGCACGGCTTCGACGATGACGGCCGGCGCCGGGCTCGTCGCCGCGGGCGCACTGGCGGCAGCGCTGCCCATGTTGACGACGGCCGGCGCCGTGCGCGCAGCCGCGCGGTCGGAGGGCCAGGGCGGCAGGGGCGTGCTGCCACAGGCGGTGAGCAGCGCGAGCGCGGCCGGGGCCAGCGCGCGCAGGAGATGGGGACGAAGCTTCATGGGGCGTCGGGCAGGGGTCAATACTGGCTCTGGCTGGGCGGTGCCAGCACCGCCATCAGCGCCTCGGCGGTGACTTCGAAGGACAGCAGCTTGCGCTCGGTACCAGGCAGCGAGGCCAGCAGTTCGCGCGTGGCGTCCAGTTCATGGCGCAGGCCCTTGATGGCGTCGAGATCGCCCCGATGCGGTGCCAGCAGCAGCTTGACTGCCGCCAGCAGGGCCAGCTGCGAGCCGGCGGAATCATCAGGGTTCAGGGGCATGGAGGTCTCCGTCGCTGGATGCGTGAGGCGCACAGTATGCCTCGCACGTTTTTCCGGCCGGCCAAGGGCACAATGCCGCTCCGATCGAAGCTCCATGGGACCCGTCGCCGCGCTCTCTCGCCCACACGCCCGCCGTCTGCGCGAGGTCTACCGTTCCGCCGGCTGGCCCTGGCAGGACGTGGTGGAACTCGAACTGCTGGCGCTGGGCCTGCTAGAGCGCCTGCACACCGACGGGCGCGACTGCGTGCGCCTGACCGAGGCCGGCATCCAGGCCGTGGCGCACGCGGCGGTGCGCAACCAGCGGGCGCGCTCGGCGCACGAGGCATTGGTCGAGCGCGTTGCGCGCGAGCAGGGGCGGGCCGGCCGCATCGCCTGGCGCGGGCTTGCCCTGCGCGCGCTGCTGCCGGCAGCGACGGATGGTGCGGCGCCCAGCTGGTGCGTGGCTTGTCCGGACGTGTTCTCGATCCGCAACACCTCGGTGGCCAGCTATGTCGAGCCCGTGGTGCACGAGATCAAGGTCAGCCGCGCCGACCTGCTCGGCGACCTGCGCAAACCGGCCAAGCGCCAGGCCTACCTGGATCTGGGGGGCCAGTGCTGGTATGTGCTGGGCCGCGACGCGCGTGGGCGTGCGATCGGCGATGCGGACGACGTGCCGGCCGAATGCGGCGTGCTGCTGCAGCAGGAAGACGGCCAGCTGTGCGTGCAGCGCAATGCCCAGCGGCGTGAGCGCCTGGCCTTGCCTTTCCACGTCTGGATGGCGCTGGCCCGCGCCACGCCCTGCGCCGGCCTGGACGAGGATGCCCAGCAGGAGCTGCGCGCCGGTTGATGCAAGTCCCTGCTGCGTGTGCGGTGCGCGGGAACTTCTTGCCATGGGCGTGGCCTACACTTTCGCGCAGCCCGCTTCCCAACGACATGATCCACCGGCCCTCCCGCATCCTCGCCCTCGGCGCGCTGTCGCTCGCGCTGCTCAGCGGCTGCCAGCTGCCACGGCAGAAGCTGGCGCCGCAGGAGCATTTCGATTCGAGTTCGACCTATTCGCGCAGCTTCGGCGCCACGCCCGCGGAAACCTGCGAGGCCGCGCGCCGTGCGCTGCTCAGCCAGGGCTACCTGATCAACACCTCGACCAAGGACCTGGTGGACGGCCGCAAGAACTTTCAGCCGGGCGTGGACACCCATGTGCAGATGGAGATCCGCGTCGTCTGCGCACCCGAGACGCGCAGCGGCAAGAGCACGCTGGGCTTCGTCACCGCGCAGCAGGACCGGTTCTCGCTCAAGAAAAGCGCCACGGCGGCCAGCCTGGGCGTGGGCGCGGTGGGCTCGGTGTCGCTGCCGTTCGCGGCCAGCGACGATTCGCTGGTGCGCATCGGCAGCGAGACCATCGACGCCCAGGAGTTCTACGAGCGCCTGTTCCAGCTGATCAACCGCTTCCTGCTCGACGACGACGAGGAAGAACGGCAGCAGGAAGGCGGCGGCCGGCCGCCGCATCCGGACCAGCCGGCCGCGTGAGGCCGGTAGGCCGGCGCGAGACGCCGCTGTAGGGCGTTTTCCTACAGGGCGCGCCGGCGCGGGAGACGCGGCGTCCATCCAACCCCCGACTCAAAAGCTTTTGGGTGGCAACCACAATCCATTTCAACGGATCACGACCCCTCGCCTGCAGTAGATGCAGGCCTTCGGATCCGGTGACTTGCCAAGGAGTGCCGCCATGAACACCGAACAGATCATTGCCGAGATCCGCGAAGCCAACCTCACCTACCTGATGCTGGCCCAGAACCTGATCCGCCAGGACAAGGCGGCGGCACTGTTCCGCCTGGGCATCCAGGAAGAAGCGGCCGACATCCTGGGCACGCTGTCGGCGGCGCAGATCCTCAAGCTGGCCTCCAGCAACATGCTGCTGTGCCACTTCCGCGTGGACGACAACCTGGTCTGGAACCTGTTGACCAACCACGACGTGAAGAAGGTCGGCAACGAGGCCACCAACAAGCTGCACGCCAATATCCTGATGGCCGGCCGCCTGGCCGAAGTCATCTAAGCCCCCACTGCCTGCAGGAGCAAAGCCATGGCCGCCGCCTCGACCAAAAGTGTGCTGAACGATTCGCGCCAGATCGAGCGCGCCGCGATGCTGATCCAGATGGGTGCCCGCATGCAGGTGCTGGAGTCCGAGACCGACCTCTCCTACGAGCGGCTGCTGCGCCTGTACAAGGAAGTGGCGGGCAAGTCGCCGTCCAAGGGACAGTTGCCGTTTTCCACGGACTGGTTCCTGTCCTGGCAGGAGAACATCCACTCCTCGCTGTTTCTGAACATCTACGAGTACCTGTCCAAGAGCATGGACATGGACCCGATCGACATGCTGACCAAGGCCTACCGGCTGTACCTGGAGCAGGTCGAGGCGGCCGAGATCGACCCGCTGCTCTCGTTCACGCGGGCCTGGCGCCTGGTCAAGTTCGTCGACGCCAACATGCTCAACATGACGGCCTGCAGCAGCTGCGGCGGCAAATTCGTCTCCGAGCTCTACGAGAACCCGCGAACCTACCTGTGCGGCCTGTGCAACCCGCCGGCACGTGCGGGCAAGTGCAAGGGCGAACGCTCGCTGATGCTGCAGTGAGCGGCGTGGTGCGCTAGCTCCAGAGGTCCAGCGGCGGCTCGTGCGCCACGGCGCGCACGATGTCGCTGCGCGAGACGAAGCCGACCACGGCGCCCGCATCGTCCACCACGGGCAGCCCGGGCAGGCCGTCCTCGTGGAGCACGGCGGCCACGCGGCGGATCTCGTTGTCGGCCGAGGTGCTGGGCACCGGTGTCCACATCAGTTCGCCCACGGGCTGGGCCATGGCCCGAGCCCAGGTTTCCTGCGCAAGATCCGGGTGCGCCAGGCGCTCGGGCCGCAGCAGGTCGGCGCGCAGCAACAGGCCCACCAGCATCCCTGAACTGCTCACCACCGGCGCCTGCGCATGGCCGTGGTAGGCCAGCAGCTTCCAGGCCTCCAGCACGGGCATGCTCTCGGGCAGCGTGAGCGCAGGCGTGCGCATGATCTCGGCCACGCGTGTGAGCGGCTGGCGCTGGGTTTCGGGCGCGCCGGTCTGAGCGTAGGCGGCCAGCGCTGTCCGGCTCGCCACCGTGGTGCCCGCGGCCGGCACGGCGACTGGCTCCAGCGGCGTGGTCAGCGTCGGATCGGCCGATACGCGCTCGGGCAGCACCTCCTCGTTGGAATCGATGCGGCGTGTGCGCGCGGCTGCGTTCACGCGTTCGATCTGACGCAGCTGCTCGGCCGAGCCGGTGAACTGGCGCCCGCTGACGCCGTAGATGGAAAACATGGGGAGCCTCCTTGGCGCGTCGCATGGGGCTGAACTGCGGCGGAAATTACCACAGCGGCCGCTTCCTACAATCGCCGCATGCTTTCTTTCGATCCCCCGGCGGCCGACAGCGCCTCGCCGCTGCTGCGCCAGCTCAACCCCGAACAGCTGGCGGCCGTCACGCTGCCGCAGGAGCACGCGCTGATCCTGGCCGGCGCCGGCTCCGGCAAGACGCGCGTGCTGACCACGCGCATCGCCTGGCTCATGTCCACCGGGCAGGTCTCGCCCGGCGGCATCCTGGCCGTGACCTTCACCAACAAGGCCGCCAAGGAGATGATGACGCGCCTGGGCGCGATGCTGCCCGTCAACGTGCGTGGCATGTGGATCGGCACCTTCCATGGCCTGTGCAACCGCTTCCTGCGCGCCCACTACAAGCTGGCCAGCCTGCCGCAGAGCTTCCAGATCCTGGACACGCAGGACCAGCTCTCGGCCATCAAGCGGTTGCTGAAACAGCACAACATCGACGACGAGCGCTTTCCGCCCAAGCAGCTGCAGTGGTACATCAGCGGCAACAAGGAGGAGGGGCTGCGCGCCCACAACCTCACCGGCCGCGACGAGGACACGCGCAAGAAGATCGAGCTGTACCGCCTGTACGACGAGCAGTGCCAGCGCGAGGGCGTGGTCGATTTCGCCGAGCTGCTGCTGCGCAGCTACGAGCTCCTGCGCGACAACGACCCGATCCGCGAGCACTACCAGCGCCGTTTCCGCCACATCCTCATCGACGAGTTCCAGGACACCAACACGCTGCAGTACGCCTGGATCAAGATGCTGGCCGGCAAGGCCGAGGTCGACCAGGGCCTGCCACCAGGCCACGCCGGCAGCGTGCTGGCCGTGGGCGACGACGACCAGAGCATCTACGCCTTCCGCGGCGCGCGCGTGGGCAACATGTCCGATTTCGTGCGCGAGTTCGACGTGCGCCAGCAGATCAAGCTGGAGCAGAACTACCGCAGCCACGGCAACATCCTCGACTCGGCCAACGCGCTGATCGAGCACAACAGCCGCCGCCTGGGCAAGAACCTGCGCACCGACCAGGGACCGGGCGAGCCGGTGCGCGTGGTCGAGCAGGCCAGCGACTTCGCCGAGGCGCAGTGGATGGTGGACGAGATCCGCCAGCTCGTGCGCGACGACGTGCCGCGCAAGGAGATCGCGATCCTGTACCGCAGCAATGCGCAGAGCCGCGTGATCGAGACCGCGCTGTTCAATGCCGGCATGCCCTACCGCGTGTACGGCGGGCTGCGCTTCTTCGAGCGGGCCGAGATCAAGCACGCACTGGCCTACCTGCGGCTGCTGGAGAACCGACACGACGACACCAGCTTCCTGCGCGTCGTGAACTTCCCGCCGCGCGGCATCGGTGCGCGCAGCATCGAGCAGTTGCAGGACGCCGCGCGCATGCACGGCTGCTCGCTCAACGATGCGGTCAGCAGCCTGACGGGCAAGGCCGGCAGCAACCTGACGGCCTTCGTCGCGCGTGTGGACGTGCTGCGCGAACAGACCGCCGGCCTCACGCTGCGCGAGATCATCGAGCAGGTGCTGGACGGCAGCAGCCTCATCGAGCATTACAAGGCCGACCGCGAGGGCGCGGACCGGGTCGAGAACCTGGAGGAACTCGTCAACGCGGCCGAGAGCTTCGTGACGCAGGAAGGCTTCGGTCGCGATGCGGTGGCGCTGCCGCTGGACGAGCATGGCCTGTCCCAGTCGCCAGCCAGCCAGGGGCTGGACCCGAACGCCCCGGTCGTCGACACGCCCTTGCCCGATGTGTCGCCCGACACCGGTGAAACCCTGTCGCCGCTGGCGGCCTTCCTGACCCATGCGGCGCTGGAGGCCGGCGACAACCAGGCCCAGGCCGGCCAGGACGCCGTGCAGCTCATGACCGTGCACTCGGCCAAGGGCCTGGAGTTCGACTGTGTGTTCATCGGCGGCATGGAGGAGGGCCTGTTCCCGCACGAGAACAGCATGACCGAGCGCGACGGGCTGGAGGAGGAGCGCCGGCTCATGTATGTCGCCATCACGCGCGCGCGTGATCGCCTGTATCTCAGCTTCTCGCAGACCCGGCTGCTGCACGGCCAGACCCGCTACAACCTGCGCAGCCGCTTCTTCGAGGAGCTGCCCGAGGACGCGCTGAAGTGGATCACGCCGCGCCAGTCGGGCTTCGGCATGGGCAGCCGCGGGGCCGCACCGGGCCGCTTCGGCATCGAAGCCGGCAACTTCCCGTCTGCCGCCGCACCGCTGCCCCCTCAGAAGGCTGCGCCAAGCCACGGCCTGCGCGCCGGCATGAAGGTGTTCCACACCAAGTTCGGCGAGGGCACGGTCAAGTTGCTGGAAGGCAACGGTGACGACGCGCGCGCGCAGATCGATTTCCCGCGCCATGGCGTGAAGTGGCTCGCGCTGGCCGTGGCCAAGCTCACTCCCGTGCCTTGACTACGGGTTCGCTCTATTTTCGAACCAATTCCTTCGGATATTGTGGGTGGATTCTGAGCTCTGGCGGCCAAAACGGCCGGGTCCCACATGGCTGCAGCATCCGCTCCGCGTCCCCTCGGCACCGCCCAGCGCCTGGGCATCCTGATCGCCTGCGCGCTGGCGGGCGTGTTGGCGCTGTCCGCAGCCTTCCTGTGGTCCGAGCGCAACCTCATCATGGAGGAGCGCCAGGCCAGCGTGCGCCAGAACGTGGAGGCCGCCCACAGCGTGCTCGTGCACTACCAGCGCGAGGCGGCCGCAGGCCGGCTCTCCGAGGCCGATGCCAAGCGCCAGGCCATGGCCACCATCAAGGCCATGCGGTACAGCGGCGCGGAGTACTTCTGGATCAACGACTTCACGCCGACCATGGTGATGCACCCGATCCGGCCCGAGCTGGACGGCAAGAACCTGTCGGAAAACAAGGACCCCACGGGCAAACGCCTGTTCGTCGAGTTTGTCAACGTGGCCCGCGCCGCGGGCGCGGGCCACGTGCCCTACCTGTGGCCCAAGCCGGGCAGCGACAAGCCGGTGCCCAAGACCTCCTACGTGCAGGCCTTCCAGCCCTGGGGCTGGATCATCGGCTCGGGCGTCTATGTGGACACCGTGGAAGCCACCTTCCGCCAGCGCCTGCTGCGCTTCGGCCTCGCGGCGCTGGTGCTGGGCGCGGTGCTGGTCGGCGTCGGCGTGCTGGTCGCGCGCGGGCTGCTGCGCCAGCTGGGCGGCGAGCCGGCCTATGCGGTCGAGGTCGCGCACCGCATCGCCCGGGGCGAACTCGACGTGGCCATCGCCGTGCCGGCCCGGGCCGAGCGCAGCCTGCTGCATGCGATGCGCGGCATGCGCGACAGCATCGCCGGCATCGTGGGCGGTGTGCGCCAGGGTGCGGATGCGATCGCCGCGGCCTCCAGCGAGATCGCGGCGGGCAACCATGACCTGTCGGCGCGGACCGAGCGCCAGGCCAGCGCGCTGGAGCAGACCGCGGCCTCGATGGAGCAACTGACCGGCACCGTCAAGCAGAACGCCGACAACGCACGCCAGGCGAGCCAGCTGTCGGCCACGGCCTCGCAGGTGGCGGGCAAGGGTGGGGCGGTGGTGACCGAGGTGGTGGCGACGATGGAGACGCTGACAGCCTCCTCGCGCAAGATCGTGGACATCATCGGCGTGATCGACGGCATCGCGTTCCAGACCAACATCCTCGCGCTGAACGCGGCCGTGGAGGCGGCGCGCGCTGGCGAGCAGGGCCGGGGCTTCGCGGTGGTGGCCGGCGAGGTGCGCCATCTGGCACAACGCTCAGCCGAGGCGGCCAAGGAGGTGCGCACGTTGATCCAGGCCTCGGTGCAGAACGCAGAGCACAGCAGCGGCCTGGTGCATCAGGCCGGCGCGACCATGCAGGAAATCGTGGACAGCGTGCAGCGCGTGTCGGCCATCGTCGCCGAGATCGCCGCCGCGAGCCAGGAGCAATCGCAGGGCATCGACCAGATCAACCAGGCGATCGCCGACATGGATGCCGTGACGCAGCAGAACGCGGCGCTGGTGGAGCAGTCCGCGGCGTCGGCTGCCGCGATGCGCACCCAGGCCGACCAGCTGGCGCAGCAGGTGGGAGTATTCCGCATCGGCATGGGTTGAAGGCCCGGTCCGACACGATTGCGCCACATTCCAGGGAGGGACTGGCGGCACAGTCCCGGGCACCGCCAAGGAGCCTGACACCGCAATGAGCCTGTTCCCCAACCTGTTTCCCGAAATGAGCATCCGCCTGAAGTTGCTGGGTGCCTTTCTGGTGATGCTGGCGGGCTTCATCGTTCTGGCCGGCGCGGCCGTGGTGTTGCAGCTGGTGGGCGCGCAACGTGCGGCGCTGCAGGAGGCACAGCATGTGGCCGTGGCGGTGGCGCGCATGTCCGACCAGTCGGGCACGGCGCAGCGCGACCGGCAGAGTTACTTTGACAGCCTGGGCGTGCTGTTCGACCGCGACATTTTCCTCGTCGATGGCAACGGTGTCGTTGTCGCCGCCACCGACCGCGGCGTCATCGGTCAGACCTACCATGTGCCCGAGATCGCGCAGGCCGTGGCAGAGGGCCGGCCGCGCGACTTCGTCGGCCCCGACGTGTCCGACGGCAGCGAGGCGCACCAGGTCGTGGTGCCGCTGCCGGGGTCCGACGGCCCGGCCGGCCTGCATGGCGGCGATGCCGTGGTGTTCGAGTACACCCAGGTCTACGACACGCTGATGGCCGAGGCCAAGCAGGCCGCGCTGCTGACCGTGGTGGCGACCTTCATCCTGGCCGTGCTGGGCTGGATCATGGCCTTTCGTGTCACGCACGCGCTGGTGCGCCCCCTGGCGGAACTCGAACACACGGTGGCCTTGGTGGCAGCCGGCAACCACGGCGCGCGCCTGCGCGTACGTTCCAACGACGAGGTCGGCCGGCTGGCCGCAGCCGTCAACCGCATGGCGGCGGACCTGCAGCGCCAGCACGCTGCGCTGCAGGAGCGCCATGCCGACCTGGCGCGCAGCAATGCGCTGCTACAGGACGGCATCACGCGCCAGCAGGAAGCTGCCGAGCGCATCGAGTACCTGGCCTACCACGACAGCCTCACGGCCTTGCCCAACCGCAACCAGTTCGGTGCGCTGCTGGCCGACGCGGTGGCCCGCGCCGAACGCGGACACCACCCCTTCGGCTTGTTCTTCGTCGACCTGGACCGTTTCAAGCAGATCAACGACACGCTGGGGCATGGCGCCGGCGATGCGCTGCTGCAGGAGGTGGCCCACCGCCTGCGCCAGACCCTGCGCGCCGGCGATGCGATCGCGCGTTTGGGAGGCGACGAGTTCGTCGTGCTCGTGGACGAGTTGCGCAGCGACCGCCATGCCGAGGCCGTGGCGCACAAGATCCTGCAGGCCGTCGCCAAGCCCTTCGCCATTCCCGGTTACGAACTGCGTGTGACGGCCAGCGTGGGCATCAGCCGCCATGGCCGCGACGGCAGCGATGGGCAGACACTCATGAAGTACGCCGACATCGCCATGTACCAGGCCAAGGCCGCGGGCAAGAACAGTTTCGCCTTCTACTCCCCCGCGCGCGACGACAACTCGATCGCCCGGCTGGAACTGGAATCAAGGCTGCGCTGCGCGCTGGACCTCGGGGAACTGGAGCTGCACTACCAGCCCAAGCTCGACCTGCGCAGCGGCCGCATCACGGGCATGGAGGCACTGCTGCGCTGGCCCAGCCCGGGGTTGGGCATGGTCTCGCCAGAGCAGTTCATTCCCGTGGCCGAGGAAACCGGGCTGATCGTGCCGTTGGGCAAGTGGGCGCTGCGCCAAGCCTGCCGGCAGAACATGGCCTGGCAAGCCCAGGGGCTGGACGGCCTGACGGTGGCCGTGAACCTGTCGCCACGCCAGTTCAGCGATCCCGACCTGTTGACCGACATCGTGTCCATCCTGCACGAGACCGGACTGGACGGCCGCCAGCTGGAGCTGGAGATCACCGAGAGCGCGATCATGCAGGACGCCGAGGCGGGTCGCCGGCTGCTGCGCTCGCTCAAGTCGCTGGGCGTGCGGATTGCCATCGACGATTTCGGCACCGGCTATTCCTCGCTGTCCACACTCAAGCAGTTCCCGATCGACACGCTCAAGATCGACCGCTCCTTCATCGCCGATCTGGCCAGCGATCCGGAGGACCGCGGCCTGACCGAGGCCATCTTGCAGATGGCGCGCACGCTCAAGTTGCACGTCGTCGCCGAGGGCGTGGAGAACCGGGTCCAGCAGACCTTCCTGCGCGAGCGAGGTTGCGACGAACTGCAGGGCTTCCTGTTCAGCAAGCCGCTGCCCGCTGCAGAGTTTGCCGCGTTCGTGCACGACCAGCGCCAGCCCACGGCAGCCTGAACGCCACGCCAGCAGGTGTCCTACAGCCGTATCGCCGCTCTCTGACAGCGGGCAGCCGGTGCCTTGCGTACGCTGGGCCCGATCTACCCAACGAACAGGAGTTCAGCATGCACAACGACACCCCGGCATTCACCCCGTCCCTGGACGACGGCAAGTTGCAACGCGGCGTGCACGAAGTGGGTGAGAACCTGCACTCCACCATCGACCGGGTGGCCCAGCCCGTGCACCACGCCGTGGAGCGCGTCTCTGCCGGCGCGCACCAGACCGTGGACCGCGTGGCCAGCGGCGTCGCCGGCGCCGCGCAGCGCCTGGACCACCGGATCGACCGTGTGCGCGCCGCGCCCAACCAGTTGCTCGATGGCGCGTGCGCGTACGTGGCCGCGCGGCCGCTCAAGGCAGTCGCCACGGCGCTGGTGATCGGGTGGCTGCTGGGGCGCACCGGCGCCCACCGCTGAGCGCGGCGGCGCGCCGCTACCGGTCTCAGGGCGTGCGCGTGCCTAGCGCGATGGTGCCGATCTTCCGGTCAGCACTTTGGCCCATCACCATCAGAGCCGGTTCACCGTCTTCCACGACGACGATGGCGACGCCGTTCGCCACCAGATCTGGTTGCGCACAGGCGCTGCTGAAGCGCAGCGCAGCATTGAAAACGTTCTTGCCGGAGGGCCGTGGTGTCAGGCTGCCCGCCAGAAGGCAACCGCTCGGCCCGGTGCCGGAAAGCGTGCCATCAGTCGCCACTTGGAGCCGCATGGATTGATCCGCCCAGGACGCGAGCGTCCAGTTGCCGGTGATGCTGGCCGGGTCTGCGGGGATGTCATACCGGTAACCCTGGGTAGATCTCCTGGCCGAGAAGGGAACCACGTCATTGCCAAACACGTACTGGCCTTGAATGGTTCCAGCTGACGCGTTGTAGCTGGCCGAAACAGTGCCTGCAACGGGAGGCGCCGCGCCATAGTCCAGTACATCGTTGGCGCTGAAGGACCCGTTGGCCGAGCTGCCGTGCGCGTGCAGGAAGCCACCGCCGCCGTTGAAGCTGTAGAGTGCCCACGATTCTCCGTTCTCCAGCACGATGGCTGCGTACTGCCCCGTGGTCGCGGCCCCCAGGCTACCTTAGTAAACCCCCTCTGCGGATGCAGGCGTTTCCGGGGTGCTGTCCCCATCTCCGCCACCGCCGCCGCACGCGGAGAGCGCGGCAACAGCAGCAAGCGTCATGAGGAAGGTGGAGGAGCGAGAGTGGAATGAGGACATCGAAGTGATTTACGGTTGAAATGAATACCAAAAATGCAATTTGCATACGACAACCTTGGCGAGTGAGTCTACGTTGGTTTCAAATTCAACCTGAGACGCGACGCACGGGTTTCCGCACTTTGGTGGAGAAGCTCGGGAACTCCGGACTCCATTTGGACATGCGCTTCTCAGAAGCGCCATGCCGGTGCCCGGCACAATGCACTGCCATGAAATCCAAAGTGCAGTTCCGCCTGCGCATCTACCGCGACGACAACATCGCCATCGGGCCCGGCAAGGTCGCCCTGCTGGAGGCCGTCGCCGAGACCGGCTCGATCTCGGCGGCGGCGCGCCACCTGGGCATGTCCTACCGCCGGGCCTGGGTGCTCATCGACGAGACCAACCGTGCGTTGGCGCTGCCTGCGGTCAACACCGCGGCGGGCGGCGCGCACGGCGGCGGCACCGCGCTGACCGAGGTGGGCATCGAACTCGTCACACGCTACCGCGCGATTGAAAACACGGCACGCCTGGCCGCCGCGGCCGACATCACAGCACTGAACCGCCTGCTCGCACCCTAGGCGGCCAGACGCTTGAGGTGGCTATGCCAGAATGCGCGCTGTATCTTCATGGACACGACGCGCGCACTCCTGGCCGGCATGGACTGGCATCCCCTGATCCTGTCGCTGCAGGTGGCCGCCTGGGCCACGGCCGTTGCGCTGGTGCTGGGCATGGGCCTGGGCTGGCTGGTGGGGCGTTGCCGTTTCCCGGGCCGCCAGCTGCTCGAGGCCGCCTGCATGCTGCCCCTGGTGCTGCCGCCCACCGTGGTCGGCTATGGCATCCTGGTGCTGGCCGGTCGGCGCAGTCCGCTCGGCGCCTGGCTGCGCGAACATTTCGACTACTCCATCATCTTCAGTTGGCATGGCGCCGTGGTGGCCTCGGCCATCGTGGCGTTGCCGCTGGTGCTCAAGTCGGCCAGCGCGGCGTTCGCCGGTGTCGACCGCTCGCTGGAGGCGGCTGCCGCGACACTGCGCCAGTCACCTCTGTCGGTGTTCCTGCGCGTCACGCTGCCGCTGGCCTGGCCCGGCATCCTGGCCGGCACGCTGCTGGCCTTCGCGCGGGCCATGGGCGAGTTCGGCGCTTCGCTGATGGTGGCCGGCTCCATTCCGCAGCAGACGCAGACGCTGTCCATGGCCATCTACGACGCGAGCCAGGCCGGGCAGGACGATCTCGCACTGCTGCTGGTCGCCATCACCTCGGTGTTGTCCATCACGGTGCTCGTTCTGTCCAACCGGTTGCTGGCGCCGCGTTGAACATGGCTGCACGCGTCGATGTCGATCTGCAGCTGACCGTGGCCGACGGGCGGCGCAGTTTCACGCTGTCGGCCGCCTTCGCGTCCGACGCCGCCTTCGTCGCGCTGTACGGCCCCTCGGGGTCGGGCAAGTCGCTCACGCTGCAGGCCATGGCCGGCCTGCTGCGGCCCAGCGCCGGCCATGTGCACGTGGCCGGCCGCACGCTGTTCGACGCGGCCACCGGCGTGGACCTGCCACCGGCCGCGCGCCGCGTCGGCTACCTGTTCCAGGACTACGCGCTGTTCCCGCACCTCACGGTGCGCCAGAACATCGGTTTCGGGCTGACCTCCTGGCGCAGCCGGCGGCTGACGCCGGCGCAGCAGGCGCGCATCGACACGCTGCTGCAGAACTTCGGGCTGTCTGCCATGGCCGACAGCCGGCCCCAGACCTTGTCGGGCGGCCAGCGCCAGCGCGTGGCGCTGGCCCGGGCCCTGGCCTGCGAGCCCCACCTGCTGCTGCTGGACGAACCCTTCGCGGCGCTCAACCCGATGCTGCGCGATGAGCTGCGGGTCGAGCTCGCGAGCGCCTGCCGGCAGGCCGGCATCCCGGCGCTCATGATCACGCACGACGTGGAAGATGCGCTGGCGCTGGCCGACGAAGCCTTTGTTTACGAGGAGGGCTGCATCGTGCGGCGCGTGGACCTGCGCGCCGGCGTGCAGGCGGAACTGCGGCGCGCGGCGCTGGCCGGCGCGGCCCCGCTGGCCGCCACGCCCTTGCGCGCCAGGCTGCAGCGCATGCTGCTGGGCCGCTGAGCTTCAGGCCTCGCTGGGCAGTGCCGGCGTTTCGCTTTCCACGAAGCAATCGCGGAAGCTGAAGTAGATCGAGGTCGACATCATGGCCGCCATCAGGAAGGCGAACGGCATCATGACCATGCTCGCCGCCTCGGCGCTGCCGACCAGCGAAGCGAAGATCGCGATCACCATGCCCATGGCCATCACCAGGCCGGCCCAGGCCAGTCCGTAGACCAGGAAGGCGCGCGCATTGCGCAGGCAGGCCACGATGCTGAAGAACAGGCTCTTGGCCGGCGAGATGCCATGCCAGTGCACGAGGGCGGGTGCGTGCCAGAACATCAGGAAGATCGGCAGGTGCAGCAGCAGCGTGAGCAGCACGGCGCCGCTGACCTGCTCGGCGGCCGGCGCGCCAGCCTGGACCGGCGCGGACGGTGCCGGCAGCAGGGCAGAGACGATCAACGAGACCAGCGTGGACAGCACGGCATAGGCCAACCCCAGTGCCAGCATCGCCTTCATGCGCTGCTGGCCGGCGCGGAAGGCGCTGGCCAGTACGGTCGGCATCGGAAAGCGCCCCTGCGCGGCCTCGCGCGTGGCGGCCATCAGGCCCAGCGTGCTGGCCGGCACCAGCACGCCGGCCAGCAGCACGCCGATGCCCGGCAGCTGCGAGACGATCAGCATGACCGCCATGTACATGAAAAACAGGCCGACCAGGGCCAGTGGCTGGCGGAAGAAGGTCTGGATGCCCTCGCGCACCCATTGGATGCCAGTGCGGGCGGGGACGATGTTGAGGATCATGTCAGTGCCGCCCGGCCGCCCGTAGGCACTGACGCGCCCCCTCGGGGGGCAGCGATACGCGGAGCGATGGGCGTGGGGGCAGGTTCATGCGAAGGCGGGCGCAAAGCGCGTCGCGCGGGCGCGCAGCACGCGCTCGAAGTGGCCGGGGTCGTGCGGGGTCAGCAACGCGGCTTCGCGCGGCAGGTGAAAGTCCCACAGCCGCGAGATCCAGAAGCGCAGGGCCCCGGCGCGCAGCATGGCGGGCAGCAGTTCGCGCTCCGCGCCGGTGAGCGCGCGCTCGGCACCGTAGGCATCGAGGAAGGCGGCATGGCGTTCACCATCGGCCTGGCCGTCGGCCAGGTGGATGCACCAGTCGTTCAGGCACACGGCGATGTCGAACAGCCAGGTGTCCACGCCCGCGAAGTAGAAGTCGAAGAAGCCGGTCAGCACCGGGGCCTGGCCCGGCAACTGCTCGAACATCACGTTGTCGCGGAACAGGTCGGCATGCACCGGGCCGCGGGGCAGCGCCGCGTAGGCGGCCGAGGCCGCCACATGGTTCTGGTAGGCCAGTTCGCTCTGCAGCAGAGCGGCCTGTTCCGGCTCCAGGTGGGGCATGACCACGGGTGCGGTTTCGTTCCACCAGGGCAGGCCGCGCAGGTTGGGCTGGTGCCGCTCGTAATCGCGGCCGGCAAGGTGCATGCGCGCCAGCATGGCACCCACGGCGGCGCAGTGCGCCGGGCCCGGGGACAGCTCGCTGGCACCGCGCAGCCGGTTGACCAGTGCGGCCGGCTTGCCGTTCACACGGTGCAGGATGCTGCCCTCGGCATCGGCCGCCGGATCGGGCACCGGGATGCCCCGGCGCGCCAGGTGCTGCATCAGATGCAGGTAGAAGGGCAACTGCGCGAACGACAGGCGCTCGAACAGCGTCAGCACATGCTGGCCGCGTTCGCTGTCGACGAAGTAGTTGGTGTTCTCGATGCCGCCCTGGATGCCGCGCAGGCCGCGCAGCGCGCCCAGCCCCAGGGTGTTCAGCAGGGCCTGGGCATCGTGTTCTGTGACCTCGGTGAAGACTGCCACGGTGTCAGAAGCCGAGCACTTTCCAGACGCGCTGCCCGGCATTGCCCTGGGCGTTGTCGCGTTCGTTGCCGGGCCGCACGCGCGCGCCGTTGTGCGGCACGATCTCGTAGGCCGGCATGGCGCTGTTGAGCGGCTGCACGGTGATGCTTTGCGGTTCGCCGCCGTAGCGCAGCTCGTCGATGCGGGCGCCCTTGTCCTCGATGCGGATGTGCTCGATCCGCTTGTCGGTGCCGGACTGGCCCGGGTTGTCGGCCACCAGCGGCGGCGGGGCCGCGGCCGGGGCCTGGCCGAAGGCCGAAGCCGTGGCCACCAGGCTGAAACAGAGGAGGGCGAGTGCGCGCATGGGCGGCATTGTAGGTGGCCGCAACGCCCTGGGCGCCGAAGGCACAATGCCCCGATGAGCGACACGAATACCCTGCTGCTGGTCGACGGTTCCAGCTATCTGTACCGGGCCTACCACGCGCTGCCGGATCTGCGCGGCCCCGACCAGTTCCCGACCGGCGCGCTCCACGGCATGGTGGCCATGCTGACCAAGCTGCGGGCGCAGTTTCCGTCCGCCCATGCGGTCTGCGTGTTCGACGCACCGGGCAAGACCTTCCGCGACGACTGGTATCCCGAGTACAAGGCCAACCGCGCCGCCATGCCCGAGCCGCTGGTGCAGCAGATCGGCCCGATCCACGAGGTGGTGCGGCTGCTGGGCTGGCCGGTCCTGTCGATCGTGGGCATCGAGGCCGACGACGTGATCGGCACGCTGGCGCGTTCCATGGCGGCGCGCGGCGGTACGGTGGTGGTGTCCACGGGCGACAAGGACATGGCGCAGCTGGTCGACGACCACGTCACGCTGATCAACACCATGAGCAACGAGACGCTGGACCCGGCCGGCGTGCAGGCCAAGTTCGGCGTGCCGCCCGAGCGCATCGTGGACTACCTGTCCCTGATCGGCGACACGGTGGACAACGTGCCCGGTGTGGACAAGGTCGGCCCGAAAACAGCCGTGAAATGGCTGACCGAGCACGGCTCGCTCGACGGCGTGATGGCCGCCGCGGGCAGCATCAAAGGTGTGGCCGGCGACAACCTGCGCAAGGCGCTGGACTGGCTGCCGCTGGGTCGCAGGCTCGTGACCATCCGCACCGATTGCGACCTGGCCGAGCACGTGGCCGGCTGGCCGGCCGAGGCCGGCTTCGAGGCGCTGAAGTTCGCCGAGCCCGACCCTGTGCAGCTGCTGGCCTTCTACCAGCGTTACGGCTTCAAGACCATGGCCCGCGAGCTGGAAGCGCGCATGGCTGCCACCAAGCCCGCGCCGGCCAGCACCGACGACCTGTTCGCCGAAGGCCAGGGCGACACCGAGGCACCGGCCGCCACGGCCTGCGAGCCGACACCACCCAGTGGCAACTACCAGACCATCGCCAGTTGGGAGCAGCTGGACGCGTGGATCGCACGCCTGCGCGCCGCGCCGCTGGCCGCGCTCGACACCGAGACCGACTCGCTGGACCCGATGCGCGCGCGCATCGTCGGCATCTCGTTCGCGCTGCAGGCGCGCGAGGCCGCCTACATTCCGCTCGCCCACAACTACGCCGATGTGCCCGACCAGTTGCCGCTGGACGCGGTGCTGGCCAAACTCAGGCCCTGGCTGGAGGACGAGGCCGCCGGCAAGATGGGCCAGAACATCAAGTACGACAGCCACGTGTTCGCCAACCACGGCATCACGGTGCGCGGCTGGCGCCACGACACGCTGTTGCAGAGCTATGTGATCGAAGCGCACAAGCCGCACAGCCTGGAGAGCCTGGCCGACCGCCACCTGGGCCGCAAGGGCCTGTCCTACGAGGATATCTGCGGCAAGGGCGCCAAGCAGATCCCGTTCGCGCAGGTCGACGTGCAGACCGCCACCACCTACTCGGGCGAGGACAGCGAGATGGTGCTGGACGTGCACCGCGTGCTGTGGCCCGAACTCGAAGCCGAGCCGGCCGCCGCGCCGAGCCGGCGCTATGTCTACGAACAGATCGAGATGCCGACCAGCGGCGTGCTGCAGCGCGTGGAGCGCCACGGCGTGCTGGTCGATGCGGCCGTGCTGCAAAAGCAGAGCCAGGCCCTGGCCGAGCGCATGGTCGCGCTGGAGCAGGAGGCCTACGACCTGGCCGGCCAGCCCTTCAACATGGGCAGCCCCAAGCAGATCGGCGAGATCCTGTTCACCAAGCTCGGCATCCCGGTGCAGAAGAAGACCGCCACGGGCGCGCCGTCCACCGACGAGGAGGTGCTGGAGAAACTCGCGGCCGACTACCCGTTGCCCGCGCGCCTGCTCGAACACCGCGGTCTGTCCAAGCTCAAGAGCACCTACACCGACAAGCTGCCGCTGATGGTCAACCCGATCACCGGCCGCGTGCACACCAACTACGCGCAGGCCGTGGCCGTGACGGGCCGGCTGTCCAGCAACGAGCCCAACCTGCAGAACATCCCGATCCGCACGCCCGAGGGCCGGCGCGTGCGCGAGGCCTTCATCGCGCCGCCGGGCCACCAGATCGCCAGCGCCGACTACTCGCAGATCGAGCTGCGCATCATGGCCCACATCAGCGAGGACCCGGGCCTGCTGGCCGCCTTCGCCGAGGGCCGCGACGTGCACCGCGCCACCGCGGCCGAGGTCTTCGGTGTCGACGTGGAGGCCGTCAGCAGCGAGCAGCGCCGCTACGCCAAGGTCATCAACTTCGGCCTGATCTACGGCATGGGCGCCTTCGGCCTGGCCAGCAACCTCGGCATCGACCAGAAGGCGGCCAAGAACTACATCGACCGCTACTTCGACCGCTTCGCCGGCGTCAAGCGCTACATGGACGAGACGCGCGAGAAGGCCAAGGACCAGGGCTATGTGGAAACCCTGTTCGGCCGGCGCATCGTGCTGCCTGAGATCCAGGGCGGCAGCGGCCCGCGCCGCGCCGCGGCCGAGCGCCAGGCCATCAACGCGCCCATGCAGGGCACGGCGGCCGACCTCATCAAGCTGGCCATGATCGCCGTGCAGGCCGAACTCGACCGGACCGGCCAGTCCACGCGCATCGTGATGCAGGTGCACGACGAACTCGTGTTCGAGCTGCCCGAGCAGGAAGCCGACTGGGTGCGCACCGAGGTGCCGCGGCTCATGGCCGGCGTGGCCAGCCTCAAGGTGCCGCTGCTGGCCGAGGTGGGATTCGGCGCCAACTGGGACCAGGCGCACTGAACCCTGCGGGCTGGCGCGCCTGCGCTATCGTCGCGCGCGACCGCCCGGCACGGAACTGTCGGCGCCGGCGCGGCTCAGTCCACTTCCATCCACCCAGGAGCCAGCATGCTGCGTGAAGATCTCCAGTCCGATTTCGACTCCTTGCTGCCCGGCAGCACCACCGAACAGGGCGCTTCGCGCCGCACCGCGCTGAAAGCGGCGCTGGGCGTGGGCTACGCGGCCTCGGTCCTGCCCACCATGGCGCAGACGGCGGTCAAGACCTCGTCCGAGGGGCTGACCGTTGGCGAGGTCGGCTTCGAGGTCAACGGCTTCAAGGTGCCGGCCTACCGCGCCGCGCCGGCCGGCAAGACCGGCCTGCCTGTGGTGCTCGTGATCCAGGAGATCTTCGGTGTGCACGAGTACATCGCCGACACCGCGCGCCGTTTCGCCAAGGCTGGCTACCTGGCGATCGCCCCCGAGCTGTATGCGCGCCAGGGCGATCCGGGCCAGTACGGAGAGATCGCCAGGCTGCAGGCCGAACTGGTGTCCAAAGTGCCCGACGCGCAGGTCATGGCCGACCTGGACGGCGCCGTCCAATGGGCCGGCGCCAACGGGGGCGACGTCACCAAGGTCGGCATCACCGGCTTTTGCTGGGGCGGCCGCATCACCTGGCTGTACAGCGCGCACAGCCCCAACGTGAAGGCCGGCGTGGCCTGGTATGGCCGCTTGGTCGGCAATGCCAGCGCCACCACGCCGCGCCACCCGGTTGACGTGGCGGGCCAGTTGCACGGTCCGGTGCTGGGCCTGTATGGCGCGGCCGACACCGGCATCCCGCTGGACACGGTGGAGAAGATGAAGGCCGCGCTGGCCCAGGGCAGCGCGGCCGCCAAGGCCTCCGAGTTCGTCGTCTATCCCGACGCGCCGCATGCCTTCCATGCGGACTACCGGCCCAGCTTCCGCCAGGGCCCGGCCGAAGATGGCTGGAAGCGCGCGCTGGCCTGGTTCAAGGCCAAGGGCGTGGCCTGATCCGGGGCGGCGCTGCGGCCTGCGCCTACGGGCGGCTTCGGGCCTGGACGACGCCGCCGCCGCCAAGGTGCGCCGACCATGGGGACATGTCCCGAGACGGGACCTTGTTCAACCTGAGCGAAGGAGCACCACCATGGCAGCAGCCGACGAACGCGATCTGCGCGACCAGCGCAACCTCGATCCCATCACCGAAGCACCCGGCGCGCACCCCGTAGGCACCGGCGTCGGCGCCACCGGCGGCGGTGTCGCCGGTGCGGCCATCGGCGCCGTCGGCGGCCCGATCGGCGCTGCGGTCGGCCTGGTTGCCGGTGCCCTCGTGGGCGGCCTGGCTGGCAAGGCCACGGCCGAGCGCATCAACCCCACGGTCGAGGAAGCCTACTGGCGCGAAAGCTATACGCGCGAGCCCTACTACGAAGCGGGTCGCAGCTTCGACGACTATGGCCCTGCCTACGCATACGGCTGGGGTGCCACCACGACCTATCCGGGCCCGTTCGAGGAGGTCGAACCGACGCTGGCCCGCGACTGGGACAGCCGGCGCGGCAACTCGTCGCTGGACTGGCAGCAGGCCCGCCCCGCCACGCGCGCCGCCTGGGATCGCGTGCAGGCGCCAGCCGCCAGCGTGGGCGACTACGACCGCGACGAGGTGCTGGAGTCGCTGGACGACCTGCTCAAGACCTGCCGCGACGGCGAGAAGGGCTTCAAGGAGGCAGCCGAGCACACGCGCACCGCCAGCCTGGCCACCTTGCTGCGCGACCGCGCCCAGACCTGCGCCCGCGGTGCCGAGGATCTCATCGCGGCGATCGGCCGCCTGGGCGGCGAGGCCAACGACCGGGGCAGCGCCACGGGCGCGTTGCACCGCGGCTGGGTCAGCGCACGTGGCAGCGTCGGCGCCCTGAGCGACCTGGACATGCTGGAGGAATGCGAGCGCGGCGAGGATGCGGCGCTGGCCCGCTACCGCAAGGTGCTGGCGCAAGCGCTGCCGGCCGATGTGCGCACGCTGGTGCAGCAGCAGATGGAGGGAGCCCAGCGCAACCACGACGAGATCAAGCGCCTGCGCGATGCCGAACGCGCGCGCAAGGGCTGATCGCGGCGCTCAGCCGCCCGTGGCGACCGGACGGCTCCGGTCGCTGCACCAGTCGCTCCAGCTGCCGGCATAGAGCGCGGTGGCGGGGTAGCCGGCCACCTGCATGGCCAGCAGGTTGGGCACGGCGCTGACGCCGCTGCCGCATTGGTGCACCACGCTGGCCGGGTCGCGTCCGGCCAACAGCGCGTCGAATTCGGCGCGCAGCTGCTGCGCGGGCTTGAAGCGCCCGTCTTCGCCGATGTTCTGGGCGAATGGGCGGTTCAGCGCGCCCGGGATGTGGCCGGCCACCGGGTCGAGCGGTTCGGTCTCGCCACGAAAACGCGGGCCTGCCCGCGCATCGAGCACGGTCTGCGCGGGACTGTCCAGCCGCGCCAGCACCGCATCGGCATCGACGAGGCGCGCCAGCGGCGCACGCAGTTCGAAGTTGCTGCGGAAGTGGCCCGGTTCCTCGCCGGCCACCACCTCTCCGCCGCTGGCCTGCCAGGCCTGCAGGCCGCCATCGAGCACGGCCACGGCCTCGTGGCCGGCCCACTTGAGCATCCACCAGAGCCGGCCGCAGTAGTTGGCGCCCTGGCGGTCATAGACCACCGCCTGCATGCCATTGGCAAAGCCGACGCTGGACAGCCAGATCGCGAACTTCTCGCGGTTGGGCAGCGGGTGGCGTCCGCCCGAGGCCGGCGCGTCGGCCGCCTGCGCGGTCAGCGTGCCGTGCTTGCCCGGTGCGCCGTGCATGGCGCTCAGGTGGCGGTCGAGGTCTGCGCGCACTGCGCCGGGGATGTGGGCATCGCGGTACTGGGCGTCGCCGGCCTGCGGCTTCATGAGTTCGAAGCTGCAGTCGAACAGCATCTGCGGCTGGCCGCTGGCGCGCAGGGTGCGCAACTGTTCCGGCGTGATCAGGGTGGTGTACATGGGCACTCGGCTTCGTGTTGGACACGCCATTGTGGCGCCCCGGGCCTCAATGCTCCTCCGCCGGTGCCTTGGGCACGGCGCGTTGGCGCAGCACCGTGGCCACCACCCCGCTCGCGATGACCAGGCCGATGCCCACCACGCCCGTCGTGTCGATCACGTCGTCGAACAGCAGCACGCTGAAGATGGACGCGAAGACGATGCCCGAATACTGCAGGTTGGCCACCACCAGCGTGCCGGCCTGGGTCTTGGCCTGGGCATAGGCGCGCGTCATGCACAGCTGGCCCAAGGCCGCCAGCACACCGATGGGCAGAAGCCACAGCGCGTGCAGCCAATTCCAGGGCGACAGGCCGGTGAACAGCATCCACAGCCCGCCCATCGCGGCCGCGCCGAGCGCGAAATAGAACACCGTGCGCGTCTCGGGCTCGCCGATGCGCGACAGCGCGATGACCTGCAGGTAGGCGAAGGCCGCCGTGAGGCCGGAGATCAGCCCCACCATGCTGGCGAAGCCCTGGCCGGGGTTCACGTCGGGCTTCAGGATCATCACCACGCCGGCGAAGCCGACCAGCACCGTCAGTGCCAGCACCCCCTGCAGCGGGGGCAGCGGCACGCGGCCGTCGCGGCCCGGGATCGGCACCCAGGCCAGCAGCGCGCCGCCGACCAGGAAGGTGGCGATCCAGATGCTGCTCATGTAGTTCAGCGTCATCGCCGCCGACAGCGGGATGTGGGCGATGGCGTAGAACCAGCAGCCCAGCGAGAAGGTTCCGATCACGCTGCGCCAGACATGCATGCCCGGGTAGCGCGTGGCCAGCGAGACGCCTTGGCGCCGGGCCAGCACGCCGATGAAGACCACGCCGACGATGCCGCGCCAGAACACCAGTTCGGCGCTGTTGAACGAGGCCGAAGCGAACTTGACGCACACCCCCATGGCGGCGAACAGGAACGCCGACGCCACCATCCAGAGACCTTGCATGACCGCTCTTGCTTGTTGTTGTGGGTTGGAAAGGAAAAAGGGGGCGCAAGGCCCCCTGCCGGACGGACGGCGGAGAGCCTCAGCGCTCCCGCATCTGGAACGGCCGCGCCAGCGGCACGCCCTGCAGTTGCCGCCGGTACCACTCGTGGAAGTGCTGCATGCCGTCTTCCATCGGACTCTGGTAGGGGCCGGCCTCGTCATCGCCGCGCTCCATCAGTGCCTTGCGGCCGGCGTCCATGCGCAGCGCGATCTCGTCGTCCTCCACGCAGGTCTCCATGTAGGCGGCCTGCTGGGCCTGGACGAACTCGGGCTCGAAGGCGGCGATCTCCTCGGGGTAGTAGAACTCCACCGTGTTGAGCGTCTTCTGCGGCGACACCGGGTACAGCGTGGACACCGTCAGCACGTGCGGATACCACTCCACCATCACGGTCGGGTAGTAGGTCAGCCAGATCGCGCCATAGCGCGGGGCCTCGCCGTTGCGGTAGTCCATCAAGGCCTTCTGCCAGCGCTGGTAGGCTGGGCTGCCGGCCTTGCCCAGGCGGCCGGCGATGCCCACGGTCTGCACCGAGTGGTGCTCGCCGAACTCCCAGCGCAGATCGTCGCAGGTCACGAAGTTTCCGAGGCCGGGGTGGAACGGGCCGACGTGGTAGTCCTCCAGGTAGACCTCGATGAAGGTCTTCCAGTTGTAGTCGCACGTGTGCAGTTCCACGCGGTCGAACACGTAGCCGTCGAAGCTCAGGTCGGCGCGCGGCCCCAGGCGGGCCAGCTCGCGCTCGACACGGCCGGGCTCGGCGCCTTCGAACAGCAGGCCGTTCCAGTTCTGCAGCGGGTAGTTCGCCAGGTTCAGGCAGGGGTCCTCGGCGAAATGCGGCGCGCCCAGCAGCGTGCCCGCCTTGTCGCCGCGCCCGCCGCTGTAGGTCCAGCGGTGCAGCGGGCAGACGATGTTGCCGCCCGCGCTGCCGCTCTGCGTGTTCGCCAGCGAGCCGCGGCCCTTGAGGATCACGGCCTGCCGGTGGCGGCAGACGTTGGACACGAGGTCCACACCCTGCGGCGTGCGCACCAGTGCACGGCCCCCGCGTTCCTGCGGCAGCACGTGGTAGTCGCCGACCTGCGGCACCAGGAGTTCATGCCCCACGTAGCGGGGCCCGCGCTGGAAGATCGTCTCCAACTCGCGCTGGAACAGCGCCTCGTCGAAGTAGCTGGAAACGGGAAGTTGGCTTTCGGCCTGCTGAAGTTGAAGACTTAAATCAGACATGCATGTCCTGACCTAGAGACTCCCCCTATGAAGGGGCAGGGTAGGCGCCTGTTCCGACGGCACCAAGGCACCAGTGGAGATTTGCGCGGGAGGGGTGGATCGGCTGAGCCGCCGAGGCTCCTTTCGAAGCGTTGCCGCTTGCTGGGGAAAAAGAGGCGCGATTGTAGCCGCGGCCGATGTCAGTTCGCCCTGTAAGGAATGCGCGGCGGCGCAGCGCCTAAAATCCCGCCCTTCGCCCCAACTCGCTCCAGATTGCCCATGCCCAAGGCCGCCGCCTCGCCCCCACCCGCCCCGGTCAGCTACGAGGCCGCGCTGCAGGAGCTGGAAGCGCTGGTGGGCCAGATGGAATCGGGCCAGATGCCGCTGGATGGCCTGTTGACCGGCTACCGCCGCGGCGCGGACCTGCTGCAGTTCTGCCGCGGCCGGCTCGACGCCGTGGAAGAGCAGATCCGCGTGCTGGACCAGCAAGGCCAGGTCAAGCCCTGGAGCGCCGAATGAGCGCCGTGCCCGCCTTCGCTGATTTCGATCTCGCCGCCTGGAGCACCGCCACGCTGGACCGCGTCGAGAGCGCGCTGTCGGCCTGGGTCGCGCCCGACGCGGCCGATGACGACGGCCACGAGGCCCCCGCTGCGCTGCGCGAGGCCATGCGCTATGCCGTGCTGGACGGCGGCAAGCGGCTGCGGCCCCTGCTGGTGCTGGCGGCCCGCGCGGCCGTGGGCGGTGCCGAGCCCGAGGGCATGGCCCGTGCGCTGGACGACGCTGCGCTGCGCGCGGCCTGCGCGGTCGAACTGATCCATGCCTACTCGCTCGTGCACGACGACATGCCGTGCATGGACAACGACGTGCTGCGCCGGGGCAAGCCCACCGTGCACGTGCGTTTCGGCGAAGCCCAGGCCCTGCTGGCCGGCGACGCCCTGCAGGCGCTGGCCTTCGAACTGCTGACGTCCGAGCAGGCCGCCGCCCCGGCCAGCGTACAGGCCAGGCTGTGCCGCCTGCTGGCACGTGCCGCGGGCTGCGAAGGCATGGCCGGCGGCCAGGCCATCGACCTGGCCAGCATCGGCCGCAGCCTGTCGGAAGACCAGCTGCGCGACATGCACCGGCTCAAGACCGGCGCGCTGCTGCAGGGCAGCGTGATGATGGGCGCGGCCTGCTGCGATCCGCAGAGCAGCTGCAGCGCGCAGGCGCTGCAGGGCCTCGCAGCCTACGGGGCGGCGCTGGGCCTGGCCTTCCAGGTTGTCGACGACATCCTGGATGTGACCGCCGATTCCGCCACCTTGGGCAAGACCGCCGGCAAGGACGCCGCGCAGGACAAACCCACCTACGTCTCGGTGCTGGGCCTGGCGCGTTCGCAGGCCTATGCCCAGGACCTGCTGGGCCAGGCTCTCATGGCGCTGGATGGCGCCGGCCTGGCCGACACGCGCGCGCTGCGCGCCCTGGCCGACATGGTCGTGAACCGCTCGACCTGAGCGTTACGGAGAGAACAACCCCATGGCGAACCCGGACGCAGCGGCCTACCCGCTGCTCATGCGCATCAACGATCCGGCCGACCTGCGCCGGCTGCCGCGCCACGAACTCAAACCCCTGGCCGACCAGCTGCGCGCCTATGTGCTGGACAGCGTCTCCAGGACCGGTGGCCACCTGAGCTCCAACCTGGGCACCGTGGAACTCACGGTGGCGCTGCACTACGTCTTCAACACGCCCGCCGACCAGCTGGTCTGGGACGTGGGCCACCAGACCTATCCGCACAAGATCCTGACGGGCCGGCGCGACCGCATGCCCACGCTGCGCCAGCTGGGCGGCCTGTCGGGCTTTCCGATGCGCAGCGAAAGCCCGTACGACACCTTCGGCACGGCGCATTCCTCGACCTCGATCTCGGCGGCGCTGGGCATGGCCATGGCCGCCAAACAGAAGGGCGAGGACACCCATGCCGTGGCCATCATCGGCGACGGCGCGCTGACCGCCGGCATGGCCTTCGAGGCGCTCAACAACGCGGGCGTGTGCGACTGCAACCTGCTCGTGATCCTGAACGACAACGACATGAGCATCAGCCCACCCGTGGGCGCGCTGAACCGCTACCTGGCGCAGCTGCTGTCGGGCAACTTCTACGCACGCGCCAAGAACGTCGGCAAGCAGGTGCTCAAGGCCGCACCGCCGCTGTTCGAACTGGCCAAGCGGCTGGAGCAGCATGCCAAGGGCATGGTCGTGCCGGGCACCATGTTCGAGCAGTTCGGCTTCAACTACATCGGCCCGATCGACGGGCACGACCTCGAATCGCTGATCCCGACGCTGGAGAACATCCGCCACCTCAAGGGCCCGCAGTTCCTGCACGTGGTGACCAAGAAGGGCCAGGGCTACAAGCTGGCCGAGGCCGATCCCGTCGCCTACCACGGTCCCGGCAAGTTCGACCCGCGCGTGGGCCTGGTCAAGCCCAGCACGCCGGGCAAGCCCACCTTCACACAGGTGTTCGGCCAGTGGCTGTGCGACATGGCCGCGCACGACCCGCGCCTGGTCGGCATCACGCCGGCCATGCGGGAAGGCTCGGGCATGGTGGAGTTCGAGCAGCGCTTTCCCAAGCGCTACTACGACGTGGGCATCGCCGAGCAGCATGCCGTGACATTCGCTGCGGGCCTGGCCACCCAGGGCCTCAAGCCCGTGGTGGCGATCTACTCGACCTTCCTGCAGCGCGCCTACGACCAACTGATCCACGACGTGGCGCTGCAGAACCTGCCCGTGGTCTTCGCGCTCGACCGCGCCGGCCTCGTGGGCGCCGACGGCGCCACGCATGCGGGCGCCTACGACATCCCGTTCCTGCGCTGCATCCCGAACATGGCCATCGCCTGTCCGGCCGACGAAGGCGAATGCCGTGGCCTGCTCAGCACCGCCTTCGCGCAAGGACATCCGGTGGCCGTGCGCTATCCACGCGGTGCCGGTGTCGGCGCCGCCGTGGCCACCGACCTGCAGCCCTTGCCCTACGGCAAGGGCGAGGTGCGGCGCCAGGCGCAGCGGCCGGCCGCCGGGCGGCGCATCGCCATCCTGGCCTTCGGCAGCTTGCTGTACCCGGCGCTGGAGGCGGCCGAGCGGCTCAATGCCACGGTGGTCAACATGCGCTGGGCCAAGCCGCTGGACACCGAACTGCTGCTGCAGGTCGCGGCCGAGCACGACGCGCTGGTGACGGTGGAAGAGGGCGCCATCATGGGCGGCGCCGGCAGCGCCGTGGCCGAGGCACTGGCTGCCGCCGGCGTGGTCAAGCCCCTGCTGCAACTGGGACTGCCTGACCGCTTCATCGAGCACGGCGACCCGGCCAAGCTGCTGGCCTTGCAGGGCCTGGATGCGCCGGGCATCGCGAAGGCGATCGAGGCCCGCTTTCCTTCCCTCGTCGAGCAGGCCCAGGCCGCACTCAAGCTCGTTGCATGAACCCCTCGTTCGGGGGTAAACCCGCAAGAAGCGGCTTGTAACCGCTTTCTACAATCGGCGCCGACCTTGTGTCCCCGTTTCTCCAAAAGGGAAGCGGGTTTTTCTTTTGTTGAATCTTCGGAGAGCTTTTCAATGGATCGTCGTTCCGTCATCAAGAATGCTGGCATCGCCGGTGTGCTGGCCACGGGCATCGCGCCGGCCGTGCATGCCCAGGCCGCAGTGCGCTGGCGCCTGGCTTCGAGCTTCCCACGCTCGCTGGACACCATCTTCGGCTCGGCCGAAATGCTGTCCAAGACGGTCAAGGCGCTGTCGGGCGGCAAGTTCGAGATCTCCGTGCACCCGGCCGGCGAACTGATGCCCGCCTTCGGCGTGGTCGATGCGCTGCAGGGCGACAACATCGAGATGGCGCAGACCGCGGCCTACTACTTCACCGGCAAGGATCCGATCTTCGCGTTCAGCTGTGCCGTGCCCTTCGGCCTGACGACGCGCCAGAACACCTCCTGGAAGGACCACGGCAACGGCCGCAAGCTGCTGGACGCCTTCTTCGCGCAGTACAACTTCAAGACCGCCAGCGCCGGCAACACCGGCACGCAGATGGGCGGCTGGTACCGCAAGGAGATCAAGACGGCGGCCGACCTCAAGGGCCTGAAGATGCGCATGGGCGGCGGCGTGTTCGGCGAAGGCATGGCCAAGCTGGGCGTGGTCTCGCAGAACATGCCGGCCGGCGACGTGTACCAGGCGCTGGAAAAGGGCACGCTGGACGCGGCCGAGTTCGTCGGCCCCTACGACGATGCCAAGCTGGGCTTCAACAAGGTGGCCCCGTTCTACTACTACCCCGGCTGGTGGGAAGGCGGCGCCGACCTGGAGTTCTTCATCAACGTGAAGAAGTACAACACGCTGTCCGACGAGAACAAGGCCATCCTGGATGCCGCCTGCAAGGTGGCCGCCACCGACATGACGGCCAAGTACGACGCCTTCAACCCGATCGCGATCAAGAAGCTCGTGGCCGAAGGCACCAAGCTCATGGCCTTCCCCAAGGCCGTGATCGACGCGGGCTTCAAGTCCTGCATGGAAGTGTTCGCCGAGCACGAGGCCAAGTCGCCCGAGTTCAAGAAGATCCACCAGGACATGCGTGCCTTCCAGCGCGACCAGATCCTGTGGAACCGCTTCTCCGAATTCCCGTTCAACCAGTACATGAACGGCGTGAAGATCTGATCTTCCAGCCCCCGAGAAAAAAGCCCCGCGGCGCAGGCCGTGGGGCTTTTTTCATGGGAGGCCGCTCAAGGCTTTTGCTGTTTGAGCGCGTCCTGCATGGCCTTCATCGGGTCGTCGTCGGCGGCCGCAGGCGCCGCTTCGGGCGCCGGCACCGCGGGCTCTGACGCACCGCCTTCGGGCTCTGCGGGCTTCTCGTCGGAACCGTAGCCACCGTCGGAGCCATACCCTTCGCTGCCGCTGTCGGGAGCGGCAAGGCCTTCGCGCATCTGGTCGCCGACTGCCTTCAGGTCGTAGCTCTGCACCTTGTCCAGGCTGCCCGTCACGAGGTTCGGGAAGGCGATCATGGTGCCCACCATGAACAGCTGGATGAGCAGGAACGGGATCGCGCCCTTGTAGATCTGCATGGTCGTGACCGGCTCCATCACCTTCTTGGTCACGCGGTCCACGTAGGGCTTGTCCGGTGCCACCGAGCGCAGGAAGAACAGCGCGAAGCCGAACGGCGGGTGCATGAACGAGGTCTGCATGTTCATGGCCAGCAACACGCCGAACCAGATCAGGTCGATGCCCAGCTTGTCGGCCACCGGTGCCAGCAGCGGCACCACGATGAAGGACAGCTCGAAGTAGTCCAGGAAGAAGGCCAGGAAGAACACCAGCATGTTCACGAAGATCAAAAAGCCGATCTGTCCGCCCGGCAGGCTGGCCAGCAGGTGCTCGACCCAGATCGGACCGTCCGCTGCCTGGAACACCAGGCCGAACACGGTGGCGCCAATCAGGATGAACATCACGAAGCTGCCCAGCTTGGTGGTGCTGGCCAGCGCCTGTTTGAGCAGCGTGAGGTCGAGCCGGCCGCGCATCCAGGCCATGACGATGGCGCCGATGGCACCCATGGCGCCGCCTTCGGTCGGCGTGGCCACGCCCAGGAAAATCGTGCCCAGCACCAGGAAGATCAGCAGCAACGGCGGGATCAGCACGAAGGTCACGCGCTCGGCCAGGCGCGAGAGCAGGCCGAGGCCCGTGAACTTGTTGAGCAGCGCGATCAGCAGCGCCACCACCGCACCGCCGCACATGGCGACCACCACCTTCTCGTCGGTGGCGACGGAGGTGATCTCCTTGTCCAGCCACCAGCTGTGCACCTCGGGCATGTGGCGCGCCAGCACCATCGACACCAGGAACGAGATGAGCACCAGCACCAGCAGCGAGGGGTAGCCGCCGCTGCCGTTGGCCTCGCGGTAGATGCGCGCCTCGGGCGGCAGGGCCGGCACGCTGGCCGGTTTGAAGATGGCCAGCGCGGCGATGTAGAGCACGTAGCAGCCCACCAGCATGAAGGCCGGCACGAACGCGCCCTTGTACATGTCGCCCACGCTGCGGCCGAGCTGGTCGGCCATGATGATCAGCACCAGCGAGGGCGGGATGATCTGCGCCAGCGTGCCCGAGGCCGCGATCACGCCGCTCGTGAACTTCCGGTCGTAGCCGTAGCGCAGCATGATGGGCAGCGAGATCAGGCCCATGGAGATCACCGAGGCCGCCACCACGCCCGTGGTGGCCGCCAGCAGCGCGCCCACGAAGACCACGGCCAGCGCCAGGCCGCCGCGCATGGGACCGAACACCTGGCCGACGGTATCGAGCAGGTCCTCGGCCATGCCGCTGCGCTCCAGGATCAGGCCCATCAGCGTGAAGAAGGGCACGGCCAGCAGCGTGTCGTTGGCCATGATGCCGATCAGGCGCTGCGGCAGCCAGGCCAGCACCGAGGACGGGAACACCCCCAGCTCGATGCCGATGATGCCGAAGCTCAGGCCGCAGGCGCCCAGGCTGAACGCCACCGGAAAGCCCAGCAGCAGAAAGCAGATCAACCCCGCGAACATGATCGGGGCGAAGTTGGTGGTGATGAATTCCATCGTGGTCGTCTCCGGCGCGCTCAGCGGGCCGCCGCGGGGGCGTCTGCGGCCTTGCCCTGCTCGCGTTGGCGCAGGATCTCGGCCAGTTCTTCTTCAGCGCTCTTCTCACCGGCCTTGAGGGTCGGATCCGGTCCGTCGCCGGTCAGGAAGGCGATGCGCTTGATGAGCTCGGACCAGCCCTGCAGCATCAGCAGCGTGAAGCCCACCGGCAGCGCCAGCCACACCGGCCAACGGATCAGGCCGCCGGGGTTGCCGGACATCTCGCCGCTGTGGTACTGCTGCAGCGTCATCGGCACGGTGTAGTACAGCACCAGCAGGCACAGCGGCGTGAGGAACAGCGCGAAGCCGACGATGTCGATCCAGATCTGCGCCTTCTTGGGCAGGCGGCTGTTCAGCACGTCGATGCGCACATGCTCGCGGTTGAGCAGCGTCACGCCGGCGGCCACGAGGAAGGACCAGGCGAACAGGTACCACTGGACTTCGAGGTAGGCGTTGGAACTGGTGTTGAACACCTTGCGCACCACGGCATTGATCGCACTGATGGCGGTGGACGCCAGGATCAACCAGATCACCCATTTGCCCACCTGGGCGTTGAGCCAGTCGATGGCCCGCGATAGCTTTAACAAGCCTTGCATGTCTTCCTCGTTGGTGTTGGATGCCCCGGATGCGAAAGCACCCGACACACCGGCGTTGTGCGCCAGCAGGTCGGGTGCGTGAGGCGCGCGGATTTTATAGGCTGTGCCGGTGCGGTCTTCCGCGTGGGAACCCGGGCCGGCGGCCGTGCCCATAATGGCCCATGCCTACGTCTTCCGCCGCCACGCTGTCCGCGTCCGTGGACACGCCCGCCTTTCGCCGTGCCGGCCGCGAGGCCTTGTCGCTGGCCCTGATGGACGCGCGCAACCACACGCTGCACTTGCTGGGCCTGTGCGAACGCCATGGCGCAGGCATGGCGGGCCGGGCAGGCGATCCTCTTTGGCTGGCTGGCCATGCGGGCTGGTTCGCCGAGCGCTGGATCGGCCGCAACCCGCAGCGCCACCAGGGCACGGCCTGTCCGCCCCAGCCGCTGCGCCTGGCCTCCATCGAGCCACGGGCCGACCTGTGGTGGGCCGATGGTGCCGAGCAGGGGCCCGATGCGGCCACCACGCGGGCCTTCCTGCTGGAGCAGCTGGAGAGCACGCTGGAACTGCTGGAGAAGGCGCCAGACAACGATGCCGGCCTGTACTTCTTCCGTTTGGCGGTGCTGCACGAGGACCGGCGTGGCGAGGACATCCTGGTGCAGGCCCAGCGCCTGGGCGTGCCGGTGCCGCTGCTGGCGCGCGAACCGCGCCGCCCGTCCGCGCCGCTGCTGGTGCCGGCCACGCGCTGGCAGCTGGGCGCGATGCCCAACGGTCTCGTGCTGGACAACGAGCAATGGGCCCATGCGGTGCAGATCCCCGAATTCGAGATCGATGCCCAGCCGGTCAGCTGGGCCCAGTTCGTGGAGTTCGTCGACGACGGCGGTTACGACCGCGCCGAACTCTGGCAGCCCGAGGGCTGGGCCTGGCTGGAGCGCGCGCAGGCCCAGGACGACGGCCGGCGCGGGCCGCGCTACGTGGAGCAGATCGGCGTGGCCAGCGGCGCCGTGCTGCAGCAACGCTTCGGCAGGCCGGTGCGCATGGCCGCCGAGCACAGCGCCACGCACGTGAGCTGGTGGGAGGCCGACGCCTGGTGCCGCTGGGCCGGGCGGCGCCTGCCGGCGGAGGCCGAATGGGATTGCGCCGCGCACACCGCGGCACGGCGTGGCTTCGACTGGGGCATGGTGCACGAATGGATGGCCGGCACGCTGCAGCCCTGGCCCGGCTTCACACCGGGGCCCTGGGCGGAGATGAGCCAACCCTGGATGGGCCGCGCACGGGTGCTGCGCGGGGCCTCCTTCGCCACGCGTGCGCGGCTGCACGACCGTGGCCTGCGCGGCTTCGCGCTGCCCGACGACGACTGGCGCTTCGTCGGTTTTCGCAGCTGCGCGCAGTGACTTATTGCATGCTGGACAGCAGGGCCATGCGCAAGCGTTGATTTGTGCACAGGGCGTTCAATGGGACTTGCCAACTAGCTGGCATGCAGCCAGTCAACATCTAGCTACAAACGCGTACACGATGTTGAAAGGTTGTCATGGAGCTTCAAGCAGCGGGTCGCGCCAGCGGGCAAACGCCTCAATTTGTAGAGGATTCGAATAGCGGCAGATTCACTCCATCGCAGAGGAGTGGTCTCGGTGCTTTGTGCGCAATCGCGGCGTTCCATCAGATCGCTGCAGACCCTGCTGCGCTGGCGCACCAGTTGGGCTTGGCTGCTACCGAGCAAGTCGATGTAGAACAGCTTCTGCTTGCAGCCCGTCAACTCGGCCTCAAAGCCAAACGCAGCCGCGCCGACCTGGTCCGCCTGCCCCAGGTGCCTCTGCCCGCACTGGCCCTGCTGCGAGATGCAGACGGCAGCCAGCGCACTGTCGTCCTGGCCCAGTGCGACGGCCAGCGCGTGCTGCTGCAAGACTTCTCCAACACCCCTGCGCGCCCACAGATCGAGCCGCTGGCCAGCTTTGCCAATCGCTGGACCGGCGAGCTGATCCTGATCACCAGCCGAGCCGCCCTGGCCGGTGCACTGGCCAAGTTCGACTTCTCCTGGTTCATCCCCAGCCTGGTCAAACACCGCAAGCTGCTGGGCGAGGTGCTGCTGATCTCCTTCGTGCTGCAGCTGTTCGCCCTGGTCAGCCCCCTGTTCTTCCAGGTCGTGATGGACAAGGTGCTGGTGCACCGCGGCATGACCACGCTGGACGTGCTGGTCATCGGACTGGTGGTCGTCATGCTGTTCGAGAGTGTGCTCAGCGGCCTGCGCGCCTACGTCTTCAGCCACACCACCAGCCGCATCGACGTGGAACTGGGTGCGCGCCTGTTCCGCCACCTGGTGGCACTGCCGCTGGCCTACTTCCAGTCCCGCCGCGTAGGCGACTCCGTCGCCCGCGTGCGCGAGCTGGAGAACATCCGCAGCTTCCTGACCGGCAACGCCCTCACCGTACTGCTGGACGTGGCGTTCTCCATTGCCTTCATCGCCGTCATGCTGTTCTACAGCGTGCCGTTGACGCTGATCGTGCTGGTCAGCCTGCCGCTGTACTTCGGCCTGTCTCTGGCCGTGGTGCCGGTGCTGCGCCGCCGCCTGGACGAGAAGTTCGCCCGCGGTGCCGAGAACCAGGCCATGCTGGTGGAGACCATCGCCGGCATCCAGACCGTCAAGGCCGGCGCACTGGAGCCCAGCTTCGGCAGGCGCTGGGACAACCAACTGGCCGCCTACGTGTCGGCCAGCTTCAAGACCCAGAACCTGGCCACCTGGGCGCACGAGGGCGTGAGCCTGATCGGCAAACTGGTCAACGCCGCCACCCTCTGGTATGGCGCCCACCTGGTGATGGACAACCAGCTTACTGTGGGCCAGTTCGTCGCCTTCAACATGTTCGCCGGCCGCGTCAGCCAGCCCATCATGCGCATGGCCCAGTTGTGGACCGACTTCCAGCAGACCGGCATCTCCGTCGCGCGCCTGGGCGACATCCTGAACACCCGCACCGAAGTGGCCCCGCGCAGCACCGCCCAGCTGCCGCCGGTGCAAGGCCGCATCACGCTGGACGGCGTGAGCTTTCGCTACCGCCCCGAAGCCACCCCCGTGCTGCACAACTTGAGCCTGGACATCCGCCCCGGCGAAGTGCTGGGCATCGTGGGCCGTTCCGGCTCGGGCAAGAGCACGCTGACCAAGCTGGTGCAGCGCCTGTACACCCCCGAGCAAGGCCGCGTGCTGGTGGACGGCATCGACACCAGCCTGATTGACGCCGCCCAGCTGCGCCGCCAGGTGGGCGTGGTATTGCAGGAGAACCTGCTGTTCAACCGCAGCGTGCGCGAGAACATCGCCATCGCCGACCCGGCCGCACCGCTAGAGGCCGTGGTGCGCGCCGCCCAACTGGCCGGCGCGCACGACTTCATCGGCGAACTGCCAGAGGGCTACGACACCGTGGTGGGCGAGCAGGGCGCCAGCCTGTCCGGCGGCCAGCGCCAGCGCATCGCCATCGCCCGTGCCTTGTTCACCAACCCGCGCATCTTGATCCTGGACGAAGCCACCAGCGCGCTGGACTATGAATCGGAGGCCATCGTCCAGCGCAACATGGCCCAGATCGCCCAGGGCCGCACCGTACTCATCATTGCCCACCGGCTCAGCGCAGTGCGCCAGGCCGACCGCATTATCGTGATGGAGAAAGGCGCCATCGTCGAAGCCGGGCCGCACGACGCCCTGGTGCAGAAGCAGCAAGGCCTGTATGCCCACCTGTGGCGCATGCAGGACCGGCACCAAAGCATGGGAGGAGCGGCAGCATGAGCGCGAACCCGACCCCTGTCCTGCGCCACCCCGCACTGGAATTGCTGGCCCGCTACCGCGCCGTGTTCCAGGCCGCATGGGGCCTGCGCCACGAACTGGCCGGCCCGAAGCGCCTGGCCGACGAGGCGGCCTTCCTGCCCGCCGCGCTGAGCCTGCAGGACACGCCGGTGCACCCGGCCCCGCGCCGATTGGCCTGGCTGCTGATCGGCCTGGCTGCCATCGCACTGGCCTGGGCCTGCATCGGCCAGGTCGACATCGTGGCTGTCGCCCCGGGGCGCATCGTGGTGAGCGAGCGCACAAAGCTGATCCAGCCGCTGGAACGCAGCGTGGTGCAGCAGGTGCTGGTGAAGGACGGCGACCGGGTCCGGGCCGGTCAAGCCCTGGTCACGCTGGACCCCACGGCCGCCACGGCCGACAACGCCAGCGTGCTGGAGCAGCGCAAGGCGGCCCAATCCGAAGCCCTGCGCACGCGCAGCTTGCTGGCGGCCCTGCAACAGCACAGCGGCGCCAGTCTGCCCCGCCCGCAGCCTGCCGACTGGACAGAAGCAGAAGCCCAGGCTGCCCAGGCCCAGCTGCAGGCCGAGTGGAGCGACGTGCAGGCCCGGTTGGCCAAGGCCGGCGCCGAGCTGGTGCGCAAACAGGCCGAAGCGGACACCGTGCGCGCGATGGTCGACAAGCTGCAGGCCACGCTGCCGCTGGCGCGGCGGCGTGAGCAGGACTTCCACCAGCTGATCGCCCAGGGCTTCATGGCCAGCCACGCCGGGCAGGACCGCTCGCGCGAGCGCATCGAGCTGGAACGTGATCTGGCCACCCAGAAGGCCCGGCTGCTGGAAGCCCAGGCCGCCATCCGCGAGAGCGAGAACGCCAGGGCCGCCTATTTGGCGGAGACCCGACGCCTGCTGCACGAGCGCCAGGCCAAGGCCGAACTTGTGCATGCCCAGGCTCAGCAAGAGCAAACCAAGGCCCGCCAGCGCGAGAAGCTGGCCACGCTGACAGCGCCGGTCGCCGGGACGGTGCAACAGCTGGCGGTGCACACCGCGGGCGGGGTGGTGACGGAGGCACAGGTGCTGATGGTCATCGTGCCCGAGAACGCGGAGGTCACGGCGGAGGTGACGCTGGAGAACAAGGACATCGGGTTTGTGACCGCAGGGCAACAGGCGGAGATCAAGTTGGAGACATTCAACTTCACGCGGTACGGGACGGTGGGGGCGACTGTGAGCCGGGTGACAGCGGATGCGGTCAATGATGAGAAGCGCGGGGCGATATTTCCTGTGACGCTCAAGTTGGATCAGCATGAAATCGATGTGGATGGCAGATCTATCAAACTCACCGCAGGAATGAATTTGACTGCAGAAATCAAGACCGGCAAGCGGCAGGTGATTGATTTTCTGCTGAGTCCTATCCGCCGTGCTAGCGGCGAAAGCTTGCGAGAGCGGTGACATGTCAATACGCTACTTCAACGTGGCGCCGAGAGGCGAAATAATTCGCTTAGGTGCACTGCCGGAAGTGCCTCACTGTACGTCTTGTCAATCTGGCGGGAATATCTGTGAGATTTCAATCTGTTCCAATGGACTTACTTGGAGGTGCCGATGAGTGCTAGATCTTTGGGAATTATTTTTCTGCTCTGCGCATGCATTCAAATATGTTTTGCTGTTAAGGTTTTCCGACTGAAGAAGAATTCAACCTCGAAGGAAAATGAGATGAAGATTAAGGAGATCAACAAGCTTAGCGTGAGGATACAAATCTCTCTTCTCGCCGCCTATGGAGTCTATGTGTTTCTTGGGAGCTACAAATGAGCGATCAAAAGATTGATGTTGTTATTGCCATTGTGGGCGGAACTCAGGGCACATGGACTGCGGGCCAAGGGATTTCCATGCTCTCTGCTGGTGGTCAGGCGCTTGCTGGAGTAATATCTGCCGTCGCCCCTATTGGTGGCGCAATTGCAGTCAATCCAGCCGCAGGGCTCATTACTTTGGTAAAAATCGGAATTGATGCTAACGAAAAAAATCAAGTTAATATGGGCGATGCGATAAGCATCGTTGGCAATAGTGTTTCCGTCATGGCAGCCGTTTGCATGGTCGTGCCAGGGGGGCAGCCAATTGGATTGGCTCTAGCAGTAGTGGGCCGTGCGCTGGCATTGGCTGGCATTGGCGCTTCACTGCTTGACGTAAATTATCCGCTTTCGCCACGGCCTGTCGTTTCCCGGTCAATTGGGGCCACTCCCGACCCCCTAGTCAAAACCATCCACTACATCCCCTACACCGACCCCCTAATCCTCGACCTAGACGGCGACGGTCTGGAAATCACCCCTCTATCTGCCGGCATCCTCTTCGACGCCAATGGCGACGCCATCAAGACCGGCACCGCTTGGGCTGGCGCTGACGACGGTCTGCTGGTTTGGGACCGCAACGCCAACGGTCAGATTGATTCCGGACGCGAACTGTTTGGTGATGAAACCCTGCTGGCCGACGGCACCAAGGCCGCCCACGGTTTCGCAGCGCTGTCAGAACTTGATAGCAACGCTGACGGGAAGTTCGACGCCAGCGACGCCCAATACGCCAATCTGCGCGTCTGGCGCGACTTGAACCAGGACGGAATCAGCCAAGCCACCGAGTTGCAGACCTTGGCCGATGCCAACGTCAGGGATATCCAGATCGCCAGCACGGCGACCTTCCAAACCTACGGCGACGGCATGCTGGTGCAAAACGGCAGCTTCACGCGCACGGATGGCTCCGAAGGTCAGGCGGGCAGTTTCATCCTGGCGCAGAACAACTTCGAGCGCTCATTTGCCCCGATCACCATCAGCGAGGAAGCCAAGTCGTTGATGAACATCGGCGGTAGCGGCTGGGTGCGTGATCTGCAAGAGGCGGCGACGCTGAGTCCAGAACTGGTCACGCTCTATAACCAGGCCAAGGGCGCCAGTACACACGGAAGCTTCAAGGATGCCGTAGCTGGTTTGCTGCGTGAGTGGGGCAACGAGTCGGCCTACAACAGCGCCAGCAGGCAAGGTCTTGCGGCCGGCTACGGTCTGATCCTGAGCGACCCGCAGGACGATCAGGAGCGCGGCTGGATGGACATGGCCATCAAGGCCAGCGATGAAGACCGGGCCAGCTACCGGGCGACGCTTTCCGCTGCCGACTTGGGAAAGTTCGATGCCATGCGTGAGCGCATGGTCGGTGGGCTGGAGAAGATCCATGCCTACGAGGCGTTCACCGGACATACTTTTCTGGATTGGGGACGAGTCCAAAGCGATGCCTACGGCGGGTTCATTCCGGTGAGTGCACCCACGAATGGGCGCCCCGTGGAGGTGTGGGTGCCACTGTCGCTCATCATCCGAGATACGCGGATCGCGTTCATGTCGAGCGAAGCGGGGTACATCCGCGTCAGCATTCCTTCGCCCTTGGTGGGCATCGGCCATATCGAAAGTCTGTGGAACCGAATCGTGGATGACGCCACGTCCAATCTGATGGCGCCGTTGCGACTGTCGAAGTACCTGGACATGGTGGACCTCACCGTGAGCGATACGGGCGTCGGCTTTGATTTCAGCCGAATGGAAGCGGCACTTACTGCGGTCGCTGCAACCAATCCGCAGGAAGGTGTTGCGCTGCTTTTGGACATCTACAAAAGTCTTGGCGTCATGTTCGATGAGATGGGCTGGGGTGGCACGGATCGAGTGCGCGCCTTGATGCAGCAGGCGGTGACAAATTCAGATGCTCGCGACGGATTCAGTGCCGGCGAAGTTAGCTTCTTCAGTTCGGGCGCGACTGCCGGTTCCGGTGGGTCTGACGCATTTGCCGGCGACGGCCTCGGCAATGTATTTGACGCTGGGGACGGCAACGACATCGTCGACGGACAAGCGGGCAACGACAACCTGTCGGGCAACGCTGGGAACGATGTTTTGTTTGGTGGATCGGGGGATGACTCGGTCGCGGGAAATGATGGCATTGACACCCTTTATGGCGAGGGTGGCAACGACCAGCTTCAAGGCGGCTCCGGCAGCGACACCTTGCTCGGTGGCAGCGGCGACGACTGGCTGGTCGGTGGCGATGGTGACGACACCATCGACGGCGGCGCGGGCAACGACCGGCTGAGCGGGGGCAACGTCTCGTACAGCCACTGGGACTACACGAACGCCACGGCAGGCAACGACACCTATCTGTTCGGTCGCGGTGACGGGCAGGACACCATCCGCGATGCCGACAACACGGTGGGCAACCTGGACAAGCTGGTGTTCAAGGCCGGCGTGGCGGTGGCCGACGTGGCCATCCACCGCGACGGCGACACCTTGGTGCTCAAGATCGTGGGCACCAACGACCAGGTGCGCATCGACAACTACTTCGGCGCTGACGCCACGAACGGCTGGCAGATCGAGGAGATCCGCTTCACCGATGCGCCGAACACCGTGTGGACCATTGCAGAAGTGAAGGCGCGCGCAGTTGCCAGCAGCGGTATCAACAACGATTCGCTATTTGGAGGTGCGGGCAATCAAACCTATTTGTTTGGCATAGGAGATGGGCAGGACACGATCTCGGACAACGACACTACTGCGGGCAACGTGGACAAACTGGTGTTCAAGGCCGGCGTGGCAGTTGCCGACGTGCTGGCGTGGCACGGCCGACCAGGTGCGGGTGGAGAACTACTTCCACACCGACGCCACGAACGGCTGGCAGATCGAGGAGATCCGCTTTGCCGATGCACCGACCACCGTGTGGACGCTGGCCACTGTCAAGACCATGGTGCTGACCGGCACGGCCGACAACGACACCGTGCAAGGCTACGCCAGCGACGACACGCTGAACGGCGGGGCGGGCAACGACACGTTGTACGCCCGCGCGGGCAATGACACCGTGCTCGGCGGTGGCGACAACGACAACCTGCACGGCGAAGCTGGCAATGACACGCTGAAGGGCGAAGCGGGCGACGACATTCTGTCCGGTGGTGCGGGCGACGACACGCTGGACGGCGGCACGGGCAACGACATCCTGGTGGGCAGCACGTACTGGTCAGACCCGTTCAGCTACCCGAGCAACGAGGCGGGCAACGACACTTACCTGTTCGGCCGTGGCGATGGCCAGGACCGCATCGTGGACGTGGACACCTCGGCGGGCAACGTGGACAAACTGGTGTTCAAGGCCGGCGTGGCAGTTGCCGACGTGGCACGGCCGACCAGGTGCGGGTGGAGAACTACTTCCACACCGACGCCACGAACGGCTGGCAGATCGAGGAGATCCGCTTTGCCGATGCACCGACGGTCGTTTGGGGTATTCCACAAATCAAAGCCTTGGTGTCGGGATCCTTGTCGCCCCTCGTGGCCGTACCGATCAGAGACCAAAGCATCGTCGAAAACGCCGCCTTCAGTTGGATGGTGCCCAGCAATGCCTTCGCCGACGCAGATTCTGGAACTGCCTTGACCTACACGGTCCGCTTGGAAGACGGCGGCGCGCTTCCGTCCTGGCTGACTTTCGATGCTTCTAGCCTCCGGTTCTCCGGCACGCCAGGCCACATGGCAGTCGGAGCCGTTCAGATCAGAATCACGGCCACCGATGCGCAGGGCCTGGCGACCAGTGACGTATTCACCCTCACCGTGGTGGCCGCTCCGGCACCGGTCATTCGCGGTACTGCTGGCGCTGATACCTTGACCGGCACGGCTGAGGCCGACACCGTGCAAGGTGAAGCCGGCGACGACAGGCTCGACGGCGGCGCAGGCGCCGACACCATGGCTGGCGGCACCGGCAACGACACGTACGTCGTGGACAACGCAGCCGACGTGGTGCTTGAGAACGTCAACGAGGGCATTGACCTCGTCCAGTCCAGCGTCAGCTATACGCTCGCCGCCAACGTCGAGAAGCTCACGCTGACCGGCACCACCGCCACGCACGCAACCGGCAATGCGTTGAACAACACCTTGACCGGTAACAGTGCCGCCAATGTGCTCGACGGTGGCACTGGCGCGGACACCCTGGTCGGTGGCACCGGCAACGACACCTATGTCGTCGACAACGCGGCCGATGTGGTGACCGAGGGCGCCAGCGCCGGCACCGACCTGGTGTTGTCCAGCGTCAGCCACATGCTGGCCACCAATGTCGAGCAACTCACGCTGACCGGCACCGCCGCCATCAACGCCACCGGCAACACCCTGACCAATACGCTGACCGGCAACGGTGCCGCCAACGTGCTGGACGGCGGCGCCGGTGCCGACACCCTGGCCGGTGGGGCCGGTGACGACACCTACGTCGTCGACAACACCGCCGACAAGGTGCTGGAGAACGCCGACGAGGGCACGGACCTGGTGCGTTCCAGCGTCAGCCACACGCTGGCGGCCCATGTCGAACACCTGACCTTGACCGGCACGGCTGCCATCAACGCCACCGGCAACAGCTTGAACAACAGCCTGACCGGCAACAGCGCCGCCAATGTGCTCAATGGCGGCGCGGGCGCCGACACGCTGGCCGGCGGTGCCGGCAACGATACCTACGTGGTGGACGACGCTGCCGATCTGGTGACGGAGAACGCCAACGAAGGGTTCGACTTCGTGCAGTCCAGTGTCAGCTACACGCTCGCTGCAAACGTCGAGAAACTCACGCTGACCGGCACAGTGGCCACGCACGCTACTGGCAACGCGTTGAACAACGTCCTGACCGGCAACAGCGCCGCCAACGTGCTGGATGGCGGCGAAGGCGCCGACACCCTGGCCGGCGGCACCGGCAACGATACCTACATCGTCGACCACACCGCCGACGTGGTGACCGAGGGTGCCAGTGCCGGGACGGATCTGGTGTTGTCCAGCGTCAGCTATACGCTGGCTGCCAATGTGGAGCAATTGACTCTGACCGGCACCGCCGCCCTCAACGCCACTGGCAACACGCTGGCCAACACGCTGACCGGCAACAGCGCTGCCAACGTACTGAACGGTGGCAGCGGTGCGGACACGCTGGTGGGCCGGGCCGGCGACGACACCTACGTGGTGGACAACACGGCCGACAAGGTGGTGGAAGCCGCCGACGAGGGTGTCGACCTGGTGCAGTCCAGCGTTACCTACACCTTGGCCGCCCACGTAGAACACCTGACCCTGACCGGCACGGCTGCCATCAACGCCACCGGTAACAACCTGGACAACCGCCTGACCGGCAATGCCGCCGCCAACGTGCTCAACGGCGGTGCGGGCGCAGATACGCTGGCCGGCGGTGCCGGTAACGACACGTACATGGTCGACAGCGCGGGCGATCAGATCGTCGAGAACAGCGACGAGGGCACGGACCTGGTGCAAACCGGCATCAGCTACACCCTGGCCGCCAATGTCGAGAACCTCACGCTGACCGGCGCCGCAGCGGTACAGGCCACGGGCAATGCGCAGGCCAATGTGCTGACGGGCAACAGCGCGGCCAACACCTTGATCGGCCTGGACGGCAACGACACGCTGAACGGTGGCACCGGCGCCGACACGCTGATCGGTGGATTGGGCGACGACATCTACCTGGTGGACAACGCGAGCGATGTGACCACCGAGAACGCCGACGAAGGCGTGGACACCGTGCAATCCGGTGTCACTCGCACGCTGGGTGCCCACCTGGAGAACCTGACCTTGACCGGCACCGCCAGCATCAGTGGCACTGGCAACAGCCTGGACAATGTGCTGACCGGCAACACCGCTGCCAACACGTTGAGCGGCGCTGCAGGCCACGACACGCTGATCGGCGGCAAGGGCGCAGACAACCTGATCGGTGGCGATGGCAACGACATCTATGTGCTGCGCCGTGGCGATGGTGCCGACCGGATCACCGAAAACGGCAGTGCGGCCACGAACCAGGACACCGCCCGCTTCGGCGCCGACATCGCGGCCGACCAGCTGTGGTTCCGTCAGGTGGGCAACGACCTGGAAATCAGCGTGCTGGGCACCGGCGACCGGTTCAGCGTCGGCAACTGGTATCTCGGCGCCGAGTACCAGGTGGAGCGCTTCGAGAGCGGCGACAGTCTGGCGCTGATGAGCTCGCAGGTTCAACAACTGGTGCAAGCCATGGCGGCATTCGCTCCACCGAGCGCAGGGCAGACGACGATGCCCGCAGACTACGCCGCTACGCTACAACCGGTCATCGCGGCGAACTGGCAGTAAGTTGGCCTGACACGGCTCAGGGCTTGGCGGCGGGCGCCGGGGCGGCTTCAGGCGTGCCGATGGCGGCGTCCAGCTTCTTGCGGATGCTGGCTTCCAGCGCCTTGAGCTTGGGCTCCATGTCGCCGCGCACCTCGGGGCCGAGCTTCTCGGCCAGCGGGCGGAACATCTCTTCGTTGATCTGCTGGTACTTGCGGAAGGCCGGGGCCTCCAGCGCGCCGATCAGCTGCTTGAGTTCGGCTTCGGAGAACTTGGCCTCCAGCACGGCGCCGGTGGTCGAGGGCAGCAGGCGCACCGCGCCTTCACGCAGGACAGGCGTGCTTTCCTCCACGAACTTGCGCACGTCGGCCTGCACCTCGCGGATCAGCGCCTCGCGCTTTTCCAGCGGCACGCGCTGCTGGATCACGGCATTGACCGACTGCATGATCGCCACGGCCGGCCGCTCGGCCAGTCCGCGCACCTGGGTCTCGACGATGGGGCGTTGCAGCTGCAGCACCTTGGCGATGAGCTCCTTCTTGGCGGGCGAGGTTTCGGCGTGGGCCAGGGTGCTGGCTGCGACCAGCAATGCGGCGGCGAGGATCTTGTTCAAAGCGTGTTCCTGTCTTGGAAGAGGCGGGCGTGCGGCCATTATCACCACGCCCGGTGACACGGCCGGCGCCGGGGTCAGCGCGCCGCCAGCAGCGCCACGAGCTCGGGCAGCAGGCGATCGCCGTTGCCGGCCTGCACCGCCTGCTCCAGCGTCTGGCGCACGCCCTGCGCCACGTCGCGCGCGGCACCGCCGTCCTCGGCCATCTGCGTGTAGTAGCCCAGGTCCTTGAGCGCGTTGGACATGGAAAAGCGCAGGCCCGAGCTGTCCTGGGCCAGCAGGAAGGGCTTGAGCCGTTCCAGCGCCGCGCCGCCGCCGCCGCCCTTGGCCAGCACGTCGACGAAGACCTCGGGCGCCACCCCGGCACGCTGCGCGCAGGCCGCGGCCTCGGCCAGCAAGGTCACGAAGCCCAGCGAGACGTAGTTGTGCAACAGCTTCATGCGGTGGCCCGCGCCGATGGGGCCGGCGTGCGTGATGTTCTCGGCGAAGCAGGCCAGGATGGGCCGGCATTCGGCGAACAGCGCTGCGTCGCCACCGACCAGCAGATTGAGCCGACCCTCATGCGCCTCCTTGGGCGTGCGCGTCATGGGCGTGTCCAGGAAGCGGCCACCCGCGGCCTGCACGGCCTGGGCCACGCGTTCGGTGGAGGTCGGTACCGCCGTGGAGCAATCGATCACCACGGTGCCGGGCTTCAGGCCCTCCAGCACGCCGCCCGCTCCCAGCAGCACGGCCTCGACCTGGGGCGTGCCCGTCACGCACAGGATCACGACCTCGGAGGCGGCGGCCACGTCCTTGGCGCTGGTCTGCGTGGTGACACCGGCCGCCTTGAGCTCGTCCAGCGGCTGGTTGCCGGCATGTTCGAGCACCGTGAGCGGGTAACCGTGCCTGGCGATGTTGCGGGCGATGCCGTGGCCCATGAGGCCGATGCCGATCATGCCGATCTTCTGTTTCATGCCGTTGTCCTTGCGTGTTGGCGGAGAGGGAAAGGGGGCCTGCGGCGCGGGATTGTCTGGCATATTCGTCGGCCAACCACCGAGGAGACGAGACAGCCATGCGCAGCTACGACATCGCGACCATCGAAGGCGACGGCATTGGCCCGGAGGTGTGCCGGGCCGCCGTCACCGTGCTCACCGAGGCGTGCGGCGCCAGCGTGCTGCGCTTTGCCAACTTCGATGGCGGGGCCTTGCACTACCAGCGCAGCGGCGCCGTGCTGCCCGACGATACCTTCGCGGCGTGCAAGGGCATGCACGCCATGCTGCACGGGGCGGCCGGCCTGCCGGGCGTGACCTATCCGGACGGCACCGAGGTCGGCAACGACCTGCACCTGCAGCTGCGCTTCAAGCTGGACCTGTTCGCCAATGTGCGACCGATCCGGCTGTACGCGGGTGTGCAGTCGCCGCTGTCGGGCTGGCAGGCAGGCCAGATCGACTATGTGATCGTGCGCGAGAACACCGAGGGCCTGTACGCCAGCCGCGGTGCGGGCGTGAACCTGCGCGGCGAGGTGGTCACCGACCAACTGGTCGTCACGCGCAAGGGCACGGAGCGCGTGGCCAGGTTCTCGTTCGACCTGGCGCGCCGGCGCCAGGGTGCACCGCGCGACGGCAAGCGCCGCGTGACGGTCTGCGACAAGGCCAACATCCTGCGCAGCTATGCGTTCTTCCGCGCCGTCTGCGACGAGGTGGCGGCCGGCTACTCGGACGTGGAGATCGACTACGCCTATGCCGATGCGATCACCGTGCACATGCTCAAGAAGCCCGACTTCTACGACGTGGTCGTGGCCGAGAACATGTTCGGCGACATCATCTCCGACCTGGGTGCCGGCACCGTGGGCGGCCTGGGCATCGCGGCCTCGGCCGAGCTCGGCGAACGCCATGGCCTGTTCCAGGGCGCGCACGGTTCGGCGCCCGACATCGCGGGCCAGAACCTGGCCAGCCCGGTCGCCACCGTGCTGTCGGGTGCGCTGATGCTGCGCTGGCTCGGCGAGCAGCATGGCGACGAGGCGCTGCACGCGGGCGCCGCGCGGGTCGAACAGGCCGTGGAAGCGGTGCTGGCCGAGGGCCGTGTGGTGCCGCGCGACCTGGGCGGGCAGGCCAGCTGCACCGAGATGACCGCCGCGATCTGCCGGCGCCTGCGCTGAGTTCAGCCAGCGGTCCGCTGCTGCTGCGCGATGCGCTGGTACATTGCGTTGGAGCGCAGCAGGTGGGCACGCATGGCCTGTTCGGCCGCGTCGCCATCGTGCGCCGCGATCGCATCGACGATGCGCCGGTGCTCGGCCAGCGTGAGTTGCTCGGCGCCGGGCGCGCGCACCAGCGGCTGGTAGTAGTCGCTGCCCCAGCGGAAGATGGCCTCCACGATGGCCGGGAAGATCGGGTTGCCGCTGATGCGCGCGATCTCGCGGTGGAAGGCCATGTCGCGGTCGAGGAAGCGGTCCAGCTCGGCCAGCGAGGCCTCGTGCTCGGCGATGCGCGTTTGCAGGGCCGCCACGTCCTCGGGCGTGGCACGCGCGGCCGCCATGCGGGCGGTGCCGGCTTCCAGGAACACCCGCGCGTCCTTGAGATGCTCCAGCGTGTCGGGCTGCATGCTCAGCAGGTGCCGCGCGCCGCTGCCGATCTGGCGGATCAGGTCGTCGGCCGTGGGCACGACCACGCGCGCGCGCTCGCCGTGCGAGATCTCCACGATGCCCGAGCGCTCCATGGCCTGCAGCGCCTCGCGCACGGCGGGCCGGCCCACGCCGTACAAATCCATGAGTTCGCGCTCGGGCGGCAACTGCTCGCCGGGGCGGATCTCGCCGCTTTCGATGCGCGCCATCAGGCGATCCCGCACCTCCTGGTAGAGCTTGCGTTTCTGGATCGGGCCGGTGGTGCTCATGCGAAAGGCGGGGACGGGCAGGGTGGTGCCGGCGCATTATCCGGCTGCCGGATGCAGGGCCCCGTCGCGCACCCGGGCGAAGAAGTCGGCCCCGCCCATCTGGCCGCCCTTGAGCACGATCTCCAGGCCATCGCGCGCAGGCACGGCCGACCAGGCGCGGCACAGCGGCGCGCCGGGCGCCAGGCCCGCCGCCACCGTCAGCGCCGTGATGCCGAGTGCGGCCGCCACCTCGCCGGAACTGTCGCCACCGGCCACGGCGATGCGGCGCAACGCAGGCACGCGCTCCAGCAAGGCGCGCACCAGCGTGGCCAGCAGTTCGCCGGTGCGCTGGGCGGCCTGCGCGCGCGACAGGCCGGCGCTGGCGGCGGTGGCATCGAAGGCCTGCACGGCCGGATCGTCGGGGCCGCGCGCGGTGTAGAGCAGCGGGCTGGTGCCCCGGTCCAGCGCCGCGCAGGCCGCATCGAGCACCCGCACCAGCTCCGCCTGCGCCCCGGTGCCCAGCGCGCGCGCCAGGTCGATCCGCAGCAGCGCGAAGCCGTCGGCCTCAGCCTGGTCGATCTGCCGTGCCGTGGCGGGCGAGCAGCTGCCGCTGACGGCCGCGATGCGGCCGGCCGGCCTGGCCGCCGGCAAGGGCGCGGCCGCGGGCAGCAGGCCCTGCGCGCGCCACCAGGCCGCCAGCGCGTACTGCAGGCCGGAGGAGGACGCTGTGAACACGCCCGCGCCGCGTTGCTCCCAGACCAGGCGGCCGGCCTCGGCCAACGTCTGCTCGTCCAGCACATCGATCAGCACCACGGGTGGCGTGCTGCTGTCCTGCAGGCACTGGGCGAGCGCCTGCGCGCCGTGCCCGGCCTGGAGCTGCGTGAAATCCACGAGCGCGCGCGGCCGCCCGGTCTGCGCGCCCAGGTGGCGGCGCAGGTCGGCCTCGGCCATGGGCGTGACCGGGTGGCGCGACATGGTCGGGTGGCGGTCCAGCCGCCAGCCCTGGCCGTCGGCCACCGCGAACAGGTTGCCGAAGGCCTGGTAGCGGCCCAGCCGCGGTGCGCCGACCACCATGGGCGACCAGCGGCCGGGCATCAGCGGCACGCCGATGTCGATGGCGCAGCCGATCGAACCGGTGCCCGGAGAAGAATCGAAGGTGGAGCAGACCTTGTACTGCAGCAGCGGCGCGCCGAGCCCGGCCAGCGCTTGCAGGGCCGGGCGCAGGTGCACCTGCATCCAGGCCGGGTCGCGGCCACGCGAGGTGCCGGCCAGGCCCACGCAGCGCGCCTGCGGAAAGCGGGCCAGCGCGGCCGCATCCGGCGTCTGCAGGAACAGCACGGTGGGCACGCCGGCCGCCGTGAACGCCTCCAGCACATCGGTGGAACCCGTGAAGTCGTCGCCGTAGTAGGCCAGCAGCAGACCGGACGGCAGCGTCGGTGCCGCCATCACCAGACCCCCAGCGCGGCCTGCAGTTCGGCGTGTCGGCGCGCGTGCTGCGCCAGTGGCACGCCGGCCTGCGCCGCGTCCCAGGCCTGGCGCATCGCGGCCACGCCGGCCTGGATGCCGCCCGGGTGGCCCAGGATGCCGCCGCCGGCCGCGTGGATCAGGTCGCAGCCGCCGATGGCCGCATGCGTGGGCGCGGCCTGCAGCCCGGTCTGGCCGGAACTGAACACGGGCATGGCGGCCATGGGATGGTCGTCGAAGGCGGGCGCCAGCACCGCTTGCGCAGCGGCGATGACGCTGTCGTCGGGCTCGCTGAACTTGTTGGCCAGGCCGTTGACGTGCAGGTGGTCGGCGCCGGCCAGGCGCCACAGCAGTTGCCAGGGCGCGTAGTCCCAGCCCAGGGCCGGGCTGCGCGACAAATAGCCCCAGCCGGCGCGGTGGGCGTGGATCGGCAGTTGCGCGTGCTTGCGCAAGGCCAGCAGGCCGGCGATGCCGATGGCGTTCAGGTTCACCATCACGCAGGTGCCGCCAAGCGCGCGCACGAGGTCGTGGCGGCGCCGCATCTCGTCCAGGTCGCCGGTGATGTTGAAGGCCACCATGGCCTTGCGGCCGCTGCGGTCGGCCGCTTCGTTGACGACCTGCATCACGGCGCGCGCGCGCTCGTCGAACGGGCAGTGCGGGCCGTCGGCCTGCAGTTCGTCGTCCTTGACGAAGTCGATGCCGCCTGCGACCAGCAGGCGCACGGTGTCGGCCGTCTGCGCCGGCGACAGGCCCACGCTGGGCTTGACGATGGTGCCGATCAGCGGGCCTGTCGCCACGCCGGCCAGTCGGCGCGTGCCGGCGATGCCGAAGGCCGGGCCCGGCGCGGCGGCGGCGAACGCGGCCGGCAGGCGCAGGTCCAGCAGCCGCAGCCCCGAGACCTGGCGCAGCTCGAACAGGTTGCCGGCCACGGTCGATACCAGGCTGGGCAGCGAAGGCCCGAAGTTCTCGAGCGGCCAGGACAGCGTGAGCCGGCAGCGCGTGTAGCGTGCCGACACCATGCCGCCGGGCAGGCTGGGGCGGTCGCTGTGGTCGATCACCTCCAGCTGTTCCACGCGCGCACCGGCGCGCGCCTTGAGCTCGGGCGTCTCGCCCGGCACGGCCGTGAAGGTGCCGCTGGACTGCTCACCCGCGATGACCTCGGCGGCGTGCTGCGGGTGGTCGCCGGTCTCCAGCCAGTAGCTGGCGTGGACGCGGCCGTCGGGCGATTCGAAGCGGGCTGCCATGCCGCTTACTTCACGTCCTGGATCTTCTTGATGTTGTCCGCGCCGAACTCCTTGGCGTAAGCCGCGTAGGCGGGCTTGAGCGCCTCCTGGAACGCGGCCTTGTCGACGGTGCGCACCACCTGCATGCCTTGGCTTTCCAGCAAGGCCACGCCGTTGGCATCGTCCTCGTCGACCTTCTTGCGCTGCGCTGCGGCACTGGTCCTGGCAGCATCGAGGAAGACGCGCTTGTCCGCCTCCGACAGCTTGCTCCAGACCGTGTTGGACAGCAGCAGCAGGGCGGGCGAGTAGACATGCCCGGTCAGCGACAGGTGCTTTTGCACCTGCGAGAACTTGGAGCTGGTGATCACGGGGATCGGGTTCTCCTGCCCGTCCACCGTGCCTTGCTGCAGCGCCGTGAAGACCTCGGGGAAGGCCATCGGCGTGGGCAGCATGCCGAAGGTGCGGTAGCCGTCCATGTGCACCTTGTTTTCCATCGTGCGCACCTTCAGGCCCTTGGTGTCGTCGGGCTTGACGATGGGCCGGCGGCTGTTGGTGATGTGGCGGAAGCCGTTCTCGGTCCACACCAGCGCGACCAGGCCCTTGGGCGGGAACTTGGTCAGCAGGTCCTGGCCGATGGGGCCGTCGAACACCTTGCGCGCGTGGTCGTAGTCGCGGAACAGGAACGGGATGTCGACGATCTTGACCTCCGGCACGAAGTTGCCGACCGGGCCGGTGGACGTGATCACCGCGTCCTGCGTGCCCAGCTGCACGGCCTCGATCTGCTCGCGCTCCCCACCCAGCGCGGAGCTCGGGAACTGCTGGCACTTGAAGCGGTTCTGGGTGTTCTTCTCGACCTCGGCGCAGAAGGCCGTGGCGCCGACCCAGTAGTGCGAGTCCTTGGCCGGCGTGTAGCCGATCTTGAGCACGGTCTGGGCCTGGGCGCCGATGGCCAGCAGGGCCAGGGCGGCAGCGATGCCGGTGCGGGTGGTGTAGGGCATGGGGTGTCTCCTCGGTTGTGATCGTGAAAGCCGGGCGTCAGGTGATGCGCCGGATGCTCTCGGCGATCTCCTCGCGTTCGAACACGCCCTTCCAGTCCTCGCGCATCAGCCGTGGCTTGCCGAAGGTGATGGCCTTGTTACAGGCGTCGGAGAACTGCCCAGGGATCTCCTGGAAGATCACCGCCGAGAGGATGGTCATGTGGCCGAGCAGGAAGTCGCGCGCGGCATCGGCCGGCACCCCGCGGCTGACGACCTCGTCCATGGCCTCGCGCATCACGTCCAGCAGCGTGGCGCAGACGGTTTCCGACAGGCCGGGTTCCAGCAGCGCCATCTGCTCCACCGTCACGCGGTAGGAGCGCAGGATGGGCGCGTAGATGGTCTTGGCGATCTCCTCGCCGAGGTCGAAGTCGGCCGGCGCGCCCTGCATCAGCGCACTGACGACCGATTGCGGCGCGTGGCCGCCACCGAAGAAGTCGGGCAGCCCATCCTTGCGCAGGTCCGCACTGAAGATCGGCGGGTGGCAGGGGTGGGCGACGAAGTACACCAGGTCGGCCCGCTCGGGCAGGTGGCCAGCGAACGGGGCCGCCGCATCGAGCAGCATCACCATGGTGCCGGGCGCCAGCTGCGGCGCGATGGCGTGGGCGATCTTGCCGATCAGCGTGTCGGGCACCGCGAGGATGACGACCTGCGCGCCGTCCAGCGCGGTGGCCTGGTCCACGCAGGCGATGCCGGCCTCGTCCAGCAGCCGCTTGCGGCCGACTTCGCCCACTTCCACATGGCGCACCGCGAAGCGCGAACCCTGCAGGTTCTTCGCCAAGCGCACGCCCATCTTTCCGCCCGCACCGAGCAGGGCAATCGTCGTTGTCATCGTGTCTCCTGTTGTGAAAAGCGCGGATCAGCGCGGCTTGCGCACCTTCCGGACCATCCAGTCGATCGGATGGCCATGTGTAGTGGAGTAATGGTATGACGACTAGACCAAATCCACAGCGGACCAAGGGTAAGTCCCAGGGGCGTGAAGCGGTGGAGCGCGCGGGGCGCCGGCTCAGCGCTGGCCGAGCTTGCGGTACACCGTGGCGCGGCTGATGCCCAGCCGGCGCGCGGCCAACGCCACATTGCCGCGCGCCGAATCCACCGCCTGGCGGATCAGCGCGTCTTCGATGGTCTTGAGCGGCAGCGGCCCTGCGATGGCCTCACCCCGCTGGGCCGCATCGGCCTGCGCCCAGATGCGCAAGCCGGACCACAGCGGCACATCGAACGGCCGGCCTTGCAGCGCGGCATCAACGAGGTGCGCGTGCGGCATGGCGAACAGCGCATCGGCGTGGACGGCAGGGCCCTGTGGCGCCAGCGCCAGCATGGCGCGCGCCGCCGGGTTGGCGGCCACCACCAGGCCGTCCCCATCCAGGCCGAGCAGCCCGTCGCTGTCGCCGCCCGGCAGCGCGCCCGGCCAGCTCAGGCGCAGGGCCAAGGCATGCGGCACGGCCAGCACCAGGGCGTTGTCGATGCTGCGCGCGGCCTGCGCCGCCAGGTGCTGCAGCTCGGGGCGTTCGGCCACGTCGATGCCGGTCAGATCGAGCATGCCGGCCAGCTGCCCGTCCGCCCCGCGCAGCGGCGCGCCGGCGCAGCTGTAGGCGCCTGTGTCGGCGAAGAAGTGCTCGGCCCGGTGCAACCAGACCGGCTGCTGCTCGAACAGCGCGGCACCGATGGCCGTGGTGCCCACGCGCCGCTCCGACAGGTCGGTGCCGATGCGCGTGATCAGCAGCGCGCGCCGGTCGCTGCGGTCGATCGCGCCATGGGCGTCGACCACCACGCCATCGGCGTTGGTCAGCACCGCGAAGTAGCGCGTGTGCGCCAGTGCCTGCGCCACGCGCTCGAGCACCGGCCGCGCCGCCGCAGCGAGCCGGCGGTTGCCTTCGGCCGCGGCACGCGCCTGCGCCGCCGACACCGCGTCGAAACCCAAGGGCTGCTCGGGCCGGTGGCCTGCGGCCAGGCAACGCTGCCACGAGCGCTCGATCCACGGCGCGACCAGCCCCTGGAGCGCCGGCACGCGCTCGCGCAGCACCTGTTCGCGCGCGCGCCGGATCGGCTCGGTGCGGTCGGGCAGGGGAGGCGGTGAGGGCTGCAACATGGTCTTCGTGGCGGCGCGCGCATTGTGCGGCTGTTTCATTTTGAGAATATGTTTCAGGGGGCTCGCAGGTCCAAGGGTTTCGCCTAGGTGATGTACCGTGGTGCCTCCGAACAATGCGTGCGGACCCCACACCCCACAGATGGAGAAACATCCTATGCAGGTACAACTGACGGTCAACGGCAAGCAGGTCGCGGTGGACGTGCCGCCCAACACCCTGCTGGTCCAGACGATCCGCGAACACCTTCACCTGACCGGCACCCACGTGGGCTGCGACACCGCCCAATGCGGCGCCTGCACCGTGATCCTGAACGGCCGCGCCGTGAAGTCGTGCAACGTGCTGGCCGCCCAGGTCGCCGGCGCCGAGATCACCACCATCGAAGGCCTGGCCAAGGAAGACGGCACGCTGCACCCGATGCAGGCGGCCTTCAAGGAGTGCCACGGCCTGCAGTGCGGCTTCTGCACCACCGGCATGGTGATGAGCGCGGTCGACCTGTGCACTCACCATCCCAAGGCCGACGAGACCGAGATCCGCGAGCTGCTGGAAGGCAACATCTGCCGCTGCACCGGCTACCAGAACATCGTCAAGGCGGTGGTGCTGGGCAAGACCAACATGGCGGCCACGGCCTGAGCAGGGGAACACCATGGGCGCCCCCGACTTCGCCAAGCTGCCGCACATCGGCGAGGCCCTCCAGCGCAAGGAGGACTACCGCTTCCTGACCGGTGCCGGCAACTACACCGACGACATCCACCTGGCCAACCAGGCCCACGCCGTGTTCGTGCGCTCGCCGCATGCGCACGCCGCCATCACCGCCATCGACACGTCCAAGGCCGCCGCAATGCCCGGCGTGGTCCGCGTCTTCACCGGCAAGGACGTCGAAGGCAAGATGGGCGGGCTGCCCTGCGGCTGGCTCATCACCTCCACCGACGGCCAGCCCATGAAGGAGCCGCCGCACCCCATCCTGGCCCAGGGCAAGGTGCGCTACGTGGGCGACCACGTGGCCATGGTCGTGGCCGAGACGCTGGAGCAGGCCAAGAACGCGGCCGAGGCCGTGGAGGTGAGCTACGACGTGCTGCCCGCCGTCACCAAGGTCAGCGACGCCGCCAAGGCCACGGCCCTGCACGAGGCCGCGCCCGACAACCACTGCTACAAGTGGGCGATTGGCGACAAGGGCCAGGTCGACGCAGCCTTCGCCAACGCTGCCCACGTCACCAAGCTGGACCTGACCAACAACCGCCTGGTGCCCAACGCCATGGAGCCGCGCGCCGCCATCGGCAGCTACAACCGTGCCAGCGACGAGTACCTGCTCTACGTGTCCAACCAGAACCCGCACGTCGAGCGGCTGCTCATGACGGCTTTCGTGCTGGGCCTGCCCGAGCACAAGGTGCGCGTGATCGCGCCCGACGTGGGCGGCGGTTTCGGCTCGAAGATCTACCTCTACGCCGAAGACGTCTGCCTGACCTGGGCCGCCAAACAGCTCAACCGCAACATCAAGTGGAACTGCGAGCGCAGCGAGGCCTTCCTGTCCGACGCCCACGGCCGCGACCACGTGAGCCACGCCGAGATGGCGATGGACAAGGACGGCAAGTTCCTGGCCATGCGCGTGCACACCGACGCCAATCTGGGCGCCTACCTGTCGACCTTCTCGACGGCCGTGCCGACCATCCTGTACGCCACGCTGCTGGCGGGCCAGTACACCTGCCCACAGATCTACGTGGAGGTGGACGCCTGGTTCACCAACACCGCGCCGGTCGACGCCTACCGCGGGGCCGGCCGTCCCGAGGCCACCTACCTGCTGGAGCGCCTGGTCAGCCGCTGCGGCTGGGACATGGGCCTGGGCCAGGACGAGATCCGCAAGCGCAACTTCATCACCCAGTGGCCTTACCAGACGCCGGTGGCGCTGCAGTACGACGTGGGCGACTACCTGGGCTGCATGACCAAGGCCGAGGGCCTGGCCGACGTGGCCGGCTTCGCGGCCCGCCGCGCGGCCAGCGAGGCCAGGGGGCTCAAGCGCGGCATCGGCTACAGCAGCTACATCGAGGCCTGCGGCATCGCGCCGTCCAACATCGCAGGCGCGCTGGGCGCGCGCGCCGGCCTGTTCGAGTGCGGCGAGGTGCGCGTGCACCCGACCGGCAGCGTCACCGTGTTCACGGGCTCGCACAGCCATGGCCAGGGCCACGAGACCACCTTTGCGCAGGTGGTGGCGGCGCGCCTGGGCATCCCGGTCGAGAACGTGGACGTGGTGCACGGCGACACCGGTCGTGTGCCCTTCGGCATGGGCACCTATGGCTCGCGCTCGATCTCGGTCGGCGGCGCGGCCATCATGAAGGCACTGGACAAGATCGAGACCAAGGCCAAGAAGATCGCCGCGCACCTGATGGAGGCGTCGGACGCCGACATCGAGTTCGCCAATGGCGAGTTCACGGTCAAGGGCACCGACAAGAAAATCCCGTTCGGCCAGGTGGCGCTGACGGCCTACGTGCCGCACAACTACCCGCTGGACAAGCTGGAGCCGGGCCTCAACGAGACGGCCTTCTACGACCCGACCAACTTCACCTTCCCGGCCGGCACCTACATCTGCGAGGTCGAGGTCGACCCTGCAACGGGCGTGGTGCGCGTGGACCGCTTCAGCGCGGTGGACGACTTCGGCACCATCATCAACCCCATGATCGTGGAGGGCCAGGTGCATGGCGGGCTCGTGCAAGGCATCGGCCAGGCGCTGATGGAGAACTGCGTCTACGACGAGAGCACCGGCCAGTTGCTGACCGGCTCGTTCATGGACTACGCGATGCCGCGCGCCGACGACTTCCCGCAGTTCAAGCTCGACACCGTCTGCACGCCGTGCACGCACAACCCGCTCGGCACCAAGGGCTGCGGCGAGGCAGGGGCGATCGGCTCGCCGCCGGCCGTCATCAATGCCGTGCTGGATGCGCTGGCGCCGCTGGGCGTGAAGGACTTCGACATGCCGGCCTCGCCGGCCCGCGTCTGGGAAGCCATCCAATCCGCCAAGGCCTGAAAGCAGGGAGAACACCATGTACGCATTCACGATCGAACGACCTGCCAGCGCTGCCGATGCCGCCAAGCTCGCAGCCGCAGGCGCCCGCCCTCTGGCCGGCGGCCAGACCCTGCTGGCTTCCATGAAGCTGCGCCTGGCCGACCCCGGCCAACTGGTCGACCTGGGCGGCATCGCCGACCTGGCCGGCATCAAGCGGGAGGGCGACAGCGTTGTCATCGGCGCCATGACGCGGCACCTGGCCGTTGCCGACAGCGCCGAGGTGCAGGCCGCGATCCCTGCGCTGGCCGACCTGGCCTCGCACATCGGCGACCGCCAGGTGCGTGCCATGGGCACGCTGGGCGGCTCGGTGGCCAACAACGATCCCTCGGCCTGCTACCCCAGCGCCGTGCTGGCCCTGGGTGCCACGGTCATCACCACGCAGCGCGAGATCGCAGCCGATGATTTCTTCACCGGCATGTTCTCGACCGCACTGGAGGAGGGTGAGCTCATCACCGCGATCCGCTTCCCGATCCCGAAGCGCGCGGCCTACCTCAAGTTCAAGCAGGCGGCCTCGCGCTTCGCGCTGGTCGGCGTGTTCGTCGCCCAGTTCGACAGCGGTGTGCGCGTGGCCGTGACGGGAGCGTCCACATGCGTGTTCCGCCACGCCGAACTGGAGGCCGCGCTGAGCAAGAGCTTCACGCCCGAAGCCGCGGCCGCTGTGAAGATCGACGCGACCGACCTCAACGCCGACATCCACGCCTCCGCCGCCTACCGCGCCAACCTGGTCAGCGTGCAGACGCAGCGGGCCGTGGCCAAGGCCCTGGGATAATTCAGGGTTCCACCGCGTGCGCCAGGCCCCGTTCTCGCGGGGCCTTTTTCCTTGCATGCCATCTGCATGAGGTCGTGCCTTGAGTTGCCCTTTTCCTTCGATCGATGCCCTGTCGGCGGCGCTGGCCGAGGCCGGCTACTTCGCCGACCGCCGCCTTGCCACGGCCGTGTTCCTGGCCTTGAAGCTGGAGCGCCCGCTGCTGCTGGAGGGCGAGCCCGGCGTGGGCAAGACCGAGCTGGCCAAAGCCTTGTCCAAGGCCTTGCAGCGCGAGCTGCTGCGCCTGCAGTGCTACGACGGCCTGGAGCAGCGCGAGGCGCTCTACGAATGGAACTACGCCGCCCAGCTGTTGCACATGCGCGCGGCCGAGAGCCATGAAGACTCGGTCACCCTGGAACGCGAGGTCTACCAGCCGCGCTACCTGATCCGCCGCCCGCTGCTGCAGGCGCTGCAGACGCCCAGCCCCGGCGCCGTTCTGCTGGTCGACGAGGTCGACCGCGCCGACGAGCCCTTCGAGGCCTTCCTGCTCGAGTACCTGGGCGAGTACCAGGTCAGCGTACCCGAGATCGGCACCATCCGCGCGCTCGTGAACCCCGTGACCATCCTCACGAGCAACCGTACGCGTGAACTCAACGATGCCGTCAAGCGCCGCTGCCTGTACCACTGGCTCGACTACCCCGAACGCGAACGCGAACTGGCCATCGTGCGGGCGCAGGTGCCGCAGGCCAGCGAAGCGTTGTCGGCCCAGGTGGCCGAGGTGGTGGGCCGGCTGCGCAGCGCACCCTTCGCCGACGCCTTCCAGCGCGCGCCGGGCATCGCCGAGAGCGTGGAATGGGCCAAGGCCCTGGTGGCGCTGGACACGCTGGCCATCGACCCGGAAGTCGTGGCAGATACTGCCGGCATCCTGTTCAAGCAGCGCGAAGACGTGGCGGCCCTGACGCAGGACATGGCCACCGCACTGCTCAAGCCCGCGGAGGCCTGAGTGCTGCTGGGCGACGCGCGCCGCGGCAAGCTCGCCGACAACATCGGCGGCTTTGGCCGCACACTGCGCCGCGCCGGCATGCGCATCGACCCGGCGCGCATCGCGCTGGCGCAAGAGGCCGCCCAGCTCGTCGACATCGGCCGCCGCGACGAACTGGCCCATGCGCTGGAGGCCGTGATGCTCAGCCGCGAGCAGGACCGCGGCGTGTTCCGCGAGCTGTTCGACGCGTACTTCCGCAACCCCGACGTCGCCAACAAGCTGCTTGCGCAGATGCTGCCCACGAGCGAGGGCCGGGCCGAGCCGAGCAAACGCCGCCCGCGCGTGAACGAGGCCCTGGCGCCGCAGCGCGCGTTTGCGCAGGCCGTGCCACCCAAAAAGGAGGACGACAGGATCGACTTCGACGCGGCCATGACCGCGAGCGACCTGCAGCGTTTGAAGCAGGCCGACTTCAACACCTTGTCGGCCAGCGAGTACCGTCTTGTCGAGCGGCTCGCGCGCGACATCGCGCTGCCCGTGCCCGAGGTGCCGTCGCGCCGCCTGCGGCCGGGCACGCGCGGTGGCCGGCTGCACTGGGCCGGCGTGCGGCGCGAGGCCGCACGCACGGGCGGCGAACTGATCCGCCTGCCGAAGCTGGCGCGTCGCAGCCAGCCGCTGCCGCTGCTCGTGCTGGTCGACGTGTCCGGTTCCATGGAGCGCTATGCGCGGCTGCTGCTGGCCTTCCTGCACGCGGCCACGCGCGGGCTGCCGCGGCGTGACGTGTTCGCCTTCGGCACCCGCCTGACCGACCTCACGCCCACCTTCCGCCATGCCGACACCGACGACATGCTGGCCGATGCGGGCCGGCGCATCGCCGACTTCGCTGGCGGCACCCAGCTCGGCAGCAGCCTGCAGACGCTGCGCGAGGTGTACGCGCGCCGCCTGGTCGGCCGCCGTACGCTGGTGCTGCTGGTCAGCGACGGACTGGACACCGGCGAGCCGGCCGTGCTGGCCGAGCACCTGGCCTGGCTGCGCCGACGCTGCCGCCGCCTGCTCTGGCTGAACCCGCTGCTGCGCTTCGGTGGCTACGCCCCCATTGCGCGTGGGGCCGCGCAACTGCACCGCCAGGCACACGCCATGCTTGCCGTCCACAATCTGGAGCGTCTGCAGGACCTGGCGCGCAGCCTCGCGCAGCTGATGAAACATTGAACGACAACCACAAGGATCCCCCATGGAAATGCAAGGCAGCCGCCAACTCGCCGTGACCCAGCAGCAGGCCTGGGACGCGTTGAACGACCCCGAGGTGCTCAAGCTCTGCATCCCGGGCTGCGACAAGGTCGAGGCCACGGGCGAGAACCAGTACGCCATCGGCATGGCGCTCAAGATCGGCCCGGTTTCGGCCAAGTTCGGCGGCAAGATCCTGCTCTCCGACATCGTGGCGCCCGCGAGCTACACCATCGCCTTCGAAGGGCAGGGTGGGGTCGCAGGCTTCGGCAAGGGTTCGGCCAAGGTCAACCTGGTGCCCAACGACGAGGGCTGCGAACTCCAGTACGCGGTGCAGGCCCAGGTCGGCGGCAAGGTCGCCCAATTGGGCCAGCGGCTCATCGATGGCGCAGCCAAGTCGCTGTCGGAAGACTTCTTCAAGCGCTTCGACAACGAGATGCGCAAGCGCCATGGCGTGGCGCAGGAGCCGCCGGAAGAAGAGAAGGCCGGCTGGCTGGCCAAGCTGACCGGCAAAGGCAAGGACAAGGACAAGGACGCCTGATCCATGGAAAACCTCGATGTGATGGTGTTGCGCGGCCTGCGCGACTGGCGCCGGGCCGGCAAGCGCGCGCTGCTGGCCACCGTCGTGCGCACCTGGGGTTCGTCCCCGCGGCCGGTCGGCTCCATCATGGCGCTCAGCGAAGACGGCGCCGTGCTCGGCTCGGTCTCGGGCGGCTGCATCGAGGACGACCTGATCTACCGTTACACACAGGCCTATGCCGCGGGCGCCGCGTCCGAGGTGGCCAAGACGCTGCCGTCGGGCCCGCCGGCCTTCGTCAAGTACGGCGTCACGGCCGACGAGGCGCACCGCTTCGGCCTGCCCTGTGGCGGCACGCTGGAACTGCTGCTGGAGCACGATCCCGACCCCACCAGCCTCGCAGAACTCGTGGCCGCGCTGGAGGCCGGGCGCCTGATGCGCCGCCAGGTGCGCCTGGCCGACGGCGCGGTGCAACTCGCACAAGCCGATGCACCGGCCGAGCTCGATGTGGACACGGACCGGCTCGTCAACACCTTCGGCCCCGAGTACCGCATGCTGCTGATCGGTGCCGGCCAGCTGACGGAGTACCTGGCCACCATGGCGTTGTTCTCGGGCTTCGCCGTGACCGTCTGCGACCCGCGCGAGGAGTACCGCGGCGCCTGGTCGGTGGCCGGGGCCACGCTGCTGCGCGACATGCCCGACGACGTGGTGCGCGCCTTCCGGCCCGACCGGCGCAGCTGCGTGGTCGCGCTCACGCACGACCCCAAGCTCGACGACCTGGCGCTGCTGGAGGCGCTGGAGACCGAGGCCTTCTACGTGGGCGCCATCGGCTCGCGCCGCAACAACGAGGCGCGCCACCAGCGCATGGTGGAGCACTTCGAGCAGACCGACGACTCGCTGGCGCGGCTGCGCGGCCCGATCGGCATCTACATCGGCAGCAAGACGCCGGCCGAGATCGCCGTCAGCGTGATGGCCGAGATCCTGGCCGTGAAGAACGGCGTGCAGCTGCCGCGCGACATGGCCGTGACGCACGCCAAGAACGCGCGCGGCATTGCGGCCAACGAAGACGAGCAGCAGGCCCTGGGCAGCGACGCCGCCCTGTGCGCCGTGCCGCGCTGATCAGCCCTGGCCCAGCATCCGCAGCGCGGTGGCGCGCGAGCGGAAACCCAGCATGGCGCAGACCACGGCCTGGCCGTCCAGGTGCTGCAGGCGTGCACCGCCCACGTTGAAGAACTTGCCGGAAAGCACGTCGCCGGCGCGCACGCGGGTTCCCTTGATGAATTGCAGGATGGCGCAGCGGCCGCCTTCGATTTCCAGGACCAGGCGGCCCGCTGTTGCAGCGACCGCGATGACGATGCCTTTTTGCATGGGGCCAGTGTAGGCAGCCGGCATGACAGTGGTGTAACGCCCCCGGCGCAGATAAGCCTTCTGTAGAGTCGGGCGCATGCCGGATTCCCCACTCGACCATGCCGCCGCCTGCATCGCGCAGGCCGACGCGTTGGTCGTGGCTGCCGGTGCCGGCATGGGGGTGGATTCGGGCCTGCCGGACTTCCGCGGCCCCGAGGGTTTCTGGCGCGCCTATCCGGCGCTCGGCCGCGCCGGCATCGACTTCTACACGGCCGCCTCGCCTGCCAGTTTCCGGCGCGACCCGGCCCTGGCCTGGGGCTTCTACGGGCACCGGCTCGCGCTGTACCGCGCCACGCAGCCGCACGCGGGTTTCGCGTTGCTGGACACCTGGGGCCGGCGCATGCGCGCGGGCTGGGCGGTGTTCACGAGCAATGTCGATGGCCATTTCCAGCAGGCCGGCGCAGCACCCGCCGCGCTGCTGGAGTGCCATGGATCGATCCACCATCTGCAGTGCATCGACGATTGCCGCGGCGCCGTCTGGCCGGCCGATGCGTTCGTGCCCGAGGTCGATGCCGCGCACTGCCGGCTCCTGAACGCGCCGCCGCGCTGCCCGCACTGCGGTGCGCTCGCGCGGCCCAACATCCTGATGTTCGGCGACGGCGATTGGAATGCGCAGCGGGAACAGACGCAGGCGGCGCAGCTGCAGGACTGGCTCGCGGGCCTGCGCCGCCTGCGTGCGCGGCTGGCCGTGGTCGAGATCGGCGCTGGCACGGCCGTGCCCTCGGTGCGCCACTTCGTGCAGGGATTGCAACGCGGTTTTGGGGCGCAACTGGTGCGCATCAATCCACGCGAGGCCGAAGTGCGGGGCCCGCACGACGTGGCCGTGCCCGCTGCCGCGCTGCAGGCCCTGAGCGGCATGGCCGAACGCCTGGCGCTTCCGCCAGGCTGATGCTCAGTCCTGCGACCCAAGGGAATATCCGGGGTCCATTGCGCATAAAAGTATCAATGGTGGACTGAACAGGTACAACACACGCAAGGCAGAGTCTCCAGAATCGCGGCACACCGATTCCATGACAGGAGACACCATGCAGCGTTTCGTTCGCACCGCCCTCGTTGCCGCACTGGCCAGCATCGGCCTGGCCGCCCAGGCCCAGGAGCTCGTCATCGCCACCGTGAACAACGGCCACATGATCGAGATGCAGAAGCTGACACCCGAGTTCGAGAAGGCCAACCCCGGCATCAAGCTCAAGTGGGTGACGCTCGAGGAGGGGGTGCTGCGCCAGCGCGTGACGACCGACATCGCCACCAAGGGGGGGCAGTTCGACGTGATGACCATCGGCCTGTACGAGGCGCCGATCTGGTCCAAGAAGGGTTGGTTGAAGCCCATCGCCACCGACGCCGCCTACGACGTGGACGACCTGCTGCCCGCCATCCGCGAAGGCCTGTCCTACGAGGGCAAACTGTACGCCGCGCCGTTCTACGCCGAAAGCTCCATGCTGATGTACCGCAAGGACCTGGCCGACAAGGCCGGCGTGCAGCTCGGCGAGCGGCCGACCTGGGCGCAGGTCAAGGCCTTCGCGGCCAAGGTGCACGACCCCAAGGCCGGCGTCTACGGCATGTGCCTGCGCGGCAAGCCGGGCTGGGGCGACAACATGGCCCTGGTCACCACCATGGTCAACACCTGGGGCGGCCAGTGGTTCGACATGGCCTGGAAGCCGCAACTCGAATCCAAGCCCTGGAAGGACGCGATCACGTTTTACGTGGACCTCATGAAGCAGTATGGCCCGCCCGGCGCCTCGGCCAACAGCTTCAACGAGAACCTGGCGCTGTTCAACGAAGGCAAGTGCGCGCAGTGGGTGGACGCGACCATCGCCGCGTCCTTCATCAGCGACCCCAAGCAGTCCAAGGTGGCCGACAAGGTGGCCTTCGCGCAGGCGCCCACGGCCGTCACGCCCAAGGGCGCGAACTGGCTGTGGTCCTGGAACCTGGCGATCCCGTCCAGCTCCACGAAGAACGAGGCGGCGCAGAAGTTCATCCGCTGGGCCACCTCCAAGGACTACGTGAACCTGGTCGCCAAGACCCACGGCTGGCACGCCGTGCCCACCGGCACACGCCAGAGCACCTATGCCAACCCCGCGTTCCAGAAGGTCGCGGTGTTCGCCGCGGCCGAGAAGAAGGCCATCGACTCGGCCAACCCGAACGACAGCACCCTGGCCAAGTCGCCCTATGTCGGCGTGCAGTACGCGGCCATCCCCGAGTTCCAGGCCATCGGCGTGGGCGTGGGCCAGCAGATGAGCGCGGCCCTGGCCGGCCGTTCCACGGTGGAGCAGGCGCTCAAGACCTCGCAGACCCTGGCCGAGCGCGAGATGAAGAAGGCGGGCTACTACAAGTAAAGAGCCATCGCCATGAACCGGCTGTTGCCCCGGGCCTTGATGGCCCCCGCGGTCGTCACGCTCCTCCTCTGGTCGATCGTGCCGCTGCTGATGACGCTGTACTTCTCGTTCGTCAGCTACAACCTCATGCAGCCCGGCGAACACCCCTTCGCCGGCCTCTCGAACTTCGAGTACTTCGTCACCGATCCGGACTTCTGGCCGGCGGTGGGCAACACGCTGGTGCTGATCGGCAGCGTGATCGGCGTCACGCTGGTCGGCGGCGTGCTGCTGGCGCTGCTCGTCAACGATCCGTTCCCGGGCCAGGGCATCGTGCGCGTGCTGCTGATCTCGCCGTTCTTCGTCATGCCCGCGGTCAACGCGCTGCTGTGGAAACACATGATGATGAACCCGATCTACGGGGTGCTGGCCAACGTCTGGAAGTTCTTCGGCGCCGACCCCGTGGACTGGCTGACCGACCTGCCGCTGTTCTCGGTCATCGTCATGGTGGCCTGGCAGTGGTTGCCGTTCGCGTGCCTGATCTTCATCACCTCGCTGCAGTCGCTGGACCGCGAGCAGATGGAGGCCGCGCGCATGGACGGCGCCACCGCCGTGCAGCGCTTCTTCTACCTGACCCTGCCGCACCTGGGCCGGGCCATGGCCGTGGTCATCATGATCGAGATGATCTTCCTGCTCTCGGTGTTCGCCGAGATCGCGATCACCACCAGCGGCGGCCCCGGCAACGCCAGCACCAACCTGACCTACATGATCTTCAAGCAGTCGCTGCTGAACTTCGACGTGGGCGTGGCCTCGGCCGGCGCGCTGTTCGCCGTCGTGCTGGCCAACATCGTCGCGGCCTTCCTGATCCGCATCATCGGCAAGAACCTGGATTGAACATGCAAGCCAGTGCACCCCCCAACACCTTCTGGCCCACCGCGCTGCGCACCGTCGTGGCCTGGGCGCTTGCCCTGCTGCTGTTCTTCCCGCTGGGCTGGCTGTTCCTCACGGCCTTCAAGACCGAGCTGCAGGCCATCGCCGTACCGCCGCTGTTCGTGTTCGAGCCCACGCTGCACAACTTCGCCGAGGTGCAAAGCCGCAGCGACTACCTGCTCTACGCGAAGAACTCGCTGATCGCCAGCGTGGCCTCGACCATCCTGGGTCTGGCGATTGCCGCGCCCGCCGCGTACTCGATGGCCTTCTTCAAGACGAAGTCCACGCGCGACATCCTGATGTGGATGCTGTCGACCAAGATGATGCCGGCCGTCGGCGCGCTGGTGCCCATCTACGTGCTGGCCCAGAGCGCCGGCATGCTGGACACGCTGCCCGCGCTGATCATCGTGTTCACGCTGTCCAACCTGCCCATCATGGTGTGGATGCTCTACACCAACTACAAGGAGATCCCGGCCGAGATCCTGGAGGCCGCGCGCATGGACGGCGCCAACCTGTGGACCGAGTTCCGCGAGGTGGTGCTGCCGCTGTCGGTCGGCGGCCTGGCGTCCTGCGGCCTGCTGTGCCTGGTGCTGAGCTGGAACGAGGCCTTCTGGGCATTGAACCTCACCTCGGCCAAGGCCGGCACGCTGGCCACGCTGATCGCCTCGTACTCCAGCCCCGAGGGCTTGTTCTGGGCCAAGCTGTCGGCCGCCTCGCTGATGGCGATCGCGCCCATCGTCGTCTTCGGCTGGTTCAGCCAGAAGCAACTCGTCCAGGGCCTCACCTTCGGTGCGGTCAAGTAAACGGAGCCTCCCATGTCCTACCTGGAACTCAAGAACGTCAAGAAGAGCTTCGGCGACGCCCACATCATCAAGGGCGTCGACCTGCAGATCGAGAAGGGCGAGTTCATCGTCTTCGTCGGCCCTTCGGGCTGCGGCAAGTCCACGCTGCTGCGGCTGATCGCGGGGCTGGAGCCCATCAGCAGTGGCCAGCTCATGCTGGACGGGCGTGACATCACCTATGCGCCCTCGGGCAAGCGCGACCTGGCCATGGTGTTCCAGAGCTATGCGCTGTACCCGCACATGAGCGTGTACGACAACATGTCTTTCGCGCTCAAGCTGGCCAAGGTCGACCCGGCCGAGATCAAGACCAAGGTCGAACGCGCGGCCGCGCAGCTCAACCTGTCGAACTACCTGCAGCGCACCCCCAAGGAACTGTCGGGCGGCCAGCGCCAGCGCGTGGCCATCGGCCGCGCCATCGTGCGCGCACCCAAGGTCTTCCTGTTCGACGAGCCGCTGTCCAACCTGGACGCCGCGCTGCGCGGCAACACGCGCGTGGAGATCAAGAAGCTGCACGAGTCGCTGGGCGCCACCACCATCTACGTCACGCACGACCAGGTCGAGGCCATGACGCTGGCCGACAAGGTGGTGGTGCTCAAGGACGGGCTGATCGAGCAGGTCGGCTCGCCTTTGGAGCTCTACGACCGCCCGGCCAACCGCTTCGTCGCGCAGTTCATCGGCATGCCGTCCATGAACATGCTGCCGGCGCAGGCGCTGCCCGCCATCGCGCAGCTCACGCAGGGCCGCTTGCCCACCGACGGCTTCCTGGGCGTGCGGCCCGAGGGCGTGCGCGTGCTGCCGGGCCAGCGCGGCGGCCTGCAGGGCCGCGTGGACCTGGTCGAGGCGCTGGGCTCGGACACGCTGATCCATGTGGACGTGAGCGGCGTGAACATGATCGCGCGCCAGAACGAGCGCACGCAGCTGGCCGAGGGCGACACGGTCGGCGTGGAGATCGACCCCGCCGTGCTGCACCTGTTCAACCGCGACGGCCGCACGCTGGCAGCCGCCTGAAACATGACCCCGTCCACCATCCTGCACCTGGGCCTGGGCTCCTTCCACCGCGCACACCAGGCTGTCTACCTGCAGCGCCTGATGGATGCAGGCGACCGGCGCTGGCAGTTGGCCGGCTGCAACATCCGGCCCGACATGGCCGACGTGCTGCAAGCCCTGGCCGACCAGGGCGGCGCCTACACGCTGGAGACGGTCACGCCGGCCGGCGTGCGCCGCTACGAGCGCATCACGGCCATCCGCGAAGTCATCCCCTACGCGCCTGGCCTGCCGGCCATGGTGGTGCGCGGTGCCGATCCCGCCACGCGCATCGTCTCGTTCACGGTGACCGAGGCCGGCTACTACCTGGACCCCTTGCACCGGCTCGACGCCGGCCAGCCCGAGCTGGCGGCCGACATCGCGCGCGCGGCGCGCGGCGAGGCCGGCGAAACCATCTACGGCGCCGTGGCCGCCATTCTGCGCGCGCGCCATGCGGCCGGTGCCGGCCCGCTCACGCTGCTGAACTGCGACAACCTGCGCCACAACGGCGAGCGCTTCCGCGCCGCGATGCTGGCGTTCCTGGAGGCTGCGGGCGAAGGCCCGCTGGCGGCCTGGACACGCCAGCACACCACCTGCCCGAACGCCATGGTGGACCGCATCACGCCGCGCCCGCCACCCGAATTGCGCGAACGCGTGCACCAGGCCACCGGCATCGACGACGCCGCGCCGGTCACGGGCGAGAGCTTCATCCAGTGGGTCATCGAGGACGACTTCGCGGCCGGCCGCCCGGCCTGGGAGCAGGTCGGCGTGGAACTGGTGCGCTCGGTCCAGCCCTACGAGGAGGCCAAGATCCGCATCCTCAACGCCAGCCACAGCTGCATCGCCTGGGCGGGTACATTGGCCGGCCTGGACTACATCCACGAGGGCACGCTGGACCCGGACATCCGGCAGATGGCCTACGACTACGTGAGCGACGACGTGATTCCCTGCCTGCACCGGCCCGGCCACGCAAGCCCGGTGGACCTCCCGGCCTACCGCGACGTGGTGCTCGAGCGCTTCGCCAACCCGGCGATCCGCGATACCAACCAGCGCGTGGCGGCCGACGGCTTCGCCAAGATCCCGGGCTTCATCGCGCCCACGGTGCGCGAGCGGCTCGCCGCCGGCCAGAGCATCGCCGCCGTGGCCATGCTGCCGGCGTTGTTCCTGGCCTTCCTGCAGCGCTGGCATGCGGGCCGACTGCCCTATGCCTACCAGGACCAGGGCATGGACCCGGCGGCCGCGCATGCCATCTGCGCCGCGCCCGAGCCCGAGGCTGCGCTGGTGGCCGACCGCCAGCTGTGGGGCGACCTGGCCGGCGATACGCGGCTGCTGGCCGCGCTGCGCCTGGCGGGCCAGCGCGTGGCGACCTTCGTGCAGGGGAGGGCCGCGCCGTGAGCTTTCGCATCGCCTTCGTCGGTGAAGCCTTGATCGACTTCACGGCCCAGGCCGGCGCGGGCCTGCAGTTCCAGGGCCATGTGGGCGGGGCCCTGCTCAATGGCGCGGTCGCGGCCGCGCGGCTGGGCGCGCCCGTGGGCTACCTCACGCAACTGTCCACCGACCTGTTCGGAGAGCGCCTGCTGGCGCATCTGCAGGCCAACGGCATTTCGACTGAACTCGTGCTGCGCTGTGCGGCGCCCAGCACGCTGGCCTTCGTGGAGCGCACGCCACAGACCAACCGCTACGCCTTCTACATGCAGGGCACGGCCGACGTGCTGTGGACGCCCGATCCGCTGCCCGCGCTGCCCGAAAGCTGCCGCTGGCTGCACTACGGCTCCAACCTGCTCACGCGCGAGCCCTCGGGCCAGCGCGTGCTGGACTTCGCACGTGCCCAGCGCGGCCGCGTGCTGCGTGTGTTCGATCCCAATGCCCGCCCCAGCCTGGTCGAGGACCTGCCGGCCTGGCGTGCGCGCTGCGCCGAATGCATCGCCGAATGCGAACTGCTCAAGCTCAGCGACGAGGATTGCGCGCTGCTCGCGCCCGGCCAGCCGTTCGATGCGTTGGCCCAGGCCTGGCTGCAGGCCGGCCCGCGCGCTGTGCTCATCACGCGTGGCGCAGAGGGCGCCGCGCTGTACCGCCGCGGCCAGCCGCCACTGGCGGTGCGGCCGCCGCCCGTGCAGGTGGTCGACACCATCGGTGCCGGCGACACCTTCGGCGCCGGCCTGTCCGTGGCCCTGCTGGACCACGGCGTGCAGGACGCAGCCCGGCTCGCGGCACTGCCCACCACCGCCTGGGCCGACGTGCTGCGCTTCGCCGCCACAGCCGCGGCGCTGAACTGCGCGCGCGAAGGCGCCGACCCGCCGCAGCGCGCGGCGGTCGAGGCCCTGCAGCCGCAGGCCGCCGCCGCTTGAGCGCCATGCCCGCACCGCGCAGCCGCCCGCGCCAGCGCCAGCCCGAACTGGAAGGGGAGTTCGCGCGCTCGCCCGCACTCGGCTACGAGGCACCCGAGGACGGCGGCCTGGTGCGCTGCCTCGCCCACGGCTTTCCGACGCCGCTGGCGCGCTGGCATTTCCACGACGAGTACGAGTTGCACCTGATCACCTGCACCTCGGGCAAGGCCTTCGTGGGCGACTGGATCGGCCAGTTCGAGCCCGGTCACCTGGTGCTGTGCGGCCCGCGCCTGCCGCACAACTGGATCTCGCTGGACGCGGGCGAGGGCGTGCCCGAGCGCGACCTCGTGATCCAGTTCGAGCATGCACCGCTGGCGCGCGCCGCCGAATCGCTGCCCGAGCTGCGCGAGGTCATGGCGCTGCTGCAGCGCGCGCGCCACGGCATCGAGTTCTTCGGCATGTCCGAGCGCGCACAGGCGCACTGGCAGGCCGTCAAGGCCACGCGCGGCGTGCGCCGCTTCGGCCATTTCTGCGCGTACCTGGCCGACCTGGCCCAGTGCGGCGACTACCGGCTGCTGTCCACGGTGCAGATCCAGAGCGCCGAGGGCGACGGCGAGCTGGAGCAGATCAACCGCATCGTCGACCGCATCACGGGCGACCTGGCGGCCTCGGTGAGCCTGGCGGACCTGGCCGGCGAGCTGGGCATGAGCGAGAGCCGGCTGTCGCGCTTCTTCAAGCGCGCCACGGGCAACAGCTTCACCGATTTCGTGAACATGGTGCGCATCAACAGCGCCTGCCGCCTGCTGATGCAGACCGACCATTTCGTGGCCGACATCTGCTACCAGGTCGGGTTCAACAACGTGGCAAACTTCAACCGCCGTTTTCTGGAGCTCAAGGGCGTGACGCCCACGGAGTTCCGCCGCCAGGCGGAACATCGCTTCGGCGGCGCTTCTTGAAGTGTTCTTGCCATGTACCTGGGACTCGATCTCGGAACTTCCGAACTCAAAGCACTGCTGCTCGCCGACGACCATGGGGTCGTGGGCGTCGCGCACGCCGCCCTGATCGCGCAGCGTCCGCAGCCGCAGTGGTCCGAGCAGCAGCCGCAGGCCTGGGCCGATGCGCTCGACGTGGTGATGGCCGCGCTGCGCGCGCGCCATCCGGACGCCATGCGCAGCGTGCGCGCCATCGGCCTGTCGGGCCACATGCACGGGGCCGTGCTGCTCGACGCGGCAGGCGCCGTGCTGCGCCCGGCCATCCTGTGGAACGACGGCCGCAGTGCGGCCCAGTGCGCGGCGCTCACGCAGGCCGTGCCGGACCTGGTCCGCATCACCGGCAACCTGGCCATGCCGGGGTTCACCGCCCCCAAGCTGCTGTGGGTGCGCGAGCACGAGCCCGAGGTGTTCGCCAGGACGGAGCGCGTGCTGCTACCCAAGGACTGGTTGCGCCTGTGGCTGAGTGGCGAAGCCGTGACTGACATGTCCGACGCCTCCGGCACGCTGTGGCTGGACGTGGGCCGGCGCGACTGGTCCGACGAACTGCTGGCCGCCACCGGCCTGACGCGGGAACACATGCCGCGCCTGGTCGAGGGCAGTGCCGTGTCTGCGACGCTCCAGCCCGAGATGGCGCAGCGCTGGGGCCTGCCGGCCGGCATCCCGATTGCTGGCGGCGGCGGGGACAACGCCGCCAGCGCGGTCGGCATGGGCCTGGTGGCGCCGGGGCAGGGTTTCGTCTCGCTCGGCACTTCGGGCGTGATCTTCGTGTGTTCGGATGGCTTCACGCCCAACCCGGCCCGCGCCGTGCATGCGTTCTGCCATGCGCTGCCGGGCCGCTGGCACCAGATGGCGGTCATGTTGTCGGCCGCCAGCAGCGTGGACTGGGCCGTGCGCGCCTTCGGCTTCGCCGACATCCCGGGCTTCTTCCACGCCGCGGCATCGCTGGACGACGCCGCACGCGCCCAGGCGCCGCTGTTCCTGCCCTACCTGTCGGGCGAGCGCTCGCCGCACAACGATGCGCAAGCGCGCGGCGTGCTGTACGGGCTCACGCCCGCGCATTCGCGTGCCGACATCGCCTATGCCGTGGTCGAGGGCGTGGGCCACGGCCTGCGGGACGGGCTGGACACGCTGTCGCGCCCGCCCGGTGCCAGGCCGCTGTCGTTGGTGGGTGGCGGCGCGCGCAGCGCCTGGTGGTCGCAGTTGCTGGCCGATGTTCTGCAGGTGCCGCTGGCGTTGGGCGCAGGCGGCGAATCGGGCGGTGCCCTGGGGGCCGCGCGCCTGGCCTGGCTGGCCGATGGCGGCGACGAGGCCGCGGTCTGCACCGTGCCGCCGCGGCGTGGCCTGTTCACGCCGGGCGAGGGCACGGCCGCGCTGCACCAGCCGCGCATGGAGCGCTTCCGCGCGGTGTATGCCGCGCTGAAGCCTGTCTTTGCGCAGGGATCGGCATGAGTCTTCCACGCCAGGCCCTGGTGCTGTTCTCGGGCGGCCAGGATTCCACCACCTGTTTGGCCCACGCGCTCGTGCAGTACGAGCGCGTCGAGACCATCGCCTTCGACTATGGCCAGCGCCACCGCATCGAGCTCGATGCGCGGCTCGAGGTGCTGCGCCAGTTCCGCGTGCAGTTCCCGCACTGGGCCGCCCGCCTGGGCGAAGACCACCTGCTGGCCGTGCCCGTGCTGGGTGAGATCAGCGAAACCTCGCTCACGCGCGACATCGCCATGGAGATGCAGGAGCAGGGCCTGCCCAACAGCTTCGTGCCGGGCCGCAACCTGCTGTTCCTGACGCTGGCCGCCGCGCTGGCCTACCGGCGCGGGCTGGACGTGCTCGTCACGGGTGTTTGCGAGACGGATTTCTCTGGCTACCCCGACTGCCGCGACGACACCATCAAGGCCATGCAGATCGCGCTGTCGCTGGGCATGGACCGGCGCATCCTGATCGACACGCCGCTGATGTGGATCGACAAGGCCGACACCTGGCGCATGGCCGAGCGGCTGGGCGGGCCAGCCCTGGTCGATCTCATCGTGGAGCACACCCACACCTGCTACCTTGGCGAGCGCGGCGCGCTGCACGCCTGGGGCTACGGCTGCGCCACCTGTCCGGCCTGCGTCTTGCGGGCCAAGGGCTGGGAGCGCTACTCAGCCTAGATTCGGCAGTTGGATGCGCCCGATGGTGCCGTGATCGGCGTGTCAGGCAAGGCGCGACGACGCGGCGCACTCCTGTGCGCAAGGAGGAGCAAGGCCGCCTGGCGCGGCGAGCGCGGTGCCGGCGGGTGCATAGCGCGCTCGCCCAGAAGATGCGCGGGAGCGAAGACGCCAAGTCCAGTGTCCATGCGGCTTTCCTGAAGGCTGCAAGCGGTCAACTGCCGAATCTAGGCTCAGACCAGGCCGAAGCCGCCCAGTAGCGCGCCGGCGCCCAGCAGCCAGAGCAGGTGCAGCCGGGTGCGCCAGACCAGCACCGCCACCACTGCCGTCAGCAGCCACAACCGCCAGTTCTGTGCCGCCGCGCCCTGGCTGCCGGCCAGCACCCAGCCGGTGGCGACCAGCAAGGCCACGACGATGGGCGCCATGCCGGCCTTGAAGGCCCGCACGCTGCGCCGGTGCCGGTTGCGGTGGCCCCATTGCGCGCTGAGGTAGGTCAGCGTGGAGCTGGGCAGCAGCACGCCGACCATGGTCACCGTGAGGCCCAGTGCGGCCGTGGCGTAGCCGCCTGCGTTGAGTCCCACGTTCCAGCCCATCAGCGCGACGAACAACACGTTGGGCCCCGGCGCGGCCTGGGCGATCGCGATCGAGGCGCTGAACTGCGGGTCGCTGAGCCAGTGCCGCTGGTCGACCAGGAAGCGGTGCATGTCGGGCGCGGTGGTGATGGCGCCGCCCACGGCCAGCAGGGAGAGCGTGGCGAAGTGCAGGAACAGCGCAAGCCAGTCGGGCGCGCCCAGCGACAACGCCGGGCCGATCATGGCGCCAACCGGCGCCAGGCCAGCACGCAGGCCGCGGCGCCCAGGCCGAACAGCACGTAGGCCAGCGGCCAGCGCAGCAGCGCGATGCCGGCGAAGCACAACAGGCCGAAGGCGGCGCAGAGCCCACGCCCCAGCACATTGCGCTGCAGGGCCGGGACCAGCTTGATGCCGGTGGCCATGATGAGCCCGGCGGCCACCGCACCCATGCCACGCAGTGCGCCGGCCATGTGCGGGTCGTTGGCCAAGCGGGTGTAGGCCAGCGCCAGCAGCAGCACCACCACGAGCGGCGCCAGCAGCATGCCGGACAGCGCCGCCAGTGCGCCGGGCAGGCCGAAGTAGCGCGCGCCGATCATCATCGACAGGTTGACCACATTGGGCCCCGGCATGATCTGCGCGACGGACCATTCCTCGACGAACTCGTCGCGGCTCATCCAGCGCTTCTTCTCCACGAGCTCGCGCTGCACCACGGCCAGCACGCCGCCGAAACCCTGCAGCGCGAGCCAGGTGAACGAGAGGAAGAGGTCGGTCTTGGAGCGTGGCTGCGCGAGGGCGCCGGGAGGCTCGGGCGCGGAATCGGGGGCGGGCATGGTGCGGATTATCCCGTCGCGCTGCGGCGCGATCGCGCGCAGCCCGCTTCAGTTTCGTCTAAGTCTCGCGGCGCAGAGTGGGGCTCTTCCTCACAGAAAGCCCTCCATGCAGCTTGACGACGTACGCCGCGCCTTCGCGATGCCGGCCACCAGCCCCGCATTCCCGTGCGGCCCCTACCGATTCCTGCGCCGCGAGTTCGTGGTCATCACCTACCGCACCGACGTGGATGCGCTGCGCGCCGTCGTGCCCGAGCCGCTCGAAGTCGTGGAGCCTCTGGTCAAGTACGAATTCATTCGCATGCCCGACTCCACGGGCTTCGGCGACTACACCGAGTCGGGCCAGGTGATCCCGGTGCAGCTGCGCACGGCCAAAGGCCTGGAGCAGGGCGCCTATGTGCATGCCATGTACCTCAACGACCACCCGCCCATCGCAGGCGGTCGCGAGCTCTGGGGCTTTCCGAAGAAGCTCGCCACGCCGCAGCTGGACTACGAGACCGACACGATCGTGGGCACGCTGGACTACGGCCGTGTGCGCGTGGCCACGGCCACCATGGGCTTCAAGCACCGCACGCTGGAGCCGGGCCCCGTCCTGGCGGCGCTGGCCCAGCCGAACTTTCTGCTCAAGATCATTCCGCACGTGGACGGCTCGCCACGCATCTGCGAACTCGTGCGCTACCACATGGTCGACATCGAACTGCGCGGCGCCTGGAGCGGCCCGGCCGCCCTGGAACTGCATCCGCACGCGCTGGCACCGGTGGCAGACCTGCCCGTGCGCAAGGTCGAGTCGGCCGTGCACTACATCGCCGACATGACGCTCGCGCTCGGCACGGTCGAGCACGACTACCTCGCCTGAACTTCCCCAACCGCCTCACACCCGAAGGAACCCACCATGCAACAGCTTCAAAACAAGGTCGCCTACATCACGGGCGCGGCCAGCGGCATCGGCAAGGAGATCGCCACCGTCTTCGCCCGTGAGGGCGCGGCCGTGGTCATCGCCGACCTCAACCCGGCCGCGGCCGAGAGCACGGCCGCCGAGCTGCGCGCTGGCGGCGCCCAGGCTCTCGGCGTGGCCGTGGACGTGACCGACGAGGCGCAGGTCGAGGCCTCGGTGGCGCAGGCCGCCCAGGCCTTCGGGGGCATCGACATCCTGGTCAGCAATGCCGGCATCCAGATCGTGCATCCGCTCGAGGCGTTTTCCTTCGCCGACTGGAAGAAGATGCTGGCGATCCACCTGGACGGCGCCTTCCTGACCACGCGCGCCTGCCTGAAGCGCATGGTCGCCCAGGGCCGCGGCGGCAGCGTGATCTACATGGGCTCGGTGCACTCCAAGGAGGCCTCGCTGCTCAAGGCGCCCTATGTGACGGCCAAGCACGGCCTGATCGGCCTGTGCAAGACCGTGGCCAAGGAGGGCGCGGCGCACGGCGTGCGCGCCAACGTGATCTGCCCCGGCTTCGTGCGCACGCCGCTGGTGGAAAAGCAGATCCCCGAGCAGGCCAGGACGCTGGGCATCAGCGAGGCCGAGGTCGTCAAGAACGTGATGCTCAAGGAGACCGTGGACGGCGAGTTCACCACCACCGACGACGTGGCCCAGGTGGCGCTGCTGTTCGCGGGCTTCCCGACCAACGCGCTGACCGGCCAGTCGCTGGTCGTCAGCCACGGCTGGTTCATGCAGTGACCAGGGCCTGCGCGCACGGCACACCCTAGAGCTTGAGTTCCCAGGTCTCGCCGACCAGCGACCGGCCGAAGTCCTCGTAGGGCTCGCTCTTCTTCAGCACGAAGCCGCGCGCCGCGTAGATGCTGCGCGCGGCAGTCAGGCAGCTGTTGGTCCACAGCACCATCTTGCGGTAGCCCTTGGCGCGCGCGAAGGCCAGGCACTCGTCGGTCAGGCGCGCGCCCAGGCCAAGGCCGCGGGCACCGGGCGCGAGGATCAGCATGCGCAGCTGTGCCACGGTCTTGCTCTTGCGCGCCACGAAGACCGAGCCCACGCGTTCGCCGCCCAGCTCGGCGATCCAGCAGCGCTCCCAGCCGGGCTGGAAGTTGCGCACGAAGCGCGCCGCGATGTCGGCCACCAGGGCCTCGAAGCGCGCGTCCAGGCCGTACTCGCGCGCATACAGCTCGCCGTGCTGCTGCACCACCCAGCCCATGTCCCCGGCCCGCGGCTCGCGCAGCACGGCGGTGCGCGGGCGCGGTGCCGCGCCGGCGGCCGGTGGCGCGAGCAGACGCTGGACCCTGGCCATGGCATCGACCAGTTCCGCGCGCTCGGCACTGGGCAGGCGTTCCAGCAGCTGGCGCGCAGCATCGCGCGATTTCTGCTGCAGCGGTGCGAACGCAGCGTGGCCGGCAGGCGTCAGCCGCAGAAACTGCTGGCGGCCATCGGCCGGGGAAGTGCTGCGCTGCAGCCAGCCGCGCGCCTCGAAGCGTTTGACGATGCGGCTCAGGTAGCCGGCATCCAGCCCCAGTTCCCGGCCGATGTCGCTGGCGGCGCTCTGGTCCTGGTGGGCCAGCTCGTACAGCACGCGCACCTCGGTCAGCGACAGCGGGCCGTCCAGGTAGGGCTCCAGCAGGCCGGTGCTGCGCGTGTAGCTGCGGTTGAAAGCGCGCAGCGCCTTGACCTGTTCGGTGATGGCTTCATCCATGGTTGATGGAGTCTAGCAAATTTAGTTGACTAAGTCATTTAGTTGGTGCTTGAACGAGGGCAGGCAAGCAGGCCCTAGACTCCCCGGCGCAAGGCCTTGCGCCGCAGGCAAGGCCGATGCACCAACGCCGGCAGAGGGGAATCCAGTGAACGAATACATGCTGCTGATGCACGAGGACGCGAACGATCCGCAGGCCGCCGACGATCCCGAACGGTGGCGGCAGTACCTCGCCCGCTTGCGCAGCAGCGGCCGGTTCGATGGCGGTAGCGCGATCGGAAGCGGGGAACGGTTCCGCAAGGGCCACCCCAGCCAGCCCAGCGGCCGGGGGCTTGGCGGCTTCATCCGGGTGCGGGCGGCAAGCCTGCAGGAGGCGGAAGGCTTTCTTGTCGGCAATCCGGTCTTCGAGGCCGGGGGCACGGTGGAAGTCCGGGAGTTGCCGCAGACCTGAGCGCGCCGGACAAGCTGCGGAGCCGCCGGGTGCAGGCGGCGTCAGCTTGCCTGGGCGGGTGCCTGCGGCGGCTCTGCCAGGACCTGTACAGCGTCCTTGCCGGCCGGCCCGGACAACACGACGTTGCGCGTCGGGAACGCGAACGCCACGCCCATGGCGGCGAATTCACGCATCAGTCCGATGTTGATGGCCTGCTGGTTGTCCATGTACTGGCCGTAGTTGGCGGTCTGCATGACGTAGACCACCACGTAGTCGAGCGAGCTCTCGCCCAGCTTGGCGAAGTGGGCGCGGTCGAACACCAGGTCCGGCTGGGCCTCGACCACGCGACGAATCACGGCCGGGATCTCGGCGGCCTGCTCGGGCGTGGTGTCGTAGCTCACGCCCACCGTGAACTCGATGCGCCGCGTCGACATGCGCTTGAAGTTGCGCAGCGAGCCCTTGAGCAGCTCGGTGTTGGACACCACGATCTGCTCGCCGCTGGGGCTGCGCAGCCGTGTTGTCTTCATGCCCACGTGCTCGACCGTGCCGTTGACGCTGCCGTTGTTGATGGCGTCGCCGACCTCGAAGGGCTTGTCCAGCGCGATGGCGATGGAGGCGAACAGGTCGCCCAGGATGTTCTGGGCCGCCAGCGCGATGGCGATGCCGCCGATGCCCAGGCTGGCCACGAAGGCCGTGATGTTGAAGCCCAGGTTGGACAGCACCGCCAACGCCACCACCGCCCACAGCGCGGTGTTCAGGCCCCAGCCGATCAGGGTGCTGGACACCGTGGCCTGCGGCGAGCTGCCAGGGGCGGCATGGCGCTGCAGCTGGCGCTGCATCAGCACGTCGATGAGGCGAGCGCCCCACAAGGCCAGTTGCAGGGCCACCGTCACGTACCAGAGCTGGGCGATGCGGTCGGACCAGCGCGCCGGCAGGTCCAGCAGCGACAGGCCGACCAGCACCGAGGCGACGGTCAGCAGCAGGCCGTTGGTGGCGTCCAGCATCTGCGCCAGCGTGGGCCGCACCTGGCCCAGGCCGCGCACGCTCGCGTCGGCTTCGGCGTTCTGGCGGATGCGCCCGCGTGCGAACCGCAGGGCGGTGCGCATGACGAAGTAGGCGGCGAGGGCGGCGGCGGCGGCCAGGACCCATTGGGACATGGGCACGCCGAGCAGCAAGGTGGTGTGGAACCAATCGGACAGCAGCATCGGCGGTTTATATCCGCTCGGCCGCACCGGGTGCCACCAGTCCCGTCATGCGCGGCCTGTAGGAGAGGGGCGCACGGACCGCGTCATGCGCCGCGCGAAAAGCGCCGTGCGTAGGCCGTGCCGCCCGAGAGGATGGCCGCCAGCGTCCAGAACGCCGACCCCATGCCGGCGGCCGAGCCCAGGCCGCCGAACAGGATGGGCAGGAACACCTGGCTGGCGTTCATGATGGTGGCGCGCACGCCCAGTGCCTCGCCGGAACGGCCCGGCGGCGCCACCTGGTGCACCAGGCTCATGACCATGGGCTGGGTGGAGCCCAGGCTCAGGCCGTTGACGAAGGCCAGTGCCAGCAGGAGCGGCACCGCGGTCGTGAGCGGGAACAGCAGGTAGACGGCGGCCGTCACACCCAGCGAGATGGTCAGCGTCTGCCACTCGTTGAGGTGGCGCTGCAGCAGCGGCATGGCCAGGCGCACGACGAAGGTGGCCACGCCGAAGCAGCCCATGATGAGGCCGATGGTGGAGGCCGACAGCCCGATGCGCGCGCCCTGCACGGGCACCATGAAGGTGAACATGTCCCAGCCCATGGACAGCAGGCCGCTGACGATGAACACGGCGCGCATGCGCGGGTTCCTGAGCAGGTCCATGACCTGGCCCGCGCCGGCCACGCCGCCCGGCGCATTGCGCGGCGCCACGCGGATGCGCAGCGCCACGAGCACGACCAGCGCCAGCAGCGGGAACAGCACCAGCAGCGCGAAGGTCCAGCGGTGGCCGATGCCGTCGATGGCGATGCCGGCGATCACGGGGCCCATCACCGTGGAGGTCGAGAAGGCCAGTGCCAGCAGCGTGAAGGCGCGCACGCGGGTCTGGTCGTTGGTGCTGTGGCCCACCTCGTTGTAGACCGTCATGTGCAGGAGCATGAAACCGCTGCCCAGCAGCATGCTGGCCAGGCACAGCACCGGCACCGAGGGCCACAGCGCCGGCAGCGCCACGCCCACGGCCGAGACGGCCGTTGCGATGCGGGCCGGCCGCTGCATGCCCACGCGGTCGATCCAGCGCCCCAGCCGCACCGACAGCAGCATGGGCAGCACCGACAGCAGGCTGACCTGCAGGCCGACGACCACGGTGGGCGCGTGCAGTGCGATGGCGTAGAGCGACAGCGCCACGCGCCCCCCGGTGAAGGCCAGGTGCACCAGCACCATCACCGCCATGAGCGGCAGCAGCTGGCGCGCCAGCGAGGGAGGGGTAGCGGGGGAGTTCATCGGGGCGGCAGCGCGCGGGAAAGCCACGCAGTGTCCCACGGCCTGCGGGGCGGTGCTGGGCCGGCCGGTTCAGGCCGACCCGGTCAGAGGCAGGCGTCCACCTCGCCCACCCAGGCGGCAAGCGCGGTCGGCAGCTCCTCGCCCGCCGCCGGCGCCCAGCGGCGGCGGGCATTGCGCGCCAGCGCGCGCAGCTGCCAGGTCATTTCCTGGGCGATCAGCGAGAGTTCAGCCATGAGATCGGCATCCTGGTCGTCGCCCAGCATCAGCAGCTGGTCGCCGCTGGCGCCCACGTCGGCCAGCAGCCGGCGCATCTGCTCGCACTGCTGGCCGATCGCGGCCATGCCCTGCACACGTGCCGGTGTGGCGTCGCCGCCCCGGCCCAGCGTGGCCGGCCAGGCGGCCAGCAGCCGGTCGAAGGCGATGAGCTGGCCGACGGGCGAGGCCCCCGGCTCCAGCGCCGCGATACCGGTGACCGAGGCCGGCGCGCTCTCGCTGGCCATGCCGCGCAGCGCACCGAGCACCCGGTCGCCCAGCGCGGGGTCGAACTGGTGGCGGTTGGTGCGCAACAGCAGCGACAGGCGCAGCGCCGACAGGGCGCGCCCCGGCCGCAGCAGGGCCGACATGACCTGGGCCAGGGACACCACGCGGCCCCAGGGGCTGATCCGGTCGCCCGCCAGGTGGGCGGGATAGCCCGAGCCGTCGAGCAACTCGTGGTGCTCGCGCACGGCGCGGATCAGCTCGCGCGGGTACTCGTGGTGGCGTTCCAGCAGCAGCGCGGACACCAGCGGGTGCGAGTACAGTTGGCGCCGCTGCTCGGGCGTGAGATCGCCCTGGGGTTGCAGCAGCGCCGGGTCGATGTGCATCATGCCCAGGTCCTGCAGCAGCCCGGCAGCCATCGGCATGATGACGTCGTAGCGCACCATGCCGGGGCGCAGCACCAGCCAGCCGGCCAGCAAGGCCGTGCACACGGCGTACTGGAACAGGGCAGGGTGCACGTCGCGCGCCACGCTGAGCTGGAACGCCACCGGCGGCGGCAGCGGAATGGCTTCCAGCGCATCGAGCAACTGGGCCTGGTGGTTGCCGTGCCCCAGCAGCCGGGCCAGCACGGGCCGGCGCTCCACGAGGTCCTCGGCCGTGCTGCGCAGGGCCTTGCCGTTGATGCTGTCCTGGGCTTGCAGGGCATCTTCCAGCGGGGCCGACAGCTGGTGGCGCAGCAGGCGCTCGTACAGGCGGGGATCGACCTTGACGCCGCGCTCGATCAGCTTGATGCCCTGGGAACTGTAGATGGCGTGGACAGCGGTCGGCGGCCGGTCGTCCACAAGCTGCTGGACGGCTTCCTGGAAATTTGACGACATTAGTTAGGAATTTTTGGTATATCGCTACCAAGATTTGTAGCACAGCCCGGGCCGCTGTGCCCTTACGCGGGCAGGAACATGGCGCAGCCGCCTAAAATCCCGTCCTTCCCCCGCCTGCCGTCCCGCTCCGAGGACAACCCCCACCCGATGAACGCCCCCGTCGACGTTTCCTTTTTCGCGCGCGCCGCCAAGCCGCTGACCAGCTACCGCAAGTACTGGGCGGCCCGCTTCGGCACGGCGAAGTTCCTGCCGACCTCGCGTGAGGAGATGGCGACCCTGGGCTGGGACAGCTGCGACATCGTGCTGGTCACGGGCGACGCCTATGTGGACCACCCCAGCTTCGGCATGGCCGTGATCGGGCGCATGCTGGAGGCCCAGGGCTTCCGCGTGGGCATCATCGCCCAGCCCGACTGGACCAGCGCCGAGCCGTTCCGCGCACTCGGCAAGCCCAACCTGTTCTGGGGCGTGACGGCCGGGAACATGGATTCCATGATCAACCGCTACACGGCGGACCGCAAGATCCGCAGCGACGACGCCTACACGCCGGGCGACGTGGGCGGTGCGCGGCCCGACCGCGCGGCCATCGTCTACTCGCAGCGTTGCCGCGAGGCCTTTCCCGAGGTGCCCATCGTGCTGGGCGGCATCGAGGGCAGCCTGCGCCGCATCGCCCACTACGACTACTGGAGCGACAAGGTGCGTCGCTCGGTGGTGGTGGATGCCAAGTGCGACCTGCTGCTGTACGGCAACGCCGAGCGCGCCATCGTCGAGGTGGCGCACCGGCTGGCCGCGCGCCAGCCGGTTGCCGAGATCACCGATGTGCGCGGCACGGCCTTCGTGCGGCGCGAGACACCCGAGGGTTGGTTCGAGATCGATTCGACCAGCGTGGACCTGCCGGGCCGGGTCGACGCGCACGTGAATCCCTACCTCATGGTGTCGGAGCAGGCCAAGGCCAACGGCGCCAGCTGCGCCAAGGAAGATGAGGCCCAGGCCGTGGCCGACCGGGCCAATGGCGCGGCGCCGGTCAACCCGCCGATCCAGGCCATCCAGTTCGTCGCCAACCCGCGCGTGGCGCTGAAGCCGCCGCCGCGCGACAAGAGCGTGATCCGCCTGCCGAGCTTCGAGCAGGTCAAGTCCGACCCCATCCTCTACGCCCACGCCAACCGCGTGCTGCACCTGGAGACCAACCCCGGCAATGCACGCGCACTGGTGCAGGCGCACGGCGAGGGCCACACGGCGCGCGACGTGTGGATCAACCCGCCGCCGATCCCGCTGACCACGGCCGAGATGGACCATGTGTTCGACCTGCCGTACGCGCGCAGCCCGCACCCGCGCTATGCGGACGAGAACGGCAGCCACGACGGTGCGACCAAGATCCCGGCCTGGGAGATGATCCGCTTCAGCGTGAACATCATGCGCGGCTGCTTCGGTGGCTGCACCTTCTGCTCGATCACCGAGCACGAGGGCCGCATCATCCAGAGCCGCTCGGAGGAATCGATCATCAAGGAGGTCGAGGCCATCCGCGACAGCGTCGCCGGCTTCACCGGGACCATCTCCGACCTGGGCGGCCCCACGGCCAACATGTACCGGCTGGGCTGCAAGAGCCCCGAGATCGAGGCCGCCTGCCGCAAGCCCAGTTGCGTCTACCCGGGCATCTGCTCCAACCTCACCACCAACCACGACCCGCTGATCAAGATCTACCGGCGTGCGCGCGCGCTCAAGGGCATCAAGAAGATCCTGATCGGCTCGGGCCTGCGCTACGACCTGGCGGTGCAGTCGCCCGAGTACGTCAAGGAACTCGTGCAGCACCACGTGGGCGGCTACCTCAAGATCGCGCCCGAGCACACCGAGCAGGGCCCCTTGTCGAAGATGATGAAGCCGGGCATCGGCAGCTACGACAAGTTCAAGCAGATGTTCGAGAAGTACTCGGAAGAGGCCGGCAAGAAGCAGTACCTGATCCCGTACTTCATCGCCGCGCACCCGGGCACCAGCGACTCGGACATGATGAACCTGGCGATCTGGCTCAAGAAGAACGGTTTCCGCGCCGACCAGGTGCAGACCTTCTACCCCAGCCCCATGGCCACAGCCACGGCCATGTACCACACCAACAAGAACCCGTTGCGCAAGATCACCCGCGACAGCGAAGGCGTGGACATCGTGCGCGGCGAGAAGCGCCGCCGGCTGCACAAGGCCTTCCTGCGCTACCACGACCCGAACAACTGGCCGCTGCTGCGCGAGGCGCTCAAGGCCATGGGCCGGGCCGACCTGATCGGCAACGGCAAGCACCACCTGATTCCCACTTGGCAGCCTTTGAGCGACGGCGGTTACCAGAGCGCACGGCGCAAGAACTCCACGCCGGCGCCGCAGGCCAGGACGGTGGCGGACAAGGCCGTCAAAGGGCGCCTGCTCACGCAACACACGGGCCTGCCGCCCCGCGCCGGCACCGCCGCGCGCAAGCCCGGCAAGCCGCGCTGACTCAGCCCTGGCGGCGCGTGACCTGCACGGCCACGTCCATGCCTTCGTAGGCGTCGGCTTCGCCGAACCAGCTGCCGCTGATCGGCGTGGCCAGCGCCGGGTCGCGCGCCACGCCCACGCGCAGCAAGTGGCCGCTGCCCATGAGGTCGTTGGTCGGATCGAAGGCGACCCAGCCCGCACCCGGCAGGTAGGCCTGCAGCCAGGCGTGCGTGGCGCCGGCGCCCACGATGCTGTCGCCGGCCTGCTGGCCCGCCGCGTCCAGCGCCGGGTCGTACAGATAGCCTGAGACGAAGCGCGTGGCGATGCCCAGGCGGCGCACGGCCTCCATCATGAGCAGCGCGTAGTCGCGGCAGCTGCCACCCTGGGCGGCCAGGGTCTGCAGCGGCGTCTGCGTGCCTTCCTCGTCCCGCGACTGGTAGCTGAAGGCGGTGTGGATGTGCGCGTTCATGCGCTTGAGCGTCTCGCGCGTGCTGTTGGGCGCGTCGCTCAGCAGAAACTGGTGGGCCCAGCGCAGCAGCAGGCCGTCCGGGTCCTCGTGGTGCGGGCGCAGGTAGTGTTCCAGGTCCAGCCGGTCCTGCAGCGAGTAGGCGAAGGGCAGGAACTCGGCCGCCGGGGCCAGCGCCAGCAGGTCGCCGGGGGAGGGCACATGCTCCACCGTGAAGGCGCAGACAATGGTCAGCGCGGTCGCCTCGCCCTCGGGCTGCACGAGGGCTACGGAGTTGGAATGCGGGTCCTGGATCAGGCGCACGGCGGCCCTCGGGCTCACCTGCAGGTCGGTCGCCAGCACACGCAGGTCGTGGCTGTCGCGCGGCCGGAACATCACGCGGTGCAGGCCGAAGCGGACCGGTGTGCGGTAGCGGTAGGTGGTGGTGTGGTGGATGTCGTACTGCGTGGCCATGGCGGCATGCCTCGCAAAGGGGCGGCCCGCATTGCGCGGGCCGCGGCAAGGGCGATCAACCGCCCTTGTGGGGCCGCTTGCCCGGGTTCTTCTTGCTGCGCGTGGCGACGCCGCGCTCCAGGCTCACGCGCTGGCCGCCGCCGGAACGGCGCAGGACCAGGCCGCCGGCGGGCGTGGGTGCGGGGGTGGCGCGGCGGTCGGCTTCGGTGACGAGTTTGTTGCCCATGGTCTTCTCCTGTCGGACGGTAAAAACGAACCCGCGATGATCGCACATCGTCCGATGCGACCCGTCGGCTGGCTGTCATCCGGCCATCGGAGCTGTCAACTTGATAATCACTCGCATCTAGAATGGGCTCTCGCCGCAACTCCGAGAAGCACTGCCTTGAAGCACTCCACCATCGCCTGGCTCCTGGCCGCCACCGCCGCGGCCTGTGCGCCCGCCTGGGCCCAGAACACCGCCGCCAAACCCGCCGCCGCCAACAAGGCCGTCGCGGCCGACATCGCCCCTGCCGTGCGCCACCACGCCGTGCTCGTCAGCGCGGCCTATGAGGACGCGCTGGCTGCAGCGCAGGCGCTGCAGACCGCCATCCACGCCTTCCTCGACAAGCCCTCCCAGCCAGGCCTGGACGCCGCGCGCAAGGCCTGGCTGGACGCTCGCGAGTTCTACGGCCAGACCGAGGCCTTCCGCTTCTACGGCGGCCCGATCGACAGCGACGACGGGCCCGAAGGCCGCATCAACGCCTGGCCCATGGACGAGTCCTACGTGGACTACGTGGTCGACGCGCCCGACGCCGGCATCATCAACAACCGCAAGCTGCAGATCAGCAAGAAGCAGCTGTCCTCGCTCAACGAGCGCGACGGCGAGGAGAACATCGCGACCGGCTGGCACGCGATCGAGTTCCTGCTCTGGGGCCAGGATCTGTCGGAGTCCGGCCCGGGCAACCGGCCCTACACCGACTTCGTCGACGGCGGCAAGCCCAACGCCGACCGCCGCCGCCAGTACCTGCGCGTGGTGACCGAGCTGCTCGTGGACGACCTGCGCTCCGTGGCCCGCGCCTGGGCGCCGAACCAGGCCAAGAACTACCGCGCGCGTTTCGAGCGCGGCGGCATGGAGTCGGTGCGCAAGATGCTCGTGGGCCTGGGCTCGCTGTCGCGCGGCGAACTGGCCGGCGAGCGGCTCGAAGTGGCCCTGGCCAGCCAGGACCAGGAGGACGAGCACTCCTGCTTCTCCGACAACACCCACCGCGATGCCGTGGCCAACGCGACCGGCATCCTGAACGTCTGGCTCGGCCAGTTCAAGCGCCGCGACGGCAGCCAGGTGCAAGGCCCCGGCCTGCGCGACCTGGTGGCCGCGCGCGACGCCGCCGTGGCCGAGAAGACGAGCCGGCAGATCGCCACCTCCGTGGCCGCGGCCGAGGCGATTCCCGCGCCGTTCGACCAGGCCATCAAGGTCGGCAACCCGGGCCGCGCCAGGATCCAGGCCACCATCGACAGCCTGACCCAGCAGTCCAAGGACATCGTGGAAGCGGCCAGCGCGCTGGGCATCACCAAACTCACGCTGGTGCAACCTTGAACCCTCGTCGCATTGCGGGCGCAGCGGCCGGCATTTCCCTGGCGTCGCTGGGCCTGGCCTGGGCCGCCAGCGACCCGGCGCCGGCCGACGATGTCGCTGTCGGTGGTGCCACCACGGTCTACGCCACCGGCCAGAACGCCTTCTCGTTTCCCGCTGCCAACCTGAGCGATCCGGAGCGCACGCGCTTCGTGATCGGCAATTCCTTCTTCAAGCGCAACTGGGTGCAGGCGCCGGCCTCGACCAAGGCACGCGACGGCCTGGGCCCCCACTTCATCGCCCGTTCCTGCGGTGGCTGCCACACGCAGGACGGGCGCGGCCAGCCACCGGACTTCACGAAGGGCCTGTCGGACCAGCCCGTGGGCCTGCTGCTGCGCCTGTCGGTGCCGGGCCAGGACAAGGTGGGTGGGCCCTTGCCCGACCCGGTCTATGGCGACCAGTTCTCCAACTTCGCGGTGAACGGCGTCCAGCCCGAGGGCAGCATCACGATCCGCTACGAGCCCGTCCACGGCCGCTTCGCCGATGGCACGCGCTATACGCTGCAAAAGCCTGTCTACGGCTTCAAGGGCCTGCACTACGGCCCCATGGCCAAGGATGTGATGGTCAGCCCGCGGCTCGCGCCGCAGGTGATCGGCATGGGCCTGCTCGAGGCCATCCCCGAGGACGCGATCCGCGGCAACGCCCGCGCCCAGGCCGCCGCCGGCGGGCCCATCCGCGGCCAGGTCAACGAGGTCTGGGACCAGCCCTCCCAGAAGACGATGCTGGGCCGCTTCGGCTGGAAGGCCAACGTGGCCACGGTGGCGCACCAGACGGCCGGCGCCTTCCATGGCGACATGGGCATCACCTCCAGCCTGTTCCCCGACGAGACCTGCATGCCGAAGCAGAAGGACTGCCTGGCTGCGCCGCGCGGTGCGCAGGGCAAGCAACCCGAGGTCGACGACAAGACCTTCGAGGACGTCGTGTTCTACACCGCCACGCTGGCACCGCCGGCCCGGCGCAACGCCGATGATCCGCAGGTGCTGCGCGGCCAGCAGCTCTTCGCGCAGGCACAGTGCGCGGTCTGCCACCGCCCCAGCTACACCACGGCCGAGGGCCCGTTCCCGCGGCTGACCAGCAAGGCGCTGTCGGGCCAGACCATCCATCCCTACACCGACCTGCTGTTGCACGACATGGGCGAGGGCCTGGCGGACGGCCGGCCCGACTTCCAGGCCAACGGCCGCCAGTGGCGCACGCCGCCGCTGTGGGGCATCGGCCTGATCCAGGACGTCAACGGCCACACCCGGCTGCTGCACGATGGCCGCGCCAACGGCGTGCTCGAGGCCGTGCTGTGGCACGGCGGCGAGGCCCAGGCCAGCCGCGACGCTGTGCTCCGATTCACGGCCGAGGAGCGCGCGGCGCTGGCCAAGTTCGTGGAGTCGCTGTGATGCATCGCGATGTGGCGCGCAGGCGCCTGCTGCTGGGCGCCCTGGTGGCACTGGCGTTGCCGGCCGCGGCCCAGCATGTGCCGGGCAACGTGGCGCTGCCGTTCTACGGCCCGCCGGACTTCATGCAGGGGGCCTGGCGCCGCTGGTTCGCGCCGCGCGCGCAGGACTTCCAGCAGCGCGCGCAGGCGCTTGTGGCCGCGCTGTCGGCCCAGTGTGCGGCAGCGGCTGGCGACGGCGCCGCGCTGGCCGCGTCGCGCAGCGCCTGGAGCGAGGCCGCGCTCGCGCTGGGCCGGCTGTCCTCGGTGTCGGTCGGCCCGCTGCTGCAGCGGCGCACGCTGCGCCAGATCGATTTCGCGCCCACGCGGCCCGAGCTGATCCGCCGGGCCATCGCGCAGGCGCCGCAGGACGCTGCCGCGCTGGAGCGCATCGGCACGCCGGCCAAGGGCCTGCCGGCGCTCGAATGGCTGCTCTGGACGCAGCCTTCCGCGCCCGGCACGCCAGGCTGCCGCTACGCCCAACTGCTGGCCGAGAACGTGCTGGCCGAGGCGCAGACTTTGGCCCAGGCCTTCACGGCCCTGGCCGACGCCCAGCCCGACCCCGACGACGAGGACGCCAACGAGGCCGCCGCCGTCGCCATGTCCGAGCTTGTGAACCAGTGGGTGGGTGGCGTGGAGCGCCTGCGCTGGCCGTTCATGGACAAGCCGCTCAGGAGCGCGCCCAAGGGCAAGCCGCCGGCTTACCCGCGTGCCGCCAGCGGCCTCGCGCGCGAAGCCTGGTCCGCGCAATGGCAGGGCCTGCGCACGCTGGCCGTGGCACCCGACGACAGCGTCCCGCAGCCGGGCCAGGACCTCGTGGCGCTGGAGACCTACATGCGCGGCCGCGGCCTGAACCCGCTGGCCGACCGCTGGGCCGCCACCGTGCGCAAGGTCGACGACGCCATGGCCGCTGCGCGGCCCGATGCGCCGGCCAGCGTGCAGGCCGCGTCCAAGGCCGTGGCCGGGCTCAAGCAGCTCGCCGAGGCCGAACTGGCGCCGGCGCTCAACATCCGGATCGGCTTCTCCGATGCCGATGGAGACTGAGGCCATGCTGACACGCCGCCATTGCCTGGCGCTGGCCGCCGCCGCACTGGCCGCGCCGGTCTGGTCCGCGGCCACGCCGCGCCTGCTCGCCGCCTGGCAATGCGAACCGCAGGACACGGCCGAGGCCGCGCGCTACCAGATCGGCCTGCTGGCCGCCCAGGCCGACGCACTGGTCGTGGCCCGCGCGCTCGACGTGCCCACGCGCGCCCACGGCCTGCTGGCCGAGGCGGGCGGCACGGTGCTGGCCGTGGCGCGCCGCCCGGGCGACTGGCTGCTGCGCTGGAAACCCGGCGAGGCCGATCCACAGACCGCCTGGATCGAGCCGGACCGCGCCTTCAACGGCCATGTGATCGCCAGCCGCGACGGCCGGCGCCTGTACACCACCGAGACCGACCTGGAAACGGGCGCCGGCCTGGTCGGCGTGCGCGACGCGGCCACGCTGGAGAAGACCGCCGAATGGCCCACGCGCGGAATGGACCCGCACGAGCTGCTGCTCGACGCCGATGGCAGCCTCGTGGTGGCCAACGGCGGCATCCCCACGCTGCCCGAGACCGGTCGCCTCAAGATCGGCCTGGAACGCATGGACGCCTCGCTCGTGCGGCTGGACACGCGCGATGGCGCCGTGCGGGGCCAGTGGCGCCTGCCCGATGCGCGCCTGAGCCTGCGCCACATCGCCTGGGGCGGCCAGGACGGCCGCCTGCTCGGTATCGCGCTGCAGGCCGAGCACGGCGACGCGGCCGCCAGGCAGTCCGCGCCGCTGCTGGCCCTGTTCGACGGCCAGGCGCTGCGCACCGCCGCGGCGCTGCGGCCGCTGGGCGGTTATGGCGGCGACATCGCCTGGGCCAACGGCGGCTTCGCCGTCAGCACGCCCAAGGTCGACGGCTTCGCGCGCTGGGGCGCCGACGGCCGCTGGCAGGGCTTCACGGCGCTGGCCGAGGCCTGCGCGTTGGCCGCCGACACCGGCCGCCTCTGGGCCGGCGGGCGCGAGGAGGCGCTGGTGACCGAGGCCGGCACCGTCGCCACGCGGCCGGTGCCGGCGCTGCGGCTGGACAACCACTGGCTGCGCCTGGCTTGAGACGCGGTGAACGCAGCGCGCGCGACGCGCGGGGTCGCGTGACTGCTGGCGTGCGCCGTGATGCTCCGGCCAGTCGCGATCGACGTCTTCGCGGCCCCTGACGCATCAGGCGTCGGCCGGCGCTGCAGCGGCCTGGGGCCGGCCCGGCAGCCAGCCGCTGGCGCCCAACGCCAGCAGCGCGGCCGCCATGCCACCGCCGAACACCTGCTGCAGTCCGTGCGCGAAGGCCTCGGCCGCGCCGTGCAGCGCCCGCATCTGGGCCGTCACGTCGTGGCTCAGCAGCAGGGCCAGCAGCGCAACACCGAAGGCCCCGCCCAGGCTGCGCAGCATGACCGGCACGGCCGTGGCCACGCCGGTGTGCCGGGCCGGCGCCGTGCGCTGCGCGACCATGGTGACGACCGGGAACATCGCGCCCAGGCCCGCGCCCAGCGGCGCCAGCGCCGCCGACAAGGCCAGCGGCTGCTGGGGCCACCAGCGCACGGCGGCGGCCAGCAGCCCGAATGCGAGCAGCATGGCCGCGCTGGCCAGCCGCGCCAGCCGCGCCGCGGGCCACCGCGCGCGCAGCAGCCGCCCGCTGGCGATGGCGGCCACCGTCAACCCGGCCATCAGCGGCGCCAGGTGCCAGGCCGCGCGCGTGGGCGCCAACTGCAGCCCGGTCTGCAGGTACTGCGGCACGAAGGCCACGGCCGCGTAGAGCGCCACGCCCGAGGCCACCGCCAGCAGGCTGGCCGCCGCGTAGGCCTTGTGCGCGAACAGGGACAGCGGCAGCAGCGGCTGCCTGGCCCGGTGCTGGCGCCACAGGAATCCCAACGTGCACGTGGCGCCCAGAACCGCAAGCAGACCGGCCGTGACCCAGGCCGGCAGACCCAGGCGCGCATGCTGGGTGGCCAGCAGCAGCGCCGCCAGCGCCAAGGCCAGCAGCAACGCACCGGCGTAGTCGATCGAAGCTGGCCCGTCGGTGGCCCGAGCCGGTGGCGCTGCGGGCAGGGTGCGCGCCAGCACCGCCCAGGCCAGCGCGCCCAATGGCACGTTGACCAGAAAAGCCCAGTGCCAGGACAAGGCCTGCACCAGCCAGCTGCCCGCCAGCGGACCGAACACCGTGGCCACGCCGTAGGCCGCGCCGAGCAGGGATTTGCGCACGCCTTGCTCCTCGACCGGGAACAGTTCGGTGACCGCCAGCATGCACAGCGTCATGAGGCCGCCGCCGCCGGCACCCTGCAGCGCGCGCGCCAGCACCACCTGGCGCAGGTCGGCGGCCAGGGCGCAGGCCAGCGAGCCGAGCAGGAACAGCCCCAGTGCGAGCAGCAGAATCGGCTTGCAGCCACGCACATCGGCCAGCCGGCCATACAGCGTGATGACCACGGTGGCGGCCAGCAGGTAGGCGGAGAACACCCAGGCGATCGGCCAGCTGCCGGCGAGTTCGCGCGCCATCACGGGCGCGGCGGTGGCCAGGATGGTCTGGTCCAGCGCGCCGAGCGCGAGCAGCAGCATCAGCATGGCGAAGGGCAGGCGGGGAGAGGGCGAAGTGGTCATGGCGGGCAAGTCTGCGGGGCGCCCAGAGTTCTGTACAGTGCAATCGATTCAAGCGTGGATTGCATGAGATGAAAACCTACGACCTGAACCTGCTGGCCGCGCTGGATGCGCTGCTGACCACCGGCAGCGTGACCGCCGCGGCCGAGCGTGTGCACCTGAGCACGCCCGCCATGAGCCATGCGCTGGCCCGCATCCGCGAGGTGTTCGGCGACCCCATCCTCGTGCGGGCTGGTCGCGCCATGGTGCCGACGGCGCGCGCCCAGGCCCTGGCCGAGCCCGTGCGGCGCCTGCTGGGCGAAGCCCAGGCGCTGCGCGCCAACGCCGATGCCGCGCAGTGGGCCGAGCGCACGCGCAGCTTTGTCGTGCGCGCGCCCGAGGGCTACGCCGTGGTATTCGGCGCGCCCTGGCTGCAGGCCCTGCAGGCGCGCATGCCACAGGCCAGCCTGCAGATCCTGCCCGCCACCTACGTGGATGCCATGGCGCTGCGCGAAGGCCGCATCGACGTGGACATCGGCACCGGCCTGGGCGTCGACGGCGAGACCGAGGAGCGCGTGGTGTCGCAGCAGCCCCTGCTGGGTGCCGCGCGCGCAGGCCACCCGCTGCTGGCCGCGCGGCTCACGGCGCGGCGCTGGGCCGCGGCCCGGCATGTGGACGTGGTGCTGCGGCCTGGCGAGCGGTCGGTGGCGGACCAGGCCCTGGCCGAGCGCGGCCTGCAACGCCGCGTGGAACTGGCCGTGCCCAACAGCTACTCAGCGCTGCTGGCCGCTGCCCAGTCCGACCTCGTGGCCTGCGTCAGCGAGCGCATGGCGCGCAGCCTGGCCGGTCCGCTGCAACTGCAGACCTTCGCGCTGCCGCTGGCACTGCCGCCGCAGCCCGTGCGCATGCTCTGGCACCGCCGCCACGCGAGCGACCCGGCCCACGCCTGGCTGCGGGCGTGCCTGGGACAGGTGCTGCGGGCGCCCGTGACGGTGCCAGCCGTGCTGCCGGACCTGGGACGGCCAGCCCTGCCCGCCGCATAGGCGCCTGCGTGGCGGCCTCCCGGGTGCTGGCGGGGCGCGCCGGCGTCAGCGCTGCGGCGTGACGCGGTACACGCAGCGCGACGCGCCCGCCAACAGGTGCTGCTCACGCGTGACGCTTGCGCCAGGCCCGACGATCTCCTGGAACAGCTGCAGCTCCGAGCGGCAAAAGCCCTGGCAGCTGCGCGCCGCGGCGCAGATCGGGCAGTGGTCCTCGACCAGCAGCCAGGCGCCGTCGGCCTGGCGTTCCACGCGCGCCATGTAGCCCTCCGCGCTGCGCACTGAGGCCAGTTGCTCCAACCGCTTGCCCGGCGTCTTGCCGGTACAGGCGCGCTGGTACGCCGCGCGCGCCTCGTCCTCGCGCTGCGCGATCAGGCGGTCCAGCCCGGCCTCGCCGAACAGCTGGCGGATGGAGCCGATCAGTTGCACGCTGAGCTGCGCGTGCGTGTCCGGAAAGCGGCGGTGGCCGGCCTCGGTCAGCACCCAGTTCTGGCGCGGCCGGCCCACGCCCGCGGCCGCCTCCTGCTGGCCGGCGACGAGGCCGGCCGCCAGCAGCTTGTGCACCTGCTGGCGTGCGGCCTCGGCCGTCATGTCCAACGCGTGCGCCAGTTGCGCCGTGGAGACCGGGCCGCGCGTCTTGACCTGGAACAGCATGCGCTCGGCCGCCGATGCGGCAACCTGGTTATCCAAGTCATTGCTTGTGGAAGTCATGGGGCTCGGGTTAATATCCAAACAACTACTTTGATAATAAGGCGCACCTGCCGCGCTGTCGAGAACCCCCATGTCCGCTGTCGCTTCTTCCCCCGCCTCGTCTTCCGCCACCGCCTCCTGGGGCGATCTGCTGCGCGGGCGCAACGGCCTGCTGGCCGTCGCGCTGACCGGCGGCGTGGCCCTGCACGCCATCAACGTGCACATCGTGACCACCGTGCTGCCCTCGGTCGTGCAGGACATCGGCGGACTCGACTGGTACGCCTGGAACACCACGCTGTTCGTCGTGGCCTCCATCGTCGGTGCGGCCGTGTCGGTGCGGCTGCTGGCCGCGCGCGGACCGCGCGGCGCCTGCCTGGCGGCGCTCGCGGTGTTCGCGGTCGGCTCGGCCGTCTGTGCAGGCGCGCTGTCCATGCCCTGGATGCTGGCCGGGCGCAGCGTGCAGGGCCTGGGCGGCGGCATGCTGGCCGCGCTGAGCTACGCGCTGATCCGCGTGGTGTTCGCGCCGCCGCTGTGGCCGCGTGCCGTGGCGCTGGTCTCGGGCATGTGGGGCGTGGCCACGCTGTGCGGGCCGGCCGTGGGCGGGCTGTTCGCGCAGGCCGGGCACTGGCGCTGGGCGTTCTGGACGCTGCTGCCGGTGTCGGCACTGCAGGCCGCGCTGGTGGCGGTGCAGCTGCGTGGCCATGGCGCGGCCGGTGGCAAGCCTGCCGTCGCCGTGCGCCAGATCGCGCTGCTGGCGGCTTCGGTGCTGGCCGTCGCAGCGGCCAGCCTGTCGCCGCAGCTGGCCTGGCAGGGTGCGGGCGTGCTGCTGGGCCTGGCGCTCGGCGCGGCCGCCATCGCACTGGACCGGCGCGCGGCCGTGCGCCTGCTGCCGCAGGGCGCGACGGCGCTGGCCTCGCCACTGGGTGCGGTCTACGCTTGCGTGGCGCTGCTGCTGGTCGGCACCACGACCGAGATCTACGTGCCGTACTTCCTGCAGACCCTGCACGGCTATACGCCGTTGGCGGCCGGCTACCTGACGGCGGCGATGGCGGCTGGCTGGAGCGCGGGTTCGCTGCTGTCCTCGGGCCGCGCGGCGGCGCAGGCAGAGTGGCTTTTGCGCGCCGGCCCGGTGCTGTGCACCATCGGCCTGCTGGGCTTGTCCGTGTTGATGCCTGCGGGCGTGGGCGGGGGCCTGCACATGCTGCTGTGCGGCCTCGCGCTGGCCGGCGTGGGTGCCGGCGTGGGCGTCGGCTGGCCGCACCTGCTCACGCGTGTGCTGCGCCTGGCCCCGGCCGGCGAGGGCGGCCTGGCCTCGGCCGCCATCACCACGGTGCAGCTGTACGGCATGGCCATCGGTGCGGCCGTTGCCGGCCTGGTCGCCAACGCGGCAGGGCTCACGGCGCCGGGCGGCATGGCGGGCGGGCAGTCGGCCGCGGTCTGGCTGTTTGCCAGCTTTGCGCTGGCGCCCGCTGCGGCGGCGTGGCTGGCGCGGCGGCTCACCGCCTGAGGGTGCCGGCAAGGCGCCGCAAGCGCCACGTGGGGTGCGCAGGGGCCGTCTGCGCCCGGTTCTGCGGCCTGCATCCGTCCCTCGATGCCGCTTGACCCTCTCGTGGCGGCAGGCTCTACGGTGCCTTCCATCGAGAAAAAGAGGGCGGCATGCAGTTGAAGATTGGCGAGTTGGTGCGGCGCACGGGCCTGACCGTGCGCGCATTGCGTCATTACGACGACATCGGTCTGTTGCAACCCTCGGCGCGGGCGCACAACGGATACCGGCTGTACGGCCGTGACGACATCGCGCGGCTGGTCCGCATGCAGTCGCTGCGGCGCCTGGATGTTTCCCTGGGCGACATCGCCACGTTGCTGGAGCGCGATGGCGGCGGGCTGGGCGATCTGGTGGACCAGCAACTGGCCGCGCTGGAACGCCAGATCCAGCAGGCGACGGCGTTGCGCGGCGTTCTCGCAGGGCTGCAGGCCCAGTTGCACAACAGCACGGAGCCGACCGTGGACCAATGGCTGGTGGCGCTGGAAAGCATGGTCGCCGGCGCGAAGTACTTCAGTGGCGACGGACTCGCCAGGTTGAACGCGCAGGACGGCGCCGCAGCGGATGCCCGTCGGCGCGCCAAAGCCGGGCTGACGGCACGCCTGCAGGCCCTGGTGCTCGCCGGTGCCCGGCCCGACGGCGCGCAGGCGATGGCACTGGCCAGCGAATGGATCGACCTGCTTCTGCAAGAGGCCGATGGCGACGAAGGCCTGCTCATGGACCTGCACGCCATGCACTGGAACGAGCCGGCGCGGCAGTCGCTCACGGGCGTGGGCCAGGCCGGCATGCAGTTCATCTCGCATGCGATGGCCTGTGGCCGCCTGCGACTCTACGCGGCGTGCTGCAGTGCCGATGAGATGGCCGTGCTGCAGCAGCACTATGTCCGGCACACCGACGCCTGGCCGCCGCTGATCCGCGCCGTGCGGGACTGCATGCTGCGTGGCCTGGCGCCGGACAGCGAGGCCATGCGACCGCTCGCGCTGCGGTGGCAGGCACTGGCCCTGGCCAAGGCCGGTGGTGACGCCCGGCTGCAGGCCAAGTTGCAGACCGCATTGCAGAACACGCCCGCGCTGCGCCGCGGCTCGGGCATCGACGCGGCGCTCGCGGCCTACGTCGCCGCAGCCATGCCGATCGCCACCCCGTGACCCACCAGGACGCAGCCATGCATTCGGCGCCATCCACGCTGCCACGCAACACCCGGCATTTCTACAGCGGCAACTTTGCGCCCTTGCGCGAGGAGCTCGAGTTGTCCGCGCTCGCGGTGACGGGCCAGATTCCCGCGCAGCTGTCCGGCGCCCTCTACCGGGTCGGCCCCAATCCGCAGCACGACCCGCGTGACGACCAGTACCACTGGTTCAGCGGCGACGGCATGGTCCACGCCTTCTTTCTCGACAAGGGACAGGTCGCCTACCGCAACCGCTGGGCCCGCACGCCCAAGTGGCAACTGGAGCACCAGGCCGGCCGCGCGCTGTTCGGCTCCTTCGGCAACCCCGCGACCAGCGACCCCGCCGCGCTGGGGCACAACAGCGGCACGGCCAACACCAACGTGCTGTGGCACGGCGGGCGCTTGTTTGCACTGGAAGAATCGCACCAGCCGTTCGAGCTGGACGGCCTCACGCTGGCGTCGAAAGGGCACCAGAGCTTCGGCGGCCAACTGGCCAGCCGGTGCACCGCACACCCCAAGGTCGATGCCGCCACGGGGGAATTGCATTTCTTCGCCTATTCGCCCGAGGGCCCCGGCACGCCCGGCATGCTCTACGGCGTGATGGACAAGGACTGTGCCGTGCAGCAGGTCCAGTCGTTCGACGCGCCGTACGCCAGCATGGCGCACGACTTCATGCTGACACGCCGGCACGTGCTGTTCCCCGTGATGCCGCTGACCACCAGCGTGGAGCGGGCCATGCGCGGCCAGCCGCTGCTGGCCTGGGAGCCGGGCAAGCGCACCCATGTCGGGGTGATGCGGCGCGGCCAATCGACCGATACGCTGCGCTGGTTCGAGGCGCCGGCCTGCCACGTGTTCCATGTGATGAATGCCTGGGATGCGGGCGACAACGGCGACACCGTGGTCGCCTACGTGATGCAGGCCGAGGTCGCACCGGGCCTGCCCGATGCGCAAGGCAGGCCCGGCGACCCCGGGGCCATGGCCGCCCGCCTGTGCCGGTGGACGTTCGACTTGGCGAGCGGCTCGCCGCACTTTCAGCGCGCGTACCTGGACGATCTGGTCGCGGAGTTTCCACGCATCGACGAGCGCTACACCGGCCTGCGCAACCGCTACGGCTTCTACACCTGCCACGCGAGCCCGCGTGCGCGGGACGACGCGCAAAGCGTGTTGTTCGACAGCCTCGCGCGCTTCGACTTCTCGACGGGCCAGCGGCAAACCTACACGCTGCCCGCGGGCGACGTCGTCTCCGAGCCGGTCTTCGTGCCCCGGTCCGCACAGGCCGGCGAAGGCGATGGCTGGTTGCTGGCCGTGGCGTGGCGCGGCCAGCACAACCGCAGCGACCTGCTGGTCCTCGACGCCATGGACATCACGGCAGGGCCGCTGGGCACCGCCCACCTGCCGCACCGGGTGCCATTCGGCTTCCACGGCAACTGGCGGCCGAACACCTGAGCTGCATCGGGGCCAGGCCCTGGGTGGGTCTCAATCCAGCCCGAAGCGCCGCTCGGCCAGGCCGGCCACACCGACATCGATGGCGAGCAGCGCGCCCGCCCACGGCTCGGCGCGCAACTGCGCGCGCGTGAGAAAGCGCCGTGCGGTGGTGATGAACAGGGTGCGCAGGTCCGGGCCGCCGAAGCACACGCAGGTCGGGTTGCTGACGGGCAGCGTGAGCACGCGGTCCACCGTGCCATCGGGCGCGTAGCGCACCACGCGGCCGCCCGCGAAGATGGCGTTCCACACGTAGCCCTGGCTGTCGACGCAGGCGCCATCGGGCCGGTCGCGCTGGGCGCTGTAGTCGACGAAGACCTCGCGCGGCCCCAGCGTGCCGGCGCCCACGTCCAGCCCGAAGCGCCAGGTCGTGTAGCGGCGGGTGTCGGAAAAGTACAGGGTGTCCTCCGACGGCGACAGCGCCACTGTGTTGGACACGACCACGTCGCCGAACTGGCGGTGCACGCGGCCGTCCGGGTCCACACGGTAAAAGCCTCCGTTGCCGCGGGAGAGCTGGTTGTCCATGGTGCCGACCCACAGACGCCCGCGGCTGTCGCAGCGCCCGTCGTTGAGACGGTTGTCCATGCCCACGGGTTCGACCTGGCACAGCGTCTCGCGCGCGCCCGTGCCGAGATCGAAGGTCTCCAGCGCGAGGTCGACGCCCAGCAGCACGCGGCCCGGGCGCCGCAGCAGCGCCAGCGTGCCCAGGTAGCGCTCGTCGAACTGCCAGACGTCGTGCCGACCGCTGGCCGGATGGAAGCGCTGCAGCCGCGCCTGCTCGATGTCCAGCCACAGCAGGCTCTGGGTCTGCTCGCACCACAGCGGGGTTTCGCCGAGCACGTCGCTGCTTGGTACGACGCAGCGCACGCCATCGCTTGTTTGCATGGAATCTCCTGGAAACTATTTTCTGATCTGAAAGACATTCAATTCTGCCGCCTAGAATCGCCGCCAGACTTTGGGAGGAGACGGTTTTGAAGATGAGCAAGCACATGGCGTCCATCCTGTTGCTCGCTGCCAGCGCGGCAGCCACGGCCCAGGACATCCAGGAACGCGTGATCAAGTTCGGCCACGTCAATCCGCAGGGCCACCATCTGTCCATGGGCGTGCAGAAGTTCGCCGAACTGGTGGCGGCGCGCAGCGGCGGCAAGATCACGGTCAAGGAGTTCGCCGCGAGCACGCTGGGCGGTGAGCAGCAGCAGTTCAGCGCCACGCAGGGCGGCGTGCAGGAGATGGTGGTGCTGTCGGCCACGGTCACGGGCGCGTCGGTCAAGGAGTTCACGCTGCTGGACATCCCGTTCTCGTTCACGCGCGGCGAGCAGGCCGATGCGCTGCTGCAGGGGCCGTTCGGCCAGGCGTTGCTGCAGCGGCTGCCTGACAAGAACCTGGTCGGCCTGGGCTTCTGGGAAGCCGGCTTTCGCCAGTTCACCAACAGCCGCCGGCCGGTCCAGACCGTGGAGGACCTGAAGGGCCTGAAGGTCCGCGTGATTCCGAACCCGATGTTCATCGAGAGCTTTGCCGCGCTCGGCACCAACCCCGTGCCCCTGGCCTTCCCCGAGCTGTATGGCGCGCTCGAGTCCAAGGCCATGGACGCGCAGGAGAACCCGTTCGCGATCACGCTGAGCGCCAAGCTGTTCGAGGTGCAGAAGTACCTCAGCGTGACCAACCATGTCTACACCGCGAGCCCGGTGCTGGTCAGCAAGCGCTTCTGGGACAAGCTCAGCGCTGCCGAGCAGAAGATTCTGCAGAACGCCGCCACCGAAGCTGGCGCCTACCAGCGCAAGCTGAGCCGCGACACCTCGGTCGCCGCGCGCAAGGAACTGGAAGGCAAGATGCAGGTCAACGACGTGCCTGCGCCCGTGCTGGCACGCATGCGCGAGCTGACGGCACCGGTGGCCGACAAGTTCGCGGCAAGCTATGACCCGGCGCTGGTCAAGCTCTACCGCGAGGAACTGGACAAGGCCAGGAAGTAGGGCGCCAACGCCGCCAGGCCGTGCACCTCGGCCACTGGCAGCGGCGGCGTCGGCCGCGCGCCATCCGCGTTGAACCAGACCGTGCGCACCCCGAAGCGCGCCGGTCCCAGCACATCCTGTTCCAGCGAATCGCCGACCATCGCGGTCTCGTGCAGCGGCACGCCGGTGGTGGCCTGCACGGCCTGCCAGAAGACCGGCTGGTCCTTGCGTGCGCCGATCTCGGTGAAGCAAAAGATGTGCTGGAAGTGCTGCAGCAGGCCGGCACGCTCCAACGCCAGCGCGATCAGCGGCCGCGTGGACACGCTGGCGTTGGTCGCGATGTGCAAGGGCCAGCGCGCGGCGAGTGCGGCCAGCGTGGCGTGCGCGCCCGGCATCGCCTCGACCTGCGGCCACAGCGCCATGGCACGGTCTTGCGGACCGTCCTCGGACATCAGCGTGCCGCCCCAGTCGAAGCAGATGCAGCGCAGCATCAGCGCGGCAGACCGTGCAGCGGGATGTCCTGTTCGTGCCCCAGCTTTTCCAGCTGCTTGCGCGTGCGCGCGGCGAAGAAGGCCGCCACGGCCTCGTGCGTGGAGCGCGCCAGCATGCCCTTGCGCGAAGCGTCCGCCACGCCGGCAGCCAGGCACAGCGCCTTGGCGAAATGCGGCTCCAGCGCGGCCACGGCCACGCGGCCGTCCTTGCAGGGGTAGACGCGGTAGCCGGCATGCGCACCACCGACCGAGCCCTGCGGTGTGGTGAGGCCCCAGGTGCGCGGCAGCGCGAGGTAGGCCGCGGCATCGGCCAGCGCCACTTCGAGGAACTGGCCCGTGCCCTTGGCCGCGCGCAGCAGCTGGGCCTGCAGCACGGCCTCGCTGGCCGCCAGCGAGCCGCCCATGTCGGCATACAGCGTCGGCGGCAGCTCCAGGCCATTGACCAGGCCGTGCTCGGCCACGTAGGTCAGGTCGTGGCCGGGCTCCTCGGCGCGTTCGCCGGTGGCGCCCACGATGGCCACCTGCGAGAGCTGCGGGTAGAGCTTGTGCAGCTTGCGCCAGCCGAGGTCGAGCTTGGCCAGTGCCGAGGGCCGGAACGAGGTCAGCAACACGTCGGTGCGCGCCAGTTCGCGGTGCAGCGCTTTCTGGCCTGCCTCCAGCTTGAGGTTGGCCTGCAGCACGCGCACGCCGTCGTGCAGGGTGGCGTAGGCGCCCGGCGCGTAGATGGCCATGGGGTCGCCCGGGCCGCCGTCGGGCGCGGGCGGTTCCAGCTTGACGCAGGTCGCGCCCATGGCGCGGCAGCGCATCAGCGCGGCGGGGCCGGGCAGGTTGAGCGCCAGGCTCAGGATGCGCACGCCGGCCAGAGGGCGCGGCGCACGGGCGGGTCGGGTGATGGTGCTGGTCATGCGGAAGAGGGCGGCCGAAAGGGCCGCAATCTACCGCACGCCGGGCAGCAGATCCTCGCGTGTGTGTCGCTCACGCGGCTCGGTGTGCGTCTCCACGGCGCGGTGGTTCAGCAGCTTGGCATAGGTCAGCAGCTGCCGGTCTGCCTGCTGGGCGTCGGCGCGCACGAGCCGGCCGTGGGCCGTCGCCACCGTGGTCGTGCCACGGCTCTGGTCGTCGATGTCGGTGCGGTGGTAGTTGCCGCCCTTCAGGTCGATCTCGGCCTCGCCGAGTGCACGCAGGTACTGCGCCTGCAGCACGGCGCTGCGCGTCTGCGTCACGGTGATGTCCCCCGTGGCACTCGTGCGCTGCACGTTGGTCTGCTGCGCCACGGCGTAGCGGGCCTGGCTGACCTCGGTGAGGTAGCCATTCTGGTTGGTCTTGCTGGACTCGCCTGCGATGCGCAGTTCGAAGTCGGCCAGTCCGCTGAGCAGCGGTGCCACCTGGTTCTGCACCGCCTGTGGTGTGCCGTCCAGCGCCTGCGCCTGGCCATCGTTGGCGCCGTGCAACTGCGCGAAAGCCTGGCGCAGTTGCTCCACGAGTTCGGCACCGATGTGGCCGCGGTCTGCAGCCGCATCGAACTGCGTGAGGTACTGCGCGATGCTGGCCTGGCGCAGCTCCTCGCGCGCGGCTGCCAGCGGCTGGGCGGCGTCCAGGCGCAGCGACAAGTCGCCGGCCGTGCCCTGCATGTCGATGCGTTTCTCGCGCGCATTGGCCTGCAGGCTGAAGCTGCGCAGCGGGTCGTCGGCCCGGGGATTGCGCACCGTGAGTTCGATGGATGACAGCTGCTTGGTGTCGTAGGCCAGCAGGCCGGACAGCTCCAGCTGCGGCTGGTCCGCACGGCCCAGGCCGGCGAGGGCCTTGTCGAAGCCCTCGGCCAGCGCACCCAGGGCCTGGCGCTCGGCGTCGGTCAGCGCGCCGCTGCTGCGCATGTCGACCTGCAGGCCGCCCTGGACCTGGCCCGATCCGCGGTGGACGGCGATGGACAGTTCCACCGTCGCGCCCGACTGCGTGCGGATGCGCAGCTGCAGTGTCACGGCGCTGTCGCGCGCGCTGGCCAGCGCATCGCTGGCCGCCACGCCGCTGGCGTGCTGCACCAGCGTCTGCCGGTAGTCGCCGCCTTGTTCGGCCAGCCGCGTGAGCAGGGCGCCGCCCAGGCCGCGCCACTGCGACGCCAGGCTGCCCGTGCCGTTGGCAGCGTTGCGCTGCATCAGGCTGCTGATCGCGTCGCCGGGCGCGCTGGCCCAGCTGCGGGTCGGGCCGGTCGGGCGGTCGTAGACCGTGGACGCGGGTTCGCTGCGCCCGAGTTGCAGCACGGTGGACGGTGGCGTGGCGGTGGCCTCGGCCACGGGCTGGCGCGCCAGGGCCGCGCTGGCGGGCCATGGCGTGCTGCCGACGGCGGATACGGTGGTCATGCGGGTCGGGCACCTCGGTAGGGGCGGGGCGCCCGGATGGCGGCCCGTTCACGCGGTATCGGCTTTTCCCGCGCTTTCCGTAGCCTGCAGTTCGGCCCATTCGGCGTCCGTGAACAGCCGCGAACGCGTCAGAAAGCGCTGGCCCGTCGGTCCCTCCAGCGAGAACATGCCGCCGCGGCCCGGCACCACGTCGATGATGAGCTGGGTGTGCTGCCAGTATTCGAACTGCGGCCCGCTGATGTAGAACGGCATGCCGCCGATGCTGCCGAGCAGCCGGTCGTAGTCGCCCACGATGAACTCGCCGGCGCCGTAGCACATGGGCGCGCTGCCGTCGCAGCAGCCGCCCGACTGGTGGAACATCAGCGGGCCGTGCCGCGTGCGCAGCTGCGCGATCAGCACCAGCGCGGCCGGCGTTGCGGTGACGCGGTCCACCATGGCATCACCCGAAGACCAGCTTGCCCTTCATCACCGACCAGTGGCCGGGGAAGGAGCAGAAGAAGCTGTAGTCGCCGCCCTTGGTGAGCTTGGCAGTGGAAAAGCTGATCTTGGTGCTCGCGCCGCCACCGATGACCGGCGTGGCGGCGATGACGCGTTCGTCGCCAGGCTTGACGTAGTTTGCCGCCACGCCGGCGTTCATGCCGGCCAGCGCCACCGAGCGCATGGCCGCTGTCTCGGTCAGCACCCAGTTGTGGCCCATGGCCGTGGCCGGCAGCTGGCCGGTGTGCTGGAGCGTCAGCTCGACCGTGGTGCAGTCGGCCGCGACCTTGAGCTCGGCCTGGTCGAACTGCATCTGGTCGGTGGAGCCGATGGTGAGCGCGCAGGTCCTGGCCTGGGCGGCACCGGCCAGCAGCACACCGGCGCATGCGAGGAAGCAGGTTTTCATGGGGGTCATCTCTTACCAATCGACGGGGCAGCCCGTGCAGCCCTCGAAATCCACATCGGAGAACACCGCGAAGCGCAGCTTGGTGCCGCGCATCGACGCATTGCGGAAGGTCGACGTGCTGAACTTGGTCTCCTGCACGTCGGCGCTGTCCAGTCGCGCACCCTCGTAGCGGGTGCCGATGGACCAGGCGCCCGAGAGGTTGGCGGCCGACAGGTCGGCCTGCATGAAGTCGGACTTGCTCATGCGCGCCGATTCGAAGTCCGCGCCGACCAGCCGGGCGCGCACGAAGCGCGCTTGTGCCAGGTAGGCCTTGCCGAACTGCGCGGCCAGCGCGCTGGCGTCGGTGAAGTCCGCGCCGACCAGGTTGGCCGCGCGCAGGTCGGCACGGTCCAGGTTCGCACCGCGGAAGTTCGCGCCCTGCAGGTCCTTGCCGACGAGGTTGGCGAAGCGCAGGTCGGCACCGGCGCATTGCGCGCGCGGGCCGGGGGTGCAGGTCGGCTTGTCGGCAGTCTGCGCTGCAGCACCCAGGGATGCTGCCAGCGCCGCCGCGCCCAGGAGGATGCGAAGCGGCTGCATGCTCAGCTCTTGGGCAGCTTGAACACCCAGAACGAGCCGCCCTGCGTGACGGTCTTGGTCAGGTCGGCCATGTCGCCGCCCCACAGCGGCACGGCGCCGCCGTAGCCCGAGGCGATGCCGATGTACTGCTCGCCGTCCTGCTCCCAGGTGGTCGGGATCGCGATGATCCCCGAGCCGGTCTGGAACTTCCAGAGTTCGTCGCCGTTCTTCGCGTCGAAGACCTTCACGTAGCCGTTCGAGGTGCCCGTCACCACCAGGCCGCCGGCCGTGGCCAGCGTGCCGGCCCACAGCGGATAGACCTCCTTCTTCTCCCAGGCGATCTTGCCGGTCTGCGGGTCCAGCGCGCGCAGCGTGCCCACATGGTCGTCGTGCAGGCGCTTGATGCGGAAACCCATGCCCAGGTAGGCCGATCCGGGCTTGTAGGCCAGGTGCTCGGCCCAGTAGTCCATGCCCCAGTGGTTGGCCGCGATGTAGAACAGGCCAGTCTCGGGGCTGTAGCTCATCGGGTTCCAGTTCTTGCCGCCCAGGAACGGGGGCGAGACGAACACCGATTCGCCCTTGTCCTGGCCCTCGGCCGGCTGCTTGGGCCGCTGGTTCGGGTTCTCGATCGGCCTGCCCGTCTTGAGGTCGAAGCCCTTGGCCCAGGTGATGCCGTCCACGAAGGGGTAGGCCGCCAGCAGCGCCGTGGGCTTGTTCGGGTAGCCCGCGCCGGTCGCCAGCTTGTTCACGTCGGTGACGAAGAAGAAACCGTTGCGGTCGGCATGGGCACCGGCCTTGATGGTCTTGCCGTTCTTGTCCTTGTAGTCGAACAGCACGATCTCGTTGTTGCCCGAGAAGTCCCAGGTGTCGTTGGGCGTGTGCTGGAAGAAGCCCTTGAGCTCGCCCGTGGTCGCATCGACATAGGCCTGGCCCGAGGTGAACAGGCTGTCGTACTTGGACGCGTCGGCGCCGGGCGCCGTGCGCAGGTTGCCGTTCCAGGGCGCGGGGTTGCCGGCGCCGATCACGATGGTGTTGGTCTCGGGGTCGTAGGTCGCGCTCTGCCACGGCGCGCCGCCGCCCTGGCTCCAGGGCTGGACCTTGCCCGTGGCGCTCTTGGGGTCGGCGGGCCACGACGGTGCCTTGGGGTCGCCCGTGTGCGTGCCGGGCTTGCCGTCGAGCCGGCCCTGGTGGCCTTCGACCAGCGGACGCGCCCAGACCTCCTCGCCGGTCTCGGGGTCGCGCGCGAACAGCCAGCCGACCACGCCGAACTCGTCACCCGAGCTGCCGTGGATCAGCAGCACGCGGCCGTTCTTCTCCTTCACGAGCGTGGGCGCGCCGGTCATGGTGTAGCCCACCTTGTGGTCGCCGAACTTCTTGTTCCAGACCACCTTGCCGGTGTCCTTGTTGAGCGCCACGACGCGTGCATCGAGTGTGCCGAAGTAGACCTTGTCGCCGTAGATCGCGGCGCCGCGGTTGACCACGTCGCAGCAGGGGCGGATGTCGTCGGGCAGGCGGTGCTCGTAGGCCCAGAGCTGTTTGCCGGTCTTGGCGTCGAGCGCGAACATGCGCGAGTACGAGGCCGTCACATAGACCACGCCCGCGTGCACCAGGGCCTGCGTCTCCTGGCCGCGCTGCTTCTCGCCGCCGAACGAGAAACTCCAGGCCGGCGTGAGCCTGGCCACGTTGCTGCGGTCGATCTGCTTGAGCGTGGAGAAGCGCTGGCCCTTCAGGCCCATGCCGTAGGACAGCACGTCCTTGGTGCTGGCGTGGTCGTTGGCGATCTCGTCCCAGCTGACGGTGGGGCTGTCGGGCTGCGCGTGGGCGGCCGTGGCCAGCAGCAGGGCTGCGGCGATGGCGATGGTGGTCTTGTGCATGGATGGTCTCCTCGGTGGTTGGACTTGTGTCAATCGGGCTTCTTGGTGTCGACGTAGCTGCGGATGGCCCAGATGGCCTCCTGCGTGAAGATCTCCTTGAACGGTGGCATGTAGACGCGGCCGTCGCGCGTGCGGCCCTGCATCACGGTGGCGAGGAAGTACTGGTCCATCTCGGCCATGCAGGCCTTGTCGGGCTTCTTGGCATCGCCGCAGTCGGCGTTGAGCTTGCGCAGGTCGGGCGCGATGCCGCCGGACTTGGCCTCCAGCCCGTGGCAGCGCGCGCAGTTGGCGTTGTAGGCCGAGCTGCCGATGCGCACGGCCTCGCCGTTGGCAGACGCCTTGCTACCGGTCGGGCTGTAGGGGTTGTCGTCCAGCGGCTTGTCGCCGAGCTGGGGCAGGGTGTGGGTGTCCACGGCCTGCGGGGCCATGTCGCCGTGGGCGAACGCGCTGCCGGCCAGGGCCAGGGCCAGCGCCGCGATCAGGGGGCGTGCGATCTTCATGGGGGTGTCTCGTCGTCGTTCGGGCATGCGGCAGCCCAGCCTGGTGCGCCAGGCGTGGGCACAACGGGGTGTCAGCAGATCAGAAGAAGCCCAGCTTGCTTTCGCTGTAGCTGACCAGGAGGTTCTTGGTCTGCTGGTAGTGGTCCAGCATCATCTTGTGGTTCTCGCGGCCGATGCCCGACTGCTTGTAGCCGCCGAAGGCCGCGTGCGCGGGGTATTGGTGGTAGCAGTTGGTCCACACGCGGCCGGCCTGGATGCCCTTGCCCATGCGGAAGGCGCGGTTCATGTCGCGGCTCCAGACGCCGGCGCCCAGGCCGTACAGCGTGTCGTTGGCGATCGCCAGCGCTTCGTCTTCGTCCTTGAAGGTGGTGACCGAGACCACCGGGCCGAAGATCTCCTCCTGGAAGATGCGCATCTTGTTGTGGCCCAGGAACACGGTCGGCTGCACGTAGTAGCCGCCGGCCAGGTCGCCGTCGAGCTGGGCGCGCGCACCACCGGTCAGCACGGCAGCGCCTTCCTGGCGGCCGATGTCCAGGTAGGAGAGGATCTTCTCCAGCTGCTCGCCCGAGGCCTGCGCGCCGATCATGGTGGCCATGTCCAGCGGGCTGCCCTGCTTGATGGCCTTCACGCGGGCCAGCGCGCGTTCCATGAAGCGGTCGTAGATGGATTCCTGGATCAGCGCGCGGCTCGGGCAGGTGCAGACCTCGCCCTGGTTCAGCGCGAACATCGCGAAGCCTTCGAGCGCCTTGTCGAAGAAGCCGTCGTCCTTGTCGAGCACGTCGGCGAAGAAGATGTTGGGGCTCTTGCCGCCGAGTTCCAGCGTCACGGGGATCAGGTTCTGGCTGGCGTACTGCGAGATCAGCCGGCCCGTGGTGGTCTCGCCCGTGAACGCGATCTTGCCGATGCGGTTGGACGATGCCAGCGGCTTGCCGGCCTCCACGCCGAAGCCGTTCACGATGTTCAGCACGCCGGGCGGCAGCAGGTCGCCGATCAGTTCGGCCAGCACCAGGATGGAGACCGGCGTCTGCTCGGCGGGCTTCAGGACCACGCAGTTGCCGGCGGCCAGCGCGGGTGCCAGCTTCCAGATCGCCATCAGCAGCGGGAAATTCCAGGGAATGATCTGGCCCACGACGCCGATGGGTTCGTGGAAGTGGTAGGCGTAGGTCTCGTGGTCGATCTGGCTGATGCCGCCTTCCTGGGCGCGCACGCAGGCCGCGAAGTAGCGGAAGTGGTCGATGCCCAGCGGCAGGTCGGCGGCCATGGTCTCGCGGATCGGCTTGCCGTTGTCCCAGGTCTCGGCCGTGGCCAGCAGCTCGATGTTCTCCTGCATGCGGTCGGCGATCCTGTTGAGGATGTTGGCGCGCTCCGTGGTGGAGGTCTTGCCCCAGGCGGCCTTGGCCTTGTGTGCGGCGTCCAGCGCCAGTTCGATGTCGGCCGCCTTGGAGCGCGGCACTTCGCAGAACGGCTTGCCCGTGATCGGCGTGATGTTCTCGAAGTACTGGCCGTCCACCGGCTCCACCCAGGTGCCGCCGATGAAGTTGCCATAGCGCTTCTTGAAAGGCACGGCGGTACCGAATTTGCCGGGTTCGAGCATGTCCATTGTTGACTCCGTCTGTCAGTGATGGCCCCGCGACATGCGGTGGCTGGCCTGGACCAGTGCAAGCGGCAGGCCCGGTGGGCCTGGGACAAACACCGAGGGGGTGCTCAGAGGGAGAAGCATGCGGGGCGGACTGGCCTGCCGCGAATTGCGACAGCGCCGGTGCGCAGGCGGCGACGCGTCTGTCGCGGCTTGCGACAGCCGCGGGGTTTGCCTAGTACAGCCGGATCGCCACGTCGAAATGCCAGGTGCGGCGGATCTCCACCACGTCGAAGTCGCGCGCCAGCCGGGGCGGGAAAGCCGGGTAGTTGGCCTGGCCCTGCACGATGCCGCGCACCGCCTCGTCGATGGCCGCGACGCCGCTGGAGCGCACGAAGGTGATGGCCTCCACCGAGCCGTCGCGGCGCACGGCGACCGTCACGACCGGGGGCTGGTGCGGCTGCTGGAGCAGTGCGCGCACCTGCTCGGTGGGCGTGTCGAGTTCGATCTTGCGGCTCCAGGCGTCGCCGTATAGACGCAAGTCTTCGTTCGGATCGCCGCGCGCGAGGTTGCGGCCGCGCCTGGCATGGCTCCAGGACGAGGGCAGGTCGGGCCCCGCGCGCGCCGCGGCTTCGGCGGCGGCGCGCTGGTCGGCCTCGGCGTTCAGCTGCCGGCCGATCGCGCGCAGCCGCTCTTCGCGCTGGGCTTCGTAGGCGCGCGCCGCCTCGCGCTTGGCGGCCTCGCGCTGGGCCGCTTCACTGGCGGCGGAAGCCTGGCGCTGCTCGGCTTGCTGGCGGGCAGCGGCTTCTTGCGCAGCCGCCTGCGCCCGCGCCGCCTCCTCGCGTGCCGCCTCCTGCCGGGCCGCTTCGGCCCTGGCGTTGTCCTGGCGCGCCGCTTCCTGTTGTGCGGCCGCTTGTCGCGCGGCCTCGGCGCGTTCGGCCTGCTGGCGCGCGGCTTCTGCACGAGCGGCTTCTGCACGAGCCGCTTCCTGCCGCGCAGCTTCCTGCCTGGCGGCTTCGGCGCGTGCGGCTTCCTGTCGCGCGGCTTCGGCCCTGGCACTTTCCTGGCGAGCCGCTTCCTGTTGCGCGGCGGCCTGGCGCAGGGTCTCTCGCTGGACCGACTCCTCGCGTGCGGCTTCCTGGCGGGCCGCTTCGGCACGCACGGCCTCCTGGCGCAGGGCCTCCTGCCGGGCGGCCTCGGCCGTCGCGCTCGCCTGGCGCGCGGCCTCCTGCTGCGCGGCGGCCCGGCGTGCGTCTGCGGCACGTTCGGCATCCTGCCGCTCGGCGTCGGCGCGAACGGCCTCCTGGCGCGCAACGTCCTGCCGTTGCTCCTCTTCCCTGGCGCGCTCCTGGCGCTCCGCCTCCTGCTGCGCAGCGGCTTGCCTTGCGGCTTCGGCGCGCGCGGTTTCCTGCCGCACGGCTTGCGCACGCGCAGCCTGCTGGAGCGCAAGCTCCTGTTCCGCGGCAGCGTGTCGCGCAGCCTGCAGCCGCGCTGATTCGGCGGCCTGGGCCGCCTGCTGCGCGACGAGTTGCTGCTCGGCCGCCGCGCGTTCGACCGCGAGCCGGTCCGCTTCGGCCTGCTGCCGGGCGTCTTCCTGCTGCGCGGCCTGGGCGCGCGCAGCCTGTTGACGCTCGGTGTCCTGGTGTTCCAGTGCGGCCAACTGCTCGGCCTGTTGCGCGGCAGCCTCCTGGTGCTCCATCGCCAGGCGAGCCGCCTCGGCCTGCGCTGCCTGCGCTCGGGCAGCCTCCTGTTGCGCTGCCAGCGCCGCTTCGCGTGCCCGTGCCTGAGCGCGCTGGGCTGCCTCCAGGGCAGCCTGGCGGCTGGCCTCGGCCCGCTCTGCCTCCAACCGTTCCGTCTCGGCACGCACGGCCTCGGTGGCCTGCAGACCGGCGTCCCGGCGTTCTGCCGCGTCTTGCGCAGCTGCCTGCTGCGTGGTGTCGCTTCCGGTGTGGACGGATGGCATCGCCAGCACTGCAGTGCCGGGCACCGGTGCCGGCGCGGCAGGTGCGGCAAACGGCGCGGCGGACAGGGAGGGCGCCCGGCGGCCGACGGCGGGCGCCATGTCCGTGCCAGGCGCGGCCGGTGCCGGTGGGCTCGGCGCCGCGGCGGGTTCGAGCACCACGCGCAGCGCGGGCACTTCGCCGCGCCGCTCCTGCCAGGGCAGGCCCAGGCCCGGCAGGCCGAACTCGGCGCTGCCGAAGGTCAGGCTCAGCACCAGCGCGTGCACCAGCAGCGAGCCCAGCACGCCACGCACCAGCCCCGCGCCGGGATGGCGCCGGGGCCACGGCGGCGGGTATGCGATGGAGGGGGAATCCGCTGGGACCGACACGTGCTCTGCTTGCGCGCCCGTGCCATGCGCGCGGGACTGTGGATCAGGCCGCAACTGTAGTCGCAGCCGGTGCGGCCCCCGGGGAAAGCGCTGAGAAGATTCGCGCTTTGCGACACGCTGTGCGCGCGCCGCAGCCCTAGCATGCGGCTCCTACCGGAAAGGCGTCGATGCGAACCTTGCTGCTGCTGTGCCTGCTCGGCCAGCTCCTGCCCGCGCTGGCTGCGGACGATCCTTTGCGCTCGCCGCTGTGGAACGGCATGCGCCAGCGCATGCTCGGCAGCGAGGCCGTGGTGTTCGATGCGCGCGTGCAGGTGGCCATGCCGCACAGTGCGGAAGACCCGATGGCCGTGCCCGTGGAGGTGCGTTTCGACGGTCTGGCCGACGTGGACCAGGTGCGCGTGTTCGCCGACCTGAACCCGATCCCGCAGGTGCTGGACTATTGGCCCGGCCGGGCGGGTGGGGCGCTGGCCCTGCGCATCAAGGTCGAGCAGTCGACGCCGGTGCGTGCGGCCGTGCGCACGCGGGGCGGCACCTGGCACGTGGGCGGCGCCTGGGTGGCGGCCGCGGGCGGGGGCTGCACCATGCCCAGCCAGGGCAGCGGCAATGCGGCCTGGCAGGAGCGACTGGGCGAAGTCTCGGCGCGGCTGTGGCCGCGGCCCGCCGGCGCGAGCCGCTTGCGCCTGCGCGTGGTGCACCCCATGGACACGGGCCTGGCCGGCGGCATCCCGGTGTTCCATGTGGACCGGCTCGCACTGCGCGATGCCGCGGGGCAGGAGCTCGTGCGGCTGCAGCTGCACGAGCCCGTGGCCGAGAACCCCATGCTGAGCGTGGACCTGCAGTACCGCGGTGCCGTGCGCATCGAAGGGCGCGACACGCAGGGCAACCGGATCGCGGCGCAGGTCGTGCCATGAGGCAGATCCGGCAGATCCGCTCCGTGGGGCTGGGGCTCCTGTTGTTCGGCACCGCGGCGTTCGCGCGCGACTTTCCCCAGCCGCAGCGCGTGGCCGATGGCGTCTACGTGCTCGAGGGTGCGCGCGAGCACTTCAGCCGCGCCAATGGCGGCGACATCGCCAACACCGGCTTCATCGGCACGCCGGCCGGTACCGTGGTCATCGACACCGGAGCCTCGCTGCGCTATGGCCAGGCACAACGCGCGGCGGTGCGGGCGGCGACCGGCCACGACGTGGTGCAGGTCTACATCACGCACGCCCACCCCGACCATTTCCTGGGCAACCAGGCCTATGCCGACGTGCCGGTCCAGGCCCTGCCGGCCACGGCCGAGCGCATCGCGCAGGGCGGCGACCAGCTGGCCCAGAACCTCTACCTGCTCGTGGGCAGCGCCATGGCCGGCACCGCGGTGCAGGCGCCTGGCGCGCTGGCCACGCCCACGCCCGATGCGGTGGCGTTCGGCGGCCGCCGGCTGCAGCTGATCGCGCTGCAGGGCCACAGCAGCGCCGATCTCGCGGTCTTCGACGAGGCCACGGGCAGCCTGTTCGCGGGCGACCTGGTGTTCTTCGAGCGTGCACCGACCACGGCCGACGCCGACCTGCCGGCCTGGCTGGACGCGCTGGACCGGCTCGCGCGGCTGCCTGTGCGCGTGCTGGTGCCGGGCCACGGGCCGGTGGTGCGCGGCCCCGAGGCCATCGCCCAGACCCGCGACTACCTGCTCTGGGTGCAACGCACGCTGCGCGAGGCGGCAGCCCAGGGGCTGGACATGAACGAGGTGATGCGGTTGCAGGCGCCCGAGCGGCTGCGCCGGCTCGCGGTGCTGCAGGCCGAGTGGCAACGCACCGTGATGCACCTGTACCCGGCGGTGGAGGCCGGCAGCCTGCCCAGGCTGGGTCACTGACCCGCGAAGCTGTCGCGCAGCAGGGCGCGCCACCAGGCCTGGGCCGCGCGCGCTTCCCGGGCCCGCTGCGCGGCGTCGCCATCGTCAGCGATGCGTTGCTGCAGCGCCGACATGCGGCCGGCCAGCGCGGCGTAGTCGCCGTGCAGTGCGATGGCCTCCTCGGGCGCCAGCAGGCTGTAGCACTGGCTCTGCAGCACAGGGGGAGGCGGCGCCGCCTCTCCACGAAGCGCTGCGCAGATGGCCGCGGCACAGGCCAGCGCGGCGCTGTGGGCCGCCATGGCCGACTTGGGCAAGGGGTAGGCCGCGGCGGCATCGCCCAGCACGTGCACGCCCGCGTGGCGCAGCGAGGCGAAGCTGTCGGCCTGCACCGGACACCAGCCGGTCTCGTCCACCAGGTCGGCCGCGTGGCACGGCGCAGCGGCCTGCTGGGCCGGGATGATGCAGGCCAGGTCGGGCCGCAGGCGTTCGCCGCCGGCCAGGCGCACCTCGCCGCGTGCCGTGTCCACCGCCACGACCTCGCCACCCTGGGCGCGCGGCCACCATTCCACGCTGCCGGGCAGCCGCCCCCAGGCGCGCTGGAACAGCGGGCGCAGGCTGAAGTCGTCCTTGGCGTCGGCGACGAGCAGCTTGGCACGCCGCCCCCGCAGCGCCCAGGCGAACAGGCTGGCGCGCTCGTAGGGCCCGGGCGGGCAGCGGTAGGGATGGGCCGGCACGCCGATCAGCACGGTCGCGCCGTCGCGCAGCGCCGCGAAGCGCTGGCCCAGGGCCCGCATCGATGCGTCGCCGAGCCAGCCATGCGGCATCCGCGCACTGTTGCCTGCGTCCAGGCCCGCGATGCCGTCCCACACCAGGTCGATGCCGGGCGCCAGCACCAGCCGGTCGGCCGCGTGCCAACGGCCCATGCCGTCGCGCACGCGCAACCGCACGGGGTCGAGTTCGGCGATGGCCTCGGCGCGCCAGTCCACGCCCAGTGCCGCCAGCCCGGCCGGGCTGGCGGACACCGCCGCCGGATCGCGCAGGCCGGCCAGCATGGCGTTGGCCATCGGCCCGGCCACGAAGCGGCGCCGCGGCTCGAACAGCAGCACCTGCAGCCGCGGCCACAGCCGCTTGAGCGCGCCGGCGCAGCTGGCCCCGGCAAAGCCGCCGCCGACCACGACCACGCGTGCGCCGGCCGACGCGTGCGCACTGAAGGCCGGCCCGGCGCTGCACAGCGCGGCCGCCTGGCGCAGGATGCGCCGGCGTTGAAGATCCATCGCCATGGCGCCAGCCTAGCTGCGGCGCCGCCGCAGTGCGACCCGGGGAAAGCGACAGGAAAATTCGCAACTTGCGACAAACCGGCCAGGGCCTCGCCCGCTACGATGCCAGCCCGGACCTTGCACAACGGAGACACGCCATGACGGACGCCCCCGCCCCGGCCCACCCGCTCGACGGGTGCGATCCGATCGCCCTGGCCCGCGAACTGTTCTTCCGCCAGGGCCGCGAGGCCACCGGCGTCGCCGAGCCCATCGCGCGTTCCTGGCAGCGCAGCCGGCACCTGCCCTGGCAGCACCCGCAGCTCGAGCCGATCACGCAGGGCGAACTCGACGAACGGCGCGAGCAGTCGCTGCGCCTCTTGGCCTGTGCCCAGCCCGAGCTGGACGGCCTGGCCGAGCACGCCGCCGGCAACGGCTGCGTGGTGATCCTGACCGATGCGAGCGGGCTGATCCTGCACGAGATCGGCAGCCCGGATTTCCTGCCCAAGGCCGAACGCATCGCGCTCAAGCCGGGCGTGGAGTGGTCCGAAGGCCTGCGCGGCACCAATGCGATCGGCACAGCCCTGGTCGAGCGCCATGCCGTGATGGTGCTGGGCGGCGAGCACTACCTGGCGCCCTATGCCCAGCTCGGCTGCGCCGCCGCGCCCATCCTGGACGGCCGCGGCGCGGTGGCCGGCCTGCTGGACATCTCGGGCGACACGCAGCGCGTGAACCAGCACGCGCTGGGCCTGGTGCGCATGTCGGCCCAGCAGGTCGAGCACCGCATGCTGCTGGCCGGTGCCCACGGCCACGTGCTGCGCTTCCATGCCCGGCCCAGCCTGATCGGCACGCCGCGCGAAGCCATGCTGGTCATCACCGACGGCCGCATCGCCGCTGCCAACCGGCTCGCGCTGGAGCTGTTCGAGAGCGACTGGGCCGGCCTGCTGGACCGCGACATCCGCGACCTGCTGGGCCGCGACTGGGGCCGGCTGGAGCACCAGCGCGGCCTGTTGACCCTGCCCGGCGGCCGCCAGATCGCGGGCGTGGTCGAGCGCCTGGGCGCGCCGCTGCATGCGGCGCCGCGCCGCCGCGCCAGCGAGGCCCAGGACGTCGGCCCCGATGCCGACCCCGTGGCGCCGCTGCTGGCCAAGGCCGCGCGCGTGCTCGACCAGGGCGTGCCCGTGCTCGTGACCGGCGAGACCGGCAGCGGCAAGGACGTGTTTGCGCGCCGCCTGCATGCGGCCAGCCGGCGCAGCGCCGGCCCGTTCGTGGCGCTGGACTGTGCCTCGCTGCCGGAGAACCTGATCGAGGCCGAACTGTTCGGTTACGAGGACGGCGCCTTCACCGGCGCGCGCAAGCGCGGCAGCCCGGGCCGCGTGCGCGAGGCCGATGGTGGCATCCTGTTCCTGGACGAGATCGGGGAGATGCCGATCGGACTGCAGAGCCGGCTGCTGCGCGTGCTGGAGAACCGCGTGGTGGTGCCGCTCGGCGGCGGCCGGCCCGTGGCGGTGGATTTCGACCTGGTCTGCGCCACGCACCAGAGCCTGCAGGCCATGGTGCAGGCCGGCCGTTTCCGGGCCGACCTGATGTACCGGCTGGCCGGCTTCACGGCCAGTGTGCCGGCGCTGCGCGAACGGGCCGACCGGCGCGCGCTCATCGCGCGGCTGTTCGACGAACTCGGTGGCCAGCAGCGCCGCCTGCGGCTGCGCGAAGAGGTGCTGGACCGGCTCGCCGCGCACAGCTGGCCCGGCAATGTGCGTGAGCTGCGCAGCGTGCTGAAGTCGCTGGTGGCGCTGGCGGAGGAGGGCGACCAGGTGGGCCTGGACGAATTGCCGGCTTCCCTGCGCGACGCCATGCCGGTCCCTGCAGCGCCGGCGCTGCCTGCCGAAGCGTTCGACCGGCCGCTTGCGGGGACGGAGTCCCTGCGCGATGCCACCCGGTCGGCGATCGCGCAGGCGCTGGAGGTCAGTGGCAACGATGTGGCGCAGGCGGCGCGTCTGCTGGGCGTGCACCGCAGCACGGTGTACCGGCATCTGGCGCGGCGGCAGCCGTAGCACGGGCGGAAAACGGGGTCTGCTTCAAACCCCGAGTAGGCACAGGGCCGCAGGGTGGCTGCCCAGGGTTCTGCCTCAAACCACGAGTGCTGCCTCGTGGTTTGAGGCAGGAGTCCTCAGGCTGCGAGCGGGCCCTCGACCACGGGCATGTGCGGGCGGCGCAGCACATGCACGGTCTTGGTCTTGGTGTCGTAGATGAAGTCGGAGATCAGCCGGCGCTCCTTGAGCACATCCAGCGCTTCCAGCAGGTTGCGGCGAAAGCCCGACAGGCAGGTCGCGGTCGATCCGCTGAGGCCGAACAGGGTCTCGACCTTGTAGGGAAACGGTGTCTCGTGGGTGCTGAAGAAGCCGTAGATCCATTGCGCCAGCGGCGTCAAGCCCAGGCGCTCCTCGCCATTGAGCAAGGTGAAGGCATCGGGCTGGAACAGCTCCAGGATGTTGGGGTCGAGGTAGAGCCGCCACTTCTCGCGCGACTTGGAGCCCGCATCCGACCACTCCAGCCGCATGATCAGGTTGCCCGAGAAGCCTTTGCCGTTGGGCTTGTCGACCCAGACCGAGCCTTCGCGCATGCGGGCGATGGAATCGCGCAGGCGCTTGTAGGTGTCGCCGCTGTTGCCCCAGCCGATGGCCACGCCCAGCGAGCTGGCCGAGACCTCCACCTGGTCGCCGATGGGCTGCATGCGGGCCAGGTGGACGACCTGCAGCCACACGGTGAGGTCGTCCTGGCGCAGTTCCTTGCCGGTGTAGCGGATCTCCTGGCCGGCCACCGAGACGATGACCTGGCGGTCGAAGCTGCGGCGCGGCTTGCGCTTGTCTGCACAGGTGAACAGGGCCGAGCGGGCCAGTGCATTGGGCGCACCACGCACGCGTTCGCCCCACAGCGGCAGTTGGGTCGGCCCGGCGAGGAGCATGCCGTGGGACTTGCGTTTGGACTTGGGAAGAGTGGCGAGGTCGGTCATCGGGCCGCGACGATAGCAGCCGCCTGTCGTCGCTTGAGGCAGGAGTCTCGTGGTTTGAATCAAGCTGTTCGTGTCTTGAGACAGCCTGTGGTGTCGACCAGCCCGCGTGCGGGCCGCCTGGAAGCCCGATCTGTCGTCGGTTGAGGCAGGCTTGGGGCGAACCAGGGCGACAAGCGGGCTGGATCGTGGTTTGAAGCAGGCCTGCCTGTCGTGGTTTGACGCCGGTTCGAAGACCTGCCGTTGTCGTGGTTTGAGACCGTTTCTTGCGCACCCGATCGCGCATGCCCACGCGCCAGAAACCGCCCGGGGCAAGCCCCGGACCCCTTCCGCCATCGATTCCGGCAAGCCGAAATCGACGGCGGCTGCGTTTGCGGATTAAGAATTTGATTAATAAGAAAGGATTAGAGACCGATTAAAGAGTGATTAGCGGGGTGCCAATACTTTTGCAAGTCATTGATTGCAATGAGAAATTTAGAAGGCCTTCCGATTCATTCGCCGAGTTGCTGCGCCTCATCCGACGAGTGCGTCCGCTTCATCCCGCGATGGGGCCAGCGTCATCCCACGACGCGAGCTGATTCATCTGCCGAAGGACGGTGCGCGCTGTGGCGTGATTCAAACCCCGACAGGCAAGTACAGGGAGCGTGCCTCAAACCACGAGGTGCTTGCTGCCCCAGGCGTGCTTCATGCCACGAGAGTTGCTCTGCGACAGCGTGCGTCAAACCACGAGCACAGGTTGCCGTACCGGCGCCTGCGGCGATTCGTGGTTTGAGACAGCAGGCGCTCACCGTGCTCCTGGGCCTGCTCAGCGCACCCGCGCGGCGTAGCCGCTGTCGATCCAGGCCTCGGCCCTGTCCGCGCTGAGCTTGAAATCGGCCGCGACGCGGGCCTGGCCCAGGGTCTCGCCCGATTCGTCCTGCGCCGTCAGCACCGCATAGGGGTACTCCTCGTCCGGCACGATGGTCAGGGCCACGCGGATGCGCTCGGAGCCCGCGCCCACGCTCACCTCCTTGTGCAGCCGCGCATGCAGTTGCTGCTCGTGCCGGCGCAGCACCTCGGCCGCAGTCTTCACCAGCGTGTGGAAGGCCGCAGCGTCCAGCGGCTTGGGGTTCTTCTTGTCGCGGCCCATGGTCCAGGGGCCGACCAGGGCCGGCTCGGCCTCGCCACGCAAGGTCATGGACACGGCCCAGCCGTCGTCGTCCTCGTTCTTGATGACTTCGGCGGTCCAGCGCTCGTCACGCCACAGGCGGGCTTGCTGGACTGGGCCGTCGGCCGCGGGAGAAAGTGCTTCGTCGTTCATCGCGGCATTGTCCGGCCCCGGCTGCTGCATCCGCGCGCACATGACCGGCATCAACTTTGACCAAGGTCAAGACCATTGTGTTGATTGCAACGCATGATCCGGAGGTGTTCCCGGCGACGGTGATGCGTAGAAGAATGCAAGGTCGCTCCTTGTCCCCGTGTACCGTGCTTTGTGGCCTTATGGGCAACGAATGCAGGCACGCGGGCTTCTCCGGTTGGTAGCAACAAGGCATACATGAACAAACTCAAGATCTCCTCGCGCCTGGCTCTTCTGATCGGCATCCTCGTGGTGCTGATGGGGGGCATCGGCGCCATCGGTCTGCTGGGCATGGGCCGCACCAACGCAGCCTTCGAAACCGTCTTCCACGATCGCATGGAGCCGCTGCACGAGCTGGCCGAGGTCCAGCGGCTGACGCTGCGCAACCGCATGGAAGCCACCAGCGCACTGGTCGACCAGCGCACCGACGCCACGCGCGCGCGGCTGCAGAGCATGGAGGCCAACACGCGCGAGATCGACAGGCACTGGAAGCGCTACATGGCCTCGGCCATGACCGCCGAGGAAGCCGAGATGGCCAAGGCCTTCGAGGCCGCGCGCGCACGCTTCCTGGCCGAAGGCCTGCTGCCGATGGAAGAGGCCCTGCTGGCCAGCCGCTACGAGGAGGCGCGCCGCATCAATGACGACAGGCTCGCGCCCCTGTACGAGGAGGTGCGCAAGCCCATCGTGGCGTTGGTGCAGGTGCAGTTCGACGAAGGGCTCAAGGAGTTCAACGCCTCGCACAGCCGCTACGAGGCGGTGCGCACCGCCACGCTGGTCCTGCTGGTGGCTGGCGTGCTGTTCGCGCTGGTCTTCGGCGTGGCGCTGGTGCGCGGCATCGCGCGGTCGCTGCGCAACGCGGTGGAGGTCTCCGGCGCCATCGCCGGCGGCGACCTCACGCGGGCGCTGGACGTGCGTGGGCGCGACGAGGTGGCGCTGTTGCTGCAGTCGCTGGCCGCCATGCAGGGCAACCTGGTGCAGATCGTCGACCGCGTGCGCCAGGGCTCGAATGCGGTGTCCAACGCCAGCGCCGAGATCGCGCAGGGCAACCAGGATCTGTCGAGCCGCACCGAAAGCCAGGCCAGCGCGCTGCAGCAGACGGCCGCGAGCATGGAGCAGCTCAGCGCCACCGTGCGCCAGAACGCCGACAGCGCGCGCGAAGGCGATGCGCTGGCCCGCGGCGCCTCCGGCGTCGCCGAGCGCGGCGGCGCAGTCGTGGGGCGGGTGGTCAGCACCATGCAGGGCATCGACGAAAGCGCGCGCCGGATGGCCGAGATCATCTCGGTCATCGACGGCATCGCGTTCCAGACCAACATCCTGGCGCTCAACGCCGCCGTGGAGGCTGCGCGCGCGGGCGAGCAGGGCCGCGGCTTCGCGGTGGTGGCCGGCGAGGTGCGCGGCCTGGCCCAGCGCAGCGCGCAGGCGGCCAAGGAGATCAAGGGCCTGATCACCGAGAGCGTGGACCGGGTCGCGCAGGGCAGTGCGCTGGCCGACGAGGCCGGCCGCACCATGCAGGAGGTGGTGGCCAGCATCCGCCGCGTGACCGACCTGATGGCGCAGATCAGCGCCGCCAGCGGCGAGCAGAGCGATGGCGTGGTGCAGATCGGCGAGGCGGTGCAAAACATGGACCAGGCCACCCAGCAGAACGCCGCCCTGGTCGAGCAGATGGCGGCGGCTGCCGCCAGCCTGCGCAGCCAGGCGCGCGAGCTGGTCCAGACAGTCTCGGTGTTCCGCACCGGTGCGGCCGTGCCCGCGCTCCACGCTCCCCGCTGACCGATGGTGCACATGCATCCCGAAGCCCAGGGGGAACAAGGCATCCTGTCGATCGCCGCTGCGCGCAGCATGCAGCGCCAGCTGCGCGAATTGCATGCGCGAGGTCAGCGAACTCAATGCCGCGCTGGACGCGCATGCCATCGTGGCCGTGACGGACGCGCGCGGCGTGATCCTTCGCGTCAACGACAAGTTCTGCGCCATCTCGGGCTACGCACGGGAGGAGCTCGTCGGCAGCACGCACCGCGTCATCCACTCAGGCAGGCATCCCGAGAGCTTCTTCGCCGAGATGTGGCGCTGCATCGCCGGCGGCCAGGTCTGGCATGGCGAGATCTGCAACCGGGCCAGGGACGGCGCGCTGTACTGGGTGTCCACCACCATCGTGCCCTTCCTGGACGCCGACGGCCGGCCCGAGCAGTACATCGCCATCCGCACCGACATCACCCAGCGCAAGCGGGCCGAGGAGGAGGCCCAGCGCATGGCCTTTTTCGACACGCTCACGGGCCTGCCCAACCGGCGCCTCATGCACGACCGGCTGGAGCAGCTGCTGGGCCGGACGCGCCGCCATGGCCTGCCCGGCGCGCTGGTGCTGATCGACCTGGACAACTTCAAGGAGGTCAACGACACGCTGGGCCACGGCCAGGGCGACGCCCTGCTGCGCCTGGTGGCGCAGCGCCTGCAGTCCTGCGTGCGCCGCAGCGACACCGTGGCGCGGCTCGGTGGCGACGAGTTCGTGCTGCTGCTCGGCGATCTGGGCGCCGACCTGTCCGCGGCCACGCTGCGCGCGGCCGACCTGGGCGAGAAGCTGCGCCGCATCCTGGAGCAGCCGTACTTCCTGGACGGCGACCGCGTGCACGCCGCGCTGAGCGCGGGCGTGGTGTTGCTGCAAGGGCGCGACGAGAGCGTGGACCAGGTGCTCAGCCAGGCCGACATGGCGCTCTACAAGGCCAAGGGCGCAGGCGGCAACCAGGTCTGCTTCTTCGATCCGGCGCTGCAGGCCGACGTGAATGCCCGCGCCGGCCTGCTGGCCGACCTGCGCCAGGCCCAGGCCCGCGGCGAACTGCGCCTGTACTTCCAGCCCATCGTGCAGGCCGATCGGCAGGTCGGCGGCTTCGAGGCGCTGTTGCGCTGGGTGCACCCGGTGCGTGGCCTGGTGTCGCCGGCCGACTTCATCCCGCTGGCCGAGCAGTCCGGCCTGATCCTGCCGATCGGCCAGTGGGTGCTGGACCAGGCCTGCGCCCAACTGGCGCGCTGGGCGCAGGGCCCGGCCACGCGCGGCTGGACGCTGGCCGTCAACGTGAGCGCACGCCAGTTCCGCGATGACGGCTTCGTGCCCAGCGTGCAGCGCGCGCTGGCCTGCAGCGGCGCCGACCCGCACCGGCTGCGGCTGGAGCTGACCGAGAGCATGCTGCACGCCGACCTGGACGCCACCATCGCCCGCATGGCGGCGCTGCGCCGGGTCGGCGTGCGCTTCGCGCTGGACGATTTCGGCACCGGCTACTCCTCGCTGAGCTACCTCAAGCGCCTGCCGCTGGACCAGCTCAAGATCGACAAGTCCTTCGTCGCCGAGATCACCACGGATCCGGACGACGCGGCCATCGCCCGCACCATCGTCTCGCTGGCCCGCAGCCTGCGGCTGCGCGTGGTGGCCGAGGGCGTGGAGACCGAGGGGCAGTTCGCGTTCCTGCGCCGCATCGGCTGCCATGGCTACCAGGGCTACCTGTTCGCTGCGCCGCAGCCGCTGCACGACGCGGTGCGCAGCGCCGGCGTGGCGCCCGGGGCGCTGCAGTCGCCGGACAGTTCGGCCACACCCTTGCGCGCCGCGCTGGCGCAGTGAGCAGGCCCTCAGAGCTGGGCTGTCACGCCGCCGTCCACGTACAGGATGTGGCCGTTGACGAAGCGTGAGGCATCGCTGGCCAGGAAAATCGCCGCGCCCGTCAGGTCCTCGAGTTCGCCCCAGCGCCTGGAAGGCGTGCGGCCGACCAGCCAGTCGGAGAACGCGGCATCGTCGACCAGCGCCTGGTTCAGTTCGGTCTTGAAGTAGCCTGGGCCCAGGCCGTTGACCTGGATGCCGTGGCGGCCCCAGTCGATGGCCATGCCCTTGGTCAGCATCTTCACCGCGCCCTTGCTGGCGGTGTAGGGCGCGATGCCGGGGCGGCCCAGCTCGCTCTGCACCGAGCAGACGTTGACGATCTTGCCGCGCCCGCGCGGGATCATGTGGCGCGCCACGGCCTGGCCGACCAGGAACACGCTGTCCACATTGGTTTTCATGATCTCGTGCCAGTGCGCCTGCTCGAACTGGTCGAGCGGGCCGCGGCGTTGCATGCCGGCGTTGTTGACGAGGATGTCGATGGCGCCGTGCTCGGCCTCGATGCGGTCGACGGCGGCGCGCACGGCCTCGCCCGCGGTCACGTCGAACGCGGCCGTCAGCACCTCCAGGCCCGCGTGCCGCAGCGCCTGCGCCGCCCGCTCGAGCTTGTCGGCGTTGCGCGCATTGAGCACCACGCGCGCACCGGCGCCGGCCAGGCCGCGCGCGAGCGCCAGGCCGATGCCGGTGCTGGAGCCGGTGACGAGGGCCAGGCGGCCCGTGAGGTCGAACTGCGCAAGCGCGGGGCGGGCGGTGCCGTGGGCCATGGGGTGCATCTCCTTCAGGGGTTGGGCGCCAGTTGCCGCAGCACGGCGTCGCGCTGGGCCTCGAGCGGCAGCAGGGCATCGACGCGGACCACGCCGGGCTCGCCGACGGGCGACTCCAGCGCCGCAAACTGGTTGGCCACCAGCTGGGCCGGAAAGAAGTGGCCCTGGCGCGCACCCACGCGGGCCTGGGCCTCGGCCTGGCTGATGTCGACGAAGACGAACTGCAGGCCGGGTACGTAGCTGCGCAGCAGGTCGCGGTAGCGGCGCTTCAAGGCCGAGCAGGTCAGCACCACGCTGGCCGCGTCGTCGTCGCGCACGCGCTGGCCGAGCTGTTCCAGCCAGGGCCAGCGGTCCTCGTCGGTCAGCGCGATGCCCTGCGCCATCTTGGCCAGGTTGGCCGGCGGGTGGTGGTCGTCGCCCTCGATCAATGGCCCGCCCAGCGCCTGCGCCAGCGCGGCGCCCAGCGAGGACTTGCCGCAACCCGACACCCCCATCACCACCAGCTTCATGGCCATCGCAGCCTCCTGTGGCACGGCGTCATATGCCGTGTCGTGCTGTCACAAGTTGACAAATTTTGCAGCATGCCGATGCATATCATTCTCAATTGGATGCGGTGGGAGTCCCCGCCAGCGCAGCGCGCCGAGCGCCTGCACATCCACCTTCTTCGCCGATTGTGCAGCCGGGCCGCCGGTCTGCCTGGGCGCAGCCGTGCCCGGCTGCCGGACGCTGTTTGTTGTTTCTGGAGAGTCCATGTCCACGTTCCGTTTTCCGCTCACGGCGACCGCCGTTGCCGCCGGCATGCTGCTGGCCCACCATGCCGCAGCCCAGACCGCTGAGAGCGTGGGCCAGCTCGACGCCATCACCGTGACGGCTGGCGGCTACGAGCAAAGCGTCAAGGACGCGCCGGCCTCGATCAGCGTGATCACCGCGGCCGAGATCGCCAAGAAGTCCTACACCGACGTCACCGACGTGCTCAAGAACATCCCCGGCGTGCACATCCAGGGCGGCGGCGTGGAGCAGTCCGTGATGATCCGCGGCATGAGCTCGGACTACACGCTGTTCCTCGTGGACGGCCGGCCGCAGCAGGACAACCAGGCCTTCGGGCTGAACGGCACCTCGACCGGCGCGCCCATCGCCTTCCTGCCGCCGCTGGACTCCATCGAGCGCATCGAAGTGATCCGCGGCCCGTCTTCCTCGCTGTACGGCTCGGACGCCATCGGCGGGGTGGTCAACATCATCACCAGGAAGGTGGTGAACGAATTCAGCGGCAGCGTCACCAGCGAATACATCCACCCCGGCGCGGGCAACGATGTGACCAATGCCGGCTGGACGAGCAGCGTGGCCCTGAACATGCCGATCAAGAAGGATGTGCTCTCGCTGCAACTGACCGGCGGATTCCGCCACCAGAAGGAAGCGGACTTCGTCGGCGGCGACGACAACACCGCGGCCGATCCCAAGTTCCGCAACCAGAACCTGGGTGCCAAGCTGGGCCTGCGGCTGGACGCGCAGAACACCTTCACGCTGGGCGGTGGCCGCACCACGCAGCAGCGCTGGCACAACCCGGGCAAGAGCCTTGCCGTGGACGACGCCGCCAGCTACAGCAAGGCCGTGCGCGACAACCTGTTCGTGACCCACGAAGGCCGCTACAAGGACATGCTGTGGGAAACCTACCTCAACTACGACACCTCGGAGAACCCCACGCGTGTCAACGCCACCACCGGCAACGGCATCGACTTCGACACCTTGAGCGCCAACACCCAGGCCACCTTCTTCCTGGGCAGGCACACGGTCACGGCCGGCGCCAACTACAAGCATGAGGAACTGCAGGACGGTTCGACCAACGGCCTGAATCTGCCCGGCATCGTGGTGCCCACCGACGTGGTGACCATGGAGCGCAAGCAGAAAGCCGTGTTCCTGGAAGACAACTGGCAGCTGACCGACGACCTGGCGCTGTTGCTGTCGGGCCGCTACGACCACAGCGACACCTACGGCGGCAAGTTCAGCCCCAAGGTCTACTCGGTCTACAACCTGACGCCGCAGCTGGCGCTCAAGGGCGGCCTGACCACGGGCTACAAGACGCCCGCACTGCGCTCGGCCGCCACGGACTTCGGCAGCACCTCCATGGGCGGCGTGATCATCGGCAACCCGGACCTCAAGCCCGAGACCACGCGCAACTTCGAGATCGGCCTGAACTACGGCAGCAAGCAGACCGGCCTGTCCGGCAGCCTCACGGTCTACAAGAGCAAGTTCAAGGACAAGCTGCTGCGCACCGGCCGCATCTGCGCGCAGAACGTGGTCTGCGAATGGGGCGGCGTGACCTACCCGGCGCACCCCTTCGGCTACACCACCATGACCAACGTGGACTCGGCCGAGCTGCAGGGCGTGGAGTGGACGCTGGACTGGAAGATCAACCGCGAGCTGACCTACCGCCACAGCTACACCTATGCGGAGTCGGAGCAGACCTCGGGCACCAACGCCGGCAAGCCGCTCAACGACATCCCCGAGCACATGTTCAACGTGGCGCTGGACTGGCGCGCTGCCGCCCAGTGGAACCTGTGGACGCAGCTGAACTACCGCGGCAAGACCTCGGGCCGGACCACCAACGCCAGCGGCTCGGCGACCAACGACGTGCGCTACCCGGCCTACACCTTCCTGGACCTGGGCGCGGTCTATGACGTCACCAAGGACGTGAAGCTGCGCTTCGGCGTCTACAACCTGACCAACAAGACCGTGACGCCCGAGGACGGCTTCGCCTACGTGCTGGATGGCCGGCGCTACAGCGTCGCCCTGAACGTGCGCTTCTGATGGCACAGCGGGCCGACGGCTACACCACCGATGTCGACTACCCGGCCTTCTTCTACAAGGAGATGCAGCCGGTGTGGCTGGCCTGCGTGGCGCGCCTGCTGGGGTTCGGCGCGCCCGATGTGGCGCGGCCCTTCCGCTACGGCGAGCTGGGCTGCGGCGTGGGCATCAACCTGCTGGTGGCGGCGGCCTGCCATCCGCAGGCCGCGTTCGTCGGCGTGGATGCCAACGAACGGCACCTGCGCACCGCGCGCGAGGCAGCGCAGGCGGCGGGCCTCACGAACATCACGTTCGTCCACGCCGGCTTCACCGAATTCGCCGCCAGCCGGCCCGCGCCCTTCGACTTCCTGGCCACGCACGGCGTGTGGTCCTGGATCGCGCCGCAGCACCGCGCCGGCCTGCTGGCCTGCGTGCAGGCGCAGCTGGCGCCTGGCGGCCTGTTCTACCTGCACTACATGTGCCACCCGGGCTCCACCGACTTGCAGGCGCTGCAGCATGTGCTGAACCTGTTTGCGCCGCATGTGCCGGGCGACTCGGCCCGGCAGCTGCAGATGGGCCTGAAGCTGCTGCGCCAGCTGGCCGAGCGCGGCATGTTCGCGGACCGGCCCGGCGTGCTGCGGCACCTCCAGGTGCTCCAAAACAAGGACCCGCACCACCTGGCCCACGAGTTCCTGACCGACCACTGGCAGCCCCAGCATGGCGTCGACGTGCACCGGCAGGTCGGCGCGCTGGGCCTGGACTACCTGGGCAACGCGGACGTGTTCAACAACCTGGACGTGGCGCTGTCCATCCCCGGGCAACTGCAGGCCGTGGTGCGGCAGACGCAGATCCCGGCCCTGGCCGAAACGCTCAAGGACATGGCGCGCAACAGCCACCAGCGCATGGACCTGTTCCAGCGCGGCGCCCGGCCGCTGGGGCAGGAGGCGCACACCGCGCAGCTGGGTGCCACGGTGTTCCAGGCCATGCCCGGTGCCCCGGCCAGCGGGCCGGTGGCGTTCACCACGCCCATCGGCCCGGTCGAGGTGCCGCAGGCGCTCGTCAGCGCGCTGCTGCAGCGGTTGGCGGCCGGTCCTGCCTCATTCGCCGAATTGGTGCAGCTGCCGGCCTTTGCGGGCCAGCCCGGGGCGCTGCTGCAGATCCTGCAGCTCCTGCTGATGCAGGAGCTGGTGCATCCGGCCCAGGCGGCACCGGACCCCGGCCGGGCGCAAGCGCTGACGCAATGGTTTGCGCACAAGGGCGTCGCCCTGCGCGTTCTGGAAAAGGCGGGGACGGCCGTCAGGATCGCCTGACGGCTTCTCTTCACATCAGGGCAAGCTGACCGTGGCGCGCAACCCGCCCTCGGGCCGGTTGGCCAGCGCCACCTCGCCGCCGTGGGCGCGCACGCAGGAGCGCGCGATCGACAGGCCCAGGCCCACACCGCCGCCCTGGTGGTTGCGGGCCGGGTCCAGCTGGAAGAAGGGCTCGAACACCTGTTCCAGCAGTCCAGGGTCCAGGCCCGGCCCCGCGTCGTCCACCGTGATGCGCACGCCACCCGCGGCCGCCAGGCCCAGGCGCGCCTGCCGGCCGTGGCGCACCGCGTTGTCCACGAGGTTGGCCACGGCGCGCTTGAGGCTCACGGGCCGGGCGCGGTAGGGCAGGGCCGGCCCGTCTTCCAACGCCACGTCGTGGCCCAGCGCGCGCTGCTCCTGCACCACCTGCTGCAGCAGTTCGCGCAGGTCGACCGCGCGCGTGGGCTCGCTGGCCGCGTCGTCCCGCGCGAAGTCCAGCGTCTGCTCCACCATCACGCGCATCTCGTCGAGCGTGCGCACCATGGCCGCGCGCTGTTCGGCGTCGTCCACGAGTTCGGCGCGCAGCCGCAGCGCCGTGATGGGCGTGCGGAAGTCGTGGCTCACGGCGGCCAGCAGCTGCGTGCGGTGGTCGATGAAGCGCGTGAGCTTGTCCTGCATGAGGTTGAACGCGGCCGAGACCTCGCGTGCCTCGCGCGGGCCGACCAGCGGCAGCGGCGCGATGCGCTCGCCGCGGCTCACGCGCTCGGCAGCATCGGCCAGCGCCTTGATCGGCCGCAGCATGCGCCAGACGAAGAACAGCACGATGGCCAGCACCGGCAGGGTGCTCGTGGGCAGCGAGAAGCGCAGCAGCCGCCACCACTGGTAGCCGGCCAGCGGCAGCTGGCGCGCATGCAGCCAGCGCCCGTCGGGCAGGCGCACGGCCGATTCCAGCGTCAGGATGGACCAGCCCAGCTCGACCTCGAAGGCCGCGAAGGCGCCGCCGGGCGGCACGTCCAGCACCACGCGGATGGCATCCGCCGGCACCTGGGGCAGCTTGGCGGCCAGCGCCTGCAGCATGCGCTCCTCCTCGGCCGAGGGCGGGTGGTCGTGCGCCACCGGCGGTTGCGCGTCGAGCCAGAAACGCCCGCTCGCGGTGCTGAGCGTGTCCAGCACCTCCTGGACATCCTCGGCATCGGTGAGCTGCAGCACGCGCCAGGTGATGGCCAGGCGCTCGAGCACGCGGTCGCGCGCCACCGGGTTGAGCACCTGGGCGTTGTACTGCAGCGCCACGATGGCCAGCACATGGGTGGCCAAGAGGCCCAGCAGCAGCAGGGCGGCGAGCTGGCCCGCCATGCTGCGCGGCCACAGCTTCATGCGCGTGCGCTGACGTTGGCGACGAAGATGTAGCCGTTGCCCCAGGCGGTCTTGATCAGCGCGGGCTTGCGCGGGTCGGCCTCGAGCTTCTGGCGCAGCCGGCTGATCTGCTTGTCGATGCTGCGGTCGAACACGCTCTGCTCGCCGCGCTGGGTCAGGTCGAGCAGGCGCTCGCGGCTCAGCACCTCGTTGGCGTGCTGCACCAGCACCAGCAGCAGCTGGAATTCCACCTCGCTGAGCGGCACGTCCTGGCCGGCCCGGTCGCGCAGTTCGCGCCGCGCCACGTCGAAGGTCCAGCCGTCGAAGACCAGGCAGCTGCTGCGCGCGGCCGGCAGCACAGTGCGCGCCTGGCGCCGCAGCACGGCGTGGATGCGGGCCAGCAACTCGCTGGGCTCGAAGGGCTTGACCACGTAGTCGTCGGCGCCGGTCTGCAGGCCGGCCACGCGGTCGCCCAGCGTGGCGCGCGCCGTCAGCAGGATGACGGGCAGGCCCAGCGCACCGCCGATGGTGCGGCACAGGTCCAGGCCGCTGGCGTCGGGCAGCATGATGTCGAGCACGACCAGGTCGACGGGGCTGCCCGCCAGCTGGGCGTGCATGGCGGCCGCGCTGCCGGCCGTGGCGACCTGCAGGCCGCAGCGGCGCAGGTAGGTGGCCAGCGGCACACGGATGTCCTCGTGGTCGTCGACCACGAGCACGCGCACCGGCGCCTCGGCCGGTGCCTGGCCGGCCGCAGCGTCGCCCGGCGTGCCGGCATGGTCGAACATCGTGCAGATCCCGTGACAATAAGAATGATTCTCATCATTTTACGGGGCATGCTGCTGTTCACCATTCCTAGACGAAAGCCCAGGTCTTTCCGTTGAAGCGCTGCAACTTCATGTACTCGACCACGCGGTAGTCGGTCGGGCTGGTACTGATCAGGCTGCCGGGCAGCAGCGCCGGGTTGCGCCAGTCCTTGAGGCTGGCGGCCTGACGCATGATGTTCTCGCGTGTGAGGTCGTCGCCGCACTGGCGCAGCACCTGCTCCAGCGTGAGCGCAATCGCCCAGCCCATGGTGTAGAGCGCGTCGTTGAGGTCGGCGTCGGGCTGGTACTTCTTCATCGTGGCGACGAAGGGCGCCAGGTCCGGGTCGTTCGCCCACTGCGGGTCGGTGATGTCCTTGATGAAGCCGGCCGTGCGCACGCGCGTGGCGTTGTCCAGGCCCGCGGGCGCCAATGTGGCGCTGACCGAGGCCGAGCCCAGGTGCAGGTAGATGTCGGGCTGCCAGCGCAGGTCGGCGGCCTTGCGGATGCTCTGGGCCGCATGGCGCGCGTAGGCGAACAGCATCAGCGTGTCCGCGCCCTTTTCCTTGATCGTGATGAGCTGCGAGTCCACCGTCGGGTCGGTGGCCTGGAAGCTCTGCGCCGAGACGATCTGCTTGGCCTTGTCGCCCAGGCCGTCCGTCAGGCCGGCCAGCAGCTCCTTGCCGAAGTCGTCGTCCTGGTAGAGCACGCCGATCTTCGCGTCCGGCCGCTCGGCGAGGATGCTGCGCGCGTAGAAGCGGGCCTCGGCCCGCAGCGTGGGCTGCCAGCCCATGGTCCAGGGAAACTGCTCTGGCTGGGCGAAGGTGTCCGAGCCGGCCGAGATGAACAGCTGCGGCACCTTCTTCTGGTTCAGGTAGCGGCGCGTGCCCACGTTCACGGATGTGCCCAGCACGCCGAAGATCAGCGCCACCTCGTCCTGTTCGACCAGCTTGCGCGTGAGCTCCACGGCCTTGGGCGGCGCGTAGCCGTCGTCCAGCGAGAGGAAGACGATCTTGCGGCCGTTGATGCCGCCGTTGTCGTTCAGGGACTTGAAGTGCGCGGCCTCGGCGCGGCCGAGTTGCGCATAGGCCGAGGCCGGGCCGCTGTAGGGCAGGGTCTGGCCGATGCGGATCTCGGTGTCGCTGGTGCCGGGGCCGTACTTCTTCGCCTGGGCCCGGCCCGCCAACGGTGCCGCGGCGAGCGCGAGCATCAGGGCGCGGCGCTGGATGGGGTGGTGCATGTCGTCTCCGTTGTTGTTGGGAGCGGCCACGGTAGTGACCGCTACCCGGAGACGGCATCGTCGGAAGCGACTATTTTTCGTCGCTCGCGCTCAGCTGGCGGCCGAGGCGCCGCTGCGCGTCCCGTGTCGCGTGGATACAGCGGGTACTGGCACATGGGCTTGGACGCGATCTCGGCGAACGGCGCCAGCGCGTTCTTGTTGGTTGGTGGCGTCCATCCATTGCGAGACCTGCAGCACGCGCTCGCGGAAGTTGGCGGGCTCGTAGGTCGGCGGGTCGAAGGCCGCGTTCTGCGCGATGAAGTCGCGCACATCGCCATTGCCGTAGCGCTAGACCTGGTTGAAGCCGTTGCCGGCTCACCACTCGGCCGGCAGGCCCACGTAGTTCTCGGCCAGCGCGGTCGAGGCCGCATGCGACTTCACGAGGTAGTCGAGCTCGGCCTCCTGGATCTTCTGGCCGAAGGCGCCGGTGTCGGGGAAGCGGTGCATGAGCGAGGTGAACCACCAGGAGAAGCGCTCGGCCTTCCAGACGCGGCGCAGGCAGGTGGCGGAGTAGTGGTCGATGCCGCTCGTGCTCTTGTCGGCATAGAACTCGCGTAGCGCATGCCAAAGGTAGCCCACGTCCGAGGCCGCCAGGTTCAGGCCCTTGGCGCCCGTGGGCGGCACGATGTGCGCCGCGTCACCGGCCAGGAACAGCCGGCCGAAGCGCATGGGCTCGGCCACGAAGCTGCGCAGCGGCGCGATGCTTTTCTCCAGCGAAGGGCCGGTGATGAGTTGCTCGGCGGCCTCGGGGTCGAGCCGGGCGCGCAGCTCGTTCCAAAAGGCCTCGTCGCTCCAGTCCTCGACCTTCTCGGTGAGCCTGCACTGCACGTAGTAGCGGCTGCGCGTGGCGCTGCGCTGGCTGCACAGCGCGAAGCCACGCTCGGTGTTGGCGTAGATCAGTTCGTGCGAGACCGGTGGCACATCGGCCAGGACGCCGAGCCAGCCGAAGGGATAGACCTTCTCGTACTCGGTGATGGCGCCAGCCGGCACGCTCTGGCGGCTGATGCCGTGGTAGCCGTCGCAACCGGCGATGAAGTCGCATTGCAGGGTCTTGCGTTGGCCGTCCTCTGTCCAGCTCACGCTGGGGCTGGTGCCGTCGAAGTCGTGCAACTGCACGTCGGCAGCCTGGTAGATGGTCGTGAGGCCGGCGGCGGCGCGCGCCTCCATGAGGTCGCGCGTGACCTCGGTCTGGCCGTACACCACCACGCGCTTGCCGCCGGACAGGCCATGCAGGTCGATGCGGTGGCGTTGGCCCTTGAACAGCAGTTCGATGCCGTCGTGCGGCAGGCCTTCGGCGCGCGCCCGCTGGTCCACGCCGGCAGCCGCCAGCAGGTCCATGGTGATCTGCTCCAGCACGCCGGCGCGGATGCGCCCCAGCACATAGTCGCCGCTCTGGCGCTCCAGGATCACGTTGGCGATGCCGGCCTGGTGCAGCAACTGGCCGAGCAGAAGGCCGGAAGGGCCGGCGCCGATGATGGCGACTTGGGTGCGCATGGGGTGTCTCCGCGGGTCTGAAAAGGGATGCCGCGAGCGTAGGGCGCCGGCGCGCCGCGTGGGATGGCCGGTGCGCGCTGTTGTGCGATCATCGGCCTGCCTGCGCGATGATCGCGCAGTTCTGCGGGATGTCGGAGGGATTGCATGACCATTGCCAAAGCAGACCTCATCGAAGGCATGGCCAAGGGCATGGCCGTGCTGGAGAGCTTCGACACCGAGCGCCAGCGGCTCAACGCCACGCTGGCGGCCCAGCGTGCCGGCATCACGCGCGCCGCAGCGCGGCGCCACCTGCTCACGCTGGCGCACCTGGGTTACCTGGAAACCGACGGCAGCTACTTCTGGCTGGCACCCAAGGTGCTGCGCTTTTCAGGCAGCTACCTGGCCTCGGCGCGGCTGCCGCGCGCGATCCAGCCCACGCTGAACCGGCTCGCGGCGCAGACGGGCGAATCCTTCTCGGCCGTGGTGCGCGATGGCGACGAGGTCGTCATCGTGGCGCGCAGCGGCACCTTGCGCATGCTGGCCTACGGCCTGCACCTGGGGGCGCGGCTGCCGCTGCATGCCACCTCCACGGGGCGGGTGCTGCTGGCGGCCGAGACACGCACCGCCTTCGCGGACTGGATGAAGGGCAGGGCGCTGGCCCGGCTGACTGTGCACACGGCCACGGACGCCAGGCGCTTTCGCGAACTCATCGCCGAGGTGCGCCGTCTCGACTACTGCGTGGCCATCGAAGAGCACGAGCTCGGCGTGCACGCGCTGGCCGTGCCGCTGCGCAACATGCAGGGCCGCACGGTGGCGGCGCTCAACGTGGTGGCTTCGCCCGCGCGCACCGGGCGCGAGGCCATGGAGCGCGAACTGCTGCCGGCCATGCTGGATGCGGCGCGTGAGCTGCGCGGGCTGTTGTAGCGCACAGCCCCTCGGCGTCACGCCGCTGTCACGCGCGGCCGGAAGAATGAAAACGTTTACAACGCTTTCACCCGCCACGTGTCCACCCAGCGCTCCGCCACGATCAAGGACATCGCCTCGCGCGCCGAGGTGTCGATTGCCACCGTCTCGCGCGTGCTCAACGCCAAGGCCGGTGTCAGCGATGCCGCCAGCGAGGCGGTGCTGGCCGCCGCGCGGCAACTGGGCTTCAGGCCCAACCAGCTCGGCCGCAACCTGCGCGCCGCACGCAGCGCCACGCTGGGCGTGATGCTGCCGCGCCTGGGGCATCCGGTGTTCGCCGAATGCCTGCAGGGCATCGAGCAGGCGGCGCGCGGCCGGGGCCTGTCCATCGTGGTCTCGGCCACCGACTACGACCGCGCGACCGAGGAGGCCGTCAGCGAGCAGCTGCTGCGCCAGCGCGTGGACGGCCTCATCCTGACCGTGGCCGATGCGGCCGACAACCCGCTGCTGGACAAGCTCGATGCCGAGGGCGTGCCCTATGTGCTGGTGTTCAACCAGCCGCTCGCGGCCAAGGCCGCGGTGCGCAGCAGCGTGGGCGTGGACAACCGCGCAGCTGCACGCGAGATGGTGCAGCAGCTGCTGGCCTGGGGCCACCGCGAGATCCACATGCTGGCCGGCCAGTTCGGCCAGTCCGACCGCGCGCGCCAGCGCTTCGCCGGCTACTGTGATGCGATGCAGCAGGCCGGCCGCGACTGGCGCGCGCCGCTGCAGGTGCCGTTCACGACCGACGACACGCGCGATGTGCTGCTGCACCTGCTGCACGAGCGGCCGCAGACCACGGCGCTGTTCTGCTCCAACGACCAGCTGACCATGACCGTGGTGCGCGACCTGCGCGCGCTGGGCCTGTTCGTGCCCGGCGACATCAGCGTCGCGGGCTTCGACGGCGTGCAGACCGGCGCACTCATGCATCCCCCGCTGACCACGGTGTCCACGCCCACGGTGCAGATTGGCCGCGCGGCCGTGGCGTTGCTCAGCGAACGCATCGCGGGCGCGGCACCCCAGGGCGCCGTGCTGCTGCCACATGCGCTGGTGCCGGGCGGCACCGCGCGCGAACCTTCCCCCATCCCCCCACGCCTTCCCGAAAGGACTTCCCATGCTGACCCGTCGTGACTTCGCGCTGGCCCTGGCGGCCGCCGGCCTCGGTACTTCCGCGAGCGCCCAGGCGGCCCGCGCCGTCTGCTACAACTGCTCGCCCGAATGGGCCGACTGGGGCGGCATGCTGCGCCTGCTGAACCAGCGCCACGGCATCCTCGTGCCGCCGGACAACAAGAACTCGGGCCAGGCGCTGGCGGCCATGATCGCCGAGCGCGCCAAGCCCGTGGCCGACGTCTGCTACCTGGGCGGTCAGGTCGGCCCGGCGGCCAAGGCCGCCGGTGTGATCGAGCCCTACCAGCCCCAGCGCTTCGCCCAGATCCCGGCCGGCCTGAAGGACGCCGACGGCAGCTGGTTCGCGATCCACTCGGGCACGCTGGGCTTTTTCGTCAACACGCAGGCGCTGCGCGGCAAGCCCGTGCCGCGCAGCTGGGCCGACCTCCTCAAGCCCGACTACAAGGGCCTGGTCGGCTACCTGAACCCGGCCAGCGCCGCGGTCGGCCAGGTCGGCGTGATCGCGGCCAACCTCGCGCTGGGCGGCAGCTACGAGAACCTGGAGCCCGGCATCCGCTTCTTCAAGCAGCTGCAGGCCAACGCGCCCATCGTGCCCACGCAGACCGCCTATGCGCGCGTGCTGTCGGGCGAGATCCCGATCCTGCTGGACTACGACTTCAATGCCTACCGCGCGCAATACGCCGACCAGGCGCCCACGGCCTTCGTGATCCCGCAGGAGGGCACGCAGCAACTGCCCTACGTGATGGCCCTGGTCAGGAACAGCCCGAACCCCGAGAACGGCAAGAAGCTGCTGGACTTCGTGCTGTCCGACGAAGGCCAGGCGCACTGGGCCCGCGCCTACCTGCGCCCGGTGTTCGCGAACGCGATGCCCGGGGACGTGAAGACGCGTTTTCTGCCCGACGCCGACTACCAGCGCGCCCAGGCGGTCGAGGTGCTCAAGCTGTCCGCCGCGTCGAAGGCCATCGGCGAGCGCTATCAGAAAGAGGTCGGCTGATGCCGCGTGACCGCGCCTGGCTGGTCGGCCTGATGCTGCCGAGCGCGGCCTTCTTCCTGGTGTTCTTCGCGCTGCCGCTGGGCCGACTGCTGCTGGTGGGCGCCAGCGGCGACCTCGGCTGGGGCGCCTACGCCGCGGCCGTGACCGAGCCGCGCTACCTGCGCAGCATGCTCTCCACGGTGCTGCTGTCGGCCGCCGTGACGGCCGCCACGCTGGTGATCTCTGGCGTGGCCGGCGTGTTCCTCGCCCGCCAGCAGTTCCCCGGCCAGCGCCTGCTGACGGCGCTGCTCACGCTGCCGCTGGCCTTTCCGGGCGTGGTGATCGGCTTCATGGTCATCATGCTGGGCGGGCGCCAGGGCCTGGTGCCGGCCGTCACCGAGGCCTTGACCGGCGAGCGCCTCGTGTTCGCCTATTCCATGGCCGGACTGTTCATCGGCTACATCTACTTCTCGATCCCGCGCACCATCCTCACGGTGATGGCGGCTGCCGAGAAGCTGGACCCGCAACTGCTGGAGGCCGCGCGTTCGCTCGGCGCGTCGCCCTGGCAGCAGCTGCGCGACGTGCTGGTGCCGGGCCTCCAACCCGCGCTGCTGGCGGCCGGCGCGATCTGCTTCGCCACCGCCATGGGCGCCTTCGGCACGGCCTTCACGCTGGCCACCAAGATCGACGTGCTGCCCATGGTCATCTACACCGAGTTCACGCTGCAGGCCAACCTCGCGATGGCCGCGGCCCTGTCCTTCGTGCTGGGCGGCGTGACCTGGGCCGCGCTGGCCTTCGCGCGCAGCCTGGCAGGAAACAGCGTGGTGGCGGCGGCATGAGACGTCCTGCGCTGTTCTGGCTGCTGCTGGCCTTCACGCTCTGCGTCGCGGCCTTCCTGGTCGTGCCGGTGGGGTTGTCGGTGCTCACCGGGCTGACCAACAACCAGTTCCAGGGTGTGTCCAGCGGCCTCACGTTCAAGTGGGTCGTCAAGGTCTGGACCGACTACCAGGGCCCGCTGTGGCTGTCGCTGGGCATCGCGCTGGCCTGCCTGGCCTGCACGCTGCTGCTGGGCGTGCCGTCGGCCTACGTGCTCTCGCGCACACAGGGCCGCTGGGCGCGCGCGATCGAGGAACTGCTCATGCTGCCCGTGGCGCTGCCGGGCCTGGCCACCGGCCTGGCGCTGATCCTGGCCTATGGCGCGGTGGGCAGCTTCCGTACGCACTGGAGCTTCGTGCTCGTGGGCCATGTGCTGTTCACGCTGCCGTTCATGGTGCGCGCGGTGCTGGCCGTGCTGCTGTCGGTGGACATGCGCCAGCTGGAGGAGGGCGCGCGCAGCCTGGGCGCCTCGTTCGCGCAGCGCTTCTTCGGCATCGTGCTGCCGAATTGCAAACCCGGCATCGTGGCCGGCGCGCTGATGGTGCTGACGCTGTCCATCGGCGAGTTCAACATGTCGCTGCTGCTGCACAGCCCGTTCACGCAGACCCTGCCCGTGGGCCTGGCCGACGCCTACGCTTCGCTGCGCATCGAGGTCGGCAGCGCCTACACCATCGTGTTCTTTCTGATGATCGTCCCGCTGCTGATCGCCCTGCAGGTCGCCGGCGGACGGTCCAAGACCCCATGAATCCATCGACAGACCATGGCGTGCGCATCACGCTTTCACACTGCACCAAGCACTTCGGCACGCAGCGCGTGCTCGAGCCCACCGACCTCACCATCGCCGCTGGCGAAACGCTGGTGCTGCTGGGCCCCTCGGGCTGCGGCAAGACCACCACGCTGCGGCTGATCGCCGGCCTGGAGGCACCCGACAGCGGCCGTGTGCAGTTCGACAGCGAGGACGTCACAGCGCTGCCCATCGAGCGCCGCAACGTGGGCATGGTGTTCCAGAGCTATGCGCTGTTCCCCCACATGACGGTGGCCGAGAACGTGGCCTACGGCCTCAAGGTGCGCGGCATGGCGGCGGCCGACCGCGCGCGCCGCGTGGACGAGATGCTGGAGATGGTGCAGATCGGGCCGCTGGCCGGCCGCGCGATCACGCAACTCTCGGGCGGCCAGAAGCAGCGCGTGGCACTGGCCCGCGCGATCGCGCCGCGCCCGCGCGTGCTGCTGCTCGACGAGCCGCTGACCGCGCTGGACGCGCGCCTGCGCGAGACGCTGCGCAGCGACATCGACGCGCTCTTGCGCTCCATCGGCATCACCACGGTCTACGTCACGCACGACCAGGCCGAGGCCATGGCGCTGGCCGACCGCATCGCCGTGATGGACAAGGGCCGCATCGCCCAGCTGGGCACGCCGCGCGAGATCTACTTCCAGCCGGCCAATGCCTTCGTGGCCGACTTCGTCGGCACGCTGAACCGCGTGGGCGGTCAGCGCTTCCGTCCCGAGGATGCCGAACTCGTCGCGCCGCAGGACGCGGCCCTTGCCGGCCAGGTGACCGCCAGCCACTTTCTGGGCGACCATCAGCGTGTGCAGCTGCGCATGGATGGCGGCGAGGACATCGTGCTCAAGCTGCCGCCGCGCGCGCTGCTGGCAGCCGGCCAGCGCGTGGGCCTGCGCATCCATCCGAATCCGCTGGAGAGCACCGCATGCTGATCGCCCAGATCTCCGACCTGCACATCAAGGCCCAGGCCAGGCTGGCCTACGGCATCGTCGACACGGCCGGCCTGCTGGCCGCCTGCGTGCAGCAGCTGCTGCGGCTGGACCCGCAGCCCGACGCCGTGCTCGTGACCGGCGACCTGGTCGACTACGGCCGGCCCGAGGAGTACGCGCTGCTGCGCGAACTGCTGGCGCCGCTGGCGCTGCCGTTGTACCTGCTGCCCGGCAACCACGACGAACGCGAGGCGCTGCGCGCGGCCTTCCCCGAGCCGCGCTTCGACTACCTGCGCCAGCAGGCCGGCTTCCTGCAGTACGCGGTGGACCTGGGGCCGCTGCGCCTGCTGGCCCTGGACACCGTGGTGCCGCAGCAAGGCCATGGCGCGCTGTGCGCGCAGCGCCTGGACTGGCTCGACCGCCAGCTGGCCGCCGACCCGCGCCCGACCATCGTGGCCATGCACCATCCGCCGTTCGCGACCGGCATCGCGCACATGGACGCCATCGGCCTGCTGCAGGGCGCGGCGGAGCTGGAGGCCGTGCTGCGCCGCCACCCGCAGGTCGAGCGCGTGTTGTGCGGTCATCTGCACCGCAGCATCCAGGCCCGTTTCGGCGGCACGCTGGCGTCGACCTGCCCGAGCCCGGCGCACCAGGTCGCGCTGGACCTGCGCGACGCGGGCCCGGACTGCTTCGTGATGGAGCCGCCCGGCTACCAGCTGCACGCCTGGCGCGGTGGCCGGCTGGTCACGCACACCGAGGTGCTGGGCGACTGGCCGGGGCCCTACCGGTTCCGCGAGGGCGGGGTGCTGATCGACTGACGCCCCCATGGCAGCTTGACCGCGCTCAAGCTAGGATGGTCCCGCCGGATTCTTTGCGCGGTGCGAACCATGACAACCACGAGATCGCTGCTGCTGGCCTGCTTGCTCGCCTGGTCCGCGGGCTGGCTCACGGGCTGCGCCTCGCTGCCCGCCCGCCAGGCGCCGCCGCCGGCCTACGCGCTGGCCGATGTGGGCGCCACCAGCCTGGCGCGCCTGGCCGCTGCCAGCACACCGGCCGATGCGGCCGGCAGGTCGGGGCTGCGCATGCTGCCCGAAGGCCCGTTCTCGCTCGACGCCCGGCTGGCGCTGGCCGCCACGGCGGAGAAGTCGCTGGACCTGCAGTACTACCAGCTGCAGAGCGACAGCGTGGGTTTGCGCCTGTTGCGCGCGCTGCGCGATGCGGCGGCGCGCGGCGTGCGCGTGCGCCTGCTGGTCGACGACTTCTACACCGCCGGCCAGGACGAGCTGTTCAGCACGCTGGCCGCCTACCCGAACGTGCAGGTGCGGCTGTTCAACCCGCTGCCCGAGCGCAAGGGCAGCTTCGTGGGCCGCTTCATCGGCTCCGCGCTGGCGTTCTCGCGCATCAACCACCGCATGCACAACAAGCTGTTCATCGCCGACGGCAGCGTCTCCGTCGCTGGTGGCCGCAACATCGGTGACGAGTACTTCATGCAGAGCGAGACCGCCAACTTCATCGACGCCGATGTGCTGGCCACGGGACCCGTGGTGCGCGAGCAGTCCGCCGCCTTCGACCTGTACTGGAACAGCGCCCATGTCTGGCCCATCGAGCAGGTGGTGCCGCCTTTGCTGGCGCCCGAGGACGCACGCAGGCGCTTCGACGCGATCGCCGGCCCGCAGGACCCCCCGATCGAGGTCCGCGCACACGACGTGCTGGGCAGGACGCCTGTGCACCAGCAGCTGGCCGAGGGCCGGCTCGACCTGATGTTCGCCAAGGCCAGCGTGCTCGTCGACGATCCCGACAAGATCACGCGCACCAATGCCGACGCGCGGCTCGCGGGCAGCGTGACGCAGCATGTGCTGGACCTCATGGACTCGGCCCGTTCGCAGCTGCTGATCATTTCGCCGTACTTCATCCCCGGGCGCCTGGGCATGCAGCGCCTGGGCCGCGCCGTGGGCAACGGCATCCGGGTGACGATCTACACCAACTCGCTGAGCTCCACCGACGAGCCGCTGGTCTACCTGGGCTACGCGCGCTACCGCGACGACCTGCTCCGGCTCGGCTTCGAGATCTACGAGGTGGCGCCGCACCGGGGTGCCACCACCAACCTGGGCGCCTTCGGCACCTCGATCTCGCGCCTGCACGCCAAGATTTCCGTGGTGGACGACGACCGCATCTTCGTCGGCTCGATGAACCTGGACAGCCGCTCGGCCCGCATCAACACCGAGATCGGCCTGGTGGTCGAGAGCGCCGAGGTGGTGCGCGAGTTCCGCCGCCTGATTCCGGCGCGCGGCTTCCAGTCGGCCTACCGGCTGCGGCTGTCCGACAGCGGCCGCGTGGAGTGGCTGGAGCCGCGCGAGGACGGCGGCTTCACGGTGCACCATGACAACCCCGGCACCAACTGGGTGGCCGAGATCTGGCACTGGTTCAGTTCGCTCTTCGTGGGCGAGGAGCAGCTGTAGTGCCTCAGCGCTGGTCCATCGCCATGTAGTCCACCGTCAGGTGCGACAACGTGCGCACGCCGACCAGCAGGCTGGCCTCGTCGACGAAGAAGCGCGGCGAGTGGTTGGGCTCGGCCTTGGCCGCGTCCTGGCCCGGCGGCGTGGCGCCGATGAACACGAACAGGCCGGGCACGGCCTGGGCGAAGAACGAGAAATCCTCGCCGCCCGTGCTCTTGGGCACGGTGTCCGCGCGCGCGCCGGGCACGCGGCGCAGGCTGGCGGCCATCTTCTCGGTCAAGGCAGGGTCGTTCACGGTGGGCGCGTAGCCGTCAGGCTCGAAGTGCACATGGGCCTGGCCGCCGCCGCTCTGCGCGATCAGCGCGGCCGTCTCGCCCATGCGCTGCATGATGAACTTGCGCATGCCCTCGTCGTAAGTCCGGAGCGTGCCGCTCATCTTCACCTCGTCGGGAATGATGTTGTAGCGCGTGCCGCCGTTGATTGTGCCCACGCTGAGCACCGAGGGCTCCTTGGTCACGTTGACCTGACGGCTCTCGATCGTTTGAAAGCCCAGCACGATCTGCGAGGCCAGCACGATGGGGTCGATGCCCGACCAGGGCTGCGAGCCATGTGTCTGGCGGCCCTTCACGTCGACCTTGAAGGCGTCCGAGCCGGCCAGGATGGGGCCCGCCTTGTAGCCGATGGTGCCGGTGTTGCCGCCCGACATCAGGTGCAGGCCGAACACCACTTCCGGCTTGGGCGCATCGAAGGCGCCTTCGGCCAGCATGCGGCGCGAACCGCCGATCTCGCCGTTCGGCAGTTTCTCCTCGGCCGGCTGGAACAGGAGCTTGACGGTGCCGGGCAACTGCTCCTTCATGGAGGCCAGCACCTCGGCCACGCCCATCAGGATGGCGACATGGCCGTCGTGGCCGCAGGCGTGCATCACGTCGACCTCCTTGCCGTCCCAGACGGCGCGGGCCTTGGAGGCGAAGGGCAGGTCGACCTGCTCCTTGACGGGCAGCGCGTCCATGTCGGCGCGCAGCGCCACCACGGGGCCAGGGCGGCCGCCCTGCAGCGTGGCGACCAGCCCGGTCACGGCCACGCCCTCGCGCACCGTGAAGCCCAGCCGCTTCAGGTGGGCCGCGACCAGGGCGGCGGTGCGCTTTTCCTGGTTGCCGAGCTCGGGGTGCTGGTGGATGTCGCGGCGCCAGGCGATGACCTGCTGCTCGATGGCCTGCGAGCGCTGCGCGATCAGCGGGTACAGGGCCTGGGCGGCGGCCGGCGGCGGCGGGGTCTGGGCCGTGGCGTACGAGGCCAGCGTGGCGAGCAGCGCTGGCAGCAGCCGGCGGGCAGGGAGAAGCAGGGCGGTGGTCATGGGAACTCGGGGCAGGGGAAAGGCCGGCAGCTTAGGCGGCGCTACGATAGGCGTCCAATCCAATAACGATGCATTGATAAGCATTGCCTATCGATGAATGCCAGCCCGCCCACCACCGGCCACGTGCTGCACGAGCGCCTGCTCGCACGCCTGCGGCTGCGCCACCTGAAGCTCATCGACGCACTGGCCACCCAGGCCCACCTGCGCCGTGCGGCCGAGGCCGTGCACATCAGCCAACCTGCCGCCACGCAACTGTTGCGCGAGCTCGAAGACCTGCTGGGTCTGGCGCTGTTCGAGCGCCATGCGCGCGGCATGCGCATCACCGAGGCCGGCCGCGTGCTGGCCCGCCATGCGCGCGTGGCGATCGAGGCGTTGGCCAGCACCGCCGAGGCGCTCGCGCAGCAGGCCGCGGGGCAGCAGCGGCCACTGCGCGTGGGCGCGATCCTGGCCGCGCTGTCCAGCCTGCTGCGGCCGGCGCTGCCGGTCCTGCGCGCGCAGCATCCCACGCTGCGGCTGGCGATCGAGGAGGCCAGCATCGAGCGCCTGCTGGCCCGCCTGCAGGGCGGCGCGCTCGACCTCGTGCTATTGCGCCGGCCCGCGCCCGTGCCCGAGGGTTGCCGCTTCGAGCCGCTGCGGGCCGACCGCATGGTGGTGCTGGCCGGCACCGACCACCCCTGGACCGGCCGCAAGCGCCTGCGCCTGCGCGACCTGGCCGAGGCACGCTGGGTGCTGCCGCCGCCGCATTTCGCGGTGCGCCAGGCGCTGGACGCGGCCTTCGCGCGCGAACAGGCCCAGCCGCTGGCCCATGCCCTCCAGGTGCTGGTGCCGGAGCTGTTGCCCGCGGTGCTGGCCGAGCCCGGCGTGCTGGCGCCCGTGCCGCAGTGCGCACTGGACCGGCTCGACGGCTCCCGCGTGCAGGTGTTGCCACTGGCGCTGGACGCTCCGCTGGAGCCGCTCGGCATGCTGTACCGGCAGGCCGATGCGGACGGGACGCTGGCCCCGCTGCAGACACTCGTGGATTTCCTGCGCAGCCAGTGGGCACGGCCGGCAGCGGCATGAAGGCCGCACCGCCGCCGGCGCGCGGCGTCAGCGGCGTTCCTGCAGTTCCGCGGCCGACCCGGCGACCACGAAAGTCCGCCGGCCGGTCTGCTTGGCCTGGTACATGGCGGCGTCGGCCGCGGCCAGGATCTGCTGCTCCGCGGTGCCGGCCACGGCACTGAGGGCGACGCCGATGCTGCAGCCGACCTCGACCAGCACCTCGCCGTCCAGCACGATGGGGCGCTGCACCGCCTCCATGCAACGCGTCAGCACGGGCTGCACGTCCTGTGCCGTCACGGCGCCGGCCACGATCCAGGCGAACTCGTCGCCGCCCAGGCGGGCCACCGTGTCGTTGGCGCGCAGCGCGGTGCGCAGCCGGTCGCCGACGGCGCGCAGCACGGTGTCGCCGGCTTCATGCCCATGGCGGTCGTTCACGGGCTTGAACCCGTCCAGATCCATGTAGCAGACCGCGAACTGCGGGCCGGAGCGCCGTGCTTGCGCGGCGCTGCGCCGCAGGTGCTGCTCGAACAGCCGGCGGTTGGCCAGGCCGGTCAGCGCATCGTGCAAGGCCAGGTGCTGGGCACGCTCCTCGCTGTGCTTGAGCACATCGATGTCGACGATCATCCAGATGGATTCGGTATCGCTGAGCGCCGCGCCGCTGAGGTCGACCCACAGCGCGCCGCCGGCGCGCGTCTGCATCTGGATCTGGGTGCGAAAGCGCCCGTCGCGCTGCAGGGCCGGATAGCCGGCCTGCCAGATCTCCTCGAAGGCCGCGTCGCTCGTGTACAGGATCCGGGTCGACTGGCCGGGCAGGGCCGCCGCGGCATGGCCCAGGATGCGCTCCATCGCGCGGTTGGCCCACAGGATCTTGCGGTCCTGCACCCGGATCATGCCGATCATGTCGTTGTCCAGGATCAGGTTCTGCTGCCGCGCGAGCCGCGAGGCATAGGTGCTGATCGCGAACTGGCGGCGGTGCTGCAACAGCATGAAGGTGAACACCGCGACGACCAGCGCGAAGGTGGATCCGGCGATGGCCCAGTGCCGCCGCGCGCTGCTGGCCCAGGGGGTGAGGTAGTTCTCCGCGCTGAAACCGACGAGCACGGTCAGCGGATAGCCCGGAACCCGGCGGTAGGCCGTGATGCGTTCGACCTGGTCCAGCGCCGTGGGCGTGATGTACGAGCCGGCATCGCGCCGCTGCGCGAAGGCGCGCTGCAGTTCGGCCGAGACCTCCCGCCCGCCCAGGCCCCGGGTGGAGTGCGGTTCGGCCGCCGAATGGCGCGCCGCCAGGGCCAGGGTGTCCGTGCGCAGCGAGACGGCACCGCTGTCGCCGACCGACATCTGCGCGAACAGGCGCTGGAAATGGCTGGCCAGCAGCACCGCGTAGACGATGCCGCTGAACTCACCGGACGGCGATTGCAGCCGCAGCGCCACGGCGATGCCCCATTCCTGCGACACGCGGCTGAACAGCGGTTCGGAGACGATGTGGCGCGACGAGGCACGGGCCTGCGCGAAGTAGTCGCGGTCGCCGACGAAGACCGGGGCGCTGCCCTGCGGCAAGCCGGCGACCACCGTGCCCGAGGCATCCGTGGCGCGCAGCGCGCTCGCGAACGGCACCAGCCCGTGCTGCTCCCGGATGGCGTGGCGCAGCCGCTCGGCCACGGGGCGGGTGTCGGTCTCGTGCCGGTAGTCCAGCGCAACGCTCGTCAACGCGTTCTCGACCAGGCGCAGTTCGGAGGCGATCTCGATGCCCAGGCCATGGGCCACGTTGTCGGCAGCGTTCTTCGCGCGCGCGAGATCGCTCCGCCGCGCCGCGTCCAGGCTGGCCCAGGTCGCCAGGAACAGTGCAAGGCCGATCAGAAGGGCGCCGAAGAGGGTCCACGCCGCCGTTTGCCAAAAAGGACGCGTGGGCATCCGTACCAGCCTGTTGACCACTGTCGATGTCCTCGCAAGGTGGGCAGGAGCCGTGAGCGTAGCGCGCATCGACCGCTCGCCGCACCGCTCAGCGCGGCTCTCGTGGCCGCTGCGCCGCGCACTGTATCGCCAAAAGCAGTGCGCCGGCCGCTGCGCCTACACTTGCGGCCCGCGCCCGATCCTGGCGCCGCGGCACCGTTTCTGCATCCGCCCCCGTGCCTCCCCCGATCCCCACCCCCGGCCCCGCGCCCGCCGCCCTGGCAGAGGACGCACTGAACGCGTTCGACCGCGTGCTCGCGCGCAACCAGGGCCTGCGCGCCCGCGAAGGCCAGCGCCAGATGGCCGAACGCGTGGCCCGCACCTTCGCGGCTGGCGAACTGGGGCAGGTGGAGGAGGGCGAGGAAGCCGGGCGCGCCATCGCCGTGATCGAGGCCGGCACCGGCGTGGGCAAGTCGCTGGCCTATGCGGTGCCGGCCATCGCGCTGGCCTTGTCGCGCAAGACCCGCGTGCTGATCTCCACGGCCACGGTGGCGCTGCAGGAGCAGCTGGTGCACAAGGACCTGCCGGCGCTGGCCGCCGCGATGGACGAGCCCTTCCGCTTTGCGCTGGCCAAGGGCCGCGGCCGCTATGTCTGCAAGCTCAAGCTGGCGCGCCAGGCCGGCGAGGAGGGCGGCGGCGAGGACGACCTGTTCGCCGACGAGGGCGGCGACGACGGCAGCGGCCTGCCGCCCGGCTCCGATGCCGAGCGCCAGGCACGGCTGCAGTTCTACGGCGCACTCTCCAAGAGCCTGGGCCGCGACTGGGACGGCGACCGCGACAACCTGGCCCAGCAGCCCGCGCCCGAGGCCTGGTGGCCGGTGGCGGCCGAGGCCAGTTCCTGCACCGGCAAGCACTGCCCGGCCTTCAACGGCTGCACCTACTTCGAGAAGCGGCGCGAACTGGTCGGCGCCCAGGTCATCGTGGTCAACCACGACCTGTTGCTGGCCTCGCTGGGCGGGCGCAACCTGCCGGCGCTGGACAACAGTCTGCTGGTGCTCGACGAGGCGCACCACCTGCCTGCGGTGGCGCTGGAGCGCTTCGCCTGCAGCATGGACCTGGCGGCCACGGCCTGGATCGAGACCCTGGGTGCGCGCTGCAAGCGCATCGGGGCGCTGATGCTGGTGTCCGAGGCGGCCGATGCGCCGCGCCAGGCGGCCCAGCTGCAGCAGAGCCTGATCGACCTGCAGCGCCTGGTGCTCGATGTCTACGCGGCCGATTTCGCCGAGGCCCGCGAAGGCCCGGACGGCAGCCGCGTGCGCGTGCCCGACAGCCGGCTGCCCGAGGTGCTGGTCGAACCCCTGGAACTGGTCTGCGCCATGGCCGACAGCTTCCTGGCCGCGCTGTCGGGCGTGGCCAAGGCCTTGCGCGCGCAGATCCGCGACCTGCCCGACGAGGCGCGCCGCCTGTCCGTGCTCTACGCCCAGCTCGGCATGCTCACGCCGCGGCTGGAGCAGGTGCACGCCACGGCGCAGTTGCTGTTGCAGGAGCCGGTGGGCACTGCCGCCCCCGTGGCCAAGTGGTTCAGCCTGCACGGCGGCGGCGTGCGCGGCCCGCGCGTGCGCGCCCATGCCAGCCATGTGCTGCCGGGCGGCAGCCTGCGCGCCCAGCTGTGGAGTGCCGCGCGCGCCGTGGTCATGAGCTCGGCCACGCTGCGCGCCGGCGATGCCTTCGACTTCTTCCTGCACGAGGCGGGCCTGGCCGGCGACGAGGCCGTGACCACGCTGGCCGTGGCCAGCCCCTTCGACTACCCGCGCCAGGGCCGCTTCGTCGTCGTGGAGACGCGCGCCGACCCCAAGGACGCCGCCCGCTTCACGCCCGAGATGGTGGGGCTGCTCATGGCCGACCTGGCCGAGGTGCGGCGCGGCGCACTGGTGCTGTTCACCTCGCGCGAGCAGATGCGCCAGGCCGTGGCCGCGCTGCCTGCGGCGCTGCGCGCGCTGGTGCTGGTGCAGGGCGAGCTGCCGCGCACCGTGCTGCTGGAGCGCCACCGCGCGGCCGTGGCGGCCGGCGGCCCGTCCATCGTGTTCGGCCTGCAGTCCTTCGGCGAGGGCATGGACCTGCCCGGCGCGCAGTGCGAGCAGCTGTTCATCACCAAGCTGCCGTTCGCCTCGCCCGACGACCCGGTCGGCGAGACGCGCGCGGCCTGGCTGCGCAGCAACGGCCGCGATGCCTTCGTCGAACTGGTGCTGCCGGCCACCGCCATGCGTCTTGCGCAATGGGCCGGCCGCGCCATCCGCACCGAGGACGACCAGTGCAGCATCCACTGCTACGACCGGCGCCTCGTGGCCACGGCCTTCGGCCGCCGGCTGCTGGCCGCGCTGCCGCCGTTCGCGCGTTGGCGGCGCGACACGCAAGGGCGCATGCACGCCCTGGCGTGAGCTTCAGGCGCTGCGCCGCGCGAACAGCAGCAAGGTGCCCATCAGCGCGAACAGGCTGCCGCAGATGCGGTTGATCCAGCGCGCCGGCCCGCTGCGCGCCAACCAGGGTGCCAGGCGCGCCACGCCGAGCGCGCAGGCCGTCAGCACGCTGAACTCGATCGCCACGAAGCTCAGCGCCAGCAGCGCGAACTGCGGCAGCATGGGCGCGGCCGGGTTCAGGAACTGCGGGAAGAAGGCCGCGAAGAACAGCAAGGCCTTGGGGTTGCTGGCGCCGACCAGGAAGCCCTGCAGGTAGGACGAGCGGCGCGAGGGCCCGGCCGCGGCATCGACCTGCAGCGCGGGCGCCGGGCTGCGCAGCGTCTTGATGCCCAGCCAGACCAGGTAGGCCGCGCCCAGCGTCTTGGCCACCGTGAAGGCCGTCTCCGAGGAGGCCAGCAGCGCGCCCAGGCCCATGGCCGACAGCAGCATCACGCACAACACGGCGCTGACCGAGCCGGCCACGCTGGTCATCGCGGCGCGCGGGCCGTGGTGCAGCGCGCGCGTCATGCACATGAGCATGGTGGGGCCGGGCGTCACGACCAGCAGCAGCACGGCGGCCAGGTAGAGCAGGTAGGTGGAGAGGGTCATGGCATGGATCTCAGGTGCGGGCGTGGGCCAGCCAGGCGCGGCACCAGTCCACGCCCGCCGTCTCGGCATCTTCGTCGCCGCTGGCGTCGTGGGTGAAGACCTCGCCGATGCGTTGGGCGCCCAGGTCCTGCAAGGCCGCGTCGAACTTGAGGCCACCTTCGACGAAGGTGGAGGCATGCGCGCCGGCATCGCCGAGCGCGATCAGGCCGTAGCGCAGCTTGCCCAGGTAGTGCGGCTCGTTGAGGAGCGAGGCGTACAGCGCCTGGGCGTTGTCGGGCACGTCGCCTGCGCCAGTGGTGGAGGTGCAGACCAGGAACAGCGCGTCCTCGTCGAACACGCGGATGTCCAGCCCGTCCATGGGCTGCACGGCGATGTCGGCCACCAGGTCGGTGCACGAGAGCTGGATGGCCTGGGCCACGGACAGGGCGTTGCCGGTCACGGTGCCGACGAGGATCTTCAGTTGCATGGCGCCGAGCATAGCGGCGCCGCGCTTCAAGCGGCCCGCACGGTGCGGTGCAGGGCGCGGATCAGGTCGGACTGCGTGATCACGCCGACCACGCGGCGCTCCTCGTCGAGCACCGGGATGTGGTGGTGGCCGGCCTCGGAGAACAGCGGCAGCAGCTCGCTGATGTAGCGGTCGGCGCTGGCGATGCGCACCTGGCGCGTCATGATCTGGCCCACCACGTGGGGCTTGTCGTCGTGCGTGAGGCCGCTGGCGCGGATCAGGCTGCGCAGGCGCGCGCCCAGGCCTTCGATGGACGTGAAGTCCGCATGCTTCATGAAGTCGGCCACGGTCACGATGCCGACGATGCGCTGGGCGCGGTCGACCACCGGCAGGGCCTTGATGCGGCGCTCGCGCATCAGCCGCCAGGCCTCCTCCAGCGTGCAGCCGAAGGGCACCGTGAGCGGCGGCGTGGACATCACGTCGCGGCAGCGCAGCTCGCCGAACTTGCGCTCGTAGGCCGCCGCCTCGGCGAACTGCAGCAGTTGCTCCAGGTCTTGCCGGCTGATGTCCAGCACCTGGTCGTAGTGGGCCAGTGCGGCGTCCAGGTCGGCGCCCGAGAAACGGGCTGGCGCGGCCGCGGCGGTGGCCGGGCGCAGCGATACCGTGTGCGGATAGGCCCGCCCGGTCAGCCGGTTGTAGGCCACGCCGACCAGCACGATGACCAGCGTGTCCATCAACACGGGCGACAAGGCGAAGCCGGGTTCCACGCCCGACAGCGCCGCCAGCAGGGCCGTGGCACCGCCGGGCGGATGCAGGCAGCGCAGCGCGAACATGGCGGCGATCGCCAGTCCCACGGCCAGCGGCGCGGCCAGGCCCAGGTCGCCGGCGTAGCGCGCGCACAGCGCGCCGACCAGCGCGGAGACGGTGTTGCCGGCCACGGCCGGCCAGGGCTGGGCCAGCGGGCTGGCCGGCACGGCGAACACCAGCACGGCCGTGGCGCCCATGGGCGCGATCAGCCCCAGCGCCGGCAGGCCGGGCGCCAGCGCATGCGCGACCAGCGAGGCGATGAGGATGCCCACCGCGCTGCCGAGCGCGGCGCGGCCGATCTCGCGCGAACTCACGCGGCCACCGGCCACCAGGCCGGTGGTCCAGAAGCCGTGGGCCAGGGCCTGGAGGCGAGCGAGGAACGGAGAGGGGATCAAGCGCGATGCCGGTGCGGGCGGACCATCCGGAAAACCGCAAATCCTATCATCACGTGATGCTTTCAGGCGATGGCGGCGCCGCGCGCGGCCAGCAGTTCACGCAGCAGCGAGCGGTGGCAGCGCGCCTCGTGCTCGCAGTAGCAGCCCACCGACAGGTTGGCACCGTGCGACAGCGCGGCCAGCAGGTCCAGATTGCGGGCGGCCTCGGGGGTGTTCATCTCGCGCAGGTACTGCTTGCGAAAGCCGGCCCAGGCCTTGGCATCGCCCGAGGCCTGGGCCGCCTGGCCCAGCGCCATGGTCTCGGCGCTGGGCGCGAGGTTGGGGTACCAGCAGTCGTACCAGTCCTGGCTGGCGAACGCGGTCTTGGGCACGCCGCGCGGCGGCCGGCGGACCGTGCCGATGCGCAGGCCTTCGTCGGCGGCGCGTGGCGAACCGAGGCGAACGATGCGGATGCTCATGTTGTTTGTCTCCGTGCTACAGGAATGCCCGCGCGTCCAGGCTAGAATGGCGGGCTTCGGAGCGTAGCGCAGTCTGGTAGCGCATCTGGTTTGGGACCAGAGGGTCGTAGGTTCGAATCCTATCGCTCCGACCACACAAGACGGCCAAGGGCGTCCGGCAGACATGCCGGACGCCCTTTGTCATTGGGCTGCCAACTGGGGAGCCGACCGGGGAGCCATGGGTGCGTCTTCAGCCCGGCTTGCGCGCCGTGTACTCGGAGAACACGCCGAGCTCGGTGTGCCGCTGCACCTGCTCGAAGCCGGCCTCGCGCAGCGCGGCCAGCACCGACTCCGGCGGGATGCAGGCGTCGATGGTGTCCCAGTAGTAGCGCCACAGCTCGGCCGTGTCGCGCTGGCGACCCACGACGCGGGCGACCAGCGGGACGAAGGCCCGCATGTAGGCACGCAGCAGCGCGCGGCCCATGCGGTGTTCGGGCCGCGTGATCTCCAGCACCAGCAGCCGGCCGCCCGGACGCAGCACGCGGTGGAACTCGGCAAAGGCCGCGTGCACGTCGGCGATGTGGCGCAGCGCATAGCCCATGCTCAGGAAATCGTGGCTGGCATCGGGTTGGGGCAGGGCCTCGGCGCGGCCTTGCAACAGCTGCACCTGCGGCAGGCGGACTTCGCCCAGCATGCCGGGGCTGGGGTCCACGCCGACCAGGCGCCCCTCGAAACCGATCAGCCGCAGGGCTTCGCGCGCGACCAGGCCGGTGCCGATGCCCACGTCCAGCACCCGCGCGCCGCTGCCGAGCCCGGCGCGCTGCAAGGCCATGCGCCGGTACCAGGGGCCGGTGCCCAGCGCCAGCAGGCGCTCGATGCGGTCGTAGTCGGAGGCGGTGGCGTCGAAGATGCGGCGCAGGTAGCGGTCGCGTTCGGATTCGTCTGCGTAGTACGCACGCAGCGGTGCGTGCGGCGCCAACGCGGAGGGCGCCTGTCCTGGTGGGTGCATGCGGGCATTATTTCCGAGGCGCGCGTCGTGCAGGCGTGACAGTTGGTAGCAGGCGGGGGCTGAGGGGCGGCGATGGCGAAAGAAAACCAGGGAGAATCACGCGCTTCGGGAAGGGAGCCTCCACCCAGCCCTCCGGAGATTCGCATTGACCGATCCAAGCAAGCAACGCACCGACGCCATGCCCGGCGTGCAGGCCTGATGCGCGCGCGCGCGTTCCTGCGGCAGGCCGCCGTGCTGGCCGCGGCACTGCCCGCCGCAGGGCTGGCAGCCGAGCCCATCGCGGCCGGCCCCGCTGCCGACAACGGCCTGGGCGCGGGCCAGCGCCCGCTGTGGGAGCTGGGTCTGGGTGTGGCCGCATTGCGCCTGCCCGACTACCGCGGTGCCGACCAGGGCCGCAACTACCTGCTGCCCTTGCCGTACATCGTCTACCGCGGCGACTGGCTCAGGGCCGACCGCGACGGCGCGCGCGCCGTGCTGCTGGACACGCCACGCGTCCAGTTCGACCTGAGCCTGGCGGCCTCGGCCCCCGCGCGCAGCAAGGACAACGACGCGCGCCGCGGCATGCGCAACCTGAAGGGGCTGGCCGAGATCGGCCCCAACCTCAACCTGGCGCTGGCGCGCTCCGCACAGGAGCGCTGGAAGCTGGATCTGCGGCTGCCCGTGCGCGCCGCCTTCACGCTGGAGAAGTCGCCGCGCTTTGCCGGCACCACCTTCTCGCCGCACCTGAACCTCGATGTGGCCAACGTCGCCGGTGGCTGGAACCTCGGCATGCTCACAGGCCCGGTGTTCGGCGACCGCAAGAACCACGCGTACTTCTACGGCGTCGGCGCCGGCGATGCCACGGCGAGTCGGCCGGCCTACGAAGCCCGCGGCGGCTACGGCGGCTGGCAGGCGCTGGCCTCGACCTCGCGCCGCTTCGGCAACACCTGGGTCGGCGCCTTCGTGCGCTACGACCGACTCGACGGCGCCGCTTTCGACGACAGCCCGCTGATGCGGCGCAACTCGGCACTCTCGGCCGGCATCGGCGTGTCGTGGATCCTCGCCACCTCGTCCGAGCGGGTGGCGGGCAGGGATTGAGCTGGAACGTGCCGAGGAATTCCTGGGAACCGCCGCTGCAGCGCAGCGGCGTTCACGCATGAGCATGCTGCGCCGGCTCTGGCAGTGCACGCTGTTCTACCTGCTGCTCGCGCACCTGGGCGCCATGTCGCTGACATGGAACCTGGTCTGCGTGCTGTTGTATCCGCTGTTGCCGCGCGCGCATGGCACGGTGGTCGGGCGGGCGGCGATCTCCTCGGTCTACCGCGGCTTCTGGACCTGCGCGCAGTGGCTGGGCCTCATGCGCATCGACTACGAGGCGCTGGACGCCCTGTCGCGCGACCAGGGCCTGATCATCGCGGCCAACCATCCCTGCATGCTGGACGCGCTGCTGATCGTCGCGCGCGTGCCACGCGGCATCTGCATCATGCGCGCCAGTCTCATGCGCAATCCCTTCCTGGGCGCTGGCGCGCGCATGGCGCGCTACATCCGCAACGACCCGCCGCGCAGCATGGTCCGCGGCGCCGTGGAGAACCTGCGCGCCGGTGGCCAGCTCGTGCTGTTTCCCGAGGGCACGCGCACCGTGCAGCCGCCGATCAACCCGTTCCGCCCCGGCATCACGCTGATGGCCCATCTGGCGCAGGTACCGATCCAGACCGTGTTCATCGAGACCGGCACCGACTACCTGCGCAAGGGCTGGCCGATCTGGCGCGCGCCGCAGTTCCCGATGGCGTTCACGGTGCGGCTGGGCCAGCGCTTCGCGCCCGAGGCCGACCATGCAGGGCTGCTGCAGCGGCTGGAACATTACTTCGCCGAAGAGTTGCGGCCATGACCATCCCATCGACCACCCATGTGCTGCTGATCCCCAGCTACAACACCGGCCCCAAGGTCTACGAGACCGTGGCCGCGGCGCGCGCGCAGTGGAACCCGGTCTGGGTCGTCACCGACGGCAGCACGGACGGCACGCCGGCCGGCCTGCAGGCCATGGCGGCCGAAGACCCGGGCCTGGTCGTCATCGCGCTGCCGGCCAACGTGGGCAAGGGCGCGGCGCTGCTGCACGGGCTGGAGCGTGCGCAGGCCGCCGGCTTCACGCACGCGCTGACCATGGACTCGGACGGCCAGCATCCGGCCGCGCTGATCCAGGCCTTCATGCAGGCCTCCATCGCGCGGCCCGAGACCATGGTGCTGGGCCGGCCCGTGTTCGACGCCTCCGCGCCGCTGCTGCGCGTGCGCGGGCGCCGCGTGTCGAACTGGTGGACCAACCTGGAAACGCTGGGCGCCGGCATCGACGATTCGCTCTATGGCTTTCGCGTCTACCCCATCGCCGACCTCGTGGCCGTGATGCGCCGCCAGCCCTGGATGCGCCGCTTCGATTTCGACACCGAGGCCGTGGTGCGGCTGGCCTGGCGCGGCGTCAAGCCCGTGAACCTGGCCGCGCCCGTCAAGTACCTGACGGCCGAGGAGGGCGGTGTCTCGCACTTCCGCTACGGCCGCGACAACGCGTTGCTGAGCTGGATGCACTTTCGGCTCATGCTCGAGTTCGTGCTGCGCCTGCCGCTCTTGGCCTGGCGCCGTGCCACGCGGCGTGCGCCGTTCCAGCCGTGATGTCCCGCTCCGCGCACCCCGACTGGCGGGCCGAGATCTGGTCGCGCATGCGCGAGCTGTTTTGGCTCAAGTTGCTCGGCACCGCGTTGTGGACCACGCTGTTCTTCATCGGCTACTTCGAGCTGCTGCGCCACCCCGCGCACCCGGTCACCGTGATGCCGCTGACCTGGGTCGACGCGCTGGTGCCGTTCCAGCCGGCCATGCTGTGGCCCTACCTGTCGCTGTGGTTCTACATCGGCATCGCGCCCGGCCTGCAGCGCGGCTTTCCGCAGTTGCTGGTGTACGGGCTGTGGACCGTGGTGCTGATGGGTGGCGGCCTCGCCATCTTCCACTTCTGGCCGACCGCCGTGCCGCCGCTGACGCTGGACCGCACGCTGTACCCGGGCTTCTCGATGCTGGAGGGCGTGGACGCCGCCGGCAACGCCTCGCCGTCCATGCACGTGGCCTCGGCCGTCTTCACCGGCATCCGCATCCATGCCGTGCTGCGCGAGACCGGCTCGCCCATGGCGCTGCGCCTGGCCAACCTGGTGTGGGCCGCGCTGATCGCCTGGTCCACCATGGCCGTGCGCCAGCACGTGGCGCTGGACGTGCTGGGCGGCGCGTGCCTGGGGCTGCTGGTGGCATTGGCCTCGCTGCGCTGGCGCCCGAGCACGGGCTATCATGCCCCCCGCCCGTAGAAGACCGTCCACCATGAGTTCCCTGCCCGCTCTCCAGGAGCTGATCCACAGCAAGTTCGGCATCGACGCCGCCACCCTGACGCCCGACACCTCGATGCGCGAGTCCGGCTTCGATTCGCTGGCCCTGGTCGAGTTCGTGTTCGCGGTGGAGGACCAGTTCAAGATCTCCGTGCCGGACGACAACACCAGCATCGACACGCTGGCCGAATTCGCGGCCCTGGTCGACCGGCTGGTCGCTGCCAAGCAGGCCGCTGCGTGAGCACTGCGGTCGCTGTCACCGGCCTTGGTGTGGTCTCACCCCATGGGTCGGACGCCGGCACCCTGTTCGATGCACTGCTGCAGGGCCGCTCGGCCATCGCACCGGTGTTCCCCGAGCTGGCCAAGCCGGCCTGCGCCGCCACCGTCGACTTCGACCCGCTGCAGTGGTTCACCAAGCTGCAGCTGACCGGCGTCGACCGCGTGAGCCAGCTGGCCGTCGCTGCCGCCGACCTGGCACTGCGCGACGCCGGAGTGCCCGGCGATGTGGCGCCCGAACGCCTGGGCGTCTACGCCGGTTGCGGCATGGGCGGCGCCGCCGCGCTGGAAGCCGCCTACCGCAGCGGCGGCCGCGTGCCGCCGCTCACCATCCCGGCCTTCATGCCCAACGCGCCGGCCGCCCATGTGGCCATGCGCCACAAGGTGCTGGGGCCGGTGCTGACCTATTCCGTGGCCTGCGCCTCGTCGGCCGTGGCCATCGCCGAGGCCGCCGCCGCCGTGCAGCGTGGCGATCTCGACGTGGCCATCGCCGGCGGCAGCGAAGCGCTGATCGTGCCCGGCGTCGTGCTGGCCTGGCAGGCCATGCACACGCTGGCCGCCTTCGACGAGGGCATGGCGGCATCCTGCGTGCGGCCGTTCGCGGCCGACCGCAGCGGCTTCGCGCTGGGCGAGGGCGCGGCCTTCGTGGTGCTCGAGTCGGCCGAGCGTGCGCGTGCGCGGGGCGCCCGCGTCCATGCGCGGCTGGCCGGCTGGGGCATCAGCAGCGACGCGACCCACCTGACCAAGCCCGACGCGGCCGGCCAGGCCCGCGCGCTGAGCGCCGCGCTGCGCCGCGCCGATCTCGCGCCGCGCGACGTCGGCTACTGCAATGCGCACGGCACGGCCACGCGCGCCGGCGATGTGGTCGAGTGCGAGGCGCTGGCCCAGGTGTTTGGCGCTGCGCTGCCCGATCTGGCCGTCAGTTCCACCAAGGCCTTGCACGGCCATCTGCTGGGCGCGGCCGGTGCGCTCGAGGCCGTGGTCACGGTGCAGACGCTGGCCCAGCGCCGACTGCCGCCCAATGCCCATTGCAGCGCACCCGATCCGCAATGCCGCGTGCCGCTGGTGCCGGCCAGCGGGGCGCAGGCGCCACAGCTGGCGGCCGCGCTCAGCAACTCGTTCGCGTTCGGCGGCACCAATGCGGTGCTGCTGTTCACGCGGGACTGAGGTTCGGAAACAAGAGGTTCTGCGCCGCAGGCGCGGCCGGCCGCTGCGCCATCACGGCGCGCAGGGCTTCGGCCGGCAGGCCCGGGTGCTGGCGCAGCGCGCGGTCCATGAGCTGCTCGGCGAGCTGGTGCAGCAGCTGAAGATTGGCCTGCAGCCGCGCATCGAAGGCGGCCTGGTCCAGCCGATCGGCGAGGCCGCGGTTCATCTCGGCGAACCATGCGAGCTTGGCCTGGTCCAGCATGCGGCGCGGCCGCGCGCCGCCGTCCGCGGCGCCCCAGGCGCGCAGAAAGTCCTGCACCGCCACGTTGATGCGGTGCGACCAGGCCAGGTCGTCCTGCAGCCGGGCCATGGCCTGCACGTCGACCAGCCGGTTCTGGAAGAACAGCTGGCACATCACGCCCCAGTAGAAGGTGTAGTCCCACAGCACCTTGAGCGGCATCACCTCGGCGCTGTGGAACAGCGGGTACTGGCCGGTGTAGATCGGCAGCATGGCCTCGTACAGCGAGAAGTAGATGCGCTCGTACATCGGCGCCAGCATGCCGACCGGGGCCTGGGCGCGGTCGCGCTCGACCATCTCCGTCACGAAGCTGTTGGAGATCGCGATGAAGTCGCCGCCCGGCGAGTAGAACGGGTCCAGGAACAGCCCGGCCTCGCCCGTCAGCGCCCAGCGGTCGCTGCCGCTCCAGACCTTCTTGCAGCCGTAGGAGAAACGCTTGAAGAACGCGAAGTCCTGCAGGCCGTCGCGCTTGGCATCGAGGTCGGCATGGAGCTGCGGCTGGTGGACCAGCAGCCAGTCCATGGCCTTGTCGAAGCTGTTCAGCGTCTCGGGCGGGTGCAGCGCGGGGTCGGCCACGATGCCGACCGAGTGCGAACCCGAGGCCAGCGGGATCAGCCAGACCCAGTAGCCCGCGCCGACCAGATGGTTGGTCGACAGCCAGCGGTTGGGCGGGTTGCAGCGCGCCAGCCATTCCGTGTCCTGCGTCCAGTCGGCCACGTCGATGCGGCGGTCGATGCGGAACCAGACGGCATGGGCCGTGTGGTCGTTGGGCTGGGCCAGGTCGAGCCGGCGCTTGATCAGGCCGGCGCGGCCGCTGGCGTCGACGATCCAGTCGGCCGTGGCCTCGTGCTCTTCGCCGCCGTGCGTGTAGCGCACCTGGTGCCGTTCTCCCTTGCGGCCCAGCGTGAAGTCGCGCACCAGCGCGCCATCGCGGTGCTGAACGCCGGCGGTCTGCACCATCTGCGCGAGGTCGTTCTCCAGCATGCCGCGGTCCAGCTGGTAGCTCTGCGTCGGCAAAAAGGTGCTGGCGCCCAGTTCGGTGACCTGCGTGATGTCGGGCGCGCCGTCGCTCCAGAAGAAGCGGAAGCCGAACTTCTTGAGCTGGCGCCGCTCCAGGTAGTCCTTGAGGCCCAGCACCTGCGACAGGTGGTGCGCCTGGATCTCGACCGAGGATTCTCCGACCTTGTGGGCGGCCTCGGGCAGCGGGTGCGTGCGGCGCTCCAGCACCAGCACGTCCAGATCGGGCATGCGCCGGCGCAGCTGCAAGGCCAGCGTCAGGCCGGCCAGCCCGCCGCCGAGGATCACGACGTCGTGGTGCATCGTCAAACCATTCCCCCGTTGATGGAGATCACCTGGCCGCTGATGTAGCCGGCCGCGTCCGAGGCCAGGAAGCCGACCAGCGCCGCCACTTCCTCGCCCGTGCCGGCCCGCTTCATGGGCACGATGCGCTCGATCGTGGCCTTGTCGAAGTCCTGCGCCATGCCCGTGGAAATGATGCCGGGCGCCACCGCGTTGACCGTGATGCCGCGGCTGGCCAGTTCAAGTGCCAGCGACTTGGTGGCGCTGTTCAGAGCGCCCTTGGCCGCCGCGTAGTTGACCTGGCCGCGGTTGCCGGCCACGGCCGACATCGAGGAGATGTTGATGATGCGGCCCCAGCGCGTGCGCACCATCGGCATGCTCAAAGGCTGGGTGACGTGGAAGAAGCCGTTCAGCGAGACGGCTATGACCTGGTGCCACTGCGCGGGCCGCAGCGCCGGGAAGGCCGCGTCGTCGTGCAGGCCGGCGTTGTTGACGAGGATCTGCACCGGGCCCGCGGCCAGCAGCTGCGCGCAGGCCGCGGCACTGGCCTGCGCATCCGTCACGTCGAAGGCCACGGCCTCGGCACTGCCGCCGGCGGCGACGATCTCTTCGGCCAGCGCCTGGGCGGTGGCCAAGCGCTGGTTGGCGTGCACGATGACATGGTGGCCGTCGCGCGCGAATTGCAGTGCGATGGCGCGGCCCAGGCCGCCGCTGGCGCCGGTCACGAGAGCGCGCTTGGAAGTGGTGGAAGTCATGCAGCGAGCGGCGTGTTCAGCACGACGGCAGCCCGGCCTTCGGCCACGGGCTGGCCCGCGTGCTGCACGCGGAAGTGGTAAAGGATCTGCTGCGCATCGCCGGCCTGGCGCTGCGCCTCGATGCGGAGGTCTCCGGCCAGCTCGTCCAGCCGCAGCCGGTGGAACTGCACGCCGCGCGCGCTGGCCAGAAAGCCCGGGCTGGCTGCGTTGGCTGCGCCATCGGCCTGCTGACCGATCAGCGCGCCGTGCAGGGCCATGGCCTGGGCCGCGTACTCGATGGCGCAGGGCGCCAGCAGGCCAGAGGCCGTGCGCAACGGGTTGGCCGCGTCGCGGTGGCTGCTCGCGCTGCAGACGATGGTGTCGGCGTCCCAGTGCTCCAGCCGCGCGAGCAGGCACATGCTGCCGCTGTGCGGGATCAGCCGCGCGATGCCGGCCGCATCTAGCACGGCGCGACCTCGACCTGCAGCGCGAGGTCATCCAGGCAGTGCAGTTGCAACGTGGCCGTGGCGCGCCGGGCCAGCGCCTGCAGCAGCGGCAGCGCGGCAGCGGCCGGAATGCCGCTGCGCAGCGCTTCGAGCGAGGCGTCGGCGCAGGCGCTCTGCGGGCCACCGGCCGCGAGCGGCTGCACCTGGAGCCGGGCCAGGCTGCGCGGCGTGCGCGCGGGCGCCAGCAGCAGGGCCAGGCCGAAGTTCTCGGCGATCGGCCGCTTGCTGTGCAGCGGCTCGGGGTAGGGCAGGTCGTAGGCCACCAGCAGCAGCGGCCGGCCGTCGGCGTGCACGCTGGCCGCGGCCTCGAGCAGGCCGGCGCCGAAGCTGCCGTCGTGCGCGCACAGGCTGGTCGAGCTGGCTTGGCTGCCCACCGCGATGTGCCAGTAGCCGGCCGCCGCGTTGTGCACCGAGTTCGTGAAGCGCGTGGGCGAGACCATGGGGTTGGGCACGGCCAGCGCCTCGCACAGCGAGTGGCAGTTCGCGCCCTCGCCGCCGGAGGAGCTGAACACCGTGGCCAGCGTTGCGGGGTCGGCGCCGGCCTGGGCCACGGCCGCGTCGGCCACGCCCATGGCCAGCCGGATCACGGGGCCGGCGCGGCGGCGCTCGGCCGGCGGCAGCCGGGCCGGCGGGGCCAGCTGGGTGGGCGCGAACTGGTGCGCGACCTCGCCGCGCAGCACCGGTTGCGCCGTTTCCCAATCGGTCAGGCCGGGGCCGAGCAGGCCGACGCCTTCGATGTACAGGGGCAAGGCGCAGGTCATGGCACCTCCTTGGCCAGCACCAGGCTGGCGTTGGTGCCACCGAAGCCGAAGGAGTTGCTCAGCACATGGCGCAGCGGCGCGGCGCGGTTGGTGTCCAGGTACTGCGCGTGCAGGCCGGGGTCGCTCTGCTGGCGGTGCAGGCCGCCCGGCATGAAGCCGTGCTGCAGCGCCAGCAGGCTGATCGCGGCCTCGATGCCACCGGCCGCGCCCAGCGTGTGGCCGGTCGCGCCCTTGGTCGAGCTGCACGGTGGCGTGTGCTCGCCGAACACGCTGCGCACGGCGCGGTCTTCCGAGGCGTCGTTGGTCGGCGTGGCGGTGCCGTGCAGGTTGATGTAGTCGATGTCGCCGGGCTGCAGGCCGGCGGCGTCCAGCGCGGCGCGCATCGCGGCGATGGCGCCCGTGCCCTCGGGATGCGGTGTGCTCATGTGGTGGCCGTCGTTGGTCTCGCCCACGCCCAGCACCCAACCTTCGGGCGCCTCGGCCTCGCGCTCGACCAGCAGGAACGAGCCGGCTTCGCCGATGGACAGGCCACACCGCTCCGCATCCCAGGGCCGGCAGGCCTCGGGCGCCAGCAGTTCCAGCGCGTTGAAACCGTACAGCGTGGTCAGGCACAGGCTGTCGACGCCGCCGACCACGGCCGCGTCGATCCAGCCGGCCTGCAGCATGCGCTGGGCATTGCCGAACACCTTGGCGCTGGACGAGCAGGCCGTGGACACCACGTAGCGCGGCCCGGCCAGCTGCAGCGCCTCGGCTGCGAAGCCGGCCAGCGAGAAGGTGTTCTGTGTCTCGGCGTAGCGGAAGCCCTCGGGCAGCATGCCGTCGCCCTGGCGGTTGCGGTAAGCCAGTTCGGTCTGCAGCAGGCCCGAGGTGCTGGTGCCCAGGAACACGCCGACGCGCGCGGTGCCCCAGCGCGCCCGGGCGCGGGCCACGGCCGCCAGGAAGCCGTCCTGCTGCAGGGCCAGCCAGGCCAGCCGGTTGTTGCGGCAGTCGTGGTGGGCCAGGGCCGTGGGCAGCCCGGCCTGTTCCAGGCCCGCAACCTCGCCGGTCCAGGTGGCCAGCGGCAGGTCGAGGAAACGCAGCGGCGCCAGGCCCGAGCGTTGCGCCTGCAGTGCTTCCAGCGTGGCGGCGCGGCCGGCGCCCAGGGCCGTGCTCAGCGTGAAGGCGGTGATGGCGAGTGGCTTCATGCGCGCGCCTCCGCCACCAGCAGCACGTTGGCAAACGGCGTGCCGGCGCTCATGGGCTGGCTGCGCACGGCAAAACCCAGCTGCTCCAGCTGTGCCGACCACTCGGCCAGCGTGCGACCGTACTGCGGCAGCACGCGGTGGCCGCGGACCCGCGTGACCACCGCGTCGACCCACTGGCTGACCGCGAAGCCCCAGCGCGCGTTGGCGTCGCCCACGCGCAGCAGCAGCCGCCCGCCGGGCGGCAGCGCGGCGCGCACACGCGCCAGCACCTGGTTCTGCTCATGGATGCCGATGTAGTGCAGCACGTCCAGGATCACCACGGCATCGACCGGCGGGAACGCGGTGTGCCGCATGTCGCCGCAGATGAACTGCGCCCCATCGCCCAGTGGTGCCAGCGCCGCACGGGCGCGCGCCACGTCGCGCGGCATGAGTTCGATGCCGGTCACGTGCGCGGGCACGGGCGCCGGCGGCCAGGCGCTGGGCCAGCGGCCCGCGCGCACCAGCGCGCCGCTGCTGGACAGCAGGCTGGCCAGCAGGCCCTGGCCGCAGCCGATGTCGAGCACGCGCGCACCGGGGCGCAGGTGGCCGGCCTCGATCAGGTGGCGGAACACCGGGTCCATGGACAGCTTGCCGCGCGCGAAGCGCCAGGCGAAGCGGCCGGCCGCGCGGTAGGGTGCACTGGCCAGATCGAGCAGGGAAGTCCAGGCGTGCGAGGGGGTCAAGGGTTCAGTGCCTCGGGAAGGGTGACGGCATGCAGGCCGGCGCTGCGCAGCCGCGCCAGCAGCAGCGGCAGGGCCTGCAGCACCACGGGGCGGCCGTCGGCCATGGGAGCGCCGTGGCGGTCGTGCAGCAGCACGATGTCGCCAGCGGCCAGGTTCCGGGTCAGGCGCGCGAGCACGGTCTGCGGATCGGCCTCGCGCGTGTCGAAGCCGCGCCGTGTCCAGGCCACGAGCCGCAGGCCCAGCGCATGCAGCACCGGGTCCAGGAACAGGTTGCGCAGGCCGGCCGGTGCGCGAAAGCAGCTCGGGCGCTGGCCGGTGGCCTCGGCCAACCGGTCCTGCGCCTGGCCGATCTCGCGCTTGAGGCCCGCCGGGCCCAGCAGCGAGAAGTCGTGGCGGTGGCGCAGGCTGTGGTTCTGCACGCTGTGGCCGCGCCGCACGATCTCGCGCGCCAGCGCCGGATGCCGCGCGGCCTGCTCGGCGATGCAGAAGAAGGTGGCGCGCGCGCCATGCGCGTCCAGGATGTCCAGCACCTGCGGCGTGACCGCGGGGTCGGGCCCGTCGTCCAGCGTCACGGCGACCTCGCCGCGCGCCGTGGCGGCCGCGGGCAGGCGCAGCAGGTTGGCGCCCAGCCAGGTCGAGCGCGGCCACAGGCCGGTGGCGGTCAGCAGCGCGTGGTCCAGCGCCACGGCGCCCAGGGCCCAGGGCCACAGCGGCGGCGCGGCAGCCACGAGCCCGGCCGCGCCCAGGTGGCAGGCCGCGCTGGCCTGGAGCAGCAGCGGCGCGCGCCAGCGCTTGGACGGGGTTGGGGACGGGGCGGTGGCGTGCATGGCGGCGAGCAATTTACACGCGGCGCGTGGCGCCCCGTGTAGGAATGAAGGCCGCCGACAGCAGCAGGCACAGCACGATGCCGGGCGCCACCACCTGGCCCAGCGCGTTCAGCGTCGGGATGCTGGACAGCGCCAGCAGGAAGAACGAGATGGCCGCCGTCACGTTGGCCAGCGCCAGCGAGGCCAGCATGTCGTGGTCGATGGGCTGGCCCTGCCGGTCGGCGCGCAGCTGGTCGAAGAACAGCGCGTAGTTCGAGCCGATGGCCACCGTCAGCAGCAGGCCGACCAGGTGCAGGATGCCGAGTTCCTTGCCCGCCAGCGCCAGCGCGGCGATGACGATCAGCGCCGCCGCGCCCACGGCCTGCGCGATGCGCCACAGCCGCGCCCACGAGCGCAGATGCGCCAGCAGCACCAGGCACAGCGCCAGCGCGCCGAAGCCGGCCTGCACCCCGGCCTCGTGCAGGTAGCGCGCGTACATGCCACGCAGCTCGCCCGTGATGTCGACGATCTGCACCTGCGGCATGTCGGCGAAGGCGGCGCGCAGCGCGGCCTGGTCGAGCGGGCGGTTGCCCTGGTTCAGCGTCAGCAGGCCGCGCCAGGGGCGTTCGCCCACGCCCGGCACCGTCAGCGCGTCGAAGGCCGCGCCCAGCGCCGTGCCATCGAGCGCGGCGCGCGTGAGCAGCGCCTGCGCGCGGGCCTGGGCCACGTCGTCCAGGAAGGGCTGCAGGCGCGCGGCGGCGATCGGGCCGTCGGCCGTGGCCTCCTGCAGCCGCGCGCGCAGCACCTCGGCCGCGGGCAATGCATCGCGCCGGGCCTGCTGCACGGGCGGGCTGGGCAGGATGCGGGCCGGCGAGGCATAGCCGGCCAGCCGGCCGTCGGCCACCAGCCGGTCCAGCCGCTGGCCCGCGGCCTCGGCTGCCTGCAGCATGCCGGCCTCGTCGGCGCCCGACACGGCCACCACCACGCCCGGGTCGCTGGCGCCCAGGTCGGCGCGCAGCGCGGCGTCCAGCGCCATCTTCTCGTCGCCCACGGGGCTCAGCGCGGCCAGGTCGCCGCGCCAGGGCGAGGGCATCCAGGCCAGTGCGAGCGCGGCCGCCACGGCCAGCGCGGCCAGCGCCCAGCGCAGGCGCTGCAGCACCGGCATGGCGGCGGCCACGGCGCGGCCCAGGTGGCGGCGCAGGCCCATGCCGGGCGCGCCTTCGGGCGCGATGGTGGTCAGCACGAAGCGCGTGGTCAGCGCCGCGCCGGCCAGGCCGGCGATGGAGAACAGGCCCAGTTGCGCCAGCCCCGGAAAACCAGAGAACAGCAGCGCGGCGAAGCCGCACAGCGAAGTCCACAGGCCCAGCCGCACGGTCGGCCAGCTGGCGCGCAGCCAGAGCCGGCCGCCACCGGCCGCGCCAGTGGCACCCGCACCGGCGCGGGCCTGGATCAGGTAGTAGATGGCGTAGTCCACGGCCTCGCCGATCAGCGTGGTGCCGAAGCCCAGCGTGATGCCGTGCACGTTGCCGAACACCAGGCTCACGGCTGCGATGCCGGCCAGCACGCCGGTGCTGACCGGCAGCAGCGCCGTGACCAGCGTGCGCAGGGAGCCGCCGAAGGACAGCAGCAGCAGGCCGATGACGATCACGCCGCCGGCCAACGCGAGCCGCTCGACCTCGGTCTTGATCTGTGCGCGCGAGGCGACCGCGAAGGTGCCGGCGCCGGAGACCTGCAGTTCCAGGCCGGCCGCTGCATCGGGTGCGAAGCTGCTGCGCACCAGGGCCAGCGCGCGCTCCTGCCCGTCCAGGTCGCTGCCATCGGCGTGGGTGGTGGCCAGCAGCACGGCGCGGTTGCCGTCGCGCGACACCCAGACGCCGCCTTCGCTGCGCGGGGCTTGCGCCGGCAGCATGGACTCGGCCATGCGCAGCGTCTCGCCCGTGGGGTCGCGCAGCAGGATGGGCTTGATGAGGCTGCCGGCCGGCGTGCCGAGCAGGCTGGTGGTCTCGTCGATGCCTCCGCGCAGGCCCTCGGCCGTGAAGCGCTGGTCGTCCACGCCCGGGCTCAGCAGGTAGCGGTGCGCGAACAGGAACTGCGCGGTGTCCGCGAGGCTGCTGTTGTCGCCGTTGTGCACGGCGTCGAAGGCGCCGCTGGCGCGCAGCGCCTGGCCCAGCCGCAGCGAGGCCTGGCCGCGTTGCTCGGGGCTGCCGCCATCGATGCCGACCAGCACCAGGCGCGAGGCCACGCCGCTTTGCAGCTGGTCCAGCAGCACGGCCTGCTCGGCACTCGGGTTGCGCGGCAGGAAGGCCGACAGGTCGGCCACGTAGTGCGTGCGCGCGGTGATGGCCGCCGCGGCCAGCACGAACACGAGCCAGAGCAGCAGGGCGGTGTGGCGCAGGCGGCGCATCAGCACGGGGCCTGGGCGCTCATTGCGGCGTGATCCGCATGACGGCGTAGTCGCCGTCGGCCATGGAAATCGTGATCTCGCGCGGGGCCGACTGCCGGCCCTGGATCGCGACCTGCACGACGAGCTTGCGCAGGCCGGCGTCGCGCGGCGCCAGCAGCAGCTGCCAGCCGTCCGGCCCGCCGCCGACCCGGGCCTCGAAATGGCGGTCGATGGCCTCGCGGTCGCCGGTCAGCGTGCCGCGGATGGCTTCGACGATCACGGCGGCCTCGGGCACGCTGTCCAGCTGCACGGTGCGGCTGCGGCTGCCCTGGCGCAGCGTGACCTCGTTGCCGACCACGCTGATGCTCTCGCTGCGCGGCTTGAGCGTCTCGCGCGTGAAACGGTCTGGCGCCTGGAACGACAGCCGGCCCGTGCTCTCGACGGGCCGGTCGAGCACGCTGGAATGGCGCTGTTCGGTGAAGCTGGCCTGGCCGGACTGCACCTGGGCCAAGAGGCGCATCAGCTGCGCGAGGTCGAAGACCTGGGCGCGCCCGGCCAGCGGCGACACGGCCAGCGCCAGCAGCAAGGCCCGGCGTTCAATCCGGTGTGGCGGAAATGGATGCGGCATCGCTCGCCCAGAAGTCATAGAAGTTGAACCAGTTGTACGGTGCTTCGCGGCAAATGGATTCCAGCAGCGCCACATAGCGTTGCAGCGCGGCCTGCACCTCGGCCTCCAGCGCCGGGCCGGTGGTGGCACGGAAGTCGGCCAGCGGCTCGAAGCGCAGGCTGTAGCGCGCACCGCCGAGGTAGAGCCCGACCATGAAGAACACGCGTTGGCGCAGCAGGGCCGCCAGCCGCAGCGGGCCGTCGGAGAACGGCGCCGGCTCGCCCAGGAAGGGCAGCATCCACGTGCGCGAGCGGCCCGAGTGGCCGGGCAGCGTGCGGTCGGCCAGCAGGCCGGCCATGCCGCCACCGTCCAGCCAGCGGCGCAGCGCGAGCATGGCGCCGGGCCGGCCCAACGCGATGGTGTGCAGCTGCACGTCGGGCGCGATGGCGCGCAGCGTGGCGGTGATGAGGCGGGCGTTGTCCTCGTACATGAGCATGGCCGCGCGCGTGCCCACGCTCTGCGCGCCGGCGCGCAAGGCCTCGAAGCTGCCCACGTGCGCGCCCAGCAGCATCACGCCCTGGCCCTCGGCCAGCACGGCCTCGACCGCGGGCACGTTGTGGCTGCCGATCTGGAACTGCGCCAGCCGGTCCTGCAGGAAGTAGACGCGGTCCAGCACGGTCGCGGCGAAGCTGTGGATGTGGCGGTAGCTGTCGCGCCAGCCGGCCGGGCGCTGCAGCGCGCGCGCCAGGTAGGCGCGCGATGCGCGCCGTGCCCGCCCGTTGGCCAGCAGGAAGTACAGCGTGATCGGATGCAGCACCAGCCGCGCCAGCGGCCGGCCGGCGTGGACGGCGATGGCACCCATCAGCCGCAGCACCCACAGGTTGCTGCGCTCGCGCTGGGTGGCCCAGTCGGCCGGGGGCGCCGGGGATGTGGCCCCCGAGGGGGCGCGCGCCTGCTTGGGGCGGCCTTGCGCTTCGCTCATGGCGCGGCTTCGAATTGCCCGCTGGCCGCCACGCGCGCACCGTTGGACAGGTCACGCACTTCGAAGCGCAGGCCGCGGCCGCTGCCGTCCAGCCGCACTTCCAGCTGGGCGCCGGGCCGCACGGGCGCCAGGAACTTGGTGTTGGCCAGGCGCGGCGCGGAGCCGACCCGGGCGGCCAAGGCCGCGTCGGCCAGCACCGCTTCCAGCACCTCGGCCAGCAGCGCCACGCCCGGCAGCAGCGGCTGCCCCGGGAAATGGCCGGCAAAGGCCGGGTGGTCGGCCGGGATGTGCAGCGCCAGGCTGCGCAGCGCGGCGGCGTCCGTCATCCGGCCAGCTGGCGTTGCGCCCATGCGCCGAAGGCGATGGCCGGCAGCTTGCCGGTGGAAGGCTCGCGCGGCAGCGCCGGCACGGCCAGGATGCGGCGCGGCAGGAAGACGGGGTCCACGCGTGGGCGCAGGCCGGCCAGCACGGCCTCCTGCAATGCGGCCCGGGCCAGGCCGGGCGCGACCACGAAGGCCACCAGCCGTGCGACCGTGCCGTCGGCCTCGTCCGGCGGCAGCCAGAACGCGCCGTCGGCCACGCCGGGCGTGCTGTTCAGGTGGAAGTTCAGGTGCGCCAGCGAGTTGCGCTTGCCGGCGATGTTGATGAGGTCGTTGGAGCGGCCCAGCAGCCGGAAGCGGCTGGGTTCCAGCACCTCCAGGATGTCGGCCAGGGGCGTCGGCACGACCACGTGGCCGCCCTGCACCTGGCTCAGCTCGCCGTCGCCCGACAGCGCCAGGCCCGCGTAGGTGCGCCATTCCGGGCCGTCGGTGGTGCGCCGCGTGGCGACCTGGCCGGCTTCGGTGCAGCCGTAGATTTCCACCAGCTGGCCCTGCAGCGCGGACTCGGCGCGGGCCGCCAGCTGGGGCGACAGCGGCGCCGTGGCGCTGAGGACCAGGTCGACCGTGGGCAATGCGATGCCGGCTTCCAGCAGCATGCGCAGGTGAAAGGGCGTGGTCACCAGCATGCGCGGGCGCGGCAGCCGGTCCAAAGCCGCGGCGATGTCTGCGGGGTAGAACGGCCGCTCGGCATCGAAGGCGGCGCCGCCCAGCATCGCGATCAGCACGGTCGACTCGAAGCCGTACATGTGCTGCGGCGGCACCGTGGCCACCAGGCTCAGGCCCTCCAGGTCAGGCCGGCCCAGGTGCTCGGCCAGGCGCTGCGCGCCGGCCACCGTGCAGTCCACCAGCGGGCCCCAGCGCTTGGGATGCGGCACGGGCTGGCCGGTGGAGCCGGAGGTCAGCACGTGGGCGGCCAGCTGCGCACGGGGCAGGGCGGGCGGCACGTCGGCATCGGCGGCATCCGTCGCATCGCCGTACGCCGCCTGTGGCAGCGCCACTTCGCTGCCTTGGCCATCGACGAGCGCGTAGGCCTGCGGAAACAGGCTCTGCAGCCGCGCCACGGTCTCGCGCTGGTGGTTGGGTGGCATCAGGTTGGGCTGGCCGCGCAGCATGGCCGCGCCCAGGCCCACGGCGAAACGGTAGCGGTCGCCCGACAGGTTCAGCATCGCGCCCTGGGCCGGCAGCCGGGCGGCCAGGGCCTGCACGTCGGCCAGATAGCGGCGCCGCGCGATCGGCGCGCCGGCGCGCCAGGCGATGGGCGCGTCCAGGTCGGAGCCGAAGATCAGCGGGGCCTGCGTCATGCCCGGGTGTCGGGGTGGGTGGGGGCGCCCGGCTTGGCGCCGTGCATGTAGCTGCGGACCGCGTCGGCCAGGCTGGCGCGTTCGAACTCGGGGTGCAGCCGGTAGCGCAGCCAGTATTCGCCGCCGAACAGGGTGGCCACGGCCAGCGGCGTCAGCACGTTGGCGAACAGCGCCCAGGTCTCGAAGCGTGCGAACGCGTACAGGCCCAGCGACAGCAGCGCCATGGCGACGAAGTAGACGGTCCAGACCCGTGTGAGCCGGCGCGTGTAGGCCGCCATGTCGGCTGTGAACTGGCGGTGCACGCTGCGGGCAAGCCGGGTGATCAGCGCCTCCTGGCCCGCGCGCAGCGTGCCGCCGAAACCGACCGCCAGAAACACATTGATGCCCACGTGCTGGGCCAGGTACAGCACCTGGGTGGACAGCGGCTTGGGCAGGCTGGCCTGCACGCACAGCGCCACCAGCGACAGCGCGCTCAGCGCGGCCAGCGGCCGCTGGCCCCCGCGCCAGGCGCCCCAGGCGATGGTCAGCAGCATGGGCGCCAGCACCAGCACGGCGTTCCAGGGCGTGGCCGGGGCGGCCGTCATGAGCCAGTGCGAGACGGCGATGTAGGCCAGGCTGAGCGACAGCACGGCCAGGATGCGAACGGGCATGGACAAGGCGCGCGGCATGGTGCCGCGCCTCTCAGGCAGCGGGCGCGCGGTGCGCGGCGATGTGCTCGGCCAGACTGGCCAGCGAGGCGAAGATGCGCACGTTGTCTTCGTCGTCCGAGCGCAGCTGGAACCCATAACGCTGCGACACCACCAGGGCCACTTCGAGGATGTCGATGGAGTCCAGGCCCAGGCCTTCGCCGTAGATCGGGGCGGCTGGGTCGATGGTCTCGGGGGCCATTTCCAGGTTCAGCGCCTCGACGAGGAGCGACGCGACTTCGCGTTGCAGATCGGTTTGAGTGGGGTTCATGCGGTCACGGGTCGGTTGGCGGCAAAGGGCTTGGCGCCGGCCCTGCGGCTACCCTGTGGCGGGCCGGAAGTATAGCCAGCGGGGCCCGGGCGCCCAGCAGGTTCAGCAGCGGGCCGGTCAGTGCGGTGGTGGCCAGCGCCATCAGCAGCAGCATGGTGAAGAGCGTGGGCGTGATCAGGCCGGCGTCCAGGCCGATCTGGATGACGATGAGTTCCATGAGGCCGCGCGCGTTCATGAGCGTGCCGGCCGCCAGGCTGTCGCGCCAGCCCCAGCCCGCCAGCCGTGCGCCGGCCGCGCCGCCGGCCACCTTGCCGACGATGGCCGCGGCCAGCACCAGCGCGAACGTGGGCAGCGCGGCAGCGCCCAGCGCGTCGGCACTGGCGTTGAGTCCGGCCAGCGCGAAGAACACCGGCAGCAGCAGCGCCGTGGCCATTGGCGCCAGCCGGGCCTCCAGCGCGTGCAGCAGTGCGTCGTCGCGCGGCAGGCAGACACCGAACAGGAAGGCTCCGAACACGGCATGCACGTGCAGCCATTCGGCCACGGCCGCGCAGGCGATCAGCCCGACCAGCACCGCGACCAGGCCCAGGTCCGACAGTGCGCCGGCCTGGAGCTCGCGGCGCAGCAGGGCCGCGTACAGCGGCTTGAGCACGAGGAACAGGGCGGCCGCGAACAGCACCAGTCCACCACAGATGCGCAGGAAACCGGACCAGCCCTCGGCGCCCTGGCCCTGCGTGCTGCCGACCGCCAGCACCAGGGCCAGCACGATCCAGGCGAAGGCATCGACCACGGCGGCCGAGCCCAGCGCCAGCTGGCCGACCGGGGTGCGGCCCATGTTGCGGTCCTTCAGGATGCGCGCCAGCACCGGGAACGCGGTGATCGACAGCGCCACGGCCACGAACAGCGCGAACGGCCACAAGCCCAGGCCCCCGGGCGCCAGCGCCGGGTGCAGCACTGGCGCGATGGCCAGGCCCAGCAGCATGGGCAGCGCCATGCTGGACAGGCCCACCCACAGCGAGGCGCGCAACTGCGCGCCCATGCCGCCCGGCGCGCGCAGTTCCGCGCCGACCAGGCCCATGAACAGCACCACGCCCAGGGTGGACAGTGCCGACAGCGCATGCAGCGAGGCCGGAGGGAACAGCTGGGCGTGGAGCTGCGGCGCCAGTGCGCCGAACACGATGGGACCGAGCACGATGCCGGCCGCCATCTCGCCGACGACCATGGGCTGGCCCAGCGCACGCAGCAGCAGGCCGCACAGGCGTGCCGCGACGAGGATCACGGTCAGTTGCAACAGCAGCAGAAGAACGGTCATGGCGCAGGGGAGGGCCGCAGGGTGCCGGGAGAGAAAGCGTCGACATGGCTATCTTATGATCCCGCTCCCTTCTCCAGACCCCGCAGCGATGCCGTTGTCACCTTCTGTTTCCACCTCCGAGCCGACCGATGCCTGCGACGTGCTGGTGATCGGCGGCGGACCGGCCGGCTCCACCATCGCCACGCTGCTGGCCCGCCAGGGCCGCGACGTGCTGCTGGTCGACAAGGAGCAGCACCCGCGCTTTCACATCGGCGAATCGCTGCTGCCGGCCAACGTGCAGCTGTTCGACCAGCTCGGCGTGCGCGAGCAGGTCGAGCGCATCGGCATGCCCAAGTACGGCATCGAGTTCGTCTCGCCCGAGCACGACCACTGCAGCTACGTCGACTTCGCCGATGCCTACGACAAGAGCATGCCGTTCGCCTGGCAGGTGCGCCGCTCCGAGCTGGACGAGCTGCTGTTCCGCAACGCGGCGGCCTGCGGCGCGCGCACGCTGGAGCGCTGCCATGTGCGCAGCGTGGCCTTCGACGCCGAGGGCGCCAGCGCCCAGGCCCAACTGGCCGACGGCACGCGCCGGCAGCTGCGCGCACGCTACGTGGTCGACGCCAGCGGGCGCGACACGCTGCTGGCCCACCAGCTGGGCAGCAAGCAGAAGAACCCCGCGCACAACAGCACCGCGCTGTTCGGCCACTTCCGCAACGTGCGCCGGCTGGAGGGCAAGCGCGAGGGCAACATCAGCATCTGCTGGTTCCCGCATGGCTGGTTCTGGTTCATCCCGCTGGCCGACGGCACCACCAGCGTGGGCGCGGTCTGCTGGGCCTACTACCTGAAGGCGCGCGGCGCCAAACCGCTGGAGCAGTACTTCCGCGAGACCATCGCGCTGTGCCCCGAACTGGCCGACCGGCTCAAGGACGCGACTCTGGTCGACGACGCCGTGCACGCCACCGGCAATTTCTCGTACAGCAGCACGCACGCCACCGGCCCGCGCTACGTGCTGCTGGGCGATGCCTTCACCTTCATCGACCCGATGTTCTCCTCGGGCGTGTACCTGGCCATGCACAGCGCCTTCGACGGCGCGGACCTCGTGGCCAAGGCGCTGGACGCGCCGGCCGCGTACCCGGCCGCCTGCCAGGCCTTCGAGGCCATGATGCGCAAGGGGCCGCGCGAGTATTCGTGGTTCATCTACCGCGTGACCAACCCGACCATCCGCGAGATGTTCATGTACCCGGCCAACCCGTTCCGCGTGAAGGAGGCGCTGATGTCGCTGCTGGCCGGCGACATCTACGGCAAGACGCCGCTGTGGGGCGCGCTGCGCATGTTCAAGGTCATCTACTACATGATCTCGCTGCGCCACCCGCTGCGCAGCTGGCGCGGCTGGCTGCGGCGCGCGGGCAACATCCGGGACCACGGCCTGCTGGCCGGCGAGACGATCCAGCAGGTGAAGTGAGCCGCGGGCGTCGACACGCCGTTGCCACGCGGTCCAGGCGCCGTCCGACAGCACAGGCGCAGGGCCAGCGGCTAGAGTCCCCGGCATGAACACTCCAAGCCCTTTCTCCCCGTGGCCACGCCTGCCGGCGCTGGCCTTGTGCGTGGCCCTGGCCGGTTGCGCCGCGAACGTCGAGCGCCCCGGCTCAGCCGGCGGCAATGCCCTGCAGGTGCCGGCCCGCGCGCAGACCAGCGTGGCGCTGGTGGTGCGTGCGGCCAGCCCCGAACTGGCCCGGTCCGCCGACTGGCAGGCGCTGCGCGGCGCCTGGCGCGATGCCATGGCCGAGGCCGCGAAGACCGCGGGCAAGCAGTTCCAGTACCTGGAGGCCGAACCACAGAGCACGCCGGCCGGCAGCACGCTGGTGGTGGTCCAGGTGAAGGACTACCGCTACCTCAGCACCGGCGCGCGCTACGGCCTGGGCGTGATGACGGGCAATGCCTATGTGAACGCCGATGCAGCCTTCTACGTGGGGCCCGGCCGCACGCCGGTGGGCCAGCGCAGCTACAGCACCTCCAGCAGCGCCTGGCAGGGCATCTTCTCGGCCATGACCGACAAGCAGCTGGCCAGCATCAGCGCAGCCATGCTCAAGGACATCGACGGCGGCTGAGCCTCGGCTGTGAGTTGGGGAACAATGGTGCGATGGGTGCCGCCGACTTTCTTCTGTCCCCGACCGTTCAGCACATCCTGCAACTGGTGCTGGCCGAGCCCGCCAGGCAGTTCGCCGCCGCCGACTTCGCCAAGGTGTGCAAGCTGGACCTGCCGCAGGTCGAGGAGACCTTGACCCATCTGCTGGGCAACGGCGTGCTGACGCGCAGCGAGGCCCGGGAAGGGCAGCCCGAAACCGTCGCTGTCAACACCGCGTTCGTGTTCTATCCCGAGCTGCGTCGCATCGCGCTCAAGTCCTTCGCGGCCGCCGAACCCTTGCGCGCGATGCTGCAGTCCAAGTTCCGCGCCTCGGTGCAGCGGGCCTTCCTGCTCGGCGAGGACGCCGAGACCGGCGCCCTGCATGTGTTGCTGGTGTATGCCGAGGTCGCTCCAGAGCGCGAGGCCCTCGACCAGGCCTTGCGCAAGCTGCTCAAGTCCGGCGCGCTGCGCCAGCATGTGCAGGCCGACGTGGTGCCCGCGCGGCGCTTCGAAGCGCTCAGGCGCGGCGATGTGTTGCACGCCCGGCTCGCGGCGGACGGCTGCATCGACATCTCGCCCACGGCGCCGAGGAAGTCCAGGGCCGTGCCTGCGCCATCCATGGGCTTCCTGCAGCGCGCGCGCCAGCGCCTGGGTGGCTTCGGGCCCTGAAAGCCGCCGACTGTAGGACCCGCGGCCCGCGCACAAGGGCTGGCCGCTGACAGCGCCGCGCAGGCGCCGGCCCTACCGTGCAGCCCATGCTGCTCGATACCCGCGCCACCATCACCGTCGAATGTCCCCATGCCTGCCCGGTCGTGGCCATGCTGCGTCCGCGCAGCGGCGCCGCGCAGTGGGTGGTGTCCGAGCACTACGGCATCGCGCCCTGGATCCGCCCGCGCGAGTACGAGGACGCCTTTGGCAACCTGTGCCAGCGCTTCACGGTGCCGCCGGGCCGCACCACGCTGGACGTGCGCTCGCAGGTGGAGGTCGATGCGGAGCTTGCGGTGGCGCCGGACGCCGCCCCCACGCCGATCGACCTGCTGCCCGACGAGGTGTTGGTCTACCTGCTGCAGAGCCGCTATTGCCCTTCCGACAAGCTCGAGGCGCGGGCGCGCGAGATCGTCGCGGGCGTGGCGCCGGGCCATGCCCAGGTGGAGGCCATCCGCCACTGGATCCACGCCAACCACGAATACCGCTACGGCGTGAGCCAGGAGAGCACGGATGCGTTGGACACCATGCAGGCCAAGGCCGGCGTGTGCCGCGACTTTGCCCACGTCGGTGTCGCACTGTGCCGCAGCCTGCGCATCCCGGCCCGCATCGTCGTGGGCTACCTGTACCAATTGGATCCGATGGATCTGCATGCCTGGTTCGAGGCCTTCGTGGGCGGGCGCTGGTACAGCTTCGACGCCACCCAGACCGCGCCGCGCGGTGGCCGTGTGGTGATGGCCTACGGGCGCGACGCGGCCGACGTGGCCTTCCTGTCGAACTACGCCGACATGGAGGTGGTGGACATGCAGGTCAGCGTGGCCATGGCCGGCGCGTAGCGCGCCTTCGTGGCCGGATTGACCCTTGACCGCGCAGGTTGCACACGCACGGCCGCAAATGGGGTTACACTCGTCGGCCTGCCGTGTCTTGCTCTCCCCCACGGCAGCCATCGTCTGACATGCACGCGCCCTCCAACAGGGCACCTGCCACGCTCCATGACCGGGCTCCACCCGGTACCCCGCGGTCGTCGAACATCTCCGCGGCGAGCATCACCGCTCCGGCCCTTTGGCTGGATCTCCCACGCGTGGCGGCCAGCTTGGCCGAAACGCTGTTCATGTCCGATTTTTCAAGCACAACCCTCACACTCGGCAGATACCTCATCTCGCCTTTGATCCGCAGCGCCGACTGCGGCGGCTACAGCGCCTCCGTCTCGATCAAGAGCGGCCGCGGCAGCGCCACCCACGACCGCGTGTTGCGCCTGGTCGGCCGCTTCCGCACGGCCGAAGGCGCCCAGTCCCACGCACTGGCCAAAGCCATCGAATACATTCGCCCACGCTTCGGTGCCGCGGGTGTTCTTTTTCCACATACCCAAGGAGCCGAATGAGCAAGGAAGAACTGATCGAGATGCGCGGCAAGGTGGACGAAGTCCTGCCTGACTCGCGTTTCCGCGTGACCCTGGAGAACGGCCACTCGCTGGTGGCCTACACCGGTGGCAAGATGCGCAAGCACCGCATCCGCATTCTCGCGGGCGACAACGTCTCGCTCGAACTTTCCCCTTACGACCTGACCAAGGGCCGGATCACCTTCCGGCATCTGGAACCCCGCGCTGGCGGCGCCCCGGCCCGCCCGCAATACCGACGCTAAATCTTCACCCTAGGAATCTCTCCATGAGCACCCGCATCTACGTTGGCAACCTTGCCTACAGCATCACCTCCGACTCCCTGCGCGAAAACTTCGCCGCGTACGGCGAAGTCAAGTCCGCCCAAGTCATGCAGGACCGCGACAGCGGCCGCTCCAAGGGCTTCGGCTTTGTCGAAATGGGCTCTGCCGCAGAAGCCCAGGCTGCCATCAACGGCCTGAACGGCGCCATGGCCGACGGCCGTGCGCTGACGGTCAACGAAGCCCGCCCCCGTGAAGAAGGCGGCGGTGGCCGCGGCTTCGGCGGCGGCGGCGGCGGTGGCGGTGGCCGCGGCGGCTACAGCGGTGGTGGCGGCGGCGGCTACGGCGGTGGCCGCAGCAACTACTGATCGCCAAGGCGCCTGCGCCTGCGCATCGACACAACCGCCTTCGGGCGGTTTTGTCGTTTCTGGAGCGCCGCAACCTTGTCCCACGTTGCCGTGGGCAAGGCTGTGGACAAGGGCAGGGGATTCGTCGCAAAGCCAAGCCTGGCGCGGCCTGCGCCAGGATGCCTGCGAAACAGGCAGCGGCTCGGTCGCGCCCGATGTTGCCGGCCTTGATCTCCTCCTGCGGCTGCGGCCCGCGCTGCTTGCATAAGGTTCTAACGATTGGTTCGTTCCCTTCTCGCGAGGGCTTGCACACAATCCGCCCGTTCTTTGCGACGGCCCGTGCGGCCGCCGTCTCTTGCAGGAGTTGTTCCCATGGCCGATGCCCTGACCTATTCATCCGATCCGACCGCCATCCCTGCCGAATGGGCCACGCGCGTGCTGGACGTGACCGCCCGCGCCTGGCAACTGGCGCCGCGCTCGGCGCAGGCCCTGGCCCGCCGGGCCCCCCATGGCTATGTGCCGCGCCGGGCCCGCCTGCGTGCCGCGGCGCTGGCCGCGCTGCGGCCGGCCATGCCCAGCTTGCTGGCGCATTCATGGTGAACGCGGCCATGGACATCCAGGCCATCAACCGTGTGCAGCTGCCGTTCCCGCCGGCGCTGGCCAGCGCGGTCACGCATTTCTACGGCGAGCTGCTGGGCCTGACGCTGATGCCGCAGCCGCCCGGGCCGGTGCTGCGCTTCGCCGCGCGCGGCCAGCGCGTGGACCTGGTCGCCACCGAGCAGCCCGCAGCCGCGGCGCCCGGGCTCACGCCGCTGTCCTTCGAGGTGCAGGGCCTGCCGCAGCTGCGCAAGCGCCTGCTCGACGCTGCCTTCCCGCTCGAGGAGAACCAGCCACTGCCGGGCTACCTGCGCTTTTTCGTGCACGATCCGGCTGGCAACCGGCTCGAGTTCGTCGAGCCGGATGTGAGCTGAACCACCCCCAAGGAGACCCATGTCCAAAGACTGGAAATTCGAGACCCTGTCCGTGCATGCCGGCTACTCGCCGGACCCGACCACGCGCGCCGTGGTACCGCCGATCTACCAGACGGCCGCCTACGCCTTCGACAGCGCGCAGCATGGCGCCGACCTGTTCGACCTCAAGGTGCCGGGCAACATCTACACGCGCATCATGAACCCGACGCAGGACGTGCTGGAGCAGCGCGTGGCGGCGCTGGAATGCGGCATCGCGGCGCTGGCCCTGGCCTCGGGCCAGGCGGCCGTGACCTACGCGATCCAGACCATCGCCGAAGCGGGCGACAACATCATCAGCAGCACCGCGCTGTATGGCGGCACCTACAACCTGTTCGCGCACACGCTGCCGCTGTCGGGCATCACCACGCGCTTCGCCGACCACCGCGACCCCGCCAGCTTCGAGAAGCTGTTCGACGGCCGGACCAAGGCCGTGTTCGTCGAGTCGCTGGGCAACCCCGCCGGCAACGTGACCGACATCGCCACCATCGCAGAAATCGCGCACCGCCATGGCGTGCCGCTGATCGTGGACAACACCGTGCCCTCGCCCTATCTCAGCCGGCCGATCGAGCACGGCGCCGACATCGTCGTGCACTCGCTGACCAAGTACCTGGGTGGCCATGGCAACAGCATCGGCGGGGCCATCGTCGACTCCGGCAAGTTCCCCTGGGCCCAGCACAAGGAGCGCTTCAAGCGCCTGAACGAGCCCGACGTGAGCTACCACGGCGTGGTCTACACCGAGGCCCTGGGCCCGGCCGCCTACATCGGCCGCGCGCGCGTGGTGCCGCTGCGCAACACGGGCGCGGCGATCTCGCCGTTCAACGCCTTCCTGATCCTGCAGGGCATCGAGACGCTGGCGCTGCGCATGGACCGCATCACGGCCAACACGCTGGCCATCGCCCAGTACCTGCAGGGGCACGCCAAGGTCGGCTGGGTCAACTACGCGGGCCTGGAGAACCACCCCGAGCATACGCTGGCGCGCAAGTACCTGCGCGGCACGGGCTCGGGCATCCTGACCTTCGGCGTCAAGGGCCAGGGCGGCGCCCGTGAGGCCGGCGCGCGCTTCCTGGACGCCCTGGGCCTGTTCACCCGGCTCGTCAACATCGGTGACGTGCGCTCGCTGGCCACGCACCCGGCGTCCACCACGCACCGCCAGCTCTCGCCCGAGGAACTGGCCAAGACCGGCGTGAGCGAGGAGACGGTGCGCCTGTCGGTCGGCATCGAGCACATCGACGACCTGAAGGCCGACCTGGAGCAGGCACTGGCAGCCGTCTGAACACGCAGCACGGCATGGGCCGCACCCGGTCCCCGTCAGGGGACTGCGTGCGGCCTTTTCCATGGCCGCACGCTTATACCTTGGGGTTCTTTGAAAACGAGAAAACAGTCGTTTGTTCTGCGCGGCATGCCCCCTACATTCGTTTCACCCCATCCCGCAACGCACAGTCCCCAGGAGTTTTCGATGTCGTCCGATCTCGCAGAAATCGTCTTGCCCGCCGCCCTGGAGCATGCCCGTGCGCAGGCCGCGGAGCAGGGGCTGTCCTACGCCGGCGGCGTGACACCGCAGCAGGCCTGGCAGCTGCTGCAGGACGGCGCCGCGCAACTGGTCGACGTGCGCTCGGCCGAGGAGCTCAAGTTCGTCGGCCAGGTGCCCGGCAGCCAGCACGTGGCCTGGGCGACGGGCACGGCGCTCACGCGCAACCCGCGCTTCGTGCGGGAGCTCGAGGCCAAGCTGGCCAAGGCCGGCGGCAAGGAAGCCACGGTGCTGCTGCTGTGCCGCAGCGGCAAGCGCTCGGTGCTGGCGGCCGAGGCCGCGGCCAAGGCCGGCTTCGCCAACGTCTACAACGTGCTCGAAGGCTTCGAGGGCGAGATCGACGCCAACGGCCAGCGCGGCCATGGCGACGGCTGGCGCTTCCACGGCCTGCCCTGGCAGCAGGACTGAGCGGCGCTGGGCGCCCCCCCGATCTGCCAACACCAACAAGGAACAACAGTGGCCCAGTTCGAAGTCGGAGAAATCGTGCGCGCGCTGCATGGCGTGCGCGACGAATGGCGTGCCGCGCAGAAGCGCTCGCGCGAACCCGGTGGTCGCGAGTTCCCCTCGCGCGATGCGTTGGCGCGCACCATCGAAGGCCTCAAGGGCGTGCTGTTCCCGATGCGGCTGGGTCCACCGGATCTGCGCGTGGAGAGCGAGGACTACTACGTCGCCAACGAGCTCGACACCGCGCTGCACGTCTTGCTGCAGCAGGCCCGGCTCGAACTGAACTACGCACACCGCCACGCGCCCCTGGCGGCCGAGCAGATCGACCGCCGCGCGCACGATGCCGTGAACGCCTTCGCCGCGAGCCTGCCCGCCACGCGGCGCCTGCTCGACAGCGACGTGCTGGCCGCCTTCCATGGCGACCCGGCGGCCGGCAGCGTCGACGAGGTGCTGCTGTGCTACCCGGGCGTGCTGTCCATCATCCACCACCGGCTGGCGCACACGCTGTACGGTCTGGGCCTGCCGCTCCTGGCGCGCATCATCGCCGAGCTGGCCCATGCGCAGACCGGCATCGACCTGCACCCGGGCGCCAGCATCGGCGCGGGCTTCTTCATCGACCACGGCACGGGTGTCGTGATCGGCGAGACGGCCGTGATCGGCCAGCGCGTGCGCATCTACCAGGCCGTCACGCTGGGCGCCAAGCGCTTTCCGACCGATGGCGACGGCAAGCTCAGCAAGGGCTTGCCACGCCATCCGCTGGTCGAGGACGACGTGGTCATTTACGCCGGTGCCACCATCCTGGGCCGCGTGACCATCGGCGCCGGCGCGGTGATCGGCGGCAACGTCTGGATCACCGACGACGTGCCGCGCGGCGCCAGCGTGACGCAGGCCAGCCTGCAGAACGCACCGCTGCCGCGCTGAGGCTCTGCGCCATGAGCACCCTGGTCGAGCATTTCGGCATCGCCGTGCGCCAGTTGCGCGAGCAGCGCGGCTGGTCGCAGGAGCATCTCGCTGCGCTGTCGGACCTGAACCGCAGCTATGTCGGCGAGATCGAGCGTGGCCGCGTGATCGTCTCCATCGTCACCGTGCAGAAGCTGGCCGTGGCGCTGCAGCTGGAGCCGGCCTCGCTGCTGGCGCGCGGCGAACAGGTGGCTTCCGTGCGGCGTGCACACCACGACGCCTTGGCGGCTATAGGCGGTTGAGACCGCTGCCGGCGCGCCAGACACTGGCCGCCGTTCTGTTGTGTACACCCCTGGAGTTTGAATGACTGCAACCGTAGGCGGCACTGTCGCCCTGGGCGATAGCGCCGCACGCCAACTGGCCAATGCCACCAAGACCGTTCCCCAGCTGGCGACGATCACGCCGCGCTGGCTCACGCACCTGCTGCAGTGGGTGCCGGTGGAGGCGGGCATCTACCGCCTGAACAAGGTCAAGAACCCCGAGGCCATCAAGGTCACCTGCACGGCCAAGGAGTCCGAGAACCAGCTGCCGCGCACCTTCGTCGACTACGAAGAGCACCCGCGCGAGTACTTCCTCAATGCCGTCAGCACCGTGCTGGACGTGCACACGCGCATCTCCGACCTCTACAGCAGCCCGCACGACCAGATCAAGGAGCAGCTGCGCCTGACGATCGAGACGATCAAGGAGAACCAGGAAAGCGAGCTCATCAACAACCCGGACTACGGCCTGCTGGCCCAGGTCACGGACGAGCAGCGCATCTTCCCGCTGAGCGGCGCACCCACGCCCGACGACCTCGACGAGCTGCTGACCAAGGTCTGGAAGGAGCCGGCCTTCTTCCTGGCGCATCCGCTGACGATTGCCGCCTTCGGCCGCGAAGCCACGCGCCGCGGCACGCCGCCGCCCACCGTGAGCCTGTTCGGCTCGCAGTTCATCACCTGGCGCGGTGTGCCGCTGATCCCCTCGGACAAGGTGCCCGTGGCCGACGGCAAGAGCAAGATCATCCTGCTGCGCGTGGGCGACAAGCGCCAGGGCGTGGTCGGCCTGTTCCAGCCCGGTCTGCCGGGCGAGCAGGGCCCCGGCCTGTCGGTGCGCTTCATGGGCATCAACAACCACGCCATCGCCTCCTACCTGATCTCGCAGTACTGCTCGCTGGCCGTGCTGACGCCCGACGCTCTGGCGGTGCTAGACGACGTGGAGATCAACCGCTACCACGACTACTCGGTCCTGGACACCTACAAATGAGTCCCCCCCGTTTGGACGGACCCACTGCGTGTAGCCGTCCAATACCCCCCAGGGGGCGCACCCAGCGGCCTGGCAGAGCCAGTTCCGCGGGTGCACTTGCATGGCCTGGTCCGCGGCCACCTGAACCATTGATTGCGTCGGCCGCTGTATGCGATGCGTCCGACGCGCACTACCCGAGTTCGTCCACATGACCATCGCTTCTCTGCCGTCCCAGGCTGTGGGGCCGGAGGCGCCGATCGATCCCGCGGTGCTCGCGCGCATGGCCAACGCCTTGTTCGCGGCCCTGCCGGGCACGCCCCCTTCGTCCGTGCCCGCATTGGGTTCGGCGGGCGTGCCGGCCGGCGTGCAGGCACCCGTGAACATCGCGCCGCCCGGCTCGCCCCTGGTCAGCCCGGCGGGCTTCGGCCCCTCGGTGCCTGGCACGCCGTTCCCGCAGGGCATCGCCCCGGGCGCCAACCTGCTGCCGGCCTCGCCGACGCCGCTGGCATCGCTGGCCCACCGTGCACCGGCGCTGCTGCCGCACGCCCAGGCCGGCAACGGCCTGCCCGACACCGTGGTCACCGCCTTGCCGGCCTACGAGCCGCGCGTCGGCGGGGCCGCGCTCGGCGTGCCCGAAGCCTCCGGTGCCACGGCCCAGCAGTCCGCCACGCACCCGGCCACGGGCGCCGTGCCGTATTACTTCCTCGACACGTCGCATGGCCATCCTGCGGCTGGGGGCGCCGACCCCGGCCGTGCGGCCGATCCGCTGGACGCGCTGGCCGGCCTGCCGTTCACGGGCCACGCGGCGCCGCCGCAGGCCGCCGGCATTCCCGCCGGCGCCGGCGTGCCGCAGGCCACGCCCTCGGTCGAGCCGAAGTTCTACTTCGTCGACGCGGTCGTGCTGCCCGGCGGCTATGTGACGCCGGCCAAGCCTGCGCCCCACGGCACGGCGCCGGTGGCCGACCAGGGCCGCCACCCGGCCTTCGACGTGAACGCCGTGCGGCGCGATTTCCCGATCCTGGCCGAGCGCGTCAACGGCCGCCAGCTGGTCTGGCTCGACAACGCTGCCACCACGCACAAGCCGCGTTCGGTGATCGAGCGCATCAGGTACTTCTACGAGCACGAGAACTCCAACATCCACCGCGCTGCGCACGCGCTCGCAGCCCGCGCCACGGACGCCTACGAAGGCGCGCGTGAACGCGTGCGCCAGTTCATCAACGCGCCCGACGTGAACGAAGTCATCTTCGTGCGCGGCACCACCGAGGCCATCAACCTGGTGGCCAAGAGCTGGGGCGCCCAGCACGTGGGCGAGGGCGACGAGATCATCGTCTCCCACCTGGAGCACCACGCCAACATCGTGCCGTGGCAGCAGCTGGCGTCCGCCAAGGGCGCCAGGCTGCGCGTGATCCCGGTCGACGGGTCGGGCCAGGTGCTGCTGGACGACTACAAGAAGCTGCTCAACGACCGCACCAGGATCGTGGCCGTGACCCAGGTGTCCAATGCGCTGGGCACCGTGGTGCCGGTCAAGGAGATCGTGGAACTGGCGCACCGCGCTGGCGCCAAGGCGCTGGTCGATGGCGCGCAGTCGGTCTCGCACATGCGCGTGGACGTGCAGGACATCGGCGCCGACTTCTTCGTCTTCTCCGGCCACAAGGTGTTCGGTCCGACCGGCATCGGCGTGGTCTGGGGCAAGCGCGAGATGCTCGAAGACATGCCGCCATGGCAGGGCGGTGGCAACATGATTGCCGACGTCACGTTCGAGAAGACCGTGTTCCAGCCGATCCCGAACACCTTCGAGGCCGGCACCGGCAACATCGCCGACGCGGTGGGCCTGGGTGCGGCGATCGACTACGTGAACAAGATCGGCATCGAGAACATCGCGCGCCACGAGCACGACCTGCTGGCCTACGGCACGGAGCGCCTGCGCGAGATCCCGGGCCTGCGGCTGATCGGCACGGCCAGTGAGAAGGCCAGCGTGATGTCCTTCGTGCTCAGGGGCTACAGCACCGAGGAGGTGGGCAAGGCGCTCAACGCCGAGGGCATCGCCGTGCGCACCGGCCACCACTGCGCCCAGCCCATCCTGCGCCGCTTCGGCGTGGAGACCACGGTGCGGCCCTCGCTGGCGTTCTACAACACGTTCGGCGAGATCGACCAACTGGCCACCGTGGTGCGCCGGCTGGCGTCGCAGCGCCGCGCGGGCTGACGCGGGGGCAGGGCGGCGCGCCCGGCGCACGAGCTGCTTCGTCGGGCAGGTGCGTCCCTGAGAGGCACCCGTGCGTCTGGATGCCGTGGTGCCCCGGTGAGACGCCCGCCATCAGTGGTCGGGCTCAAACCGAAGCGCGCAAAAGTCGAAGAAGGCGTCGAGCTGGGTCGATTTGTCGAACATGCCGTCGGCGCCGAGTGTCCGGCACTCCTCCCGCATCCTTGGCGTTGCATAGTTGCTGAGCACCACAACGACGCGGCCCACGCGGCGTCCTGCACAGGCGCGCAGCACATCCAACCCCGAGCCCTGCTTGAGAAAGAGGTCGACGACGGCCAACTGCCATGTGCCGTCCTGCGCGCCGAGCGCGGCGACCGCTTCACTGGCGGTCTCTGCCACAGCCACGACCTCCATGTCGCCCAATTCCGCCATCGTCGGAATCAGGGCATCCCGGATGGCCTTGCTGTCTTCGACGAGGATGGTTTTGATGGACATGCCACATTACGCGTGCCGTCGCCAGCCTGCAGCGTAGTCCGACGCGCCGACAGACCGTCAAGGTCGAGCAATGGAAGCCTGGGACGTTTGCCGACAGGGTCCAGGCGGCGTCAACGGCGCGTCATGCGCGCCCGTGCTCGCCTGGCCGGCCCGATGTCTCCTCGTGGCATCGCCGCTACGCCGTTGCGGCAACGCACGCACCTTGTGTGGCCACGGCATGCATGACGGCCGGAATGCCCCCATGCGGGCCGCTTGTGGAGGCCTGGGCGTGCTCACGCAAAAGCATCGACCTGGCACCGCTCGCCTGCCGCATAGCAGCTGCAGGCCATGGCTTGCAATCCGCGCCGGTCCAGCACGGTGAAGTTGCCGCGCCGGTAGTGGATCAAGCCGCGCCGCTGCAAGGCTCCTGCCGCCGCCGAGACGCCGGCACGCCGCACACCGAGCATGTAGGCCAGGAAATCCTGGGTCACCGGAAAGCTGTCGGCATGGGCGCAGTCCTGCGTCATCAGCAGCCACCGCGCCAGGCGCGGTCCCAGCAGGTGGAAGTGCAAGCACCCCGCCGAGATCGCCGTCTGGGCCATCTGCACATACACATACCGGTGCAGCACATCCGCCAGCGCGGGGCTGCGGGCCATCTCTCTGCGCAAGCTGCGGCTGTCCACCAGCAAGGATTCACCAGCGCCCTGCACCAGCGCGTGCAGCGGAGCGGTCGTCACACCCAGCACGACCTGCGCACCCAGCATGCCTTCGCTGCCCACCATGCCAACCTCGACGCCGCGACGGCCTTCGACCATGGCCACCATGGAAATGAATCCCTGGATCGGAAAGTACGCATGGGACATCGGTACCCCGGGCTCGCAGAGCACCTCGGCGGCCCGCAACTGCACCGTTTCGCAGCACGCGAGCAGGCGACGGCAGTCCGAAGGTCCCAGCCGGGCCAGCAGGCGGTTCTGCGGTGTGGGCTGCAGTGGTGCGGCAAGGGATGTCATGTCCGCAGTCTGGCCCGAGGTCTGCCGCTGTTCCGTCTGCCCGCGCACATAGCAAGGCCATCCGGCACGCAACGCATGCGGGCGCATCTGCGATACCGTGCATGCGCGGCCGGTGTGGCCACGTCCAAGCTGCACGCAGCTTTGCTTCTGACGGACCTGCCCCCGTGCAATCCGGTCCGATTGCGCGCAGCGCACAGCGCGACCCGCTGCACAAGCGCTTGACTTCGACGCGTCCCGGCGACGAGAGGCGCAGTGGGAACCCCTGGCCCCACGCACTGGCGCTCTTGCTGCGCCATGTGCAGGCACTGATCACGCAGATGGCGCAGACGGCGGCCTGCAACCGCCACCACCGCGTCGACCGGCAGCTGTGCCGTTGGCTGCTGCTGCGTCTGGACCGGCTGGACGGCGACGAGATCGCCATGGCGCAGGAGTTGATTGCCGACATGCTGGGCGTGCGCCGCGGGCGCGTCACCGCAAGCGCGCTGAAGTTGCAGAAAGCCGAGCTGATCCGCTACGCGCGCGGCCACATCACCGTGCTGGATCGGCCCGCGCGCGAAAGCCGTTCATGCGACTGCTATGCGGTGGTCAAGAAGGAAGACGACCGGCTGCTGCTCAACGGCCTGCCGCACTGGGCGCAAGAGCCTGCGTGGCAGGCTCGCCTTGCGCGCTCGCGTCACGGCCCCGCAGCGGCGCGTCCGCGACCATCTCCGCCAGGACGTCCAGATCGACAGGTTTGACCAGATGCCGGTCGAACCCCGCGGCCTTCGATCGCGCGAGGTCCTCCGGTTGCCCATAGCCGGTCAGCGCGATCAGCGTGGCACCCGATGTCGCAGCGCTTCCCCGCAACACGCGCGCGACCTGGTAGCCGTCCATGCCCGGCAGGCCGATGTCCAGCAGGACCACGTCGGGACGCACTGTGCTGGCCTTCTCCACTGCCTGGTCGCCGTCGTACGCGATGGACACCAGGTGGCCGTCCAACTCCAGCACCTGGGCCAGGGCGTCGGCGCCATCGACGTTGTCGTCCACGACCAGGACGCTGCGCGCGTGCGGGCCCTTGCGTCCGCGCGGCACCGCGTCATGCAAGGATGGCGCGGCCCGGCGTTCGAGCAGCGGCAGGAACACGGTGAAAGTGCTGCCGGTTCCAAGCCCCTCGCTGTGGGCGTGCACGCTGCCGCCGTGCAGCTCGACCAGTTGCTGGACCAGCGTCAGCCCCAGTCCCAGTCCGCCCTTGGCACGGTCCAGCGTCGTGTCGGCCTGTGCGAACAGGTCGAACACGCGTGGCAGCATCTCCCGCGAGATGCCCGCGCCGTTGTCCTCGATGCGCACGCACACCCGGTCGTCGGCCGGCGCGACGGTCAGCGCGATCGTTCCCTGCTCGTCCGTGTACTTGGACGCGTTGTTCAGCAGGTTGGCAAACACCTGCGTCAGGCGCAGCAGGTCACCCTCCACCATCAGGTCGGCGGGGCACTGCACGGTCAATGTCTGGCGGCGTGCACTGACCAGCGTCTGGCTCATCTCGACCGCCCGCTGCACCACCACCAGAAGTTCGACGGGCGCCACGTCCAGTGTCAACTTGCCGCGCGCGATACGGGCCACATCCAGCAGGCCGTCCAGCAGCTTGGCCATCAGCTCGGCCTGACGGTCGATCACGCCGACCGCCCATTCGGAGCGGGCATCCGGCAGGCCAGCCCTGCCCAGGATCGTCACGGCACTGCGGATCGGCGCCAGTGGGTTGCGCAGCTCGTGCGCCAGCATGGCCAGGAACTCGTCCTTGCGGTGGTCGGCATCGACCAGCTGCATCTCGGCGCGCTTGCGGTCTTCCACGTCCACCATCAGGGCGACATAGCCTGCGAACGCACCGGACCCGTCGGCGTGCGGAACGCTCATGGAACGCATCCACCGGTAGGCGCCGTCGTGGCGTCGCAGGCGGATGTCACTGTCCAGGGCACGCTGCTCCGCCTGTGCCGCCGCGTACTCCTGCAGGTAGCGGTCCCGGTCCTGCGGGTACACGAACTCCAGCCACCCGTTGCCCACAAGGCGCTCGCCGGACTGGCCGACGAACTCGATGCAGCTGCGGTTGAGGAACTCCGTGCGACCGGCTGCGTCCTCGACCCGCAACAGCGCAGGGATGTCGTCGGCGAGGCGACGGAAGCGGATCTCGCTCTCGACACGCAGGCGCTCCGAGATGTCGCGCTCGGTGAACAGCAACGCATGCACCGCACCCAGGGCGTCGCGCAGTGCCGTGGCCGACATCGACACCGTGGCAACCCGGCCTCCCTTGGTGAGCCGTTGTACATCCACCGGACCCAGAGCGCCGTCGGCGATACAAGCGGCCAGGGCATCCACGGCCAGGTCCGAAGCCTGGGTGGCAGGCGCCGAAAGCTCGGCCACCGCGGTACCGATGACCTCTTCCCGGCGGTGCCCGTAGATGCGCTCCGCACCCTTGTTCCACGACAGGATGCGCCCCTGCGGGTCGCAGCTGTACACGGCATCGTTGGAATCCTCCAGGATGGTCGCCAGCTGGACGACCTGCCGCGCAGCAGCACGCAGGACTGTCACATCGACAAAGGTCACCACGACGCCTTCGATGCGGCCCTGATAGCCCACGTACGGCAGGATCCTGCGCAGCCAGGTCGTCGCCCACTGGCCCGGCACCTCCGCCTCGACGGACCCGCCGCTGCGCAGCACGGCCAGGGCATCGTCGAACAGTGCTGTGTCGTGCACGGCTGCCGCCATGTCGCTGAGCGGGCGGCCCTCGTCCCCGGCGCGCAGCCGGAAGAGCTCTCCTGCCAGGGGGGTGAAGCGGCGCAGCCGCAGCTCCGGATCGAGCAGCAAGGTCGCGACATGCGTGCTGTCCAGCAGGTTGCGCAGGTCGTCGGCGTTGTGCAAGGTCTCGGCGATCTTGTCCTCGAGTTGGGCATTGACCGTCGACAGCTCCTCATTCAAGGCCTGCAGCTCCTCTTTGGAGCTTTCCAGCTCCTCGTTGGAGGACTGCACTTCCTCGTACAGGGACGAGACCTCTTCGTTCGCGATGCGCAGTGCGTCGTTGGTGCGTTCGGCATCTTCCAGGGCCAGGGCCAGCTCCTGCCGGTTCTCCTGCATTTCCGCGTCCAGCGACAGCAGCACCGGGCCGCCTTCGTCTGCCGCGCCGGCCTGCCCCATGGGCGCGACGGTGAACGTCACGACCAGCATCCCGTTCGCTGCCGGGCCGTCGATGCTTTCGGCCTGCAGGCCGATCTGCTGGCGCACCGACGGGTCGCGGCGCGTCGGCAAAGCCAGGCTGCGCCGGGCAGGCCGTCCGCCCTCGGCGACCTGCCGCAGCAGGTGGCGTGCGGAGGGCCGCAGCTCCTTGCGCAGCAAACGCAGCAGTTCCAGGCTTGCGTCGCCCTGGGGCTCCAGGAAGCGCGCCGTCTCACCCAGGAAATAGAGCGCCCTCCCGTCGCGATCGACCAGGATGGCAGCCGCCACCTTTCGGCCGGCGATGTGCTCGCGCAGGACGTCCGCCGCCGAGCGCAGCCGCAGGTCTGCGCCGCGGGGCCCTGCGGCAACCGCCGAGAACATCTTGGAACTGAAAACACCGGGCAGGAGCGACCGTCCGCCGATGCGCCGGTACAGCCGCAAGGGGCCGGAGACCTGCTCGAAGAGCGACGTGTGGGCAGGCGCCAGCGATTCCGCCTTGCCAAGCCACAGCAGCCCGCCCGGCTTGAGCGCGAAATGGAACAGCTGGAAGACCCGCTCCTGCAGGCGCGGTTCGAAGTACATCAGCAAGTTGCGACAGCAGATCAGGTCGAGCCTGGAAAACGGTGTGTCCTGGGCCAGGTTCTGCGGCGCGAAGGTGACGGCATCGCGCAACTCTTTGCAGACCGCGAACATGCCGCGCCGGCGCTCGAAGAACCTCTCCAGCCGCTCGTCGGCGACGGATGAGACGATGCTGTCGTCGTACAGGCCCTTGCGCGCCACGGCGAGCGCTTCACCATCGATGTCGGTGCCAAAGACCTGCACCGGCCCCTCGATCTCGTGGCGAGCGAACAGATCGAGAAGCACCATGGCAATCGAGTAGCTCTCTTCACCCGAGGAGCACGCAGGCGTCCACACCCTGAACGAAGCATCGGTCCGGGGCAGTTGCGCGACCAGCGGCGCGAGGACCGTCTGTTCCAGCGCCATCCACACATCGGGATCGCGAAAGAAGTTGGTGACGCCTATCAGGAACTCCGAGCTCAGCGTGCTCGCCTCGTCCGGAGAATCCGTGAGCAAGCGCAGGTAGTCCGCTGCATGCGCACAACGGGTCACCGAAATGCGTCGCTTGAGACGGCGCTGCAGCATGCCAGGGCGGTACTGCCGGAAATCACTGCCCGTGCGCGCCAGCACCAGCTCCAGGATCTCGCGCAGGACCGACGATGCCGACTCCGAGAAGATCGGCGCCGCGCGCAGTTCGCGCTCGGCGTTCTGGACGCCCAGGAAATCGGACAGGGCCGATGGAACCGCAGCCGGGGGGAGCACCAGATCCACGGTGTGGGCGCCGATCGCGCTGTTGGGCATTTCGGGAAACTCTGCCGTGGCCGGGGTCTGCACGATCGTCAGTCCGCCAACCGCACGGATCGCCTTCAGGCCGACCGTGCCGTCGTGGTCGGTGCCGCTGAGCACCACGCCAACGCAGCGCTCGCCCGCATCCTCCGCCATGGAGCTCATGAAGAAATCGATGGGCTTGGGCACCGGCCGCAGTTGCTGCGGCACCGGATCGAAGAAGACCTTGCCCTGGTGCAGGCCCATGATCCTGCCCGGCGGCATCACATAGACGCGACCGCCCTGCAGACGTTCGCCACCCACCGCATCGGCGGTCGGCAGGGATCCCGCACGGCCCAGCAGATCGGCCAGATGGCTGACATGGTCGATCGACAGGTGGGTGATCACGACATAGGCCAGCTGCGGATCGGCCACGGCAGCGGCGAAGAGCTGCCGGAGCGCCTCCAGGCCACCTGCCGACGCCCCGACGGCCACGTAGGTCAGCAGCCGCTCCGGTGCGTCGTCGGCGTCATCGGACAGGAACTCAGTGCCATCCAAGAGAGCGCTCCTCATCACATCTGGTTGGGGGGACATGCAGCATGCGCAGTTCTGCGCCTGGACGGTGTTGCCAACCGTCGCGCGACGGCCTGGCCGGGATTGCGAGCCGGGCCTGGAACACGGAAAGCAGAGGCGGCGCGTGCTGCACCGCTGCCGAAGCGCCACCCGTCTGTTCCCGATCTGTGGCGCAGCCTGTCGGAATGCAATGGCAAAGCGCATGGCCGGCGGCACGGATGCCAGCGATGAGCGCGGAGTGCATCGAACGCCCACTGTCGCCGCATGCCGGCGCAGACGGCGCGCCGTCCGACGTCGGGTCGGTCGGGTACCGCACGCCTGGCGCCAGGCGCGGAAGTGCACGATGTTCCGGTGGGTCGAACAGGCCTGCACCGGACTCACTGGAACGACGATGACATCTACACGACTGAAGGCCGACATGCCGCTGGGGCCAGCGCGGCCCGCCACGGTGCTGCCAAGAACCCACGTCAACAGCGCGATGCGGCTGCCCTACATTCCAGCCGCCGAACCGGCCGTGCGGCCGGGCTCCAACGACCATCGGCGCTACGCGACCAAGGGCAACCCCACATGAACAGGCAGGCATGCCGAGCCGCGCGGGAGTGACCTGACCGCGAACTGCTGCTGGATGGCATGCTGTCGCACGGCCTGCCGCGCTAACGCCCGGTGCCGGCGCCTGGCCGCGGCGCGATGTCTGCATCGCGCAGCAGGATGGGCTCTGCCGAGCCTGCGGCCACGCGGCGGCGCACGGCGCTGTCGATCTCTGCAGCGTTGTCACGGTAGGTCTCGAGGGGATCGTCGTTCACCGCCAGCGGGCGGTAGCGGTAGTGCAGTGTTTCCTTCCTCACCATGGCGCCAATCGGCGCCTGGTCCAGCTGCACCCAGAACCGGACCGTGCCGGAATCGCCATGAAAGTACGCTTCTGTCGACATCTTCTTCCCTTTCACTGCAAGGAGACATGCTCCCCGGCACTGCAAGGAGACATGCTCCCCGGCACTGCAAGGAGACATGCTCCCCGGCGTCTGCGACACGACGGTCAGGCTCAGCATCGCGTGCGGCCTGAGCGGGCCAGCTTCGCAGCAGGCGCGGCAGAAGCCGCCGCCACAGGCGAAGACACGACATCCGACCGGACCTCGAGGGCCAACACGGTTCCTCTACCCATGCTGCGCCCGCGGCGCCGGCCCATCTGTACGCCGCCGCACATACACCCTGTGCGATGCCGCACAGACGCAGGGGCACCACGCGCTACGGTGGAGTCTCCGAACCGGCCAAGGGGTGTCCATGTCCAATACCGAACTCGCCGCGCGGGTGCTGATCCAGCGCTATCTGCGGCACCGCAAGATTCCCCGCTTGATGCATGACGCTGCGGTCGTGATGGTGCAGTCCAGGCTGCAGAAGGGCACGCTGCCCTACCTGACCGACTGGATGCGAAACGACATCGACAACCGGGCCGAGCCCGCCAGCGCAGATGTGCAGCCCGGCCACTGATGCCGCCAGCGACGGCGCCGCTGCGCCAGTGGGCACGGACGTGCGCATGCTGAGCGACGCGGACCTGATCCACCGGTTCAAGCTGGTGTGTGCGCTGGAGCGGTCTTTGCATGTGCCATGCGCAGATGCCGGCGTGCACGCAGCCATCGCCTGCGCCGCCAGGCACAACAAGGTGGACATGGAGAACATCGTGGAAGATCTGGTGCGCCGCGTGCGGCAGCGCGGGCAGGCAGTGCCGCGCTGAACCGGCATCACGCAGGTGGCACCGCATCGATCCGCAGCACGGCGCTCAAGGGCAACTGGCGCCAGTCGATCCACTCGCCCGCCGCGAGGTGCTGCACGGGCGCCGCAGCCACTGCAGGCTCCCTTGCATACTGCAGCGTGATCCGGTGCGCGCCCAGCCGCAGCGCCAGCTCGAAGCCCGGCCAGTCTGCCGGCACGCAGGGCGTCAGGCGCAGCCGTTCGCCCCGCACCTGCAGGCCCAGCAGCGTCTCCACCGCCGCGCGGTGCATCCAGGCGGCCGATCCCGTGTACCAGCTCCAGCCGCCGCGGCCGACGTAGGGCGGCGCGCTGTAGATGTCGCCTGCCATCACATAGGGCTCGAGTTCATAGGGCGGGCCGCGCTCGGCGTCTGCGGCGCGGTGCGCCGCGCTGAGCCCGCGCCAGCTGCGCCAGGCGGCTGCGCTGTCGCCCAGCTCGGCCTGGGCCATCAGCGCCCACACGGCCGCATGCGCGTACTGTCCGCCGTTCTCGCGCACACCGGGCGGGTAGGCCTGGATGTAGCCAGGGTTCGGCGTGGACTGTGCGAACGGTGGGTGCAGCAGGCGCAGCAGCCCGGCGTCGGCATCGACCAGTTCGGCCTCCACCGCGGCCATGGCAGCCTGGGTGTAGCGCGGCTGCGAAGCGCCCGACAGCACCGACCAGGCCTGCGCGATGAGGTCGATCCGGCATTCCGCGTTGGCGCTCGATCCGAGCGGGGTGCCGTCGTCGAAGAAGGCGCGCCGGAACCAGGCGCCGTCCCAGCCGGCGCCGTGCAGCGCCGTGATCCAGCCCGCGCGTGCCACGCGCCAGCGCCGGGCCCGCGCGTGGTCGGCACGCGCATCGGCGTACGGTGCGAAGCCCTCGACCACGCTGCACAGGAACCACCCCAGCCACACCGATTCGCCACGGCCGGCGTGGCCGACGCGGTTCATGCCGTCGTTCCAATCACCCGACCCCATCAGCGGCAGGCCATGCGCGCCCGTGGCCAGGCTTTTGTCGATCGCGCGCGCGGCGTGCTCGTAGATGCTGGCCGTCACCGCGCTGGGGGTCGGGGTGGCGTAGAGGTCTTCTGCGCCAGGCGGGACTGGCGGGCCGTCGATGAAGGCGACCTGCAGGTCGAGCAGCCCGGCGTCGCCGGTGGTCTCGACATAGCGCGTGCACGCCAGCGGCAGCCACAGCAGGTCGTCCGAGAAATGCGTGCGCACGCCGGCGCCACCCGGCATGTGCCACCAGTGCTGCACGTCGCCCTCGGGGAACTGGCGCGCCGCGCAGGCCAGGATCTGCGCGCGCAGCCGGTCCGGCTCGCACAGCGCGAACGCCATCGCGTCCTGCAGCTGGTCACGGAAGCCGGAGGCGCCGCCAGCCTGGTAGAAGCCGGCCTTGGACCAGATGCGGCACGACAGCGTCTGGTACAGCAGCCAGCGGTTGACCAGCACATCGAACAGCGGGTCGGGCGTGCGCACCTGCACGCGGCCCAGCAGCCCGTCCCAGAAGCCGCGCACGCGCGCCAGTGCCGCCGCGACGTCCTGGTGCTGCCAGCGCCGGGCCAGGGCCATGGCGGCGTCGGCCGTGCCGGCATGGCCCAGCACGAAGCACGCCACGACCTCGCTGCCGGCTTCCAGCACGGTCTCGGCGGCCACTGCTCCGCACGCATCCAGCCCGCTGCCCTGGCGCTGCGCCAGCCGTTCCGGCAGTTCCAACGCACCATTGGCCCCGAAGAATGCGCCGCGCTCGCAGCTCCACTGCAGGCCGCCCAGCCCGGTCAGCATCAGGAAGGCGGTGGCGCCACCGAAGCCGGCGCTGGACTCGCGCTGCTGCGCGAACACGGCGGGCAGCGCGTCCGGCTTCCAGGTGTGCACGGTGCGGCGCTGGCCGCGCGCCGCACCCAGCTGCCATTCGGCCAGCGCCAGCACGCGCAGCCGGCGTCGGCCGCTGCCGGTATGGCGCACGCGCACCTGCACCAGCTTCACGGCATCGTCGCGGTCGGCGAAGAAGGTGGCCTGCAGCACCAGCTGCTGGTGCTGGCACGTGAAGATGCTGTAGCCCTGGCCGTGCTGCACGCGGTGCACGGCCTGGCGGTCGGCGTTCGCCGGCAGCAGCGGCAGCACCGCGCCGGTGTCCAGGTCCTGCAGCAGGTAGTGCTCGAAGGCGGTATCGCACACCGGATCGTTGGACCACGGCGTGAGCTGGTGCAGCCGGCTGTTGACGGCCCAGGTGTAGCCCACGCCCGACTCGGACACCTGGAAGCCGAAGCCACTGTTGGCGATCACGTTGACCCAGGGCCTGGGCGTGGGCTGGTCGGCGCCGATGTCGACACGGTACTCGCCGCTGGCCACGTCGAACTCGCCGCTGGATGCAAAGGTCGGCGTGGCCGCCGGTGTCGCCACCGGTGCCACCAGCCAGGGCAGCGCAAGGCCCGTCGCCGCACTTTGCTGGTCGGGGGCGGCGCTTTCAGCAGCCTCGCGCAGCGCGGCCACCTGCAGCTCCAGCGGCCGGCCGTCGGCCGTGAACACGGCCCGTGCCAGCGCGGCCAGCGCCGCCTGTTCGCGCGGCGTGAGTTCGCGCTCGCGCAGCAGATGGAAGTCGGCTGCGTCCTCCCGCGGAAAGCTGTGGCGCACCTGCAGCGCCACCGCGCTGCGCAAGGCCTCGATGCCGCGCTGCAGCGGCATGGCATAGGAATCGGGCTCGCCATTGAGCACCACCACATCGCAGGCCACGCCGCCGAAGCCCCACCAGGGCTGGGCGCGCAACAGGGCATGCAGCAGCCCCATGCCGAGCGGACCGTGGATGCGCACGAGCACGATGGGCTTGTCGCCGGAGATGCCGAAGCGCCACAGCGCGCGCAGGTCGACCAGGCCGCGCTCCCGCGTGGCGCGCGGCGTGGTGTAGGTGAGGATGGTGGTCAGGTCCTGCAGCGCGAAGTCGCGCTGCGGATCGGCGCCCAGGTCGCGCAGGCGCACCTGCGCCAGCGTGGCAGACAGCCGCGCGGCCCGCTCGACCTGGGTGGGTTGCAGGTAGCGGTCGATGCTGGGGTACAGGCCCTCCAGGCTGTCGCCGGCCGTCGTGCCGAAGGTGAGGCTGGCCGTGGCGCCCGGCCCGATGCTCAGCCGCACGCGCAGGCCGGCGATCGGGTCCAGGCCGGTGCCGGGCTGGCCGTCGGCCCCGCTGGGCTGCGCGTGCAGCGCCGGCCGGGCCAGCGTGCGGTTGCGGCCGATGAACGCACGGCGGTCCGTCAGGCAGTCCACCGACAGGATGCGGCCCTCGCTCGCGCCGAGGAAATGCGCGGCGGCCACCACCGGCTCGCCAGGCAGGCGCGGCCGGCGCTCGAGCAGCAGCGCCTGCCATTCGGGCTTCCAGTGCGCGCGCACGAAGAGATTCGCGAACGCCGGGTGCGCTTCGTCGGCCTTGGGGTTGGACAGCACGGGTTCGAAGCAGGAGATGAGTTCCAGCGTGCGCGCGACCGCCCCCTCGTTGTGGACGGTGACGGTGCGCAGCTCGGTGTCGTCCTCGGGGCTGATCAGCACCAGGGTGCGCAGGCGCAGGCCGTCGCCCTGGGCATCGAACTGCACCCGGTCGGCGAGGAACAGGCTGCGGTAGACCCAGCCCTGGCCCGGCGCCGGCAGCGCGGTCAGCGATGTCGGGGCCAAACGCCCGCTCTCGCATACGTACAGGAAGCTGCCGTGGCTGTCGCGCAGCGGATCGTCGCGCCAGCGGCTGACGTTGAACGCACGCCAGCGGCTCACGCCGGCACCAGTGGGCCGCAGCGCCACCGTGTAGCGGCCGTTGGACAGCAGTTGCGTGGGCAAGAAGCCGCGCACGCTCGGGTCGATGCTGCGCGAACGGAACGCGGCAGCCGCCTCCTGGCCCTGAGGTTCGGGCGGTGTGCGTGGATCGGCGCTGCCGATGATCTGGCGCGGCGTGCGCTCGTGCAACAGCGTCGCGTGGGCCCGCACCAGCGGTGCAGCCGCAAACCAACGCCTGGGCGCGGCCTCGCACAGCAGGTTGCACAGTGCCACCAGCGCCATGCCCTGGTGGTGCGCCATGAAGTTGCGCACCACCGTGACGGGCTGGCCCGCGAGCTGGCGCGCGGCGGTGAAGTCCAGTGCGTCGAAGAAGCCGAAGTCGCCGCGCCCGCCCAGCGCCTGCAGCCGCTGCAGGTTGGCCAGGGCCGCCTGCGGTGCCACCATGGCCGCCATCACGCTGGCATAGGGCGCCACCACCTGTTCGGCCAGCGGCGTGCGCCGCAACGCCAGCCGCGGCACGCCGAACGGTGCGTACTGGTAGGCCAGCGAGTGGTCGCGTGCGGCATAGGCCGATTCCGACACCCCCCAGGGCAGGGCACGGGCGCGCGCGAACGCGCGCTGCGCCTGCACCGCCGCACCGCTGGCCCCGCGCAACAGGCTGCCGCGCGGCTCGTCCATGACCAGCAGCGGCATCAGGTACTCGAACATCGAGCCCGACCAGGACTTGAGGCCCGCGCGCATGCCCACCGGCAGGAAGACGCGCCCCAGCGCCGACCAGTGGCGCCGCGGCACATCGCCCTTGGCGATGGCCAGGAAGCTCAGCAGGCGCGCTTCCGAAGCCAGCAGGTCGTAGTAGCCGGCGTCGAGCGTGTTGTCGTCGGCGCGCAGGCCGATGTGGAACAGATGGCGCTTGCCGTCGTACAGGCCGCGGAAATCCATGGCGGCGCACAGCGCTTCGCAGCGCAGGGCCTGCGCCCGCAGCACCGCAGCGCTGTCATGCCCGTCGCTGGCGAGCAGGCGGCAGGCCTGCGCGACGGCGACCAGGTGCCCGGCCAGGTTGCCGCTGTCCACGCTGGAGACGTAGGCCGGCGCCAGCACCTGCAGCGTGCGGGTCTCATACCAGTTGTAGAGATGGCCGCGGTGCTTGTCCAGGCGTTCCACGGTGTCCAGCGTGGCTGCCAGGCGCTGGGCCAGGGCGTCGCGGTCGATCCAGCCGAAGCGCTCGGCGCAGCAGGCCGCCAGCAGGTACATGCCGATGTTGGTCGGCGAGGTGCGGTGCGCCAGCACAGGCTGCGGATCGATCTGCAGGTTGTCCGGAGGCAGGTGGTGGTCGTCGGGGCCCACCACCTGCTCGAAGAAGCGCCAGGTGTCGCGGGCCAACGTGTCGGCGTAGGCCCGCTCGGCTGGCGTGAGCGCAGGGGCCGGGCCGGTGGGCACGCGGCTGCCCCACCAGGCCAGCAGCGGCGCGCAGGCCCACAGGCCGAGCATGAGCGGGCCCAGCAGCGGGTGCGGGCCGCGCGCCGCCGCCGCCGCGGCCAGTGCCAGGCACAGCAGCGTGGGCAGCGCGTCGATGCGCAGGAAGGGTGCCAGGCCCTGGCCGGCCTGCGCCTGCGCCTGCGCGGCGGTGGTCCACTCCAGCAATCGGCGCCGGCTGACGGTCAGCCGCCACAGCGAGCGCAGCGCCGCATCCAGCGACAGGCGGCTCTGGGCTGCCAGCTGCACGAACTGCCAGGCCGCGCCGCCCACGGCACGCGCCAGTTCGGTCGCGCCAGCAGCGAAGAAGTGGCGCCATGCGATGCCGCGGCGCGTGGGCACCAGGGCCGCGAGCGCCCCCAGCAGCGGTCCCAGCGCGAAGGCGGCCGCGACGCAGGCCGTGGCCCAGCCCAGCGGCACCGCGCGCGTGAACAGCGCCAGCACCAGCAGCGCCACGCAGACGGGGGCCAGCAGCGCACGGCGCAGGTTGTCCGCCATCTTCCACAGGCCCAGCGCGTCGATGCCGAAGTGCCGGGCCTGCCGCATCAGCGGCAGCAGTTGCCAGTCGCCGCGCATCCAGCGGTGCAGGCGCGCCGCGGCCACGCCCGCGTGGTGCGGATGCGCCTCGACGAACGCCAGGTCGCTGACCAGCGCGCAGCGCGCCAGTGTGCCTTCGAGCAGGTCGTGGCTCAGCACCGCGTCGTTGGGCAGGCGCCGGTCCAGCGTGGCGTGCAGGGCCCGCACGTGCAGCAGGCCCTTGCCGCTGAACGAGCCGCTGCCGAACAGGTCCTGGTAGATGTCGGACGCGCCGGCGCTGTAGGGGTCGATGCCGCACTGGCCGGCGAACAGCCAGTGGAAGGGCGAGCGTTCGGCCCGCGCCGGCAGCGGCGCCAGGATGCGCGGCTGCAGGATGCCGAAGCCGGCCGTGATGCGCCGCGTGTGCGCGTCGACGACCGGCGCATTGAGCGGGTGCGCCGCCACGGCCACCAGTTCACGCAGCGTGCCCGGCGGCAGGATGGTGTCGCTGTCCAGCGTGACGACGTAGGCGATGCGCTCGGCCAGGCGCTGGCCCGGTGCCAGCGGAAAGAAGCCACGGTCTTCCCCGATGGCCAGCAGGCGCATCAGCATCTCCAGCTTGCCGCGCTTGCGCTCCCAGCCGATCCAGCGCTGCTGCGTGAAGCACCAGCGGCGCGGCCGGTGCAACAGCGCGAAGCGCGGTGGCTCGCCCGGCCCGGGAGGATGGCGCCGGTTGAGCGCGGCGATCTCGCCCAGCGCGGTGTCCAGCACCGCCTTGTCGGCGGGCAGGGAGGCCGTGTCGGCATCGGGCCAGTCGGTCAGCAGCGCGAACTGGGCATGGGTTTCCCGGTTGGCCAGCCAATGGCGTTCGAGTGCCTGCGCCAGCTCGGCCGCTGCAGCCGGCGAGCCCAGCAGCGCCGGCACCACCACCAGCACACGGTGCAGCGGCGGAATGCCGTCTGCAAAGCTCAGGCGGGGCAGCGGCTCGACGCGCGCGGATTCGGCCACCAGCCGGTGCAACAACGCCATCACCGCCTCGAACAGGGGCATGGCGAACAGCACGGCCGCCACTGCCAGCAACCAGGGCGGCGCGGCCGGGTCGCCGGGCTGCAGCCGGTGCCAGCCCAGGCCCAGCAGCAGGGCGGTGCCTGCCGTGGCAACGAGCAGGCACAGCGCCAGCGTGGCACCGGATCCGAACCGCAAGCGCAGCCGGGGGCCCGTGCCGCCGGCTGGCGGCGGCGCCAGCTGCTGCAGCAACGCAGCGCGGCCGTCGCCGAACAGGTGGTAGCCCGCGGTGGCCGCTGCCGCGCGGCTGCTGTCCTCGACGGCCCCATCAGCCCGGCCGGCGGCCAGGGCGCGCTCCACCACCGCCTGCGCCACCGTGCGCTCGGTCTGGCGGCTGTTGCGCGCCAGCTGCTCCAGCGCACCGGTGATCTGCTGGCGCGTGCGCTCGCTTTCTTCGCTGAAGCTGGGCAACTGCCGCAGCACGCGCAGCGGGCGGCTGATCGGGTCGATGAGGTCGGCCCATTCCACCTGGCCGACCAGGCGCAGGGTGGTGATGATGTTGCCGACCGTGAGGTTCGTCGACGCCTGCTCGCCTTGTACGCGGGCCAGCAGCGCGGGGCCGTCGCCGCAGTGGCGCTCGGTCCAGTCGCGCACCGGCGGTGGGTCGTCGCCGCGCTCGACCGGCAGGCGCTGCCACAGCTGCGTGAGATAGGCGGCGCGCTGTCCGATCCCTTCCATGCCGGCGAGCAGCGCGTCGAGCTGGGGCAACGAGAGATCCGCCGCTGCATCCCAGACCGCATGGGCGACTTCGCGTGCCACCTTGCTCTCGGCGATGCCCTGCGCCACCCGGCGCAGGTTCTCCAGCAGCACCACGCGCAAGGTGGTGGGCAGCGCCCAGAGTTCGCCGGTGCCGAGTTCGGCGACGTCCTGGTAGGCCTCCAGGAAGCCGGTGAACAGCGCCTGGTCGAGCACGCTGTCGGTGTGCGCTACGTAGGCCCAGGCAATGCCATACACACGCGGCAGGCCCGCCAGCGGCGGTGCGGACAGCTTGGGCAGCTGCGCGTAGTACCGGCGCGGAACACCCTCGCGGATCTGCTGCAACTGGGCTTCGACCAGGTGGAAGTTGTCCAGCAGCCATTCGGCCGCGGGCGAGATGTAGTGGCCGTTCTGCGATGTCAGCGCGATGTAGTCGAAGGCGCGGCGCAGCGCACCCAGGTTCTCGGCGACCCGCGGGAAGAACCCGGTGCCGCGCGGCACCTTGCCTGGCGGGTACACCGTTTGCGCATGGGCGAGGCTGTGGCCGTGCTCGGCGAAGCGCTGCACGCCGAACAATTCGGCACGCACATGGACGGCCGCGGGGACACAAGTTCTGTCCAGCAAGTCACGCGCATAGCGGCTGAGGCCGGGCAGGCCATCGATCAAAGGACGCGTCAAACGGCGTCGGCTCAACGGAAGGCGGCGAGCGCGGCGAGCAGCAAGGCCCCCAGGCAGGCCACGGTGACCAGGCGCCCTGCCGTGGCAACCGACACACGCTGCAGCGCGCCGGCGAGGCCGAACCAGTCGCCACGCGCTGCCTTGCACTGGAGCATGTGCGCGGCCATCTGCGCGGCGTCGCGGCCGATGGCATCGGAAGAGAGTTTCTGTGAAGCGAATCGAGACATGCAAGTACCCAGTGCGGTGAATCGGTGCGCCGCTGAGCAAGCCGGGCAGGTGTTGCCAACCGCCTTGCGCGCGGCGCGTGCACCGCCCGTGCGGACCGGTCTCAGGAGGTGGCGACACGCGCCATGAGACGCGCAAACCCGGCCAAGCGATGAAGCGACAGCTTGGGGCCGGCGCACGGTCCCGTCGGTGCGGTAGCGAACATTCGGCGTGCACGGCCTGGCATCCCAAGAGAACAGGCCGACCATGCTGCGGACAATGCCAATGCGCGCGGACACGTGCCGACCGATTCAGGCGCACCATGGGGCCAGGCTGTCCGCAGCCGATGGAGCCGAACATGGAACTCAACAACTATCTGCTGCATGCTTTGCTGATCGCTGCATGCATCCCGATCCTGGACGTCATTGCGACGTGGTACTACGCGTTCGGTGTCCGGAGCAGGGAGGCGCTGGGCCGGGATGCGCTGGCGGGCCGCAGCGCAGCGCCTGACAACGCGCCGTTGGACGCCCCCGAGGCCAGCGCGCCGGCGCCTTCGAGCGCCGGCGCCGCGCCGCCTTCGGACCTGGCCGCGCAGGTGCACCGATTGGGCGTCGGTTTCAACGGGCGGCAGTTCACCTTCGCGGGCCAGGCCTACGACAGTGCGGCGGATGCGGTGGCCTATGCGGACAGGGTGCTGAGAAGGAGCAATGCACTGAAGGAGCGCATGCTTGGCGTGAAGAACGGCTGACATGCGGACGCCGCGGCGCGGGCGCAGCGCGGCCTGCCGCGCGCGCGACCGCGATCGGGTTCACGCCGGTGGTGTCGGCGTCTGGATCGTTGCGATTGCCGACGATGTGAACCACGGCACGTCCGCCCCGGCAGAACCGGCCAGGCAGACCAGCACCCGCACGCGACGCTTCATGCAGACCCGTCGTGGCGCAGCGTGCTGCGTGCCGGTGGCTGCGGCGTGAGCCAGCGGCCCAGCAGTTCGAGCAGGTCGTCGGGCGCCACCGGCTTCGTCAGGTGGGCGTCGAAGCCGGCCGCCGCCGTTCTCTCGCGGTCGCGCTGGGTGCCCCAGCCGGTCAGCGCCACGATGCGTGCCTGAGCGAGGCCCAGGTCCTGGCGCATCCGTGCCGCCACCTCGTAGCCGTCCATCTGCGGCAGCCCCAGGTCCAGCAGCACGATGTCCGGCGGCCACTGCGCGGCGGTTTCCAGCGCACGGGGGCCGTCGGGCGCGCCCCGCACGGCGTGGCCTTCCGCTTCGATGAGTTCCACCAGTGCAGCCAGTCCATCGACGTTGTCTTCGACCACCAGCACGCGCCCCTTGGGCTGCACGGTGCCGCGGCTGCCCGCTGCCGTCGCGGCAACCTGTGGCGCTGCCGCCAGCGGCAGTTCGATCCAGAACGTGCTGCCCTGGTGGAGCCCGGCACTGCGCACGCCGACGGCACCGCCGTGCATGTCCACCAGGCGCTTGACGAGCGACAGGCCGATGCCCAGCCCGCCATGGGCCTTCTTGCCGGTGTGCGGCAACTGCGTGAACATCTCGAAGACGCGGTCGTGGTCCCCCGGGTCGATGCCCAGGCCGTTGTCCGCCAGCGCGATGTGCGCCTTCCCGTCCGCCACCCTGACCGACAGGCGGATCTCGCCTTGGTCGGGCGTGTACTTGGCGGCGTTCGTCAGCAGGTTGGTCACGGCCTGCACCACGCGGGCCGGGTCTGCGTCGATCCATGCGGGCGCCTCCGGAATCTGCACGGAGAGCCGGTGCCGGGCGCGCTCCATGGCCGGCGTGACGGCTTCCAGGGCCTGGGCCACGAGCGGTCCCAGCGCGACGACCTCGCGCTTGAGTTCGACCAGGCCGCGGTTGATGCGGGAGACGTCCAGCAGGTCGTCGATCAGCCGCACCAGGTGCCTGGCCTGCCGCTCGATGACGGCGCGCGAGCGCGCCTGGTCCTCGGCGACCTGTGTGCGCTGGAGCAGGGCCAGGGAGAACAGCATCGGGGCAATGGGGTTGCGCAGCTCGTGCGCCAGCGTGGCCAGGAACTCGTCCTTGCGGCGGTCCTGGTCGCGCAGGGCCGCGGCGTCGCGCACCCGCTCGATGTGGACCCAGCAGCGGTCGACCACGTCCGTGATGATGCGCAGGTCGTCCTCGGTCCAGCGGCGCGGATGCGCCTGGTGAACGGCCATCATCGCCACCAGCCGGCCGGCCTTGACCAGGCCGGCGCAGACGATGGCCTTGATGCCGATGGCGTTGAACATGCGGCCGCCGCCTTCGTCGCCCAGCTCGGCATCGACATCGTGCACGACCAGGTGCCGGCCGTTGCGCAGGTTGGAGGTGGCCTGCGGCCCGAACAGGTCGAGCGTGTAGACGCCGACACTGGAGGGCACGCCGGGGCGCGACCAGTCGCTGCGGATCGTGAAGCGGTTGTTGTCGGCCGCCACGTCGGCGTAGGCGCAGCGCGTCGCATCCAGGTGTTCGCCCAGCAGCCGGGTGGTGACCTGCATGACCTCGCCGGGATCGGTCAGCGTTCGGGTGGCGCGCTCGATGCGGTCCAGCAGGTGCAGGCGCTGCTGCGCGATGCGCTGCAGGGCTTCGGCCTCCTTGCGCCGGGTGATGTCGATGGCCGTGCCGATCGCCCGCCTGCAGATGCCGGCCTCGTCGAACAGGCCCCGGCCCTTGGCGGCGACCCAGCGCACCACCCCGTCTTCCTTGCCGACCGTGCGGTACTCCACGTCGTAGATCGCGCGCAGCGCGGGGTCCTGGGCGTCGGCGAAGGCTTGGAGCACCGCGTCGCAGTCCTCCGGATGCAGGCCGGAGACGAAGTCATCCAGGGTGGCCGGCGCATCGGCAGAAATGCCGAACATGGCCTTGACCCGCGCCGGCCAGTACAGCGTGCCGGTGACGACCTCCACGTCCCACAGGCCGACTTCGGCCGCGTCGACGGCCAGCCGCAGTTGCTCCTCGCGGTCTTCGAGCGACATGTCGCTGTGCGGAACACCGCTGCGTGTTGCATTCATGGAGGGCGCTTCCGTGGCTGGTCTGCCGGTGCCGGGCGGGTCGGCCGGTGCGGCATGGTAGTGCGGCCGTGCCGGGCCTGCGGCCTACTCGACACCGCTCGGGCCGTCGAGCACCTGCCGGACCTTGCGGGCCAGGTCCTGCGGCAGGAAGGGCTTGGAAATGACTGGCAGCTCGCTGCCGCCCACGTCGGTGCGTTCGATCGAACTCTCGGCGTAGCCCGTCATCAACAGGCTTTGCATGGATGGCCAGCGCCGCTTGGCCTCGCGGGCCAGCATCACCCCGTTCATGCCGCCCGGCATCACGAGGTCGGTCAGCAGCAAGTCGAAGCGGTGCTGCTCCAGGATGGACAGCGCCTCGGCGGCGCTGTAGCACACCTGCGCGCTATAGCCGTATTCCTCCAGCATCAGCTGGGCCAGGTTGGCCACGTCCTGGCGGTCGTCCACGATCAGCAGCCGCTCCGAGCCGCGGCGCCTTGGCTGCACGGGTTGCGGCGCCTCGCGTTCGGCCGATTCGTCGGCCGCGGGAAAGTACATGCGCACGGTGGTGCCCACGCCGTCCTCGGAGTAGATGCGCACGATGCCCCCCGATTGCCGGGCGAAGCCGTAGACCATGGACAGGCCGAGCCCGGTCCCTTTTCCTTCCTCCTTGGTCGTGAAGAAGGGGTCCATCACGCGCGCTGCCACGGCCGGCGGCATGCCCACGCCGTTGTCGGTGAAGGACACGCTGACGTAACGTCCCGGCAGGAGTTCGTCGAAGCTGGCCTGGGTACTGGCTTCGACCTCCACGTTCCTGGTCTGGATGCTGAACTGCGGCGCGGGCCGCCCCTGCAGCGCATCCCGCGCATTGAGGTAGATGTTGAGGAACGCGACCTCCATCTGCGTCGGGTCGATGCGGCTGTTCCACAGGGGTCTGGCCAGGTCCACGCGCAGCGCTGCGCCGGCCAGCGACTGCCGCGCCAGGTCCAGCGTCGACTCCACGAAGGTGTTGAGGTTCACCACCCGGCCATGGAGCTTTTGCTTGCGCGAGAAGGCCAGCAGCTGCTGCGTGAGGGTGCTGGCCCGTTCCGCGGCAACCCGCGCGCTGGCCAGGCTGCGGGCCATCTTGTCGCGCTCCGGCCGGGGCGCGGCGAGGGCGCGTTCCACGATGTCCATGTGTCCCAGCATGACCTGCAGCAGGTTGTTGAAGTCGTGCGCGATGCCGCCGGTCAGCTGGCCCAGCGCCTCCATCTTCTGCGCCTGGCGCAGGCCTTCCTCGGCGTCGCGGCGCCGGCTCACGTCGAGCTGGGAGGCGAAGAAGTAGGTCAGCTCGCCGGACTCGTTGAGCACGGGTGAGATGAACAAGGCGTTCCAGAAGGCCGAGCCGTCCTTCTTGTAGTTCACCAGCTCCACCGCGATCTCGCGCCGCTGGGCGATGGCCTGGCGGACCTGCGTCACGATCGCGCGGTCGGTCTCGGGCCCCTGCAGGAAGCGGCAGTTGCTGCCGATGATCTCGCCGGCCGAGTAGCCCGTCATTTCGAGGAAAGCCGGATTGGCAAAGACGATGGGATTGTCCGGCCGGTGCGGATCGGTCACGAGCATGGGCATGCGCGTGGTCTGCACGGCGGCAAAGAAGATGTTGTGCCCTTCCTTGCTGATGTCACCGTTTGCGGTGTCGGCCACCCGCACTGGTGCCGTTTTGTGGACTGCCATGGCCTTCCCGTTCCAAGAGGGGTGCTTCTGTCCGCGGCCGAGCCCATGGCAACACCGCGGTCCGGGACGGCACAGGCTGGCCTGTGCCGTCAGTCGCGGGCAGTCTGCGGTACCGGCGCAGGTGCGTCTGTAGGACGGCACGGGACGGGCGCGACCGCCAAGGGCGCTACCGCGGGGCGCGGCAACGGTGCGCTCAGGCGGCTGCGGAGGAGGGCGCGCTGCCCCCGCGCGGCCGCCGCCGCGCCGGCCTGGCGGTCTGCGCGCCATTGGTGAGCGGGTCTTCCTGCAGCACCAGACGCGACACGGCCCAGCCGCCCTTGTGGTGCTTGCGCAGCATCTCGCGCAACAGCGGGCCGGCGCGGTCGCGCAGCGCGGCCAGCATCTCGCCGTGCTCCTGCACGGCCTGGCGCCAGCGGCCGGCCTGCTGGTTGCCGGCGTAGCGGTAGCGCCGGATGCGCGCGCACTCGGCCGCGTAGATGCGCGAGAGCACCGGGTTGCGCGCGGCATCCACCATGCACTGGTGAATGGCCTGGTTGATTTCGAAGTAGGACATCAGGTCGCCTGCCGCATGGGCCGCCACCATGCGCGCATGCAGCGCGCCGATGGCTTGCAGCTCGGCATCGGTGACGTGCGCGCAGGCCGGCTCCGCCGCCATGGTCTCCAGGCCGATCAGCACCTCGATGGCGGCCTCCACCTCGGCCAGCGACAGGGCCGTGACCACGGCGCCGCGGTTGGGTTCCAGCGTCAGCAGCCCCTCGGCCGCCAGGATCTTGAAGGCCTCGCGCAGCGGTGTGCGCGAGACGCCCTCCAGCTGTTCGGCGATCACGCGCTCGGACAGGCGCTGCCCCGGCGTCAGCGCGCCCGCGACGATCAGCGTGCGCAGCCGGGCGGCCGCCTGCTCGGTCCGCATGCCATCCCGGCCCGCCGCCTTGCGCGGGGCCGTCACCTGGGTGTCTTGTTCCATGTCCACATCCGTCTTGTACCTCCAAGTCCATGCACTTTGACGTCTGGAATTGCCAAACCAAGGGTTTTCCCTCGGATTTAATGTGCAAAGTGCATGCAAACTACCGCTATTCTTCTTCCCGGCGCGCCCGAAACGTTGTTCGGCGCGCCAACTGCATTCACATGGACCATCTTCACCGATACGCCGGCGTCACCCAGCCCATCGAGGTGTGCGTCGTCGGCAGCGGCGGCTTCGGCCGCAGTTTCCTGGCCCAGTCGACCCGCGTGCGCACCGTCAGCACCCGCGTGGCTGTCGATCTCACGCCGGCCATCGCGGCCGAAGCCTTCGCTGCCATCGGCCTTGCGGCCGACAAGGTGGCGCAGTGTCACACGCCGGCCGAGGCCGCTGCGGCCTGGGAGCAGGGCCTGTGCATTGCCGCCGGCGACGTGGCCACCGTGCTCGGCCTGCCGCTGCAGGTGATGGTGGAAGCCACCGGCCACCCCGAGGCCGGTGCGCGCCATGCGCGCCTCGCGATCGAGGCCGGCCTGCATGTCGCGCTGGCCTCCAAGGAGGTGGACAGCGTGGTCGGCCCCGAGCTGTCGCGCCTGGCCCGCGCCAAGGGCCGCGTGGTCACGCCGGTGGACGGCGACCAGCCGGCGCTGCTGATCGGCCTCGTGACCTGGGCCCAGGCCCTGGGCTTCACGGTGCTGTCGGCCGGCAAGTCCAGCGAGTACGACTTCGTGTTCGACGCCGCCACCGAGACCATGCACAGCAATGGCCAGGCGGTCGCCGTGCCGGGCTTCGGCGCGCATTTCGGCCTGGGCGAGGCCGCCGTGGGCGCGCGCGTGCAGGCCCGTGCCGAGATCTGCGCCGCGCTGCCGCAGCGCGCCGTGCCCGACCTCTGCGAACTGCAGGTGGTGGCCAACAGCACCGGCCTGATGGCCGACGTCTCGCCGCTGCACGCGCCGATCGCGCGGCCGGCCGAGGTGCCCGACCTGTTCGCCAGCCAGGCCGACGGTGGCCTGTTCGCACGCGACGGTGCGATCGACGTGTTCCACTGCCTGCGCCGGCCCGACGAGCTGAGCTTCGCCGGCGGCGTGTTCGTGGTGATCGGCTGCGACGACGCACCGACCTGGGAGCTGCTGCTGGGCAAGGGCCATGTGCTGAGCCGCGACCGGCGCCGCGCCATGGTCTACATCCCGCGCCACCTGCTGGGCCTGGAGGCCATGACCAGCGTGCTCGATGCCGCCGTGCTGGGCGTCTCCAGCGGCGCGCAGATGCCGCAGCCGCGGCTGGATCTGGTGGCGCGCAGCACGCGGGCCCTTGCGGCCGGCACGGTGCTGGCCATGGGCGGCCACCACCACACCATCGACGGCATGACCGCCGAACTGGTGCCGGCCGCGCCGCTGGCCGCCGGCACGCCCGCGCCGTTCTACCTGGTCGGCAACCACCGCCTGGTGCGCGACATCGCCGCCGGCCAGCTGGTCTGCTTCGACGACATCGCCATCGATCCGGATTCCGAACTGTTGCGCCTGCGCCAGCAGCAGGACGCCGCCTTCTTTCCCGCCCGCTGACCCGTTCACCAGGAGACACACCAACATGCGCACCCCGTTCCAAACCCTCGCCATGGCCGCCGCCGTGGCCGGCGCTTTCGCCGCTGCCGCACCGGCCCTGGCCGCCGACTGGAAGCCGACCCGCCCGGTCGAGTTCGTCGTGACCGCCGGCCCCGGCGGCGGCACCGACCAGTTCGCCCGCGTGGTGCAGGCCACTGTGCAGAAGCACAAGCTGATGCCCGTGCCCATCATCGTGACCAACAAGGGCGGCGGCGCCGGCTCCGAGGCCATGGTCTACCTGCAGTCCTCGCAGGGCGATGCGAACAAGCTGGTGTTCTCCACCAACCTGGCCTACCTGATGCCCATGATCACCAAGGTGGGCTACAAGATCGAGACCATGACGCCGGTGGCCATCATGGCGGCGGACGAGTTCCTGCTGTGGTCCAACGCCGAGAGCCCGTACAAGGACGCCAAGGGCTTCATCGATGCGGCGCGCGCCAAGCCGAACGGCATCAAGATGGGCGGCGCCCAGTCCAAGGACACCGACCACATCCTCACGCGCCAGATCGAGATGACCACCGGCGTGCAGATGACCTATGTGCCGTTCAAGTCGGGCGGCGAGGTCGCGGCCCAGCTGTCGGGCGGGCATGTGGACGCCAACCTGAACAACCCGTCCGAGAACGTCTCGCACTGGCGCGCCGGCAAGGTGCAGCCGCTGTGCGTGTTCACCAAGGAACGCCTGAAGATCGACGGCAAGGTGCAGGGCGGCAAGGGCTTCGCCGACGTGCCGACCTGCAAGGAGTCGGGCATCGCCATCGACACCTTCAACATGCCGCGCACGGTCTGGGCCGCCGGCGGCCTCACGCCCGAGCAGGTGAAGTACTACGAGAACGTGATGGCCCAGGTGCGCGAGAAGCCCGAGTTCAAGGAGTGGCTGGCCCGTGGCCTGCAGACCGAGATGTTCCTGACAGGCGCCAAGCTCAAGGACTACATCGCCGCCGACGCGGCCAAGAACAAAGCACAGTTCGCCAAGGACGACTGGCTCGTCAAGGACTGAACATGCCGGTCTCGATCCGCCGCCAGGCCATGGAAGTGACCATGGCCGGGCTTCTCGCCGCCTTCTCGGCGGTCGTCATCTACGGCAGCCTGCAGCTGGCCTCGGGCTGGGGCGACACCGGCCCGCAGGCCGGCTACTTCCCGCTGCGCCTGGCCATCTTGCTGCTGGTGGTGAGCCTGCTGCTGCTGGTGCAGGCCGTGCGCCAACCGGTGGAGGGCCCCTTTGCCGACGGCACGCAGCTGCGCCGCGTGTTCTCGCTGTTCGGCCCCACGGTGGTGCTGGCCCTGGCCGCGCCCTTCCTGGGCTTCTACCTCGCCTCGGCGCTGTTCCTTTTGTACATGTGCCGCGTGCACGGCGGCTTCGGCTGGGGCCGCTCGCTGCTGATCGGCTTTGGCGCGGCCGTGGTGCTGTACGCCGTGTTCGAACTGTGGTTCGGCGTGCCGCTGGCGCGCGGCCCGCTCGAAGACTGGCTCGACACCCTGCGCACCGCCGCCTGATCGCTTCGCCATGCTGGACCAACTCAACTACCTCGCCATCGGCTTCGAGACCGCGCTGACGCTGCACCATGTGCTGCTGATGGCCGGCGGCGTGCTGCTCGGCATCCTGGTCGGCGTGCTGCCCGGCCTGGGCGCGCCCAACGGCGTCACGCTGCTGCTGCCGCTGACCTTCACCATGGACCCGGTGTCCGCCATCATCCTGCTCTCGTCCATGTACTGGGGCGCGCTGTTCGGCGGATCGACCACCTCCATCCTGTTCAATATCCCGGGCGAGCCGTCCTCGGTGGCGACCACCTTCGACGGCTACCCGATGGCCCGCAACGGGCGCGCGCCCGAGGCGCTGGCCACGGCCTTCCTGGCGGCCGGCTTCGGCGCCATGGCCGGCGTCATCGTGGTCACGCTGATCGCCAATGCGATCGCCGACTTCGCGCTGAAGTTCGGCCCGCCGGAGTTCTTCGCGGTCTACCTGCTGACCTTCTGCAGCTACCTGGTCTCGGGCGGCTCGCCGCTCAAGACGCTGGCCTCGCTGCTGGTCGGCCTGATCCTGGCCACCGTGGGCATGGACACCGTGTCGGGCGAGATCCGCCTGACCTATGGCTCGGACACGCTGGTCAGCGGCATCTCCTTCCTGGCGGCCGTGGTCGGCCTGTTCGGCATCGGCGAGCTGCTGGTCACGATCGAGGAGGGCCTGAAGTTCAACGGCCTGAAGGCGCGCATGAGCTGGGGCGTGGTCTGGGATGCCGCCAAGAAGATGCCCAGCCATGCCGTCACGCTGGTGCGCTCCACCATCGTGGGCTGCTGGATGGGCATCACGCCGGGGGGGCCGACGGCTGCGTCCTTCATGTCCTACGGGCTGGCCAAGCGCTTCTCCAAGCGCCGCGCCAACTTCGGCAAGGGCGAGCCCGACGGCGTGGTCGCGCCCGAGGCGGCCGACCACTCGGCCGGCGTCTCGGCGCTGCTGCCCATGCTCGCGCTGGGCGTGCCGGGTTCGGCCACGGCGGCCGTGATGATGGGCGGTCTCATGATCTGGGGCCTGCAGCCCGGTCCCATGCTGTTCATCGAGCGGCCCGAGTTCGTCTGGGGCCTGATCTCGTCCATGTACGTGGCCAACATCGTGGCCGTGGTGCTGGTGCTGGCGACGATCCCGCTGTTTTCGTCCATCCTGCGCGCGCCGTTCGCGGTGGTGGGGCCGCTGATCATCGTGGTCTGCCTGATCGGGGCTTACACCATCAGCGGCAAGATGTCCGACGTGTACATTGCGCTGGCCTTCGGGGTGCTGGGCTACGTGTTCAAGAAGCTCGACTACCCGATCGCACCGCTGATCCTGGCCATGGTGCTGGGCGACAAGACCGAGGACGCGTTCCGCCAGAGCATGCTGCTGTCCGACGGCGCCATGGGCGTGTTCTTCGCCAACGGCCTGGTCGGCACCATCACCACGGCTGCGCTGGCGCTGCTGGCATGGGGCCTGGTGGGGCGCCTGTTCTCCAGGCGCGAACTGCCGGCCGCGGGCTGAACGACAAGGACAAGACATGGGTAATTCGACGGAACGCAAGGGCGGCGTGCGGCTGGGCTGCATCGCCGACGACTTCACGGGCGCGACTGACCTGGCCAACAACCTGGTGCGCGCGGGCATGCGCGTGGTGCAGACCATCGGCGTGCCGGGCGCACCGCTGGATGCGCAGGCCGACGCCGTGGTGGTGGCGCTGAAAAGCCGCACCATCGCGCCGGCCGAGGCCGTGGCCCAGTCGCTGGCCGCGCTGCAGTGGCTGAAAGAGCAGGGCGCCGAGCAGATCTACTTCAAGTACTGCTCGACCTTCGACAGCACGCCCGAGGGCAACATCGGTCCCGTGACCGATGCACTGATGCAGGCGCTCGGCACCGGTTTCACGGTCGCCACGCCGGCCTTCCCGGACAACAAGCGCACCGTGTTCAAGGGCTACCTGTTCGCGGGCGACGTGCTGCTCAACGAGTCGGGCATGCAGGACCATCCGCTCACGCCCATGACGGACCCCAACCTCGTGCGCGTGCTGCAGGCGCAGACGCAGAAGAAGGTCGGCTTGGTGGACTACCAGACCATCGCGCAAGGTGCAGACGCGGTCCGCGCACGCTTCGCGGCCCTGCAGGCCGAGGGTGTGGGCATCGCCATCGTCGACGCGCTGGCCAATGCCGACCTCGTGACCCTGGGCGCTGCGCTGAAGGGCATGCCGCTGGTCACGGCCGGCTCCGGCGTGGCCATCGGCCTGCCGGCCAACTTCGGCATCGCGCCGGATTCGCAGGCCGCCGCGCTGCCGGCGGCCGAGGGCCGGCAGGCCGTGGTGTCGGGCAGCTGCTCGGTCGCGACCAACCAACAGGTGGCGGAGTTCATCGCCACGGGCCGGCCCGCGCTGGCCATCGATCCGCTGCGCATCGCCGAAGGGGCGGATGTGCGCGGCGAGGCGCTGGCCTGGGCCAAGGACAAATTGGCCAGCGGTCCGGTGCTGGTCTATTCCACGGCCGAACCCGCCTCGGTGCGCGCCATCCAGGGCCGCCTAGGCGTGGAGAAGGCCGGCGCCATGGTCGAGGAGACCATCGCGGGCATCGCGCGCGGCCTGGTCGAACTGGGCGTGCGCCAGCTGGTCGTGGCCGGCGGCGAGACCTCGGGCGCCTGCGTGCAGGCCTTGGAGATCGCGCAGATGCGCATCGGCGCGCAGATCGACCCGGGCGTGCCCTGGTGCCATGCGCTGAGCCCGGCCGCGCCGCAGGGCCTGCACATCACGCTCAAGTCGGGCAACTTCGGCACGCCGGACTTCTTCACCAAGGCTTTCGCCAAGCGATGAGCGGGTTCCTCGACGAAGCCACGGCCCGCGCCGAGATCGTGCGCGTGGGCGCCAGCCTGTTCGCGCGCGGCTATGTGCACGCCACGGCCGGCAACATCAGCGTGCGCCTGGCCGACGGCTACCTGATCACGCCGACCGACGCCTGTCTCGGCGCACTGGACCCGGCGCGCCTGGCCCGGCTGGACGAGAACGGCCAGCAGACCGGCGGCGACCGCGCCAGCAAGACCATCGTTTTGCACCGGCGCATCTACGAGGCCAGCGCCGCCACGGCCCAGCCTGCGCGCTGCATCATCCACACGCACAGCACCCACCTCGTGGCCTGTTCGCTGCGCGACGAGGCGGCGGCCGAACTGCTGCCGCCGATCACGCCGTATTTCGTCATGAAGGTCGGCCGCGTGCCGCACATCGGCTACCGCCGCCCGGGCGCACCCGAGGCCGCCGAGGCCGTGGCCGACGCCATTGCCCGGTACCAGCAGCACGGCCGGCCGATCCGCGCCGTGATGCTCGCGCGGCTGGGGCCCAATGTCTGGCACGACAGCCCGGCCGCGGCCATGGCCACGCTGGAGGAGCTGGAAGAGACCGCGCGGCTGTGGATGCTGACGCAGCCGAAGTCGCTGGATGCCGAACAGATCGAGGAATTACGCCAGCAGTTCGGCGCCAATTGGTGAATACACGCCCGTCTAGAATCGCGGGCTGTTTGCAAACCAACCCGGACGAGGAATTCTGAGCATGTACCAAGAAGACAAGGACGACACGCAGCGCGTGGGTCTGTGGATCACCTTCGGCATCGTGGCCCTGGTGGTCATCAGCACGGTCAGCGCCATGGTGGTGCGCCAGCTGCAGAGCATCGAGGTGCCCGCACCCGCTGCGGCCGTGGTGGCACCGGCGGCCGTGGTCGTCGTCGAAGAGATCGTGCTGATCGAAGCCCCGCTGGTCGGTGACCTGGCCGCCACGCTGTACTTCGGTACGGGCGAGTCCGCGCTGCCGGCCGATGCCGCGCCGCTGATCACCGCCGTGGCCCAGGCCCTGGCGGCCGCCCCCGCACGCAAGCTCGTGCTGTCGGGCTTCCACGACGAAACCGGCGACGCCGCCAAGAACGCCGAGCTGGCCAAGCAGCGCGCGCTGTCGGTGCGCACCGCGCTGGTCGCCGCTGGCGTCGACAAGTCGCGCGTCGCGCTGCGCAAGCCCGAGGTCACGACCGGCAGTGGCTCCGACCAGGAAGCCCGTCGCGTGGAGCTGCGCCTGGTGGACTGAGCGCTTCCGCGTGCCAGAGGAACCGGGCCTGGCCCGGTTTTTTTCGCCGCGCAAACGGTGTTTCTTCCGTGTTGTGTCATCTGGATGACACGCAGCGTTCATAACATTTCCTCACATTTGAGGATGCGTCGCCCATGTCCGCTGTTGCCGAGTACCTGACCGATTCCCGTCCGCGCTTTCGCCAGCCCAGTGCCGCCGACCTGTGCACAGCGGTGCCGTGCATGACCACGGACGAGACCAACGAGAAGGTCATGGAGATGTTCAACCGGCACCGCGATCTGGTCAGCCTGCCGGTGGTGGAGGGGCGTCGGCCCATTGGCCTCATCAACCGCAGCATCTTCCTGTCGCAGATGAGCAAGCAGTTCCGCATGGAGCTGTACGGGCGCAAGAGCTGCATCGCCTTCATGGACAAGGAGCCGCTCGTCGTCGATGCCGCGATGGACATCGACACGCTGACCTTCAAGACCGTGGAGCACGGCGAGAAGGCGCTGTCCGACGGCTTCATCATCACGCAGGGCGGTGTGTTCCTGGGCGTGGGCAATGGCCTGCAGCTCATGCGCGTGGTGGCGGACATGCAGGCCTCGCGCAACCGCCAGATCATGCACAGCATCGAGTACGCGAGCGTGATCCAGCAGTCCACGCTGCGCAGCTCGCGCGAGGCGCTGGCGCGCGTGTGCCCCGCGGCCGACCTGGTCTGGGAGCCGCGCGACGTGGTCGGCGGCGACTTCTACCAGTTCAGCGAAGGCGAAGGCGGCTGGTTCGGCGCGGTGGCCGACTGCACGGGCCATGGTGTGCCGGGCGCGTTCATGACGCTGATCGCCTCCAGCGCGCTGACGCAGGCGCTCGAACAGCACGGCCCGCGCGACCCGGCGCAACTGCTCGGCGCGGTCAACCGCAGCATCAAGCAGACGCTGGGCCAGCAGGGCGGCGAGGACGCCACGCCGGGATCGGACGACGGCATGGACGCGGCCTTCTTCTGGTACGAACCCGAAAGCCTGCGCCTGGTCTTCGCCGGCGCGCGGCTGGCGCTGTTCGTGCTGCGCCCGGGCGCGCAGGAGGTGGAACTCGTCGATGGCCAGCGCAAGGGCGTGGGCTATGTGGACAGCGAGGCGGACTATGTCTGGCACAACCACAGCCTGCAGCTCGAATCCGGCAGCCTGGTGTTCATCACCACCGACGGCCTGATCGACCAGGTCGGCGGCCCGCGGGCGATCGCACTGGGCAAGAAGCGTGTGCGCGAGGCCGTGCTGGGCGCGCCGGCGCACAAGCCCGCGGACGTGAACGGCGCCGTACTCCAGGCCTTGCGCAGCTGGCAGGGCGAGCACCACCGCCGCGACGACCTGACCTTCCTCAGCTTCACCGCCTGAACGCCGCCATGCCCCCGACCCCGATCGCCGACAGGTACGGCTCCTTCTTCCACCTGGCGCACGAGCACCAGGTGATCTTCTACTACATGGGCTACTTCTCGCAGCACATCGTGGCGGCCATGGCCGACGCGGTGAAGTTGCAGCTGGAAGTGACCGGCGTGGCCGGCCCGACGCGGCGCAAGCTGTTCTCCTGCTTCATCGAGATGGCGCAGAACATCGTGCACTACTCGGCCGACGCGCTGACCTCGCCGACCCAGCGCGAGGGCGAGGTGCGCCATGGCGCGGTCTGCATCCGGCGCGAGAACGACGGCAGCTTCCTGCTGCTGTGCGCCAACCCGGTGGAGGCGCGCATCGCCGAAGAACTACGCGGCAAGCTCGAGGCGCTGCGCAGCATGACGCTGGACGAGATCAAGCAGGCCTACCGCAAGACGCTGCGCGAGGAGACGCCCGAGGGCAGCAAGGGCGCGGGCATCGGCCTGCTGACCGTCGCGCGCGACGCGCGCGAGCCGCTGGAGTTCGACTTCGACGCGGCCGAGTCGGCCGGCGGCGCGTCGGTCTTCTACCTCAAGGCGGCCATCTGAGCCACCTGCCCGGCACCGACACGAGACCACGCAATGGACAACTTCTACATCGCCCCGACGCCCAGTTCGCCCGAGGTGGACTTCCGCTTCGACCAGCACCAGCTGCACCTGCGCGGCGAGTCCTACCCCGAGAATGCCGCCGCCTTCTACGGCGAGGTCATCGCGCAGCTCAGGAACTACCTGGCCGGCGAGGACGGGCGCAGCATCGAGATCCACATCGCGCTGGCCTACTTCAACAGCTCCAGCACCAAGATGCTGTTCAACCTGATCGAGGCGCTGAACGACGCGGTGGACGCCGGCAACCAGGTCGCGCTGCACTGGTACCACGATGCCGAGGACGACACCATCCTCGAGTTCGGCGAGGAGCTGCGCGACGACTTCCCGGCGATCGCGTTCGCCAGCCATCCCGTGGAGCAGGCCTGAGATGAAACACCCCCGTTTGGATGTCTCACTGCGTGTAGAAATCCCATCCCCCCTCAAGGGGGCGCCGCGAGCGGCCGGGCAGAGCCCGTTCCACCGCGTCTGCCGGCATGGCCTGCTCCGCGGCCTTCGGGGCAGCGGCTTGCGCGCCAGTTTCGCATCCTGCGGGTGGCGCGCCAGCGCCGTGGAGAACTGACATGGACGGGCCCGGCGAGGCGCCTGACCTGTTCGACGCCGAACACCGTGCGCTGCTGGCCGCGCGCGCGGCCCATGCCGCCGGGCCCGACGGCGCGCACGCGGCCCTGGGCGAGCTGCTCGCCGCCTACGACCGCCTGCTGCGCGAGACGCGCCGCCTGGTGCGCCGCAGCGACCGCGCCGAGCTGGAGATGACCCAGCTGAACCAGCGCCTGCAGGAGCTGGCCGGCGAACTGCAGTACCGCGCCACGCACGACCCGCTGACCGGCGTGCTGAACCGCGCCGCCATCATCGAGCGCGTGAACCAGCTGTTCGCGCACAGCGGGCTCACGCTGATCGTGCTGGACATCGACCACTTCAAGCGTGTCAACGACAGCTTCGGCCATCCCATGGGCGACAAGGTCATCCTGGGCGTGGTGGCCTGCCTGCAGCAGGCGGTGCCGGCGCAGGGCCTGCTCGGCCGCGTCGGCGGCGAGGAGTTCACGCTGCTGCTGCCGCACGACGACCCGGAGGCTGCCGAGGCCGTGGCCCAGCGTGCCCGCCGCGCCATCGAGGCCCATGCCTTCGGCCTGCCCGACGGCAGCCGTGTGACGGCAAGCTTCGGCATCAGCTGCATGCCCGCGGGGGCCAGCTTCGACGAGGCCTACGGCCAGGCCGACGAGGCGCTGTACGCGGCCAAGCGTGGCGGCCGCAACTGCGTCGCGCATGCAGGCGGCGACCTGCAACTGCACAACTGACATGCCCCCACGCGCACCCGCGCCGGCCCGCGCCGGCGCGATCCTGACCGCCGCGGCTGCGCGCGACTGGCGTGTGCTCGTGGTCGACCACGACGAGGACGTGCACGCCGCCGCGCAGGCCGGCCTGCAGGGCCTGGTGCTGTTCGGTGCACCGGTGGTGCTGCTGCAGGCGCGCACCGAGGCCGAGGCCCGCGCCGTGCTGCGCCAGGAGCGTGACCTGGCCGTGGTGCTGCTGGGCGCGGACGCGCCGCCGCACAGCGGCTTCGGCCTGGTGGAGTTCCTGCGCGAGGACCTCAGGCTGCAGCACACGCGCGTCGTGCTGCGCACCGAGCAGCCCGATCCCGCGCTGGAGACGCTGCTGCGCCTGGACATCGGCGACTGCCGCAGCAAGGCCGAGCTGGCACCGGCGCGCCTGCAGGCCTCCGTGGCCGCCGCCCTGCGCGCCTACGAGCAGCTGTGCAACACCGATGCCAGCCGGCGCAGCCTGGAGCGCATCGTGCAGTCCGGCACGGCGCTGCTGGAGCAGACCAATCTGCAGGCCTTCGCCGCCGCCGTCATCGCGCAGCTGGCCGCCGTGCTGGACGTGCCCGAGGAAGGCCTGGTCTGCCTGCGCGATGCAGGCGCGGCCGCGGCGGGCACCGGCCAGGTGCTGGCGGCGGCCGGCCGCTTCGCCGGACTGACCGGACAGCCGCTGCAGGCACTGCCCGCGAGCCGGGCCGCGCAGCTGCTGCAGCGCGCGCTGGTGCAGGGCACCAACGTCTACGGCGCGCAGGGCGGCGTGGCGCTCTACATGGGGCGCCGCGACGGGCAGGACATGGCCGTCTACGTGCAGGCGCCGCGCCTGCGCAGCATGGCCGACCGGCAGCTGCTCGATGTGTTCTGCACGAACCTGCGCACGCTGCGGCACAACCGCGGCCTGCTCGAGCGGCTGCACCAGTCGGCCTACTTCGACACCCAGGTGGGCCTGCCCAACCGCGCCCACTTCATCGAGAAGGTGGACGCCTGCGCGCGACGGGGCGCGCGCCACCACATCCTGGCGCTGCTGGACATCGACGACTTCAGTGCCGCCAACGACGTCATGGGCCACCGTTTCGGCGACCGCCTGCTGGCCGCCGTGGCGCGGCGGCTGGCCGAGGCGCTGGCGCCCGGCGTGCTGCTGGCGCGCGTGGGCCCGGACACCTTCGGCGCCCTCGGCACCACCAGGCAGGTGGTGCCGCAGCGCCTGCTGGAATGCGTGCGCCAGCCGGTGCTGGTGGACGGCGTGCCGCACAAGGTCACGCTGACCTGCGGCCATGTGCTGCTGCCGCATGCGGCGGAGGCCGGCGCCGACCTGGTCAAGGACGCCACCATCGCGCTCAAGCGCGCCAAGCGCGACCACCGCGGCCAGGACCTGCGTTACGCCGAGCAGATGGGGGCCGAGGCGCGCGACCGTGCGCTGCTGCTGTCCGAGCTGCGCGTGGCCATCGACGAGGCGCGCCTGTATCTGGTCTACCAGCCGCAGCGCGACCTGCGCACCCAGGCGCTGGTGGGCCTGGAGGCGCTGCTGCGCTGGCGCACCGAGGACGGCCGGCTGATCCCGCCGGACCAGTTCATTCCGGTGGCCGAGCATTCCGGCCTGATCGTGCCGCTGGGCCAGTGGGTGCTGGCCACGGCCTGCGCCACCATGCGCGAGATGCTGGAGCTGGGCTGCGCGCCGCGCCGCATGGCGGTGAACGTCTCGGTGGCGCAGCTGCGCGACCCGGGCTTTTTCGAGACCGTGCGCGGCGCGCTGGCCGCCAGCGGCCTGGACGGCCACCACCTGGAGCTGGAGATCACCGAGTCGGTGGCCGTGCTGCCCACGCAGCTGCTGGAGTCCACGCTGTCGGCCTTGCGCGCCGAGGGCATCACCATCGCCATCGACGACTTCGGCACCGGCTACTCCTCGCTGAGCTACCTGGAGCGGCTGCCGCTCGACCGCATCAAGATCGACCGCGGCTTCGTGCGCCAGCTGCGCGAGGCCCAGGGCGCGCGCATCGCCGAGACCGTCACCCAGCTGGGCCGCAAGCTGGGCCTGCAGGTGCTGGCCGAGGGCATCGAGGACGCCGCCACCTGGCAGGCGCTGCTGGACATGGGCTGCCACGAAGGGCAGGGGTACCACATCGCGATGCCGATGGAGCACAGCGCCTTGCTGGACTGGCTGCGCTGCCCGGCGCTCGCCTGAACCATGCCCCTGCGCGGGCCGAGCTTCTCGCGCCCCGGCCGGGGGGCGATGCTGTAATGGTTCGATGGTCGATGCAGGATTCGGAACGCGCGAGACGCCCGGTGTGCGGCTGCTCGTGGTCGGCGGCGGCGTCGCCGGCCTGGGGATCGCCACCGTGCTCGGGCGGCGCTGGCGCGGCCGGCCCGGCGCTCCCACGGTCACGCTGCTGGACAGCGATGCGGCCCATGTCTGGAAGCCCATGCTGCACACCATCGCGGCCGGCACGCGCGACATCGCCCAGCAGCAGACCACCTACGTCGCCCAGGCCCGCGACGCGGGCTTCGTCTACCAGCCCGGCGCCCTGAGCGGCCTGGACCGTGCGCGCCACGTGGCGCAGGTGGCGCCGCTGCATGCCGAGGACGGCCGCCTGCTGGTGCCGGCGCGCGAGCTGCCTTACGAACTGCTGGTGCTGGCCGTGGGCAGCCAGGCCAACGACTTCGGCACGCCGGGCGTGGCGGCGCACTGCCATGCCATCGATTCGCGGCTGCAGGCCGATGCCTTCTGCCGCGAGGTGCGGCTGCGCATGCTGCAGTGCGTGGCCATGGAGCGGCCGCTGTCGATCGCCATCGTGGGCGGCGGCGCCACGGGCGTGGAACTGGCGGCCGAGCTCGTGCAGCTGACCGAGACCGCCGAGGCCTATGGTGCGCGCGGCCTGGCTGAGCGGCTCACGATCACGCTGGTGGAGGCCGGGCCGCGGCTGCTGGCCGCGTTCCCGCAGGACATCTCGGCCGCCACGCAGCAGCGCCTGCAGTCGCTGGGCGTGCGCGTGCGCACCGGCACCCAGGTCAAGGCTGCGCACGCCGAGGGCCTGGAGCTGGACGATGGCAGCCTGCTGGCGGCCACGCTGCAGGTCTGGGCGGCCGGCGTCAAGGGGCCGGCGGTGCTGGCCGCGCTGGACGGGCTGGAGACCGGCCGCAACCAGCAGCTGCTGGTCACGCCTTCGCTGCAGACCACGCGCGACGAAGCCATCTACGCCGTGGGCGACTGCGCCAGCCTCACGCCTGCGGGCAGCGAACGCCCGCTGCCGCCGACCGCGCAGGTCGCGCACCAGCAGGCCCAGCACCTGGTGCGCTACCTGCCGGAGGTGCTGACGGCAGGCCGGCCGGTGCCGCCGTTCCGCTTCCGCGACTTCGGCGCGCTGGTCTCGCTGGCCGACTACGACGCCTTCGGCTCGCTGGGCCAGTTCGGCTTCTTCGACGGCGGCGTCGTCCGCGGCCGGCTCGAGCAGCTCAGCCACGCCATGTTGTACCGCAGCCACCAGGCGCGACTGCACGGCTTCTGGCGCGGCGGCCTGCTGTGGCTGGCCGACCGCATCCAGGCGCGCGTGCGGCCGCCGATCCGGTTGGATTGAGCATGCTGGCGGAGGACGCGGAATGTGAGGACAGGGACTCCAATCTTCACTTTGTGCGTCGTTGACACGGCTTGCTTGGCCGAGTCGATGGGGTTTGCCGGATGTGTCGTTGAACGGACGAGAGGCTGATTGCTTAAAGGGCCGCTGTGCACCATCTGCTGTCGGCCGGCTCGCAAGCCTGAACGACAGCAGTGCAGCGGTTGGAGCCGTTGCTACCTCAAAAGCGAACGAGTGGCCTGGGCCAGTTTGCGGTCGTTGAGGCTTCCGTAGCTCGCGTGGCTCGAACGACCGCACTGGAGTGCGCTGCAGTCATCCCATTCATCGTCGCTCGACCATCTTGAGAATCTGGCGCTTCAATGTCCGCTGTCAGCTCGGGCGAACTGGCGCTGCGTGCACACAGCAGACGTCGGGGGGCGAAGCCGGGCCGGCGACCTGACGCCTGCTAAGGTTGCAGCGGCCCTTTGTTGCCGATGCTTCCAGGCGCCTCCGAAGAAGCGAACGGCAGCAGCACGGTGAAGGTCGCGCCCTGTCCAGGCCCTGGGCTGTTAGCGAAGACCTGTCCGTCATGCAGTTCCACGATCCGCTTGACGATGGCAAGGCCAAGCCCGAGGCCACTGCTCTCGCTCCCGATTGCGGCAGGTGCCTGAACGAACGGCTCGAACATCTCAGCTTCCGTCGTCTTGTCGAAGCCTTGGCCACTATCGGTGATGCTGGCCACCCATTCACTTTCGGCGCGCGACAGCTTCAGGGTGATGCGTCCCCCAGGTGGGGTGTACTTAGCAGCGTTGTTCAACAGATTCGCGAACACCTGGACGAGACGGGCTGCATCGCCCCACACATTTGCAGGCTCACCGGGGATCTCGCTGGTGAGATCATGCTGCCGGCTGACCATGAGTGCACTGCTCTGCTCAAGTGCCTGTCGCAGGACGAAGCGCAAATCGAGGCCACTCGCCTGGATGTCGAGACGGCCGTGCAGGACCTTGGATGCCTCGGTAAGGTCATCGGACAGGCGCGAGATCTGAGCCACTTGCCGGCCGATGATTCCAGTGGCCCGCGCCACCTTCGTTGGATCGGTGCCAGCGCGCTCCAGGACATTGATAGCAGTGGTCAACGCAGACAGCGGGTTGCGGATTTCGTGTGCGACGGTGGCCAGGACCTGGTCTTTTGCGCGATTGCTTCTGCGCAGCTCGAGGACGCTCGCGGCCAACTCGCGTCGAGACGTTTTTAGCTGTCCACTGATCAAGCTGATGCTGACACCGATCGCCACGAAGAGGAGAGTTCGCGTGATGTTCGGCAGCTCCAGCACGCTCTCCCAGCCGGGCTTCGTGCCGATGAAGAGATAGGTGCCAACCATGGTCCCCAGCGCCGTCGCCAAGATTGCAGGACCAAAGCCTCCGTATAGTCCGGCAAGGACGATTGAGAGTGTGAGGATCAGGTACGGCCCTTGTTGGCCAAGCAGCGGCGACAGGATGTATCGCAGCAGCAGGCCTCCGGCCACGGCCACGAACGCCAGCGCATAGCCTCGCCATGGACGGTCGTGGTCAGAAAACCTCATCCGTCTGGAGCTCTGCAGTTTCCATAGGGAAGCCAGTCTACAGGTACGCTCGAACCGTCTTGCACAGGGGCCTCTTGGCGCTCATCGGGCGGGAGGAGAACGGCTCACCGCGGATGCAGACAGTTTTCAGCCGGCATTTCCTGAAGGCAGCCATCAACGCGCCGTTCCCAGCCCTGCTTGACCCTTACCCTTGCGCTGACGGGCACGCGTGCAATGACAGGGCGCGCCACCGTTGTCCGCTTCTGGCCGAGAGCGCCTGCCCACCGGGACGCTTGAATGCCGCCCTTCAACCCTGCTTGTCGGAGGGGGCAACTCGCAACGACAGCGGCCACGCAGGCGCATCCTACAAGCCCCTCAACTCGATGGGAGACCATCATGGAAACTGCAAGCAGTGCGATCCACCACGAGCCGTGGAACAAGGGCAAGATCGTAGGGCAGAAGGCACCGTTTAAGTTGAAGGACATCTGGGCGTTGCGCGTTCGCCTGCAGATGGACGGCCGGGTCCGCGAGCTGGCCCTCTTCAACCTCGGAATTGACAGCAAACTGCGCGGGTGCGACCTCGTTGCACTGAAGGTCCGTGACGTGTGCCACGGTGAGCAGGTTGCCTCGCGCGCCATCGTCTTGCAGCACAAGACGCAGCGCCCAGTCCAGTTCGAGATCACGGCCGCCACCCGAGAGGTTCTGGCGGCGTGGATCAAGAAGGCTGGACTGAGGTCGGATGACTTCCTCTTCCCAAGCCGGCTCCATGAGTCGCCACACCTGGGAACGCGGCAGTACGCCCGGATTCTCGGCCACTGGGTCACTGAGCTGGGCCTCGACCGCGCGGACTATGGGACGCACTCGATGCGAAGGACCAAGGCGACCCTGATCTATCGACGGACGAAGAACCTGCGCGCGGTGCAACTGCTGCTCGGGCACTCCAAGCTCGAATCGACCGTGCGGTACCTCGGCATTGAAGTCGACGACGCCCTCGAGATCTCCGAGCAGACAGAGATCTAAGCCACCGCAGCGGCCGCGACTGCAATCACCCTGGGGCGGCCGCCGCTGGACGACCGCTGTGTGGGATCTGGCAGCGCCTACGCTTTCGGCCAGCAGCGGACGTTCGAAACGCTGCCGCGAATGGCAGCTTCGTCAAGTATGCGACGTTCACCATAGCGCTTTGGCCGCCTGCACTGAGCAAGCCGGCGCCACTCTCAAGCTCGCACCCATAGACTCTCGCCTCGTGAACTGGCCTCAGCCTGGCACACGCTCCCCGATTGGCTCCGCGTGCTTAGCGTAAAAACTAAGCAGCGAATCGGTACAACCGCTGCGGGTTACGAACCAACAATTGCTCGAGTGCATTTGCAGTGGGAGCGATCTGCGCAAGCGCATCGATGAGCACACCGTCATCAGGAATGTGCGTGTGGTTCGGATGTGGCCAGTCCGTCCCCCAAACGCAGCGCTCCGGAAAGCGCTTGACCAGCGCTTGCGCAAGCGCAACGCCGTCGCGGTACTTCTGCGCAGGCGGCGCCTTCGCATCGATGCGGTCAATGCCACTGACCTTCACATAGAAGTTCGGGTTTTCGAGCAGGCGCATGAGTCCTTGGAAGTCTGCGTGCTCGATCCCGAGCGTGGCATCCACTCGGCCCATGTGGTCTATCACTACGGGCACGCTGCTGCGCTGCAGCGGCGCCGTCAGCTCATGCACAAGTTCGCTTTCGAAGTGCACCTGCAAATGCATGCCGACGGCGGCAAGCCGTGGTGTCAACGCCAGCACAGCATCGACAGAAGCGCTTCCGGCGATGTGGCGCATGAAGTTGAAGCGCACGCCGCGGAAGCCGGCTTGCGCAAGCCGACTCAGTTCCACATCCGGCACATCGGGCGAAACCAGTGCTACGCCCAGGTAGCGACCTCCGCCCGCCTGGATGGCGTCTTCGACTACGCTGTTGTCTGTGCCGTGCACGATGGATTGCACGATCACGCATCGCTCGATGCCCATGCTGCGATGGAGTGCGAACAGAGCTTCCTTCGGGGCTTCAACCGGCGTATTGCGCCGGGTAGGCACGTAGGGGAACCGCGCGACGGGTCCGAATACGTGGACATGGCTGTCGCAAGCCAAAGCAGGCAAGCGCACGCTTGGCTTGGACGGATGTTCGAGAAACGTTCGAACTGGAACGGCGGTATCGGCAACAGTGGTGGACATTTTCAGGTTGAGGTAGGTTGATGAGTCCAGGATCAGGCCGAGATAGAAAGGCCGACGAGACGTTCGAGTTCGGCCAAGGTCAGTCCATCCACCGCATCGATCATGAGGAGGCCCTGGGGCGTGCAAGCGAAGGTCGCCAGGTCGGTGTAAATCCGTTTGACGCAACCAATGCCCGTGAGCGGGTAGGTGCAGCTCTCGACGATCTTGCTGACGCCTTGCTTGGTCAGCAGGTCCATCATGACCCAGGTCTGTTTGGCGCCGATTGCAAGGTCCATGGCGCCGCCCACTGCCGGGATAGAGCCGGGCTCGCCCGTGCTCCAGTTGGCTAGGTCGCCCGTGGAAGACACCTGGAACGCACCAAGGACACAGATGTCCAGATGGCCGCCGCGCATCATCGAGAAGCTGTCCGCGTGATGAAAGTACGCGCCGCCAGGCAGGAGCGTGACGGGTTGCTTGCCGGCGTTGATGACGTCGTAGTCTTCCTCGCCCACGACAGGAGCAGGCCCCATGCCCAGAATGCCGTTCTCGCTGTGCAGGATGACTTCGCGGCCAGACGGCAGGTGGTTAGCCACCGTCGTTGGCTGGCCGATCCCCAGATTGACCACGGCACCGTCGAAGATGTCCGCTGCGACGCGTGCGGCCAACTGGTCCTTGGTGCGGCGCTGATAGTTGCTTGTCGTCATGGTCATGCCGCCTTTCGGAATCCACCAGCCTCGGTCGCCACGCGGTCGACCCGCACGATGCGCGAAACGAAGATGCCCGGTGTGACGATGGTCTCTGGGTCCAGTTCGCCCAAAGCCACGACCTCGTGCACGGTGGCGATGGTCGTGGTGGCGGCCATTGCCATCACAGGCCCGAAGTTGCGCGCTGCCTTGCGGTAGGTCAGGTTCCCCCAGCGGTCTCCACGCTCTGCCTTCACAAGGGCTAGGTCGCCATGGATCGGACACTCCAGCACGAAGGGTTTCCCATCGATAACGCGCACTTCTCGGCTCTCGGCCAGTGGCGTGCCGTAACCCGTCGGACAGAAGAACGCACCGATACCTGCTCCCGCCGCGCGAATGCGCTCAGCCAGATTGCCTTGCGGCACTAGCTCCAATTCAATCTTGCCGGACCGGTACAGCCCGTCAAAGACCTGGCTGTCAGCTTGGCGGGGAAAGCTGCAGATGATCTTGCGCACCCTGCCGGCTTTCAGCAACGCAGCCAGGCCCGTTTCGCCATTGCCAGCGTTGTTGTTCACGATGGTCAGCTCGCGCGCGCCCTGTGCAATCAGCCCATCGATCAGTTCGTTGGGAATGCCAGCGGTGCCGAAGCCGCCAATCATCACGGTCGAGCCGTCGCGTACTTCAGCCAACGCCTGTGCGACAGACTCGCTGATCTTGTTGATCATTCGGCCTCCGTCAGTGGGAGATGTTCAGTGCCACGAGGAAGCGCGACACCATGTTGTAGGCTGCCACCGTGGCCACCAGCTCCACGACCGCCTGCGGATCGCGTCCTTCGTTGACGCGTGCCATCAACGCTGCGGGAACCTTGACGTCACGCGTCATGTGATCCGTCAGCTCCAGCAGCAGCTTTTCTTCCGAAGAGAACAGGTTGCCAGGCGACGCCTCGCGCAACGCGTCGATCTTGGCCTGCGGAAACCCCGCCTTCAACGCGTGAGGGACGTGCGCGTCGAACTCGAATGCGGCGTCGTTGAGCACTGCCACGCGCAGGATGACCATTTCACGCAGGTCGGCCGGCACGCCGGTGCGGTTGCGCACCGCGGTCAGCATGGCTTCCCAGCCGGCGGCGATGGCCGGACTGTTCAGCAGCACCTGGTACAGCAGAGATATGCGGCCGCGCTCAGCCAGGATGCGCGCTTCGGTCTCGGCCAGCTCGGGTCGCGTGCCGGGCGTTACAAGGGGCACGCGGATGTGGTCGGTGCTCATTCGTCCGCCTTGATGTTGCGTGCCTTGATCAACGCGGCCCACTTGGCCGTGTCGGTCTTCAGCAATGCGGCAAGTTCTTGCGTCGTGGAGGACTTCGGTTCGGCACCACCGTGCAACAACTTGGCGTTGGTTTCAGGGTGCGCAATTGCGTCGCGCACAGCCTTGTTCAGTTGCTCCACCACGGCCGCCGGCGTCTTGGCCGAAACGAACAAGGCGTACCAGTTGTTGGTGTCCACCGCCTTGATGCCTTGCTCTTCGAACGTCTTCACGCCGGGCAACGACGGATGGCGCTTGCTGGCGGCAATGCCAATGGCCTTGAGGCGACCGCCTTGGACCTGGGACATGATGGCCGGCACATCCGCGAACACGCCCTGAACCTGACCGCCCATCAAGTCGGTGAAGGCCGGCGCCATGCCCTTGTACGGCACATGCAGGAATTTCGCGCCTGTCGACTCCTCCAACTGGATCAAGGCCAGATGCGGAATGCTGCCAGAGCCCGAAGAGGCCATGGGCGTCGATTCCTTGCGAGCCTTGGCGGCCTTCACGAACTCAGCGGCATCGGTCACCGGCGTCTTGGCATTGACCACCAGCGCCTCCACATTGTTCGCCACCAGCGAGACGGGCAGGAAGTCTCGTTGCGTGTTGTACCCAGGCTTCTCCGCGAGGGTCGGGTTGATAGCTGCAGCGCCCACGCTGGTGATCCACAGGGTGCTTCCATCAGCTTCGGATCGCAGCGTCTCCAAAGCGCCGAGTGCGCCGTTCGCTCCCGGCTTGTTCTCAACGATGACAGGCCGCTTGAGCTCGCGAGCAAGTTGCTCAGCCAAGGTGCGGGCAACGAAGTCAACAGGACCGCCGGGACTGAAAGAGCTGACGATGCGGACTGGCTTGCCGCTCGTCTGTGCATGGGCAAGCGGAACCAGGGTGAAAGCCATGGCGGCTGTGAGCAGGTGACGTTTCTTCATGATGTGGCTTCGCAAGGGATGGGGTATCAGTCGCAGCGCGCGGTCATGCCGCCATCGACGACGAGTTCGGTGCCCGTCACGAAGCGAGCTTCATCACTGGCCAGGTACAGGGCAGCGCTGGCGGTGTCGCGGCCATCGCCCATGAAGCCCAGCGGAATGCGCTTGACACGGGAGGCGAGGAGCCCTTCGACGTCACCACCGGTGCGCTGCTTGGCCAGCCGGACTTCGACCATGGGCGTATGCAGCTGACCCGGCACCACGGTGTTGACGCGCACACCGTCCGGTGCGTGCTGTACGGCGACTACCCGAGAGAGGTGGATCACGCCAGCCTTGCTCGCTGCGTACGCCACTTGCGCGCTGCCCGTCCAGCGCATGCCGGAGGTCGAGGCCACGTTCACGATGGCGCCGCGCTTGCGCTCCACCATCAGCGGCAGAACGTACTTGCAGGTCAGGAAGACACTCTTCAGATTGATGTCGATCTGGCTGTCCCAGGCCTCTTCGCTCAACTGCACAGGGCCGCCAGCGGCCGAGCCGCCAACGTTGTTGATCAAAATGTCCGGGGCGCCGTAGGCAGCGACACAGGCCTCGACCATGGCCTGCACGCTGGCGGCGCTGGTCACGTCGCAGATGCACGTGGTGATGGACGCCGCCGCATCGCCCGCCAGCGACAGGGTCTCGTTCAGGCGCTCCTTGTCGCGGTCCACGGCAAGCACTTTTGCCCCTTCCTCGGCCAAACGAACTGCCATCGCGCGGCCGTTGCCCCAACCCGCGCCGACGCAACCCGCGCCGGTCACGATGGCGATCTTCGATTCAAACCTCTTCATGCCCTTGCTCCTCGTAGTTCCAGCAGTCCGGCAGGTGGCCGACTCGCTGCATGGATCAAGTTTGCGAGAACGGCTCCCAAAGTTAAACTCGATGACAGCTATATCGACTATGTTCTAACGCTATGGATTTGCGGCAGTTGGAGTATTTCGTTGCCGTGGTCGAGCAAGGCAGCTTCAGCCGAGCGGCCACGGCCCTCAACCTCGCCCAGCCCAGCGTCAGCCGGCAGATCGCGCTGTTGGAGGAAGAGTTGGGCCAACGCCTGCTTGAACGCACTGGTCGCGGTGTTTCAGCGACGGACGCAGGTCACGCCTTGTTGGCTCACGCGCACGTGATGCTGAACGCTGCCAAGCAGGCGCTGTCCGATCTGAAGGACATGCATGCGGAGCCGGTCGGGCGCGTCGTGGTGGGGCTGCCGCACCACGTGGCAATGGGTCTGGCAGTGCCGCTGATCCGCCAATTTCGCCAGCGCTTTCCCAACGCGCTGCTGTCGGTTGTCGAAGGGCTCAGTCTGTCGTTGCGCGAAGGGCTGGTGGCAGGCCGCATTGACCTTGGCCTGCTGTTCGACCCCGCTCCGACACCTCTTCTGGCCTATGAAGACCTGACCCGCGAGCGCATGGTCTTGGTTGCGCCGAAGGGATTCCGGCTGGACAAGCAGGTGGGATTGACCGCGCTGGCAGAGTTTCCGTTGGTGCTGCCGGGCTCGCACAACCCGATTCGCACCTTGGTGGACGCCGTGTTGCTACCTCGTCGCATCAGCCTGAACGTCGTTGCGGAGGTCGGCGCAGTGCACACCGCGCTCAGCGTGGTCGAAGATGGCTTGGCATGCTCGATCCTGCCCGAGAGCGCCTTGCAACTGAGCAGGCGGCCTGCCCGAATTCACTCCGCCCCCATCGGTCCGCCCGCCATGCGAAACCTGCTTGTGCTGGCCATGCCCCGCGCACGCCCCGCAAGTCGCCTGATCGCAGAGACTGCCAAGCTGCTTCGCGAACTTGGACACCGAAAAGAAGGCGCGGACGACTGACTTTCAGTCGACCAAGGAAAACATCGTGCGCACTGTCGCCGTGAACCGCGGCCGCACGCGCGAACTCCAAGCCGTGTTGCGCACCGCCAGCCAGGGCGGGGACCCCATGGCTTGCGCATCGACCAAGTCGTAGCAAGCCAGTGAACTTGGCCCTGTGTCGTAGTTCAGGAACCGCTGCGCGCGCACGCAGCCAGGAACACCGGCCAGTCCCGGCAGGTGCTCGCGGGCATACCAGTGCTGCAGCTCCGCTTCCCAGCCGGCCTGCGGGGTCATCTCGACGGCGTAGTGGACCGCTGGGTGTTGACCATGGCTCGCGCCGTCCAGCGTTTGCATGAGCGCCAAACGGGAAAGCTCGACGCCCACGCCCATCGCCGAAAGGCCCGCAACGCTCTCGGGCGCAAGCACTGGCAATGCAATGCGCTCGGGAAGGTCCAGGTAGACGTAGGCCGTGCCCGTTTCCTTCAACCAGGCGCAGCGCCCAGGCGAAGCACCAAGATCGCGCAGGTCCGGCAGGCCTTCCAGGCACTTGCGCAAGCTGTTCAGCGCATCTGGTGCAACGCGCATGCGCAGCAGCAGAACGTCAGTCGGAAGATGGGAGTGCAGCATTGGGTCTTCGAGTGTCGCGCTCAGCCCCGCTTGCAGAGCAGGCCTCCGTCTACGGGCAGCAGAACGCCCGTCACGTACCGGGCCTCTTCCGACGCCAGGAACACCGCCGCATTCGCAACGTCCCAGCCAGTTCCCATGCGCTGCATGGGCACCAGCGCCTCGCGCTCGGCGCGGACCACATCCCGCGAAACGCCGCGCTCCATGGCTCTGCGCTCGATGGCCATTGGCGTGTCGATCAGGCCGGGCAGGATCGCGTTGGCGCGGATGCCATGCGCCGCGTTCTCCATGGCTAGGTGCTGCGTGAAAGCGTTGACAGCGCCCTTGCTGGTCTTGTAGGTCACGGTGGGCCGCGCTGCCATCGAAGCGGTGGAAGACACGTTGATGATGCTGCCAGAGCCTTGCTGAACCATTTGGGGCAGCACATGCTTGCACGTCATGAACATGCCCTTGAGGTTCATCGCCATGATCTCGTCCCACATCTCTGCATCCATGTCGGCGGTCCGTCGGTCACCTTTGGACCGGCCCACGTTGTTGTGCAGGATGTCGATGCGACCATAGCGTTCAACACAGGTAGCCGCAATGGTGCGGCAGTCACCCTCCTGGGTGATGTCTGCACGCAGCACGCTCGCCGGCGACCCGTAGCCTACGACTGCATCAAGCGTGGCCTGCGCCAGTTCCTCCTGAATGTCCACCAGCAAGAGGGTGGCACCTTCCTGCGCAAAACGTTCGGCAACAGCGCGACCATTGCCAACCGTGTCGCCGGCCAACTGGCCCGCGCCCACGATGACGGCGACCTTGCCGTGCAGTCTTCCTTTTGATTGCTCTTGCATGTCGTGTATCAGTCGATGGTGACCTTGCCTTCGACCACGACTTTGCGCCAACGAGCCTCTTCAGCGCGCATGAGCTGCGTCATCTGTGCGGGCGTGTTTGCCGCAACTGTCAGACCCTCATGCGCCAGTCGCTCCTTGTAAGCAGGAGCCTCTGCGGCTTTGCGCACGGCGGCGTTGATGGTCGCGATCACGTCTGGCGGTGTTCCCGCCGGCGCGAACAGGGCGTACCAGACGTCAGCCTCGTACCCCGGCAAGGTTTCCGCGATGGTGGGCACGTCCTTGTAAGCAGGACTACGCCGGGTGGAGGTGACGCCGATGGGCCGCATCTTGCCGCCTGTCACCAGCTTGGCCACGCCGCCCGCGGTTCCAAACAGGAGGTCAACTTGGCCGCCGATCAGGTCGTTGTAGGCGGGACCAGCACCGCGATACGGCACGTGCGCGATGTCAACCTTGGCCATGGTCTTGAACAACTCACCAGCCAAGTGCACCGCAGACCCGTTGCCGGATGATGCATAGGTCAATTTGCCCGGTGTGGCCTTGGCCGCAGCGATGACATCCGCCACGGTTTTGTAGGGGCTGTCTGCCTTCGTCACCAACACATTGGGGCCGGTGCAGATGAGGGCGACCTCGGTAATGTCCTTGTCCGTGTCGTAGGGAAGCTTCTTGACCAACGAGTCGTTGATGGCGATGGCGGACGTGGTCATCAACAGCGTATGGCCGTCTGCGGGAGCCTTCGCCACCAAGTCGGTGCCGATCACGGTACCGGCGCCTGGCTTGTTGTCGATGATGAGCGCCTGTCCCAGCTCCTTCTGCATGCCGATGATGAGCGCACGGCCAACCACGTCGGTACCGCCGCCAGGCGTGAACGGCACCACGATGCGGATGGTACGAGAGGGAAACTTGTCAGCGGCGCGGGCGCCAAAGCTGGCCAGGGCGAGCGTAGCGGGTGCCAAGCTGCCTGCGCGCAGCATGCGGCGGCGCGACACGGTGGTGTTGAGAGTGAACATGGTCGTGGTCCTGATGCTTAGAAATCGATGCGGATGCCCGCTTCCTTCACGGCCTTGCCGATCTTTTTAAGGTCGTCGGCAATGAGCTGTCGGAACTCGGCAGGCGTGGACTGCGTCGGGACGAACGACAGCTCCGCGAACTTGGCCTTCAGCGCCGGAACCTGCACCGCTTTGCCAATTTCTGCATTCAGGCGTTCGACGATGGCGGGAGGCAGATCGGCGGGGCCCCAAATGCCGTACCAGGACAGCAGTTCGAATCCGGGCATGCCGCTTTCCGCTAGGGTGGGCACATCGGGAAGTGCAGGAATGCGCGTCTTGCTGGTCACGGCAAGAGGTCGCAACCGGCCAGCCTGAACGAAAGATGTCACGCCAGGCATAGGCGAAATCGCGGCCGACACATGACCACCGACCACGTCGGTCAGTTGGGGTACCGCGCCTTTGTAGGCCACGATTTCCATCTGCAGGCCCATTGCGCGGTTGACCATTTCTTCGCTCAGATGGCTGGTCGTTCCCAAACCTGATGTTGCCCAGGTGTACTTGCCGGGATTGGCTTTCGCAAGCTTGACGAACTCGTTGAAGGTCTTGGCCGCCACGTCGTTGTTGATCGCCACAATCAACGGGACGAAGCCGATCTGACCGACAGGAGTGAAGTCCCGTTCGGCGTCGTAGCTTTTCTTGGCAAGCACCAGCGGGAGGTAGGCCTGGCTGGACGCATTGAACAGCAGCGTGTAGCCGTCGGCCTTGGCCCTCTTCACGTTCAAAGCGCCGAGCACGCCGGACGCTCCTGGCGTGTTCTCGATCACGATGGGCTGGCCGAGCTGGCGCTGCAGCTGGTCGGCCACCATGCGCCCGACGTTGTCGATGGAGCCGCCGGGCGTGTAGGGAATCACCATGCGGATCGGCTTGTGCGGGTACTCCTGCGCGCTGGCGGCGTTGCCGGCCAGCAGTGCGTAAGCTGCGAGGGCGAGTGTCAGAAGGGGGCTACGGATGGGTTTGAACAAAGTGGGTCTCCGGTGAACGATGGAAAGCGCTTTGCCCGCCGTGCTGCGCGGCGTTGGCGCTTGTCGGGATGGCCAGCGGGGCCGTGCGCCCGCAGGGGTCGTGGCGCTGAACCTGGCTTCTGCGCTACTTGGAGATCACGTCGGTCTTGACGAGCCTGGCCCACCGCGCGATTTCGGCGCGCACGAAGGTCTCGTACTCTGCTGGCGTTCCCGTCTGGGCAACCATGCCTTCATGCACCAGCTTGGACTTGAAGAAGTCGGTGCCTGCCGCTTTGCGAATCGCTGCATTGAGTTTCTCGATGACCGCAGCCGGCGTGCCGGTGGGGGCATGGAAGCCGTACCAACCTTCCGAGGCGTAGCCGGGAACCCCTGCTTCGACCATGGTGGGAACGTTCGGATAGGCGCTTGAGCGCGTGGCCGACGACACGGCCAATGGCCGGAGCTTGCCGTTGTCGATGAACGGGCCGACCGATCCCGACGTGGCGAACAGAATGTCGGTCTGGCCCCCCAGCAGGTCGGTGAGCGCCGGGGCCGACCCCTTGTACGTGATGTGCTGAATCTGGACTTTGGCCAGGTCCGCGAACAGCGCGCCGGCGAGATGGGACGAAGTGCCGTTGCCCGGTGATGCGTAGGTCAGGCTGTTGGGCTTGGCCTTGGCCGCATCGACGATGTCTTTGACGGACTTGTACGGGCTGTCCGCGCGCACGACCAGCACGTTCGGAGAGCGCACCACCATGGCAACGGGGATGAAGTCTTTCTCGGTCGAGTAGGGCAGCTTGTCCATCAGGCTTGGATTGACCGAATGCGCGATGGAAGACGCCAGCAAGGTGTAGCCGTCCGGCGCACTCTTGGCCACCAGGTCGGTTCCGATGATGGTCCCCGCGCCCGGCTTGTTCTCCACGAACACCGGTTGACCGAACTCCTTGCTCAGTTCCACCGCCAGTGTGCGCGCGATCAGGTCTGCGCCTCCACCCGGTGCGAACGGCACCACCAGCTTGATGGCCTTGTCAGGGAACGCCGCGTGGGCGGCGGCCAGGCCCAAGACAAGGGTGGCCGTGACGGCTGCGACCACTCTGGCGCAGGACTGGATGGACCGATGGACGGGATGTGGCATGCGAGTCTCCGATGGTTTTGAATGAATGCGAGGGCGGGGTGCCGATCTCGTCAGTGTGTTGATGCCAAGGCCTGTGGGCACGCCCGCGCTGGACATCCAGGCCTACGCATCGGAAAGGCCGCGGCTAGGCGCCTACCGGGGCGGCGGTCACGCCCCGCACAAATGCGGCGATGGCATCTGCCATGGCACGCGGCTGCTCGGGCGCCATGGCATGGCCCGCGTCGCGGATCACCTGTACGGTGACGCGCTCGCCCAGGTAGGCCTTCATGACGTGTGGCACGACCACGGCGTCGTGCTCGGCTTGCAGGTCCAGGATCGGCACCTGCGTGCCGGCCGAGAAGTAGTCGTCCACCGGTGTGTTGATGCGCGCATGGCTCTGCGCCTCGTGCGCGGCAGCGCTCCAGCCATCGAGCCAGACGCGCGGGTCGTGGCCGGGCGCGAAGAAGGCCCGGCGCAGGCAGTCGACACGTTGCGCCTCTGGCAGGGTCATATCGCCCGCGCCGTCGATGGCATCGCGCAGACGGCTGTAGGGCTTCTCGGTGGAGCCCGGCGGCAGCTTGCCCGCGGACGCGGCCGCCATCACCACACCACGCACCAGGTCGGGCCGGTCGGCCGCCAGCATGCGCGCGGGCTGGCTGCCCCATGCATGGCCGACGACGACGACGGGGCCGGTATTTGCATGGTCCAGTACCGCTGCCACATCGGCGGCGAAGTCGTGCAGGCTGAGCGCGTGCATCGGACCTGCGCTCTGGCCGATGCCTCGTGGTTCAGGACGGATCACGCGAAACCCGTCACGCTGCAACATTGCAGCCACCTCGTCGTAGTCGCGCCCGGAGCGTGCCAGCGAAGGGAGCATGCAGACAACTGGTCCGGTGCCTTGATCCGCATACTCGATCTGAACCGGCTCCGCGCCAGACTGCGGTGTGTAGCGGACCAGACGGCGGGTCGCACCACTTGTCTCTGTCGGTGTGTTGTTCATGGGACGCAGTCTGGGCTTCGCAGAGCCCAAGCAAAAGCTATGGGCGCCTATACCAGCTATGTTGTTCAGCTATTGCAAATGTGAACCCCTGTCGGTTCCGGACGAGTTCCAAAGAGTGGAACTTGGGGCTGTCCTTTGAAGATCGCTGTCGGTACAAGTCAGCACCACTTCAACCAGGAGACCTCTTTGACTCGACCCTCTGCCCTCTCACTGAACGCACCTGATGCCAGCAGCATACGAATGCGGCGCCGCACACTGCTGGCGGGCGCGACCGGTTCGCTCGTTGCGCTGACAGGCTGTGCAACGTCGGCGGGGATACCGGTTCGGCGCAGCTTCCAATCTGCAGGTGTCGAAATCAGCTACCTGCAGGCTGGCGAAGGCGAAACCGTCGTCCTCACGCATGGCTTCTCGAGCAGTGCCGAGCGGCAGTGGGTGGACACCGGCGTTTTTCAGAAGCTCGCGGCGCGGTACCGGGTGTACGCGCTCGACGGCCGCGGTCATGGCCTGAGCGGCAAGCCCCACGATGCTGCGCAGTACGGCCCGCAGGCAGCGCAAGATGCCATTCGCTTGCTCGATCATGTCGGCCAGGCGCGCGGGCACATCGTGGGCTATTCCCTCGGAGCGATCCTGACGGGCTACCAGGTAGTCCAGTCGCCAGAGCGCTTCAAGACCTGCGTACTCGCTGGTGCGACGCCGCGCTTTCGGTGGACGGCAGATGACCAGCGCAGGCTGGACATTGAAGCGTCCGAGATGGAAGTCGGATCGAAGAAATCGCAGATTCTGCGGCTGTGGCCCAAGGGCCAGCCGGCGCCGTCCGATGAGGTGATCCGCCAGATGTCTGCAAAGGACTTGGCCGGGCAGGACTACCGCGCCTTGGCCGCATCTCGGCGAGGTGGCGCGCGCGCACTGCTCTCGCCCGAGCAGGTGAGTGCCATCCGTGTGCCGACGTTGGGTATCGTCGGCACAGCCGACCCCTACCTGGCCGAGTTCCGGGCGATGCACGCGTTGAACCCGGCCATGGAGCTTGTCACTGTCGACGGTGCCTCGCATTCCACAGCGCCGGCCAGGCCGGAGCTTGCTGCGGCGTTGCTCGCTTTCCTTGATCGGCACCGGGGCTGAGTGCCGCCGGGCGCATCTCACTGAACGCGGTCAGGCGTCAGACCAGCCGCTGCAGGTCAGTGGCTTGGTCAAGGCTCCAGATGCGCTGCAGCAAGCCGGAGGCCCGCTGCTCGCCGATCACTGGCGTCGCCAGTTCGAGAAACTTGCTTTCCAGCTCCGCATCGGACAGCGGCAGCTCTGGGTCGCCCTTCCGGTTGGGCTGCAGGTGCACCAGCTTCTCGCCTCCGCGAGTTGTGATTTCCAGCCGCGCGGCGCGCTGCCCTGGGAACGCCGCGTCGATCTGTGGATCAATGCGCGCGTCGATGCGCGTGATGAGCTCGCGTGTGCGCTGGTCGTCAAGTTGCTCAGGTTCGTAAGCTGCCAGCCGCACGCTGCCGCGCACCAGCGCCGTAGCCACGACGTAGCGAAGGCTGAAGCGGGCCTCATTGGCGGTCGTCGGCCGCTCGTAGCACGCGATGTCCAGGGCCGGCTTGTACGTGTCGATCTGGACATGGGCGATGTCCTGCGGCTGCAGGCCGTGCAACTCGCGCAGTGCAAGCGCAGCATCGATGGCGGCGAAGGTGTGCCCGCAGCCAATGTGGTTCTTGAAGGTCAGGCGCGTGATGTGGAAGTCTCGGCCCAACGTCGCGCCGGCTTGAGACCAGTCCGGCCCGTTGCTCATCGCCTTGCCCAGGCCGGCCTCGCCGTCGAGCACATCCAGCGAACCCGTCACTCCGCGCGCGGCCATCTGAGCGGCCAACAGGCCGGCCTCCGCGGCGCGACCGGCGTGCAGCGGCTTCGACATGGAATCCATGCGGAAAGCCTGTTGCAGTCCGGCAGTGAAGGTGGCAGCCGTCGCGAGGGCATGGGCGAAAGGCTGCGCGCCCAGGCCGAGCGCGCCGCCAGCGGCGGCCGCAGCCCCGAAGCTGCCGACGGTTCCTGTGTTGTGCCAAAACTTGTAGTGGGGTCGGCCCATGACCACACCGATGCGCGTGGAGACCTCGTAGCCGAGCACCAGCGCCCGCAGGAAGTCCAGGCCGGTGGCCCCTGTATCCTGGCTGGCCGCCAACGCTGCGGCGATGGTGGCGGCGCCTGGGTGGTACATCGCGTCCCGGAAGCTGTCATCCACCTCGGCCGCATGTGCGGCCGTGCCGTTGTACAGCGCCGCGGCTCGAGCTGTGGCGCTGCGTCCATTGCCCAGGCGTGCGCGGCCATGGTCCAGGTCTTCTGCCAGCACTTGTTCGAGCTGGGCCAGCGGGTCTGCAGCCAGGCCAGGGAACAGCGAGGCGTACCAGTCGATGACGGCGCGCTTGGCATGGTGGATCACGTCATCGGTGAGGACGGTGTGGCGGTACTCTTCGGCGTAGCGCCCGAACACTTCAGTGGCGTGCATGGTGTGATGGTCTTTCAAATGTTGGGGATAAGGCCAGCCAGTCGCGCAGCAGCGCATTGATGGCCGGCGCAGATTCGTACTGCACCCAGTGACCGGCGTCCGCCACGATGGCGGTGCGGCTGCGCGGATGGCAGGCTGCCAGCTCTGGTGCCAGCAGGTCGGGCGTCGCGGTGACGTCATGGGCGCCCCAAACCAGCAGCACCGGGCAAGCAGCTTGGTGCAACAGGGCGTGAAGGCCGCCCGCGCGTGAGATGCCCTTGCTCCTGAAACGCGTCTGCAGGCAAGCCTCGGTGTGGACACGCAGGGCCAGCGGGTCGGCGCTGTCTGGCTGGTGGAGCATGTGGGCGAGGAGGTTGTGTCGCATGACCTGGGCCAGCGCCGCGGCGTCATCAACCGCATGACGCCACGACACCAGCTCGGACCTTGGGCGCCGAGGTCCACCGTGCCCTGCAGGTCCCAGCAACGCCAGCCGGTCCACTCCGCGTCGAGCGACAGCCACGTGCGCCGCCACCAGCCCGCCGAAGGAGAAGCCGGCCAAGTCGATGGATGTCGACGGGCCCAGCAAGGTATCGAGGCTACCGGTCAGCCGGTCCAGCAGCGAGCCCATCGTCGGCTCGGCAGGCGCATCGGAATCGCCATAGCCAGGCATGTCCGGCACCCACACGCTGCGGCGCGTGGTCAAGGCTTCGACGTTGCGCACCCAATGCTGCCAACTGCCATGTCCTCCGTGCAAGAGCACGAGAGGTCGGCCGGAGCCCAACGTCCACCACACGACCTGCCCACCATGGCTTTGCACGACGTGACGCTGCATGCGCTGTTCCAGCGCTGCCATCCGGTCGCCTGCAGGTTGCTCGTCGTGTTGCATGGTGCGCAGCAGGTTCATTCCATCTTGATGGACTGGTCCTTGATAACACGCTTCCACTTGGCTTCCTCTTCGCGAACGATGCGCGCGGTCTCCTGCGGACTGTCCATGGTGAGCGCCAGACCCTCCGCAGCAGCGCGGCGCTGAAAGGCCTCCGTCTGCGCGGCACGTTTGATCGCTGCGTGCAATTGTTCAATGACGGCAGGCGGCGTCGCGCCCGGTACGAATACCCCGTACCACACGTCCGCGTCGTAGCCAGGGACGCCCGACTCGGCAAAAGTCGGCACATCGGGCAGCAGCGGCGAGCGCTTGGCGCTGGTCACGGCCAATGCGCGCAGTTTGCCGCCCGCGAGCATGGGCGCCACGCTGGGCAGGGTACCGAAGGCCAGGTCGATCTGGCCAGCGATCACGTCGTTGATGACCGGCGCGGCTCCCCGGTAAGGCACATGGGTGACAAACACCTTGGCCGTGCTCTTGAGCAATTCAGCCGCGAGGTGCGTAGAGGTGCCGTTGCCGGCCGAGCCATAGGCCATCTGCCCCGGCTTGGCGCGGGCCTGCGCGACGAACTCCGCAGCGGACTTGAGCGGGCTCTCGGTCCGCACCACCGCAACGTTCGGTGCGCGGCCCAGCAGCATGACCGGCGCGAATGCGGTCTCCGCAGGGTACGGCAGCTTGGGGTGCAGGCTGGGCACGATGGCGATGGCGCTCGTGTTCAGCAGCAGGGTGTGGCCGTCGGGCGGGCTCTTGGCCAGCGCGTCATTGCCGATCACCGTGCCGGCGCCAGACTTGTTGTCCACAATCACTGGCTGGCCCAGGTCGCGCGACAGCGCATCGCCAAGGGCGCGCGCCATGGCGTCGGTACCGCCGCCGGCAGGAAAGGGAACGATCATCCGCAGCGGCTTGCTGGGGAATGCCTGTCCCATGGCCCACGGGCTGACCACGGCAGCAGCCAGCCCGGCCGAAAGCAAGCGTCGCAGGTAGACGCGGCGCCTCATACGCGCTCCAGAACCACGGCGATGCCTTGGCCAACGCCGATGCACATCGTGGCCAGGGCGTATCGCCCTCCGCTGGCGTGAAGTTGGTTGACGGCCGTGGTGGCGAGACGGGCGCCCGAAGCACCCAGAGGATGGCCCAGAGCGATGGCACCGCCGTTCGGGTTGACGCGGGCGTCGTCGTCCGCCAGGCCCAGGTCGCGCAGCACCGCAAGGCCCTGCGCTGCGAATGCCTCGTTCAGTTCGATCACGTCCATTTGCGCAAGCGTCAACCCCGCCAATGCAAGCACCTTGCGCGTCGCCGGCGCCGGCCCCATGCCCATGATGCGAGGCGGCACACCGGCCGTGGCCATGGCGACCACACGCGCACGCGGCGTCAAGCCGTGCCGCGCCGCACCGCCTTCGCTGGCTAGCAGCAGCGCGCAGGCGCCGTCGTTCACGCCGGATGCGTTGCCCGCCGTGACCGTGCCGTCCGGACGGACCACCCCTTTGAGCTTCGCCAACGTCTCCAGGCTGGTCTCGCGCGGGTGCTCGTCGCGCGACACGACCAGCGCGTCACCCTTCTTCTGCGGCACAGTCACCGGCACGATTTCTGCGTCGAAGAACCCGCGCTGCTGTGCGGCAACGGCCTTGCGCTGAGAGGCCAGGGCCATGCGATCTTGGTCCACGCGGGAAATGCCGTAGTCGGTGGCCACGTTCTCGGCCGTCTCGGGCATGCTGTCCACGCCATGCAAGGTCTTCATGCGCGGGTTGATGAGCCGCCAGCCGATGGTCGTGTCCTCGATCTTTGCCGCGCGTGAAAACGCACTCTCAGCCTTGCCCATCACGAACGGTGCGCGGCTCATGCTTTCGACGCCGCCGGCCAGCATCAACTCCGCTTCGCCGGACTTGATGGCGCGTGCCGCCGTGCCCAGTGCATCCAGCCCTGATCCGCACAACCGGTTCACGGTGCCGCCGGGCAGACCGACAGGCAGGCCGGCAAGCAGCGCGGACATCCGCGCGACATTGCGGTTGTCCTCGCCGGCCTGGTTGGCGCAGCCGTAGATGATGTCCGCGACAGCTTCCCAGTCCAGTGTGGGGTGGCGTGCCATCAGCGCCTTCAAAGGCACGGCGCCCAGATCGTCGGCGCGAACCGACGACAGGCTGCCGCCGTAGCGGCCGAAGGGGGTGCGAACCGCGTCGCAGATGTAAGCGTGCAGCGTCATGGTGACTGTCTCATTGAAATAGTTGATGGAGGTCGCCGCGCACGAAGCCCGGCCCACTGCGCTCGGCGAGCATGTCGACCTCGCGTGCCAGGGCTTCCTGGCCGCGCGTACGCGCCCAGAACACAGGCCCGCCTTCCCAGCGGGGGAAGCCATAGCCGTTGACCAGTGCGACGTCGATGTCCGTGGCATGCGCAGCAACGCCGTCGGCCAGCAGCAGCGCCGCCTCATTGACCAGGGCAAGAAGAACTCGGCGCTGCACTTCTTCATCGTCGATGGTCCGCGGCACGATGCCCTTCTCGGCGCGCGCCTGCGCGATCAACGCGTGCGTGCCTTCGTCCATTTCGGCCTTGCCCCCCTCGGGGTAGCGGTAGTAACCGGCGCCAGTCTTGCGACCCAGGCGCCCGGCTTCGCACAGCCGGTCTGCAATGTGCACGTAGCGTGCGGACGGCTCGCGGGTGGCCGCCTGCGCCTGCCGCATGCGCCAGGCGATGTCCAGGCCCGACAGGTCGGCCACCGCGAAGGGGCCCATGGCGAAGCCGAAGCGCTGGAGGGCGGCGTCCACCTGCTCGGGCCAAGCGCCTTCCTCGATCAGAAACTCGCACTGGCGTCGGTAGGCCGCGTAAAGCCGGTTTCCGACGAAGCCAAAGGCATTGCCCGTCAACAGCGGCAGCTTGCCAAGCTTGCGAGCCACGGCCAGGCCGGTTGCCAGAGCATCGGGAGCAGTCGCCTTGCCGCGCACCACCTCCATAAGACGCATCACGTTGGCAGGACTGAAGAAGTGCAGGCCGATCACATCCTGCGGTCTTGTTGTCGCGCTGGCGATAGCGTCCAGGTCCAGGTATGAGGTGTTGCTGGCGAGCACGGCGCCTGGACGGGCCACGGCGTCGATACGCGCGAATACCTGGCGCTTGACGTCCAGGTCTTCGAACACGGCTTCGATCACCAGGTCCGCTTCCGCAAGATCGTTCCATTCCAGGCTGCTGCGCAGCTTCGCCGGGCGAGACTGCGCTGTCTCGGGTGCCATCTTGCCGGCACGGACCCGGCCAGCGTAGTGGTCGTGGATGCGGGCCGAGCCACGCTCCAGCGCCGCACCGTCTTGCTCCAGCAGCAGCACCTCCAGGCCTGCATCCAGCACGGCGATGGCGATGCCTGTGCCCATCGTGCCGGCGCCGATGACCGCGACGCGGCCCACAGCGCGCGGTGTCACGTCCGCTAGGGCTGGGTGCTTCGCACTGTCGCGCTCGGCGAAGAACTGGTGACGCAGCGCCGCAGCTTCATGCGACACGCGCAACTGCTGGAACACTTCGCGCTCGCCAGCCAGCGCTGCGTCGAAGTTCTGTTCTGCAGATGCCTTCACAGCCGCAATGGCGGCGACGACCGCAGGGCGGCCTTTTCCAGCCTTCATTGCAGCGGCGGCGGCGTCTTTTACTGCCTGGGGTTCGGAAACCGGCACGGGCCGATCACGCAGGCGTTGCTTCTTGCCGGCGAGGCTCCGTGCGTAATCGACCGCAGCTGCACGAAGATTCCCCTGGACCTGCGCATCTACCAGACCGCAAGCGAGCGCCGCGGTGCTCTTCACGCGCTCGCCCGCGCACACCATGGCGATGGCACGCGGCACACCAACCAGGCGCGGCAGCCGTTGGGTGCCGCCTGCGCCGGGAATGATGCCCAAAGTGACTTCAGGCAGACCCACGACCGTGCCGGGCGCGACCACGCGCGCATCGCACCCTAAAGCGAGTTCGAATCCGCCACCCAGAGCAGCCCCATGCAGGGCTGCCACGAAAGGCTTGGCACAGGTCTCGATGGCAGCGATGACCGTCGGCAGTTGCGGCTCGGCCAGGGGCAGGCCGAACTCGCGCAGGTCCGAACCGGCGATGAAGGTGTTGCCGGCGCCGATCAGCACTGCGGCGACCAAGCTTTCGTCACGCGCCACGGCGTCGACGGCATGCAGAAGTCCGGTACGTACCGCCACCGAGCCGGCGTTGATCGGCGGGTTGTCGATACAGATGACGGCGACGTCGCCGTCGCGCTCCAGGCGAACCTGGTTCGTTGCCGGGGCGTTCATTAGGCCAGCACCACGACGCCGTCGGCCGCGCGCACACCCTGGCCCTGCGGCAGAACGAACACCGGGTTGATTTCGGCTTCGACCAGTCGGTCGCCGAGCTGCGCTGCCATCTGCGAGAACGCTACGATGGCCGTCACGAGCGCATCCGCATCCGCCTTGGGCCGGCCACGGAAGCCGTCCAACAGCGGCCAGGTCTTGAGCTGCTGCGCCATGGCCAGCGCATCGGCGCGCGACAGGCCCCCCTCCGGCGGCAGCAAGCGCATGGTGGTGTCTTTGAACAGTTCCGCGGTGACGCCTCCCATGCCCAACAAGATGGCTGTTCCCAGCGCGTCGCGGTGCATCCCCAGAATCAGCTCGGTGCCGCCTCCGACCATTTCCTGCACGAGGAAGCGTTTCGGCCGCACGCCTGCTTTGGACTCGACCTCGGCAGTCATGGCGGACAGGCGCTCTCCCACGTTGTCGGCCGTCAAGTTGACCGCCACGCCGCCCACGTCGCTCTTGTGCGTGATTTCTGCCGACAGAATCTTCAGGACTACACGGTCACCCAGCTCGCGCGCTGCGGCTTGAGCCTCGGCCGGCGTCGCCACGATGCGTTCGCCGGCGCACGGCACACCGAAGCGCGTGAACAACTGCTTGGCCTGGTATTCATCGAGCGATCCGGCCGGCAGGTCGTCCACCGCCACCGGCTGGGCCGCTGCGCTGGCATCCACCTGGGGCTTGAGCTGCGTGGCCTTGAACATCGCCTGCAGCGCTGCAGTGCAGCTCTCAGCTGCCGCGAAGGCCGGCACGCCGCGTTGCGTCAGCAAGGCACCGACTTCAGGTGCATGCGGGCTGACATAAGCGATGACGGGCTTGTCGGAGTTCGGCAGGCAGTCCTGGATGGCACCGGCCAGCAGTTCCGGCATGGCGAGGCTGGAAGAGCCGACGATGATGGTCAGTGCGTCGTAGCTGTCGCTCTTGAGCAGCACGTTGATGGCGCCGCGCAACAGGTCGGGCTTGAGGCCGGCGAGCGTCACGTCGATGGGATTGCGGTCCAGCACGGCGTGGTCACCAGTCTGCAGGGCGCGCAGTGCTTCGGCCGTGGCCGCATCCGGTGCGGGCGTGTCGAAACCGGCGATGCCCAGGTCGTCCGACACCAGGGTGCCGGCACCACCGGTGGAGGTTAGGATGGCGACGCGCTTGCCATGGAGCTTGCGGCCCGTGGCCAGCGCAGCGGGAATGTCCAGCAGGTCGGAGAAGGTCTGTGCGCGGATCACGCCGATCTGCTGGAACAGCGCGTCGTACATGCGGTCGGCACCAGCCAGGGCGCCGGTGTGCGAGACAGCTGCTTTGGCGCCGGCCTCCGAGCGGCCGATCTTGAACGCCACGACGGGCTTGCCCTTTTGGGCCGCCTTCAGGCAGGCATTGCGGAACTTGGCGGGGTCGCGCACCGTTTCCACATAGAGCGCGATGACCTTCGTGGCCTCGTCGTCGGCCAGATGGTCGATGAAGTCGGCCAGTTCCAGGTCCACCTCGTTGCTGGTGGAGATGAGCTTGGACAGGCCGATGCCGCGCGCCGCAGCACGCGAGAGCAGCGCGCCCAGGATGCCGCCGCTTTGCGACACCACGCCGATGCCACCTACAGGGAAGTGCTCCATCTCCAGTGCACCGGTGGCCGACAGCACGATGTTGTCGGTCAGGTTCACCAGGCCGATGGTGTTGGGGCCCAGGATGCGCATGCTGCCCGCGGCCTCGATCAACTGCTTCTGCCGGCGAGCGCCGTCTTCACCAGTCTCCGTGTAGCCGCTGGCGAGCACGATGGCTGCCGCGCACCCCCGGGCGGCCAGGTCGCGCACGGCCAGGTGCGCGCGCTCGGCACCCAGCAGCACGATGGCGACGTCGGGCACGCCAGGCAGTGCCGCTACGTCGGGGTAGCAGGTCAGCTCGCCGATGCGGTCGACCTTGGGGTTGACGGGGTAGATGTCGCCCTTGAAGCCGTGTTTGACAAGGTAGGACACCGGACGGCCAGCGGTCTTTCCTGCGTCGGCCGATGCGCCGATCACTGCGACGCTGCGCGGCTGGAGCAGGCGGGAAATGGCGTTCATGGTCATCACTCCTTGGCGGCCGTGGCGGCTGCGGACTTGTCGAGGAAGGCCATCACCGAGGCGCGGTGCTCGGTGCTGGTGTAGCAAATGCCCTGGGCTTGGCTGCCCTGGGCGAAGACTTGGTGCGCCGACAGTTCGAAGCTCTGGTTCAGGATGGTCTTGGTAAGGGCCAGCGCCGTGGCCGAGCCCTTGCCCAGCTCGGCTGCCCAGGCCTGGGCGTCGGCGACCAGGGTCTCGCCCGATGTCTTGCGGTCCACGATGCCCAGCGCAACGGCCTCGTCCACCTTGACGGCGCGGCCCGTGAAGATCAGCTCCTTGGCCTTGGAGAGGCCGACGCGGCGCGGCAGGAAGTACATGCCGCCGCCATCGGGGATGATGCCGCGGTGGATGTACGACCAGGTGAAGCTGGCCCATTCGCTGGCGATGATGAAGTCGCAGGCCAGCGCGGTGTCGGCGCCCAGGCCGGAAGCGGCACCGTTCACGGCAGCGATCACGGGCTTTGGCATGGTGTGCAGCAGCGCCTGGGTGTGGTGTACGCGCTGTTGGCGGTGCCAGCCGTTGAAGCCGACTTCGCCGGTCGGGGCGTTCATGCGCTTTTCCATGCCGGCGATGTCGCCGCCAGCGCAGAAGCCTTTCCCCGCGCCGGTCAGCACCAGCGCCTTGATGGTTTTGTCGGCAGCGACCTGCTCCAGCGCTTCGATGAACTCGCTGCGCATGGCATCGCTCATGGCATTGCGCTTGTCCGGGCGGTTCAGGGTAATGGTCGCGATGGCGGACGCGACTTCCAGGTTAATCAGTGTGAAGCTCATGGTGTTCTCCTCGATGCGGTTGTTCAGTCGGCCTTGATGCCGTTTTCCTTGACGACGCGCGCCCAGCGTTTTTCCTCGCCGCGCACATAGGCGTCCAGTTCTGCCGGGTCGCCAGCAGCGATTGCCAGGCCTTCCTGCTCCACCTTGCGCGTGAAATCCGGGGCGCGCGCGGCCTTGGCGGCGGCCGCGTTCAGGCGTGCGATCACGTCCTTCGGCGTGCCGGCCGGGGCGTACAGGCCGTACCAGCTCTCCACGGCATAGCCAGGGATGGATTCGGCGATGGTCGGAATGCCCTTGAACGCAGCCGAGGGTTGGGCGCTGGTCACGGCGATGGCGCGCAACTGGCCACGCTCGACGAAGGGCGCCACAGCGGCAGCCGTGCCGAAGAACATGTCGACCTGCCCGCCCATCAGGTCGGTCATCGCCGGGCCGGCGCCGCGGTACGGGATATGCACGGTCTTGACCTTGGCCAGGTTGTCGAACATCTCGCCGCCCAGGTGTGCCGAGGTGCCCGCGCCCTGCGACGCATAGGTCAGCTTGCCCGGGCTGGCCTTGGCCGCGGCGAGCACGTCCTGCACCGTCTTGAACGGGCTCGCCGGGCGCACCACCAGCACGTTGGGGCCGCGGCCGACCAGGATTACCGGCGCAAAGGATTTGTCGTTGGCAAACGGCAGCTTGGGTTGCAGGCTGGGATTGACGGCATGCGCGAAGCTGGCCATCACCAGGGTGTAGCCATCGGGCTGCGCCTTTGCGACTGCATCGGTGCCGATGATGGTGCCGGCACCGGGCTTGTTGTCGATGATGACGGGCTGACCGAGGTCCTTGGACATCTCCTGGCCCAGCGTGCGGGCGATCAGGTCGGTTCCGCCACCAGGTGCGAACGGCACGACGATGCGCACGGGCTTCTGCGGAAAAGTGCTGGCAAAGGCAGTGCCTGCGGCCAGGACGGCGCTGATGAGCAGTGGCTGGGCGAACGTGCGGATGAGTTGGAAGCTTGGCTGACGCATGTGAATGTCTCCGTGATGGGGGGCGCGAGGCCCTGGCGGGTGGCGGCGTCGGTGTGCGATCACCGTGGCCGTAGCTTAGAAAAATCGACCCAAAAAGTAACCCTGCTAATTCCATTGAGTGGAACTAACATGCCGGCTGCCACAGGAGGATCACGCATGGACACCGCGCGAAACGGAATTGCCGAAGACAAGCCAGGCCAGTCACCTGCCAACCGTTCGCTTGAACGTGGCATCGAATTGCTGCGGGCTTTCAGGCAGGGCTCGGAGCTGCTGGGGAACGGCGAACTGGCCGAGCGCACAGGCCTGTCAAAGTCCACGGTGAGCCGCTTGACGCAAACGCTGGTGGGCACTGGCATGCTGCAACTCGACACTGTGCGCCGGGCCTACCGACTGGCCCCGGCTGTGCTGAGCTTGGGCCACGCGATGCGTTCAGGGTCGCGTGTGCTGGCAGTAGCTGCGCCTCATATGCGAGCCTTGGCAGAAGGCCAGCGCATCAATGTCGGGCTCGCCGCGCCAGACCGCGACGAAATGGTCTACCTGGAGTCGATCCGCTACGCCCGGCGTGTGGCACTGCGGCATGTGGTGTCCGGGCAGCGAGTGCCGATGGAACTGACCTCGCTGGGGCGCGCCTATCTCGCAGTCGCGCCGGAACCTAAACGCAAGGCGCTGATGGCGGTGTTTCGCAGCCGCCGCCCGGACGGGTGGGGCGATCTTGCGCGATCCATTGAGGGGGCACGGATGGATGTGGCCGAGAAGGGCTACTGTTCAGCATCTTGGCAACCTGAAGTGGTCGCGCTGGCAGCACCATTGGCAGTGGACGGTGCCACGTACGTGTTCAACCTCAGTTTGTCGACCGCAGAGTCAGCGGGACGGGTAGCGAAACAGTTTTCTCCAGCGCTGCTCGATTTGGTCGAAGCGGTGCGCAGTGACATCGCACGGGGCACCTTGGACCCTTGACTGCTATCAGCAAACCAGTTCTTGAACAACTCGCGGTTCAGCGAAGCACCGAGCCCGTCTTTACGGGGCAGCAAGCATGTCGAGCCGCGTGAAGATGGGGGAGTCGGTCCGAGTGTCCAGACTGAACGCTGATGAACAAACTGGCAACGTCTGCAGTCGGCCCCGGTGCTGACCTTCGAAGCCGTATGCTCATGGGCTGCAATGGGCGCACAGCGCCAACTCGCCGATTGCGCAAGCAGCCGTTCGCGCAGCTTGGGAACGTTCTCTCGCTGATCGACCGGTCCGGGATGTACAGCGGACCGACGCGCTTGTCGAACTGAATGGCTGGTTTCGCGAGCGGCGGTCACTCAGGTCAGAAAGCTCAACGTCAGCAGCCAGTCTGCAGCTGTCGGTCGCATCGTTGCGGCGAGCGACGCTTCCTGGCCGTGCCGCTCGGGGCGTCCGCGGACCGGATGAAGCGTCACGAAGCCGGCGACTGGCGCAGCGTTCCACTTGGCCGGCTGTCCGCCCTCGTGCGATCCGAGCCGTGGAGTCCACGAACGATGCAACTTGCCGGATGCTGCAAGCGGTCCATCGCCCCCATCCAACTGCGCTACAACAGCCAGTCGATCGGCAGCCAGGACAGCACGCGCACGCCCAGCCGCAGCCACAGGCTGGTGCCGGGCTCCTCGTCCAGCACCAGGGGTGGATCGCTGCGGCCGTCCAACCACTGCAGCCGGTCCTGCGGGCCCAGCCGCAGCTGGTAGCCGCGCTGGCGCGCCTTCTCGCGCAGTTGCCGGTCCAGCTGCGCGGCCAGCGCCGGGCTGTCGATGACGAAGCCGAGCTCGGTGTTGAGCCGGGCCGAGCGCGGGTCGAAATTGAACGAGCCCACGAACAGCTGGCGGTGGTCGACCACGAAGGTCTTGGCGTGCAGGCTCTCGGCCGAGCTGCTGCCCAGTCGCAGCTTGGCGTCCGGGGCCTGGATGTCGGCCTCGCGCCGCATCTCGTAGAGCTGCACGCCGGCGCGCAGCAGCGGTCTGCGCCAGGGCAGGTAGCCGGCGTGGACCACGGCCACGTCCGTGGCCTCCAGCGTGTTGGTCAGGATGGCCACCTCCACGCCGCGGGCCGCCAGCTGCTCGAACAAGGCGGTGCCGCGTGCCGTGGGCACGAAGTAGGGCGAGACCAGCTTCAGGGTCTGCGCCGGGGCGCCGACGAGGCGGGCCATGCGGGCGAACATGAGGTCCGCGTCGGCCGCCTGCCCCAGGCCCTTGGCCGGGTCGTCGCTGACGAGTTCGACCGGTGCCCAGTGCAGCGGCAGCCGCGCCGCGATGAGGTCGGCCACGAAGGGCGAGCGCGCCACGGCGTCCAGGTACTGCCGGGTCCGTTCGGGTGGCGGTGCCAGGTCCTGCGGCGGAGCCGCGTCGCCGGCACCAAACAGCAGCGCCACCGGGTAGGTCGAAGCGCTGGCCCAGTAGCGGTCGAAATCTTCCGACACGGCCTGCAGCACCGGCCCGATGGCCAGCACGTCCAGGTCCACGAACAAGGTGTCCACCTCGGCGCCGAAGTACTCGTCGCCGACATTGCGCCCGCCCACCACGGTCGCCTGGTTGTCGGCCGTGAACGACTTGTTGTGCATGCGCCGGTTGGCGCGCATGAAGTCGGTCACGAAGCCCAGCGGCTTGAAGCGCCGCTGCACGAAGGGGTTGAACAGCCGCACCTCGATCTGCGGGTGTGCATCCAGCGCGGCGAGCAGGGCGTCCAGGCCCGCGCTGCCCAGGTCGTCGAGCAGCAGGCGCACGCGCACGCCGCGCTCGGCCGCGCGGCGCAGGGCCTGCAGCAGCAGCCGGCCCGACATGTCGTCGCGCCAGATGTAGTACTGCACGTCCAGCGTGCGCTCGGCGGCCTCGGCCAGCAGCATGCGCGTGGCGAAGGCGTCGCGGCCCTGGTCGAGCAGGAACACGCCCGACAAGCCCGGCCCGCGCGCGGCCACCGCGGCCTGCACGGCGCGGCCCAGCCGCGTGCCGGCCGTGTCGGGGTCGAGCCGGCTCTCGGTGCGGCCGTCCAGCAGCGGCAGCTGGGCGCAGCCGACCAGCGCCAGCAGGCTGGCGGCGCAGACCATGCGGAACATCTGCAGGAATCTGCGGGCAAAGGACATGGAAGTGGCAACCGGCGCAGGCCGCCACTGTAGCGGCTCGGGAAAGCGGTTCAGCCGGCGGGCATCACGCGGCGCGGCGTTCGCGCACCAGCAGCACGGGCACGGGCGCGATGCGCGCGAGCTGCTCGGCATCGCTGCCGATCAGCAGCCGGTCCACGCCGCGGCGCCCGTGCGTGCCGAGCACGATCAGATCGGCACCCAGCCGCGTGGCCTGCGCGGCGATGAGCTCGGACACGCGCTCGCCGCGGCTTTCCAGCAGCGTGGTGTGCACGGCCACGCCCTGGGCCTGCAGCAACGCGGCGGCCTGCTCCAGGATCTGCTGGCCGGCCCGCAGGAAGCGCGGCCGGATGTCGCCGATGTGCACGGCCGGCGGCTCGAAGCCCGTGATGTGCTCCATCGCGTCGACGATGTGCAGCAGCTGCACAGTGGCGCCGCTAAGCCGCGCGAGCACCAGGGCTTCGTCCAGGGCCAGCTGCGCCGTGGCGCTGCCGTCCAGCGGCACGAGAAGGTTCTTGTACATGGGAGAGGTCGCTCTCAGAACTGGAAATGGGACGAGGGGGCGCCGCGGTTCAGCCGCCCAGCACGTGCTGGGCGTGGCGTGCCGCGATCCACTCTTCGTTGGTGGGCTCCACGGCCACGCGCACGCGGCTGGCGGGGTCCGAGATCAGTGGCGCGTGGGCGGCGTTGGCCGGCAGATCCAGCACCACGCCCAGCCAGGCCAGGCCCGCGCAGATGCGTTCGCGCAGCACCTGGCTGTGCTCGCCGATGCCGGCCGTGAAGACCAGCATGTCCAGCCCGCCCAGCACGGCCGTCAGCGCGCCGATCTCGCGCACCACGCGGCGCACGTAGAGCTGCAGGGCCAGTGCGGCGCGCGGCGTGTCGGCCTCGCGTGCGAGCAGCACGCGCGGGTCGGACGAGATGCCCGAGATGCCCAGCAGGCCCGACTCGTGGTACAGCACGCGGCCGACCTGCTCGAGCGTGAGCTTCTCGATCTCCATGAGGTAGAGCACGGCGCCGGGGTCCAGCGCGCCCGTGCGCGTGCCCATCATGAGCCCGTCCAGCGCCGAGAAGCCCATGGTCGTGGCCTGGCTGCGCAGCTCCTGCATCGCGCACAGGCTGGCGCCGGAACCCAGGTGCGCGACGATGGTGCGCCCACGCGCGGCCTCGCCATGGCGCTCGGCCAGCGCCACGGCCATGTAGGCGTAGGACAGGCCGTGGAAGCCGTAGCGGCGCAGCCCGCGTTCGTAGGCCGCGTAGGGCAGGGGCAGCAACTGCTCGAGCAGCGGCACGGTGTGGTGGAAGGCCGTGTCGAAGCAGGCCACCTGTGGCAGCCGCGGCTGCTCGCGCAGCAGGATCTTCATGGCCTCCAGCGCAAAAGGCTGGTGCAGCGGGGCCAGCGGCACCAGGGCCTTGAGGTCGGCCAGCACCTGCGCGTCCACGCGCACGGGCGCGAAGTACTTGGCGCCGCCGTGCACCACGCGGTGGGCCACGGCCGCGATGGGCCGCCCGTCCAGCCAGCGCAGCACCTCGTCGCGGATGAGCTGCAGTGCCACCGCATACGGGTTCGTGCTGCCCAGCGCGGCGGGCCGCACGGGCACCGTGCTCGCACCGAAGTCGGGCTGCGGGCCGCCGATGCCCTGCACCTTGCCGTTCCAGGCCGGGGTGCGGCCCGGGTCGGCCGCGTCGAACACGCCGAACTTGATGCTGGACGAGCCGCAGTTCAGCACGACGATGAAGGAGGTGGGTGCGTTCATGGTGGGCTCTTCCGATAGTGCTCCGCCAGCAGCACGGCGATGGCGCAGGAGGCGATGCGGGTCTCGCGGCTGTCGGCGCGGCTGGTCAGCACGATGGGCACCTTGGCGCCCAGCACCACGCCGGCCGTGGCCGCGTCGCCCATGTACTCGAGCTGCTTGGCCAGCATGTTGCCGCTCTCGAGGTCGGGCACCACGAGCACGTCGGCCTGGCCGGCCACGGGCGAATCGATGCCCTTGGTGCGCGCCGCGGCGGCCGAGACCGCGTTGTCGAAGGCCAGCGGCCCGTCCAGCACGGCGCCCGCGATCTGGCCGCGCTCGGCCATCTTGCACAGCGCGGCCGCGTCCAGCGTGGCAGGCATGGCCGGGTTCACGGTCTCCACGGCCGCCAGGATGGCCACGCGCGGCTCGGCCACGCCGATCGCATGGGCCAGCGTGATGGCGTTGCGCACGATGTCGGCCTTGTGCTCCAGCGTGGGCGCGATGTTGATGGCCGCATCGGTGATGATGAAGGGCCGCGGGTAGGCCGGCGTCTGCATCACGAAGCAGTGCGAGAGCCGGCACTTGGTGCGCAGGCCCGCGCCGGCGGCCAGCACGGCGCTGACCAGCTCGTCGGTGTGCAGGCTGCCCTTCATGAGGGCCTGCACCTGGCCCTGGCCCGCCAGCTCGGCCGCGCGCGCGGCCGCCGCGTGGCTGTGCGGCACGTCCTCGATGGCGATGCCCGTGAGGTCCAGGCCCGCAGCAGCAGCCACCGCCTCGAGCTTGGCGCGCGGCGCCAAGAGCAGGGGCTCGATGAGGCCGGCGGCGCGCGCGTCCAGCGCGCCGCCCAGGCTCAGCGCGTCGCAGGGATGGACCACGGCCACGCGGATCGGCCCCAGCGGCCGCACATGCTGCAGCAGCCGCGGCAGGCCGTCGGCCGTGTGCAGCCGCACCTCGGGCAGCGTGGCGGCGGGCCGCTCGATCTTCTCGGCCGGCGCCAGCACCTGGGCCTCGCCGTCGATGACGGTCTCGCCATGCTGGTTGGTGCAGCAGCAGGCCAGCGTGACGCGCTGCTGGTGCGGCTCCAGCGCGCTCACGGTGACCGCGATCTCCAGCGTGTCGCCCACGCGCACGGGCCGCTTGAAGTGCAGCGTCTGGCCCAGGTAGACCGTGCCGGGGCCGGGCAGGCGCGTGCCCAGCACGGCCGAGATCAGAGCGCCACCCCACATGCCGTGCGCGACCACGCCCGCAAAGCGCGTGGAGGCCGCGTACTCGGCGTCCAGGTGGGCCGGGTTCACGTCGCCCGAGAGCACGGCGAACAGCGCGATGTCCTGCTGCGTGAGCGTGCGCACGATGCGCGCGCTGTCGCCCAGCGCGAGTTCGTCGAAGGTGCGGTTGCGCAGCATCTGCGGCGCGCCCGTGCTCATCGTCGCCTCCATCGGAGGCCGTCCTGGAACTTCTGCATACTTCTCCTTTCGCGGCGGCCGCTGCCGCCTCTTGTCTTGTCCTGCCGTCCATGCATACCGTCGAAACCGTGCTGCTCGTGCTCCTGCTCGGAGCCCTGACCGGCATTGCCGCGCGCTACATGCGCGCCATTCCCTTGCCCCTGATCCAGGTCGCGCTCGGGGCGGTGCTGTCCTGGCCCCAGCAGGGCCTGCACATCGCCTTCGATCCGGAGCTGTTCCTGCTGTTGTTCATCCCGCCGCTGCTGTTCGCCGACGGTTGGCGCATCCCCAAGCGCGAGTTCTTCGCCTTGTACCGTCCCATTCTGCGGCTCGCGCTGGGCCTCGTGCTGTTCACGGTGCTCGGCCTGGGGTATCTGATCCACTGGATGATCCCATCCATGCCGCTCACGGTGGCCTTCGCGCTGGCCGCCGTGGTTTCGCCGACCGACGCGGTCGCCGTCTCGGCCATCACACGCAACCTGGGCATGCCGGCCAAGACCATGCATGTGCTGGAGGGCGAATCGCTGCTCAACGACGCCTCGGGCCTGGTGGCGCTCAAGTTCGCGGTGGCGGCCACGCTCACGGGCGTCTTCTCCTGGGCCGACGCGGGCAAGGAGTTCCTGTGGGTCGCGCTGGGCGGCCTGGCGGTGGGCGCCGGCCTGGGCTGGGCCTTCGCCGTGGGCCGCGAGACCGTCACGCGGCGCGTGGGCGACGTGGCCGCCACGCAGATGGTGCTGCTGCTCGTGCTGCTGCCGTTCGCGGCCTACCTCGTGGGCGAGCATGTCGGCGTCTCGGGCATCCTGGCCGCCGTGGCGGCCGGTGTCACGACCAACTTCGCCGACCTGCGGCGCAGCGAGTTCGTGGCCGAGCGCATGCAGACCGAGGGCATCTGGACCATGGTGGAGTCGGCCTTCAACGGCGCCATCTTCCTGCTGCTGGGCCTGCAGCTGCCCTCCATCGTGGGCACCACGCTGGCGGCGGCCGGCGACGACTGGTGGCAGCCCGCCGGCCAGGCGCTGCTGATCACGCTGGCGCTGCTGGGCCTGCGCTGGATCTGGCTCATGCTGGGCGTGCGCGGCAGCCTGTGGCGCGCGCACGAGCGCGGCTCCATGGCCGAGCCACCTTCGCCGCTGCTGACCCTGGCGACCACGCTGGCCGGCATCCGCGGCGCCGTGACGCTGGCCGGCGCCCTGTCGGTGCCGCTGCTGCTGCCCGGCGGCGCGGCCTTCCCGGCACGCGACCACCTGGTCTTCCTGGCCACGGGCACCATCCTCCTCACACTGGCCATCGGCAGCGTGGGCCTGCCCCTGGTGCTGCGCCGCCTGCCGCTGGCCGGCGAGCCGGCCGCGCTGCAGGAGGAGCGCAACGCGCGGCTGGCCGCCTGCAAGGCGGCCATCGCCCACATGGCGCACAAGAAGCCCAGCACGGACGACCCGGACCGCCTGGCCCAGATCCAGGAAGCCGTGGGCCGGCTCACGCAGGACTACCGCAAGCGCATCGACCTGCTCGAAGACCCCGCGACGCCCACCACGCCCGAAGCCCAGGCCGAATCGCCCGAGGCCGTGCGCCAGCGCCGCCAGCGCTACCTGCTCGAGATGGAGCTGCGGTTGCAGGCCCTGCATGTCGAGCGCAACGCCTTGTACGCCGAGCGCCAGGCGCACCGCATCAACGACGAGTCGCTGCGCGCGCTGGTGGGCGAACTGGACCTGGCCGAGGTCTCGCTGCGCAAGCGCCTGGCCGTGGCGCGCCAGGCCGCCGGCCTGGCTGGTGGCGCGCCGGGGTCGCACTGAGCGGGGCGGCCAGGCTCGGCTCATGCCATCTGCGCAATGGTCTTGCGGAAGCGGTGCAGCGACAGGCCGAACAGCGCGCTGCCGATCACCAGCAGGCAGGCGAAGGGCTTCCACACCACGTCCAGGCCGGCGCCCCGGTAGAGGATGGCCTGTGCCAGTTCGACGAAGTGCGTCGTCGGCGCGAGCAGCATCACGTCCTGCACCAGCGCCGGCATGCTCTCGCGCGGGGTCATGCTGCCCGACAGCATCTGCAGCGGCAGCATGATCAACACCATCAGCAGGCCGAACTGCGGCATGCTGCGCGCCAGCGTCGCCAGCCAGATGCCCATCGCCGTGGTGGCGAACAGGCACAGCGCGGCGCCGGTCAGGAACAGCGGGATCGACCCCTCCACCGGCACCTGCAGCAGCGTGCGCACGACAAGCTGCAGCGCCATCCACGCGGCCAGCAGCACCACCAGCCCCATGGCCCAGACCTTGGCCAGCATGATCTCGGTGGGCGTGACCGGCATCACCAGCAGGTGCTCGATGGTGCCGTGCTCGCGCTCGCGGATCAGCGCCGCGCCGGTCAGGATGATGGACAGCAGCGTGACGTTGTTGATGATCTGCATCAGCGAGCCGAACCACATCTGCTGCAGGCCGGGGTTGAAGCGCGCGCGCAGCGCCAGGTCCACCGGCAGGGCGGTGCTGGTGCGGTGGCGCTGCACGAATTCGGTGACCTGGCCCAGCGCGATCTGCTGCACGTAGCCGCTGCCGGAGAAGGCCTGGCTCATGCGCGTGGCGTCCACGTTGAGCTGCAGCTCGGCGCTGCGCCCGGCCAGCACGTCGCGCTGGAATCCGGGCGGGATGGTCAGCGCGAAGGTGATGCTGCCGGCGTCCATCGCCGCGTCCATTTCCGCCGGCGACTGCAGGTGCTGCGCCACGAACTGCGGCGCGTAGAACGCGGCGGCGATCCGTGCCGACAGCGGCGATGCGTCCTCGTCGAGGATAGCGATCGGTGCCTGGTGCAGCGTCTCGGGCATCGCCGTGCCCGCGGTGTAGACCGACACCGTGAAGGTGTAGGCGATCAACACCAGCATGACCGGGTCGCGCCACAGGCTCCACAGCTCCTTGATGCCCAGGCGCCAGATGTTGGACAGGTGCCGGCGCATCCTCAGCTCTCCTGCTTCTTCAGCAGCGCGATGGCCACGCCCAGGATCACCGGGACCGAGGCCAGCAACGGCCAGAAGGCACCCTGCAGGTCCGCCAGACCCAGCGCCTTGCCGAACACGCCGCGGCTGATGATGAACATATGGGTGGCCGGAAAAATCTCGCCGACCAGACGCCCCCCGCCTTCCAGCGAGGACACCGGGTTCGTCATGCCCGAGAACTGCGTGGCGGGGATCAGGGTCCCGATCATCGCGAAGAACATCGCGGCGATCTGGCTGCGGGTCAGGGCCGACGCCAGCAGTCCCATGCCGGTGGCCGCGAAGCTGAACACCAGCGCCGCCAGCGCCAGTGTCCGGAAGCTGCCCGTCATCGGCACGCCGAACACGGTGACGGCGAGCAGGCACATCAGCAGGAAGTTCAGCATCGCCAGCGCCACGTAGGGCAACTGCTTGCCGAGCAGGAACTCGGCGCGCGTCACCGGCGTCACGTACAGGTTGATGATGGAGCCCATCTCCTTCTCGCGCACCACGGCCAGCGCGGTCAGCATGGCCGGCAGCATCATCAGCAGCAGCGGGATCACGGCGGGCACCATCGCCGGCAGGCTGCGCACGTCGGGGTTGTAGCGAAAGCGGGTCTGCATCTGCACGGCGCTGCTGGAGGACAGGCCGCGCGCGCGCGCCTGCTCGGCCAGCCACTGCTGGTGCATGCCCTGCACGTAGCCCTTGACGGTCTCGGCGCGCTGCGGCATGGCGCCATCGATCCAGGCACCCACGGCGACCTCGTGCCCGCGCAGCGCGCTGCGGCCGAAGCCGGGCGGGAGCTCGATGGCGAGGGCCAGCTCGCCGCTGCGCATGCGGCGGTCCAGCGCGGCGTAGTCGGTGATCGGCGGCCGTTCGGTGAAGTAGCGCGAGCCGGACAGATTCAGCGCGTAGTTCTGGCTCAGGGTGCTCTGGTCCCGGTCCAGCACTGCGTAGTTCAGGTTCTCCACGTCCAGACTGATGCCGTAGCCCATCACGAACATCAGGATCAGTGAGCCGGCCAGCGCCAGCGTGGCGCGCACCGGGTCGCGCTGCAGTTCGAGCGCCTCGCGCCACAGGTAGCTGTACAGGCGCTGCAGCGAGGCCGCCAGGCGTGCCGGCGCCCCCCCGTGTCCGGCCGGTGCCGCCATCGTCGCCACGGGCTGCGCGGCGGGGGGGGCATCGGCCTGTGACCCGCCGCCGCTGGCCTCCAGCAGGTAGCCGATGAAGGCCTGCTCCAGCGTCGCGGCGCCGCGCTTGTGCACCAGCCGGGCCGGCGTGTCGCTGTCGAGCACGCGGCCGGCGTGCATCATCGACATGCGGTCGCAGCGCGCGGCCTCGTTCATGAAGTGGGTGGAGATGAAGATGGTCACGCGGTCGCGCCGGGACAGCGCCACCAGCAGGCGCCAGAAGGCGTCGCGAGCGACCGGATCGACGCCCGAGGTCGGCTCGTCCAGGATCAGCAGCTCGGGCCGGTGCACCATCGCCACCGCCAGCGACAGGCGCTGGCGCAGGCCCAGCGGCAGGCTCTCGGGCAGGCTGTCCAGCACCTCGGCCAGGCCGAAGCGCGCCACCATCTCGTCCACGCGCGCGGCGCGCTCGGCCTGCGGCACGTGGAACAGCTGCGCGTGCAGCACCAGGTTCTGCCGCACCGTCAACTCGCCATACAGCGAGAAGGCCTGCGACATGTAGCCCACGCGCCGGCGCGTGGCGATGTCCCTGGGGTCCACCGGCTGGCCGAACAGCGCGGCCTGGCCCTCACTGGCCGGCAGCAGGCCGGTCAGCATCTTCATCGTGGTGGATTTGCCGCAACCGTTGCTGCCGAGGAAACCGAAGATCTCGCCGCGCCGGATCCGGAAGTCCACGTGGTCCACGGCCGTGAAATCACCAAAGCGCATGGTCAGCCCGCGCGCCTCGATGGCAATGTCCTCGTGGCCTTCGTCGGGCAGCGGCGGGATCTCCACCGGCGCGTGGCCGCGCTTGCGCTCCTCGGGCAGCAGCGCGATGAAGGCCTCCTCGAGCGAGTGCACCTGGGTCTGCGCCAGCAGTTCGGCCGGCGAGCCGGTGGCCAGCACGCGCCCGGCGTCCATCACGACCAGCCAGTCGAAGCCCTGGGCCTCGTCCATGTAGGCGGTGGCGACCAGCACGCTCATGCGCGGCCGTTCGTTGCGGATGCCGTCGATCAGCGCCCAGAACTGCGCGCGCGCCAGCGGATCGACGCCGGTGGTGGGTTCGTCCAGGATCAACAGATCCGGGTCGTGGATCAGAGCACAGCACAGGCCGAGCTTTTGCTTCATGCCGCCGGACAGCTTGCCGGCCGGCCGGTCAAGGAAGGGGCGCAGGCCGGTGCTGGCGGTCAGCGTGTCGATGCGCTGGCGCCGCGCGGCCGCGCCGTGGCCGAACAAGCGTGCGAAGAACTGCAGGTTTTCCTCGACCGACAGCGTGGGGTAGAGGTTGCGGCCCAGTCCCTGCGGCATGTAGGCGATGCGCGGGCACACGGCCGTGCGGTGGCGCCGCTCGGCCATGTTGCCGCCCAGCGCCTCGACCCGGCCTTCCTGTACCGCGCGCGCGCCCGCCACCAGCGACAGCAGGCTGCTCTTGCCAACGCCGTCGGGGCCGATCAGCCCGACCATGCGCCCGGCCGGGATGTCCAGGTCCACGCCGTCCACGGCCAGCGTGGCGCCATGGCGCAGCCGCACGCCCGCCAGGCGCACGACCTGCGGGGCTTCAGCGGACATCGCTCACTCCGGCACCCGGGTGGTCAGTTCATCCGGCCACGGCGCCTGCGTGTCGAGCTTGACCCAGGCCACGCCGGGCAGGCCGGTCTTGACCTGCTGCAGGTGTTTTCGCAGCAGCGCCGGATCGATCTGCGCCTTCACGCGGAACATCAGCTTCTGCCGCTCGCTGGCGGTCTCCACCGTCTTCGGCGTGAACTGCGCGGTGCTGGCGACGAAACTGATCTTGGCCGGGATCACGTACTGCGGCGCAGCGTCGAGGACGATGCGCGCCTCGCTGCCGAGCGCGACGCGGCCGGCCACCGTCTCGGGCAGGAAGAAGCTCATAGAGACGTCGGACAGGTCGACGAGGTTGAGCAGCTTGCCGCCGCCGGCCAGCACCTCGCCGGGCTGCGCCAGGCGGAACTGCACGCGGCCGTCGCGCGGCGCCTTGAGCGTGCTGTCGTCCATGTCGGCGTCGATGCGGGCCACGGTGGCCGCGGCCGCCTGCACCGCCGCGTCCGCGCCCACGCGCTGGGCGCGGGCGGCGGCGATCGCTGCCTGCGCCGCGGCCACCTGCGCACGCACTGCGGCGACCACGGCCTCGGCGCTGTGCACGCGGGCGCGGTCGTCGTCCAGTTCCTGCTGCGAGGAGGCGCCGTCGCGCGCCAGCGTCTCCGAGCGTGCCAGCCGGCGGCGCGCGGCATCCAGTTCGCTTTCGCGCTGGACCACCTGGGCCTGCACGGCCAGGCGGTCGCTTTCCCGTGCGGCGATCTGGGCCTGCGCCTGGGCCACCCCGGTGACGGCCTGCTGCTGGCGCGCCAGCGCCTCGTTGCGCTGCGCGACGAGGCTGTCGATCTGCATCGTCGCCAGCGACTGGCCGGCGCTGACGAACGCCCCTTCGTCGACCAGCATCTCCTGCACACGGCCGGCGAGCTTGGTGGCGACGTCGACCTCGGTGGCCTCGATGCGGCCGTTGCCACTGGCGAAGCCTTCACCGTGGCCCTGTGGCTGCCGGGACTGCCAGGCCCACCAGCCGGCCCCGGCGAGCGCGGCGATGGCGAGGACGGGGAGCAAGCGGTTCTTCGTGGCCATGGTGCTGTGTCTGGGGTCAGGGTGCCGGTGTGGCGGTGGCGAACATGGCCGCGCCGCCGCCCAGCGCGGCGTACAGCGTGGTGCGGGCTGCCAGCAGCGTGCGCCGCGTCTGCACCAGTTGCTGCTCGGCGGCGAGCAGGTCGCGCTGCGCGTCGAGCACTTCGAGGAAGTTGGTGGCGCCGGCGTCGTAGCGCAGGCGGGCCAGCCGGGCGCGCTCGGCCTGCGCCTGCAACGCCTCGCGCTGGATGCCGGTCTGCTCGGCCAGCCAGCGCTGGGCCGACAGCGCGTCCGCCACCTCGCGGAAGGCGGCCTGGATGGTCTTCTCGTAGTCGGCCACGGCCAGGTCGCGCCGCACCTCGGCCAGCGCCAGGCCGGCCTCGCGCCGGCCCCGGTCGAACAGCGGCAGCGTCAGGCTCGGTGCGAAGGTCCAGGCGCGGCTGCCGCCATCGAAGAGGCCGGCCAGTTCGGCGCTGGCCGTGCCGAAGCTGGCGGTCAGCGCGATGCGCGGGAAGAAGGCAGCGCGTGCAGCGCCGATGTTGGCGTTGGCCGCGCGCAGCCGGTGCTCGGCGGCCGCGATGTCGGGCCGGCGCGCCAGCAGCTCAGACGGCAGCCCGGCGGCCAGCGGCAGGACCACGGCGGCGTCGTCCAGCGGCCGCGCCGCAGCCACCAGCTCGGTCGGTGTGCCGACCAGCTGGACCAGTGCGTGCGCCCTTGCCGCGCGCTGCTGCTGCAGCTGCGCGGCCAGCGCCTGCGCCTGGCTGGCCAGCGTGCGCACCTGGGCCAGTTCCAGCCGGGAGGCGGCGCCGACCTCGAAGCGCCGCTTGAAGATGTGCAGCGATTCGTTGCGGCTGTCCACCGCCGCCCGGGCCAGCGCCAGCCGTTCGTCCAGCTCGCGCAGCTCCAGCCAGCCCTGGGCCACCTGCGCGACCAGCGACAGCGTCAGCGCACGGCGGGCGGCGTCGGTGGCCAGGTAGCTCTGCAACGCGCTGTCCTGCAGGCTGCGCACGCGGCCCCAGAAGTCCAGCTCCCACGCGGCCAGACCCAGGCCGACCTGGTATTGGCCGGCCGTCAGCGGCTGGCGGGTGATGTTGAGGTCGCCCGGCGTCAGCGCGCGTGCGGCCTCGGCCGACAGCGCCAGCGTCGGCCGCGCATCGGCGCGCTGGATGCCGTAGGCGGCCTGCGCCTCGGCCACGCGCAGTGTGGCGCTACGCAGGTCGCGGCTGTTGGCCAGCGCCTGGTCGATCAAGGCCAGCAGCGCCGGATCGCCGAAGGCGTCGCGCCAGCCGAGCCCGGACGGCTCCAGCGCGCTGGCGGCGGCCGTCGGCACATCGGGGTACCGGGCGGCAACGGGCGGCGCCGGCAACTGCAAGGTCGGTGCCATCGAGGCACAGCCGGCGCCCAGCGCCGCGGCCAGCAGGGCAGGGGCGAGACTGCGCATCAGCCAACCACGTGGTAGCCGGCGTCCACGTACAGCGTGCTGCCGGTGATGTTGCGCCCGCCATCGCCGGCGAGGAAGGCGCACAGCGCGCCCACGTCGTCGATGTCCACCAGCCGGCGCAGCGGCGCGCGCGCGACGGCATCCTGCAGCAACTGGTCGAAGCCTGCGATGCCCGAGGCCGCGCGTGTGGCCAGCGGACCGGGCGAGACGGCGTTCACGCGGATGCCGCGCGGGCCGAGTTCCGCGGCGAGGTAGCGGGTGCTCGATTCCAACGCGGCCTTGACCGGGCCCATGACGCCGTAGTTCGGGACCACCTCCTCGGCGCCGACGTAGCTCATGGTCATCAGCGCGCCGCCGTCCGGCATCAACGGCTCGGCCAGACGTGCCATGCGGGAGAACGAATGGCAGGAGATGTCCATGGCGCGCGCGAAGCCCTCGCGCGAGGTGTCCGTCACGCGGCCATGCAGATCGCTCTTGGGCGCGAAGGCGATCGAATGCAGCGCGAAGTCGAGCCGTCCCCATTGCCGTGCGATGGCCTCGAACACGGCCTCCATCTGGCCGGGCTGCTCCACGTCCAGCGGCATGCGGAGCGCCGCCTGCACCTGGTCGGCCAGCGGCTCGACCCAGGGGCGGGCCTTGTCGTTGAACCAGGTCACGGCCAGTTCGGCGCCGGCGGCGTGGAACGCGCGCGCGCAACCCCAGGCGATGCTCCTGTCATTGGCGATGCCGATGACCAGGCCCTTCTTGCCTTGCAGGTCGAACATGGCCATCTCAGTTTTCCACGGCGCGGCGCGTCAGCCGCAGGGCACGAGACCGGCTCGCAAGCAGCGGGTCGAGTGGCCGCGGAGCAGACCATGCCAGCAGACGCCGCGCAACGGGCTCTGCCCGGGCGCTGGCGGCGCCCCCTGGAGGGGGGATGGGATTTCTACACGCAGTGAGAAATCCAAACGGGGGTGGCCTCATTTCATTTCTCCAGGACGTAGGTGCCGGGGGCATCGGCCAGCGGCGGGTAACCGGTGGCGCCGAGCCGCGGCGGTTGGACCGGTGCGCCCGAGTGCGCGGCCAGCCACTGCTGCCAGGCCGGCCACCACGAGCCCTGCACCGTGGGGGCGACGGCCTGCCAGTCGGCCGGGGCAAGGTACGTGCCGCCGGCCGGCCGCTTCAGGATCTGGTAGCTGCGGTGCGAATCCGGCCCGGGCGGGTTGACGATGCCGGCGTTGTGGCCGCCGCTGGTCAGTGCGAAGGTGATCTCCGCCGGACTCAGGAAGTGCAGCTTGTGCACCGAGCGCCAGGGCGCGACATGGTCGGTGGTGGTGCCGACCATGAAGATCGGCAAGGCCAGGTCGCCCAGCGACACCGGCCGGCCGGCCACGGGATAGCGGCCTTCGCTGAGGTCGTCGTCCAGGAACAGGCGGCGCAGGTACTGCGCGTGCATGCGGGCGGGCATGCGCGTGGCGTCGGCGTTCCACGCCATCAGGTCGCTCGTGGCGGAGCGGTTGCCGAGCAGGTAGTTGCTGACCAGGCGCGACCACAGCAGGTCGTACGAGCGCAGCATCTGGAAGGCCCCGGCCATCTGGCTGGCCCGCAGGTAGCCGGTCTCGGCCATCTGCGCTTCCAACAGGCTGACCTGGCTCTCGTCGATGAACAGGCCCAGCTCGCCGGGCTCGCTGAAATCGGTCTGTGCGGCGAACAGCGAGACCGAGGCCAGCCGCGCATCGCCGTCGCGCGCCATCGCCGCGGCCGCGATGGCCAGCAGCGTGCCGCCCAGGCAGTAGCCGGTGGCGTGCACGCGCCGACGCGGCACGATGGTGCCCACGGCATCGAGCGCGGCATGGAAGCCCTCGGCCAGGTAGTCGTCCATGCCCAGGTCGCGCTCGGCCGCACCGGGGTTTTTCCAGGAGATGCAGAACACGGTGTGGCCCTGGTCGACCAGATGCTTGATGAGCGAGTTGTGCGGCGACAGATCCAGGATGTAGTACTTCATGATCCAGGCCGGCACGATCAGCACCGGCTCGGGATGCACGCAGGCGGTGGCGGGGCGGTACTGGATCAGCTCCATCACGCGGTTGCGCAGCACCACTTGGCCAGGCGTGGTGGCCAGGTCCTGGCCGACCGTGAAGCCCCCGGGCGCGGGGGGCCGGCCGCTGGCCAGGGCGAGCAGGTCGGCTGCCAGGTATTCGGCGCCGCGCACCAGGTTGGCACCGGCCTCGGCGGCGGTGCGCTGCAGCACCAGCGGATTGGTCGCCAGTTGGTTGCCGGGGGAGAAGGCGTCCAGCCACTGCCGCGCCCAGAAGGCCACCATCTTCTCGTGGTGCGGCTCCACGCCGGCGATGCCGTGGGTGGCGGCGTCCCACCACTGCTGCGTCAGCAGGAAGGACTGCTGCAGCAGGTTGAACGGCCAGGTCTTCCAGGCGGCCGCCGCGAAACGGCGGTCCTGTGCCGGCGGCAGCACCAGCTCGCGGGCATCGCCGGGGCCGGCCAGCAGGCAGTCGCGCAGGTAGTGCGCGAGTGCGGCGGCCTGGGTACCGGCCAGCTGCGCCAGGGCGATCTGCCGTCCGGGCGAGACGGCCAGGTGCGCGCTCCAGTCCTGCCAGGCCAGCAGTGCAGCGGCAGGCGACAGCGAGCCGGTCGCACGTGCCAGCGCCGCACGCACGAGTTGGTCGAGATGCTCGGTCGGCGATGGCGTGTGTGGCATGGCGGGATGGATGGATTGCAGGGCTGTCCGGAATCTACCGAGGGATGGCGGCCAGCCGTTTGATCCAGGTCAAGAGCGGCTGTTAGCGACCGACCAGTCGGTTTTTGTGCACGGCGATAATGCGCACCACCACGACCGCAGAATGACGGTGGCCGGCCCTGCGCCACCCATTCCGTACCCGCGATGACGCCCGAATTGCTCGCCGACCAGCCGACCCCGGAACGCCCGGCACGCCAGCGCCTTCCGGCGATCGTGCGCGTGACCCAGATCCTGGATGCGGCGCTGCGCGTGTTCTCCGACAAGGGCTTCGCGGCGGCGCGGATCGACGATGTCGCAGCCGCCGCCGGGCTGTCCAAGGGCGGCGTCTACACGCATTTCACGAGCAAGGAGGAGATCTTCGGCGCGCTGCTCACGCGGCTGATGCTGCCGCTGCACGCCAACCGGCCACCGCTGCATCCGGACACCGCCGTGACGGTGGACGTGCTGGTGCGCCAGGTCGTCGCGCCCATGTACGACTCCTTCGGCGACCCGGCCACCGCACTGACGCTGCGGCTGATGCTGGCCGACGGGGCGCGTGCGCAGCAGCTCGTGGGCCAGTGGCGCGAAATGGTCGTGGAACCCTATCTGGCCGACATCCAGCAACTGCTCCAGCGCGGTGCAGCGCAGGGCCACCTGCGCCGTGGTGTGCTGCTGCGCGAGCCGCGGCTGGTGCTGTCGCCGGGCGTGCACACCATGCTGGAGCTGCTGGTGCAGGGCACGCTGGATGCCACGGCCATGGAGCGCCAGCGCAAGGCCCACATCGCGATGCTGCGCGAACTGCTGGAGCCCTGATGGGCCGCGCGGCCTGGTCGCTGGTGCTGCTGCTGTCCAGCCTGTGGGCGGTACCGGCGCTGTACTTCCGCCTGCCGCTGCCGGCGGCCGGAGCCGGTGTGGTCGCGGCCGGCTGGGCGCTGCTGGCGCTGGCGGCCATGGTCCTGCTGTGGCGCGAGGGCCCGGCGCGGCCGGTGCTGGTCTACGGCGTGGCCTTCGTGCTGCTGCTGGGCTGGTGGGTGCGCATCGCGCCGTCGGATTCGCGCGTCTGGGCCGACGACGTGGCCCGGCATCTGCAGGCCCGGACCGACGGCAGCGTGGTGACGCTGTCCAACGTGCGCAACTTCGACTGGCGCAGCGACACCGACTACACCCAGCGCTGGGAGACCCGGCGCCTTGACCTGGACCGGCTGCGCACGGTGGACATGGCGCTGTCGTACTGGATGGGGCCGGCCATCGCGCACACGCTGGTCTCGTTCGGCTTCGACGATGGCCAGGGGGGTGTGCAGCAGCTCGCCTTCTCGATCGAGATCCGCAAGGAGCGCGGCGAATCCTTCTCGGCCATCGCCGGCTTCTTCAAGCAGTACGAGCTGAGCCTGGTGGCGGCCGACGAGCGTGACATCCTGCGCGTGCGCACCAACGTGCGTGGCGAGGACGCCTACCTGTACCGCGTGCAGCTGGCACCGGCCGCGCAGCGCGCGCTGTTCCTGGCCTACCTGGCCGAGGCCGAGGCGCTGGCGCGCCAGCCGCGCTTCTACGACACGCTGACGGCCAACTGCACCACCATCGTCTACGAGATGGCGCGCCGCATCGTCGGTGGCCTGCCGCTGGACTGGCGGCTGCTGGCCTCGGGCTACCTGCCCGAGTACCTGCACGGCGTGGGCGGCCTGGCACCGGGCCACTCGGTGGAGCAGCTGCGCAGCGCCGGCCGCATCACCGAACGCGCCCAGGCGGCCGATGCCGACCCGCAGTTCTCGCAAGCGATCCGGCGCGGCGTGCCGGGCATGGAGGCCACACCATGATCCGGCGGCTGGCCGCCTTGCTGGCCCTGGTGCTGCTGACCGGCTGCGCCGGCGTGACCGTCACCTCGATCTCGCCAGCCAAGTACCTGGCCGAGCGCCGCGGCGACGTGCTGACCACGGGCCGGCTCAGCGAGAGCGCGCAGGATGTGCTGCGCGTGGTCGGCATCACCGATTGCCGCGAGCGGCCCGTGGCCTGCCGCGGGGCGCTGGGCATCTCGGGCGGCATCAGCGAGGAGCAGCGCCTGTCGGCCCTGGCCGAACTGTGGCTGGAGAACGCCCTGGCGGCCGACAAGGCCCTGGCCGCCGACGAGGTCGTGCTCGACGCCTGGCTGGAGACCGCCCGCCACGCCTACGCCTACCTGTTCTTCACGGCGCGCAAGCCGGGCGAGCGGGCCTTCGAGGACCGCCAGACCCAGGTGCGCGACTATTACAACTACGCCGTGCAGCAGACCGTGACGCGGCTGTTCAAGGTCTACAGCGCCACGCCGGCCGCGCAGCGCGGCGAGACGCTGGCCGTGGGCGGCTGGCGCGTAGCCAGCCATGCCGACGACCTGGCGCTGCCGCCGGATTCGCCCATGCCCGACGAACTGCTGCCGGCGTCCTCGCTGCGTTTCACGGGCCTGCGCAACAGCTACCGGCGCGACGGTTTCGGCGCCGAACTCGTGGCCGTGCTGCCGCCGCCCGCCGATGCCGACCCGGCCCGGCCCTTCGACACCACGCGCTTTCCGGCGATCACGGCCCTGTTGCGCTTCGAGGGCAGCACGCTGGCGGGCGTGCTGACCGGGCGCGCCGTGCAGCTGATGCTGTACGACCCCTACCGCAGCGCGCAGGCGCCGCTGGCCGGCGAGCGCGTGCCGCTGGCCGCCAACTTCACGGCCGGCTACGGCCTGTGGCTGGCGCGCGCGGGCTTCGCCACGCAGTCGCTGCGCACGCTGTTCGGCCTGTCCGACGGCATCGTGCGCCCGCGCATCGAGCTCATGCAGCCCTACGACCCCAAGCGCCGCACCATCGTCATGCTGCACGGCCTGGCCAGCAGCCCGGAGGCCTGGATCAACGTGGCCAACGAGGTGCTGGGCGACGAACTGCTGCGCCAGAACTACCAGATCTGGCAGGTCTACTACCCGAGCAATGCGCCGCTGGCGCTGAACCAGAAGGCCATCCGCGAGGCGCTGCTGCAGACGCTGGCGCACTTCGACCCGGGCGGCCAGGCGGTGGCCTCGCAGAACATGGTGCTGGTGGGCCACAGCATGGGCGGCGTGCTGGCGCGGCTGCTGGTGTCGTCGGCGGGCGAGCGGCTGTGGTCCCTGTTGCCGGCGGACCCGGCGGCGCCGGAGACACACGAGCGGCTGGCGCCGTTCCTCTCCTTCGCGCCCTTGCCGCAGGTCAGCGAGGCCATCTTCATCGCCGCGCCGCACCGTGGCACGCCGTTCGCGGGCAGCCGGCTGGCGCGCCGCATCGCCAACTTCGTGACCTTGCCGCTGGCCATGCTGGAGCAGATCGGCGACGTGACGGGCCTGTTCGGCCGCCCAGGCCCCGACGGCAAGGAGCCGGGGCCGCAGCGCATCCCCAACAGCATCGACAACCTGCGCGACACCGATCCCTTCGTGCAGGCCGCCGCCGAACTGCCGATCGGCCCGCACGTGCGCTACCACTCCATCATCGGCCAGGCCGACATGGCGCTGCCGTGGCTTGACGCGAGCGACGGCATCGTGCCCTATGCCAGCGCGCACCTGGCGGGCGCGGCCTCCGAGCGCGTGCTGCCGTCCGAGCACAGCGTACAGGAGCACCCGCTGGCGATCCTGGAGATCCGGCGCATCCTGCGCGAGTCGCTCAGCGGACCCCGCTGAGCAGCACCACGCCCACCACCACCAGCACGCAGCCCGCGGCGCGGCCCGGGCCGACGCGCTCGCGCAGTACCAGCAGGCCGAACAGCGCGCCCACCATCATCGACATTTCGCGCGTGGGCGCGACCACGCTGAGCGGCGCCCCCATCCCGAGCGCGGCCAGCACCAGGATGTAGGAGAGCGGCGAGAGCAGGCCTACGGCCACGGCCAGCCCCCAGTGCCCGCGCATGGCGGCCAGCGCGGCGGCGCGGTTGCGCAGCATCCAGGGCGCCAGCATGCACAGCCGAACCAGGTTGGAGCACCAGTCCAGCACCACCGGCCCCACGCCCAGCACCTTGACGCCGTAGGCATCGACCACGGTGTAGCCCGCGATCAGCGCGCCCGTGGCGCCGCCCCAGCGCACGCCGGCCAGCGCGCTGGGCTGGCGGAACATGGCCAGCCGGCCATCGGTGCAGATCAGGCCGATGCCCAGCACGATGGCCACCAGACCCAGCAGCCCGTGCGCCGAGGGTGCCTCGCCCAGCAGCACGAAGGCACCGATGGAGGACAGCAGCGGCCCGGTGCCGCGCGCCACCGGATAGACCACCGACAGATCCGCCACGCGGTAGCCCTGTTGCAAACACATGCTGTAGACCAGGTGCAGCAGGCCGCTGGCGACGATGCAGGCCAGCACGGGGCCGTTGACCGGCATGCCGCCGTGCGTCAGCTCCCACACCACCCAGGGCGCATAGGCCGTGCAGGCCACCAGCGTGCTGGCGGCCACGAAGGCCGTGCCGGCATGGGCGGCGCGCTTGGCCAGCAGGTTCCAGGTGGCGTGGATCAGCGCCGCAAGCACCACCATGGACAGGCTGAGCCAGCTCATGGCCGGGCCTTCGGAAGCGGCCGGCGGTTGATGCACATCAAGCAGCGGGCGATCAAGGGCCGAATACCCGGTGGCGCCAGCGTTCTATTGGCCTCGAATGCGGGCCGGCTATGTTGTATTGCGGGCATGGTCTCCTCCACTGCATTTTCCACAAGCGCGCAGGACTGGCACAGCCTCGCGCCCGATGCCGCGCTGGCGGCGCTGAACGCCAGCCGCGCAGGCCTGGACCCGGCGGACGCGGCCGTCCGGTTGGCCGCCCACGGCCCCAACGCGCTGCCCGCTGCGCCGCGCGCGCACCCGCTGCGGCGGCTGCTCGCACAGTTCAACAACGCGTTGATCCTGTTCCTGCTCGGCGCGGCCGTCGTCGCCGGCGCGCTGGGGCATTGGGTCGATGCCAGCGTGATCGTGGGCGTGGTGCTGGTCAACGCCATCGTCGGCTTCGTGCAGGAGGGCAAGGCCGAGCAGGCGCTGGCGGCCCTGCACGGCATGCTGGCGCCCAACGCGCGCGTGCTGCGCGGCGGCCAGCGCGCCACCGTGGCGGTGGCCAGTCTGGTGCCCGGCGACCTGGTGCTGCTGGAGGCTGGCGACCGCGTGCCCGCCGACCTGCGGCTGCTGCGTGCGCGCGGCCTGCTCGTGGACGAGGCCATCCTCACGGGCGAGTCGGTGGCCGCCAGCAAATCCGAGGTGGCCGTCGAGGCCGCTGCCGCGCTCGGCGACCGCACGGGCATGGCCTACTCCGGCACGCTGGTGGCGGCCGGGCAGGGCCTGGGCCTGGTGGTGGCCACCGGCGTGCAGACCGAGATCGGCCGCATCAGCAGCCTGCTGGGCGGCGTGCAGTCGCTGGCCACGCCGCTGCTGCGCAAGATCGACGCCTTCGGCCGTCGTTTCACGGCCCTGTCGCTCGCGCTGGCTGCCGCGCTGTTCGCGTTCGCCGTGGGCGTGCAGGGCATGGAGTGGGTGCCGGCCTTGATGGTCGTGGTGGCCATCGCCGTGAGCCTGGTGCCCGAGAGCCTGCCGGCCGTGATCACGATCACGCTGGCCATCGGCGTGCGCCGCATGGCCGCGCGCCAGGCCATCGTGCGCCGGCTCCCGGCCGTGGAGACGCTGGGCGCCACGACCGTGATCTGCTCCGACAAAACCGGCACGCTCACGCGCAACGAGATGACGGCTTGCCGCGTGGCCACGGCCGGTGCCTGCATCGCTGTGGGCGGCTCGGGCTATGCGCCGGTCGGCGCCCTGGATCTGCCGCCGGGGCAGGAGGCGTTGGCCGCCAATGCGCGCCTGCTCATCGAGGCCGGGCTGCTGTGCAACGACGCGCAGCTGGCGCAGGACGCAGCCGGTCAGTGGAAGGTCGATGGCGACCCCATGGAAGGCGCGCTCGTGGCCCTGGCCATGAAGGCCGGCCTGGCGCCTGCCGCGTTGCGCGCCGGCCAGCCGCGCAGCGACGAGATCCCGTTCGATGCGCAGCACCGCTTCATGGCCACGCTGCATGCACACACCAGCGGCCAGGCCCTGCTGGTCGTGAAGGGCGCGCCCGAGCGCGTGCTGGCCATGGCCACGGCCCAGCTGGGTGCCAGTGGCCAGCCCGAGCCGCTGGATGGCGCGCACTGGCAGGCGGCCATTGCCGCGGCCGCCTCGGCGGGCGAGCGCGTGCTGGGCTTCGCGCTGCGCCAGCTGCCTTCGGCGCCGGTGCCGCTGGACTTCGGCGCGGTGACCGACCTCGTGTTCCTGGGCCTGGTGGGCTTCATCGACCCGCCGCGTGCCGAGGCCATGGCGGCCGTGGCCGATTGCCGCTCCGCCGGCATCCGCGTGAAGATGATCACGGGCGACCACGCGGCCACGGCCGCCGCCATCGCGGCGCAGCTGGGCCTGTCCGATGCGCCCGTGGTGGCCACGGGCGCCGATGTGGACGCGGCCGACGATGCCGCGCTGCGCGTGCTGGCCGCCCGCGTCGACGTGTTCGCCCGCACCGACCCCGCGCACAAGCTGCGCGTCGTGCGTGCGCTGCAAGGCGAGGGCGAGGTCGTGGCCATGACCGGCGACGGCGTCAACGACGCGCCCTCGCTCAAGCAGGCCGACGTGGGCGTGGCCATGGGCCACAAGGGCACGGACGCGGCCAGGGAGGCGGCGCAGGTCGTGCTGGCCGACGACAACTTCGCCTCCATCGTGGCAGCCGTGCGCGAGGGCCGCACGGTCTATGACAACATCCGCAAGGTCATCGCCTGGACGCTGCCGACCAATGGCGGCGAGGTGCTGGCCATCGTGGCCGCGCTGCTGCTGGGCCTCACGCTGCCGATGACCGCGCCGCAGATCCTGTGGGTCAACATGGTGCTGACCATCACGCTGGGCCTGGTGCTGGCCTTCGAGCCGGCCGAGCCCGGCGTGATGGCGCGGCCGCCGCGCGCGCCCGACGCGGCGCTGCTGTCGCCTTTCATGCTCTGGCGCATCGTGTTCGTCTCGCTGCTGTTCACGCTGGGCGCATTCGGCATCTTCGCGTGGGGACAATGGCGCGGCCACGCCGACGCGCTCAGCCGTACCATGGTGGTCAACGTGCTGTGCGTGATGGAGATCTTCTACCTGTTCAACGTGCGCTACCTGCACATGCGCTCGTTCACCTGGACCGGTGCGCGCGGCACGCCGGCCGTGCTGTGGGCCGTGGCGCTGGTGGTGATGGCCCAGCTGGCCTTCACCTACGCGCCGTGGATGCAGACACTGTTCGACACGCGCGACGTGCCGCTGGCCGACGGGCTGCTGATCCTGGCCATCGGCGCGGCCTCGATGGTGGTGCTGGAGATCGAGAAGGCCTTGCTGCGCCGCTGGCGGCTGTTCGACGAGTTGAAGGGAAACGCGACATGACCGAAGCCATGCGCCAGAGCGTGCTGCTGGCCACCGACCTGGGCCCGCGCAGCGACCGCGCACTCGACCGCGCGCTGCTGCTGGCGCGCGCGTGGCGCGTGCCCCTGGTGGCGCTGACCGTGGTGCCCGGCGGTGCCGGACTGGTCTCGCACCCGGTGCTGGCGCTGTCGTCCGACGCCGTGGCGCAGCGTGCGGCGCGCCGCCAGGCCGAACGCCGGCTGCGCGCCGACCTGGCCGACGCGAGCGTGCCGCCCATCGTGCGCGTGGAGCAGGGCGAGTTGACGAGCACCGTGCTGGCCGTGGCCCAGGCCGAGCGCTGCGGCCTGATCGTGACGGGGGTGGCGCGCCACGAGGCGCTCGCGCGCGTGCTGCTGGGCTCCACCGTGGAGGCGCTGGCACGGCGCGCACCAGTGCCGCTGCTGGTGGTGCGCGAGCGCGCGCGGGCCGCCTACACCCAGGTGCTGGTCACCAGCGATTTCTCCGAGCATGCGCGCCATGCGCTGCAGACGGCCGTGGCGCTGTTCCCGCAGGCCAGCTTCACGCTGTTCCATGCCTTCGGCAACCCGTACCCGCTGCTGGCCGGCATGGACGTGGAGCAGGCACGCCAGGCCGGCCGCGCCGTGGCCGAGGAGCAGGCGCGGCTGTTCCTGGACGCCACGCCGCTGCCGGCCGCCGTGCGCGCGCGCACCACGCTGCGCCTGGCCTACGGCGACCCTGGTCTGCTGCTGCGCGAGCATGGTGCGGAGCACCTGGGCGAACTCGTGGTGCTGGGCACGCAGCGCCGCTCCGGCCTCACGGGCCTGCTGCTGGGCAGCGTGGCCGAGCGCGTGCTGGAACTTGCCGAAAGCGACGTGCTCGTGGTGCCGCCGCGGCCTGCAGTCGGCTGAGCGCTCGGGCTCGTTCGAAGTGAGGATGTTGGTCGGTCGCGCGAACTGAACAATGCAGCCATCGGTGCGGTGCGCATACCCGGGAACCCCATCGAGCACGCCGCGGGCATGGGGTCTGCGGCGTTGGATGAGCTGCAACCCTTATTGCGAGGACCGAACCATGAACACCCGACTGATCGCGTCGTCCTGGATGGCCGCCGCCACCTTTGTCGCCATGCCCAGCCTTGCCGACGTGCACGCGTCCGGCGAGGTGGGCTACATCCCGCCCAGCACGAGCGCGCCCAGCACGCTCACGCGGGCCGAGGTGACCGCCCAGCTGGAGCAGGCGCAGCGCGAAGGCGCGATGCCGCCGAACGGGGAAGGCGCCGACACCGGCGCCATCACCGCACCGCAGCCCCGGCTGCTGGCCGAGCAGCAGAACCTGGCTGCGCGCTGAGCCGCAGGCGGTTTGCACAACGGCAACTGGCGGTTGCCACCGCGAGTTGCGTTGTGGCGGGCGGTACTGGTACGCCGGCAGCACCACTGCGCATGCTGCGGCGGCGGATCGAGCAGCAGAGGCGCCACCGTGCAGATGGAGGTGTCGTCGTCCTTGCAGAGTGCTGCCTGCAAGTCGCTCGCGATGGCGCGTCCTGGAGGCGGATTCGCCGGCCCGAGACCCACCGGGCAGCGTGTCCTTCGTTCTCGAACTCTGTGAAGAGGCGGCGTTGCACTGCACGCGGCGGAGTCGGCATCGGAATGGCCAATTGCATGGGCGTGCCCCGTTGTGAAGGGTGCTCACCGTACGGGGGGCGCCGCAGCAGCGCATCCTTTGGAATGACGATGGCGCAGGCGCAGAATGCGCGCTCGCATGCGGCCCGCTGGCCGCAACAAAACATCACAACGAGGAGAACCATGTCATGCGCGGTCTGTTTCCCGACTGGACCCTGAAGACCGGCGGCGAAGTCGCCCCCGACGAACGCCTGCCCACCGGCCAGACCATCGCCATGGGCGTGCAGCATGTGGTGGCCATGTTCGGCTCCACGGCGCTGGCGCCCATCCTGATGGGCTTCGACCCCAACACCGCGATCTTCTTCTCCGGCATCGGCACGCTGATCTTCTTCCTGATGACGGGCGGCCGGCTGCCGAGCTACCTGGGTTCGAGCTTCGCCTTCATCGGCGTGGTCATCGCGGCCACGGGCTATGCGGGCAGCGGGCCCAACGCCAACATCGGCGTGGCGCTGGGCGGCATCATCGCCTGCGGCTTGCTGTACTTCCTGATCGGCCTGGTCGTGCAGGTGGCCGGCACGGGCTGGATCGAGCGGCTCATGCCGCCCATCGTGACCGGCACCGTGGTGGCGGCCATCGGCCTGAACCTGGCGCCCGTGGCGGTCAAGATGCTGGGCGCCACGCCTGTGGAGACCGGCATCGGGCTGCTGACGGCGCTGGCCGTGGGCCTGATCGCGGTGCGCAGCCACGGTGTGGCCGGGCGGCTGCCCATCCTGCTCGGCGCGCTGTGCGGCTATGCCTTGTACTGGGTCGCGGCCAACGGCCTGGGCTGGGCCAAGCCCATCGACTTCTCGGGCGTGGGCCAGGCCGCGTGGGTCGGCCTGCCCAAGTTCAGCGCGCCCGTGTTCGACGGCACGGCCATGCTCTTGATCGCTCCCGTGGCCGTGATCCTGGTGGCCGAGAACCTGGGCCATGTGAAAGGGCTGGCGGCCATGACGGGCCGCAATTTCGACCCGCTGATGGGCCGCGCCTTCATGGCCGACGGCATCGCCACCATGGTCTCGGGCGCCGGTGGCGGCACGGGTGTGACCACCTACGCCGAGAACATGGGCGTGATGGCGGTCACGCGCATCTATTCCACGCTGGTGTTCGTGGTGGCCGCGCTGGTGGCGCTGGCGCTGGGCTTCTCGCCCAAGTTCGGCGCGCTGATCCTGACGCTGCCGGTGCCCGTGATCGGCGGCCTGGCGCTGGTGGTGTTCGGCCTGATCGCGGCCACGGGCGGGCGCATCTGGGTGCAGAGCAAAGTGGACTTCTCGCGCCCGCGCAATCTGATCACGGCCGGCGTGGCGCTGACGGCCGGGGCCGGCGACCTGACGCTGTCCATCGCGGGCTTCAAGATGGGCGGCATCGGCACGGCGACCTTCGGCGCCATCGTGCTCTACCACCTGCTGCGCGAGCGCGACGCGGCCCGCTGAGGGCATGAAGCTCGACTCCACCACGGTCCAGCTGGTCCTCGCGATCGCCGAGGAAGGCAGCATCTCGCGTGCGGCCGACAAGCTGAACCTCGCGGTGGCTGCCGCGTCCCGGCGCGTGACCGACCTGGAAGCGCAGCTGGGCACCCGGCTGTTCAAGCGCCAGCCGCACGGGGTCCGGGTCACCGAGGCCGGCGAGCGCCTGCTGGCCCATGTCCGGCAGATCGACAACCTGATCGGCCGGCTCGCGGGCGATGCCCAGGTGCTGGGCCAGGGCCGCGACGGCCGCATCATCATCGGTGCGCCCAAGGCGGCCATCATCCAGTTCCTCGCGGCAGACATCGCGCGGCTGCGCGATGCGTACCCGCAGATCGCGCTCAAGATCCTGGAGGAGAACAGCAAGATCGTGCAGCAGCTGCTGCGCGACAAGGTCATCGACGTGGGCATCTACGAGAAGACCAGCGGTTTCCTCGACCTGCCCAAGTTCGACTACCGACAGGACCGGCTGGTGCTGGTCTACAGCCGGCGGCATTTCGGCTTCGACGCCGCCACCGTGGGCATCGACGACATCCTCGATCTGCCCATCGTGAGCCTGGGCAAGGGCTCCGCCGTGCTGGCGGCGGTGCAGCGGGCCTACCGCAGCCGCGGCCGGTCGTTCCCCAACGACTTTTCCGCCAGCGGCTTCGACACCATGCTGGCGCTGGTGCGGCATGGCCTGGGCGTGGGCCTGATGCCGCCCGAGGTGCTGCGCAGCTTCCATCCGGAAGACGCTTTGGGCTCGGTCGAACTCGATGGCGACTGGCACCGGCGGGCCTACGTGCTGTCGTTCGTCGACGGCCATGCACAGGAGCAGGTGCTGCGCAACGTGGTGGGGCAGCTGCGCGGGGCCTGAACGAGGCTGGTTTCGCAGATCGCGAATCCAGGCATGCGTTCCACGCCATTGCCGCGGTCCGGGTGCGGCGCGACAGTCGCGGCACCACCCGAGGAGACCGCACCGCATGCAACGCAGACACTTCCTGGCCGGCGCCACCGCCGCACTGGCCGCCCCCTGGTCGCTGGCCGCCACCGAGCTGCCCAAGGGCACCATCAAGATCTATGTCGGCTGGGCGCCGGGCGGCGGCACCGACGTGTTCGCGCGCATCGTCGGGCAGAAGCTGTCCGAGCTGTGGGGCCGCCCGGTGGTGGTCGAGAACAAGCCCGGCGCCACCGGCGCGCTGGCGGCCGGCTTCTTCGCGCAGACGCGCTTCACCGACGGGCTGAACCTGCTGATGGCGCACGTGAACACGCACGCCATCGGCCCGCACATCTTCAAGGCCATCAGCTACGACCCGCTCAAGGACTTCGCGCCCATCGCCATGGTGGGCGCCACACCGCACATCCTGGTGACCAGCGCCGCCCGTCAGGGCGCGAGCACCGTCAAGGAAGTGGTGGAGGAGTGCCGCAAGAACCCCGGCAAGATCAGCTTCGGCTCGTCGGGCACGGGCTCGGTGCAGCACCTGTGCGCGGCGATGTTCAACATGGCTGCGGGCGTGGAGACCATCCACATCCCCTACAAGGGCTCCGGCCCGCTGCAGACCGACCTGATCGGCGGGCAGATCGACTACAGCTTCGACACCATGACGGCCGCCACGGCGCAGGTGAAGGCGAAGAAGACTGCCGCCATCGCGCAGACCCGCGTGCAGCGCGCCAAGGGCTTCCCGGACCTGACGACCATGGACGCGCAGGGCTTCAAGGGCTTCGACGTGTCGAGCTGGTACGGCGTGGTCGGCCCCAGGGACATGTCCAAGGACCTGGCGACGCTGATCAATGCCGACATCAACAAGGTGCTGGCCATGCCCGACGTGGTGGCGCGCTTCGACGGATTCGGCGTCGAAGACGGCGGCGGCAGCGTCGACAAGTTCGCCGGCTTCATGGCCAGCGAGTTCAAGAAGTGGGGCGAAGTGGTGCGCACCGCAAAAATCACGGAAGAAGGCTGAAAGACATGACTGCAACCCGACCCCTCCCGCTGCAAGGCGTGCGCGTGCTGGACGTGAGCCAGGTCATGGCAGGCCCCTTCGCCTGCATGATGCTGGCCGACATGGGCGCCGACGTGATCAAGGTCGAACCGCCCGGCGGCGACCAGACCCGGGGCGCCATGGGTTTCAAGATGAAGGGCCCCGATTCGATGGGCTTCCTGAACATGAACCGCAACAAGCGCTCGCTGACGCTGGACCTCAAGACCGACGAGGACCGCGCCACCTTCTACGAGCTGGCCAAGACCGCCGACGTGATCGTCGAGAACTACCGCCCCGGCGCGGTGCAGCGCCTGCGGATCGACTACGCGTCGATCCGCGCGATCAACCCGAGGATCGTCTACGTCAGCATTTCCGGCTTCGGCCAGAGCGGCCCCTGGGCCGAGCGGCCGGGCTTCGACCTGATGGCGCAGGCCATGTCGGGCGTGATGAGCGTGACCGGCTATCCGGGCGAGAAGCCGGTGAAGGCCGGCGTGCCGGTGGCCGACATCGGCTGCGCGCTGTTCGCCACCTCGGCGCTGCTGGCCGCCTACATCGGCGCGCAGAAGACGGGGCAGGGCCAGCACATCGACGCGTCGCTGTTCGACGCGGCGATGGCGTTCTCGATCTGGGACATGTCGGAGTACTGGGGCACGGGCGCGGCACCCACCAAGCTGGGCACCAGCAACAAGATGAGCGCGCCCTACCAGGCGGTGCAGGCGCGCGACGGCTACTTCGTGATGGGCGCCACCAACCAGAAGCTGTGGGCCAAGCTGTGTGCGCTGCTGGAGCGACCCGACCTGGCGGCGCATGCCGACTACGCCAGCGTGTCGCTGCGGCTCAAGCACCGCGAGGCGCTGATCGCGGCGCTGGAAGAGACGCTCACCCAGCGCGACAGCGAAGAATGGATCGCCGCGATGCTGGCCACCGGCATCCCGGCCGGCCCGATCCTGAGCTACCCCGAAGCCTTCGAGGGCGAACACGGCACGCACCGGCGCATGTGCATGGAGATCGACCATCCCATCGAGGGCAAGGTCAAGAACATCGGCTTTCCGGTCAAGCTCCTGGGCACGCCGCAGCAGGTGCGCCGGCACCCGCCGCTGCTGGGCGAGCACAACGCCGAGATCCTGGCCGAGCTGCAGGCCCGGGCGGTGACGGCATGAGCCAGGCCGACTGCGTGCGCCTGCAGGTCCACGCCTCGGGCGCGGCCGAGATCGTGATCGACCGGCCGCAGCGCCACAACGCGATGACGCTGCCGATGTACGAGGCGCTGCTGGCGCACATCTCCACCTGCCAGCGCGATGGCGCGGTGCGCAGCGTGCTGTTCCGCGGCACGGGCGGCAAGTCCTTCATCTCGGGCACGGACATCGGGCACTTCGCGAACTTCCGCGAAGGGCAGCAAGGCATCGCCTACGAGGCTTTCGTCGAGCGCGTGATCGACGCGGTGGAGCGCATTGCCGTGCCCACGATCGCCGTCATCGAAGGCTGGGCCGTGGGCGGCGGCCTGGCATTGGCCACGGCCTGCGATTTCCGGCTGTGCAGCGAAGGCTCGCGCTTCGGCGCGCCGATCGCCAAGACCTTGTCCAACACCCTGTCGTCGCGCAATATCGCGCGGCTGCAGGCGGCGCTGGGGGTGCCGCGCGTCAAACGCATGCTGCTTCTGGCCGAGTACCTGAGCGCGCCCGAGGCGGTGGCCTGTGGCTACGTGCACGCGATGTGCCCGGCGGCCGCGCTGGGCGAGGCGGCACACGCGCTGGCCGGGCGGCTGATGGCCTTGTCGCCGGTCACGCACAAGGCGGTGAAGGAGAGCATCCGCCGCATCGTGGTGGAGCAGCGGCTGGACGACGACGACATCGTCGCAGAGGTCTACGCCAGCCAGGCGTTCCGCGACGGCGTGGCAGGGTTCATCGGCAAGTCCTGACCGGCCCCCGCAACGCGGGCTTGTCCTGCGTGGAACGCGCGCACGGCGTGGCATGCTGCGCGGCGATGAAGACAGCGCTACGGACTTGGTTCACCACACGCGGCTGGAAGCCGTTCGCGTTCCAGCGCGCGGTCTGGCAGGCGCTGGCCAAGGGCCAGAGCGGCCTGCTGCACGCCACCACGGGCGCCGGCAAGACCTACGCGGTCTGGCTCGGTGCACTGGGTGCCTTCGCCGGCAAGCCCCCCGCGCGTGGCGCAGCGATGCCGCTCACGGTGCTGTGGATCACGCCGATGCGCGCCTTGGCCGCCGACACGCTGCGCGCCTTGCGCGAGCCGCTGGCCGACCTGGCGCCGCACTGGACGGCCGGCGCGCGCAGCGGCGACACCACCTCGGCCGAGCGCAGCGCGCAGGACCGGCGCCTGCCCTCGGTGCTGGTGACCACGCCCGAGAGCCTGTCGCTGCTGCTGGCACGGGCCGGTGCGCGCGAGCTGTTCATGCACCTGCAACTGGTGGTGGTGGACGAATGGCACGAGCTGCTGGGCAACAAGCGCGGCGTGCAGGTGCAGCTGGCGCTGGCCCGGCTGCGGCAGTGGCGGCCGGCGCTGTGCACCTGGGGCATGTCGGCCACGCTGGGCAACCTGGAGCAGGCCATGGCGGTGTTGCTGGGGCCAGGGTCTGCGGGCCAGCTCGTGCGCGGCGCCGTGCCCAAGAAGCTGGCCATCGACACGCTGCTGCCGCCGCGCGCCGAGCGCTTCCCCTGGGCCGGCCACCTGGGGCTGGCCATGCTGCCGCAGGTGGTGGCCGAGCTGGAGACGAGCAGCACCGCGCTGGTGTTCACCAACACGCGCTCGCAGTCCGAGATCTGGTACCAGGCGCTGCTGGAGGCGCGGCCCGACTGGGCCGGCAGCATCGCGCTGCACCACGGCTCGCTGGACCGCGCGGTGCGCGAGTGGGTGGAGGCCGGGCTCAAGGCCGGCCAGCTGCGCGCCGTGGTCTGCACCTCCAGCCTGGACCTGGGCGTGGACTTCCTGCCCGTGGAGCGCGTGCTGCAGATCGGCTCGCCCAAGGGCGTGGCGCGGCTGCTGCAACGCGCCGGGCGCTCGGGGCACGCGCCGGGCCGGCCGTCGCGCATCACGCTGGTGCCCACGCACAGCCTGGAACTGGTGGAGGGCGCGGCCGCGCGTGCGGCGGTGCAGGCGGGGCTGGTGGAGGCGCGGGACCCGCCGTCGCAGCCGCTCGATGTGCTGGTGCAGCACCTGGTGACGGTGGCGTTGGGCGGCGGCTTCGTGCCCGATGCCCTGTATGCCGAAGTGCGCAGCACCCATGCCTACGCGCAGCTGGACGCCGAGCGCTGGCAGTGGTGCCTCAACTTCGTGCGCCAGGGCGGCGCGGCGCTGACGGCCTACCCGGACTACCACCGCGCGGTGCCGGACGAGCAGGGCGTCTGGCGCGTGCCCGATGCGCGGCTGGCGCGCCGGCACCGCGCCAACATCGGCACCATCGTGGCGGATGCGAGCATGGTCGTGCAGTACGTGGGCGGGGCGCGCATCGGCAGCGTGGAGGAGGGGTTCGCGGCGCGCTTGCGGCCCGGTGATGCGTTCATGTTCGGTGGGCGCCTGCTGGAGCTGGTGCGCATCCACGACATGACGGCCTGGGTGCGGCGCGCCAGCGGCAAGAAGGCCGCGGTGCCGCGATGGAACGGCGGGCGCATGCCGCTGTCCTCGCTGCTGGCCGACGCTGCCGTCGTCGCGCTGGCCAGCGCCAACGAAGGCCACTACGACAGCCCCGAGATGCGCAGTGCGCAACCGCTGCTCGATGTGCAGCGGCGCTGGTCTGCACTGCCCACGCCCGAGACCCTGCTCGCCGAAACCCTGAAGTCACGGGAAGGCTGGCACCTGTTCCTCTACCCCTTCGCCGGCCGGCAGGTGCACCTGGGGCTGGCCAGTCTGCTGGCCTGGCGGGCTGCGCAACAGGCGCCGCGCACCTTCTCCATCGCCGTGAACGACTACGGCTTCGAGCTGCTCAGCGCCACCGAGGTCGACTGGGCCACGCTGCTGCCCCAGCTGCTGCACCAGGACCATGATGGCCCGGCGCTGCTGGCCGAGGTGCTGGCCAGCCTCAACGCGGGCGAAATGGCGCAACGGCGCTTTCGCGAGATCGCGCGCGTCTCGGGCCTGGTCTTTCAGAGCCACCCGGGCGAGCGGCGCAGCAGCCGCCAGCTGCAGGCGTCGTCGTCGCTGTTCTGGGAGGTGTTCCGCAAGTACGACCCGGCCAACCAGCTGCTGGTGCAGGCCGAGCAGGAGTTGCTGGCGCAGGAGCTGGAAGTCGGCCGGCTGCAGTCGGCCCTGCAGCGCATGAACGACCGGCAGCTGGTGCTGTGCGCCCTGGCGCGGCCCACGCCGTTCGCGTTTCCGCTCATGGTGGAGCGCTTTCGCGAGCAGTTGTCCAACGAGCGGGTGGCCGACCGCATCGCGCGCATGCTGGCCCAGCTCGAGCGTGCCGCGGGGGGCGAGGCCGCCAGCGAGCCCGAGGACGATGTGGCGCAGGTGCAGGCTGGCTTGCAGTTCGGGCAGCAGACCGATCTGGGCAAGGCTGCCCGCAAGCCGCCCCGCCGGAGACACGGCCTGTGAACCCGGGCCAACGCGTGGTCTGGGCCGGCGAGCCGCTGGTGCTGCTGCCCGAGCGCGCGGTGTGGTGGCCGGCCCGCCACACGCTGCTGATCGCCGACCTGCACCTGGGCAAGGCCGCCACCTTCCGCGCCGCGGGCCAGCCGGTGCCGGCCGGCACCACCCAGCGCAATCTGGCGCGGCTGGACATGCTGATCGCCCGGCATGGCGCACAGGCCCTGGTGGTGCTGGGCGACTTCCTGCACGCCGAGCAGGCCCGCACGCCGGCCCTGCTGGACGCGCTGGCCACATGGTGCGCGCGGCATGCGGCGCTGGCCATCACGCTGGTGCGGGGCAACCACGACAGCCACGCCGGCGATCCGCCGCCGGGGCTGGACATCGCCGTGGTCGACGAGCCGCACCTGCTCGGGCCGTTCGCGTGTTGCCACCATCCGCAGCGCCACGCCACGCACTTCGTGCTGGCAGGCCACGTGCACCCGGCCTGTGTGCTGCAGGGCCCGGGCCGCGACCGGCTGCGGCTGCCGTGCTTCGTGGCCGAGGACGGCCAGGCCTGGCTGGCGGCCTTCGGCGAATTCACGGGCGGCTGGCGTGTGGACGCTGCACCGGGCAGGCGGCGCTATGCGGTCGGCGACGGGCAGGTCTGGGCGCTGCCCACGGCGTGAGCGTCTGCGGGAATCCGCGGGTTACGTCGCGCTGCCGCGGCCCCGATGATGCGGCCCGGCGGCCGTGTCCTGCGCGCCGCCGCACCACCCCACACCAGGAGGAAGACACGCATGCGCCCGACCCCCGACCTCTCGCGCCGCCGCACCCTGCAGGGCATGGCGACGCTCGCCGCCGGCAGCCTGGTGCCCGGCCTGCAGGCACAGACGGCACGCTGGCCCGACAGGCCGCTGCGCGTGGTCGTGCCGTTCCCGCCCGGCGGCCTGACCGACGCCTACGCGCGCCTGTTCGCCGACCACTTCACGCAGACGCTGGGCCAGCCCTCGGTGGTGGACAACCGGCCCGGCGGCGGCGCCATCATCGGCATCAGCCAGGTGGCCAAGGCGCAGCCGGACGGCTACACGCTGCTGGTCTCCACCTCGGGCACGGTCTGGCAGAACCGCGTGCTCTACAGCAAGCTGCCCTACAACCTGGACACCGACCTCACGCCGATCGCGCTGTTTCCCTCGGGCCCGCTGGCCGTGGCCGTGGCGCCCGACGTGCCGGCGAAGAACATGCGCGAATTCATCGCCTATGCGCGGGAGCGCCAAGTCAACATGGCCAGCTACGCGCCGGGCGCGTACCCGCACATGGTGGCCGACCAGCTCAACCGCCATGCCGGCACCAAGATCCAGACCATCATGTACAAGGGCGAGTCGCCGATGTGGGTGGACGTGGCGGGCAACTCGGCCCAGATCGGCATCGGCAGCTACCAGGCCTTCAACACCGTGCAGGGCCGCGGTGTGCGGCCCATCGGCGTGACCGGCAACTACCGCTCGCCCAAGATGCCCGACGTGCCCACGCTGGCCGAGCAGGGCATCGCCACGCCACTGGTCAAGCTGGAAGGCGGCCTGGCCCTGATGGCGCCCGCCGGCACGCCCGAGGCCGTGCTGCTGGCGCTGAACAAGGTGGCGCTGGCCTGCGTGGAGACCGAGCGCGGCAGCAAGCTGCGCGAGAGCTTCGGCATCCCCAACAAGCCCAAGGACCTGGCCGGTACGCGGCGCGACTGGGACACCGAGGTGCCGATCTGGATCAAGCTGGCCGTGGAGCTGGGCATCAAGCTGGACTGAGCGCAGCGGGGCAGGGGGCTCAGTCCTCCTGCGCGATCACCAGCAGCACCGAAGCCTGCTGCTTGCCGACCGAGGTGATCTTGTGCGGGATGCTGGAGTTGAAGTGCGCCGAATCGCCGGCGCGCAGCGTCTCGGTGCGCTGCGCCAGCTGCAGCACGACCTGGCCCTTGAGCACGTAAAGGATCTCCTCGCCACGGTGGTGGCTCATGGGGTGGTTGCGCACGGGCTCGTCGGTCGGGTTCAGCACGAAGGCCACCATCTTGTGGTCGGGCAGCGCGCTGGAGACCATGCGCGGCGCATGCAGCGCCGGCTCCGGCGCCGCCTCGGCGCGCCGGATCACCACCGGATCGCTGTCGGAGGGTTCGGCGAACACTTCCTCCACGGGAACGCGCAAGGCCTTGGCCAGCTTCAGCGCGGCACCGACGGACGGCGTGGACAGGCCGCGCTCCAGCCGCGAGACGTAGCTCTTCGTCAGGTCGCTCGCCTGCGCCAGATCCTCCAGCGTCATGCCGGCTTGCACGCGCAGGATCTTCAACTTGATTGACATGTTGCGTACAGGAAACTTGTTTCCTAGAATATTCTTGGTTTCCAGATCTGCATCAAGGCGGATCCGGCATGGGTTTGCTAACCAAGGAGTATGGTATGTCGCTGCGCACACGCCTTCGGGCACTGGTTCTCGTGGTCTCCTGCGGCCTGGCCGCGACGCTGGCGGTGACCACCGCAGCGTCGGCCCAGTCCTATCCTTCCAAGCCGGTCCGGCTCATCATTCCTTTCGGCGCCGGTGGCATCACCGACGTGGCGGGCCGGCTGGTCGGGCAGCACCTGGGCGAGGAGCTCGGCCAGCCGGTGGTGATCGACAACCGCGCCGGTGCCGGCGGCGCCATCGCGGCGCAGGCGCTGGCGCAGGCCCAGCCCGACGGCTACACGCTGCTGCTGGGCACCGTGGGCACCCAGGTCGTCAACAAGATGCTCTACAGCAAGCTGGCCTACGACCCCGCAGCCCTGGTGCCCGTGTCGCTGGTGAGCAACTCGCCCTACGTGCTGGCGGTCAACGGCGTGCCCGGCGTGAACGACCTGCCAGGCCTGGTCGCCTATGCCAAGGCGCACCCTGGCGCACTGAACTTCGGCTCGGCCGGCAACGGCAGTTCGCCGCACCTGGGCATCGAACTGTTCAAGCTGGCGAGCGGCACGCAGATCGTCCACGTGCCGTTCAAGAGCGGTGCGGAGGCCGTGAACGCGGCACTCAGCGGGCAGGTGCAGATCGTGATCGATGCCTTGCCGGTCATCGCGCCCCATGCCAGGACGGGAAAACTCAAGCTGCTGGCCATCGCCGACGAGCAGCGCAGCCCGGCCGCGCCGCAATTACCGACCAGTACCGAGCAGAAGCTGCCCGAGTTCCAGATCGGCTCTTGGAATGCGCTGGTGGCTCCGCCGGGCACGCCTGCCGCGCAGGTGGACGTCCTGAACGCGGCGCTGGCCCGCGCCATGAAGCGCCCGGCGCTGGTGGCGCGCCTGGCCGAGATGGGCATCGAGCCGATGCAGACCGGCGTGCCGGCCTACCTGGCGCATGCCCAGCGCGAGACTGCCAAGTGGAGCCGGGTGATCCAGGCCGCCGGCACCAAGCTGGACTGACACGCCCATGCAGCTCTACGACACACAGCGCTCGGGCAACGCCTGGAAGGTGCGCCTGATGGCGGGCCTGCTGGGCCTGCCGCTGGCGCGGCAGACCCTGTCGATCGACCGCGGCGACCTGGCGCAGCCGGCCTTTCTGGCCATCGCCCCGTTGGCGCAGGTGCCCGTTCTCGAACTGGACGACGGCAGCCACCTGGCCGAGTCCATGGCCATCCTGTACTACCTGGCCCAGCCCACCGCCTGGTGGCCCCAGGCCCTGGCCGACCAGGCCAGGGTGCTGACCTGGCTGGCGTTCGAGCAGGAGCGGCACATGAAGCCGCTGGCCAAGCTGCGCCTGCACCTGGCCCTGCACCGCAACCGCGACCCGCAGGCGGCGCAGATGCAGGCCTACGCCCACGAGGCCCGCGAGGCGCTGGCGCTGCTGGAGGCACAACTGCAGCGCCAGGGCCCAGCCGGCTGGGTCGCCACCATGGACCACCCCAGCATTGCCGATGTCGCGCTGTACCCCTACACGCGCATGGCGCCCATGGGCGGCATCGACCTGGCGGCCTATCCCGGCATCGTGGCCTGGCTGCAACGCATCGAAGACCTGCCGGGCTATGCCGCGCTGTTCCCGGGCGAGCCCGGGCGCAACCTTTCCACCCTCGAAACCTGATTCCGCAAGGAGGAGACCCCATGGCATCCACGACCGACACCTTCACGCTCGACAAGGACGCGCTCGTCGCGCTGTCCCACCGGCAGATGGACGCTCACCTGGCCGACAGCGGCTACACGCTGCGCCAGAAGCTGGCGCTGACCTGCCGCATCCTGTTCGACAACGGCCACGATTCCGGCCTGGCCGGCCAGATCACCGCGCGCACGGGCCAGCCCGGCGAGTTCTACACCCAGCGCCTGGGCCTGGGCTTCGACGAGATCGCCGAGGACAACCTGCTGCGCGTGGACGAGGATCTCAACGTGCTCGAAGGCGACGGCATGGCCAACCCGGCCAACCGTTTCCACTCCTGGGTCTACCGCGCGCGGCCCGATGTGAACTGCATCGTGCACACGCACGCCGTGCACACGGCGGCGCTGGGCATGCTGGAGCAGCCGCTGATCGTCTCGCACATGGACAACTGCGTGCTCTACAACGACGTGGCCTTCGTCGGCCAATGGCCGGGCATCCCGGTGGGCAACGAGGAGGGCGAGTTCATCTCGGCGGCACTGGGCGACAAACGGGCGCTGCTGCTCTCGCACCACGGCCTGCTGGTGGCCGCCACCAGCGTCGAAGAAGCCTGCGTGCTGGCCATCGCGTTCGAGCGCGCGGCGCGCATGCAGCTGCTGGCCATGGCCGCCGGCGAGGTGCAGCCGATCGACCCGCGCCTGGGCCAGGAGGCGCACGACTGGATCCTGCGGCCCAAACGCAATGCGGTGGCCTTCGACTACCACGCGCGACGCGCGCTGAAGAACCCGCACCACGCCGACTGCATGCGCCCGCGCTGACGGCAGGCCTGCCCGGACGGGCTGCAGGACGCACGCGCCCGGCCCGGCGCGCGCTATTTCACCTGTTGCTTCTCGAGCTTGCGCGCCAGCGTGCGCCGGTGCATGCCCAGGCGGCGCGCGGTCTCGGAGATGTTGAAGCCGGTTTCGGCCAGCATCTGGTGGATGCGCTCCCACTCCAGCGTCTTGATCGAGCTCTGGCGGTTCGTCAGCTCGACCTCGGTCGTACCCTCGGCGCGGCCGAAGGCGGCCTCGATGTCGTCGGTGTTCGACGGCTTGGCCAGGTAGTGGCAGGCTCCCAGCTTGATCGCCTCCACGGCGGTGGCGATGCTGGCAAAGCCGGTCAGCACCACGATCAGCATGGTCTCGTCGCGCGCGCTGAGGGTCTGCACGCAGGCCAGGCCCGAGGCCTCGCCGGCCAGCTTCAAGTCGACCACGGCGTGGCTCGGTGCGAAGTCCTGCAATTGCACCAGCAGCTGCTCCAGGCCGGTGGCCACGCGCACGGCGTAGCCGCGGCGCTCGAACGAGCGCGCCAGCGTGCGGGCGAAGGCGGCATCGTCCTCAACGATCAGCAGGCGGCGTTCCAGGGGCTCATCGGTCATCGGCGCTATCTTCCTCCTGCAGGGCAATGGCCGGCAGCGGCAGGGTGATTCGGACCTCGGCACCGCCGCCGTCCAGGTTGCGGGCGGCGACGTAGCCGCCCAGTGTGCGCGCCACGTTGACGACCAGGAACAGGCCCAGGCCGCGGCCGGGCTGGCCCTTGCTGGACTGGTAGGGCTTGCCGAGCTGCGCAAGCATCTGCGAGGCGAAGCCGGGGCCGCGGTCGCGCACGGTGAGCACCAGCTGGTCGCCGCTGCGCGTGGCCTGCAGGCGCACGTGGTCGGGCGAGACCTCGGCCGCGTTGTCCAGCACGTTGACCATCATCTGCTGAATGGCGGAGTCCGCCACCATGGCCAGGTCGTCGCCGATCTGGTTGTCGAAGACGAAGCCGGGGCAGGGCCGGCGCTGGCGCCAGCGCTGCACCACCTCGTCCAGGAAGGCGTTCAGCGTGGTGGCGCGCGAGGATTCGCCGCGCGCCTCCCCGGCCGACAGCAGGATGCCGCTCACGATGGCCTTGCAGCGCGCGACCTGGGCCTGCATCTCGGCCACGTCGTCGGCCAGCTCGGGCTCGGAGCTGAAGTGCGGCAGATGCTGCCAGTCGCCCAGGATCACCGCGAGCGTGGACAGCGGCGTGCCCAGCTCGTGCGCCGCGCCGGATGCGAGCAGGCCCATGCGCACGATGTGCTCCTCCTCGGCCGCGCGCTGGCGCAGTGCGGCCAGACGCCCATCGCGTTCGCGCAGGTTGCCGACGATGCGCGTGATGAAGGTCACCAGAAGCGCAGCCGTGAGTGCGAAGCTCACCAGGGTGCCCATCATGTAGGGGCTGGCCAGGCCGCGGTGGTGGTCGGGCGCCAGCGCGAGCGGCTGGGCCCACAGCGCCAGCGCGGCGAAGCAGGCCGAGGTCACGCCCACCATGGTCCAGGTGGCCCAGGCCGGCAGCAGCACGGCGCCGAGGATCACCTGCAGCAGGTACAGGAACACGAAGGGGTTGGTGGCGCCGCCGGACAGGTACAACTGGGCCGTGAGCGCGGCCACGTCCACGAGCAACGCGACCAGGAGCTCCACGCTGGTCACACGCCGGCCCGTGCGCGCGCGCAGCAGCGACAGCACGTTGAAGGCCACCAGGCAGCCCAGCACGGTCAGCATGGGCTCGACCGGGATTGCGATGCGCAGGCCGTAGTGCACGACTTCGATGGTCAGCACCTGGCCGAACACGGCGATCCAGCGCAGCTGGATCAGCTGCTGCAGATTCTTGAGGCCGGCCGCCTTGTCGGGGCCGGCCGGGCGCGCGGAAGGGGGCGCGGCGCCGGTGGTGGAAGCAGGCATGGGGCCGGATTGTCAGTCCGGCAAGCGGCGCGTCGAGCGCCACGCATACCACCCGCCGGCCGCCACCATGGCCGCCAGCGCGAACCAGGTCAGCGCATAGACCAGGTGGTTGTCGGTGAAGCGCAGCACCGTGAGCCCGCCCACGGGCCACTGGCCGGCAGGCGTCGCCTGCGCATCGACGAAGTAGGGCGCGACGCGGTCGGCGGGCAGGCCGCGCGCGGCGGCGATGGCCGCCACGTCGCGCGAATGCCAGCGGTTGGCCGCCGGGTCGTTCTCGCGCAGGAAGCCGCCATGCGGTTCGCTGATGCGCAGCAGGCCGGTGACACTGACCGGGCCGGCCGGCGGAGCGGCCGCGCGCCTGGCGGGGTCGCGCCGGTCGGGTGGCACGAAGCCACGGTTGACGAGCACGATGCTGCCGTCCTGCAGGCGCAGCGGCGTGAGCACCCAGAAGCCGGCGCCCAGCGTGGTACTGGCCTGCACCAGGGCCTCGTCGGCGTGCAGGAATTCGCCTTGCAGGCGCAGGCGGCGGTACTCGAAATCAAGGGGAGCGGCCTGGATTGCGGGCCAGGCCCGCGCGTCCGGCGGGGCCACCGGCGCGGCACTGACGCGCGCCTCGGTGCGCGCGATCAGGCCCTTCTTCCAGCCCAGGCGCTGAACCTGCCAGGTGCCCAGCGCGAGGAACACCGCACTCAGCAGGGCCGCGGCCAGCAGCACCCAGGGCAGGCCGCGCGCACGGGTCATTGCGTGTGGCGCTGGTGCGCCGCAGCGGGTTGCTGCTGGTGCTCGCCGTGCGAGGGCATCATGTTGGCGTTCATGTGGAACATGACCCACAGCGTGCCGGCGATCGCAATCGCCACGAAGACCACCGTGAACATGGTGGACAGCATGGTCCAGCCGCCCTCGACCTTGCCGTTCATGTGCAGGAAGTACACCATGTGCACGAGCACCTGCACGATGGCGAAGCCGCCCAGCACCAGGATGGCCGTGGTGCGATCCTGGATCACGTTGGCCATGACCAGCCAGAACGGGATGGCCGTCAGGATGACGGACAGCACGAAGCCGATCACGTACTCGCGCATCGAGCTGTGCGGGCCGACGTCGCCGTGGTGGTCATCGTGGTGACCGTCGTGGTGTGCATGGGTATCCGAGGCCATCACAGCACTCCCATCAAATAGACGAAGGTGAAGACGCCGATCCAGACAACGTCCAGAAAGTGCCAGAACATCGACAGGCACATCAGCCGGCGCTTGTTCTCGTGGATCAGGCCGTGCTTGGCGATCTGCACCATGAGCACGACCAGCCAGATGGAGCCGAAGGTTACGTGCAGGCCGTGGGTGCCGACCAGCGCGAAGAAGGCCGACATGGCGGCGCTGCTCTGCGGGCCGGCGCCTTCGTGGATCAGGTGGCGGAACTCGTAGAGTTCCACGGCCAGGAAGGCCAGGCCGAACAGGCCCGTGACGGCCAGCCAGATCAGCGTGCCGCTCTTGTCGTTGACCTGCTTGCGCAGCATGGCGAAGCCGAAGGTGATGGACGAGAGCAGCAGGAAGGCCGTGTTGAGGGCCACCAGCTTGAGATCGAACAGCTCGGCACCGCCTGCGCCGCCGGCGAAGCTGCGGCCCAGCACGCCCCAGGTGGCGAACAGGGCGGCGAAGATGAGGCAGTCGCTCATCAGGTAAAGCCAGAAGCCCAGCGCGGTGCCGTTCTCCGGGTGCGGTTCGTGCGCGAGGTGGTACTCGCGCACTGCGGTGGCGCCGTGCGCGCCGTGAACGCTTGAATGAGCCAGATCAGCCATGTTGTGCCAGCAGTTGGGTGCGCGCGTTTTCCGTGGTGACCACTTCAGCCGCCGGGATGTGGTAGTCGCGCTTGTAGTTGAAGGTGTGGACGATGGCGCCGATCACGATGGCCGCGAACGAGGCGATGGCCAGCGGCCACATGTGCCAGATCAGCGCGAAGCCCCAGACCAGCGAGAGCACCGAGAGCACCACGCCGGAGCCAGTGTTCAGCGGCATGTGGATGGCCTGGAAGCCGGACAGCGGGCGCTTGTAGCCGTGCTTCTTCATGTCCCACCAGGCGTCCACGTCGTGCACCACCGGGGTGAAGGCGAAGTTGTACTGCGGCGGGGGCGAGGAGGTGGCCCATTCCAGCGTGCGGCCGTCCCACGGATCGCCCGTGTGGTCGCGCAGCTGGTCGCGCTTCAAATAGCTCACGCCCAGCTGGACCAGGAAGGCGCCGATGCCCAGAGCGACGATGCCGGCGCCGCAGGCGGCGATCACGAACCAGATCTGCAGGGAAGGATCTTCGAAGTGGTTGGCGCGGCGCGTGACGCCCATCAGGCCCAGCACGTACAGCGGCGTGAACGCCACCCAGAAGCCGACCAGCCAGCACCAGAACGAGACCTTGCCCCAGAACTCGTCCAGCTTGTAGCCGAAGGCCTTGGGGAACCAGTAGTTGATGCCGGCGAACATGGCGAACACCACGCCGCCGATGATCACGTTGTGGAAATGGGCGATCAGGAACAGGCTGTTGTGCAGCACGAAGTCCGCGGGCGGCACGGCCAGCAGCACGCCCGTCATGCCGCCGATGGCGAAGGTGACCATGAAGCCCACCGTCCACAGCATGGGCACCGTGAAGCGGATGCGGCCGCGGTACATGGTGAACAGCCAGTTGAAGATCTTGGCCCCGGTCGGGATCGAGATGATCATGGTGGTGATGCCGAAGAAGGCGTTCACGCTGGCGCCCGAGCCCATCGTGAAGAAGTGGTGCAGCCACACCAGGTACGACAGCACGGTGATACACACCGTGGCGTACACCATGGAGGTGTAGCCGAACAGGCGCTTGCGGCTGAAGGTGGCCACGACTTCGGAGAACACGCCGAAGGCCGGCAGCACCAGGATGTAGACCTCGGGGTGGCCCCAGATCCAGATCAGGTTCACGTACAGCATGGGGTTGCCGCCCAGGTCGTTCGTGAAGAAGTTGGTGCCCAGGTAGCGGTCCAGGCTCATCAGCACCAGGGCGGCCGTCAGCACCGGGAACGAGGCCACGATCAGCGCGTTGGTGCACAGCGCCGTCCAGGTGAAGATCGGCATCTTCATCATGTCCATGCCGGGCGCGCGCATCTTCACGATGGTCACCAGCAGGTTGATGCCTGACAGCGTGGTGCCGACCCCCGCGATCTGCAATGACCAGATGTAGTAGTCCAGCCCGACCCCGGGGTTCTGGTGGCCCAGGTTGGACAGCGCCAGCCAGCCCGAGGTGGAGAACTCACCCAGGAACAGCGAGACCATCACGAGAACGGCACCGGCCGTGGTCATCCAGAAACTGAAATTGTTCAGGAACGGGAAGGCCACGTCGCGCGCGCCGATCTGCAGCGGCACGAGGTAGTTCATGAGGCCCGTGACCAGCGGCATGGCCACGAAGAAGATCATGATCACGCCGTGCGCCGTGAACACCTGGTCGTAGTGGTGCGGCGGCAGGTAGCCCATGTTCTCGCCGAAGGCCATGGACTGCTGCAGGCGCATCATGACGGCGTCGGCGAAGCCGCGCAGCAGCATCACGATGCCCAGCACCATGTACATGATGCCGATCTTCTTGTGGTCGATGCTGCACAGCCAGTCGCGCCACATCGGGCCCCACAGGCGGAACTTGGTGAGCAGCGCGAGCACGAACAGGCCACCCAGGCAGACGGCGATGAAGGTCCACAGCAGGATGGGTTCGTGGGACATCGGAATCGAGTCCCAGGTGATGCGGCCCAGCAACCAGTGTGCAGGCGCGGTCGTGTGTTCGGTCATGGCCATGGATCAGAATTCCTGGAGATCGGTGCGCGTGGCGGCGGTGCACAGGGCATCCTCCGATGCGGCGGCGAGCTTGCGGGCGGCGGTCTGGGCCTGGGCGCGCTGGGCGTCCTTGGCCATCGTCTCGTGCATGCAGGTCTGGCCGTCCTCGACGCACAGGTTCAGCACGCGCTGGTACAGGCCGTCCTCGACCGTGGAGAACAGCGCCACGGGGTTGCGCTCGCTGGGCTTGACGAGGTCGCGGTAGGCGTTGCGCGTGAGCGGCTGGCCTTCGGCCTTGGCCTTGGCGACCCACTTGTCGAAGTCCTCGTTGGACAGGCCGTGGAACTTGAAGGTCATGCCAGAGAAGCCGGCGCCGCTGTAGTGCGAGGACATGCCCTTGTAGACGCCGGGCTTGTTGATCACCGCATTCAGCTCGGTCTGCATGCCGGGCATGGTGTAGATCATGCCGGCCAGGTCGGGCACGTAGAACGCGTTCATCGTGTGGCTGGAAGTCAGCTTGAACAGGATGGGGCGGTCCACCGGCGCGGCCAGTTCGTTGACCGTGGCGATGCCTTGCTCGGGGTAGAAGAACAGCCACTTCCAGTCCAGCGAGACCACCTGCACCTCCAGCGGCTTGGTGTTCTCGGGGATGGGCTTGCCGGCGGCGATGCGGTCCAGCGGGCGGTACGGGTCGAGCTGGTGGGTGCTGATCCAGGTCAGCGCGCCCAGCGCGATGATGATGACCAGCGGGGCCGACCAGATCACCAGTTCGAGCTTGGTGGAGTGGTGCCACTCCGGGTCGTAGTCGGTCTGGGCATGCTTGCCGTCCTGGCGGTAGCGCCAGGCGAATAGCAGGATCAGGAAGATCACCGGCACCACGATCAGCAGCATCAGCAAAGTGGCGATGACCACCAGCCGACCTTGCTGGGCCGCGACGTCGCCGGCTGGAAAGAGCACGACCATCTTGCTGCAGCCGGCCAGCAGGCCGGCCATGGCGAGTAGAAGCGGTGCTCGGAGGAGGTTCAGTAGGCGCATGCTGTTGAACGGGGGTTCGGGCAACCCTCTGCGGGTTACTCCGGGTTGCAGATAACCCGGAAATGTATCCGGGCTTCATGGCTTGGGCGATTGGACGTTTTGTCCTACATCAAGCGCGGCGCCCACATGCCACGGTATATAGTGGCCTCTCGATAGGCAAGTGGCAAACCCAGTGGAGACCGCTCGATGTCCAGCATCAGCCAAGCAGCAACCCTTCCCATTTCCTTCGACGAGCGCCAGCACGGGCGCTTTCCTGAAACCGAGAACCACGTCGACCCGGGCGACATCGCCGTCGGCGTGGTGATCGGCCGGACTTCCGAATACTTCGACTTCTTTGTCTACGGCATCGCCTCGGTGCTGGTGTTTCCCGCGGTGTTCTTTCCGCACATGCAGCGGCTCGACGGCACCCTGTGGTCATTCGCGCTGTTCGCGCTGGCCTTCATCGCGCGGCCGATCGGTACCGTGGTCTCGATGGCCATCCAGCGCCGCTGGGGCCGGGCCACCAAGCTGACGATTGCGCTGTTCCTGCTCGGCTCCTCGACCGCCGGGATCGCCTTCCTGCCCGGGACCGCGAGCCTGGGCTTCACGGCGGTCTGGCTGCTGGCCGCGCTGCGCATCGGCCAGGGGCTGGCTCTGGGCGGCTCCTGGGACGGCCTGCCGTCGCTGCTGGCGATGAACGCACCCAAGGGCCGGCGCGGTTGGTATGCCATGCTGGGCCAGCTGGGCGCACCGATCGGCTTCATCCTGGCCAGCGCACTGTTCGCCTACCTGTACGGCGCGCTGTCGCATGCCGACTTCCTCGACTACGGCTGGCGCTACCCCTTCTTCGTCGCGTTCGCGATCAACGTGGTGGCACTGTTCGCGCGGCTGCGGCTGGTGGTGGCCGAGGACGTGGAGGAGCAACTGAACCAGCGTGAACTCGAGCCCGTCTCCGCCACCGAACTGGTGCGCACGCAGGGCGCCAACGTGTTCATCGGTGCCTTCGCGGCGCTGGCCAGCTATGCGCTGTTCCACCTGGTCACGGTGTTCCCGTTGTCCTGGATCCAGCTGTACACCGAGCAGTCCATCGTCGGCTTCCTGCTGATCCAGGTGCTGGGCGGCTTCCTGTGCGCGGCCAGCATCGCGATGTCGGGCCGGCTGGCCGACCGCTACGGCCGCCGTCGCACGCTGGGCACGCTGGCGGCCATGATCGCGGTGTTCAGTGGCTTCGCGCCCACGCTGCTCGATGGCGGCACGCTGGGCCAGGACGTGTTCATCCTGCTGGGCTTCATCCTGCTGGGGCTGTCCTATGGCCAGTCCTCCGGCACGGTGACGGCCAACTTCGCACCGCGCTACCGCTACACGGGCGCGGCGCTGACCTCCGACATCGCTTGGCTGTTCGGTGCGGCCTTCGCGCCGTTGGTGGCACTGGGCCTGTCGGCCCACTTCGGCCTGGGCTACGTGAGCGTCTACCTGCTGTCCGGCGCAGCCTGCACGCTGGGTGCACTGGGCCTGAACCGCGCACTCGAAGACCGCGAGCGCGACTGATCCATCGATCAGGGCAGGGCGCTCAGCCCTGCAGCGCGACGTCGATGTAATAGACGCCCCAGGGGCACAGTGCAAAGCGCTCGTGCACGGGCTTGTCCTTGAACGCGGACAGGTTGTCGGCGTCGTACACCGCCCATTGCGGGCCCAGGCCACCGAGCGCCATGGGCTGGTCGTCCAGGTGCGTGGCCACCACCATACGGTAGGCCTGCACGTCGGCCAGCGAGAGGACGGCGTTGTAGCCGTCGACCGCGCGTAGGCCCAGGCGCAGCGGGGCCTTGAGGTCGGCGCCGGCTTCGGCCAGCACGGTGGTCAGCAGCGGGCCGCTCAGCTTGTGCTTTTTGTTGTCGTATTCCAGCGTGGGCGTGATGTGCACGCGCACCAGGCGCTGCAGCGCCACGCCGTCGAAGGCGAAAGCGGTGCTGAACTGCACCTTGTGTTTGGCCATCATCTGGTCCAGCGCCTTGTCCAGCGGCCCGCGGTTGCCCTTGCCGATCGCGCCGCCCACCGTGAGCAGCGTGGGCTGGCCGCCAGCGGCCGGCTTGGCGGCACCCTGGGCCCGGGCCGCGCCGGCGGCGGCCAGCGCGGCGCCGGCCAGGAAATTTCGCTTGTGCATGTCTTCTCCCGTGGTTGGTGGCGGGCGGATTATGGTCGGGCGCCCGACCGTCTTTTGCATGGCGCGGCGAAGCCAAGGGCGAACGCCCGACTTGGGCCACAATGCCGCCCGGCCGACCCGTCGGGCGGCGTTCCATGTTCTTGTTCCCGAAGTTCATCCATGTCTGCACGCCGTCTCCTCGTCATCCCCGCCAGCGCACGCACCGGCTCCTTGAATGTCCAGCTGGCGCGCCATGCGGCGCGCGTGGCACAGGCGGGCGGCTGGCAGGCGCAGCTGCTGGACCTGCGTACGCTGGCGCTGCCGGTCTACGACGGCGACCTGGAGGCCGCCGAGGGCGTGCCGGCCGGCGCGCTGGCCTTGCAGCAGGCCATTGCCGAGAGCACGGCCGTGCTGGTGGTGACGCCCGAGTACAACGGCTTTCCGACGCCGCTGTTCGTCAACGCCTTCGACTGGCTGTCGCGCATCCAGGCGGCCGACGGCCATCCTGCGGGCCTGACCAGCACCGCCGACAAGCCGGTAGGGCTGCTGTCGGCCTCGCCCGGGCCGCTGGGCGGCCTGCGTGCCATGAACTTCGTTCGGCAGTATCTGCAGATGGCCTTCGCCATGCTGGTGGTGCCGCAGCAGTTCGCGCTCGGCCGGGCGAACGAGGCGTTCGATGCCGAGGGCGGCCTGGCCGATGCACGCGCAGCGCAGTCGGTGGCGCGTGTACTCGACGCGCTGGCGAGGCTGGTACCGGCCGAGCGCTGAGCTTCAGCCGGCGCGGGCCGCCAAGTCGGCCTGCAATCCTGCTGGCAGGCGCGCGAGCAGCCAGCGCAGGGCCAGTGGCAGCAGCACCAGGTCGTCGACAACCCCGAGGAACGGGATGGCATCGGGCAGCAGATCGACCGGGCTCAGCAGGTAGACCAGCAGGCCGGCCGCAGCCAGCTTGAACCAGCGCGGCGCACGCGGGTCGCGCAGCGCCCACCAGAACTTCATCAGGTCACCCCGGACCAGGGTCCACAGCAGCGACACACGTTTGAACATCGGCGGAATTCCTCCAGCAGGCCAGCGGGCCGTTGCCCAGGACATGGGGACCGGCGCCGCCCGCGCAAGGCCCACAGACACCTTGTTTCACATCGGCTTGCGGCCGGAGCGCTTGGCGGCGTACATCGCGCTGTCGGCACCCGAGAGCAATTCGTCGGCCGATATGCCGCAACGCGGCTGGTAGACCGCGCTGCCGATGCTGACGGAGACCTGCACCGTGGCCGCCTCGAGCACGAAGGGCGCGGCGATGGTGGCATCGATCTTGGCGGCCACGGCGGCGGGGTCGGCCAGCGGATCGCCGACCGGCTCGAGCAGCACCACGTACTCGTCCCCAGCCAGCCGCGCCACCGTGTCGGTGACGCGCACGGCAGCCACCAGGCGCTGACCGACCTGGCGCAGCAGTTCGTCGCCGGCCTCGTGGCCGTGTGTGTCGTTGACGGCTTTGAAACCGTTCAGGTCCAGGAACAGCAAGGCCAGGCTGTGGCCCTGGCGCTCCGAGCGCGCCAGCGCAGCAGGCAGGTTGCGTTGCAGCAGGCGGCGGTTGGGCAGGCCGGTCAGCGCGTCGCGGGTGGCTTCGCTCTCCAGCCGCAGTTCCAGCTCCTTGCTGGCCGTGGTGTCGAAGACCAGCGCATGGAAGCCGTCGACCTGGCCTTGCCCATTGCGGTAGGGCAGGTAGATGGCCGTGCTGTGCTGGCGCTGGCCGCGCACCACCATGCTACGCTCGAACTGCACGCGCTCACCCTGCAGCACGCGGGCCAGTTCGGGCTGCCACAGGCGCACGGCGGCCTCGCCGTAGAGGGATTCCATGGTCTCGCCGATCAACGCGTCCGGGTCCTTGCCGAACCAGTCCAGGTAGGCGCGGTTGGCAAAGCGGTAGCGCAGCGTGCGGTCGACATCGGCCACCAGCGCGGGAATGTTGTCGGTGATGGTGTGCAGTTGGGCCTGGCTGGCGCGGATCTGGGCCGTGCGTTCGGCGATGCGCGCTTCCAGCCCGGCGTTGACCTGCTCGAGTTCGGCGCGGTCATGCGCCTCGCGCGCGTCTGCATCGGCCAGCGCGCGCGACAACAGTTCGACCTCGCGGTAGGCCGTCTGCAGCGGAATCGGCCTGGCCTGGCCAGCGCGGCGCGCACCGACCGCCTGCGTCAGCCGGTGCAGGGGCCGCGTCAGCCGCTGGGCCGCCAGCGGCGCGCACAGTGCGGCCAGCAGGCATACGGCGATGCCGCCGATGACCATCTCGCGCTGCAGCTGGTGGTAGTCGGCGAAGGCCTCCTGTTCGGCCTGGCGCACCACCACCACCCAGCCCAGGCCGGGGTAGTTGTCCTGGCCCACGGTGGGCACGATGGCCGTCGCGTAGTGCCGGCCGTCGCCCCAGTGACGCATGGCGGCGCCCGCGGCGGCACGCAGTTCGCCGACGGCGGGCAAATCCAGCGGCTTGCCTTCGGTGCCGGCCGGGCCCAGCAGCACCGTGCGTTTGGCATCGACCACGAAGAGCTGTGCCTGGTAGACGGATTCGGCCTGCGCCAGCAGGTTGCGCTGCAGGTCGCGCGCCCATTCCCAGCTCAGGTGCGCGCCCAGCACGGCCTGCAGGCCGCCGCCCGCGTCGCGGACCGGCATGGCGACGTCGACGAAACGCCACGGCTCCTGCTGCTGCGGCAGCAGCTTTTCCAGCAGCAGGGCGGCGTGCACATCCCCGACGAAGGCGCCCTGCACGCCGCCCTGAAACCAGGGCCGCTTGGACACATCCTGGCCTTCGAGCAGCCCGCCGGTGGCCGCCTCCACGCGGCCGTCACGGTGCACATAGCCGATCCAGGCGTACAGCGGAAAGCTCTGCTGCACGCGCTCCAGCACGGCGCGCCGCTGCTCGGGCCGTTGGCCCGGCTGCATGTCCTGCAGGCCGGAGAGGATGCGCAACTCCTCGTAGCGGTAGGCCATGCCGCGGTCCAGCTGGTCGCGCATCTGCCAGCCGATCTGCGCCAGCGCGGCCGTGGCCGTGCGCGCGGCGTGGCGTTCCGCAAAGCGTTCCACGAGGAGCAGCAGCACCACCACGGCCACCAGCACGGCCCAGGCCAGAGCGATGGCAATCCAATACGCGAGGCCGCGGCGGCGGGCTGGCGGTGCAGGCGAAGCCGTGGAGATCATGTCTTGGATTTCATCAATTTTGAGGATAAGACATTCGACATTCTGGACGAGTCGGTGTTGTGTGGGCCGTCCGCGCCGTTTCCGGCCCAAGAGCGCTGGGCCAGAATGCAGCCCAGCCATGCCGACCGACGATCCGCGCTCCAGTGACAGCCCCGCAGCGGGTGCGCCGGCCGTGCAGCCTCTGCCTGCACCGTGGCGCTGGCTGTTGCTGCTGCTGGCCTGTGTGTCGCTGGCCACGGGCGTGGTCGGCCTGTTCGTGCCGGGCCTGCCGACCACGGTGTTCGTGCTGATCGCGGCCTGGGCGGCGGCGCGCAGCTCGCCCCGGCTGCACCGCTGGCTGCTGGACCACAGGGTGTTCGGCCAGCTGATCCGCGACTGGCAGGCCGGCGGCCGTGTGAGCCGGCGTGCCAAGTGGCACGCCACGCTGGCCATGTCGGCCTGCGCGGCCATCTTGCTGTGGGCCGGCAGCCGCTGGTGGGTGAGCGCGCTGGCCTGCGGATGCATGGCCGCCGTGCTGTGCTGGCTGTGGTTGCGGCCGGAGCCCGTGCCGGGCTGAGCGCGCTGGCGGTGCCTGGCCCGTTGCCGCCCCGATGCGGTGAGCGGTGGCGCGCATCAGGCGCGCCTGGGATCAGGCGACCAGCCGCGGCCGTTGCGTGGTCCTGGCTGGCATCGGCACGAGGCTATCAACCACCACGCTGAGCGCCTGGCCTCGCAGATCCTGGCCCTGCGCCGCAGCCGCAGCCAGCAGCCGTGCACGCAGTTCAGGATCGGCCAGCGTGACGGTGCGGCCGCTGCGGCGGCAGACCAGCCGCACCACCCGGGCATCGACGCCCTCGGACTTGATGCCGTAGAGCGCGCGGCGCTGCCCATCCCATTCGTGCACCAACAGGCCGGCCACGAGCAACTGCTGCACCACGCGGTAGACCGTGCCTACGCTGACGCGCGTGCCCCGCTGCAGCATGTGCTGGAACAGGTCATCGGCGCTCAGGCAGCCGGGTGCGGCGGACTCCAGCACCTGGAGCAAACCGATGCGCGCGACGGTGGGCTGCAGCCCGGCAGCCCGCAGGCGCTGCAGCACGGTGGTGCCCATGGCGACCGGCGCGTTCAGCGCGGCACCTCGAAGCTCAGCGTGGCGGTGTGGCGCACGTCCTCGTACGTCTTGCCATCCAGCGTGACGCTGCCGTTGTTGACGCGCGCCGTGACCTCCAGCACGTACAGGCCCGGCATCCACGGCGTGAAACCCACGGTGCCGTCCTGCGCCGGCGCGAGCACACGGCGCCAGCCCTCGCTGGTCTCCACATGGACCTGGCTGGCCGCCACGGGCCGGCCCTTGAAGAACAGCTGGAAGCGGTTGCCGCCGGGCTCGGTGGGCACGAGCTCGAGGTCGTTGAGGGGCTTGGTCTCGGCGCGCCCGAAGCGGGCCTGGAGGTAGGTCAGCACGCCGTCGCCGGTGCGCACGGCCGTGAAGCGCAGGTCGCCCGCCTGCGGCTGGAAGGCGTAGTGGTTGGCGGCCGTTTCCAGCGGCAGCGTCTTGCCTTCGGGCAAGACGGGCCTGGCGTCGCCCAGCGCGGGAAGCTGCGCCAGCGGCTTGCCGAGTTCGCCGACGTAGACCTTGGCACGCCCGCCTTCGGATTGCAGCCAGAGGTAGTCGGCCTGTGCAGCGCTGGCGATCAGCAAGGCGGCGGCGCAGGCGGCAAGCCGCCCGGCGGTGCGGAAGTTCATCGGTTGGTGTCCTCGTCTGGAGATGCGTGGCAGGCAGGAGACCGGGAGGGCGCGCGGATGGCACACGCCTCGGTAGGTGCTCTTACTGTGTATGACGCACGAGGCCTGCGAAACCAGCACCTCCTTACAGAACTTTTACAACTCGGTGCAACGACTGTGCGGCACCTACGGTTGCCTGGGCGTGTTCAGTGCCATGAGCTTGAGGTACTTGTAGAAGGTCGTCTCGGCGTTGTAGACGGCGATCAGGAAGCCCGCGCGCCCGTCGCGGAAGCCTTGGCGCACGAGGTAGGTCCGCACGAAGGCCCACAGGCCGTGCACGATGGCGCTGCCCAGCGAAGCCTTCTTGCCGCGCGCCTGCATGTCGCGTGCGCCGACCGCGGAATAGCGGTTGAGCTTCTCCAGCACGTCGTCCAGGTCCTGGTAGCTGTAGTGGACCAGGCTGTGGCGCAGGTCCTGCCGCGTGCCGTCCACGGTCATGTGGGCGTGCAGCAGGTGCGCGGTGAAGCCGGCTTTCTCGCGCCGCACGAGACGCAGTGTGTAGTCCGGCCGCCAGCCGCTGTGGTGGATGAACTGGCCGCAGAAGCTGGACAGGCGCGGCAGCCGGTAGCCGTCGGCGGCGCCGGAGGCGATGGCCGCACGGATCTCGGCCTGCAGCTCGGGGCTGATGCGTTCGTCCGCATCGAGCGACAGCACCCAGTCGCAGCGGGCCATGGCGATGCCGCGCTGCTGCTGCGGACCGTAGCCGGGCCAGTCGGTGGGAACGACGCGTGCTCCCTGTTCGGCCGCCAGGGCAGCGGTGGCGTCGGTGCTGCCGGAGTCCAGCACCAGGATCTCGTCGGCGAAGCTGGCCGAACGCACGCAGTCGGCGATGTGGTGGGCCTCGTTCTTGGCGGCGATGACGACGCTGAGGCTGGGAGAAGGCGAAGACATGCCTGGATTGTCGGCGAGGCCTGTCAGCCCCGCGTCGCAGTCATGCGCCAAGCCAGCAGCGCGCCGGCCACGCAGCACAGCCCGGTCAGCGCCCAGGTCCATTGCCAGCCGCCCGCCAGCCGTGCGACCCAGCCGACCAGCGGCGGCAGCGCGAACTGCCCCACCGCCGAGCACTGCTGCATCCAGCCCACGGTGGTGGCGACGGTGTCGCTGCCTGGCGCCAGCCGTACACACAGCGCGAACAACGTGGCCGGGACCAGGCCGCCGACCAGTGAGAACAGCAGCACGGCGCCGGTGCGGACGGCAGGGCCGGCGTCCAGCGCCGGCAGGAAGGCCAGCATGGCGCCCAGTGCCATGGCGGAAAAGCCGGTCCACAGCAACTTGCGCGGGGCTGTGCCCCGGCGCAGCAGCCGGCCCGCGGCGATGTTGCCGCCGATGTTGACGGCTGCCACCAGTGCCGTCAGCGCGCCAGCCAGCTGGGCGCCGACCTGGGCTTGCGCGAACACCGTGGGCAGGAAACCGACCACGGCCAGCCACTGGCCGGCGTACATGGCGAAGCTGGCGCCCAGCAACCAGGGCCCGGGTGCGGCCAGCGTGCGGCGCAGCCGCGCGGACCAGGCGCCGCGCCCCGGGGCTGCGCTGCGCGCGTCGGCCGGCAGCGCCAGCCAGAGCAGGGCCGCCATGGCCAACGACGGGGCGGCCAGCAGCCACCACCAGCCCGACCAGCCCAGCCGCGGCAGCAGCCAGGGGCCGGCCAGCAGCGCCGTGGCCGTGCCCAGCGGCATGCAGGCACCCCACCAGCCGAGCTTGGCGTCGAGTTCGCCGGGCGCCGCGACCCGGCGGATCAGGCTGGGGCCGGGCGTGACGGCCAGCAGGAAGCCGAAGCCCTCCAGCGCACGCAGGACGAGCAGGGCGGTCGCGTCCTGGGCGAAGCCGCCGGCCAGGCTGGCCGCGCTCAGCAGCACCAGCCCCGTGGCCATGCAGCGCTTGAGGCCCAGGCTCTCCCCCGCCAGGCCGACCGCCAGGCCCAGGCCCATGCCGGCCAGCTGCACCAGCGAGAGCAGGAAGCCGGCCTGCACCAGCGACAGCTCCAGCGCCTCGCGCAGCACGGGCAGGGCCGGCGGCAGCTTGCCCACATGCAGGGCGGCCGCCACGCCGGCCAGCACCACGGTCCATGCCGGGTCGCTGCGGCGTTCGCTCACCCGGGCAGGCCCAGGCCGTGCAGGCGGGCGTAGGCGCCGTCGCGCGCCAGCAGTTCGGCGTGGGAGCCGGTCTCGACGATGCGGCCGGCTTCCATGACGACGATGCGGTCGGCGTGCTGTACGGTGGACAGCCGGTGGGCGATGACCAGCGTGGTGCGGCCCTGCATCAAACGCTGCAGCGCGGCCTGCACGGCGCGTTCGGACTCGGTGTCCAGGGCCGAGGTGGCCTCGTCCAGGATCAGCACGGGTGCATCCTTGTAGAGCGCACGGGCGATCGCCAGGCGCTGGCGCTGGCCACCGGAGAGCTGGGCAGCGTTGTGGCCGACCAGCGTGTCCATGCCCTGCGGCAGTTCGGCGACCAGTTTGTCCAGGTTGGCGTCGACCAGACATCGCGCCAGCCGCTCGCGGTCCAGCGGCTGGCCCAGCGCCACGTTGGCGGCCACGCTGTCGTTGAGCATGACCACGTGCTGGCTGACGACGGCGAACTGGCGCCGCAGCGCCATCACGTCCCAGTCCTGCACCGCATGGCCGTCCAGCGCCACCCGGCCCGCGGTGGGTTCCAGGAAGCGCGGCAGCAGGTTCACGAGCGTGGTCTTGCCGGCACCGGAGGCGCCGACCAGGGCGACGGTCTCGCCGGCGGCGACGCGCAGGTCCAGGGCATCGAGGGCCGGCTGGCCGCTGCCGTCGAACTGCACGGTCACGCCCTCGAGCGCGATGTCGCCGCGCGCACGCGGCAGGCTGAAGCTGCCACCGCGCTCGTCCTCGGTCTGCTGCATGAGCTCCAGGGCCCGCTCGATGGCGGCCAGCCCGCGCGTGATCGGGTTGGCCACTTCCGACAGGTGCTTGATCGGAGACACCAGCAGCAGCATCGCGGTGATGAAGGCGACGAAGCTGCCGACCGAGGTGCCGTCGTCGGCACTTTGCACCAGCGCAATGGCGATCACGGCCGACATGGCCACGGCCACCAGCATCTGGGTGAGCGGCGACATGGTGGAGGAGGCCACGACGGACTTCATCGACAGCTGGCGCAGCCGCTCGCTGAGTTCGTTGAAGCGCTGCTGCTGCAAGGCTTGCGCGGACTGCAGTCGCACATCGCGGTGCGCCAGCACGTTTTCCTCGACCACGTAGGCCAGCGCATCCGTGGAGCTCTGGCTGGCCCGCGTGAGCTTGTAGAGCCGGCGCGACAGCACGCCCATGACCCAGGCGACCGCCGGGATCAGCAAGGCCACGATCAGGGTCAGCTTCCAGTTCAGGTAGAGCAGGTAGCCGACCAGCGCCAGCAGCGTGAGGCTGTCGCGCGAGAAAGCCATGATGGCGCCGACCAGCACCTGCGAGCCGGTCTGCACTTCGTAGACCACGGTGTTGGCCAGCGAGCTGGCCGACTGGCTGCGGAACAGCCGCAGGTCACCGGAGAGGATCTTGGCGAACAGTTCGCGCCGCAGCTGCAGCAGGCCCTGGTTGGCGATGCGGCCGAGCGCGTAGTTGGCTGTGAACGCCGCCAGCCCGCGCAGGCCGAACAGGCCCAGCAGCGCGACCGGGATCGCCCACAGCGGCAGGCTGTCGCGCTGGAAGCCGCGGTCCAGCAGCGGCTTGAGCAGGGCCGGGATCATGGGTTCCGTCGCGGCGACCACGGCAGTGGCCAGCACCAGCAGCGCCCAACCCGCGCGGGCGGAGCGGAAGTAAGGCCAGACGCGCCGCAGGCGTTGGCCGATCGAGGCCTTGGGGGCGGATGTGCTCGCAGTGGTGGTCATGCGGCGCGGCCCGTCGCCTGCGCCGGCTCCGGGGCGGTGCGCAGACTCAACGCCATCAGCAGGCCGATGGTGACGCAGAAGAAATCACCGATGGCCGCGTCGAACAGGATGGAATTGAACATGCAGGAGATCAGCAGGGCGGCCACGGCCGAGGCACCGGCGCGCACAGCAGGCCGTTCGCCCAGGCACAGGTCGCGGTAAAGGGAGTACAGCAATGCGCACAGTAGCAGCATCGCGCCGACGCCGGCCTCCACGCCCCACAGGAGGAACTCCTGGTGCGGGTTCCTGACACTGTAGGTAAACGGGTTGCCGCGTCCTGCATCGAGGCGCCTGTACTGCTGGTTGAAGCTGCCCACGCCGAAGCCGCTCCAGGGGCGTTCGGCGATGGCCTGGACCGAGCGGTGCCAGAAGTTCAGCCGCTCGCCCGAGGACGACCGGGTTTCGGCCCGTTCGGCGAATGCCAGGCTCTCGTCCACCACCAGGCCGGCGCGGTAGCGCATGGGTTCGGAGACGACCAGCAGCAGCGCCGCCACGGCGATGGGCGCCAGCACGCCAAGAAAGCGCATCCGCCGCGGAAGCAGCCACAGCAGCGCCAGCGAGATCACGGCGGTGGCCACCAGGTGGCCGGTGCGGCCCGGCATCACCAACAAGGTACTGGCCAGCCCGAGTGCGGCCACCGCGATCGCCGCCTGGCGCATCCAGGGCCGCGGCAGGTAGCCGCGCAGGTGCCAGCAGATGGCTGCCAGCGTGGCCGTCATGATGGACTGGCCCAGGTAGTTCGTGAAGACGGCGTGGTCGATGGTGGCCGTGTCGGCCGTGGCCCAGGGCACGGGCACGCCCAGCACCAGCAGCCAGGAACTCAGCAGCAGGAACACCTGGGCGCCGACGAACCAGGCGAGCGCGATCAATGCCTCGCGCCGGGTGCGCAGGAACAGCACGAGGACAGGGATCAGCAGCAGCTTGGCATGCTTGCCCAGCGCGCCGAGCGCCTCGCCGCTGGGCGCCGTGGTCCACAACAGCGACAAGGCCAGGAAGGCGAGTGCCGCCAGCAGGACCGGTGGAGAGCGCAGCCGCGCTGCGGCAAGGTCACGCCTTCCGTGCAGCGCGGGCCACAGTACAAGGCCCAGCGCGCTGACCAGGAGCAAGGCTTTGGAGATGCTCACCACCGCCATCGGAAGCCCGACCGCCATGGCCATCAGGCATGCAAGAACAAGACGTAGATTCAAGAACGGTCCATCGAGGGCAGGGCGGTGCGCGAACGCGGGCGTGGCACGACCGCGGGCGCGGCATTATCGGTGCCAAGCGGCGCGGATTCGCGCCTTCCGACTCTGCTATCCTCGCTGGCTGTGGTGCTACCGCCACCGTCTCGTCACCGCCTCCCGTGCCTAGCCACCTCCCATTCCCGTGCCTGCCGGCCGTCGGCGGGTGGAAGCGCTTGCGCGCAGGGCTTGTGTCCGCCAATTCCGCAGGCTGTGTCGGGCATGCGATCGCGCTCCCGTCCTATGGCGTGGGAGGGATCGTGGATCCCACCATCGGTGCTGGCTGCACCCACAACATTTTGAAACCTTGAACGGGAACTTCCTGGGGTTGATCTGACCCGAGTGGCTCGCGTTCATTACATTTCCTCCATGCCATTCGAGTTTTCTCCCCGACGTCGGCACTGTGTTGCAGGGCTGGCGCTCGCCGGGGCCTTGCCCGCCTGGGCGCAGTTTCGCGTCGAAGTCACGGGTGTGGGCCTGACCCAGTTGCCCATTGCCGTCGCCACCTTCCGGGGCGACGACCAGTCGCCCCAGAAGATTGCCGCCATCGTGCAGGCCGACCTCGAGCGCAGCGGCCAATTCCGCGGCGTCGATGTCTCCGGCGCCGCGCTCGACGAGGCGTCGCGGCCCGACATGGCGCTGTGGCGCCAGCGCGCCGCCGACTCCTTGCTGACCGGCAGCGTGACGCGGCTGGCCGATGGCCGTTTCGACGTGCGCTTTCGTCTGTGGGACGTGGTGCGTGGCCAGGACCTGGGCGGCCAGAGCTACAGCGTGGTGCAGGCCGACCTGCGCCTGTCGGCCCACCGCATCGCCGACTACGTCTACGAAAAGCTGACGGGGGAACGCGGTGTGTTTTCCACACGCATCGCCTACGTGACGCGGGCTGGCCAGCGCTACACGCTGTGGGTGGCCGATGCCGATGGCGAGAACAGCCAGACCGCGCTGGCCAGCCCCGAATCCATCATCTCGCCGGCTTGGTCGCCAACCGGCCAGCAACTGGCCTATGTGTCCTTCGAGTCGCGCAAGCCCGTGGTCTACGTGCACGACGTCGCCAGCGGCCGGCGCCGGCTGGTGGCCAACTTCCGCGGCTCCAACAGCGCGCCAGCCTGGTCGCCGGACGGCCGAACGCTGGCCGTGACGCTCACGCGCGACGGCGGCTCGCAGCTCTACGCGATCGACAGCAACGGCGGCGAACCGCGCCGGCTGACCCAGTCCAACAGCATCGACACCGAACCTGCGTTCTCGCCCGACGGCAAGAGCCTGTATTTCGTCAGCGACCGTGGCGGTGCGCCGCAGATCTACCGCATGCCGGCGTCCGGCGGTGCGGCCGAGCGCGTGACCTTCAGCGGCAGCTACAACATCTCGCCGGCGCTGAGCCCGGATGGCCGCTGGCTGGCCTATGTGTCGCGCATCGGCGGCGCGTTCCGGCTGCAGGTCATGGAACTGGCGAGCTCCACCGTGGCCGGCATCACCGACACCACCGCCGACGAACGCCCGAGCTTTGCGCCCAACAGCAAGCTGCTGGTCTACGCCACGGTCCAGAATGGCCGCGAGGCGCTGATGACCACCACGTTGGACGGCAAGATCAAGGCCCGCCTGGCCGGCCAGGCGGGCGACATCCGCGAGCCCGACTGGGGCCCGTTCCTGAAGGCTTGAGTACCGGTTTTTTTGTCAAAAAGGGGAGTGTGTAAATGAAGCAGTTCGTATTGACCGCGATCGTCGCCGCCGCTCTGGTGGGTTGCAGTTCGCCCGTGAAGCTGGACGATGTGCCGGTCCAGGACAAGGCTGGCACGTCGGCCTCGACCATCGGCTCGCAAGGCGCTGGCGCCGGCAACGTCGGCCAGAGCAGCGTGGCACCCGTGGACCTGAGCAAGTCCAACGACCTGGCCGCAGGCCCGGCTGGCGCACGCACCGTGTACTTCGGCTACGACAGCTACAGCATCGAAGCCAACGAGCAGACCACGGTCGAGAACAACGCCCGCTTCCTGCGTGCCGACCGCAACCGCAAGAGCGTGGTCGAAGGCCACACCGACGAGCGCGGCGGCCGCGAGTACAACCTGGCCCTGGGCCAGAAGCGCGCCGAAGCCGTTCGCCGCTCGCTCGTGCTGCTGGGTGTCGGCGACAACCAGGTGGAAGCCGTGAGCTTCGGCAAGGAAAAGCCGGCGGTGCAAGGTTCTGACGAGGCCGCCTACGCCAAGAACCGCCGCGCCGAAATCACCTACCGTTGAAGCGCATGCGCACGACAGCAGTGATGCGTGCCGGCGCGCGCGCGGCCGCGGCGGCCTGCCTGGGCATGGCACTGCTGGCCAGCATGCCGGCGCACGCGTTGTTCGGCGACGACGAGGCGCGCCGCGCCATCCTGGAGCTGCGCCAGCGCCACGATGCGCTGCAGGCCGCGCAGCAAAAGGCCGGGGAGGAACTGCGCCGGGTGAACGATGAGAACACCCAGATGCGGCGCAGCCTGCTCGACCTGCAGACCCAGATCGACGCTCTGCGTGCCGACCTGGCGAAGTCACGTGGGCAAGAAGAACAACTGGCCCGCGACGTCGCCGAGATGCAGCGCCGCCAGAAGGACATCGCCCAGGGCGTGGACGAGCGCCTGCGCAAGTTCGAGCCGACCAAGGTGACGGTGGACGGCCGCGAGTTCCTGGCCGATCCGGCCGAGACGCGCGACTACGAGGCCGCGCTGGCGGTGTTCCGTAAGGGTGACTTCGCGCCCGCCGGCACCGCCTTTACCGAGTTCATGAAGCGCTACCCGCAGAGCGGCTACCGCGCGCTGGCCTTGTTCTGGCTGGGCAATGCCCAGTACGCCACGCGCGACTACCAGGCTGCCATCGGCAACTTCAAGAACATGCTGACGGCGGACGCGAACCACCCGCGCGCACCCGAGGCCGCGCTGTCGATCGCCAACTGCCAGCTGGAGCTCAAGGAAGTGCGCGGCGCACGCAAGACGCTGGAAGACCTCATCAAGGTCTATCCGCAGTCCGAAGCGGCCGCGGCTGCCAAGGACCGTCTGGCCAAGATGCGTTGATGCAGTTTGCGCAAGAACCGACGGCGCCACGACATCTGTCGTGGCGCCGCCTCAGTATTCAAATCGCATGGCCAGGAGCGCTGGACGCTTCTGGTTTTTCCAGTCGGTCCACATAAAATCTGGTGCGCCTACGCAAGGCATCGCGGGAAAATAGTCTCTCGACTGTTGCGCGGGCTTGTGCGCCAATGCGATGGCGCATCGCCGGATCGGCCTTCAAGGTGCCGATGATGTCGACCGCCTCGGCCGTCGTGCGAAACAAGAATCCGTTCTCGCCGTGTTCAATATGCTCGGCGTAACCACCGTGAACATGGCAGACCACGGGTAGAGCACATGCCATGGCCTCCAGCACGACTCGGCCAAAGGTTTCCACATGCGTTCCGCTGCGGTAGCAAAAGACATCCAGGCGATTGAGAAATACTTCTGCTGCAAAAGTTCCTTCAGCGAGGAGGTTGCAATTCGGCCTCCTGCCTAGTTGCTCCTGAAGAACGGTGCCTCCTTGGATTTCGAGATGGCAGCCCATATCCAGCAGCGCGCAGTACAAGTCTTTGTCCTCGGCGTGATGCTTGTCGGCGGTGTCTCGACTCATCCGGCCTACCGTGAATGGGCGATCAGCTGCTTCGGCGGGAAGGAACCTCGACGCGTCGATCGGAGAAGGATGCACCACGCCTGCGAGCCCCAGAATGTTCTTTTGGAACTCGCTGATCAGAACAATTTCCGCATCCGGCCATCGTAGCCAGAAAGGAAGCTTTCCTATCAGAGCCGCGATTTTGGGATGGAACGTATTGAAAATGTAAATCAGCCGCTCCGGTGGAGTGATGAAGAGCGGCCACGCCTTGTTCCTCCAGTGCGCGCCCGCAAATACGTAGGTGCCACCTTGGGGAACGTTTCTGGAAAGGACGGATATCTTGCGAATTTGGTGTTCTTCCAAGAGTATCTTTGAAGCGCGGGACGACGCTGCCCACATCGACACATCTGCGACCTCTTTGAGATTTTCGTAGAGAAACAGCGTTTCCTGCTCGCTGCCACCATAGGGATTCATGAAACTGTTGAAGATATGGATCTTCTTTCTATCTTCTTGCATATTTGATTCAAGGTCGGTTCTTCACGGTCTTTTATCCGGAGCTTGCGGTTCGCAGATCTCTCGCGAGCCGCATACTGTGGGGCATTGGCTGTGTCGAGTGCCTCGGAAGTGCAGGGCGCTGGCCTGAATTTGCCGACATGGAAGCTTCGTTGGTGTTGTGCGCCAAGGTCGCGACGCAAGGTACCGAACTGCATGCCTGCTCGCCTGCAAAGCAATGTTGGCGGGCGGCGAAACTGAGGAGTTATTTTTGAACTTTGCTATTGTGATCCGAGCGCGGGAGAGTTCGAACGACTGGGTGCTGGCGTCGCACGGCTTCTGCGAGAACGGTTTCGATGGTGGGTGGAATGCTTCGAACCGTGCAGCCAGTGTCGTGCTGGTCTCGCGTTGTCGGAACTGGTGCCTGGAGTGCTTGCCATGATCGCGCCAGACGAACCGGATCTGGCGCGGCGCTTCGGTGGCCTGGAGCGGCTCTACGGCATGGCCGGTGCCGGCGCCATCCGCTGCGCGCACGCCGTCGTGGTGGGCATCGGTGGCGTCGGATCCTGGGCCGCCGAAGCCCTGGCCCGCAGCGGCGTGGCGCAGCTCACGCTGGTCGACATGGACCACATCGCCGAATCGAACATCAACCGCCAGATCCATGCGCTGGACAGCACGGTGGGCCAGGCCAAGGTGCTGGCCATGCGCGAGCGCATCGCGCAAATCCACCCGGGCTGCCAGGTCCACGTCGTCGACGACTTCGTGACGCCTGAGAACTGGCCGGGACTGCTGCCGGCCGATGCCGACGCCGTCATCGACGCCTGCGACCAGGTGGCCGCGAAGACGGCGATGGCGGCCTGGGCCCGCGGTGCGGCCGCACGGCGCCAGCTGTTCATCGGGGTGGGGGCAGCCGGCGGCAAGCGGCTTGCGCACGAAGTGCAAATCGACGACCTGGCCGCCGTCACGCACGATCCGCTGCTGGCCCAGCTGCGCCAGCGCTTGCGCAAGCACCACCAGGCGCCGCGCGACGGCAAGCGCATGGGCGTGGCCTGCGTGTTCAGCCGGGAGCCTGTGGCACCGCCCGATCCGTCCTGCGCGATCACAGGGGACGGTAGCCTGAACTGCCATGGCTATGGATCCGTGGTCAGCGTGACGGCAACCTTCGGCCAGTGCGCGGCGGGTTGGGTTCTCGATCAAATTGCGAGGCGCGTGCAAAAAGCCTGATTCGTCTGGCTATAATCGTTGGCTTTGCTGCTTACAGCAGTGGGACGTTAGCTCAGTTGGTAGAGCAGCGGACTTTTAATCCGTTTGTCACTGGTTCGACCCCAGTACGTCCTACCACCCATTCGCTCCTTGGGACATCCGCCATGCCGTCGATGCTCAAGCTTCTCCCCCCGTTAGCGCACCGCCCTCGTTCATGACGGACGATGAAGCCATGGCGCTCGCGCTGGAGCAGGCGCGTCGCGCGGCTGCGCAGGGCGAGGTGCCGGTCGGCGCCGTCGTGCTGCACCAGGGCAGGGTGGTCGGTACGGGCGCCAACGCGCCGATCGCACTGTGCGATCCCACGGCGCATGCGGAGATCGTGGCACTGCGGGCGGCGGCCCAAGCTCTGGGCAACTACCGACTCGAGGACTGCGAACTGTTCGTCACGCTGGAGCCTTGCGTGATGTGCAGCGGTGCCATGCTGCACGCACGGGTGTCCCGCGTGGTCTATGGCGCGGCAGATCAGAAGACCGGCGCTGCGGGCTCGGTGGTCGACCTGTTTGCCCGGGGTGGCTTGAACCACCACACCAGCGTGCGGGGCGGGGTCCTGGGCGAGGCCTGTGGCGCGCTGTTGCGCGATTTCTTCCTGCAGCAGCGCCAGGCGCAGGCCGGCGCGCGCGTGCCCTTGCGCGAGGATGCGCTGCGCACGCCGGCCGGATGCTTCGCCGGACTGGCGGACTATCCCTGGCAAGGGCGGTACATCCGCAGCCTGCCGAGCCTGGCCGGCCTGTCGATGCACTACCTGGACGAGCGCGGGCAAGGCGATGCCGACCCCCTGACGCTGCTGTGCGTGCACGGCGCCCAGGGCTGGAGCTACAACTTCCGCACGCTGCTGCCGGTCTGGCTCGAAGCCGGGCATCGCGTCGTTGCGGTGGACCTGCCGGGCTTCGGCATGAGTGACAAGCCGAAGAAGGAGGGGGCGCACAGCCCCGCCTGGCACCGCACGGTGCTCGATGAGTTCGTACAGGCGCTCCAGTTGCACGACATCGTTCTGGTGCTGCAGGGTTTAGGAGGTTTGCTGGCGTTGGATCTGCCGCGGCGTGCGCCGGCACGCTACCGAGGCCTGGTCGCAGTGGATGCCAGCTTCTCGGGGGCCGTCGCGATGCGCCCGAATGGCGGGCCATGGCCGGCGAAGTGGCAACACGCCCAGGCACGGCAGGCCGTGCAGTTGCTGCAGCAGGAGCCGCGCAAGGATGCAGCTGACGCGCCGTTCCCCGACGCGGGCCACCGCGCCGGGCCACGCGCGTTCCTGCGCTGGACGACGGACACATGGGAGGTGCCCGACTGGCCCGCGGCACAGCCGCCGGCCGCCGCCAGTGGAAGTGCCACGCTGGCCCGCCAACTGCTCGACGGATTCGCAGTGGGATACTCCCGCCCGTGAATTCCAAGCACATCTACATCTATTCCCCAGCTGGCGCCGTGCGCGACAAAGCCGCGTTCAAACGCGCAGTGCAGCGCCTGCGCGCACAAGGCCATGCGGTCGAGATCGACGAGGCCGCGCTCAAGAGCCACATGCGCTTTGCCGGTGACGACGACACGCGGCTGGCCGCGCTACACCGCGCCGCGGCGAGCGGCGCGGACATCGCCCTGATCTCGCGGGGCGGCTATGGCCTCACGCGCATCCTGGACCGCATCCGCTATCCGGTGCTGGCGCGTGCCGCGGCGCGCGGGCTGCGCCTTGTCGGCCACAGCGACTTCACGGCCCTGCAACTGGCGTTGCTGGCGCGCGCTGGCGGCATCAGCTGGGCCGGGCCTGCGCTGTGCGGAGATTTCGGCGGCGAGGACGAGCCTGACGAGATCATGCAGGCTTGCTTCGACGATCTGCTGCTGGGGCAGGGCGAGGGCACGGGCTGGCGCATCGGCCGCGACGATCCGATGCCGGCATCGCGCGCGCGCCGCGGCACGGCGCCGGCCGAAGATGTGCCGCCGTCTTGGGCTGTGCGCGATGCCACGCTGTGGGGCGGCAACCTGGCCGTGCTGAGCGGATTGGTCGGCACGCCCTATCTCCCCGACGTGCGCGGCGGCGTCCTGTTCCTGGAGGACGTGAACGAGCACCCGTACCGGATCGAACGCATGCTCACGCAGCTGTTGCATGCCGGCGTCCTGGCCCGCCAGAAGGCCGTGGTGCTGGGCCAGTTCACGGGATACCAGACGGTGGCGCACGACCGCAACTTCCGTCTGACCACCGTGGTTGCCTGGCTGCGCAGCCAGATCAAGGTGCCGGTCTTCACCCAGATGCCGTTCGGCCATGTGCCCACCAAGGTGCTGCTGCCGGTCGGCGCGAAGGTGCAGATGGTGGTGGAGAACCGCGAGGCGTTGCTCTTCTGGGGGCATCTGGATGGCGACCACCACGGCCATGGGCAGCACGCACACGAAGGGCACGGCCACGCGCATTGAGCCCGCGGCCGGCGACTTCCCCTACACTGCGGGCATCTTCCCGCCATTCCCCCCCGCAGCACCATGGGCGTTCAGGCCACGGTTGTTTTTGCAGACCTTTCGGACAGCACGGCGTTCTTCGAGACGTTGGGCAACGAGAAGGCGACGGCGACCATCACGCGGCTGACGCAGTGGATCGGCGCCATCTGCGAGGCCCACCGCGGACGCGTGGTCAAGACACTGGGCGATGGCATCCTGGCCATCTTCGAACAACCCGTCGATGCAGCCGACGCTGTCGTCCAGATGCAGCGCGGACACCGCATCCGGCTGGAGCAATGGCCTGAGCCCCTGCGCATGGAGATCAAGGCAGGCGTGGCCAGCGGCGATGTGGTGGAGGTCGATGGCGACTGTTACGGCGACGCCGTGAACGTGGCGGCACGCCTGAGTGATCTGGCCGGAGGCAGCGAGATCTGGGCCACCGCGTCCGTGGTCGATGGCGTCGATGAAGGCCAGGGCCTGCGCTTTCGCACCCTGGGTTCGGTCACGCTGCGCGGCAAGGCCGAGCCGCTCGCGCTGTTCAAGGTGGAATGGGAGGAAGACATTGCTTCCGACTTCCTGACCCAGCAGGCCGTGCTCGCGCGGCCAGCGATGGCCGACGCATCTGCGTCGAGTCGCATCCAGTTGCAGCATCTGGATCTCTCGCTGAGTTTTCACGCGAGGGAGTTGCCGGTGCACCTGGGCAGGAACGAGCATGCCGAGGTTGTCGTCAACGATCCACGGGTGTCCCGTCTGCATGCACGCATCGAAGCCCGCAGCGGCGGCTTCGTGCTGGTCGATCTCAGCAGCTTCGGCACCTGGGTGCGGTTCTCCGGCAGCGATTCGGAAGTTGCACTGCGGCGCGACGAATGCCAGCTCCATGGCACGGGAGAAATTGCCCTGGGCGTGCCGCACGGCGATCTCAGCGCGCCGACCGTGGCGTTCTCCATCAACGGCAGCACACAACGCTGACCCTGCTACCGCGAGGGATCTTTGATGCGATGGTTCAAGCGCCTCGGCGCCGTTCTGCTGTTCGTCGTCCTGACCGGCCTGCTGGTTCTGGGCATGTACGTGTGGCGCAGTTTTCCGCAACTGGACGGCACGCTGCGCGCGCAGGGCCTGCGGAGCGCGGTCACCGTGGAGCGGGATGCTTCCGATGTCACGCACATCAAGGCGGCGACGGCACGGGACGCCTGGTTCGCGCTGGGCTTCGTGCATGCACAGGAGCGCGGCTGGCAACTGGAGTTCAACCGGCGCGTGATGCGCGGCACGCTGTCCGAGGTTCTGGGCGAAGCCACCCTGGAGACCGACAAGCTGATGCGCACGCTGGGCATCATGCAGGCCGCGCAGCGCCAACTCGAGCGCATGCCGCCCGAGGCCCGCGCCGCACTGGAAGCCTACAGCGAGGGGATCCAGTCCTTCTACACGAACCGGCCACAGGCCTTGCAGCCGGAATTCCTGGTGCTGGGTGTGCGCCCGGGCCAGAGTGGCAAGGCGTGGGAAGCAGTGGATTGCATCGGCTGGTCGCTGATGATGGCTCTGGATTTGGGCGGCAACTGGGGCACCGAGTTCGCACGACTGTCTGCGGCCCAGGCCGTGGACACGGCCCGGCTGTGGGAGCTGTTTCCGCCTTACCCTGGTGAGCCGCCAGCCTCCGCAGTGGATTTCGCTGCGCTGTACCGTCAGCTGGGCATCTACCGCACCGAACCGCAGCCCAGCCCGAAGACTTCACGCGCGTCGGACAGCGTGCCGCTCACGGCGCGCCTGCTCGACGACGCCGCGCGCCGCTGGTCGGCAGCCTTCGTGCGCGATGCCGGCCTTTCCGAAGGCAAGGGCAGCAATGCCTGGGTCGTCAACGGCAGCAACACGGCATCCGGCAAACCCTTGCTCGCCAACGATCCTCACCTTGGGCTCAGCGCGCCGGCCATCTGGTACTTCGCACGCCTGCAGGCTCCGAAGCTCGACGTGATCGGCGCCACCTTGCCCGGACTGCCTTTCGTGGTGCTCGGCCGCACGCGCACCGCCGCCTGGGGCTTCACGAACACCGGGCCCGATGTGCAGGATCTGTACATCGAGCAGATCAAGCCGGACGATCCGATGTCTTACCGCGTGGAGGATGTCCAGGGCCAAGCAGCCTGGGCCCGGTTCGATCAGCGCGTGGAGACCATTCGCGTGAAAGGACAGCCGGATGTCCAGCACACGGTGCGCAGCACGCGCCACGGGCCCGTCCTCAGCGATGCGCAGAGCGCACATGCCAAGTTGATCGACCTGAGGCGCTATGTGCTGGCACTGCGCTGGACGGCCCTGGAGGCGGACAACAAGACAGCCCTGGCCATGCAGCGCGTCAACGAGGCGGGCACTGTCGCCGAGTTGCTGGCTGCCTTCTCGGACTACCACTCGCCGATGCAGAACGTGATGATGGCCGACACGGCCGGCCGCATTGCCTACAAAGCCGTGGGCCGCGTGCCATTGCGGCGGCCTGACAACGACATCCGGGGCATCGCGCCCGCACCCGGCTGGGATCCTCGCTACGAATGGGCTGGCTGGTTGCCCTACGCCGAGACCCCCGAGCACGGAGCGGGCGAGGGCGCCCAGCCCGCCTGGATCGCGAATGCCAACCAGCGCGTGACACCGCCGGGCTACCCGTACTTCATGGGGCAGGATTGGGCCGTGCCCTACCGTTTCGACCGCATCGTCGAGCGGCTGGCCGCAACGCCGCGCCACGACGCACGAAGCATGGCGCTGCTGCAGGGCGACACCGTTTCCCTTGCCACCCAGCGGTTGCTGCCGTATCTGCGCAGGGCCCCGTCCGGCCATCCGTTGGCCCTGGGCGTGCAGCGCATGCTGCGAGATTTCAATGGCGACATGCGCGGCGACAGCGCCGCCGCGCTGGTGTTCTCGGTATGGGTTGATGAATTGACACGTAGCCTCCTGGTGCCCCGGCTGGGACAGGTGCGTTTCGATGCGTTGTATGGCAAACGACATTTCCGCAGCACGATCGAAACCGCGCTCGCGGCAGACGACGCGTGGTGGTGCGCACCGGGCGGCTGCGTCGATCAGGCCGGTCGGGCACTCACGCGTGCTCTGGACAGGCTGTCAAAACTCTACGGAGACGACCCCTCGCGTTGGCGCTGGGACGAGGCCCACATGGCGTTGAGCGTCCACCGGCCTTTCGGCAATGTCGATCTGCTGGCGCGCTGGTTCGACGTGCGGGTTCCCACGGGCGGCGACACTTTCACCGTCAACGTGGGGCAGTACTGGCCCAATGACGCCAAGACCCCGTTCGCCAGCCGCCACGCGGCGTCTCTGCGCGCGATCTATGACCTCGCGGACCTCGAACGCAGCCAATTCATGTACCAGACCGGGCAAAGCGGGCTGGTGTTTTCAAGTCGCTACCGTGACATGAAGAAGGAATGGTCGCACACGGACTATCGACTTTTGCGCATGGCGCCGGAGAGCATTCCGCATACACTCCAACTAGTACCATGAACTGTGCGACACGCGCGCGTAAACTGCGTGGTTTTTGAACAGATGACGGTGCAAGGCAGTCTCAGGCGGCTCCACCCAAATTTCAACACCGAGATGAGTAAAAAGGCAAAGATCGAGTTTGAGGACATGAACCTGCAGGTCGGCGTCCGCCTGCAAATCATGCCGAAACAGGCGAGCAGTCCAACGGTGCAGTACACATCGCTGATCGGCTTTGTGGTGGATGACTATCTTTTGATGCAGGTGCCGCAGCAAGATGGCAAGCCGGTCGAAACGGCGGCTGGGGCGGATGTCGCACTGCGCGTGTTTTCAGGGGTATCGGTGTTCACCTTCGACGCGCGCATCGAGGCCGTGTTGAGCAAACCACGACCACTCATGCTGCTGTCGTTCCCGACGAACATCCAGAAAGTCGGGCTGCGCAAGGCCGTACGTGTCAAGGCCAATATTCCGGTGCGTGTGGTCAACCCCACCAACCGCGAAGTGGTGAAAGAGGCGACGCTGTCGGACATCAGTCTGTCTGGGGCACTCGTGTCGACACCGAATCCGCTGGGTGCGGTCGGCGACACCATCGAGATCAATTTCTCTATTCTTGTTCAGTCGCAGAACGAGGATGTCGGCATTTCGACGACGGCCTCGATCCGTAGCGTGCAACAGGCCGTTGGCACGGCACCGGACGGCGGGGCGTTCTATACCGTCTATACCTACGGCATCAACTTCCTCGACATCGACGCAACACACCAGGCCTTGTTGCAGAACTACGTCTACGAAACGCTGCTGATTCACCGCAACTGAAACGGGGCAGGATTTTGATCCTGCCTCTTTGTGGCCTTTTATTTACATAATATACATCGTATAAATTATTGTTCGCGTATTGCAACGCGACGATAGCGGCGCCGAGCAGCGCTGACCGACGGCAGCAAACTTGACCCGCAAAGTGGAAGTAACCCTATTCCGCTCTGAGGAGCCCCCTAGTTTTCACCGACAGCGGGCCAACTTTGCTCCCATTCCACCGACAGCGGGTGAATCGACCCGGGTTCAGTAGACACCTTCGAGCCTCAAACCTGAGGCCCAATAGGAGGTGCCATGACGAACAAGCAACCCTACCCTGAAGAATTCAAGATCGAGCACGTGGACGACGACGA
>NZ_LMMT01000022.1 GCF_001422365.1 Pseudorhodoferax sp. Leaf265 | reverse complement strand
CTGATCAACCCGATCGCCATGGAAGAAGGCCTGCGCTTCGCCATCCGCGAAGGCGGCAAGACCGTCGGCGCCGGCGTGGTCGCCAAGATCATCGAGTGATGTGATTCGGAGGGGTATAGCTCAATTGGCAGAGCGTCGGTCTCCAAAACCGAAGGTTGTAGGTTCGATTCCTACTGCCCCTGCCACCTGAATCCAGGTGGTTCCCGAAAAAAGCCCGTCACTTGCCTGACGGGCTTTAGCGTCTGAACGGCGCACGTGTTTGATTGCAGCATTAAGGCCGAAATGGCGACTTCGCAAGTTGAAACTGTCAGTACCGGCGCGGACAAGGCCAAGTTGGCCGTGTCTGCGGCGCTCGTCATTGCGGCGCTGGCTGGCTTTTACCTGCTGGGCAAGCAGGGGCAGGTGGCTCAGTGGGGCGCGCTGATCGTCGGCCTGGCCGCAGCGGTGGCGTTGTTCTTCAGCAGTGAGCCCGGTCGCCAGTTGATCGCCTTCGGCCGCGATGCCTGGCGCGAGGTCAAGAAGGTCGTCTGGCCGACGCGCAAGGAATCCATGCAGATGACAGCGTACGTGTTCGCCTTCGTCGTCGTCATGGCCTTGTTCCTGTGGTTCACGGACAAGACCTTGGAATGGGTGCTGTACGACCTCATCTTGGGCTGGAAGCGATAAATGACTGACGCAGTGGAATCTCCCGCGACGGACGCGATGCCGGGCCCGACCAATCCGGATTTCCGGTGGTACATCGTCCATGCCTATTCGGGCATGGAGAAGGCTGTCGAGCGCAACATCACCGAGCGCATCACGCGCGCTGGCATGCAGTCCAAGTTCGGCCGCATCCTGGTGCCAACCGAAGAGGTCGTCGAGGTCAAGAATGGCCAGCGCCGCACGACCGAGCGTCGCCTGTTCCCGGGCTATGTGTTCGTCGAGATGCTGATGGACGACGAGTCCTGGCACCTGGTCAAGCACACCAACAAGGTGACCGGCTTCGTCGGTGGCGCCAAGAACCGTCCGGCCCCGATCTCCGAAGACGAAGTCGTCAAGATCGTCAGCCAGATGCAGGAAGGCGTGGAGAAGCCGCGCCACAAGGTCGAGTTCCTGGTCGGCGAGTACGTGCGCGTCAAGGAAGGCCCCTTCACCGACTTCAACGGTTCGGTCGAGGAAGTCAACTACGACAAGAACAAGGTCCGCGTGTCCGTCACCATCTTCGGCCGCGCCACCCCTGTCGAGCTGGAATTCAGCCAGATCGAGAAAACCTGATCCAGAGCGCCGGGCGTGAGCCCGGCCTCGATGGCACCGCGCTTTTTCGACTCGGCGCGGCCGCTGTGTGTTAGCGAGAGTCTTCACCCCCGGGGAGCCGAGGCGGCCTGCACAGGCGGACCGAAGCGCTGGTACCCGCAAGGAGTTCATTCATGGCGAAGAAAATCGTCGGCTTCATCAAGCTGCAAGTGCCAGCTGGTAAGGCCAACCCGTCCCCCCCGATCGGCCCGGCCCTGGGTCAGCGCGGCCTGAACATCATGGAGTTCTGCAAGGCGTTCAACGCCCAGACCCAAGGCGTCGAGCCGGGCCTGCCGCTGCCCGTGGTGATCACCGCCTTCGCGGACAAGAGCTTCACCTTCATCATCAAGACGCCGCCCGCGACCGTCCTGATCAAGAAGGCCATCAAGCTGGACAAGGGTTCGGCCACGCCGCACACCGTCAAGGTCGGCAAGATCACCCGCGCGCAGCTGGAAGAGATCGCCAAGACCAAGCTGAAGGACATGAACGCCGCGAACGTGGATGCTGCCATCCGCACGCTGGCCGGTTCCGCCCGTTCCATGGGCATCACGGTGGAGGGCGTCTAAATGACCAAGCTGACCAAGAAGCAAAAGTCGCAACAGGGCAAGATCGACAGCACCAAGCTGTACGCCCTGACCGATGCGCTGACCATCGTCAAGGAAGCTGCCACCGCCAAGTTCGATGAATCCATCGACGTGGCCGTGCAGCTGGGCATCGACGCCAAGAAGTCCGACCAGGTCGTGCGTGGCGCCGTCGTGCTGCCCAACGGCACCGGCAAGACCAAGCGCGTCGCCGTGTTCGCCCAGGGCGCCAAGGCCGAAGAAGCCAAGGCCGCCGGCGCCGACATCGTCGGCATGGACGACCTGGCCGCCATGGTCAAGGCTGGCGACATGCCCTTCGACGTGGTCATCGCTGCACCGGACGCCATGCGCGTCGTCGGTACGCTGGGCCAGATCCTGGGCCCGCGCGGCCTGATGCCGAACCCCAAGGTTGGCACCGTGACGCCCGACGTCGCCACGGCCGTGAAGAACGCCAAGGCGGGCCAGGTCCAGTTCCGCGTCGACAAGGCCGGCATCATCCACGGCACCATCGGTCGCCGCTCGTTCGATTCGGACAAGCTGCAAGGCAACCTGGTGGCCCTGATCGATGCACTGACCAAGGCCAAGCCGGCTTCGAGCAAGGGCTTGTACCTGCGCAAGGTGGCGGTCTCGTCGACCATGGGTGTGGGTGTCCGTGTGGACACCCAGTCCATCTCGGCGTAATCGCAAGAAATTTGGGCTGCTCCGCAAGGGGTGGCCCAAGGTGGTGGGCCGGGCGGCTGCAAAGCCGCCCGGGCCATCCAAGACCGTTGGCGTCTCTTCACAGGGACTTAATCGCGCAAGCAACCAACGCAGATGGCGATCCCGCTGCAGATGGATTTTTTCCTGAACAGTTGGTCGCTGCAAGAAGGCGTGTCGGAAGGCTCCGGCCCGAAGACACAAATCAAAGGAGTAGACCTTGAGTCTGAATCGCAGTGAGAAAGAAGCGGTCATCACCGAAGTGACCAGCCTCGCCGCAAATGCTCAGACGCTCGTGATGGCGGAATACCGCGGCATCACGGTCGCCGACATGACCCGCCTGCGCTCCAACGCGCGCAGCGCTGGCGTGAGCCTGTCCGTGTTGAAGAACACGCTGGCCCGCCGCGCTGTCGCTGGCAGCGCATTCGAAGTCGCGTCCGACCAGATGACCGGCCCGCTGATCTATGGCTTCTCTACCGATGCCGTGGCCGCCGCGAAAGTGGTGTCCGAGTTCGCGAAGACCAACGACAAGTTGGTCATCCGCGGCGGTGCATTTGGTGGCAAGGCCCTGGACGTCGACGGCGTCAAGCAACTGGCGAACATCCCTTCGAAGGAAGTCCTGCTGGCCCAGATCTGTGGCCTGCTGATGTCCCCGATCTCGCGCACGGCCGTGGTGCTGGGCGCGCTGGCGGCCAAGAAGGGCGAAGGCGCAGAACCCGCAGCCGAGGCTCCCGCAGCCGAAGCCGCCGCAGCCTGATCGAACGATCGCGCGGCACAACCAACTTATTTAGGAAATCAAAATGGCATTCGATAAAGACGCATTCCTGACCGCCCTCGACAGCATGACGGTCCTCGAACTCAACGACCTGGTCAAGGCCATCGAAGAGAAGTTCGGCGTGAGCGCAGCCGCCATGGCGGCTCCCGCTGCTGGCGGCGGCGCTGCCGCTCCGGCCGCTGAAGAAAAGACCGAATTCAACGTCGTGCTGGTCGAAGCCGGCGCGAACAAGGTCTCCGTCATCAAGGCCGTGCGCGAAATCACGGGCCTGGGCCTGAAGGAAGCCAAGGACCTGGTCGACGGCGCTCCGAAGAACGTCAAGGAAGGCATTGCCAAGGCCGACGCCGACGCAGCCAAGAAGAAGCTGGAAGACGCTGGCGCCAAGGTCGAACTCAAGTAATCACTTGGTTCTCCAAGGCTGGAGTGTCCGATACGGGCCTCCAGCCTTTGGTGCTTGTGGGGTGTTGCAAAACGCCCCGCTGCAAAGGGCAGCCGAAAGCGGTTCAATCCCGTTTTCGAGTGTCTTTTGACTCGACTGCAAAAGACGACTTGGTACGGGCGATGTGCAACGCATCGCCGTCCGCCATAGGTTGGTAGTGGCCAGCCGCCAAGTTCACCGCACAGGAGCATGTGCCGGTGCCTCAGTCGCAGGATTTGTATCCTCGCCCGGAGAATTCATGGCCTATACCTACACCGAACGAAAGCGCATTCGCAAGAACTTTGGCAGCCGCGACAGCGTGTTGGACGTTCCCTACCTGCTGCAGATGCAAAAGGACGCGTACACCGCGTTCCTGCAGGCGGACATTGTCCCCGCGAAACGTGCGACCGAGGGCTTGCAGGCGGCGTTCGAAGCGGCCTTCCCGATCGTCTCGCACAACGGCTACGTCGAGATGAAGTACGTCGAGTACAACCTCGCCAAGCCGGCCTTCGACGTGCGCGAGTGCCAGACCCGCGGCCTGACCTTCGCCTCGGCCGTGCGCGCCAAGGTGCAGTTGATCATCTACGACCGTGAGTCGTCGACGCCCCAGTCCAAGGTGGTCAAGGAAGTCAAGGAGCAGGAGGTCTACATGGGCGAAGTGCCCTTGATGACCGAGAAGGGCTCCTTCATCGTCAATGGCACCGAGCGCGTGATCGTCTCGCAGCTGCACCGTTCGCCGGGCGTGTTCTTCGAGCACGACAAGGGCAAGACGCACAGCTCGGGCAAGCTGCTGTTCTCCGCACGCATCATTCCCTACCGCGGCTCCTGGCTGGACTTCGAGTTCGACCCGAAGGACATCCTGTACTTCCGCGTCGACCGCCGCCGCAAGATGCCGGTCACGATCCTGCTCAAGGCCATCGGCCTGAACCCGGAATCGATCCTGGCGAACTTCTTCGTCAACGACAACTTCCGCCTGATGGACAGCGGCGCGCAGATGGAGTTCGTCGCCGAACGCCTGCGCGGCGAGGTGGCGCGCTTCGACATCACCGACAAGTCCGGCAAGGTCATCGTCGCCAAGGACAAGCGCGTCACGGCGCGCCACACGCGTGATCTGGAGCAGTCCGGCACCACGCACATCAGCGTGCCCGAAGACTTCCTGATCGGCCGCGTGGTCGCGCGCAACATCGTCGACGCCGACACCGGCGAGATCATCGCCAAGGCCAACGACGAGCTGACCGAAGCGCTGCTCAAGAAGCTGCGCCAGTCCGGCGTGCAGGATCTGCCCGCGATCTACACCAACGAACTCGACCAGGGCGCCTACATCAGCCAGACCCTGCGCTCGGACGAAACCGCCGACGAGTTCGCCGCGCGCGTGGCCATCTACCGCATGATGCGCCCCGGCGAGCCGCCGACGGAAGACGCCGTGCAGGCCCTGTTCCAGCGCCTGTTCTACAACCCGGACACGTACGACCTGTCGCGCGTGGGCCGCATGAAGTTCAATGCCAAGGTCGGCCGCGACGAGTCGACCGGCCCCATGGTGCTGACCAACGAGGACATCCTCGCCGTGGTCAAGATCCTGGTGGACCTGCGCAACGGCCGCGGCGAAGTCGACGACATCGACCACCTGGGCAACCGCCGCGTGCGCTGCGTCGGCGAACTGGCCGAAAACCAGTACCGCGCCGGCCTCGCCCGCATCGAGAAGGCGGTCAAGGAACGTCTGGGCCAGGCCGAGCAAGAACCGCTGATGCCGCACGACCTGATCAACTCCAAGCCGATTTCCGCGGCCCTGAAGGAGTTCTTCGGTGCCTCGCAGCTGTCGCAGTTCATGGACCAGACCAACCCGCTGTCCGAGATCACGCACAAGCGCCGCGTCTCGGCTCTGGGCCCGGGCGGTCTGACCCGCGAACGCGCCGGCTTCGAGGTGCGCGACGTGCACGTGACCCATTACGGCCGCGTCTGCCCGATCGAAACGCCGGAAGGCCCGAACATCGGCCTGATCAATTCGCTGGCCCTGTACGCCCGCCTGAACGAGTACGGCTTCATCGAGACGCCGTACCGCCGCGTGGTCGACGCCAAGGTCACCGACCAGATCGACTACCTGTCGGCCATCGAGGAAGGCAAGTACGTCATCGCCCAGGCCAACGCCGAGCTGAACGCCGAAGGCCAGCTGACCGGCGAACTGGTGTCGGCCCGAGAGAAGGGTGAATCCATCCTGGTCAGCGCCGAGCGCATCCAGTACATGGACGTGTCGCCTGCGCAGATCGTCTCCGTGGCGGCCTCGCTGGTGCCGTTCCTCGAGCACGACGATGCGAACCGCGCGCTGATGGGCGCCAACATGCAGCGCCAGGCCGTGCCCGTGCTGCGTCCCGAGAAGCCGTTCGTCGGCACCGGCATCGAGCGCGTCTCCGCGGTCGACTCCGGCACCGTGGTCACGGCACGCCGTGGCGGCATCGTCGACTACGTGGACGCCACCCGCATCGTGGTGCGCGTGAACGACGCCGAAGCCGTCGCCGGCGAAGTCGGCGTGGACATCTACAACCTGATCAAGTACCAGCGTTCCAACCAGAACACCAACATCCACCAGCGTCCCATCGTCAAGCGTGGCGACCTGCTGGCCAAGGGCGACGTGGTGGCCGACGGCGCCTCCACCGACCTGGGTGAACTGGCTCTGGGCCAGAACATGCTGATCGGCTTCATGCCCTGGAACGGCTACAACTTCGAAGACTCGATCCTGATCTCCGAACGCGTGGTGGCCGACGACCGCTACACCTCGATCCACATCGAGGAACTGGTGGTCATGGCCCGCGACACCAAGCTGGGCGCTGAAGAAATCACGCGCGACATCCCGAACCTGGCCGAGCAGCAGCTCAACCGCCTGGACGAGTCCGGCATCATCTACGTCGGTGCCGAAGTCATGCCCGGCGACACGCTGGTCGGCAAGGTCACGCCCAAGGGCGAGACCACGCTGACGCCCGAAGAGAAGCTGCTGCGCGCCATCTTCGGCGAGAAGGCTTCCGACGTGAAGGACACCTCGCTGCGCGTGGACCAGGGCTCGCAAGGCACGGTCATCGACGTGCAGGTGTTCACGCGCGAAGGCATCCAGCGCGACAAGCGCGCCCAGCAGATCATCGACGACGAACTCAAGCGCTTCCGCCTGGACCTGAACGACCAGCTGCGCATCGTCGAGGCCGACGCGTTCGACCGGATCGAGAAGCTCTTGAACGGCCGCGTCGCCAACGGTGGCCCGCAGCGCCTGGCCAAGGGCACCAAGATCGACAAGGCCTACCTGGCCTCGGTCGAGAAGTTCCACTGGTTCGACATCCGCCCGGCGGAAGACGAAGTCGCGAGCCAGCTCGAGTCGATCAAGAACTCGATCGAGCAGCAGCGCCACAGCTTCGACCTGGCCTTCGAAGAAAAGCGCAAGAAGCTCACGCAAGGCGACGAGCTGCCCGCGGGCGTGCTCAAGATGGTCAAGGTCTACCTGGCCGTCAAGCGCCGCCTGCAGCCTGGCGACAAGATGGCCGGCCGCCACGGCAACAAGGGTGTGGTGTCCAAGATCGTTCCGGTCGAAGACATGCCCCACATGGCCGACGGCACGCCGTGCGACATCTGTCTGAACCCGCTGGGCGTGCCCTCGCGCATGAACGTGGGCCAGGTGCTGGAAGTGCACCTGGGCTGGGCCGCCAAGGGCATCGGCCAGCGCATCGGCGACATGCTGCAGCGTGAAGCGCGTGCCAACGAGCTGCGCGGCTACCTGGAGTCGGTCTACAACAGCGCCGGCCGCAAGGAAGACCTGTCCGAGCTGGACGACACCCAGGTGCTGGAGATGGCGCAGAACCTGTCGCAGGGCGTGCCCTTCGCGACGCCGGTGTTCGACGGCGCTGCCGAAGAAGACATCCGCGCCATGCTCAAGCTGGGCTACCCGGACGAAGTCGCCGCGGCCAAGGGCCTGACGGAGACGCGCACGCAGGCCTACCTGTTCGACGGCCGCACCGGCGAGCGCTTCGAGCGCCCGACCACGGTGGGCTACATGCACTTCTTGAAGCTGCACCACTTGGTGGACGACAAGATGCACGCCCGCTCGACCGGCCCGTACTCGCTGGTCACGCAGCAACCGCTGGGCGGCAAGGCCCAGTTCGGCGGCCAGCGCTTCGGGGAAATGGAAGTGTGGGCGCTGGAAGCCTACGGCGCTTCCTACACCCTGCAGGAAATGCTGACCGTGAAGTCCGACGACGTGGTCGGCCGTACCAAGGTGTACGAGTCCATCGTCAAGGGCGAACACGCCATCGAAGCCGGCATGCCGGAATCGTTCAATGTGCTGGTCAAGGAAATCCGTTCCCTGGGCCTGGACATCGAGCTGGAACGCAGCTAATCAGGGCAAGGCAAAGGAAACAACGCTATGAAGTCACTACTCGACCTGTTCAAGCAGTTCACGCCGGATCAGCATTTCGATGCGATCAAGATCGGCATGGCCTCGCCCGAGAAGATCCGTTCCTGGTCCTTCGGTGAGGTGAAGAAGCCCGAGACCATCAACTACCGCACGTTCAAGCCCGAGCGCGACGGCCTGTTCTGCGCCAAGATCTTCGGCCCCATCAAGGACTACGAGTGCCTGTGCGGCAAGTACAAGCGCCTCAAGCACCGCGGTGTGATCTGCGAGAAGTGCGGCGTCGAAGTCACGCAGACCAAGGTGCGCCGCGAGCGCATGGGCCACATCGACCTGGCCGCGCCCTGCGCGCACATCTGGTTCCTGAAGTCGCTGCCCTCGCGGCTGGGCCTGGTGCTGGACATGACGCTGCGCGACATCGAACGCGTGCTGTATTTCGAAGCGTACGTCGTGACCGACCCCGGCATGACCCCGCTGAAGAAGTACGCGATCATGACCGAGGACGACCATGACGCGAAGCGCAAGGAATACGGTGACGAATTCCAGGCCAAGATGGGTGCCGAGGGCATCAAGGACCTGCTCGAGAGCATCGACATCGACGACGCTATCGAGAAGCTGCGCAACGACCTGACCGGCTCGGAAGTCAAGATCAAGAAGAACGCCAAGCGCCTGAAGCTCTTGGAAGCGTTCAAGAAGTCCGGGATCAAGCCCGAGTGGATGGTGCTGGACGTGCTGCCCGTGCTGCCGCCGGACCTGCGTCCGCTGGTGCCGCTGGACGGTGGCCGCTTCGCGACCTCGGACCTGAACGACCTGTACCGCCGGGTCATCAACCGGAACAGCCGTCTGCGCCGTCTGCTGGAGTTGAAGGCTCCGGAAATCATCGCGCGCAACGAGAAGCGCATGCTGCAGGAGGCTGTGGACAGCCTGCTGGACAACGGCCGCCGTGGCAAGGCCATGACGGGCGCGAACAAGCGCGCCCTGAAGTCCCTGGCCGACATGATCAAGGGCAAGAGCGGCCGCTTCCGCCAGAACCTGCTGGGCAAGCGCGTCGACTACTCCGGCCGCTCGGTCATCGTGGTGGGCCCGACGCTCAAGCTGCACCAGTGCGGCCTGCCCAAGCTGATGGCGCTCGAGCTGTTCAAGCCCTTCATCTTCTCGCGCCTGGAAGCCATGGGCATCGCGACCACGATCAAGGCCGCGAAGAAGGAAGTCGAGTCCGGCACGCCGGTGGTCTGGGACATCCTGGAAGAGGTCATCAAGGAGCATCCGGTCATGCTGAACCGTGCTCCGACGCTGCACCGCCTGGGCATCCAGGCTTTCGAGCCGATCCTGATCGAAGGCAAGGCCATCCAGCTGCACCCGCTCGTTTGCGCGGCCTTCAACGCCGACTTCGACGGTGACCAGATGGCCGTGCACGTGCCGCTGTCCGTGGAAGCGCAGATGGAAGCCCGCACGCTGATGCTGGCCTCCAACAACATCCTGTTCCCCGCCTCCGGCGAGCCGTCCATCGTGCCGTCGCAGGACGTGGTGCTGGGGCTGTACTACACGACGCGCGAGCGCATCAACGGCAAGGGCGAGGGCCTGATCTTCGCCGACACCGGTGAAGTGCGCCGTGCCTTCGACGCGGGCGAGCTCGACCTGAACGCCAAGATCAATGTGCGCCTGACCGAGTACACCAAGGACAAGGCCACGGGTGAGTTCGTGCCCTCGACCAGCCTGGTGGAAACCACGGGCGGCCGCGCGCTGCTGTCGGAGATCCTGCCCAAGGGGCTGCCGTTCTCCAACATGAACAAGGCGCTCAAGAAGAAGGAAATCTCCAAGCTGATCAACGTCAGCTTCCGCAAGTGCGGCTTGAAGGAGACCGTGGTCTTCGCCGACAAGCTGCTGCAGTCCGGCTTCCGCCTGGCGACCAAGGCCGGCATCTCCATCTGCATCGACGACATGCTGGTGCCCAAGGAGAAGGCCGGCATCATTGCGCGCGCCCAGAAGGAAGTGAAGGAGATCGAGCAGCAGTACGTCTCCGGTCTGGTGACTGCCGGCGAGCGCTACAACAAGGTGGTGGACATCTGGGGCAAGTCGGGCGACGAAGTGTCCAAGGTGATGATGGCGCAGCTGTCCAAGCAGAAGGTCACCGACCGCCACGGCAAGGAAGTGGACCAGGAGTCCTTCAACTCCATCTACATGATGGCCGACTCGGGCGCCCGCGGTTCCGCCGCGCAGATCCGCCAGGTGGCCGGCATGCGGGGCCTGATGGCCAAGCCGGACGGCTCCATCATCGAGACGCCCATCACGGCGAACTTCCGTGAGGGCCTGAACGTGCTGGAGTACTTCATCTCCACCCACGGTGCCCGCAAGGGTCTGGCCGACACGGCGCTGAAGACGGCGAACTCGGGTTACCTGACGCGCCGCCTGGTCGACGTGACGCAGGATCTGGTCGTGACCGAAGACGACTGCGGCACGCACGACGGCACCGTCATGCGCGCCATCGTCGAGGGCGGTGAAGTCATCGAGTCGCTGCGCGACCGCGTGCTGGGCCGCACCACGGCCGAGGACGTGTTGCACCCCGAAAACCGCTCGGTGCTGCTGGCCGCTGGCGAGATGCTGGAGGAAGACACCATCGACGGGCTGGAAGCGGCCGGCGTCGACGAGGTCAAGGTCCGCACCGCGCTGACCTGCGCCACGCGCTTCGGCATCTGCGCGAAGTGCTATGGCCGCGACCTGGGCCGCGGGGGCCTGATCAACATGGGCGAAGCGGTCGGTGTGATCGCCGCCCAGTCGATCGGCGAACCCGGCACGCAGCTGACCATGCGGACCTTCCACATCGGTGGTGCGGCCTCGCGTGCGGCGATCGCCTCCAGCGTGGAAGCCAAGTCCAGCGGCTCGGTGGGCTTCAACGCCACGATGCGCTACGTGACCAACAGCAAGGGCGAGTTGGTGGTGATCGCGCGTTCGGGCGAGATCATCATCTCCGAGCACGGCCGTGAGCGCGAGCGCCACAAGGTGCCCTACGGTGCGACGCTGGCCGTCAAGGCCGACCAGAGCATCAAGGCCGGTACCGTGCTGGCCAACTGGGACCCGCTGACGCGCCCCATCATCACCGAGTTCGCAGGCCGTTCGAAGTTCGAGAACGTGGAAGAGGGCCTGACGGTCGCTCGCCAGGTCGACGACGTGACGGGCCTGTCCACGCTGGTGGTCATCGACCCCAAGCGCCGCGGCGCGGTGAAGGTCGTGCGTCCGCAGATCAAGCTGGTCGATGCCAATGGCAACGAGGTGAAGATCCCCGGCACCGACCACTCGGTGACGATCGGCTTCCCGATCGGCGCGCTGATCCAGGTGCGTGATGGCGAGGAAGTGGGCCCTGGCGAAGTGCTGGCCCGCATCCCGGTCGAAGGCCAGAAGACGCGCGACATCACCGGCGGTCTGCCGCGGGTGGCCGAGCTGTTCGAAGCCCGCACGCCCAAGGACAAGGGCCTGCTCGCCGAGCAGACCGGTACCGTGTCGTTCGGCAAGGAGACCAAGGGCAAGATCCGCCTGCAGATCACCGATCCGGAAGGCAAGGTCTGGGAAGAGCTCGTGCCCAAGGAAAAGAACATCGTGGTGCACGAAGGCCAGGTGGTCAACAAGGGCGAGTCCATCGTCGACGGTCCGGCCGATCCGCAGGACATCCTGCGCCTGCTGGGCGTCGAGGAACTGGCGCGCTACATCGTCGACGAGGTGCAGGACGTCTACCGCCTGCAGGGCGTGAAGATCAACGACAAGCACATCGAGGTGATCGTGCGCCAGATGCTGCGCCGTGTCGTGGTCGACAACGTCGGCGAGTCCGGCTACATCGCGGGTGAACAGGTCGAGCGTTCCGAGATCCTGAACACCTCCGAGGCACTGCAGCGCGACGGCAAGATCCCGCCGACCTACACCAACGTGCTGCTGGGTATCACCAAGGCCTCGCTGTCGACCGACTCGTTCATCTCCGCGGCGTCCTTCCAGGAAACCACGCGCGTGCTGACCGAAGCGGCCATCATGGGCAAGCGCGACGAGCTGCGTGGCCTGAAGGAAAACGTCATCGTCGGCCGCCTGATCCCCGCAGGTACCGGCATGGCCTACCACCAGGCACGCAAGGCCAAGGACCTGATGGACGACGCCGAGCGCCGCGCCATCGCCGAAGCCGAAGCCGCCGAACTGGCAGGCCAGGAAGCCACGGCCGACACCGCTGGCGACGCTCCGGCCGGCGAGTAAGCCGTACCGCGTTCCGTGCCGGCGTCATGCCGGCCCAACCCCGGGTTGCCTATCATGGCCCCGGGGTTTTTTCATGGGTGACCGATCGATGGAGATGTGGACGTGATGCATGCAAGCTGGAGCACCTGGTTGGCCTGGGGAGGCGGGGCCGCGGTGCTGCTGTTCTGGGGCGTGGGCGCCTACAACCGCCTCGTGCGCCTGCGCACCAAGGTGTGGTCCATCTTCGCCAGCCTGGTGGCGCAGCTGGAGCGCTATGCCGCCTGGATGGCCGAGCATGCGCCCGAGCCGCCGCCAGGCGATGCACCGCCGCGGGCCGGAGATGCGTGGAGCAACCTGCGGGCGGCCAGTGCGCAGTTCTCGGCCTCCCTGGCCGCGGTGCGCGGCAAGCCTTCCGATACGGCCGCCATGGCCGGGCTGGTGGCCGCGCGCGCCGTGCTCGCCATGGCCTGGCAGTACCTGGACGATGAGACGCTGGCACGCGCGCGCAGCGGCCAGCCGGTGGCGGCACTGCGCTCGGACTGGGAGGCCGTGGGCACGCAGGTCCAAGGAGCCGAGCGTGCGTATGCGGCCGCGGTCGAGGTCTACAACCGGGCGGTGCGGCAGTTTCCGGCGCTGTTGCTGGCCTGGTTGTTCGGCTTCAAGCGGGCGCGCACGCTGTAGCTGAGCATATGCAGAGAATGTCTGTCGGGGCTGCATGCCGTCGTGGATACTGGCGCCCCCCAAGACAAGCAACCCGAGGAGAGCTGCCCATGCGATGGAACATGATGCTGGCTGCCGCGGCCAGCCTGGCCGCGACGGCGATGCCAACTGCGGCGCAGGACAGGGACGCGCTGTACATGCGCAGCCTGGCGGCCACCTGCGCCAACTGCCACGGCACCCAGGGCAAGGCGCAGCCAGGCTCCAGCGTGGTGTCCCTGGCCGGCATGCCGGCCGAGCAGCTGATCGCGCAGATGGCCGCGTTCAAGGCCGGCACGCGCAGCGCGACCATCATGCACCAGCTGGCCAAGGGCTACAGCGAGGCGCAGATCGCGCAGATTGCCGCCTACTTCGCGGCCCAGAGCAGATAAGGAGCGCCCCACCATGCAACGCCGTTCCTTCCTGCATTCTTCCGCCGGCCTGGCCATGCTGGGCCTGGCCGGTTGCGCCAGCACGGGCGCCATTCCCTCCAAGGCCAAGGTCGTGGTCATCGGCGGCGGCTACGGTGGCGCCACCGCGGCCAAGTACGTGCGCATGCTGTCGGACTACAAGATCGACGTGGTGCTGATCGAGCCCAACGAGGCCTTCGTCTCCTGTCCGATCTCCAACCTCGTCATCGGCGGCAGCCGCCAGATCGCCGAGGTCACCTCGCCCTACACCGAGCTCACGCGCCGCCATGGCGTGACGCGCGTGCGCGACAGCGCCACCGCCATCGACACCGCGGCGCGCACCGTCAAGCTGGCCGGCGGCGCCACCATCGGCTACGACAAGCTGGTGGTCTCGCCCGGCGTGGAACTGCAGTTCGGCAGCATCGAGGGCCTGCAGGCCGCGCATGCGTCGGGCCAGATTTTGCAGGCCTGGAAGGCCGGCCCGGAGACGGTGGCGTTGCGGCGCCAGCTCGAGGCCATGCCCGACGGCGGCGTCTACGCCATCACCATCCCCGAAGCGCCGTACCGCTGCCCGCCCGGGCCCTACGAGCGTGCCAGCCAGGTGGCCTGGTACTTCAAGAACTTCAAGCCGCGCAGCAAGGTGCTGATCCTGGACGCGAACCCCGATGTCACCTCCAAGGGCCCGCTGTTCAAGAAGGTCTGGGCCGAGCAGTACAAAGGCATCGTCGAGTACCGCGGCCAGCACAAGACCGTGGCGGTCGACGCCAAGGCCGGCCTGGTCAAGTTCGAGGTGCACGACGACGTCAAGGCCCAGGTCATCAACGCGCTGCCGTCCATGCGTGCGGGTGCCATTGCCGTGCAGGCCGGCCTGAACAACATGGCCAACAACCGCTGGTGCGGCGTGAACTACCAGAGCTTCGAATCGACGGCCGCGCGCGACGTGTTCGTCATCGGCGATTCCATCCAGATCGCGCCGGCCATGCCGAAGAGCGGCCACATGGCCAACAGCCACGCCAAGGTGGCAGCCGCGGCCATCGTGGCGCAGCTGGCAGGCTGGGAGCTGAACCCCGCGCCCATGCTCAACAACACCTGCTACAGCTTTGTCGACGACCGAAACGTGGTCCACGTGGCCAGCGTGCACGCCTACGATGCGGCCGAGAAGACCTTCAAGACCGTGGCCGGCTCCGGTGGCGTGAGCACGGGCCCGACCGAACTGGAAGGTGTCTACGCGATGAACTGGGCGCAGAACATCTGGGCGGACACGCTGGGATGAGCGTTTGAACACCACCCAGGCCCCACCGCTGTGGCGGCAATTGCAGGCCACGGCCACAGCGTTGCAGGCCGTGCGCGCCGGCCAGAGCGCGACCACCGCGCTGGCCGCCGTCGCGCCGGCATTCCGGCCGGCGGCCCAGGCCCTGCTGTTCCATGCCTTGCGCCAGCTCGGCCGGGCCGAGGCCCTGCGCAGCCTGCTGGCCAAGCGCCCGCCGGCACCGGCCGTGGATGCGCTGCTGTGCCTGGCACTCGCGCTCGTGTGGGACGAAGCGCAAGCGCCCTATACGCCGTTCACGCTGGTCGACCAGGCCGTGGAGGCGGCCCGCCGTGGTGGCGCGCGCGCGCAGTCCGGCTTCGTGAACGCCTGCTTGCGCCGTTTCCTGCGCGAGCGCGATGCGCTGGTCGCGGCCAGCGCGCGCGATCCGGTCGCGCAATGGAACCACCCGCGCTGGTGGATCGCGCGCATGCAGCGCGACTGGCCGCAGGACTGGCAGGCCGTGCTGCAGGCCTCCGACCATGCCGCGCCGCTCACGCTGCGCGTGAACCGGCGCCGCAGCACCGTGGCTGCCATGCAGGCGCGCCTGCAGGCCGAAGGCATCGCGGCCCAGCCCATCGGCGACGAGGGCCTGCTGCTGCCGCGCCCACGCCCGGTGCCCGAACTGCCCGGCTATGCCGAGGGCGCCTGGTCGGTACAGGATGCCGCGGCCCAGCTGGCTGCGCCGCTGCTGCTGCAGGGGCTGGCACGGCCGGCAGACCGCCCGCTGCGCCTGCTGGACGCCTGCGCCGCGCCGGGCGGCAAGACTGCCCACCTGCTCGAATGCGCCGACGCCGCGCTGACCGCGCTGGACGTGGACCCGGCCCGTTGCGCCCGCATCCACGAGAACCTGGCGCGCCTGGGCCTGGCGGCCGAGGTACGCGCTGCGGACGCGGCCGAAGTCGCCACCTGGTGGGACGGCCGGCCCTTCGACGCCATCTTGCTGGACGCGCCCTGCAGCGCCTCGGGCATCGTGCGGCGCCACCCCGACGTGCGCTGGCTGCGCCGCGAGAGCGACATCGCCCAGCTCGTGGTGCAACAGGACCGGCTGCTGCAGGCGCTGTGGCCGCTGGTGGCACCGGGCGGCCGGCTGCTGTTCGCCACCTGTTCCGTGTTTCCGGCCGAAGGCCGCGAGCGCATCGAAACGTTTCTTGCGCACCACAGTGAGGCGCGATTGCTGCCATCGCCCGGCCATTTAATCCCTTGCAGCGCCGCGGGTGCGCCGGCCGTCCCGGACAATCGTCCGCGTGACAACGACGGTTTTTTTTACAGCTTGCTGGAGAAAGGCCCGCGCTAGCGTCTGGCTGGCGCTGCTGCTGGCCTGCGCCTGGGCGCAGGCCGACCCGCCGACGCCGGGGCCGGCGGCGATCACCCAGCTCATGGTGCAGCGCGTGGACGGTGAGCTGGAGCTCAGCGCCGAGGTGCAGTTCGAGCTCAGTGCCCAGGTCGAGGACGCGCTGCACAAGGGCATCCCCATGTTCTTCGTGGCCGAGGCCGAGATCGTGCGCGAGCGCTGGTACTGGACCGACAAGACCGTGGCCAGCGCCACGCGCCACATGCGCCTGGCCTACCAGCCGCTCACGCGGCGCTGGCGGCTCAACGTCGGCGCACGGCCCATCGAGACCTCCGGCCTGGGCGTGACGCTGGCGCAGACCTTCGATTCGCTGCCCGAGGCGCTGGCCAGCGTGCAACGCTTCGGCCGCTGGCCCATCGCGCGCGCCGCCGACATCCCCAGCGACAGCGCGCACCTGCTGCGCTTTCGCTTCGGGCTGGATGTGTCGCAGCTGCCGCGGCCGTTCCAGATCGGTGCGGTCGGGCAGTCCGAATGGAGCATCGCGGCCAGCGCCAGCGTGAAGCTGCCGGCGGAAGGCAGCAAGTGAGCACCGGCCTGCCGCAGGCCGCCGGCGGCGTGGACCCGCGCCGCGCGCGTGCGATCCGCTGGGCCATGGGCATCGGGGCCGCCGTGATCCTGGGCCTGGGCCTGGTGCTGTTGTTCCTGCTGGCCCAGGCCACCAACAACCGCGAGCTCTACGAGCGCAACTACGCGCGGCTGTTCGTGCTGAACGTGGTGGTCGCCAGCGTGTTGGCCGCCGTGATCCTGTGGGCCATGGTGCGGCTGGCCATCCGCGTGCGGCGCGGGCGCTTCGGCAGCCGGCTGCTGGTCAAGCTGGCGGCGATCTTCGCCCTGGTCGGGCTGGTGCCGGGCCTGGTCATCTATGTCGTGTCCTACCAGTTCGTCTCGCGCTCCATCGAAAGCTGGTTCGACGTCAAGGTCGAGGGCGCGCTCGATGCGGGCGTGAACCTGGGCCGCACCACGCTGGAGGTGTTGGCCAACGACCTGGGCAACAAGACCCGCATCGCCAGCGGCCAACTCGCCGAGGTGCCGGATGCGGCTACCGGGCTGGCACTGGAGCGCATCCGCGACCAACTGGCGGCCAGCGAGGTGGTGCTGTGGAGCGCCACCGGCCAGCTGATCGCCAGCGCCGGCCCGTCCAGCATGCTGCTCACACCCGAGCGTGTCACGGCCCAGCAACTGCGCAATGCGCGCAACCAGCGCGTGGTCGCCATGGTCGAGGGCCTGGACGATCCGGTGCCCGGCGTGGCTGCGCAAGGCCGCGTCAAGGCCCTGGCGCTGGTGCCCAGCGCCAGCGTGGGCCTGCTGGCCGAGCCGCGCTTCCTGCAGGCCAGCCAGCGCCTGCCCCAGGTGTTGGTGGACAACGCGCTGGCCGTGCAGGAGGCCAACCGCGAGTACCAGGAGCGCGCGCTGGCACGCACCGGCCTGCAGCGCATGTACATCGGCACGCTGACGCTGAGCCTGTTCCTCGCAGTGTTCGGTGCCGTGCTGCTCGCTGTGCTGCTGGGCAACCAGCTGGCGCGCCCGTTGCTGCTGCTGGCCCATGGCGTGCGCCAGGTGGCCGCGGGCGACCTCACGCCCAAGGCCGTGCTGCAAAGCCGCGACGAGCTGGCCGGCCTCACGCGCTCGTTCGCCGAGATGACGCAGCAGCTGCTGGACGCGCGCCAGGCCGCCGACCACAGCATGGAGCAGCTCGACCATGCGCGGGCCAACCTGCAGACCATCCTGGACAATCTGACTTCCGGCGTCATCGTGCTCGACGCGCGCGGCCACGTGCTCTCGTCCAACCCCGGCGCCACGCGCATCCTGCGCGCGCCGCTGGCCGCCTTCGAAGGCCAGCCGCTGGCCGCGGTTGGCGGCCTGGACGGGCTGGCGCACAGCGTACAGACCCAGTTCGAGCGACTCGACGAAGGCCGCGAGCACCACAACCTGGACCATTGGCAGCAGTCCTTCGAACTGCATGCCGCGCAGTCGGCGTTCTCGCAGGATGCGGTGGTGCTGCTGGCGCGCGGCGCGCAGCTGCCCGACCAGACGCGGCTGCTGGTGTTCGACGACATCTCCGAGATCGTCTCGGCCCAGCGCGCGCAGGCCTGGGGCGAGGTGGCGCGCCGGCTTGCGCACGAGATCAAGAACCCGCTCACGCCGATCCAGCTGTCGGCCGAGCGGCTGCAGATGAAGCTCGAACCCAAGCTCGAGGGCGAGACCGAACGCGCGCTGCTGGCCAAGTCCGTGCGCACCATCGTCGAACAGGTCGATGCGCTCAAGCGGCTGGTCAACGAGTTCCGCGACTACGCCCGGCTGCCCGCGGCCGACCTCAAGCCGCTGGACCTCAATGCGCTGGTGCACAACGTCATGCAGCTGTACCCGCAGGAAGGCGCGGCGGTGCCGGTGCTGCTGGACCTGGACGCACGCTGCCCCCCCATCCGCGGCGACGCCGAGCAGCTGCGCCAGGTCATCCACAACCTGCTGCAGAACGCGCAGGACGCCACCGAGGCCGGTGGCCGCGCGGCCAGCGCGGAAGACGGCGGGGCCGTGCGCCTGCGCACGCAGTGGCTGGAACAAACGCAGCGCGTGCGCCTGTCGGTGCGCGACCAGGGCACGGGCTTTCCCGAAGCCCTGCTCAAGCGCGCGTTCGAGCCCTATGTGACGACCAAGCCGCGCGGCACCGGACTGGGCCTTGCGGTCGTCAAGAAGATCGCCGACGAACACCATGCGCGCATCGACCTGATGAACCGCGTGGTTGATGGTGCCGTGATCGGCGCGCAAGTGTCGTTATCATTCGCCGTCGATGGCGTGGCCTAGCCGCCCGCTCGACGGCAAACGGCAACTGCGCTTCTTCTGAACAATGGCAAACATACTCGTGGTCGACGACGAACTGGGGATTCGGGATCTGCTCTCCGAAATCCTCAACGACGAAGGCCACAACATCGAGCTGGCCGAGAACGCGGCCCAGGCCCGCGCAGCCCGCGCACGTGCACGTCCTGACCTGGTGCTGCTGGACATCTGGATGCCCGACACCGATGGTGTCTCGCTGCTCAAGGAGTGGTCGAGCGCAGGCACGCTGACGATGCCGGTCATCATGATGAGTGGCCATGCCACCATCGACACGGCGGTCGAGGCGACCAAGATCGGCGCCCACTCCTTCCTCGAAAAGCCGATCACGCTGCAAAAGTTGCTCAAGGCCGTGGAGCAGGCGCTGGCCCGCAATGCGCTGCGCAAGCCGGGCCTGCCGGGTGTGGCCATCCCTGGCGCGGCCGAGGCCAGGGCCGAGCCGGCCGATGCGGTGACCGTGCCCGGGGCGCTGGGCAGTGCTCCCGCGGTGGTGGTGGCCGACAGCGGCCCGCAGGCGCGCCAGACCTTCGATCTCGACAAGCCCCTGCGTGAAGCGCGCGACGGCTTCGAGAAGGCCTACTTCGAATTCCATCTGGCCCAGGAAGGCGGCTCCATGACACGCGTTGCCGAGAAGACCGGCCTGGAGCGCACGCACCTGTACCGCAAACTCAAACAATTGGGCGTCGATCTCTCGCGCGGCAAACGTGCCGCGATTTGATATATACTCATAGGCTCCCCGGCCCGGTAGCTCAGTTGGTAGAGCAGCGGATTGAAAATCCGCGTGTCGTTGGTTCGATTCCGACCCAGGCCACCAGACAGAAAGTCATTGAGCATCAATGACTTAGCAGAAACGGCGGCTACGAAAGTAGTCGCCGTTTTGCGTTGTGGGAACCCGTTTCTGGCGCAAATCTGTCAATGCGACAGACGGCCACTTCGCCTGCTTGCGTTCTGCGTGCATTGCTTGCGCCTGATTGCGGTCTTGGTGCTCGCGCCCATCGGCGCGGTCGAGGCACCTTTGTGTGCCCGATGAGCTGAGGGGCGGCTCGGCTAAACATCATCCTCTTCACGCAACTCCTACGTTCTGGAGTTGTCATGAGGTCATCCTTTTCGTCGCCCGCCAGCCAAGCGCTGAGCCGGCTCGTCTTCGTCTCGCACGCTGCGCACAGCGCCTCCACGGAGGTGTTGCATGGCTAAGAATGCAGCACCCTTCAAACAAGCCGGCGGCTGGGCGATGCGCCGTCGCATCGGCGGCGAAGATTTTTATGTCTCCGAGAAAGCCAGCGCGGCAGCTGCCGAGAAGGAGATGGCAGAAAAGATTGCTGCCAGGGGAGAGTTGGGGGTGCCGTTGGGCATGGGCCGAGCAGGACCACCGTCGCGCAGGCGTTGATGGACTACGGCTTCGAACACCTGCCATTTCTCAAAGGCGCGGAGCAGGAGTCGCGTCGCATCAACGCTTACACGAGGCATCAGAACCCTGAGATGCATCGATATGGCCCTTCACGATTTCGAGCTGGTCATAAAGACTGACGTCGCCATCCTCTGTGTCGGCGTCAAGACCCTTGAAGCTGCGACTAGCGCGCCGACGGTGGCGCTGCCGACGCCGACGCCGACGCCGACGCTGACGCTGACGGCGTCGAAGGCAAATTCCTTCGGTCACTTGCCGCGCTTGCGCTCGGCGCGCTTGCCGCCGCCGTAGCGCCGCTTCCTGCCGCGGAAGCTGCTGGTGCGGGAGATTGCTGTATCACGGACGCATCGCCAACGATGCGTGCCCATGCGTCCGGCGTCAGTTTGAAGTAGGAGATGTGGGCCAGCACCAATCCCGCCACGAGGAAGCCTCCGACGACGAGCAAGATGACCTTTTGCGTGAAGGCTCGCGCTGCAAGAGTGTTGAAGGCATTGCCGACACCACCAGCTACGGCCAAGTACTCTTTTTCCAGCTGCCGTTTCTGTCGTGCAATTTCTGCCTTCAAGACACCCAGTGTGTGAACCTGGTTCCAGATGAGCAGGCCTGTCAGGACCACAAAGACCCAGCATCCCAACAACACCGCTGAGTTCACAAAGAATTCAGTCCCGAAGCCCTTGGCGTCCTTCATCTGCGTCGCCACGATGATGGTCGCCACGGGGATGCCCAACAGCTGGTTTTGGATGTCCGAGAGGACCTTGTGAATCTTGCCCACGTACTCGATACGTGCGGCTTCGACCGTGTCCTTGAGCTTCTCGTATGAGAAGCCTGCGGCGTATATCTTGTACCCCTGCTCGTAGGCTGTCCGAAGTTCGGTCGCATGCCTCAGCAGGTAAGAAAAGCGTGAGGCAGCAGGCTGCGACCGGACGAGGTCAACAATCGCCGTTGCGAGCATCGCCGCGCATTGCTTCTTGTGGGTGTCACTGGGAACCAGCGTCGTGAGCGCGCGCACCTCAGCCACATTCATCTGATTGAGGTCGGCGAGGCTGTAGTTCACCGGCAGGTCAAAGCGGCCGTTGCTGATGAAAACTAGACTTTGCTCGTCCGAGTCCAAAAAGCCCGCGACCTCCTTGAACGCCTGCACCAGCTTGACCACCAGTTGGTACTTCCCAACCTCGGTCTTTTCATCCTGTGCGTCGTCCGATGATTCCTTGGTGTTGAGCACCAGGTACCGCTCCTTCGCACGGATGCGATTGCGCGTTTCCTGAAGCAAGTCGTCCATGGTCGCCGACACAGAAGCCCACCCTGGCTTCGGCATGAACTCCAGCTCGACCGACCTGCCAACGACAGCGGCTGCCAAGTCTCCACGGACGGTCAGGCCGGTGTTGTCAAAGTCGTTGAGGCACAACTCGATAGCGGACCGGTCCTTGTCCTGGGCGACGAAGAACTCGCCACGCATCTCGCCTGGCGCGCGGGGCTTGAAGCCCTTGGCGATGAGGGCGAGGGCAGTCCAGACCAAGTCAGTCATCTGGGTACTCGGCGTCCAGTTCGGCCTTCAGACCTTCAGGCAGATTTCGCAGAAGCAACTCGCCTGTCTTCTTCATGTACCTTGCCTCGTTCTTGACGAGCGCGCGACGGTCAAGGTCAACAGTCCAGTACGCCGTCTTGCCATGGAAGCGAAGAAGGCGTTTGAGGCTACGCGCGTCCGGGACGAATCCATCATTGATTTCGACAGCAGCGTTGGCGAGCGCTTGCTGAAGCTTCTGCGGCTCATCGGGCCAGGCGGCATTGGTCAACGCCTCGAGGTGGACGGCCTCCTTGGCCTTCTTGCGCTCCATACAGTACGAATGCGCACGACGCAGGAAGTCGTCCTCCTGTGCCTGGTCAAGCTTCTCGCTGCGCGCGAAATCTTGCAAAGCCTCAACCAGCCGCTTGGTGTCCTCGGAGTCCTTGGCGACAATTTTGCAGCCGAGGAAGTACATGAAGTAGTCCGCAACGTCGCCACGGGTCTTCAGGAAGCCAAGGTACCGGTGCTCCAGTCCCCCGTCGAGCCACATGTCCAGGTTCACGCGGCCGGCAACACGCACGTTGTCGAGGTCCACGTGGACGGTTTCTTCAATCTCAAGCGTATCTTCCTTGACCGCGCTGCTCGCGACGTTGCTGATGATGGCCACCAGGAACCAATTGCCGCCATTGTCGGATTGGCCGTGAACCATCAAGACGTAGCCCCCTTTGGAGGCCGGCGCCTGGGTCGCCTTGCTGTTCAGAACGGCCATCAGCTTCTTCGTACCCGCGATGAAGGGCGTCTTGCCGTCTTTGAAGATTTCGCTCAAGACCGTGGAGGTCGGGTAGTTCAGCGCATCCTCGTCGAACCGGCCGTAGCTCTTGTTGGTGCGGCTGCCGTAGAGCTCGGTGATTTGGTTCACCAGCTTGACGACGGGAGGCGTCAGCTTCAGCTCGGCGTCGCGTGTCTGCACCGACGATGCACCGAACGGCTCCTTCGTCAGTTTATGAAGAATGGCCGCATGAATTTTGGTCATGTTCTCTCCCTTGCTTTGGTTACAAGTGTCACATGACCCGAGGCTCGGTCCCGTCCCCAACACCGCGCAGCCGGCTGAGACGTTCCCAACGTTGAGGATGTTCCTGGAGAGAAGGCCGAAGGATGTGGCCTGTTGCCTCTCGCCCATCTGCGCGTGCGCTGCTTGGCGCGGCACGATGGTCACAAGCCAGGAGCGCAACCTTAGATGGCCGTACTGCCGCCTTGCTAAACTGGACGTCGTCGCGATGCAGGAGGGGGCCAGTTCTGGCAGTGCTCTGGCAATCGCGGCGGGTTCAAGTGCTAGCGGTTGCGTTTGACTGCGGTTTGATGCGCTGTAAGTGCTTGATTATGTTGATAGTTGCGTGTGGAAGATGTAACGTTGCGCACGCGGATTCCGATTGAAAATCCGCGTGTCGTTGGTTCGATTCCGACCCAGGCCACCAAATAAAACAAGGCGCTGCAATCTTTCAGGTTGCAGCGCCTTTGTCTTTGGTGCTGCGCGCAGGCCTGGCGCAGCACCCTCCAGGCCGTGCGGCTCCATGAGGCCGAGGCTCGGGAGCGCCGATGAAGGTCGTGGATGGGCTGGCTCAGACGGACGCTGACAGGACAGGCTGCGGGCGTGGCGCCGGCAGCTGACCCAGCACGCGCGCGGCCTCGGCCTGCTCGGCCGGCGCGAGTGCCACCAGGGCCTCTATGCGGCCGGCCGTCCAGCTGGCAATCGCCAGGCCGTCGCGGTACAGCACGCGCGCACCGGCCTGGCGCGGCACGCGGCTGCCGGGCAGGATGCTGCCGAGCAGGTTGGCTGGGTCGCTGGCGGCCAGGCAGATCAGCTGCCCGTCATGGGCCTGGCGCCGCGTCTGGCGCAGTGCGGCGATGGCCTCGGGCAGCGCGAACTGCTCGCCGGCCACGCCCGCGATGAAGCGGCCGCCACGCAGCTCGCCACGCGCTTCCAGCCGGCGGTACACGCGCACCAGGTCGCGCCAGCGCGGCAGCCAGGGCGCCTCGCGCTCCAGCAGGTTCCAGCAGACCACGCCGTAACGGCGCAGCAGGGCGTGGGCGACATGCTCCAGCCCCTCGGCCTGGGCGGCAGGCGTGGGTTCGGCCGCGGGGCGCCGCACCAGGGTCCAGCGGCCGGCGTCCTGCACGCCGAACAGCGCCACGCCGCGGCGCCGGCGCGCGCCGGCGTTGCGCTTGGCGGCCGGCAGCATCAGCGCGCGCAGGCCGGCCGTGCTGTCGCAATGCACCTGGCCGTGCGCGACGAGCTCGGCAAGCGCGTCCTCGAGCTCGGCCGGCAGCAGCCGCGCGCCCACCTCGATCTCGTCGAAGAACGAGGCGCCGTGCGCGGCCAGCCAGTCCAGCACGCGGCGCGCGCGGCCGCTGGCCTGGGCCTCGCCGGCCGGCATGGGCGCCAGCTGCGTCCAGGTGCCGGCATGGCGGCGCGGCAGCAGCACGATGGGCGCAGTGCGCAGGGCCACGGCGCCGCCGCCGCGGCCGCCCGGGTCGGCCGGCCGCAGCCGGGCCCACAGGCTGCGGCCCGCGGTCGTGAGTTCGTCCAGCCAGCCGCTGGTGTAATCGGCCAGCCGCGCGGGCAGCAGCTCGGCCTCCCAAACCGCGGCGGGTGCCTCGTAGCCTTCCAGCTGGGCCAGCAGGCCGCCCAGCGCCTCGGGGCCGCGCATGCGGCTGGCCTCGCCCACGTGCTGCCAATCGAACAGGAAGCGCATGAAGTCGCGCGGTTCCACGGGTTCGATCTCGCGCCGCAGCTGATGCAGCGTGTAGCGGTGGATGCGCGCGAGCAGGTGGCGCTCGCACCATTCGGGATCGGGCGCGCCAGGCGTGAAGACGCCCTGCATGGCCGAACCCTCGCGCTGCAGCGCGGCCAGGGCGGCCTGCACGGTGGCGGGTGACAACTGCAGGTCGGCCGCCAGCCGGGCCGGCGTGACCGGGCCCAGGCCGGACAGGCGCATGCGCAGCAGTGCCGTGGCGGCCTCGTCCACGTCGGTGGCCTCGCTGGCCGGCACCAGCGCCAGCGGTGGCATGGCCTGGCCCTTGGGATGCAGCTGCTGCAGCAGTGCCAGCCGCTCGGCCGCGACCCACAGGGCCGCGCCACCGTCCAGCGCGAGCTTGGTGGCGCGGCCGGCGGCCACCAATTGCTGCAGCAGGCCAGGCCAGTGCGCGGCGCCGGCGACTTCGGCGGCCGTCAGCACGCCCAGGCCGCAGAGCGCCTCGTGCAGTTCGTCGGCCGTGCGCGCCTGCGGCCAGGCCTGTTCGCGCACGCTGGCGATGGCGCCGGGATCGAGCTGGCCCAGCGTGTCGCCGCTCCCGGGGTCGGCGTAGCGCCGGTTCTGCACGGCCTGGGTGCGGCGCTCTTCCAGCGGTGCGTCGTCGAGGAAGGCATAGGGCTTGGCGTTCAAGGCCTCGGCCGCCAGCGGCGAGGGGGCGGGCAGGTCGCGCGCGACCACGGCCACGCTGCCATCGAACAAGCCTTGCAGCACGCGCAGCCAGCCCGTGCTGTCCATGGCCTCGTGCAGGCAGTCGCGCAAGGTCTGCGCCACGAGCGGGTGCTCGGGCACCTCGCGCGGGCCCTGCAGGTTCTCGGCGCAGGCCACCTGGTCGGGGAAGACGGCGGCCAGCAGGTCCTCGGACTTCATGCGCTGCAGCTGCGGCGCGACGCGGCGCCCACCCGCGAAGCGCGGCAGCGCCAGCGCCGTGGTGGCGTTCCAGCGCCAGCGCACGCCGAACAGCGGCGCGTCCAGCACGGCCTGCACCAGCACGTCCAGCGCCGTGGCCGGGTGGAGATAGCGCGCCACCTCCTCGAGCGGAAAGCTGTGGCTGGTCGAGAGGGACAGCACGATGGCGTCGTCGGTGGCCGCAGCCTGCAGCTCGAAGTTGAAGCTGCGGCAAAAGCGCTTGCGCAGCGCCAGGCCCCAGGCGCGGTTGAGCCGGCTGCCGAAAGGCGCGTGCAGCACCAGCTGCATGCCGCCGGAGGCGTCGAAGAAGCGCTCCAGCACCACACACTGCTGCGTGGGCAGAGCGCCCAGCACGGCCAGCGCGCGGTCCAGCGGATCGATCAACTGCTGGGCGGCGTCTTCATCCAGCGCGAGCTCCTGTTGCAGCCACTCACGTGCCGCGGCTGGCTCGGGCCGCAGGCGCTGCGCGAGTTCGGCGCGCAAGCGCGAGACGCCCAGCGACAGCGCATCGCTGCGGCCCGGCGCCTCGCCCAGCCAGAACGGGATGTTGGGCGCGGCGCCCTGGGCATCCTCCACGCGCACGCGGCCGGGCTCGATCTTGAGGATGCGGTAGCTCGTGTTGCCGAGCTGGAACACATCGCCGGCGAGGCTCTCGACGGCGAAGTCCTCGTTGACGTTGCCGATGGCCTGGGCCTGCGGTTCCAGCAGCACGGTGTAGTCGCCTGCGTCGGGGATGGTGCCGCCCGAGGTCAGCGCCGTCATGCGCGCGCCTTTGCGCTCGCGCAGCAGCTGGTGCACGGCATCGCGGTGCACGTAGCTGCCGCGCTGGCCCTGGCGCGTGCTCGTGCCCTCGGCCAGCATGCGCACCACGGCGTCGAAGTCGGCACGCGGCAAGCCCGCGTAGGGCCAGGCGCGGCGCACCAGCGCGTAGAGCGCGTCCTCGTGCCACTCCTGGCAAGCGGTCTCGGCCACGATCTGCTGGGCCAGCACGTCCAGCGGCTGCGGCACGATGGACAAGGTGTCGAGCTCGCCGCGGCGCACGCAGTCCAGCAGCGCCGCGCATTCCAGCAGCTCGCCCTGCGACTGCGGGAACAACCGCGCTTTGGGCACGCCGCCCACCGCGTGGCCGGAGCGGCCCGCGCGTTGCAGGAAGGTGGAGATTGCGCGCGGCGAGCCGAGCTGGCAGACCAGGTCGATCTCGCCGATGTCCAGCCCCAGCTCCAGCGAGGCCGTGGCCACCAGCAGCCGGAGTTCGCCGCGCTTCAGGCGCTGCTCGGCGTCCAGCCGCAGTTCGCGCGACAGGCTGCCGTGGTGGGCGGCCACGGCCTCCTTGCCCAGCCGCTCGGCCAGGTGCCGCGTGGCGCGTTCGGCCATGCGCCGCGTGTTGACGAAGACCAGCGTGGTGCGGTGCGCGAGCGCGAGTTCGGCCACGCGGCCGTAGACTTGCTCCCACTGTGCGTTCGACATCACGGCGGCCAGCGGCGTGGGCGGCAGCTCCAGCCCGAGATCGCGGCGCTTGGCGTAGCCGATGTCGACGATGGCGCAATCGGCCCGGCCCTGGGCATCGACGGCCGCGGCGCCGACCAGGAAGCGCGCCACCTCCTCAATGGGCTTCTGCGTGGCGGACAGGCCAATGCGCGTGAGCAGCTGGCCGGTCAGGTGCTGCAGCCGCTCCAGCGACAGCGCCAGGTGGCTGCCGCGCTTGTTGGCGGCCAGGGCGTGGATCTCGTCGACGATGACGGTGCGCACGCCGCCCAGCATGCGACGGCCCGAGGCCGAGCCCAGCAGCACGTAGAGCGATTCGGGTGTCGTGACCAGGATGTGCGGCGGCTGGCGGATGCTCAGCGCGCGTTCGCGCGCCGGCGTGTCGCCCGTGCGCACGGCCACGCGGATGGCCGGCTCGGCCAGGCCACGCGCGGCCAGTTCGGCGCGGATGCCTTCGAGCGGCGCCGTGAGGTTCAGCGCGATGTCATTGGACAGTGCCTTGAGCGGCGAGACGTAGACCACCTGCGTGCCATCTGCCAGCCCCGCTGGCGACAGGCCCTGGCGCACCAGATCGTCCAGCGCCGCGAGAAAGGCCGTCAGCGTCTTGCCCGAGCCCGTAGGCGCGGCCACCAGCGTGTGGCGTCCGGCGCGGATGCTGGGCCAGGCCGCGCGCTGGGCCGGCGTGGCGCGCCGGAACGTCTGGCGGAACCAGGCCGCGACGGCAGGGTGAAAGGCGCGCAGGGACATCGGCTGGCGATTGTGGACCGCGCGCTGCGCGGCGTCAGCCGGCCAGCTGGATCGTCCCTTCGGCCAGGTAGCGTTTGAAGTCGGCGATGGGCATGGCCGTGCTGCTGCGCACCTCGCCGCCCTCGTCCTGCCAGCTCAGGGTGGCGTCCAGGTCGGTGACCGTGACCTCCACCGGCCCCTTGCGGATGGGGATCAGCGGGCCGTCGCCCTCGCGGTACTCCACCTTGCCTGTGATCTGTGCTTGTTGTGCCATGCGCGACTCCTGTGGACACCATGCCCATGTCGCAGCATCGGGCGTCGCACGCCGGCCCGCCAGCGGATGACAGGCGTTCCGGCCGTGGGTGTTCTCCTACGGTGTCGCGGCGGCCGTCTGTGCAGAATGCGCCGACCTCGCAGCCAGGACCCCCGATGCTCATCACTCTCGCCAGCGGCGCCACCATCGTGCTCTCCAGCTTCCTGCTGTTCCTCGTGCAGCCCATCCTGGCCAAGCAGATCCTTCCCTGGTTCGGCGGCAGCTCGGCGGTGTGGACGGTCAGCATGGTGTTCTTCCAGTGCGCGCTGCTGGCCGGCTACGTCTACGCCCACTGGCTGCAGGCGCGGCCGCCGCGCGTGCAGCGCGTGGTGCACCTGGCCCTGCTGTCCGCCGCGCTGCTGACTCTGCCCATCGTGCCCGACGCCGTGTTCAAGCCGGCCGGCGAGGCCGACGCCGCGCGCGGCATCCTGGCGCTGCTGGTGGTCACGGTAGGTCTGCCCTACATGTCGCTGGCCGCCACCTCGCCGCTGCTGCAGCGCTGGCTCAGCCAGACCGTGGCGCCGACGCAGCAGCGCCAGGTCTACCGGTTGTTCGCCTGGTCCAACGCGGGCTCGCTGGCGGCCCTGCTGGCCTATCCCTTCCTGGTGGAACCCTGGTTCGACAGCGGCATCCAGTCGCGAGCCTGGAGCGTGGCCTATGGGGTGTTCGCGCTGGCTTGCGCCGGTGTGGCCTGGCGTGCCACCGGGGCCGGGGCGCCGGCCGCGCCGGACCATGCCATGCCAGCCACCGAGCCCGTGCCCGGCCTGGGCCGGCACGCGGTGTGGACGCTGCTGGCCATGCTGCCCTCGGCCCTGCTGCTCGCGGTGACCACGCACATGACACAGAACGTGGCCTCCATCCCGTTCCTGTGGATCGTGCCGCTGGCGCTGTACCTGCTGTCCTTCATGCTGGTGTTCGAAGGCCGCGGCGGACGCGGCTGGTACCTGGGGCCGGTGGCGCGCCGGCTCTGGCTGCTGCCCACGCTGGCCGTGACCGTGGCCATGGCCTGGGCGCTGTCGGCCAGCAACGGCGTGTTGCACATCCGCATCGCGATCCCGCTGTTCGCCAGCGGGCTGTTCCTGGTCTGCATGGTCTGCCATGGGGAGATGGCAGCGTTGCGGCCGGCGCCGCAGCACCTCACGCGCTTTTACCTGTGCATGGCGCTGGGCGGCGCGATCGGCGGCCTGGGCGTGGGCCTGGCTGCGCCGCGCGTGCTGACGGCCTACTGGGAACTGCCGGGCCTGCTGCTGGCCACCACGCTGGTCGGCCTGCTGGCAGGCTGGCGCGCGGGCCTGGGCCGCTGGTCGTTGCGCGCGCTGCCGCTGGCAGCGGCGCTGGCGGCCGTTGGCGGCGTCAGCTGGTATGGGCTGCAATACGTGCGCGCGCTGCACCAGGGCAGCATCGCCAGCGTGCGCAACACCTACGGCATGCTGCGCGTGACCCAGGCCGGCAGCGGCGAAGAGGAAGTGCGCCGCCTGCTGCACGGCACCATCATGCATGGGGAGCAGTACACGGCCGACGACCGGCGCCGCTGGCCGACCAGCTACTACGGAGAGACCAGCGGCATCGGCCGCCTGCTGGCCACCAAGGGCGAGGCCGGGCCGCTGCGCGTCGGCTCGGTGGGCCTGGGCACCGGCACGCTGCTGAGCTATGCGCGGGCGGGTGACGACTACGTCGTCTACGAACTCGACGCCCAGGTGGTCGAGGCCGCGCGGCGCTGGTTCCGCTACATCGCCGATGCGCCCAGCGCGCCTCAGCTGCGGCTGGGCGATGCACGCCTGTCGATGGAGCGCGAGCTGGCCGAAGGCCAGCCGGGCGGCTACGACGTGATCGCGGTCGATGCGTTCTCCAGCGACTCGATCCCGGTGCATCTGCTCACGCGCGAGGCACTGGGCGTGTACCTGGCGCACCTCAAGCCCGACGGGCTGGTGGCCTTCCACATTTCCAACCGCTACCTGGACCTCTCGCCCGTGGTGGCGCAGCTGGCGCAGGCCCATGGCCTGGTGGCCTGGCAGGTCGACGACAGCCCGGTCGAGGACCACCTGAGCTTCACGAGCTGGGTGCTGGTCGGCCGCAGCATCCCCGACCCCCTGCAGGAGGCCGGCTGGCTGTTGCCGGCCACGCCCGGCGCGCCGCTGTGGACGGACCAGTACAACAACCTGTTCAAGACGCTCAAGTTCTGAACGCAGGAACGGCCCGGCTTCCTGGGCGGAAGCCGGGCCGGCAGGGGCGGGCCAGGCGCTCAGCCCTCTTCGACGAAGGCTTCCTCGCGCTTGCTGCGCACCGCCGGCAGCAGCACGATGGCCAGCAGCAGCACCGCACCGATCAGCAGGGCCGCCGAGATCGGCCGCGTGACGAACACGCCCCAGTCGCCGCGGGAGAGCAGCAGCGCGCGGCGCAGGTTCTCTTCCATCATCGGCCCCAGGATCAGGCCGAGCAGCAGCGGCGCGGGCTCGCACTCGAGCTTGTGGAAGATGTAGCCCAGGATGCCGAACCAGCCCAGCATCCAGACGTCGAAGGTGTTGTTGTTGGTCGAGTACACGCCGATGGCGCAGAACAGCACGATGGCCGGGAACAGCCAGTGGTAGGGCACGGACAGCAGCTTGATCCAGATGCCGATCAGCGGCAGGTTCAGGATGATCAGCATGGCGTTGCCGATCCACATCGAGGCGATCAGGCCCCAGAACAGTTCCGGGTTGCTGGTCATGACCTGCGGGCCCGGCTGGATGTTGTGGATGGTCATCGCGCCCACCATCAGCGCCATCACAGCGTTGCCGGGGATGCCCAGCGTCAACAGCGGGATGAACGAGGTCTGCGCGCCCGCGTTGTTGGCCGATTCGGGCCCGGCGACGCCCCGGATGTTGCCTTCGCCGAACGGCACTTCGCCGGTGCGCAGCTTGAGTTTCTTTTCCAGCGCGTACGAGGCGAATGCCGACAGCAGCGAGCCGCCGCCGGGCAGGATGCCCATGGAGCTGCCCAGCACCGTGCCGCGCAGGATCGCCGGGGTCATGTCCTTGAAGTCCTGCGCCGTCGGCCAGATGCCCTTGAGCTTGGTGGTGAAGACCTCGCGCTCCTCCTCGGGCTTGCCGAGGTTGGCGATGATCTCGCCATAGCCGAACACGCCCATGGCGATGGCGATGAAGCTGATGCCGTCGGTCAGTTCGGGGATGTCGAAGCTGTAACGCGCCACGCCCGAGTTCACGTCGGTGCCGACCAGGCCGAACAGCAGGCCCAGCACGATCATGCTGATGGCCTTGAGCAGCGAGCCCGAGGCCAGCACCACGGCGCCGATCAGCCCCAGCACCATCAGCGAGAAGTACTCGGCCGGGCCGAACTTGAAAGCGATCTCGGTCAGCGGCGGCGCGAACGCGGCCAGCACCAGCGTGGCCACGCTGCCCGCGAAGAACGAGCCCAGGCCGGCCGCCGCGAGCGCCGCGCCGGCCCGGCCCTTCTTGGCCATCTGGTGGCCGTCGATGACGGTCACGACCGAGGACGATTCGCCGGGCAGGTTGACCAAGATGGCCGTGGTGGAGCCCCCGTACTGCGAGCCGTAGTAAATGCCGGCCAACATGATCAGCGCCGCCACGGGGGGCAGCGCGTAGGTGGCGGGCAGCAGCATGGCGATGGTGGCCACCGGGCCGACGCCGGGCAGCACGCCGATCAGCGTGCCCAGCAGGCAGCCGATGAAGGCGTAGAGCAGGTTCTGCAGCGTGAAAGCCGCGCTGAAGCCGAGCGAGAGGTGGTCGAGCAGTTCCATGGTGCTTCTCAGCCCGTGATGAAGGAAGGCCAGACCTGGAACTGCAGGCTCAGCCCCATCACGAAGGTCAGGTAGCTGCCGATGGCCAGGATCACGGCCAGCACGAGCGAGCCGCGGAACACGTAGCGGCTGCCCGCCATGCTGGAGATGATCACCGCCGCGAAAATCGCCGCGATCAGTCCCATGGCCGGGATGCCCAGCGAAGGCACGCCGCCCAGCAGCACGCCAAAGGCCAGGTTGGCCCCGACGATGTAGAGCAGCGGCTTCCAGGCGATGGCGCCGATCCTGCCGCCGTCCGTGCGCTGCGAGCGCAGCGAGCCCAGCAACACGAACGCGCCCATGCCGGCCAGCAGCGCCCCCAGCAGCATCGGGAAGTAGCCCGGGCCCATGCGCGCGGCATTGCCGACGGTGTAGTTGAAGGCGCCCAGCGAGAAGGCGGCGCCGAAGCCCATGAACATCAATCCGGACACGAAGTCCTTGCGACTCTTGATCTGCATGTGTGAGACGGGAGGAATGGGGTGGAGGGACGGGCGCAGCCGGCACTGGCAAGAGGGCTGCGACACCACGGCAGGAACGGACGACCCGTGGGGTCAGGTTCCAGTCAGATACATCATGTTATGAGGTGAAGTTCATCACAACATGAGTAATTTCACGTACATCCGACTCGGGACTTCCACCGATTTCCGTACGACTTGCACTGCTAATATTTCGGGACAAAGAAGAGGACGAGGACCGCCATGGCCGACCGCAAGGGGGCAACCGACAAGCAGCGCTACGAGGCGCTGTCCGACTTTCGCTACCAGCTGCGCCGCTTCCTGCGCTTCAGCGAGGACGCTGCACGCGCCGAGGGCATCACGGCGCTGCAGTACCAACTGCTGCTGCACACCCAGGGCTTTGCCGAGCGCGAGTGGGCCACCATCGGCGAGCTGGCGGACTGCCTGCAGGCCCAGCCGCATGGTGTGGTGGCGCTGGTCACGCGCTGCGAGGAAGCCGGCCTCGTCGAGCGCCATGCGAGCGCCACGGACCGGCGCCAGGTCGAGGTGCATCTGCTGCCGGCCGGCCGGCAGAAACTGGCCCGGCTTGCCGCGCTGCATGCCGAGCAGCTGACCACGCTCAACGAGGCCGTGCGCATCGCGGCGAAGATCCGCGGTTGACGCTCCGATAATCCGCCCCGTCAACACCCTGCAGGAGACGGGCCCATGGCCTCCACGCTCAAGATCATTTCCTCGATGGCCACCAAGCAGGTGCTGGCCGAACTCGTCGCGCTCTACCAGAAAGACCACGCGGTGGACATCGCGCTCGAGTCGGTGGGCGGCGTCGATGCCGCCAAGCGCGTGCAGGCCGGCGAGCCCTTTGACCTCGTGATGCTGGCGCAGGACGCCATCGACAAGCTCATCGCTGGCGGCGCCGTGCACGCCGGCAGCCGCGTGGACATCGTGCGTTCGGGCGTGGCCGTGGCCGTGCGCGCTGGCGCGCCCCGGCCCGACATCGCCAGCGAGGAGGCCTTGAAGGCCGCCGTGCTGGCCGCACCCAGCATCAGCTATTCCACCGGCCCCAGCGGCGTGCAACTGGTCAAGCTGTTCGAGCGCTGGGGCGTTGCCGAGCAGTTGCAAAGCCGCACCGTGCAGGCGCCGCCCGGCGTGCCCGTGGGCTCGCTGGTGGCCAAGGGGGAGGCCGCGCTGGGCTTCCAGCAGTTGGCCGAGCTGATCCACCTGCAAGGCATCGCCCTGCTGGGCCCGCTGCCGCCGGCCGTGCAGATCACCACCGTGTTCTCGGGCGGCATCGCGGCCATGGCGAGCCAGCCGGACGCCGCGCGTGCGCTGCTGGCCTTCTTCGCCGCGCCGGCCGCCACCGAGGCCAAGCAGCGCCAGGGCATGGAGCCGGCTTGAGGCTGCGGGCCTGGTGGCTCGCGCTGTGCACCGGCGCGGTGCTGGCGCAGCCGCTGCCGGAGCTGCCCGACCCGGACCGTCTGGCCGGGCAGCTGCTGGGCGGTGAGCGCGGCGCCGCCGTCGTCGCGGTCGCGCGCGGTGCGCAGGTCCTGCGCGGCAGTGCCAGCCAGCCCGCGCGCGCCATCGACGCCGACCACGCGCTGTTCGAGATCGGCTCGGTCAGCAAGGTGTTCACGGGCCTGCTGCTGGCCCAGGCCGTGGAGCGCGGCGAGCTCTCGCTGGACGACACGCTGGGCCAGCGACTGCCGCGCCAGACGCAGGGCACGCCGGTGGCCGCGCTCACGCTGCGCCAGCTGGTCACGCACAGCGCCTGCCTGCCGCGCACGCTGGCGGCCGACGGCCCCGACGCGGTGGCCGAGATCCGCACGCTGACGCCCACGCAGCTCTGGGATGCACTGCCGCAGCTGGTGCTGGCCGGCCAGCCGCCCTGCGCGCCGCGCTACAGCAACCTGGGCATGGCCTTGCTCGGCAACCTGCTGGCCCTGCACCACGGCCAGCCTTGGGAGACGCTGGTGCGCGAGCGCATCGCCGTGCCCCTGGGCCTGCACGACACCGTGCAGACGCTGGATGCCACGCAGCGCGCGCGCATGCTGCCGGCTTTCGAGGGCGAAGCCGCGGCCCCGCTGTGGGACATGGATGCCTACGCCGGTGCCGGCGCGCTGCGCTCCAGCACGGCCGACCTGTTGCGCTTCGGCCAGGCCTTGCTGGCTGGCCGCGAAGGGCCGCTCGGCCCCGCGGCCGAACGCCTGCTGACGCCGCTGGGCCGCTACGCGGGCGGCGAGATCGGCTACGGCATCCTGATCCTGGGCCCGCCGGAGCGCCGCGTGTACCTGCACGATGGTCTGACCGGCGGTTACCGCACGCTGTGGATGCTGATGCCCGAAGGCCGGCAGGTGCTGGCGGCCAGCGCGAGCAATGCACGCGCGGCCCTGCCCACGCTGCGTGGCCGCGTGCTGGCGGCACTGTTCCCTGTGCCCTCCGAGCCCGTCGCCGTGGCGCCGGCCGAACTGGCGCCCCTGGTCGGCGAATACCGCAGCGGCGACGGCACGCCGTTCCGTGTGCTGTTGCACGAAGGCCAGCTGTATGCGCGGGGAGGCCGGCTGGGCTTCGCGCCGCTGGTGCCCGTTGGGGCGGGCCGCTTCGCGCGGCCCGAGCGCGGCCTGCTGTTCCAGTTCGACACCCAGGCCGAACCGGCACAGCTCAGGGTGCAACAGGGCGGCTCGGAGCAGCGTGCGCTGCGCAGCGCAGGCGCTGTGGGCATGGCCATCCCTGCGCAGTCAGACCTGGCCGATGCCGTGGGTCGCTACCGCCTGGGCAACGGTGCCGAGTTCAGCATCCGCGCCGAGCCCGGCCAGCTGATCGCGCGGCTGGGGCAACAGCCGGCGTTCCCGGTGTTCGCGCGGCCGGGCCAGCGCGACCGCTACTTCTACGAGGTGGTGCCGGCCGAGCTGCAGTTCGTGCGCGACGCCGATGGCCGCATCGACGCGCTGGTGCTGCATCAGAACGGCGAGCACCGCGCCGAGCGCATCGACGCGATCCCCTGACTCAACGCTGCTGCAACAGCTCCCGGTGCACCGCCGCCTCCTGCGCGATGCGCTGCGCGAAGCCACGCGGGCTGTCCAGCAGCGGCAGGTTGTTCACGGCCACGAGCCGCTGCTGCATCGCCGGCTCGGACAGCACGGCGTTGACCTCGGTGTTGATCTGCTCGCGCAGGTCGGTGGGCGTGTCGCCCGGTGCGAACAGGCCAAACAGCGACCACAGGTTGGCGCCGGGGAAGCCGGCCTCGGCCAGGGTCTGCACCGCGGGCAGCACGGGCACGCGCGCCGGGGCGCCGACCGCGAGTGCCTGCAGCCGCCCCTTGCGCACATGGCCCAGCTGCACCGTGCCGACGTTGGTGGAGAGCAGCTCGAACTGACCGCCCAGGGCGTCGCTGATCTGCTGGCTGCCGCCCTTGTAGGGCACATGGGTGATGGCCACGCCGCTGGCGCGGCGCACCTGCTCCATGACCAGGTGGCCGGTGGTGCCCAGGCCCGAACTGGCCCAGCGCAGGCCGCTGGTGCCGGCGCGCGCCAGGGCCTCGGGTAGATCGCGCGCGGCCAGCGCCGGCGTGGCCACCACCAGCACCGGCGTGGACATCACACCGGCCACGGGTGCGATGTCGCGCTGGGCGTCGTAGCGCACCGGGCCCAGCAGCGGCGCCACCGTGAGCGGCGTGATGGCCGAGAAGCACAGCGTGTGGCCATCGGCCGGCGCCCGCGCCAGCGCAGCCATGGCCAGGGCGCCGCCGGCACCGGCGCGGTTCTCCACCACCACCGGCACGCCGATGCGCTGGGCCATGCGCTCGGCCAGCACGCGCGTGATGTCGTCGCTGACGCCGCCGGTCGCGTAGGCCACCAGCAGGCGCAGTGGCCGGCTGGGCCAGGGTGTGCTGGCGAGGGCCGGTGCGCACAGCGCGGCGGCGGTGCCCAGCAGCAGCTTGCGGCGCGCGGTCATGCGGGCGCCCGGTCCAGGCTGCGCTGCGCCTTGCGGCGGTGCGCGGCGGCCAGCCGCTGCACCAGCGCGACGAAGGTGGCCGTGGGCCCGCCGCGGTCGGCCTCGCGCCAGGCCAGGGTCAGGGGTGCGTCGAGCCCGGCCGCGGGTTCCAGCGCGCGGTAGACGACGGCGTGCGCGTGCACGCCGCGCATGGATGCCGGCACCACCGAGATGCCGGCGCCGGCCGCGACCAGGTTCAGGTTGGTCATCATGCGCTCGACCTCGGCGGCGATGCGCACGCGCACGCCCTGCTGCGCGCACAGCGCCAGCAGGTTGGCGTACAGCCCCGGTGCGCCGGGCCGCCGCACCAGCACCAGCGGCTGGTCCTGCAGGTCGTGCAGCGCCGCGCAGGCCGCCGTACGGGCCAGTGCATGGCCGCGCGGCACGGCCAGCACCGCCGGTTCGCTGAGCAGCTGCTGCAGCACCACGCCGGGCGGCGCGGACACCGGCACGCGCAGGAAGCCGCAGTGCAACCGCGCGGCGGCCACGGCCTCGGTGATCTCGGCGGCATTGTTCTCGTGCACGGTCAGCTCGATACCCGGGTAGCGGCTGCGGCAGGCGCGGAGCGTCTCGGGCGTGAAGGCATGGGCGGCGGCCGAACTCGTGAAGCCGACCGACAGCGGGCCATGCCGCCCGTCGCTGAGCGACAGCATGCGCGCGCGCATGGCATCGAAATCGGCCAGCAGGCGGCCGGCCTCGTCCTGCAGGCGCTGGCCGGCATCGGTCAGGCGCACGCCGCGCGGATGGCGCTGGAACAGCGGCATGCCCAGCTCGGTCTCCAGTGCCTTGATCTGCTGGCTCAGCGGAGGCTGCTGCATGCCCAGCTCCTCGGCCGCGCGCGTGATGTGGCCGGCCCGGGCCACGGCCAGGAAGTAGCGGAGCTGGCGCAGATCCATATCTTCATCATATCGACAGGAGACGGATCGGGTCTTTGCCATCTGCGCGGGCGATGCCTAGGATCGCGCCGGCTTGCGACAACACATTGGAGACACCATGGCATTGCCCACTCACGCGTTCCATCCGCTCGTCCGCCTGGGCGTCCTGCTGGCCAGTGGCCTGCTGCTCGGCGCCTGCGGCGGCGACGACGGCCCCGACGAAGCGGCGCCGCAGGCCGCCACCTGCCCGTCGGCCGTGCCGGCCAGCGCGCGCTGCCTGCAGGGCCAGGATTCGGCCGGGGCCCACTACCTGATCGCCATGCCGCAGGACTGGAATGGCCATCTCGTGCTGCACGCGCACGGCGGCCCCAGCCTGGACGCGCCCACCATGGAGCGCGCCACCGAAGACCTCACCCGCTGGGCCATCATGGTCAAGGCCGGCTATGCCTGGGCCGGCTCGACCTTCCGCCAGGGCGGCGTGGAGGTGCGCGCCGCGGCCGAGGACACCGAACGCCTGCGCCGCATCTTCCGCGAGCACGTGGCGCGGCCGCAGCGCACCATCCTGCACGGCCAGTCCTGGGGCGCGGGCGTGGCGGCCAAGGCGGCCGAGATGTTCACGGCCGAGACCGTGGGCAGCCAGCCCTACGACGCCGTGCTGCTGACCAGCGGCGTGCTGGCCGGCGGCACGCGCTCCTACGACTTCCGCACCGACCTGCGCGTGGTCTACCAGTACCTGTGCAACAACCATCCGCGGCCCAGCGAGGCGCAGTACCCGCTCAACATCGGCCTGCCGGCCGGCGTGACGATGACGCAGGCGGACCTCAATGCGCGCACGGCCGAGTGCCTGGGCCTGAACCTGCCAGCCGCGCAGCGCACCCCCGCGCAGCAGGCCAAGGTCGACACCATCTCCCGCGTAGTCCGCATCCCGGCCAGCGCCATCCAGTCGCACCTGAACTGGGGCACCTTCCACTTCCAGGACGTGGTGGCCAAGCGCATGGGCGGCGCCAGCCCCTTCGGCAACACCGGCGCGGTCTACAGTGGTTCGGCCGACGATGCGGCGCTGAACGCCGGCGTGGCGCGCTACCGCGCCGACCCCGCGGCCGTGCAGCGCTTCGCGGCCGACACCGACCCCACCGGTCGCATCCCGGTGCCGGTGATGAGCACCAAGTGGATCAGCGACCCGACCGCCTTCGTCGAACTGGACGCCTACTTCCGCCAGACCATGGAGAACGGCGGCAGCGGCGCGCGCCTGGTACAGACCTTCACGCGCGAGGGCACGCACAGCTACATCAGCGATCCGACGTATCCCGCGCTGCTGGCCGCGCTGCTGCGCTGGGTGGAGCAGGGCGCCAAGCCCACGCCGGCCGAGATCGCGCAGCAATGCCCCGGCTTCGAGGCGCAGTTCGGTGCCGGCTGCACCTTTGTGCCCGACTACATGCCAGCGGCGCTGGACACGCGCGTGGTGCCGCGGGATCGCCCGTAGAGGGCCTCGACGAAAGTGACCCGGGTCACTCTCCGTCGGGCACGTACATGTAGCCCACGCTGCGCACGGTCTTGAGCACGCGGGGCTTGTCCGGGTTGGGCTCGATCTTGCGGCGCAGCCGCATCACGCGCAGGTCGATCGAGCGGTCCAGTGCGTCCCAGCTGCGGTTGTGGCCGTGGCTCATGATCTGGTCGCGGTTCAGCGGCCGGTTCGGATGCCGCGCGAACAGCGCCAGCAGGTCGAACTCGGTGGCCGACAACGGCACTTCGCTGCCGTCGTCGCAGCGCAGCAGCCGGCGCGCATCGAGATCGAGTTCGCACAGGCCGAAGCGCGCGCGCCGCGGGTTGGGGGCCGGTGCTGCCGTGGGGCCGGACGTGAGCCGGCGCAGCAGGTTGCGCAGCCGCGCCAGCAGCTCGCGCGTCTCGAAGGGCTTGGTCACGTAGTCGTCGGCGCCGACCTCCAGGCCCACGATGCGGTCCACCGGATCGGCCGCGCCGGTCAGCATGACCAGGCCCACGCGCGGATGGGTCTCGCGCAGCCAGCGCGCCAGCGACAGGCCGCTCTCGCCCGGCATGTTCACGTCCACCAGCACCAGGTCGGGCACCGCGGCGGCGATCAAGGCGCGGGCCTGGCCCGCGTCGGCGGCCGTGCGCACGTCGAAATTGTTGTGGACGAAGTAGCGCGCGAGCACGTCGCGCAGCGCGGCTTCGTCGTCGACCACCAGCAGCCGCGGCCGGTTGGCGCTGTCCAGCGGCTCCATCTGCGGGTCTCCTTGACGGGGATGGGACGGGGCGGATTGTAGGCTCGGCATGCGCTATGCTGGGCCGCCCCAGAACGGCCCTGTGTCCACCATGCGCGCCGATTCCGCCGCCCCATCCGCCGCCGCCGGCTTCGCCGCGCAGCTCATCGCGCATGCGCGCGATGGCGTGCTCGCCACCGATGTGGCAGGCCGCGTGGTCGAGTGCAATCCCGCCGCCGAACGCCTGCTCGGCTGGCCGCGCAGCGAGGCCCTGGGCCAGCCATTGGCCGCGCTGTTGGTGCCTTTGCATGCCGACGAGCTGCATGCCAGCGGCCTGCAGGCCTACCTGCGCTCGGGCGAAATGCGCGGCCTGGATGGGCTGCTCGAACTCGACGTGCTGCGCCGCGATGGCTGGGCCATCACGCTGGAGCTGTCGGTGTTCTCGCTGCCGGGCGAGGGCGTGGCCGGGCTGTTCCTGCGCGACGTGTCCGAGCGCCAGTCCACCCAACGCGCACTGCGCCAGTCCGAGGCGCGCTACCGCGCGCTGGTGGAACACCTGGGCCAGGGCATGGCCGTGATCCAGCATGGCCGCGTGGCGTTCTGGAACGCGCGTGCGCTGGCCGTCATGCGGCTGCAGGCCACCGATGTGGAGGGGGCCGACTACCTGCAGTGGCTGCACCCGGACGACCGTGGCCTGGCTGCCGTGCGCCAGCAGGCGCGCCAGCGCGGCGACCGGGCCGAGCACCGCTACGAGCTGCGCCGGCTGTTGCCGGATGGCGAGCTGCGCTGGCTGGACGTGCACGCCACCGTCGTGCCGTGGGGCGGCGAGCCCGCCACCATGGTGTTCTTCTCCGACATCACCGAGGCCAAGGCCACGCGCGCTGCGTTGTTGGCCTCGGAGGAGCGCTTTCGCGCCGTGCTCGAGCACCTCAGCGAGGGCATGGTCGTGGTCCAGGACGAGAAGATCGTCTACGCCAACCCGCGTGCCGCACAGATCGTCGACATGCCGCTGGCGCAGATGCAGCAGATCGGCTTTCTCACGCGCGTGCACCCCGAGGACCAGGCCATGGTGCTGGAGCGCCAGCGCCAGCGCCTGGCGGGTGGCAGCCCGCCCGACCATTACGAGCTGCGCTTGCTGCTGCCCGGCGGCGTGGTGCGCTGGATCGCCATCGGCGTGGCCGTCGTGCCCTGGGGCGGCGCGCCCGCGGCGCTGATTTTCTTCACCGACATCACCGAGCACAAGGCCATGACGGAGGAAATCCGTGTGTCCGAGCAGCGCATGCGGGCCGTGGTCGAGCATGCGGGCGAAGGCACGATGGTGGTGATCGAGACCGACAGGCCGGTGTTCGTGAACCTGCGCGCGCTGGAGATCCTGCGCATGACGCGCGCCGAGCTCGATGCGCGCGGCTACCTGCAGCTGCTGCACCCGGACGACCGCGCCATGGTGGTGGACCGGCGTCAGCGCCGACTGGCCGGCGAGCCCGTGGAGAGCCGCTACGAGGTGCGCCTGCTGGACGGCGACGGCGCCCAGCGCTGGATCGAGATGGGCACCACCATCGTGCCCTGGTCGGGCCAGCGCGCCACGCTGACCTTCTTCACCGACATCACCGACCGCAAGATGATGCTGGAGGCGCTGCACCGTTCCGAAGAGCGCTACCGCGCCGTCGTCGAGCATGTGGGCGAGGGCATGGTCGTGGTGCAGGACGAGCGCTTCGTCTTCGTCAACGAGCGTGCGCTGCAGATCGCGCGCCGAACGCGCCGCGAACTGCTGGGCCAGAGCTTCGTCGAGCCCGTGCACCCGCAAGACCGCGCCATGGTCGCCGAACGCCAGCGCCAGCGCGTGGCCGGCGAGCCCGTGCCCGACCGCTACGAACTGCGCCTGCAGCATGCGGACGGCAGCACCACCTGGATCGAGATCGGCGTGACCCAGGTGCCCTGGGAGGGCAAGAGCGCCTCGCTCGGCTTCTTCTCCGACGTGAGTCGGCGCAAGGCGCTGGAGGCGCGGTTGCGCGAGACGCTGGCCGAGCGCGAGACCATCCTGGAGAACTCGCGCGTGGGCATTGCCTTCCTGACGCAGGACCGCCAGCTGCGCTGGGCCAACCGTGCCATGGGCCGCATCTTCCGCACCGACCGCGCGCTGCGCAGCGCGCCGAACTGGGGCGAGGTGGCGTTCGACTCCCTGTTTCCCACGCCCGACGACCATGCCCGCACCAGCGCCGCGATCGACGCGCGCATGGCCGCGCAGCAGCCCTACGAGGCCGAGCTGCAGCTGCGCCGGCGCGACGGCGCGCTGTTCTGGGCCTCCGTCACGGGCACGGCCGTCAGCTCCAGCGATGCCACGCGCGGCACGGTCTGGACCGTGATGGACGTGACCGAGCGCAAGGAGCTCGAGGTGGCGCTGCAGCGCACCCTGTCCGAGCGCGAGGCCATCTTCGCCAGCGTGCTGGTCGGCATCGCTTTCAACGTGAACCGGCACATCCGCTGGGTCAACGACAAGTTCCTGGAGATCATGGGCTACAGCCGCGAGGAGCTGAGCGGCCAGCCCTCGCGCATGCTGTACCCTGACGAGGAGAGCTACCAGCGCGAGGGCGCCTTGACGGCCGAGCACCTGCGCCGCGACGGCCATTACACCAGCGAGCGCCAGATGGTGCGCAAGAACGGCGAGCGCATCTGGGTGCAGCTGGCCGGGCGCTGCGTGTTCGGCAAGAACCCCGAGGCCGGTGCGATCTGGACCTTCCTGGACATCACCGACCGCAAGCGCGCCGAGGACGACATCCGCGCCGCGCTGGTGCGCCAGCAGGAACTCAACGTGCTGCGCTCGCGCTTCGTGGCCATGACCAGCCACGAATTCCGCACGCCGCTGGCCACCATCCTGTCCTCGGCCGAACTCGTCGCGCACTACGGCGAGCGCATGCCGGTGGAGGAGCAGCAGGAGGTGCTGCAGGGCATCGTCTCCGGCGTGCAGCGCATGACCGCCATGCTGGACCGCATGCTGCTGATCGGCCGGGCCGATGCCCAGATGCTGGACTGCCGGCCGCAGCCCCTGGACCTGGCCGCGCTGTGCCGCCACTGCGCCGAGGAGGTGCGCAGCCAGTACCCCGAGCGCGCCGGCGACATCGTCGTTGCCTACTGCAGCGCCCGGCCCGAAGGCCAGTTCGACGAACGCCTGCTGCGCCATGTGCTGGGCAACCTGCTGTCCAACGCCGTCAAGTACTCGCCCCAGGGCGGCCAGGTCTGCCTGCGGGTCAGCGACGACGGCGCGCGCCGCGTGTTCGAGGTCAGTGACCACGGCATCGGCATTCCGCTGGCCGAGCAGGCGCACCTGTTCGAGACCTTCCACCGCGCCAGCAACGTGGGCGCGATCCCGGGCACCGGCCTGGGCCTGGCGATCGCCAAGAAGGCGGTGGAGGCCCATGGCGGCAGCATCGAGGTGCTGAGCGAAGCCGGACGGGGCAGCTGTTTCCGGGTGCTGCTGTGAGTGCGGCGCCAGCGACCGGCGCCAGCATCCTGGTGGCCGAGGACGAGCCGGAGATCCGCGCCAACCTGGAGCGCCTGCTGCGGCTGGAGGGCTACCGCGTCAGCGTGGTGGCGGATGGGCGGGCGGCCCTGGCTGCGCTGCAGGCGCACACACCCGACCTGCTGCTGACCGACGCGATGATGCCCGAGCTCGACGGCGAGACGCTGCTGCGCATGCTGCGCGCCGAGGCCCGCTACAGGGCGCTACCGGTGCTGCTGCTGACCGCGCGCGCGGACACCGAGGACCATGCGCGCGCGCTGCAGGCTGGCGCCAGCGCGGTCGTGACCAAGCCGTTCCAGCGGGCCGTGCTGCTGGACTGCATCCGCGGCCTGTTGGCCGGCGGCAGCGCATGAACCGTCGTTGGCGGATGGCCGGCCAGTTGGCCGTGCTGGGCGCGACGCTGGCCTTGGCCCTGGCCGTGGTGCTGGCCGATCCGGCCTGGCTGCGCGCCATGCGCCATGCGGTGTTCGACCAGTACCAGCGCTGGCAGCCGCGCGTGGCGCAGGACATGGGCGTGCGCATCGTCGACGTGGACGAGGAGAGCCTGGCGCGGCTGGGCCAATGGCCCTGGCCCCGCACGCGCATGGCCGAGCTGGTCGACCGCGCCCGCGCCGGCGGCGCCGCAGTGGTCGGCTTCGACGCCGTGTTCGCAGAGCCCGACCGCAGCGCGCCGCGGGCCCTGCCGCAGCTGGCCGCGCTGCCGGCCGCCGCGCGTGCCGCGGTGCTGGCCCTGCCCGACCCGGATGCCCGCTTCGCCGCCAGCCTGACCGGTGCCCCTGCGGTGCTGGGCTTTTCGTTGCGGCCCGATGGCACCGCGGCCGAACTGCCCGAGCGCGCACGCTACGTGCAGCTGGGCGTGCCGGCGCTGGCCTACGTGCCGCAGGGCGGCAGCGTGGTGGCGCCGCTGCCGCTGCTGGCGCAGGCGGCGACCGGGCTGGGTGCACTGTCCTTCCTGCCCGATGGCGACGGCGTGCTGCGCCGCGTGCCGCTGGTGCTGCGCACGGGCGAGCGGCTGCTGCCCTCGCTGTCGGTGGAGATGCTGCGCGTGGCCCAGGGCCAGCACAACATCCTGCTGCGCGCCGACGGCGGTCCCGCCGGTGGCCTGCGCGAGGTGCGGGTGGGCCGCCATGCGCTGCCGGTCACGGCCGACGGCGAGCTCTGGCTGCACTTCGGCCGTGGCGAACGGGCGCGCCGCATCCCGGCCTGGCAGCTGCTGCAGGGCCAGTTCGATGGGTCGGCGCTGCGAGGCCGCCTGCTGCTGGTGGGCAGCTCGGCCCAGGGCCTGCAGGACCTGCGCTTCACGCCGCTGGCCAGCGTGGTGCCGGGCGTGGAGGTGCATGCGCAGGCGCTGGAGCAGATGCTGTCCGGCACGCTGCTGCAGCGGCCCGCCGAGATGGAGGCCCTGGAGGCGCTGGCGCTGCTGCTGGGCGGCCTGCTGGTCGGCGCGCTGGCGCTGCGGCGCGGGCCGCTGCCGTCGGTGGCGGCGCTGCTCGCGGTGCTGGGCCTGTTCGCGGGCCTGGGCTGGTGGGCCTTCTCGGCCCAGCGCCTGCTGGTCGACCCGCTGACGCCGGCGCTCGGTGTGCTGGCCGCCTTCCTCGTGCCCAGCGTGGTGCGCTACCAGGCCAGCGAGCAGCGCCGGCGCTGGCTGGCGCGTGCCTTCTCGCGCTACGTCTCGCCTAACCTGGTCGCGCATATCGTGCGGCACCCCGAGCAACTGGCGTTGTCGGGAGAGCGGCGCGAATGCAGCTTCATCTTCACCGACCTGGCCGGCTTCACGGGGCTCATGGAGCGCATCGACCCGGCCGACGCCGTGGGCCTGCTCAACGGCTACCTGGACGGCATGATCGCCATCGTGTTCCGCCACCAGGGCACGCTGGACCGCATCATCGGCGATGCGCTGGCCATCATGTTCTCGGCCCCGCTGGACCAGCACGACCACCGCCAGCGCGCCTACGACTGTGCGCTGGAGATGCAGCGCTTCGCCCACGTCTATGCGCAGGGCCGCCCGCTGGGGCACACGCGCATCGGCGTGCACAGCGGTGACGTCATCATCGGCAACTTCGGCGGCCGCACCATGTTCGACTACCGCGCCCTGGGCGATGCGGTGAACACCGCCTCGCGGCTCGAAGGCGCCAACAAGTACCTGGGCACGCGCGTCTGCGTGTCCGAGGCCACGCTTGCGGGCTGCACCGGGGCGCAGGTGCGGCCGGTGGCACGCCTGCTGCCCAAGGGCAAGACCCGGCCGCTGCGCGTGTTCCAGCCGCTGAACGACGGCTTGCCGGGCCCGGTGGACCCGGCGGCCCTGGCGGCCTATCGGCAGGCCTATGCTGCGCTGGAGGATGGGGCGCCCGAGGCGTTGGGGCTGTTCGAGGCGCTGGCCCTGCAGCAGCCGGACGATGCACTCGTGCGCATGCACCTGGAGCGCCTGCGCAGCGGCGGGCGCGGCGACCTCATCGTGCTCGACGGGAAGTGATCAGCGCACTGTGACCTCGACGCGCCGGTTGCGCGGCTCGGCCGCCTCGTCCGGCGTGGGCACCAGCAGGTTGGTCTCGCCGTGCGAGGTGATCTCCACATGCTGGGCCGCGGCGATGGCGTCCTTGAGCAGCTGGCCGACCTGTTCGGCCCGGCGCAGTGCCAGCGCGGCGTTCTGCTCGGCGCTGCCCACGGTGTCGGTGTGGCCGATGATGGACACATCGGCGGTCGGGCGGCTCTTCACGTCGGCCAGGATGTCGGCCAGCAGCGCCTGGGAGGCCGCCGTGATCTGTGCATTGCCCACGTCGAAGTACAGCAAGAACACGCGCGGCGCGCGCGGCTGGGCCGCCATGGCCGCACCGGCGTCGCGCTGCAGCTGCTCGGGGCTCACGCTGAACACCGTGGCCGGACCGTCCAGCGCCACGGCCTGGCGCGGCCCCTTCAGCTCGGCCGCCCCGGTGGGGCTGCTGTAGATCACGCGGCCGGTGCTGCCGTCGGCGTTCTCCAGCAGTGCGACGTAGGCCCGCGGCGGTGCCGGCGGCGTCGCGCAGCCGGCCAGCAGCAGGGCGGCGAGCAGGGCGGAACCGCGCCGCATCATGGCTGCACCACCGCGACGAAGCGCGTGCCGCGCACGCCGATGATGCCGGTCGGTGTCTTGATCCGGACGGCCTCGGGCTTGAGCCTGGCGATGGCGCCCGACACGTACTGCAGGCTGCCGGCGGCGATGCTGCCGCCCAGCTGCAGACTGCCCTCGGCCGGCGCGAACAGGAAGTCTTCCAGCGTGAAGCTGGTCGACGGTCCGAAGGACAGCATGGTGTTGTCCTTGAGCGTGATGCCCAGGCTGCCGTCCGCGCCGGTGCGCACCATGTCGCCGACCGCGAGCGCCATGCCGGCCTGGGCGGGCACGGTCTTGCCGGCCGAGACGATGCTGGCCTGGCCACGCGTGGTCTTCACATAGCCGGCGGCCTGTGCCATCGCGCTGCTGGCGGCCAGCGCCAGCGTGGCACCGAAGAGAAGAAGAAGCTGTTTCATGGGGAGCCTGTGCGACGCGCGGAGTGGTTCGGAGACAACATAACGATACACCTGCGGTTTCAGGTGACAGCGGTGCTGCCCGGCACCTCGGTGCGCAGGCGCTCCAGGTCCAGCACACGCAGGCCGCCATACTCGGTGCGGATCAGCCCGTCCTTCTGCAGCGTGGCCAGGGCCTCGTTCACGCGCTGGCGCGACAGGCCCACGAGGTAGGCCAGCTCCTGCTGGGTGATGCGCAGCACCTGGCCCACGCCCGGGTAGAGCACGGGGTTGAACAGCGCGGCCAGATTGCGCGCCACGCGCACGTCGGGGTCGGCCAGGCGGTCGATCTCGCGCGCGGCGATGAACTGGCCCAGCCGCTCGTTGAGCTGGTTCATGACGAAGCGGTTGAAGCCGATCGAGTGGTCCAGCAGCCAGTGGAAGCTGTCCACCGGGATGCCGGCCACCACGCTGGCGCGCAGCGCCTGCACGTTGTAGCGGTAGGGTTCGCGCTTCAGGGCCGTGCCCTCGCCGAACCAGCCGCCCGAGGGCAGGCCGGCGAAGGTCATGGTCTGGCCGAGCGCGGTCTCCGAGCTCATCTTGAGCAGGCCCTCGATCACGCCGAACCAGTAGGTCACCGGCCGGCCAATGCGGCAGACATGGTCGCCTGGCCGCGCGTTGACGGCCGTGATCTCGGGCAGCACCGCGGCGCGCTCGGGCGGCGTGAGTTCGGCCAGCCAGGGAATGCCATCGAGTTCGCGTACCGTGGGCGGACGGCGGCGCTGGTGCAGCGGCGAGGCTTCGGGTAATTCCGGGGGAGGGGTCACCCTAGGATTGTCGTTGAGCCGACATCATGGCGTCAAAGTCCCGCCTACGATGCGGCCACTTCTGCATGGCTGCGCCTGCCGGAGCCGAACTTAGGAGCGTCATGGACACCACCTTTCCCCAACTGCTGCTCAAGCATGCCGCCGAACGGCCGGGCGCTCCTGCCATGCGTGAGAAGGAATACGGCATCTGGCAGACGCTGACCTGGCGCGAGCTGGCCACCATGGTCGAGCACGCCGCCTGCGGCCTGCAGCTGGCCGGTCTGCAGCGCGGCGAGCACCTGGCCGTGGTGGGCGCCAACCGGCCCCGGTTGTACGCCTGCATGCTGGCCGCGCAGGCGCTGGGCGCGATCCCCGTGCCGCTGTACCAGGACGCCGTCGCTGCCGAATGCGTGTTCCCGTTGTCCAACGCCGAAGTGCGCATGTGCGTGGTGGAAGACCAGGAGCAGGTCGACAAGATGCTGGAGGTGCGCGGCCAGTACCCGGCGCTGGCGCGCATCTGGTACGACGACCCGCGCGGCCTGCGCAACTACAGCGAGAGCGGCCTGGCCGGCCTCACGGAATTGCTGGAACTGGGCCAGGCCCGCGCCGCGCAGGACAGCGGCTTCTTCCAAGCCCGGGTGGCCGAGGGCCGGCCCGACGACGTGGGCGCCATGTTCTTCACCTCGGGCACCACGGGCAACCCCAAGGGCGTGGTCCACACCCACCGCAGCCTGCTCAACCGTGCCAGGGCCGGCGCCGACTTCGACAAACTGACGGCCGACGAGGACGTGCTGGCCTACCTGCCGCCGGCCTGGATCGGCCAGAACATCTTCAGCTATTCGCAGTGGCTGGCCTGCGGCTACACCGTCAACTGCCCCGAGTCGGCGGCCACGGTCAGCATCGACCTCAAGGAAATCGGCCCGACCTACTACTTCGCGCCGCCGCGCGTGTTCGAGGGCCTCCTGACCAGCGTCATGATCCGCATGGAAGACGCCGGCCGCATCAAGCGCACGATGTTCCACCGCTTCATGGACGTGGCGCGCCGCGTCGGCCCGGCGCGTATGGACGGCAAGCCGGTCTCCCTCGCGGACCGCCTGCTCTATGCGCTGGGCAACCTGTGCGTCTACGGTCCGCTGCGCAACACGCTGGGCTTCTCGCGCGTGCGGGTGGCCTACACCGCGGGCGAAGCCATCGGCCCCGACCTGTTCACCTTCTACCGCGCCATCGGCATCAACTTGAAGCAGCTGTACGGCTCGACCGAGACTGCGGTGTTCGTCTGCCTGCAGCCCGACAACGCCGTGCGCGCCGACACCGTGGGCGTGCCGATCGAGGGCGTGGAGATCAAGGTGGCCGACAACGGCGAGATCCTGGTGCGTTCGGCCGGCCTGCTCAAGGGCTACTACAAGAACCAGAAGGCCACCGACGAGGTGCTGACGGCCGACGGCTGGTACCACACCAGCGACGCCGGCTTCCTGGACGCCAGCGGCCAGCTCAAGATCATCGACCGCGTGAAGGACGTGGGCCGCATCGCCGGCGGCGCCAACGACGGCGCCATGTTCGCGCCCAAGTACGTGGAGAACAAGCTCAAGTTCTTCCCCTACATCAAGGAGGCCGTGGCCTATGGCGACGGCCGCGCCAGTGTCGCCGTGATGCTCAACATCGACTTCGAGGCGGTGGGCAACTGGGCCGAGCGGCGCAACCTGCCGTATGCGGGCTACACCGACCTGGCGCAAAAGCCCGAGGTCTACGAACTCATGCGCGAATGTGTGGAGAAGGTCAACGCCGACCTCGCGCAGGACGCCATGCTGGCCGGCAGCCAGGCCAGCCGCTTCCTCGTGCTGCACAAGGAACTCGACGCCGACGACAACGAACTCACGCGCACCAACAAGGTCCGCCGCGGCTTCATCGCCGAGAAGTACGCGGTGCTGGTCGACGCGCTGTACGGCGGCAAGGCCGAGCAGTTCATCGAGACCCAGGTCAAGTTCGAGGACGGCCGCACCGGCAGCGTGAGCGCCACGCTGCGCATGGGCGATGCCAAGACCTTCCCCGCCGTACGCAAGGCCGCATGATGTACGACCCGAATATGACCGACACCCAGCTCCCCCCCTCGTCGCAGGCCCCCGCCACCGGCCGCAAGATCGGCGAGGTGATCCTGGAGGTGCGCAACATCAGCCTGCGCTTCGGCGGCGTGAAGGCGCTGACCGACATCAGCTTCGACGTGCGCGAGCACGAGATCCGCGCCATCATCGGCCCCAACGGTGCCGGCAAGAGCTCCATGCTCAACTGCATCAACGGCGTCTACGCGCCGCAGGAGGGTTCGATCACCTTCCGCGGCAACACCTTCAAGCACATGAACTCGCGCCAGGTGGCCGAGATGGGCGTGGCGCGCACCTTCCAGAACCTGGCCCTGTTCAAGGGCATGAGCGTGCTGGACAACATCATGACCGGCCGCAACCTGCGCATGAAGAGCAACCTCTTCCTGCAGGCGCTGCGCTGGGGTCCGGCCGAGCGCGAGGAGATCGCGCACCGCGAGAAGGTCGAACGCATCATCGACTTCCTGGAGATCCAGCCCTTCCGCAAGACGCCCGTGGGCCGCCTGCCCTACGGCCTGCAAAAGCGCGTGGACCTGGGCCGCGCGCTGGCCATGGAGCCGCAGGTGCTGCTGCTCGACGAGCCCATGGCCGGCATGAACGTGGAGGAGAAGCAGGACATGTGCCGCTTCATCCTCGACGTCAACGACGAGTTCGGCACCACCGTCGTGCTGATCGAGCACGACATGGGCGTGGTCATGGACATCTCGGACCGCGTGGTCGTGCTCGACTACGGCAAGAAGATCGGCGACGGCACGCCGGATGCCGTGCGCGCCAACGAAGACGTGATCCGCGCCTACCTCGGCACCACCCACTGAAAGCGCGTGATGGGATTTTTTCTAGAGACACTGTTTGGCGGCCTCATGGCCGGCATGCTCTACGCGCTGGTCGCGCTGGGCTTCGTGCTGATCTTCAAGGCCTCGGGCGTCTTCAACTTCGCGCAGGGCGCCATGGTGCTGTTCGCGGCGCTGGCCATGGCGCGCTTCTCGGAGTGGTTGCCCAAGTGGCTGGGCTTCGAGAGCCTGCTGCTGGCCAACGTGCTGGCGCTGATCGCGGCCATCGTGCTGATGGCCGTGCTGGCCTGGCTCATCGAACGGCTCGCGCTGCGCCAGCTGGTCGGCCAGGAGCCGATCGCGCTGCTGATGGCCACGCTGGGCATCGCCTACTTCATCGACGGCGCGGGCCAGCTGCTGTTCGGCAGCGCCACCTACAAGATCGACGTGGGCATGCCCAAGGACCCGATGATGGTGCTCGAAGGCACCTTCGACGGCGGCCTGCTCCTGAGCAAGGAAGACCTCTACGCCGCGCTGATCTCAGCCCTGCTGGTCATCGGCCTCACGCTGTTCTTCCAGAAGACGCCGACCGGCCGCGCGCTGCGCGCCGTGGCCGACGACCACCAGGCCGCGCAGTCCATCGGCATCCCGCTGTCGCGCATCTGGGTCATCGTCTGGACCATCGGCGGCATCGTCGCACTGGTGGCCGGGATCATCTGGGGCTCCAAGCTCGGCGTGCAGTTCTCGATCTCGCTGGTCGCGCTGAAGGCGCTGCCGGTGGTGATCCTGGGCGGGCTGACCTCGGTGCCGGGCGCCATCGTCGGTGGCCTCATCATCGGCGCGGGCGAGAAGCTCTCGGAGATCTACATCGGCCCCATGCTGGGCGGTGGCATCGAGAACTGGTTCGCCTACGTACTGGCCCTGGGCTTCCTGCTGGTGCGGCCACAGGGCCTGTTCGGCGACAAAATCATTGATCGGGTCTAAGCAATGCTGTACAGAGAAAACGGCCAGTTCAAGCAGACCTACCGCACGGACCTGCAGATCTTCCCGGTCCTGCAGGACCGCATCGCCATCTACGCGCTGCTGGCAGTCGCCTTCGTCGCCGTGCCCATGCTGGCCAGCGACTACTTCTTCCGTGCCGTGCTGATCCCGTTCCTGATCCTCGCGCTGGCGGCGCTGGGGCTGAACATCCTGGTCGGCTACTGCGGCCAGATCTCGCTGGGCACGGGCGCCTTCATGGCCATCGGCGCCTACGCGGCCTACAACCTGCAGGTGCGCTTCGACCTGCCGCTGCTGCTGTCGCTGATCGGCGGGGGGCTCGCGGCCACGGTGTTCGGCGTGCTGTTCGGCATTCCCAGCCTGCGCATCCGCGGGCTGTACCTGGCGGTGGCGACGCTGGCGGCGCAGTTCTTCACCGACTGGTTCACCAACCGCGTGAAGTGGGTCACCAACGACTCGCCCTCGGGCTCGGTCAGCGTGGGCGCGCTCTCCTTTTTTGGCGTGCCGGTCGAGACGCCGGCGCAGAAGTATTTGCTGTGCCTGGGCATCGTCTGCGTGTTCGCGCTGCTGGCCAAGAACCTCGTGCGCGGCGCCATCGGCCGCCAGTGGATGGCGATCCGCGACATGGACGTGGCGGCCGCCGTGATCGGCATCCGCCCGGTGTACGCCAAGCTGTCGGCCTTCGCGGTCAGCTCCTTCATCGTCGGCGTGGCCGGCGCGCTGTGGGGCTTCGTGCACCTGGGCTCCTGGGAGCCCGCGGCCTTCAGCATCGACCGCTCCTTCCAGCTGCTGTTCATGGTCATCATCGGCGGTCTGGGCTCCATCTCGGGTGCCTTCTTCGGCGCGGCTTTCATGGTGCTGCTGCCGCTGCTGCTGAACTACGTGCCGCACTGGCTGGGCCTGCCGCTGTCCACCGCCACGGCCTCGCACCTGGAGCACATGATCTTCGGCGCGCTGATCGTCTTCTTCCTGATCGTCGAGCCGCACGGCCTGGCGCGCCTGTGGCTCACGGCACGCGAGAAGCTGCGCCTGTGGCCCTTCCCTCACTGATTTCCTCACCCACCCCCAGGAGACATCCCATGAAGCTGAAAACCCTTGCAGCCGTTGCTGCAGCCAGCCTGTCCATGCTGGCCGTGCCCGGTGCCCATGCCCAGGCCGAGCAGTTCGTGCCGCTGCTGGTCTACCGCACGGGCCAGTTCGCGCCGCTGGGCATTCCATGGGCCGATGGCAAGCAGGACTACCTGAAGCTGGTCAACGCACGCGACGGTGGCGTCAACGGCGTCAAGCTCACGTTCGAGGAGTGCGAGACCGCCTACGACGCCGCCAAGGGCGTGGAGTGCTATGAGCGCCTGAAGAACAAGGGCGGCGGTGCCTCCGGCTTCGACACGCAGTCCACCGGCATCACCTTCGCCGTGACCGACAAGGCCTTTGCCGACAAGCGCAGCGTGGTCACCATGGGCTATGGCCTGTCGCAGTCCGTCGACGGCACGGTGTTCGAGTGGAACTTCCCGCTGCTGGGCACCTACTGGACCGCCGCCGACGTCATGGTGCAGGACATTCTCAAGAAGGAGAAGGGCAACCTCAAGGGCAAGAAGATCGCGCTGGTCTACCACGACTCGCCCTATGGCAAGGAGCCGATCCCGCTGCTGCAAAAGCGCGCCGCGAAGGATGGCTTCGAGCTGTCGCTGTTCCCGGTCACGCCGCCCGGCGTCGAGCAGAAATCCGTCTGGCTGCAGATCCGCCAGCAGCGGCCCGACTACGTGCTGCTGTGGTCGGCCGGCGTGATGACGCCCGCCGCCGTGCGCGAAGCGCAGGCCACCGGCTTTGCGCGCGAGAAGATCTACGCCATCTGGTGGGCCGGCTCGGACCACGACGTGAAGGACATCGGTGCCGGCGCCAAGGGCTACAACGCCATCACCATCCACAACAGCGCGGCCAAGGACAAGGTGCACGCCGATTTGAAGACCCACGTCTACGACAAGGGCCAGGGCACGGCAAGCAGCGTGGCCGACGCGAGTTCCATGGCGCACACGCGCGGCATGATGATCTCGATGCTGCAGGTCGAGGCCATCCGCGCCGCGCAGGAGAAGTTCGGCAAGGGCAAGGTCATGACGCCCGAGCAGGTCAAGTGGGGCATGGAGAACCTGGACCTCACGGCCGACAAGCTCAAGGCGCTGGGTTTCGGCGAGATCATGCGGCCGGTCAAGACCTCCTGCACCGACCACATGGGCACCGATTGGGCACGCATCGTGCAGTGGGACGGCGGCAAGTGGAACATCACCTCCGACTGGTACCAGTCCGACAAGAGCCTGATCGACCCGATGGTCAAGGAACTGGCGGCCAAGTACGCGGCCGACAAGAAGATCACCCCCCGTTCCTGCTCGTAAGGCCATGACCGTGCAGCCCTCGGCCGAGCGCCGCGAGTTCCTCGATGTGAATGGCATCGAGGTCATCTACAACCATGTGATCCTGGTGCTCAAGGGCGTCTCGCTGCGCGTGGACGAGGGCAGCATCGTGGCCCTGCTGGGTGCCAATGGCGCCGGCAAGACCACCACGCTGCGGGCGGTCTCCAACCTGCTGCACGCCGAGCGCGGCGCGGTGACCAAGGGCTCGATCGCGCTGCGCGGCGAGCGCATCGAGAACCTGACGCCCGCGCAGTTGGTGGACCGTGGCGTGATCCAGGTCATGGAGGGGCGGCACTGCTTCGCCCACCTGACCATCGAGGACAACCTCATGACCGGCGCCTATACGCGCCGCGACGGCAAGGCCGCGGTCGAGCAGACGCTGGAGAAGGTCTACAACTACTTCCCGCGGCTCAAGACCCGCCGCACCAGCCAGGCGGCCTACACCTCGGGCGGCGAGCAGCAGATGTGCGCGATCGGCCGCGCGCTGATGGCCAACCCGAAGATGGTGCTGCTCGACGAGCCGTCCATGGGCCTGGCGCCGCAGATCGTCGAGGAGGTCTTCGAGATCGTGAAGGACCTCAACGCCAAGGAGCGCGTGACCTTCCTGCTGGCCGAGCAGAACACCAACATGGCACTGCGCTACGCCGACTTCGGCTACATCCTGGAGAGCGGCCGTGTGGTCATGGACGGCGCGGCCAGCGCGCTGCGCGAGAACGAGGACGTCAAGGAGTTCTACCTGGGCACCGGCGGCGAGGGCCGCAAGAGCTTCCGTGACGTCAAGAGCTACAAGCGCCGCAAGCGCTGGCTCGCCTGAACCCATCCGAGATCGACAGCAGCATGCACGCCGCCACCCTCGATGCGCGCGAGACGCGCGACCCCGCCGAGCGCGAAGCCGCGCTGATGGCGGCCCTGCCAGGCCTCGTGGCCCATGCCAAGGCGCACAGCCCGGCCCAGGCCGAGCGGCTGGCGCAGGTGGACCCCGCCGCGGTCAACAGCCGTGCCGCGCTGGCCAGCCTGCCGGTGCTGCGCAAGCACGACCTGCTGGCGCGTCAGCAGGCGGCACGCGCGGCCGGCGGCGACCCCTTCGGTGGCTTCGCGGCCAGTGGCTGGAACGGCCTGCACCTGGCGCGGCGCGCCAAGCGCGTGTTCCAGTCGCCCGGCCCGCTGTACGAGCCGCAGGGCGCGGACGAAGACAGCTGGCGCATGTCGCGCGCCATGTACGCAGCGGGCTTTCGCGAAGGCGAACTCGTGCACAACAGCTTCAGCTACCACCTGACCCCTGCCGGCGCGATGATGGAAGAGGGCGCGCTGGCGCTGGGTTGCACGGTGTTCCCCGGCGGCGTGGGCAACACCGAGATGCAGCTGCAGGCCATGGCCGACCTACGTCCGCACGGTTACTGCGGCACGCCCAGCTTCCTGAAGATCGCGCTGGAGAAGGCCGCGGGCCGGCCGCTGTCGATCTCCAAGGCCCTGGTCAGCGGCGAGGCCTGCCCGCCATCGCTGCGCGATTGGTTCCAGGACCGGGGCATCGCGGCTTACCAGTGCTATGCGACGGCCGACATCGGGCTGGTTGCCTACGAGACGCCGGCGCGCGAAGGCCTGGTGCTGGACGAGCAGGTCATCGTTGAAATCGTTGGCCCCGACGGCATGCCGCTGGCCGAGGGTGAGGTCGGCGAGGTCGTGGTGACGAGCTTCGATGCCGACTACCCGCTGATCCGCTTCGGCACGGGCGACCTGTCGGCCGTGTTGCCGGGCCGCTGCCCCACGGGCCGCACCAACACGCGCATCAGGGGTTGGATGGGGCGGGCCGACCAGACCACCAAGGTGCGCGGCATGTTCGTGCACCCCAGCCAGGTGCAGGAGATCGTGCGCCGTTTTCCCGAATTGGGCCGCGTGCGCCTGGTCGTCAGCGGCGAGATGGCCAGCGACGCGATGGCGCTGCGCGCCGAGTGCGCGGCGCCCAGCGAGGCGTTGCAGGCCCGTGTGGCCGAGACGATCCGCGAGCTGACCAAGCTACGCGGCGACGTGCAGTGGTGTGCCGCCGGCAGTTTGCCGGACGACGGCAAGCTCATCGACGACCAGCGCAGCTACCGTTGACGACACTGGTACTTGTCTGAATTTCCCTACACGATGTGCGGGGCTACCATGCGCGCCGTTGTCACTTAGGTACCAGGAGTCGAGATGAACAAGATGTTGACGGTTGCAGCCCTGTCGCTGGCCGCCGTGGGTGCGCAGGCCCAGGATTTCCCGGGCGGCAAGCCCATCACCATGGTCGTGCCGTTCGCGGCCGGCGGCCCGACCGACCGCGTCGCGCGCGACCTGGCCGAGGCCATGCAGCGCCAGCTCGGCAACAACCCCGTCATCATCGAGAACCTGGGCGGCGCCGGCAGCACCATCGGCACGACCAAGGTGGCGCGCGCCAAGAACGACGGCTACACGCTGCTCGTCACGCACGTGGGCATGGCCACCACGCCCGTGCTGTACCGCAAGCTGTCCTACAAC
>NZ_LMMT01000021.1 GCF_001422365.1 Pseudorhodoferax sp. Leaf265 | reverse complement strand
GCTCCTGCCGCAAAAAGCAGCAGGTTAGGGTTCTTACGTGGGTCAGATTTGGACGGAAATTACCTGTGGCAGTGGGTCAGTTCTGCGTGGAAATCAACACCCTGACGGCAATGCCATTCTGGCCATCGCTGCGATCGGTGACGCGGGCGTGTTTTTGGCAGAACTTGACTCTCCGCTGGCTCATGCGCTCGCGAAGACCGCCCAAGGCATTTCACAGCGGCTTGCCGGCCCACCGCAGCGACAGGCGGCCTGAATGCAGCCCGAGTCCAAAGCGAGGCCGCTCCTGCCGGAGGATGAGCGACTGCTGCGCACGGCACTTCCTCCACTTGCGCAGGTCGAGCTTGGGTCCGCGCGGCAGGATGCCGCCAGCGCCAAGATGTCCTACCGCGCGGCGGGACGGCGCGACGGCGACGCCGTGGTCATGCTCCACGGTCTGGGCTCGAGCTCGGCCGGCTATCGCGGCCAACTCGCCGGACTGCCGCCGGATGTGCGCGCGGTCGCCTGGGACGCGCCGGGCTTCGGCGCATCCGATCCGCTGCCGATGCCCAGCCCGACGGCGGATGACTTCGCCCACGCTTTGCATGCCTTCATCCAGGCTCTCGGGCTGACCAGGACGGTCACGCTCGTGGGCAGTTCCTGGGGAAGCGTGATCGCGACGACTTACGCCAGCCTCTTCCCCGGGCACGTCAGCGCACTTGTGCTGATGGCGCCGAATGTGGCGCGCGGCACGCTGCCTGCGGACCAGCGCGCGACGATGCTGGAAGGCCTGCATGCAAGCGCGGAGAAAACCCTGGCGGAAAACCGATCCGAGGTGGCCCGACGCCTTCTGCCGCCGGATGCACCACACCTCGTCCGCGAGCTTGTCATGCAACTGCGGGACGCGATGACGTTGAAAGGCTGGATGCAGGCGGTAACCATGCTCCTGTCTGTCCATACCCCGGACCGCCTGGCAACCGTGCGCTGTCCGGTGTCCATCGTGGTTGGCCGGGAAGATCGGCTCGCGCCGCCGTCCCTGCACGCCGTGCCGCTGCGCGACAGCGTGCCCCATGCGAGCTTCCATGAGATTCCCCACTGTGGGCACATGCCCAAGCTCGAGTACCCCAGTCACGTGAACGGCGTCATTCTGAGCGCCATGCGGGCATCTGCATGAATTACCGATCGATGGAATGGAGACGATGATGAATCGACGCTCTGCGCACAGCGCCCTGCTTGCGCTTCTCTCAGAGGCTCTGATGGGCCCGGCGCGCGCCCAGGGGCGCGCGTTCCCCCATCAGACTGTGAAGGTGATCGTGCCGTTCGCTCCGGGCGGAGGGGCCGATGTGCCGATGCGGCTGCTGGCCGACAGGCTGCGGGAGATCTGGGGCACCCCCATCGTGCTGGACAACCGGCCTGGCGCAAACACCATGATCGCCGCGCAGGCGGCTCTGGGTGCACCCCGCAACGGGCATACCCTGCTGGTCACCACGTCGTTGACCTTCCAACTGCCCTATCTGCTGCAAGGTTTGAAGCTCGATCCGTCGAAGGAGCTGACGCCCATCTGCCCGATCACCATGGAACAACTGGTCGTCCTGACGCCGGAGGCCAGCCCGATCCGTTCCTTGAAGGACGCGGTCTCCGTCGCCCGGACGGATCCGCGACGCATCGCGTTCGGGTCTCTCGGAAATGGGTCGACCTCCAACTTGGTCCAGGCCGAGATGAGCCGGCAATTGGGTGTCGAGCTGATCCATGTTCCGTACCGGGGATCGGCGCCGGTGGTTCAAGCCATGCTGGGAGGTGAGATCGGCCTGGCCCTGGTCAACTACGGCACCGCGAAGCCGCACATTGCTGCAGGCAAGCTGCGGCCCATTGCCGTGACGGGTGCACGCCGTTCACCGTTCCTGCCTGATGTGCCGACATTGAGCGAATCCGGCGTCGTGGGCTTCGAGAGCTCGGCATGGATCGGGATGTTCGCGCCGGCAGGCGTGCCTGCGCCAGTGATCCAGCAGGTCTCGGAGGACGTCCGGTCTGCGCTTCGGTCGCCCGACATCATCCAGCGCTACGCCGACTTCGGCCAGATCGCCGCGCAGATGAAGCCTGACGAGTTTCGCGCCCTCGTCGACAGCGATGTGGAGAAAAGCGGCAAGATGATCCGTGCCGCAGGCATCAAGTTGGACAGCTGATCCGAGTGTTGAATCTCCTGCGGCCGACTCCGTACTGCCACGGTGCCCACGGATGCCCACAGATGTCGTGAGAAGTCCGGGCGAGTGAGAGGAGTCCAATGTCGTCCCACCGGTGGATGTCGCATTTCAATTTCAGCTTGATCCCGTCGTTTGCGCCTCCGCGTTGAACGACAGCTCCTGGCGGCGGGTCTACATGGGAGGTCAGCTCTGCGCCCAGTGCAGCCGGCTGTCTCGGGCGAACGCGAGGCCGCTTTGAGCGGCACGGCCGCCGCTGAGTGAGAGCGGCGCTGTGGATCGCTCGCAAGCGCGCCATGGCCCAGGCCGCGCAACGCCGTTTCGGTTCGCACGTAGCCCCATGTCTTCTCTCGGTGGTTGAGGACCCGGGGCACCCGCAGTTACTCGCCGAGCGCTTTCGGGAGGTTGCCAATTCCGCCGTCGATCACGCTCTTCACGAGGCCGACCACGGCAGCGTCATCAGTCCCTGCCTCCACGCCGGACGGACGGCGACGGAAATCGGCCTTCCAGGTGAACACGCTACCGCCGTTCGGTGTGGCGCTGACCGCGTAGGTGGCGACGTAGTTCACGAACGGAAGTGGGGACTTGAGGATTCGATAGCGCAAGGTGCGTCGTTGTCCGTCCCACTCCAGCAGCTCGGAGATGAGCCATTGCCCCTCCCCCAAGTCGAGTTGTCTCACCGCCAATGGCCGCTTGTTTTCGCCCTCCAGCAAGGTCGTCCCCTTGATGCCCGGGTGCCACCGGTGGATGCCCAGGAAATCCCCTACAACAGCCCAGACGCGGTCGGGGGACTCTTTCAGCTCCACGGAGCCCTCGGCATGCAGCATGGGGGTGCTGTCCGCGGCGTAGGCAGTCCCTGCGGTAGCGACGGCGAAAGCGACTGCGCACGTACGCGCGAATGCACCGAATCTGGTCTTGTTCATGGTCAATCTCCGATGTTGTCTTTCATTTGTGGAACTGTGGAACCGAGCGGGGTGTCAGACCAGCACGATCCCGCGGCGGCAGACTGGCGGCCCATGCGCTTGGCGTCGTTTTGCATCCGACTTCGTCCGTGTCGACCGAAGGTGCTTGTCTGAGTTCGCCAATGCTGCGTGCTCCGAGCAGGACCATGGTGCGCACAAGGTCTTCACGCAGGGTGCGCAGCCAGGCTTCGATGCCGCGCTGGCCAGAAGTCGCCAGCGCGTAGAGAACGGGTCGTCCGACCAGCACGGCCCGCGCGCCCAGGGCCAAGGCCTTGGCAACGTCTGCGCCACGCCGAATGCCGCTGTCCATCAGCACAGGAATGCGCTCACCCACGGCCGCGACCACAGACGGGAGCGCTGCAATCGCCGAGGGCGATGCGTCCAGTTGCCGCCCGCCGTGGTTGGAGACGATGAGTCCGTCGATGCCGTGGTCGAGCGCCCTGCGGGCATCCTCGGCGTGCAGGACTCCTTTGAGCAGCAAGGGCCCTTTCCACAGCGCGCGCAGCCATCCAAGCTGTTCCCAGGCCAGCGTGCGGTCCATCGCGCGTGCCAGCAAGGCAGCCTGCAAGGCCGGTGACGCGGCCTCGCCATCGTCGGGCCTCAGATTGGCGAAGTCCGGTGCGCCATGACCTGCCATTCGCAGTGCCCAGCCGGGGTGTCGTGCGACGTCGAGCGCAAGCCGTGCCGTGGGCTTGAAGGGCAAGCGAAATCCGTTGCGCACGTCGAGTTCCCGATTGCCGCTCACCGGCACATCCACCGTCAGCACCAGCGCTTCGTACCCTGCGGTCTGTGCGCGCCGCACGACACGTTCGGCCATCTCCCGGTGCATCACGTACAGCTGCATCCACTGCACGCTGTCTGGCGCCGCCGCCCGCACATCTTCCAGCCGCGTGTTCGACGCCGTCGACAACGTGAAAGCGATCCCGGCTTCCGCGGCAGCCCGCGCGATGGCACGGTCGCCGTCGGGACGGATCAGCCCATTCAACCCGGTCGGCGCAATCCCGACGGGCATCGTCCAACGGCGGCCGAACAACTGGACGTCGGTAGCGAGTTCACTGGTATCGCGCAACACCCGCGGCTGCAGGGTGCAGGCATCGAGGTCGGCCCGGTTGCGCTGCAGGCACAGCCCGTCGTCCGCCGCGCCATCGACGTAGTCGAACACGAACCGCGGCAGACGGCGCCGGGCGGCGGCGCGCCAGTCGTGCGCATTGAGCAACATGCAGGCGCCCGATGCTCAGTCGAGCTTGACGTTGGCTGCCTTGATGACCGCACCCCACCGGGCGCGCTCGGCCTTCACGTAGGCGTTCATCTGCTCGGGCGTCCCCGGCACGGCTTCGATGGCCAGTGCCTGCATGCGCGCCTTGACGGGTTCCGAGGCCAGCGCGCTCTGCAGCGCCGTGGCCAGGGCCGCGACCTGTTCTGCCGTGGCGGCTGCAGGGACGACCAACCCCTGCCAGGCGAATGCCTCGAAGTCCGGCAGGCCCTGTTCAGCCAGCGTGGGCATGTCCGGCAACACCTTCACACGGTTCGTGCTGGCCACACCCAGGGCACGCAAGCGGCCGCCCTGCAGATGCGGAACGACGCTCGCGCTGTCCATCAAGGCCATTGGAACCTGGCCACCCATGATGTCCTGCACCGCGAGCGCGCCACCGCGGTACGGCACATGCTGCAGGTTCAGACCGGTCTTCTCGCGGAACAGCTCGCCCGCCAGATGCTGCGGGCTGCCGATGCCGGCCGAAGCGAAGTTGATCGGTGTCTTGCTGGCCTTGGCCCAGGCGACGAACTCCTTGTAGTTCGTCACCGGGACCTGCGGACCGACGACCAGCACGAGGGGAAAGCGTCCGAGCAGGCCGACGGACTTGAAGTCCTTGTCAGGATCGAACGGCAGCTTGGAGAAGAGCCAGGGATTGGCCGCCAGCGTTGCGAAGTCGGCCGTGAACAGCATGTGGTCCTGCGCCTTCGACTTGGCGACGTAGTCGGCCGCGATGTTGGTGGCACCGCCCGGCTTGTTGTTGATGATGATGGTGCGGCCCATGGTCCGGCCCATTTGCTCGGCAATGGTGCGGGCCAGCGCGTCGGAGCCGCCGCCTGCGGCGTAGCCGATCACCCATTCGGTGGTGCGGCCATCCTGCGCGAAAGAGCACAGCGGCACGGCCAACGCGAGTGCTGCAACGGAACGACGGGTCAGTTGAAAAGTGGTCACGGGATGTCTCCTGGTGGGCGATGGAAAAAATGCGGGATGGAACGCATGCGGCATGCGTTCGGGAGATGGAAGGCCGAGGCTCGGACAGGTCTCGGAATGCGCGAAGCGGCGGTCAGCACGGTGCCTTCGATGGCCGTCGTGCGTCTCAGTCGCCCACGATCTTGCGTTCGCGGATCAGCTTGCCGAAGCGCATGCCGTCCTCCAGCGCCTTGGCATGGAACTGGGCGGGCGTCATCGGCGCCGGCTCGCCACCGAGCGCCAAGATGCGGTCGCGGGGGCCTGGCAGCGTCAACGCCTTGTTGATTTCGCGGTTGAGCCGGTTGACGATGTCGGCCGGCGTGCCCGCTGGTGCGTACACGCCGAACACGGTGTCCGCATCAAAGCCCTTCAGGCCGGCCTCGTCGAGCGTCGGTACATCCGGGAACAGCGGAGATCGCTTGGGGCTGCCGACCGCCAGCAGCTTGAGCTTGCCGGCCTTGATGTGCGGAATCGCCACGCCGGGATCGAACAGGAAGTCCAGCTGTCCGGCCAGCAGGTCGGTCAGCGCCGGCGCTGCGCCCCGGTAGGGCACATGCGTGGCGAACACATTGGCCTGCGACTTCATCATCTCCGCTGCCAGGTGCGGCGAACTGCCATTGCCAGGGGAGCCGAAGGACAGCTTGCCGGGCTTGGCGCGCAGCTGCGCCAGGAACTCCGTGGCATTCGCGGCCGGAAAGCCCGGCGCGGTCACGAGGAACACGAGCACGCGTGCAGCGGCAGCGACCGGCTCCAGGTCCTTGGTCGGATCGAACGACATCTTGGGATAGATGTGCGGGTTGACCGACACCATGCCGCCCGAGCTCATCAGCAGGGTGTAGCCGTCGGGCGCTGCCTTGGCGACCGCTTCGCCGCCGATGTTGCCACCGGCGCCGCTCTTGTTCTCCACCACCACGGGCTGGCCCAGCGCTTCCTGCAACGGCTGCGTCAGGGAGCGGGCGATCTGGTCGGCAGCGCCGCCGGGCGGGAAATTCACGACGATCTTGATGGGCTTGGCCGGCCATGCCTGGCCGGATGCCAGGCCAGGCAGCGCCAGCGACAGCGCTGCCAGCACGGTGGCCCATGCGCGCCAGGCGCTCTTGCGGCCGGCGATGTGGGTGGGGCGATGGTTGTTCATGGTGTCTCCAGGGAATGTGGGGCGCGCGCCTGCACGAGCCGCACGATCTGCAGCAGCGTGCGCGTGCACGGAACGGGAATGCCGCGCGCCGCGGCGGCGGCGACCACGGCACCGTTGATCGCCTCGATCTCGGTGCGCCGGCCGGCCAGCACGTCTTGCAGCATCGAGGGCTTGTGGCCCACGTGGCGCGCGATGGCATCGGCCACGCGCGCCTTGCAGGCATCCACCTGCACGGCGACGCCCTGCGCCTGCGCGACCGCCAGCACCTCGTCGACGATGGCGAAGGCCAGGGCCTGCCCGTCCTCGACCGCACCGAGCTGGTCCACGGTGCACTGGGTGGCCGCGCAGATGCTGTTCAGCGCCGCGTTGAAGGCCACCTTCTCCCAGATCGCCGTCCACACCGCCACATCGGCCGTGCAGGCCAGGCCGGCCTCGTCGAGCGCGCGCGCCACCGCGGCCACGAAGGGCCGCTCACGTCCGTCCGCCGACATCAGGCGCACCACGCCCTTGCCATGGGAGTGGACATGGCCCGGCCCGACCAGGTCGGCGGGCCAGGTCGTCACCCCGATCAGGATGCGCTCCATGGCCACGTGCTGGCCGATCGCCTCCACGTTGCCCAGGCCGTTCTGCAGCGACAGCACGTGCGTTTCGGCGCCGATCAGGTGGGCCACTCCGGCGAGCGCCCTGGCGGTGTGCAGCGTCTTGGTGAACAGCAGCACCAGGTCCGGCACACCGTCCGCCTCGTCGGGCCGGCAGGCGCGCAGTGCGCGGATGTGGCGGTCCGTCTGGTCGTTGTGCAGGCGCAGGCCATGGGATTCGATGGCCTGCAGGTGCGCCGCGTTCACGTCGACCAGCGTCACGCCGTGGCCGCTTTCGGCCAGCAGGCCGCCGAACAGCGACCCCATGGCGCCCGCGCCGACGACCGTGATGTTCACGCGGCCCCTCCTGCGAGGCGTGGTGCGGGCAGCAGTCCCAGCAGGTCCTCCAGCGCCATGCCGATGCCCAGGAGGCGAGCGTCGGAGCCGACGGGGCCGTCCACCGCCAGCCCGACCGGCAGTCCGCCGGCGGTGAGACCCGCCGGCACCGTGATTCCGGGGATCCCTGCTGTGCTGCCCGGATCGGTGTTGCGGATGATGGCGGGAAACGTATCGACCGGGGCGCGCCCGTCAATGCTGATCTTGGACGTGCCGTTGACCGGGTCGATCACTGGCGCTGCCACCTGCACAGTGGGAAACAGCGCGCCGTCCAGCCGGTTCTGGGCGAAATAGTCGGCGTAGAGCTGGCGCATGCGCGGCCGGTGGATGCCGATCGCCGCCGCGTAGTCCTTGCCCGCCACATCCTGCACCACGGCCTGCATGGCACCCTTCACGTCGGGCCCGGCCACCTGGGCAAGGATCTCCTCCAGCCCGATGCCCTGGACACCGGTCTTGCGCAGGTAGGCCGGAATGTCCTCGTGCGCTTCGTGCAGGGCAATCGGAAATGCTGCCAATGCAGTGAGCTCCGCCAACCCCGTGGTGTCCACCTCCACGAGCACCGCACCGGCGTCGCGCAGCTTCTGCTTGGCCTGTTCCATGACCGCCAGCACCTGGCGTTCAGAGCCGTTCCAGAACGATGCAGGCACGCCCAGGCGGATGCCCGCCAGCGGTACCGGTCGCGCGAGCGGCTGGCCGCTCATGGCAGCGTCGAGCAGTGCCACGTCCCGCATGGTGCGCGCCATCGGCCCGATGGTGTCGCGTGTGTGGCTGATGGGCAGCACGCCGCTGCCGTCGTAGCGCCTCTCGGCACCACCGTCTCCCACCGAAGGCCGCAGCCCGGCGATGCCGCAGAACGCGGCCGGGATGCGCACGGAGCCGCCGGTGTCCGTGCCGAGACCGGCCGGTGCGATGCGCGCAGCCACGGCCGCCCCTGTGCCGCCGGACGATCCCCCAGGCACGCGGCTGCGGTCATACGGGTTGCGGGCGATGCCGGCGAAGGGCGACAAGTTCGTCGTGGTGGCGCCGAACGCCAGCTCGTGCATGTTCGCCTTGCCCAGCACGATGGCGCCGGCGTCCAGCAGGCGCTGCAGCGTCGGCGCGTTCGCCGTGGGGCGCACGTCGCGCAGCGCCGGCGTGCCGCCCGTGGTGGGCAGATTGCTGGTGTTGATGTTGTCCTTGACGACGATGGGCAGGCCGGCCAACGCAGGCAGCTTGTCGCCGCGTGCACGGCTGGCGTCCACCCGGCGCGCAGCCGCCATCGCACCGGCGCGGTCCAGCGCGATCATGCTGCGCAAGCCGTCCATGCGCTCGGCCTGGGCCAGCAAGGTGTGCATGTAGTCCTGCGCGCGAAGACGGCCGGACTGCATGGCATCCAGTGCCTGGGTGGCCGTCAGCTCCAGCTGCTCGGACGCCGGCATGGATGGGGTGCTTGCCGTGGCGCATCCGGCCAATGGGCCAAGCAGGGGTGCCACGGCGGCGACGCCGGCGGCTGCGATGAAATGGCGGCGCGGGGATGAATTGGACATAAAGCCCTCGATGGAGATGGCGACGCTTCTGTGTCAGAACGGGTAGCGCCGCTCCGTGGTCTGCACCGTGATCCAGCGCAGGTCGGTGAACGATTCGATGCCGGCGCGGCCGCCGAAGTGGCCGTAGCCGGACTCCTTCACGCCGCCGAACGGCATCTGCGGCTCGTCGTGCACGGTCGGCGCGTTGATGTGGCAGATGCCGGACTCGATGCGCTGGGCCACGTTCCAGGCCTTGGCCACGTCGCGGCTGAACACCGCGGCCGACAGGCCGAACGCGTTGTCGTTGGCGCAGGCCACCGCGGCGTCCACGCCGTCCACGCGCACGATGGGCTTGACCGGGCCGAAGCTCTCTTCCTGGTAGATCCGCATGTCGGCCGTCACGTGGTCCAGCAGCGTGGCCGGCATCAGCGTGGAGTCGGCCTTGCCGCCGCACACCAGCGTGGCGCCCTTGGCCAGCGCGTCGTCGATCAGCGCGTTGCAGCGCTCCACGGTGCGCATGTCGACCACCGAGCCCAGCACCACCGGGCCCTTGCGCGGATCGCCCAGGGGCAGCGCCTGGGCCTTGGCGGCCAGCTTGGCCACGAAGGCGTCGGCGATCTTCGCGTCCACGATGATGCGTTCGGTGGACATGCAGATCTGGCCCGAGTTGGCGAACGCGCCGAAGGCCGCGCCGTTGACGGCGGCATCGAGGTCTGCGTCCTCCAGCACCAGCAGCGGGGCCTTGCCGCCCAGCTCGAGCACGGCCGGCTTGAGGTGCTGGGCGCACAGCGCCGCGATGATGCGGCCCACGCGCGTGGAGCCGGTGAAGTTGACGCGGCGCACCGCGGGGTGCGCGACCATCGCCTCGACCACCGCGCCGGCATCGGCCGGGTCGTTGGTCACGAAGTTCACGACGCCGGGCGGCAGGCCGGCTTCCTGCAGCGCCTCGATGATCAGTCCGTGCGTGGCCGGCGACAGCTCCGAGCCCTTGAGCACCACGGTGTTGCCGCAGGCCAGGGGTGTCGCCACGGCGCGCACGCCCAGGATCACGGGCGCATTCCACGGCGCCATGCCCAGCACCACGCCGGCCGGCTGGCGCACGCCCATGGCCAGGCTGCCCGGCACGTCGGAGGGAATGATCTCGCCGCCGACCTGGGTGGTCAGCGCGGCGGCTTCCTGCAGCATGCCGGCGGCCACGTGCACGTTGAAGCCGGCCCAGATGGCCGAGCTGCCGGTCTCCGCCGCCATGGCGGCCGTGAAGGCCTCGGCCTTGGCCTCCAGCGCGGCGGCGGCCTTGAGCAGCAGGCCGCGGCGGGCGCCCGGGCCCATGCGCGACCAGGCCGGGAAGGCGCGGCTGGCGGCCTCGACCGCGCGCACGGCATCGGCCGCGCTGGCGGCGGGGGCGCGCGTGGCCACCTCGCCGTCCAGCGGATTGCGCCGCTCGAAGAAGCGCTCCTGGCTGGCCAGGCACTTTTCGCCGTTGATGAGGAGTTGGATCTGCTGCATGTGTGTCTCCACGGGTTGAAATCAGGAGTGCGCGGCGCTCAGGCCACGACGAGTTCGATCAGGAGCGGGCCGGCGTGGCCCAGCGCCCCCGCCAGGGCATCGCGCAGGCCCTCCGGCCGCTCGACACGCCGGCCCGGCAGGCCATGGCCCTGGGCCAGCGCGACGAAGTCCAGGCCCTCCAGGTCGGTGCCCTCCGGCTTGTCGCCCGGCGCGTAGCCGAACACAGGGGCGAAGTCCTGCAGCGCGGCGTAGCGCTGGTTGTTCAGGATCACGAAGGTGATGGGCAGCTGGAGCTTGGCGGCCGTGAACAGGGCCTGGATCGCGTACAGGCTGGAGCCGTCGCCGATCAGCGCGATGACGCGGCCGGGCAGGCCCAGCTTCTGACGGCCCAGCGCCACGCCCACGGCGGCCGGCATGCCATGCCCCAGGCCGCCACTGGCCATGGTGTAGAAGGAATCGGCACCGCGCATCGGCAGGCAGGCCTGCATGACGCCGCGCGAGCCGGGCGCTTCCTCGACCACCACGTCATCCGGGCCACGGGCCGCATCCAGCGCTTGCAGGGCGAAGGCCACGGACATCGGCATGGACGGCTCGGCACGTGGTGCCGGCCGACGGGGTTCAGGTGCCGTGCGCGCGGCAGCGGGTGCCGACGCGGCCAGCAGTGCGGCGACGGCCAGGTGCACGCTGGACACGATGCCCGTGCCCGCAGGGGTCCACGCCGCCATCTGCGGGTCGTCGACGATCTGCCAGAGGTCCGCACCGGGCGGCACATGCGGGCCCTGCCCTTCCACGTGGTAGCTGAAGGCCGGCGCGCCCAGCACGACGACGAGGTCATGGCCGGCCAGCGCTTCGACGATGCGCTCGCGCATCGCGGGCAGGAAGCCGGCGAACAGGGGGTGCTGCTCCGGGAAGCCGCAGCGCGCGCTCATCGGGGCGGTGAAGACCGCCGCCTGGTGGCGCTCGGCCAGCGCCACGACGGCATCGACAGCGCCGTCGCGGTCCACGCCCGCGCCGACCACGAAGGCCGGGCGCCGGCAACCGTTCAGTGCCTGCGCCAGCTGCGCCAGCACGGCAGGGTCCGGTGCCGTGCAGTGGCTCACTTTGCGGGCGGGCACCCAGTCGGTCGCGCGGTCCCAGTCGTCCGCGGGAATGGAGATGAACACCGGGCCGCAGGGCGCCTGCATGGCGATCTGGTAGGCACGCAGCAGTGCCAGCGGCACGTCCTCGGCGCGCGCCGGCTCGATGGCCCACTTCACGTACGGGCGCGGCAGCTCGGTGGCCTGGCTGGCCGACAGGAAGGGGTCGAAGGGCAGGATGGAGCGCGCCTGCTGCCCGGCCGTGACGATCATCGGCGTCTGGTTGCGGAACGCGGTGAAGATGTTGCCCATGGCGTGCCCGACGCCGGCGGCCGAATGCAGGTTGACCATGGCGGCATTGCGCGTGGCCTGCGCATACCCGTCGGCCATGCCGACCACCACCGACTCCTGCAGGCCCAGCACGTAGCGCATGTCCCTGGGGAAGTCGCGGAACATGGGCAGTTCGGTCGAGCCGGGGTTGCCGAAGAAGGTGTCGATGCCGAGGTCCCGCATCAGACGCAAGAAGGCCTCGCGCACGGTCGGACGGTTGCTGGAGGTGGACATGGTGTTGCAGGCGCTGGTGTCGAATTGCCTGCAGTGTCGAAGCGCCATGCCATCCGGGCAACAATATGGGCCTACTAAGTGCTATTGGGTAAACCAATAAATGGAACAGCTGGACCTGAACCTCGTGCGCGTGTTCGACGTGATCTACCGCACCCGCAACGTCAGCCGTGCCGCAGAGCTGTTGGGCATGTCGCAGCCGTCCACGAGCCAGGCGCTGACGCGGCTGCGCCTGGCCCTGGGCGATCCGCTGTTCGAGCGCACGCGCGGCGGCGTGCGGCCCACGCCCCGCGCCGAGGACCTGGCGCGGTCGGTGCAGTCCGGGCTGGCGCAGATCGAAGCGGGCCTGGCGGCGGAGCGAACGTTTGACCCGGCAAGTTCATCGGCCGAGCTGCGCATCCACCTCACCGACATCGGCGAGGCGCGCTTCCTGCCGCCGCTGATGCGCGAAATGCGGCGCGTGGCGCCGGGCATCCAGTTGCGGGCCAGAACCTGGCCGCAGCAGGACATCGGCGCGGCGCTGGACAGCGGCGACATCCACCTGGCCATCGGCTTCCTGCCCGAGCTCACCACCTCGGCCCATGCGAAGCTGCTGACAGACCGCTATGTGGTGCTGCTGCGCGCGGGCCATCCTGTGGCGCAGCAGGCCGGGCTGACACTGCGCAAGATGCAGTCGCTCGACTGGATCGCGGTGCGCTCGCACACGCAGACGCTGCAGATGCTGCAGGCGGCCAACCTGGACGGCAAGATCACGCTGACGACCTCGACCTTCCTGGCACTACCCGACATCGTGAAGAACACCGACCTGGCCGTGTTGATGCCGCAGCAGATCGCGCGGGAATTCATGCCGGCCAACCGCTTCAAGCTGCTCGACTTCGAGCTGCCGTCCAACGATTTCACGGTGTCGGTGCACTGGAGCCGGCGGCATGCGCATTCGCCGCTGGTGCGGTGGACACGCGAGGTCTTGCTGCGCCTCTTTCAACGCGACTAGGACGACTTGGCGGCGGGTCGCATTCGGCCCTGGCGTCCCGTGGCCGCGCACCTTGCGACAGCTGCGGGCTGGACGACGCGGCATGAGCTTGCGCTCGATCTGGATATTCGCCCGCTTCGTGTGTATTCCTTCGGAAAAGGGTGCACACGCCAGTCCCGGCCAGCGGTTGCGTCGCTCAAGCGCCCAGCACCAGCTCCGCCACCTCACCCTCTTCCAGCGCCCCGCCCTGCACCCGCCACACCACCACGCGCTCTTCCCCGTGCTGCGCTCCCACCAACGCCAGCACCGCCTTCATGGTCCGCAGATCGAACGGCGTGCGCACCTCGCCCCGGCGCTGCCGCGCCGCATCGTCGCAGCCCAGCAGCAAGGCCGCCTCGCGCAGCTTTCCACGCCGCGCCGCCAGCAGCGCCAGCATGCCCGCGAAGTGCCGCAGGCCGACCGAGCGCCGGCAGTACGGCAGGCTGCGCCGCACCTGCTCCAGCGCCTCGTCCAGCGCGCCTTGCGCCGTCAGCGCATGGGCGTACCAGAGCAGCGCGAAGGACATCATCTGCGCGTCGGTGCGCGGCGAGTCCTCCAGCGCCACGATGGCGCGGCGGTACTGGTCCACGGCCTCGTCGAGGTGGCCCATCTCGTGGTGCACGGCCGCCATGTTGCTCTGCAGGTAGAACAGCGTGCGGCCATCGCCGTGGCGGCGCACGTAGGGCAGCGCCTCGGTGTAGGCGGCCAGTGCCTCGTGCGAGCGGCCCTCGAAGCGGCGCACCATGCCCTCGATGTACAGCGGCAGGCCACGCAGCGGCGCGAAGGGCGCGGGCTGCGTGAGCGCGTGCACGCGGTCCAGCGTGCCGCGTGCCAGCGCCAGATCGCCGCAAATGCCGGCCACGTAGCCGCGCATGCACAGCGCGTAGACCAGCACCATGGAAGGCGGATGGCGCTCCAGGATGGCCAGCGCCGCGTCCAGCAGGCGCAGCCGCTCACGCCCCTCCACGCCGCCGTGCAGGCCGACCATGGCCAGTCCGAACTGGAAGCGCGCGAGCACGAGTTCTGGCGTGTCGGCACCGATCAGCGGCTCGGCGCGGCGCATCCAGGCCACGCATTCGGGATAGCGGCCGGCCTCGTACATGAACTCGGCCGCGGTGTTGGCCAGGTCCAGCGCGAGCGCGCGTTCGCCGCCGGCCACGGCCCAGTCGATGGCAGCGCGCAGGTTGTCGGCCTCGCCCTGGCAGGCCTGCATCCACTGGTCCACGGTCTCCAGGCCCAGGCGCTCCATGCGCGTGCGGCGGTCGAACATGGCGAGCATGGCGCGCGCATGCGCCAGCTGCAGCGCAGGCCGCTCGCCGGCCAGCTCGAGCTGGTCGCAGGCGTAGGCGCGCGCGGTCTCCAGCAGGCGGTAGCGCGGCGTGGCGCTGGCGGTGTCCACCACCACCATGGACTTGTCGACCAGGTTGCCCAGCAGCTCCAGCACGTCCCAGGCGTCGGTGGTGGCGTCGGCCGCCAGCTGCTGGGCCAGTTCCAGGCCGAAGCCACCGACGAACACGCCCAGACGGCGGAACACCTTCTTCTCGTCCTCGCGCAGCAGCGCGTGGCTCCAGTCCAGCGTGGCGCGCAGCGTGCGGTGGCGCTCGGGCGCGTCGCGCGCGCCGCGGCTCAGCATGCGCAACCGCTGGCCCAGGTGCTGGCGCACGCCCTCCACGCCCAGCAGCGGCACGCGCGCGGCGGCGAATTCCAGCGCCAGCGGCACGCCGTCCAGCGCCCGGCAGATCTCCACCACGGCGCCTTCGTTGCCGGGGTCGAGCGCGAAGCCCGGCAGCGCGGCCTGGGCCCGCGCCAGGAACAGCGCCACGGCGCCGTGCGACTGCGCGGCCTCACGCGTGCCGGGTTCGGGCACGGACAGCGCGTCCAGGCGCACCTGCTGTTCACGCGCCAGGCGCAGCGGTTCCTGGCTGGTGGCCAGCACGTGCAGGCCGGGGCTGGCCTGCAGCAGGCGGTCCACGAGTTCGGCCACGGCGCCGGCCAGGTGCTCGCAGTTGTCCAGCACCAGCAGCGCCCGGGGCGGCAGCCGCTCGGCCAGCGCGGCCAACGGGTCGGGGCCGGGCAGGTTGATCTGCAGCACGCGCGCCACGGCCAGCGGCAGCGCGGCGGCTTCGGCCACCTCGGCCAGCGGCACCAGCCAGACGCCGTCGGCGAACGCATGGCCCAATTCCCAGCCCACGGCGCGGGCCAGGCTGGTCTTGCCGATGCCGCCGGCACCGAGCAGGCTGACCAGGCGCTGCGCGCGCACCAGCGCGGCCACGGCCGCCAGGTCGGCACTGCGGCCGAGCAGCGGCACGTCCTGGCGCAGGTTGCCGACATGGCCGCGTGCGGCGGGCGGTGCCACCACGCGCGGCGCAGCGGCCGGCGCGGGACTTTCGTCGATCAGCAGGGACGCGAAGCGGTAGCCGCGGCCCGGCACGGTGGCGATCGCCTTGCTGCCGAGCAGCTTGCGCAGCGTGCTGACCTGCACCTGCAGGTTGTTCTCCTCGACCACGAGCCGGGGCCAGACCATCTCCATGAGTTCGTGCTTGGTCAGCAGCCGGTCGCGGTGGGTCACCAGCGCCTGCAGCAGGTCGAAGGCGCGCGCACCCACGGGCACGGGGGCGCCATCGACGCACAGCTCGCGTGTATCCAGCCGCAACTCGGCCCGGTCGAATCGAAAAACAGTCTCAGCCATGTCCCATCGTGTTGCCCAAGCCCTCGCCGGCATCCGGCCACGGCGTCGCCCGGCCTGCAGGCAGGGATTGTGCCGTGCTAGCACACATTTGTGCATTTACCTGACGGAAGCCGTCCGACATTTGTTCGGAACTGTATCGGATGCCGGTGGCAGGCGCACGAAAACCCGACCGGCAGCAGGTGCAGGCCGGGGGCGGGGCTACTTGCGGGCCGGAGCGGCGGGCGCGAAGCGCGCGATGAAGTAGGCCAGCGTGTCCAGGTCTTCGGGCGCCACCGGCCCCACCGCCTCGCCCATGGCCATGGTGTAGCCAGGCCGCTTGCCGGACTTGTACTCCTGCAACGTGAGCTGCAGGTAGTCCTCGCGCTGCTGGGCCAGGCGCGGCACCTGCTGGCCGCCCGACAGGTCGGCGCCATGGCAGGCGAAGCACTTGTGCTGCTGCGCGAGCGACTGCCCCTTGGCCATGCGCGCGGCGTCGGGCGGCGTGGCCGGCGGCGGTGCCGGCACGGCCGGCAGCGTGGCGATGTACTCGGAGAAGCCGCGCAGGTCGGCATCGGTGAGCGTCTTGGCGATGGCCGTCATCGCCTCGTTGCTGCGCCGCCCCTCGCGGAACAGGAACAGCTGCGTGATCGCGTAGAACGAGTGCTGCCCCGCCAGCGCCGGGGTGAGCGGCATGTCGCTGCGCCCGTTGGCGCCGTGGCAGGCGGCGCAGACGGCGGCGTAGCGCTGGGCATAGGCGGCAGCGCCCTGCTGCGCCGCCGCCGGCCCCGCGAGCAGGGCCGCCAGCGCGAGGCCGGCGCCCTGCAGGACGGCGGCGCGCCTCACTTGCCGCCGTAGCTGATGCGGTAGATCGCGCCCGCGTGGTCGTCGGAGACCAGCAGCGAACCGTCCTTCATCACCATGAAGTCCACCGGCCGGCCGAGGTAGGTGTTGTTCTCGACGAAGCCCGTCATGAAGGGCTCGACCTTCGCACCGCCCTTGCCGTCGGGCCAGGCGACCGACACGTCGGCGTACTTCACCGTGCGGTTCCAGGGGCCGTGGCGGGCGATGAACATGGCGCCCTGGTACTTGGCCGGGAACATCTTGCCGGTGTAGAACTTCAGTCCCAGCGAGCCCGCATGCGGGCCCAGCAGCGCGGCCGGCTTGGCGAACTCGTTGCCGGTGCAATCCTTGCCCCAGCCGAACTCGGGGTCGGCGATGTTGCCCTGGTGGCAGAACGGGTAGCCGAAGTGCTGGTCCGGCTTGCTGACCACGTTGAGCTCGTCGTTGGGGATCTCCTCGCTCATCCAGTCGCGGCCGTTGTCGGTGAACCAGAGCTGGCCGCCCTTGGGGTTGAAGTCGAATCCCACGGTGTTGCGCACGCCCGCCGCCACGGTTTCCATGCCGCTGCCGTCCAGGTTCATGCGGTAGATCTTGGCGTACTCGCCCGGGTCGCAGATGTTGCAGGGCGCGCCGATGGCGAAGTACAGCTTCTCGTCGCGGATGCGCAGGTACTTCCAGCTGTGGTCGCCGCCGCCGGGCAGCTTGTCGTAGAGCACCTTGGGCTCGCCCAGGTTGTCGAGCTTGCCCTCGGCGTCGTCGTAACGCAGGATTTTCGTGTTGGTGGCGACGTAGAGCGCGCCCTTGTGGAACTCGATGCCGGTGGCGAACGGCATCTTGTCGATGATGGTCCTGGCGGTGCCCTTGCCATCGGCCGGCAGCGCGTAGACCTTGTTGCCCACGAACAGCGTGCTGACGAAGATCGTGCCCTTGTCGCCCTGGCGCAGGCCGCGCGCGTCGAGCAGGCCCGAGGCGAAGGTCTCCACCTTGAAGCCGGGCGGCAGCTTGAATTTCTTGGTCGGCAGCTGGTCGACCGCCGTGGGGATGGGGAACGCCGGCACCGGCGCCATGCGCATGGCGGTGTCGGTCTTGGGCCGGCCCTTGGCCCAGCCGGGCTCCTCCTCGGCCTTCTGCTGGGCCCAGGCGGCGGTGCCGGCCAGCAGCACGGTGGCGGCGCACACAGCACGAACTGTGGCGCGGATCATGGCGTTCTTCATGGTCTCCTCTCGTTGGTGGATCGTCCGTTCCCGACACAGAACATGACACACCGACCTGATCGCTACGTAGTCGTGTATTCCCCTAGATTTGTAACGCTTCGTGCACAAATGTCGCACGGCAGACAGCGCGGTCCCGCCGGGCACAATCCACGGCCATGCCCCGTTTCCTGCACACGGCCGATTGGCAGATCGGCCGCCAGTTCGCCACCCTGTCCCCCGACAACGCCCCCATGCTGGCCGAGGCCAGGCTGCAGGCCGTGGAGCGGCTGGCGGCGTTGGCAACGGCCGAGCGTGTGGACGCCGTGCTCGTGGCCGGCGACGTGTTCGACGCGCAGACCGTTTCCGAGCGCACCGTGCGCCGGCTGTTCAACGCGCTGGCCGGCTTCGCCGGCCCCTGGCTGCTGCTGCCCGGCAACCACGACGCGGCGCTGGCCGAGAGCGTCTGGAGCCGTGCCCAGCGCCTGGGCGCCGTGCCGCCCAACGCGCATCTGTTGCTGGAGCCCGGCGTGCGCCTGTTCGAAGGCCAGGGCTTCGCCGCCCTGCCCGCGCCGCTCACGCAGCGCCACACGCACCACGACCTCACGGCCTGGTTCGACAGCGCCGACACGCCGGCCGGCCTGCTGCGCATCGGCATCGCGCACGGCAGCGTGCAGGGCATCCTGGCCGAGGGCATCGATTCGGCGAACCCGATCGCGCCGGACCGGGCCGCGCGCGCCCGGCTCGACTACCTGGCGCTGGGCGACTGGCACGGCACCAAGGGCATCGACGCGCGCACCTGGTACGCCGGCACGCCCGAGCCCGACCGCTTCCGCGCCAACGACGCGGGCAACGCGCTGCTCGTGGACATCGACGCGCCCGGCGCCACGCCGCAGGTGCGCAGCGTGGCCGTGGGCCAGTTCCGCTGGCAGCAGATCGATGCGGCGCTGCAGGTCGACAGCGACCTGGACGTGCTGCTCGGTCAACTGGCCGCGCTGACACCCCAACACGTGGTCGAGCTGCGCCTGCGCGGCCAGATGGACCTGGCGGCGCGCACGCGCCTGCAGGCCGGCCTGGGCGCCGCGGAAGCCCGCGTGCGCCATCTGCAGGCCGACCAGGGCGCACTGCGCCTGGTGCCGACCGATGCCGACATCGCCGGGCTGCAGGCCGACGGCTACCTGGGCGAGGTGATCGCCGAGCTGCGGGCCGAAGGCGAGAGTGAGACTGCCCAGGATGCGCTGGCCTTGCTGGCGGGCGTGTTGGCGGAGCGGGCATGAAAGGGAGCCACATCTCAGTCCAAGGCCGAGCGCAGCGACGGCCCGAACCCCAGGCCGAGCGCAGCGATGGCCCGTGTGGGACTTTCCCCTGTGACACTGCCGAGGAGCGCAGTGCCATGGGCTGCGCGGGGAACCTCGCGCTTCAACATCTGACTCATTGCGCTTGTTCGAATGCAGTGAACGAAGTGAACAGCATGAGTTGCGCAATGCAGCCCATGGCGCGAGCACCGCAGGTTGCCCGGAGCGCCAGCGCAGGGACAGGGGCACCGGGGTCGCCTTCTTTTGCTTACTTTTCTTGGCGAGACAAGAAAAGTCAGTCCGGGTGTGGGGTGGATAGCCCCACCTCCTCACTCGGATTAGCCAGTGGTGTGCATAGAACCCACTGCGTGCGCATGAGCACCTGGAGCCGGGATGTGCGCCCGGCAGCGCAGTCACTTTCTCTTGGCTACCGCCCAAGAGCAAGTAACCAAAGAGAAGGCGGCCCCGGTGCCCCCGTCCCTGCGCTGGCGCTCCGGGCAACCTGCGGTGCTCGCGGCCTGGGCGCATTGCACAACTCGCACCACTCACTGCGTTCGTTCAGCTCGAACAAGTGCAATGAGTCAGATGTTGAAACGCGAGGTTCCCCGCGCCGCCCAGGCCACTGCGCTCCTCGACGTGGGCACAGGGGTGGGAGCGGGGTCACACACGGGCCATCGCTGCGCTCGGCCACCGCCTTCTTGTGGGCGCATTGACATGACCATGCAGATCACGCGCCTGCGCGTCGAGCAGTTGCGCCGCTTCCGCGCCCCGCTCGAACTCACCGGCTTCACCCCCGGCCTCAACATCCTGGCCGGCCCCAACGAGGCCGGCAAGAGCACGCTGGTGCGCGCGATCCGCGCGGCCTTCTTCGAGCGCCACAAGTCCAGCATGGTCGACGACCTCAAGCCCTGGGACGAGGGCAGCGGCGCCGCGCCGCGCGTGGAGATCGACTTCCAGCTCGCCGGCCAGCCGCACCACCTGGTCAAGAGCTTCCTCGGCAAAAAGCGCTGCGTGCTGTCCATCGGCACGCGCCAGCTCGAAGGTGCCGAGGCCGAAGACCATCTGGCCCAGCTGTTCGGCTACGCGTACTCGCCCAAAGGCGCCAGCAAGACCGAGCACCAGGGCATCCCGGGCCTGCTGTGGGTCGAGCAAGGCAGCGGGCAGGAACTGGACGTGCGCCATGCGCGCGAGCACCTGCACGATGCGCTGCACGGCCAGGGCGAGGCCGCCGGCGCACTGGCCGCCACCGGCGGCGATGCGCTGCTCGAGCGCCTGCGCAAGGACCGCGCCGAGCTGCTGACCGGCACCGGCAAGCCCACCGGCGAACACAAGCAGGCCCTCGACGCCGTGGTCCAGCACCAGGCCGACATCGCCGCCCTGGATGCGCAGATCGCCCAGTACCGCGAACAGGTCGACCGGCTCGACCAGCTGCGCCGCGCGCACGCCGCCGACAGCAGCCAGCAACCCTGGGAGGCGCTGGAGCGCGACCTGGCCCAGGCGCGCGAGCGGCAAACCGCGCTGGACGCCAGCGCGCGCCAGCTCGGCGAAGACCGCCAGCGCCTGGCCGACCTGGCCCGCACGCGCGAACTGCTGGGCCAGCGCCTGGCCGCGTTCGGCCAGCAGGAGGACGACCTGGCCCGACGCCAGGCCGCGCTGAACCAGGCCGAGACCGCCGCGCAAGCAGCCGACGCCGCCACCACCCGGGCCCAAGCCGCAGCCGACGCCGCCCAGGCCCAGGCCCAGGCCGCCCAGGGGCAGGCCCAGGCGGCCCAGCAACAGGCGCTGCGCGACAGCCTGCAGCAGCAACTGGCCCAGGCCCAGGCCGACGCCACCAGCGCCGGCCGGGCCTTGCAGCGCGCCCAGGCCGCCCATGCCGAACTCGCAACGCAGCGCGCCCAGGCCGCTGCGTTGCCGGCCATCACGCCGCGCCAGCTGCAGCAGCTGCGCACACTGCTGCAGGCGCGCGAGCAGGCGGCCCTGCGGCACCAGGCCGTGGCCACGCGGCTGGCCTGGCAACTGCCGCCGGGCCAGGACCTGCGACTCGACGCGCAGCCGCTGCAGGACCAGGGCGAGCTGCTGCTGACCGCCCCCGCGCTGCTGCACCTGCCCGGCGGCGGCGCCTTGCGCATCACGCCCGGCGGCCAGGACCTGGCCGAGCTGGCCCGCACCGACCAGCAGGCCGGCCACCAGCTGCAGCAGGCCATGGCCGCGCTCGGCCTGGCCGACCTGGCAGAGGCCGAAGCCCGGCTCGCCGCCTGCAGCGCCGCGCAAGGGGCCGTGCAGCTGGCCGAGCAGGCGCTGGCCATCGTCGCGCCGCAGGGGTTGGACGCGCTGCACACCGCCTGCACCCAGGCCCAGGCGCGCATCCACACGGCCGATGCCGCCCTCGCCCGCCTGCCGGCCGCGCCGCAGGACGTCATGCCAGCGGCACAGGCTGTGGCTGCGGACCAGTCCGCGCAGCAGGCCCTGGCCATCGCACGCGAGGCCCTTGCCAAAGCCCAGGCCCAGCAGGCGGCGGCCGGCAGCCGGCGCGATGCCGCGCGCACCGAACTGCAGGCCGCGCAAGCCCGGCTCGCCGCGCCCGAGCGCGCCACCCAGCAGGAGGCCGCGCAACAGCAGCTGCTGCAGGCCCAGGCCGAACACCAGGCGCTGGACGCGCGCGTGGCCCAGACGGCGGCCAGCCTGCAGTCGGCCCGCCCCGACATCGTGGCCCAGGACATCGCGCGGCTGGCGCGCAGCGTCGAGCAGTTGCGCGCCAGCCACCGGCAGCGCCACGAGCAGATCCTTGTGCTGCAAAGCGCGCTGCAGCAGGCCGGCGCGCAAGGCTTGGAGGAGCAGCGCGCCGCGCTCGACGGCGAACTGCAGCGCGCGCTGCGCCGCCAGCACGAGCTGCAGCGCCGCGCCGCCGCGCTCGACCTGCTCTGCGAACGCCTGCAGGCACGCCGCCAGGCCACGCTGGCGCGGCTGCAGGCGCCATTGGCGCAGCGCCTGCAGCACTACCTGCCGCTGCTGCTGCCCGGCGCCAGCGTGCAGATCGACGAGCAACTGGCGCCCGCGCTGCTGACGCGGCCGCGCAGCACGGGCGCAGCCGAATCCGGTGCCGTGGAGGCACTGAGCTTTGGCGCGCGCGAACAGTTGGGTCTGATCAGCCGCTTCGCCTACGCCGACCTGCTGCAGCAGGCCGGCCGGCCCACGCTGCTGATCCTGGACGACGCGCTCGTGCACAGCGACAGCGAACGCCTGTGCCACATGAAGCGCGTGCTGTTCGACGCCGCGCAGCGCCACCAGGTGCTGCTGTTCACCTGCCATCCGTCGCTGTGGCGCGACATGGGCGTGGCCGTGCGCACGCTGGACGGCGCGGCGGCCTGAACCGGGACGGGTCCAAGCCCAGGGCCGCGGCGGCCGACTTCAGATGCTGCGCTGGTTCACGCGCCGCGACAGCGCCTCGGCACTCTCGCGCCGCTCGCTGTAGCGGTCGACCAGCACGCCGGCACAGTCGCGCGTGAGCAGGGTGAACTTCACGAGTTCCTCCATCACGTCGACCACGCGCTCGTAGTACGCCGAGGGCTTCATGCGCCCGTCTTCCTCGAACTCGGCGAAGGCCTTGGCCACGGAGGACTGGTTCGGGATGGTCAGCATGCGCATCCAGCGGCCCAGCACACGCAGCTGGTTCACGGCATTAAAGGATTGCGAGCCGCCCGAGACCTGCATCACGGCCAGCGTCTTGCCCTGCGTGGGCCGCACCGCGCCGCTGGACAGAGGGATCCAGTCGATCTGCGACTTGAGGATGCCGCTCATGGCGCCATGCCGTTCGGGCGAGCACCAGACCATGCCTTCCGACCACTGCGCCAGCGCGCGCAGTTCCTGCACCTTGGGGTGCTCGTCGGGTGCGCCGTCGGGCTGCGGCAGGCCGCGCGGGTCGAAGATACGCGGCTCGGCGCCCATGGCCTGCAGCAGCCGCGCGGCCTCCTCGGTCAGCAGGCGGCTGTAGGAGCGCTCGCGCACCGAGCCGTACAGCAGGAGGATGCGCGGGGGATGCGCGGCGCGCGTGGCGGGCAGCAGCTGCTGCAGGTCCGGCACGCGGAAGCACGCCGCGTCGAGGTGGGGCAGTTCAGGGCCTGGCAATGCGCTGGCCTTTCGCATCGATGACGGCTTCGCCGTCTTCCTTGGCGAACGCGCCCTGCTGCGGGCGCGGCAGCAAGTCGAGCACGGCCTCGGAGGGCCGGCACAGCCGCGTGCCCAGCGGCGTCACGACGATGGGCCGGTTGATCAGGATGGGATGCTGCAGCATGTGGTCGATCAGCTGCGCGTCGGTCCACCCGGGTTGATCCAGCCCCAGCTCGGCATAGGGCGTGCCCTTCTCGCGCAGCAGTTCGCGCGGCGTGATGCCCATGGCCGCGATCAGGCGCTGCAGCGTCGCGCGGTCGGGCGGTGTCTTGAGGTACTCGATGACCTGCGGCTCTTCGCCCGTGTTGCGGATCAGGGCCAGCACGTTGCGCGAGGTGCCGCAGGCGGGGTTGTGGTAGATCGTGGTGTCGCTCATGTGTTCTCACTCGCAATGCAATGGGTTCAGGCCAGGCTCAGGCGCAGGGCCAGCGCTGCCAGCGTGGCCAGCAGCACGGGCAGCGTCAGCACGATGCCCACGCGGAAGTAATAGCCCCAGGCGATGGTCGTGCCCTTCTTCTGCAGCACGTGCAGCCACAGCAGCGTGGCCAGGCTGCCGATGGGCGTGATCTTGGGGCCCAGGTCGCAGCCGATCACATTGGCGTAGACCATGGCCTCCTTCACCACGCCGCTGGCCTGAGAGGCGTCGATGGACAGCGCGCCGATCAGCACCGTGGGCATGTTGTTCATGACCGAGGACAGCAGCGCCGTGAGCACGCCCGTGCCCAGGGCCGCGCCCCAGACGCCGCCCTGCGCGAACCAGTCCAGCAGCGTGGCGATGCGGTCGGTCAGCCCGGCATTGCGCAGGCCGTAGACCACCAGGTACATGCCCAGCGAGAACACCACGATCTGCCAGGGCGCGCCGCGCAGCACACGGCGCGTGCTGATGACATGGCCCCGACCCGCCACGGCCAGCAGCAGCACCGCGCCCACGGCCGCCACCGCGCTCACGGGCACGCCCAGCGGCTCCAGGCCGAAGAAGCCCACCAGCAGCAGCACCAGCACGACCCAGCCGGCGCGGAAGGTGGCCGCATCGCGGATCGCGGCGGCTGGCGCTTTCAGCTGCGCCACGTCGTAGCTGGCCGGAATGCTGCGCCGGAAGTACAGCAGCAGCACCAGCAGGCTGGCCAGCACGGCGGCGATGTTGACCGGCACCATCACGGCCGCGTACTGCGTGAAGCCCAGACGGAAGAAGTCGGCCGAGACGATGTTGACCAGGTTGGAGACGATCAGCGGCAGGCTGGCCGTGTCGGCGATGAAGCCGGCCGCCATCACGAAGGCCAGCGTGGCGGCCGGCGAGAAGCCCAGCGCCACCAGCATGGCCATCACGATGGGCGTGAGGATCAGCGCCGCGCCATCGTTGGCGAACAGCGCCGCCACGGCCGCGCCCAGCAGCACGATGAAGGCGAACAGCCGCGTGCCGCGCCCGCCGCCCCAGCGCGCCACGTGCAGTGCGGCCCATTCGAAGAAGCCGGCCTCGTCCAGCAGCAGGCTGATGACGATCACGGCCACGAAGGTGGCGGTGGCGTTCCAGACGATCTGCCAGACCACCGGGATGTCGGCCAGCTGCACCACGCCGAACACCAGCGCCAGCACGGCGCCGAGCGAGGCGCTCCAGCCGATGCCCAGCCCGCGCGGCTGCCAGATGACGAACACCAGCGTGAACAGGAAGATGAGGATGGCAGCAGGCATGGTGCGTGGCGAAGAAGATGACGTGGCGCAGGACGGCCGCCGTGGCGGCGCCACGGCAGGCCGGCCGAAGAAGGTTCAGAGGCTTTGCAGTGCGGCGCGCAGCTGCGCGTCGTCCAGCGTGTCGAACGGCAGCTGCGCCAGAGCGCGCATGCGTTCACCGATGGCCTGGCGCGTGGCCTCGAAGGCGGCGCGCTTCTCGTCGGCGTTGCTGCCGGCATTCGACGGATCCGGGTAGCCCCAGTGGATCTGCACCGGCGACCCAGGCCAATACGGACAGGTCTCGTTGGCCGCGCTGTCGCACACGGTGATCACCACGCGCATGCGCGGCGCGGCATCGCCGGTGAACTCGTCCCAGCTCTTGCTGTGGTGGCCGGTGGTGTCGATGCCCGCGGCCTGCAGCACCTCGGTGGCCAGCGGGTTGATGCGCCCGCTGGGGGCACTGCCGGCGCTGTGGGCGTGCACGTCGGCACCCAGCTGCCGCGCCCAGTGGTTGAGCATGCCTTCGGCCAGCACGCTGCGCGCGGAGTTGTGGGTGCACAGGATCAGGATGTTCGTCGTCATCTCAACGCTTTCCGATGTCGCGCACTTCGCGCTGGATGGCCAGCGTCTCCAGCTTGGCCAGCGGCAGTGCCAGCAGGAACTCGATGCGTCGCTTGAGCGTGACGGCCGTGTCCAAGAAGGCATGCCGCTTCGCATCGTCCGAGCCTTCCACCGCAGCCGGATCGGCCACGCCCCAGTGCGCCGTGATCGGTTGGCCTGGCCACACCGGACAGACCTCACCGGCGGCCTGGTCGCAGACCGTGATCACGAAGTCCATTCGCGGCGCATCGGGCTCGGCGAACACGCCCCAGCTCTTGCTGGACAAGCCGGTGTCGTCGAAATGCAGGTGGTGCAGCGTCTGCAGCGCCAGCGCATGCACGCGGCCCCTGGGCTGGCTGCCGGCCGAGAAGGCGCGGAAGTGACCGCGGCCGAGCTGGTTGAGCATGGCTTCGGCCAGGATGGAGCGGGCCGAGTTGCCGGTGCAGATGAACAGCACGTTCAGGGCAGGAAGGGTGGTCATCGCGTGGTCGGTGGTTGTTTGTCAGCAGCGGCAAGGCGCCGCTTCGGTGACGGCGCAGGCCGCCCCCTCGCAGCAGTTGTCGGTGAGGTAGGCCAGCAAGCCGTTCATGGTCTCGAACGAGGCGCGGTAGACCAGGTTGCGGCCCTGGCGCTCCTGCGTCACCAGGCCGGCGTGGCTCAGCTCCTTGAGGTGGAACGACAGCGCGTTGGGCGCCACCTGCAACTGCCCGGCCAGTGCGCCCGGCACCAGGCCATCGGCGCCCGCCACCACCAGGGCGCGGAACACGCGCAAGCGCATGCCATGGGCCAGGGCTGCGAGGGATTGCACGGCATCGGTTTCGTCCATGCATCGACTATACAACGATTGTTGAAATATCAGCAGATCTGTGCAACCGCCCCACGGGCGCCAGGCCCGCTGCCGCGCTGCGCGCCACGGCAGGCCGCGCGCCTTCTACAATCGCGGCCTTTTGCCGTTCGCAGCCCACGGCGCACCGCAACCAGCCACCGCATGCAAGACCACTATCTCGCCCTGGGTGTCGCCCCTGGCGCGAGCCTGGCAGACATCAAGAAGGCCTACCGCCAACAGGCCGCCCTGCACCACCCGGACCGCAGCACCGCCCCCGATGCCGCCACGCGTTTCCGCGGAATCCAGGAGGCCTACGACATCCTGGGCGATGCCGACAAGCGCGAGGCCTACGACAACAACCGCAAGCGCAACCTGCTCGACGACCCGCTGGAAACGGCCCGCGGGATCTGGGCGGACTATTTCCACAAGCTGATCTAGCGATGCACGTCTCCCCCTTCTTCCGCAACCTGCGCACCGCCTACCTGGCCGAGCTCGACGACATGCGCCACGACTCCGAGGGCAAGGACGTGCTCGACCGGCGGCTGGCCGAACGGCGCAGCGAACTCGGCTTCCTGGCCGCCATGATGGAGCTGAGCCCCGAGATGGTGGCTGTGGTGCTGCACAAGGCCTTCCAGTTCCGCTCCGGCCCGGCCATGGAGCGTCTGCTGGCCTGCGAGGCCGGCAACATGACGGCCTGGGACAGCGTGAGCGACAGCATCACCATCGCCCCCTGGGCCCAGGCCACGGCGCAGGCGCTGCGCAAGCACCCAGGGGGCGACAACTTCCTTTGCGTGGCGGCTGCGCTGGAGTACATGGTGGGCAGCACCCGGCATGCGGCCGGTGGTGCGGACCAGGGCGATGACGCGGACGACGCCGATGCCGAGAGCGACGACGACCGGGATGCCGACGAGCGCCAGCCACTCTCGGCCGACGACCTGGACGACGCCGACGCCCAGACCCGCGAGGACGCCCGCGCCGACTGGATGGCTGCGCAAGGCTTCGACCGCAAGGACTGACATGAACAACCACCTCGCCCTGATCGAGAAAACCCAGAGCCTGATCGCCGCAGGCGACATCGCCGGCGCCGAGTCGGCCCTGACCGAGCTGGCCGACGCCGAGGGCGACCGCGCGCTGATGGTGGTGCTGGACCAGCTCGCGCCCAAGGACATCCTGGCGGTCATGCGCGAGTACGACCCCTCGCGCGAATCGGTCGTGAACCTGCTGGTCACGCCCGAGCAGTTCGCGCGCGCCATCGTCATCGAGAAGCGCTACAAGGACCTCACCCACACGCACCTGCGCGGCATGGTGAACTCCATCATCTTCCGCGAGGACGCCGACCCCGTGGCCTTTCTGACCGCGGTGGGCGACCTGGAGGGTGGCAGCGAGGCCATGGCCAACTACTTCGCCGAGAAGTGGGCCCGCATCGAGGCCTTCGCGCGCACCGGCACCTTCGACACTGTCGAGGAAGACGGCGAGATGCTGTCCGAGCAGGCGCTGCTGGGCTCGGCCTACGCCAGCCCCAAGATCGATCTCGAAGAAGTGGCCGACCAGGACTGGATGGAGCTGGCCTGGCGCATGCGCTACGAAACCCCCGACCTCTTCACCGAGACGCTGCTGGTGCTGCGCGCCCAGGCCCGCGCCCACCACCTGGGCGCAGAAGACGAGGAAGAGGCCGACGAGGAAGACGTGCGCGTGGAAACCAGCGACACCGACCGTGGCCGCAGCACGCCGGCGGCCCGCGAAGACGACGAAGAATCCGCGATCTGATGGACCACCCCGACCAGGCCGCTCAGGCCGTCGCGCTGTTCGACGAGCGCCCCTTCTTCGAGAAGGCGCTGCAGCACGGCGTGCGCCACGGCATCCTCGTGCCCGAGAAGCTGGCCGCGATGTGCCAGGAAGCGCCCAAGGGCATGGTGCAGATCGCGCGCTACTTCGGCACCGAGTACCTGCGGCCCGACCTGGAGCTGGCGCGCACGCGCCTGGTCAATCTCGTGAGCCTGTACCTGGAGGATTGCTGCGGCGGCGACCTGGACCGCGCGGCCGAGTCGCTGCGCGACCACAGCCTGCTGTCGCGCTCCAAGGGCGGCTCGGACATGCTCAAGGCGCTGATCGTGATGCCGCAGAGCAGCCACTTCGGCATGCAGGAGCACGGAGCCTTCGAGGACCGGCACATCCCGCTGCTGGCCAAATGGTCGCTGCGCAGCCTGACCGAGGTCCAGGCCGAGCGCGCCGCGCGCAGCCATGCCACGGCGCTGGTGGAAGCCGCCACCTGGATGGCCGCGCAACTCGGGCTGGACGCCGACGACCTGGAAGACGCCGGCAAGGACGCCGAGGCCGTGCTGCGCACCGCCTTGCTGGTGCGCGCCTGCCGGCGCAACGCCATGCCGGACTGGCCCGCCTTCGAGAAGATGGTGCTGGGCCTGCGCCGGAAGTACGCCGAGCCGGCCCATGTGCCCCTCGCCCTGCCCAGGGACCTGCCGGCTTCGTTCATCGACGTCGTGCAGTCCGTGCTGATCTCGGTCGTGCAGGATCTGCCCAGGATCCTTGACGCCACGGTCGGGGTGCGCAAGCTGTTCGACCAGACGCCGGCCTTCCTGGGTCGCTACTTCTGGTCCGAGGATGCGCTGGCCGAGATCGAGCACTTCGAGCGCAGCAACAGCGCGCTGTGGGACAAGGCCACCGAGGGCCATGGCGACGACAGCTCGCTGTTGACGCTGTTCCTGCGCATCGCAACGGGTGGCAAGCACGCCACGCTGCTGAGCGAGAAGACCGCGCTGGCCCTGGTCAAGAAGATCCAGAAGTCGGGCCTGGACGCGGACCTGCCGCGCCAGTTCATCGGGCAACATGCGCCGGTCGCGCTGCGCGGCGACTACCTGCAGCTGTGGAACGCCTTCATCGCCGAGGCCGCGCCCGTGCTGCGCAGCGACCAGATGCACGCCACCGCGGACGCGCTGGCCCTGCTGCGCCGGGAGTGCAACATCGCGGACTGACGGCGGGGCGCGTGGTTGGGGCGGACGCTTGCATGGCAAGTGCTATGCCATCCGCCCAAGAAAACCGCTCAACTTCCCCCTGTGCGGGTCACGCCTGGGGTGCGCGAGCAGATCGACAGCGTGCTGCACGAGAACAGGCCATGTGGCACTGTTTCACATCGAAAGCGACGGCCTCGTGGTCGTCTCGGCCATCCGCCACCAGCGCGAGGACGACGACCACGCAAGCTCAGGCCGGCACGGCCCCCACATAGCGCCCGCGCGGCCGGATCACCTGCGTCACGCCCAGCTGCTCCAGGCTGTGCGCCAAGAGGCCCACGCTGCGTGCCGTGGCCATGATGCCGAAGGCCGCGTCGGGCGGCAGGCCGTGGTGCGCGACGAGCGCGGCGAGCGCCACGTCGACGTTGGGCTGCAGGCCCGTGAGCGCGGTCACGCGTTCGATGAAGCGCGCGATCACGGGCGGTGGCGCGAAGCGCGCGAGCAGCGCCGCTCCGCGCGGATCGCCGTCCGGGTACAGGAAGTGGCCGAAGCCGGCGAACGGCTGGCCGGTGGACAGGTAGTGCGCCACCACCTGCTCCTCGCCCAGGCGCTCGACCTCGGCGAACAGCGCGCGCACGCGGCCGGAGGCGTCGCCGTGCAGCGGGCCCGACAGCGTGGCGAGCCCGGCCAGCAGACAGGCCGGTAGCGAGGCGCCGTTGGACGCTGCGATGCGCGCGGCGAAGGCCGAACTTGTGAGCTCATGGTCCAGCAGCAGCACCATGGCCGTGCGCAGCAGCTCGGCCACCGCGGGCGGCTGCTTCCAGCCGCGCGCCAGGCGCTGGTGCAGTGGCCCGGTGCCCGGCCTGGCGCCGAAGGCATCGGCCACCAGGCCCACGAGAACCTGGCCCTCCTGGTGCAGCACGCGCGTGAGGCGTCCGCGCGTGGAGTGGCCCGAGGCAGCCAGCTGTGCCAGTGCCGTGAACGCGGCAGCGCGGCCGGCCGGGCCGGCGGGCTTGCCCCCGACCGAAGCGAAGTCCACCGGCTGCTCGGCCTCCCACATCCACTGCGCAGCCTCTTCCAGCGTGGCCGAGTCGGCCAGCGCCACCGCATCGCGCCCGCGGTAGTGGGGCCGGCCCTTGAAGAAGGCCGTCAGCGCCGTGGGAATGCTGGGCTCGGCACCGAACAGCGTGTTGGTGGCCAGCGTCTCGTGCTTGCGGCCGGCCTGCTTGCGCTTGGCCAGCGCCGCCACATGCTCGGCGCGGTACAGGCTGCGCCGCGTGTCCGCCGGGTCGGGCATGACCTCGAGCTTGCCGCGGCTCACATAGGCGTACACGGTCTGCGCGCGCACGCCAAGCTGGCGGCACGCCTCGTCCATCGAGATCCAGGAGGCCATGGCATTCCGTTGTGGGTCTGTTTATATATTGATTTTATACATCAATATTTACATACAGATCAATATAAAACTACGATGCGCCACCTTCCGCCAACCCGCTCCGACAGCCCATGAAACCGCGTGTCCTCCAACTCAATCCCATCCTGATCCCGGCCATCAACGAACAGCTGGCCGCGCGCTACGAGGTGCACCGGTACTTCGAACTCCAGGACCCGGCCGGCTGGATGCGCGAGCACGGCGCCAGCATCCAGGCCGTGACCACGGGCGGCCACACCGGCATCTCGCGCGCGCTGCTGGAGCAGATGCCCAACCTCAAGGTGGTAGCCGTCAACGGCGTCGGCACCGACGCCGTGGACCTGGCCTGGTGCCGCGCCCGCGGCCTGCCCGTCACGGCCACGCTGGGCGCGTTGACCGAGGACGTCGCGGACCTGGCCATCGGCCTGCTGATCGCGGCCTGCCGCAACCTCTGCGCGGGCGACCGCTTCGTGCGCGCCGGGCTGTGGGAGGCCAACCCGTCGCCCAGCGCGATCCCGCTGGCGCGCCGCTTCTCGGGCATGCGCGTGGGCATCGTGGGCCTGGGCCGCGTGGGCCGCGCCGTCGCGGTGCGCGCCGCCGCCTTCGGCTGCCCCATCGCCTACACCGACCTGCGCGCCATGGACGACGTGCCCTACGCATTCGTGGGCAACCTGGTGGACCTGGCCCGCGCGTCCGACGCGCTGGTGCTGTGCGCCGCGGCCGACAAGGCCGAAGGCATCGTCAACGCGGCCGTGCTCGACGCCCTGGGCCCGCGCGGCTTCCTCGTCAACGTGGCACGCGGCCGGCTCGTCAACGAGGCCGACCTGACCGAAGCCCTGGTGGCCGGCCGCATCGCCGGTGCCGGGCTGGACGTGTTCGTCGACGAGCCGCGCGTGCCGCAGGCGCTGCGCGAACACGAACAGGTGACGCTGCAGGCCCACCGCGCCAGCGCCACCTGGGAGACGCGCACAGCCATGGCGCAGATGGTGCTCGACAGCGTGGACCAGGCGCTGGCCGGCCAGCGCCCCGCGCTGAGCCTCACGACCTGAACCCCATCCCCATCCGGAGACACACCATGATCAAACGCCACCTCCTCATTGCCCTGGCCCTGGCCTTCGCTGCCCCCGTGTTCGCGCAAAGCTTTCCCAACAAGCCGGTCACGCTGGTCGTGCCCTTCCCGCCCGGCGGCGGCACCGACACCGGTGGCCGCGTGATCGCCGAGCAGCTGGGCCGCCGCTGGGGCCAGCCCGTGATCGTGGAGAACAAGGGCGGCGCGGCCGGCCAGATCGGCGCGGACCATGTCGCCAAGTCCAAGCCGGACGGCTACACGCTGCTGTTGGGCAACATCGGCACGCAGGCCATCAACCCGCTGCTGTACCCCAAGATGCCCTACGACGCGGACAAGGCCTTCGCGCCGGTCTCGCTCGTGGCCGAGCTGCCGCTGGCCATGATGGTCAACCCCTCGGTGCCGGCCAAGACCGCGGCCGAGTTCATCGCGCTGGCCAAGTCCCAGCCCGGCAAGATGAGCTACAGCAGCTCGGGCGCGGGCGGCGCGCCGCACCTGGCGACCGAGATGTTCAAGGACCAGACGGGTGCCTTCATCCTGCACGTGCCCTACCGCGGCGGCGGCCCGGCCATCGCCGACCTGCTGGCCGGCCATGTGCAGCTGTCGTTCATGACCGTGCTCGAAGCGTCTGGCCACATCAAGGCCGGCAAGCTGCGCGCGCTGGCGGTCACGGGCGACAAGCGCGTGCCGGCCTTCCCGGACGTGCCCACGCTGGCCGAGAAGACGCTGCCGGGCTTCAACGCGATCTCGTGGATCGGCCTGCTGGCACCAAACGGCACGCCGCAGGACGTGCAGGACAAGATCGCCGCCGACGTGCGCGCCGTGCTGGCCGACGAAGCCGTCAAGGCGCGCTTCGTGGCCCTGGGCGGCGTGCCGCGTGCCACGACGCCGGCCGAGTTCGCCAAGCTCATCACGGACGACCGCGCGCGCTACGCCCAGATCATCCGCAGCCGCAACATCACGATCGACTGAGCGCCGCGATGACGTCCTACGTGCTGCCGCCGGCCGCGCCGGTCACCCTGGCCGTAGCCGGCACCCCAACCCTGTTCCCGGTGAACCGCGTGTTCTGCATCGGCCGCAACTACGCCTGGAGCGCCAGTGAGCCGCGGCCGACCGAGATGCCGGCCTGGTTCATGAAACCGGCCAGCGCCGTGGTGCCGGCCGCAGGCCCGCTGCCCTACCCGCCGCAGACCACCGAGTTCTGCCACGAGATCGAGCTCGTGGTGGCCATCGGCCTGGGTGGGCGCGACATCGACGCCGCCCAGGCCCCACAGCACATCTGGGGCTATGCCGCCGGCCTGGACCTCACGCGGCGCGACCTGCAGCAGCAGGCCAAGCGCGCCGGCGGCCCCTGGGAGCCGGCCAAGGCCTTCGACCACTCCGCCCCCTGCACGCCACTGGTGCCGGCCGCCGCCATCGGCCACCCGCGCCAGGGCACCGTCTGGCTGGCCGTGAACGGCGTGCAGCGCCAGCGCGCCGACATCGCCGACCTGCTGTGGCCCGTGGCCGAACTCGTGGCCATGCTGTCGCGCTCGGTCGCGCTGCTGCCGGGCGACCTGCTCTACACCGGCACGCCGGCCGGCGTGGGCCCGCTGCAGCCGGGCGACCGCCTCACCGGCGGCGTCACGGGCATCGGCGATTTCTCCATGACCGTCACCTCCGAACCGACATGAATACCACCACCATTCCCCGCATCGCCCTCGTCACGGGCGCCGGCAGCGGCATCGGCCGCGCCGCCGCACTGGGCCTGCTCGACGACGGCTTCACCGTCGTGCTGGCCGGCCGCCGCGCCGAACCCCTGAACGCCCTCGTGGACCAGGCCGCGGCACGCGGCCAGACCGCGCTGGCCGTGCCGACCGACGTGACCGACCCGGCCAGCGTGCAGGCGCTGTTCGACACCATCGAGAAGGCCTACGGCCGCATCGACGTGGTGTTCAACAACGCGGGCGTGAACGCCCCGGCCGTGCCCATGGACGAGCTGCCGCTGGAGAAGTGGTTCGCCGTGCTCAACACCAACGTGACGGGCGTGTTCCTGTGCGCGCGCGCCGCCTTCGGCCTCATGCGCAAGCAGCTGCCGCAGGGCGGCCGCATCATCAACAACGGCTCGATCTCGGCCCACGTGCCGCGCCCCTTCACCGCGCCCTACACGGCCAGCAAGCACGCCGTGAGCGGCATCACCAAGTCGCTGGCGCTGGACGGCCGGGCCTTCAACATCGTGGCCAGCCAGATCGACATCGGCAACGCGCTGACCGAGCTGTCCGAACGCATGACGCGCGGCGTGCTGCAGGCCAACGGCAGCACTGCGCCCGAACCCATGATGGACGCGAAGCATGTGGCCGATGCCGTGCGCCACATCGCCGCGCTGCCGCTGTCGGCCAACGTGCTGACCATGACCGTGATGGCCAGCCACATGCCCTTCGTCGGCCGCGGCTGATTCCGAACCACCCCGAGGAGACACACCATGCAACGCAAGACCCTGCTCAAGACATTGGCCGCCAGCGCGGTGCTGGCCCTGGCGCCCACGCTGGCCTCGGCCCAGGCCTGGCCCACGCGCCCGATCAAGATCATCGTGCCGGCCCCGCCCGGCGGCGCCATCGACCTGATCGCGCGCGTGGTCGGCGACAAGATCTCGGCCTCCCTGGGCCAGCCCGTGATCGTGGACAACCGGCCCGGCGCCTCCAACAACCTGGGCACCGACGTGCTGGCCAAGTCGCCTCCCGACGGCTACACCATCGGCATCGTGGGCGGCAGCCACAACATCAACAAGTTCCTGTTCAAGAACCTGGGCTGGGACCCCGAGAAGAGCTTCGAGCCCATCGTCTACACGCACGTGGTGCCGCTGGTGTTCGCGATCTACCCGCAGATCCCGGCCAAGACCCTGCCCGAGCTCGTGGCCTGGATGAAGGCCCATCCGGCCGACGCCAAGGTCGCCACCTCCGGCCGCGGCAGCGCGCAGGAGATGGCGGCCGAAATGTTCCGCATGGCCGCCGGCACCGACATGCTGCTGGTGCCCTACAAGGGCTCGTCGGCCGCGCACCCGGACCTGCTGGGCGGGCGCACCGCGCTGTACATCGACACCATCAGCGCCATCCTGCCGCAGGTCAAGGGCGGCAACGTGCGCGCGGTGGCCGTCTCCACCCTCAAGCGCACGGCGGCCCTGCCCGACGTGCCCACCGCCGACGAGCAAGGCCTCAAAGGCTACGACGCGAACACCAACGGCGGCTTCCTGGCACCGGCCGGCACGCCCAAGGCCATCGTCGACAAGCTCAACGCCGAGATCAACGCGGCCCTGAAGCTGCCCGACGTGCGCACCAAGCTCGAAGCCGCCGGCATCGAGGTACAGGGCGGCACGCCGCAGGACTATGCGGCGCTCATCAAGTCGGACCTGGCCAAGTGGGCCAAGGTCATCAAGGCGGCCAACATCCAGCCCGATTAGGAAGACGCGCCCGCGCTGCGCTGCCTGGCGCGGCGCGACAGCATGTTGAGCATCTCCACGACGGTGGAGAAGGCCATGGCCGCGTAGATGTAGCCCTTGGGCACATGCACGCCGAAGCCCTCGGCGATCAGCACCGCGCCGATCATGAGCAGAAAGCCCAGCGCCAGCATCACCACCGTCGGGTTCTTGTTGATGAAGTTGGCCAGCGGCTCGGCGGCCAGCAGCATCACCGTCACGGCCACCAGCACGGCGATGACCATGACCGCGAGGTTGTCCGTCATGCCCACCGCGGTCAGGATGGAGTCGATCGAGAACACCAGGTCGAGCAGGATGATCTGCACGATCACCGAGGAGAACGACAGCGCCGCCTGGCCCGCGCCCTGCTCGAACACGCTGCCCGTGGGCGCCGGGTCCACGGCATGGTGGATCTCCTTGGTGGCCTTCCAGATCAGGAACAGGCCGCCTGCGATCAGGATCATGTCCTTCCACGAGAACTCGGTCTCGAAGCTCGGGTTGCCGCTGGGGCCGACATCGCCCTGCCAGCCGAGGTCGAACACGGGTGCCGTGAGGCCCACGAGCCAGGCGATCATCGACAGCAGCGCCAGCCGCATGACGAGCGCCAGGCCGATGCCCAGGCGCCGCGCCCGCGCGCGCTGCGCCTCCGGCAGCTTGTTCGACAGGATGGAGATGAAGATCAGGTTGTCGATGCCCAGCACGACCTCCATGACGACCAGCGCCGCGAGCGCGGCCCAGGCGGCGGGGCTGGTGAACAAGGCCTGCAGGCTTTCCATGGTGCGTCCCGGTCGATGCGACGGGCCGCATCATGCGCCGGGCCGGCCGAACGCACGCAATGGCCGGGCGCGCATGCGGGATTTCACCGCCATGCCCGGTGGGCGGTGCCGTGCGGGCCCCGCCCACCTGCAACGCCCGCACACCAACCCGTCGCCGGGCGGCGCTACAGTGCGCCGGACCCCAGCCTTGCGAGAACACGCCATGCATTCCGCGAACCCGCCCGCGCAGCCGGCCACGCGCAACCGCCGCACGCTGCTGCAAGCCGCCGCCCTGGCCTGCGCACCCGCCATCGCCGCCCCGGAGGTGGACCCCTTCGCCTGGCCGCGCGCCGATGCGGCGGCCGGTGGTGTCGCCGCCGGTCTCGGCGCCGCGCTCGACGAGGGCGTGCGCGGCGGCAAGTTTCCAGACCTGCATGCCGTGGTCGTCGTGCGACATGGCGCCATCGTGCTGGAGCGCTACTACACCGGTCCCGACGAGCGCTGGGGCACGCCGCTGGGCTGCGTGGCCTTCGACGCCCGCACGCGGCACGACCTGCGCTCGGTCAGCAAGAGCATCGTGGGCCTGCTCTACGGCATCGCGCTGGCCGAAGGCAAGGTGCCGGCACCGGACCAGCCCGTGCTCGACGCCTTTCCGGCCTACGCCGACCTGGCCGCCGAGCCGGCCCGGCGCGCCATCACCATCGCCCATGTGCTGTCCATGACCATGGGCCTGGCCTGGAACGAGGACCTGCCCTACACCGACCCGGCCAACAGCGAGATCGCGATGGAGCGCAGTGCCGACCGCTACCGCTACGTGCTGTCGCAGCCCATCGTCGGCGCACCCGGTGCGGCCTGGCGCTACAGCGGCGGTGCCACTGCCCTGCTGGGTCACCTGATCGCGCGCGGCACCGGCATGCCGCTGCTGGAGTACGCACGCGCCCGGCTGTTTGCGCCGCTGGGCATCGAAGACGTGGAGTGGACACCGGGCCTGAATGGCGAGGCGGCCGCGGCCTCGGGCCTGCGCATGCGCGCGCCCGACCTCGCACGCGTGGGCCAGCTGGTGCTGGACCAGGGCCGCTGGCAGGGCCGCAGCGTGGTGCCGGCCGACTGGATCACAGCCTCCCTGAGCCCGCGCACGGCCGCCTTCGAGGGCGTGCAATATGGCTACCACTGGTACCTGGCGCGGCGCGCCGACGGTACGCCCTTCGGCACGCTGGGCATCGGGCTGGGCGGGCAGCGGCTGGTGGTGGTGCCGGGCGCGGACCTGGTGTACGTGGTCTTCATGGGCAACTACTACCGCAAGGATCAACTGGGGCCGGTGTTCGGGGTGCAGGGGCTGGTCCACGGCGCCATCCGCTAGGCCGGGTCGGCTATCGTCGGGGTGCCACCAGCTCCTGAAACGACAATTCCATGGCCATCGACACGCTTGCCACCTGGCACCACCTGGTCTCCACACGCAACACCCAGGGCCTCGCCGACCTGCTGGCCGACGAAGTCGTGTTCCACTCTCCCGTGGTCCATACGCCGCAGGTCGGCAGGCCGGTGACGACCCAGTACCTGTCGGCCGCCTTCCACGTCTTCTTCAACGAAAGCTTCCGCTACGTCCGCGAGACCACGGGCCCGTCGTCGGCGGTGCTGGAGTTCCAGGTGGACATCGACGGCATCGCCGTCAACGGCGTCGACAGCTTCCAATGGAACGCCGCGGGCAAAATCACCGAGTTCAAGGTCTTCATCCGTCCGCTCAAGGCGATCAACCTCGTGCACCAGAAGATGGCGGCCATGCTGCAGGCGCGCAAGGCTTGACGCGGTTCACCGGCCACGGGAAGGACAAGCGCGCCAGGAGCATCGCGCTGGTACCGGTGGGGCGCATCCCCGTCCCGCGCGCCGCCCGGCGCCGTGACAGCCCGGCGCCATGGAGCACGGCAAGCGCCCTGGCCATTCCGGCATTCCTCCTGGTCTATGCAGCGGTGGCCCTGCTGTGGCGCGTGCCGGCCTGGGTTGCGGGGCTGTACCTGGTGGCCAGCACCGTCTGCTTCCTGGCCTACGCCATCGACAAGTCGGCCGCCACTGCGGGCCGCTGGCGCATCGCCGAGCGCACGCTGTTGCTGCTGGGCCTGGCCGGTGGCTGGCCGGGCGCCATCCTGGCGCAGCAGCTGCTGCGCCACAAGACCAGCAAGGCAGCGTTCCGGGTGGCGTTCTGGGCCACGGTCGTGCTCAACACCGCGGCCTTCGTCGCGCTCCACGCGCCGCTGGCGCAGGCCTGGCGCGCATGAACCCGCGCGCCCGCGCCATCCGGCAGATGACCGAGCGCCTCTCGCGCGATGCCTTCCCCCGCCTGCAGATGGCGCTGATCGTGGCGCTCACGGGCGGCTTCGGCCTGCTCGCCTCCTTCGTGCTGCTGCGACTGGGCCTGGACGCGATGGCACTGCGCTATCCGCTCGCGCTGTGCTGCGCCTACGGATTCTTCCTGTTCCTGGTCTGGCTCTGGCTGCGCACCAACGCCGCGGACTACGTGGACCTGGTCGATGTTCCGGGGCCGCTGCCACGGTTGCCGGAACGCATGCCCGGTTTCCAGAGCGGTGGCGGTGGCGACTTCGGCGGGGGCGGTGCCTCGGCGGCGTTCGACAGCGCGTCCGTGGACGCTTCGCCCATGGGCCCGCTGGGCAACGCCGCCAGCACCGCGGCCGAAGGGGACGAACTCGCCATCCCGCTCCTGGCCATCGTCCTGGCCGTCGGCCTGGCGCTGGCCTCGCTCTACGTTGTCTACATCGCGCCGGTGCTGTTCGCCGAGGTGCTCGTGGACGGTGCGCTCTCCTATGCGCTGTTCCGCCACCTGCGCGGCCAGGACCCAGCGCACTGGCTGTCCACCACGGTGCGGCGGACCGTGCTGCCGTTCGCTGCCACGGCCGTGTTCGTGGCGCTGGTTGGCGTGGCCATGACGGCCTATGCGCCCGGTGCGCGTTCGATCGGCGAGGTGCTGGAGCACGCGGCACGGCGTTGAGTCCAGCGGGCCCGGCACCGGCACGCGACTTGCGTGACGGCGGTGACCGGTCAGAATCCCGACTGTTCCCGATGATGCACACCGCCCTCCCTTCTCTCCGATGAACGCTGTCGGCAATGTGCTCGCGGCCACGGGTCCGATCTACCTGCTGATCCTGGCCGGCTTCCTGTGCGTGCGCCTGCGCGTGTTCGATGCCACGCAGGTGCGCGTTCTGGGCCGCTTCGCCACGCTGATCGCGCTGCCCGCGCTGCTGCTGCGCGCGCTGGCCAGCCGGCCGCTGGGCGAGGTGCTGAGCCCGCGCTTCCTCATGGCCTACGCGGCCGGCTCGCTCGCGGCGCTGGCATTGGGCTTCTTCTGGGCACGCCGCGTGCGCCGCGACGGCGTGACCAAGGCCGCGATCATGGGCATGGGGATGTCGGGCTCCAACAGCGCCTTTTTCGGCTACCCGATCGCCTCGCAACTGCTGGGGCCCGCCGCCGGCGTGGCGCTGGCGCTCGTGATGCTGGTGGAGAACCTGCTCATGATCCCGCTCGCGCTGTCCGTGGCCGACAGCGGCGGCGGCTCGGGCAGTGTGCTGCGGCGCCTCGGGGGTCTGGCCCATGCCATGGTGCGCAACCCGCTGGTCGTGGCCATCGCGGTGGGCATCACGGTGTCGGCGCTGGACTTGCCGGTGCCGGCCGTGCTGCACCAGACCATCAACATCGTCGCGGGCAGCGCGAGCCCGCTGGCGCTGTTCGCCATCGGCGGCGCGCTGGTGGGCCTGAAGCCCGGCGGCATGCTGGCCGACGTGGCCGCCATCACGCTGGGCAAGCTGGTGCTGCACCCGCTCATGGTGCTGTTGGCCGTCACGCTGCTGCCGCCTGGCGACAGCGAGCTGGCCAAGGCCGCGCTGGTCTACGCCTGTGTGCCCATGATGAGCGTCTACGCCGTGCTGGCGCAGAAGTACCAGCTCGAAGGCCTGTGCGCGGCCGCGCTGCTGGCCGCGATGACGCTGTCCTTCCTGACCATCAACCTCTGGCTGGCCTGGGTCTGAGCGTCACGCCGCCGTCGCGCCCTGCTGCGTGAAAGCCTGGGCCAGGAAGTCGACGAAGCCGCGCACCCGGGCCGAGGTCTGGTGGCGCTGCGGGTAGACGGCATAGATGTCGGCGTCTGGCGTGGCGTACTGCGGTAGCACCTGCACGAGCCGGCCGCTGCGCAAATGGTGCTGCACGTCCCATTCCGCGCGCATCACGATGCCGTGGCCGTCCAGCGCCCATTTCACGGCGATCTCGCCGTCGTTGGTGGTCAGGCTGCCACGCGTCTTCACCGCCTCGGGCCGGGCGCTGCGGCCCTTGCCCTTGGCCGGCGTCAGCCGCCACACGCCATAGGCCTCCTCGCCCTGGCGGATGCCGATGCAGTTGTGCGCCGTGAGGTCGTGCGCCACCTTGGGCATGCCGTGCCGCGCCAGGTAGGCCGGCGCGGCGCACAGCAGCCGGCGGTTGGCGCCGAGGTTGCGCGCGATGACACGGCTGTCCGGCGGCACACCGAAGCGCACGCAGACGTCGTACAGGTCCTCGGTCGGCGCCGGCGGGTTGACCGACAGCTGCAGCTGCACCTGCACCTGCGGGTTCTTGCGCACGAAGCGCGAGACCAGCGGCGCCACATGGCTGCGGCCGAAGCCCAGCGTGGCGTTCACGCGCAGCAGGCCCTGCGGCGTGGCCTTGGACAGGCCCAGCAGTTCGCCCAGGCCGTCGATGTCCGCCAGGATGCGGCGCGCATGCTCCAGGTAGAGCTCGCCCTCGGGCGTGAGGCCCATGCGGCGCGTGGAGCGGTTCACGAGCAGCACGCCCAGGCGCGCCTCCATCTGCGCCAGCCGCTTGCTGACGGCCGGCAGCGTCACGCCGAGCTCGCGCGCCGCCGCGCTGAGGCTGGCCGCGCCGGCCAGGGTGGAGAAGAAGCCCAGGTCGGCGGGCTGGATGCCGTGGCCCATGGTGTTGAGTTCAAGTTAAGAATGGATTCACTTTAGCGCCGATCCAGCACCTTCCGTGCTTCTTACAGTCCATCCATCCCCATACTGTTCCCCAAGGAGACGGACCCATGAAGACCTACCAGATCGCCACCATCCCCGGCGACGGCATCGGCAAGGAGGTCGTGCCGGCCGGCCGTGAAGTGCTCGAAGCCGTGGCGGCAAGCAGCAGCGGCTTCGCCTTCGAATTCGAGGACTTCGGCTGGGGCGGCGACTGGTTCCGCGCCCACGGCGAAATGATGCCGGCCAACGGCCTGGAAGCACTGAAGGGCAAGGACGCCATCCTGTTCGGCTCGGCCGGCGACCCGCACATCCCCGACCACATCACGCTGTGGGGCCTGCGCCTGAAGATCTGCCAGGGCTTCGACCAGTACGCCAACGTGCGGCCCACGCGCATCCTGCGCGGCATCGACGCGCCGCTCAAGCGTTGCGGCCCGGACGATCTGAACTGGGTCATCGTGCGCGAGAACTCCGAGGGCGAGTATTCCGGCGTGGGCGGCCGCGTGCACCAGGGTCACCCGATCGAGGCCGCGACCGACGTGTCCATCATGACCCGCGTGGGCGTGGAGCGCATCCTGCGCTACGCCTTCCAGCTGGCCCGGAGCCGCCCGCGCAAGCAGCTGACCGTGGTGACCAAGAGCAACGCCCAGCGCCACGCCATGGTGATGTGGGACGAGATCGCCGCCGAGGTCGCCGCGGGCTTCCCCGATGTGCACTGGGACAAGGAACTCGTGGACGCGATGACGGCGCGCATGGTCAACAAGCCCGCCACGCTGGACACCATCGTCGCCACCAATTTGCACGCCGACATCCTGTCGGACCTGGCGGCCGCGCTGGCGGGCAGCCTGGGCATCGCGCCCACCGGCAACATCGATCCCGAGCGCCGCTACCCCTCGATGTTCGAGCCCATCCACGGCTCGGCCTTCGACATCATGGGCAAGGGCCTGGCCAATCCGGTCGGCACCTTCTGGTCGGTCGTGATGCTGCTGGAGCACCTGGGCGAACACGAAGCCGCCCAGCGGGTGATGGCTGCCATCGAACAGGTCACGGCCGATCCCACGCTGCACACGCGCGACCTCGGCGGCCAGGCCACGACGGCCCAGGTCACGCAGGCCGTCTGCGCCCTGGTGTCCGGCAGCGCCCAGCGCAAGGCCGCCTGAGCCCGGCGGGCCCTGCGCCCGCGCCCGCGCCCTTCTTGCCCGTTCCCTTGCGAAGCAGCCACCAAGCGCTGCGGGGACGGCCTTTGCCCGCTGATTCCTGGAGACACGCATGAACCGCCGCAACACGTTCGCCACGCTGGCCCTGACCTTGGCCTGTGGCATCGCCTCCGCCCAGGCCTTCCCGAACAAGCCGATCACGCTGATCGTGCCCTTCCCACCCGGAGGCAGTTCCGACGCGCTGGCCCGCGCGCTGACCACGCCGCTGTCGCAGGCGCTGGGCCAGCCCGTCATCGTCGAGAGCCGGCCTGGCGCGGGCGCCACCATCGGCGCAGACTTCGTCGCCAAGTCCAAGGCCGACGGCACCACGCTGCTGATGGGCGCGGTGCACCACACCATCGCCACCAGCGTCTACAAGAAGCTGCCCTACGACTTCGAGAAGAGCTTCGCGCCCATCACCACGGTGGCGCTGGTGCCCAACGTGCTGGTGGTCAACGCCAAGTCCAGCGCCACCGACGTGAAGGGCCTCATCGCGCTGGCCAAGGCGGCGCCGGGCAAGATCGCCTACGGCTCCAACGGCAACGGCACGGTGCAGCACCTGATCGGCACGCAGTTCTCGGGCCTGGCGGGCGTGGAGCTCGTGCACGTGCCCTACAAGGGCAGTGCGCCGCTGACCACCGACCTGCTGGGCGGGCAGATCGACCTGTCGTTCGACACGCTGACGCCGCTGGTGCAGCACATCCAGGGCGGCAAGCTGCGCGCGCTGGCGGTGACCACGGCCAAGCGTTCCAGCACCCTGCCCGAGGTGCCCACGCTGGCCGAGTCCGGCATGCCGGGCTTCGACCAGGGCACCTGGTTCGGCATCCTCGCGCCCGCGGCCACGCCCAGGGAACTCGTCGCCCGGCTCAACGCCGAGATGGTCAAGATCATCCATTCGCCGGACTTCAAGAAGCGCATGGAGGAGATCGGCGCCGAGCCCGTGGGCGACACGGCCGAGCAGATGGCCGCACGCATCCAGGGCGACACGGCCAAGTACGCCAGGCTCGTGAAGGACGCCAAGGTGGCGATCGAGTGAGCTGGATCAGTAGCCGACCGTGAAGCGCTGGCGCGCGTGCTGCGGCCGCTCGATCTCGTCGGCCAGCGCGATGGCGAAGTCTTCCATCGAGATGTGGCTGTTGCCCTGGGCGTCGGCCAGCAGCTGGTCGCCACCCAGGCGGAACTTGCCGGTGCGCTCGCCCGGCGCGAACAGGGCCGATGGCGACAGGAAGGTCCAGTCCAGGTCTTTCTCCCCACGCAGCGCCTGCAGGAACACGCGGCCTGCACCGGCCTCGGCCTTGTACGCGTCCGGGAACTGCGGCGTGTCGATCAGCGCCACGCCGGACGCCACCTCCAGGCTGCCGGCGCCGCCGACCACGGCGATGCGCGGCACGCCGGCTTGTTTCGCGGCCGCGACCAGCGTGGCCGCATCGATGCCGCCCACGAAGCGCGTGCTGCTCACGACCACGTCGTGGCCCTGGAGCAGCGGCGCCAGCGTGGCGGCCTGCGTGGCGTCGGCGGCCACCAACGTGAGGCCGGGACGCGCCGTGGCCTTGGACGGATCGCGTGCGATGCCGGTCACGCTGTGGCCGCGCGACAGCAGTTCGTTGGCGATGCGGGAACCGGCGTTGCCGGTGATGCCGAGGATGGCGATCTTGGACATGGTGTGCTCCTTGTGAAAAAACGAAACAGGGATCAGGCGATCTGTTGCGCCAGCTCGGCGCGCCAGGCCTCGGGGCGGCCCAGCCAGGCGCCGGCGTCCAGCAGGGTGCGCTGCGCGCCGCGGACCAGGGCCAGCGTCGGAAAGCCGTGGCCGCCCACGCGCGCCAGCCACTGGCGGCTGTCGGCCACATGGGCCTGCGTGGGCGCGCCGGCCAGCGCGGTGCTCTGCGCGGCGAAGGCCTCGGGCTCCAGGCCGATGTCGGCGGCCAGGGCCTGCAGCACCGCGGCGTCCGCGATGCGCCGGCCCTCGACATAGTGGGCGCGCTGCTGGCGCGCCAGCATCTCCAGACCGCGTCCAGCCAGCGCCTCGGCGGCCAGGATGGCCGTGGTCGGCGGGGCCGAGTCCAGCATGGCGCCGGTGTCGCGCAGCAGGCCGTCGAAGTAGGCATCGCCGAAGGGCTGGCCCGACAGCGCGGCGATGCGCTGGTCGTGCGGCAGCACATGCTCGCGCCATTGCGGCGTGACGGGCCGGCGGTTGCTGCCGGCCAGCATGCCGCCGCCGTGCAGCGCGATCGCCAGGCCCGGCAGCGTGCGCGCGGCCTGCAGCAGCGGCGCGGCCGCATAGCACCAGCCGCACAGCGGGTCGAAGATGTAGTGCAGCGTGGCGGCGCTGCCGGCATTCATTGCGGCCACCGCATCTCTCCCTTGACCACGCGCGCGCTCAGTTCGAGCGAGGACAGCTCGCCCAGCGCAGGGAAACGCCTGCGCATGGCCGCGATCAGGGAGGTGCTGTCCGCCGCCGCGGCGGCCTCCTGCTCGAAGGCCTCGAGGTAGGCGCGTGTGAAGGCCACGCTCTCCAGTCCCTGCGGCACCCGGCCGTCGGTGCCGGGCAGGTAGTGCCCTGGCACCACGGTGGCCGGCTGCAGGGCCGTGATGGCATCCAGCGTCTGCAGCCATTGGCAGCGCGCGCCGGGCGTCTGCGTGTCGGCCATCCACACATGGATGTTGGCCGCGACCGGGATGCCGCCGACCACGGCGCGCAGCGAGGGAATCCAGACGAAGCTGCGCGCCGCTTCGGGGCCGCGGATCTCCAGCGTCTGCCCGTCCACCGTGAGGCGGCGCTCGCGCAGCACCTGCGGCAGCACCAACTGCGCCGGGGCATTGCTCTTGAGGATAGGCCCCCAGTGCGCGCGCTTGCCTTCCATGCTGGCGGCGATGGCGGCCACGGTCTCCGGCGTGGCCACGATGCGGGCCTGCGGGAACGCGGAGCGCAACACATCCAGGCCGAAGTAGTAGTCGGGGTCGCTGTGGCTCACGTAGATGGTGGTCAGCTTGCGGCCGCTGGCACGGATGCGCCGGACCAGCGCCTGGGCGTCGTTGCGCTGGAACTGCGCATCGACGAGCACGGCTTCATGCGGGCCGGTCACGAGCACCGAGCTGACGGGAAACACCGCCTCGGCGCCGGCGTTGTAGACCTCGAGCTTGAGCGGTTCGGTGGCCGGTGCCGCAATGGCAAAAGCCATGCCGAGGCCAGCGGCGAGCAGCGTGCGGCGGGAAGGGAGAACGGACATGGATCGGCGGTGCAGTGAAGAAGTGGCGCCATCTTAGGTTTCTCCATTCGATTGAAAAACCGCCTACCATGCAATGCTTTGTTGCGCCATTCGATGAAATCATGGACCTCTCGTGGACCGATTGACCGCCGCCGAAGTCTTCGTGCAGATCGCCGAACGCGGCAGCATGGCCGCCGCCGCCACGGCGCTGGACATGTCGCGTGCCATGGTCACGCGCTACCTGGCGCAGATGGAGCAATGGGCCGGCGCGCGGCTGCTGCACCGAACCACGCGCCGGCTCAGCCTCACCAGCGCGGGCGAGCAGGCGCTGGCCCACAGCCGCCAGCTGCTCGAGGTGGCGCGCGAGCTGCCGCGCGTGGCCGAGGACGAACGCCAGGCCGACCCGGTGCGTGGCCTGCTGCGCCTGGCCTGCGCGCAGTCGCTCGCGCAGGAGGTGCTGGCGCCGGCGGCGGCGGTGTTCCTGCAGCGCCATCCGCTCGCGGCCATCGATTTCCGCGTGGACTCGCGCGCCGTGAACCTGGTCGAGGAGCGCGTCGACCTGGCCATCCGCATCAGCAACCAGCTGGAGCCGGGCCTGGTCGCGCGCCGCCTGGGCGATTGCGCCTCGGTGGTCTGCGCCTCGGCCGAGTACCTGGCCCGCCACGGCACGCCGCAGCGGCCCGAGGACCTGGCCGCGCACCGCTGCCTGACCTACTCCTACTTCGGCCGCAGCGTCTGGGAGTTCGCCGATGCGCAAGGCCGGCCCGTCGGCGTGCCCGTGGGCGGCCCGCTCAGCGCCAACGAGACCCAGGTGCTGCTGGCGGCCGCCGCGCAGGGCGTGGGCATCACGCTGCAGCCGGTCTACGCCGCCGCTCCGCTGCTGGTGGCCGGACGGCTGCAGGCCCTGTTGCCCGCCTGGGTGCCGCAAGCCCTGGGCGTGCATGCGCTGTACCAGCCGCAACGCCGGGTGCCGCCCGTGCTGCGCGCGCTGCTGGACTTCCTGGTCGACTGGTTCGCCGCGCCCGCACACTGGCCCGCGGCCCCGGCCGCTCCTGCCCGCAGCCGCCGCACGCGCGTCTAAGCTTCCTCGAAAAGCTTCGTTGGCCCTGCGCGGCACGGCTTCCAGAATGGGGCGCTCCCTCTTCTGGACGACAACGCCGCATGCGCACATTGATCATCCCGGGCTGGCGCAACTCCGGCCCCGGCCACTGGCAAAGCCTGTGGGAGACCCGGCTGCCCGACGTGGCGCGCGTGCAGCAGGACGACTGGGTCGCGCCGCGGCGCGCAGCCTGGCTGCACAACACCGTGCAGGCCATCCTGGCCCGGCCCGACCCGGTGCTGCTGGTGGCCCACAGCCTGGGCTGCATCGTGGTGTCGCACCTGCCGTCCGAAGCCCAGGCCCGCGTGCACGGCGCGCTGCTGGTGGCGCCGGCCGACCCCGAGCGCCGTGCCGTGCTGGTGGACTTCGCGCCCGTGCCGCACGCGCAGCTGCCGTTTCGCAGCACGCTGGTGGCCAGCACCGACGACCCCTACTGCCCCGTGCGCCTGGCCGGTGCCTACGCGCGCGCCTGGGGCAGCCAGCTGGTGCGGCTGCCCGATGCCGGGCACATCAACGTGGAATCTGGGCACGGCGAATGGCCGCAAGGGCTGGAGCTGCTGCGGGCGCTGGAGCAGGCTCCGCCGCGGGCCCTGCAGCGCGTGGAGCCGCCTGCGCGCCGCACCACATTGGCACTGGCGGCGCGCTGATCAGCGCGCGGTCTTGACCAGCTGCTCGACGGCCTGCAACGTGCGCGCCACATGCGCCTCGGGATCGGAGCCGTGGTGCGTGAAGGCGATCCTGCCGTCCTTGGCGATCACGTAGGAGATGCGGTCGGCCATGTCGGCACGCCAGGACGAGCGCGCGTCGTAGTCCTCGATGGTCTTGGGGCTGGCGCCGGCCACGGCGAACTTGTCGCGGCAGGCCTCGACCGAGAAGCGCTTGAGCGTGTCGATGTTGTCGCCGGAGACGCCGACCACGGTCGCGCCCAGCGCGGCGAAGCGCTCGCTGGCCTCGGCGAACAGGTGGGCCTCCACCGTGCAGCCCTGCGTGAAGGCCTTGGGAAAGAAGTACAGCACGACCGGGCCCTTGGCCAGCGCATCGCCGAGCTGGAAGCGGAAGGTCTTGCCGCCCAGCGCGGCCTCGGCCGCGAAGGTCGGAGCCGCGTCGCCGGGCTTGAGCGCGGCCTGCGCGGCGGACAGGGACAGGGCGCAGGCGGCGAACAGCGCCGCACGGCGCAGGGACAGTCTCAGGGTCACGGACTTCTCCGGTGGACGAAGCGGCGAGTGTGCCAGCCCTGCGATGCCCCTGTGCTCAGACGTCGAACTTCACGCCCTGCGCCAGCGGCAGCTCGCGCGAGTGGTTGATGGTGTTGGTGGCGCGCCGCATGTAGGCGCGCCAGGCGTCCGAGCCCGATTCGCGGCCACCGCCGGTCTCCTTCTCGCCGCCGAAGGCGCCGCCGATCTCCGCGCCCGATGTGCCGATGTTGACGTTGGCGATGCCGCAGTCCGAGCCGCTCGCGGAAAGGAAGCGCTCGGCCTCGCGCAGGTCGTTGCTGAAGATGGCGGACGACAGGCCCTGCGGCACGTCGTTCTGCAGCGCGATGGCGTCGTCGAAATCCTCGTAGGCCAGCACATAGAGGATGGGCGCGAAGGTCTCGTGGCGCACGGTGGCGGTCTGCGCGGGCATCTCGGCGATGGCCGGGCGCACGTAGAAGGCCTGCGGCAGCTGCTCCTGCAGCACGCGCTCGCCGCCCGTCACGGCACCGCCCTCGGCGCGCGCCGCGGCCAGCGCGGCCTGCATGGCCTCGAAGGCCTGGCGGTCGATCAGCGGGCCGACCAGCGTGCCGGCCTCGAGCGGGCTGCCGATGGGCAGCTTGGCGAACGCGGTCTTGAGCCGCGCCACCAGCGCGTCCTTCACGCTGGCGTGCACGATGAGCCGGCGCGTGCTGGTGCAGCGCTGCCCGGCCGTGCCCACGGCCGCGAAGGCGATGCCGCGCACCGCGAGGTCCAGGTCGGCGCTGGGCGTGACAATCACCGCGTTGTTGCCGCCCAGCTCCAGCAGCGTGCGGCCGAAACGCTGCGCCACGCGCGGGCCCACCTCGCGCCCCATGCGCGTGCTGCCCGTGGCCGAGACCAGCGCCACGCGCGCGTCGTCGACCAGGGCCTCGCCCGTCTCGCGCAGTCCCACGACGACCTGGTTCAGCTGCGCGGGCGCCTGGCCGAAGCGCAGCGCAGCGCGCGCGAAGATGGCCTGGCAGGCCAGCGCGGTCAGCGGCGTCTTCTCCGAGGGCTTCCAGACCACGGCATTGCCGCAGACCAGCGCGAGTGCCGCGTTCCAGGCCCACACCGCCACCGGGAAGTTGAAGGCCGTGATGACGCCCACCACGCCCAGCGGATGCCAGGTCTCCATCATGCGGTGGCCCGGCCGCTCCGACGCGATGGTCAGGCCGTACAGCTGGCGCGACAGGCCGACCGCGAAGTCGCAGATGTCGACCATCTCCTGCACCTCGCCCAGGCCCTCGGTGCGGATCTTGCCGGCCTCGATGGACACCAGCTCGCCCAGCTGCGGCTTGGCCGCGCGCAGCTCCTCGCCGAGCAGGCGCACGAGCTCGCCGCGCAGGGGTGCCGGCACGTCGCGCCAGGCCAGGCTCGCGGCGCGGGCCATGCCGATGGCCGCTGCCACCTGGGACGGGCCTTCGATGGCCAGTTCGGCCAGCAGACTGCCGTCCACGGGTGAGCGGACCGCCAGCGGGCCGGCCGCCAGCTGCGTGCGGTCCACGCCCAGGCCGGCGAGAAGGGAATGGCTGCGTTCTTGGAGATCGGACATGGGACGGGGCGGTGGTTGTTCCCGCTCTTGTACCCGACCTCAAAGGCTCAGCGCTGCTGCCCCCACCGCCGCACCGTGAGCCGCTCCAGCGTGGCGAAACCCAGGGTCTCGACCGCGAGGCCGATCAGCACCACGGTGACCAGGCCGGCGAACACCTTGTCGGTATAGAGCTCGTTGCGGTTCTGGAAGATGTACCAGCCCAGACCGCCCTGCCCCGAACTGGCACCGAACACCAGCTCGGCCGCGATCAGCGTGCGCCAGGCGAAGGCCCAGCCGATCTTCAGGCCCGACAGGATGGCCGGCAGCGCGGCCGGCACCAGGATCTGCAGCGCGTAGGAGAGGCCCCTGAGCCCGTAGTTGCGGCCCGCCATGCGCAGCGTCTCGGGCACACCCTGGAAGCCCGCGAAGGTGTTGAGCGCCAGCGGCCACAGCACCGAGTGGATCAGCACGAACACCAGGCTGCCGCGGCCCAGGCCGAACCACAGCAGCGCCAGCGGCAGCAGCGCGATGGCCGGCAGCGGGTTGAACATCGAGGTCAGCGTCGAGAGCAGGTCGCGGCCCAGCTGCGTGGACACGGCCAGCAGCGTCAGCGCGAAGGCCAGCAGCACGCCGGCCACATAGCCCTGCAGCAGCACCGACAGCGAGATGCCCACGCGCGCCAGCAGTTCGCCGCTGGCGAAGCCCTCGACCAGCGCACGCATCGTCGCGGTGAACGTGGGCAGCAGCAGGTCGTTGTCCTGCCAGCGCGCGAGCAGCTCCCAGAGGATGGCCAGCGCGGCGAGGATCAGGCCCTTGCGCAGCCAGGCCTGCTGCCACAGGCGTGTGCCCAAGGGCAATGCGCGTTCGACGCTGCCCTCGGTGTAGGGCTCTAGCTGCCATTCGGCCTCGGGCCGCACGGGGGGATTGAGCGCGCTCATGCGGTCTTCTCTTCTTCGAACAACAGGTGGTGGATGCGCTGCGCCGTCGCCTGGAACTCCACGCCACCTGTGCTCTGCAGGTCGAAGGCGTGGCTGTTGATCTCGGCGCGCATGCGGCCCGGGTGCGGCGACAGCAGCGCAATGCGGCTGCCGACCACCAAGGCCTCTTCGATGGAGTGGGTCACGAACAGCAGCGTGAAACGCACCTCGTCCCACAGCGCGAGCAGTTCCTCCTGCATCTTGCGGCGCGTGAGTGCATCGAGCGCGGCGAAGGGCTCGTCCATCAGCAGCACGCGCGGCTGCATGGCCAGCGCACGCGCGATCGCCACGCGCTGCTTCATGCCGCCCGAGAGCTGGTGCGGGTGCACATCGGCGAACTTGGTCAGCCCCACCTTGTCCAGGTAGTGCAGCGCGCGCTCCGAAGCTTCCTTGCGTCCCAGCGTGCGCGAGGCCAGCAGCGGGAACATCACGTTCTCGCGCACGGTCTTCCAGGGCGGCAACTGGTCGAACTCCTGGAACACGACGATGCGGTCCGGGCCCGGCGCCGTGACGCGCCTGCCGTCGAGCCGGATCTCGCCCTCCACGGGCGGGATGAAGCCGGCGATGGCCTTGAGCAGCGTGGACTTGCCGCAGCCCGAGGGGCCCAGCAGCACATAGCGCTCGGCCGCGTGCACGTCGAAGCCCACACGGTGCGTCGCGCGCACCACGCGTTCGGGCGTGCGGTACTCCAGGCTCACGCCGTCGACCTGCAGCAGCGCGCTGCCGTCGGCCTGGCGCGCAGCCTGCGCGGGCGCCACGGTGCCCGGCGCGCGCAGCGCAGTGCCCGGTGCGGCATGGCGCAGCGTGGGGGCGGCAAGTTGCATGGTCATCTCAGGATCCAGGGCGCGCCCAGGCCTCTTCGAAGAAGTAGTCCTTCCAGGAACCGGCCTGGCTCTTCAGCACGCCGAGCTTGTGCAGTTCCTGCGCGTAGACCAGGCTGCGCTGCGGCGAGACCGTGAAGTCGTTCTCGGGGTCTTCCACGATCTGGCGCACCAGCGCCGGTGCGAGCTTGGACTTCTGCACGCGGATGAAGATGTCCGCGGCGCGGGCCTTGTCGGCCTTGACGATCTGCTCGGCCTCGACCAGCGCGGCGTAGAAAGCCTGCGTGGTCTTGGGGTTCTGCTCGCGGTACTTCTGCGTGGTGTAGAGCACGTTGAAGGTGGCTGGCCCGCCCAGGATGTCGTAGCTGCTGATGAGCTTGCGCACCTTGGGGTTGGCGGCCAGCGCCTGGTAGTAGAACGGCGCGCTCGAGAAGTGCGTGCTGATCTCGGTGCCGCCCGAGACCAGCGCGGCCGTGGCCTCCGGATGCGGCAGGCTCACCGAGATCTCGTCGAAGCGCTTGAAGTCGTCCTTGCCGAACAGCCGCGCCGTTTCGATCTGCAGCGTCCGCGACTGGAAGCCGACGCCGGCGGCCGGCACCGCGATGCGGTCCTTGGGCCCCAGGTCCTTGAGCGATTTCACGCTGGTGTTGTTGGTCAACAGGTAGTTGGGCAGCGAGCCCAGCGCGGCCAGCGCCTTGACGTTCTGGCGGCCGCGCGTGCGGTCCCACAGCGTCAGCATGGGCGGCACGCCGGCCGAGACCACGTCCAGCGCGCCGGCCAGCAAGGCCTCGTTCATGGCCGTGGCGCCCGAGATGCTGGCCCATTCGACGTCGATGTCCTGGCCCAGCGTCTTGCCGTGCTTCTCGATCAACTGCTGGTCGCGCACCACGTCCAGCAGCAGGTAGCCGATGCCGAACTGCTGGGCGATGCGGATCTTGCCCTCGGCCTGGGCCGCGCCTGCGGTCAGGGCCAGTGTGGCGGCCACGGCCGCGCCCATGGCGAGTGTTCTTCTGCGCAGGCTCATCTCAGTTGGCCTGTGCGCTGTGCGCGTCGTCGAAGAAGTAGTCGCGTGCCGAAGCAGGCTTGTTCTTGATCGCGCCCACGCGGTGCATGAACTCGGCCAGGGTGTAGGTGTTCTGCGGGGCGGTGGTGAACTGCACCTCGGGGTTCTTGATGATCGAGAGCAGCAGCGCGCGGTCGGTCTTGGCGCCCGAGACCTTGAGGTAGATGTCGGCGGCCTTCTCGGGGTTGGCGCTGATGAACTGCGCGGCCTCGTTCAGCGCGTCGGTGAAGGCTTTGTAGGTCTTGGGGTTCTCGCTGCGGAACTTCTCGGTGGCGTACAGCACGGTGGCCGAGGACGGGCCGCCCAGCACGTCGTAGGACTTCAGCACGATGCGCGCGTTCGGGTTGCCGGCCAGTTCCTGCTCCTGGAACGGCGGGTTGCCGAAGTGGCCCGTGATCTCGGTGCCACCCTTGATGATCGCGGCGGCCGCGTCGGGGTGCGGCACGGCCACGCTGATCTTGTCGAGCCTGGCGAAGTCCTTGTCGCCCCAGAGCTTGGCCGACGCCAGCTGCAGCACGCGCGACTGCACCGACACGCCCACGGCCGGCACGGCGATGCGGTCCTTGTCGGTGAAGTCGGCGATCGTCTTCACGTTCGGGTTGTTGCTGACCAGGTAGTACGGGAAGTTGCCCAGCGAGGCCACGCCCTTGACGTTCTGGCGGCCCTTGGTGCGATCCCAGATGGTCAGCAGCGGGCCCACGCCGGCACCCGCCACCTCGATGTTGCCCGACAGCAGCGCGTCGTTGACGGCCGAGCCGCCCGACAGCTTGACGAACTCGACGTGGATGTCCACGCCCGCGGCCTTGCCGTGCTTCTCGATGAGCTTTTGCTCTTGCGCCACGTTGAGCAGCAGGTAGACGATGCCGAACTGCTCGGCGATGCGGATGCGGCCTTCGGCATGGGCGGCCAAACTGCCGGCCAGCAGCGCGGCGCCCGTGGCGATGGCGGCGAGGCGGCGGGTGATGCGTTTCATGGTGGTGCGAATCTCCAGGGTGAGCGAGGCCGGCCCACGGCGCTGCGTGGGCAGAAAGACGGGAACAGGAAGATCAGAAGGGCTGGTCGCCCTCGATCGTGGTGCGGTAGAGCTTGCGGCGCTCGCTGTCGGGCGTGCCGGCCGCCAGGTGCAGCACCGAGCGGTTGTCCCAGAACACGATGTCGTGCGGCAGCCACCGGTGGCGCAGCTGGAACGCGGGCTTCGTGCTGGCGGCGAACAGCAGCTCGAGCAGCGCGCGGCTCTCGTTCTCGGGCAGGCCGACGATCTTGGTCGTGAAATGCTCGCTGACGAACAGCGCCTTGCGGCCGGTCTCGGGATGGGTGCGCACCACCGGGTGCACGACGGGCTTCACCTCATCGAGCTGGGCCTGCGTGAGCGCCGGGCGCCAGGGGCTGCGCGCGCGCAGTTCCTCGTACTTGGCCAGGTAGCTGTGCTCGGCCTTCAGGTTGGCGATGCGCGCCTTCACGGGCTCGGGCAGCGCCTCGTAGGCCGCATGCTGGTCGGCGAACAGCGTGTCGCCGCCCTCGCCCGGCAGCTCCTGCGCGTGCAGCAGCGAGCCCAGGCTGGGCTTTTCCTTGTACGACAGGTCCGAGTGCCAGTAGTGACCGGCATCGCCCAGGCCGATGGGCTGGCCGTCCACCTTGATGTTGGAGACGATCAACACCTCGGGATGGCCCTCCAGCTGGAACTTCTTCTGCACGTGGATCTGCAGCGGGCCGAAGCGGCGCGTGAAGGCCACGTGCTGGTCCGGCGTGATGCGCTGGTCGCGCAGCACGAGCACATGGTGGTCCAGGTGGGCGCGGTGCAGGCGAGCGAAGTCGGCGTCGTTGAGGGGCTGGGCCAGGTCCAGGCCCAGCACCTCGGCGCCGAAAGGCGCATCGAGACGGCGCACTTCGAAGGCCTGGGCGGGTGCGCCGGACAGGGCGGGAGAATCGAGCAAGGCGGACATGGGGGGCAAGAAGAAGCTGCACGGTGCAGCGATGCGCCGCACTGTAGGCCGCCCCTGCGCGCCGACCAACGATTGTTTATTTGCTTGCTTATGCAAAAAACTTCTGTGCAAGGCCGGTCGATCTCACAAGTGTGTTTTGCGCATGCGCACATGCGCAGAACGCGCAACGCCTTCGCGCTTCAGCGCAGCGCCTGCGCCAGGTAGGGCGCCGTGGCGCTGCCGCGCTGCCTGGCTACCTTGTCCGGCGGGCCGGCCACGACGATGCGCCCACCCTCGGGCCCCGCCCCCGGCCCCATGTCGATGAGCCAGTCGGCCGCGGCCGCCACACGCATGTCGTGCTCCACCGCGATGACGGTGTTGCCCGCGGCCACGAGCCGGTCGATCTGCGCCAGCAGCCGGTCCACGTCGGCGGGATGCAGGCCGGTGGTGGGCTCGTCCAGCACGTACAGCGTGCGGCCGTTCTGCGGCCGGTGCAGCTCCGTCGCGAGCTTGATGCGCTGGGCCTCGCCACCGCTGAGCTCGGTCGCGGGCTGGCCCAGGCGCAGGTAACCCAGGCCGATGTCGCGCAGCACATCCAGCGGGCGCAACACGGCGGGCTCCTCGGCGAAGCGCGTGCAGGCCGCTTCGACAGTGAGATCCAACACGCCGGCAATCGTCAGGCCCTGCCAGGCGACCTTGAGCGTGGCCTCGTTGTAGCGTCGGCCCTGGCAGGTCGGGCATGGCGCGTAGACGCTGGGCAGGAACAGCAGTTCCACGCTCACGAAGCCCTCGCCCGCACAGGTCGGGCAGCGGCCCTTGGCCACGTTGAACGAGAAGCGGCCGGCATCGAAGCGGCGCCGCCGTGCCTCGGGCGTGGCCGCGAACAGCTTGCGTACGGCGTCGAACAGGCCCGTGTAGGTGGCCAGGTTGGAGCGCGGCGTGCGGCCGATGGGTCGCTGATCGACCTGCACCACGCGCGCGATGTACTCCATGCCCTCTGCGATGCGGCCTTGCACGGGTGGCATGGGGGCCTGTCCGGTGTCGTCGCCCTCGGCCGCGGTCTGCTCCTCTTCGGGTTCGGCCGGCGCATGCAGCTGGCGCCGCACGAGGTCCAGCACGGCCTGGCTGACCAGGCTGGTTTTGCCCGAGCCCGAGACGCCCGTGACCACGCTCAGGCAACCGATGGGGAAGTCCGCGTCCACGCCATCGAGGTTGTGGTGCCGCACCTGCTGCAACCGCAGCCAGGCGCGCGGTTCGCGCACCGTGCGCGGCGTCGGCCTGGCGCCCGCATCCGGAAACAGATAGGGCCGCGTCTGCGAGCGTGCAATCGCCGCCAGCCCCGCCGGCGGGCCGCTGTAGAGCACCTCGCCGCCATGGCTGCCGGCGGCCGGCCCCACGTCGACCAGCCAGTCGGCCACGCGCATGGTGGCCACGTCGTGCTCGACCACGAACAGCGTGTTGCCGGCGGCCTTGAGCCGGTCCAGCGCCTGGTGCAGCGCCTCGCCGTCGGCCGGGTGCAGGCCGGCGGACGGCTCGTCCAGCACATAGACCACGCCGAACAGCTTGGAGCCGATCTGCGTCGCCAGGCGCAGTCGCTGCAACTCGCCGGCCGACAGCGAGGGCGTGGCACGGTCCAGCGCGAGGTAGCCCAGGCCCAGGCTCTGCAGCGTCTGCAGCCGCGCGAGGATCTCGCCGGCCAGGCGCTGGGCGGCCAGGGTCTTCTCCTGCGAATCCTCGGGCGTGCGCAGCACGTCGTCGGCCCCGGCATGGCGGGCGTTGGCTGCCGCGCGCGGGCGCGCTGTGCGGGTGCCGGAGGAAGCGGTCGCGCGGCCTTGCGCGGCTGGCGCCAGGCACTGCGCCAGCTCGGCCAGCGGCATCGCGCCCAGCGCCGCGATGTTGTGGCCCGCAAAGGTCACGCCCAGCGCTGCAGGCTTGAGCCGTCGCCCCGCGCACAGGCTGCAGGCCTGGCCCACCATGTACGGCGCGACGCGCTTGCGCATGGCCGCGCTCGGGCTGTTGGCGAAGGTCTGCAACACGTAGCGCCGCACACCCGTGAAGGTGCCCATGTAGCTCGGCGCCATCTTGGCCTTCACGGCTGCGCGCACCTCGTCGCGGTCGAAGCCGGCATAGACGGGCACGGTCGGCTGCTCGTCGGTGAACAAAATCCAGTCGCGCGTGCGCTGCGGCAGGTCGCGCCAGGGCCGGTCCACGTCGTGCCCCAGCGTGGTCAGGATGTCGCGCAGGTTCTGACCCTGCCAGGCGCTGGGCCAGGCCGCAACGGCGCGCTGGCGGATGCTGAGGCTGTCATCGGGCACGGCCGAGCGCTCGGTCACGTCGTAGACGCGGCCCAGGCCATGGCATCGCGGGCAGGCGCCCTGCGGCGTGTTCGGCGAGAAGTCCTCCGCGAACAGCATGGCCTGGCCCGGCGGATAGTGGCCCGCGCGCGAGAACAGCAGCCGCAGCAGGTTGGAGACGGTGCTGACGCTGCCGACCGAGGAACGCGCCATGGGCGTGCCGCGCTGCTGCTGCAGCGCTACCGCGGGCGGCATGCCCTCGACCGCATCGACCTGCGGAATGCCGGCCTGGTCCACGAGCCGGCGCGCATAGGGCGCGATCGAGTCGAGGTAGCGCCGCTGCGCCTCGGCGAACAAGGTGCCGAAGGCCAGCGAGGACTTGCCCGAACCGGAGATGCCCGTGAACACCACGAAGGCGTTGCGCGGGATGTCGACATCGACGTTCTTGAGGTTGTGCTCACGCGCGCCGCGCACCTGGACGAAGCCCTCGTGCTGCGAGGCTGCGGGCGGATGGGCAGCGCGCGGCGGCGCTCGACGGGGGGCTCGTGCCAATGGGGACATCCTTGGTGGCGAAGGGAAGGCACCAGTGTGCGCGAACAGGCGTGCCTGTCCACCACGCACGACGCCGTTGCGTTGTCGGCCGAATGCCCGCGGCCGACCGCTGCCCACAACGTGCCGGCCGAATGCAAGCACGTTTTGCGCATGTGCTGATGCGCTGGCCGCGCAAGCGCATGGGCGGCGCGCGCCTATGCTCGCCGCATGCCCCTGCTTTCACTGACACCCGCCGAAGTCCGCGCCGCGCTGCTGGCGCGCGACGAGATCGCCCTGCTCGACCTGCGCGAGGAAGACCCGTTCGCCCAGTCGCACCCGTTGTGGGCCGCCAACCTGCCGCTGTCGCGCATCGAGCTGGAGGCCTGGCGCCGCATTCCGCGGCGCGACACGCCGATCGTGCTGTACGGCTTGCACGATGGCGAAGACCTGGTGCCGCGCGGCGCGGCCGTTCTGGCCGCGCTGGGCTATACGCAGGTGCACGCGCTGGCCGGTGGCCTGGACGCGTGGATCGCCGCGGGCGGCGAGGTGTTCCGCGACGTCAACGTGCCGAGCAAGTCATTCGGCGAACTCGTGGAGCATGAGCGCCACACGCCCTCGCTGGCCGCCGAGGAGGTGCAGGCGCTGATTGCCGCGGGCGCCGACGCCGTGGTGGTGGACGCGCGCCGCTTCGACGAGTACCAGACCATGAGCATCCCGGGCGCGACCAGCGTGCCGGGCGCCGAGCTCGTGCTGCGCGTCCGCGAGCTCGCGCCCGACCCGGCCACGACCATCGTCGTCAACTGCGCGGGCCGCACGCGCAGCATCATCGGCACCCAGTCGCTGGTCAATGCGGGCGTGCCCAACCCCGTGGCCGCGCTGCGCAACGGCACCATCGGCTGGCTGCTGGCCGGCCAGCGGCTGGACCATGGCGCGGCGCGGCGCGCGCCCGCGCAGGTCGCGCCCGAGCGCCTGGCCCAGGCGCGCCAGGCCGCAAGCGACACGGCCCGGCGTGCCGGCGTGGGCCGCGCCACGCCGCAGGCGCTCGCCCGGTGGCGTGCCGAGCCCGGCCGCACGCTGCACGCCTTCGACGTGCGCACGCCCGAGGAATACGCCGCCGGCCACCTGCCGGGCTTCGCGAACGCGCCGGGCGGCCAGCTCGTGCAGGAGACCGACCACAGCGTGCCGGTGCGCGGCGCGCGCATCGTGGTGGTGGACGACGACGGCGTGCGCGCGAACATGACGGGCTCCTGGCTGGCGCAGATGGGCTGGGAGGTTCACGTGCTCGACGGTGCCGGGCCGTTCACCGAATGCGGCGCCGCGGCTGCCGCGCTGCCACCGGCGCCGCGCGCCGAACCGATCGGCGCCGCGCAGCTGGCGGCTGCGCTGGCGGGCACCGTGGTCATCGACCTGGGCCCGGGCCAGGCCCATGTGCGCGGCCACATCCCGGGCGCCTGGTTCGCCATCCGCGCGCAGCTGCGCCAGGCGCTGGATCGGTTGCCGGCAGCGCAGCAGTATGTTCTGACCAGTGCCGACGGTGCGTTGGCCCCCTATGCCGCCCCCGAGCTGCGCAGCCTGCTCGACGCACGCGGACGGCAGGCCAGCCGTGTGCTGGTGCTCGCAGGCGGCACGGCGGCCTGGGCCGCCGCCGGCCTGCCCCTGGAGCCCGGCGAGCCGCGCCTGGCCACGCCGCGCACCGACCGCTACCGCCGTCCCTACGAAGGCACGGACGCGCCGCGCGCGGCCATGCAGGGCTACCTCGACTGGGAGTTCGGCCTCGTCGCGCAGCTCGCGCGCGACGGCACGCACCTGTTCAAGGTGCTCTAGAAACCCACGGCCTGGCCGTCGCGGCGCGAGTCGCTGGCCGCCAGGTAGCCGCCGTCCACGCGGTGGATCAGCTGGGCCGAGCCGAACTCCAGGCTGTCGCCGGGGGCCACCTGCACGTCGTGGCCGCGCGCGCGCAGTTCCTGCGCCACGGCGCCTGGCAGATGGGCCTCGACATTGACGACCGGGCCGTTCTCGACACGGAAGCGCGGCGCGTCGCTCATGGCCTGCGGGTTCTGGCGGAAGGCCGCCAGCCGCATCAGCATCTGCAGATGGCCCTGCGCCTGCATGGAACCGCCCATCACGCCGAAGGCCATCAGCGGCTGGCCGCCTTGCGTCACGAAGCCCGGGATGATGGTGTGCATGGGCTGCTTGCCCGGCGCCACGCAGTTGGGATGGCCGGCCTGCAGGCTGAAGCTCTCGCCACGGTTGTGCAGCGCGATGCCGGTGCCGGGCACCACCACGCCCGAGCCGAAGCCGCGGTAATTGGACTGGATGAAGGACACCATGGAACCGCCCGCATCGGCCGCCGCGAGGTAGACGGTGCCGCCCGGCTTGGGCACGCCGGCCATGGGCACCGAGGAGCGGTCCATGTGGATCAGCGCGGCGCGCGACGCGAGGTACTGCGGGTCCAGCAGCGCCGCTGGCGGCACCTGCATGTGGGCCGGGTCGGCCACATGGGCGTGCAGGTCGGCGAAGGCCAGCTTCATGGCCTCGATGGCCAGGTGGTAGAAGTCCGGGCTGTCCAGGCCCATGGCCTCCACGTCGAAGCGCTCGACGATGCCCAGCGCGACCAGCGCCGCGATGCCCTGGCCGTTGGGTGGCAGCTCGTGCAGAACATGGCCGCGGAAGGCCTGGGCGATGGGCTCGACCCAGGCCACCTGGTGCTGTGCGAGGTCTTGCGCAGCGAGGACGCCGCCGGTCTTGCGCGCATGGTCCACGATGCGCTCGGCCAACGTGCCCTCGTAGAAGCTGCGGCCGCCCGTCGCCGCGATCTCGCCCAGCGTGCGTGCCTGGTCGGGGCAGCGCCAGCGCTCGCCCGCGCGCGGCGCGCGGCCCTCGACGAGGAAGGTGTCAGAAAAGCCAGGCTGCTCCAGGAGCACCGGCACCTGCGCCGCCCATTGCCGTGCGATCTGCGGCGAGACCAGGAAGCCGTCTGCCGCGTAGGCGACGGCGGGCGCGAACAGCTGCGCGAACGGCAGCTTGCCGAAGCGCTCGGACAGCGCTCGCCAGCCCGCCACCTGGCCCGGCACCGTGACGGTGTCCCAGCCGACCTTGGGCATGGCGCTGCGGCCCGCGAAATGCGCCGGCGTCCAGCGCGCCGGCGCGCGGCCGCTGGCGTTGAGACCGTAAAGCCTTCCTTCGTGCCAGACCTGGGCGAACAGGTCGCCGCCGATGCCGTTCATGACCGGCTCCACCACCGTCAGCGTGATGGCGGTGGCGATCGCCGCGTCGATGGCGTTGCCGCCTTCGCGCAGCATCTGCAGGCCGGCCTGCGCGGCCAGCGGCTGGCTGGTGCTGACGGCGTTGGCCGCGAGCAGCGGCATCTTTTGCGAACGGTAGGGAAAGGACCAGTCGAAATCGGGCATGGGCATGGTGTGGGGTGGAAGGGAGGCGGTGTGCTGCTACTGCATGGTGATGCCGGACTGCTGCACCAGCTTCTCGGTGCGCGGCACCTCGTTGCGCACGAAGGCCTCGAAATCGGCGACGGAGCCGCCGCGCGGCTCTGCGCCGGTGGCGGCCAGGCTGTCGCGGAAGGCGGCATCCTGCAGCAGCTTGTTGATCTCGGCGTTCAGGCGGGCCACGATGGGCTGCGGCGTGCCTGGGCTGGCGACGATGCCGTACCAGGGCGCGATGTCGTAGCCCGGGTAACCCTGCTCGGCAATGGTGGGAATCTCCGGCGCCATCGCCGACCGCGTGGCGCTGGACACGCCCAGCGGGTTCAGCTTGCCGGCCTTGACCTGCGGCAGCGCGGTCATGATGGTGTCGAAGTACATGGCCACCTGCCCTGACAGCAGCGCCGGGATGGCCTCGCCCGCGCCCTTGTAGGGCACGTGCACGATGTCGATGCCGGCCTGCTGGCGCAGCATCTCGCCGGCCATGTGCGAGGTGGTGCCCGCACCGAACGAGGCATAGGTCAGCTTGCCGGGGTTGGCCTTGGCGTAGGCCACCATCTCGGGCACGGTCTTGAACGGCAGCGAGGGGTGCGACAGCAGCACGTTGGGCGTGATGGCGACCACCGCCACCTTCGCGAACGCATCGGGGTCGTAGCTGAGCTTCTTGTAGAGGAAGCGGTTGGTCACCATCGAGGCCGGGCCGCTCATGAGCAGCGTGTAGCCGTCGCCGGGCGCGCGGGCCGCCGCATCGCTGCCGATCATGGCGGCGGCGCCGGGCTTGTTCTCGACGACGAAGGCCTGGCCCAGGGCCTTGGCCAGGCCAGTGCCGAGTTGCCGGCTGATGAGGTCCGTGGCGGCCCCGGCCGAGAACGGCACCACGATGCGGACCGGCTTGGTGGGCCAGGCCGGCGCGGGCGTTTGCGCGCTGGCGCTGCCCACTGCCAGGACCACGGCCGCCAGGATGGACGTGCGCAACGACTCAAGAATCATGGAAGGAATCCCCGTCTGACGAATGAAGGTCTGGTCTGGCGGCCGCGAACCCAAGGCCGCCGCGAGTATCCCGCAATTTTCTGGATCTTTGGATATTTGGATCCAACTTGTAGGACGCACCCTCCCAAGCAATTGCCAGGCCAGTCTCGATGGAATCGCTGGCGACGGACGGCGCCCCTTGTCCCTGTGACAGCGCCCAGGCGTGCGCAGCCCATGCACCGAACCGGTACCTGCACCGGCTGCCCGTGCACCGCAGCAGGGCAGCCTCGACCAGCGCACGGACAGCCCCACCCCTAGAATCGCGCGGCCGGCCGTGCAAATCCCCTGCTTCCTTGATGCTGATGCAACACTCTTCCTCGTTCGAATCCCCGCACTCGACCGCCCAGGAGGAGGCCTACCAGCACATCCGCCATGCCATCCGCATGGGGCTGCAGCGGCCCGGTTCGCGCCTGGTTCCCGAGGAGATCGCCAGCGCGCTGGGCATGAGCCGCATGCCCGTGCGCGAGGCCTTGAACCGGCTGGCCGCCGAGGGCCTGATCGTGATGCGGCCCAACCGCGGCGCCGTGGTGCGCGACCTCACCGAGAAGGAAGTGCGCGAGGTCTTCGAGATGCGCGCCGTGCTGGAGGGCCTGGCCGCAGCCATGGCGGCGCGGCGCGTGAGCGCGGACGACATCCACGACCTCGAGCAACTGCTGGCCAAGATGCAGCGCAGCGCGGCCCACACCTCGGACTGGATCACGGTGCACCGGCAGTTCCACGAACGCCTGTGCGCCGTCAGCGACGCACCGCGGCTGATGCACCAGATTTCGGCGCTGCATTCGGTGATCGAGCCGCTCATGCGCATCTGGATGGAGGCCCGCCCCTCGGTCGACTACGTGCAGGACGTGCACCGCGAGATCCTCGCGGCGCTCAAGGCCGGCGATGCCGATGGCGTCGAAACCCTGGTGCGTGCCCACATCCTGCGCACCATCGCGGGCATCACCGCGCCGCGCACATCCGCCCCCGATACCGCCACCGTACCCCCATGAGCCAGCTCTTCCAGCCCCTGCAGATCGGCCCGCTCCGGCTGGCCAACCGCATCGTGATCGCCCCCATGTGCCAGTACTCGGCCAGCGAAGGCACGCCGGGCGACTGGCACCTGATCCACCTGGGCCGGCTCGCGCTGTCGGGCGCAGGGCTGTTGGTCCTGGAAGCCACGGCCGTCGAAGCCGAAGGCCGCATCAGCGCAGCCGACCTGGGGCTGTATTCGGATGCCAACCAAGCCGGCCTGGCGCGCGTGCTGGCCGCGCTGCGCGCGCACTCGCCCATGCCGGTGGCGATCCAGCTCGGCCATGCGGGCCGCAAGGCCTCCAGCCGCGCGCCCTGGGACGGCGGCGCCCAGGTGCGCTCGACCGCGCCCGGCGGCTGGCAAGGCGTCTCGGCCTCCGCGCTGCCGCACGCGCCGGGCGAGGAAGCCCCACGCGCGCTCGATGCCGCCGGGCTGCGCCGCGTGCGCGAGGCCTTCGCGGCGGCGGCCCGCCGTGCCGCCCGTCTGGGACTGGACGGCATCGAGCTGCACGCCGCGCACGGCTACCTGCTGCACCAGTTTCTGTCGCCGCTGTCCAACCAGCGCACGGACGCCTACGGCGGCAGCCTGGACAACCGCATGCGCTTCGTGCTCGAGGTGTTCGACGCCGTGCGCGAGGCCTTCACGCCCGGCCAGCCGGTCTGGGTGCGCGTCTCGGCCACCGACTGGGTGCCGGGCGGCTGGGATGTGGAAAGCACCGTGGCGCTGGCGCAGGCCCTCCAGGCGCGCGGCTGCGCGGCCATCCATGTGTCCTCGGGCGGCGTCTCGCCGCAGCAGGCCATCGCACTGGGGCCGCTCTACCAGGTGCCGTTCGCCGAACGCCTGAAGGCCGAGGTCGGCCTGCCGACCATCGCCGTGGGCCTCATCACCGAGCCCGAGCAGGCCGAGGCCATCGTCGCCGAGGGCCGGGCCGACGCCGTGGCCATCGCGCGCACGGTGCTGTACGACCCGCACTGGCCCTGGCATGCCGCGGCGAAGCTGGGCGCCCAGGTGGTGGCCCCGCGCCAGTACTGGCGCTCGCAGCCGCGGGAATTCAAGGATCTGTTCGCAGGCGCGGCGTTCGGGGCGCGCTGAGCGGCGCGCCCGCGGCGCCGGCGGCCTGCGCGCGCAGCGCCTCGGTGGTCTCGTGCGCGCCGGTCGGCGACCAGCCCGGCGGCATGGCCAGATGGCCCAGCAGCGCGCGCAGGCTGCGCACCTTGGCCAGGTCGCGCGCCAGCGCGATCCACTGCGCCAGCTCCACGGTGAACGGGTTGCGGCTGGTCATGGGGTGCACCAGGCCGTAGCGGCAGGGCAGGTCCTCGCGCTCGGCGACATAGGTGCCGAACAGCCGGTCGAACACGATCAGCACGCCGCCATAGTTGGCATCCAGGTACTCAAGGTTGGCCGCGTGGTGCACGCGGTGGGCTGAGGGTGTGTTGAGCCAATACTCCAGCCAGCCCAGCTTCGGAATCCAGGTGGCGTGCGGCCAGAACTGGTAGAGCAGGTTCAGCGTCAGCGCGGCCAGCACCAGCCGCAGGTCGAAGCCGAGCCAGACCATGGGCAGCAGGAACACGACGTTGCCGGTCAGCTTGCCGAACATGCCGATGCGCAGCGAGGCGCCCAGGTTCAGCTGGTTGGGGGTGTGGTGCACGGCATGGTTGCACCAGAACCAGCGCACCCGGTGGCCGGCGCGGTGCAGCCAGTAGTAGAAGAACTCCAGCAGCAGGAAGAGCAGCAGCGCCATGCCGACCGAATCCACCGGGACCGTGGCCAGCCGGTGCTGCTCGACCCAGCGCACCAGCGGCGCAGCGACCGTGAACGGCACGAACACGGTCAGCGCGATGCGTCCCGCGTAGTCGAACAGCGAGATGCCGTAGGCCCGCCAGTCGTAGTGCCCGCGGCGCGACAGCACCACGCCCTCCAGCAGCGACAACAGCAGCACCGCGGGTGCGGCGCCGAACAGCAGGATCTTCTCGATGGTGTTCATGGCGTGGGGCCTCGGCCGGCCGGGATTGTGCGCCCGCGCACGGCCGCGCGGCGAGGCAGGCAAACCCGCGGCCGGCTGTGGCAGCATCGCCACGTGAACGACGCCCACCCCAAGCCCCCACCCGCGCAACCGCGCAACCCGCTGCACGGCCTCACGCTGGAACGCATCCTGACCGAGCTCGTGGCCCACTACGGCTGGCCGGGACTGGCCGACCGCATCGCACTGCGCTGCTTCTCGAGCGAGCCGAGCATCTCGTCGAGCCTGAAGGTCCTGCGCAAGACGCCCTGGGCGCGCGAGAAGGTCGAAAGCCTGTACCTGTTCATGCTGCGCGAACAGCGGCGCGAGGCGGGCGGTGGCAAAGTCTGACATCGTCGGCCGCGTCCGACATGCCGCGTGCTGCGCTGCGGCTACGCTCGGCGCCTGACATGCCATCTGCACCGCTGCCCGCCGACGAAGATGCCCGCCTGCGCGCCCTGCGGGCGCTGCTGGTGCTGGACACCCCGCCCGAGGAGCGCTTCGACCGCATCGTGCGCTTCGCGGCCGAGCAGATGGACATGCCGATCGCACTGGTCAGCCTCGTCGACGGCGACCGCCAATGGTTCAAGTCGCGGATCGGCATGGCGGCGGCACAGACCGCCCGCGACATCTCCTTCTGCGCGCACGCCATCCTCCAACCCGGCACCTTCGTCGTCGAGGATGCGCTGCTGGACGCCCGCTTCGCCGACAACCCGCTGGTGACCGGCGCCCCCCATGTCCGCTTCTATGCCGGCGCGCCGCTCAGCGCACCGGGCGGTGAGCGTGTCGGAACGCTGTGCGTGCTCGACAGCAGGCCCCGCAACCTGGATGCCGTGGAGCTGGCGGTGCTGGAAGCCTTGCGCACCCTGGTCAACCAAGCTTTGGTCGGCGAACAGCCAGAGGACGGCGCGTGACGGCCCCGCCCGCCCGCCGGCCGTGCTGCTGGTCGAACCCCAGTTCGTGATGCGCAGGACCATGGTGGCGGTCGGGCGTGAACTCGGTCTCTTCGAGTTCCACGAAGCCTCCAGCATCGCGCGCGCCTTGCCCATGCTGGAAGCCCGGCGCTTCGGCGGCATGGTGCTGGACCTGGACGACGGCAGCGACGCGCTCACGCTGCTCGAACGCGTGCGCGCAGGAGAATTCGTGTGCCGTCCAGACCTGCCCGTGGTCGCGCTGACCTTCCCGGTTTCCGCGGAAGCGTCCAGGCGCCTGGAGGCACTCAAGCCGCTGCGCACCCTGGACAAACCCTTCAAAGTGCGGGAATTGTTGGCATCCGTGGCCTTGATGGCCAAAGCCTGAAGCCGGAATTTGTAACAGCGACTGCCCGAAATGTGACAACCTGGGCTTTTCTCGACACAATTGCCAGCAGAGAATCGTGCACTAGCCGAACAAACCCGGCGCAACGCCATGATGAACACCCAAAAATTCTCGCTTTTCCTTGCTTCGGCCTTGCTCGCAGCTGCTAGCGCCGCACAGGCCGGCGGCATGGGCGGCCAACTCATGACGCAGATGACGCTGACGGGCGGTTGCGCCGTGTCGGGCAGTTCGGGCAGCGCGTCCAGCGCCAACTTCGGCACGCTGGATTTCGGCATCCAGCCTTCCACCTTCACGGGCGTGCTGCTGGCCACGGCCAGCGGCGGTGCCGGCGGCGCGGGCACCACGCAGATCGTCTGCTCGCCCGACGTGAACGCCATGTCGGTCAGCGTGAACGCCGGCAACAACCCCGGCCAGGGCGCCAGCGTCGGTGCCGGCACGCGGGCCATGCGCCTGGGCACGTCCAGCTACCTGCCCTACGAGGTCTACAGCGACGCCGCCATGACCACCGCCTACCCCACCAGCGGCAGCGCCGTCGGCGTCTCGCTGGCCGCCAACGGCGGTGCCTTCGCGCTGCCGGTCTTCGCCCGCGTCAACAAGACCAACGCCGGCGCCGTCCCCTCGGGCACCTACGCCGACACCCTGCAGGTCACCCTGAGCTGGTGAGCACGCTGGCGCCGGCCCTGCCCGGCGGACCGACACCGCCATGAGCCAGTTCGCCGACAGCCTGCACGAGGTGTTCGAGCGCTTCGGCCCTGTCGCGGTGCGCCGCATGTTCGGCGGGCACGGCGTGTTCCATGACGGCCGCATGTTCGCGCTGCTGGCAGGCAACCGGCTGTACCTCAAGACCGATGCGCACAACCTCGCCAGCTTCACCGCCCGGCAGTTGCCGGCCTTCGCCTACCTGCGCAAGGGCGAGCCGGCGCGCATGAACTACCACGAGGCCCCGGCCGAGGTCTTCGACGACCGCGACGAGGCGGCGCGCTGGGCGCGGCTGGCCTGGGATGCCGTGCTGCGCGCCGGCGCTCCCGCTCCGAAACGCGCACGCCGGCGCTGACGCCTTGGCCACCGCCGACCTGCGCGCACAGTACGAAGCCGAGGTGGCGGCCCTGCAGGCGCTGGCGGCCGGCATGCTCGGCGCCGGCGACAGCGAGGAACAGGTGGCGCGCTGGACCGTCGCGCAGCGCAACGCGCTCAAGCAGCGCTTTCGCGCCCACACCCCTGCAGACGAGCTGGCCAGGCTGCAGGCCTGGACCCGCGCCCGCTACGGCAACCCGCTGGGCCCATCGGCGGACCAGCTCCATGCGGCCGGCAAGTCCTGGCGCCAGATCATCGAAGGCGCCGCCCGGCCCGGGCGCTACCGCGGCAAGTCCTGACAGATGGCCGTGGCATGCTGCAGGCATGCGCTGGCCCACCCTGCCCTTTCGAACACCCCAACGTCCGGCCCTGAACCTCGCCCTGCAGGGCGGCGGCGCGCACGGCGCCTTCACCTGGGGCGTGCTGGACGCGCTGCTGGAGGCCGATCGCTTCGCCATCTCCGGCATCAGCGGGACCAGTGCCGGCGCCATCAACGGTGTGCTGCTGGCCCATGGGCTGGTGCAGGGCGGCCCCCCGGCCGCGCGTGCCGCGCTGGCCGGCTTCTGGAGCGCGATCGGTAGCCGCGTCCCGTTCGAATGGCTGACCGTGGGCCAGGACGAGGCGCTGGCCTTCAACCCGCTTGCGCGGCTGATGCTGCAGTGGTCGCAGCTGTTCGCGCCGCACGAGCTCAATCCGCTGGGCCGCGACCCCCTGCGCGAACTGCTGGCCGAGCAGGTCGATTTCGCGGCGCTGCGCCATGCGTCCGCGCCGCGACTGGCGATCGCGGCCACGCATGCCAACAGCGGGCGGCTGCAGGTCTTCGACAACGCCGCGCTCGGCCTGGACGCGGTGCTGGCCTCGGCCTGCCTGCCCACGCTGCACCACACCGTGGTGATCGAGGGCGAGCCGTACTGGGACGGCGGCTACAGCGCCAACCCGGCCCTGCTGCCGCTGCTGGCCGATGCACGCTGCGCCACCGACACGCTGCTGGTGCTGCTGGCCCCGCGCCAGCATGCGCGCACGGCGCGCCAGCGTGCCGAGATCGCCGAGCGCGCCATGGACATCGCCTTCCAGGCTCCGTTCCTGCGCGAACTGGACCTGCTGGCCACGCTGCAGGCCGACGCCGGCATGCGCTGGTGGCCCGGCGGCGGCGTGGCCGCCCGCATCGCCCGCGCCCGCTGGCATCTGGTGGACGGCGGGCCGGTGCTGGCCGCGCTGCGCGGCGAGACGCGGCTCATCGCGCACCTGCCCTTCCTTGAACACCTGCGCGACGCCGGGCGCGCCGCCGCGCAGGCCTGGCTGGACGGGCCGGCGCACCATGTCGGCCAGCGCAGCAGCACGGCGCTGCGCGCGCTGGCCCAGGGACAGGTCTGAAATCAGCCCTGTTTGGTGCCCTGGCGGCGGCGGATGCCGGCCAGGCCCAGCAGGCCCAGGCCCACCAAGGCGACCGATGCCGGCTCCGGCACCGCGGTGGCGACCACGCGGAACGCGAAGTTCACCGTGTAGTCCTGGCCTTCCGGCGTCGCAAAGCCGTAGCAGCCCGCGGCGTAACCCGCCGCCACGCACTGGGCATCCGTCAGCTGCGTGAACGAGGGATCGGAAATGAATTCGAAGCTGTATTCGTAGCCGTTGTAGACGAAGGATTCACCGAAAGAACCCACCAGGACGAAAATGTCGCTGCAGGGATTCGTTTCCTTCACGGGGCAGGTGGCATTGGTGTTCGGCGTTTCCAGGAAGTAAACGCTGTAGGCCGTCGAAAATACCTGCTCCATGCCTTCGGCATACAGGCTCAACACCGAATCGATCTTGGTGGTGGAGAGCGTATAGCTGTTGGCGCCCAGTGCGTTGTTGTTGTAGTGGGTGTAGCTGTTGGCGGCGACGAAGCTGCCGTTGGTGTCCACGGTGCCCGTGGCCGGCGTGTTCGTGATCTCCAGGCCGCTGCGCGTGCCCGCGGCGATGCTGCCGGTCTTCTGGCCCCACTGCAGCAGCGTGTCGCTGGTCCAGTAGCTGGTGCTGCTGTTGATCGGGTTGGCCGGGTTGGTGCCCGAACTCACGAAGGTCGTCGCCGAGGGGTCGGTGTCGAACGCGCTGGTGATCGCGTAGGTCCAGGTGGTGACGGGTGCCGCCGAGGCCGCGCAGGCGGCCAGAGCCAGGGTTGCCGCAAGGCCGGCGCGGGTGAATGTGATGTGTCGCATAACAGATCCTCAAATGCTGAAACAGAAGAAGGCCAACCGGAGTTGACCCTTTTTAATCAGCAATCCGCATGCCCCTCTCGATATTCTCCATTGCCGTCAGGCACTTTGAATTGATCGAAGAAAGCGCAGAATCTTCGGCTGTCAGTTATTCCGACGATGGCTCTCGATATTCGGTGACTTCAATCGAAACCCGGAATATCAAGGCATCACACTTATTCAATTCGGCGCACGCGGCGTCATATTCGGCCGATTCAATGCACGTGGCCGCCGGCCGGTGCGACCTGCCCCTCGGGCACGCCCACCGGCACCTGCACCTCGCGCTGGCTGGCCACGCCCCTGGCGTCGACGAAGCGCAGCGTCAGCGGCAGCTGCGTGCCCTTGGCCAGCGGCTGCTTGAGGTCCATCAGCATCAGGTGGTAGCCGCCCGGCTTGAACTCCACGGGCTGGCGCGCCGGCAGTGCCAGGCCGTCCTTGAGTTCGCGCATGCGCATGGTGCCGCCGTCCATCTGCATCTCGTGCAGCTCGGCCACGCCGGCCAGCGGCGTCGCCACGCCCACCAGGCGCAGGCCCTGCGGCGCGCTGAGCTGCATGAAGGCGCCCGTGCCGCTCTGGCCCGGCACGCTGGGCCGGGCCCAGGCGTTCTTCACGTCCACCGCGGCCACGCCGGGCGGCAGAACGTCCAGCCGCGCGGCCGGGAACGGCAGCTTGGCGCTGGCGTCGGCACCCGGCAGCTGCGCCCAGTCGGCGCTCTGCGTGCCGCAGTCCTGGCGCACCGGGAAGCACAGCGTGCCGGGCTGGCCGGTCAGCTTGCCGCGCACCACGAACTCGGCACGCTCTTTGTCGGGCAGCGCGCTGGCGGCGTCGGCCGTCCAGCGCACCTCGCGCGCGCTGCTGGAAAGCGCCCAGCCGGCACGCGGCTGGGCCTCCACGAGCGTGAAGCCCTCGGGCAGGCGGACGGTGACGGCCGTGGTGGCGGCCGTGTCCTTGCAGGCATGGCCGACGCGGAACGCGGCCTCGTAGTCGCTGCCGGCGGCGGCTCCGCCGGGCGGCAGCGTGATGTGGGCGAAGGCCGGCGCGGCGGCGGCGATCAGGGGAAGCAGAAGTGTGCGCATGGTGGTCATCCTTTCATTGCAATGGTTGGCTGCGGTGCATGTCAGCCATGGAGTACGAAGTCGGCGAGCAAGCCGTGGTTCGAGTGGCCGCGGAGCAGGCCGTGCCAACGGACGCCGCGGAGCAGGCCGTGCCAACGGACGCCGCGGAACTGGCTCTGCCAGGCCGCTGGCGGCGCCCCCTGGAGGGGGGATGGGACGGCTACACGCAGTGAGCCGTCCAAACGGGGGTGGGCTCATCACAGGTCGAACTGGAGTTGCGCGTGGTAGGTGCGCTGCGGATAGGGGTGGAAGGCCCAGAACTGCTGGTTGTTGAGGTTGTCCACGCCGAAGGCGGCCGACCACTGCCGGTCGATCTGCCAGCGCAGCCGCAGGTCCAGCGTGAGGTAACGGCTGGCGCCGAAGTAGGTGAAGGGGTTGGTGTCGCTGTTGTCCAGGTTGCTGTACTGGCGGCCGCTGTAGCGCGCGGCCAGCGTGGCGGACCAGCGGTCGTCGGCACGCCAGGTGGCCAGCGCCGTGGCGCGCCAGCGCGGCACGCGCGGCTGCCACTTGCCCACGCTGGCCGGGTTGGCCGCATTGGCCACGGTCTTGCTGTTGGCGAAGGTCACGCTGCCGGAGAGGTCCAGGCCGCGCAGGGCCACATCGCTCGCGTTGGCCGCCAACTCCACGCCGAACGTGCGCACCTTGTCCACGTTCTGCACGCGCGAGACCGTGCTGCCGGGGATCAGCTGGCTGATGAGCGCATTGCGCGTGGTCTCGTGGAACAAGGTGGCACGGGCCAGGCCCGTGCCCAGGTCGCGCTCGGCCGTGAGTTCGCTGGTCCAGGATTTCTCGGGTTGGAGGTTCGGGTCGTTGACGAAGTCCAGCGCGCCGCCCGAGGTCGCGCCATACAGCTCGCCCACGGTGGGGTAGCGCACGGCGCGGCCGAGCGAGGCCTTGAGCACGGTCTGCGGCGTGAGCTGGTACGCCAACGCGGCCTTGGGCGAGACATCGGACTGGCTGCGCGCAGCGTAGGCCAGCCGGCTGCTGGCCGTGGCGCTCAGGCCATCCTCGGCCTGCCAGTGCTCCCAGCGCGCGCCCAGCACGGCCTTCCACTGCGGTGCGAAGGCCCAGGCGTCCTGCGCCCAGGCGTACCAGGTGCTGGTGCGGCCGCCGACCTGGCTCACGAGCGCGCCACCCTCGCCGCTGCGCCAGTCGCCGGCCACCGCCATCTTGGCGATGTTGAGTTCATAGGCATCGCGGCCCAGACCGAAGTCCACGATGTGTTCCCCGCCGACGCCCTGCGGCCGCCAAGTGCCCTTGGCCGCGAACTGGCTCCAGCCCGTGCCGTCCTGCGTCTGCAGCGTGCCCGCGCCGCCGTTGGCGGCCTGCGGCAGCGCAGTGGTGGGCGCGCGCTGGCGGTCCCGGGCGTAGTCGTACAGGCTGGCCACGAGCTCCCAGTCCCAGGTGCCCAGGGTGCGGCTCTTGAGCGAGAAGCCGTGCATCCAGTGCGTCTGCGCGTCGTCGGTCGAGGGGAAGGCCGTCGCGCCCAGCTGGTGGCTGCGCCCGTCGATCTGCACCGGGCCGCTGTAGACGGGGTTGCCGGCCGCATCGCGCAGCCAGCTCTGAGACCGGCCTTCGGACTGGTTCTGCCACCAGCCCAGGGTGTAGCTGGCGCGCAGCTGCGGCGTGATGTCGTAGGCCAGCTTGAGCTTGGCCTGGTCCTGCGCGGTCGTGTACTGCGTGGCGCTGCCCAGTAGCCACCAGGGCTGGCCCGTGAGGTTGCGGCCCGGTACCGCACCCGTGACGGGCACGCCGCTGCCACCGGCCTGGCCGGCCGACTGCAGCGCGGTGGCGAAGGTCTGCGGCTGGCCTTCGCTGCGGCCGCGCTGCAGCGCCAGCCACCAGGACCAGTCGCCGCTCCTGTTGCCCAGCGAGGCGCTGGTCTGCCAGGAGGTGAAGGTGCGGTCCGTCCCGTACAGGTGGTTGGGCTGGGCCGCGTAGCCCAGGCGGATGTGGGCCTCCAGCTTTTTCGGCATGCGCGTCACGTAGTCGACCACGGCGCCGGCCGAGTTGCCTGGGTAGGCGGCCGAGAACGGGCCGTACATCACGTCCACGCGCTCGATCTCCTCGGGCGTGACCAGGCCCCAGCGCGGCGCGTAGTTCGTGCCGTTGGCGATGCCGTTGCCCAGGAAGTTCGACAGCAGGATGCCGTCGGCATAGACGGCCGAGCGTGCGCTGTTGCCCGTGCCCGAGGCGCGCGTGGACAGGATGGCGTGGTTGTAGTCGCCGATGTAGCGCTTGCGCACCAGCAGGCTGGGCAGGTACTTCAGCGCGTCCTCGGCATCGGTGGCGTTGACGGTGGTGGCGATCTGCGCGCGCGTGACGCCCTCCACGGTGGTCGGGATCTGCGTGGGCAGCGAGCTGGGCTGGCCGCCGCTGACGGTCACGACGCCCAGGGATTTCTGGCGCTCGGGCGCATCGTCTGCGGCCTGCGCCAGGGCTGCGCCGGCCGCGACTGCGCCCGACAGCAGCACGGTGATCTTGTGCATGGAAAAAGCTCTCTCGGATGGCGGGCCAAGGGCCCGCCGCTGCATGGCAAAGAAAGGGCGCAGCAGCGCTGCGCCATCGATGGCAATGTCAGGCGAGCGAGGGCGGTCCGCGCGCCGGCAGCGGCGCCGCGGTGGCCGCGGCGATGCGCGCGGCGGGGATGGGCTGGACCGCATGGCCCAGCGGCAGCACGGCCGGCAGCGCGGCCACGGACGGCAGCGGCGGCGCGCCGCCCAGCACGCACAGCGGGCAGTCCAGGTGGCCGGCGCCCATCTCCTGCACGCCGTCATCGGTGTGCACCACGGCCTTGATGAGGCCGGCGCCCGAGCAGATCAGCTCCATGGCCTGCGGCTTGACCACGGGCGAGGCGATGGCCGCGCCCAGCGACAGCAGGAACAGCGCGAGCACGCCGCGCACCAGGCCCGCGCCCGGCCGCCGGCCTGCCACCAGGGGCATGCGGGCGATCAGGCGGAGCAAGGCGTGCATGGGGTGGCGATTGTGCATGAGGGGGCTTCAATGCACGAAGCCGCCTTTGACGTAGCGCACGGGCTCTGCATCCATGGCCGCGACCAGGGCCGACAGCCCATCGGTCGCCACGCCGCCCGTCGGCGCGCGCGGCTGGCCTTCCGTGCGGCACAGCAGATCGTCCTCGGACCAGCCGGCCTGGCCCGGCACCGCGCGCGCACGGGCCCAGCCGTCGCGGTCGGCCAGCAGTTGCGTGCCGGCCAGTGCATCGCTGCCCGCGATCAGCGCGAACGCCTGCCAGGCCGCAGCGTCGCTGGCCACGCAATCGACCGGCGCAGGCCCAACCGATGCGGCAGGCCGGAGCAACACGGTCACGAAGCGCGGGTCTTCGCGCACCGAGGCCGCGCCTTGGCCCTCGGCCACCACGCGCACACGCTGCCCGCGCCAGCTGCGCAGCGGCCGTGCGCCCTGGCCCGCGCAGCGCACCGCCACATCGGGCAGGCCCACGGGCTGCGGCCAGAAGCCCGCCACGCGCAAGGCCTGCCCGGCCCCCTGTGCTTTCATGAAATCGACCAGCGCCCAGGCCTCGGCATCGGAGAGGCGGTCGCCGAAGCCGGCCATCGTGGCCTCACCCTTGCGCCCGCGCACGCCGTGCAGCACACGCCACCAGAGATCCCCGTCGGCACGCCGCCACAGCAGCGGCCCGGCAAAGTTGGGCGGCCAGACCGGCTGCGCCGCCGCCAGCGGCCCCTGGCCGCGCCCGTCCGCACCGTGGCAGGCCAGGCAGTGCTGCGCATAGAGCGCCTGGCCCTGCGCAATGGCGCGGGCCGAGAAGCCGGTCGGCGAACGGTGGAAGCTGGCCGGCGTGGCCGGCACCAGCAGCACGCGGGCCTCGGGCCAGGGCGCGGCCAGCAGCAACAGCGGCACGCTGACCAGCAGAGCCCAGCGGCCGCGCCGCCAGAACAGGGCCAGCAGCACCAGCAGCGCGGCCAGAGCCAGCGCCGCCAGCGTCCAGCCCAGGCGGCGTGCCTGGCCCAGGTCGATCAGCAGGTTCTCGCCGGACAGGCGCCAGGCGAACGGCCAGGCCGGCTGACCGTCCACCGGCTGCACCAGGCCCAGCGCGTCGAGCAGCCGCAGCAGCGCGAACTGGGTGAACTGCAGCGCGGCGATGAGCTGGTTCAGCCACTCCGTTTCAGGGGGCATCGGCTACCAGGTGGCGTCCAGGCCCAGGTGGCGCAGCGCCTCGTGGCGCAGTTCGGCCAGGCGCTGGTGACCGCGCTGGCGCGGGTACGGCAGGTCGACCTTGAGTTCGGCCGTGATGCGCGCAGGCCGGTCGCTCAGCACGATCACGCGCTGGGCCAGGAACAGCGCCTCCTCCACATCGTGCGTGACCAGCAGCGCCGAGAAGCCGGCCCGCTGCCACAGCGCCACGAGTTCGCTCTGCATCGCGATGCGCGTGAGCGAGTCGAGCTTGCCCAGCGGCTCGTCGAGCACCAGCAGCTGCGGGTCGTTGACGAGCGCGCGCGCCAGCGCCACGCGCTGCGCCATGCCGCCCGAGAGCTGGTGCGGAAAGCTCGCCGCGAAGTCCGACAGGCCCACGAGCTTGAGCGCCGCATCGACGCGCGCGCGCTGGTCCTTGAGCAGGCCGCGCGCCTGCGGGCCCAGCGCCACGTTGTCCCAGACCGTGCGCCAGGGGAACAGCGTGGGGTCCTGGAACACCACGATGCGCGAGGGATCGGGCCGCGTGATCGGCGCGCCGTCCTGGGTCAGCTGGCCGGTGGTGGCCGGCTCCAGCCCGGCGACCAGCCGCAGCAGCGTGGACTTGCCGCAGCCGCTGGGACCCAGCAGCGCGACGAACTCGCCCGGCGCCACCGTGAGGTCCACGCCATCGAGCACCTGCAGCGCGCTGCCCTTTTGTTCGAACCAGTGGCTGACCTGCTGCACCGCGATCTGCGCACCCTTCCTGACGGCCGGCGTCGCCTGCACCGTGGTCACCATTTGACCGTCCCCTTCTGCCAGGACAGCACGCGGTCGCGCACCGTGAACAAGAGCGTGATGAGGCCCGAGCACAGCGCCGCCATGACCAGCAGCGCGGCGTACATGTTGGCGTAGGCGGCCCAGCCCTGGGCCCACTGCAGGTACCAGCCCAGGCCGGCCTTCACGCCCATCATCTCGGCCGTGACCAGCACCGAGAACGAAGCGCCCAGGCCCATGAACAGGCCCACGAAGACCTGCGGCAGGGCAGCCGGGATCGCCACGCGCAGCACCAGGAACCATTCGGAGGCGCCCAGCGTGCGCGCCACGTCGTAGTAGCTCTTGGGCACGGCGGCCACACCCGACCAGGTCAGCACCGCGACGGGGAAGAAGGTGGCCAGCGCCACCAGGAACACCGCGGCCGAATAGCTCGACGGCGCGAAGAAGAAGGCCAGCGGCAGCAGCGCCGACGCCGGCACCGGCCCCAGGAAGCGCAGCAGTGGATGCACCCAGTAGCCCGCAACGCGCGACCAGCCGATCCACACGCCCGTGAGGAAGCCCACGAGCGCGCCGAACACCAGGCCGTTGGCCAGCAGCCGCAGCGAGTGCGCGGTCGACAGGCCGAGCCGGCTCCAGTCCTCCGCCACCACGTCGATCAGGCTCTGCGGCGGCGCGAAGAACGGCGGCGGCAGCAGGCCCAGCTTGGCCGTCAGCAGCTCCCACAGCGCCAGCAGCAGCGGCGCGGCGACCAGCCACTGGCCCGCAGGGCGCAGCCTGCGGCCGATCTGCCCGGCGCGCGCGCCGAGCAGCGCCACCGCCAGCAGCAGCACGGCCACCGCCAGCGCGGCGATGCCGAACTCCTCGGTGAAGGCCCAGTCGGAAAAGCCGATGGGCTTGTTCGGCCAGGCCAGCGTCAGCACGCCCAGGCCGCCCCAGGCCAGCGTGGCAACGAGGCCGGTGCGCCAGATGCCGGTGGGCGGTTGCGCCGCAGCGGGACGTGCAGACACGGCCTCGCGCTGCGGCGGCGCCTCGAAGGAAGGGGTGGGTGCGAGCGCGCTCATGCTCAGCCCAGCACGTCCAGCGACACGTGGTTGGCGAAGCGCACCACGTCCGTGCTCTTCTTCAGGATGCCGGCGTTGTGGAAGTCGCGCGCGAAGGCCTCGACCTCGGTGCGCAGCGGCGCGCCGGCCGGATGGTGTTTGTAGGTCAGCTCGGCCAGCAGCTTCTGCAGGTCTTCCACGGGCACCTTGGGCGTGTACTTGTGGTAGATCTTCGCGGCCTCGTTGGGGTTCTCGGCCACGTAGTTGGAGGCCTGGGCCAGCGCGCGCACCACGGCGGCGGCGTGGGGCTTGTCCTTCTGCGCGAACTGGGCGCGCGCGCCGACCACGCAGCAGATGCGCTCGGCGTACTCGCCCTTGGCGCTGTTGCCGATCTCGGTGAACAGGCCCGGGTTGCGCTTCTCGATCAGGTACAGGTTGGGGTCGCCGTCGGCAATGGCCTGGATCTCGCCCTTCTTGACCGCGCCGTCCAGCAGGTCGGCCGGGTAGACGCGCCATTCCACATCCTTGTCGATGTCCACGCCGCGCTTGGCCAGGTGGATCGCATAGAACTGCTTGGCCGGGCTGTTGAGATCGGACACGCCGATGACCTTGCCCTTGAAGCTCTTCACGTCGCTGGTGATGCCGCCGCCCTGGGCCGCCACCAGGCGCAGGCAGCCGCCGTGCACGCTGCTGACGAGCTTGACGTCCAGTCCCGCCTCCAGCGGCTTGACCCAGCGGTGGATCAGGCCCACGGCCACGTCGGCCTTGCCCGTGGCCACGGCCTCGAGCAGCTGGTCGGCCGCGCCGGCCCAGTTCAGCAGTTCCACATCCAGCCCGTTCTGCTGGAAGAAGCCGCGCTCCAGTGCACCGGCACCGGCGTCAGGCAAAAGCCCGCCTGGCTCCAGGCGAAGGTCAGCTTGCGTGGCTGCGAACGTGCGCGCAAGGCCAGCAGCGTGGCCGAGGCGGCCACGGCGGCGATGCCGGCGGTGCGCACGAGCTTGCGGCGCGACCAGCTGGTGTGCGTGGTGGGCAGACTGGACATGGGGGAACTCCCTCTTCGTGGTGTGTGAAGAACGGGCTCGACGGTAGTGCGTGCTGCGCGCTTCTCCAACGCAGGAAAAAGCGCTTTCGTATGCGGAAAACTTGGGGTCAGCCCAACACATCCACCGACACATGGTCCGCGAAGCGCGCCACGTTGGTGCCCGGCTTGAGCACGCCCACCGACTGGAAGTCGCGCGCGTAGAACTCCACCTCGTCGCGCAGGCTGCGCCCGCTCGGGTGGTGGCGGTGCGTGAGCGTGCCCAGCAGCGCCTGCAGGTCGTCCACGCCGACCTTGGGCGCGTAGCGCGCGAACAGCCTGGCGGACTCGTTGGGGTTGTCGGCCACGTAGTCGGAGGCCTGCACGATGGCGCGCACCAGCGCAGCGACCACGGGCTTGTCCTTGCGCACGAGCTCGCCGCGCGCGCCCAGGATGCAGCAGACCTTGTCGCGGTACTCGCCCGACAGGTTGGTGGCGATCTGTACGTAGCGCTCCTTGTTGCGCTTCTCGATCAGGTAGATGTTGGGGTCGCCGTCGGCGATCGCCTGGATCTCGCCCTTGTTCACGGCGATGTCCAGCAGGTCGGCCGGGTACTGGCGCCAGGTGACGTCCCTGTCGGCGTCGATGCCGTTCTTCTTGAGCAGGATGGAGAAGAAGTTCTTGCCCGGGCTCGCGATGTCCGACACCCCGATGGTCTTGCCCTGGAGGTCGGCGAGCTTGGTCACGCCGGCCTCCTTCACGCCCACCAGGCGCACGCAGCCGCCGTGCGAGCTGCCCACGATCTTCACGTCGAAGCCCGACTCCAGCGGCTTGAGCCAGCGGTGGATCATGCCCACGGCCGCATCGGCCTTGCCCGTGGCCAGCGACTCGAGCAGCTGGTCGGTCGAGCCCGTGTAGTTGGTCAGCTCCACCGAGAGGCCGTTGCGCTCGAAGTAGCCGCGCTCCTGCGCGACGACCACGGGCGACAGGCAGAAGGCCGTGGCGTTCCAGGCGAAGTTGAGCTTGCGCGGCTGCGACCAGGCGCGCGCGGCCAGCAGGCCGCCGGCGGCGACGATGGCCGCGCTGCCGGTGGCGCGCAGCGCGCGGCGGCGCGTGATGGAAGATGCAGGAGTGGTCATGGGGTGGGTCCAGAAACAGAGGCTGGGATTCACTCGATGCGCACGTCGCTGTCCTTGATCACACGGCCCCAGCGCGCGTGGTCGGTGCGGATCAGCTCGGCGAAGGCGGCGGGGGTGTTGTGCTCCACCATGATGCCCTTGGCCTCGAGTTCCTGCACGGTCCGGGGGGCGCGCGCGATCGTGGCGATCTCGCGCTGTAGCCGCTCGACCACGGGCGCGGGCGCGCCGGCCGGCAACACGATGCCGAACCAGCCGGCCGTCGCGAACGCGGGCAGCCCGGCCTCGGGCGCGCTCGGCACACCGGGCAGCAGCGGCGAGCGCTGGGCGGCCGTCAGCACCAGGCCGCGCAGCTTGCCGGCCTGGATCTGCGGCGCGAGGACGGCCAGCGTGTCGACGGCCACCGGCACCTCGCCGCCCAGCACCGCCGCGATGGCCGGCGCGCTGCCCTTGTAGGGCACATGCAGCAGGTCGGCCCCGGTCAGGTTCTTGAACAGCTCGCCGCTCAGGTGGCACAGCGTGCCGGTGCCGCAGGAGCTGTAACCGAGCTTGTTGGGTTGCGCCTTCGCGGCCGCCACGAGCTCGGCCACCGACTGGGCCGGGAATTTCGCATTGACGGCCACCACGTTGGGCACCGAGGCCAGCAGCGAGACCGGCGCGAAGTCCTGCAGCGGGTCGAAGCGCAGCTTGTCCTGCAGGTGCGGCAGGATGGTCAACTGGCCGCTGGTGGCCAGCGACAAGGTGTAGCCGTCCGGCGCCGCGCGCGCGGCGGCCTCGGCCGCGATCGCCGTGCCGGCGCCAGGCTTGTTGTCCACCACCACGGGCTGGCCCAAGGCTTGGCCGAGCTGCTCGGCGTAGTAACGGCCGATGGTGTCGGCCGCGCCGCCCGGCGGGAACGGCACGATGAGCTTGAGCGGCCTGGCCGGCCAGGCCTGGGCCTGGGCCGAGGATGCGGCGAGCACGCAGGCGGCGCCGAGCAGGCCCAGGGCCATGCGTCGGAGGCCGCGCATCATGCCGCCTCCCGCCGGTTGGCCATGCGCTGCGCGACCAGCGCACGCGTGTGCGGAATCAGCGCACGTCCATAGTCGCGCGCATCCTCCAGCGGGTCGAAGCCGCGGATCAGGAAGGTGCTCACGCCCAGGTCGAAGTAGTCCAGCAGCGCATCGGCCACCTGCTCGGGCGTGCCGACCAGCGCCGTGCTGTTGGAGCGCGCGCCGGTCTCCTGCGCGATGGCGGTCCACAGTCGTTTGTCCACGCGCACGCCCTGCCCTGCCGCGGCCAGCAGGCGGCGCGCGCCCTCGCTCTGCTGCGGCCCGCCGCGGCCGAAGCCCTGCACCACGCGCAGCCGGCGCGTTTCGGCCAGGATGGCTTCGGCACGGGCCCAGGCCTTGTCCTCCGTCTCGGCCAGGATGGGCCGGAACGAGACCGAGAAGCGCACGCTGCGGCCGTGCTTGGCGGCCTCGGCACGCACGCGCGTGGTCAGCTCGCGCGCCTGTGCCAGCGATTCGCCCCACAGCGCGTAGACATCGGCGTACTTGCCGGCCACCGGAATCGCCGCTTCCGATGCGCCGCCGAAGTACACGGGCACGTGCGGCCGGCTGTTGCGCGTCTGCACGGGCTTGACCTCGGAGAAGGCGTTGCGCGCGCGGTAGTGCGCACCTTCATGGTCGAAGGGCTTGTCTGCCGTCCACACCTTGTGCAGCACCTCGAGGTATTCATCGGTGCGGGCGTAACGCTGGTCGTGGTCCAGCCAGTCGCCGTCGCGCCGCTGCTCGTCGTCCGAGCCGCCCGAGATGTAGTGCACGGCCAGCCGGCCGCCGCTGTACTGGTCGAGCGAGGCGAACTGGCGCGCCGCCAGCGTGGGCGCCATGAAGCCGGGCCGGTGCGCGAGCATGAAGCCGATGCGCTCGGTCACCGAGGCCGCATGGGCCACGGTCAGCGTGGCGTCCGGACCGGCGGAATGGTGCGGCACCAGGATGCGGTCGAAGCCGGCGGCCTCGTGTGCCTGGGCGAACGCACGCACGTAGTCGCGGTCGATGGCGGGCCCCTGGGCGGCGTGGATCTCCGAGACCTTCTGGCTCTGGATCATGCCGATGAATTCGACGTGGCTCATGCTGACTCCGGTTGATCCACAGGACATTAGCCAGCGATGCGCACAACCAGAACGAAGAAAAACAAGCATGCATATGCGGGACGCAAGTTTGGGCAGGGGAACCGGGCCGATAGCCTTCGCGCTCTCGCACAACCGCCCGCCTTCCATGAACGCCCCCCTGCTCTACCGCCTGCCCAGCGCGCCGGCCGCCCCCGGCCTGCATCCCACCGTGCTGGCCCGCCTCGCGGCGCAGCTGGCCAGCGACGCGGCCGCACTGGACGAAAGCGGCGCCTTCCCGCATGCCAACTTCGCGGCGCTGCACGAGGCCGGCCTCGTCGCGCTGGTGGTGCCCCGGCCCTGGGGCGGCGACGGCGCGGGCCTGGCCGAGGCGCGGCGCGTGATCGCCGCGCTGGCCCATGCCGAGCCGGCCACGGCGCTGATCCTCACCATGACCTACCTGCAGCACCTGGCGCTCGCGCACGAGGGCAGCCGCTGGCCGCTGGTGCTGCGCGAGCGCGTGGCGCGCGATGCCGTGCGCGACGGCGCGCTCGTCAACGCGTTGCGCGTGGAGCCGGTGCTGGGCTCGCCCAGCCGCGGCGGCCTGCCGGACACCGTGGCGCGGCGCGCGGGCGACGGCTGGCGGCTGTCGGGCCACAAGCTGTACTGCACCGGCATCGAGGGCCTGCGCTGGCTGGCCGTCTGGGGCCGCACCGACGAGGCCCAGCCGCGCAGCGGCGTGTTCCTGGTGCCGCGCGATGCGCCCGGCATCCGCATCGTGCGCAGCTGGGACCACCTGGGCCTGCGCGCCTCGGGCAGCCACGAGGCGGTGTTCGACGACGTGCCCTTGCCGCTGGAGAACGCCGTGGACCTGCGCGCGCCGGCCGACTGGGCGCCGGGCGCGGGCAGCCCCGCCGAACGGCAGGCCCAGGCCCTGCACCAGGCCTGGATGGCCGTGCTGCTGGGCGCGCTCTACGACGCCGTGGCGCGTGCTGCGCGCGACTGGCTGCTGGGCTTTCTGCGCGCACGCGCCCCCGGCAGTCTGGGCGCGCCGCTGGCCAGCCTGCCGCGCACGCACGAGGCCATGGGCGAGATCGAGGCCCTGCTGCGCAGCAACCGCGTGCAGCTCGACGATGCCGTCGCCGCCGTGGACTGCGGCGAGCCGCCGTCGGTCACCGACAGCGGCCTGCTCAAGCACGCCGTGACGGCCCAGTCCATCGAGGCCGTGGAGCGCACGCTCAAGCTCTGCGGCAACCATGGCCTCACGCGCCACAACCCACTGCAGCGCCATTTGCGCGACGTGCTGTGTGGCCGTGTGCACGCCCCGCAGAGCGACGCCGTGCTGGCCGCGGCCGGGCGCCGCGCGCTGGGTCTCTGACGGTTGCGCAGCCGCACATCGTCCGCATAAGCAAGCGCGCGAAGCTTCGTTGGCCCCATGCCGCGGCGCGCCTACAGTGGCTGCGTCGCTCCTTTCAGCGACTGCTCCCTTGGAAGGGGATTCGGGCCCCATGCCAGCCGGCATGGGGCTCTTTTTTTCCAGCGATGTTTTGGCGATATAGAACCTACGAATCAATCGTTTGAGATTTGTGTGTCGCCCCGAACAATGCGGCACGATGAACTTCCAGCAACTGCGATCCGTGCGCGAAACCGTTCGCTGCGGCTTCAACCTCACCGAAGTGGCCCACACCCTGCACACCTCGCAGCCCGGCGTGAGCCGGCAGATCCGCGAGCTGGAGGAGGAGCTGGGCATCGACCTGTTCGTGCGTGCCGGCAAGCGGCTCACAGGGCTGACCGAGCCCGGCGCCCATGTGCTGCCCATCATCGAAGGCATCCTGCAGGGCAGCCACAACCTGCGCACCGCGGGCCAGGAGTTCGTGGCGCAGCAAAGCGGCTCGCTGTCGATCGCGGCCACGCACACCCAGGCCCGCTATGCGCTGCCCACCGCGGTGCAGGAGTTCCGGCTGCAGTTCCCCAACGTCAGGCTGCATCTGCACCAGGGCTCGCCGCGCCAGGTGGCCGAGATGCTGCTGTCGGGCGAGGCCGACATCGGCATCGCGACCGAGGCGCTGGCCCAGTATGCCGACCTCGTGGCCCTGCCCTGCTACCGCTGGACCCACTCCATCATCGTGCCGCCCAACCACCCGCTGCTGGACGGCCCACTGAGCCTGGAGAAGCTGGCGCGCTATCCGCTCATCACCTACGGCGCGGGCTTCACGGGCCGCGGCCACATCGACCAGGCCTTCGCCAAGCACCGCATCGAGCCGCGCATCGTGCTGAGCGCCATGGACGCCGACGTGATCAAGACCTATGTGGAGCTGGGCATGGGCGTGGGCATCGTCGCCTCGATCGCGTTCGAGGCCGAGCGCGACACGCAGCTGCGCGCCATCGACGCAGGCGCGCTGTTCGGCATCAACCTGACCAAGCTCGCGCTGCGCCGCGGCAGCTACCTGCGCGCCTATGTCTACGCGCTGATCGAGTCCTTCGCGCCGACGCTGCAGCGCAGCGTGGTCGACCAGGCCATGCTGGCCGACAAGGACCGCGTGACAGCCGAGGGCTACGAGATCTGACGCCACGTAGTCGCAGGCCCACGCCAGCGCGCGCGGCCAGCCGACTGCGCCGGTGGTGGCCCCTGTTTACGCTTGTGCCATCCCAACGACAACGGATTGCACCATGAAGACTTCCCGCCACCTGGGCCTGATCGCCGCCACCACCATCGCCCTCGCCGGCCTGCTGCCTGCGGCCCAGGCGCAGGACACCACGCGCGAACAGCGCATGGACCAGGCCCTGCAGAACTACCGCAACGGCAACACCAATGCGGCCCCGGCCGCGCGCGACGCGCAGCCGGCGTACCGCAGCGCCGACCCGCGCAACCCGCAGCCTGGCCCGGCCGCACGTGCGGAGCAGAACATCAAGGAAGGCGCCCACAACGCCGGTGCCGCTGTCAAGCGCGGCGCGCACCGCGCGGGCGACGCCATCAAGCATGGCGCGCAACGCACCGGCGAAGCCGTGGGCAACGGCATGGAACGCAGCGGCGACGCGATCCGCCGCGGCGGCGAGAAGCTCAAGGACAAGAGCGCCAGCTGACCCGACCGGTGGGTGACTGGAGTCATCCACCATCCGGCCGAAAAAGGCCCCGCTGCCGCGCCGGCAGCGGGGCCTGTGGCTTGCCCGGCAGGGGCCGGCGGCGCTAGGCTCAGGGATCGCCCACAACGGGGAAGTCCATGCAGCCAGCAAGCCTTGCCGCGCCACGCCTGATCGGTCGTTCGCCCGCCTTCCTGCAGGCTTTGCAGCTGATCGAGCGCATGGCCCGCTTCGACGCGCCGGTGCTGATCCGGGGCGAAACCGGCACCGGCAAGGAACTGGCGGCGCGCGCCATCCACTACCGTTCGGCGCGCCAGCACGGGCCCTTCGTGCCCGTCAACTGCGGCGCCCTGCCCGAGACGTTGATCGAGACCGAGCTGTTCGGCTGCGAGCGCGGCGCCTTCACCGACGCGCGCCAGGCCCGCACCGGTCTGGTGGCCGCGGCCGAAGGCGGCACGCTGTTCCTGGACGAGCTCGACGCGCTGCCGCCGCGGGCCCAGGTCGCGCTGCTGCGCTTCCTGCAGGACCAGCGCTACCGCCCGGTCGGCGGCGCGCGCGAGTGCAGCGGCAACGTGCGCATCCTGGCGGCGGCCAGCCCGCGCCTGGACGCGCTGCTGGACGGCCACCACTTCCGCGACGACCTGGTGTTCCGCCTCAACGTGCTGCTGCTGGAGCTGCCGCCGCTGCGCGAACGCCCGGGCGACGCCCAACTGCTGGCCGAGCACTTCCTGGCCGAGCACCTGCGCCACCATGCGCTGGCGCCGCGCCGGCTGACCGCCGCCAGCCTGGACTGGATGGCCTGCCACGCCTGGCCAGGCAACGTGCGCGAGCTCGACAACCGCGTGCAGCGCGCACTGATGTTGTCCGATGGCGACATGCTGGACCTCTCGCCGCAGCCGGCGCTCACGCGGGTGACCGTGGTCACACCGGCCAGCGTGGCCCCTGGCGCACTGCGCAGCTTCCACGATGCGCGCGAGGAGTCGCTGCTGCAGTTCGAGCGCGACTACCTGCAGGCCCTGATGCAGCAGACCCAGGGCAACGTGACCCACGCCGCCCGGCTGGCCGGCAAGGAACGGCGCGCGCTGGGCAAGCTGCTCAAGAAGCACGGCCTGTAGCCGCAGCCGGGGCGGCGGCCGACCCAGCGGGTCCGCCGCGCCGGGTCGCCGGTGACCCACCCGCCCCCCGCGCGCGGCAAGAACCCCAATCCCATCAAGCACTTGCGTGCGGCCTTCGGGCTGGCACGGCGTTCGCAATGGCATGCCCAGACCTACTGGGGGTGTGATTGCACGATCCGGCGGAACCAGCGTGGCGGCAGGCGGAACAGGTGATCCTGGATTACCTGGCGCGCCACCCGTTCGCGGCCGATTCCGAAGAGGGCATCGCGCAGTGGTGGCTGGGCAAGGCCGGGCTGCTGGTCACGGCGCAGGAGCTGCAGCAGGCGCTGTCCGCGCTGCTGCAGCAGGGCCGGATCGAGCGGGTGCCGCTGCCGGGCCACGGGGCGATCTACCGCGCACCACGCTCCCCGTCGGGCAGGCATTGAAAGGCATGACGCGACAACCATGGCCAACATCCAGGCGATCCACTCGGTGGGGCAGTCCCTCGTGACCTACCTGCGCAACACCTACCCGGCCGAGGTGGCCGGCCAGGCCATGCCCGAGTGCGACTTCGCGCTCCTGTCCTCGGGCGAACTGGCCGCGCCGCAGGACGATGCCACGCGGCTCACGCTGTACTGCTACCGCCTGACCGTCAACGAGCACCTGCGCCAGGCCCGGCCCGACCGCATGTCGCCCGAACAGCCGCCGCCGCTGGGCCTGGACCTGCACCTGTTGCTGACGGCCTGGGCCGGCAACCCGCAGGACGAGCTGCTGCCCATGGCCTGGGCCATGCGCCAGCTCTACCAGCACCCCATCCTGGACGCCTCGGCGCTGTCGCCCGAGGCCGGCTGGGCACCGGACGAGGTGGTGCAGATCATCCCGTCCGAACTCAGCACCGAGGACATGATGCGCATCTGGGACGCGCTGGAGCCGCCCTACCGGCTGTCGGTGTCCTACATCGCGCGCCGCGTGCGGCTGGACCCGGACCGGCTGCTGGACGCCGCGCCCGTGGTCGCCACGCGCTTCGTCCACGGCACGGCCGTGCCCGCGGGGGTGCAGCCGTGACGGCCCTGCTGCTGCGCGAACTGGAACGCGTGGAAACGCGCGTGCTGGGCGCCGTGCGCTGCGTCGACGCCGTTACGCGCGCGCAGATCGACACGCCGCTGCAGCTGCAGCTGGCCGGCGGCACGCTCCAGCGCAACCGCAGCGGCCTGTACGTGATCGTGCGCGCCGATGGACTGGCCGCGCACGAGAGCGCCTTCGCACTGCCGCCCGCGGCGCCCGCGATCGGCAGCGTCGAACTGCCGCTCAGCGTGCACGACCCGCTGGGCCGCTACCTGCCGCGCCGCACGGTGCTGGCGCTGCCGCGCGACCCCGTGGCCGGCCAGCCCGGCGACCTGTTCGCGCCGGTGGAGCTGGCGCTCTACCCCGCTCCTGCCGCCCCCACCGGCGCCAACTGGTCGCTGCTGCGCGCCAGCCTGCACGCGCAGGCCAGCGGCGACGCACTGGGCGGCGCGCTGCTGCTGGTGCGGGCCGATGGCCGCGTGCTGGCACGCGGGCTGTCGGACTGGCGCGGCGAGGCCCTGGTGCCGGTGCCCGGCGTGCCCGTCACGACCTGGTCGGACGACCCCGACGCCGTGGTCGTCAGCGAGCTGGCGGCCGAGCTGCAATGGGTGTTCGACCCGGCCGCGGGCCTGCGCACGCCGCTGGCTTCGGTCCAGGCCGGCCGCGCGCCGGCCACGCTGCCGGTGGTCGATCCCGAGCGGCTGGAAGCCCGCGCGGCCACGCTGCCGAGCGCCACGCAGGCCGTGGCGCTCGCGGCGGGCCGCACCCTGTCCCTGTCCCTTGTGCTCGCCGTGCCATGACAGCCGAGCGCGTTTTGTGCTTGCATGAAAGGAGTTAGGCCATGCCCGAATACCTGGCACCCGGCGTCTACGTGGAAGAAACCAGCTTCCGCGCCAAATCCATCGAGGGTGTGGGCACCAGCACCACGGCCTTCGTCGGCCCCACGCGGCGCGGGCCCGTGACGGGCGTGCCCGAGCTCGTCACCAGCCTGACGGACTTCGAGCACATCTACGGCGGGCTGGAGAACCTGGGCCTGGCCGACCTGGCGGACGCCACGCGCAACCTCAACTACGTCGCCCACGCCGTGCGCGCCTACTTCGACAACGGCGGCTCGCGGCTGTACGTGGTGCGCACCGTCAACGGCGCGCAGCCCGCCTCCGGCGCGCTGCTGACGGGTGCCGATGCGGCCGCCAGCGTGGTCATGCGCGCGCGCTTTCCGGGCGCGGCCGGCAATGGCCGCGTGCTGTTCCGCGTGGCCCAGCGCCCGGCCACGCTGCGCACCATGGCCACGGCGCCGGCCGGCAGCCTGCTTGCCATCACGGTGGCCGACACCGAAACGCTGTACCAGGGCAGCGGCGCCACCTGGGCCGAATCGGACGCCACCGCGCTCGACCTCGCCGGGCTGGGCCCGGCCGACGTGCCCGGTGGCGACGGCGCCACGGCCGCCCTGCTGACGCTGGCGCTGGACGTGGTCGACGCCGACGGCGGCGCCCAGACCTGGGAAGACCTGGGCCTGGCGCGCGCCCACCCACGCTGGCTCGGCACGGTGCTGGCGCAGACCCCCGGCAGCCGGGCCGAGGCGCTCACCAACCTGGTCATGGCCGACGTCGGCACCGGCGTGGACGCCTTCGAACTGCTCACCGCCGTGCGCGCGCTGCCCGCCGTGGCCGGCGACACCGAGGGCCGCCGCCTGCTCACGCTGGCTGGCGGCAGCGACGGCAACGCCCCCACACTGGGCGCCGAGACCACGGAAGGCAGCTACGCCGCCGCGCTGGCCCTGCTGTCGGGCCTGGAAGACGTGTCCATCGTCGCCGCGCCCGGCAGCAGCGCCTACGCCGAGGGCCCGGCCGTGCAGAACGCGCTGATCGCGCACGCCGAGCGCCGCCGCGCCTACCGCATCGCCGTGCTCGACTGCGCGCCGCGCCAGACGCCCGGCGACATGCGCACCGCGCGCGGCCGCGTCGACTCGCGCCATGCCGCGCTCTACTACCCCTGGGTGGTGGTGGCCAACCCGCTGGCCCGGCCCGGCCGCGACGACATCCCGCGCGAGATCGCGCTGCCGCCCTCGGGTTTCGTGACCGGCATCTACGCGCGCAACGACGTGCAGCGCGGCGTGCACAAGGCGCCAGCCAACGAGGTCGTGACCGGCGCGCTGCGTTTCGAGCTGGACATCAACTTCGCCCAGCAGGAGCTGCTCAACCCTCTGGGCGTGAACTGCCTGCGCTACCTTTCCGGGCGCGGCTACCGCGTCTGGGGCGCGCGGCTGGTCTCCAGCGACCCGGAGTGGAAGTACGTGTCCGACCGGCGCTACTTCAACTACCTGGAGTCCTCCATCGACCGCGGCACGCAGTGGGCCGTGTTCGAGCCCAACGGCGAGCGCCTGTGGGCCAACGTGCGCCAGACGATTGCCGACTTCCTCTACAACGAGTGGCGCAACGGCGCGCTCTTGGGCAGCACGGCCGAACAGGCCTTCTTCGTGCGCTGCGACCGCAGCGTCATGACCCAGAACGACCTGGACAACGGCCGCCTGGTCTGCCTGATCGGCGTGGCCATCATCAAGCCGGCCGAGTTCGTGATCTTCCGTATCGGCCAGATGACCGCTGATGCGGCGTGAGGAGAGCAGCATGGCAAACCGCACCACGCCCTACGGCGCCTTCAACTTCATCGTCAACTTCGACGGCGGCGAGGTTTTCGGCGGCTTCTCCGATGTCTCGGGCATCGGCACCGAGCTCACGGTGGCCGAGTACCGCTTCGGCAACGACAAGGAGAACCATGTGCGCAAGGTCGCCGGCGTGCACAAGGTCTCCGACGTCACGCTCAAGCGCGGCATCCTGAACTCCAAGACCCTGTTCGACTGGATCGGCAGTGCGCGTGTGCAGGGCCCGGCGGCCCAGCGCAGCGTCACCATCACGCTGCTGGACGAGGCGCAGAAGCCCGTGCAGTCCTGGGTGCTGCGTGGCGTGATCCCGATGAAGTACACCGGGCCCACGCTGGCAGGCAAGGGCGGTGGGGATGTCGCCATGGAAGAGATCGTGCTGTCCGCCGAGGCGCTCGAATACAACGCCTGAGCCCACCGTGCAAGCCACCCCTGCCCCAAGCCAAGGCCGAGCGCAGCGACGGCCCGGGCCCCAGGCCGAGCGCAGCGATGGCCCGTGTGGGACTTCCCCCTGTGCCACTGCCGAGGAGCGCAGCGCCATGGGCTGCGCAAGGGCACCTTGCGCTTCAATAACTGACTCATTGCGCTTGTCCGAGCTGAGTGAACGCAGTGAACGGTGCGAGTTGCGCAATGCAGCCCATGGCGCGAGCACCGCAGGTTGCCCGGAGCGCAGCGGAGGGACAGGGGCACCGGGGTCGCCTTCTCTTTGCTTACTTTCTCTTGGCGAAGCAAGAGAAAGTAAGTCGGGGTGTGGGGGTGAAGNCGAGCTGAGTGAACGCAGTGAACGGTGCGAGTTGCGCAATGCAGCCCATGGCGCGAGCACCGCAGGTTGCCCGGAGCGCAGCGGAGGGACAGGGGCACCGGGGTCGCCTTCTTTTGCCTACTTTTCTTGGCGCAGCAAGAAAAGTAGGTCGTCGTGCGGGGGCGAAATCCCCGCCTCCTCACCTCGATCAGACGTAGTGATCGCACGAGCACCAGAGGCCGGGATATGCCCCCGGCAGTGCAGTCACTTTCTTTCGTTTCGCCGAAAGAAAGTAACCAAAGAAAGGGCGACCCCGGTCCCCACGTCCCTGCGCTGGCGCTCCGGGCAACCTGCGGTGCTCGCGGCCTGGGCGCATTGCACAACTCGCACCGTTCACTGCGTTCACTCANGGCGCTCCGGGCAACCTGCGGTGCTCGCGGCCTGGGCGCATTGCACAACTCGCACCGTTCACTGCGTTCACTCAGCTCGAACAAGTGCAATGAGTCAGTTATTGAAGCGCGAGGTTCCCCGCGCCGCCCAGGCCACTGCGCTCCTCGGCGTGGGTACAGGGGCCCCGGGGAGCGGGGAGCGAATCGGGCCATCGCTGCGCTCGGCCACAACACCGGGAAACTGACATGGCCCTGGTCTTCGAACCCGTCGCCCCCAGCGCCCCGGCCGACCTCTACCGCTCGGACGTGGCCTGCTTCGTCGGCCATGTCGGCCGCCGCGCAGGCCGGCCGCTGCCCGATGCGCTGCGCGCCCAGCTGGACGCGGGCGGCTGGGTCCGTGGCCCCTGGGCGCGCCCGCCGGCGCAGATCGAAGACCTGCTGGACGTTCCGCTCGCGCTCGACAGCTGGCACCTGTTCGACCGCTTCTACGACTGGGACCGGCGCGCCGTGGATGTGGACGGCACGCGCCTCTGCGCCAGCTACCTCGGCGCGGCCGTGCGCAGCTTCTTCGCACGCGGCGGCAGGCGCGCCATCGTCGTGCGCGTGGGCGACCCCTGGCCCTGCCAGGAGAGCAGCGCCATGCGCGCCGCCCAGCGCGCCGCGCGCCTGGCCCGGCTGCTGCCCACGGCCACACCGTTCGCACCACACGAGCCGGCCAGCTGGCACGGCCTGCAGCACCTGTACGGCCTGCCACAGGCCAGCCTGCTGCTGCTGCCCGACCTGCCCGACCTGTGCGCCGGCCTGCCGCCACCGCCCGACACCGCGCGCGCGCTCGCACCGCTGCCCGAGGGCTTCGCGCCCTGCGACGTGGAGCAGCCGCAGGAGCCGGACACCGCACTGCAACGCGTGCCCGCGCCGCGGCTGGACGCGGCCGGCTACCAGCAATGGCGCGCGGCGCTGCAGGGCGTGCGCGGCTTCCTGGCCCGGCACCGGCGCAGCGCCACGCTGCTGGCCGCGCTGCCGCTGCCCGAGGCCGGCACGCGCAGCGTTGCCGGCGTGCACGCGCAGGCCGACTTTCTGAACTACCTGGAACAGGCCGGCGTGCTGGCCGACGGCGCGGCGGAAGACACCGCCCAGGGCCGCCCCGCCGAGGCGCTGTCGCAACTGGCCTGGCCCTGGCTGCGCACCCGCGCCGCGGCCAGCGACCTGCCGCAGGGCCTGGAGCCGGCCGACGGCATCCTGGCCGGCCTCGTCGCCCAGGGCGCGGTCACGCTGGGCACGCACCGCGCGGTGGCCGGCGACCGCTCGCTCGCGCTGCTGCGCGATGTGGGCGGCGCCGAGCCCGTGCCGGCCTGGGGTCTGGCGCCGGACAGCCCTTCGGCACTGCTGGCCCGGCGCGTGTGCCTGTTCGCCCAGCAGGCCGAAGGCTGGGCGCTGCAGTCCGACGTGAGCGCCTCGGCGCTGGACCCCTGGCGCTTCGGCGGCGCCAGCCGCCTGCTCGCCACGCTGCTGCAGGCCGCGCAGCGCGCCGGCGAGACGGCGGTCTTCGAACCCAATGGCCCGGCCCTGTGGGCGCGCCTGCGCGGCACGCTGGAGGAACTGCTGGCCGGCTTCTGGCAAGCCGGCGCCTTCGGTGGCGCGACGCGCGCGCAGGCCTTCTCGGTGCGCTGCGACCGCAGCACCATGACCCAGGCCGACCTGGACGCCGGCCGCCTCATCGCCGTGCTGCAGGTGCGCCCGGCCATGGCCATCGAGCAGATCACCGTGGTACTGCAGCTCGGCCACGCGGCCAGCGTCGACGCGCTGGCGCAGGAGGCGACATGACCCTGGATGCCGCCTTCGTCGGCCTGCACGTGTTCCGCTTCGCGGTCACGTTCAAGCGCGCGGGCAGCGGCGGCGGCGGCGCGGTCGAGGTCTGCAGCGGCGCCTTCGCCGAATGCACGGGCCTGGAGGCCACGATGGAGCCCAAGCTCATCCGCGCCGGCGGTGCCAACTACGGCGCCACCCAGCGGGCCGGCCAGGTCAGCTTCGCCACCGTGGTGCTCAAGCGCGGCATGACGCGCTCGCGCGACCTGTTCCGCTGGTTCCAGCTGGTGGGCGGCGGCGCCTACGCCTACCGGCTCTCGGCCGAGATCGTGGTGCAGGACAGCGCCGACAAGCCGGCCCTGACCTGGGGCCTGGACCGCTGCCTGCCGGTCAAGTTCAAGGCCGCCGACCTCAACGCCAAGGGCTCCGAGGTCGGCATCGAAGAGCTGCACCTGGCGCACGAAGGCCTGCGCCTGTTCGACGGAGCCGCGTGATGGCCTGGCTGCCCGACGCCCCCACCGTGGCCGCCGCCACCTTCAAGGTGCTGGACGGCCCGGGCGCGGGCGGCGCGCCGTTCGAGCTGCAGTTCAACCCGGCCTCGCTCGAATACACGATCAGCAACGAGTTCGACGACCGCAACGGCAACAACGGCGCGCGCCAGTTCGTCAAGAAGAGCAGCGGCAAGCTCAGCATGACGCTGGTGTTCGACACGACCGAGACCGGCGTCTCGGTGCGCGACGTCACGGCCCACATCAGCGGCCTGCTGGAGCCGGCGAAGGACGGCAGCAAGCAATTCGCGCCCAAGGTCGAGTTCGGCTGGGGCAGCTACCGCTTCCGCGGCGTGGTCGAGCAGTTCAAGGAGACGCTGGACTTCTTCTCGGCCGAAGGCGTGCCGCTGCGCTCGTCCATCGCGCTCACGCTGGCCAGCCAGGAAGTGGAGTTCCAGAGCAACAAGAGCCCGTCCCCCGCGGTGGACCGCAGCCTGCCGGCCGACCCGGTCAGCGCCGCGCCGGGGATGGGTGCCGCCAGCGTGGCCAGCGCACTGGGCGACCCGCGCGCGGCGCGCGCCATCGCCGGTGCCAATGCGTCGGCCAGCCTGCGCTTCGGCGCCGAGGCGGGCCTCGCCGTGGGCGGCAGCGTGACGCTGTCGGCCGCGGCCGACTTCTCGGCCGGGGCCGGCGTGTCACTGGGCGCGGGTTCGGGTGTGGGCCTGTCGGTCGGTGCCGGCGCCGGCCTCAGCGTGGGCGCCGCGCTCACGGCCACCGCCGGCCCGGCCTTCGCCGGCCTGTCCATCGCGCCGCCCGGCGTGTCGGTCGAGCTCGGTGCCGCACGCGCCAGCCTGCTGCCGGCGCCGCCCGTGGCCGGCGCGGCCTTCGGACCGGGCGGCCGCGCGGTGGTGCAGGCCGGCGGCAGCCTGAGCGCCGAGGTCGGTGTGCAGGCGGACCTGCATGGCCGCATCCAGTTCGGTTGAGGAGCACAGAGCATGGCCGTCACCTTCGAAGAAGTCAGCGCCGAGATCAGCCCCACGCCACCGGCCGCAGCGCCGGCGCCGGCGGCCGCCGCGCCCGATGGCGCCGCGCTGGCCGAACAGATCGAGCAGACCCTGCGCGTGCGCGCCGAGCGCGAAGCACGGTTGTGCGACCAATGAGAACGTATGAACGAACCGCTCACACCCACGCGAGGCCCCATGAGCACCTGCTTTCACCATGATCGCCGCGCCCAGGGCCTCGCCCTGCGGACCGGGGCACGCCAGGCCGCATGCGGGCGTTGCAGTCCTTGCCCGGGCATGAGCCCGGGCGTCGGCCTGCGCCTACGCCTGCAGCCCGCCGCACCCCGTCGTGGGCGCGATCGGTTCATTCACACGTTCTGACCGCGATGACCGAAGCCACCCTGAGCCGCAGCGCCATCTTCAGTGCGCGCCCGACGCTGCGCATCGCGGGTCAGGAGGACGCGCGGCTGGCCACCCAGCTGCTGGCGCTGCGCATGGAGGAGAACGAGGGCGGCCTCTCGCACCTGGAGCTGCGGCTGAACAACTGGGTCGCCACCGACGGCAGCCCCGAGCTCGCCTTCGACGCCGGCTCCACGCTGCGCCTGGGCGCAGAACTGGCCGTCTACAGCGGCGACGCCGCCGCCCCCACGGAAATCTTCCAGGGCCGCGTGAGCGCGCTGGAGATGGTCTGCGACTACGGCAAGCCGCCCGAACTCGTGGTGCTGGCCGAAGACGCGCTGGGCGCCGCCCGCCGCGCCCGCCGCACGCGCGTCTACACCGACCAGTCGCCGGCCGAGGTGGCGCGCGCCATCGCAGGCGAACTGGGCCTGGTCGTCGACGTGACTGCGCTGGACCAGCCACGCGGCACCTGGGCCCAGCTCGACGAGACCGACCTCGGTTTCCTGCGCCGGCTGCTGGCGCGCTTCGATGGCGACCTGCAGGTGGTCGGCCAGCGCCTGCAGGTGGCGCCGCGCGGCGAGGTGCAGCGCGGCAGCCTGGAGCTCACGCTGTACAGCCAGCTGGCGCGCGTGCGCATCACGGCCGACCTGGCCGAACAGGTCAGTGCCGTCAGCGTGTCGGGCTGGAACGCGCGCGACGGTGCCCCCGTCAGCGGCCAGGCCAGCGCACTGGCCCATGGCGGCCCCGGCAGCGGCCGCAGCGGCCCGGACTGGGCCAGCGATGCGCTGGGCGCACGCCCGCTGCACCTGGCCGGCCCGGCGGTGCACAGCGACGCGGAAGCCCGCGCCGTGGCCGAGGCCGCGTTCGACCAGCGCGCGCGCCGCTTCGTGCGCGCCGAGGGCGTGGCCGAGGGCAACGCGCGGCTGCGCGTGGGCTGCCATGTGCGGCTGGCCGGCATCGCGCCGCAGTTCGACAACAGCTACTACGTGGTGCAGGCGCGCCATCTGTTCGACCAGCGCCAGGGCTACCGCACCGAATTCCAGGCCGAGTGCGCCTATCTGGGGACCTGATGCAACGCGACCTGCCCTTCATGTCCGCGCCGCCCTGGGCCGCGCTGGCCCAGCTCGCGCGCGTGGTCTCGCTGGACGATCCCGAGCGGCTGAACCGCGTGCAGATCCGCCTCTTGGCCTTCGACGGTGCCACGGGCCAGGACGCGCCGCTCTGGGCCCGCGTCGTCGCCCCGTTCGCGGGCGACCAGCGCGGCCTGTTCATGCTGCCCGACGTGGACGACGAGGTGCTGGTGCTGATGGCCCAGGGCGATGCGCGCGCGCCGCTGATCGTGGGCGGGCTGTGGAACGGCAGCGCCGCGGCGCCGGCCGACATCGAGGCCGGCGGCGCCAACCGCACCAAGCGCCTGCGTTCGAAGAACGGCATCCAGATCACGCTGGTCGATGAGAGCGGCCAGGAGACGCTGACGCTGGAAACCCCGGGCGGCACGCGCGTGACGCTCAAGGACGGCCCCAGCCAGCTCACGCTGGAGGACGCCAACGGCAACAGCATCAAGCTGGAAACGGCGGGCATCACGGTCACGGCCGCGGCCAAGGTCTCGGTGCAGGCCGCCAACGTGGAGGTCACGGCCGGCATGGTCAAGGTCGACGCGGCCATCGCCGACTTCTCGGGCATGGTCAAGTGCGCGGTGCTGCAGACCAATGCGGTGATCAGCGCGAGCTATACGCCTGGGGCGGGGAATGTGTGGTGATGCGATGAGACCCCTCATGCTCCGTCCCGCCATGGCCGTCGGCCGAGCGCAGCAATGGCCCGGGTCCCAGGCCGAGCGCAGCGATGGCCCGGATCGGAATTTCCCCTGTGACACTGCCGAGGAGCGCAGTGCCATGGGCTGCGCGGGGAACCACGCGCTTCAACATCTGACTCATTGCGCTTGTCCGAGCGCAGTGAACGCAGTGAACGAAGCGAGTTGCGCAATGCAGCCCATGGCGCGAGCACCGCAGGTTGCCCGGAGCGC
>NZ_LMMT01000020.1 GCF_001422365.1 Pseudorhodoferax sp. Leaf265 | reverse complement strand
TTGAATTCTTCAGGGTAGGGTTGCTTGTTCGTCATGGCACCTCCTATTGGGCCTCAGGTTTGAGGCTCGAAGGTGTCTACTGAACCCGGGTCGATTCAGGTAGAGACTTGGATTCAGTGCGCGACTCGGCGATCTAGGTAATGTCAGCAAGCAGTCTGTCACGGTCCACGATGTCCACGTGAGGAACAGGCGACGACCGGCAGGAATACGCTCGATAAGCATGGTGAGCAAACCTGCTTATCCTGCGATGCCGTGCAGGGCCAGCATGTCCGAGAAAGCCTCTCTGCTCAGCGGGCGGCTGAAAAGGAAACCCTGGTACTCATCAACGCCCAAGCCGTCCAGCACGTCCACCTGCTGTTGATGTTCCACCCCTTCGGCGACCACATTCTTCCCCATCGACTTGGCGAGTGCGACGATGGCCGTCGCAATGGCTTTGGACGCCGGCTTGGTGTGAACTTCATCCACGAACATCTTGTCGATCTTCAACGTATCGAAGGGGAGTCGGTGTAGGTAGCCGAGTGCCGAAAAGCCGACACCGAAGTCATCAATGGCGATGTGGCAGCCGGCCGTGCGCAGCCTTTGCATTCCCTCGGAAGCCTTCGCGACATCGTTGACCAAGGCCCCTTCGGTCACCTCTAGCTCGATGGCCCCGTCTTGCAATTGCCATTTTTCGAGCAGCCCGGCCGTCCGAGCGAAGAAGTCGTCGGCCAGCAACTGCTTGGGCGACACATTCACGGAGAGCTGGACGATGGGATAGCCGGCGTCCCGCCAGTAGGCGAACTGCTGGCAGGCTTGGGCGAGCACCCAGTCGCCAATGCCGTCGATCAAACCATGTTCTTCGGCCAAAGGAATGAAACGGGCCGGTGACACCATGCCCAGGGAAGGATGGTTCCACCGGAGCAACACCTCAGCCGACAGCCCGGCAGGCTGTTGGCGCTGCAGCCGAGGCTGGAATACGAGTGTCAATTGTCCAAGTGCCAGAGCCGAGCGCATGTCTTCCACCAGCGCCAGACGGGCCGCTGCATCGCTTTCCAGTTCGGGCGTGTAGTGCGCAAGAGCGTCGCCTGCGTTCTTGGCTTGGTACATCGCCAGGTCGGCCTTGCGCAGCAACTCGGCCACCGTATCCGCATCCTCCGGGTAACGCGCCACCCCGAAACTCCCGTGCATGCGCAGCTTCATGTCTCCCAGCGCGAATGGCTCGACGAAAGCCCCCTGCAAGCGCTCCATCGCAGCAGCAGCACCCTCGCGGCGCAACGCAAAGGCAAACTCATCGCCACCCAGACGAGCTGCAAAGGCTTCGGCATTCGATAAGCTACCTGCGAAGCGCTCGCCCACGTCGACCAGCAACTGGTCGCCGGCTGAATGGCCGAAGGCATCGTTGATTTCCTTGAAGCCGTTCAGGTCGAGGTAGACCACGTCGAGGACTGGCCAGTCACCAGAACTGACGGCATGCTCGAGTGAATCGATGAAGCCGAAACGGTTGTGCAGGCCGGTCAGGGTGTCAGTGGCAGCCTGGTGGACCAGGCGTCGTCGATCGGAGTAGGACTGCGCCGCGATGACGAGGCGCTGTGCCAGGTTCTCCAGTTCCGTTCGCAGTTGGCTCGCCTGTTCGGACTGCACGGTCGGCGCGGCAATCCGCACGCCATATCTTTTGCCTTCCAGGTCAATCAGTGGAATGCAGTTGCCGCACACGGCCTCGTGAGCGGGCGATGGCACGCCCGTCAGGTCCGCCTCGTCCATAGACACCCGCAGCGCGAGCGCCTCACCGCGTTCGGCTGCGTAAGCATGCACCAACGCAATCAAGTCAGTCATCGGTGCACGCGACACGATGGCTGCATCCAATCTCTGAAGAGCGCGCTGGTAGCTGAAGCTGGTCTCGAGCGATTGCATCATCGCGTTGAACGAAGCACCGAGTTCGAGCAGCTCGTCTTTCCACCGGGTGGTATCGATGCGCTCGGCCAGCCGCCCCTCCTGGGCCGCGCGGTTGGCGCTCACCAGGGTGGCCAAGGCCTCGGTGACGCGGCGCAGAAAGACGGACGCGCCCGCCGCGGCCATGAGCGTGAACAAGGCCACGAAGCTGATGGACACCAGGCCCACGCTCAGGGGCCCGAACCGCTCTACCTCATCGGTGCCCTGCGCGGTCACCTCCCACGGAAGGCCCTGAAGGTACGGCTCAAAGTTCAAGGTGCGAACTACCGTAGGTCGACTGGACAAGGCAGCCCCGTCCAGGCACCGCTGCGCAAGTTCGTCAGACCGGATGCAAATCCGCAGCAAGGCCGTGTCTGCGTGCATCCAGAGATAGTCGTCTGCGAGCAACGCCACGATGTCGGTCTCACCATCGGCCGACGGCACCCTGAGGACACCATCCAAACCACCGTCTGCGCGCGCCGATAGGGTAAATCGCGACAAACGCCCGGCGACTGCGTTCGCTAGACTAGGCCCGGCGTGCTCGATACGGATCTGCCGGAACATCCGCTCCTGCTGGCCGATCGGAGCGGTCGCGGCGTCTTCCGTCACGATCCCAACTGCTCTTGCTACCTGTTCGGCGGCAAACAGCCGTTCAAGGACGCCTCGCTCGAAGGCCCGACTCGCAGTCGCCACGAGTTTGCTTGCTGCCTGCTCCTGATAGCGCATGGCGATGTGCTGAAAACTCAGTCCTGCCGCGACGAACGCCACAGACGTCAGGAGCAAGATCCCCCAGAACAGCTTTCTGGACAGGCCTGTGGACAGGAACACCCTGGGCAGGTGCATGCTCTAGAAGTCCGCGCCGATTCCAATGAACCGCCCGTTGGCAGCACGGACGATGTCGTCGCGACTTTGTTTCGCCGTCAACGGCCCTACGCTTCTACCATCTGGTCCCATGCTGTAAAGATCGAAATCTGTATTGATGGGAACAAGTGATTTGTCCTTGCGTTTTGCGCCATTCGATGCGCCTTGCATGCGAAGATATTGGTAGGGATTGCCCCAGGGGTCTAGCTTCCGCAGATCTTCCGGCAATTCGGCAGGAAATTCCCGATTATCAAGTTCGATGCCTTTGAGTGCGAGCGCAACCACAGAAATATCCAAGATGGCCGCATTGACCTTCTGCCGCTCCTGATTCCATTTATAGACGGGCACTGCAATGGAGATAAGGACTCCAATCAAACCCAAGACGACCAGAATTTCAACTAGTGTGAAACCCGCGATCCGAGTCGATCGCAGTGAGGAAAGAGACATGAACACGAGGGGCCTCAATGCACATGACAGACGTCACGCATGCACATAGAGGCTCTGTCAAACGAGAGGCGTTGCCCGGAATTTGTTGATTCTTAGGCAGAATCATAGAGCACGACGAACCAGAGCTACGCATTTTGCGCACGGATGATGGGCGCGATCTGTGCGATTTTGTTGCTAACCCTTGTGGCCTTTGTTATCTAAAAACAACAGACTCTCTCTTGGCGTTGGGGGCGCGCCACTAGTTGAAACCTCTCTCGATGGTTAATGAGTCACACAATTTATTAACAGCAATGATTCGTGTTCTTTCTCTTCATTCGAACTGCAGATGCATGATTGGGAGCGTGAAATGTCAGACCTGACCTCTTTCTTTTGTAAGCAAAGATATTTCCAAGGAAGACGGATGACAGGCATTTAAAGTCCACGCCTCGCATACAGGGGAAATCATGAACGTTCGTTTAAGGGCGCTATGGCGCGGGATGGCGCTTGTCATCGGCTTTGGTCTCACCCAGTTTTCGTGGGCCGGCCGTTCCAATTACCAAGAGATGTACGTGTTCGGCGACAGCTTGTCAGACACGGGCAACGCGTTCGTCGCGACCACAGCGCAGCAGATGGTCCCGGCGCTGCCGCCTTCGATTTCGCCCCATGCCACCTACTGGCAGGGGCGGTTCACGAATGGCCCTGTTGCCGCCGAATACCTTTGGGACCTGATGAGCCGCAAGAACGGGTCCGAACTGGCCCCGTCGCTGACCCTGACCGCGCGTGTGTCGAAGGCTGGCGTGAGCTTCGCTTTTGGAGGCTCCACCTCCGGCATCAGTTCGCTGTCACCCCTCGGCTTCACGGTTCCTGGTCTGCTGGGCCAAGTCCAACTGTTCAACACCCTTTTGATGGGCAAGAGGGCGCCTGGCGCCGCCTTGTACGTCGTCTGGAGCGGATCAAATGACTACTTGCAGGGCATGACCAGCACGCCGTCCAACGTGGTTGGCAACGTTGCCGCGTCCGTGCGTCAGCTTTACGCCATGGGAGCGCGATCCTTCCTGGTTCCCAACCTTGCTGACATGGGGATCACGCCCTTCGCTCAGGCACAAGGTGCTAGCGCAGCTTTCACACAACTCAGCCAGGGTCATAACGCACTGTTGAGCGCTACCTTGGCGAGCTTGTCTCAGGAACTTCCCGGTGCGCGCATCGTCAGCTTGGACGTGTTTGCACTTGGCGCGGCATTGGCTGCCGCAGGTCAAGTCTCCACAGACCTTCCTGCGTTGGAATATCTCGCGCCGGGCACGGGCGCTGTGGACTGCCTGTTTCGCAATCCGGCGACCTGCATGAACATCAATTTTTCGGCGTTCCTGCCGCCTTTTCTCTTTTGGGATGTCATGCACCCCACGACCCAGATCCACGGACTCATCGGCAGCGCGATGTTCAACGCGCTTCAGAAGCAGAAATAGTAGGCGCCGTGCCGACGCTGTGAGAACGTCGTTCTGGCCAACGACCGTTGATGAGCGCGGCAGACAGAGCTAGGCCCCGTAGCGGGTGAAAGGCGCCAACTGGCCAGCAAGACGGATCGTCGTACTTCTTCAGGCAAGCGTATGGAGCAAATTCGAATTGCAGGCAAAGCACTAGCTTTGCAAATCGAGGGTCGGCGCTTCGTCTGCGGATGGATGGAAGCTTCGCAGATGAATCGATGGCTCCTCAAAGCCCGCCTCGCTGAAGCCATCGCGGCCTGCGGGCCTGGAAGCCACTGGCTCGAAGCGAGGCCCATGGTCCAAGTCTGGGCGCGGTACGCTGATTGACCTTGACACCCCCTCGAGAGGTGCAACCTTTCGACTGAAAAACAACGATGCTGAGGCTTTTCTATGAAAGTGACGTGGCGTCCAGCCATCTTGATCGCGTTCACCGTGATCCTGACCGTCGCAGCAACTCTGGTTGTCCTCAACTTCACTAGCGGTGAACGGAAGTTGGAGGAGAAGGTTGCTCGGCAGTACGCACTGGACGATCCGCAGTACCAGCGAGCACTCGGTGTCCTTCTTGGGCCTCCGATCCTGCAGGGCAATCGGTTTGCCGCCTTCCACAACGGCGATCAGATCTTCCCGCCCATGCTCGCGGCCATTCGCTCAGCGCGCCAAAGCATCACGTTCGAGACGTACATCTATTGGTCCGGTGAGATCGGCCGAGCGTTCGCGAACGCGCTGGCCGAGCGGGCCAAAGCTGGCGTGCCGGTGCATGTGTTGCTCGATTGGGTGGGCAGCGCGAAGATCGACGAGCGCTTCCTTGAAGAGATGGAAGCTGCAGGCGTGCAGATCCGCAAGTTCCACAAACCGGTCTGGTACGACTTGGCACGGCTGAACAACCGCACCCACCGAAAGCTGCTGATCGTGGACGGGCGCGTCGGCTTTACCGGTGGCGTCGGCATTGCGCCCGAGTGGACAGGCGATGCGCAGGACGCGAAACACTGGCGCGATTCGCACTTCCGCGTGGAAGGCCCTGTCGTTGCCCAAATGCAGGCAGTGTTCATGGACAACTGGATCAAGGCATCAGGCGAGGTGCTGCACGGCCAGATCTACTTTCCAGCCCTCTCCGCAGTGGGAGAAGGCCGCGCGCAAGTCTTTAGCAGTTCACCTTCCGGAGGAAGCGAGAGCATGCACCTGATGTACCTGCTTTCGATTGCCGCGGCGACCCGGACCATCGACTTGTCGAGCGCGTATTTCGTGCCGGACGCGCTGACCATCGCGGCGCTCGTGGAGGCCATTCGGCGCGGAGTGCGCGTGCGGATCATCACGCCAGGTCCCATCATCGACGCGCAGACGGTACGCGCTGCATCGCGGGCGAGTTGGGGTCCTCTCCTGCAGGCGGGAGCCCAGATCAACGAGTACCAACCGACGATGTTCCACTGCAAGGTCTTCCTTGTGGATGGACTGCTGGTTTCTGTCGGCTCCACGAACTTCGACAACCGCTCGTTCAGGCTCAATGACGAGGCCAATCTGAACATCTACGACGCCCAGTTCGCCGCGGAGCAGACACAGCAGTTTGAAACCGATCTCAAAGCCACCAAACCAGTAACTTTCCAGGATTGGCGCGACAGACCTTTGCGCGAGCGAGCCATGGAGAAACTGGCATCGCTGCTTACATCGCAGCTGTGAGGCATCCGGCCCCTCCACAGCTATCCCTCGGAACAGCGGCCTACCTCGACCGCCGCACGGCTGTCGTCAGCGTGCGCCTTGACAACGCCGCCAAGTGCCGGCGCGCCGCAAGATTGGAGCTTGCCAATGGATCAATCGCCCCCTTCGGCCAGTTCTTCGGATCGTCTTGATGCCGCAGTTCGGACAGCAGGTGTAGGCGTCTGGCTGAATCCGCTGCCGCTCGGCGATCTGGTCTGGAACGACAACACCAAGTCCCACTTCCACCTGTCCCAGGACGCGCGCCCGACGGTCGAGCTGTTCTTCGAGCGGCTGCATCCCGACGACCGCGAACGCGTGCGCCATTCGGTGGAGCGCGCAGTGCAGGACCGCCGGCCCTTCGATGAGGTGTACCGAACGGTCGGTCCGCAGGGCCAGCAGAAATGGATCCACGCGGTCGGGCGCGCGGTGTTCTCGGACGCGGGTGTGGCCACGCAGTTCGACGGCATCACACTGGACATCACGTCTGCCATCACCGCGCAGCAGCTGCTGCGCGACTTCGCGGACTCCGCACCGGCCATGCTCTGGGTCACGGAAGCCGACGGGGTGTGCAGCTTCCTATCGCGCGGCTGGAGCCAGTTCACCGGCATGCCCGAAGCCGCCGGCCTTGGCTTTGGCTGGTTGGAGACGGTGCACCCGGAAGACCGTCTCGCGGCCCAGGAAGCATTCGCCAGGGCCACCGAGCAGCAGTGCACCTTCGCACTGGAACACCGCGTGCGCCGTCCCGATGGCAGCTACAGCTGGGTCATGGATGCGGGCCAGCCCCGTCTGGGCCCGGAGGGCGAATTCCTGGGCTTCGCTGGCGCGGTCACCGACATCCACGAACGGCGCGAGGTCGAGTTGGCACTGCGCCGCTCCAGCCAACGCTACAGCCGGCTGCTGGCGTCGATCGACCAGGGTTTCTGTGTCGTCCAGATCCTGCTGGACGCGCAGGGCCGCCCCGCCGACTACCGCTTCATGGAATGCAACGCCGTGTTCGAGCGGCAGACCGGACTGGTCCGGCCGGTCGGGCGCACGGCACGCGAACTGGTGCCCGAACTGGAGGAGTTCTGGTTCCAGACCTACGGCAAGGTGGGCATCACGCGCGAGCCGGTGCGCTTCACGCACGGGTCGACCGCGATGGGGCGCTGGTTCGACGTGCTTGCCTCGCCCATCGGTGAGGCGCACGACCTGCAGGTGGCCATCCTCTTTCAGGACGTCAGCCACCGCATGGAGCAGGAGCGCCTCTTGCGCGAGAGCGAAGAGCGCTACCGTGGTTTCCTGGCCAGCACCAGCGAGGGCATCTGGCGCATGGAGTTCCAGCCGCCGGTGGAGCTGCAGCTGCCGCCCGCGGAGCAGATCGCGGCGCTGTTCGCCAACGGCCGACTGGCTGAATGCAATGCGGTGCTGGCGCGCATGTATGGCCTGGCGGATGCCGACGCTGCGGTGGGTCTTGGCCTGGGCTGGATGCTGGACGCGGTGGACCCCCGGGTACACCGGTACCTGGACAAATTGATCGCGGCCGGCTACCGCGGCGGCGAAGGAGAATGGTCGTCACCGGGAGGCGACGGGCAGCCGCTGTGGTTTGCCTCCAGCTTCCTGGGCGTGGTCGAGGCCGGCCGCCTGGTGCGCGCCTGGGGCACGCGGCGCGACATCACCGCCCGAAAGCGCGCCGAGGCCGCGCTGCTGGAGGCAGACCGGCGCAAGGACGAGTTCCTGGCGACCCTGGCGCACGAGCTGCGCAACCCGCTGGCACCAATCCGCAGCGCGGCAGAGCTGATTCGCCGCGGTGGCCAGGACGAGGCCAGGCTGCTGCGCCATGCCGGCGTCATCGGCCGGCAGGTTACGCATCTGGCGCGCATGATCGACGATCTGATGGACGTGAGCCGCATCACGCGCGGCAAGCTGGAGCTGAGCCTGGCGCCGCTGGTCCTGCAGGACGTTCTGCGCGCGGCCTCCGAGAGCACCCATGCCGTGCTGCAAGCCGATGCGCATGCGCTGACGCTGGACCTGGCCGACACGCCGATGCGCATGCTGGGCGACGAGGTGCGGCTGGTACAGGTGTTCGCCAACCTGCTGACGAACGCAGCGCGCTACTCGGCCCGAGGAAGGCCGATCAAACTGGCGCTGCGTGGCGAGGCCGGACAGGCCGTGGTGCGCGTGCGTGACCAGGGCGTCGGCATCGCCGCCGACCAGCTCCAGCGTGTGTTCGAGCTGTTCTACCAGGGCGGCACGCCGTCCGAGCGCGGGCACGGTGGGCTGGGCATCGGCTTGTCGCTGGTACAGCAGCTGACCGCGCTGCACCACGGCACGGTCCAGGCCACCAGCCCCGGCCTGGGCCAGGGCAGCGAGTTCGTGGTGCGGCTGCCGCTGGCCGGCGCCGGGTTCGCATACGCGCAAGCCAGCGCGGCGGACGACGGACGCCGCTCGGGTCGCCTGTTGATCGTGGACGACCACCGCGACGGCGCCGACACGCTGTCCGACGTACTGGGCAGCATGGGCTACGAGGTGTCCACTGCCTACGACGGCGTGGAGGGCCTCGCGCAAGCCGAGGCCACGCGGCCGGACATCGCGGTGCTGGACCTGGGCATGCCGCGCATGGACGGCTACGGACTGTGCCGCGCACTGCGCGAGCACGACTGGGGCCGGCGCATGACGGTGCTGGCGCTCTCAGGCTGGGGCCAGGCGGCCGATCGCGCGCGTACCCGCGCGGCTGGTTTCGACGTGCACCTGGTCAAGCCGATCGAGCCGCAGGCGCTGGCGGAAGCAATTGAACGCGCACGTGCCGGTAACCAGGGCTGACTGGGCGCTAAGTCAGCTTTGCGATGCAGAGCTGACGGTCGCCTCTTCAAACTGAACGACAGCTCGTGGCCGGAAGAAGCCACATTCAGCTGCCGTCCCGACTTTTGATAGATCGTGATCCAGCTCACACGTGCAGACGATACCTGACGCCCCGCCGAGCGAGAATCCCGAGCAACCCAAGCCCCAACAACGCCAACGACCCCGGCTCCGAAACCTCGGCCACAACACCGTCGTCCGCGAACGTACTAAACACAAAATCGGTCCCTGGAGGCTGCGTGAACCCGTCCAAAGACGTGCCCTCGTAGGCGCCATCGCTGTATCCGTCAGCGGATCCCCAGAACGATGCGGTTGAAGTGATCAGCAGATAGTAGGTGTGGAGAGGGGTGACAGCGACCGGATGCCAGAATGCATCGAAGAAGTATTCGCCCTGGGCTGGCCAAGATGCCGTACCGGATGCCAGTGCGCTGCCCCCGTTCGTGGGGAGTCGGTCGTAGAGGCTGATGATGACCTCGGGGATGCCCGACATGTTGGGGAGTGCCACCCCCGCGCCGCTTACAGTGCTGTGGCTCGGTCGAAAACTTTGGGCATACGTGACTGGCGCGGTCTGGTTGAGATAGTAGATGACCTGAGAACCGACGTGGACAAGCGGAGACAGCTGGTCGACGACGGGCGCTGCAGGCGCAGCACCGCAGACAGACAGGAAGGCGAGCGGAAGAAGTTTTTTGAGCATGGAGGGTTGTTGAGTTGGTAGCCTCATGGAAGATTCGGTTTGATTGAGGACGAGGAGCACGGGCTGAGGTCGACTCGCCCATTGCAAAGCGAGCTGCTCGCCCTGTGAACTACCAACATCGACAGTTGGATCTGGCGCAGTACCGAGTGAGAGCGAGTTGTGGCTGAATGTGGAGATCCGCGCACCACGCGTTCCACTCAGTCGATGGGCCTGTGAAGCAAGCCCAACACAAGCGCCCGATACGCAGCCGACGTCGTGTTCTCGGCACCTAGCTTTCGTGCCGCGTTCGTGGCGTGGAAGCGAACGGTCGTCAGCTTGATGCCCAGCAGCGTGGCCACGTCCTCGGCGATCTTCCCGTCCGCGAACCAACGCAGCACTTCAATCTCGCGCGGGGACAGCTGATCCGGCAGCTCGGCGATCGTACGAGCGCGGACGTGGCCCAGCCATCGTTGGTGCGCCTTCGTGGCCAGCATTCGGAACATGAAGCGCTTGCGCTGTGCTTCCTCTACGCCGATCGGATGCGAGCGCGAAAGCGTGAGGATTCCGTCCACGCCCAAACTGTCTCGGACCCCTTGCGACCAGCGATGGCGGCGGCCCATCCTGCCGTCGTTCGCTGGCCCCTCCAAAGCATCAAGTGATGGCATGGCTTCGGCGTTCCAGGCAATCGGTTCGTGGTGGGTTTTGCACCAGTCCACGATGGCGCGAGCTTGGCCAAGGTCGCGGTTCATGATCACGGATTTCCACCGTTCGTCAGCATTGGTCAGCAAGTGGGCGGTGGGCTGGTTCGCAGACAAAGGGAGCCATGTCACAAGGCCATAGATCTCGAACTCCAGTTCAGCCGTGGCGGCTTCCAGACGCGCGCGCAAGGTGTCGTCGTCGCAGTGAGAAGAGGGCGTCCAGAAGAGCGGCAATGGCGTTGTGGATTGAAGAGGTTAGCAGCCCACGCCATGAAGGGGGCGCTGCGCGTGCGAGAGCGGTTGTGAGGGAAACGTCGGCGGAGATGACGCGCGAATGATTGGCGGGACGTCGATCCACAGCGCCTCGAGCCTCGCACCGTCCACGACCGTGCTACGGCCGGCTCGCTCTGCGGCGAACCCCGATGTCTTAAGCAAGCGAAGCATGCCAACCGGCGAGACGGTGATCAGCCGATGGACCTGGTTGGCCTCGGCGATGGCCAGCACCTGGCGCATCAGCTGCACGGCGATGGGCGATGCGATCTGCGAGCGCGGCGCGGCGCCGACGTCATCGGCTGCGGCGAAGCGCGACAGTTCCCAGATGCCGCGGTCGCGAGGGATGCTGGACACGAGCTGGGGGAACACGTCCGCGAGAAGGTAGGGACGGTGGGTCGGCAGCAGACGAGCCACGCCGACGAGGCGATCCGTCTGCGGGGCGATGGCCGCGACGTGCCACGTATCGAGGCGATCGAACTGGTCTCGCTCGATGCCTCCGTGGCTTTCAAGCTGCCAACCGAGCCCGTCAACGAACACGCGATGTCGGTACCGGCCAATGCGATCCAGATCGGAGCGCAACAAACGTTCGGCGGTACCGTGCAGAAACGTTAGCCGTGTCACCAAGTGCCTTATCAATGCAACCAAAGGCAACATTGCAATTCCGTGCCGGATCCGAGAAAACTACCAGAAACAACAGGTGGACGAAGCGGGGAAGGCCGGTCGACTGAGCTTTCCCGCCGCGATCAGTCCAAGAGCCGCATGAGCAGGGCCCTTGCGACGGTTGCGGTCTTGCCTGAAGTGCCGAGCTTGGCGGTGGCGTTCTTGACGTGAAAATTCACAGTGTCGGCTTTGACGCGAAGTGCCGCGGCCGTTTGAGCTGACGTGGCCCCATCAGCGGCCCAACGCAGCACGTCTTTCTCGCGGCCGGTGAGTTCGACGATTTGCTCCGAGCGGCTTCCCAAGCGCTGCTGGAACGCCAGGTGGGCCATGTGCCCAAGTTGCTGGATGCGCAGCAGTTTTTCCTTGATCTCGGACGCCGTGATCGGCTCCGAAGAGCGAGAGACCGTGATCATGGTGCCCAGGCCGACAGCGTCCAGGCTTGACTGGGCCCATCCATGGCGCAGGCCAGCCGATTGGGCTTCGCTCCACAACTCCGGAGCATCGCGAAAGACCTCGTCGCTCCAGATCTGCGGGGCCTCGCTCAGTGCGCCGTTGCGAACCGTCGGATCCGAGCCGAGGTAGCCGGCGGACACGTACCGCGTTCGCCAAGCCCGAGGCTGGCTGCTCATCATGAACGTCCGCGGCCGGCTCACCGGCGCCGCGAGTCGCATGCCGACGGCACAGTGCTCGAAGCCAAGTGTCTTCGCAGAGGCGTCGATGACGTCGAACAGCGCTTGGGTGTCGGTTGCGCGCTCGACCGATTGAACAAGATCCCAGGCCCAACTGCTCACCATTCCTCCTCATGTCGGATCGCCCGAATTGGGCGGGGCGAATGTAGCGTCGAATTCGCGACCGCAATGCCATCATGGTCGGGCACATTTACTCAAGAGTGCGTAGATGGGAAACACTTTTGACCAAGGGAGTTTTCGTGCTTTGTCGGAGGGCGTTGAACGACCAACAGCTCTTCATAAGATTTCTGAAGAGGAGCGCCGCATCCTGGGGGACGGCGGCGGTTGTGCTAGGCGGTTGGCCGCGAGTGGTCGCACCGATGCGAGAGGTAAGGCCGCTAGTGGATAGCGACCTCACCGGCTTTCTTACTCGCGTGGTCTTCAATAGATGTAGATCACCCCGAACCTCGATGTCGTCTGGTGTTCGGACGTGGCCGACGCGTTGACGCCGCGGCCACCGGTGTTGGCCAGACCAGGGTTCATGTAGCAGAGGGCGGAGGTATAGGCCGATGCGGTGGGACGACCGATGCTGCCCGTTGCGGAACTCCATCCCCAGCAACCTGGAATCGCAGCAGAGAACTGAACGGTCAACGTGCCACCGGATGGCGTGGAAAAGTCCACGCCCGCAGCTGCTTCCACGTAATTCCAAGAGCCCGCCGGTGCCGAAGCACCGTAGAACAAATCCAGCACGGGACGATAGTCCCATTGATCACCCGGAAGACTTTGCGGGGTAACGTTGGGCGTCACACGGGAGTCCACTTGCGGAGCCTTCGTGGAATGATCCGGTCCACCGCAAAACAGTGGAATGGTCATGTCGCCACCAACGATCACGATGCCTTCCGTCGCGGGTGGAAAGCGTCCGGCGGAGGCGCAGATACTCCGATTCAGTTCTTTCGCGGGATCGCTCTGCATGCGGGTGTCGTACAAATACTTGCCGTCTGGCATGTTGATCAGTTTGAGTTCGACTCTTCCTTTCAAGCCGACCGCCGATGCGTCCACGCTGCGGTACGTGAACGTCTGCCCGTCCTTTGTTTGCTCGCGGTTCTGAACCTGGAAGTCCTTGGCTTGCGCCGTCGAAGCAAGCGAAGAAAAGAGGATGGCGAAGCCCAACATCACACGCATAAAATTCTCCTGAATAAATAGGAATCATTACGTTCTGTGTGTTGAATTTAGCAGGCTTTGAATCGAGTTTTCCACGATGGTCGTCGTTGCTGTAGTTTCTGGTAGGTGCGTATGGATCACCATCGCTGTCGCGTATGGGGAGGGCGCGGCATTGAATGAGTACCCGGCTTTACTCGCATCGCGTCCGACAAAAGACGAACGTGTGCCGCGCCGTGGAACCAGGCAGCCCGCTGCGGATTTGGCACGAGGACTGTCAAGCAACTTGGGGACGTCAACGCAGCGGCATCAGAGCTGCTGAAGAGTTCTTGGCGGCACCACCATCGTCAGGATGCTCGAGCACAACGACGACTGGTGGTCGACCGAAGCCACATGACGATCGATGCCCTGCGGGCACTGATCGAGACCCCGCCCATTCAGCCGTGCTCAGTTGCGTAAGTACTTCTCGTCGTTCTGCTGAAACGGTTTCCTGCTTGCCTCGAAACCTTCACATCTGGTCTCGGCCTCGTTCTTGGATGTCAGCACGCGAACAAAGCTAGCGGGAAACTAGGCGTCTCGCAGCGAACGTTCAAAGCGGTTGCAGCTGCAGTAGAGAGAAGACGCGATCGATGGAATGCGCGAGTGCGTATTCCGCGGTCGGACCGACTCCATCTTCTCCCGCGAAGAGAAGTGCCACCGCCCGGTTCTTGGAGTCCACCCAGATTGCTCCTGAATCGCCCTCCAGGCTGATCTCGGCTTCGGGGAATCTGGCGTCGCGCCGAATCATCACCCCGTCCATTTGACGCGCCGCATCTCCGCGCCCGCTGTAATCAAGTACGTAAGAGCCGTTCACGCCGTCGACCACGCCATGCGTGGCTCGAGTCAGAGCGCCGAATTTGATTAGGGACATCCCGGTACGCGGCGGGGCCGCGCCTTTGACGGCGACCGCCGTTCCGAACAAGTTGTTCGTCGCGTTGGTGGCCGGATCCAAGATTCCGATGGCGGCGTCGTAGCCCGTGCTCAGCGGTAGCCAGCGTGTCAGATGGGCCACTGGACGAGGGGCCGCATTGCCGATGTGATGTGGGCCCGGCTGTACGAGCACGTCTCCAGCGCGAGCCTGAACGTTTCCGCAAAGCACGTGCCAATTGCTGAGGATGACCGGCTTTCCGCTCACCATGTCGCGCACGATGAGACCAACCGTGCCGGTGCTGCCGCGCTGCAAGTTGCCAACGCTCACTCCAAGCTGCACGGGGTTGCAGATGGCTTGGGGCGACGACAGCAGGTCGTAGCTTGCCTGGATCACGTCGCACGGAAGGCCATCAACTGAGGTGGGAAGCACCTCCGAGGCCGGGACTTCCTCGATCGGTCGCTTGAGCTTGACGTGAAACCGCGCGCCGAGGCGCCGGGTCCGCTGGCCTCCCTTGTAGATGTATCCGTAGTCCACGCCTGTGATGCCGGGATACCTTTGGGCGAGGCGGAGGATGCTTGCCCTTGCTGCCGTCCATGCAGCACCGGCAGCGTTCGCGCGTGCCATGTTTGGGCCTACTTGAGCTTTTCTTTGAGGACTTCGCTGATCATCGGGCCGATCGCTGCTTTGATGGCGCTCAGTTCGCTCGTCGCGGCGTCGAAGTCGATTCCAGTTTCTCCTTTTTCCGTCACGCCGATGCCGACCGCCAACGTTCCGGTGCCGGGCACCAACGGGATGGGGTCCGAGGCAGGGCATTCTTTCGTACAGCCCACGTTGTCCGGACGAATGGCATTGCTCAGAACCATGCCGGGCACCGTGACGGCCGCTTCGCCAACCTGTGCGAACGCAGGCAGCTTGTTGTCCTGGATGCCGATGGCGCGCACCGACACCGCGAACGACGTCGAGATCTTCGGTTTGTCGGCCTTCCGCGTCACGGCGACGGCCGACCGTGCTGCGGCATACGTTGGGCGGAACGTGAACGCTTCGACGGTTTGGCCAGGGACAAGCTCCTTTGGCGCCCGGCTCAGTGCGAGTACCGCGACGAACTGTGGAACGGCATCGTCGTCTGTGGTGCGGGTGACGACGAAGCAGTGGCCGCCACTTACGGCGGCCGACAACCCGTCCGCCCGAAGGACGGCGCGGGCGTGGTAGGACTTTTCAGACGACTCCTTCAGAGCCTCCAAATCGCGAGCCTGCTTGTCCACGTAGAGATCAAACAGCAACTTGCCCACGACGGGAACGATCACCGCCGCCAGCGATTGGATGCTCGCACCTGTGGGCTTGCAACCGTCCAAGGCATCCTTAAGCTTGGGGAACGCCTGGAGCGTTGCGGCTTTAAGGTATTGCTCGTCTTTCGGAACCACTGCTGCGTGGTGCAGATAGAGCATGACGGTGCCCTTGCCCTGACCACTGAGTTCGTCTGGCGCGAAATTTCGAACGGATGTGGTGACGCAGCCCTGCATGCTGCTGACGAGAACAGAGCCAGCAACCAGCGAGATGCCTGCTCGTGCGAGTCGATGCATAGATGCCCTTTGTTGTTCCATGTGGCCATAACGTATCAGCCGACTTCGGACACGGCATCCTTAGGATTGGGGATGCGGCGATCGTTCGCCACGGGCGCACAAGGTGCAGCTCTCAACGCCCGCGTGTTGCCGTCGGGCGAACACCGAGCGGGCCCAGCGCCAAAGGCACGGCCATCTAAGCGGGGCCGCATCCCGCGCGCTCGTGAATCCGTCTGGCTTGGATGGCGTGCTGTCTTGAGCCTGTAGGGCCAGCAGCTGGCGATGCGGGGTCCCGTTGCACCGCACGCCCAAGAGGCTTGCCGCACCGGGGAGCCGCAAGCATGGCGACGTGGGTTCGGCTCCACAACCGCGAGATCCGTCCGATTTTCAAACCACGATCGGAGAGCCTGATTCGGCGAACCGTATTGCGCGCGGTCCGGATCGTTAGAACTTCAACTCCTTGATGTCGTAACCGCCCTCGGGTTTGACGCTCCACCATTTCGAAGCCGAGAACGGTCGGCGCAACGCGTTGGTGCCGCAGTGCACTTCACCCGACATCTCGTGGTACGAGTACCAGTCGTCGATGAACACCACGCGTCGGCCAGGCAACGCGCTCTTGAATGCTTTCTCGAAAGCGCATTCGCCGTCCACCACCGGCCCGTAGGGTTTTGGCACGATGCTGGTGGTACCCACCACCAAGTGGTTGACCATATCCGGGAAGTACGCCAAGGTCCGTCTGAGCGATCCGTCCGGACGCGCCGCCGATCGAAACGCCACGGGAATCTGCACGAAGTCCGCCGAGACAAGACCAAGTTCGCGTTCAAGAATGACGCGGTTCTCGTCCATCACGGTCTGGTAGTGCTCGTTGGCCTTCCAAAACGGCGCGTCATCGAGCATTTCGGTGACGGTGCATTGCGCGTCCGCGCCATCGCGTGTTTTGCCCTCGAACAGGATGGCGTCTCCGTGCCCGCCGTGGTGCAGGTCCAGCAGCACCGCCTTGGTTTTTGCCGGGCTTGCAAGCAAGCAGCGAAACCCTTTCGGGGCCGCTTCGTCGGGTACGAAGCAGACGATCTCGTCGACGTGAGCGACGGCCAGCCAGTCCGTGTACAGCTCGAACGGGAACTGAACCCTTTGCGAGTAAAGGAACTGCCGTACCTCGGCCATCATCTGACGTGAGTCGTGCGCCAAATCGTTGTCTCGTCGGCCTCCGACGATCACCCTGCCAAGTGGATAGTTTTTCCCACCGACGGTGACCGGCGGGGATACCTCAAGGTTTCCGAACGAATCGAGAGAGCCGGGCACGCCACCGCCGACCACGAAATGGCCGAAGTCCGCGCCAAGCATCTTGGCTTCCGGGTACGAGTCCAAACCCCGATCGCGGGGGCTGTCGAAGACGACGGGAATGGTCCCGCGATGGGTTTGCGAGTAGCCGATTTCGATCTCGTCTTGGATCCACCGATCGTCTCGATGATCTCCCGCTTCGATGATCTCGAGGGTCAGCTTTTCGGCCTCGACCGCCGCTTTCAATCCGGCCAGGAACTCGGCGTTGTTGTTCTTGCCGTGCGCGACGCGCGTGGTGTAGATCTTTACGGCCGGCTGGGTGTTCGGCGTCATGATCCATGGCGCGACGCGCAGCATGACACGATCGGCCGCGATCACGCGCTCCGCGGCCCCGACCTCTTGCACCAACTCGAGATTGAAGATGACAAGTCCCTCGAAGTAGGGGCCCGGGTACGCATGGGCCGCGAGATAGAGGGTCTCTCCGCTTGGGTGTACGGTCGCGGCGGTGACGAGTTGTTGAGGTGCTTCGCCGGGCAGCCGGCCGATCACCTTCTCGTAGGTATCGCCTCTCCATCGAAGCAGCGACATGTTCAGTGCCGCTTCGGGAGCAGTGGAAAGCCTCAGGCTCACGCCGGGGGGCAGTGCGTCGACGCCAAGGGGGCGGACCACGATCGGCTCCCTTTCATCCAGCGTCTCGGAGGTGACGTCGCGGTCGTTGTCCACCAGCACCATTGCACCGCGACCGTTCTCGCCCCAAATCCAATTGGCTTTTCCTTCTTCGTTCAGCCCTACGGCGCCGTCGCGGTCCGCATCGCAGTCGAGGTGCACGTGGGCGACCAGCACGCCGATGTCCAAGCGTTCGGGCTCGTCGACGCGCAGTTCAAGATGGACGTTGAAAAGCCCCTTTTCACCGGTTGGCGTTTGGAGCAGGATGGTCGAATCGAACAGCTTCGACACGGCCAACGGCTCGTCCTGTCGCAGCGTCAACAGGCTCCCGGTCACCGCATCCCAGCCGGCGACCTGCAGGCCGTCGCTGGACCGAAGCGTCACGGTGCCGCGCTGGACGCCGAGACGGATTTCACGGGTGGCGCCTTCGATGGGCGCGATGGTGACCATGTGCATGAGGTTCCTTTCGATGATTCCGAAGCGGCTAGCTGGCAAGAAACTCGGCGACGGGGGCGATTCGCACGCAGTCTTCCCCGCTGCAACCACTGAGAGGGCAGATCAAGGACGCATAGCAGTCTCCAAGCGGAACAAAGTCCGCGTCGCCGCGCGCGAGGATGCCTTCGACCTCGTGGGTCAGGGCGTTGAAGACGGGAGATCCAGAGTTTCCTCCGTACGTGTCCAGGTTGGCCACGAAATGCGTGGGAGGCGTGTTGTCCCTTATTTCCGCGTTCCCCGCGATCTTCTTGGGCAGCCCTGACGGATGCCCGATGACGTAAAGCGGGGTGAGGTCGGGGGGCCGCGAGTTCCTCGCGAGTTGGAGGAACGAACGATCGTTGACCGATCGATCAAGGCGCACCAGCGCCCAGTCCGTCCCGTCGTCGTCGAACGCTCCCGCGAGGTACTGGCCCAAGCCATACATCTGATCGGTCCGGAAGGTCGTAGGAGCGATCCTGTCGGCGCCCGTTTCGAAGTCGAACACCACGCAGCGTGTCCCGAGATTGCCCGCGTTGAGGCAGTGATGAGCCGTTGCGATGATGTCGGGGGCGACAAGGAAGGCGGAGCCAACGGCTGCGCTCGGTTGCGTGCGAAACGCCTCCCTTTGGCACAACACCTTGCCCGCCATCGCGTACCGTTGTTCCAGGGTGCGGCCGCCGATGCTGACCGATCCGCCGGCCGTGGCGATCAGGTTGCGTCGCTCCACGATGGCGGCCACCGACCGTGCGCGGAGCCGGCGTGCGGCGTCCAAGCAGTCGGCTACCTCGACGCGGTCGTCCTCGCCATAGAGCGCCTTCTGCCGTCCTCGAATCTCCGAGTAGATCTCCAGAGAGGGCACATCGATCAGAGAACCTTCGGTCGCGCCGAACGGGCTATCGAGGGGCAAGACATGGGGAAAATGCTCCAGCACACGCGCTCTCGCGCGGGCCCCTCCCTCGACGGCCCGTTCCACGAGCACCTGAGCGCGCGCATGGCGCACTTCCAAGATGCCACGCAGTTGTTCGACCGTCAGATTTTCCAGCATCACGCGCTCTCGGCAGCAGGCACAAGGCGCCGAGTGTGCGATACAACCGGCCGGATTCCTTCCACAGTTTGAAGGATGCAAGCGCCGCCGACGGTGGCTTGAGCGCGCTGGACCAACCCCTCACGTCGGTCGCCATCTGGGCCGTCTTTACCCCGGCAAGGTCGAACGCGGCGCCGCGTTCAGGGGTTCAAGCCCTCGGCCGTGTCGGGCACGGGTGTGTGGTTGTTGGCCACTTTGTACCGACGTGGCCACGCGCGATCGCCGACTAGCAGAGACTTGTTGTCGATGATTTCCTGTTCCAGGTTGCGCAGGCTGTCGCCGTAGGCACCGAAGGCTTCAAGAACGTCTTTTTGCTCCACCTGCTCACCGCTTGCCAGACGATGAACGATCCATGAGATTCGGTTGTTGCAGCGGAACATGTGTTGATGCGCGGGACCGAGGAGCGGAAAGTACAAGCGCACGTACATGACTATCTTTTTGTGAAGGTCGAGGTGGTACGCCGAAGGTTCCAATCCTGCTGGTGACGTTTCCGCGCCATTTCGAAGCTTGGCGAAGATGGCCTGGTACCGCTGGATGTTGTCGCTCGCGGCCTGGTTCAAAAGGACGTAAATCTCTTCAAGCTTCTTCGCCAGAAGTTCCGCTCGCTGCCTTCGATTGAGGATCCATTGCGTGAGGACGACGACGGCGAGTGCGACGAACGCCGCCATGAACGCGGTCAGCAGGGAAACGAGTCCGGCCGGAGCCGAATGAAACCAGGCAAGCATCGGGTGGTGACCTGCGACCTCAAAAGCTACAGAGGCGGGGTTGAAACTAGGGTGAAGCGATCTCGCCTGCACCCGGCGAACGTTCCAAGAACTCTACGAGGCGCCGCTCAAGATCTTGAAAATGGCGAAGCTCGCATTCCCAGACGACGAGGACGTTCCAACCGGCATCGACTAGCGCCTGCAGATGCCGTTGGTCCCGCTCGACGTTCTTGCCAAGTTTGGCGGCCCAGAATTCAACGTTGGACTTCGGCTGCTTGTAGGCACCGCATCCGTGCTGATGCCACATGCAGCCGTGCACGAAGATCACGCGCCTGCGGCCTCGAAAGACGATGTCGGGACGCCCTGGCAGGTCCTTGCCGTGGAGTCGGTAGCGGTATCCAAGGCTCCACAGCAGCCGACGTACCTGGAGTTCGGGCGTGGTGTCTTTGCCACGGACCAGCGCCATGCGCTCGCTGCGCTGCTGAACCGTGAGGCTGTCCATGCTCAGCGAGCGATGACCTCAAGCCCGTACCTGTACCTAGTGGGCTCTTTGTACAGGATGACGCGGCCTGGGAAGATCGTGACCATCCAGCCCTCGGGCAGCGCGGGGATCACGCACTCGATCAAGATCTCCCGCAGGGTCATGTTCGAGCGGGGAACGTCGCACACGTGAGAGCGCTGATCGACGTGCCCCACGGTGTGCTTCACCGACTTTTTGTTCGTGCCGATGTCCGTCTCGTAGCGCAAGTCGTAAGGCAGTTGTTCCTTGAGGAGCAACAACAGCGCCAGGACGGTCAAAGCAATCGACCCGTCGAAGCGTCGTACGTGCTTGTGCATCGTCGTAACCGTCCGGCGAACTCGTCCCGGAGGGCTCGTTGCCAAGCATTCGCGCAGTGTCACTCCTGGCTATCAACCGTCGGGCGATGGCGAGATGTCGTAGCTACACTCGCGCCATGTCCTTGTCCATCGCCACACCCGGGCCCAAGCCGATCCTGGTTGTGGAAGACGATCCCAATGACCTGGAGTTCATCCTCTTGGCCTTGGACCATGCAGAGTTTTTGGGCGAAGTCGTCGTGGCCCGAGACGGGGTTGCGGCGCTGGACTACCTGTGCCGCAAGGGACTTCACGAAAGACGCGACGAAGGGAATCCTTCTGTGGTTCTGCTCGATGTGCGGCTGCCTAAGGTCGATGGATACGAGGTGCTCAGGGTCATGAGGAGCGAGGCGACGCTGAAAGCGGTGCCCGTCGTCATGATGACCTCATTGGCCGAGCCGCAGGACATGGACCGCGGCTACGAGTCCGGGGCCAATGCCTACGTCGTCAAGCCCATCGGCCTGCAGCAGTTCCATGCGACTGTTCAGAAACTCACGAAGTTCTGGGCGCAGCTGAACATTTCGCCGTCGGTCAAGCCAACGCGCTTGTAGCTACACGCTGCCAGCAATCATGCAGGCAAATTCCAGCCCTAAGAGAGAGGGAAGTAAGCCGTGAAGGTGGTACCTGCAACATCCGACTGCACGGTTACCTTGCCGCTATGCGCGCGCGCGATTTCGTTCACGATGAACAAGCCGAGGCCGATGCTGCGCGCAGCGCCCCCCGTGGTCCCACGCGAAAGAGGCTGAAACAGGCTGTCGCGGATGTCCTCAGGAATGGGCTCTCCAGAATTCGTCACTGACAGCGAGAACCCTGAGGAATCGACAGCCGAAATAACAGCGATTGGCTCGACATCGCTGCCGTACGCCACAGCGTTGGCAACCAGGTTGCCAACAAGTTGGCTCAGCCTGACCGCATCCGCCGAACAGTCGCCGTTGCCCTGAGCCACGTGCCTCAGTTGCTGCTTAGGAAAGGCTTGCGCCAGGTCGTCAACGCAAACGGCCATGACGGCGTGAATGTTGCAGGCCTGCCTGTTGATCGCGATCCCTTTGCCCAACTGCGCCGCAGTGAAGTCCAGCAGGTCAGCAATCAGCCTGTTGGAGTGCCCAACGGCCCGGGCAACCCGGTCCGCGATCTTCACTTGGTTCTCCGTAGGATTGCCGCGGCGAAGCAGTTCTGTGGACATCAGAATCAGGGCCAAGGGGTTGCGCAGGTCATGGCTGACGATGCCCATCATCTGCTCTGCAACGGCAGCCCGTGTGTTGGCCAACTCCTTGAGCTTGGTCGCCTCGGACACCAGGGCTTCGGTACGCTTGCGCGCATCAATCAGTTCGCGCTCGTACTTGTGCCGGTCGTGCGCCACGAAAGCGGCGATGTCGTGTCGCACGACACCGGCCGCAGTGCTGCGAATGGCGTTCAACACCATGGGCATGGTGTGCCCGTCGCGGTCCCGCACTTCCAGCTTGACCTCGGAGACGGAGCCCTGCATTTGGAGCAGAGGCGTCCAATGCGTCTGATGAAAAATCCTCGCACCGACGGTCAAGAGGTCTTGCAGGCGTACCTTGCCTATGAGCTCTTCAGCGGTGAAACCCACCCACCCGGCGAAGCGGTCGTTGACGCGGGTCACTGTGCCCCGCTCGTCGGTACGAAGAAGGCCGCAAGGCGCAGCTTGGAACAGCTCGTCGTGCTCGGAGTCGCCGGGCACCGTGTCCATCAAAAACCCTGTCGGGCCAGAAATGCGTCTACGGCGTCGGTGCTGGCGCTGGGTGCGCTCAAATGCGGGCAATGGCCCAGATTCGCGATGACCGTGAGAGTGCTGTCGGGAAGGACCGAATGCATGTACTCGCCTGCCGAAACCGGCGCGATGATGTCGTCGTCGCACTGCACGATGAGGGTGGGCGTCTTCAGCCGGGGAAGCTCCGCGCGGTGGTCGGACAGAAACGTCACGCGGGCGAAGTGCTTGGCGATGTCGGGATCGGTGCGGCAGAAGCTGTTGGTCAGCTCCACCCCAAGCTCCGGCTGCAACGGCGCGCCCATGATGGCCGGCGCCATGCTGCTCGACCAGCCCAAGTAGTTGCTCTCCAGCGTCTCGAGCAACCCGTCGATGTCAGCGCGGCTGAACCCACCGAAGTAGCTTCCATCGTTGATGTAGCACGGTGAAGGGCAGATCATGGCGTGCGCGCTGATGAGGCCTGGAAACTTCAGGTCGGCGAGCATGCCGATCATGCCGCTGACGGAGTGCCCGACAAAGATCACCGGGCCGCAAGAGAACTCCTTGATGACCTCCACCAAGTCGTCCGCATACCCTTGCAAGCTACCGTATTTCTCGGCGTCGTAGGCTCCAAGATCGGAGTTGCCACTGCCTGCCAAGTCGAACAAAACGCAGCGGAAGCGGTCTTTGTACGCCGGTTCCATGAGGCGCCACATGTTCTGGTCGCAGCCAAAACCATGTGCAAAAACCATCGTTGCCGGGCCCGAGCCCGTGATGTGGACGTTATTGCGCTGCTGAACCGACATCCTGACTCCGAGGGGCCAGACGCGGCCAGTGCCGAGATTGTAGGGGGCTGGCCTAAGGCCTGACAGTCGTCAGCAAGGCTGCGGCCGATGTTGAGAGTTGCTCGCAAGCGCCGGGCCAGCGTCGTTCCAGAACGTTTGACTTCCAGCGATACGGCAGCAGTTCGGCCAGCGCCGAAGCTGGCTGCGTTGGCAGGCGTTCTAGGACGTTCTTCAGATACGCAAAGGGTTCATGCCCATTGAGCCGGGCGGTGTGCAGCAAGCTCATGATGGCGGCGGCTCGTTGACCCGCGCGCAAGCTGCCGGCGAACAGCCAGTTCTTCCTGCCCAGCGCGGTGGGCCGGATCAGGTTCTCGATGCGGTTGTTGTCGGCCGCCAGGTAGGCGTCGGCAATGAAGCGCGTGAGCGCCACCCAGCGCTTGAGGCTGTAGTCGATGGCCCGGGCCGTCGCCGTGCCATCGGGCACCTTCTGGCGGTTGGCCAGCAGCCAAGCATGCAGCAATTCAGCTGCTGGCCTGGACTTGAGTTGGCGGATGCGTAGCCGTTCATCACGATCCAAGTCCTTGGTCTCGCGCTCGATGTCGTACAGAGCGCCGAACAGCTTGAGCGCTTGCTCGGCCAGCGTGCTGCTATGGTTGGCCCACAGCTCGTGGAACTTGCGCCGGGCGTGCGCCAGGCAACCGGCCTCGGTCACGCCAGCGTTCATGAGTTGCTTGTAGCCGGCGTACTCGTCGCAGATTAACGTGCCGCGCCACCCGCCGCTGCCGTCCTCAGAGATGCCCAGGAAGCGCCGCGCGTTGTGCCCGGCCCGGCTATCGGCGAAGTCGAAGACCACGGCGTTGATGTCGTCCCATGCCGTGGTGCAGTAGCTCCACAGGTACGCCCGGTGGGTCTTGCCATCGCGTTGGCTGGCCGGCTTGAGCATGGCCACCGGCGTCTCGTCGGCATGCAGCACGCGGCGGCCCAGCAGATCATCGCGCATAGCCTGCACCAGCGGCGCCAGTTCCACACCGATGGCGCCGATCCACTCGGCCTGCGTGGAGCGTGCCACGGCAAAGCCTGCGCGCCCGAGGACGGCTTCTTGGCGGTACAGCGGCTGGTGGTCGATGTACTTGGCAACCGCCACATGCGCCATCAGGCCGGCCGTGGCGAGTCCCTTGTCGATGACGCAGGCCGGTACAGCTGCTTGGACCAGCGTCTGGCATTTGGTGCAGGACCATTTGCCTCTCACGTGGCGCTCCACACTGAAGCGTCCAGGCTCGTAGTCGAGTTTCTCGGACACGTCTTCGCCTATGCGTTTCATCTGGCAGCCGCAACCCGGCGTCACGCAGATAGTCCTTTCGGGTTCGTGCTGGACGTCTCGGCGCGGCAGGTTGGCCGGCAACGCCTGGCGCTTGGGCGTGCGCTTCTCGCCTGGCTCCTTGGCCGGCAGCTGGAGCTTGCCGATCTTCCGGTCTAGCGCTTCCAAGTCCTCGTCGATGGCTTCCTCCAGCAGGCTCCTTTGCTCGGGACCGAAACGCTCCGACGTGGCGGCGAACTTCAGCCGCTTGAGCACGGCCACTTCGTGGGCCATCTTGGCGTTCAGAGCGCTGATGTGCTTGATCTGCGCTTGCTGCCTTTGGGCCAACGAACATACGTCGGCGAAGCTCATACCCGCGAAGGCTGGATCAATGACGTGGCCGTTGCTGCTGTTCATCACGACGGTGATGCTGCCAGCGCCACCCGCACAGCGCCATCAGCACTGTCCGCAATGGACGGCTCAGACCAGCGCGATCACACCGGCTTGGCCAATGCGTTGCCAGGGCAGGCCCAGCACCAGCGCCTCCAACTGCGCCCGAGTCAGGGCCAGCGTGCTGCCGTCCTTGGGCCAGACGAAGCGGCCCACGCTCAGCTGTCTGGCCGCCAGCCACACGCCAATGCCATCGTGCACCAATGCCTTCATGCGATTGGCCCGCCGGTTGGCAAACAGGTAGGCATGGTGGGGCCGCGCTTCGCCAAAGACCTTCACCACGCGGCCCAGCGCTGTCTGTGTGCCAACACGCATATCCATTGGCTCGCAGGCGAGCCAGATCGCATCCACCCGGATCACCGCAGCAACTCGCGGGTCCACGCGGCGAAATCCGCCGCTGCGCTGGGCGGCCAACTGACGCTCATCGTGACCGCGCCGCGGCGTAGCTCGACGCGGATGTCCGCTGGCGCTACTGCGGGCACTTCCGCCATGGCAAGCGGCAACGCGATGAATTCGCCTGTTGTAGCGGGCGCCTGCGCCTTGCCCTCACGAGCCTGTTGCCGCCAGCGGTGCACGACGTTGGCGTTGATGCCATGCGCCATGGCGACCTTGGCCACTGATGCCCCAGGCTTGCCGCACTCGGCGACAACCTGCGCCTTCACTGTCGCGCTGTACCGCCTGCGCGTGTCTGTCTTCTCGCTTGCCATCGTGTCCACCTAAGTTACGTGGACGTGATCCTTGCCGTTGCGCGCGGCGAATTCAAGATGAGTTGACCGGACGGTTACGCATCGTCGCCATGTTGTTTGGTTGACTTGCCAAGCCCGGCTCATGGAGCCTCGCTACCACCTCGGATCCAGTCATGGTCAGGGACTTGTAGCGATCTGACGGGTCCATCGGCCTGTGCTGCCATCTTCTGCTCGTACTGCGAACCCGAAAGCGCGAGCATTTGGATGGCCGACCTTGCCATTCGAAGCGCATGCACGGCATCCTCGGTGAAAGAGTCCTTGCGATGCCGCTCGATGTCGGGAGCGGCTCTCGCTTGGCTTGGATCTCCAAGGTCATGCAGCACGACGAAGCGGTGCGTTCCCGCGTAACGAAGATTTTTCTGGGCGCAAAGGATGCCGTTCTCCGCTTCGTAGTCGTCGGCCAGCTCGACGAGCGCGTAGAGAGCTGCCACGCCGTTGCGGATCGTCTGCTCAACTATGTCAATGAGCGGGCGTCCGCTGATTCCTTTTTGCCATGGTCTGCGCCACAGCTTGTGGGAATGGAATTCTTCATGTCTAAAACCCTTTGGCGAAGTGGAATTTGTTTGTGGCCTCCTGCGATTCGTCGGCGGCCAGTTTTCGCTTAGGCAAAGCTAGGCTTCCGTCCCTGGTGAGGGAATTGAATCTTGTCCACCTGGTCTTGCGTCCGCTAGCATCAAGTCATGGCTTCGAGTTCAACCGGTTCGGAACAACTGTCATCGCAAGCTGCCCTTCAGCAGGGGGAATGCTTTCCGCCTTCGTCAACCCGCTTTCTCAAGCTCAACCGACAACCGGTGGAAGCTCAACAAGGCTGGCGCCCGGCTCGCTTGAGGCTTTGCATGAGCTTGCGAGTCAGCGCGGAGAGATCCTTGCACGTCAGCTCGGAGTAAAGCCTGTCTAGCGTGGATGAAATCGCCAGCTCGATACGCGGCGCAACTCCTTCTGAACTGGTCGCTTGTGAACAAGCGCTTGGACAAGAAGGTCAATGCACGTGAGCTTGCGCGCTTCCCGAGACTTTCTACAAGTTGATGATCTTGGTTGACGCGGGACGGACGAGACGGCCGCGATCCAGCGAGGAGGGAAGATGCTCGAACTGGACCTCGGTTGACCCAGCCTCCGCCAACACGACCAAGGCATTCGCTCGGCGCGCTATGGAACGCGGCTCGCAAATCGGCGTCAGCGCCACGCGCAACGGGTTTTTGATAGAAAGCTTCCGCGCGGTCGAACATATGTAGCAATCGCAGCGTCCGTTGTTCTCCACGCTCGCGCGCGAGGGGTTTCAATGCCACCAAACCGGCGGTGCTCAGGCGCACAGAGCCATGAGCGCGAAGGTTTCCCGTCGCAAGCCACGTGGCGATCGCTAGCGACGGTTTGCAGCTACACGCCATCGGCGTGCTGCGACGCGGCGCGTCGCGCACGAACGGCGCGAGCAATGTCGTGTGCGCGCTTGTAGATGAAGTAGTCCACCTGGTCGTCGGCACAGAACCAGTCCAGCACCTGGTGGATGTAGTTCGGGTTCTGATCGAGCATTGCAGTGAACTCGGACCAGGCCTCTGCCATGGCGTGCATCTCAAGTAGCGCCACGCCCCTGAACTTCTCACGATAGCCTGGCGGCGGTGGTTCAAAGTGTCCTGCCATGGGATCAACCAATTCGGTGTGGTGGAGGAGGCGCTCGCATGTTCTGAGTCACCCTGCGTCGTCGATGCGCCTCGGCGAGTAGATCGCCGCCAGAAACTGCTTGCGCTCTTTGGGCGTCAGATCCGGAACTTGATCTCTGGTGGCCGGTCGCGATCCGCGCGCCCGCTTCGACGCGGGGCCGCTTGGCATCGGGACTCTTTCGTCGAGCGCCTCGGTCACCGCTGCAAGCAGCTCTTCGTCGTTCGATGGGCGTTCGGCGAAGCGCTCGTCGAGTGCGAGCAGCTCGCCGCCCAGCTCGTAAATGCGGTCGACCACCTCCATGTGAGGCCACGGTTGGCGGAGCGTCCACAGAAGCAGGGGCGTTGCACCACGCGACTTCACTGCTGCTGCCACCTCCAGGCAGCGGGGCATGGGCATGGCGAATGTGGGGACGAGAACCGTGTCACTGCGCCCCCCGATCGCCTTGGCAGACGGGCCAACACGGTACGGCGTGAGAAGACGATTTTTCATCAGCGCGAGCCTCTCCAGAACTCCGATCGTAGATTCGTCCGCGGTTTCGCGCCACGTGTGCAAGTTTTGAGGTCCGGCGGATTCAAGCGCGAAGTGCAACACTTTTCGCTTCTGCGGAGGAACTGCATGACAAGGACTTACAGCCAGCTGAGCGCGGAAGGGCGCGGAATGATCATGGCGATGAAGATGGAGGGCCACAGCGCTCGCGCAATAGCCTTGGGTCTTGAGCGAGCCCCCAGCACGATCACGCGCGAGTTGCGCCGCAATGGCTGGCGCCCCGAGGTCGAACAACCGTGGATGGGGCGTCCGCGCGTGGCTGGCGGCTACAACGCGCAGCGCGCAGGAGTTCGAGCGCGCCGGGTTCGTCAACAGGCCTGTCCTGAACGCAAGTTGCACCGCGCAGGGGCGTTGTGGGCACGTGTGCGCAGCCTTCTTGAGCGCAAGCTTTCGCCGGAACAGATTGCCGCTACGCTGCACAAAGAGCACCCGGAACAAGTCGCCTTGCAAGCCTCGCACGAGACCATCTACACCGCCATCTACGCTGCGCCCCGGGGCCAGCTGCGGCGCGAACTCGTGGCGCTTTTGCGCCAGGCCCGTGGTGCGCGCAGACCGCATGCGCGCGGAACTGGTCGCCGCGGCGCGCTGCAAGACATCGTCAGCATCCACGTGCGCCCGCCTGAGGCGAACGACAGGCTCATGCCTGGGCACTGGGAGGGCGATCTCATCAAGGGCGCGCGCAACCAGTCGGCAGTGGGCACGCTGGTGTGCCGAAAAACGCTGTTCGTCATGCTGGTCAAGGTCGACGGCAGCACTGCATTGGACGCACTGCATGGATTCGAGCAGGCGTTCTCGCCGCTGCCGCCCCAGGCGCGCAAGACGCTGACCTACGACCAGGGAAAGGAGATGGCGCTGCACAAGAAGCTCGCAGAGAGCACGGGGCTGAAGATCTACTTCGCCGACCCGCACAGTCCGTGGCAGCGCGGCATCTGTGAAAACACGAACGGTTTGATCCGGCAGTACTTGCCCAAGGGCACCGACCTGAGCGTGCACTCCCAACGCGAACTCGATCACATCGCCTGGGAGCTCAACACCCGACCTCGCAAGACGCTTGGCTGGTGCACGCCCGTTGAAGTTCTTTTCAAGGACCTTCATGGCAATGCAAGTTGAAACATCCAACTGTTGCACTTGGGCTTTGAAGCCGCCTCCTCTGCTCAACGGCGCGCCAACAAATTCACGCGTCCGTTCGACCCTCGAGGCGGATCTTCCCGAGGGACCACGGATCGCGTAGATGTTCAGACCGCCTGTGCATCTTGCAGAGCGGCGTGGGCATCAGGCGGTCGGGAGGCGCCGGGGTGCGACCACACACCAGGCATCGCGACGCGCACGAAGACTGGGCCGCTTCCACACACTGCTGAACGCTCTTCTTGCAACGATCCAGCTTCTCGAGCGCGCCATCGGTCCGCAGGTCGGAACGACGCTGCTCAAGGACGAAGTGGATGCGGCACTGCCCGAGCTTCTTCTTGATCTGAATGAACTGGAAAACGAACGACTGGTCTGCAACCAAGTCGTCGATTTCAGCGCACAGCGTGACGAGCGGCGGAACCCATCCTGCGTAGACGTCGAGCAGTTCCGGCGACTTGAACATCGACGGATAGCGCTTCAGCAGTGCACGGACCTGTTGCGCTTCTTCCATGCGGTAAGCCTTGGTGCTTGAGAGCGCCGTATGCAGCGTCTACTCGCGGGTTCGGCAGGGCCGGAACCGCCCGTTGCGCCACACGCCCACCGTGCGCGTGCCGTCTTCGGCTTGTCATGAGTTGACTTGCCTGACTAGGCACCTAGCTTTCTGTTTGGACGACTTCAACGCAGCAAGCGAAGCCACCAGCAAGGCGAGTTCCGCGCCATATCGCCACCACGGCCGGGCCTTGGACTCGATGGCTCGGCCAAATCTCAGGCCGTCGTGAAGCCAGGGCAGTACAACGAGGCTGCAGAGCAAGGCAGTCACAACGAAGAGCACCCAGTGGAGAAGCACTGGACGACCGAGCCGGAAGGCGGCGACGGCACCTACGAAGGCAGGCAGACCCAGTCCAAGGCTGCCGACGACGAGAACGTCCCACAGCATGCGTCCAATGTGGGATGCTTGATGGCACGCTTCGTGCGCTACGCCGGCATCGTCACGGTGCGACAGCAACCGGAGACGGCCAAGGGCGTCGTCTTCATTTCACTGGAAGATGTGACCGGCAACGTACAGGTCATCGTCTGGCCCACGTTGACGGAGAAGCAGAGGGCCGAGGTGTTACGCGCGCGGTTGCTTGCGGTCTACGGGCAGTGGCAGCTGCAGGACGGCGTCAAGAACTTGGTTGGGCACAGGCTGGCGGATCTGACGCCGTTGCTTGGGGGCTCGAGACGACGTCAAGGGATTTTCACTAGACAAGCACGAGGTACGTCCGACGCGATGCAGCGCTCGCTGCGGAGCTGAGTGCGCGACTGGTTCGATCGTCGGTAGACTGTGCCGTCGTCGCTTTTCTTCAAAGCAATTGCAGAGAGCCCGGATCAGACATGAAGCCTCGCTCCCTCACGTCGCCAAGTCCTCCCGGAAGCCACCATGAGCTGCGCGGTGCGGCAGCCGACGTCTATGCCTCGACGGCCCAATCCGAAGCGCTTTTACGGTCAGGCGCGAAGTTTCGGCGCGATCGAATGGGAGCCGTGGACATGATCACCATGGATGAAGCAGCAAAGCGTGCAGGCATGAGCCGCGTGACGATCAACGCCTGGATCAAAGCGGGTCGCTGCATTGGCGTTTCGAACCTTCGGCGCGGCTTCAAACTGCCAAGCTGGCAATTTGAGCCGGAGATCTGGCCGTTGCTGCAACCGCTGGCGGAGTGCCTCGGTACCCATGACGGCTGGCGGCTTCTGTCTTTCTTAGAAACGCCTTTGATGGCCCTCAACGGCACGACGCCCCGCATCGCGCTTGAGCAAGGTATGCCTGGCAGCCGCATCTTGGCGCTTGCAACGGCTGACGCACACTGATCGATGTCTCCCTGACGAACTGAATGCACCGTTCGTCGGCAGGTGGCGGCCAGTTCGCAGGCTCACTAATGCGCCGCTGCCGCAGAATGCCTCCATGATGCACCGACTCCCGAGAGGCCGCTCGCCAAGTGCAGTGTCTGTGGCGCCATCTATGCCGTCGTTATGAGGGAGACCGTCGCCAACGACGCCGACACTCTGCAGCGGTGGGAGCCCTTCAGGAACGGCTTCTGGTGCGGAGCACCAGGCGTTCGGTTCCTACCGGCCACGTATCGCGACGCTCCTTTGGCTGCGACGATGAAGCCGATCTTTCTCTACCGCCTGCCCGGCGAATGACGCGGCGGACGCGTTCCGATAGCTGTCGCTGTTGCTGCCGACGGACGGCTCGATGCCGAAGATGGTCTCGGCGCCACTTGAACAGCATGTTGGCGTTGACGCCACTTCGCAGCGCGATGGCCGACACCGACGCGCCCGGCTCCAGGCACTGCTGTACAAGGTCCCGCTTGAAGGCCAAGTCGTGCTGCCTGCGACTGGCCTTGCCAACCTGCGACTCACTCTTCATGGTGTGCACCATCTCCCGTAAGCGCACACCTCCAAGCGGGTCAGCGATCAGGGACAGATGCTTGCCGCCCTCCCACGCTCAGGCAAGGGTGGTCCTCGTCGGACTATTACCGTATTCCAACAAGGATGCCATCAGATCCATCACGGCGCGGAGCAGAAGGGTAGGAGTTCCTCGATTCCATTCATGCGTGCGCGAGACCGCTTAGTCGAGGGCCGAGGCTCGGGTGCGCCCCATGCGGCCAATGGCTGAAATGGCGCTCGACTTCAGCGCCCGCTGCGGGGCAGGTACAGCGTGGGCGCGTCAGAACCACTGTAGGGGAAACGTAGGAATCCTCGGCGCGTCAGCCGAGATGCGAAGCGCCCGTTGGCCACGTTCTCAACGAACATTGAATCAACATTGGCTGAAACGCTGGTCGCCTCGAACTGGTTGCACAGCGCTGTGAAAAGGCCATGACCAGGCTGTTCGACCGTGATGTCCCCGATGCAGATGCTGTGGGCTCCGCCCACCGCGGGCTTGCAGATCGAGTAGCGGCTGTAGGCGGTGAATACGTTGCTGAGGTAGTGTCGTGACAGGACGCCTTGTCTTGGCGAAATGCCGCGAGCTAGTTGCTCAAACCACAACAGTTATGCACTGGCTACCTCGTCGACCGTCGCGTTCTTCATCCTTGCAATATAGCGCCATGTGTTCCTTTTGCCCCCCAGCGGAGCGAGCGCGCTCATTTGCCTGCGACGTGGCATGTCTCGTGCGCGGCTGCGTCGCAGCTCGTCCCCCCAAACGGGTCGGCTGTGTAGAAACGCTCACGCAGGTGGAGGACCAGGCCGTGGTCGGAAAGCAGCCGTTTGTCGTCTGCTCTAGGCCGAACGGTTCAGGCCCCAGCCGAGCGCTGATGCCTCGTCGCTGAGATCGCAAGACGCAAGACGAAAGTCGAGGCTTCGCTCGCTAATCCAGGGCGCGGACGGACCGGCTGGGTCGACGTGCACGATAGGTGCGTCGGGCCAATCAGCTTCGTGCTGAGGCTCCTCGCGCTGTGAAGCGCTGTCGTCCTCAGTGACTGCATCGGGCTAACGCCGTTGGGGCAGCACCCACCGCTCATGCCGGCCGGACCGCCCCCAACCATCAGCCCGCCATGTGGGGACGCGACGACAGCGCTTCCTCACGACACAATTGTGCGCACCGGCTTCCGCCGAAGTCGGGAGAACCAAGCAGTTGATCGCGTTCCAGCGCTCCACCGCGCACGGCACGCAATAATGTGGCGGCGATCGGACGAAGCCGCTCGCGCCAGAGTGGGGACCATCGAATGAGGCTGGATTCCCAAACCCGAACGATTCCGTCTTCCAGCGCAGTATCGTCCAGGCGACGCGCCTGGCCGATGCTTGAATCAAGCAGCTCCAGCGACAGAGAGGCCACGCTCCATGCATCTCCCGCATTCAGGTCGAGCAAGGCCTGATGCAGCAGGTCCAGAGCAACGCTCGCGCGGCCTTCGATCATTGGCGCCGACGACCACAAGGACATGCAGCGCACCAGAGGCGGCATGCGATCGTCGTGCAGCCACGCTTCCCGCCGGTCACCCGGGCTGCCTGGCTCCATCAACGCCAGGGCGGTGCCAACGACACGGTACTGCCAGCCCTGATCGTCGATGTCTCCGCGGCATTTCTGAAGCACCAAGTCTGCCTGCTTGAGCGCAACTTTCATGAGGTTGGGCAACGGTGCCGGACCATCTGGCCACCCATGACCCAGGTGCAAGGCCATCCACACACCCTGGAGCCGCCGTTGCAGCGCGGATGCATACGCGTTCGGCCGAACGTCGGCTGCGTACGGCTGGTCGAAGACTTTGTTTGCCGCTTCGGTGAGCGGATGGAGCAACAGCCCCACGTGTCGGTCCAGCGTCCGATCCTTGGGCACCGTGATCATCCGGGTCGCCTCGCCGAACCAACGCAGCCGCTCTTCCATATCCTCCGAAGAGGACGGTTGGTGCTCGAATGGGTCGGCCGCGACGGTCGGAAGTAGCAGGTTCTGAAACTCTCGGACGGCAAGCTTGAGGATCGATTCCTTCAGAGGGACCGACTGCACGCGTTGTGCCAAACGAACGAAATACTGAGATGGATCTCCGACAAAGCAGCGCGTCAACTGTGCGATCTGCAGATCGGTCAGTGCCGCAGAAGGCGCGTGCTCCGCAAGCAGGTCGAACCCCGCATCAAGCAGACGATCCGCCGCTGCTGCGCGCGCGCCAAAAGCCCCGTCTTGCGCACCCTTTAACGCCATTTCCATCAGGCGCCTGCGATCGGCCGACGTGGGATGGTGCGCTTGTTTCGGGGGAAGCTGCACGAAGGAGGGACCGGGGAGCGCTGAAGGCGTTTCGCTGACGACTGCATCGAGCTCCCACAGCCGCAACAGCCTGACCCGATCGAACACGATGGTCGCCAGTGCGAACGCCTGCGCGTTCGATGTGGATCGGCGCCTGAGTTGCCGCGCCGCGTGCGCGAGGCCATCGAAGGCCTCGTCAACGCTTGACAACTGCTCCATGTGCGCCTCCATGCCCATCGCCTGCAGCACCGGAACGTTGGTATCGAGGTGGATCGACAAGCGGGCCCGCGCTTCGAGGCCGAGTCGCGCGTTCCGAAGCATGTGGTTGACAACCGCGGATGCCGCCCAATGGCTTGCCTCGGTGCGCAGCCAGTCGCCAAAGGTTCGGGGGCTGACAAACAAGGCAAAGTCGCACACTGCGGACAGGCCGTAGCTGGCCGATCGGATGTCGTCACGTCCGCGTGCGATTTGCATCACTTCCAGCGTGAAGTTCGATTCACGAACTGCGTCCAAGCTTGTGGTCTCGACGCCGTGCCGTTTCGGGGCGACAGATTCGCCTCTCCGCGCAGCTTCACCCAACAATCGTCGGAGCAGCAAACGCCCACGAAGCACCCTACGGGCAGGACTTTTGAGAAGCGTCACGCAGGCCGCGGCGTCGAAACCTTCGACCGTATGGGCCATCAACTCACCCAAACCAAACAGCACGCCCGGGCGAGCAAGGCCGTGTCGATTGCCTGAGCGACGGATCGCTCGAGCGACTCTGCCCGCATCCACACTTTTGCGCTCGTGACGCCGCACGAAGAGGCGTCGAGTGCGAGCCGCCTTGAACACCGCCGTAGGCCTTGTGCCTTCGTCCAGATCCAGGAGCCACCGCAAGGTGGGAAGCACGCTTGATTTATGTCTCAGCTCTCGGGAAAGCGTCCGGCGGCGCAGGCCATTCAAAGTTGATGCGCGTCGTTGTCGATTCGGTGGCGTCATGACCGTGGCAAAGTCCCTCGATGTAGTCCGACGCGTCGCTCAGTGCAGAGCCTGTGAGGCGGCTCATGCAGAAGGGCCAGTTGACGGCAAGGTTGTTGATGCTGTTGGAAAGAAGATAGACGTCTCGACTACCGTCGCGGCGGTTCAAGAGCAGGTATCGGTCGTGGAAAGCCGGCTCTCCGCTGCCAGTGATCAGGTTGACGAAACGCAGCTGAACACTGAGCAGCGGCGCAAGGCGGCCGAGGATGCTGGGCAGTTCGTGCTTCACCATCCGGTCCTCGGCCAGGTCCTGCGGGCTCAGCTGCTTTCCTGTGTCGACGTCGGTCCTTCCCCAACACGTGACGATCGTCACGTGCAACGAGTCCGAACTGAGGCGCGTGAGAAGGCGCTCCACGGCTTCGCCATTGAAGAACGGGTCGGCGATCACAGCGCGGGTGACGGTGCCGTCGTTCAGAAGGCGGTTGAAGTGTTCGATGACGCCGAGCTGTTCGTCCAAGCCGCGAGGGAACCATCGGTCCGAATGCAGAGTTGCGTCCAGGTGGCTCAAGTGGGCTTGCATTCTCTGGCGGAACTGCCTGAGACCGTCCGGGTCGTAGGAGACCACGGTGTGGTGCGTGCGGACCGCCGCAGAGCCGAAGGCATACGCATGTTTTTTGTTTTGGGATGCTGCTTGAATCGCTAGTCTGTCGCCCACCTGAAGTGTCCTACCGAGCGTGCGGGACGTGAGCGTCACTTCTCGGATGTAGGTCGCATGCTCCCGGTGCAGCAACTTGCCGGTCTGATCAAAAATGGAGATGATGGACTCGTCCACGATTCCATCGACGGTTTGATCGAATCCGGACTTGTCGGGACCGCAAAACTTCAGTCCCTCCCAAAGGACTTCGCCATCGCCCAGGGCGCGGATGTGCGCAGTCCACGCATCCTTCTCGGGGCTGACACACCATACGGTCACAACGCTGTCGTGATGGTCCTCCCTTGACCGCAGAACATGCATGCGGAAGTCGCCCGGCGCCTCGAGTCGGTCTGCTAGCTTGAAGAGGTCGAATCCGCCGATGTGGGTGATCTGCTGCTTGCGCAAATCCACGCCAACGTCCTGCGCGACGATGTCGGCAGCGCGCACGAAGTCAAGGTCGGCCGGCACGCCCGTTGGCACTTGCGGCAAGCCGTAGCTGACAAGAGACATCGCGGCAGAGTGCCCCGGGAACGGGGTCACTACAGAACGTTGGTGCCGGACCGCTATCGAGGGCGCCTCGGGCAGCAACGAGGACAGGTCGATCTTGGCCACGCCGCCGCTGATCGATGACAGCAGCAGTTGTCCGGCCTGTTCGTTGCCGTCGAAGGTGCGCTGTTGCACGTGCAGCATTGCGCCAGAGGGAAGCCGTTCGCACCTGATCGACACCTGCACGGAGCGCTCAATTGGTGCGGCCATGCCGTAGAAATGCGTCGGCTCCGCTCCGGGCCGCTCTATCCAACTGTCGTATAGCCACCAATTGGCATTCGGAGGGGGGGCTGAAGGGCGATGGGGAGTCGACATTCCGGCGATGGGAGCGTAGTGTGATGGGGATGGTAGGTCGTGCAGAGGCAGTGAGCATCGCATACGAAGGGTACACAGAATGCGCTTTTGTGTTGGCGCCGACCGACGTTTGAGCCCCCGTGGTGGATTTGAAGACTTCTCCTGCTGCTGGCCAGAGGACGTGCTCAAGGCCAAAGGAGCGGCCTCCGAGGTACGCCGTATCGTGAACGTGAAAGACTGACCCTGCCTCGATTTCACGTACAGCAAGAAGTTGATAACTTCAGAGGTACGGAGAATCGAGATGAGAGAAGGCAAGCTGCCCAAGAGGCAGTACACACAAGAATTCAAGGGCGAGGCCGTCAGGCTGGCCGCGTCGGTGGGCGGACACGAGGCCGCACGTCGCCTCGGCGTGCCGGTGGCGACGTTGGGTAACTGGTCCAGGCGTGGCATTGCATCGGCCGGCGCCAGCGGCGCGACTGTGCCCAGTGAGGCGCCAGCGCGGCGCCCGGTGAGTGAGCTGGAGGCGGAAAACAGCCGCTTGCGCAGGGAGCTGGCCGACGCGAAGCTGGACGTGGAAGTCCTTCGAAAAGCGACGGCGTACTTCGCCAGGGGGTCGCGATGAAGTACGCCTGGATCGACGAGCATCGCGACCAGTACACCGTCAGCCGGCTGTGCCGCGTGCTGCAGGTGTCCCGCAGCGGCTACTGCCAATGGCGCGTGCGCCCGCCCAGTCCCGGCACACTGGCCAACCAGGCTCTAGATGCCAAGGTGGCCGCCATCCACGATGCCAGCCGCCGAAGCTATGGCCGCCCTCGGATCGTTCACAAGCTGCGCCAGCAGGGCGAAGTCGTCAGTGCCGAGCGAGTGCGAAAGAGCCTGCGGCGCCAAGGCCTGCGCCCGGTGTACAGAAGGCCGTTCGTGGTGACCACCGATTCGGCGCACCGCTTGCCGGTGGCACCGAATCTGCTGGGCCGACGCTTTGATGGTTGGCAGCGCGACCAAGCCTGGGTGGCAGATATCACGTACGTGCCCACTGGCGAGGGCTGGCTGTACTTGGCGGCCGTGATGGACCTGGCCGGCCGGCGCATCGTGGGCTGGTCGATGTCCGAGAACATTGACGCCACGCTGGTGTGCACCGCCTTGAAGTCGGCATGGTGGCTGCGCAAGCCTGCCAAGGGGCTGCTGGTCCACACCGACCGCGGATCCCAGGGTGGATTCAACCGGTCGTCGCAACACCGGGTTACGCGGCGGATTTTAGGTAGTCGTTCAGCGCCTCCGCAGGAGTCCTCCAGTCCAACGTTTTACGTGGCCTGCTGTTCAAGGCGTTGGCCACAGCTTGAAGCTCGCGCACGTCCCATCGGGACAGGTCAGTGCCCTTGGGGAAGTACTGACGTAGCAGGCCGTTGGTGTTCTCGTTCGTGCCGCGCTGCCAGGGGCTGTGTGGGTCGGCGAAGAAGACCTTCACGCCCGATTCAATGGTGAATCGAACATGATCGGACAGCTCCTTGCCACGGTCCCAGGTCAGTGACTGCCACAGTTGCGTAGGCATCGTGGTCACTGTTTTCTTGAGCGCATTGGCCATGGTGGTCGCGCCATATCCCGCCAGTGCAGGTCCGTTCTTCGTTCTGGGAGTCACTCCATAGCCGGTCTCGCGCGGCAAGTGCACGAGCATGGTGAAGCGGGTTGATCGCTCCACCAGCGTACCGATGGCAGACCGGTCCAGCCCGATGATCAGGTCTCCTTCCCAATGACCTGGAACGGCACGATCATCGGCCTCTGGCGGTCGGTTGGAGATCATCACTTCCTCGCTGACGTGTGCCCATGCCTTGGCTTGGGCTCTGGCCCGCGGCGTACGCAAGGCACGGCCCGTGCGCAGATAGCTCACCAGCTCGCGCTTGAGAGCCCCTCGGCCCTGGATGTACAGGGACTGGTAAATGGCTTCATGGGAGATGCGCATCGATGGATCATCGGGGAAGTCGATCCGCAAGCGATTTGCGATCTGCTCCGGTGACCAACCCTTCACCCACTTGCGGTCACCACGGTGCGGTTTGTTGCGCCCAATGAATGGTGCCTGCCGAGGACCGGTGACTCCCTTGCCGCGAGTGTCATGCAGTTCGCCTTCCAAGCGGTCCTGGACATAGCGACGCAGCTGTGGGTTGGTGACCAGCTTGGCCGGCTTTGGCCTCCTGGCAACAAGCTCGGCTTTCCACTGCGCGACCGATGCACGATAGTCGAGCTTGCCGCCACGTGTTGCAGCATTGCGTGTCAGCTCTCGGGAGACGGTCGAGGGGCTTCGTCCCAAACGACGGGCTATGTCCCTCACACCAATGTCCTGGGCTCGCAACAAGGCAATCTCCTCTCGCTCTGCAAAGGACAGGTACCGCTCGGAAACAGGCGTCGACATGAACAATGGCATCCCGCCACGATGCCGGAACCAGCGCGAGCCAACCGGCTGCGACACGCCGACGGCTTCAGCGGCCTTCTCGCTCGTGATTCCGGTGGCAATCTGCTGCCAGAACTGTCGTTCCACTTCCCGTCGCAGCGACGGTGCTCCAGGCGAGCGCATCGCACCACGCCCCGTCAACTTGTGCATCCAACCCGCAGGTCGGCCCATAAACACCTCCTTGATTAAAGGTGTTGCGACGACCGGTTGAATCCACCCAGTACGCAGGTGGGCGCTACCGGGCGTTGGCCGCCGAGCTGGGCATCACGATGTCCATGAGCAGGAGGGCCAACGCCTGGGACAACGCGCCGATGGAAAGCTTCTTCAAAACGCTGAAAGTCGAGCGCATCCATCAGGTACGCTACGACACGCGGGCGCAGGCCAGGCTGGACATCGTCGATTGGATCGAAGGCTGGTACAACCGCCAGCGCTTGCACTCAGCCAACGGCTTCCTGCCCCCAGTGATCTGGGAGAGCTCCCGCTTGGCTGCATGACTTGATGTACGTGGAAACGAGGCAGGGTCACTGGTGGTGCCCGGCACGTTTGGAACCAACCGATCTGTGCGCGAGTCTGGCGAGGCGTTGCGGCGCGCAGAAGCTCACGTTGCGCGCTTGAATGCAGGGACCGCACGTGACGAAGCGATGACTGCCTTGCAACTTCTTCAAGGCGGCGGCTGGTCGGTTTGGGGTGGGCATTCCCCCGAGGCTGCCCGTGCGGAGGCGTTGGTACGCGCAGGTCTTGAGGATCCGGCCGAACTCGTCAGGTTGTACGGGCCGCTGATACTAGCTGAGCGACACGTCGAGAAGTGGCGCAGGGCCGACCATCTCATAGGCAGGATGTCGGGGCTTCTCAACAATCAGCAGCGCGCCGCGATCGTCGACGTGGTTTTGGACCATGTTCGTTGCATGGTGGGTGATGCGACGGAGCACGTGCACGAGTACGGATTTCTAAGCGCCGACACGCGCGACGGTGCAACCGATGCGCTGTTGCATCTGCTGTTGGGCTTGGTGGACCATCCCAAATGGATGAGGCAGGCTCAAGCCGCGGAGATGATCCTTTGGCTTCTTGAGCAGCGGCCGGACTACGTAGCAACGCTTGGGCCGCTGGCGTTCGAGGCGACGACCGGCATGCGCGCAGACGTGATCTGCGGCGCGCTCGACGCTCTTTCCAGCTCTCGCCCAACCGAACTGTGGGATCGGCTTGCGCCTGCGCTTGATTTCGATCGCATCGAGCGCGAGTGCGATCACGCCGGCCGATGGGGCGTCCTGCTTCGGTTGGCCAGGCGTGCTGAAGGCGACGGCCATCCGGGGGCGGGTAGTGCGGTTTCGCGCCTGCGATCACGGTTCTCGGTGTCGGCGGTGCGGCGCTCGCCGACGGGTTCTCCGCCTGAGGTCCCCGCGTGGGCGACGTCGTTGGAGCTGCAGTGGGACGAGTTGGCCGCACGAGGGCTTGTGGACGCCGACATGGTGCGTCAAGTTGAGGAGCGCTTGCGCGCGGGTTGCGCTCCGATGTCGATCGCGACAGCCGAAGAGCTCGAGGGCTTGCTTTTGCGGAATTTTCGCGACTCCCACCAACGCCCTTTGGCACGTTGGGAAGCCAACGTTCGCCACGCCATCTTGGTGACGCTCTCGTCAAGGTTGAGTGAATCGGATCTGCTGTTCGTGGAGCAACTGTTCCGCGTCTACAACCCTTCACCTCTGCATCGGCTTCGGGTGGTGGATTTTGTGTCGCCAGCCGAACGTTGGATGCAAGCTATCTCGCGAGGCGGTCTCGGCTCCATCATGCCGGTCGAAGCTTCCGAGATGTTCTTGGACTTTCAAGCATGCCTGGTGCTTCCTCACGAGCGGCAGCGTCGGTACCTGAGGCTGACGGCGTTTCTGCATCGGCGGGGCGCACGAGCGATTCCTCCAGCTCAATCGCCAACCTTCGCATCGACCGAGACGCCCAGGAGTGGCCACGCAGGATCGATGGACTTGTGCGTCAGGGCGGAACCGAGATCGGCGCTGTTTGGCACGTTCGCTCCAGCGATTCCGACCTCCGCATTGATCCAGCACGTCGGTGGCACCAGCGCCGTCACGCGGGGCTATTGGCGCGAGGGTCGGATCGGCAGCATCCGCGATTCCTGGCCACAGCAAGAGGGATGCTTTCTGAAGGTCGAGAAGGCTGCATTGAAGCTGCCACCTGATCTGGCCATCGCGTGGGACGGTCAGCTTGACGGTCGCCATTTTCTGCTTGCGCCCACCATCTAGGACGACGCCGATGCCCTCACGTATGAAGACGATGGACACGCCGCAGAACCGAGCCGAGTTCGAGCATCGGTTTCATCGTGTGTTCGAACTGGTTCAGCAGAAAAAGTATCACCAATTTCCCGGTACCAAGGAAAGCCTTTTGGACGTTCGGCTCCTGCCCAACGGACGTCTCGACTTCTTAAGCGTGGACGAGTCCGCACGGTTGATTGCGAACACCATGCTTCAGTTCGCGAACTTCAAAATGCCCGCGGCCACAGATGAGCACGATCAGCCGTCCGATCGCACGGACGGCGATTGACCCGCTTGCTTGTGGCAAGCTCTTGGGTCCAACCTTCGGGAATGGGGGCTGGATGAGGACACGGTAGGTCGGTTTGCTCGCCGGTCGGCATCTCAAATCTCATGACGCAACCGCGCAAGCTTGTCGCTCATCGTGAGAGGGTCTCGTCGACCTCTCCCGAGGTGGAGCTAGGTTCCAGCCGCGGCATTCCTCGCCAGTTCCATCTCGCGTTCGCAACGCACGATTTCGTCTCTCAGGTGCTGCTGGTGCTCTTCACGGCGTCGTTCTTGTGCACCACTTCCCTCGGATCGGTTGCAGTCTTGCTGCAGTTCGGCTTGAAAAGCTGCTCTCGCTGCGTTGAGCTGGGCTTCGGCTTCTTCCATGGTCTTGCTCATAGTGCCTCCGGAATGTCTTGGGATCAGGGACGCGCTGCACGCAGCTGGTCGACGACGGCCACAAAAGCCGGCTGTCTGGGATCGATGTTGAGAACATCAGACGCATTGCTGCAGATTCCGAAGTCGTTCCAGCTCTTGGCAACGTCGCCCATGCCAGGTGTGTAGACCATTCCCGAAATCCCGTCTTGTAGATCGTCTGGATCAAGCTCGAAAAGTGTGGCGTCGAGACCGCCTTTGGTTTTGAGCTTCACGGGTGGGTTGATTGCAATCGGTGGCATCTTTTTTCCGTTCCTGATCGGTGCAGTTGCTGGAAAGCGAAAACTTGGCCATGCAGTCCGCTGTAGTCGTCGCTGTGCGAAATTGGGAGGATGGAAGGGCAGTGGTGACGATCCTACCCTCCACGCAGCCTGTCGTCGGATACGGTGATGTCGCTCATACCTAACTAGGTAAGGCGGCCATCACCGCGAAGCGAAGCCCGGAGCATCGAGTCCATTGCCATCCATGTGCCTACGGCCGCGGCTCGGATCACTGTCCGGCTCTCACTGCTTCAGTGGTGAGGCTGCAGATAGTCATGCACTGCATCAATGAGCATCAGGATCCAGAATGGGTTGGCGGTGGAGGGCGGGGAACTTGAGCGTGCCTGTGACCAAGCCGCGCCTGTTGTGGCGCTGGAGGCAGGATCAGCCGCGGGGGCGTCGGTCTGAGCCTTGCTGTCGGTGCAGGGGAAGCCCGCGTTCCAGGAGGCTGGCGGCGGGTGAGGGTGCGACTAGGTGGGCCGCTTTCGTTGCCGTTATGGGCTGCGTTGGCTGAATCATTGGGTGGCGGCGGTGTCGCGATCGTCGCAACCGCTGGAGTAGGGCGGGCGGACGAGAAAGCTGAGCTCTCGGCCGCCCACGAAATGGAACCTACGCCGCCATCATGGGCCCGACAGATTCGTCCCCAACTTGACTGAGCAGGCCATGTCAGCTGCCAACAAAGACCCCGCATGCAGAAAGTTTAGTGCGCTGGCAGTGTGTATGTCTGATCAATCGCAAACGCCTGTGCGGCCCGTAGCCAAGCGGCGAGCCAGAACAGATACCTCCGTCGCCCTTCTGTGTTCCAACCTCCAGTTTGCCCGGCGAAGTGCAGGCTTCGGATGCATCGTCGTTGCCCCCTTTGTCGGGCTGGTTAGTCGAACTTCAGCGCGAACTGGGACGCCTCTTCAGGCTCTTGCTGCTGACTTGGTCGAGCGAGGTTGCCGGCTTTGATTCCAAGCAGTCTGATCGTGCGCACCATGTCGATGCGCTTGATGCAACTGCTCGCTGCCTTGCGCAAGCTGCGGGCGTCGCCGATGGACACCGGTAAGGTCACATCGCGCGTGACCGTCTTGAAGTCGTCGAAGCGAAGCTTGACCCCGATCTTCTTGGCGACGTAGCCTTTGCGCGAGAGGTCGGCAGCCACTTGGTCGCACAGAGCCTTGAAGGCAGCGCCCAGCTCCTCGCGGTCCCGCACCGCATGCAGATTGCGTTCGAACGTGGTTTCCCGGCTCATCGAGACCGGTTCGCTGTACGTCACGACGGGGCGGTCATCCAGACCGTGGGAGACCCGGTACAGCCAGGCGCCGTAGCTGCGGCCGAAGTTCTCGATGAGCCACGGTTCTTCGCGCTCGGCGAGGTCGCCGATCGTGGCGATCTCAAACGACGCCAGCCGCTCGTTGGCCTTCGGGCCAATGCCGTTGATACTGGAGGCGGCCATGGGCCAGACCCTGCGAGGCAGGTCGTCTATGGTCAAGATCGTGAAGCCGTCTGGCTTCTGCATCTCCGACGACAGCTTGGCCAGAAGTTTGTTGGGCGCAAGACCGACCGAACAGGTGAGGTCGCCCGTGGCCTCGACGACCGCCGCTTTCAGCCGTCGAGCGATGGTTTCGGAGTCGTCTTCCAGCATCGAGACGTCGCAGTAGACCTCGTCGATGCCGATGTCCTCGATCACCGGAGAGGCCGACGCGACGGCTTCCTTGAACAGCCGGGAGTACTTGCGGTACAGCTCGAAGTTGACCGGCAGGATGATCGCGTCGGGCGCCAGGCGGGCTGCCGTCATGGTGGGCATGGCCGAGCGCACGCCAAACTTGCGGGCCTCGTAGCTGGCCTTGGTGAGCACGCCGCGCCCGACGTAGTCCCGCAGGCGCGCGAACTCACGCGTGCCGTCTGGCTTGACCTTGGGGGCATCGGACCGGCGCCCGCCGACAACCATGGGCACGCCACGCAGTTCCGGGTATTGCGACAGCTCGCAGGACGCAAAGAACGCGTCCATGTCGATGTGTGCGATGCGGCGCATAGGCCGCCATTTTCTGTCAGGGCGGCTGCACGCCAGCTACTTGCCGGCGCTTGGGCAGCGCGACGTGGTGTCGGTCGGCCGGCGTCCGAGTACACCACCTCCGTCTCGCCCTGGGAGTGTTGACGTGGGATGCGGCCTCCCGCTGGCCGCCAGGGATGAATTTCAGCAACCTTTTAGGGCCGCCGTCGGCGCTTCCCCAGCCTTGCTAAGGGACGTTCCCCGACCCAAGCAGAGGAGCGGTCAGCTCGGTCGTCGGTACTCAACGGCCACAACCGAAAACCCTCGCCAAGCTCGATCGTTGCTTTGACGGTGACGTCGCTTAGCAAGACCACCTCGACGAACGAGGCGGTGCGTTCCACGCACGTCTGATTAAGTCGTCGATCATGGCAAATGCGGGGGATTGGGTGACCCTGTGCGCGAGGTAGAGTGCTACTGTGTCCGAAGTGAATAGGAAGGCCCCGAGGTTCCAAACACTCTGCCCGCGACGGACACGCGATCGCCTCGCGAGCGCTCCGTTTTACGTTCGTTCAGCGGCGGTTGCAGAGGGGTGATGCAGCGATGTGGGCTACATGTCCAGCCGTACCATGTCGTCCTCGCATGGCCGTAGCGGATGCGGTTGGTGGGAACCGGTCTATGAGGCGAGCGCTGGGAGGAGATGGCGTTGGTCCGGGCGTCAATGCGCCCAGTCGCGCATCCTTGATTCAGACGATCCCTCCACAAGCAGCCCTGCATCAGGATGGGCGAGCCGGCAGATCCGTCTGCTTTGCTGCCACTCTGCAGTGTGAGTGCGCCGCCGGGCCAACCCATGCAAATCCTTGTGGGGCAAACGACGGCCAGCGACCGCATTTCTGCCCGGGCGATCAGCGTTTGCGGTTCGACTGCGAAACCACGCTGCCGGCCAGCGTGCGCGTGACGGGCGACGATCGCGGGTTGTCGAGCGCGCGGGACGCGCGGTCTTCGGTGCGTGCTCCGGTCTGCGCGGTCGTGCCGGCTTGCCTGAGCGCGGACCCCGCGAGCGAGCGCTGCACCGCGCTGGCGTTGTCGTTCTGCAGCGTCCTGCCAGCTACGGTCGCGACGCGGGCGGAGGTTTGCTTCGTGTTGGATGCCATGGGTCACCTCGGTGCGAAGGAAAAAGGTGCCGATCACTATATCTGCGGTTGTATTGCCTTGCAACCACTACCTATGGTGTGTCGCGGCCCATTTGCGGGAAGTGCAACCAGGGAGTCTGCGCCCGGCCACCGGTCGTCTCCAAAGTCTGTGCGAAGCACCAGGTGGCCGTCCGCGGATCTTGTTGAGATCGTTCGCGGTTCGCGCTGGCCGCAGCTCGCGTTCCACAATGCGAGCGACGGCAAACGCCGCACTTGCCTACGAGTCGCACGCCAACCCTGCGCGCGCGGCACTGTGCGGGGTCAACGGTTTCGACAGCTCGTGCATCCGCCGGTTCAGCAAGCGGTTCGGATGGACTTGCATCGCACGGCGTCTGCGCAGCTGGTAGGCGAGGGCGAGTGCCAGGTGTGCATGCATGCGCCCGCAGATCAAGCAGCGTGGCTGCAGTTCACATCGAGGCGATGCAACCGCACCACGGGGTCACGGTCTCGGCCGATCCGCTCGCCTGAGGATGTCATGCGAATCCAATGCGCCACGCTGCGGAGCTTGGGGGAGGAGCGGGCGACGTCCACGGGGGCTCACGCGACTTGATCCATTCGTGCGCTCGCCCCGTTCGGCTGCGCGGCGCCGCAGGGCGCGCTCGGTGCAACACCTGCAGTTTTTGGTAGTTCCGCCGTGCACCGAAGCTTGCTGAAATGGCGCTCTTTGCCTGGGCTCCCGGCGGTCTCCAAGGACCGCCAAGCACCGGCGAGCACGTCGGCACAAAGCACGAAGCCGCAGAACCATGCATTTCGTTCAAAAGAGGCGGTCGGTCACGCATCGCTTCGACTTTCACGCGGACGCTGTGACGTTTCAGTACAAGGACCGAAGCGGGTCTGGCGAGGCGAAGGTGTCCTACGGAGACGTTGCGGCGAAGCCGTCCGTGCGCATCGAGGAGAACGCCTGGTGGCGCAACCTAGGCGCGCTGTGGATCGTGATCGGCATCCTGCAACTGGGATTTGCGTTTGCGAAGGGCGACGGCTTGGCGGGAAGGGGGTTTTGGCTGCTGGCCGGCTGCGTGTGCTTGGTGGTCCATCGCTGGACGCGCATCTCGTACAGCGTCTTCTCGGTCGGCACCGGCGGGCTGTTCGTCATCCAGGAGGAAAAGCATCACGATGCGATCGTGCACGAGCTTCTGCAGCGCCGCAGCGCGCAGCTCAAACGCTGGTACGGGTCCATCGACGTCAACGGAGAGCCGGACAAGGAGATCGCGCGCTTTCAATGGCTCGTCACGCAGCAGGCGCTGACGCAACCGGAAGCGGACGCATTGATCGCGACCGTGCAGGCGGGTGCGGTTCTCTCGGAGCCGGGCCGCACCCCGCACTCCCGGCTCCATTGAGCGCCGACTGCGTTCGTTGGCGCGCGGTGGCCCACGGTCCGGGCAGGCGATGGCGACGGCCCCACGTCCTAGCTTGGGGCAAACGAACCGCGCGAGCGCGCGTCCGGCTGGATGCACTTGCGCCGCCATCCCGCAGATCTGACCCGGCGGCAAGCGGCGACGCAGATGCGCTTGCGGCATCGGTGGTTCTGCGCGCACGAACTACCGTCGGAGTGCCGTTTCTCCATAAAGCTGATGAAGTTGCCCGGCGCGACACTTGTCACAATTTGTAGAATTTTTCTCGGTATTTATTTGCTTCTGGTCTTCATGTTTTCTTTCAAGCAAGCTCTTCTTGGTTTCACTGCCGCCTGTCTGACGTTCAGCGCCAGCGCCTCCATCACGAGGTTGGAGCTGGATCGATTCGGACCCATCGACACGAGCTGGGGCGTTCAAAACAGCCCGTGGGAGTACAAGTACACGGAGGTGGTCACGCCGGGATCGCCGGACGCGTCGTTCTCGATGCGGCACCGTCTCAGCCGCCACAACAACTCGCTGGACTTCCGAATCGTCTGGACGGAAGAGACGATCATCGGCCCAAGATTGAATCATTTCGGCATCGAATTCTCCAGTCCTTGGGATTACGTGGCGCTGGTGCCTGGCGTTTACGACGACACCGACCCCTACGGCTACATGCAAGGCCGCGCAGGCATGACCGTCGGCGAGTACTCCATGGCGTACACGTACTACGACGGCAGTTTCGAGATCTTCGATCTGCAACGCGATTCGTCCGGAACGATCGTCAGCTTTGCCGCAGCGTTTGAGGTCCATCAAATGCCCGCGATCGGGACGCCGATCACCGCCGGACGGATTTGGTTCGACTCGAGTTTTGGCGTGTCGGAAGTGCCAGAACCGCACTCCGTCGCCCTCGTCGCATGCGCTCTTCTTGGAATGTGTTGGCGCCGACCCAAAACTGACCATCTAGAAGACGAAGTGCCGATTCAAAATTGACCAGGGTGTTCCACTTACCTGCTGAAACTTTCAGCAGGGAGCAAGGTGATCACCATGGACATGATTGGCAAGGTCAGACGCATGAAGTTGCGCGACCAACTCTCCCTCAGCGAGATCGCAAAGCGCACCGGTTTGTCGCGCAACACGGTCAAGAAGTGGCTCAAGGCGCCCAGCGAGGTCGTGCCCAAGTACGAACGGGTCAGCGCCCCGGGCAAGCTCACGGCCTTCGAGCCGACGTTGCACCAGGCCCTGACGGCCGACAGCCATCGCCCCAAGCAGGGTCGGCGCAGCGGCCGTGCCTTGTTCGCGCAGATTCAGGCCCAGGGCTACCGCGGCGGCTACAGCGCCATCACCGACTACATCCGCCGCTGGCGGGTCGAGTCGTTGGCCAGCCCGACCAAGGCCTTTGTCCCGCTCAGCTTCGAGCTTGGCGAAGCCTTCCAGTTCGACTGGAGCGACGAGGCCATGATCGTCGGCGGGGTGTTCTACAACGTCCAGGTGGCGCACTTGAAGCTGTGCGCCAGCCGAGCCTTCTGGCTGGTGGCCTATCCCAGCCAGGGCCACGAGATGCTGTTCGACGCGCACACCCGCTCGTTCCAAGCGCTCGGCGGCGTCACGCGGCGAGGCATTTACGACGACATGCGCACCGCCGTGGACAAGGTGCAGCGCGGCAAGCAGCGCATCGTCAACGCGCGCTTCGCTGCCATGTGCAGCCACTACCTGTTCGATCCCGACTTCTGCAACGTCGCCTCGGGCTGGGAGAAAGGCGTCGTCGAGAAGAACGTGCAGGACAGCCGGCGGCGCATCTGGATCGAGGCCGGCACGCGGCGCTTCGGTTCCTTCATCGAACTGAACGCCTGGCTGGGCGAGCGTTGCCGTTCGGTGTGGGCCGATACCGCCCACCCGATCCACCGGCAGTTCACGGTCGCCGAGATGTGGGAGCTAGAGAAAGGCCACCTGATGTCCATGCCGGCCCCGTTCGATGGCTACGTCGAGCGGCTGGCACGGGTCAGCAGCACGTGTCTGGTGGCGGCCGCCCGCAACCGCTACTCTGTCCCGTGCGAGTGGGCCGGCCACATCGTCAGCACCCGGGTCTATCCCGGCCGCATCGACGTGGCCACGGCCGATGCCGTGGTGGCCAGCCATGCGCGGCTGCCCGGCAGCGACCAGACCAGCTACGACTGGCAGCACTACATCGCGCTGGTGCAACGCAAGCCCGGCGCCTTGCGCAACGGCACGCCGTTCCTGGACCTGCCGGCGCCGCTGCTGCGCTTGCGTCAGTCACTCTTGCGCCATCCTGGTGGCGACAAGGCCATGGCCCAGGTGTTGGCCGTGGTGCCGCAGGCCGGGCTCGAAGCGGTGCTGGTGGCGGTCGAGCTGGTGCTCGAAGGCATGGCGCCCAGTGGCAGCATCAGCGTCGAGCATGTGCGCAATGTGCTGGCCCGTCTGAACAACCCCGTCACCCCGGCGCAGGCCGAGACCTCGCTGCGGCTTAGCCAAGTGCCGGTGGCCGACACGGCACGCTACGACCGGTTGAGACCGACGCATCTGGATGGACAGGAGGTCGGCCATGCGTGACACCACCAACGATGTGCAGGCGCAGTTGAAAGCGCTGCGACTCAACGGCATGGCCACCGCCTGGGCCGATCTGACCGAGCAAGGGGGCGATACCACCCTGGCCGCTTCACGCTGGCTCGTGGAGCACTTGTTGCAGGCCGAGGACGCCGACCGGGCCATGCGTTCCATTGCCCACCAGATGAAGTCGGCCCGCTTCCCCATGCACCGCGACCTGGCCGGCTTCGACTTCGAGGTCTCGCAAGTCGATCAGGCGTTGGTCCACAAGCTCGCCGACATGACGTTCACCCAGGATGCACAGAACGTGGTGCTGGTCGGTGGACCGGGCACTGGCAAGACCCATCTGGCCACGGCGCTGGGCATCTCGGGCTTGACCCGGCACGGCAAGCGGGTGCGCTTCTATTCCACGGTCGACCTGGTCAATGCGCTGGAGCAGGAGAAGACCCAGGGGCGGGCTGGCCGCATTGCCATGAGCCTGGTGCGCATGGACTTGGTCGTGCTGGATGAATTGGGCTACCTGCCGTTCAGCCAGGCCGGCGGCGCGCTGTTGTTCCATCTGCTGTCCAAGCTGTACGAACACACCAGCGTGATGATCACCACCAACCTGACGTTCGCTGAGTGGTCCAGCGTGTTCGGCGATGCCAAGATGACCACGGCCTTGCTGGACCGGCTGACCCACCACTGCCACATCATCGAGACGGGCAATGAGTCCTACCGGTTCCGCCACAGCAGCCATGAGGCCAAGGGCCGGATCAAGACGCGGGAGCAGAGCCGCAAGGTGACAACTGCTCAGTTCGTTGGAGACGCGGAGGGGGCCTCGCCTGACGGCTCGGGAACAGCCCAAACCAATGCAAGAAAAGGAGGCTCGACCGAGGCAGACAACCTATAGTTATTCACAGCTGGCCTTCACATTCGGTCAGCCGAGCGGAGGCCTTGAGACGTCCAACGGCACTTGACCCCGCTCATGACCGACACCCCGTTTCCGCCCTTTAACAAGGTCGATCCAGGAAGTGAGGCAGCGGCGAGGAGGGGTGCTCGTGGCTGGCGGCGAACGGAACGCCAGCGCACCTTCCGGTGCTCGCTGTCGCGCAGCCAGCTCCGACAATGGCCGTACAGGCGCGCTGTGCGTCGTACAGGCCTTTGCTTGCATGCCAAATCACAAGAACGTGCCCGGTGGGCCGCCATCGGGTATCGGTATCGACGTGCGTTCCGATTCTCAAGCCGTTCCCCGAGGTCGAGAGTACGCATTGGCCAAGCGGTTGAGCAGGAAACGACGGGGCCTGGGCGCGTTCGGCTAGGTCGCGGTCTGGCGGACGCCCAGAGGGCAAGACGCACGAGCTTTCCCTTTACAGGCGCATGGCTTCGCCGAGGCGCTACAGGGCGCCGCAAGCACCATCCTCATGGAAACGGGCATGGCGGTCCCTAAGGATGAACCGGAGATCGCAGGCTACAAAGAGCGGCGCGTGGCCGAGCACCTGAGGTCCGAGGCTTTCCACGAAATGGTGGTGTCAGAAACTGTCGCGGCGCCGACCGAACCCTAGCGCACGTTGGCCAGCTCCGGCGAGCGCGCAGCTTGCGTCTGCGAGCGCGGGTTTGCTCGATGCGGTGGGATCGGGAATCCCCGCGGTTTTCCATAATTTGACGGACGACGATCCTCCGGTGGAGGCGCGAGATCGCGACCACGCCATGGGGTGGGCATCTGCTCTGGGTACGCTATGCCCCATGAGCATGGTGATTCGACCCCTGACTGCCGACGACGCACTGGCCCTGCAGAAGCTGAGACAGGCAGCGCACGAGGATCTCACGCTCGGTACGCCGCAGGAACGTGAGCACGGGCTCGCGATGCATCGGATCCAGGAGACGCTCGTAAAGCCCTTTCGCACGATCGGTGCATGGGCAGGCTCGTCCACCCTGATCGGAGCTGCCACGGTGTCGCCCGTTCCGAAAGACCCATGGGATACCGACGGCGATGCGTGGGTCGGGTTGTCGAGCGTGATCGTTGCGCCGCCATACCGGGGTCAGGGGGTGGCCAGGGGGCTGGTGCAAGCCTGCATCGACGACGCGGCCGATTGCGGGTTCGTCGGCATGCTTCTTGAGGTCAACGAGCTAAATCCGGCTGCGCGGCATTTGTACGACTCGTTCGGGTTCACCGTGTGGAGCGGACCCAGCCTCTTCTACGAAGTAGAAGGCGATCCGTTCTACCGGGTATCCATGAAAAAGATGCTGGCGACCGGGCCCGCCGCGAACCATCCCATCGATGAGGGCGCTTGAGATCGTTCGCAGGGCGAGGTCATTGGCTTCTCGCTGTGCCGCTAGGCCTCGCTCGTTGCGAAATTGTGCCTAGCCGTCGCATCCTTAGCCAGGGCGCCTCGAACAGGCGATAGACAAAGCCTCGCGAGCGCTCGGTCCCGCTTGTCGAGCGGCACCGACGCCACCACCAGAAGTCTGCGGTGCCGAGCGGCACGCTTGAGCACGCGACTGTGCCACGGCGGCGAACAAACCGCCTACTTTTTCCAGTCGAGCGCAATACCAGGTCCTTGCGCCGACAGCTTTAGGCCCGCGCGCTCCAACGTCGTCACACGGTGCTGGACGGGATCGTAGATCGCGACGTGAGACGACGAGGCACCCACAAGGAATCCCGTGATCGCGTCGGTTCCGTTGCGTGTGACCGTGGTGCATCTGACCCACCCGGTTGCGTCGTCGCACCCCGCTTTGAACTGCAGGAGCCGCGCATCGGCCTGTTGGCGCGCGTAGTGTTCGGCGGTGGACATGGGGAGAGCCAGCGCGAACACGCCGAGCATGCCGGCGTAAGGGATGACGAGCGCCGGGACTGCGAAGGCCGCAAACACGGGCACGGCCAACGGTGCCACCCGACGCCAGCGTGCGTCTGGTGACCACACGTGCTTTCCTTTCAGTTGGCGCCAACCGATCCATGCGCCGACCAGCAGGGTGCCGGCAAGGACCGTGCCGTATCCGTACAGCCAGGGCCGAAGATCTCGAAACAGCGCCAGGGCGCCCGCGGCTACGCCGTTCACGAAGGCTTCGTAGCCGAGCACGACGGTGGCATCGGTCGACAGCGGGAAGAAGGCAGCGTCCAGGCCCCACCGGCGGTAGTACTCCGCGTTGTACGTGGCCCCCATGAGGTGCAAGCAGAGTCCGCCGACAGCGGTCACAACCGCTGTCATCTGTGCGATCGTGGTCCACGCGAACGATCTTGTCGGTGGGGCCGGGGAGGGCGCAGAGGCGGGTGCAGGTGAGTTCAACGGTTGGCCACGTTGCAGGGGGGAGAGTTCGATTGTGTCGCGCGCCAAGGCGGAGCCGGCCGGCGGGCTCGGCCGGACAAACAGGTCCATGCCGCATCTTCCTCACAGTAGAGGACATCCGGCTTGTCAGGGGAGCCGGTTGTAGCGCCATTGCTGCGCGGCACCCCTTCGCTCTGGCTAAGCTCTGCTTCATCGGCAGGGCCCTGAACAGTCCAATGCGCTCGATGTCGTTCAGTTGCGCAAGCCGAGTCAGGTGGCAGGTGGCAGGTTTGGGAGACTGGCCGCCGATTCAATACAAACGACTACGGTCGTTTGATCAGACGCCTTATCCAATCGAGAAGATGACTATCAAAACCCTCAAAGTTCCAGTTGCCCTGTACGAATTGCGCAAGCGTCGAACCGTGAAAGCCGCGCTGAACGCCAGCGCGGCCAGAATTCACGAATGGTTCGAAGCGAACGACACTCTGGTGAAGTGCGACTTCGCTCAGCTCGTTGCTTGGACGATCGATACAGGGTACGGCGCGGGCTACGATCAGACCGCATGCTTGGAGATGAAGACTACGGAGCAGAAGCAGCTACGCCGATACCTGCGTGGGCGTCTGACTTTGCTGATGAAGCTGTTGAAGATCGAAGACTCGAACCTCAGGCTGCGAGAGTTCACCAAGTTTTTGGAAAGCACTGAGAGAGGTGATGCAAGCTTTGTTCTCGGCGGCCTCGCATGCCGGATTGCCTGTGAAAAGTGGTTCAGGCTGAGAGGGTCTAAGGTAAAGCGCTTCTGGCATCTTTCGGTCTACGCGTCGCCCGCGTCGAGGTGGATCTCCGCGGCTCCAAAAAATCCTCAGAACAGGAGCCGTCCCGACTACTTGGTGCAAGACACAAGCAGACAATGGTTCCCTGCGGAGGCCAAGGGCACGTTTGGCGAACTGAACTGGGCCACGATCAAAACGGGACTGACGCAGGCGTCCCGCCTCAAGAGCGTGACCTTCATGGACCCGGCAGGGGCAACTTTAACGACGCAAAGCGTGAAAGACTTTGCCTGCGTCATGGGGCACTTCGGCGGCGATGCCTTCGTGGCCTCTCTCGTCGACCCGGCGCCTGACGATGACGCGCCACTACATCTTGAACTGCTCCCGGATTTTGGCGACGCCCATGCCTTTCTCGGGGCCATCCAACAGTACCGCGTGCTGGGGCATCAACGCAGGTCGATGGATCCGCCGGGGTTGTCGAACTTCTTCGGATACGAGGCGCGGTATCTTGGCCGCGACCCGTTTTTTGGTGAGCCGCTCGTCATCGGCGTTCCTTACGTTCTGCTTGAATCGGAGGAGCAACTGCGGGCGTTCATGGTCGTCGCGCGGCACTTCGCGGCTGTCTACGGCGAGTACTTTTCGCAAGGGGCCAACGGCGGGCCGTTCGACCACGATGCGCGTTGGGCGGAGTTGGTTGTGGCTCAGTCTGCCGAATCCGCGTTCGATGTCGAATACCTCCAGGATGGGAGCGTTAGGCGGCAGGCCCAGCGCATGTTCGCGTCGGCGGTGGAAGCACTGAAGCAGCCGGCCCCGCGGGATCGTGAGGGAGCCGTCGAGGTCGGCTGGATCGCTGCGATGTCGGGTCTGGCGAAGGTGCCCCTGTTTTGGACTTCCGATGGACACGTTTCGCTCGAGGCATGGCTGACGCGACTTCGCAACACGATCGCAAGTTCAGACCTTGCGTCCCGTCTGGGAACGAGTTTGGACGGTCGTTCTGACGGTCAGGCGGCTGGTGTGTCTGTGGCTACGGCGTTGAACGGTCTCATCGTGGTGCACGGGGCCGCGCCGCGTCAGGTACGGCGCGAAGCGCGGAAGTCCAAGATCTAGTGGCGAAGGCGGGGTCGACATGACCGGGCAAGTTGTGGTGCCTGAACGCCGCTGGGGACAAACTGGGAAAAGCGCACGGCTGTCCTGGTCTCGTAAGGTAGAAGTGCACCTGTCTAGCTCAGCAAGACGTCGAGGCTGCCAGTCCGGGTTGGTGCAGACAAAGCCCGATCCGCTGCGATCGAGCAGGGAGCGGCCGACCAGCAATCGCCCCAGAATCCGACCTCGCCCGCGGATCCACGAGGCCGCCATGACGGTGTTCCTCGCGACGTTGCACTTCCTGGTCGCACCTGATCGGCCGACTGCGTCTGAGCCGCAACGCGTGACCGCACGTTCGCCCTCGACGGCGGCTCTGGAGCTCGGGGTGCCGACGACTGCGCCAACGTCTGGCGCATCCCTCCGATTGCGGAAGTTCGGTGCGCGGACAGGCTTGCCGTCCGATCCGATGCCGCAATGCCGGCCAATAATGCCGCGGCCCCTGAGCGTCTTACTGGCGCGTTGCGTGCCGGGCCGTGTGGCCCGTGTTCCTTCTCCACCGACATTCAATCACCATGCACTCATTCCGGACCGTGTTCGCCGTTTCGGCAACATCGATCGTTCTCGCCATGACCGGATGCGGAGGGGGAGGCGACGAACCCGAAGCGTCCAACGAACCCGTACTCAGCATTCCCGATCCCGTTCAACCGGTGAGTGTCGACGTGACCATCGGCGGTGGCTTCGCGGGTGAGCCTTCGAACGACCCCATCGAAGTGCAGCCCGAAACGGCGACCCCGATCGCATTCCGAGACGCCGAAACGAACGGTCTTTCAAGAGCCGAAAGCGACAGGGCGCCTTCGTTCAGTTTGGACACGTTTGCGACCGCGTTCGACCGCGTGAGGGCGGCACAGCCGACGCTGGCGCAAACCTCCACCGAGTTCGCGAGGGCACTCGTCGCTGAGTTGGCTCGCCTGGCCCCTCAAGCGACCACGCAAGCATTGCCTCGCGAGATCAAAGCCTCGGAGATGTGGGACACGTTCCAGAGCTTGAACCCGGAAGAGAAGGCATTGGTTCTGGCAAATCCTGTCAAAGCCTACCTATCGAGAACGGCAACCACCGAGGCGCGCACCGCAACGGAGCAGACCTTTTCCGGCTCCATGTATCTGACGCGTGCGGACGCCTTCAGGCACAGCTACTGGAACTGGCTCATGAGCAAGTGCTGCTCCGTCGGGTGGGCGACCGCGTTCGCCACGGCCCATGAGAGCAGCGTTGCCAACGACGACGACAAGCGCATGGATCTGAACAACAACATGATTGGCAGGCGCTTGTTCACGTCGGCTCCCAATTCCACTCCCGAAGCCGCACAAGCAGCGCTTCTCAACTACAAGCTCCTTTGGGTCAACCGAATCAGGAAAAACGTGACCGTGGGCGTCGACTATCTGGTTTACCTGGAGCCATCTCAGACGCTGACTGTCTTTGACGACGGGCCGGATTACGATGACATCTACACGGTGTCGATCGCCGGGAAAGCGGTGGGCGACACGCCGCAGGGAGCATCGAGAGAGTTTGAGTTCGACCAGATTCCTTCAGGCGATCACACCCTCACCGTGAATTGCAAACTGGACGGCACCAAGGGTGGCTGTGGGTTCCAGATCAGGCTCAAAGGTGCGCTTACCCTGCCGGGCGGCAGTTCGAACACGTCGCAGCTTGTCATTCAAGAAGGAGAGACGCACTCGACAACGTTCAATTTCCCGACGATGAACGACGCACGTACGAATTGAGCGGGTGCGATCGCGGGAAATGGCTGCTAGAGTCTTCTCATGGCATGCCTCCCGCGTCTCTACCTGACATCGCCTTTGGCGGTCGTGGCGGCGATCGCTCTGAGCGCGTGCGGCGGCGACGAACTTCGCGTCGACGATTTTTCGAAGACGTTCGAGTTGGAGTCGGGCCAGAGTAAGGGTGGTGTCGTTGGGCTGATTTTCCAAACCACGCTCGACTCCAACGGTCCGATCGTGATGAACATCGGTTGCAACGGCGATGTGCTTTCGCGCATCACCGTCACTCCCGGTGAAAACGGTGAACGGCGCATCGATTGGTACACGCCCTGCGCGCAGGCTTCGTTTTCGGTCGGCGACGCGGTGCCGACGTCCTTCACCTTGAGCTATCGATTCCAACGGGTGTGAGTGCTGGCGATTGTTGCAAACCGAGGCACTGGGTTGGTCGGCAAGGATCGCCAACGAGTGGTTTTCGCTCCGATGCAGTCGTGAGGTCATCGTCGGGCGTTTGTCCCGCAGAACCTGGAGGGACACGGATCGCTCTTTCGAGCTGAGCCCAAGTTCAGACTTCTCCCCCGTGATTGTTGGATGGCCAATGCTTCGCGCCGGGGCGGTGGGCATCCAAGCGGCCATGTGATCGTCACAGCACGCCGGAAGTTGATTTTTCAATGCAACGGGCCGTAGGCACCACAGTCGAAGCGGACAAAGGCCGACCGCCCAAACCCAATTCGGCAGGAATGCCGAACGTCCCATACAACCACTCAAACTTTGTATGAATCCAGCAACCTTCATTTCGCTGTCAACGGTTCGCCTTCTTTGCGGAAACAGCGGGGCGTCGGCGTCCGTCGGCACCGGGTTCTTCTATCTTGACGAGTTTGATGCGCCAGGGGGAAAGGCCCAAATTCCTTTGATCTTCACGAACAAGCACGTAGTGGCGAATTTCAACGAGATCAAGCTGACGCTCACGGTCCGAAACCCGGGAGATGCTCTCGGAGAAATCGTCGCGGGCCCCGGTGACGTGCACCTCACGTACGTCATTCCAGGATGCCAGCAGCGGTTGTCGCGGCATCCAGATCCCGACGTCGACTTGTGCGCTTTTTTTATTAGCGACATTCTGGACGATATTCAGAGAGCAGGGAAGGAACTGAGGAACACGTTTCTGCAAGAACATTTTCTCGTGCCTATGGACGAGCGGATCAACATTCGACCGATCGAACCCATCCTTATGATCGGGTACCCGAATGGATTGTGGGACGAGCGCAACAATCGACCGCTGGCAAGGCGCGGAACATCGGCTTCGCACCCCTTTTTGAAATGGAACGGGCGATCGATATTTGTCATCGACGCAGCTTGCTTTCCAGGTTCGAGCGGATCCCCGGTGTTTCTCTTCGAAGATTTGATGTACAGGACCAAGCAGAACGCCTACACCCCAGGGACCAGGGCGCAGTTGTTGGGCGTTCTTGCCTCAGGACCACGTTTCACCAACGAGGGTTCGCTGGTTCAAAGGGACATTCCTACGGCCGTGAACGTGGTTCCGGTGGTTCACACGATGATGAATCTCGGGAACGTCGTGCACGCCAGCGAAATTGGCGGAGTCGTCCACCTCGCAAGAGCCGCGGCAGATGCCAAATCAGCATTTCTCAAAGCGCGCGTGATTTAGCTGCCTTGAGTGTGCAGCCAATAATTGAGCACAGGCGCTCCCCCTCGGTCGCGAAGTGCTTGATGAACGATGTAGCTTGGGTGCACGCTGCTGGCATCCGGTCGCGAGGGCCGGCTGACTCGAGCCACGCCGCAGCGTGCAGCTTGTTTGTGCGCCGGCCGTTTGACGGAACCTCGCGGACCAATTGCAAAACCTGCTCGCTCTTGCGGCCAGAGGTCTGCAACAGGGCAGTCAGGAGTGGCTGACGGATCACCTGAGGTTTGCGTACTACGTGAAGGCGGCTCGCTCCATCGCAAGGATGGTGAACGAGAGCATTCCAGTTGCTCTGGGGCTGTCGACCTCGTCAGAGAAGCTGTAGGAAGTGATTCGCATGGCGCTCGTCATCGAGGGGCGCTGCGTGATCCATGCATCCAAGCGCACGGCCAAGCCGACCGTCACCGTTCGCGTCACGGAAGTAGGGCGCGCATTGCTGGAGCGGTTCGACGCCGGCGGCCGGCTTACGATCCGAACACCGCCGCCCGCCATTGAGGTGTTTCGCCAGCAGGTGGCGCTGCCGTCGAGCGCTCAAACCATGGACGCGGCCCGGGTGGTCGCTCAACGCCGAAGTCGGGATGGAGACGCTGAGGTCGTCGAGTGCACGCTTGAGCTGGCGCCCGGCTCGTCGATAGAAGAGCGGCACGAGTTCTGAATGGAGCGACCGGCGATCTTGCAAGATGGCGGCTCGACCTCGGCCGGTGGACCCCGCCAACGAGCAGCCCATTCGCTAGCAGTGCTTGGAGAGTTTCGGCAATCCGGTTCGATCTTCGTTTTTCACGGCGACGTCCCACATGCCAGTGAAGTCATGTCGCGCGACCACCAAAAGCTTTACCTCCTGGAGCACGTCGTCACCGTCGTCCATCCGATCGCTGCCGCGCCTGTAAGTGACTCGAGGTGGCAATCCACCTCCCGATCGACAGACGACGTAGCCGTCACCGCCAAACGGCACCCTCCAATGCGACATCGGTCGTTGAGGGTCGGCGTCGATGTGCGAGACGTGCCGGCGGACACGCAGAGCCAACTGACGGAAGCGAAAGTAGCTGGTTCCGTTCCACATCGTCCGCGTCCGTTCGCTCTCCTGCTCTGCACTCGAACCGTCAGGACCCGGCACCACGGGATACCGAGCACCGGTGACCATCATTGCTTCCAGGTCTTTCAAATCGTTGAGATCTTGCTGGCTCGCATCGAAATGAAGGTCCTTCGCCAGTTGGCGCAACTTATGACCATAGCGTTTACGGACAGCGTGGTCGAAGAAGTCTTCCGAGCACCCCACAAACAACTTTGTAATTCCCGCCTTCAGATACATTTCCACGGCGTACCCAAGGAGCAGGCACGACGATTTCGGGAGTGCTTCTAGTTCAGCGAACTTGGACGCGGACAACTTTGATGGTGGAGGCTGGCGCTCAAGCTTTCGCTTGAACCGAGCGCGCCTGACGATCCACGTCGCTCTTGCAATCTTCGAGGATGCAAGCAGGTGGTTCCCTTCTTTCATCCACCTTTCGGGATGAAATTGGCCTTTGCTTTTTCGAGATAACACGTTCCCTCCACGACGATGATCAAGCTGCTTTTGGCGCGTTTCGCTTGGTTCAGTCGCTTGTTGCTCAGCGAAATTTGAGAACAGTGAGCGTGCGACCGCTGTGCGAGCAAGTTGAAAGTCTTTCGCGGCCCGCGGACGCTACGTCCATCTTGTCCAGTTCCAGTCAGTACCAGGGAGACTGCGGCAAGCAGCGGCGCTCAAGCATTCGGCACACTGCGGCTCGTGCGACGTCGAGCGTGCGATCTCATGCGCTAAGGCTGATGGGAGCGAACCGTCTGCCAAGATGCAGCTTTAGTGCCCGGCAGTCATTCCTTTGCGGGAGGTTTTGCGTCAGGCGCTAGATTCCCAGGATTGCGGATGCTAGGGGCAACCTTCTTTAACTCTTGAAGCAGTTTTGAATCGTCAACGCGCCAGACCGATCCGTCGCTCAGTCGGACGCGCCTGACATAGGCAATGCCGGTGTAAACATCTTCATCTCGGAATCCGATCGAGCCGTCTGAGCTGCTCTGGCCAGGTTGCAAAGGTGACCAATTCGCGCTGTTGGTGCCTTGCACGATAAAGCGACTTCCGATGAGCCGCTCATCGAAGGCGTCGTACTTCAACATCACAATTTCCAGTGCGATGATTGGTTGCTGTGACGTGTTCTTCCAAGAATAGTTTGCGATGAATCGGGTGTCCGACGACAAACCTCGCCCTCTGTCCCGATCCTCGTTCGAGAACGTGAACTGTGTCAGCTCGACATGGGGGCTGACATTGACGATGTGGGCCTTTCGATCTGCATAGTTTTGCGCAGCATGCACCATTGCCGCCACTGAAAGGAGCGTTGCGGCGACTATCGCTTTTTTCATGATGATTCGTATGATGAAAGAAGAGTCTTCGTTGTACACGAGTGAACGAAAGTCGAACCGCAGGCCGCTGGCTTGCGATCACAGCATGGAGGCGCCGTCGCCCGTGCGCTTCACAGGCATAGGAATCGGAGGGCGTCGGAACGACATCTCATGCTTCATCATCCGGCACACTCCATCCAACCCTGGGAACATGGTGGCAGCGTTGAGGCCCATAAAGGCAAGGTCTTCGAGCGCGCTCCGAGCACATTCAACAGGGACGTCGGCGGCGACCAAAATGCGGGTACCCTGTGCCTTTTCGAGCACGCACAGGTAACGCTCAAGGTCGGCCACGTTGGTGACAAGGAAGCGCCCTTGCTGCGCGTACAGCCGCGGGTTGTTGCGAGGCGAGATCGACAACGCGCAGACGTAAGGCATCAGCGTCGGGATGGTGACGACCTTCGGCGCAGATGCTTCCACGAAGGACCGCGTGAGTGCGTAGATTCGGACGTGGGAGACGTCCGGTCTCGATGCTTCCATTTCCAATGCATCGGAGAATGCGAAGAACGCGGCAACGTAAGGCGAGGTGCTCCAGTCCAAAAGAGGGGTGGGCAAGCCGTGGTGTTGCGCCAAGCCGAGGAGGGTGGCGTAATCCTCGGAGTCGCGCATGTTGAACCGCAAGCTCAGCACTGCTTCTGCGTAGCCGCGGAACCGTTGCAGGGTTTCGCTGCAGTAGCGCTCCAGCCGGGTCCGGCCGGAGCGATGCAACGTTGTCGAAAGCCTAAACCGGTGGCTGCCGTGGCCGCGGTACATGACGGCGTCCAATAGTCCCCTGGTGTCGTCTGCCCATTGCTTGAACTCCCGCCAGTCTGCGCACTGCGTGGCGTTGACGCGTGTTTCGTTGGTCAAAGGCGAGTAGGAGAACTTGCCATGCGCGCCGTGCTCGTGCGACCACTCGCCCTTAAGCGATCTGTTCTTCAGACGCCGCAACTTGGCGCTGTAGCCGTTGAAATAGGCCTGCAGTTCTGCGGACAACTGCGGGACCGTGATTTCTCCGCTGGCCGAATCGCTGGAAAGCGACAACCTCGGGATCACCTGGGCTTCGTACTCGGACGTCCAGTGAAGTTCAACGAGGGCACCTGATGCGGTCGTTGCTTCATTGCCCCACCAATGCATCACCGCCTCGTTGGGACGGTCCTCGTCCATGCAGATGATCGACCTAAGTGGGCCGTCAGGGGTTTCGATCGTGCCGAATTGCTGGTTTGCCATGACTCTGCGTATGACGGGGTGGTTTGTTGCACGCGCTGGGACCCTGTGCTCGTTTCCTCGCGCTCAATGTGAGCAGTCAGGCGGCACGCTGGCAGCTCACACCGTTCGGCGCCACCGCCGCCGACAGGGATCCTGGGAGCGATCAGCGCGCCGGTTCAAATCTTCAGAATCGCTGCGCGTAAACACGTGCGCAACGCGCGGTCACTCCCTCGGGGCATCGATCGGCCGCCGAAAAGCTCCATACCGCGATCGCGTCGCCGTGGATGTTGATGGCCACCTGCGTGTAAAAGGGGGAGAACGGACCCGCCGCGCCGAGGCTTACGGTTTGCCACTGGCCTCGCACAAACTTTGTGAGGTAGTTCGTACAACGGCTGCTCGTGTGGTCTGGGCATCCCGCCCAAGCAATTGCTATGAGCCCTTGAGGTGCGGACGTGCGGCCGGTGATGTACGCGTGGGGATGGAATGAAAGCTCGTTCGTGGCTCCCCAAGTTCCTGTTTGCGCATCCTGCGACCGCCATACGATCCGAGATGGCCCTGGGGTGTGGTCGGTCGCGCCCAAAGCCGATTCCTGCCAAAGCACCACGGGGCCCGAAACGGATCCTCCCAGCACGGGCCCGCCCGCGGCGTTCGCGGATGGCCCGGTCAACGTGGCGCCGTCGGCGACGATGTCGCAACCGCGATTGGAAGCCAGTTTGCGCTGGATCCAGCCGATCACGGCTCGACCCTGTCCGTAGTCGCTGACCTCGATGTAGGGCTCGCGGTTCGGTCGGCAAGCGTAGTAGTTGGAGCCGTTGTCGACCCATGGAATGGGGCGACGGTCTTCGGTTCTCCGCACCGCTCCACTGGCCAAGTCGACCAAGCCCAGGTACACGTTCTGCTGGGTGTCGGTCGTGCTCGTGGCGTTGAAGCCCCACCATGCGGAAGCAGCACCCCACAACCGTTCGACGCGCCCCCAAGTCGGTCGGCTCAGGTTCGATGGCAACTCGATGGGCGTGCCTTGGGCCGTGATGCCCCCACCCATGTCGATCGGCCCGAGGGACACGTTCGTGCCGACGACGTAGGCTCCGTCGAATTGCGTCGTGACCATCTGCGCCGGGTAGCCCACGTCCAAGACGACGCGCGGACTGACAGAGGGGCTTGATGGCGCCGAAAGGTCCACGACCCTTGACTCCCATTTGGACGTAAGGGTCTCGATCACCGCGAAGCGCTTGTTCCCCAAATCGGCCGTTTGGGTCCACCAGTTGCCTTGGGCAAGCGCGATCTCGACGGTGGGACCGGGGGAGGACGCACCTGGAGCCAGAGACGCGGCGCGCCAGCGCGGCATGGTGCCGGAATCGGCGCCACCCCAGAACACGCTGGCGGTTCCGTCGCTGTCCAGAAAAGTCGCGGTCACGGCTTGGCACATGGAAGGATCCGCGCAACCGGCAGGAACGTCTGCGATCGACGTAGGCCGCAGTACGGCGGCGGTTTCGCTCGGCTCGTCGCCGCCACCTCCGCCGCCGCAAGCCATGAGGGCCGCCGTTAGAACCAGGGAAAGAGCGAGGGGCACTACGCGCCGCTCAATGTGTCCAATCGTCATCAAGGTTTCTATATGTCACGAATTTGGCGCGGAGGGTATACCAAATCGCGACGTCTTCAGACGGTCGTAGGGGTTGCATCCTTCAAAGTATGGACGTCCATAGGTCAGTGTCGGAGCCATCGAGTAGTTGCGAGCTGGCAGAACACGTCGCAGGACGCTAGCGCGCACGGGCCGAGGAACAAGAAATGGAGGCTGACCAATACCTGACCAGACCGTCCCCCCATCCCAAAACGTGAATATTTACCACCTCTTCAGGTTACGGAGTTCGGGCCTTCGTCGGACACTTGTTGTGACATTCGAGAACATGAAGCAACAAAGGGCGACGTGGACATCAGCTTTCAGAGGGCTCCTCCGGGGGCCTCGACCAGCGCCCCGAGCGCAGACACCGACGAAAACGCCCGTCTCGGAGCAAGTTCTTCGTTCAAAGCGCTGTGTGCGGTGGCGGCCTACCACCAAGTGCCCGCGGACCCGGCAACACTCGCTCATCAGATGGGTCTGGGGCCGACAGAGTCCAGTGGTGTGCGAGAGCTTTTGCTGGGCGCGCGCCGACTGGGTCTCAAGGCCAAAAGCAGCCGAACCACGACCGAGCGATTACCCCATGTTCCCTTGCCTGCGTTGGCGCTGATTCACGATCCCGAAGGTGGCTCTCGTGCTGTGGTGCTGGCGCAATGCGACGGCAAGCGTGTCTTGCTCCAAGACTTCAGCACGACACCCTCGCGCCCGCAGATCCAGCCGATGGAGCTGTTCGCGCAGCAATGGACCGGCGATCTGATCTTGCTTCAGAGCCGTGCAAGCCTGGTCGGCGCGCTCGCCAAGTTCGATTTTTCCTGGTTCATTCCAAGCTTGGTCAAGCACAGGCGCTTGCTCGGCGAAGTCCTGCTGATCTCCTGCGTGCTGCAGCTGTTCGCCTTGGTCAGCCCGCTGTTCTTTCAGGTGGTCATGGACAAGGTGCTGGTGCATAGGGGCATGACGACGCTGGACGTCCTGGTCATCGGCTTGCTCGTGGTCGTGATCTTCGAAAGCATCCTCAGCGGTCTTCGAAGCTACGTGTTCAGCCACACGACCAGCCGCATCGACGTCGAACTGGGTGCGCGGTTGTTCCGCCATCTTGTGCAGCTGCCGCTGGCGTACTTTCAAGCGCGCCGAGTCGGCGACTCGGTCGCACGCGTACGTGAGCTGGAGAACATCCGGAGCTTCCTCACCGGCAACGCGCTGACCGTGGTGCTTGACGTGTTGTTCTCGTCGATCTTCATCGCGGTCATGTTCTTCTACAGCGTGCCCCTGACGTTGATCGTGCTGGCAAGCATCCCGTTGTACTTCGGCTTGAGCTTGGCCGTGGTCCCGATCCTTCGCCGTCGCCTGGACGAAAAGTTCGCCCGGGGAGCAGAGAACCAGGCCATGTTGGTCGAGACCGTCACGGGCATCCAGACGGTCAAGGCGCATGCGTTGGAACCCGCATTTGCTCGTCGGTGGGACAACCAGCTCGCCGGCTACGTCAGTTCCGGTTTCCGAACGCAGAACTTGGCCACGTGGGCGCACGAGGGTGTCAACCTCATCGGCAAGTTGGTCAACGCCGCCACCCTCTGGTACGGCGCTCACCTGGTCATGGACAACCAGCTGACGGTGGGGCAGTTCGTGGCGTTCAACATGTTCGCTGGGCGAGTGGCGCAGCCGATCATGCGGATGGCGCAGCTTTGGACAGACTTCCAGCAAACCGGGATCTCTGTGGCTCGACTGGGCGACATCCTGAACACCCGGACCGAGGTTGCACCCACCAGCGCGGCTCAGTTGCCGCCCATCAAAGGCCGCATCACGCTGGACGGAGTGACCTTCCGCTACCGCCCCGAAGCATCACCTGTACTGCACCAACTGCGACTGGACATCCGGCCTGGCGAGGTTCTAGGCATCGTTGGCCGATCAGGCTCTGGCAAGAGCACTCTCACCAAGCTCGTCCAACGCCTGTACAGCCCGGAGCAAGGCCGTGTTCTCGTCGATGGCATTGACATCAGCCTGATCGACGCGGCTCAACTGCGCCGGCAGGTGGGCGTCGTCCTCCAAGAAAACCTGCTGTTCAATCGCAGCGTGCGCGAGAACATCGCCATCGCGGACCCGGCCGCGAGCATCGAGTCCGTGGTGCACGTGGCGAAACTGGCGGGCGCCGACGATTTCATCAGCGAGTTGCCAGAGGGTTACGACACAGTAGTAGGCGAGCAGGGCGCCTCGCTGTCCGGAGGACAGCGTCAGCGGATTGCTATTGCGCGGGCCCTGTTCACGAACCCCCGCATCCTTATCCTGGACGAAGCCACAAGTGCGCTGGATTACGAGAGCGAAGCCATCGTTCAGCGCAACATGCGAGACATCGCGCGCGGGCGCACCGTTCTGATCATTGCGCATCGACTCTCGGCGGTGCGGCATGCAAATCGCATCATCGTCATGGAGTCCGGTCGCATCGCGGAAGCAGGGCCGCACGAGGTGCTTTTGCAGAAGCAGCAAGGTCTATATGCACACCTTTGGCGCATGCAGGAGTCGCGTCAACCTGAGGTCGAAGCCAGCGCATGAAGCATGTGGTCAAAACGATGAATAAACCGGCGTCAAAACTGCACGCTTCGGCATGCACGCAGCATCCAGTATTTGAGCTTCTTGCGCGTTACCGGGCAGTGTTCGGCGCGGCTTGGGGTATGCGACGAGAGCTGGTAGGACCGCGGCGGCTTACCGACGAGGCCGCATTCCTGCCTGCGGCGTTAAGTCTTCGCGACACACCGATCCACCCGGCACCGCGACGCTTGGCATTTGCAATGATGGCGTTGTTTGGTATCGCACTGATATGGGCAAGTATCGGCGAAGTCGACATCGTGGCGATTGCTCGCGGGCGCGTTGTCGTTAGTGAACGCACAAAACTAATTCAACCCCTTCAGACGAGCATTGTGCAAGAGGTGCTAGTCAAAGACGGCGACCGCGTCGTTGCAGGTCAACCCTTAGTGGCGCTAGATCCAACATCAGCTACCGCCGACAAGTTCAGTATTCTTGAGCAGTATAAAGCTGCTCAATCCGAATCTCTGCGGACTCAACTTCTTTTAGCGGCTCTGAAAGGCCAGTCAGCTACTCTGCCGACGTCTAGGGACTTTTTTCCTAAAGAATGGACAAAGACTGAGCTGCGGTCGGCAACAGCACAGCTCGATGCCGAATGGGGTGAAATTCAGGCAAAACTGTCCAGATTCCGGTCGGAGCTCGCCAGACGTCAAGCGGAAACGGAAACGGCAAGAGCGATAATGGCAAAGCTGGAAGCAACGCTGCCGCTCAGTCGTCAGCGGGAAGAGGACTTCCAAAAGTTGGCGTTACAAGGTTTTATGGCGAGCCATGCCGGTCAAGACCGGCAGCGCGAGCGGATCGAGTTGGAGCGTGATCTGGATACGCAGCGCGCTCGACTGTATGAAGCAAGTGCTTCGTCTGCGGAAAGCGAGAATGCTAAAGCTGCATATCTCGCTGAAACACTACGGTCGCTTCATGAGAGATTGGCACGCGCCGATCTTACACGGGAGCAGACTCTTCAAGAACAGCTAAAAGCAGTTCAGCGAGAAAAAATCACGACCCTTTTGGCTCCGGTAGCAGGAATGGTTCAGCAGTTGGCTGTTCACACACAAGGTGGCGTCGTTACAGATGCTCAGGTATTGATGGTTATTGTCCCGGATAGTGCCGGTTTGCGTGCTGAAGTAACCCTCGACAACAAAGATATAGGTTTTGTCCACTTGGGACAACAAGCGGAAATAAAGTTCGATACATTTAACTTCACTCGGTACGGGACAGTCGATGCTGAGGTGCAAATGGTTACGGCTGATGCGGTGAGTGACGAAAAATTAGGTGCCGTGTTTCCTGTGGCGTTACGCCTTCACCGGGAAACTATTGACGTCGATGGATCGCCTGTCCGACTTAGTGCCGGCATGAACATTACGGCTGAAATCAAAACAGGTAAAAGAAAAGTGATCGAATACTTATTTAGTCCAGTTCAACGGGCGACCAGAGAAAGTCTCCGAGAGCGGTGAAGCGGTCGCGTCGCATCGAGATATTTATGCAGCGCTGCTGATAAAAAAGTATCCGAGAATCGGGGTGCTGGTGTTTTAAATGCATGAGATGCGCGGCGTGCGACACGAAATAATCCGTTCGTCAAGGAATTTCTTAGCTTGCAAAGAACGCAACGATCACTCGGTCTCCAGCTTGCATCTAATGGTGTCGTCGTAATTTTTTAGAGAACTGGCATTTTTTGGAGGTGCTAAATTGAGTAAAGGGCCGATGGGCAAGATTGAGTTGATTCTTTTTGTGGGGGCAATTTTTTCTTGCCTCTTATTCTTTGTCTTACTTCATTCACCTCGCTTCGAGAAGTGGTCGCCTTTGCTGAGTTTCACGGGGCTGATTGTTGGATTTATTGGATTTTTAGCGTTAATAGTTTGGAATGCTTTTCTCCAAAAGAAATCCTTCGGAAGACTAAACGCATTTCTTACTGTTTGGATGTTTTGCTTTCTAATGCTTAAAGCATTTTTTGGGGGGGCTCTATGAACGTCGGATTTTCAATTAATGCATTAAACGATCTAGCCGGCGCATATGACACGCTCGTCGACGCTTGGAAGAATGTTCCCAACAGCCCCGATGGCAACTCGGCGGCAATATTCGATGCTCTGTCCGGCGCGGCAGCTGCGGCAGGCGCAGTTGCAGCTCGTTTACCTCCCGGCCTCTCTCAAATGGTTGGTGCGGCTGGACTGGCGGGAGCGGGCGCTGCCGTCCTGAAAAATTATGCCGATTTCCACGTCGCACTCAACAGCGGAAATGCGTTTGATGCCAGTCAGAAGTTTTTGGGGCTAGGCGCTGCAGTCGCTGGATTATTGGCTGGGGTGCTTCCATTGCCGATGAGGCCAATGGCTGCTGGTATTTCGATTCTCCTAACCGGAGCGAAGAACAGCTTTCCTTCAAGCGGTTCTCTGCCACCGCGCAGCGGTACAACTGGATCGGCGGATCCCACCGCAGTTTCGACCGCGATTGGGAGCACTCCCGACCCTCTTGTTAAGACGATCAGGTATGTAGACCCACTCATTCTGGATTTGGATGGCGACGGCCTGGAAATAACGCCACTTAACAAAAATATTCTTTTTGATACAGATGGTGACTCCATTAAAACGGGGACTGCTTGGGCTGCGCCAGACGACGGACTGCTTGTATTGGATCGCAATAGAGACGGCCAAATCGATTCTGGGAAAGAGCTTTTCGGTGATGAAACAATTCTGTCGACCGGTCAAAAGGCACAACACGGTTTCAGCGCATTGGCGGATCTTGATGTTGGGAGCATTGTAGACGGCCAGATCAGTGGCGCTGGTGATGGAATTTTCGATCATCTAGATGCACAGTACGCCGATATTCGTGTCTGGCGAGATTTGAATCAAGATGGTATCAGTCAAGAAAATGAACTTCAGACTCTGACTCAGGCCGGAATCCAGAGCATAGGACTCGGCAGCAGCACAACAAATGCAAGCTATGGTGACGCCATATTGGTTCAAAGTAGCAGCTTCAGCCGTCCCGACGGAACACAGGGCCAGGTCGGTAGTTTTATTTTGGCGCAGAATAATTTTGTGCGCTCATTCTCACCAATAGCCGTAAGCATCGAGGCCAAGAAGATCCAAAATTTGGGAGGAAGCGGATGGGTGCGAGATCTACAAGAGGCTGCGACACAAAACTCTAATTTATTGGAGTTGTACAACGCGGCCAAAGCGACTGCTACAAGGGGTGCATACAGTACAGCAGTAGGCGAGTTGCTTCTGGAATGGGGGCGGTCCTCGCAATATATTGGTGCGAGTAAGAGTGCTCTTTCTGCAGGATACGGATTGATATTAAGCGATCCGGCCAATGAGCAGGAGCGGGGCTGGATGGACGCCGCGATCAAGGCCAGTGATCAGGCGCGAAATGCGTTTCGGGAAACACTGTCTTCTTCTGATCGCGCAAGCTTTGATGCTATGCGCGACCGAATGATCGGAGGCATCGATAGGATCGAAGCCTACGAGGCCTTTACTGGTTATTCGTTCCTAAACTGGAGCCAAATATTTGGAGATGCTCAGAGTTATACTCCTAGAGCAGCTGTTCAAGGATCTGGTCGCCCAGTAGAAACTTGGGTGCCACTTTCTCAAATTGTGGTTGAGAATCGAAATGCTGTTATGTCTAGCCAGGCTGGTTATATAAGGCTGACGGTTCCGGCACCACTTGTTGGAGTCTCGCATATAGACGCGCTATGGGGTCGAATCGTTGATGATGTGGCGACCAATTTGCTGCCGAGTTTGCGCTTATCGCCCTATCTTGATCTGGTTGATGTAGTCTTTTCCGGCGACGAAGCCTATCTCGCCTTCGACCAACTGGATGCGGCATTGAGCGAAGCAATGGCATCTAATATGCAAGAGGGTGCCGCGCTACTGCTGGATTTGTATCGAGTACAGGGGGGCGAATTTGATGCATTCGGTTGGAATGGCGCTAGCCGCATTCGCTTGCTTATCCAAGAGGGAGCGATAAATCTGGATGTACGTGACGGATTAAACCTTGCTGGCTACAGCTTCTCGCCGACCGCAAGCGCAATTGGGACTTCTGACGCAGACACCTTCGGCGGCGATGATCAAGGCAACACATTTGATGGTGGAGACGGAAATGACATCATTGATGGGGCCGCTGGGCATGACAACCTCTCCGGTGGCTTTGGCAATGACCTGTTGTTCGGCGGTGCTGGAGAGGATGCGTTAGCGGGAAATGACGGAGCTGACGCGCTGTACGGGGAAGCCGGGAACGATCTTTTGCAAGGCGGCGCGGGCAGCGACACGCTGGAAGGTGGCACGGGCAACGACCTGCTGGCCGGTGGGGTGTACGACACCTGGAACGGCAACTACAACGGTGCTGGCAACGACACCTACCTGTTTGGCCGGGGCGACGGGCAGGACCGGATCGTGGNCTATGGCCGCGACGGCAACGACACGCTGATCGGCGGGACGGGCAACGACAACCTGCAGGGCGAGAACGGCAACGACTCGCTGCAAGGTGGCACGGGCGAWGACGTGCTGCAAGGCGGCGCGGGCAGCGACACGCTGGACGGCGGCACGGGCAACGACCTGCTGGCCGGTGGGGTGTACGACACCTGGAACGGCAACTACAACGGTGCTGGCAACGACACCTACCTGTTTGGCCGGGGCGACGGGCAGGACCGGATCGTGGACTCCGACACCACGGCGGGCAACCTGGACAAGCTGGTGTTCAAGGCTGGCGTGGCGGTGGCCGACGTGYTGGYCRGCCGCGAYGGCGACACCCTGGTGCTCAAGATCAAGGGCACGAGCGACCAGGTGCGCATCGACAACTACTTCGGTGGCGACGGGGCCAACGGCTGGCAGATCGAGGA
>NZ_LMMT01000019.1 GCF_001422365.1 Pseudorhodoferax sp. Leaf265 | reverse complement strand
CAAGAAGTTATCCACACCGTGAGCCCTGCTGGGCTCTATCCAGGGTGGGTCAAAGTTCGATGGAAATGGTGGGTCAGGAATACGTGGAAATCAACACCCTGACGCGCGCACCCATGAGTGCGCCGACCCGAGATGGGCTCTCGCGGTGTCGTCGGCACGAGGCTCAAGTCTTGGGTGCTTGAAATGCGACAGCGCTGGGCAGGCATCACCGGGACCATCGGATGCTCAGCTCTGGAGACATGCGCCGACACGACTGGCTTGCTGCGACGGCGCCCACGTTCGTTGCATCGGTCTCCATCCGCACAAACGCGACGCCGAGAAGAAGAAGGATGTTCTCGGTGAGCTGGTCGGTTCAAACCTGACGGCCACCTGACCGGTATCCCGGTTGGCCAGCGATTTTGTGAATATTCACGCTGCAACGCAGCTCCGTCCCAACGCCATTGTTGTCACTTCGTGTCACAGTTCGGAACACACTGCAACAGAGGGCACTGTGGAGTTCATAGCCAAACCAGCAGCGCCAGTTGGCGCAAGTAGCGGCGCGCCAAGCGTTTCGGGCGAGGGAGGGGAGCCTCTCAGCGCTCACGCGTCCTTTAAGGCGCTGTGCGCCGTGGCGGCCTTCCACCAAGTCGCCGCAGACCCGGCCACGCTGGCTCACCAAATGGGTTTGGGACCTACTGAGTCGGGAGGTGTCCGTGAATTGCTGCTGGCTGCCCGACAACTGGGGCTTCAAGCCAAAAGGAGTCGAACCTCGGTAGAGCGGCTCCAGCACGTTCCGTTGCCGGCGCTTGCGCTCATCCACGATCCGGAGGGGGCACCTCGTGCCGTCGTATTGGCACAGTGCGATGGCAAACGGGTATTGATTCAGGACTTCGTCACCTCGCCGTCCCGCCCTCAAATTCAGCCGGTCGATCGCTTTGCTGAGCAATGGTCGGGAGACCTGGTCCTACTGCAAAGCCGCGCGAGCCTCGTCGGTGCGCTTGCCAAGTTTGACTTCTCCTGGTTCATCCCGAGCCTGGTCAAACACCGGCGCTTGCTCGGCGAAGTCCTGTTGATCTCCTGCGTGCTGCAGTTGTTCGCTCTGATCAGCCCCTTGTTCTTTCAGGTGGTCATGGACAAGGTACTGGTCCACAGGGGCATGACAACTCTCGACGTTTTGGTCATCGGCTTGCTCGTCGTCGTGATCTTCGAGAGCATCCTCAGCGGTCTTCGGAGCTACGTGTTCAGCCATACGACAAGTCGCATCGACGTCGAACTTGGGGCGCGGCTGTTTCGTCACCTTGTGCAGCTTCCGCTCGCGTACTTTCAAGCGCGCCGCGTCGGCGACTCCGTTGCACGCGTGCGCGAGCTGGAGAACATCCGCAGCTTCCTCACCGGCAACGCGCTGACCGTGGTGCTCGACGTGCTGTTCTCGTCGGTCTTCATCGCGGTCATGTTCTTCTACAGCGTGCCCTTGACGTTGATCGTGCTGGCAAGCATCCCGTTGTACTTCGGCTTGAGCTTGGCCGTGGTCCCGATCCTTCGCCGTCGTCTGGACGAAAAGTTTGCCCGCGGCGCAGAGAACCAAGCCATGCTGGTAGAGACTGTCACCGGCATCCAGACGGTCAAAGCGCATGCGTTGGAGCCCGCGTTCGCCCGTCGATGGGACAACCAGCTCGCTGGTTACGTAAGCTCAGGTTTTCGAACGCAGAACCTGGCCACGTGGGCCCATGAGGGGGTCAACCTCATCGGGAAGCTCGTCAACGCGGCGACTCTTTGGTACGGCGCTCACCTCGTGATGGACAACCAGCTGACGGTGGGGCAGTTCGTCGCGTTCAACATGTTCGCTGGCCGGGTGGCGCAGCCGATCATGCGGATGGCGCAGCTTTGGACAGACTTTCAGCAAACCGGGATCTCGGTGGCACGGCTGGGCGACATCCTGAACACCAGGACCGAGATTGCACCCACGAGCGCTGCTCAGCTGCCTCCCATCAAAGGCCGCATCACGCTGGACGGAGTCACCTTCCGCTACCGCCCTGAAGCCTCTCCCGTGCTGCATCAGCTCCAGCTGGACATCCAGCCGGGTGAAGTCTTGGGCATCGTCGGACGGTCCGGTTCCGGCAAGAGCACCCTGACAAAGCTCGTTCAACGGTTGTATAGCCCGGAGCAAGGGCGTGTTCTCGTGGACGGCATCGACATCAGCCTGATTGACGCGGCCCAACTTCGCCGGCAGGTGGGCGTAGTCCTGCAAGAAAACCTGCTGTTCAACCGAAGCGTGCGCGAGAACATCGCCATCGCGGATCCGGCCGCGAGCATTGAATCCGTGGTGCACGTGGCCAAGCTGGCGGGGGCGCACGATTTCATCAGCGATCTGCCCGAAGGTTACGACACGGTGGTGGGCGAGCAGGGGGCCTCGCTGTCGGGAGGCCAGCGCCAGCGCATCGCCATCGCGCGCGCGCTGTTCACAAATCCCCGCATCCTGATCCTGGATGAAGCCACAAGCGCGCTGGATTACGAGAGCGAAGCGATTGTCCAGCGCAACATGCGCGATATAGCTCAAGGCCGCACCGTTTTGATCATCGCGCACCGACTCTCAGCGGTGCGGAACGCAAACCGCATCATCGTGATGGAGTCCGGCCGCATCGCGGAGGCGGGTGCCCACGAGGCCCTCTTGCAAAGGCAGCAGGGCATCTACGCTCACCTTTGGCGCATGCAGGAATCGCGTCAACCTGTCGACGAGGCCAGCGCATGACTCAAGCCGTCAATTCCCTTGAATCTTCGGCATCGGACGAGCCTAAGGCGACATGCGCGAAGCATCCGGCACTCGAACTGTTGGACCGGTACCGGGCCGTGTTTGGAGCTGCGTGGGCGATGCGTCGCGAACTGGCTGGACCTCGCCGACTTGCAGACGAAGCAGCGTTTCTGCCCGCTGCGCTCAGCCTTCAAGACACTCCTGTGCACCCGGCGCCGCGTCGACTGGCGTTTGCGTTGATGGCGCTGTTTTGTGTTGCATTCGCTTGGGGTTGCATTGGCGAAGTTGACATCGTAGCTATAGCACCTGGGCGCATCGTTGTCAGCGAACGCACAAAGCTTGTCCAGCCCCTCGAGAACAGCGTGGTGCAGCAGGTGTTGGTAAAGGACGGCGATCACGTGGTCGCCGGCCAGCCGCTGGTCACGCTTGACCCGACCGCCGCCATGGCCGACAAGGTTAGCGTGCTGGAACAGTTCAAGGCCGCTCAATACGAGGCCCTGCGCAGCAGCACCCTGCTAGCGGCCGTGCAAGGCCGGCCATCGGTCTTCGCTTCGTTCGCTCAAATGCTGCCCAAAGACTGGCCCGTCGCAGAAGTACAGGCCGCCCGCGCGCAGATGGACGCGGAATGGGGCGACATCCAGGCCCGGCTAGCCAAGTTCGGCTCGGAGCTGGACAGGCGCCAGGCGGAAATTGAAACCGCCCGCGCCCTTCTGGCCAAGCTGGAGGCCACGCTGCCGTTGGCGCGGCAGCGCGAGGAGGACTTCAAAAAGCTCAGCGACCAGGGTTTCATGGCAGGCCATGCCGGCCAGGACCGTACGCGAGAGCGCATCGAACTCGAACGCGACCTAGCTACGCAGCACGCGCGCTTGATGGAGGCCCAGGCCGCTTACCGCGAAAGCGACAACGCGCGCAAGGCCTACCTCGCTGAAATGCGCCGCGCACTGCACGATCGGCATACCAGGGCAAACCTCACGCGCGCGCAGGCGGTGCAAGAGCAGGCCAAGGCCCATCAGCGCGAAAAATTGACGATCTTGAGCGCGCCAGTAGCTGGCACGGTACAGCAGTTAGCAGTGCACACCAAGGGTGGGGTGGTGACGGAGGCGCAGGTGCTGATGGTGATCGTGCCCGAGCTGGCCGAGGTCCGTGCCGAAGTCACCCTGGAGAACAAGGACATCGGTTTCGTGAGCGCTGGGCAGGAAGCAGAGATCAAACTGGAGACGTTTAACTTCACCCGCTATGGCACCGTGCCTGCCACAGTCAAGCTGGTCACGTCCGATGCGGTCAACGATGAAAAGCGCGGTGCGGTTTTTCCTGTGACGCTGCAGTTGCACAAGTTTGAGATTTATGTGGACGGAAAGAAAATCAAACTTAGTCCAGGCATGAACGTTACTGCGGAAATAAAGACGGAAAAGCGGAGGGTCATTGAGTATCTGCTCAGTCCCGTCCAAAGGGCGAAAAACGAAAGCCTAAGAGAAAGATAAGAACTTGAGTGGCGCCATTTCTTATTTAGTATTCGCCGGAGTAGATGTCTGGTGCATGAAATTTCCTCGCACTAAAAAAACCAACATTTCTTAAATCGATGCAGGTTATTTGGGCGCCAGCGCCGGGAACAAAGTGATCAAACCAACATGTCGACATCAAGCAAAGCGCAAATAGCACTATTTCTCGGCCTAGGGGGCGGCATTATGGCGCTGTCGGAGTTTATCCAGAAAAGAAGTGTTGAGCCAGACGGTCGTTGGAGGTTCATCTTCGGATTAATTTGGCGGAATTTCGGTTGGCAAGGGCTCGTTGCATACTGGTTGTTCATCGCATTAATATTCCTCTTGATTGCCTACTTTGGAGATAAAAAATGAGTTACGTAGTCCATATCACGAAGAGTGGCATCGCTGTCTTTGACGGAGCAAAGGTCGTTAACGGCGAGAATGCACAGGCAGTCCTTACTGCAACCAAGAATGCAGCAGACGGCGCAGCACCGATTGTATCGGGAGCGCTCGATGTTCAAACATTTTCAGAGTTTGTTGGTAATTTTAGTAAGAGTGATATCAACGCGAGCGTGAGAGATGTTGTGGCCGGCGCTCTTGGCGAACTTGCCGGCCTACTTGCTCTGCCATTTGGGCCGGCTGCGTCGCTGATCTCGGATCAAATTTTTTCGAATGCATTTAAATCCGCTTACGACGGAGCTAGCAATATTTCAGGGCAATACAGCTACCAACTTTTTGACTTGTTCGAACAATTCCGCGAATGGCAAATAACTCACGATGCCAGAGGGAAATCGATAATTGATACCTCCGGCCTTGACCCTAACACACTGCTGCCTCGCGCGATCTCTCACACTATTGGAACAACGCCCGATCCATTGGTAAAAACAATTCGATATGTTGATCCATTGATTCTTGACTTGGATGGCGATGGCCTGGAGATCTCTCCGTTGGCGAATGGGGTTCTTTTCGATACGAACGGAGACTCCATCAAAACGGGAACTGCCTGGGTCAATGGAGACGATGGCCTGCTAGCTTGGGATCGAGATAATAACGGGCAAATCGACTCCGGCCGTGAACTATTTGGCGATGAGACTCTGCTTGCTGACGGCAGTCGAGCGGCTCACGGCTTTGAAGCACTAGCTGAGCTAGACAGTACTGCAGATGGAACGTTCAATGTTGAGGATGCTGAATATGCCAACTTGAGGATTTGGCGCGACTTAAATCAAGATGGTATTAGTCAGGCCGGAGAACTCCAATCGCTAGCCGACGCCGGTGTTAAGGAAATCAAACTGGCCAGCTCGGCGAGCAACAAATCCCACGGCGACGCAGTTCTCGTTCAAACCGGCAGTTTTATACGCACTGACGGGCAGGAAGGGCAGGCCGGGAGTTTTATTCTGGCTCAGAATATCTTTGTCCGCACATTCACTCCAATATCAGTTAGCGCGGCCGCTCAGGAATTAAAAAATATTAGCGGTAGCGGCTGGGTGCGGGATATGCGAGAAGCTGCAACCCAAAACCCAGAACTCATCGAACTTTATAACGATGCAATCAATTCGCTTGGTCGCACCGATTTCAGGGAGGCCGTCAGCCACTTGCTGCGCGTATGGGGCAATGAGTCGGCATATGACAGCGCCACTAAAAAGGCCCTTGCCGCTGGTTACGGACTTATCCTCAGCGACCCGCTGGATGCACAAGAGAGAAGTTGGATAGATGTTGCCATTAAGGCCGGCGAGGAGGACCGCGCCAACTTTCGTACAACTCTCTCCGCTGCTGATCTGGTGAAATTTGATGCCATGCGGGAGCGTATGGTCGGTGGCCTAGAGAAAACACATGCCTACGAGGCCTTCGTTGGGCACACATTCCTTGAATGGTCCACTGTCTACGCCGACTTTCAAAACTCTCGCCAGATTGGGATCCCGGTCGGCGGCACAGTGCCCGTTGAAGTCTGGGTTCCGCTATCTCACGTTATTCAGGAAAATCGCATCGCATTTCCATCAAGCGAGGCGGGCTATATTCGCGTTAGTATCCCTGCTCCTTCTGCTGGCGCTCCGCATTTGGAGACGCTTTGGAACAGAATTGTGGATGATGCGTCATCAAACATGATGGCCCCACTCCTTTTGTCTAAATACATAGACATGATAGACGTGATGATCACGGACAACGGGGTCAAGTTTGACTTAGACCGTATGAATGCCGCGATCGATGAAGTAAGCACGGCTGGACTGTATGAGGAGACGGTCCTTCGGATTGACCTCTATAACGCGTACGGCTCTATGTTGGACAGAATGGGTTCCGGCAATACCGACCGGATGCATTCTTTGGCAGTGCTCGCCTCTCAAGATTCTGAGATCGAGAGGGCATTTGAAGCAACCGGCTTTACGCTCAGCTCACCCTCCCCGTCGGGAACCCAAGAACGCGAGCTCTTTGTTGGAGATTCTCAAGAGAATACATTTTATGCAAGCGGCGGGGATGATCTTATATATGGAGTAGGCGGTAACGACACCCTTGCAGGCAACACGGGAGATGATCACATTCTCGGAGGTGATGGGAATGACGCGATCTACGGAGATGACGGAAATGATGTGCTTGACGGAGGTAGAGGCGACGATTTATTGGACGCTGGTCTAGGGCGCAACAGCTTTCTCTTCGGGAAGGGCGATGGCCAAGATGTAATTGTGCATGCATGGGACCCCACGCTTGAAAGGCACAATATTCTCCAGTTCAGGTCGAACGTCCTGGCATCGGAGGTTCGCTTACGTCAGGTGAATCCGGCAACAGGGACCTCCCAATCGCTCGAGATTTCAATTGTGGGGACGAACGATAAAATAACCGTTCTGCACTTCTTTAATTCTGACGACCCAAATAATCCGATAAACAGCCTGCAGGCCATCCGGTTTTTTGATGGGACCATTTGGGGATTTGATGAAATTCTGAATCGCGTCTACTCTGGTACGGATGGAAACGATCGATTGCGAGGAACCGTGTCCGCTAACACGTTGTCGGGGGGGCAGGACGATGACTCCATTTTGGGTCTTTCTGGCCACGATTCGCTTAAGGGCGATAGCGGTGACGACAGTCTCGACGGCGGCGATGGCGACGATTTGATCTCTGGAGGTCTGGGGAATGACCGCCTATATGGAGAATCCGGAGATGATTTTCTAGATGGCGGCGAAGGTAATGACACGCTTAGCGGTGGTGCAGGGAATAACATCTACAGCTTTAGCATTGGTTCAGGTCGCGATGTAATTCAGCGAGTACCGGCGAGAGAAGGTTCCACCGAAAGCGTCCTGCGCCTAGGGGAGGGAGTGCTGCCGGACGATCTCTTGTTGAGACGAAACTGGAGTACCGACCTGGAAATTTTGATCAATGGGACGTCTGACAAGATCACGATCGAAGGTTTCTTCGACGGCGAGGTTGCAAATGCCGTTGCTAACGGTGTTCAAAAAATCGAATTTAGCAATGGTGTTACATGGGGCGTAGCTGACATCTTAAGCAGAGCTTTCGCGGGAACCTCCGGACGTGATTCAATTGTTGGGACTATCCATGCTGATTCAATCTCGGGGAGCTTTGGCGACGACCAGATCTTCGGTCGCGGGGGGCGGGATACCCTTGTGGGTGGGGCAGGCAACGATACCCTAGAAGCTGAAGGTGGGGCCGGGAGCCTGTTGATTGGCGGGGCGGGCGATGATCAACTCTCTAGTTACGGGGTAGGATCGATTTTCGACGGCGGGGCGGGCAAAGACCTGTATTTCGGGGGTATCGGCGCAACCTACCGGTTCGGCTTTGGCGACGACCATGACGTAGTTGACTTTGGACGACAGTCGACTTTGCGCTTGAAGCAAGGGGTATCTGCCGGCGTTGTCTCTATGTCACGGATATATTCCAACCTAACTATCTCGCTTGGCAATGGCCGCGACATAATCGATATTCGAAATTTCGAGTATTGGGATAACGATGCTGGAACAGTGAAAAATACGTTGCAGAGCATTGTTTTCGACGATGGTACAACTTGGAACTTAAGCGAAATCTATCAGAGAGCAGTGGTTGTCACTTCGGATGAAGGTCCTGAAGGAATTAATGTAACTGGCGGTTTGGGCAGCGACTCGCTGGCTGGATCAGATGGCAGGGATGGTCTTTTTGGTCGTGCTGGGGACGACACGCTTGTTGGCGGTTTGGGCGAGGATGGCTTACATGGGCACGAAGGAAACGATGTCCTTGATGGAGGTGGCGGTAATGATCTTCTCTATGGAGGCATTGGAAACAACATTTATCTCTTCGGCAGGGGTGATGGGCGCGATACGATTATGTCTGCTGCTGGTGCCGCAGTCCAGCCCCACAACACAATTCGGTTTAAGGCCGGTGTTTCTCCGTCGGATATTGATTTGAGTTCTAACGATCGCTTTGTTGTTTCGATCAAAGGAACGGCGGATTCAATTACGGTTGAAGACGGTTTTGGCATTGGCGTCCGGCAGTTCGAATTTTCTGATGGCACCTTTTGGGATGCTCGACAAATTGAAGCGGAGTATATTAGGCAGCTATCGACCTCCAATTCCGACGTGATTTATGTCTACACCGATGCCGCCGTAACTATATCGGGCGGCTACGGCAATGATCACATCATCGGCGGGAGTGGGAGCAGCGTCCTGTACGGGGGTGACGACAACGATACCATTGCGGGCGGCAGCGGCAATGCAACTTTGGACGGAGGCGCGGGCGACGACCGTCTCGGGGGTGGGGGGAGTGTCGTTATTTACTTCGGTAGAGGCGATGGCCAAGACACAATCGGGGGGGGGCTTGGACTGAGTCAATTGAGGTTCAAGGAAGGCATCAGCCCCGACGACATATCTTTCTCCAATTCCTACACATACTCTGAGGAGCTAAAGGTCTCTATAAAGAACTCCTCCGACTCCATCACGATTGGTGGGTTTTATGTCAGTGAAGGGAATGGCGTTCAATCCATATTGTTCGCCGACGGTACCGTTTGGGGTCGTGAGGAGATTCATAGGCGTACTTTCCTCGGAACGAGTGCGGATGACGATCAACATGGAACCAGCCGGAATGATACTTTTGAAGGCTTGGCAGGTGATGACACGATTGCCGGCGGTCTCGGGAACGACTCCATGTCTGGAGGCGAGGGCAACGATCGGCTCTATGGCAATTCCGGTGACGACGCCCTCTTCGGAGGTGAAGGCAATGACACCCTAGGGGGAGAGTCCTTCGAATACCCGGTTTGGGAAGGCGCCGGAAATGACACGCTAGATGGCGGCGCTGGAAACGACGCACTTGATGGGGGGTATGGGAATAACACATACCTTTTCGGGAAAGGCGATGGTCGCGATGTGATTTCGTATTGGCGATACGCCGAGGAAAATCGCTTCAACGTGCTTCGGTTTAAGGAGGACGTTTCCCCCTGGGATATTTCCTTTGGGCGCGTAGAGGCAGGATCGGGATACCCGGATAACCTAATTATCTACTTTAGAAGCGGTACCGATTCCATACTGATTCAGCGCTTTTTTGATCCGGCCTACAGCGGGGTTCAGGAAATTAGGTTCGCGAACGGAACGATCTGGAATCTAGCGTCTATTACTTCGGCAATTGGGGACTCTAGTCCGTTTGTCGCAGTAGCCCTTGCGGACCAACAGGCGACGGCCTCAGCGGCCTTTTCGTGGACTTTTCCAGCGGCGGCATTCGTCGACCCAGACTCAGATGACGCTGTGACGTACTCCGCCACGCGGGACAATGGGGAGGCGTTGCCGACATGGCTGACCTTCGATAGCGCAAGCCGGACCTTCACTGCTGACGCCGCAGGTTCGATTTTCGGCCCCCTTCAGATAAGAGTGGTGGCTACAGATTCAAAGGGCCAGTCCGCTAGCGATGTTTTCACACTCGTCACCGCAGGACCAGGTCAGGTGGAGATGATCAGAGGCACGGACGGGCCTGACAATTTGCTTGGGACTGCAGGCAACGATGCGATCTCAGGCGGTCGGGGCAAGGATCGTCTCGACGGCCGGTTAGGGGCTGACACTTTGATCGGCGGTGAAGGTGATGATGTCTATGTCGTGGACAACAGCTATGACGCAGTGGTCGAGGGCCGTGGTGAGGGTGTCGATTTAGTTCAATCCAGCATCAGCTATTCCTTAGGGGATAACGTCGAGCGGCTTCAGCTCGTTGGCGCTGCCGCGATCAACGCAACTGGCAACGCATTGAGTAACGAACTCGTTGGCAACGCAGCAGCAAATGCGCTGGATGGTGGAGTCGGTGCGGACACGATGATCGGAGGAGGCGGCAATGACGTTTATACGGTAGATGACTTCGACGATGTTGTTCAAGAACTTGCTGGCCAAGGCTCTGACATCGTTCGATCGAGCGTGAGTTACAAACTCGGAGATAACCTTGAAAGCCTGCTGCTGACAGGGGCCGGCGGGGTTAGCGGTATTGGGAATGATCTTGACAACGCGCTCACTGGAAACAGTGGTGCAAACACGCTTGATGGTTCTGCAGGCGCCGACACGATGCAAGGTGGCAGTGGCGATGACGTTTACATTGTTGATAACGCCTTTGACGTCGTGGGAGAGAGCGCAAACGCGGGATCGGATGGCGTCATTGCTGCGGTAAGTTATACGCTGGGTGCCAACGTCGAGAATCTGAGCCTTTCCGGCGCTGTCGGCATCAGCGGCACGGGGAATGAACTAGGAAATCAGGTGCGTGGAAACATCGGTGATAACCTCCTTAGAGGGATGGCTGGCAACGACACCCTGGATGGAGCTGGCGGCGCGGATACTCTCGTAGGAGGTAGTGGCGACGATACTTATTTGTTTGGCCGTTCGAGTGGGCAGAGCATCTTGGCGGACGGTGATGCCACCAATGGCAATCAAGATCGCTTGTTGTTTAAGACGGGCATTGCAATAAGTGACATCGCCATTTCACGCGAAGGTGATTCCCTCGTCTTGTCGATCAAAGGGACGGCCGACCAAGTCAGAGTAGATGGCTACTTCGCCTCCGGGGGAATAAATGGTTCGCATATCGAAGAAATCCGCTTCACGGATGCGCCTGCAGTCATATGGAATTATTCCGTCGTTCTGGATTTGATTCAAGCCAATCGATCGCCGGCTGTCCTCGCCGCATTGCCCGATCAGGTAGCAGGCACAAACCAAGCATTTGATTGGGAATTTTCGGCATCGGCTTTTGGCGACCCAGATGCTGGAACGACCCTGTCTTACGCGGCCCGCTTGGTAAGCGGGGAGGCATTGCCAGCATGGCTCACTTTCGACGCCGCGGCGCGGAGATTCTTCGGTACGCCCACGCCGCAGGACGCTGGGATTCTCCAGATAAGGGTCACGGCAACTGATCAGTATGGCCTCTCCACAAACGACGTGTTCTCTCTGTCAACGGCCATTCGTGGTACTGGCGACGCAGACTATCTAACGGGTACGGATGCCGCCGACTTAATCTATGGTGAAGCAGGCAATGACACCGTTGATGGTGCCGCGGGCCCTGATACCATGTTCGGCGGAACCGGAGACGATACCTACATTGTGGAGAGCGTGTCTGATTCGGTAGTCGAAATTGCCGGGGAAGGTACTGACACCGTGCAGTCCAGTGTGAGTTACGTTCTGTCGAGCGGCGTTGAGAACCTCACACTGACGGGTGCTGCTGCAATTAGCGCAGCAGGCAACAACTCTGCTAATAGCCTGAGAGGAAATTCGTCCGCGAATGTGCTCGACGGCGGCGCTGGTGCTGACACGATGGCAGGTGGTGCGGGCAATGACACCTACGTTGTAGATAACTCGGGAGACATCGTCACCGAGGCCGCCAGCTCAGGTACTGATCTTGTCCTATCTAGCGTCACGTACACGTTGGCAACCAACGTAGAGCAACTGACGTTGATAGGCGCAAACGCCATTAACGGAACCGGCAACGCAACTGCAAACCTGTTGACTGGCAATGCTGCTGCTAACGTACTCAGCGGGGGGGCGGGGGCGGACACCATGACTGGGGGCGCTGGGAACGATAGCTACATTGTCGACAATGCTTCCGACATCGTCACGGAGCTACTCGACGAGGGACACGACACCATTCGAACGAGCGTGACCTACACCGCGGCAATCAATGTCGAGGCATTAGAGTTGACTGGGACGGGCGCAATCAATGGGACCGGCAATGCGCTCAACAACACGCTAACTGGGAACAGTGCTGCCAACGTCCTAAATGGATCTGCGGGGGCGGACACCATGTCTGGTGGCGCCGGCAACGACACCTACGTTGTCGACGATGCCGGTGACGTCATACTTGAGATCGTCGCAGAAGGGACGGACGTCGTTCAGGCGACGGTCAGCTATACGATAGGAGCCAATGTGGAGACCTTGACGCTGACGGGGACTGCAGCCACCAGCGGGACGGGCAACGCCGCGAACAACACGCTGAATGGCAATAGCGCCGCCAACGTACTTGACGGTGGCGCTGGTGCAGACACCATGGTGGGAGGGACCGGGAACGACACGTACGTCGTGGACAACGTTGGCGATGTGATCACGGAAGCCGCAGGCGCCGGTACGGACATTGTGCAATCCAGTATCACATACACGCTCGGGACCAACCTTGAGAACTTAACACTGTCCGGATCGGCAGCCATCGATGGAACGGGCAACTCTGCGTCGAACGTGATCACCGGCAACTCAGCCGCCAACGTGTTGACGGGCGGAACTGGTGCCGACACGCTGATCGGCGGAGACGGCGACGACACTTACTTCGTCGACAACGCGGGTGACGTTGTAGACGAAGGTGTTGGTCAAGGAACGGACTCTGTCCAGGCTAGCGCTACCTACACGCTGGCCGCCAATGTCGAGAACCTGACCTTGAGCGGGACCGCAGCTATCAATGGAACGGGAAATTCTTCCAACAACAGCTTGACCGGCAATTCCGCTGCCAACGTGCTTAACGGTGGGGCAGGCGTCGACACCTTGGTGGGTGGGATGGGCGACGACACCTATGTGGTGGACGAAGCAACGGATGTTGTGATCGAAGCAGCTAGTGCGGGTACCGATACCGTTCAGTCCAGCGCAACATACGCGCTGCAGAACAACGTTGAGAAGCTCACCCTGACCGGGACGGCAGCGATCAACGCCATCGGCAATGCGTTGGCCAACACACTGACGGGCAACGCAACCTCTAACGTGCTCGATGGCGGTGCGGGTGCCGACTCCATGTCTGGCGGTGCAGGCGATGATACGTACGTGGTCGATAACACGGGCGATGTTGTGACTGAAGCCGCTTCGGCCGGAACCGATACGGTACGTTCCGGCCTCACCTACACGCTAGGGGCCAACGTCGAGAATCTCGCATTGACCGGCGCGACAGCGATAGATGGCACCGGCAACACCGCCAACAACGTGCTGACGGGCAACGCGGGCGCCAACTCGCTTACCGGCTTGGCCGGAGACGACACGCTCGATGGCGCCGCCGGCAACGATTCGCTCGTCGGTGGCACCGGCAACGACACCTACCTGTTCGGACGAGGCGACGGGCAAGACGTCGTGGTGGAGAACGATACGACCGTCAACAACATGGACAAGATCGTTTTCAAGGCTGGGGTCGCTGTGGCGGACGTCTCCGCAGTCCGCGAAGGCGACGCCCTGATCCTCAGAATCAACGGCACCGTTGATCAAGTGCGGGTCAATGGCTACTTCGCCAACAACGGCGCGAATGCTGCGATGGTAGAGGAGGTGCGCTTCGCCGACTCCCCGACGGTGTGGAACTATGCATACCTCGCGGCCATGGTCGGAAACAACGCTCCAGTGCTCGCCAGCGCGTTGGCTGACCAGAGTGCCAACGCAGCTACGCCGTTTGATTGGACAGTGCCTGCCGGCTCGTTCACCGATGGTGACCCAGGCGCCGTCCTGACGTATTCCGCGACGTTGGAGAACCTCACTGCGCTGCCCTCCTGGTTGACGTTCGATCCTGCAACGCAGAGGTTTGCAGGCACCCCAACGGGTGCGGATGCGGGCACGTTGCAGGTGCGTGTGGTCGCTCACGACCAGTTTGGCGCGTCGACCAGCGATGTGTTCGCGTTGACCGTCGTCGCCGCTGAGCCAGGAATTCGTGGCACTGCAGGTGCAGACACCTTGGCTGGCACCGTCGGCGACGATCTCATCCTCGGATTTGCCGGTAACGACGTCTTGAGCGGCGGCGGCGGTAACGACACACTAGACGGCGGCATCGGCTCTGATGCTATGTCGGGTGGCGCAGGCGATGACGTGTACCTCGTCGACAATACCTCTGACACTGTCACCGAGAATGCAAGCGAAGGCACCGACGCGGTGCAGTCCAGCATGACCTTCACGCTCGGAGCGAACATCGAAAATCTCACCCTTACGGGCACTGCTGCCATCGACGCGACCGGCAACTCGCTTGCCAACACGTTGACTGGCAACGATGCCGCGAACGCGCTCAACGGCGGCACAGGGGCGGACACGATGTTGGGCGGGTTGGGAGACGACATCTATATCGTGGACAACGCCAGCGACTCGGTGATCGAAGGTGCGGACGGCGGAGTCGACCTGATCCGGTCCAGCGTCGCTCGTACGCTCGGTGCAAACGTTGAGAACCTGACATTGACGGGGAACACCGCCATCAACGGAACCGGAAATGGATTGGCGAACGTGCTCACCGGCAACACGTCCGCCAACACGTTGACTGGAGGCGCAGGCAACGACACCTTGATCGGCGGCAAGGGTTGGGATGTCCTTGTGGGCGGCGACGGACACGATGTCTATCTGCTTGCGCGCGGCGACAGTACCGATGCAATCGCGGAAACCGGAAGCTCGTCCACCAACCAAGACACCGCACGGTTCGGCGCAGACATCGCTGCCGATCAATTGTGGTTCCGGCAAGTGAGCAACAACCTTGAAGTCAGCGTTATCGGGACCAGCGACAAGTTCAGCATCACCAACTGGTACTTGGGCACTCAGTACCGAGTGGAGCGCTTCGAGAGTGGCAACGAGCTTGCGCTGACCAGCGGCCAAGTGCAGAACCTGGTCAATGCCATGGCGTCCTTTGCGCCGCCAGCTGCGGGACAAACCACGTTGCCGGCGGACTACGCTGCCACTTTGAACCCCGTCATCGCCGCCAACTGGCAGTGAGCGTGTGAGGACGGTCGGTGTCGCGTAGCACCGATGGTCCTTTCCTCGACCCCATGGATCACCGATGAAGATCCTGTTCGTTCACCAGAACTTCCCTGGCCAGTTCAAGCACCTTGCGCCGCGCCTCGTTCAGCTAGGGCATGAGGTTGTTGCGCTTGGCGTCAACAAGTCGCCGCCGCTTGCCGGCGTCCGGCACGTCTACCACTCTCCGATTCCGCCAGCTGTTGGAGCCGACGGGCGGACGGCCCTGGATGACTACGCTGCCAAGCTCGCTCGCGGCGAGTCGGCAGCGAAAGCCATGCGCGATCTGGCACGCGGTGGCTTCCAGCCCGACGTGGTCTTCGCGCATCCTGGTTGGGGCGAAGCCATCTTTGCACGCGACGTTTTTCCGAGTGCTCGGCATCTCGTGTATGCGGAGTACTACTACGGCGGCCCGACAGGCGATGCCGTCTTCGACCCCGAGTTCGCCGCTGCGGATGAGGAAGCGACACGCATGCGCACGCGCCTCAAGAACATCCACCTCCTGCAGGCCATGGAGGCCAGCGATGGAGGACTGTCTCCAACGAGGTTCCAGCGCGATCAGCATCCCGACTGGTTTCGAGAACGAATCTCCGTCATCCACGACGGCATCGACACGGACCGGTTCCGGCCCAATCCGGCCGCGGTGGTGGGATTGCGTTCGGCGCGCGTCCAGCTGCGAGCCGGCGACGAGGTGGTCACGTTCGTCGCACGCGAGCTGGAGCCGTACCGCGGTTACCACACGTTCATGCGGTCGTTGCCGTCGTTGCTCGCTTTGCGTCCGAAGGCTCGTGTGGTGATCGTCGGCGGGGAGGGGGTCAGCTACGGAGCAGCAGCACCTTCCGGAAAGACTTGGAAGCAGATCTTCCTGGACGAGGTGCGCGGGGAGATCGATCCAACGCGCGTCCATTTCGTGGGTCGGATACCGCACGAGGTCTTGACGCAGCTGATGCAAGTGTCGGCGGTGCACGTTTACCTGACCTATCCGTTCGTGCTTTCGTGGTCCCTGCTGGAGGCCATGAGCATCGGATGCCTGGTAGTAGGCTCGCGCACGGCACCCCTGGAAGAGGTGATCGAGCACGGTCGTAACGGCTTGCTGGTGGACTTCTTCGATCCGAAAGCGCTGGCCGACACCGTGGCCGACACCCTCGGTCACCGTGGTGGGCTGCAACACCTCCGTGCGTCGGCGCGCGAAAGTGTGGTGGCTGGTTTTGATTTGCGGGGGAAATGCTTGCCCGGTTTGGTCGACTTTGTGATGGGATGAATCCCCCTGGTTCGGCATGAACATTGCGCCCGAGCTTGGTGTTAAATCGAAACGCCGATTGATGGCCTAACGCTTACCGACCGCCTTTGACTTCGATCTTCGTAACCCCGTTGATCAGTTGCGTGCTCAGCCATTGCCAGGCCGCGCGCTATTGGACCGCGGCCTCCGGCCAGAGCCCGGGGAAGTAGAAGCGCAGTGCGTGCTGCGGCACGCCGAAGCGCAGGCGGCCATCAGGTGAGTCGCTGCTCAGCAGGCCGCGTTTGAGCAGCGCGCGGATCTGGGCCTTTGCCAGCCGGTCGCCAAGGCCGAGGATGGACTTGAAGTCGGAGCGATCCAGTTCACCTTCGGCGACGAACAGGTGATGCAGCGCGCCCAGGGCCTGGCTTCCTACACCTTGGCGGACGACCTGCTCCTCATGAGCCAAGCAGGCTGCAAGGCGCTCCTTCATGCCCTCCGTCGCCAGCAGATCGGACATGAACTGCACCTCGCCCAGGCACAGTCCCAACGCATAGCTGATCCAGTTTTCCAGGCCGCGTTCGGTGCGGCTACCGCGGCCGTCGAGATCGCCGGCGCGGGCTTCGTCGGCTTCTGCCAGGTGGGCGTAGTACGCGTGGCTGCGCGCAAAACCGCGCGTGACGGACCAAATGCCATTCGTCAAGCCCAGCTGGGCGAGCAGCAGATGCGTGTGCAGACGAGCGACGCGGCCATTGCCATCGCGAAACGGATGAATCCACGCGAGCCGCTGGTGCGATGCCATCGCTGCAAGCACACGTCGTTCGCCAATGTGTGTGCCGCCATAAAACTGGCTCCAGCGTTCCAGGAAGTCCGGCAACTTAACGGCATCGGGCGCAGCGTGCCGGCCCACGCTCACCTGCTGCGTGCGCAGTTCCCCTGGCTCCAGCGGCTCCTCCTTCCTGGGCTGGCGTTGGTCGTCCGGCGGCAGGCGCGCGAACAGATCTCGGTGGATGCCTTGCAACGTCCGTGGCGACCAGACCGTGGCCCAGTCGGATCGCGACGCCCGGCGTTCGATGCTGGTTTCGGTGGCCATGTGGGCCAGGGCCAGCCGCTGACGGCGCGCAATGTCGGCATCGCTGGCGTAGTCGTTGCGCAGGGCCTGCTCGATCTCGGCCGGCGAAGCGTGTTCGGCCTCGATCTTGTTGCTGTAGTACGAGTGCATGGCCCGGAGTTGTCCGCGCAGACCCAGCAAGGCCCCGGGTGGGCACATGCCAGCGAGGCGGCCGGCGCTGCGGATCAGCTCTCGGGCTTGCTCGAGAAGCGGTGGCAACCGGTGCTCGCCAGGCAGCAGCGGCTCCATCTCCGAAGGATGGCTGTAGAGCGCGAACGCTTGCGAAATAGGCGGCATTGAAGGCAGTGATTGAAAGGACTTTCACCCCTTCCTGCAAGATGTTTTCGTGAGCTCGCGCTGGGCGAAACGTGGGCGGGCCGGCTCACGACCTCTTGAATGGCGCCATGGCAGCTGAACCGGCGCTACGGCGAGGGCGCCGTGCACGCCGCCAGCACCGGCATGAGCGACCACGCAGAGAATGGGGCATGCGGCAGGACCGCAGGAGGCCAAACCACACGACGTGTTGCGGAAGAGGTCGGTGGCGAGAACGCGATGTCGCCCATACGAGGCGTCTCGAAGACCGCCTGCGCGGAACCCGTAGCGCCTCTTGTATCGTCCGTGCTGGGCCACTGTCGTCGAAGTTGACCGTCTACAGACGTGCGCGGTCTGTAACGCATCTCGCACGGTGGCCCCCGCAAGCAGCCGCAGACTTTTTTGGTGCATGCTGGCGCAGGCTTAGACAACGCGTGCGACCCTGCATGAAAGGAGCAACCATGGTTTCCAAACGGTCGGTGAAAGGCACCTTGATCGCAATGGTGGGCGATGGCCTCGCGCTGGTGCGCACCGGACCTGAGCCAGCACCCCGAAAGACGCCCGCCTCGGAGTCTGCGCGGGTGTTGCTTCCAAAATTAGGGCGTGCGCTGAGCCGTCCTGGCCTGCCTCGGTCCAGCGTGTTCACCCGACCGGGCGTGTTCGCCTACTCGGCGCATCCAGACGATCCGAGATTGCTCGTCCAGCAAGCAGAAGACGGTTCATGTGTCACGGGACGGATGATCGGCGCCAAATTTGTTCCGTGCCCGCCGCCGGAAGTTCCTGTGCGCAAGCCTGGCTAGTCACTGGTCGCGCTTGACGCCACAATCGATCACCTCTGCTGGCCGTCGCTCGACAGCCTGACGCCGCCGGAGCGGATGGCGGCGCCGCTCCAGTCTGGTCCTGAGAGAAACGTGGGCCAGGTCGTGCGCTCGTATCCGCTTGTCACCTCGGTCGCCGGCCGACCTGAAGGCTAGGGCTTGGGAGGGTTGCGGCGAACACGCATGAGCTCACACGATCCGCACGCCCAGCATCCGAGCCAGTTCGACGCCGCGTGCGCGAGCGATCGCTTGAAGCGCTCTCACCTCATCGATCGTCAACAGATCCGTTCGGTGTGTCGTCTTGTGAAGCCTGCCTGGAAGGCGGCGCTCAGTTGCCGTGAAGACGGCATCCGAGGGACCCAGCAACTCGGTGAAATCGTACGACGGTCCGCGGGTTCGCGCCACGTGTGAAAGCTTTGGGTTTGGTTGCATCAACGCTAGAGATCAGGATCGCGGATCGTCATGCAAGCCCACGCTCTTCCGACCATCCCAACGCTAGCTCGAGCACGCGATCGACCATGCCCTGTCGAAGTGCCTGACTCACGTCTCGCCCGCCAAGCCCTCCGTGGCGACGGTGCCAGAAGATGAACTTATCAACCTCGTCGTCGCCTTTGAGCGCGCGGTTGATGCGGTGCACGTCGTCCAGCGAGAAGCACGCGAACACGGCAGGGTAGAACCAAAGTTCTCCGACCTTCAGTCGGAACAGCTCGTTGCGCTCGCAGGCCTCTTCGAGTGCGTCACTGCTCTGGCCGCATGCCTCGCCCAACCGCTCTGGCGTGATGAGCGAACCGTCGTGCACCCATCCCAGCCGCACGTCGTCCGCGTCCGCGTCCCGGTTCGCTTCGCTTTGTCGGGTCATGGCTGGGCTCCGTTGGTGATCGGCAGTTTCGCCAGCGACCACGGGTCGCGCAGTCTTTCGGACAACCCGTGCCGCTCGAACAAGGTCGCAAGCGCAGCTCCGTGTACGCGGGTGGTGGAGTCTCGACCGCAGACCATGCAGCGCGAACCGCAGGCCGTCTGCGCGGTCTCGATGTCGCTCTCGACGGCCTCGCGCAGGATAGCGAGTTCCCGTAGCCGAGCCTCAGCCTCCGGCTCGGAACGAGGCAGGCCAAGGTGGAAATAGATTCGGCAGGTCCCGAACTTCTCCTTGATTTGGAGGAACTGGAAAGACATGGCACTGCCGTGCAGACGAGCGTGGATGCAGGCGCACAGCGTTTCAAGAGGATCGAGCCAGCCCGCGTAGAGGTTGAGCATTTGGGGCTGCTCGAACATGTAAGGGCAGCGATCTACGAGTGCCTGGGCCTTATGATCGTTGGACATGCACTGCTCCATGAGCGTCAAGTGGGCGCCAAAGGGAACTATCCGCGACCCTTGCGCGCGCGGAAGTGGCCGTTCCTGATCGCGCCGATCACGTAGGTGCCGTCCTCGGCTTCTCGAACGAGGAGGGCAGGATCATCGGGAGCACGGAGTGGGCGTACACGCCACGCGCGCCGGTGAAGACCGAGCGGCGAGGCAGGCCAGACTTGCGAAGCGCGCGCCCCAGCCTGCGCGGAAGCTCCGGTGCTGATGGGCAGGGGACAGACGCTCGGGTGGTCAAAGCAATATGGCTCCGTGAAGACCGCGAACGTACTTCTTTGTCGCGCGCACCAGGCTGAGGCTGAGCCAGGTATAGAACGCGAACGCGAGGAACAGAAGCCCGAGGCCAAAGACCCAGATGGTAGCCACCCCCAACAGGATCAGCACCGCCATGGCGACGTACATGAAGAAGAGGCTGCCCGAAATGTCGCTGGCGTACAGGTTGTCGCCGAGCTTCACGGCTAGCAAGACGCCATTCTTCTTCAAGCCAGGCTGCACATGCAGCTCAACGGTCTGTTTCGACTCCAGAGCCACGTCGAGCTTTCCAGCAAGGCCGCCCACGACGACAACGTTGCGCAGCATGGTGCCGTCGGTGAACTGGACGTAGCTGTACGTGCTGCTGCTGATGTCCCCGTCGACCTCACCGACCCCAGGCCCCAGTTCCTTCAGCACCCCTCGGTGAACCCCTACCGGCTTTGGCATGTCGCATCCTTCCTGGTTGATCACAGGCCAACGCGAGCATCGGCTGGCCGGAGAATTGCTAAACATATATGTTCTAGATTCCACGCATTCTAGATGCGCCAATGCGGCGTGCCTCGAAAGCCTCCGTACTTCCCTCCGGCCTCTGATCTTCCCCGTGCCTTTCGCGCGGTGCGCGTTGCGAGGCAACTGACCCAGGGATCGTTCGACACGGTATCTTCGATGGCGCACGTCAGCCGCATCGAGCGCGGGACGAGCGATCCGACGTTCGGCAAGCTCGAAGCGTTGGCCCAGGTGATGAACGTGCACCCAGTGACGGTGCTCGCATTGAGCTACCTGAAGCGTCCCCATCCACGCGACCTTCAAGCGCTGTTCGACCGCGTCTCGGCCGAGGTCGAAGCACTCGGTATCGAGGAGTTTTCGGGGGAAACGTTGTCCCCGGGCGTCAAGCCGTCCGGAAAGTAGTCGTTCGCCTGGTCGCTGCTGGCCGCTGCTGGCCGCAGCTGGCCGCCGCAGTTCGACACGCGGCTAGGCTATGCCGTCACTGCTTGATCGGAAAGAGGGCTTTCAGAGGGTGAATGTTAGCCCCATGGTGGCTTCCTCAAGGCGCTTGCGCTCGGCCGAAAACGCAAAGTACTCGTACGAGATCGTGGCCCGATCATCCAAGCTGCTTGTCGGTCAGGATGAACTACGGACCGCTCACACGGTATGGCCATGGCTCGCGGGGCCCGCACACCTCGTAGTCCGCGCAGCAACTCATGCGGCACTGATGTCGGCTTGGCGATGCGACCCAGATGCGCCAAGTTCCGAACGTCATCGCGCAGCGTCGTCGGTTCAGGGCGGTGCATCGCCAGGCTGATGAATATCTCGACTCTGCGCCGTAGGGAACGCAAGGATTTAGATCATCAAACGATGGGACTGTTCGGGGCTAAGTCCCGCGGCCAGCGCGTCGGGTAGGCCATGTCGCGGCGTTCGGTTGCTTCGATCATGGGGGTATCCTCCGAAATGTCGTCGGCAAGGGCGATGATGAAACCCATCCGCTTCGAAGCCAAGTTGGTGAACGACCGCCGTCCCTGGGCAGCGCGCACGCAAATGCCCACGTCTGATAACGCCCCAGGTGTGAGGACGTGGGCGTACTGCAGACCTCCGCATGCCTGTTGCAAGAGGAGGTGTTGAACTGGTGATGGCCTAGCAGGCGCAGGCAAGTTGCTGAAAGGACGCGGGTGACGGGTATCGCATCGCGAAACGAACAGGATGCTGGTTCTGAACTGCGAAGGCATGGGTCGTAATCCTGGCGCGCAGCGAGTACAAGCTCCGACCTTCCAGTCGCGGCATCCTATGCGCGCGCGGGGGGAAGGTGGCGGTGCGCAACTAACCGTTTACCGGGCAATTAGCTTCTGCGCTTCAAGCGGCAGATCGACCAGCTTGCTCTTCTTGGCATAGTAGCGGTCAAGGCGACACTCTGTTGCAGCGCACACATTTGACCAGATCGGCCAGGTCCTCATCTGTCAACGCGACATCGGCGGCCCTGCGCCTGGCACGTTGGCGCCATTGGGTCGGAAAGCAATTGAAAAGTGACGACCGGGGTACCCCGGGTGGACCAAGCCACCGGCGCAACGCGCTGCTTGCAGCTTGAGCCTATCGTCGTCCTCCAGCCATTCGACCTTCTGGGGCCAGCGCCTTGAAGACTGGTGGATGTGGCAACTGCACGTGGGTGGCGTAACCTTGCCGGGTGCTCTTGAGTTGCAATGGCATCCGTGACTGGCGCGAGGCACCTCGGTGCCGAGTTCCGCGCGAGTTCGTTGCATCGAGCGGCGAGTTCTTGATCCGGTATCAACGACTTCTTCAGCAAGCCGCAGAATTGCGTGCACGACAAGATTCGTTAGATCGTCTCGTGAGACGCCTGCATACTGCCGCCAGGGTGATCTCGCTACAACCACAGCGCGATCTGCTGTGGCGACCGCTGCTGGGCAACCAGATGCCCCGCCCAGGGTAAACGCCGGTGCACACGCTTTGCCCTTGATCCCATAAGCGCTCGTCGGCCTTTGACGCACGGCAGCCCTCAGCGTGCAGGCGGTTTCCCCCGGCTACTGCGGTTGACGGCGCTCGCCCAGCGTTGCCTTGAAGTCTGCCCTGCCTGGCAGCCCGGCGGTCAAGCCGCGCGAGATCGGCTTCGCTCCTGCCCTGTCAGGGCCGACGAGGCCCGCTTGCGCCCTGCACTTTAGATTCCTCCACCGAGCGCTAGCAAGCCGTTGACAGAACCTGGGTTTTTCCATAGTGCACGACGACGTAGCTGTTCGACTCGCCAGCCCTCCATCTCTCCGACAGCTTGCACTTTGCGCATCCGGCAGCGCAAGACGCCCAAGTCGCGCCAAAGACCTCTACCTCGCTGCAGCCTTGCATTCGACGGCGTTGCGGCGACCGGTTGAACCGGGGGGCCTTCTTAGGATTTCGCGATCCTCTGTCGAGCGCCGGAGCTCAGCCTTCAGGACCCGCAGTCTCCGCCTGCGACGACTGCGCCTGGCGGTCGGTTGCCGGTGACGAGTGCGCCTTGACCCACTTGCTCAGCCTGTGCTGGCTCACGCCCATTCGAGCGGACATCTGGGCCACCCGATGGCAGCACTGCGTGATCTGCTTGACCGCATCGAGCTGAAATTCAAGTGCGGCAGGGTGCTCGCTCGTCGCGGCACAAGGCCCCGAGTTCGGGGCTCGGAGGTGGCTGCTGAAGCCGGGGCGATTCAAACATCATTCAGGCGGATTGGTCTGGAACACTTCTACGTCGTGTGCCTCTTCTGCCCGCGGACAAGTACTCGCCAGATTGCATCAGGAAGCTCTCGTTCCGCTGTATGCGCTCTTGGGCCTTGTACCCCAGCTTGTTGATGGAAAGAGCGCACAGAAGTTGTGCTATCGCAATAGCCCCAACCCCCGACTCCAAGAAGGTCCTGCTGGAGCTAGCTACGGTGAAGTGGAGGTTCTTAGCGAACTCGCCGATCGGCGCTGAGAAGCTGTCTGTGACGGCCACGACTTTCGCCCCTGACGCAGAGGCATGTTCTGCGAATGAATGCACCGTCCTGTTGAAGGGAGAAAACGTGAAACAGACAAGGACGTCATGTGCAGTGATGTCTTCCAGTGCGCTCTCCGGTGCGCCGCCGACGCCGTCCATGAGCACGACGTCAGGACGTGCCTTCGCGAGGAGATGCCGCATCATGAAGGCGGCAGGGAACGCGGTTCGCTTCGCGCAAACGAACACTCGTTTGGCCGTCGCAAGAAGCGCCGCAGCCTCTGTTGCTTGACCTATCGTCAGATGGTTGTGCGTTTCTTGGAGTACTCCAGTTTCCGCCTGAAAGAACTCCTGGATGAAGCTATCGTTGGCGCCGCTTGCAGCACGCGAGCCCTTCATCAGCGCACGCGCACTCTCGACGTTGCGTGTCCCATCGGACAACAGGCGCGGATGCGGCCCTTGCATGGACTTGATGAAACGCTCCTTGAGTTCGCTATAGCCGGTCAGACCCAACCTTTGAGCGAGCCTTACGAAGCTAACCGGCGGCACGTTGGCGCGTCTTGCGATCTCTCGCATCGATGAGAACGCTACTTCTTCTGGGTTGTTGATGAGGTAGTTGGCAGCCTCGATGGCCTGGCCAGTGAGTTCGAAGCAAATGCCTCGAATGTCCTCGATGACGTCAAATTTTTGCGATGACAAACGTGGCCTCCAAAAAAAAACTGCTCCGTAACTGTGCGCATACCGTAGATCTCAGCCGCCATTGCCCGCTTTTGGGGCGTTCTGTGGTCCGAAGAATGCGCGTGACGCCGAGCGGAAGAACATCGTCAAGCCGTTGTCGGACCGTAGCCCAAACGAGGTGTCAACGATGAGGACCCTGGATCAAGTGTTCCAAGAACTTCGCTCGAGAATCATAAGCTGCAACGGCGTGAAGGGCTGCACGAACGGTGCTCAAGTTCGGCCGCCGGGCTGCTCCTGTGAAGAGCCTGGAGTGGCGCTTTTCGATGACCTAGCGGACTGTGTGGGACCCCTGGCCCACCGGACGGCTGCCCAATATTGGTGCTTGGTCTATGCCATGGTTTTCCCTCGGATCGAATGATCCAAGTAGACAGCAACAAGGATCATGTGCTTCAATAAAGGCTTGTTTATCGATGTGTCTCGACGACCGCCATGAATCAAATTAGCAAGAACCCCGATGCAGATGCTCCTCGCGATGATGCGCGATCCGCTTCAAAAGCGGCCTTCCTGCGCGAACGATGCGTGGTGCCCGGAGGCTCCATGAGGGCCGCCTCTTGGTTCAGGCCGTACCCCTCCTACGTGGGGCGTGGAGAGGGTTGCTGGATCTATGACCTGGACGAGAGTCGAATCCTCGATTGCGCCAACAACTTCTTCTCGCTCGTCCACGGGCATGCGTTCCCGCCTGTGATCGAGGCGATCAAGAAGAAGCTTGGCGGCGGCACTGCCTTTGGCCTCCCTACCGAAAGCGAGATTCAGTTGGCGGAGGTTCTACGGGATCGCAATCCACAGTTCGAGCAGACCCGCTTCTGCAACTCTGGAACCGAAGCGGTGATGCACGCCATCAAGGGCGCTCGAGGTGTGACCGGGAGGGAGCGGATTGCGAAGTTCGAAGGCTGCTACCACGGTGCCTATGACTGGGTGGAGGTGAGCCTCGCGCCGAAACCAGGGGAGTGGGACGACGCCGATGGCAATCCGCGCTCGATCGCCGGCAACGTTGGCGCGCCGGCCTCGGTGTTGTCGCAGACCGTTGTGCTTCCATTCGACAACCCATCTCGTTGCGAAGAGATCCTCGAGCGCGAGGGCCCGACGCTGGCTGCCGTGATCCTCGACACGAACGCTTCACGGGCAGGCATGGTGCCGGTCAGCCGCGAGACGGCCGGTGTGGTGCAGCGGGCTTGCGAGCGGCACGGAATCATTTTGATCGTTGATGACGTGATCAGCTACCGGCTCTCAGTTGCTGGATCTGCGCCGCTGTATGGCCTCCACCCCGACCTGATCACCACGGCGAAGATCATAGGCGGCGGAATGCCGATTGGCGCGGTGTCCGGTCGCGCGGACGTGATGTCGGTTTTCAACCATGCTGACGGACCGCCAAAGGTCTCCATTGGCGGCACGTTCAGCGGCAACCCGCTCAGCATGGCAGCCGGGTTGGCCACGCTTGAGCATTACGACGCGGCAGCAGTGGATCGTCTCAACTCGAAGGCGGAGGCGCTGCGAGGAAAGGTGAACGCATCGTTCGCGGCTGCAGGCGTGCCTGCCCGCCTTCTGGGATCCGGCTCTCTCTTTCGACTTCATCTTACGACCAAGCCTGTCACAGACTATCGATCCGCCTATGCCGACGCCGCTTTGAGCAAGGTCTACGCCAAGATCCAGTTGGACATGCTGACCGACGGTGTCCTCCTAACTCCGAACTGCTCAGGTGCGCTGTCGACACCGATGACCGACGTGGAGGTCAATGTGGTCTCAGAGTTGCTCACGAAGCACACCCGACGCGCCATGGACGCTGCGGAAAGCGCCTAACCCTGCATCCACCCAGCATCGCAGATGCTTGCTCTTGCGACTTGCCGTCTGCTGGCGCCTGGGTGCTTCATCACATGTTCAACATCCGACCTATGCACCTCGAGCCGCCGCACTGGCTCCTTGCTGCGCCAGGTTCTTGCTCGCCGGTACAACCATGACAACTACAGGTATTGAGATCGCGATGAACACACGCACGATTGGCGTTTGGGAGCGACGCCTGATCGAGGTCAATCGATGGGTCGTCGTGGCGATGCTCGGCATCACGGTTGTTCTTGTGATCGGCAACGTGATCGCTCGGTACCTTTTCTCCTACTCGCTCACTTGGGTGGAAGAGGTCAGCCGCTACTTGATGATCTGGTCTGCCATGCTGGGCTGCGGACTGGCGTTGCGGGTGGGTGGTCACATCGCCGTCGATTCGCTTGCAGGAGCTGTGAAGCCTGCGGTAGCCAGAAGCATCCGTTCTGCCATCGTGTGCATCGTGTCCTTCACGTTGCTCGCGGTCACTTGGCTGGGAGTTGAGTACGTGGACTTTGCTTGGGGGCAGGAGACTCCGGTTCTAGGCATCTCGTACGGCCTGATCTATATGGCGATGCCGATCGGAGCACTTCTGATGCTTGTTCACTTGGCGCTTGTCGCCAGAAGTTGGGTCACCACTGGCAGCTGGGACAAGGTCGAAGGTTTCGACCCCCAAGCGATCTAAGAAGGCACTGACATGAGCCTCATCCTTTCACTGACCTTCGTCGCGTTGATGGCGCTGGGCGTGCCCATCGCCTTCGCCATGCTGATTGGGGGATTTGTTGCCATCCTTTGGCAGCCGGACTTGCCCGGCTTGGTGGTCGTCCAGAACATGTTCGGTGCCATTGACAGCTTCCCGCTGATGGCCATCCCGTTCTTCATCTTGGCGGCAGAGATCATGTCCGGCGGCGCGATGACGGACGTACTGCTGAAGTTCGCCGCGCGCCTTGTAGGAAACCGTCGCGGCGGCTTGGGTCACGCCAACGTGTTGACTTCGGTCATCTTCTCGGGCATCAGCGGCTCAGCACTGGCAGATGCAGCCGGCCCGGGCGCGATCCTGATCAAGATGATGAAAAAGGCCGGCTACAGCGAGTCGTACGCAGCGGCGCTTACCGCTTGCTCCGCCATCGTGGGGCCCGTCATCCCGCCGTCCATCATCATGATCGTCTATGCGATGACCGACACAAGCGTGACGATCTCAGGCTTGTTCATGGCTGGCATCGTCCCAGGTCTGTTGATCGCAGCGGCGATTGCGGCCGTGAACCAGATCATCAGCACCCGTCGCAACTATCGAAGCACGTTGGTGAACGACGGGACATCGACCCTCCGACTTTTCCTCAACTCGGTGCCTGCGTTGATGCTCCCGGTCATCATCCTTGGTGGCATTCACTCTGGGGTCTTCACGCCAACCGAGGCATCCGCCGCCGCGGTGCTGTACGCGCTCATCGTTGGGCGCTTCGTGTACCGGACGTTGCGCTTCGACATGCTGCCCAGCATGATCTTCCGAACGGCGCTCATGACGGCTTCGATCTTGCTGATCGTTGCCACCTCGGCAGTGTTCGCATGGGTTCTCACCATCAGCCAGATCCCCCAAGACGTCGCTGCATGGATCGCCCAGTTCCACCTTTCGCCGCTTGCACTGCTGATCGCCATCAACGTCCTACTGCTTCTGGTCGGCATATTCATTGAGCCGCTGCCGGGCATCATGATCACCGTGCCGATCCTGTCTCCCATGGTAGATGCCGCTGGGATCGAGCCACTACAGATGGCCATCGTCTGCATCATCAACTTGACGATTGGAATGGTCACTCCACCTGTTGGAAGCCTGCTGTTCGTGACCTCATCGGTGTCTGGCGTCAAGATGGGGCCGATGACCCGCGAGGCCATGCCCATCTTTGGCGCGCTCATGGTGGTTCTTGCCATGCTCACATTCTTCCCAGGTCTCTCCACCTGGCTGCCGGGTCTCATGGGCTACACCCACTGACCGTTCTCAATCCCCCACCGAAAGGAACGTTGAAATGAAAGTCGCCTACGCCATGCGTGCCGTGCTCTGTACGGCAATGTTGTCCGCCTTCGCGTCCTTCCCCGCGCAAGCAGAGAAGATCATCCGATACGCGCATTTCCATCCCGCCAAGATGGAAATGTCAAACCACGCCGCCGCTGTCGCATTCAAAGAGCACGTCGAGAAGAAGACCAATGGCTCATTGAAGGTGCAGATCTACCCGGCGGGTCAGCTCGGCACTGCACAGCAGATCATGGAGGGGCTGCGACTGGGCAGCGTGCAGTACGCCACGGTGCACGAGGGAGGAATCTCCAGCATCTACAAGAACTTCAACATCTTTGGAATGCCGTTTGTCTTCGACAGCCATGCCCATGCGTACAAAGTGTTGGACGGCGAGTTCGGTAAGGCGCTGGGAGATGACTTCCTAAAGAAGACGGGAATCCGGCTGGAAGGATTTGCTGACAATGGCTTGCGTCACTTCACCAACTCCAAGCGCCCAATCAAGACACCAGAAGACTTGAAAGGTCTCAAGATCCGTGTTCAACCCAGTCCCGTTTTCATCGAGATGATCAACGCGTTCGGCGCCAGTCCCACCGCCATCGATTGGAGTGAAACCCCGACGGCGCTCGCGCAGGGAACGGCCGATGGTCAAGAGAACGCGGTCATGACGATCCTTTCGGCCAGCCTGTACCAATCCCAGAAACACGTTACGCTGGACGGCCATGTGTACGGCCAGTTCGCCTACTTGGTCAACGATCGGTTCTACAAGGGTTTGACGCCAGTCGAGAAGGCGGCGCTGGATGAGGGCAGCCAGATCGCCATCAAGATCCACCGGGACATCGCCCGCGAGCTGGACATGTCTGCGAAAGAGGTGCTGTCGAGCAAAGGGATGACAGTGACCGAGCTCACGCCGGCTGAGATCGATCGGTTCCGCGCGGTGGCCCAACCTCCGGTGCGCAAGTACCTGGAAACCTCGGTCAGCAAAGAGTGGACTGACAAGTTGATCAAGGCTGCCGAAGCTGCACGGCACTGAACAAATCTGTCACGTCGCGGCCGCTGCATCAGCGGCCCCACCAGGAAGTTCTTCACGGACACCTCCAGTTTGGTGCGCACGAGGCTACATGGAGTTGGTATGAAGGTAACCATCTACGGCGTTGGTGCCATCGGCGGATGGCTGGGCGCCCTGCTTGCAGAATCTGGCGCGGAGGTGAGCGCGGTGGCGCGCGGTCGCACGCTACAGGTGCTGCAGCATGAAGGGCTGACGCTCAACCAAGAGGGGCGGACCGTGCGCGTGCGGGTCAACGCCACAGACGATCCAGCGAACCTTGGTGCCCAAGACCTGGTCGTGATCGCTGTAAAGGCCCCCTCGCTGTTGGACGTTGCTCGATCCCTTGGATCCCTAGTTGGCGCTGACACCATGGTGCTTACCGCTATGAACGGCCTGCCATGGTGGTTCTTTCAAGGCATCAAGGGTCCGCTTGCGCGGACGGGACTGCAGTCCGTAGATCCTGGTGGACTCATCGCGAACGCGATTCCCATGGAGCACGTGATCGGATGCGTCGTCCATGCAAGCTGCCAGCTCGATGCGCCCGGTGTCGTAAGGCACCATGCCGGCAAGGCGCTGTACATCGGCGAACCGACCGGAGGCGTGTCGCAAAGGGTCGAGAGACTTGGAGAGGTCTTGCAGCGAGCAGGGTGTGAAACCCACCTGTCGGCTTTCATCCAGTCGCCGACTTGGTACAAGTTGTGGGGGAACCTGACCATCAACCCCATCAGCGCGCTCACCGGCGCCACCATCGATCGCATCATCGGCGACGAGCTCGTCTGGCGCTTTGCCGCGAGCGTCATGGAAGAAGCCAAGCGAGTGGGCGCCCGTCTCGGCATCGAGATCAAAGAAACGCCGCAGGACCGCCATGACCTGCTCAGATCACTTGGGGCGTTCAAGAGCTCCATGTTGCAAGACGTTGAGGCGAGGCGGCCTCTGGAGATCGACGCGTTGGTGACATCGGTCACCGAGGTGGCGCGCCTCGTGGATGAGCCGACGCCATTCGTGGACGCGATGCTTGGACTGGTCCGGTTGCAGTCCCGGGAGCGCGGACTTTACTGAGCGCGCGTGCACGCCCACCTACCTGCGGCCAACTCCAGGCTCCCACCGTAAGCGGCGCCCGCCTTGCCCTATCCAACTCAGACACGATACAGATGAAAGAGTGTTCAATGAACGCGAACGATTCGTCCAAACCGCTACGGTCCCGTCAATGGTTCGACAACCAACACAATCCCGGGATGACCGCGCTCTACTTGGAGCGGCAGTTCAACTTCGGCTTCACTCGCGCTGAACTTCGCTCGGGAAGACCAATCATCGGCATAGCGCAAACCGGCTCCGACATCGCGCCTTGCAACCGCCACCATCTTGAGCTCGCAAAGCGGGTGCGCGACGGAATCATTGCCTCTGGAGGCGTACCTTTTGAGTTTCCGGTGCACCCGATTCAGGAGACGCTGAAGCGGCCGACCGCGGGGCTGGACCGCAATCTGCAGTACCTGACCCTGGTCGAGATTCTTCATGGCTATCCCATCGACGGCGTTGTGCTGTTGGGCGGATGCGACAAGACGACGCCCGCCCTGCTCATGGGTGCCGCGACCGTTGACATACCGGCGATCTTGCTCAATGGGGGGCCGATGCTCAACGGTTGGAATGGGGAGAAGCGGGTCGGCTCAGGGGTCGTCCTTTGGGAAGCCCGCAAAGATCACGCGGCCGGCGCCATCGACTATCGGCAGTTCATCGACATTGTCTCTGAGGCAGCGCCGTCAGTGGGCCACTGCAACACCATGGGCACTGCTTCGACAATGAACGCGCTGGCTGAGGCGCTTGGCATGAGCTTGCCGGGCAGCGCTGCCATTCCTGCACCGTACAGGCAACGGGCGCAAAGCGCCTACGACACCGGATGTCGCATCGTCGACATGGTCCGCGAGGACCTCAAACCCTCCGACATCATGAACCGCCAGGCGTTTGAGAACGCCATCGTCGTCAACTCTGCGATCGGCGGTTCCACCAACGCACCCGTTCATCTGACGGCGCTGGCACGTCATCTCGGAGTGGATCTGCCGCTGCGCGAATGGCAGAGGATCGGCTATGGGGTGCCGCTTCTGGTCAATTTGCAACCGACGGGTGAGTATCTTTGCGAGGACTACTACCGCGCTGGGGGTCTACTTGCTGTCATGCAACAGCTGCTGGAAGGCGGGCTTCTGCATGCCGACTTGATCACCGCAAACGGTCGAACGGTGCGCGAGAACTTGGAAGGCGCGGCGATCCTCAACGATCAGGTCATTCGTCCGCTGGCGGATCCGCTGATCACCAATGCTGGCTTCCTTGTAATGCAAGGAAACCTGTTCGACTCAGCCATCCTAAAGACCAGTGGCATCTCTGAGGAGTTCCGCGGTCGCTATCTGAGCAACGCTGAGGACCCCATGGCTTTCGTGGTGCGGGCGATCGTGTTCGACGGCCCTGAGGACTACCATGCGCGTATCGAAGACCCGGACCTGGGCGCAGACGAACACTGCGCCCTTGTGATGCGCGGCGCTGGCCCGGTGGGGTATCCCGGTTCCGCTGAAGTCGTCAACATGCAGCCACCCGCTGCGCTGCTGAAGCGTGGGATCACATCCCTGCCATGTTTAGGCGACGGGCGGCAATCTGGTACGTCAGGATCTCCATCCATCCTCAACGCGTCGCCAGAAGCGGCCGCAGGCGGCAACCTGGCGTTGTTGCGAAGCGGGGACAAACTCCGTATCGACTTTAACGTGTGCCGTGTCGACGTCCTGCTAACGGACGCCGAGATGCAAGCGCGCCGGGCACACTTGGACGCGGCCGGCGGTTATCCCGTTCCACAGAGTCAAACGCCGTGGCAGGAAATTCAGCGAGGTGCGATGTCTCAGTTGGATGCGGGCATGGTCCTTGAGCCCGCGGTTCGGTACCAGCGCATCGCCAAGCAACTGCCCCGCGACAACCATTGAAGTAGACCGCCGGGGCGCGGGAATCCAGACGCTGCGCGAGATCGACCGCAATCAGGACTGCGGGCCTAGTTTTGTTTGAAATCAGTTGGCAAGAGAGATACATATGTTGGCTTCTCCTTTTCGCATTGGTGTGGACATCGGAGGGACATTCACTGACCTGGTGTTGGTGGACAGTCGCAGCGAGATTCGCCCGTTCAAGGTTCCTTCGGTTCGTGCCAATCCGGCGGACGGCGTTCTCGCAGCGGTAGAGAAAGCGGCCGAGTACGTTGGCTGCAGCGTGGGGAAGCTCCTTGCGGACACCGAGCTCTTCGTTCACGGATCGACCGTGGCGACCAACACGCTCCTTGAAGGAAAGGGCGCCAAGGTTGGCCTGCTGGTCACGGAAGGATTTCGAGATTCGCTCGAGTTCCGAAGAGGTATCCGTGAGGACGTTTGGGATCACAGGAAGCCCAACCCGCCCGTGTTGGTGCCCCGGTACCTTCGCTTGCCGGTCGGAGGCCGTCTGGAAGCGGACGGCTCGGAGCGGACGGCGTTCGACCGAGATGGGGTGCTGCGCGCCGCGAAGGTGTTCCAGGAGGAGGGTGTGGCTGCAGTGGCCATCTGTTTCATGCATTCTTACGCCAACCCTGCGCACGAGCAGGCGGCGAAGGAAGAACTGCAAGCACTGCTTCCGAACGTCTGGATCACCTTGTCCTCCGACGTCGCACCTGTGGTCGGCGAGTACGAGCGCTGCATGACGACGGTGGTGAACGCCTATGTCGCGCCACGCGTCGTGCCATACCTCAGCAGCTTGAGCAACAACCTGAAGGAGCGAGGCCTGAAGCGCGAACTTCTGATGGTCCAGTCCAACGGCGGTGCCATCAGCATCGATGCTGTCTCAAGTTCACCTGTCACGTTGGTCCTATCTGGCCCGGCTGCTGGCGTAGGGTCATTGAAGTTCTACGCAGACGACATCAAGGCGGCGCAACTGGTCGCCATCGAGGTCGGTGGCACGAGCTGCGACGTGACCCTCATGGACAACGGCGCAATCTCAATGACCGACCAAGTCGTGATCGACGGGTACCACATGGCGATCCCCGCGGTTGACATCCTCACGGTCGGTGCTGGAGGCGGCACGATCGCTTCCGTCGACAGCGCGGGGATGCTGAAGGCTGGGCCGGAGGGCGCAGGCTCGACGCCCGGCCCCGCCTGCTATGGAAGAGGAGGGACTCGACCAACCGTCACGGACGCACAACTCATTCTCGGGCGCCTGAAGCCGGGCCCCTACGCGAACGGGGCCATTGTGCTGGACCTTGAGAAGGCGCGAGCCGCGGTCCAAGAGCATGTTGCGGGCCCTCTGGGGATTAGCGTCGAAGAAGGGGCGGCCGGCATCATCCAGCTGGTCGAGCAACACATTCAGCATGCGGTAGAGAAGGCGACGCTGGAACGTGGCTACAACCCACGAAACTTCACGATGGTTGCCGCAGGGGGGGCAGGTCCACTCCACGGTGCGGCCTCCGCGCGCTTGGTGGGATGCGGAGGGCTCTACGTCCCCAGGTTGGCTGGGGTGTTCTGTGCATTCGGCATGTGCAACTCGGACATCCGCCACGACTACGTCCGCAGCTGGCTCAAGAACCTCGATGCGCCCGCCGCGCAATGGGATGCTGCGCGCGAAGTGTTCCAGGCGATGGAGGCTGAGGCGGTCGCATTGCTTGCCAGCGAAGGGTTTGTCGGGAAAGACGTGAAGCTGGTTCGCCAATACGACTTGCGCTACTACGGGCAAGACCGCACGGTGGCAGTGACCACCTCAGCAATCGATCCGATCGAAGTCCGCCAAGAGTTTGAACGCGAGTACGTTCGCCTCTACGGTTACGCGCAGAACAATGGCCGAATCGAGGTCGTCAACTTGCGGGTCGCTGGCGTGGGCAAGATTCCGCCGCTGCTATCCCATGAAAACGCGCGGGTGGGTGAAGCGCCGATGCCAATCGAGTGGCGCCAAGTATGGGTTGGCAAGAAGGAAGGATTCGTGTCCGTTCCTGTCTACGACGGAAGAGGGCTTTCGAGTGGTCAGAGGCTCGCGGGGCCTGCCATCATCGAAGAGGTGACGACGACGATTGCGATCGGGGTGAACGACACATTGGAGATCACGCCCGCAGGCAATTACAGCATCAGACTCTCGTACGACGACGCATCCGCTTGATGTCGCTATCTCGTACCAACAGCTCTATTCAACATAGGAAACGGACAGAATGATGACTGCAGTCACATCCTTCAAGTGCGATCCGGTGGCGCTGGCCATTCTTCAGCGCCAGCTCAACCACATCACGTTGCAGATGGGCACGATCATGACGCGCACCGCGCGCAGCCCGATCTTTAGCCAAAGCCACGATTTCTCTTGCTTTCTAAGCGACAGACACGGCTCTACCGTGGCCCAAGCCGATGGGCTACCGATCCATTCGGGCGGCGGCGGCTTCGGTGTACGGGCAGTGCTCAGAGACTTCGGCGGCGACATTCATCCCGGCGATGTCTTTCTTTTGAGTGACCCCTACGAAGCGGGTGGCAACCACCTTCCAGATTGGAAGATGATTGAACCTGTCTTTGTCGATGGCGTGCACGTGGGCTTCTCGAGCAATCTGGCGCACCAGTCGGACATCGGCGGCGGGGCGGCCGGCACGTACAACACGGCTGCCACAGAGATCTTCCACGAAGGGATCCGATTACCAGTGCTGCGTCTGATCGAAAAGGGCAAGCGGCGCGACGACTTGTGGCGACTGCTCCTGTTGAACTCGCGCACCCCAGATCTGATGGAAGGCGACTTGGGTGCGATGCTGGGCACGACGCGTGTGGGCGCCGACCGAATGGCTTCCGTGATTGGTGAACTGGGTCTTGAGCAGGGCCTTGCCTATCTCGACGAGCTGCTGAACTACGGAGATCGCCGCATGCGTCAAGCGCTGGCGAAGATGCCGGAGGGCGTTTGGACAGGCTATGACATGAGCGACAACGACTGCTTCTCGCGGGTCGACGTTGAAACCCATGTCAAGGTGACGAAGTCGTCAGACACCATCACGTTCGACTTCACCGGCACGTCGCCCCAGATCAGAGGATTCAAGAACAGCAGCTTAGCAAACACCTATTCGTGCGTGTACGTAGCCCTGGCCTCCTTTCTCCCAGAAGATATTCCGCGCAACGAAGGCGCGTTCAGAGCGGTAAGCATCGTGGCTCCGGAGGGAACCACCGTCAACGCTATGGCGCCTGCCCCGATGACGATGAACACGATGTTTCCTGCACAAGACATCATGAACGCATGCTGGGATGCGCTGGCCAAAATCCAGCCAGAGAACGCTTGTGCAGGCTGGGGCAAGTCGTCGTACCCGGTGTCCAGTGGAAGGAACCTTGCGGGAGAAAGGTTCGTCTTGTACCACTGGCACTCAAGTCAAGGCGGGGGCGCCATCAACGGTCGTGACGGTTTCTCCATGATCAGCCACCAAACGACCCTGGGTGGACTGACGATCCCGAACGTGGAGGGGTATGAGCATGCCTACCCTATCAAGATCCACCGACAAGAGATGCGATGCGACGCCGCAGGCGCGGGTGAGTTCCGCGGAGGACCGGGTGTGGACTATGAGGTCGAGACGCTCGTCCCTGTGGAGAACAATTCGAGAGGTGAGGGACTGCACAGACAGACCGGCTGTGGCGTCAACGGTGGGGATTGGGGCGCGAAGGGCGAACTGAAGTTGATCGAAACGGCCAGTGGCCAGGCGGTCGAGTGCCCACAGTACGGGCTCATGCAACTGGGGCCATTTCGTCTGTCAATGAGCTCAGCAGCCGGTGGGGGATGGGGTTCGCCGTTTGACCGAGATCCCGACGCGGTGCTCCGGGATGTCCGCGACGGCCTCGTCTCCCCCAGCGCAGCTCTTGAAGCCTACGGCGTCGAGATCTCCAGCGATGGAAAGCGCGTGGCCTCGCTCAGGGCACGAGAGGGGCGCACTCCGCGGACGAGCTCCGCCGTAGCTTGAAGCTTGTTGTAGTCGATCCTCCCTTATGAACAGCGCTCGCGAAGCCAGCTGCAAGGTATGACACTGAAGAACACATTGACGACGTTCCTTTCGGACGTTGCGGCGATCGTTTCTCCTACCGGTATTCTGGTCGAAGAGATCGACGTAGAGCCGTACTTCACCGATTGGCGGAAGCGGTGGAAATCCCGAGCCATGGGTGTCGCATTTCCCAAAGCCACAGAACAGGTCTCCGATCTGGTTCGCCTTTGCGCTAAGAATGGGGTCGCTGTGGTCCCTCAGGGAGGCAACACCGGCTTGGTTGGGGGCGCAATCGCTCCGAGGGATCAACCCTCGTTGATCATCAACCTCTCCCGGATGAACGGGATAAGGAAGATTGATGCGTTGAACAACTCCCTGACGGTCGAAGCCGGATGCGTCCTGTCGACGCTGCGGGATGCAGCGAACGCTGCACAAAGGCAGTTTCCGTTGCTTCTTGGCAGCGTGGGAAGCTGCGAGGTCGGAGGTTTGATCGCAACCAACGCCGGTGGCACGGGTGTCCTGCGCTACGGGAACATGCGCGATCTGGTCCTGGGGCTCGAAGTGGTTCTTCCTGACGGTCGCATTTGGTCGGGGCTCAGGTCTCTGCGAAAAGACAACACAGGATACGACCTGAAGCAGCTGTTTATCGGGTCAGAAGGGAGTCTCGGAATCATCACCGCTGCTTCCTTGAAGCTGTTTCCCCGGCTGCGCAGGAGCGGAACTGCCATGGTTGCATTGCGCGATGTGGAGAGCGCCGTGGGCCTGTTGCGACTCTTCCAAGAGAGGTTAGGGAACTGTGTCGAAGCGTTCGAACTAATGTCCGCTGAACAGATACAGGTCGTCGGTGAACATCCGGCCGGTCGGCAGTCTCCCATGCCGCTGAATGCGCCTTGGTACGTGATGGTCGAGTTGGCCGAAAGCGCGGAGGACTGGAGTCCAGAGTCAAGCTTCGAGAGAGTGTTGGAAGAGGCCTTTGACAGGAAGCTGGTCGAAGACGCCGTGATCGCGCAAAGCGAAAGCCAAGCTAGCAAGATCTGGGAACTACGACACAGCACATCGGAGTCCAACGTTCACGCAGGATTCTCAATTCCGACGGACACCTCGGTGCCGGTTTCTTCACTGCCAGAGTTCCTGCGAGTGGTGACCGGTCGCTTGAACGAAGAGATCCCTGCCTGCCGTGTTGTGCATTGCGGCCATGTGGGGGATGGGAACATTCATGTGGTAGCGATTCTCGATCGCAAGCATTACGACTCATCGGACGTTCGTGAAGCGGCCGCCGCCAAAGTGAACTCGATCGCTTACGAGGCCGCTTCTCGATTTGATGGAAGCATCAGCGCTGAGCATGGCATTGGCTTCTGTCACGTTGAGGATCTTGAGCGGTTCAAGTCCGACGTGGACATCGCTTTGATGCAGATGATCAAGACCAGCATCGATCCGGAGAATGTTATGAATCCGGGGAAGGTATTGAGATCCTGCCCGACTTGCTGAACGCATCGACCCTGTTGCAGGCTTAGCCGCATTTTTGACCCGATGCTTGCGCGGGTCGAGCTTGAGTGCACAACGGCTAGGCGCCTACGCAGCTGCGTGAGATACAGAATGACCGTCAGCTCCGGCGACTCGACGGTTCGAACAGTCTTGCGCAGCACTGATTGCCTTAACTTTCTGTAGTTTTCATCATGAAACTTGTTTCTTTCAAACGTCTCCACGGATCCATGGTGCACCTGGGCGTGATTTTGGATAACGACCAGCTCTTGGATGTCACCGCGTTGGCCCAGTCGCCAGACGGCAAGGAGATTGGCACTCTGCCGCAGTCCATGGAGGCACTGATCCACGGTGGGGCAACAAGCATGGCGGCGATCAGCAGTGCTCTGAAGACTCCCGAGTCGGCCCGTTACCGTCTCTTGTTGAACGAGATCACATACGAGCCGCCGCTAAAGCCGCAGAAGAACGTGTTCTGCATCGGGCGGAACTATCGCGAACACATCATCGAAGGAAACATCGCCAACGGAAGGCCTATCGACAGCTTTCCCGAGGCAATTGAGGTTTTTACAAAGCCTCCTACTTCAGTGGTTGCGCACGGCTCGAACGTGATGCGCCATGGAAGTTTGACAATGAGCTTGGATTACGAGGTGGAACTGGGCGTCGTGATTGGAAAAGCAGGCCGAGGGATTTCGGAGAAAGACGCCTTGGATCATGTGTTTGGCTATACGGTGATCAACGACATTACTGCGCGCGACTTGCAGAAGCGTCATGGGCAATGGTTCAAGGGAAAGAGTCTTGACACGTCTTGTCCGATGGGTCCAGTGATCACGCACAAGGACGCCATCGAGAACCCGAATGCGCTGAAGCTGGGGCTTTCTGTGAATGGAGAGGAGCGTCAGGCAGCAAGCACCGAGGAAATGATCTTCACCGTCCAATCCATCATCGCCCAGCTCTCAGCGGGCATGACGCTGGAGCCAGGCGACATCATTGCGACGGGTACCCCAAAGGGCGTTGGCTTCGCTTCCAAACCTCCGCGTTGCCTCAATGTGGGCGACGTGGTCACTGCCTACGTTGAAGGCGTCGGTGAGCTTCGCAACATCGTAGTTGAGTAGGCTGCCGCATTCCTAAGCGGCTCTTTGCGCCGAAGCGGTCGCTGGCTTGATAGCTTCCGGCGCGCGGCGTCGCTGTGCCGACGAGGGCCCAGGCCCCTTGCGCAAGCCGACCCTGCGGCGGCCTGGCTCTCATATCAAAATCACTGGAAAGCAAAGCCATGAAGAAACTAAGAATTGCAGCCATACCGGGCGATGGCATCGGCAAGGAAGTCATGCCCGAAGGGCTGCGTGTTCTTCGTGCTGTTGCCGAGCGTTTCAAGTTTGCGCTCGAGATCACCGACATCGAATGGGCTAGCTGCGACTACCATTTGCGCCACGGTCAAATGATGCCGGACGACTGGAAGAGTCAGTTGCAGGGCTACGACGCCATCCTGTTTGGTGCAGTAGGTTGGCCGGATGCGGTACCCGACCACGTATCGCTCTGGGGTTCCCTGCTGAAGTTTCGCCGCGAGTTTGATCAATACATCAACCTCAGGCCAGCGCGCTTGTTCGATGGGGTGCCGTGTCCGCTGGCAGGCTGCAAACCCGGCGACATCGATTTCTACATCGTGCGCGAGAACACCGAGGGCGAGTACACCAACCTGGGCGGCACCATGTACCCCGGCACGGAGCGCGAAATCGTGATCCAGGAGTCGGTGTTCAGCCGCTTCGGTACCGACCGCGTGCTGCGGTATGCGTTCGAGCTCGCCCAGTCGCGCCCGCGCAAGCACCTGACGGTGGCGACCAAGAGCAACGGCATCGCTATCAGCATGCCGTGGTGGGATGGTCGCGCCGACGCGGTGGGCCAGGCCTTCCCCGAGGTCAAGGTCGACAAGCAGCACATCGACATCCTGACCGCGCGCTTCGTCCTGCAGCCGCAGCGCTTCGACGTGGTCGTGGCCAGCAACCTGTTCGGCGACATCCTCTCTGACCTGGGCCCGGCCTGCACCGGCACCATCGGCCTCGCGCCCTCGGCCAACCTGAACCCTGAGCGTAACTTCCCCTCGCTGTTCGAGCCCGTGCACGGCTCGGCGCCCGACATCTTCGGCCAGAACATCGCCAACCCGATAGCGATGATCTGGTCAGCCGCGCTCATGCTTGACTTTCTGGGCCTACGTGCGCCTCACGATTCGATCGTCGAGGCGATAGAGCAGGTACTCAAGGATGGGCCGCGTACCCGTGATTTGGGTGGGAAGGCGGGGACTGACGACGTGGGCAGGGCGATCGCTGCGCTGGTTTGATTGGACCCGTTTGACCCATTGGAATGCGAACGCTTCTGGAGCCCAGCTTAGTGGTGCGCCCGCAGCGCGTGAAACAACAGCCCTAAAGCGGGTTCTGTTCAGCCGCGCAGTGCCGCCTGGGCCGCGGCATTGCGCGCAGCAAAGCGGCGGCTCCACTCCTCCAAGGGCATGAAGCTGGGATCGGTGCGCACGATGCGATCGGTTTCAGCCCAGATCTCGGCATCGTCCAGGTCGATGTCCAGCGGGTCGCCGTGCGGTTGGCTCACATACCAGGGCGTGTCGAGGTAGACCTCCACCGTGTTGTCTTCCGGGTCCAGGCAGTAGATAGACAGCGCGTTGCCATGGTTGAGGCCACGCATCTTGGTCGCGCCCAGGGCGAGGGCCCGCTTACGCGCTTCGCGCAGGTGGTCGATGGTCTGCACCTTGAACGAGAGCTGCATCACGGTGCTGGGGCTGTCCGGCCCGCGGCTCGACGCCAGCGCCAGCTGGTGGTGCTGGTCGTTGCGCCCACTCAGGAACACGATGGTGAACGGGAAGGTGAAGCCCACGCCGCGGTCGGTCTCCTGCATGTCGAACACGCCGCAGTAAAAGCGCTGCATGGTCTCGACGTCACGGCAGAAGATGCCGCAGTGCGACAGGTTGGGTTGGTAGGAGGTGTCCATGGTGTCTCCGGCGTTCAGGGGTGCAGCACGATCTTGCCGAGCGTGCCGCCTTGGTCCAGCAGCTGGTGCACCTGGCGCGCCTCGGCCAGCGGAAAGCGGCTCGCGCGGGGCGCGCGCACGCGGCCTGCGGCCATCAGCGCGATGGCCTGCTCCATGAGGCCGCGGCGCAACGTGCGGTCCGCGTCCACCGCGTGGATCGAGAAGGTGCGCACCGCGAGGCTGCGGCCCAGCAGCTGGCGCAGTGTGTCGAACACGTCGGCGCTGGGCGGGCCCTGCACGATGTTGTAGGAGACGAGCATGCCCGAGGGCGCCAGCGCATGCAGGCAGGCCGTGAACAGCGCGCCGCCCAGGTGGTCGAAGGCCAGGTCCACGCCGCGGCCACCGGTCTGCGCCATCACCTGCTCGGCAATGCGCGCGGGATCGCCGTCCACCAGCACATCCACGCCGTGGGCCAGCGCGAAGGCCTGCTTCTCCGGCGTCGAGGCCGTGCCGATCACCCGCAGGCCACGCTCACGCGCCACCTGGGCTAGGGCCGTGGCCACGCCGCCGGCCGCGCCCGGAACCAGGATCGCCTGCGCCGGCGCATTGCCGTTGCTGGCCAGCAGCGCGATAGCAAGCTGGAAGTTTCCAAGGATCACGGCGTCGTCGAAAGCGATCGCATCGGGCAGCACGAACGGCGCCTCGGCCGGCACGCAGATCGCCTCGGCATAGCAGCCGCCGCGCTGTGGCAGTTCCCGCGCGCTGACCAGGACGCGCTGGCCGACGCGAGCTGCGTCCACACCGGCGCCGACGGCATCGACCGTGCCCGCCATCTCGTTGCCCGGGATGGCCGGCATCGGCGGCATCCACTTGTAGCTGCCGTTGCGGATCAGCACGTCGGGGCCGCCCGCGCCGATGGCCACGGCGCGCACGCGCACCTGGCCGGGGCCCGGTTCGGGCAAGGCCAGCGCGACCAGTTCCAGCACCTCCGGGCCACCCGGGGCCTGCAGTTGGACCGCGCGCATCAGCGTTGCCCGTCGTGCACGGCGACCTGGTCTTTCGCCAGGCCGCCCAGGCGCGCATGCACGCGCCCGCCCGTGCCCATCACCAGCGCGAACAGGATCTCGTCGGGACGCGGCGCGTCCTGGATGCCGATCTCCATGCTGTTGTAGTGGCTGCGCACATAGCAGGCATGGATGTGGTGCAGCGGCACCATGAGCCGGTAGCCCGTGGCGGCCACGGCCTTGGCGGCCGGCACGATGGCCTTGGGCTCGCCCAGCACCGCGCGCATGGCCCAACCGCCGGCCTCGTGCCAGACGGCACCATGCTCCATCTCGCCGTTCACGCCGACGATGGCGGCCTTGCTGTAGACCTCGACCTGCTCGCGGCCCAAGGTGTCGACCAGCTCTTGCGCCAGCAGCGTGCCCAGGCTGCGCAGCGCGGCCATGAAAGGCAGCAGGTCCGGCTCGTAGCGGCCCGCATACGGGTTGCGGATGACGGCGCAGGCGGCCGCCAGCTTCAGGGGCACGGCAGGCGGCGGGCCGCCCTCGTGGAAGACCGTCTCGACGGTCAGGCTGCGTTTGCGGATGGCGATCAGGGACATGAACGGGCTTTCGTCGGCGTCATTGCTCGGGGGTTCGGATCACTGGCGTGGCAACTGCGTCATTGGCGTGGAATCTGCGATTCGGCCACCACCATGGTCCATTTTTCGAGCTCGCGGGTGACCATGGCCTTCATCTCGTCGGGCGTGCTGCCGCGCGCCTCGCCGCCCATGTCTTCCAGCCGCTGGCGCACCGCTGGCGCCTGCAGCGCCTTGTGCGTGTCGGCGTTCAGCCGGTCGACGATGGGGCGCGGTGTGCCGGCGGGCGCCAGCAGGCCGGCCCAGGAGCGCACGTCATAACCCGGCACACCCTGCTCGGCCACGGTGGGCACGTTCGGCAGGCCGGGCCAGCGCTGCGGGCCGGTGGTGGCCAGCGCGCGCAGCTTGCCGGCCTGGATGTTGGACATCACGGCCGTGGGCGGCGCGATGATGAAGGGCACGTCGCCCGACAGCAGCGCGGTGACGGCCGCGGCGTCACCACGGTAAGGCACGTGCAGCATCGGCACCTTGGCCATCTTGGCCAGCAGTTCGCCGGCCAGGTGGTGGGTGGAGCCGATGCCGGCCGAGCCGTACGACACCGCGTCGGCCTTGGCCCGCGCAGCGTCCAGCACGTCGCCGAAGCCGCGCAGGCGGGCGTCGGCGCGCACCACCACCAGGAACGGAAAGAAGGTAACGGTGGAGATGGCCTCGAAATCGGCCACCGTCCTGTAGGGCAGGTGCTGGTACAGCGCGCCGGCCACTGCGTGGCCACCCGTGGCCAGCAGCAGCGTGTAGCCATCCGGCTTGGCGCGGGCCACGCTGCCGGCGGCGATGGTTCCGCCGGCGCCCGTCTGCGACTCCACCACGACGGGCTGGCCCAGCGTCTTGCCGAGCTCCACGCCAACGGCGCGGGCGATGGCATCGGCGTTGCCGCCAGGCGCGAAGCCCTGGTAGATTTTGAGCGCCCGTTCGGGCCAGGCCTGCGCCAGGGCCGGCAGGGCCGTGCTGGCACCCCAGGCGGCGCCCAGGGCGAGAAGGTCGCGTCGTTGCATGCGTGTCTCCGCGGCGGCCCGTCGTGCGGGCCGTCCTGTGGTGGAAGGTGGAATTCAGTCCTGCGCGACGACCGGGTTGCGCAGCGTGCCGATGGCCTCGATCTCCACCTCGACCACGTCGCCCGGCTTCATGAACCACTGCGGCTTGCGGCTCCAGCCCACGCCGGCCGGCGTGCCGGTGGCGATCACGTCGCCCGGCACCAGCGTGAAGATGGTCGAGGCGTAGGCGATCAGCTTGGGGATGCTGAAGATCATGTGGCCGGTGTGGCTGGACTGCACGGTCTCGCCGTTCAGGCGCGTCACCAGCTTCAGTTGGCGGCCCGGCTCGATCTCGTCGGCCGTGACCATCCAGGGGCCAAAGCCGCCGGTGGATTCGAAGTTCTTGCCCGAGGCGATCTGCTTGGCGTGGAACTGCCATTCGCGCACGCTGGCGTCGTTGTAGACGCTGTAGCCGGCCACGTGGTTGAACGCGTCGGCTTCGGCGATGTCGCGCCCGCCCTGGCCGATGACGACGGCCAGTTCGCCCTCCCAGTCCAGCGTCTCGGACACGCGCGGGCGCACGATGGGGCCGTTGTGCGGCGTCTGCGAGCGCCACACGCGCAGGAAGATCGGCGGCTCCTCCGACAGCTCGCGCTGCATGCCGGCGGCCAGCACTTCCTGGTGGTGGTCCATGTAGTTGCGTACTGCGCAGACGATCTTCTCGGGCTGCGGGATCACCGGCAGGAAGCGGATGTCGCCCAGTTGCGCATCGGCCTTCAGGCCCACGACCAGCGCATCGCGGCGCGCGAAGTCGGCACTGGCGATGAAGTCGGCCAGGGTGGCGTGGCCGGTGCGCTGTGCCAGTTCGGCGACGCCGTCGCCGAGCACGACGCCCCAGGTGTCGCGGCCGGCGAGGTGGTAGGACAGGAGTTTCATCTTTGGGTCCGTAGGGTTGGGTTGAATTCACGCCAAAACAAGCTACTGCACGAATCTGAGTTTATGCACAAACGGAGAATTGGGCACAAGAACAGAGTTCTGCTCGTTTTCCCTGATCGATGCAATACCGAGGTGACAAGCACAAAACCTGTGTGGTGCGTAGAATTGGCCCGTGACCGCTTTGACCATTCCTACTGACAACAGCGCTCCTCTGACGGAACAGGCGTTCCGAAGCCTGCGCCATGACGTGCTTTCCGGCGTATTTGTCCCTGGAGGAAAACTTAAGCTTGACGAGCTGCAACGTCACTATGGGTTCTCTAGCAGCCCGCTGCGTGAAGCGCTAAGCAGGTTGGCACAGGAAGGCATTGTTCGCGCCGATGAGCGGAGAGGGTTTCGTGTCGCGGCGCTGTCTTTGGAAGATCTAAGAGACATAACGCACATGCGGTTGATGTTGGATGTCGAGGCATTGCGCGGGTCGATCGGTTCCGGCGACGATGCCTGGGAAGCCGGAATCGTCTCGGCCTTCCACCGGTTGGAGAAGGTCGAGTCCAGGCTCACTGATGCGCCGCAAGTGCTTGACGAGGAATGGAGCGCCGTCCACCGCGCCTTTCACCTGTCGCTGTTGGCGGCATGCCCCTCGGAACGGCAGCGGCGCTGGAGTGCTAGCCTTTTCGACCAGGCTGAGCGCTACAGGCGCTTCTCGGCGCGCCATCGCCAAGCGGCAAGGCGCAAGTCGAGTGAGCATCGTCGGATCATGGACGCGACATTGAAGCGGGACATCGAGACGTCGTGTGCTTTGCTTTCGGAACACATCCTAAGCACTCAGCGAAACGCTGAGAACGCTCTCAGCCGTGCGATGGTTTAGCAGTTCGCTGATGTGACAGTCCTATGCGGCATTTGAGGAGTCCAGCCCTTCGTCGGCGCAGTCCATTCCGAGCAAGTCATTGGATGTCCCTCCCTCCGGATGTTGCTCCGCTCGAGCACACGGCCGCTGTCCCTTGCATACTCGGCTATGAACTGACGAATGCCACGGTTGAGTGGACTAGTGGAACCAGCGTGGAGTCGGGGACACCCTCTTTTGAGCACTCCGAACGACCGGCGGCAGCACGCCGGCCGAGCGCTATAGCGCAACATGAATAAGTCCTGACGGCCGTCGCAGACGCCATTCCACGAGTACAGGGCTCAACGCCGAGATCGACCAGCGTGAGGACGTCGGGCGCTTTGCCAAGCCGCTCAGAGACCGACAATGTTTGCGACCGCATCTTTCCGGTCCCGTTATGGCGGGGCGCTCGCGCCTGCGAGGTCACCCGCTCGCATTTTCCAGCGCATCGCCATCAGGATCGCTGATCTCCCAGGGACACCCGGAGCGTCTCTTCGCCAGATTCAACGCAAGTGGGCCAATGCTGTCCAGCAGACGCCGAGAGCGTCGTGTTCAACCGGTTCCGCGTCGAATCGCGCGGCACGACCTTGTTCCGCCGGTGTCCGGCTCAGCAACAGAGCGACCTCTTGGAACACGACCGATCTCAAGGCCCTGATTACCGGGCGTGAGCCAATTCAAGGGTTCGGAGCGCTAAGACTGCCACAGGTTGTGACCGCAAGCAGATCATTGCGCGAACGTTGCGGATCCATGTCGGCGCTCCCTTCTAGAATCGCTGCGTGAAAATCCTAGTGGTTGAGGACGAGGCCGACCTCGCCCAGGTCATCGCTTCTTCGCTGCGCAGGCAACAATGGGTCGTCGACCTCGCATCGTCCTTGGCTGAGGCCGAGTTGCTTGCCCTTGAGGGAAGTCATGATGTCATCGTGCTTGACCGAGGATTGCCTGACGGAGATGGCCTCGATCTCGTCAGTACTTTGAAGAGCGCATCCATCGCCGTGCCTGTCTTGGTGCTGACGGCAATGAGCGATGTCGCTGACCGCGTGCGCAGCTTGGATCACGGAGCGGACGACTACCTTGCCAAGCCCTTTGCGATTGACGAGCTTTTGGCGCGGTTGCGGGCTCTTGTCCGCCGGCCGGCCTTGCGAAGCCGCCCTCCAGTCGTGGCGGGACACTTGTCTTGGAATCCGGAAACAAGACAGGTGGTTTCGAACGGCATTGCGCTGGCGCTTCCGCGTCGGGAGCTGTTGGTGCTAGAGACGTTGATGCAGCACCGGGGAAGAACCGTGCTGCGTGGCCTCCTTTTGTCGCGCGTCTTTGGTGAAAGCGAGGAGATTCGATCGAATACGTTGGATGCCCACGTGTCCCGTCTCCGTGCCAAGCTCGAAGAACTGTCGTCCGGGGTCGAGATTCACTCCATCCGGGGTGTGGGCTACTTACTCCGCTCAGTCTCGCGCTGAATGAAGTTCTCCTCTCTACGTTGGAAGTTGGTTCGACAGTTGATCTGTCTGCAGATTGCCGTGAGCATCTCGGCTCTGTTTTTGTTTCTTGGCGTTATCTGGGCCAAAGTCGGCTTCATCGACAGTGAAGGCGATCGCAGTACCTCCATACTATCTCGAACGCTGCAGCGCTCCCCCGACGGCGGACTGCGGCTTGCCGAAGTTCCCTCGACTAGCGGCCTTCGCTCCGCACCAGGATGGTGGTTTGTGGCCGATGATGGGAACGAGCGCCTTGTCTATGGAAACGTTCCTGACCGGTATGTGAAACTGGTGACGGTGCTTGACGGCGCCGATCGGACAGCACTCGATCTGGTCGAGCCAAACGGTCGTCCTCAAGCCCGGTTTGAGCGTCTGGATACGCCGGCAGGGCGTGTGAACGTGATCGTCAAGACGGGTGCGCCACTCTTGACGATGGATATGCTGCGAGGGGCGTTGTTGGCCTACCTCTTTCTGATGGCGCCGATGGCGCTGTTCACAAGCATTGGATTCATCTTCGCGGTCCCCTGGGTCGTGAAACGCGGTCTGGCAGGCGTCATGCGAGCGGCGGAGCGAGCTGAAAGTATAGACATCGGGCGCAGAGACACCCGCTTGCCACTGCAGGCGGTTCCTTCTGAGGTGCTGCCTCTTGTCCAAGCGGCAAATCGCGCGTTGGACCGCCTGAGCGAAGGCTACGATCGCCAGGAACGCTTCCTCGCAGGGGCCGCTCACGAGTTGAGAACGCCGATCGCTACCGTGCGCTTGCTGGCCGAGTCGATACCCGAATGCGCAGAAAAGTCGGCACTTCTTCGTGCGTCGCTACGTTTAGGAATCATGGCAGAACATCTCTTGGACTTGCAGCGTCTTCGTGCCGGATCGGCTCACTGCGAAACGGTTGACCTTCGCGCACTGTGCGAGCAAGTCGTGGCGGATCTTGCGCCTCTGGCGATCGCGAACGAATGCGTACTTAGCTTCGCTGCTGAACGGTCTCAGGAGCTTCAAGCTGATAGGCTGGCAATCGAAAGGGCGCTTTCGAACCTTGTTCAGAATGCCATCGAACATGGCGGCAAAGGATGTTCGATAAACGTAGCTCTCTTGCACGGGAATGCCATTGAGGTCACAGACACTGGGCCGGGCATTCCTCTCGCAGATCGCGCACGTGTGGTTGAGGCCTTCCGTCGGGGATCCCCGAAGGGCCGCGGAGCTGGCCTCGGACTGCACCTAGTGTCAGAGATTGCGCGTCTGCACGGCGGTCGGCTGAAGGTGGGGACAACGCCCAGGGGCGGAGCGCTTATCCGTTTGGAGTTGGGCGCTCTCGCTTTCCAGGCGGTCAGATAAAAGGCTGAACGGTTGCGCCGATCTCATCAAGCCAATTGCTTCGCAGAGGCTTCGTACCTACTTCCCACATGAGTGCGGCGACGGGGTTATGTTCAGCTTACGAAGAAGAGAAGGCAAAGGCTAGCGATCGCAATGCCCGCAAAGGCAATCAGCCAGTTCATTGCGTTGCACTCTTCCGTTTCCTCTTCAAGGTCATGTAGGACCCAGTCCCATGTGGTTCCGACTGGTGATGGCGATGCCACCGCACCACCGGCACTCCGGACGGAAAGCGGCATTGCCTCGGGTAGAGATTTCTCTCGACAACGCTCAGGGGGGAACGAAGAAACGGTCCTCGATAGTGTATGAATGCAGCAGAGGGTTTGATCGCGGGTAAGGGCCACGTGGGAAACATGACCACTTCGGGATTCTCTACGGCACATAGCTTAGCGCCGATGCTCTGAAACGTACCGCCAGCGACCGTGGTCATCGACCCAGTAGGACCGCCCATACTGATCTCGGCTCACTCTCCTCGGCTTTCCGTCAGCAGTGATCATGCCAAGAGCGGCACCGCCCGCCGCGCCCACTGCGGCGCCCGCGACAGGATCTCCGCCCGCGACCGAGCTGATGATGGCGCCTCCCGCCGCACCAAGCAGAGCGCCACGAACGGCAGCATGCTTTTCGTGACGGTTCGCAGCGCATCCACACAGCGCAAGGCCTAGACACAGTGAAATTGCCATGGACTTCATCGTCGCCCTTCCGATTGGTTTGCTTCGCACGTTGACGCGACATGCTATTCGTCTGCATTGCGTGAACGTTGCGTCGCATTCAGAACAACTGCCTGAGAGGGGCGCCATGGAGTCTCGACCTCGTCAGATTGCACGACGAGCCAGTCTGCGAGGTGGAGCAGGGCCGAGATACGTGGCCAGGTGGCCAATTGGCTCCGGAGTTGGTGTATCGCGACAGCGACCCAAGGCGCAGGCCAGCCGCACACTCCGGCGGGACGCTCTACCTGGCCACCTTGCGGGGCGGCAGGCAGTCCTGTCGCCCCGAATCTTAAGTAACTCCTTACGCCAACGCTCGAGCTCTCGAGCTCTTGGTCGACGCTTTCTGACGGGAGCGCTGAAGGACACCGTGAGCCGTTCATACGGTGTCGATCGCGCTTCCTTGGGCACCGGTGCGCCGCTTTGTCGCACCGTTGTCCTGCGCGTTGAGTCACCCTAAGGAGATGATCGTTCGGCGGTACTCCGTTGTGACATCACTGGCGCGGACCGCACGCGTAGCTTGCCTCAAGGTTCGGATCGCCGACGCCCGAGAACCGTGCGACGTTAGGGTAGGCGCACAGCGGCAAAGTTCGAACGACGTCTCCTTCTGGAGCGTCACCAGCTTTTTTGGTGGCAACAATGCGTTCCGGCGCGACACCCGTTTCTACCCACTTATCCAACGCTGCAATCAGGTCTCGCGAGGGGTCTTTGGCATCCACTGTGGCTCCGGACAAGCTGTTCCCGAACATATTCGGTCCAGCCCCTCCGGCGCAGTGCGACATGCCGGGCGCTTCAAACAGACGGACAAACGTATCTGTACCAGTTGTTGTGGACTCGACCTGTCGAAGGTATTGGTGAATCGAGCCAGGGGGAATAAGAACATCCGAGAGCCCCTGATAGGCGAGAAACTTCCCCCCGCGAGCTTTGAAGGCGCGCATGTCCGGATTGTTGTTGTTGACGACGGGGCCGACGACGCTGTCCACCAAGTCCATATCAGAGCCGTAGTTGAAATCTCTGAAATCGAATGACGGTCCCAATACCCATTGGAACAGGTCAGAAAATGGCGCATGTGAGAAGAGGTCGAAGGTATACGCCAACCATTGGTCTTCAGAGCCCTTCTCCAGACCTGGAAAAATCTCCTGCCCATTGACATGGCGAACAGGGGCGTATGCCTTCTCGACCGCAGCTAGTTCCACTGAGGTCAAGCAGTCTGTGCTACCTGAGGCCGAACACTGGAGCACGGCCGGATTAAAGTTGCAAAGGTCCGGGCGCGCCACCAGCCCATCGGACACGCCGTCCAATGCGTCGCAGGACGCAAGCACGGAGCGATGCAGCAGGTCCAGCTTTGGGGCCGTCAGCACTGATTTCAAAGGCGCGGAATCTTCCCGGAAGCCGACCCATTTGGTTCCGATGCCCACGTGCGTTCCCACGCGCGATGGAACGGGTGCGCCGGAAACGATTCCGTCGTAGTCATCCGGGTAACGTGTTGCCTCGCTGATTCCTTGGCCTCCACCAGTCGAGCAGCCGATGAAGTAGGACCGCTTGGGTGCGGAATCAAGCACTTCGGCCGTTGCCCATTTGGCAAACGTTGTCATGAGATGCGTGGAGCGGTAACCCCAATCAATCCATTTTTCGGGGTGGCCGATCAATACGGCTCCTCCTTGGGATGCGGCCGGCGCCGTCCCCATATCGGTGTGCGCGACGGCAAATCCTCTGTTAAGGCCCGCCGCCAGTTCTCGGTAGTCGAGGGCCCCAGCAAAGCCTCCATTGCCAAGCCCTAAGAACTTTCCATTCCAGCCGGCCGTGGGCAACCAGACCTCGACGCGGATGTCGCTGTCTGAAGATGGCCTTAAGCTTGCGGCTACGCGGCAGAATTCAGGTAGTCCCTCAATGGCGGTAACGCCGTCAGGCGTTGTGAATCCACCCGCCGGCCGATATTCAACGGTAGATAACACCGCATCTGGATATGCAGCCTTTGCCAAAGCAGCGCATCGCGCTTCGGCATTTTGGACTGGAGCTTCGCTCTCGTTGTCTCCGCCTCCGCATGCGGACATCGCGAGGGCGACGGTCAACATGCAGAGGGTTTGCGTTTTAAATTTCATAGTCGATGCACGAGTTGGATATGTCGCTGACCGTTCTCCAGCCAAAGGTCACACGCCGCGACAACAGTGACGCATGACCGAACCCGAAATTGACCGGCACGCGGATTAGACATTCGCTAAGGTACCGCGTCAACGTCATTGGGTACCATTCAGTGTAAACCCCTAGGAACGTACTCGTCCGCATGACTACGCCCAGTGAGCAGACCGCGCGAGAGGAAGCGCCGCGGCCAATCCCGTCGCCTACGTCAGTGGCTCCTGGGTGACGCGCGACGTCCCGGGCGATTGCCCCCTCATAGCTGCCGCCTCGCTCGTACTCGAAATGAATGAGAGTCCGTTCTCGCTTGCCGCTCCCGTTGTGCTCTTTCAATCGCTACGATCTTTACTGCGGCCTTCTCGTAGCCCTAAAGCTGCCCACAGTCGCCGTTCATCGCGAGAGAACGCAAAGACGCATGCGAAAATCACCGGTACTGACATTGAACAATTGAACCGAAAAAATGCCGAGACCATCCACCCCAAGTGACGAATTCTGGCAGGAGTTGACGGCATTGATTCTCGAAGAGGGTATCAGCGGCATCACGCTGGGGCAAATCGCTTCGAGACTGAAATGCTCGCGCAGGCGGCTTTACGAGATTGCCGACACAAAGGAAGAGCTTTTCCTTAAGATTGCAGAGTCCACCTTGCGCGACATGCGAGAGACCGGTTGGGCAGATGCGGCGAGAGCCAACGACGCCTCTGCAAAAGTACTCGCTTACTTTAACCATGGGTCCAAGGTGGCAGGTCTCATGTCTTCCAAGTTCCTAAGCGACCTTGAGAGCAATGAGCAGGGCAGGAAGCTCTTTGATGAGCATCAGCGCATGAGAATTCAGACCCTTGAGAATTTTCTCGTGGAGGAAATGGCTGCGTCGACTTTCGTCAAACACAATGTGCGGTTCGTAAGCGAATCCGCTTTGCTCCTGATCAGAGCCCTTCGTGATGAGAACTTTAGGGTCGCATCGAAGGTCTCGTTCGAGCAAGGTCTCAGAGAACTATGGGAACTCCTGCTTTTTGGATTGGTCGTGCGGCCATCTGAAAGAATTGGAGATTCAAGCAGCGGTGCCTAGAACTCCGCACCCCGACCGTTGCCTGTCGGCGGGTGACAAACTGCCTGCCGAGCAGGACTAGGCACGGCGGGGTCCTCATTGGTGTTGGGGCAGCGAGCATAGATGGCTATGGGACTCAAGCCGCTCGAGCTGACCGGCCTTGCCGGACCCAAGGGAACACGCATCTTGGATGATCAAGAGACGCGAATTGGCTGCTTGACCAAGAAGCCGCAAGGACGCGGTGGCTTCGATGCGAATCGGAGCATGCGCCGCCAGCCCTCGTCAGAGCCCTCCCTTCAGTAGCAGCCCGTCGCCGCAGGCCGGCCCAACCCAACGTGCGCGCCCTGAAGGCCGGGCAGGTCAGGGATTACCCCTATTGGTACTGAAAGTAGATCTTCGAGTACCATAGGTGCTCGACTTCGGTAGCCTGATGTTTGCCGTGCCATCCAAGGCGTTGCAATCCGCACGGACGGACTTTGCACCCTGCACAGTCCTATGCATTCGCCCTCTCAACAACGCGCTAGTCCACTCTATTTCGCCCATGACAAAGTGTTATATGGTCGCTGAAATCATAGTAAGCGATTCAGAAACTTTCTACTCCGGGTATATGCCACGGGTAAAGCCTCTTCTAAAGCTGTTTGAAGCGTCAGTTGTCATCGCAACCAACGAGGTGGTGCGTCTGGAAGGCGAGCTGTCTTTCTCGCGGTTTCTCGTTCTCGAGTTCTCCAGCCGGGATAAGGCGATGGAATTCTATGAGAGCCCAGAATATAAAGAGATTGCAGTCCTGCGATTCAAGTCGGCCACGACCAATCTCTTCCTTGCTGATGCGCATAAGCACTCGTTCTGAGTCTATCAATCGGCGGGTACTTGATCCCGCGAGTTCGGTTTCCAGAAATTCGAGAGAATAGATATGCCTTGCAGTATTGTTGGATGGTCGCACCTTCCATTTGGGAAGAACGTCACAGACGATCTTGAAAGCCTGATCGCTTCGGCGGCGTCACAAGCAATTGCCCACGCCGAGATCGACGCGAGCCTTGTTGGCGGGATTTGGTTGGGAAACCTAAACGGCGGATTCGTTCCGGATATTTTTGCTTCTTCGCTCGTCCTGCAGGCGGATCAAGCTTTGCGCTGGGCCGGTTCAACGCGCGTGGAGAACGCATGCGCATCCGGAGCCGCTGCGGTCTACTCTGCGTGCGATGCCATTGAGTCAGGCCGGATCAAGGCCGCATTGGTGGTGGGTGCGGAGTTGATGACTCGGCGTTCAACTGCCGAAGTCGCGGCAATTCTGGGTGGCTGTTCCTACCACAAAGAGGAAGGCAATCTGGGCCTAACGTTTCCCGGGATATTTGCGAAGTATGCGAAGGCGTACTTCGAGCAGTTTGGAGACCACTCGACAACCTTGGCGCGAATCGCCGCCAAGAACCACGCCAACGGTGTGCGCAACCCCTACGCCCAAATGAAGAAGGACCTTGGCTTTGACTTCTGCAACACGGTCTCAGCCAAGAATCCCATCGTGGCCGATCCACTGAGGGTGACCGATTGCTCCCTCATTTCCGACGGCGCAGCAGCTTTGCTGATTGTCAACTCTGACATGGCAGCCGACTTCCCGCGGGCCGTTGAGTTCAAGGCGCGCAGTCACGTCAATGACTACCTGCCGATGTCGCGTCGCTCAAACCTGACTGACTTCGAGGGACCTCTACGTGCATGGGCACAGGCGTACACCCAAGCGGGTTGCTCGGTTGCGGACCTTTCGTTCGCCGAAGTGCACGACTGCTTCACGATCGCGGAGCTTCTCTCGTACGAGGCCATGGGCCTAGCAACTGCGGGCAAAGGCGCATCGGTCGTTGAAGACGGCACCGTGTTCCCAGGGGGCAAGCTGCCCGTCAATGCGTCCGGCGGCCTGAAGGCCAAGGGTCACCCGATCGGCGCCACCGGCGTCTCGATGCACGTCATAGGCGCCATGCAGCTGTGCGGCGAAGCCGGAACGTTCCAACTCCCCGCGCCCGAAACGGGTGCCATCTTCAACATGGGAGGATCCGCGGTAGCCAACTACGTGAGCATCCTTCGTCGCATCCGCTAACGAGGAACGAACATGAAAAAGCGCGCGCTGGTCACAGGATCGACCCAAGGCATCGGCCTTGCTATCGCGAACCAACTTGCAGCAGCCGGCCACTTGGTCGCCATCCATGGCATCGAGTCAGAGTCAGTCGGAAACGACATCGCGACAGCCATCTCCGTGGAGTTCGGAACGGAAGTTGTCTATGTCCGCGCTGACTTGAGCAACTCCGACGAGACGCTTGAACTGGTCGAGAAAGTCGAAGCTGCCCTCAACGGTCCTCTAGATATTCTTGTCAACAACGCCGGCATTCAGAATGTGGCGTCCATCGGCGAATTCACGCTCGCGAAATGGAGCCGACTGCTTGACGTAAACCTGACGGCACCCTTTATCCTCATGAAGGACGTTCTGGAAGGAATGCGAGAGCGTGGTTGGGGTCGCATCTTGAACATCGCATCTGTCCACGGGCTTGTCGGCTCGGTCAACAAGTCGGCCTACCTCGCGTCGAAGCACGGACTCGTGGGCCTTAGCAAAGGGATCGCCCTGGAGTTTGCTACGGCCGGCGTGACGGTCAACTGCATCTGCCCAGGATTTACCGACACTGCCATCCTTGAACCTCAGATCAGGGCACGCGCCGAAGCAGTCGGCGGTTCCCGCGAAGACGGCGTCAAGGAGCTGCTGAAGGAGAAGCAGCCCAACTTGAAACTTCTGGATCCGGCGCACATCGGCGCAGCAGTGGTGTACCTCGCGAGCGACGCGGGTAGTGGGATCACTGGCATCCAGCTTCCCATCGATGGCGGATGGACCGCCCAGTGACGGCCCTACGCGACCTCACCGAACCGAAAACCCTCTCAGACGTTCTGGAACGCGAATGACGGACTTCGTACTGCAAACCCAGGGGCTGACGAAGGAGTTCCGCGGATTCACTGCCGTGAGTGACGTGGCCCTTCAAGTCGAGAGAGGGTCGATCCACGCCTTGATCGGCCCCAATGGGGCAGGCAAGACGACCTGCTTCAACTTGCTTACCAAGTTTCTCGAACCCACGCGCGGCACCATCCGTTTCAACGGGCAGGACATCACTCGCGAGAAGCCGGCGCAGATCGCCCGCCGCGGGATCATCCGCTCGTTCCAAATCTCTGCAGTGTTTCCGCACCTGACGCTTCTGGAAAACGTGCGTCTCGGCCTTCAGCGCGGCGTTGGAACCACCTTCAAGTTTTGGAAAAGCGAATCCAGCTTGTCGGTACTGGATGGCAGGGCCATGCACTTCCTTGAGCAGGTCGGTCTCGAGGACGCGGCGCACGAGTTGGCGGTCAACTTGCCGTACGGCCGCAAGCGCGCCTTGGAGATCGCCACGACGTTGGCCATGGATCCAGAGGTCATGCTCCTTGATGAACCCACACAGGGCATGGGCCACGAAGACGTCGACAAGGTCGCGGCGCTGATCAAGCGCGTATCCGCTGGGCGAACCATCCTCATGGTCGAACACAACATGGCCGTCGTCTCGACCATCGCGGACAAGATCACCGTGTTGCAACGTGGATCTGTCCTCGCAGAAGGGCCGTACGCAGAGGTGTCACGCAACGCCCAGGTGATGGAGGCCTACATGGGCTCCGCCGAAGCCGCACTTGGGGGTGCCCACTGATGACCGTCGCACTGGAAATCCGCGGGCTCAACGCTTGGTATGGCGAGTCCCATGTCTTGCACGGTGTGGACATGTCGGTTCGAGAGGGCGAGGTTGCAACCCTCCTCGGTCGCAATGGAGCAGGCCGCACCAGCACCATGCGCGCAATCATGGGATTGACCGGCGACCGCAAGGGAAGCATCAAGGTGTACGGCCAGGAGACGATCGGCATGAAGACGCACCACATTGCGCACCTTGGCATTGGTTACTGCCCTGAAGAGCGAGGCATCTTTTCCAGCCTGTCCTGCGAAGAGAACCTCCTCCTGCCACCACCGCTGCGCTCCGGCGGGGCCGGCTTGTCGATTGACGAGATCTATCAGATGTTTCCAAACCTGGCAGAGCGCAAGACCAGCCAGGGGACCCGTCTGTCCGGTGGAGAGCAGCAGATGCTGGCGGTCGCGCGCATCGTGCGAACCGGGGCGAAGCTCCTACTGCTCGATGAGATCTCGGAAGGACTGGCTCCCGTCATCGTGCAAGCGCTCGCTCGCATGATCACAGCGCTTCGCCACAAGGGCTACACGATCGTGATGGTCGAGCAGAACTTTCGATTCGCGGCACCCCTTGCGGACCGCTTCTTCGTCATGGAACACGGAAAGATCGTCGAGTCGTTCACCAAGGGACAACTCAACGACAAGATGCCCATCCTCAATGAACTTCTCGGCGTTTAACTGGAGACTGAAATGAAGAACCTGAACCTCAAACTCACCGTGGCTGCCATGGTTTGCAGCACCGCGCTTGCTGCCACCGCTCAGGAAAAGGTGACCATCGGTTTCATCACCGATATGTCCAGCCTCTACTCGGACCTCGAGGGGCGCAACGCCGTCACGGCCATCCAGATGGCCATCGAAGACTTCGGCGGCAACGTCGATGGCCGGCCCATCGTGCTGCTGACCGCAGATCACCAGAACAAGGCCGACATCGGCGCCTCGAAGGCGCGTGAATGGATTGACACGCAGGGGGCGACGATGATCCATGGTGGCACCAATTCCGGCGCGGCACTGGCTATCGCCAAGGTCGCGGCAGAGAAGAAGCGTGTGTACTTCAATGCAGGGGCCGGAACGGCCGCGCTTACGAACGAAGAGTGCTCGCCGTACACGGTGCACTATGCCTACGACACCGTGGCGCTGGCCAAGGGCACTGGCGCGGCGGTTGTCGATGCCGGAGGCAAGAGTTGGTACTTCCTCACAGCGGACTATGCCTTCGGACACGCCATGGAAAGCTCGACTGCGAGCATCGTGCAGAAGAAGGGCGGAACCGTCGTGGGGTCTGTGCGCCATCCGATCAACGCGTCGGATTTTTCCTCGTTCCTATTGCAAGCGCAAAACTCGAAAGCCCAGATCCTCGGCTTGGCCAATGCGGGCGGCGACATGATCAACGCGATCAAAGCCGCCCGGGAGTTTGGAATCAGCAAGACGATGAAAACTGCAGGCCTCCTGGTGTTCCTGACCGACATTCACAGCATGGGTCTGCGCAACACCGAAGGTTTGCTCCACACGAGCAGCTGGTATTGGGACATGAACGACGAGTCGCGGAAGTTTGCAGCACGATTCTTCGAGAAAACGAAGCGCATGCCCACGGACATCCAGGCCGCCGACTACTCCGCAACCATGACCTACCTGAAGGCCGTCAAGGCGGCCAAGTCGACGGACTCGGACAAGGTGATGGCCCAGATCAAGGCGACGCCGATCAGCGACTTCTACGCGAACGGCTATGTTCGTGCAGATGGCCGGTTCGTCCACGACATGTACCTGATGCAGGTGAAGTCCCCGAGCGAGTCCAAGAAGCCGTGGGACTACCTGAAGTTGGTCAAGGCACTTCCGGGCGAAGAGGTCTTCACCACCAAAGCCGAGTCGAAATGCTCGCTCTGGAAGTGATCAACCTGGTGGACGCCCTGGCGTCCATGTCCAAGTAGCTGAACATGCAAATTTCAACTTCGGCACTGTTGAGCCAGCTCTTGCTCGGGCTGGTCAACGGGTCGTTCTACGCCATTCTCAGCCTTGGCCTCGCGGTCATCTTCGGGCTTTTGAATGTCATCAACTTCGCCCATGGAGCACTGTTCATGCTGGGCGCCCTTATCACTTGGATGGGGTTGGAGTACTTACAGCTGAATTACTGGGTGATGCTCGTGGTCGCGCCGCTTGTCGTTGGTGCGCTCGGGGTCGTCCTCGAGCGCGGGTTGCTGCGCTGGATCTATAAGTTGGACCATCTCTACGGCCTGTTGCTCACGCTCGGCATCACCTTGGTCGTCGAAGGTGTCTTCAGATCGATCTACGGTGTGTCCGGACTTGCCTACGACGCGCCCGACACTTTGAGCGGTGCGACCGACCTCGGTTTCATGATGCTGCCGAACTACAGGGCTTGGGTCGTGGGGGCATCGCTCTCGGTCTGTCTGTTGACATGGTTCGTCATCGAGAAGACCCGGCTGGGCGCCTACTTGCGCGCCGGTACCGAGAACCCTCGGCTGGTGGAAGCCTTTGGCATCAACGTGCCTGTCATGGTCACGCTGACTTACGCCTTCGGCGCCGCACTCGCCGCCTTCGCCGGTGTGCTCGCCGCGCCCGTCGTGCAACTCTCACCGCTGATGGGCCAGAACCTCATCATTGTGGTGTTCGCCGTCGTTGTCATCGGTGGCATGGGATCCATCCTCGGCGCCATCATCACGGGGATGATGCTTGGCGTCGTCGAAGGCTTCGCCAGGGTGTTCTACCCCGAGATTTCTTCCACGGTGGTCTTCGTCATCATGATCGTTGTGCTGCTGCTTCGTCCTGCGGGCTTGTTCGGAAAAGAGAAATAGATGGCAATCAAAAAGCTCGCTGGCCTCATGTACGGGCTGGCCACCCTGGCCTTGGTTCTCGCACCGTTTCTTGGCGCGTACCCAGTTTTCGTGATGAAGCTGCTGTGCTTCGCCCTGTTTGCGGCAGCGTTCAACCTGCTGATCGGCTTCACCGGCCTGCTTTCCTTCGGTCATGCGGCCTTCTTCGGAGCAGCAGCCTATGTTGCCGGTCACGTCGTGAAGGTGTGGGGCTTAAGCCCTGAGATCGGCTTGGTGCTTGGGACGGCCGTGGCCGCTTGTTTGGGCTGGCTATTCGGCTTGCTAGCCATCCGTCGCCAGGGCATCTATTTCTCAATGATCACGTTGGCCCTCGCGCAGATGGTGTTCTTCATCGCGTTGCAGGCGCCGTTCACGGGGGGCGAGGACGGGCTGCAAGGAGTGCCACGGGGCTCCGTGATGGGCCTTTTCGATCTGCGGGACGATTTGCACATGTACTACGTGACGCTTGGCGTTGTGGTCAGTGCATTGGCGCTGATCTACCGCACAGTGCATTCTCCGTTCGGTCAGGTGCTCAAGGGGATCAAGGAGAACGAGCCGCGGGCCGTTTCGCTCGGCTATGACGTGCACCGGTACAAGCTGCTCGCTTTTGTTCTTTCGGCTTCTTTGGCTGGCCTTGCGGGAGCTCTGAAGACGATCGTGCTCGGGTTTGCCACGTTGTCCGATGTGCACTGGACCACGTCCGGTCAAGTGATCCTCATGACCCTCGTGGGTGGCCTCGGCACCCTGTCAGGCCCTCTGGTCGGATCGGGCGTCGTGGTGCTGCTGGAGAACAAGCTCGGCGAGGTCGGCAGCTGGCTGCATGCGGCTACCTCGGTCGAGTGGTTTGCCAAGCTTGGCGAGTCGGTGACGATGGTCACCGGCCTGATCTTCATCGTCTGCGTGCTGACGTTCCGGCGCGGGATCATGGGCGAGATCATCCATGCATTCACGCGCCGCAGGTAGACACGGAGGGGCGACGCGCTCGCTGGCCGGACGCGGGCTGCACGTCATGTGGAGTTTGCGATCCGACTGGATTTAGATCAAGGAGAGAAGTGATGGACAAGGTGTATGCCTCGGGCAGTGCGGCATTGGAAGGGGTCGTCAAAAGCGGTCAGCTGGTTGCCGTTGGCGGCTTTGGCTTGTGCGGGATTCCCGAGATGCTGATCAATGCGCTCAAGGACTCGGGGGTGGAAAGCCTCACGGTTATTTCGAACAACGCGGGCATCGACGGCGTCGGTCTCGGTCAGCTGCTCGAAACGCGGCAGATCAAGAAGATGATTGCAAGCTATGTGGGTGAGAACAAAGAGTTTGAACGCCAGTACCTGGCCGGGGAGCTGGAACTGGAGTTCACGCCGCAAGGCACGCTGGCAGAAAAACTGCGAGCCGGAGGGGCTGGGATTCCCGCGTTCTTCACGAAGACAGGTGTCGGGACGCAGGTCGCGGAGGGAAAGGAGATGCGCGAGTTCGATGGCGAGCGGTACGTGATGGAGCGATCGCTTGTGCCGGAGGTTTCGCTGGTGAAGGCGGAGGTGGCGGACAAGGCCGGGAATCTGCGCTTTCGTCTGACCGCTCGCAACTTCAACCCCGCGGTTGCTATGGCCGGCAAGGTTTGCATCGTCGAGGTCGAGAAGCTGGTTGAGGTCGGCGAACTGGCTCCCGACGACATCCATCTGCCGGGCATCTATGTGCACCGCATCGTGGTCAACCCCAATCCGGCCAAGAGGATCGAGAAGCGCACTGTTCGGCAAGCGACGCATACTGAAGGAGAACGATGATGCGTTGGACCCAAGACCAAATGGCCGCGCGCGCGGCCCAAGAGTTGGAAGACGGCTTCTACGTGAACCTGGGCATCGGCATTCCCACGCTCGTGGCCAACCACACGGGCGACAGAGAGGTGTGGCTGCAAAGCGAGAACGGCATGCTCGGGATCGGCCCGTTTCCGACGGAAGACGAAGTGGATGCCGATCTCATCAATGCCGGCAAGCAAACGGTCACGACGATCGCCGGCAGCTCGATCTTCGGCAGCCACGACAGTTTTGCCATGATCCGCGGCGGGAAGGTCAACCTGTCAATTCTGGGCGCAATGCAGGTGTCCGAACGCGGCGATCTCGCCAACTGGATGATCCCCGGCAAGATGATCAAGGGCATGGGCGGGGCGATGGACCTGGTGGCAGGTGTCAAGCGCGTGATCATCCTGATGGAGCACACCGCCAAGAAGAAAGACGGGACCGAAGACCTGAAGATCCTTCCAAACTGCACCTTGCCCCTGACCGGCGTTGGAGTTGTCGATCGCATCATCACCGATCTCGCGGTCATGGACGTCACCCCTGCCGGATTGAGGGTGGTGGAGATGGCTCCTGGCGTGACGAAGGATGTGCTCGATTCCAAGACAGGCGTGCGACTGTCGTACGCCAAGTAGCTTGATTCTTGTGGGGGCTTCGAGCAAGGCACGTTGCTCTCAAACGCACCCGCCCAGACGACTGCGAAGGCCCATCAAGACCACGCGCTTTCGACCATGCGGTGGGAGCGTTGGAATGCATTGCCGACTGAAGAGACAGGGTGATCATATGAAGGCAACTTACATAGAGGGCCGGGCGTTCGGCGGGCCTGATGTCCTGCAGCTCAAGACGGAGGAGCTTGGAAGTCCCGCTCCCGATGACATTTTGATCAGGCAAAGCGCGATAGGTGTCAACTTCCTGGATGCGATGCAGCGCAAGGGCGCTGCCGCCACTGTGCCGTACCGCATGGGGTTGGAGGGCGCAGGGCAGGTGCTTGAGCTCGGGCGCAACGTCAGAGGCCTGTCGCCGGGGGACAGGGTCGTGTACGCGGGGGGGCCACCCGGCAGTTACGCTAGTGCGCGTCTGCTTCCTGCTTCGCGCGTGGTGAAGTTGCCTAGTTTCCTCGGCGCTGCCGAAGCCGTGTCTATCTTCTTCAAAGCCCTCACTGCGGACTACCTGGTGAACCGTCTGCGTCGGTTGAGGAAGGGTGATGCGGTCTTGTTCACCGCGGCGGCCGGGGGCGTCGGTTCATTGGCCGTTCCGATGTTGAAGGCACAAGGCATCACCGTCATAGGCACCGTCGGAAATGAGGACAAAGCCGACTATGCACGCGCCCTGGGCTGCGATCACGTGCTTGTGTTGCCGCGCGATGCTGCGGAGGCCATCCAGCGGGTGAAGAATTGGACGGGTGGTCGAGGAGTGACTGTCGCGTACGACTCCGTTGGAAAAGACACGTTCGAGCAATCACTAGGAAGCCTGTCACGGTTCGGCCTGCTGGTGAGTTTCGGTTGGGCTTCTGGCGATGTAGCCCCCGTGTCGCTTGGACGCTTGCGCGAGCAAGGCTCGGTTTTTGTGACGCGACCGACTGTGTCCCACTACACAGAGGATCGTGCCGACCTTGACGAGGCTGCTGGGAGGGTCTTCGCGGCGGTCGACCAAGGAGTGATCAAGGCGAACGTATTTGGACGGTTGCCGCTCGAGAAGGCGGGTGAGGCACAGTCCTTGCTGGAATCGGGCTTCAACAGCGGATCAGTCGTGCTCGAACCCGGCGAGTGAGGCGGAGGGCAGCGTGCCTCGGTCGCGGCCAGCTTGCGCGCTCGATTGACGGTGGCGGTTAATTCGCTCGACGTGGATTCAGGTGATGCTCATGGCAAGCGGCGTAGTCTGAAACGCCAGCTGGCGCCACTGCCCCTCATGAAGGGCCCACACCTGCAGAACGCGCGAGTCGATGCGTACGGTGCCGCTGCCGTCCTTGCGCACGGCCACCAGCTGCTGGCGCCCGGTCATCAGCGCGGCTTCGCCCAGCACGGTGACCTGCAGGTCGGAGCGGTCGACCTGGTGGTAGTCGACATGCGTGCCGCCCGAGCGGAAGTAGCTGTCATAGTCGTCGGTCTGCCCCTTGGCGTGCACGTGGGTGAGGCCAGGGTGCAGGATCTCGCGCAGGCGTGCGAAGTCGCCACGCTTCATCGCGTCGCAGCGCTGGGTTTCGAGCTCGAGCAGCAGGGCTGCGGTGTCGGAGGAGGCATCGGTCATCGGGGCGGTTCCAAAAGTGTTCGGTGTCAATCGAGCTGGATGCCCGTGGCCGCGACCTGCGCGGTCCAGCGGGCCTGGTCCTGTTGCAGCATCCGGGTCAGGCCCGCGCCATCCTCGTAGCGCGGGATGACTTCGAGCCGCCTGGCAGCGGCCTGCAGCTCGGGCGTCTGCATCACGCGCTGGAGCTGCGCGCCGAGGGCGCCGAGCGGCGCTGGCGCCAGCTTGGCGGGCGCGAACAGTCCATACCACTCGACCAGCTCCAGCGCGGGCAGGCGCGATTCGGTGAAGGTCGGCACGTCCGGCAGCGTCGCCAGCCGCGTGGGATTGCTCACGGCCAGGATGCGGATGCGGCCGGCACGGTGGTGCTCCAGCATGGTGGTGACCGGGTTGACGGTGGAGGCCACCTGCCCGCCCATCATGTCCTGCAGGCCCGGCGCCACGCCGCGGTAGGGCACGTGCACGAGCGGCGTGCCGATCTCGCGGCCCAGCATCACGCCCAGGAAGTGCGGCGCGCTGCCGGGGCCGGGCGTGGCGTAGCTGGCCTTCTCGGGGTTGGCCCTGGCCCAGGCGATGTAGGCGGCCAGGCTCGTGATCGGCGAGTTGCCGTTCACGGCCAGCGCGAACGCGTGGTCGCACACGCAGGCGACCGGCGCGAAATCGCGCAGCGCATCGAACGGCGGCTTCTTGTAGAGCAGCGGCACCAGGGTCAGCACGGACGAGGGTGTCAGCAGCAGGCTGCTGCCGTCCGGCAACGCCTGGCGCACTGCCTCGGCCGCCAGTTGCCCCGAGGCGCCTGACCTGTTGTCGACGACAGTGCTGCTGCCGGCATCGCCCAGCAGCGGAGCGAGTGCGCGCGCCAGGCTGTCGGCCGTGCCACCGGCCGGAAAGCCGACGACGAGCTTGCGCACTGCCGGCGTGCCTTGTGCCCAGGCCGGGGCGGTCAACGTGGCGAGTGCGGCAGAGCCGCTGGAGAGGAAAGTGCGGCGGTCCATGGCTTATCCCTGCAGTGCGGTCGCCCGCGCAACACCCAGTGCCTTGCAGGCGCGCGCCAGCAGGGCGGCGATCTGCGCGGCGCTCTCGGCCGCACCGAAGACGATGTGGTCGGGCCGCACCAGCGCGGCGGCGCAGCCGTGCTGCGCGAACCAGCCGGCCAGCACGCCGTCCTGCTCGGCAAAGCCCTGCACGCCGTGTGACTGCGCAGCGCCGCCGAGGTGGATGACCTCCGCGTGCAGGCTGGCCAGCGCGTTCGCCCACTGTTCCAGCTGTCCGGCGGTCGGCGCATCGCGCAGCACCAGCAGGAAGCCGTTCGGCAGCAGGTCGTCCAGCATGCGTGCCGGAGCGTCGGCCTGCGCGTGCACGACCGGCTGCGGGAACGGCGTGCCCGCAGGCAAGGTGTCGCTGTCGATCAGCCCGTGGTGGATGCCCGGCAGCAGGCTCTGGCGCAGCTGCATGCGCACCTGGCCGCCCTGCAGCGCGCGCAGCTGGCGGTCGCGCTCCGCGGCCTTCGCCAGGTCGCGCTCGCAGATGATCTGGCCCAGGCGCTTGACCGTGGCCGTGACGTCCTGCACTTGCGGGCCGCGTTCGCTGCCATAGCTGTCGAGCAGGCTGTCGGGCGCGCGGCCGGTCAGCACCCAATCGAGCTTCCAGGCCAGGTTGGTCGCGTCGCGCAGGCCCTGGCACATGCCCTGGGCCAGGAACGGCGGCATCTGGTGCGCGCTGTCGCCGGCCAGCAGCACGGGGCCCCTGCGCCACTGCTCCAGCACCACCGCGTGGAAGCGGTAGGTGGCAGCGCGCCAGATGCTGGCCTCGCCGGGGGCCACCCAGGGCGCCAGCAGCTGCCAGATGGCGTCCGTCGGCATCTCGCGCTGCTCAGCCTCGTGCGGCAACAGCAGGAATTCCCAGCGGCGGTGGTTGCCCGGCCCCACCACATACGTGCAGGGCCGCGCGGGGTTGCAGTACTGGATGTTGGTGGCCGGCAGCTGCGCGAGCTTGGCCTCGTCGATGCGCATATCCACCACGATCCAGGGCTCGTCGAACTCCAGGCTGCGCAGCGGCAGGCCCAGACGCTTGCGCGTGGGGCTGGTGCCGCCGTCGCAGGCCACGACATAGCGTGCGTGCACCTCTTGCGGCACGCCGTCGCGCCCGGCGACCGTCAGCACCGCGCCGCCCTCGGCCTCCCGCAGCCCGGTGACCTCGCTGCCCAGCTGCACCTGCACATGGGACATCCCCTGCACGGCCGCGCGCAGCGTCGCCTCCAGCGCCGGCTGGTTGAAGGTGTACGAGGGCGCCCAGGCCAGCGGCCAGGGCGCCGGCCCCATGTCGAAGTGCTGGATCGGCTCGCCGTCCTGGCCCAGGTACAGGGTGGGGCGGTAGCGCATGGTGTGCGGCGCCAGGGTGTCGGCAATGCCGATCTCCTGGAAGGTGCGCATGGCTTCGTGGTCGAGCGCGAAGGCGCGCGGCAGCGGGTAGACCGTCTCCGACTTGTCGAACACGACGACGCGCCGGCCGCGGCGGCCGAGCAGGGCGGCCAGCGCGGCGCCGACCGGGCCGAAGCCGACGATGGCGACGTCGAACGGCGCAGGGTTGGTGGATGACATGGAAGCCTGGGGTTGTGCGGGAATGCCTAAATTGTGCATAAAACAAATCTTTCTGCACCGAGGGTTGTTCCCGATGGCTGTCACGCCCTCGTCGAAATTTAATGCACAAAAGTTCTTTTACGCATTTTCAAAGGAGACGACATGGCAATGATGAAAGCCGCCCGCCTGCACACGGTGGGTGCCCCGATGGAGATCGAGCAACTGCCCATCCCGCTGCCGGGCGACAACGACGTGCAGGTGCGGGTGCATGCCTGCGGCATCGTGCCCAACCTGGGCAACATCCTGGCGAACTGGACCACCTGGTTCCCGGAGTTGCCATTGCCGCCGCTGCCGGCCATCTTCGGCCTGGACCCGGCCGGCGAGGTCACGGCCGTGGGCTCGCACGTGCACGCCTGGAAGCCAGGCGACCGCGTGTATGTGAACCCCGGCCTGTACTGCGGCGGCTGCCGCGCCTGCCGCAACGGCGACCTGATCAACTGCACGCATTACGCGTTCAGTGGCTACTTCGGCTTCTCACAGAACGCGCTCAAGCTGTTCAAGAACTACCCCTACGGCGGCCTGGGCCAGTACATGATCGCGCCGCAGTACGCGCTGGTGAAGTTGCCCGACAACGTCACGTTCAACCAGGCCGCGCGCTTCGGCTATCTGGGCACCATGTACTCGGCCATGCGCAAGGCCAAGGTCGGCCCGGGCCGCAGCGTGCTGATCAATGGCATCAGCGGCACGCTGGGCATCGGCGGTGCGCTGTTCGGCCTGGCCATGGGGGCCACGCGCATCCTCGGCACGGGGCGCAACAAGGAACTGCTGGAACGCGTCAAGGCGCTGGCGCCCGACCGCATCGAGGTCTTCTCCAACGCCGACGGCGGCGCCATCGACACCTGGGCCAAGTCGGTCACCGACGGCCTGGGCGTGGACACCTTCATCGATGCGCTGGGCCCGGGCGCGCCGCACGAATCGCTGCAGCAGGGCGTGCGCGCGCTCAAGCGCGGCGGCGCGGCCTGGAACATCGGCGCCATCATGGGCATCGTGGGCATGGACCTGCACACCATGATGGACGACCAGCAGAGCATCAGCGGCTCGGCCTGGTTCACCGCGGGCGAAGGGCAGGACATGGCCGACATGGCCGAGGCCGGCACGCTGGACCTGTCGGTGTTCGAGCAGGTCTGCTATCCGCTGGACCGGGTGAACGAGGCGATCTCGGGCATCGCGGGGCGCAACGGCGGCTTCAGCAACTTCGTCATCAACCCCTGAGGGCATTGCCATGCAGCAGATCCGACGCGTGGTCGCCGGCACCGGTGCCGACGGCAAAGCCCGCGTGCTCAGTGACGCGGTGGCGCCGCGCAGCGCCAGTTTCACCACGGTGCCGGGCTTCACGGCATCGCTGCTGTGGTCCACGGATGCCGAGGGCACGGTCGGGCGCTCCGACGCGGTGCCCGACCGCACGCCGCAGGTGGGCTTCGTGCCCGCACCGGGCGAATCGCGCCTGATGGTCGTCACCTTCCCGCCCGACGCGGTGATGATGCGCGCCGACTTCGACGGCGCCGCTTTCGGTGCCGAGTTCGGACAGTTGGTGCCCGGCCTGGCAGAGACCTTCGAGCCCGACCATCCCGGCATGCACACCACCGACAGCATCGATTACGACATCGTGCTGGAGGGCGAGATCACGCTGGAGCTGGACGATGGCCAGCAGGTGCTGCTGCGCAAGCATGAGGTGGCTGTGCAGCACGGCAACCGGCACGCCTGGCGCAACCTGAGCGAGCGGCCGGCCACGATGCTGTTCGTGCTGATGGGCGCCCGCCGGCAAGGCTGAGCGCCCCCACAGGCGGCGCGCGCCGCGCCGCCTGTTTCCGACATCGACGAGGAGACAAGACATGACTGCACAAGCAAGCCGTCGCGCCATCGTGCGCGCGCTCGGAGGCGCGGCCCTGGCCGCATCGGTCCCCGCATCCCTGGTGCGGGCCCAGGCCGGCGACAGGATCAAGATCGGCTGGGCCATCTCGAAGACCGGCCCGTTCGCCGGCGGTGCCGCCTCGGCCCAGCTACCGAACTACCGCCTCTGGGTGGACGACGTGAACAAGGCCGGCGGCATTGCGGTGGGCGGTAGCAAGCGCCTGCTGGAGGTGGTGGAGTACGACGACCGCAGCCAGCCCGAGGAAGCCGTGCGCGCCATCGAGCGCCTGGTGAACCAGGACAAGGTGGACTTCGTGCTTCCGCCCTGGGGCACCGGCATGAACCTCGCCGTGGCGCCTGCCATCCACAAGGGCGGCTTTCCGATGATCATGCCCACCTGCATCACCGACCAGATGCCGCAGCTGGTCAAGCGCTGGAACAACATGTTCTCGCTGCTGGGCACGCCGTCGAACTACTCCGACGCCATCGTCGCGCTGCTCGCGCAGATGCGCACCGACGGCAAGATCGGCAACAAGGTGGCCATGGTCAACGTGACCGACCAGGGCGGCCTGGAACTCGCGGCCGCCGCGCGCAAGTCGCTCAAGGCGGCCAAGTTCGACATCGTGGTCGACAGCAGCTACCCGATCTCCACCCAGGACATGACGCCGCTGATCGCCGACGCGCAGCGCGCCAACCCCGACGCCTTCCTGGCCTTCAGCTACCCGCCCGACACGCTGGGGCTGACCGAGGCCGCGCGCGTGCGCGGCTTCAACCCCAAGGTTTTCTATGTGGGCGTGGGCAGCGCGCTGCCGCTGTACGCCAACAAGTTCGGCGCCAACGCCGAGGGCGTGATGGGGCTCGGCGGCTGGAACCCGAACACCGATGCCATCAAGGCCTACATCGGGCGCCACCAGGCGCTGATTGGCCAGCCGCCGGAGCAATGGGTCAGCGTGCTGTGCTATTCGGGCCTGCAGGCGCTGGCCCAGGCCATCGAGAAGGTCGGCAAGCTCGACCGTGCGGCCATCGTCCAGGCACTGAACTCCAGCACTTTCGACACCGTGGCTGGGCCGCTCAAGTTCGACAACCACATCCTGGCCGGCGGCTGGACGGTGGGCCAGTGGCAGGGCGGCAGCTTTGCGGCCATCGCGCCGAAGCAGCCCGGCGCCAGGGAGCCCGTGGCCAAGCCCGCGTGGAAGGCCTGAATGCGGCTCGTCGACGCACTCATCTTCGGACTGACGCTGGGCGGCACCTACGCGCTGATCGCGCTGGGCCTGAACCTGCAGTACGGCGTGGCGCGCATCCTCAACCTCGCTTATGGCGAGATGCTGATCGCCGCGGCGCTGGGTGCGCTGGTGCTGTTCACGCAGGCCGGCGTCTCGCCGCTGCTGGCCCTGGTGCTGCTGGTGCCGGTGGCGGGCATCGCGGGCGCGCTGCTGTACCGGGTGGCGCTGCAGCCGCTGGTGCGGCGCGCGCGCAGCCGCGAGGCCCTGGAAGCCGACAGCATCCTGTCGACCTTCGGCCTGCTGTTCGTGCTGCAGGGCCTGATGCTGGCCGGCTTCGGCGGCAATTACCTGAGCTACTCGTACCTGGCAGTGCCGGTCGACGTGCTGGGCACCACGGTCTCGGCCAACCGCCTGCTGGCGCTGGTGGTGGCGCTGGTGCTGGGCGGTGGGCTGTTCCTGCTGCTCACGCGCACGCGCATCGGCACGGCGCTGCGCGCGGTGGCAGTGGCGCCGGAGTCCGCGCCGCTGGTCGCCATCGACGTGGCGAAGATCGCCATGCTGGCCTTCGCGCTGGGCACCGCGCTGGTGGCCGTGGCCGGCGTGCTGGTCAGCATGTTCTCGACCTTCAGCGCCACCATGGGCGTGTTGTTCACGATGAAGGCGCTGATCGTGGTGATGATGGGCGGCGTCGGCAACTTCGTGGGCTGCGTGTTGGCGGCGCTGCTGCTGGGCCTGAGCGAGAGCCTGGTGTCGACCTATGTGGACCCGGGCCTGACGCTGGCGGCCAACTACGCGATCTTTCTGTTCGTGCTGGTGTTCCGGCCCGCTGGGCTGTTCGGAAAGGGCCGGCGATGACCATGCGGACCAAGCTGTTCTACGCGGCGTCGCTCGTCGCGTTCGTCGCGCTGGCGTTCGCGCCGCAAGGTGGTAACGACTACACCACCTCGCTGCTGATCAACCTGCTGCTGTACGCGAACCTGGCCACGGCCTGGGGCATCTTCTGCGGCACCACGCGCTTCATCTCGCTGGCGACCGTGGCCTTCTTCGGCGTGGGCTGCTACAGCGTGGCCGTGCTGTCCGAGCACCTGCCCTGGCCGGCGGTGCTGGTGGTCGCCGCGCTGCTGGGCGGCGTGCTGGCGCTGGCCATCGGCGTCTGCACGCTGCGGCTGTCGGGCATGTACTTCGTGGTGTTCAGCTTCGGCATGGCCGAGATGATCCGCCAGCTCGTGACCTGGTATGAATCGAAGATCGCAGGCTCGGTCGGGCGCTACGTGTTCCTGGAGATCACGGCCGCGCAGATCTACTGGCAGCTGCTGGGCCTGCTGGCGCTGCTGTGGGTGATGGGCGCCTGGCTGGCCCGCTCGCGCCTGGGCTTCGCGCTGCGGTTGATCGGCGAGGACGAGACGGCTGCGCGCAGCTGCGGCATCCACACCGTGGGCGTGCGGCTGGCAGTGCTCACGGTCACGGCCATGTTCATGTCGGTGGCCGGGGCCATCGTGGCGCCGCGCTGGACCTACATCGAGCCGTCCATCGCGTTCAACGCGCTGGTGTCGTTCCAGGTGGTGGTGATGGCGCTGCTGGGCGGTGTGGCGGCCTTCTACGGCCCCATCCTCGGCGTGGTGCCGCTGGTGCTGGCGTTCGAGGCGCTGAGCAAGTACTTCCCGGACCACTTCAGCATCGTGCTGGGCGCCATCTTCCTGGTGATCGTCTATGTGCTGCCGCGCGGCCTGCTGGGCGCCGGCCAACGCCTGTTCCGGAGGCGCGCATGACCGCAGAACCGTTGCTGGAGGTATCCGACCTGTCGCGCCGCTTCGGCGGGCTCAAGGCGGTCGAGGGCCTGTCGCTGCAGGTCGGCCGCGGCGAGATCGTCGGCCTGCTCGGGCCCAACGGCTCGGGCAAGACCACGGCGCTGAACCTGATCAGTGGCGCGCTGGCGCCCGACAGCGGCTCGGTGAAGCTGGCCGGCCAGGAGACTGCCGGCGCGCCCAGCCACCGGGTGGCGCGCCTGGGAATCGCGCGCACCTTCCAGCTGGTGCGGCTGTTCCAGACCATGACGGTGCTGGAGAACGTGGTGGCCGGCATGGCCTTCACGCACGAACCCCGCTTCGGTGCAGCGGCCGCAGCGGACGCGCTCGCGCTGCTGGAGAAGCTGGGGCTGGCCGACCGCGCGGCGCAGCCTGCCGCCGACCTGACCTACATCGACCAGAAGCGGCTGGAGCTGGCGCGCTGCCTGGCCAGCCGCCCGCGCGTGCTGCTGCTCGACGAATGGCTGGCGGGTCTGAACCCGACCGAGCTGCAACTCGCCATCGGTCTGGTGCGCTCGCTGAAGGACGAGGGCGTGTCCATCCTCATGGTCGAACACGTGCTCGAAGCCGTGCGCTCGCTGTGCGACCACTGCGTGGTGATGAACGCGGGCCGGCGCATCGCCGCCGGCACGGCCGCCGCCGTGCTGGCCGACCCCGAGGTCGTGCGTGCCTACCTGGGAGACGAACATGCTTGAGGTGCAGCAACTCAGCGCGCACTACGGCCAGCACCAGGCGCTGCACGGCGTGGACCTGCAGGTGGGGGCTGGCGAGGTGGTCAGCGTGCTGGGCGCGAACGGCGCCGGCAAGTCCACGCTGCTCAAGTGCATCGCCGGCCTGATGGCCGGCCGCTGCACGGCCATGTCGCTGGGTGGCAAGCCCATCGATGGCCTCAAGCCCGACCAGCGCGTGGAGGCCGGCATCGCGCTGGTGCCCGAGGGGCGCGGCGTGTTCGGCGAGCTGACGGTGCAGGAGAACCTGTTCCTGGGCGCCTACCCGCGGCGGGCGCGCGCCAGCGAGCAGCGCAACCTGGCGCGCGTGCTGGAGCTGTTCCCGCGCCTGCGCGAACGCTTGCCGCAGAGCGTGCGCACCATGAGCGGTGGTGAGCAGCAGATGGTGGCGATCGGCCGCGCGCTGATGTCCAACCCCGAGGTGCTGCTGCTGGACGAGCCTTCGCTGGGCCTGTCACCGCTGATGGTGGCCGAGCTGTTCAAGTCGCTCGAACGCGTGCGCGACGCCCGGGTGGCCGTGCTGCTGGTGGAGCAGAACGCCAGGCGCAGCCTGCAGCTTTCGTCGCGCGGCTACCTGCTGGAGCAGGGGCGCGTGGTCGGCACCGACAGCGCGGCCGCGCTGCTGGCCAGTGCGGCCGTGCAGCGGGCCTACCTTGGAGCATAGCTAGCACTGGAAGTGCCAGGCGCAGTGTCCCGGATCGTGGAAGGTGAGCGGCGGTGACCACGTGCTGACAGCTGCTTGCTGATGCAATCAGCGACAGCGTGGCTGATTCAAGTAGGCGCACAGTCAACACACGCTGACGGCGTCACCAGCCCAGCTTAGGGGCCTAGGGTGGCCAGGGTGCACCTTTGGTCGAGGCTTCTCGACGCCGTAGGATTTGATTCCCCGGCCCCGTCCTGTCGCTTATCTTTGGAGATAGGAACAGGACTGTGCATATGACTAGGCATACGGAGTCAGTAGAGGTAGTCGTTAAAGACCAGCGCCGCAGGCGCTGGTCCCTGGCAGAGAAGGCGACCYTSGTGCGCCGCACCTACGARCCAGGCATGAGCGTTTCGCTGGTGGCTCGCCAGGAGGGCGTCTCGGCGGGGCTGCTGTTCCAGTGGCGCAAGCTCGAACGCCAGGGCGCCTTGACTGCGGTCTCCGCTGGCGAGGCTGTCGTGCCSGCATCCGAGCTGGCAGCAGCCCGCGCGGAAATCGCCAAGCTGCAGCGCGTGCTCGGCAAGAAAACCTTGGAGRACGAAATCCTCAAGGAAGCCGTGRAGTACGCCGCAGAAAAAAAGTGGATTGCGCGCTCGCCCTTGTTGCCCSGGGACGACCAGCGAAAACGGTCTGCCGGATGATGGGGTTGGCGCGCTCACATGTGCGCGACCTGCTTGGGCGCGATGAAGACTGGACCGATGGTCSCAGCCACCGCACGCCCACAGACGATGCTGGGCTGCTTGCTGAACTGCGCCAGGAGATTGCGCAGCTGCCCAGCTATGGCTACCGGCGCGCTTGTGCCTTGGTCAACCGCCNCGCCCACAGACGATGCTGGGCTGCTTGCTGAACTGCGCCAGGAGATTGCGCAGCTGCCCAGCTATGGCTACCGGCGCGCTTGTGCCTTGGTCAACCGCAAGCGCGCTGCTCAGGGTGCACCGAAGGTCAATGCCAACCGCGTCTATCGCGTCATGGCAGCAGCCGACCTGCTGCTGCCCAAAGCACCACGCGCGCCAGTCCGCACGCACCCATGAGGACCGTGTGGCAGTCTCGCGCAGCGACCTGCGCTGGTGTTCTGATGGGCCTGGAAATCAAGTGCGACTCGGGCCAAACTGTGACGGCCACCTTCACCAAAGACTGCTGCGACCGCGAGGTCATGGCCTGGCAGGCCGGGGAAGGCAAGGGGCTGCCAGGCGAGCCGGTGCGCGAGAAGCTCATCGAAGCCGTCGAGCGCCGCTTCGGCACGGTGGAGGCTGTGCCGGCAGGCCAGGAGCTGGAGTTCCTGAGCGACAACGGCGGGGCCTACATCGCAGCCGACACCAGGGCACTGGCGCGTTCGCTGGGCCTCAAGCCCATCAACACGCCCGTGTGCAGCCCGCAGAGCAACGGCATGGCC
>NZ_LMMT01000018.1 GCF_001422365.1 Pseudorhodoferax sp. Leaf265 | reverse complement strand
GCTCCTGCCGCAAAAAGCAGCAGGTTAGGGTTCTTACGTGGGTCAGATTTGGACGGAAATTACCTGTGGCAGTGGGTCAGTTCTGCGTGGAAATCAACAGCCAGGGGACCGGGTCTGGGTGAAGATCCCGAAAAAGGGTTACGTCGGGGTCGGCGTCGTGCTGGAGTCGGTACAGCCAGCTAAGGATTTCAAGGTTCAGACCGAAAGCGGTGAACAAACTGCTTTGCTTGCGCTCAGGCATTCCGACAGATACCGCCTCACCGCCGATGATCCGGAGCATGCCGAATACTTCGTTCGGGTGCAGTGGCTAGATACCGTTTCAGAGAGCAGAGCGGTGAACGAAGTGGGCCTCTTCGGCAATCAGAACACGGTTTGCCAGCCGACGACGCCAAAGTGGCGTCACACGGTCGAGCGACTCAAGGTCGCATTTCCGAGATGGTCCGATCATTCTGGCGTGTGAATAACTGACCGGCTGACTGAAAGACGTCCCAAGCCGGCAAGCCAGTCCGGTCGATGTTGGCCATCGTCTTTATTCGATGGCAAACAACAACGCCCGGCATGTGCCGGGCGTTCGCCTGCCGCAATCAGGGCAGGATCTTTTCACTATTTGTGTCAGTAGTTTTTCACTTATTTGGCAGAGTTTTCACTTTCTCTGTCATCTGACAACGTTAAACGTCGATATTCCCCGCCCGCAACGCATTCGTCTCAATGAAATCCCTGCGCGGCTCCACCTCATCGCCCATGAGCATCGTGAACACCCGGTCCGCCTCGATCGCGTCGTCGATCTGCACGCGCAGCAGGCGCCGCACCTCGGGGTCCATCGTGGTCTCCCACAGCTGCTCGGGGTTCATCTCGCCCAGCCCCTTGTAGCGCTGGCGGCTGGTGGCGCGCTCGGCTTCGCCGATCAGCCAGCGCATGGCCTGGCGGAAGTCGCCGACCTTTTCTTCCTTCTGGCGCTCGCCCTCCCCGCGCATGACCTTGGCGCCTTCGCTGAGCAGGCCGCGGAAGGTGTTGGCGGCTTCGCTCAGGGCGGCGTAGTCGGCGCCGTGCACGAAGTCCTGCGTGATCACGCTGCTGCGCACGTTGCCGTGGTGGCGGCGGCTGATGCGCAGCACGGGCTTGTCGGTGCGCACGTCGAACTCGCCAGCCACTTCGGCACCGCTGCCCAGCGCGCGCAGGCTGGCCTGCAGCGCCACGGCCGAGGCTTCGGCGTCGGCCACGGTGTCCAGGTTCAGCGTCACGCCGTCGGCGATGGAGCGCAGGGCCTCGGCGTCCATGAAGTTGGTCAGGCGGTGGATCACCGATTCGGCCACCTGGTGCTTGCGCGCCAGCTCGGCCAGCGTGTCGCCGCTGATGGTGGTGCCGTTCTCGCCGCCAGTGAACACGGAGGCATTGACCAGCGCAATGCGCAGCAGGAAGCTGTCGAGCGCGGAGGCGTCCTTGAGGTAGAGCTCTTCCTTGCCGGCCTTGACCTTGTACAGCGGCGGCTGCGCGATGTAGATGTGGCCGCGCTCCACCAGCTCGGGCATCTGGCGGTAGAAGAAGGTCAGCAGCAGTGTGCGGATGTGGGCGCCGTCGACGTCGGCGTCGGTCATGATGATGATGCGGTGGTAGCGCAGCTTGGCGACGTTGAAGTCGTCGTTGCCGGTGGTGCCACCGGCCTTGCCGATGCCGGTGCCCAGCGCCGTGATCAGCGTGAGGATTTCGTTGCTGGTCAGCAGCTTCTCGTAGCGCGCCTTCTCCACGTTCAGGATCTTGCCGCGCAGTGGCAGGATCGCCTGGAACTTGCGGTCGCGGCCCTGCTTGGCGGAGCCACCGGCGGAGTCACCCTCGACGATGTAGATCTCGCACAGCGCGGGGTCCTTCTCCTGGCAGTCGGCCAGCTTGCCGGGCAGGCCCATGCCGTCGAGCACGCCCTTGCGGCGCGTCATCTCGCGGGCCTTGCGCGCGGCTTCGCGTGCACGGGCGGCCTCGACGATCTTGCCGCAGATGATCTTGGCGTCGTTGGGGCGTTCCTGCAGGTAGTCGGTCAGCAGGCGGCCGACGATGTCTTCCACCGGTGCGCGCACTTCGCTGGAGACCAGCTTGTCCTTGGTCTGGCTGGAGAACTTGGGCTCGGGCACCTTCACGCTCAGCACGCAGCACAGGCCTTCGCGCATGTCGTCGCCGGTCACCTCGACCTTGGCCTTCTTGGCCAGCTCGTTCTCTTCGATGTACTTGTTGATGACGCGCGTCATCGCGGCGCGCAGGCCGGTCAGATGGGTGCCGCCATCCCGCTGGGGGATGTTGTTGGTGAAGCAGAGCACCTGCTCGTTGTAGCCGCTGTTCCACTGCATGGCCACTTCCACGCCGATGTGCGTGCCGGCGATGCCGCCGTAGGTTTCGGCCGCACGCTCGCCCTCGGCGTGGAACACGTTGGGGTTCAGGACGGTCTTGCCCTTGTTGATGAAGTCGACGAAGCCGCGCACGCCGCCGGCGCCGGAGAAGTCGTCTTCCTTGCCGCTGCGCTCGTCCTTGAGCTTGATGTTGACGCCGTTGTTCAGGAACGAGAGCTCGCGCAGCCGCTTCGACAGGATCTCGTAGTGGAAGTCGTTGTTCTCCTTGAAGATCTCGGTGTCGGGCAGGAAGTGCACCTCGGTGCCGCGCTTCTCGGTCTCGCCCAGCACCTGCATGGGCGAGATTTCCACGCCGTTCACGGTCTCGACGATGCGGTTCTGCACGAAGCCCTTGCTGAACTCCATCACGTGCACCTTGCCCTCGCGGCGCACCGTGAGGCGCAGCATCTTGCTGAGTGCGTTCACGCAGGAGACGCCCACGCCGTGCAGGCCGCCCGAGACCTTGTAGCTGTTCTGGTTGAACTTGCCGCCGGCGTGCAGTTCGGTCAGCGCGATCTCGGCAGCCGAGCGCTTGGGCTCGTGCTTGTCGTCCATCTTCACGCCGGTGGGGATGCCGCGGCCGTTGTCGACGACGCTGATGGAGTTGTCGCTGTGGATGGTGACGAGGATCTCGTCGCAGTGGCCGGCCAGGGCTTCGTCGATGGAGTTGTCGACCACCTCGAACACCAGGTGGTGCAGGCCCGTGCCGTCCGACGTGTCGCCGATGTACATGCCGGGGCGCTTGCGCACGGCCTCCAGGCCTTCGAGGATCTGGATGGCGCCTTCGCCGTAGCCCTCGCTGGCACCGGCCTGGTGGGCATCGATGCGTTGCGGCTCCGGCACCGTGGAGGGCGTCGGAATGGGTTGGCTTTCGTCGGTCATGGCGTACTTTCTACAAACTCGGAAAAAGCGAACCCGCGTGCGTGACGCGGGTCGCTGCTGCAGCAACGAAGGCTGCTAGATGCGCATCGGCATCACGACGTACTTGAAACTCGCGTTCTCGGGGATGGTCAGCAGCGCGGAGCTGTTGCCGTCGGACAGTTCGATCTTGACCATGTCCTGCTGCATGTTGGCCAGCGCGTCGATCAGGTAGGTGACGTTGAAGCCGATCTCGATGCTGTCGCCGCCGTAGTCGATGTCCAGCTCGTCCTGGGCTTCTTCCTGCTCGGCGTTGCTGGAGGCCACGCGCAGCGTGCCCGGGTCCAGGTTCAGGCGCACGCCCTTGAACTTCTCGCTGGTCAGGATGGCCGTGCGCTGCAGGCTGGACAGCAGGGCCTGGCGGCCCAGCGTGATGCTGTTCTTGTGGTTCTTGGGGATCACGCGGTTGTAGTCGGGGAACTTGCCCTCGACCAGCTTGGTGACGAACTCCATGCCGCCGAAGCGAAAGCGCGCCTGGTTGTTGGCGAACTGCAGCTCGATCTGCGGGGCCTCGTCGCCGCCCGCGTCGGACAGCAGGCGCTGCAGCTCCAGCACGGTCTTGCGCGGCAGGATCACCTCCTGCTTGGGCACTTCCACCTCCAGAGTGGCCGAGGCGAAGGCCAGGCGGTGGCCGTCGGTGGCGACCAAGCTCAGCTGCTTGCCTTCGGCCACGAACAGGATGCCGTTCAGGTAGTAGCGGATGTCGTGCACGGCCATGGCGAAGCCGACCTGGCCCAGCAGTTCCTTGAGCGTCTTCTGCGGCACGCTGAACGCGGGGCCGAACTCGGCCGATTCCTGCACCAGCGGGAAGTCTTCAGCCGGCAGGGTCTGCAGCGTGAAGCGGCTCTTGCCACCCTTCAGGACCAGCTTGTTCTGGCTCGACTCGAGCGAGACGGTCTGGTCGGCCGGCATGGTGCGCAGGATGTCGATGAGCTTGCGGGCGCCCACGGTGGTTGTGAAGCCGCCTTCGTCGCCACCCAGTTCGGCCGTGGTGCGGATCTGGATTTCCAGGTCGCTGGTGGTCAGCTGCACCTGGTTGCCGTTCTTGCGCAGCATCACGTTGGCCAGGATGGGCAGCGTGTGGCGGCGCTCCACGATGCCGGAGACCGATTGCAGAACCGCAAGCAGGGTGCTCTGGGGGGTCTTCAGGACGATCATGTCAACAACCTCTCGGTGAAATTCTTGTGGAGCTGGTGCAAAAGCTTCGCATTTTCGCCTGAATCCAGGGCGCGATCTGCGAGGGCCCTGCGCACATGCCAGTGGGAGGCCAGGGGCCGGGCCTCATCCCTTGAGCGTCTGCTCCAGCACGTGCAATTGCTGGTTGAGTTCGGACAGCTGCTGGCGTTCGCCGCCGATCTTGCGCACGGCGTGCAGCACGGTGGTGTGGTCGCGGCCACCGAACAGCTCGCCGATCTCGGGCAGGCTCTTCTGCGTGAGTTCCTTGGCCAGGTACATCGCGATCTGGCGCGGCCGCGCGATGCTGGCCGGGCGCTTCTTGCTGTACATGTCGGCCACCTTGATCTTGTAGTAGTCGGCCACCGTCTTCTGGATGTTCTCCACGCTGATCTGCCGGTTCTGGATCGACAGCAGGTCGCGCAGGGCCTCGCGCGCGAGCTGGATCGAGATTTCCTTCTGGTTGAAGCGCGAGTACGCGAGGATCTTGCGCAGCGCGCCTTCGAGCTCGCGCACGTTGGAGCGCACGTTCTTGGCGACGAAGAAGGCCACCTCTTCGGGCATCTCGGTGCCTTCAGAGATCGACTTGTTGATCAGGATGGCCACGCGCATCTCGAGCTCGGGCGGCTCGATGGCCACCGTGAGGCCGGAGTCGAAGCGCGAGACCAGACGCTCGTGGATGTCCGGCAGACCCTTGGGGTAGGTGTCGGACGTCATCACGATGTGGCTCTTCTTGGCCAGCAGGGCTTCGAACGCGTTGAAGAATTCTTCCTGCGTGCGGTCCTTGTTGGCGAAGAACTGCACGTCGTCGATCAGCAGCAGGTCGAGCGAGTGGTAGCGCTCCTTGAACTCGTCGAAGGTCTTGCGCTGGTAGGACTTGACCACATCCGAGACGAACTGCTCCGCGTGGATGTAGAGAACTTTGGCGCCGGGCTTTTCTTCGAGCAGCCGGTTGCCCACGGCGTGCATCAAATGGGTCTTGCCCAGGCCGACGCCGCCGTAGATGAACAGGGGGTTGTAGAGCTGCCCCGGCGAGCCCGCCACGTGCATGGCGGCGGCGCGCGCCATGCGGTTGGCCGTGCCCTCCACCAGGGTGGAGAACGTGAGGGCCGAATTGAGGCGGTTCTTGGGCGGGCCGGGCGAGATTTCCTCGCCCAGATCGGCCGGTTCGGACTGCGCACTGATCTCGCGCGCCAACTGCAAAGGCGTAAGCCTGGCAACGGCTTCCCGAGGAGTGATGGCTAACTCGAGCTGGATCGGCTGGCCGTACAGGTTCTCCAGCATCTGCATGATGCGGCCACTGTATTGCGCGCGGATCCAGTCGAGCTTGAAGCGGTTGGCCACGTACACCGTGACCTTGCTGAAATCGCCCGTCACCTGGGCCGTCAAGGGCTTGATCCAGGTGTTGAATTGTTGTTCTGGAAGCTCCTGGGCAAGCTGATCGATGCAGGCCTGCCACAGGCTGTTGCCGGCGGCATTGCTGGCGTGGTTCCCCTCGATCATGCGCCGTCCAGCTCCTGTGGATAAATGTTTTTTTGAAGCACCGGGCATTCTAGGTGTCCGGGTAGTTGTCCACAAGCTGGAGGGGCATGTCGTGTGGCGGATACGGAACCGGGTGCCGCGGGGGGCAAATACGGAAAAGCTTGTCCTTCGAACTTTTTTGGCGATAATCGCCGGTTCCCCGAGGTTTGGCCCTGCCTGGTGTGCTTGTCTGCGATGGCGCAGGCGAGAGATGCCGACTGCATGGTGCCGCGGGTGCGGATAGGCCGGTCATCGCCGCGTGTGTGTCGATGGCCTCCTCGTTTCGGCACCGAACCTGTGGTCCGCTTGTGGGCAATGCAGAGGCGTTGCCCGCCGAAACTGATTTCCAAGGAAGTGACATGAAACGCACCTACCAACCCTCCAAGATCCGCCGCGCCCGCGTCCACGGTTTCCTGGCACGCATGAAGACCCGCGGTGGCCGCGCCGTCATCAACGCGCGCCGCGCCAAGGGCCGCAAGCGCCTGGCTGTCTGAGTTCCTTGCGGGTGGCCTTCCTCGCGTCGGCTCGCCCCATGGCTGTCTCCCCTTTCTCGGTGCCTCTGTGCAGCGACTCAAGACGCGCGCGCAGTTCCAGGCCGTGATGGCCGGCACCACCGTCTCGCGGACAGCCCACTTCGCCCTGCACCGCCTCGCGCTGCCTGCTCTCCCTGTGCAAGAGCAGGCTGGCGCGCGCCCGCTGTTCCCGGTCGACGACTGCTGGATCGGCGCCGTGCTGCCCAAGCGCTGGGCGCGCCGTGCGGTGACGCGCAATGCCATCCGCCGCCAGATCTATGCGGTCTGCGACGCGCAGGCGGCTGTCCTGCCCGCGGCGGTGCATGTGGTGCGGCTGCGCAGCGGCTTCGACCGCAAGCAGTTCATCAGCGCCACCTCCGTGCAACTGAAGCAGGCGGTGCGTAGCGAGCTTGAGCAGCTCGTGCGCCGGGCCGCGGCGTGATGCAGCGCGCCCTCATCGCGCTGGTGCGCGGCTACAAGCTTCTGCTGAGCCCCTGGCTGGGCTCGGCCTGCCGGTTCGAACCCACCTGCTCCACCTACGCCATCGGCGCGCTGGAGCAGCACGGTGCGGGCGCGGGCAGCTACCTTACACTGCGCCGGCTCGCGCGTTGCCATCCCTGGTGCGATGGCGGACACGACCCGGTGCCCGCGCAGCGGCCCCGCCTCTTCGGCCGGCGGCTGTTCCCGTCTTCCTCCGACTAGCCTTCCATGAACGATATCCGCCGAACCATCCTGTGGGTGATCCTTGGTTTCTCCCTGGTGATGCTGTGGGACAAATGGCAGATCCACAACGGTCGCCAGGCCACCTTCTTCCCGACGCCCACGGCCACCGCACCGGCGGCGGCTTCTTCGGCACCGGGGGGCGCGGCCTCGGCCACAGCCGCACCTGCCGGCGCCGTTCCCACGGCCGTCACCACCGCGGCGCCCGCAGGTGCTGGCCAGGTGCCCGGCACGCCCGTTGCGCCGGCGCCGTCGCGTGAGCGCGTGGAGGTCAGCACCGACGTGCTCAAGCTCAGCTTCGACACGGCCGGCGGCTCGCTGGTGCGCGCCGAACTGCTCAAGAACATCGACCTGCACGACCCCAGCCGCCACTTCGTGCTGCTGGACGAGAGCGCCGAGCGCGTCTACCTGGCCCAGACCGGCCTGATCGGCGCAGCGGGCCTGCCCAACCACACGACCGTGATGACGGCCGTGCCCGGCCCGCGTGCGCTGGCCGACGGCAGCAACACGCTGGAAGTGCGCTTCGAGTCGCCCGAGAGCGGTGGCGTGAAGCTGGTCAAGACCTACACGCTCACGCGCGGCTCCTACGCCATCGGTGTCAAGCACGAGGTCGTCAACACCGGCACGGCGCCGGTCACGCCGCAGCTGTACCTGCAACTCGTGCGCGACGGCAACAAGCTGCCTGGCGAGTCGAGCTTCTACTCCACGTTCACCGGCCCGGCGGTCTACACCGAAGCCAAGAAGTACCAGAAGGTCGAGTTCAAGGACATCGAGAAGAACGACGCCAAGTTCGAGACCAAGTCCGCCAACGGCTATGTGGCCATGGTGCAGCACTACTTCGCGAGCGCCTGGCTGCTGGGCGACGGCATCGAGCGCGACATCTTCGCGCGCAAGGTGTCCAACAACCTGTATGCCGTGGGCATGATCAACACGCTGCCGGCCGTGGCGCCGGGTGCGAGCCAGGTCGCCGAGTCGCGCCTGTTCGTCGGCCCGCAGGAAGAAAAGATGCTGGAGTCGCTGACGCCAGGCCTGGAACTGGTGAAGGACTACGGCTGGCTGACCGTGCTGGCCAAGCCGCTGTACTGGCTGCTGGACAAGCTGCACAGCGTGATCCAGAACTGGGGCTGGTCCATCGTCGCGCTGGTGGTGCTGCTGAAGATCATGTTCTATTGGCTCAACGCCAAGGCCTACGCGAGCATGGCCAAGATGAAGGCGGTGAACCCGCGCATCCAGGAGATGCGTGAGCGCCTGAAGGACAAGCCGCAGGAAATGCAGCAGGCCATGATGAAGATGTACAAGGAGGAGAAGATCAATCCGCTGGGTGGCTGCCTGCCCATCATGATCCAGATCCCCGTGTTCATCGCGCTGTACTGGGTGCTGCTGTCCAGCGTGGAGATGCGCGGCGCGCCCTGGATCGGCTGGATCAAGGACTTGTCCGCGCCCGACCCGTGGTACCTGCTGCCCGTGATCATGACCATGACCACCATGCTGCAGACCGCGCTGAACCCGGCACCGCCGGACCCGATGCAGGCCAAGCTGATGTGGTTCATGCCGCTGGCGTTCTCGGTGATGTTCTTCTTCTTCCCGTCCGGCCTGGTGCTGTACTGGATCACGAACAACATCCTGTCCATCCTGCAGCAGTGGATCATCAACACCCGCATGGGCGTGCCGCCGCAGTTCAACCTGCCGAAGTTCCGGTAAGCCGGGACGGACGTCTGCCAAGGGCCGCGCGAGCGGCCCTTGTCTTTTGTACATTCCAGACCCCATGACCGCATCGCCCCGCGACCCCATCGTTGCCATCGCCAGCGCACCCGGCCGCGGTGCGGTGGGCATCGTGCGCGCTTCGGGCCGCGACCTCGCGCCGCTCGTGGCCGCGCTGTGCGGCCGCGCGTTGAAGCCGCGCGAGGCCACCTACCTGCCGTTCCGCGATGCGGACGGCAGCGCCATCGACCACGGCCTGGCCCTGCACTTCCCGGCGCCGCACAGCTACACGGGCGAGGAGGTGCTGGAGCTGCAGGCCCACGGCGGCCCGGTGGTCATGCAGCTGTTGTTGGCGCGCTGCCTGCAGGCCGGCGCGGGTATCGGCCTGCGTGCGGCCGAGCCGGGCGAGTTCACGCAGCGGGCCTTCCTCAACGACAAGCTGGACCTGGCCCAGGCCGAGGCCGTGGCCGACCTCATCGACGCGAGCACCGAGGCGGCCGCGCGCAGCGCCAGCCGTTCGTTGGCGGGCGAGTTCTCGCAGGAGGTGGATGCGCTGCGCGAGCGCTTGATCCACCTGCGCATGCTGGTCGAGGCCACGCTGGACTTCCCTGAGGAAGACATCGACTTCCTGCGCAAGGCCGATGCCCAGGGCCAGCTCGACGGCCTGCAGCAGCAGTTGCAGGCGGTGCTCGCGCGCACGCGCCAGGGCGCGCTGCTGCGCGAGGGCATCACGGTGGTCATCGCGGGCCAGCCCAACGCCGGCAAGTCCTCTCTGCTGAACGCGCTGGCCGGGGCCGAGCTGGCCATCGTCACGCCGATCGCCGGCACCACGCGCGACAAGGTCGAGCAGTCCATCCAGATCGAAGGCGTGCCGCTGCATGTGGTCGACACCGCCGGCCTGCGCGACAGCGACGACCCTGTCGAGCGCATTGGCATCGAGCGCGCCTGGGGCGCCATCGCCAAGGCCGATGCCGTGCTGTTCCTGCACGACCTGCTGCGCCGGGACGACCCGGGCGCGCAACAGGCCGATGCCGTGATCGCGCAGCGCCTGCCCGCCGGCGTGCCCGTGCTGCAGGTCTGGAACAAGCGCGATGCCGCTGGCGATGGTGCCCTGCCCGAGGGCCTGCACCTGTCGGCCAAGACCGGCGCCGGCCTGGCTGAACTGCGCGCGGCGCTGTTGCAGATCGCGGGCTGGCAGGCACTGCCCGAGGGGGTGTACCTGGCGCGCGCGCGCCACGTGCAGGCGCTCGGCCGCGTGCAGGAGCACCTCGACGCCGTGGGGCTGCACCTGGCCGATGGGCGGACGCTGGACCTCATGGCCGAGGAACTGCGGCTGGCGCAAAATGCTCTGAACGAAATCACCGGCGCCTTCGGATCCGACGATCTGCTGGGCGTCATCTTCTCCCGGTTCTGCATCGGCAAGTAGCCGCAGGAGCACGCCCCCCCGCCATGAACGCCATGCCGCCCCCCGCCCGTTTCGACATCCAGGACCTGATCCAGGCCATCGCCGCCACCAAGGTCGACGACCAGCTGCTGCTGCAGCTGACGCCGGCCCAGTGGGAGGTGCTGGCGCCCTACCTGCAGCCGCTGGCGCTGGCGGCCGGGCAGGTGCTGTTCAAGCAGGGTGCGGCCGACCGCACGCTGTACTTCGTCGAGAGCGGCAACCTGAGCGTGCACTACGAGGACGAACAAGGCGAGGTGCGGCTGGCCATCATCAGCGCCGGTTCGGCCGTGGGCGAAGGCAGCTTCTTCTCGCGCGCGCCACGCAGCGCCACGGTGCAGGCCGGCATGCCGGCGCGGCTGTGGAGCCTGTCGCCGCTGCGCTTCGGCGAACTGACCAACCGCCGGCCGGAACTCGCGCTGGCCGTGGCCATGGCGGCCGGCGCCGTGGTGTCCAAGCGAATGGTGAACCGGCGCCGCCGCGACGCAGTGACCTGAGATGACGGTGTTGGACAAGAGCGCGCCGGCCGGGCTGGACCCGGCCGCGGTGCGCAAGGTGGAACGCGCGGACCGCCGCGCACAGCTGTTCGCCGTGGTGCGCGAGGCCATGGCGCAATGCGGTTTTCCCGCCGAGGGCTACCGCTTCAAGGTGGTGGCACTCGATGCCGATGGCTGGCGCTACCTGGTGCTGGTGGATCTCGCGCCAGCACTGGAGGCCAGCGAGGCCGACCCCGGCCCGGTGCAGGGCCTGGTGGCGGTGGCGGCCAAGATGCGGGCCGGTGTCGTCGTCGAAGGCGTGTACTGGCGCCCTGCCGCGGCCGAAGCCGAGGCTGCGGCCCCACCCGCCGCGGCCGGCTGATCAGCCGCGCAGCAGGCGGCCTTCGGCCAGGGTGAGCGCCTCGGCCCGGCCTGACAGCACGACCGTGTCCCCGTCCTGCAGCACGGCCTCGTCGTTGACAGGCACCGCAGCGCCGCTCATGCGGCGCAGTTGCACCACGCGCGCGCCCAGCGTGTGCAGCGCGAGGTGCCCCAGCGGCTTGCCGAGCGAGCGCGAGGCCAGAGTCAGCGACACCGTGGCCAGCCGCTCGTGGTCCAGCTCGTCCTGGCCATCGTCGTCGGCACCGTGGAAGTAGCCGCGCAGCAGGTGGTAGCGCGCATCGCGCTGGTCCTGCACCAGCCGCAGCACGCGGCGCATGGGCACGCCCACGAGGGCCAGTGCATGGCTGGCCAGCATCAGCGAGCCCTCGATGGCCTCGGGCACGACCTCGGTGGCGCCGGCCTGCTGCAGGCGCTCGAGGTCGCGGTCGTCCTGCGTGCGGACGATCACCGGCACCTGGGGGGCGTGGGCACGCACGTGGGCCAGCACCTTCATGACGCCTGGCACGTCCAGGTAGGTCAGCACCACCGCGCTCGCGCGCGCCAGGCCCGCGGCCATCAGCGCCTGCAGCCGCGCGGCGTCACCGAACACCACCGAATCGCCGGCCGCGGCGGCCAAGCGCACGCGGTCCGGGTCCAGGTCCAGCGCCATGTAGGGGATGGACTCGCGTTCCAGCATGCGCGCCAGGTTCTGGCCGCAGCGGCCGTAGCCACAGATGATCACATGCTTGTTGGCGTTGATGGAACGCCGCGCGATGCTGGTCATCTGCAGCGACTGTTGCAGCCAGTCGCTGCTGACGAAGCGCGTGACGAAGGCGTTGCTGTACATCACCATGAAGGGCGTGGCCAGCATGGACAGCACCATGCTGGCCAGGATGGGGTTGAGCAGCGCGGGGGGCACCAGGCCGCGGTTGTTGGCCAGCGTCAGCAGCACGAAGCCGAACTCGCCGGCCTGCGCCAGGTACAGGCCCGTGCGCAGCGAGACGCCGGCCGAGGCGCCGAAGCCCTTGGCCAGCGCCGTGATCAGCGCCAGCTTGAACAGCACCGGCAGCGTGACCAGCAGCAGCAGCAAGGGCCAGCGCTCCAGCACGATGCGCCAGTCCAGCATCATGCCGATGGTGATGAAGAACAGGCCCAGCAGCACGTCGTGGAAGGGCCGGATGTCGGTCTCCACCTGGTGCTTGAACTCGGTCTCGGAGATCAGCATGCCGGCGATGAAGGCGCCCAGCGCCAGCGACAGGCCCGCCATCTCGGTGAGCCACGCCAGGCCGAGCGTGATCAGCAGCAGGTTCAGCACGAACAGGTCTTCGCTCTTGCGCCGCGCCACCAGCGTGAGCCACCAGCGCATCACGCGCTGCCCGCCCGTCAGCAGCAGTGTGATCAGCACCACTGCCTTGACCATGGCCAGGCCCAGCGCGAACAGCATCTGCTCGGCCGAGGCGCCCAGCGCGGGGATCAGCACCAGCAGCGGCACCACGGCCAGATCCTGGAACAGCAGCACGCCCATCACGCGCTTGCCGTGCTCGGACTCGAGCTCGATGCGGTCGGCCATGAGCTTGACCACGATGGCCGTGCTGCTCATGGCCAGCGCGCCCGACAGCGCCACCGCCGTCTGCCAGGGCATGCCCCACCAGCGCGGCGCCACGGCCGCCAGCGCGAGCGATGCGCCCGTGGCCACGAGGACGGTCAGCACCACCTGCCACAGGCCCAGCCCGAACACATGGCGCCGCATGGCGCGCAGCTTGGGCAGGTTGAATTCCAGCCCGATCACGAACATCAGGAACACCACGCCGAACTCGCCCAGGTGTTTGACGCTCTCGGAGTTCTGCGCGAGGGCCAGCGCGTTGGGACCGATCAGCACGCCCACCGTCAGGTAGCCCAGCATGGGCGGCAGCTTGAGCGAGCGGAACAGCACCACGCCCAGCACAGCCGCCAACAGGTAGACCAGCGTGAGTTCGAGCGAGGACATGGTGCGCGCATGCTAGCGTGTTGCCCTGGGCTGGCCCTGGGTTGCGGACGCGTGCCAAGGGTGCGCTCGATAGAATTCGCGCCATGACATCTTCGCGCGAACGCGTCCAGCCGCTGGACACGGCACAGGTCATCGGCCTGGCGCAAACCACCTTCGACATCGAGGCCGCTGCCGTGCTGGGGCTCAAGGCCCGTGTGGGCGACAGCTTCGTGCGCGCCGTGCAGCGCATCCTGCACCTGAGCGGCCGCGTGGTCGTGATGGGCATGGGCAAGAGCGGCCATGTGGGCCGCAAGATCGCCGCCACGCTGGCGTCCACGGGCACGCCCGCGCTGTTCGTGCACCCGGGCGAAGCCAGCCACGGCGACCTGGGCATGGTCACGCCGCAAGACCTCGTGATCGCGATTTCCAATAGCGGCGAGAGCGCCGAGCTCAACCTGATCCTGCCCGTGCTCAAGCGCCAGGGCGTGCCGCTGGTGGCCATCACAGGTGGCGGGCAGTCCACCCTGGCACGCCATGCCGACGAGGTGCTGGACAGCGGCGTCGAGAAGGAAGCATGTCCGCTCAACCTGGCGCCCACGGCCAGCAGCACGGCCCAGCTCGTGATGGGCGATGCGCTGGCGGTGGCCCTGCTCGAGCTGCGCGGCTTCAAGGCCGAGGACTTCGCGCGTTCGCATCCGGGCGGTGCATTGGGCCGGCGCCTGCTGACCCACGTCAGCGACGTGATGCGCAGCGGCGCAGAGATGCCGACCGTGGCCGCGGACACGCCGCTGGCCGAGATGATGCGCGAGATGAGCGCGAAGGGCGGGCTGGCCGCCATCGTCGACGACGCGCTGCGTGTGCAAGGGGTGTTCACCGACGGCGACCTGCGCCGCCTCGTCGAAAAGGGCCGCGACCTGCGCGCCGTGCGCGCAGGCGACGTCATGCATGCCAAGCCGCGGACGATCCGCGCCGATGCCCTGGCGGCCGAGGCTGTCGAGCTCATGGAGCAGCACCGCATCACCGCCGTGCTGGTGGTCGATGCGGCCGGCACGCTGGTCGGCGTGGTGCACATCGGCGACCTCATGCGGGCCAAGGTGATCTGATGGCGCGCGCCCCGGTGCTGAGTCATCCGCCCGAGCTGCTGCTGCGCGGCCAGGACGTGCGCGTGGCCTTCTTCGACGTCGACGGCGTGCTGACCGACGGCAGCCTGTACTTCACCGACTTGCCGTCCGGCGATGCGCGCGGCGCGGCCGAGACCATCAAGCGCTTTCACACGCTGGACGGCATGGGCCTCAAGCTGCTGCAGGCGGCGGGCATCACGCCGGCCGTGGTGACCGGGCGCGATTCCGCGGCGCTGCGCGTGCGGCTCCAGGCGCTGGGCGTGGTGCATGCCCGCTTCGGCACCGAAGACAAGCGCCCCGCCGCCGAGGCCATCCTGGCCGAACTGGGGCTGGACTGGAGCGCCGCCGCCGCCATCGGCGACGACTGGCCGGACCTGCCCATGCTCAACCGTGCCGCGCTGGCTGCCGCGCCGCCGCACGCCCACCCCGAGGTGCTGGCGGCGGCCCACTACGTGACGCGCATGGCCGGCGGCCAGGGCGCGGCACGCGAGTTCTGCGACCTGCTGCTGATGGCGCGCGGCCGCTACGCCGAGCTGCTGGCGCCCTACCAGGCATGAAGATGTTCGCCTTGCTGCGCGACGCCTGGGAGCGCCTGTCGATCTACCTGCCGCTGGTGCTCATGGTGCTGTTGGCGTTGGGCACCTACTGGTTGGTGCGCAACGCGCCCACGCTGGCGCAGCCCGCCGTGGCCCGGCCCGTGAACCACGAGCCCGACTACTTCATGCGCAATTTTTCGGTCAAGACCTTCGACGCCAATGGCCGGCTGCGCAGCGATATCCGTGGCGAGCAGGCCTGGCACTACCCGGACACCGACACGCTGGAGATCGAGAAGGCCCACATCCGTTCGCTGAACGAGCAAGGCCATGTGACGGTGTCCACGGCCAAGCGCGCGCTGTCCAATGCCGATGGCTCGGAGGTGCAGTTGTTCGGCGATGCCGTGGTGGTGCGCGAGCCTGCCAAAGGCGCCGACGGCCGCATGCTGCCGCGCCTGGAGTTGCGCAGCGAGTTCCTGCATGCCTACACCAACGTGGAACGCGTGCGCTCGCACCTGCCCGTCGAACTGCTGCGCAACGGCGACCGCTTCACGGCAGACCGCATGGACTACGACAACCTGGACCGCCTGCTGCAGCTCGACGGCCGCGTGCGCGGCACCGTCACGGGCCGCACGCCCTGACGCCATGGCCGCACCGCTGGCCTTCATCACCGGCGCGTCCAGCGGCATCGGGCAGGCGCTGGCCCTGCGCTACCACCAGGCCGGGTACACCCTGGCGCTGGTGGCGCGCCGCACCGACGAGATCGAGCGCTGGCGCGCTGCGCAAGGTCTGGATCCGGAGCGGGTCGTGGTCTACGGCGCGGACGTGGCCGAACCCGACAGCATCATTGCGGCGGCCCGGTCGTGCCTGGGGCGCCAGGGCCTGCCCGACGTGGTGATCGCCAATGCCGGCATCAGCATCGGCGTGGACACCGCCGAACGTGAAGACCTGGCGGTGTTCGCGCGCATCCTGGCCGTCAACAACCTGGGCATGGCCGCCACCTTCCACCCCTTCATTCAGCCCATGCGCGCGCGCCGCAGCGGCACCCTGGTGGGCATTGCCAGCGTGGCCGGTATCCGGGGCCTCCCGGGCCATGGCGGCTACTGCGCGAGCAAGGCCGGCGTCATTTCCTATTGCGAAAGCCTGCGCGGTGAACTGCGCCCCTTCGGCGTGAAGGTCGTGACCATCACGCCTGGCTACATCGACACACCGCTGACGCGCCGCAACCGCTACGGCATGCCCTTCCTGATGACGGCCGAGCGCTTTGCCGACAAGGCGCACGCGGCCATCGCGGCCGGCGCCAGTTACCGCGTGATCCCCTGGCAGATGGGTGTCGTCGCCAAGCTCATGCGCGCCCTGCCCAACGCGTGGTTCGACCGGCTGCTGGTCGGCCGCGCCCGCAAGCCCCGCGAGCACGCGGACGGTTGATCCGCCAGCAGGCGCCGCGCAGCAAAAAGGCTCCCGAAGGAGCCTCTTTCTGGATGCGCTGTGAGCGATCAGTAGCTGTTGTTGCCGCCGCGGCCACCGCCGCCGCCGCGCGGACCCGAGCCGTAGGGGCTGCGGAAACCGCCGTCGCCACCACCGCCGCCGCTGCGACCACCGCCGCCACCACCGTAGCTGTCGCCACCGCGGCCACCGCCACCGCCGTAGCCGCCGCCACCGCTGCGACCACCGCCGCCGCCGCCGTAACCGCCGCCACCACCACCGCCGTAGCCGCCACCACCGCCGCCGCCGTAGCCGCCGCCACCACCGCCGCCATAGCCACCGCTACGGGGAGGACGGGCTTCCATGGGGCGTGCCTCGTTGACAACGCAGCTGCGGCCGCCCAGCGATTGGCCGTTCATGCCATTGATGGCTGCCTGCGCTTCTGCGTCGGAACCCATCTCGACGAAGCCGAAACCCTTGGAGCGGCCGGTGTCGCGTTCCATCATGACCTTGGCGCTGGTCACGGTGCCGAATTGGCTGAAGGATTGCTCCAGATCGCTGTCGCGAACCGAATACGGCAGGTTGCCGACGTACAGTTTGTTGCCCATTGAAGGGACTCCTCAAAAACACAAAGAAAAAGCGATGGAGTCCCGAAAACGCAATCTGCAGAACTCAAGGACGCGAAACTGGCCGACACCGCAAGCCGCATGAGCGCAAGGCCCACGCTCTAACATCATATGCGGTCGGATCGGAAAGAAACACAAATCACGTGAAAATTTTCAACGTGGAAAGTGCCAATCCGTGGTGAGAACCCCGAAACGGTTTCAGTAGCGGCTGCGTTCGCCACCAAAGCCACCGCTGCGCGGGGGACGCGGCTCCAGCGGGCGGGCTTCGTTGACCACCAGCGCGCGGCCACCGATGCTTTGCCCATGCAGGCCTTCGATGGCGGCCTGGGCCTCCGCCGCGCTGGACATCTCGACAAAGCCGAAGCCCTTGGAGCGACCGGTGTCGCGTTCCATCATCACCTTGGCGCTGGCAATGCTGCCATAGGCGCTGAAGGCCTGGTGCATGTCGTCGTCGCGGAAGGAATAGGGCAGGTTGCCCACATACAGTCTGTTGCCCACGCAGGACTCCTTGGAAATCAGTTCTCGAAATGGAAGCGATGGGGGAGCCGCCCGCAAGCCGAACCGACCGAACACCGCAAGCTCGTGCGCCGCAAAATGCGCAAGAACTTTTGATTATGCGAGGACTTGTTCGGTTTGCGAACAAGTCGAAGTAGGGATAAACGCGAATACTGAAACAAGAACGCGGGTTCTCCCGCACTACAATCGCGCCCGTCTTGGGGGAGTAGCCAACCTTCGCTCCATGCGAGAGGGGTTTGCGTCAACAGACTTGTTCGTGTGGTGTCTTCGGATGCCGCCGACATGGCGCAAACGGACCACCGGCGGCAGCCTGCAATGGGCAAGGCCGTACCGGGGTTCAAGCGAGACCTTTGACTGCGCAGCTTCTCGTGCCGGGAAGGCTGTCTGCAGTCATTGGTACGTCGCATCCCGGCCGGAGTTCGTTTCTTGGAAGCCTTTCTCATCTCCACCGGAATCGTCGCGCTCGCCGAAATGGGCGACAAGACGCAGTTGCTGGCCCTGCTGCTGGCTGCACGCTTTCGCAAACCCTGGCCCATCGTGGCCGGCATCCTGATCGCCACGTTGGCCAACCATGCGGCGGCTGGCGCCGTCGGCGCCTGGATCCAGACCGTGGTCAGCCCGTCGACGCTGCGCATCGTGTTGGGCGTCTCCTTCCTGGCCATGGCGGTGTGGATGCTGATTCCCGACAAGATCGACGACGACGCTGGCGACAAGGCGCCGCGCCTGGGCGTGTTCGGCACCACGGTGGTATTGTTTTTCCTGGCCGAGATCGGCGACAAGACGCAGATCGCCACCGTGATGCTGGCGGCGCGTTACGAGGCCGCGCTGGCCTGGGTCGTGGCCGGCACCACGCTGGGCATGATGCTGGCCAACGCGCCCGCGGTCTGGCTGGGCGAGAAGCTCACGCGGCGCGTACCGGTGCGCGCGGTGCACCTGGTGTCGGCCGTGATCTTCCTGGTGCTGGGGCTGGTGGCGCTGCTGGGCGCCTGACCCACACCGGGGCACCATGCCCTGTGCGTGTGCGCCGGTGCCCCGATTCGGCGCTACGCAGGCAGCGGCGCCAGCTGTCGGTACTGGCGCTCCGTGTAGTAGAGGCCGCCGTGCGCCGCGGCGCCGTGCGCGACGGCCAGCACCTCGCAGAACAGCACGTCGTGCGTGCCCATGCCCACGCTGCGCGCGATGCGGCAATCGAAGGCCACGCGCGCATCCGCCAGCACCGGCGCACCCGTGGCCAGGCGCGACCAGTCGGCCGCGGCACGGCGCGTGTCCATCGGCGTCTTGCCGCCGAACAGCGTCGACAAGGCCTGGTGGTCGGCCTCCAGCGTGTTCACGCACAGCACGCCGTTGCCGGTGACGGCGGCATGGGCCGATGAATCGCGCCGCAGGCAGACCAGCAGCGTCGGCGGATCGTCGGTCACGCTGCACACGGCCGAGGCCGCAAAGCCGGCCCAGCCCCGGGAGCCATCGCTGGTGACCAGGTGCACGGCGCCACCCAGGCGAGCCATGCCATCGCGGAAATCCTGGGCGTTGACGGGTGCCGGGCCGGTCGAGGCCGGCAGGGTGGTTTCAGAGGTCATGCGCATGGTTCGGCTTGGCAAATATCCAGATTCCAGCAATTTGCATACCCATTTGCGGCGCGCGTGTTCGAGAAACAGGATTTCGGTGTCCACGTGGCATGCCTGTTGCTTTTCACCGGGCATGAAGCCACGTCACACCTTCGGAGCAGCGCAATGAGCGGACCGACCTCCACCCCGTCGGGCCCTCTGCTCGAAATGCGCAACATCCACAAGACCTTCGGTCCCGTGCAGGCCGTGGCCGGCCTGGACGTGGCCATCGCGCCCGGCGAGCTGGTCACCGTGGTCGGCCCCAGCGGCTGCGGCAAGAGCACGCTGTTCAACATGGTGGCCGGCCTGGACGAGCCCGACACCGGCGGCGTGCTGCGCTTCGAGGACCGCTCGGTGCACGCGCACGAGCTGCTGGGCCGCGTGTCCTTCATGCCGCAGCGCGACCTGCTGCTGCCCTGGCGCACCGTGATCGACAACGCCATCCTGGCCATCGAGATCGAAGGCATGCCACGGGCCGAGGCCCGCGCACTGGCGCTGCGCATGCTGCCCGAGTTCGGCCTGGCCGGCTTCGAGAACCAGTACCCGCACCAGCTCTCGGGCGGCATGCGCCAGCGCGTGGCGCTGATGCGCACCTTCATGTTCAAGCGCGACCTGATGCTGCTGGACGAGCCCTTCGGCGCGCTGGATGCGCTCACGCGCACCATGATGCAGCGCTGGCTGCTGGACGTGTGGCAAAAGCACAAGCGCACCATCCTCTTCATCACGCACGACGTGGACGAGGCGCTGTTCCTGGGCGACCGCGTTCTGGCCATGACGGCGCGGCCCGGCCGCATCAAGCTCGAGCTCCAGGTCGACCTGCCGCGCCCGCGCAAGCCCGAGCTGCTGACCGACCCCGAGTTCATCCGCTTGAAGCGCATCCTGCTCGACGCCATCGAGGAGGAAAGCATGAAGTCCTTCCAGGCGACCGAAGCGCGTCCCGCCCACGCCTGAGCCCACGATGTCCAGTCCCCCCCTCTCCGCCCCCGCGGGCATGACGGTCGCACGCGCCGCGAGGGCGCTGCCGCGCCTGGCCACTGGCGGCGCCCTGCGCAGCGTGCTGCGTGTGGCGCTGGCCGTGCTCGCGGTCGGCATCGTCTGGGAAGCAGCCGTCGTGCTGCTGTCCATCCAGGCCCACTACCTGCCGCGCCTGAGCCTGGTGCTGCAGGCCATCGCCGCCACGCCCGACGCGTATTGGAGCGGCTTCTTGCGCACGCTGAGCGAGGCGCTGATGGGCTTCTCGGCCGGCGCCGTGTTCGGCGTCGGCATCGGCATCCTGTTCTACCGTGCGCCGGTGCTGCGCGACATGGTGTTCCCGCTGTTCATCGTGTCGCAGACGATTCCGGTCATCGCCTTCGGTGCCCTGGTCGTGCTCTGGTTCGGCAACACCATGCTGGCCAAGGCCATCATCGCGTTCTACGTGACCTTCTTCCCGGTCACGGTCAATACCCTGGTCGGCCTGCGCTCGGTCGACCCGCGCCAGGTGGCGCTGATGCGCAGCTTCGGCGCCACGCGCGGCCAGCTCATGCGCCAGCTGCAGTTCCCGACCGCCCTGCCGCAGATCTTCGTGGCGCTGCGCCTGGGCGCCTCGCTGAGCCTGGTCGGCGCCATCGTCGGCGAATGGTTCGGCGACACCACGGGTCTCGGGGTGCTGCTGCTGCAGGCCATGTTCAACGAGAACGCGGTGGGCCTGTGGGCCGCGCTGCTGTGCTGCGCCGTGCTGGGCACGCTGTTCTACGGCGTGGTGGCCTTCATCGAGCGCCGTCTGGTGTTCTGGGGGGCCGAGCAATGAAGCCCATGATTCCCCTGGCCGCGCAGCGCGGCATCCTGGGCGCGGTGCTTCTGGTCGCACTGTGGGAAGGCGTGGCGCGCGGCTTCCAGTTGCCGGCCTACACGCTGCCGGCCATCAGCCAGATCTTCGGTTCGATCTGGGACATGCGCACCGTGCTGACGCGCGCCGCCGGCGTCACCGTCACCGAAGCCCTGGTCGGCTACGCGCTGGGTGCGCTGATCGGCATCGGCGGCGCGATCTGGGTCACGATGGCGCCGCGCGTGCGTGGTTTCGTGCTGCCGGCCGCCACGGCCTTCAACTCCGTGCCCGTGATCGCCTGGTCGCCGCTGGTGCTGCTGTGGTTCGGCATGGGCATGTCGTCCAAGTACGTCATGGTGGCGCTGGCCATCGCGTTCACGCTGTTCCTGTCCACGCTGTCGGGCCTGGACCGCGTGGACCGCCGCAGCGTGGACCTCATGCGCAGCTTCGGCGCCAGCCGCCTGGCCATCCTGTGGCGGCTGCGGCTGCCCACCGCGCTGCCGCTGATGTTCGCCGGCCTGCGCGTGGCCACCGCGCGCAGCGTGCTGATCGCCGTGGTCACCGAGATGCTGGGCGCGCAGGCCGGCCTGGGCCTGTTGATCTACCAGGCCGTGGTGCAGGTGGACTTCGTGCAGGTCTGGGCCGCGGTCTTCGTGGCGTCGGCCGCCAGCCTGTTCTTCTTCGGCATCGTGAGCTTCATCGAACGCAGGACGGTTTTCTGGAAATGACACGACGACACATGCATCTCGGCCTGTTCCTGCTGGGAACGGGCAGCCACACCGCCGGCTGGCGCATGCCGGGCGCGGTCGACAGCTTCCAGGACTTCGCAGCCATCCAGAAGATCGGGCAGACCGCGGAACGCGGCTGCTTCGACCTCATCTTCATGGGCGACAACCTGTACGCCGACCCCAAGGCCCATCCCTCGTACACGCTGCGGCTGGAGCCGCTGACCATGCTGTCGGCGCTGGCCATGTCCACGCGCCACATCGGCCTGGGCGCAACCGTCTCCACCACCTACAGCGACCCGTACACCGTGGCGCGCATGTTCGCCTCGCTGGACCACATCAGCGGCGGCCGCGCGGCCTGGAACGCCGTCACCACCTCGCATGCGGGCACCGCCGCCAACTTCGGCAAGGTCCACCCCGATCATGCGCGCCGCTACGAGATGGCCGGCGAGTTCGTCGACGTGGTCAAGGGGCTGTGGGATGGCTGGGACGACGACGCGCTCGTGGCCGACCGCGCCAGCGGCCTGTACATCGACCCGGCCAAGCTGCGCGCGTTGAACCACGACGGCACCTTCTTCAAGGTGCAGGGTCCGCTCAACATCGGCCGCACGCCGCAGGGCCGCCCGGTGGTGCTGCAGGCCGGCGGGTCCGCGCCTGGCCTGGACCTGGCCGCGCGCACGGCCGACGTGGTGTTCTCCGTGGTGCAGGACTTCGACGAGGCACGCGCCGCCTACGCATCGCTCAAGGACCGCCTGCCGCGCTTCGGCCGCACGGCCAGCGAGGTGACGGTGCTGCCTGGCGTGATGCCGGTCGTGGGCCGCACCGACCGCGAGGCGCGCGACAAGCTCAACGCGCTGCAGGAGCACATCGGCAGCGGCAGCGCGCTGGCGGTGCTGTCCGAGCGCTTCGGCCACGACTTCTCCACCTACGACCTCGATGGCCCGGTGCCCGAACTCGCCCTGCCCGACACCTACCACGCGTTCACGCGCGTGCTGCTGTCCAAGGCGCGGCGCGAGCAGATGAGCCTGCGCGACCTGTACAGCCTGACGGCGGCCGCGCGCGGCCATTGGGTGCTGTGCGGCTCGCCCGAGACCATCGCCGACACCTTGCAGCAGTGGTTCGAGGGTGGCGCGGCCGACGGCTTCAACGTGATGCCGCCCTACTTCCACGAAGGCTTCGACGACTTCGTCGACCTGGTGGTGCCGGTGCTACAGGAGCGCGGCTTGTTCCGCCGTGCCTACGAGGGCGACACGCTGCGCGAGCTGCTGGGCCTGCGCCGGCCAACCTTGCAGGCAGCCTGAACCAGAAAAGGAGCGACCGCTGTACGGCGGTCGCGTTGTGTCAGACCGGCGCGAAGCCCATGGTCCGTGCGCGGTAGTAGAACTGCCCGTCCTGCACGATCAGGAACAGGGCCCGCCGCGTGCTGCCGCCGTTGTGGTGCGAATGCGGTGCACCGGGCGGCGTGACCATGGTCGTCCAGCGGTCCCAGGCGATGCGTTCGCCGTCCACCATGGAGTGGCAATCCTCCCCATCCACGATCAGTGTGATGGCCGCGGAGTTGTGCCGGTGCGCGGCCTGGCTGTCGCCGGGCGGCAGCGTGTTCAGCGACAGCGTCATCGTGCGGTGGATGTTGTGCGTGCTCTCCAGCAGCTCGGACGAGAAGATCAGCGCACGGCCGGAGGTCTCGGCCTCGGGTTCGGCGGCGTAGACCAGCGCGAGCTGGCGCTGGATCTCGGCCGCCGGGTAGTGCACCACACCCTCGTCGGTCGCGGGCGCCGCGAAGCCACCGGCGGCCAGCAGCGGCTCGTCGGTCACGACCCACAGCGTCGCGCCCTCGGCGCCGGCGGTGTGGTGCAGCGCGCGCGTGCCGGGCACCTGGAACACATCGCCGGCCGACCAGGCCAGCAGCGCGGCGTCGCCTTCCTGCGTGCGCCCGCTGCCCGCGATCACGTACCAGATCGCGCCCGTGGCCACGAAGTGCGAGGCCAGCGTCTCGCCCGGTGCGATGTGCGCATAGCGCGCCAGCATCAGCGGCGTGGTGGCGGGCGTGCCGCCGCCCAGAGCCTGCGACTGGTCGCAGGGCTGCCAGCCGGTCGGCGCCTTCGGGTCCATGGCGCGCTGCGCCTCGGCCGTGAAGCTGTGCGAGGGCACGGGCGGCAGCTGGATGTTGAAGGCGTTGGCCGAGTTGAAGAAGCGTGCGCGCGCCTGCGCCGCATCGGCCGGCGCGGGGTGGCGTTGCGGCCCCATGGCCGCCATGCGCATGGCCGCCGGCATGTCAGTCCTCCACGGCGCTGGCGCACCGACCGCAGGGCACGAAATTGGCACGCAAGCCGCTGCTGCGAAGGCCGCGGAGCAGGCCATGCCAGCAGACGCGGCGGAACAGGCTCTGCCCGGCCGCTCGCGGCGCCCCCTGGAGGGGGGATGGGATTTCTACACGCAGTGAGAAATCCAAACGGGGGTGGTCCATGTCAGGGCTTGCGCTGCTCGGCCGTCAGAGACTTCAGAAAGCTGTCGTCGAAGGCCACCGAGATGTCGACGGGCTTGGTCAGCACCTTGTTGGCCAGCAGGAAGTCGTGCGCGCTCTTGAGCGCGGTCGGGTCGATGTTGAACAGGCCCTCGGTCTTGGCCTTGCCGGCCGTCATGAGCTTGTAGGCCTCGGTCAGCATGGACTCCTGCTGCGCGCGGTTCAGCGTGGGCGCCACCTTCATGACGATGTCCACGGCCTCCTTCGGATTGGCCGCGGCCTCGCGCCAGCCCTTGATCGAGGCGCGCAGGAAGGCCTTCACGAGTTCGGGGTTCTTCTGCGCCGTGTCCTTGGAGACGATCAGCGTGTCGCGCGGGAAGGTGATGCCGCTGTCTTCCGCGCGGAAGCTGCGGATCTTGTCGCCGAGCTTGTCCTTCACGACCCACATCTCGTTGTAGACCGTGGCCGTGGCCACATCGGTGTCGCCGTTGATGAAGGGCGTCATGCTGACCTGCTGCGGCTGGATGTCCACCTTGGCGCGGTCGATGCCGGCCTGGCCCAGCATGCCGAACAGCACGTAGTTGGCGCCCGTGAACCAGGTCGTGACCTTCTTGCCCTCGAAGTCCTTGAGCGTTTTGATCGGGCTGTCGGCCTTGGTCACGAACACGAAGGGCGTGATCTGGTGCGCCACGCCGATGGAGACGATGGGCAGGCCCTTGTCCACGCCGGCCAGCACGCTGTCCGAACCGCCGGACAGGCCGAAGGTGTCGGCGCCCGTGGCCACCAGGTTCTCGGTCAGCAGGTTGGGGCCGCCCGGGTTGATCGTGAGGTCGATGCCCTCGTCCTTGTAGTAGCCCTTGGCCTGGGCGTAGTAGAAGCCCGCGAACTGGGTCTGCGTGAGCCACTTCAGGCGCAGGCTGGCCTTCACAGGCTCCTTGGTCTGCGCCTGCGCGATGGGTGCGAGGGCGGCCAGCGCGACGGCGGCGGCCACGGTGCTGAGGAAATGACGCGTCTTCATGGGGGAGCCTCTCGGAAAAAAGAAAGGAGGGAAAGGTGATGGAAAGGGGGAACTCAGTCGTCGTGGGCCGGCGTGCCGGGCGGCGTGTCGCGCCGCAGCTTGCGCATGAGGCCGGGCCACTCGCGCTCGCCGGCGATCAGGATGTCGCCGTGCTGCTCCCAGAACTGGCGCGCGGCGTGCTCGCACACGGGATGCGGTGGCACGACGATGGGCCCGGCGCCGCCGGCCACCGCGGCCTGCATCTGCAGCTGGATGCGCGCGGCGCGCTCGAAGTAGTACAGCAGCATGAAGGCCTCGCCCACCGTGCGGCCCACGGTCAGCAGGCCGTGGTTGCGCAGCAGCATGACCGGGTGCTGGCCGAAGTCGCGCACCAGGCGCGTCTGCTCGTCCAGGTCGATGGCCACGCCCTCGTAGCCGTGGAAGGCCTGGCGCTGGTAGAAGCGCATCGCGAACTGCGACAGCGGCAGCAGGCCCTCGGGCTGGGCCGACACCGCCAGGCTCGCGTCCGAGTGCGTGTGCAGCACGCACAGCGCGTCGTGCCGGCTCTCGTGGATGGCGCCGTGGATCACGAAGGCCGCGGCGTTGACCTCGTAGGGCGTGTCCTCCAGCTTGCGGCCCTGCAGGTCGATGCGCACCAGGCTGGAGGCCGTGATCTCCTCGAACAGCAGGCCGTAGGGGTTCAGCAGGAACTCCCCCGGCCTGCCCGGAACGCGCATCGAGATGTGGTTGTAGATCATGTCGTCCAGGCCGAGCCGGGCGACCAGGCGGTAGCAGGCGGCGAGGTCGACGCGGGCCTGCCACTCGGGGCCGCTGATGTGGGCGGGCTTAGTCATTCGCAAGTTCTAGCAAGAGGTCGGCCAGCACGCGCGTGCCGGCGGCCAGGTCCGAGGGCGTGGCCGACTCGGCCTCGTTGTGGGTGATGCCCAGATGGCAGGGCACGAACAGCATGGCCGTGGGCGTGACCGCGTGCAGGTAGCGCGCGTCGTGGCCCGCGGCCGAGGGCAGGTCGCGCCAAGGCGTTGCGAGCCGGTCGGCCACCGCGCGTGCGCGCTGGCGCAGCGCCTCGGGGAACTCCAGCGAGTCGGCGGCCGACAGGCGCTGGACCTGCACCTCGCAGGGCCCGCGCGCGGCAGCGCACAGGTGCTCCACCTGCGCGCTCATGGCGCGCAGCCGGGCCGTGTCGGGGTGGCGCAGGTCGATCGAGAACACCACCTTGGCGGCCACCACCGAGGGCGCGTTCGGCAACACCTCGAAGCGGCCGATCGTGAACTTGGTGATGTCATCAAAGTCGTGGAAGGCTGCGGCCAGCGCCTGCACCATGCCGGTGGCGGCCAGCAGCGCGTCCTTGCGTTCGCTGCGCTGCGAGGTGCCGGCGTGCGCGGCCTCGCCGATCACCTCCACGCGGAAGGTGTGCTTGCCCTGGATGCCGCTCACGATGCCGACCGGAAAGCCCTCGCGCTCGAGCACCGGGCCCTGTTCGATGTGGGCCTCGACGAAAGCGTGCACGGCACCGCCCAGCGCGCGCAGCGGCACGTGGGCCAGCCGTTCCTGCTGCAGCGCCAGGGCCTCGCCCACGCGCACGCCCTGAGCGTCCTGCGCGGCCAGGATGGTGTCGAGCGGGCGGTCGCCGGCGAACACGGCCGAGCCCATCATGCCGGGCGCGAAGCGCGAGCCCTCCTCGTTCATCCAGGCCACCACGTCGATGGATCGGCGCGGCGCCACGCCGGTCGCGCGGATGGCGCGCGCGGCCTCGAAGGCCGCCAGCACACCGTAGACGCCGTCGAACTTGCCGCCCGTGGGCTGGCTGTCCAGGTGCGAGCCGCTCAGCACGGGCGCGGCGCTCGCGTCGCTGCCGGGCAGGCGCAGGAACAGATTGCCCGCCGCATCGCGGCTGGCCAGCATGCCGATGGACTGGCCCCAGCGCACCAACTCCGTCTGGGCCGCGCTGTCTTCCTGGGAAAGCGCCTGCCGGTTCACACCGCCCGCGGCCGTGGCGCCAAAGCGCGCCATGGCCTGCAGGCTGTCCCACAGCCGCTGCTCGCTGACGAAGGAGGACGGTGCGGCCATCACGACGTTTTCATGATCTCGGCAGGCACCGAGCGCGGGTCGCGCGGCAACCACTTGTTCTGCTCCACCGTGGCCAGGAAGTCGGCCACGAACTGGTTGAACAGCGCGGGCTCGTCGATGTTGAGCGTGTGGCCGGTCTTGGGCAGCACCAGCAGGCCGCTGGCGGGCACGGTGCGCTTGAGGAACAGGCCGGGCTGCAGGCAGTGGTCGTCCTCGTCGCCGACCACGACCAGCGTGGGCACCTGCATCTGTCGCAGCTCGGCTTCCAGGTCGTAGATGGAGGGCCGGCGCGCCTGCACGCCCTGCATCGTGCGGGCCGAGCCCACGGCCGAATGCTCGGACAGCTGGGTCGCAAACTCCTGCCAGCCGCGCGGGTCCTTCACCTGGAACACGATGCGCGAGGCGGCCGTCGAATAGATCTTGGCGAACTCCACCGCGCCCAGCTCCTCGAACTTGCGCGCCACCTCCAGCGAGACGTTGCGGAAGTAGTCCTCGTACTGCTTCTCGGCACCGTAGCCGGCGCCGGCCACCACCAGCGACAGCGCGCGCTCGGGGTAGCGCAGGCCGAAATGCAGCGTGGCGAAGCCGCCCATCGACAGGCCGACGATGTGCGCCTTCGCGATGCCCAGGGCCGTCATCACGTCGGCGATGTCGTCGGTGGCGATCGCCTGCGAGTAGCGCTCCACATCGGTGGGCACGTCCGAGGGCGGATAGCCGCGCGCGCCGTAAGTGATGCAGCGGTAGCGCCGCGTGAAGTAGCGCATCTGCGGTTCCCAGCTGCGGTGGTCGCCGCCGAACTCGTGCACGAACACGATGGGCGTGCCGGAGCCGGCTTCTTCGACATGCAGGCGCGTGCCGTCGCGGGTGGTGATCATGGGCATGGCGCGAACCTCAGAACAGGGCGGTGGAGACGGGCATGCGGCGGGCCTTCTCGACCATGGCCGGCAGCAGCTCGCAGAAGCGCGCGGCCCAGGCTTCGGGCACGCTCAGGCTGACCTTGACGAAGCGGTCGCCGAAGCGCTTGGTGTGGTAGGTGCCCTGGCGGATCATCACGCCCTCCTGCTGGTAGGCCTCGACCAGCGCCTCGGGGCGGATGCCGGCGTCCACGGTCTCGATCACGAGCAGGTTGGCGTTGGACGGGTAGACCGGGATGTGCAGGCCCGGGATGCGCTGCACCGCCTCGTACACGGCCTTCTGGTTGGCGCGCAGCCGGGCCAGCACGCCGGGGAACCACGCGGCCTTGCTCCTGAGGCCGGCGATGGCGGCGCGCTGCGACACCACGTTGCTGCCCAGGTTGTTCGGCGGCGCCGTGGCCAGCAGCTCGATGATGTCCGGGTTGGCGACCACCGCGCCCAGGCGCATGCCGGCCAGGCCCAGCCACTTGGAGAAGCTGTAGGTCAGGATCGCCTTCTCGGGGTAATAGCGCAGCGCGGGGCTGAAGCCCTCGGCGAACTGCGAATACGTGGCGTCGTGGATGAAGTAGGCGCCGACCGAGCGCGCGATGTCGCAGAAGGCCTCGATCTCGGCCGCCGTGTGGCAGGTGCCGAGCGGGTTGTTCGGGTCCACGAGGTAGATCACGCGGGTCTGGTCGGTCACGGCCGCGCGCAGTTGCTCGGGCGTGAGCTTGTAGCCCTGCGCCGCCTCGTAGATCGGCAGTTCCACCACGCGCGCGCCGGCCTTGCGCGCGAAGTGCATGGGCCAGGCCCAGCTCGGGTCGGTGGTGACGAAATCGGTGTCCGGCGCGCAGATGTTGCTGCACACGTTGTAGAGCGCTTCCACGGCGCCGTCGGTCACGAAGGCTGACATGCCCGGCACGCCCACGTCCAGGGCGATGAGCTGGCGCAGTTCCTCGAAGCCGCAGGGCGGCGCGTAGGCGTGGTAACTGCCGTCCTGCAGTGCGGCGACGGCGGCCTCGAGCACCGAGGGATGCGGGTCGAAGTGGTTGGTGTTCTGGCCCAGCCACATCAGGCCGGGGGTGTTGCAGAGCCGGTCGAAGTACGCGTTGCGCAGTTCGAAGGGGCGCGGGGTGGTGGTGGTGTTGGCGGTCATCGGCGAGTGCAAAGCAGATGCCATGCCATGCATTTGCCGCCGTGTTTTCGCTCCTGCACCCTTTTTGGGTGCACAGCGCAGGCATTCGGTGCATCCAAAAACGGCGTTCTTGTATTTTTGCCGGGAGGTGCACCAAGAGCGCGCCAGGAAGGGCGCGGCAATGCGGCCGTCGCGCTGCGCTTCCCGTGGCATGGATACTGCTTTTGCGGAACCGTATATGTCGATGGCCACCGCGGTGCAGCGGGTGCCACCGCCACCGTCCACCCCCGTCCAAGAACGACATGACGACCGTAGACACCAACGACAAGACACGCCGCGGCAAGGCGCGCAAGGCCCCGGCATCGACGCCGCGCGAACGCGCCCGGGACAAGTCCGTCACGCTGGCCGACGAACTGCAGGAAACGCTGGAGGGCCTGATCGTCAGCGGCGCGCTCAAGCCCGGCACGCGGCTGGACGAGGCCGAACTCGTCGAGCGCTTCCAGGTCTCGCGCACGCCGCTGCGCGAGGCGCTCAAGTCGCTGGCCGGCAACGGCCTGGTCGACATGCGCGGCCACCAGGGCGTCTGCGTGGCGACGATCTCGGTGCCCGTGCTGATCGAGATGTTCCAGATGATGGCCGTCAGCGAAGGCCTGTGCGCCAAGTACGCGGCGCGCCGCGCCACGCCGGCGCAGCGCGCCAACCTGGTCGCCATCCACAAGCGCCTGGTGGAGTTGCTGGAAATCGGCGACCACGAAAGCTTTTACGAGGTCAACCGCGAATTCCACGAGGCGCTGTACGACGCCTCCAACACCAGCTATCTGTCCGAGCAGACGCACCGCCTGCGCAAGCGCGTGGGGGTGTACCGCCGGCATGTGACCTTCCAGCCCGGCCGCATGGCCGCCACCATCGGCGAGCACCAGGCCATCCTGGACGCGCTCGACCGCAACGATCCCGAGGCCGCGTTCGCCGCGGCCGTCGACCACGTGACGCTGCTGCAGGACGACATGGTCGACCTGATCGCGGCGATTTCCACGCACCTTCCCGGCCTGTGAGCCGCCCGTTCCTTTCGTTCTCCCTCACCTCATGATCACTCTTGACCTCAGCGGACAGACCGCACTCATCACGGGCGCCTCCAAGGGCATCGGGCTGGCCGCCGCGCACAGCTTCGCCGCCGCCGGCTGCCACCTGCACCTGGCCGCGCGCGACGGGGAGGCCCTGGCCGCGGCACGCGAGGCCATCATGGCCGCGCACGATGTGCGCGTGACGATCCACCCCATGGACCTGGCCGCACCGGGCGCCATGCGCCAGCTGGACGAAGCCGTGGGCGACATCGACATCCTCGTCAACAACGCGGGCGACATTCCCTCCGGCCCGATCGAGTCGCTGGACTTCGACGTGGTGCGCCGCGGCTTCGCGCTCAAGGTGCTGGGCTACATGGAACTCACGCAACTGGTCTACGCACGCATGAAGCGTCGTGGCCACGGCGTGATCGTCAACGACATCGGCAACTCGGGCGAGAACTGGGACGCCAACTACATCGCCGGCTCCACCGGCAACGCGGCCGTGATGGCCTTCACCAAGGCGCTGGGCGGCGTGAGCCTGGACGACGGCATCCGCGTCGTCGGCGTGAATCCCGGCCCGGTGGCCACCGACCGCATGGTCAAGCTCATGAAGCGCCGCGCGCTCGACAACCTGGGCGACGAAGGCCGCTGGGAAGAGTTGTTCCTGCAGTACCCGGGCGGCCGCCCGGCCGAGGCCCAGGAAGTGGCCGAACTCATGCTGTTCCTGGCCTCCAAGCACGCGGCCTACATCACCGGCACCATCGTGACCATCGACGGCGGCATCGCGGCACGCGGCTCCATCATCAAGACCAGCAAGAAGGCCATGGAACTGGCGGCAGCACAGCAGAAGTAGCCGTTTCTGCGTGCCGGCGGCGGTCTGGGGAGGCCGCGCCGGCTTGGCCTATACTGGCCGCCCTGCGCCGATTTGTTCCAGATTGCGGGCGCCGGAACCCCCGAGTTCCGAAATGCAGCTAAACACGGACGCCCCCAACCCGGCTTCGTTGTTCAGCGAGCCGGGTTTTTTGTTTTTGCGTCCATGCCACTCATCGCGCATCCCCAATCCATGCCGTTCAGCCAGCCGCTGCCGCTGCAGAGCGGCGCGGCCATCCGCGACTACGCGCTCAGCTACGAGACCTACGGCCGGCTCAACGCGGACAAGAGCAACGCCGTGCTGATCTGCCACGCGCTCAACGCCTCGCACCATGTCGCGGGGGTCTACGAAGGCCAGCCCCGGTCCGAGGGCTGGTGGGACAACATGATCGGCCCCGGCAAGCCGGTGGACACCGACCGCTTCTTCGTGATCGGCGTGAACAACCTGGGCTCGTGCTTCGGCTCCACCGGCCCCATGCACGTGAACCCGGACACGGGCCGCGTCTACGGCGCCGATTTCCCGGTCGTCACGGTGGAAGACTGGGTCGATGCCCAGGCCCGGCTGCTCGACGCGCTGGGCATCCGCCAGCTGGCCGCCGTGATGGGCGGCAGCCTGGGCGGCATGCAGGCCCTGTGCTGGAGCCTGCGCTACCCCGAGCGCGTGCGCCATGCCGTGGTGGTGGCCAGCGCGCCCAACCTCAACGCCGAGAACATAGCCTTCAACGAGGTGGCGCGCCGCGCCATCGTGACCGACCCCGATTTCCACGGCGGCCATTTCTATGCCCAGGGCGTGGTGCCCAAGCGCGGGCTGCGCATCGCCCGCATGATCGGGCACATCACCTACCTCAGCGACGACGTCATGAACGAGAAGTTCGGGCGCCAGTTGCGCGAGGGCATCGACCTGAAGTACAGCACCCAGGACGTCGAGTTCCAGATCGAGAGCTACCTGCGCTACCAGGGCGACAAGTTCAGCGAGTACTTCGACGCCAACACCTACCTGCTGATCACGCGCGCGCTCGACTACTTCGATCCCGCGCGGGCCCACGGCGGCAGCCTGCAGCAGGCCCTGGCGCAGACCCAGGCCAAATTCCTGCTCGTGAGCTTCACGACCGACTGGCGCTTCGCCCCGGCGCGCAGCCGCGAGATCGTGCAGGCCCTGCTCGACAACAAGCGCGCCGTCAGCTACGCGGAGATCGATGCGCCCCATGGGCACGACGCCTTCCTGCTCGACGACGCGCGCTACCTGAACGTGGTGCGCGCCTACTTCGCGCGCATCGCCAGCGAAGGAGCCACGGCATGAGCGACCAGTCGACCATGGAGACCATCGCACGGCTCGTGCCGCAGGGTGCGCGCGTGCTCGACCTGGGCTGCGGCGACGGCGCGCTGCTGGCGCACCTGCGGGCCACGCGCGGCTGCACGGGCTACGGCATCGAGATCGCCGACGCCAACGTGCTCGCCTGCGTGCAGCGCGGCGTCGACGTGATCCAGCTCAACCTCGAAGAAGGCCTGGCGATGTTCGACGACGCCAGCTTCGACGTGGTGCTGCAGATCGACACGCTGCAGCACCTGCGCAACGCCGAGACCATGCTGCGCGAGACCGCGCGCGTGGGCCGGCGCGGCATCGTGGCCTTCCCCAACTTCGCCCACTGGCCGAACCGGCTGTCGGTGCTGCGCGGGCGCATGCCCGTCACGCGCCGCCTGCCCTACCAGTGGTACGACACGCCCAACATCCGTGTCGGCACCTTCAAGGACTTCGGGGTGCTGGCGCGCAAGAACGGCCTCAGGATCCTGGACGCCTTCGGTCTGCAGGCGGGCCTGGAGATCCGCGCGTTCCCGAACGCGCGCGCGTCCACCGCGCTGTTCCACTTCGAGCGCGGTTGAGCCCCAAAAAAAAAGGGCCCGAAGGCCCTTCCCGCTGTTGTGCGGACCGCTCAGGCCACTTCGCCCAGCGCGTCCGACAGCGCGTTCACCAGCCGGTCGATCTCGGCCTTCTCGCTGATGAAGGGAGGTGCCAGCTGGATGGTGTCGCCGCCGTAGCGCACGTAGAAGCCCTTCTTCCACATCGCCATGGCGATCTCGTAAGGCCGCTTGGCCGGCTCGCCCGGCGCCGGTGCGATCGTCAGGCCCGCAGCCAGGCCGATGTTGCGGATGTCCAGCACATGCTTGGCGCCCTTGAGGCTGTGCACGGCCTGCTCGAAGTGCGGTGCCAGCGCCTTCACGCGGCCCACGCCGTCCTCGGCCTGCAGCAGTTCCAGCGCGGCCAGGCCGGCGGCGCAGGCCACCGGATGCGCCGAGTAGGTGTAGCCGTGCGGGAACTCCACCATGTACTCGGGGCCGCCGGCCGCCATGAACGTGTCGTAGATCTCCTTGCTGGCGACCACGGCGCCCAGCGGCTGCGTGCCGTTGGTCACCTGCTTGGCGATGTTCATGATGTCCGGCGTGACGCCGAAGAACTCGGCACCCGTCATCGCGCCGCAGCGGCCGAAACCGGTGATGACCTCGTCGAAGACCAGCAGGATGTTGTTGGCCGTGCAGATGTCGCGCAGGCGCTGCAGGTAGCCCTTGGGCGGCACCACCACGCCGGCCGAGCCCGAGAACGGCTCGACGATCACGGCCGCGATGGTCGAGGCGTCGTGCAGCGCGATGATGTCCAGCAGACGGTCGGCCAGCTCGGCGCCGGTCTCCGGGATGCCGCGCGTGAAGGCGTTGGCGGCCAGCTGCGTGTGCGGCAGGTGGTCGGCCTCGATGGTCTGGCCGAAGGCCTTGCGGTTGCCGACCATGCCGCCGACCGAGATGCCGCCGAAGTTCACGCCGTGGTAGCCCTTCTCGCGGCCGATCAGGCGCGTCTTGCCGGCCTGGCCCTTGGTGCGCCAGTAGGCGCGCGCCATCTTGAGCGAGGTGTCGGCGGCTTCCGAGCCCGAGCCCGCGAAGAACACGTAGTCCAGCCCTGCGGGCGTCAGTTCCTTGATCTTGTTGGCCAGCGCGAACGAGCCCGGGTGGCCGAACTGGAAGGCCGGCGCGTAGTCCAGCGTGGCGATCTGGCGCGCCACGGCCTCGTTGATCTCGGCCCGGCCATGGCCCAGGCCCGTGCACCACAGGCCCGACAGGCCGTCGAAGATCTTGCGGCCGTCGCCATCGGTGAAGTAGGCGCCCTTGGCGCCCACGACCATGCGCGGATCGGCCTTGAAGTTGCGGTTGCCGGTGAACGGCATCCAGTGCGCGTCCAGCCAGGCGGCGTCGGTGTGGGGGGCTTGGGTCTGCGGCGCGGACAGCACGGTCATGGCGGCTCCAGGAATGGTTGGAAAAGCCGCATTGTTCGGCACCGCCATCTCTTGGACAATGTTGATGTATCAAACTTCAGTTGACGATTCATGAAAGTGAAGAACCGTGCCGTGCTGGGCCAGCTCGACGACATGGACCTGCGTCTGCTCAAGGTGTTCCGCAGCGTGGTGCAGTGCGGCGGCATGACGGCGGCCGAACTGGAGCTCAACATCGGCACCTCCACCATCAGCCGCCACATCAAGGACCTGGAGACGCGATTGGGCCTGGTGCTGTGCCGGCGCGGCCGGGCCGGCTTCGCGCTGACCGAGGAAGGCCAGCGCGTCTACGACGAGACCCAGCGCCTGCTGGCCTCGGTGGACGTGTTCCGCAGCGGCATCGACGACATCCACGGCCGCATGGGCGGCGCGCTGGAACTGGCCGTGTTCGACAAGACCGCCACCAACCCGCAGGCCCGCATCGCCGAGGCCATCGCGCTGTTCCGCGCCCAGGCGCCCGAGGTGCAGCCCAGCCTGCACGTGGCCTCCATCAACGAGATCGAACGCGGCGTGATCGACGGCCGCTTCGCGCTGGGCATCATCCCCGCGCACCGGACCTCGCGCAGCCTGCGCTACACCGAGCTCTTCGGCGAGACCATGCTGCTGTACTGCGGCCGCGCGCATGCGCTGTTCGGCGCGGCGCACACCAGCCTCAGCTGGGCGCGGCTGCGCCAGTACCCGTTCGCCGGCCTGGGCTACCACTCGCCCAACATGGAGCTGAGCCACCAGGAACGGCTGGTGCGCCGGGCCAGCGGCTACGACCAGGAGGCCATCGCCACGCTGGTGCTGTCGGGCTGCTTCCTGGGTTTCCTGCCCGACCACTACGCGGCCGGCTTCGTCGCCAAGGGCCTCATGCAGGCCGTGGCGCCCGAGCGCTTCTCCTACGCCTGCCAGTTCGTGAGCCTGCTGCGGCGCTCACCCCAGCCGTCGCGGGCGGCGCTGCTGTTCCAGGATTGCCTGAACGCCGCCCATGCGCGCGGTCAGTAGTGCGGCGGCAACTCGTCGCGCAGGTTGCGGGCGCCGGCGGCGCTTGGGTCGGGCTGTTGCAGCCGCAGCGCTTCGAGCTGGCGCGCCAGTGCATCGATCTGCTGCTGCTGGCGGTACACGGTCAGGTTCAGCTCGTCCAACAGGTCTTCGGCCTCGCAGGCCTTGAGTTCCAGCGCGTCGAGCCGCCGCGATAGGGGGTCTTGGGCATCCATGGCCGGGATTGGACACCATGGCTGCACGTTGTCACGCGTCGGTACTAGAATCCGGCCGCCGTGGGGGGGTAGCTCAGTTGGGAGAGCGCCGCGTTCGCAATGCGGAGGTCGTGAGTTCGATCCTCATCCTCTCCACCACCGAATCGAGCGCCCTGTGGCACCCGTCTCGCCTCTGGCGGGACAACTGTGGGACCCACAGACGGCAAGCATCAGCAAGCGGACGGACAGCGCCGGCCGTACCAGCTTCCAAGCCAAGATTCGCCGGGCAGGGCATCCTGTCCTGTCGCGCACCTTCCCCACCCGACGGCTGGCCCACCAATGGGCCGCCGGGCACGAGGCACCTGTGCCTGCCACTGGCCCGACCACGCGAGCGACCGCGAAGATGGCTTGCAGGACGGCCGGTCGATTCCGACCACGCGCAGATCACAGGGCAGCCTATCGGACCATGGGGCGGCGTCCTACCGCCGTGGGAAAGCGGGTGCCGGACAGTCGCTTCACCGGACGCCACAACACACACAGCGCTCGGCAGACCGACTACACCGCAACGTCAAACTTCCGAAGGACACATCATGAAAAAGCATCTTCTCTGGATCGCCCTGGCTGGCAGCGTCTTCGCCGCGACGGGCGCAAACGCGATGACCAAGGACGAATACAACGTCGCCAAGGAGAAGATCTCGGCGGACTACAAGGTGGCCAAGGCCAAGTGCGACACCTTGAAGGACAACGCCAAGGACGTGTGCGAGAAGGAAGCCAAGGGCATGGAGAACGTAGCCAAGGCGGAGCTGGAGCAGAACTACAAGCCGTCCAACGGCAACGCCAAGAAGGTCGCGGAAGCGAAGGCCGAAATGAGCTATGAAGTCGCGAAGGAGAAGTGCGACGACATGAACGGCAACGCCAAGGACGCGTGCGAACAGCAGGCAAAGGCGCAGCATGAAGCAGCGAAGGTCGAAATCAAGCGCATGAAGGGCTGATCGCCATCGAGGGGCTCCACAGCGCGTCTTCCTACGCCGGAGCGGGCCCCTCGAGGACCCAGCGTCATTTTGATCGGCGTACCTTGGACACTGAGCATGTCGCTCAGCACACAGGAGACGCAAATGGCGAACCAACCCAACCAGTCAACCAGCGGCACCAACCAAGACAAGTCGGCCCAGCACAACCAGTCGCAGCCGAACCAGGCCGGCCAACAAGGTCAGGGCGGCAAGCCTCAGGGCCAACAGCAGCAGGATGCCGGTAAGCAGTCGGGCCAGCAAGGCCAGAAAGGCCACCCGCCCGGCATGACCCAGGGCGACAACCCGAACCAACCATCCAGCGGCAGCAAGTCGAAGTGAGGCACTGAACGATGGGCAACGAAGACATCAACCTTGCACCCAACGCAACTGGCGCCGACCGTATCGACTCCAACTCGGATGAAGCGCTGCGCACCTGGGCCGAACGCCTGAACGTCAGCCAGGACCAGATCCGCGAGGCCGTCGGAAAGGTCGGCGACTTGGCTGGCGATGTGGAGTTGCATCTGAAGGGCAGCCGGAGCACGACCAACGACGACCGCGTGGAAGCCGCTGAGTGATTCGGCCGTCCACCAGGGAGAACGGGCCCCACGGCCCGTTTTCTGTTGGGTGCTACTCCCCGTCGCTGTCCGATTCGCCGGGTACGGCGCGCTCGGCCCTGTCGCTCAGCCGCTGCCCGGCTTCGCGGGAGGCATGGCGGGCCTTGTCCCAGTCCAGCGACGAGCCCGTGCGCGAGCTGGCCCAACCGCTGCCAAGTTCCGGCTCGAGCGCGTCGAAGGTCCGGTCCGGGTACTTCCGGTGCGCCCTGGCGCCGTACTGGTCGTCGTGGGCCCCGGCTGCATCGGTGCGGGTGCTGCGGTTGTCGCGCCAGTAGGTGTCCTCGGCAACCGGATCGATCTTGATCGACTTGCCGGCCACTGCACCGACGACCGCACCGACTGCCGCACCGAGAGCAGCACCGACCGGACCGGTCATCCCGCCGACAGCCGCGCCTGCCGCCGCCCCGCCGGCCACCCCGCCAGCGACGCTGCCCATGACAGCGGCCGTGCCAGTCTTGCTCCGTTCTTCCATGAAGGTCTCCTGTCGGTTGAAGACCGACAAGCTACGTTGCTCATCGTCTCGGACGTGCGGGATTCGCACCACTGCCAACGTCGTCTTTTTCCGTCGCCGTAGCCGGCGCGTAGGAGTCCGCCGCACGATTGTTCTGATCGCGGAAACGATCCTTTGCCCGGTGCCCGGTTTTTCTTTCGGGGCGCGACTTCGACAATGGAGCCATCGATGAGACGCACAACAAACGCCTCATCGAGACGCGGCAGACACGGTGTCTTGTCGCGCCGATTGAGCAAGTCGCATCCATCACCGAAAGGAATTCACCATGAACAAGTTCGTCGCTTCCGCCCTGATCGCAGCTGCCGGTTTCGCCGCTGCTCCCAGCTTCGCCGCTGACTTCGTTGGCGGTGAGGTCGGCTACGTGCCCCAGGTCTCCACCACCGTGAGCGGGCTGACCCGCGAAGCCGTGCGCGCCGAAGTCCTGCAGGCCGAGCGCAACGGCACCATGCCTGAATTGGGTGAAGGTGCCGACGTTGGCGCCGTGGCCACCGCCAAGAGCACGCTGAGCCGCGAAGCCGTGCGCGCCGAAGCTGTCTACGCCGTGCGCCATGGTCAACTGCCTGGCGGCGAAGTCTGAGTCACCAGCACCCCGCTCAACGAGCCGCCTTCGGGCGGCTTTGTCGTTTCAGAATGCTCTTGCGCGCTGCGCACGGGACCCGACTGCCGACAAGGTCGCGCGAATTTCGGCAGGGCGACGTTCAGTCGCCGGATGGTGCTTCATAACGCAAAGCTCCACCGGGTCACTTTCCGCGCCGGGTCGTGCAAGCTGCTCAGTTCTGCATGCCCGCCCGCAACACCGTCGCGCGCATGCGCGGCAGCTCCTCCTCGATGCGCGCTGCCACCGCCTCGCCTGGCTCGTAGGCCGGCTGCAGGCCACTGTTCACCAATCCCTTCTGCAGGTCGGCCGCGGCCGCGGTCTCGGCAATCGCCTTGTGCAGCGCGCTGCGCACCCCGGCCGGCAGCCCGCGCGGCGCCACCACGGCCAGCCAGGAGTCCGCTGCGAAGCCGGGGTAGCCGCTCTCGGCAATGGTCGGCACCTGGGGCAGCTGCGGCGCGCGGCTCTCGCCCAGCACCGCGATGGCCTTGACCTTGCCGGCCCTGAGCTGCGGCAGCGCCGCGGCCACGGTGTCCACGCTCAGGGGGATCTGCCCGCCAATCAGGTCGGCCATGGCCGGCGCGCTGCCCTTGTAGGGGATGTGGGTGAGCTTGACGCCGGCACGCTCCCACAGCATCTCGCCGGCAAAGTGGCCCGTCGTGCCGTTGCCGAAGCTGCCGTAGACGAACTTGTCCGGCGCGGCGCGCACGGCACCCAGCAACTGGCCGAAGTCCTTGGCCGGCACCGAGGGATGGGCCAGCAGGATCAACGGCACGCGCGCCGTCATGCCCAGCGGCTCGAAGCTCTTGATCGCGTCGTAGGGCAGCTTCTGGTTCAGTGCCGGGTTGATCGTGAAGGTCGAGCCCGAGCTGATCAGCAGCGTGTAGCCGTCGGGCGCGGCGTTGGCGGCCACTACAGCCCCCACCACCGTGCCGGCGCCGGCACGGTTGTCGGCCACCACGGGCTGGCCCAGGCGCTCGCCCAGGCTCTTGGCCACGAGCCGGCCCACCACGTCCACGGCACCACCCGGCGGGAACGGGATCACGAGCTGGATCGGCCTGGCCGGCCAGGCCTGGGCCCAGCCCAGGACGGGGGCCGCGAAGGCCGTGGCCAGGGCGACCCTGGCGATGCTTGCGACGAGGTTTTTCATGCTTTCTCCTTGGGGGCGGGGGTTGAAAAATGGGCAAGGGCGTTGGCGCAGGACGCAGGCATCCAGCGCCGGCCACGCGGGTCGGCGAACAGGGCGGAGACGGAGTGCGGCCCAGGTCGGGCGCGCGGCTAGAAGGGCGGCGGGGGCTGGGCGCGGCAGTGCATGGCCGGGCCGCTCAGATCGGTAGCTGCGTGGTCGACAGCACCTGCTTGAGCACCATGAACGTGCGCACCTGGCGCACGCCCGGCAGGTACAGCAGCTGCTCGGCGTGCAGGCGGTTGAAGCTGTCGTTGTCCTTGGTGCGCAGCATCATCATGTAGTCGAACTCGCCCGTCACCACATGGCATTCCAGGCAGCCGGAGACCTTTTGCGCGGCCTTCTCGAAGTCGGTGAAGGACTCGGGCGTGGAGCGGTCCAGCACCACGCCGATGATGACCAGCATGCCGGCGTTGAGCGGCCGCGGGTCCAGCAGGGCCACGATGCCCTTGATGAAGCCTTCGGCCTTGAGCCGCTCGACGCGGCGCAGGCAGGCCGGCGCGCTGAGGTTGACCTTGGCCGCCAGCGCCACGTTGGAGACCGAGGCGTCGCGCTGCAGCGCGCGCAGGATGGCGCGGTCGATGCGGTCGAGCCCGGCCGGCAATGCGTCGGCCTCTGCCGTGCTGCGGCTGCGCGAGCGCTCGGCCTTCATGCCGGTGCACCTGCGGCCGCGCGCCGCCGCTCTGCGATGGCCGGGCCCTGCTCGGCCAAGTCCCAGAACAGGCCGGTCATGGTCTGCAGCCCTTCGCGCGCCACGCTGCCCAGCAGGTGCTCGTCGGGCGCATGCTGGCTGCAGGCCGGGTAGGAGTGCGGCACCCACAGCGTGGGCAGGCCCAGCAGCTCGGCGAACACGTCGTTGGGCAGCGAGCCGCCGAAGTTGGGCAGCAGCGCCGGCGCCTTGCCGGTGCTGCGGCGCATGGAGTCCAGCGCCCAGTGCACCCAGGGGTCGTCGGGGTCCAGCCGCGTGGCAGCCATGGCCTCGCCGTCGGGCGTCACTTCCACATCGGCCAAGCCCTGCTGGTCCAGGTGCGCGCGCAGGTGTTCGATGAAGTGCGCGCTGTCGGTGCCGACCACGAAGCGGATCTGGCACAGCGCGAAGGCCTCGCCCGGGATCGCGCCCACCGGGGCCTCGGGGTTGCCGGTCTGGAAGGCCAGCACCTCGATGGTGTTCCAGCCGTAGACGCGCTCGGTCGGCGTCAGGCCGGGCTCGCCCCAGTCGGGGTCGATGGCCGGGTCCGCCGGCCCGCCGCCGACTTCGATGGTCGACAGCGCCTCGCGCACATTGGCCGGCAGCGCATCGGGCAGCAGGCGGGGCACCAGCACGCGGCCGCGCGCATCGACCAGGCTGGCGATGGCATGGGCCAGCCGCGTGCCGGCGTTGCGCAGCAGGCCGCCCCAATTGCCCGAGTGGTGGCCGCCCGGCCGCAGCCGCACGCGCAGGCGGAAGTTGAAGAAGCCGCGCGAGCCCAGGAACAGCGTGGGCCGCGGCGCTGCCACGCGCGGCCCGTCCGACGCGATGAACAGGTCGGCGGCCAACGCCTCGCGGTGCAGCGCGCAGAACGCGCGCAGGCCCGGCGAGCCGATCTCCTCCCCCGTCTCCAGCACGAGCTTGAGGTCGTAGCCCAGCCGGCCGCCGCGCGCCTGCAGCACCAGCGCCAGCGCCGCGAGGTTGATGCTGTGCTGGCCCTTGTTGTCGGCGCTGCCGCGGCCGTACCAGCGATCGCCCTCCACCGTCACGCGCCAGGGCGCCAGGCCCGCGCGCCATTGCGCGTCCTGGCCGCGCACCACGTCGGCATGGCCGTAGGTCAGCACGCCGAAGCTGGCGCCGGGCTCGGTGCGCTCGGCGATCAGGAAGGGGCCGCCGCCGGTCACGGGGTTGTCGAGGATGCAGCAGCGGAACCCCATGGCCTGCAGCTCCGGCGTGATGTCCTCGGCCAGGTAGGCGCGCAGCACCGGCCCACCCTCGGGGTTCTGGCTCTCGGTGCGCTGCGCCACGCGGCGCGACAGGGTGGCCAGGAAGTGCCCCTGGTCGAAGTGGTCGGCCGCGGCGGCGAGGGCTTGTTCTCTGCGCATTCGGGTGTCTCCTGAGTTTGTCGTTGGTGGCGTGGTGGGCTTGGACGAGCGCATGGTAGGCAGCACGCTGGCTTGCGAGAAGCAGAAAATTCAGATGCTCGGTTTGCCAAAATGGCAAACCGACACCTTCCCGGGACCCCGCCATGGCCTTGTCGCACCGACTCCAGAGCACCGCCCTGCGCTACTTTCTCGAGGTGGTGCGCTGCGGTTCGATCAGCGAGGCCGCCTTGCGCGTCAACGTGGCCGGCTCGGCCGTGAGCCGGCAGATCGCGGGGCTCGAAGAGGCGCTGGGCCTGGCCCTGTTCGAGCGCCGCCCGCGCGGCATGACGCTGAGCCCGGCCGGCGAACTGCTGGCCGAGCATGCGCGCAAGTCCGGGGCCGACGCCGAGCGCATCGTTGCCAGCATGCAGGCGCTGCAGGGCCTGGGCAGCGGCCATGTGCGCATCGCGAGTTCGGAGGGCTTCGCGCTGCAGTTCCTGCCCACGCTGATCGACGAGTTCCTGGCCCGGCACCGTGGTGTCTCCGTGCACCTGGGCGTGGTGGCGCCGGCCGAGGTCACGCAGCGCGTGCGCCAGGCGGCCTGCGACATCGGCGTCGTGTTCAGCTACAGCCGCGTGGGCTACACCGACGTGAAGGTCGCGCACCGCCAGCCTGCCCCCGGCATGGCCGTGATGCGCACGGGCCACCCGCTCGCCCAGCTCAAGCAGGTGACGCTGGCGCAGCTGCAGGGTCACCCGATGGCACTGCCGGGCACCGACACCACGCTGCGCCAGCTGTTCGACATCGCCTGCATCAAGCAGCGCGTCTCGGTGGACACGGTGTTCACGAGCAACTACGTCGGCGCGCTGCTGCGCTTCGTGCGGCTGCGCGATGCGGTCACGCTGGCCAGCGAAATCTCGGTGCGCGGCCTGTTGGCCGAGGAGGGCCTCAGCGCCGTGCCGATCCGCGACCGCACGCTGAGCGGGCGCGACATCGAGGTGCAGATGCGGCCCGAGCGCACGCATCCCGAGCTCGTGCGCGTGTTCCGCGATTTCCTGATCGCGCAGCTGGCCGCGCCGCGCGGCAGCGGCCGGTTGGCGGGCAACGGCAGGGGTGCCAAGGGCTGACATTCTTGAGATGGAATTTTGTTGCGTACATGAAAGAAAGTACGCACACATGCGTTGAATCATTGCGAATAACAGAAATTCGAGTGGTCTGATACCTCCTGATTTTGCAACCCTGTTTCGTGGCATGCCTCCTATGCTTTGGGCCATCGACCACCCCGCCCACCAGGAGCCTCCATGAACCTGCAGAAGTTTCCCCGCCATCCGCTGACCTTCGGCCCCACTCCCATCCAGCCGCTCAAGCGCCTGAGCGCCCACCTGGGCGGCGAGGTGCAGCTCTACGCCAAGCGCGAGGACTGCAACAGCGGCCTGGCCTTCGGCGGCAACAAGACGCGCAAGCTCGAGTACCTGATCCCCGAGGCGATCGAGGGCGGCTACGACACGCTGGTGTCCATCGGCGGCATCCAGTCCAACCAGACGCGCCAGGTCGCCGCCGTGGCCGCGCACCTGGGCATGCAATGCGTGCTGGTCCAGGAGAACTGGGTCAACTACGCCGACGCCGTGTACGACCGCGTGGGCAACATCGAGCTGTCGCGCATCATGGGCGCGGACGTGCGGCTGGACGCCTCGGGCTTCGACATCGGCATCCGCAAGAGCTGGGAAGAGGCCATGGACAGCGTGCGCCGCGCCGGCGGCAAGCCCTTCCCGATCCCGGCCGGCTGCTCCGAGCATCCCAGGGGCGGCCTGGGCTTCGTCGGCTTCGCCGAAGAGGTGCGCCAGCAGGAGGCAGAGCTGGGTTTCAAGTTCGACTACATCGTGGTCTGCTCGGTCACGGGCAGCACGCAGGCCGGCATGGTGGTGGGCTTCGCGGCCGACGGCCGGGCCGACCGCGTGATCGGCATCGACGCCTCGGCCAAGCCGCAGCAGACTTTCGACCAGGTTCTGCGCATCGCCAAGAACACCGCCAACCTCGTGGAACTGGGCCGCGACATCACCGCCAAGGACATCGTGCTCGACACGCGCTTCGGCGGCCCGGAGTACGGCCTGCCCAGCGAAGGCACGCTGGAAGCCATCCGCCTGTGCGCGCGCCAGGAAGGCATGCTGACCGACCCGGTGTACGAGGGCAAGTCCATGCACGGCATGATCGAGATGGTGCGCCAGCGCGAGTTCCCATCCGGCTCGCGCGTGCTGTACGCCCACCTCGGCGGCGTGCCGGCGCTGAGCGCCTACAGCTACCTCTTCCGCAACGGCTGAAGCCATGCGGCGCCCGCCCGCCATGCAATGGGTTTGCACGCGCGGCGTGCTGGCCGCCGCGCAGTCGGCTGCCGCAGCCTTCGAGCGCGAACACGGGCTTGCCGTGGTGCTGCGCGACCTGGACGAAGGCGCGGCGCAGCTGGAGGCCAGCGTGGCCTGCGAGACCCACTGGCGGCGTGGCCTGCGCCAGCGCGTGGACAGCCCGCTGGAATGCTGGATCGCCCGCGTGCCCGGCCCGGTGCTGTGCATCACCGAGGGCGGTCGCGCGCAGGCCGAATCGCTGCGTGCGTTCGTGCCCGCGGGCCGCGCCTACCTGGGGCTGTGGGGCGAGGAGGCGCTGCAGCCCGCAGCCATTGCGCTGGCGGCCTGGCAGCTGGCGCAGTCCGGTACAGGGCGCTGGCTCACGCTGGCGGTGGACTGAGCGGCCACCGGCCTTTCAGAGCGGAATGTCGCCGGTCGGGCGGCCGAGCCACTTGTTGGAGAGACGGTCCGCTTCGCCGGACTTGCGGGCCTCGGTCACGATGTCGTTGATCCTGGTGCGCAGCTTCTCCTCGCCCTTCGGGATCCCGATGAAGTTCGGGCTCTGGCTCAGCAGGAGCTTGTACTCGAGCCCGAGCTGCGGCTGCGTCTGCATGAGCCTGGACACCGCCGGCTGGCTGCTGCCGACCGCCGGAACCTGGCCGGAGCCCAGCGCGGCGATGGTCGCTGCATGGTCCTCGAAACGCATCAGCGTGGTGCCCTGGGGCGCGACCTTGGTCAGCTCCTGGTCCTCGATCGTGCCGCGCGTCACGGCCACCGACTTGCCGTCGAGGTCGGCAAAGCTCTTGATCGTGACGGACTTGGGCGCGTAGATGCCGCTGACGAAGGGCGAGTACGCGGCGCTCGTGAAGTCCACGACCTTTTCGCGCTCCGCATTGCGCGCCAGCGTGGAGACCACGATGTCGACCTTGCGGGTCTGCAGGTAGGGCACGCGGTTGGTGCTGGTCACCGGCACCAGCTCGGCGCGCACGCCCAGCTTGGCGGCGATGTAGTTGGCCATGTCCACGTCCAGGCCCTGGGGCTTCATGTCGACGCCGACAAAACCGTAGGGCGGATAGTCGGTCGGCACCGCGGCGCGGATCACGCCGGCCTTGACGATGTCATCCAGCGCGTTCTGGGCGAGCGCGCCCATGCTGGTCAAAACGCATGCGGCGCAGACGATGGTGCGGCGAAGAAGGGGCATGGCGGAACTCCGGTGCAGTGGGGAAAACGGGGGATGTTCAGAGGCCGGAACAGTCGGCCAGCCGCTTGGCGAACAGCTGGCCATAGCCTGGACGCGCGCCGGCGACCTGCAGCGTCTCCAGGCAGTGCCAGAACGAGGCCTGCACGGCCGAGATCACCGGCTTGCCCAACGCCTGTTCGAGCGCCTCGATCGCCCCGACCGAGCGAAAGTTGGTGCAGCTGATGAAGATGGCGCTGGCCTCGGGATGGTCCACCGCGCGCACCAGGTCGTAGACCTTCTCGAGCGGTACCTCCGCCAGCGCGCGGTCCTCGTCGATGCGCAGGTTGGCATGCTTGACGACCTGGTGGCCGTTCTCTTCCAGGAAGCGGATGGCCTTGGCATGGACGGCATCCACATAGGGCGAAGCCAGTGCCACCTTGCCCGCCCGCACCTCCTTCAAGGCCGCCAGCGTCGCGGTGGACGCGGTGTTGACGCGCACGCCGGGCACCCACTGCTGCATCTTCGCGATGAGGGCGTGGTCGTAGGCCGTGCCATGCAGGAACGATGCGCTCGTTCCCCCGAAGCACATCAGGTCGATCGGTGCGGAGCCGACCAACCGGGCCGACTGGGCCAGCTCCGGGGAGTTCATCATCTCCTCGATGCCCTCCACCGTGACCTTGGGCAGCTTGATCCGTGTCGTGTGCACGGAGACACCCGGCGCGGCCATCGCCGACCACTCGGCATCCATCACGATGCTGGAGGCGATGTAGATCAGGCCGAGCTTGCAGAGGTGGCCTGAGCCGTCGTAGCGGAAGACCGGTTGGACAGGAGTGTGGGGGTGCATAGGTTTCGACAGGTCGAAGGCAGCTCAGTGCTCCTCGATGTTGAGGATCTTCCCGAGGCCCAGGAAGTAGTTCGCGAAGGCCAGCACGCTGGCCGTCACCGCGATGTAGACCACCGACAGCGCCGCCAGCGTCGGGTCGGCGAACTCGCGCACGTAGTTGTACATGGCCACCGGCAGCGTCTGCGTGTCCTGCGTGGTCACGAACAGCGAGGCCGTGAACTCGCTGAACGACATGATGGCCGCGAACAGCCAGCCGCCGAACAGCCCGGGCGCCAGCAGCGGCACCGTCACGGTCAGCAGCACCTTGCGCGGCGAGGCGCCCAGGCTGGCCGCGGCCTGCTCCAGACGTTCGTCCAGGTTCTCCATCGACACGTAGACGCTGCGCATCACGAAGGGCAGCACCAGCATCACATGGCACAGGATGGCGATGCCGTAGCCGCGCTGCACCGAGGCCTGCGACACCAGGATCAGCAACCCCAGCCCCAGCGTGAAGTGCGGCACGACCAGCGGTGAATGCAGGATGGCCAGCAGCGTCTCCTTGCCCTTGAACTCCAGCCGCTTCACGGCGATCGACAGGCCCGTGCCGATCACCAGTGCCAGGAACGACGACCAGCCGGTGATGACCAGGCTGGCCTGGAAGCCGTGCTGGAAGTCCGGGTAGCTGAACACCCGCGTGAACCATTTGAGCGAGTACGACTCGGGCGGGAACGTGAGGATGGCCTTCTCGTTGAAGGCGGCGATGGTGACCACCACCACCGGCAGCAGCACGAAGGCCAGCAGCATGGCGATCAGCACGGGGCCGGCGATGCGCAGCGGCAAGGGCAGGGCGCTTTGGATCTTCATGGTGTCAGTGGCCGCCGATGGTCTTCAGCCGTTTGGTCAGCTGCGCCAGCGCCAGCAGCGCGGCGGCGGTCAGCAGCAGGCCGACCACGCTCAGGCTCGCGGCCAGCGGGAAGTTCATCGACGAGAAGCCGAGCTGGTAGACCAGCGTGGACACGGTCGGCACGCGGCCGCCGCCGATCATCTGCGGCGTGGCGAAGGCGCTGAAGGTCCAGGCGAAGGCGGTGGTGATGCTGGCCAGGATGCCGGGCATGGACAGCGGCAACGTGACCGTCAGGAAGGTCTTGACAGGGCCCGCGCCCAGGCTTTGCGCGGCCTTCTCGTAGTCGCGGTCGATGTGCGAGATGGCCGTGGCCAGCATCAGCACCACCACCGGAATGGTCACGTGCACGAGTGCCACCAGCACGCCCAGGTGCGTGAACATGAGTTCGAGCGGCCACTCGATCACACCGAGCTGGCGCAGCAGACCGTTGATGAAGCCATTGCTGCCGAGCACCGCGATCCACGAGTAGGTGCGCACGATCTCGCCCAGGAACAGCGGCGTGATGGACACCACCAGGATGAAGGACTTGAGCGCCCGGTGGCGCACGCGCACCAGCGCATAGGCCAGCGGGTAGGCCACCAGCAGCGAGAACACCGTCGTCTCCACGCTCAACAGCAAGGTGTTGGCGAACGCGGTGAGGTAGATCGACTTGGTCAGCCCGCTGAAGTTCTCCAGCGTGAAGCCGCCCACGTCCAGCGAACCCGGCACGAAGGCCCGGAAGCTGAACTGCAGCACGGCCAGCAGGGACACGGCGATGCACACCGCAACGATGACGGCCGGAGACACCAGCCAGGCGCGTAGATCGGAACGCATGCCCACCCTTCTCGAAACCCAGTTGCTCGATCTCGTGGGGAGATCAGTTCATGATGTTTTCGGTGAACCACTTGCGCCATTCGGCGGTCTTCTCGGCACGCAGCTTGTTGTCGATCACGATGGTCTGCGTGTCCCACTGCTCCTTGGTCGTGAACACGCCGGGCAGCTTGGCGTCCTCGGCCGACACCTTGGCATTGCTGACGACCGGGCTGGCCTTCTTGGAGGCGACGATCCTGGACTGCACGTCGGCCGACAGCGCGATGTTCAGGAACTTGTAGGCCAGGTCGGCCTTGGTCGTGCCCTTCATGATGGCCATGGTGTCCACGCCCAGCACGGCGCCTTCCTTGGGCATCACGACCTTGATCGGCACGCCCTGGCTGGCCATGTGGTACGCGTTCATCGACAGGATCACCTCCACCGGCGTCTCGCCCGTGGCGATCAGCTGCTGCGCGTTGGCGTCGTTGGTGTAGAAGGCCTTGAAGTTGGGCTTGAGCGCCTTGAGCTTGTCCTGGCCCTTCTCCCAGCTCGCGGCATCGCCGCCCGACAGCATGGCCGACACCGCGATGATGTGGCTGGGGTCGAAGTCGGGCGCGCTGAGCTTGCCCTTGAGCGCCGGGTTCCACAGGTCGTTCCAGCTCTCCAGCTTGATGCTCGCGGGCACCAGGTCCGGGCGGTAGCCGATGGAGTAGACGTAGGCCCAGCTGCCGATGTGGAACGGGCTGATCTTGGCGCGCTCCACCAGGTGGGCGTAGTTCGGGATCTTGGCCGTGTCGATCTGCTCGAACAGGTTGCTGCTCACGTAGAGCCAGCCGACGTGCGAGGTCGTGAAGGTGATGTCGCTCTCGGGCTTGGAGGCCAGCTTGGCCTTGTTCAGGCGGTCGATGGTGCCGCCCGTCACGTACTTCACAGGCACGCCGGTCTGGCGGGTGAACTCCTTGCCGATGTTCTCGTCGATGAGGTCGCGGAAGCTGCCGCCCCAGGTGCTCACCACGAGCGCGTTGTCCTGTGCCCAGGCGGTGGTGCCACCCAGCGTGGCCGAGAGCGCACACAGAGTCAGAAGCTTGCGAATCATGGATTGACCTCAATCGAAAAAGTTGAACATCTGCCGGTACTGGAATGCCTGGGGACCGCAGCGGTCCCCGCATCACGGACCGGATCATGGGAATGCCGGCGCGCTCGGCCAAGTCGCCTTTTACGTAGAGGTGCCTCAAATTTTCCGAGGGGGCGGCGCGCACACCGCTCGGAAATTCCTAAACGGGCGGCCGGAAAAAACAAATGGCGCCAAGGGCAGGCAGCGATGACCATGCCGTTTTCGACGCCATCGGCGTCTTCCGTCACCAGCCCTGCAGCCGACCATGAAGCACACCCGCATCCGCCCGTTCAACACCAAGCTCACCTACCCCGAGCAGAAGCTGGACAACGACCTCTGCCAGGCCGTCGTCGCGCGGGGCAGCACCGTGTTCCTGCGCGGGCAGATCGGCCAGAACCTGGACACCTCCGAGAGCGTGTGCATCGGCGATGTGGCCGGGCAGGCCGAGCAGGCCATGGCCAACATCGCCATGCTGCTCAAGGAAGCCGGCGGCGAGCTGCAGGACATCTGCAAGATCACCATCTACCTCATCGACCCGCGCTACCGCGAAGCCGTCTACCTCGTGGTCGGCCGCTGGCTCAAGGGCGTGTTCCCGGTGTCCACCGGCATCGTGGTCTCGGCCCTGGCCAGGCCCGAGTGGCTGGTGGAGATCGACGCAACGGCCGTCATTCCTGATTGAGCGCCATGACCTTCTCCATCGTTGCGCGCTGCCCCGCCACCGGGCAGTTCGGTGCGGCCGTGGCCTCGTCCTCGCCCGCCGTGGCGGCGCGCTGCGTGCGCGGCCGCCAGGGCGTGGGCGCGGCCGCCAGCCAGAACATCACCGATCCCGAACTGGGCCCGCTGCTGCTCGATCTGATGGCCGCCGGCAAGACGCCCGAGCAGGCCGTGGCCGCGCTGCGGCAGCGCCCCTTCATCGACTACCGCCAGCTCATGGCGATCGACGCGCACCACCCGCCGGTGGTGTTCACGGGGGCCAACGCGCTGGGCACGCTGGCAAGCGCGGTCGGCACGCATGCGGCCTGCGCCGGCAACATGCTGCGCAGCCACGAGGTGCCGGCGGCCATGCTCGTCGCGTTCGAGCAGGCCGGGGGTGGGCTGGCCGAGCGCCTGATGCAGGCCATGCTGGCCGGCCAGGCGGCCGGTGGCGAGGAAGGGCCCGTGCATTCGGCCGGCCTGCTGGTCTATGGCGCACAGAGCTGGCCCGTCGTCGACCTGCGGCTGGACTGGGTCGAGGCCGACCCGGTGCAGGCGCTGTACGCCACCTGGAAGCTCTACGAGCCGCAGATGCCGGCCTACATCACGCGTGCGCTGGACCCGCGCGCCGCGCCCAGCTTTGGCGTGCCGGGAGACCTCTGAGAAGCGCGTCGCTACACTGGCCCGTTGCCATCCCGCGCCGCCCCGACGCGCCCTTCTGTACCGACATGCTCAACCGCGTTTCCCTGCGCCAGATGGAGTACTTCGTCGCGACGGCCAAGCACGGCAGCATCGCCGCGGCCTCCGCGCAGATCCACATCTCGTCGCCCTCGATCTCCGCGGCCATCGCCCACATCGAGAGCGAACTCAGCGTGCAGCTGTTCGTGCGCCATCCCTCCAAGGGGCTGGGGCTGACGGCCATCGGCACCCTGGTGTTGAACCAGTGCCAGGACGTGCTCGAACGCTCCTCGCGCCTGTACGAGATCGCGTCGGACTCCGGCGACGTGATGCAGGGCGCGCTGCGCGTGGGCAGCTTCCAGTCGCTGACGGCCATGATCGCGCCGGAGGTCATCTTCGGCTTCGCGCGCGCGTTCGAGAAGGTCGAGATGCAGATGGTGGAGGGCGACCAGGAAGTCCTCATGCACAAGCTGCGTGCGCTCGAGATCGACCTGGCCCTGACCTACGACCTGCGGCTGGACGACGACATCGCCTTCGAGAGCCTGGCCACGCTGCCGCCCTACGTGCTCGTGAGCGAGCTGCATCCGCTGGCGCAGCAGAAGGCCGTCACCTTCGAGGAACTCGCGCCGCAACCCTTCGTGCTGCTGGACCTGCCCATGAGCCGGGACTACTTCACCTCGCTGTTCGCCAGCGCCGGCGTGACGCCCAACATCGTGGCGCGCTCGCGCTCGGAAGAGGTGGTGCGCTCCATGGCGGCCAACGGCATCGGCTATGCGCTGTTCAACGTGCGGCCCAAGTCCAACCTGTCGCTGGACGGCAAGCGCCTGGTGCGCCTGCGCCTGGCCGGCAAGCACCGGCCCATGCTGCTGGGGCTGGCGACGTACAAGCCCGTGAAGCAGTCCCGGCTGACCCAGGCCTTCATGGACCGCTGCCGCGCCTACATCTCCGACCAGTACATCCCGGGCATGAGCGCGGCCAGCTTCTTCGACCCCCATCTGGTAGCGCCAGCGGCGCAACAGCCATGACCCCTGCCGCCTCTGCCAGCGTCGCCCTGTTGGAGACGTTGATCGCCTTTCCCTCGGTCTCGCTGCAGCCCAACGACGGGCTCATCGCCACGGTGCAGGACATCCTGGCCGCAGCCGGCATCGCCTCCACGCGCGCGCCGGATCCCGAGGACCCGCGCCGCACCAACCTGTTCGCCTCGGTCGGCCCCGAGGGCGTGCCGGGCGTGCTGCTGTCCGGCCACACCGACGTGGTGCCCGTGGAAGGCCAGCCCTGGACCTCGCCACCCTTCGAGGCCACGCACCGGGACGGCCGCATCTACGGGCGCGGCACGGCCGACATGAAGGGCTTCGTCGCCTGCGCGGTCATGGCGATGGTGGCGGCGGCCGGCCGGCCTCTGCAACGCCCGCTGCAGCTGGCACTGTCCTTCGACGAGGAGATCGGCTGCGTCGGCGTGCGCCACCTGCTGCGCCGGCTCGAAGGCCATCTGCCCGCGCCCACGCTGTGCATCGTCGGCGAGCCCACGCTGATGCGCATCGGCACCGGCCACAAGGGCAAGGCCGCCTACCGCGCGGTCTGCTGCGGCCAGGCCGGCCATTCGGGCCTGGCGCCGCAGTTCGTCAACGCCATCCACATGGCCAGCGACCTCGTGGCCTCGGCGCGCGAGGTGCAGCGCGAACTGGCCGCGACCGGCCCGCGCGAGGAAGGCTACGGCGTGCCGTACTCCACCGTGCACGTGGGCACCATCGCGGGCGGACGCGCGCTGAACATCGTGCCCAGCGAATGCGAGCTCAGCTTCGAGATCCGCAACGTCGCGCAGGACCAGCCCGCGCAGATCCTCGAGCGCATCCTGCAGCGCCTGGCCGCGCGCGTGCAGCGCGAGGCCCAGCATGCCGACGCGCCGCTGCCCGAGGTCACGCTGCGCAACAGCTACCCCAGCCTGGCCACGCCGGAGGACGCGCCGGCCGTCGGCCTGCTGCGCGCGCTGCTGCCCGCCGGCACGCCCACCACCCGGGTCGACTACGGCAGCGAGGGCGGCCTGTTCCAGCAGAGCTGGCAGCAGACGACCGTGCTGGTCTGCGGCCCCGGCAGCATCACGGTGGCGCACAAGGCCGACGAGTATGTCGAGCTGTCGCAGCTGCAGGCCTGCGACCGCATGCTGGCCGGCCTCGTCGACCACCTCTGCCGCTGATCAACCGAGCCGCAGGATGCTGCGGTCCACGGCGCGGATGTCGGTGCGGCCGCAGAAGGCCATCGACAGATCGAGTTCGGTGTGGAGGATCTCCAGCGCCTTGGCGACACCGGCCTCGCCCAGCGCACCCAGGCCGTACAGCATGGCGCGGCCGATGTAGGTGCCGCGCGCGCCGAGCGCGATGGCCTTGAGCACGTCCTGGCCCGAGCGGATGCCGCCGTCCATGTGCACCTCCACCTGCGCGCCGACGGCCTCGACGATGTGCGGCAGCATGGCGATGGACGAGGAGGCGCCGTCCAGCTGGCGTCCGCCGTGGTTGGAGACCACGATGGCGTCGGCACCGGCGGCCACGGCCAGCCGCGCGTCCTCGGGCTCCTGGATGCCCTTGACGATGAGCTTGCCGCCCCAGCGTTGCTTGATCCATTCCACGTCCTGCCACGACAGTCGCGGGTCGAACTGCTCGCGCGTCCACTCCACCAGCGAGCCGATGTTCTCCACGCCCTTGGCGTGGCCGACGATGTTGCCGAAGTGCCGGTGCCGCGTGCCCAGCATGTTCCAGCACCAGCGTGGCTTGCCGGCCAGGTCGACGAGGTTGCGCAGCGTCGGCCTGGGTGGCGTGGACAGGCCGTTCTTCTTGTCCTTGTGGCGTTGGCCGAAGACCTGCAGGTCCATGGTCACGACGAGGGCCGAGCAACCGGCGGCGCGCGCCCGGTCGATCAGGCCTTCGACGAAGCTGCGGTCGCGCAGCACGTAGAGCTGGAACCAGAACGGGTGGCGCCCCGTGGCCTCGGCCACGGCCTCGATCGGGCAGATGCTCATGGTCGACAGCGTGAACGGGATGCCGAAGCGCTGTGCCGCGCGCGCGGCCAGGATCTCGCCGTCGGCATGCTGCATGCCCGTGAGTCCGGTCGGTGCGATGGCCACCGGCATGCGCACCGGCTGGCCCACCATGGTGCTGGCGGTGCTCCGCTCGGTGATGTCGACGGCCACGCGCTGGCGGAACTCGATGCTGCGCAGGTCTGCCTCGTTCTTGCGGTAGGTGTATTCGGTCCACGAACCGGTGTCCACGTAGTCGTAGAACATGCGCGGCACGCGCTTCCTGGCCAGGACGCGCAGGTCCTCGATGCAGGTGATCTCGGGCATGGGCTCGCTCTCCTGAAAAAAATGAAAAGGGCCGCCGGATCGTCGCGATCCGGCGGCCCCTGCCGCACGCCTGCGGCGCGATCAGCTCTTCTCGTAGGACAGATAGCCCTGCTGCAGAAGAATGTGGTCGGCGATGTACTTGGCGTCGTGCCAGACGCCGTAGATGAACGACGAGGCGCGGTTCACGAGGTTCGGCAGCCCCAGGAAGTAGATGCCGCTTTCCGCCGAGATGCCGCGCTTGTGGTACGGCTCGCCGTTCTCGTGGAAGGCATTGACCTTGAGCCAGCTGAAGTCGAACTGGAAGCCCGTGGCCCACAGCACCGTGGTGATGCCGGCCTGTTGCAGGTCCAGGCTCAGGATGGGCTCGGTCAGGCAGGGCGGGTCGGCCAGCAGCTCCCAGGCCTCGGGCTCGGGCGGTAGCGGCAGGCCGTTCTCGGCGATGTAGGCATCGGCGTCGCGCAGCACGTCGAAGTAGGCCTGGTCGCCCTCGGCCACGTTCTTCGCCAAACCTTCTGCGAAACGCATCACGCCGTTCTCGTACGACTGGGTCAGGCCCACCAGTTCGATGCCGGCATGCGCCAGGCGCCGGAAGTCCACCGTCCGGCCGCCCTCGTAGCCGCTCACGGCGAAGGCGACGTGCTTCTTCTTGGGCTTGATGCGCACCTCGTCCCACAGACCGAGCGCGCCCAGCCACCAGCAGTAGTCGCGGCCACGGTAGGAGCGCGGCGGGCGGTAGTGTTCTCCGACCGACAGGTAGACCTTGCGGCCGGCCTGGCGCAGCTCCTCGGCGATCTGCGAGCCCGAGGCGCCGGCGCCCACGACCAGCACCGCGCCGTCGGCCAGCTGGCCGGGGTTCTTGTAGGCCGAGGAATGCAGCTGCGCGACGGGCGCGTCGGCCGGCACGATGGCGGGATAGGACGGCACCTGGAACGGGCCGGTGGCGGCCACTACGTTCATGGCCTCGATCACGCCTTCGGAGGTGCTCACCTTGAAACCCGGGCGGCCGCTGTGGCGCTCGACCTGCAACACCTCCACGCCGGTGCGCACGGGTGCCTTGAGCATGGCCGCATAGTCCTCGAAGTACTGGGCCATGCGCTCCTTGGGCGGAAAGGCCTCGGGCGACACGCCCTCGAACTTCAGGCCCGGAAAACGGTCGTGCCAGGCCGGGCCGTTGGCCACCAGCGAATCCCAGCGCTCCGAGCGCCAGCGCTCCGCGATGCGCTTGCGCTCCAGCACGAGGTGCGGCACACCCATGGCGGCCAGGTGCTCGCTCATCGCGATGCCGGCCTGGCCTGCGCCGACCACCAGGGTATTGATTTTCTCCACTGACATTTGGTATTCCTCAGAAGCATCGACGCTGGTGGCTTCGGCCGGGCGAGCCGGCGCCAGACACCGATGGGGGCCGAGTCTGATGAAGCGGGCTGCGTTTGAGAACCACGTTTTTCAGACGCAAGGCTTAGGAAAAAGCGAAGCGGCGCCGCCTGCATCCGGGGGTGCACCGCGGCCTGGGGAGAAGGCGTCTGTTTCGTTTTTTCCGAGGGGCGGCCTCAATTTCTGCAAAGGCCCGCAAGCGGCCGATTGGCTTATCGTGCCCGGCATGCATCCAGTCCCATCCGAGCCCGGCCCGGCCGCGGCCGACACGGCCGTCAGCCTCGAAGGCGTGGTCAAGAAGTACCGCGACCAGACCGTGCTGCACGAGGTCTCGCTGAAGATCCGGCGCGGTGAATTCCTGACCCTGCTGGGCCCGTCCGGCTGCGGCAAGACCACGCTGCTGAACCTGATCGCCGGCTTCGCCGAGGCCGACCGCGGCGAGGTCTTCATCGACGGCCGGCCCGTGACCAGCGAGCCGCCGCACAAGCGCCAGATCGGCCTGGTGTTCCAGAACTACGCGCTGTTCCCGCACATGACGGTGGAGCGCAACATCGGTTATGGCCTGCGCATGCAGGGCGTGCCCCAGGACGAGGCGGCCCGGCGTGTGCGCGACGCCATGGCCATGGTCAAGCTCGACGGCCTGGGCCACCGCAAGCCGCGCGAACTCTCGGGCGGCCAGCAGCAACGCGTGGCGCTGGCCCGCGCGCTCGTGATCCAGCCCAAGGTGCTGCTGCTCGACGAGCCCTTCTCGGCCCTGGACAAGAGCCTGCGCGGCTCCATGCAGGTGGAGATCCGCGAGATCCAGCGCCGCCTGGGCCTGACCACGGTGTTCGTCACGCACGACCAGGGCGAGGCGCTGGCCATGTCCGACCGCATCGCGGTGATGTCGGGCGGCGTGATCCGCCAGATCGCGCCACCGGCCGAGCTCTACCAGAACCCGCAGGACCCCTTCGTCGCGTCCTTCCTGGGCGACGTGAACATCTTGCCGGCCCACTACCACGGCCAGAGCGCGGGCGATGTGCAGCTGCGCCTGGGCTCGGGCCTGATCCGCCTGTCGCAGGACCGGCTGGTGGACGCCTCGCACGAGGGCGAGCGGCTGGACGTCTACGTGCGGCCCGAGCACCTGCGCATGGAGAACCTGCACCCCGCATCGGTGCTGAGCGGCACCGTGGTCCACCACGTGTTCCAGGGCGACCACATCAACACCTTCGTCGATGTGGACCTGCCGATGACCGCGCGCCAGATCCTCACCGTGCGCAGCCCGGGCCTGGCGGCCATGCAGCAGTGGCCGGTGGGTTCGGTGGCCGGCCTGGCACTGGCCCACGAAGGCGTGAGCGTCTTCAGTCCACGGCCATGAACGCCATGGCCGACGTGCTGCCATCCACCATGCAGGCCATCGTCGCCCGCGAACCCGGCGACGCCGGCGTGCTGGCGCTGGCCGAGCGCCCGGTGCCCGTTCCCGGCGCCGGCGAGCTGCTGCTGCGCGTGCTGGCCGCCGGCATCAACCGGCCCGACATCATGCAGCGCCAGGGCATCGCCAAGCCCGCGCCCGGCGCCACCGACGTGCTGGGCCTGGAGGTCTGCGGCGAGGTCGTCGCCTGCGGCACGGGCACCGATCCCGCGCTGCGGGGCCAGCGGCGCATGGCGCTGGTGCCGGGCGGCGGCTACGCGCCCTGGTGCGTGGCCCCGGCCGCGCACACGTTCGCGGTGCCGGCCCGGCTGTCCGACGCCGAGGCCGCGGCCCTGCCCGAGGGGCTGTTCACGGTCTGGCACAACCTGTTCGAGCTGGGCCGCCTGGCCATGGGCGAGACCGTGCTCATCCACGGCGCGGCCGGCGGCATCGGCACGCTGGCGGTGCAGATGGCGCACGCGGCCGGCTGTACCGTCATCGCGACCGCCAGCGACGCGGCCCGTTGCGCCGCGTTGCGGGCCCTGGGTGCCGACCTGGCGGTCTGCTGGCCCACCACGGACTTCGTCCAGGCCTGCCTGGACTTCACCGGGGGCTGCGGCGTGGACGTGGTGCTGGACATCGTGGGCGGCGACTACGTGCGCCGCAACCTGCAGGCCATGGCCTTCGGCGGCCGGCATGTGAGCCTGTCCTTCCTGCAGGGTTCGGCCGTCACGGTGGAACTGCTGACGCTGATGCAGCGCCAGCTGAGCCTGCACGCGTCCACCATGCGCCCGCAGACCCACGCCGAGAAGGCCCGCATGGCGCAGGCGCTGGCGCGCCATGTGCTGCCGCTGGTCGGCAGCGGGCGCATCGCGCCGCGCCTGCACGCCAGCCTGCCGCTGGCGCAGGCCGCGCAGGCCCACAGGCTGCTGGAAAGCGGCCAGGTGTTCGGAAAACTCGTCCTGGTGCCTTGACCATGCAGCTGCTCTATGCCCCCACCTCGCCCTTCGTGCGCAAGGTCATGGTCTGCGCCCACCTGAGCGGCCAGGCCGCACGCATCCAGTGGCTGGACAGTGCCGCCCACCCGGTGCGCCGCGATGGCCGCATCGCAGCGCACAACCCGCTGGCCAAGGTGCCCACGCTGATCCTGGACGACGGCCAGTCGCTCTACGACAGCCGCGTGATCTGCGAGTACATCGACAGCCTGGGCGGCGCCGGCATCTTCCCGGCCGCCGGCCCCGCGCGCTGGACGGCGCTGACACGCCAGGCCCTGGGCGACGGCCTGCTCGATGCCGCGCTGCTGGCGCGCTACGAGCTGACGGCGCGGCCTGCCGAGGTGCAGTGGCCGGTCTGGCGCGAGGCGCTGCTGACCAAGGTCGCGGCCTGCCTGCAGGCCATCGACGCTGCCGCGCCGGAACTGGCCACGGCAGCCCCGACGATCGGCGAGATCGCCATCGGCTGCGGCCTGGGCTACCTGGACTTCCGCTTCCCCGAGCTGGACTGGCGCAGCAGCCACCCCGCCGCGGCGCGCTGGCATGCCGGCTTCGCGCAACTGCCCGCCATGCAGGCCACCCTTCCCCACGACGCTTGAGAGCACCCATGCCCGACACCGCCACGCTCCCCCTCACGGTCTGGTTCCTGAACGGCCCCAACGCCAACCTCTACGGCCTGGACGCCAACAAGACCTACGGCAGCGACAGCTTCCCGCAGCTGCAATCGCGCTGCGAGCAGAAGGCCGCTGCACTCGGCGTGCAGCTGCGCTTCCTGCAGTCCAACCACGAAGGCCAGTTGATCGACTGGCTGCAGGAGGCACGCGGCGTGGCCGACGGCATCGTCATCAACGCCGCCGGGCTCACCTACACCTCCATCGCCATCCTCGACGCGCTGCTGGCCTTCCCGGGCAAGATCATCGAGGCCCACATGAGCAACATCTGGAAGCGCGAGCCCTTCCGCCACCACTCCTTCATCTCCAAGGCGGCCGACGGCGTGATCGCAGGCCTGGGTGGCGATGGCTACGAATTCGCCATCGAAGCCGTGGCGCGCCTGGTGCGCAAGAGCCGACCGGGCGGCTGAGGATGGGGACAAGCCTGGGCACCCTGGTCTTCTACAGCGATTTCGACGACTTCGACACCTGGAAGCATGCGCTGCAGGCGCAGCTCCCGGACCTGGAGGTGGTGCATTCCAGCGCCGTCGAACGGCTGCAGGACGTGCACTACGCGATGGCCTGGAAGCCACCCGAGGGCTTCTTCCGGCAGATGCCGAACCTGCGGCTCATCGTCAACCTGGGGGCGGGCGTCGATGCGCTGGTCGCGCGCAAGGACCTGCCCCCCGACGTTCCCATCACCCGGATCACCGATCCGCAGATGTCGCGCATGATGGCCGGCTACGTGCTGTTCGCCGTGCTGCGGCATGCGCGCGACATCCCGTACTTCGAGCAGGCGCAGCGGCGCGGCGCATGGGCCTATCGCCACCCGCGCGCGCCCGACGAGACCACGGTCGCGGTGCTGGGCCTGGGCCAGCTCGGCGCCACGGCCGCCCACGAACTGCAGCGCCAGGGATTCAGGACGCTGGGCTGGTCGCGCAGCCCGCGCCAGATCGAGGGCGTGGCCTGCTTCTCGGGCATGGAAACGCTGGATGCGGTGCTCGGCCAGGCCGACATCGTGGTCCTGATGCTGCCGCTCACGCCGCAGACGCAGAACCTGTTCGACCGCACGCGCCTGGAGCGCCTGCGGCCCGGCGCCGCGTTCGTGAATGTCGCCCGGGGCGCGCTGGTCGACCAGGCCGCGCTGACGGCACTGCTGCAGAGCGGCCACATCGGCAGTGCGACGCTGGACGTCTTCGAACGCGAACCCCTGCCGGCCGCCGATCCGTTGTGGGGCATGCCCCATGTGCTGATCACGCCGCACCTGGCCTCGGTCGCCATCCCGTCCTCGTCGGCCCGGCAGATCGCGGCCAACATCCTGCGCGTCGCGGCCGGCGAGCCGCCGGACAACCGCATCGACCGATCGCGCGGGTACTGAGAGGGGCGGGCACACCGGCCTGTCAGACAACGCCGCATTCGGCTGCGCCTGGCGGCGGTTCCCGCCTGGGCGTGGCTATAGTGGCGCGGGACATTCTGCCCGATGACTTCTCCAGCGCCCCCACCAATGCAGTTGGCCCAGCTTGACGAGGAGATGCGCTACCGGTTGCTCGTCGAGGCCGTCACCGACTACGCGATCTACATGCTCGATCCCGAGGGCCGGGTGGTCAGCTGGAACGCCGGTGCGCAGCGCCTGAAGGGCTACACGCCAGCGCAGATCCTGGGACGCAGCTTCTCCAATTTCTACACCGAGGCCGACCGCGCCGCCGGCCTGCCGGCGCGGGCCCTCATGACGGCCGCCACGCAGGGCCGCTTCGAAGCCGAAGGCTGGCGCGTGCGCCGCGACGGCAGTTGCTTCTGGGCCTTGGTGGTCATCGATCCGATCCGCGGCGAGGACGGTTCCATCATCGGTTATGCCAAGGTCACGCGCGACCTGACCGAGCGCCGTGCCGCCCAGCAGGCACTGGAGCAGGCGCGCGAGGCCTTGTTCCAGTCGCAGAAGCTCGACGCCATCGGCCAGCTCACGGGCGGCGTGGCGCACGACTTCAACAACCTGCTCATGGTGGTGATGTCCAGCCTGAGCCTGGCCAAGCGCCGGCTGCCCGACGACCCCAAGCTCGCGCAGCTGCTGGACAACGCGCTCAGCGGCGCGCGGCGCGGCGCGGCGCTGACGCAGCGCATGCTGGCCTTCGCGCGCCGCCAGGACCTCAAGCCCACCGTGGTGCACCTGCCGGCGTTGGTTGGCGGCATGGCAGACCTGCTGGCGCGCAGCCTGGGCAGCATGGTGCAGTTGCAGACCGAGTTTCCGCTGGCGCTGTGCCCGGTGCGCGTGGACGCCAACCAGCTCGAGCTGGCGCTGCTGAACCTGGCCGTGAACGCGCGCGACGCCATGCCCGACGGCGGCCGCCTGCTGCTGCAGGCGCAAGAAGAAACGGTGGCCGTGGACGGCCACCTCGCGCCCGGGCGCTATGTGCGCCTGGTGGCGGCCGACAGCGGCAGCGGCATGGACGCGGCCACGCTGGCGCGGGCGACCGAGCCCTTTTTCACGACCAAGGGCGCGGGCAAGGGCACGGGCCTGGGACTGGCCATGGTGCACGGCCTGGCCGCCCAGTCGGGTGGGCGCTTCATGCTGCAAAGCCAGCCGGGCGAGGGCACCACGGCCACGCTGTGGCTGCCGGCTGCCGCGGGAGACGAACCGGTGGACGGGCCCGCCCGCGATGGCGCCACGCTGGCCAGCACCCGCCCGCTGCGCGTGCTGGCCGTGGACGACGACGTGCTGGTGCTGACCAACACCGCGGCCCTGTTGGAGGAGCTGGGCCACACGGTGCTGCAGGCCGGCTCGGGCGACGAGGCCTTGCGCCTGCTGGACGGGAACCCGGCGATCGACCTGCTGGTGACCGACCACGTGATGCCGCGCATGACCGGCGCGCAGCTGATCGCCGCCGCCCTGCAGGCGCGGCCGCAGCTGCCCGTGGTGCTGGCCACCGGCTACGCGGAGTTGCCGCCCAGCCTGCCGTTCTCGGCCGTGCGGCTGGCCAAGCCCTTCGACCAGGCAGCGCTGGCGCAGGCCATCGCCCAAGCCGTGGCACCGCGCTGACGGCGGCGCCAGCGCCCGGCGGCGTCCTACGCGTGGCCGCGACCATGCGCGCTGCCAGCGGCGCGCGATGCCGTGCAGTATCCGACGCATGGACCGTGCTGATGCTCCCCTGGTGGTCTTTCTGGTGGAAGACAACGCTCTGATCCGCGACAACCTCATCGTCGCGCTGGAAGAACTCGTGGACATGCGCGTCGTGGCCTGGGCCGAATCGGAAGGCGATGCCGCCGAGTGGCTGCGCGCGCATCCCGACGGCTGGCAACTGGCCGTGATCGACCTGTTCCTGCGCGAGGGCTCGGGCCTCGGCGTGCTGGAGGCCTGCCGTGCGCGCAACGGCCGCCAGCGTGCCGTGGTGCTGACCAACTACGCCGATGTCGACATCCGCGCCCAGTGCCTGGCACTCGGTGCCGACGCCGTGTTCGACAAATCCACCGAACTCGACGCCTTCCTCGAATTCTGCGAAAGCTGAGGACGCCCGTTCAGCGCCGGCGCGCGAACTGGCGCTGCGCGAATGCCCAGACCAGCCGCGAGGCGTCCGGCCCCTGTGGATCGCCGTAGGACTGCGCGGCCGTTCCGCCGCTCCAGGCGTGGCCCAGGGCCGGTATCTCCACCAGCGAGGCCACGGTGTGCTGGCGCACGCGGTAGTCGGTGATGTGCATGGCATGGCGTTTGCCGCGTTGCACCGCGCGCGTGGTGCACGGCAGCGCCTGCGCTGCCTGGGCCCATGCCGAGGCAGCCGCTTCGCCGTTGCGCGGGGCCACCACGCGGTCGCGCCCGCCCTGGATCACGAGCAGGGCGGGCCAGCGCGCCAGCATGTCCTCGGGCGTTGCGGCCAGGGCGTCGGCCGCGCCATGGCCGGCCATCGCGCGCAGGGCCGAGGCGGTGCTGTCCGCCACGCCCGGCGGCACGCCCGAGTGCATGGCCACGGCCTGGAAGCGCTCCGGGTAGCGGGCCGCGACCAGCGCTGCCATGCCGGCCCCGGCCGACAGGCCGGCGATGGCCACGCGCGTGCGGTCGCCACCGTACAGCGTGCAGACCTGGTCGACCGCCTGCAGGATCAGCGCCGCCTCGGCAAAGGCCCGCTGCGTGCGCGTCTCATACCAGTTCCAGCAACCATTGGGATTGGCCAAACGGTCCTGCTCGGGATAGAGCACGGCGAAGCCGGCGCGCGCGGCGAGCAGGTGCATGCGCGTGCTGTCGGCAAAGCGAGCGGCATTCTGGTCGCAGCCGTGGAGCATCACCACCACCGGGATGCGCTGGCCCGGCTTGCGGCCCGCCGGCAGGAACAGCCGGTAGCGCCGCTTGCCCACCGGCGCCACGGCCACGCCCACCAGCCAGCGCCCGGCCGAGGGCTTGGCCGCGGCTTTGGCCGTCGGTGCGGCCTGGGCCGGCGTGCGCACGGTGCGGGCCTTGGCGGGCTTGGTGGTCTTCACCAACACCGCCTTGCTGCGCCGCGGCTTGGGCGGCATCAGCGGTGCCAGGCTGCTGGTGAACAGCCGCGTGAGGGTCTTCAGGGTCTTGCGTCGGAGCATGGAGTGTGTGATGGCGGCCGTGGAAGGGCGGGTAGCCACACACGCCTTGCAGCCAGTGTGCCAGTGTCGCGTGTCCGGGGCCCGCGGCGCCCGCCCGTGGCCGGCGCAGGCCGCCGCGCCAGGCACCGGCCGGCGCCCGAATCGGCCTGCGCCTACACCGCCCGCACGCTGGGGGGGCCGAGCATGGTGACTTGTTCCACGACACCCAGGAGTCGCCATGTCCAAGCAGCCCTCGTCCACCCGCAGCGACATGGACGGCGAGCCGCAGGCGCAGGCCCACGGCAAGGTCGCCAACGACCGCAACCAGCCTACGCCCGGCGGCGCCACCCAGGTCCACCAATCGCAGCGCTCGCCGGCCAGCCGCAACGACCGCGCGTCGCAGATCGGGTCGGGCAACCAGGTGCGCAGCCGCCAGGGCAGCAAGGGACGCTGAGCCCACGCCACCCCGTGGCCTGCGGGGCCCGGCCTGTCCGGATCACGCGGGCATGCGCAGGTCCGGGTGCGCGCGCAGCGCCTCGGCCAGGTACTCGGCGAACACGCGCACCTTGGCGGGCACGTGCTGGCGGTCGCGGTAGCACAGGAAGAATTCCAGCGGCTCGGGGTCGATGCGCGGGGCCTTGCGGCTGCGCGTGCTCTGCGTGAACAGCGGCTCCAGCCGGCCTTGGGCGATCAGCGGCCTGGCGATGAACCAGCCCAGCCGCGTGATGCCCGCCCCGTGCATGGCCAGCATGGCCAGCGTGTCGACGTCGTTGGCCACGGCCGCGGCGCGCAGTTCCGGCACCACGCGCGTGCCCTCGCGCAGGTAGGGCCAGGGCATGACCTTGCCGTCGACCTCCATGCGGTAGAGCAGGCAGTCGTGCTGCGCCAGGTCCTCGGGCGTGGCCGGTCGCCCGCGCCGCTCCAGGTAGGACGGCGCGGCGCAGAACACCATGGGCACGGCCGCGATGCGGCGCACCACCATGCCGGGCTCCAGCGCATGGCTGTAGCGGATGCTGATGTCCACGTCTTCCTTGAGTGCGTCGACCTGCCGGTCGACGATGAGCAACTCGGTCGTCACGCGCGGATGGGCCGCCATGAAGCGCGGTAGCAGCGGCGCCAGCATGCTGCGGCCGAAGGCGGTCGCGCAGGAGATGCGCAGCCGCCCCTGCGGCTGGCCCTCCAGGTCGGCGATGTCGGATTCGGCCATCTCCAGCTGTGCGAGCACGGGCGCCACGCGGGCGCGGTAGAGCTCGCCCGCATTGGTCAGCGCGAGCGAACGCGTCGTGCGCGTGAGCAGCCGCGTGCCCAGCGCCTGCTCGAGCCGTGCGATGTTCTGGCTCGCGGCCGCGGGCGTGATCCCCAGCTGGCGCGCGGCCGCCGCGATGCTGCCGCCGTCGACGGCCTTGAGGAAGGTTTCGATGCCGCGCAGCTGGAGCATGGAAAAAAGCCTGTAGGTGAGGATGCTGATTCGATAGTTTAGACATCGACTGCAGCAGGCGATCCGGGTCTACCGCGCAGCGTTGCGCGGCCCTAGAGTGCGGTCCGCGCGTTCGCTTTCCGATTCCTTTTCATCGCTTTCAAGACACCATGCTTTCGCAAACTGCTTCTCCCCGCACCTGGAAACTTCCCAAGCGCATGGCGCCCGTGGCGTTCGCGTTCTACATGGCCTGCATCATGGCCTTCCTCATGAGCATGGTGATCGTCGCCGCCAACGGTGGTGTCGACGCGCGCTTCCTCGACCGCGTGCTGGCGTCCTATGCGCTGGCGATGCCGGCGGCCTTCGCCAGCGTGATGCTGGTGCGGCCCGTGGTCCTGCGCCTGGTCGGCTGGACCGTGCACGCCTGATCTACAGGCGCTGCTGTGTGCCGGCGTCGAACAGGTGCACGAGTTCGGGCGCGATACCCAGGCTGATCGCGTCGCCGGGCTTGACCAGCAAGCGGTCGTGCACCAGGGCCTGCACGGCCTGGCCGTGCGACTCGCAGGCCAGCAGCGTGTCGGCGCCGCTGAACTCGACGACCTTGACCTCGCAGGCGATGCCGGGTGTGCCGACTGTCTGCACCTGGAGGTGTTCGGGCCGCAGGCCCAGCAACACCTTGCGGCCTTCGAGGTTCTGCGCCGACGCGGGCAGCGGCACCGCGCCGCCCAGCGTGCCGGCGCTTGCGCCCTGCACCGTGGCCGGCAGCAAGTTCATGGACGGCGAGCCGATGAAGGTCGCCACGAAGGCGTTGCCGGGCCGGTCGTACAGCTCCACGGGCGTGCCGACCTGCTCGACCAGCCCATCGCGCAGCACCACGATGCGGTCGGCCATGGTCATGGCCTCGACCTGGTCGTGCGTGACGTAGACCGAGGTGGTCTTCAGGCGCTGGTGCAGCGCGCGGATCTCGGTGCGCATCTGCACGCGCAGCTTGGCGTCCAGGTTGGACAACGGCTCGTCGAACAGGAAGACCTTGGGGTCGCGCACCATGGCGCGGCCCATGGCCACGCGCTGGCGCTGGCCGCCCGAGAGCTGCTTGGGCAGGCGGTCGAGCAGCGCGTCCAGCCCCAGCATGCGCGCGGCGCCGGCCACCTTCGACGTGATGGCGTCCACCGCGGTGCCGGCGATCATGAGGCCGAAGCCCATGTTTTCGCGCACCGTCATGTGCGGGTACAGCGCGTAGGTCTGGAACACCATGGAGACCTCGCGCTGCTTGGGCGGCAGCTCGTTGACCACGGTGTCGCCGATGCGGATCTCGCCCGTGGTGGGCGCGTCCAGCCCCGCGATCATGCGCAGCAGCGTGGACTTGCCGCAGCCGCTGGGGCCGACGAAGACCGCGAATTCGCCGTCGCCAATCGCGATGTCCACGCCCTTGATGACCTTCGTCTCCGCGAAGGATTTGGTGATGCCCGACAGGGTGACCGATGCCATATCAGTGCCATCCCCCCAGGCGGCTTCGCCGCTCCCCCCTTCCGCTGCGCGAAGGGGGGCGCACCCAGCGGCCTGGCAGAGCCAGTTCCGCGGGTGCCCTGGCATGGCCTGCTCCGCGGCCTTCGGAATCGTGGTTCATCAGATCTCCGTTGACGATGTACATGACGCCTCTACTTCACACTGCCGGCCGTGAGGCCGCCGACGATTTCTTTCTGAATCACCAGCGTGAGGACCAGCACCGGCAGCGTGACCAGCAGCGCCGCGGCCGCCAGCGGCCCCCAGGCGATCTGCTCGAAGGTCAGCACGTTGTAGATGGCCACCGGCAGCGTGCGGGTCTCGCGCCCGGCCAGCACGGCGCCGAAGATGAAGTTGTTCCACGAGAAGATGAAGGCCAGGATGGCCGCGACCGTGATGCCGGGCCGCGCCAGCGGCAGCGCGATGTGGCGAAAGCGCTGCCAGGGCGAGCAGCCGTCCATGAGCGCGGCCTCGTCCAGCTCCAGCGGCAGGGTCTCGAAGTAGCCCGCGACGATGTAGACCATGATGGGCACCGTGATCACGAGGTGCGTGATCACCACGGGCGCCAGCGTGCCCGTGAGGCCCAGCGCCTGGAACAGCGTGAACAGCGGAATCAGGAAGCTGATGGCCGGCGTCATGCGCGCGATCAGGATGGTCAGCAAGAGCTTCCTGGCCTTGAGCCGCGCGATCCCGTAGCCGGCCGGCACGCCGATCAACAGCGCCACCAGCGTGGCCAGGCCCGAGACCGTGATGCTGTTGAGGAAGTACTGGAAGAACGGCCCGCTGTCGAACACCTTGCGGAAATTGTCCAGCGTCGGCGGGCTCGGGATGAACACCGGCGGGTAGGCCAGGTTGTCGACCTCGTTCTTGAACGCCAGCGACAGCATCCACAGGAAGAAGCCGATGGCGGGCGAGACCAGCAGGAACACGCAGAGCGCCAGCAGCGCCTTGTCGATGAGCTTACGCGTCATAGCGGGACCGTTCCTTGAGCCAGAACAGCAGGAGGCTGAGCGCTACAACCAACACGAAGAACACCACCACGACCGCCGACGCCTTGCCGATCTGGTAGAACGAAAACGCCTGCAGGTACAGGTACAGGTTGATGGTTTCCGACGAGGTGCCGGGCCCGCCCTGCGTGATCACGTAGATGGTGTCGAAGGTCTTGAGCGCGTCGATCAGGCGCACCACGGCGGCCACCATGATGAAGGGCATGAGCAGTGGCAACGTCACGTAGCGCAGTGTCTGCCAGCGCGTCGCGCCCTCCATGTGCGCGGCCTCGAACGGGTCGGCCGGCAGCGAGGCCAGGCCGCCCAGCACGATCAGCATCACCAGCGGCGTCCACTGCCAGATGTCGACCAGCACCAGGCAGGGAATCGCCAGCATCGGCGAGTAGACCCACTCGCTGGGCGGGATGCCGACCAGCGACAGCAGGTAGTTCAGCACGCCCTGCTGCGGGTGGAACATCATGACCCAGACCAGCGCAATGGCCACCGGCGTGGCCATCATGGGCAGCACGAAGGCGCCGCGCCAGAAGCCGCGGCCCGCGAACTTCTGGTGGAACACCAGCGCGGCCGCCGTGCCCAGCACCAGCGGCGCCATGACCGCCAGCGCCGTGAACACCAGCGTGTGCAGGATGGACGTGAGAAAGCGCGTGTTGGTCGCCAGCTCCAGGTAGTTCGCCAGGCCCACGAACTGCGCCTTGGAGCCGATCTTCCAGTCGAACAGGCTCATCCACAGCGTGAACATCCACGGGAAGACGATCACGGCCAGAACCACCAGCACGGCCGGCAGCACGAACCACAGGAAGGGCGAGACGCGCTTGCGCATCAGCTCTCCGACTTGGCCAGCACGGGGGCGAACTCGGCCGTGGCCTTCTTGAGTTCGGCCGCCACGTCGGCACCGGTCAGCATGTTGTTGAGCGCGATGCCGTACACATCGCGGAACTCGGTCACGGGCTCGATGATGGGCAGGCCCGGCTTGGCGATGCGCAGCGACTCGGCCACCGCCGTGAGCCAGGCGGCCGGCACCTTGAGGTTGGCGATCGCATCCTTGTCGCCATAGGCCGACAGCCGCACCGGCGCGCCCGAGCCCGTGGCCAGCATGCGCGCCTGCATGGCCTTGTTGGTGGCCCAGACGATGTACAGGAAGGCGGCCTCCTTCTTCTTGGAGAACGAGGAAACGCCGATGCCGTCACCGAAGGTGGCCGAGACCTGGGCCTTGGGGCCGGGCGGCATCACGCCGTAGCCGACCTTGCCGACCACCTTGGACTTGGTGGCGTCTTCCAGCGGCGGTGCGAAGCCCGAGCCGTCGATCCACATCGCGGCCTTGCCCTGCAGGAAGAGGCTCTGCGATTCGTTCCAGTTGTAGCCCGCGATGCCGGCGGGACCCGTGGTCTTGAGCAGGTCGCGGTACAGCGTGGCCGAGGCGATGGCCTCGGGCGTCTCCGTCGCGAGCTTGCCACTGGCGTCGAAGAACTGGCCCCCCCAACCCAGGAAGAAGCCGGTCCACAGCGGCACGTTGGCATTCTTCAGGCCCCGGCCGACGAAACCCGCGATGCCGTTGGCGGGGTCGTGCAGCTTCTTGGCGGCCTCCAGGATCTCGGGGTAGCTCTTGGGGTAGGCCACGCCCTTGGCCGCGAACAGCTCCTTGTTGTAGTACAGGATCCAGGGGTCCAGGTTCAGCGGCAGGCTGTCGATGCGGCCGTCGCTCTGCGTGGCGTAGAACATGCCGCCCGTGGAGTAGTCCTTCTGGTCGAAGTCCGGCGGCGCGGCGCTGGCGAACAGCGGGCGCAGGTCTTCCATCCACTTGCCCTTGGCGAACTGGCGCTTTTGCACGTGGTAGGACAGGTGCACCACGTCGAAGCTGGTGCGGCCCGAGTTGAACTCGATCACCGTCTTCTGGCGCGACTGCTGCTCGGGCATCTGCTCGGCGCCGACCTTGATGCCCGTGAGGTCCTCGAACTCCTTCTGGTGGCGCTGCAGCAGCTCGCCGCGCGGGCTCTTGATCAGGTGCACCTCGATGCTGGTGCCGGCGTGGCGCTTCCAGTCGAAGTTGCCCTGGGCGAAGAGGGGGGGCAGCGCGCCGATGGCGGTGGCGCCGGCGGCGGCCTGCAGCAGTTCACGGCGCTTGAAGGCGGGATGGGTCATGGCTTGTCTCCGTTGGTGTGTCTACAGGGTCGCGAAATCCTGGCCCAGCGCGCGGTAGGCCGCGCGCACGGCCTGGGCCTCGGCCGCATCGAGCGGCGAGAGCGGGGCGCGCACATGCAGCCAGTCGTCGTCCCCCAGCTGCTCGGCCAGCGCGGTCTTGTAGGCGCTGACGAAGGGCATGTCCGGGCGCACGCTGAGCAGAGCGAGCAGGCCTTGCATGAGCGTGCGGTCCGCCGCTGAGACCTCGCCTGGCCGCGACACCACGCGGCGCATCAGGTGCGGGGCCAGGTTGGCCAGGCCGTTGACGGAGCCGGCACCGCCGGCCAGCATGACCGGTGCGACATCGGGCTCGGCGCCGACCAGCGTGCCCAGCCGCGGGAATGCCTTCACCAGCGCGAGCGCGTGTGCGCGGTCGCCCGTGCTGTCCTTGATGCCGACCACCACGCCCGGGTGTGCGTCGGCCAGCGTGGCGATGGCGGCATGGCTGAAGCCCACGTTGCTGAGCGAGGGGAACTGGTACAGCAGCACGCGCAGCGCGTCGCTGCCGATGCCACGCACCATCTGCGTCACGGCATCCACCACGCCCGCGTCGCGCGGGTGGTTGAAGTAGAAGGCCGGCATGTACAGCTGGCGCGTGCAGCCCAGCGCGAGGGCATGGCGGCCCAGCGTGACGGCGTCGCCGAGCGCGCAGGCCGTGGTGCAGACGATGACTTGCTCGGGCCGCGCGCCATCGGCCAGAACGGCTTCGAGCAGCGCCTGGCGCTCGGCCACGGTCAGGGCCGGGCCCTCGCCCGTGGTGCCGAACAGCGTGATGCCGTCGCTGCCGGCGGCCAGCATGCGGCGTGCCTGCGCCAGCGTGCGGCCGGTGTCGACGGCGCCGCTGGCCGTGAAGGCCGTGGCCAGGGCCGGCCACAGGCCGGTGAGTGCGTGCTCCATCAGGAATGTCTCCTCTCGAATGGCGGGAGCGCGGCGGCACCGGGGCCGGCCAGCGCGCGGACGCGGGCGCTGTCGAGGTGGGCCTCCAGCAGGCGCCAGGCGGTGTCGGCATCGCGCTGCTGCAGCGCCGCGATGAACTGCAGGTGTTCCTGCATCGCGGGGACCAGGCCGGCCGGCGTGAGCACGGCCTGTTCGAGCCGGATCAAGCGGATGCGCAGGCTGTTGACGCGGTAGATCTCGGACAGGATTTCATTGCCCAGGGCGTCCACCATGCGGTCGTGCAGGCCCCAGTCCACGGCCTGGGCGTCGTCCAGCAGCGCACCGTCGGCCTGGCCGGCCCGGGCACGGGCCAGCACGGCTTCGTGTGCGGCTGCAATGGCCGCCAGTTCCGCATCGGACACCACGGCCACGAAATGGCGCACCGCCTCGCGCTCGATCATGGCGCGCAGCTGGAAGGCGTTGCGCACGAGCTTGAGGTCCACATGCGCGATCTGCAGGCCGCGCTGCGGCACGGTCTTGACCAGGCCGGCCGCCTCCAGGCGCGGGATCATCTCGCGCACGGCGCCCAGCGGCATGTCCAGCAGCGTCATGAGTTCGCGCTGCGAGACGAACTGGCCCGGCTTGATGCCGCCGGCCAGGATCTGCTGCGTGAAGCCCTGGTAGGCGCGCGCGCGCTGGCTGGTCGGCTCGGGGGCGACCACCGCCAGGCGGCGCGGCTTCGTCACTGGAGGACGCCCTTCTTCAGAAGGATGTTGGCGTAGGTGCGCGTGTCGCCGGTCGCGACGACGGCGAAGGCCTTGGCCGCGCGCTCGTAGAAGGCGTAGCGCTCCAGCGCGCCGGGCGCGGCCTCGCCATGCCGGGCCAGCACCTCGGTGAACTGCGCGACGGCCGGCGGCACCTCGTCGGCCCGGCCGACCACCTGCATGGTGCAGGCCGGCTGCTGCACGAAGTTGTCCAGCGGCAGCAGCGAGAGCACGGCATCGAGCACCGCGTCGGCAGACACCCCGGGCAGGCGGATCAGCCGCTGCGCGTGCGTGGCGGCCGGGAAGAAGGCGTCGGCCAGCACGATCTCGTCGCCATGGCCCATGGACGCCAGCGCGTGCAGCAGGTCGGGCGAGAGCAGGGGGGACAGGTTCTTGAGCATGGGCCGCGCATGGTGCCCAGCGGGCCGGCTTTGTCCCATCGGCAGATGCCCTGTTGACGGACTGACATGTTAGTCATAGGGTCAGCGACATTTTTCCTTGAGGAGACTGTCCGATGCCGCTTGCGCCTGTGACGCGCTTTCCCGCCTGCAACGACGGCCTGCGCCTGGGCCTGGGCGGTGCGCCGCTGGGCAACCTGTTCCGCGCCGTGCCGCCGGCCGAGGCCCAGGCCGTGCTGGCCGCGGCGCTGGACCACGGCTGCCGCAGCTTCGACACCGCGCCGCACTACGGCAACGGGCTGTCGGAGCAGCGCTTCGGCCAGGCGCTGCGTGGGCTGCCGCGCGAGCGCTTCGTGCTGTCCAGCAAGGTCGGCCGCCTGCTGCGTCCGGAGGCCCAGGCCGCGCGCGACCAGAACGGCTACGTGGACGTGCTGCCGTTCACGCAGCGCTGGGACTATTCGGCCGCCGGCACGCGCCGCAGCGTGGAGGACAGCCTGCAGCGCCTGGGCCTGGCGCGGCTGGACGTGGCCTACGTGCACGACTGCGACGCCGCCACGCATGGCGCGGCCTACCCGCGGGTGCTGGCCCAGGTGCTGGGCGAGACCCTGCCCACGCTGCGCGCACTGCAGCGCGAGGGACTGGTCGGTGCCATCGGCCTGGGCGTCAACGACGTGCAGGTCTGCCTGGACGTGCTGGCCGGTGCCGACATCGACTGCCTGCTGCTGGCCGGCCGTTACAGCCTGCTCGACCACAGCGCACTGCCGGCCCTGCTGCCGCTGTGCGTGCAGCGCGGCGTGCGCATCGCGCTGGGCGGCGCATTCAACTCCGGCATCCTGGCCACGGGCGTGCTGGGCGGGGCCGAGCCGCGCTTCAACTACGCGCGCGCGCCGCAGGCCTGGATCGAGCGCACGGCCGCCATCGAACGCACCTGCGCCGACCATGGCGTGCCGTTGCGGGCGGCGGCGCTGCAGTTCCCGCTGGCGCATCCGGCCGTGGACATCGTCGTGGCCGGCGCGCAGGACCTGGCCCAGTGGCAGGACAGCCGCGCCATGCTGGCCCAGCCGATCCCGGCTGCGTTCTGGCAGGCGCTGCGCACCCAGGGCCTGCTGCCGCACGACGCTCCTACGCCATGATCGACGCGCATTTCCACATCTGGCGGCTGGACCGCGCCGACTACGGCTGGCTCACGCCGGCGCTCGGCCCCATCCACCGCGACGTGGGTTTGGCCGACTGGCGCGCCGTGAGCGCGCCCTGTGGCGTGCAGGGCGGCGTGCTCGTGCAGGCCGCGCCGACCGAGGCCGAGACCGCGTTTCTTCTGCAGGAGGCAGAGCAGGTGCCCGCGGTGCTGGGCGTGGTCGGCTGGGTCGACCTGCTGGCCGGCGACGCGCCCGCGCGCATCGAGACGCTGGCGCGCCGGCCTAAGCTCAAGGGCCTGCGCCCCATGCTGCAGGACATCGCCGATCCGGACTGGATCCTGCAAGGCGGCTTGCGCCCCGCGCTGGCCGCCATGGCGCGCTGCGGCCTGGTGTTCGACGCGTTGGTGCAGCCGCGGCACCTGCCGCGCATCCTGCGCCTGGCCGAGCGCCACCCGGACCTGCGCATCGTGATCGACCATGGCGCCAAGCCGGCCATCCCCGGTGACGCCGCGGGCTGGGCGGCCTGGACGGAAGGCCTGCAGGCGCTCGCGGACGAGACGGCCGCCTTCTGCAAGCTCTCCGGCCTGTGGACCGAGGCCACCACGGGCGCGCCGGTCGATGTGCTGGAGCGCCACGCGCGCTGGCTGCTGCAGTGCTTCGGCCCGCAGCGCTGCCTGTGGGGCAGCGACTGGCCCGTGCTGGAACTGGCGGGCCGCTACGATGCGTGGCTGGCCGCGGCGCGGCAATGGGTTGCGCCACCCGACCAGGCCGCCGTGTTCGACGCCACGGCGCGGCTGGCCTACGGCCTCTGAAAGGAACCCCGCATGCTGATCACCACCACCCCCTCCATCGAAGGCAAGCGCATCACCCGCTACTGCGGCGTGGTCGCAGGCGAGGCCATCCTCGGCGCCAATGTCTTCAAGGACATGTTCGCCGGCATCCGCGACCTGGTCGGCGGCCGCTCGGCCACCTACGAGCGCGAGCTGCAGCGCGCCCGCGACATCGCCATGCGCGAACTGCAGGAGCGTGCGCAGGAAGCCGGCGCCAACGCCGTCGTCGGCGTGGACCTGGACTACGAGGTGCTGGGCCGCGACAACGGCATGCTGATGGTCTCGGCCAGCGGCACGGCCGTGGTCGTCGAGTAGGGCGCCCGCGCGCCCATGCCCGCCTTCGACGACGAGGCCATCACGCTGCGCCAGCTGCAGGTGCTGCTGGCCTTCATGGAAACCGGCAGCCTCGCGCGCGCGGCCGAGCGGCTGCAGACCAGCGCCGTCAGCGTGCACCGCGCGTTGCACGCGCTGGAGGAGGCGTTGCGCTGCATGCTGTTCCGCCAGGAGGGCCGCAACCTGGTGCCCACCGCCGCGGCCCAGCGCCTGGCCGAGATGGCGCGCGACATGGACCGGCTGCTGGCCGACGGCGTGCGTGCCACGCGCGAGATCGCCGGCTATGCGGCCGACCGCCTGCGCATGGGCTCCATGTACTCGCTGACCAGCCGCGCCGTGCCGGCCCTGGTGCTGGGCATGAAGCAGCGCAAGCCCGAGGTGCAGACCGAGCTCATGCTGGGCTCCAACGCCGACCTGCTGGCCAAGCTGCGCGAGGGCGCCATCGACGCCGCGCTGATGGCCGTGCCGGCCGGCGCGGCCGACGTGGAGTCCGAGCCGCTGTTCGAGGACGAGACCTTCTTCGCCGCGCCCGCGCAGTCGGCCTACGCTGCGATGGACGAGGTCGACCTGGGCGCTTGCGTGGAGGAGCGCTTCGTGAGCCTGGGCGCCGGCTTCGCCACGCACGACAGCTTCGTCGAGGCCTTCCGCATCGCCGGCTTCGCGCCGCAGATCGCCATGCACACGGGCGACATCTACTCGCTCATGAACCTCGTGGACGGGCGCGTGGGCTGCACGCTGCTGCCCGGGCGCGTGCGCAGCGTGCTGCCGGCCAATGTGCGGCTGGTGCCGCTGCAGTCGCGCTTTCGCGTGCGGCAGACCATTGCGTTGAACTTCCTGCGCTCGCGCGAGCGCGATCCGAACCTGCTGGCGCTGCTGGCGGTGTGCCGGATGTTGAAGTCGTCGCTGCGGTGAGGCGGTGGGTGGTGCGCGCGTGTTGCCTGGCTCCGGCGCACGAGGCCATCTGATCCGTAGTTTTTCCAGCGGACTGCGTCGGGTGCCGGCTGCGGGAGGCTGGCAATGTTCTGCAGCAGACAAAACATCACCAGGAACGACGCAGCATCATGGATTGGGTCCCCATCGCTTTCATTGCATTCAAGGTGCTGGTCTTCGGCACGTGCATGTTCTTCTCCATCAAGTGGCACTACGACCAAGGGAACAAGAAGAAATGACGAAAGCGGCGGGCTGCAAGCGCGGGCAGAGGGAGCAGTCAGCCGCGCACGGGGAATCTCTGGCTGGAGAGTTGTCGAGAAGGCGGCGCAGATTCTTCTGCGCGGCAAGGCAGTCCGCTTGCAGCCGATGTTTTGATGTCCTGTGGTGGGTGGATCATGGCCGCTGCGCTTCTCGGCCATTACCGCTTTGCGCCCCGAAGCGACGGTCACGGCTCTTGGCTGGTCCCCAAAGCAGTCGCCAGTTGATTCCTTGGCAAGCAGCGAGCGGCACCAAAGACGGTGATCAGGTCTTCCGGCTGCAGAACCTAGCGGAGCTGCCATTTGCCGACTAGCGCGTTGCTGTGGCCCGCGTCGGGCAGCAACGAGGGAATGGTGGGGTGCTCGACCGGCATGCCCAGCGTTGTGTTCCCTTTGCTGCCGGCGCTGATGGGCTCTTCGGCCGCACCGCGCAGCCGGTACGAGTGTATGTGGCCGACAACGCGGTGAACCTGCTGGCGCGCACGCTGGCAACGACTCGCCAATCTCGGCTGTCGACGCCCGCGTGGCGCTGAGCTTGTGTTCCCCAATTGTCATGCGGATCTCGATCAGCAGATCGCTCGCCGAGCGACCGAACGCTCCTTCGAATTGCCGGATGAACGTCGCGCGGCGTGCCGCACAGTGCGGCACGCCGGCCTAGGGACGAGGGAGCTTGCGGTTGTACGAACAGCGCCGCCACTGCAGGCCCCAGTGAGATAGCCCCCTGATTCCCCGGCCCCGTCCTGTCGCTTATCTTTGGAGATAGGAACAGGACAGTGCATATGACTAGGCATACGGAGTCAGTAGAGG